>NZ_JAIGNS010000004.1 GCF_019711615.1 Qipengyuania intermedia | reverse complement strand
TTTTGCGTTACCGCTATCTCAGCTTTCCCTCTAATAAAAGAGGAATCGCCTCAGGCTACGTAAGTTGCTGGAATGTTAACCAGCATCCCTTTCGAGAAGCGGGGCTCCCCCCTCCCAGACCCTCGCGGGAGAGGTCGGGGCTGCCCTCTTGGCAAATGACCTTCGCCATTCTCTCAGGACCGAATCACTCATGCCCAAACACAGTCGACATGAAAACCTTCTCCACATCAGTCCAAAAGGCTTGCACTTTTGTAGTTGCTACTTCCACCAAGATGTGCACTGGGGTCAGCTCCACGCGAGGTCACCCTCTGCGCTTCTTCGCGTAACCCCACGCCCGCCTACGCGTTGATGTTTCCTTCGACAAAAACCCCATGCATGCCCTGCCTGGCTTTCCGTCACATCAACGGTCTAGTATAGACCCCCGGCTTTAGCGCGATCCATTTTCTGGGCCACTCGATTCGATTCGTGAGTTGGTCGACACTCCTTAGAGCATGAATACTGCCAATTCTAGCTTCGAATTGTCTTAACCGAATGACGCCATTTATGGTCTCTCATGAGCCGAAAGTTACGCGTCTTAACTAGACTATCGGTTCATCCCGAATTGCCTTCCCAGCTTACCTGGTGAGGCCCACTAACGGCACAACAGATTCTCCCGGAGCCCGTTCTGTACGGCTGCCCTCCTCAAGCCGGAGGGAAAAGGCGGCCTCTACGTAACGGGGTGTCGCAGAGGGCTTGCGCCCCCCGCCTCCCTCGCACACATTCAGAGTTTGAGAGTCGGATGAAGGATTTTCTCCCCCACTACCTCCAATCATTCGCTTTACCGTGTGCAACTCTGTCAAGCGTGCCGCTGCTATCCTTAGGGACATTTCGGCGGGAACCAGCTAAGAGGGGGTTCGATGAGTCTTTCGCCCCAATCCAAAACTCTGAGGAATGATTTGCACGTCAATACCCCTTCGGACCTCCACCGGGGTTTCCCCCGGCTTCATCCTGGTCTTGGATAGATCACCCCCTCTCGGGTATACGCTCTGCCGCTCAACCGCCCTGTCCCCGAAGGCCGAGGCCTAGGGTCAGAGGGCCGTGCTGCGGGCCTCCGCGCCCACCTCCCTCGCGGGAAGGAGCTGTCAGTGCCTTCGCACGTTCTAAAAGCCGGCTCGACTACTTGCTTTCGCTGCGCGTGTAGGGCTCGTCCGTCCCCTTCCACTCGCGACAGAGTGTAACTCCTAGGTCCGTGTTTCAAGACGGGCCCTATGGCACCGCACTCCAGTTTAGTGTAAGACAGTAGGCCATGCATGAGATGAGCCAATACGCTCTGGGGATGGGAGCGACTGCTGGCGGCGCCTTGTGAAGGCCCCCTGCCCGCACGTGGAGCGCGAGCAGGAGAGGAAGAGAGCCTCTCCCGATCAGCCGCCCCGGCTGCCCCCTCACCC
>NZ_JAIGNS010000003.1 GCF_019711615.1 Qipengyuania intermedia | reverse complement strand
GTGACCCGTACGGGAATCGAACCCGTGTTTCAGCCGTGAAAGGGCCGCGTCCTAACCGCTAGACGAACGGGCCACACCCGTTACCGGGTCGGTGGCGTGGCGGGGCACTTAGGCGGGGGCGTCGAAAGCGTCAAGCCTCGAATTGTGCAACTTGCCGATCAGTCCGCGAAAGCTGCGTCTTCGAGGTGCAGTTCGGCTTGGGGACGGCTGCCCCAATCGTCGATCTTTGCGCGGCCTGCCAGCCACAGTCGCCGTCCACGCGAGCCATGGAGCAGGGCCTGGCCCATTTCGCTGTCGGCGGCTCGGAATGCGATGCCCTTGAAGCTTTTTCCGTCATCCCCGCTCGCGATCAGCCGGACGTGATCCGTGCCGACGATGTCGCATTTTACAAGCCTGACAGGACCGACTGCTACACGTGGACCGGGCCAACCGACCCCGTAGGGGCCGCCGGCGTCGAGCGATTCGACCAGGTCCGGGGTAAGCCCCCCCGGCGCGACTGCGATGTCGAGCAGCATCTCGAGATTGTCCGATGCGCGTGCGACGGCCTGTTCGAGGTGGCTGTCGAGCCATTCGGCCAGAGCGTTTATCTTGCCAGCCTCTACCGTAAGGCCTGCGGCCATCGCGTGTCCGCCGCCCTTGACCAGTAGGCCTTCTTCACGCGCGCGGATTATGGCGGCGCCCAGGTCGACACCGGGTATCGATCGCCCAGAGCCTTTTCCTTCGCCCGACGCATCGTCGACGGCGATGACGAGGGAGGGCTTGCCCGTCTTTTCCTTGATTCTGCCCGCTACGATGCCGATCACCCCGGGATGCCAGCCTTCGCCGCTTAGCACGTGAACGGCACGGTTGTGCTGTGCCGCAAGCTGCTCTTCCGCCGCCTGCTGGACCTCAGCTTCGATGGCGCGGCGCTCTTCGTTGAGAGCGGAAAGCTGGGCGGCAATCTGTGCAGCTTCCTCCGGATCCTGCGTGGTGAGCAATCGCACGCCCAAGGTGGATTCGCCGACACGCCCCCCGGCGTTGATGCGTGGCCCGAGCGCGAAGCCCAGATCCGAACACACAGGGCTTCGTTTCAGGCGGCTGGCATCGATCAGGGCGGCCATGCCGGTGTTTGCACGCTTGCCCATCACTTTGAGCCCCTGCGCAACGAACGCGCGGTTCAGTCCATGCAACGCCGCCACATCGGCGACTGTGCCAAGCGCAACGAGGTCGAGCAGGGCGAGCAAGTCGGGGGCGGGGCGCTGTTCGAAATAGCCGCTGGTGCGCAGGGTGCGCACAACGGCGATTGCGAGCAGGAAGGCCACGCCGACCGCGGCAAGATGTCCATGCGCTGCGGCAAGGTCGTTCTCATCCAGCCGGTTTGGATTCACGAGCGCGACCGTGCGCGGAAGTTCGGGGGAACATTTGTGGTGATCTACGACGATGACATCCACGCCCGCATCGCTTGCCATCGATAGCGCCTCATGCGCCATCGCGCCGCAATCGACTGTGACGACGAGGCTTGATCCCGACTGGCCCAGCTTGACCAGCGCCTCACCCGATGGGCCGTAGCCTTCCAGCAAGCGGTCCGGGATGTAATAGTCCGCTTCGACACCGAGATCGCGCAGCAAGCGAATAAGGAGCGCCGAACTGGTCGCGCCATCCACGTCGTAATCGCCGTATACGGTGATTTTCTCTCCTGTAAGGATGGCCTGGGCCATACGCTCTGCCGCGACATCCATATCGTTGAATTCCGAAGGATCGGGGAGAAAATCTCGCAGCGTCGGCGTCATGTGCCGCTCGATATCCTGAGCATCCACGCCCCTGGCCAAGAGGATTTGACGCAGGATATCCTGCCCGTCCGAGAAATTGCCTTTCCCAAGGTCCATATTGCCGCCGCGCCAGCGCCACGCCTTGCCGGTGAGCGAGCGTGAGACGCCGTAAACGTAGGGAAGCGCAGATGTAGCCATGCGACCGATCCTACCCGCTCTGCAAGGCCTCCAGCAAGTCGCCTGCCATTGACAATCGACAGTCACGCGCGATGCTCTGGAGCACGATGCCGACACAACCCCTTCTGATCATCTGGCACAGCAGGACCGGGGCCAGCGAAGCGCTGGCTCAGGCTGCGAATGAAGGCGCGGGCGATTTGGCGATCCTGATGGCCGCGCAGGACGTCCTCCCGGCGGATATACTTGGGGCCGGCGGCTATCTGTTCGTCTGTCCGGAAAATCTCGCAACGATGAGCGGCTGCATGAAAGAGATGTTCGACCGGTGCTATTATCCGGTCCTCGGCAAGATCGAAGGCCGTGCCTATGCGACGATAATCGCCGCAGGTTCCGACGGTGAGGGGGCTCAGCGACAGATCGATCGTATCGCCAAGGGGTGGCGATTGAAGCGGGTTGCCGATCCCATCATCGTCAACACCGAAGCGCAGTCGCCCGAAGCGATCCTGGCCCCCAAGGTGTTGACGGATGAAGCTTTGGTGCAAGCGGCAGAACTGGGCGAGGCATTCGCCGAAGGGCTTGGGCAGGGCATATTCTGATCTCGGGTGATGGGTCCAAATTGGCTGTAATTGGGCGCAAGGCTCTCGACGCAATGGGGCTTTTCGCTAAAGGCTTGGTCCTAGAGGGATCGGGGGGGCGGACGTGCAATGATGGAGGGGGCAGGCGAAGAATTGGCTCGTTCGGGCGGCGTCGGAGCCGTATATCTTGTTTTTTCCCGTTCACGCAGGCCGGATAGGCCGGCCCTGATCGAGGCCGCCGAAGCCATCTCGGGGCTTTCCGTCAGTCACGATCCCTTCGGGCGCGATTACAATCCCGATCATGCCCGAGGAAGAGCGCGGTCCAAGTCGGAAGAAACGTGGCTCGAACTGTTGCAGTGGGGGATGACCTTCGATTGCCTCGGCCTTGCTCCGGGTCCCGCCGTCTCCTTACCTGCGATAGAGCATCGTCTTAATATCCCGGTCGATCAGGATCTGGGTTCCTTCGAGGCTTTGGCCCTGTCCCCGGGACCTCACCTAGCCGATGCCGCCAACAGCCTGCCTGTTGTGCGCGCGTTGCTCGATATGGCTGCCAGTCTGGCAGGTCTGCTTGATGGTGTCGAAGCGGTCTGCTGGGGACCGGCCCGTACGGCCATGCCGCCCAGGTTCTTCAGATCGGCGGTCGCCTCGTGGATCGAAGGCGGCCCGTTTCCCGCGCTTTGCCTCGCAGGTTTCCAGATCGATCCCAGTGGACGTCTTTGCACTAACGGGATGGACTGGTTCCTTGGTCGGGAGATCGTTCTCTCGACCGAACTCTCGCAGGATCGCTCCGCAGCGACCCGCATCGCGCTCCGACTGATCCATGAGATCGTCGCTATGGGGCGATTGGATCACCGCATCGAAATGTCGACCGAGGAAGGGTTGTCCCTGTCTGTCGAGCCGGTTGGTGCAAATCTTATCGAGGTAAATCCGATGTAGGGAAGTCGCTTTGGGTCGCCACATCTATTGGGATCAGCGCTTCCGCGTGCCCTTCCGTGCGGTCAATCGCCGGGGCGGGAAGGGGCATGATCCCGCCATGCAACGCCATCACCTGCTGCCGAGGCAGCTGCTGAACCGAAGGTGCTTCGGATCGAGGTTTGCCGTCTTGGGCAGGGAGCGCATCGGTTTCGACGATTTCCGGATCAACGGCATGCTCTTGCCGTGCTCCGAGAAAGCGGCGCAGCGAACTGCCCTGCCGCTGCATCGTGGCCCACATCGCGATTACAATTCGATGGTGATCGAGCGTGTTGGCGAGATCGAAGCAAGGTGGGCGGCCCTGCGCCTATCGGATCGCGAAACTGCCGGTCGTGCCGCGATCGATCAATTGCACGCGCTCCAGAAAGCGCTGCGCAGGCAACTGCTGGATGATACGCGCCCCATCACGCTTAATCGCAAGGATCCGCTAGGCGCTGGCGTCGACTTTTCCGAGCTCGACGAAATGGCTGAAGTGCTCTGGGCGGCGGCGGCTTAACCCGTTGCCTCGGCCAGCGCCTTTTTGGCAGCATTGTATTCGCTTTCGAGACGGGCGACCATGTCTTCGACAGGTCCGACATTCTTGACCGTGCCGATCCCCTGTCCCGAGCCCCAGATATCTTTCCAAGCCTTCGCCTTAGTGTTCCCGCCGCTGCCGAAGTTCATTTTGCTCGGATCGCTTTCGGGCAGGTTTTCCGGATCAAGGCCTGCATTCTCGATGCTGGAACGAAGGTAATTGCCGTGCACACCGGTAAAGAGGTTCGAATAGACGATGCCGTCGGCGCTACCTTCGACGATGCCCTTCTTGTAGCCTTCGACTGCATTGGCCTCTTCGGTGGCGATCCAGGGCGAGCCGATGTAGGCGAAGTCGGCGCCCAGAGCCTGCGCTGCGAGGATCGATCGGCCGTGTGCGATGGAGCCCGACAGAGCCACCAGCCCGTCGAACCATTCGCGGATTTCCTGCATGAGGGCGAACGGGCTGAGAGTGCCCGCATGACCGCCAGCGCCGGCGGCCACGGGAATGAGGCCGTCCGCGCCTTTTTCGATCGCCTTGTGTGCGAAGCGGTTGTTGATCACGTCGTGCATGGTGATCCCGCCCCAGCCGCGCACGGCATCGAAAATCTCTTCACGCGCACCTAGAGAGGTGATTACCAGCGGCACCTGCCATTTCGCACAGGTTGCCATGTCGGCTTCGATGCGATCGTTCGACCGATGCACGATCTGGTTGACCGCAAAGGGGGCCGCGGGGCGATCGGGATTGTCGCGATTGTGCGAGGCGAGTTCTTCGGTGATGCGATGAAGCCATTCGTCGAGTTCGCTCTGCGGACGCGCATTCAGTGCAGGGAAGCTACCGACGATCCCAGCCTTGCATTGCGCAATCACGAGTTCGGGACCGGATACGATGAAGAGGGGAGACCCGATCACGGGGATGCGCAATTTGTCGAAGGGTGCGGGCAGGCTCATGCGATAAGGCTCCTCATCTCTTGGAACAGGCACGCCTATGGCGCGCACGGGCGCTTGTCGAGGCTGACGTTACGTAAACGTCAGGGTCAGGCCAGCAGATTTTCGATGCCGTATACTCGCGCCGCGGTGCCCGCAAACAGAGCACGTTTCTCGTCCGGCGAGTGTCCTTGCGCGAGGCGTTTGAACGCATTCCACAGAACCGGATAGCTCGCACCCCAGCGATCGACGGGATAATTGCTTTCGAACATGGCGCGGTCCGGACCGAAGCTTTCGATGCAGGTCTCGATATAGGGGCGCCAAAGTGCCGCCAGATGGTCGGAGCCGAGGCCCTTGGCCGGTCCTTCTTCGGGCATCCCGCAGAAGGCCATGGCCAGCCCGCCAAGCTTCACCGTCACGTTCTGACATTCCGCGAGCGAATGGATCGATCTGCGCCAGCGATCGAAATTCTCGTGCAGTTGACCGCGATAGCTGGCGATATTGAGCGGCGTGCCGCAATGATCGAGGATGATTTGCTGCTCGGGAAAAGCCTTCGCCAGATCGATTACGTCGCCCAATTGCGGCTCGAGAAGCCAGGCGTCGAACGTAAGGCCGAAATCTGCATAGGCAGCAAAGCCAGCCCGAAAAACATCGCTATGATAGAGCCCTTCCGGCGCGTGAAAGGGCGGGCCAAGCACTTCGGGATCGGCATCCCACGCGCTTGCGTGGCGAATACCCCGAAACCGCCCGTTGCCGGCAGCGATCAGGGCTTCGATAACGGGCTTCACCTTGTCGCCAAGGGTCAGATCCGCATGGCCGACGATCCCTGCGCAGGGACGAAAATCGCCGTACAAGCCGCTGGCACCCTGGGCGGCGACGCCATTCACGAACTCGACTTCGCCCACGCTTTTCATCGCGTCATCGCGTCCGGCATCGTAAAATGCGCCGCACTCCATGAACACAGTACCGATAATGTTATGGCCTGTTGTCGTGTCGGCCAGCAATTCATCGAACGTGTAATAGGCGGCACCGGCAATCGCTTCGATGAAATCGTGTCGCGGCTCTGGAAAGGCTGGGACAAGCGGCCTTAAATCCCAGAGGTGATGATGCGGATCGATGATTGGCAGGTCCGGTTCGAGTATTTCTTCGCTCATCGTTATTCTCCCCATCGGCAATCAGGATAGTCCGCCGGAATCCAGTCCGGCGGTCTTGCCACCCGCCTTATCGAGCGTCTCATGTATCTTCGCAGGATCGCATTTTGCCTCGACGCAGTCGACGGAAACGAACACTCGGCCTTTCCGGATTTCCTGCTCGTACAGGGTCGCCGAGACGCCATCGACATCGTGATCGGTCAGCATTTTCGCAATTCCGCTTCCGGTAGCCCCGACAATACCGGAGAACGCCGCGACAGAAGAGAAGGCGGAGGCGGTAAGAGCGCCTGCCACGGCCACGGGGCCGACACCCGGGATAAACAGGATTGCTGTCCCCAGCATTGCACCTGCAAGGCCGCCACCGGCCATCGCCGATGCGATCCCGAGATAACCGTGACCCTCGGTAGGCTTGTAGTCGGCGTCGAGATATTGGCTGGTGCGCCAGACCATCGATACCGCGCCATCGGGTATTCCGTCGTCGCGAAGTTTTTCGACAGCAGCCTGCGCGGATTCAGACCCTTCGAAGACCGCCGTCACGACGCGCGCGGAATTCGATTTCATGTGGCGTCTCGCTTCGAGGAAAGACCTAGCGAACCGGTCCCGGTCTGCGTCCCCTCCGAAAGTTACCCGCAGGCCCGCTGTTTCATGAAGCTTCTTCACGCTTGGTGAGCGGGGATGCCTGAATAAGGTGCGCAACAGCATGTCGACGGTCGATGGGCGCATCACCGAATTCGTACCGCGGTTTATCCATTCCATTCTGCGCGGACGTGGATGAGCGCGCTCCAGATAGTAGAGCGCCGGAAGGTGATCGGCCTTGATGACGTAGAAGGGGTCTTCCAACTGAGCGCGTCTCATCCAGCGGCCGTAACAGCCTGTTTTGATGCGATAGTGACCCTTCTTGTACCATACACGCTATCATTTGATTGTATACATCAAGCATTTGATCCCGCGATGGGACGGTACTATTGGTTGCCGGCGAGACCGATCGCAGAATTGGCTGCACTCAAAACCGATCGGACACTTGCAGTAGCGACGTCTTCGTCGATGCCGCATCCCCACAAGCTATTGCCCGCGCTATCGCGACATTCGAGATAAGCCGCAGCCTGACTATCCCTGCCGGTGGTTAGCGCATGCTCGCTATAGTCCAGGACTTCGAGCTGGAGGCCGAAGGCTTCCTCGATGGTCGAGAGAACGGATGAAATGAGGCCGTTGCCCCTGCCGGAAACGGTTTGCTCGACGCCGTCGACCGCGATGGTGCCGCTGAACAGGCGCGTGCCGTCTGCAGCACGCCGCTCTTCATAGTCGACCAATTGGAAACGCTTGTCTGTCGTCTGCACGTGATAGGCGCGCTTGAAGGCATCCCAAATATCCGCCGCGCCAAGTTCACGGCCCAGTTCGTCAGCCATCCGCTGCACGTGCGGGCTAAAATCGGCCTGCATCTTCTTGGGCAGTTTGAGCCCCTGGTCCTGCTCGAGTACCCAAGCAAAACCGCCTTTACCCGATTGCGAATTGACGCGGATGACCGCTTCATAGCTTCTCCCCAGATCGGCCGGATCGATCGGGAGATACGGCACGCGCCAATGGGGATCGTTCTGCACTTCATGTGCCGCGAAGCCCTTCTTGATCGCGTCCTGGTGGCTGCCGGAAAACGCGGTGTAGACCAGTTCGCCGCCATAGGGATGGCGCTGGTGCACCGGCAGCTCGTTGCAGTATTCGACAGTTTCGATGACACGGTCGATGTCCGAGAAATCGAGACGAGGATCGACGCCTTGCGTGTACATGTTGAGCGCCATCGTCACGAGGCAGCAATTCCCCGTCCGCTCGCCGTTCCCGAAGAGGCATCCTTCCACCCGGTCCGCTCCGGCCATCAGGGCCAGTTCGGCTGCAGCAACGCCGGTGCCCCGGTCGTTGTGCGTATGCAGACTGATGACCGCGCTCTCGCGATTGGGCAGGTTGCGGATGAAATATTCGACCTGGTCAGCGTAAATGTTCGGAGTGGCCGCCTCGACCGTCGCCGGGAGGTTGAGGATGATCGGATGTTCGGGAGTGGGGGCAAGGACTTCCATCACCGCTTCGCAAACCTCGAGGCTGAAATCGAGCTCTGCGGTGGAGAATGTTTCCGGAGAATACTGGAAGTGCCAGTCGGTGTCCGGTTGCTGCGCCGCCTCGTCACGCATGACCTTGGCGCCGCGAACGGCGATGTCGCGCACTTGCTCACGCGTCATGCCGAAAACGACTTCGCGCCACGCCGGGCTGACAGCGTTGTAGAGGTGTACGATGGCCTGCTTCGCGCCCTTGAGACTGGCGAAGCTCGTACGGATCAGGTCTTCCCTGCTTTGGGTGAGAACCTGCACCAGCACATCGTCTGGGACGCGGCCTGATTGGACGAGGCCGCTGATGAAATCGAACTCTGTCGCGCCCGCGCTGGGAAAGCCGACTTCGATCTCTTTTACGCCGATCTCGATGAGGAGATCGAAGAAGCGGTTCTTCTTGTGCGCATCCATCGGATCGACGATCGCCTGGTTCCCGTCTCGAAGATCGGTCGACAGCCAACGGGGCGGGGCGGTGATCGTCCTGGTCGGCCACTGACGGTCGGTTAGGGAAACCTGTGGAAAGGCCGAGTATTTGGCGCTGGGATCGCTAAGCATGGGCATGGAGAAACTCGTATCGGGGTTCGGCTATCGTCGGAAAGGCCCTTGGGTGCGCGGTGCACCCTGATGGCACACCGAATTCACGCCCAAGGGCGTGTAAGTCGCAGAAGTAGTCCGATGCGGTTCATGCACCCATGAATTGCGCAATTTTTCACCAAGGACAAGGTGAAGTTTTCTTTCCTATCGCCAACGCAGGCGATCGCGAGTCAATTCTTGCACGTGTGTAACACCCATGAGGCGCATGCCCCGCTCGATTTCGTCTTGCAGTGTGGCAAGTGCGCGCTCGACACCTTCCTGGCCGGCCGCGGCAAGAGCATAGAGGTAGAGCCTGCCACCGGAGGCAGCGGTTGCGCCCATCGCAACGCTTTTCAAAACGTGGGTGCCACGCCGAACGCCGCCGTCGCAGATGATTTCGATCTCGCCTCCGACGGCATCGACGATTTCCTGCAACTGGTCGAAAGGGGCGCGGCTGCCGTCAAGCTGCCGTCCGCCATGGTTCGAGATCATGATCGCGTCCGCTCCGATATCGACCGCCTGTCGCGCATCGGCAGCGCTCATGACGCCCTTCAGGCAGAACGTGCCGCCCCAGTCCTGCCGTATCCGTGCGGCGGTGTCCCAATCCATGTTCGTGTCGAGCATGGTGTTGAAATAATCCTGGATGCTTACGGCCTTGCCCGTGCCTTCCTGTACGTGGCCATCCAGGTTGGGCAGGCGGAACCTGGGGGAGAAGATGTAATTGAGCGTCCAGTAAGGCCGCGTCGCGTAACTCCACAGCGATGAGGCGGAGAAGCGGGGCGGGGTGGTAAAGCCCGATCGCAGGCAGCGCTCTCTCTTGCCCGATACGATCGTGTCGACTGTCAGCGCCAAAGCGTCGAAGCCGCTTTCCTGGCAGCGTTCGATCATGCTCGCGTTGAGGCCCTTATCCTTATGGACGTAGAGCTGGAACAGCTTGGGGCCGCTGGTCAGGCTGGCGATTTCCTCGATCGAGTGTGTCGCCAAGCTTGAAATTCCGAACCACAGGCCGAATTTCTCCGCAGCCGAGGCGACCGCGCGTTCTCCGTCGCGGTGGAATGCCCGCTGGAGCGCTGTCGGGCTGAGCATGAGGGGAAGCGCGCTCTTCCGCCCCATAATCGTGCAGCTGGTGTCGATTTTACCCACACCGGCAAGCACGTCCGGCACCAGGTCGACACTGTCGAACGCGCTGGTGTTGCGGGCCTTCGTCAGCTCGTCGTCTGCGGCACCGTCGATATAGTCGAAGACCGGCCAAGGCAGGCGTGCTTTTGCCAGCTTTCGGAAATCATCGATATTGTGGCAGTCGGACAAGCGCATGCGGACCGTCGTGCAGGCTCGCGATGCGCTTGTCGAGAGGTCTTACTGCAGTTCGAAAGCTGCGCTTATGTCGAGGTCGACATCGCTTCCCACTACAGGCGCGAGGTAATCGATGCCCCACTGCGTCCGGTCGATGGTCGCGCGGGCGTGGAAACCAACGGTGCGCGCCTCGTTCATGGGGTTCTGGCCTGCGCCAGTGAAGTCCACAAGCATGGTGACCGGGCCGGTGTTGCCGTTCATCGTCAGCTGTCCGGTGACGACCGCCGATGTGTCGCCGACCCGGCGAACGGAGGTCGAAACGAAGCGCGCAGCTTCCGGATCGGGACCGAAGAAATCCGGTTCCGCCCCGTCCTTGCCCGGGCGCAGGAGATGGTCGCGCAAGCCCTCACTAGGCACGGCGACACTGGTGATGGGGATCGTGATGTCGAACGTACTCGCTTCGATGTCCGCAGGATCGAAGGTCATAGTGCCCTCGATATCGCCGAACAGACCGAAGTAGTCGTTGAAGCCGAAGTGGCTCACGCTCCACTGCACGAGGGTATGCGCTGGATCGAGGGCGTAGGTGCCAGCAGCGACGCGGCTGGCATCGACTGCGCCCGGCACCTGACCTTGTCCCTGGGCAGAGAAGGAGGTGACGGCGAGGCCTGCGCTGGTGGCGAGGGCTAGGGCGAGGATCGGCTTTTTCATGTTCGGTCTCCTGCGGGAATGCCCTCTTGCAAAACCGCAGCGCCAGCCTCGTTCCTGATTAGGCGACACGAAAATCCGATCACTCTAACCGAGTGTGCGACGTTCGTCCGGTGTGAGCCTTCGCGGAGTGGCTATCGGCTGCAATGTCGCCGGATCGAACAATGGATTGCGCCTACGGTCGCCGGAAAAAATATCGCGGATCAGTCGCTTGAAAAAGCTGCGTAGCAGGGCGTTCATGGAAAGTGGTTTCAGGCCATCGGTGTTGCCGGGAGCGTCTTCCAAGAAGAGGTGTCCGCGCACCGGCCCCAACGCCGATCGGCCGCTTGCCTCGCAATTCGCGACAAGGACGGTTGTATAGGGAAGCTTCCCGTTCGCGTAGGTATTGAACATCGGCGTATCGCAACACTTTGCATACCAGCGCAAGGTCGGCTTGTCGGTCATGTGAAGACCGGCAAGCTGGTCCTCGCCCGAATGGAAAGACAGGCGGGCGCAGCGGGTCTGGTAAAGTTCGGTCCCGTCAGCCTCATCCAGAATGCGGTCTTCGGCACCAAGGAATTTGGGCACGGACTGGCAATCGGTGCAGTGACAATAGACGTGGTCCCCTTGATCGGGGCCGACATCTTTCACGACACCCGTCACGGTGCCGCAAGCGCAAGAGAAGGCGAGGTCCGTCATGACCTCACCCTCTCCTTATCGCGCTGAACCGCAAAGGATTTTCGACTAATTGCGTTCTTTGTCGACGAGCTTGTTGGCACCGATCCACGGCATCATCGCGCGAAGCTGCGCTCCGGTCTTCTCGATCGGGTGGGCTGCTGCGGCCTTGCGGCTGGCCTTGAGCTCGGGCTGTCCCGCCTGGTTGTCGAGCACGAAGTCCTTCACGAAGCGACCCGACTGGATGTCCTTGAGGACGCGGCCCATCTCTGCCTTGGTCTCTTCCGTGATGATACGCGGGCCGGTCTTGATGTCGCCGTATTCCGCCGTGTTCGAGATCGAATAACGCATGTTCGCGATCCCGCCTTCATAGAGGAGGTCGACGATGAGCTTGGTTTCGTGGAGGCATTCGAAATAGGCCATCTCGGGCGCGTATCCCGCTTCGACCAGCGTTTCGAAACCGGCCTGTATGAGGTGGGTGATCCCGCCGCACAGCACTGCCTGTTCGCCGAAGAGGTCGGTTTCGCACTCTTCCTTGAAGTCGGTCTCGATGATCCCCGAACGGCCGCCGCCGACTGCGCTGGCGTAAGAGAGTGCCAGTTGCTTGGCGAAGCCGTTGCCGCCGGACTGATTGCTTTCCTGGTGGACCGCGATGAGGCACGGCACGCCGCCGCCCTTGATATACTCACCGCGAACCGTGTGGCCGGGGCCCTTGGGGGCAATCATGATGACGTCCACGTCAGCGGGCGGATCGATCAGGCCGAAGTGAATGTTGAGACCGTGCGCGAAGGCGAGGGCGGTTCCGGGACGCATCTTGCCCGCAACCTCGCCCGCATAGATCGCAGCCTGGTGCTCGTCGGGTGCGAGGATCATGAGCACGTCGGCCCATTCGGCGGCTTCCGAGACCGTCTTGACGGTGAAGCCTGCACCTTCGGCCTTCTTTGCCGTGGCCGAACCTTCGCGCAGGGCGATGACGACTTCGCCCACACCGCTGTCGCGAAGGTTCTGCGCGTGAGCGTGGCCCTGGCTGCCGTAACCGACAATGGCGACCTTCTTGTCCTTGATCAGCTGCTGGTCGCAATCGGCGTCGTAATAAACTTGCATTTCTAACCCCATATTAGGCGCGGTCTGGCCCGCGCATCATACCAACGATCCCCGAGCGGCCGACCTCTACGAGGCCCAGTTCACGCATCAGGACGATGAAACTGTCGATCTTGTCCGGCGCGCCGGTCAGCTCGAAGACGAAACTCTGCGTCGTCGTGTCGACCACATTGGCGCGAAACAGTTCTGCAATGCGCAGCGCCTCGACACGGTCGTCGCCCTTTCCGGCGACTTTCACCAGAGCCAACTCGCGTTCGACATGGGCACCGTGTTCGGTCAGGTCGATGACCTTGTGGACGGGCACCAGCCGCTCCAGCTGGGCGCGAATCTGGTCGATCACCGGCTCGGGACCGCGGGTCACGATGGTGATCCGGCTGATCGCATGATCTTCCGATATGTCGGCTACGGTCAGGCTGTCGATATTGTAACCGCGCGCAGTGAACATGCCCGATATCTTCGCGAGGATACCGGCTTCATTGTCGACGATCACGTTGAGCACGTGACGCTCGCTGGACTGTTCGGCGATTTTCACGGCTGGCGCTCCTGCCAGACTGGTTCGAACATGCGGCCTTCGCCGTCGTAATCTCGCAGGAAATCGCGCCCGCGGCGGACCGCTTCGAAATTGTCCGTCTGGCGCGAGAGATCGAGCTGGTCCAGCAGCAGGACCCAGCTACCGTCACCGCGTTTTTCGGCGACATCCATGCCGATGAAACGGTGACCGTCATCCTCGAGCCAGTCGAGCAGACGTTCTGCATCTTCGCGCGCGAACCATTTCTTGCGTTCCGCGCGCTGCGCGAATTCGGTGGGAATCTTCATATGCATGCCCATCACACCAGCGCCTTCGCTTCGTCGTCCATCGTGCCGCCCACTTGATCGCCGTACAGGAGCATCTCGGTGTGCGCCGCACCGCTCGGGATCATAGGGAAGCAGTTGGCATCCTTGGCCACCTGGCAATCGACGATCACCGGCCCGTCATGGGCGAGCATCGCCTCGATCCCGGCATCGAGCTGGCTTTCGTCCTCGATACGGATGCCCTTCCAGCCATAGGCTTCGGCCAGTTTCACGAAATCGGGCAGGCTGTCGGAATAGCTGTTCGAATAGCGGCTTTCATAGGTCAGTTCCTGCCACTGGCGGACCATGCCCATGTACTCGTTGTTGAGGATGAAGACCTTCACCGGGAGGCGGAACTGGCTTGCCGTACCAAGCTCCTGGATATTCATCTGGATGCTCGCCTCGCCGGCGATATCGATGACGAGTGCATCGGGATTGCCAAGCTGTGCTCCGATGGCCGCGGGGAGGCCGTAGCCCATCGTGCCGAGGCCGCCGCTGGTGAGCCACTTGTTCGGACCCATGAAGCCGAAATACTGCGCCGCCCACATCTGGTGCTGGCCGACCTCTGTGGTGATGATCGGATCGCGATCCTTCGTCAGCGCGAAAAGGCGTTCGATGCTCTTTTGCGGCATGATGACATCGGAGCGTTCGGGATAGGCGAGGCAATCGCGAGCTTTCCAACCAAGAATACGCGCTTGCCACTCCGACAGGTCGTTGGGTTTGCGTGCCCCCCATTCCTGCAACAGCTGATCGAGCACATTGCCGCAGTCGCCCACGATGCCCAGATCGACGGGCACGATCTTATTGATCTGTGCACGGTCGATGTCGATGTGGATTTTCTTCGCTTGCGGGGCGAAAGCGTCGAGCCTGCCGGTCACGCGGTCGTCGAAGCGCGCACCCACCGCGACAATGAGGTCAGCCCGGTTCATGGCCATGTTGGCCTCGTATGTGCCGTGCATGCCGAGCATACCGAGCCAGTCCGGATGATCGGCAGGGAAAGCACCCAGGCCCATGAGAGTGCTGGTAACCGGCGCGCCGGTTGCCTTCTGAAGTTGGCGAAGGCGTTCTGTCGCCTTGGGTCCCGCGTTGATTACACCACCACCGGTGTAGAAGATCGGACGTTCCGCCTGCGCCAGCATCTGGATGGCCTGCTCGATCTCGCTCACACTGCCGTCGACTTCGGGCTGGTAGCGATGCGAGGGCAGGGGCGCATCGTCCTGGTCGCCCCAGGATGCGAGCGCGATTTGAACATCCTTAGGAATGTCGATCACGACCGGTCCGGGACGCCCGGTAGTGGCGATGCGGAATGCTTCCTCGATCGTGGCGCGTAGGCGCTCCGGATCTTTGACCAGATAGTTGTGCTTGGTGCAGTGGCGCGTGAGACCGACGGTATCGGCTTCCTGGAAAGCGTCGGTGCCGATCAGGCCCGTGGGGACCTGTCCGGTGATGACCACCATGGGGATGGAGTCCATGTAGGCATCGGCGATGCCGGTCACTGCATTGGTGGCGCCCGGGCCACTGGTGACGAGGACGACGCCCGGCTTGCCGGTGGATCGCGCGTAGCCTTCGGCAGCGTGAGCAGCGCCTGCTTCGTGGCGAACGAGGATGTGGCGGATACCGTCGTCTGCGAACAGCTCGTCATAGATCGGCAGCACTGCACCGCCGGGATAGCCGAATACGAATTCGACACCCTGCCGCTTCAGGCATTCAATCAGGATTGCGGCGCCGCTGCGCTCTTCCGACACGGGTATTCCTCCACTTCCAGTCACAAATCGGCCCGGCGCTGGGGTCATAGCACCGGGCCGACAGGAGCCTCCGTATGAGTAACGAATAGCGCGTTGTCAACTCGATTTGCGTAACAAAGAAACAAAATAGTCTGCCAAAGCGTCATTAATGTTACTCGTCCGCGGCCATGTTTCCGGCGGCTGGTGCCTGAACCAGGTATATTGCCGCTTGGCGTACCGACGTGTCGCAATCTGGCCAGCGACGATGGCTTCATCCCGCGATAGTTCGCCTTTGAGATAGCCTGCGATTTCCCGCACCCCGATCGCGCGCATGACGGGTAGCTGCGGATCGAGGCCTCGGGCGAGCAAGCTTTCAACTTCCTCGACCGCTCCGCCCTCCATCATCAGACCGAAGCGGCGATCGCAGCGTTCGTAGAGCCATTCGCGTTCTGGCAGGAGGAGAAGCGGGGAAAGGGTGATTTCCCCACCGATGCCGCCGGTCTTGCGCGCCTGCCATTCCTTGAGCGTACGCCCGGTCGAGCGTACGACTTCCAGCGCCCTGGCGGTGCGCGCAACATCCGCCGGCGCAAGGCGGGATGCGGCTTCCGGGTCCTCTGCTTCCAGCGCTTCGCGCGCTTCTGCCTGGGATAGACCTCGGACCTCGTCACGTAGAGGTTGTGCGATAGAAGGTACAGGTGCGATACCTTCCAATAGAGTACGCATGTAAAGGCCAGTACCGCCGCACAGGATCGGTACCGCTCCTTCGTCGTGGAGCGCGGCAATTTCGCGTTTGGCGGCCTCGGCCCAGTCGGCTGCCGAGCATGCGGTTACACCGTCCCAGGCACCATAGAGGCGATGGTCGACGCCTTGCATCTCGTCTTCGTCGGGCCGGGCGGAAAGGACCTTAAGATCGGCATAGACCTGTGCGCTGTCCGCGTTGATGACGACACCACGACCGCCGCGCTCTTCGATGGCTTTTGCCAGGCGCACCGCGAGATCGCTCTTGCCGCTTGCGGTCGGCCCTGCGATGAGCGCCACCGGTTTTTCGAGAGACGGTTCTTCAGGAGAATAGGCAGTGCTCATCGCGCGACTGATAGCAGAGCAGGAGGGACTGGAAACCCGTCTGGAAACAGCGCGGTCGAGGCTGGACGAGGCAGGCATGCCGCTAGCGTCCGCTGCCATGCTGGATTTCTGCGGCGAGGTACTCGAAATCACCTTCCCCGACGGGCAGGACGACACGGTCACGCGCATCCTGTCCGAATGCTTCGGCGAATGCGACATGCTGGTCGCAGACCATGCCATCGAAGTGCCGCGGTTGTTCGTCTCCGACATGGACAGCACCATGATCGGGCAGGAATGTATCGACGAGTTGGCGGACTATGCGGACATCAAGCAGCACGTCGCCGAAATCACCGAACGCGCGATGCGCGGCGAGCTCGATTTCGAAGCGGCGTTGAGAGAGCGGGTAGCGCTCCTCGAAGGCTTGGACGAGACGGCGATCCAGCAATGCCTGGATGAACGCATCCGCCCGGTCGCAGGCGCACGCACTCTGGTGCAGACGTTGAAGAGCCACGGCTGCCGCCCGGTTCTCGTCACCGGCGGCTTCCATCATTTTGCCGATCCGGTGGCAGACATGCTCGGCTTCGACCGGGTGGTCGGAAATCGCCTTGCCGTCGCCGATGGCAAGCTCACGGGCAAATTGGCAGGGCCCGTAAGCGATGCGTCGACAAAGCTCGCTACGCTCGAGGAGGAGCGGGACCAGTTAGGCGATGGCGCGCGCGTCTTGGCCACCGGAGACGGTGCCAACGACATACCCATGATCGTCGCTGCGGATTACGGCGTTGCGTACCGGGCCAAGCCCAAGGCGCGCGATGCGGCAAGCGGCCGGATAGTCAGCGAAGACCTCACCGTCTTGCTCTCGCTACTTGGGATTGCGCGATCCGATTGGGTAGAAGGCTGAAAACGAAACGGTTTTTTGGCGCATCCTTCCAATAGGATCGGACAACAGGGCGCTACGGTCCCAACAGGGATCAAAAGTGGTAGTCGAAGCAACTCATATGGCCGGACCGGGCGTGGATCACGCGGCAGACGGAATCCCGTTTCGCCATCCGGCCCGTCCGCACCGCAAACGCAATCTTCTGCGCGCGCTGCATCACTACCGCAAGCTCGTGGAGGACAAGGAAGACACCTCACACGTTTTCCATATCTACGACGCGCTTCCTTCCGATTATTTCGAACCCGACGCAGAGCGGCTGGCCCTGAGCGAGCATGGCGAGATGCTCCGCAAGTCCGAGCCTTATCTCCCGCATATTCTCGACGACCACGAAGCGTTGAGGGCCTTGCCGCAGGGCACGGTCGGGCAGGCCTATTGCGACTTCATGCAGAAGCAGGGGCTGACTGCGGACGGGCTGGCGAAGAAGAGTTCATGGTCCGGCCGGCCGATATATGGCGACATGATCGAATGGTTCGGGTGGAGGCAGCGCGATACGCACGATTTGTTGCATGTCATGACCGGCTATGGCCGCGACACGCTGGGCGAGGCTTGCGTTCTCCTGTTTACACACGGCCATTCCCCAAGTCCGGCGCACTTGTTGCTTGGCTATTCTGGCGCGCTGAAGATCAGGCAATCCGTGCACACGCAGGCACCGGTCTTCGATGCGGCACGCGAGGCGCGCCGTGCGGGCAAGGGTTGCTCCGGCCTGATCGGGCATCCCATCCGCGAGGTCTTGCACATGGACCTGCACCACGCCCGCCAGACACTCGGCTTTTCGGAACCTGCGGCTTACCGCCGCTGCCATGAAATCTGGCAGGACGAAAACATCGACCCGCATAGATTACTGGCGCGCGAGGCCCGACCGGTCAGAGCCAGGAACTGATCGTCGACAGGGGCTTCTTGTCGAGAGCGTGCTTGGGAAAGGTAGCGCCTGCTTCCGGTAGCCCCGCAACGATTACCATCAACGGCTTTTCATGCTCGGGTCGCTCGCAAATTTCACGCAGGAAACCCATGGGCGAGGGGGTGTGGGTCAGCGTCGCCAGGCCCGCTTCGTGCAAGGTCGAGATCAGCATTCCACAGGCGATTCCGACACTTTCGTTGACGTAGTAGTTCTGCGTTTTCCCGTCTTCTGCGATCCCGCCCTTACGCTGCGCGAAGACGACGATCAGCCACGGTGCGGTTTCGAGGAAGGGTTTGTCGGCGTCGGTTCCCAAGGGGGCCAGTGCATCGAGCCATTCCTCACTTGCCTTGCCGGCATAGAACGCGCGTTCTTCAGCCTCGGCAGCCTCGCGGATGGCGCGCTTCTTTTCGGGCGAGGAAACCACGGCGAAATGCCAGGGCTGGTGGTTCGCCCCATTGGGTGCCGTGCCTGCCGCCTCGATTGCGGCTTCGATGACCTCACGAGGAACGGATACGTCGGAGAAATACCGGCAGGTCCGCCGCTGCTTCAACCGGTCCCGCATGGAGCGTGCGCGCTCGATCCGCTGGGCGTCATCCATCGCTGGCAGGGAATAGGGTATGGCGTCGTGGTCTTGCATGCTTCCTCCTATTCCTGTTCCGACCGCGAAAGGGAACCCGTTACATGGACAGGCAATTTACAGTATTGTAAGTTGCTGCCTGCAATGGAGTCTCGCATGGCGCTTTCAGATCGACCCCTCGTCCATCCCGACCGCAAGACCAGTGGCATCCGTCCGCTCAAGGCGTGGCGCCATTTTCGCAATCTCGTCGCCGACAAGGAAGATACTGCGCAGGTCTTCCACATCATCGAAGCACTGAAGGGCAAGCGTAGCCACCAGCAGGCGTGGAACTTCGTGCAATCGGACGAGGGGCGCCGGTTTCTCGACAACGGCACGGACATTCCCGCCATGCTCGACGACCATGATCGCTGGGCCGATTGCGGACCGAGTACGGTAGCCGCAAAATACATTGCCTTCATGAAACGCGAGGGACTGTCCGCCGCGGGACTGGTCGCCGAATCGCATAAGTTCAATCCACCTGAAAACCGTCACGACGATCTGACGGAATGGTATTTCTGCCGCCTGCGCGACACGCACGATCTCTTCCACATCCTGACCGGCTACGGTCGAGATGCTCTGGGCGAAGCGGCGCTGTTGGGCTTCAGCTACGAACAGAACCTCAATCCGGGCGTGCTGTTCATCGCTTATGCCGGTGCGCGGCAGATCAAGAAGGGCACGGGCACCTCGGCCCCGATCTTCGCAGCCATCAACGAAGGGCGGCGGCTCGGCAAGGCTGCAGCCAAGCTTGCCCATATGGATGTCGAGCAGGTTATGCGTGAAGACATCGATGTTGCGCGCAAGCGGCTGAACGTCGGCAGGCCGGAGACCTATTTCCGTTGCCTTGAGATCATGCGCGAGGAAGGTCTTACAGAAGACCAGATCATGCCGCCGCAGCAGCAGGCCGCCTGACGGTCAGCGCAATTCCTTGCGGATTGCGAATTTGAGGCCCGACCAGGTCTCGTCCACCGCGCATTTCTTCGTATCGACGAAACCGAGCGCGAGACCCGCTTCGCGCACGGCGTGTTCGTCGATTTCGGTGGCGACGCCCGATCCCTGTTTGGGCCAGCTGACCCAGACATGGCCATTCGGCGAAATCGCCTCGCGCAGCACGGCCAGCTTCTGTTCAAGGGCGGCCCGATCGGTCACGAAGATGTGGGCGGCGTCCGGACCTGCTTCCGGCCCAGATACGAAGGTCAGTTCGAGCGCATATTCATCGATCTCGTCGAGGATGTTTTCGGGCATGCCGTCGAACCACACGGTAATCCCGTCCCTAAGCGACAGTTTCTTGGCGAGGGGTGTGTCCGAATAGCCAGCGCTCATCGTGTCAGTTCCAATTTTGCATGCCGCAATCGCCAAGGTCGACTGCAAGATGCCATAGCGCGCCCACGGCGAATGCGCGAACCCACCACTTGGGCACCAGCAGCATCGCGCAATAGACGCCGGCAGCAATCCAGCCATGAAGCGGGTGGAAGCCTATGCTGCAACGGTCGGGATCGAACATCGGATCTGCGAGCAGATGGTCGAGGTCGATCAGATTTGCCGAAGCGATGATCAGCCCCGCACGCAGCCAGGTCTTCGCCCACAGGACACGGCCAAACAGGAAAGGGACTAGCCAATGCCCGCCGTAATGCAGGGCAAGCTGCAGCAGCGCCACAGGCGCTGCCTTAGCCTTCCATCCACGTGCTGAAGAAGCTCTTGTGTGCCTCGCGCAGCTTGGTCACCGGGACGCCGAACAGCTCGTTGCCGCCGACGGTGCCGAGGCGGCGGAAGCCGACGCGAGCGGTGTCTTCGTTCTCCGTACCCTTGGCGAGATAGGCGTTGAAGGCCTCTGCATCGGGGACGGTTATCACATAGCGGCCCTGGTCTTCGCCGAACCACCACTGCGCCTGCGTGTAATCGTCATTGCCGATAGTTTCGGCACCCATGCCGCTGGCCATGGCCATTTCTGCGAGCGCCACGGCAAGTCCGCCATCGGAAACATCATGTACTGCACTGACCAGTCCCGCCTCGATCAGTTCGCGCACGCCTTCGCCCGCGTTCTTTTCCAGCGTGAGATCGACCGGCGGGGCACGGCCTTCATCGCGGCCATGGATTTCGGCCAGCCAGAGCGACTTACCGATATGCGAACGTTCGGGATCGGGGGTGGCCCATTCTTCGGGCCAGATGAGGTAGATCGCCTCGCCTTCGGCCTTGAAGGGCATGGTCATCATCTTGGCGTAATCGTCGATCAGGCCGACGCCGCCGATAGCCGGGGTGGGCAGAATCGCGCTGCCGCCGCCGGTCGCCTTGCTCTCGTTGTAAAGGCTGACGTTGCCCGACACGATCGGGAAGTCGAGCGCGCGGCAGGCTGCACCCATGCCGTCCAGCGCATGGACGAACTGCGCCATGATTTCGGGGCGCTGCGGGTTGGCGAAGTTGAGGCAGTTCGTGACCGCAAGGGGACGCGCGCCGACTGCGCACAGGTTGCGGTACGCTTCCGCGATCGCCTGCTTGCCGCCTTCGTACGGGTCTGCGTGGACGTAACGCGGCGTGCAGTCGGTGCTGATCGCCAGCGCCTTTTTCGTGCCATGCACCCGCACAACGCCGGCGTCGCCGCCCGTCTGGAGCGTGTCCGCGCCGACCTGGCTGTCGTACTGCTCCGAAATCCAACTGCGCGAGGACAGGTTGGGGGAGGCGAGGAGAGTAAGCAGGTCGCCGCCGACATCGCTGGTGTCGGGGCGGTCGGTCATCGGCTTGATGCCCGCCCAAGCCGTGTACTCTTCCTTCGAAAGATACGGCCGGTCGTATTCGGGCGCATCTGCCGCGAGCGGGCCGAGCGGGATGTCGCACACCACTTCGCCGCCGAATTCGAGCACCATGTGCTGCGTGTCGGTGACTTCGCCGATGACCGCGAAATCGAGCTCCCACTTTTCGAAGATGGCCGCAGCCATTTCTTCCTTGCCGGGCTTCAGGACCATGAGCATGCGCTCCTGGCTTTCGCTCAGCATCATCTCGTAAGGCGTCATGCCTTCTTCGCGGCACGGCACCTTGTCCATGTCGAGACGGATGCCGGCCTTGCCGTTGGTCGCCATTTCGACGCTGGAGGAGGTGAGGCCTGCTGCACCCATGTCCTGGATCGCAACGATAGCGTCCGTCGCCATCAGCTCGAGGCAGGCTTCGATCAGCAGCTTTTCGGTGAAGGGGTCGCCGACCTGCACCGTGGGGCGCTTGGCATCGGCATCTTCCTCGAAATCCGCGCTGGCCATGGTCGCGCCGTGAATGCCGTCGCGGCCGGTCTTGGAGCCGACATAGACGATCGGGTTTCCGACGCCGGTCGCGGCCGAATAAAAGATCTTGTCGGCATCGGCGACGCCCACCGTCATCGCATTGACGAGGATGTTGCCGTCATAGGCCGGGTTGAAATTCGTCTCGCCAGCGACGGTCGGGACGCCCACGCAATTGCCATAGCCACCGATGCCCGCGACCACGCCCTGTACGAGATGCTTCATCTTCGGATGGTCGGGACGCCCGAAACGCAGAGCGTTGGCATTTGCCACCGGACGTGCGCCCATGGTGAAGACATCGCGCAGGATGCCGCCGACGCCCGTTGCCGCGCCCTGGTAGGGCTCGATGTAGCTAGGATGGTTGTGGCTCTCCATCTTGAAGATGGCGGCCTGACCATCGCCGATGTCGATCACGCCAGCATTCTCGCCCGGTCCGCAGATTACCCACGGCGCCTCGGTCGGCAGCTTCTTGAGGTGCAGGCGGCTGGACTTGTAGGAGCAATGCTCGCTCCACATGACCGAGAAGATGCCGAGTTCGACGAGGTTCGGCTCTCGTCCAAGGGCGTTCAGGACGCGCTCGTATTCTTCTTCGGACAGGCCATGCTGGGCAACGACGTCGGGGGTGATTTCGCTCATGGCCCGCGCCCTTACGGTGCTGCGCGCCGGGGCGCAATATGCTCGGCTACCACAATGGTGGGCTGGCCACTCCCAGCCCGACCTCCTTGCGATGCCAGCGCGTCGTGCCGACCCAGTAGGCAAGCGCGGTCATGAGACCGAAGGCGACGAGCGCCGTGAGCGGCAGGGCGATCGAGTATTCGGTGGGTTGCGGTCCGAACCAGCTGACCAGCTGGAATACCAGCATGACGCCGATGAGGATCAGCGGTGGTACGATCGGTCCCTTGGTCGCCCGCATGAACCAGATGAACGCGGCTAGGGTAATGCCCAGTTCCAGCGGGATCTCGATCCAGGGATAGTTCCACAGGCCCCAGCCCAGCTTTTCCTCGCCCCCTGCGAGGGTGAGGTCGGGCCGGTGGACGAGGAGGTCGAGCACCCAATGACTCATCACGACGATCGCGGTCCAGGTCGCAGCCACCGCGTTGCGCAAGGTGATGCCGACTACGGCTGCGAAGCCCACCGCGAATACCGCCGTGCCAAGCAGGCTATGCGTGTAGGGCATATGGTAAAGGTCGAACGGGTTCATCACGGTGATGCCGGGCTCGATGCGGGCCTGCTCGATACCGACCATGAAGAAGGCCATGAAGGCCCAGTCCACCAGCTGTGCAGCAATGAAGAGGGTACCCAGTTTTGGAGCTTCGCTCGTAATGGCGCTCGCGGCGAAAGCCGGTGCGAAATGACCTATGAACATGGAGCCGCAGCCTCCCTCAGGCGAGTTTGCTCGCAGCGTAGGTGGCGACGGTTGCGGCAACCGACGTGGCGAATGCGCCCCAGATGATGTCGGCGATGGTGACCGTGGTCGACCATTGCTTCAGCGTCGCCTGGTTCGTCAGGTCATAGGTCGCGTAGCAGATCGCGCCGAGCAAGGCCCCGTTGAGAGCGGCACTGCCAAGCCCCGCGGAAAGACCGGGGCGAACCGCAAACCAGACCATCGCGGCGACGTAGGCGGCATAGAATACGAGGGCGGGGGCCATGCGGAAGCTGTCGGCCAGCATGTCGCCCAGTCGCGGGCGATAGAAATTATTGCCCGCCCATCCGAGCCACAGTGCATCGAGCGCCCCGAAAGCCAGCGCCGCTGCGACGAATGCGATAATCCACGTCATAACCGCTCCCCAGTTTTTTCATGTTCTTGACCGCGCGGCTGTGCCCCGTCAATGCTCACCCTATATGACAGAGGGTCAAGACAAGCCGATTGGCGAAATGAGTTTCGAGGAAGCGCTGCGCGCCCTTGAGGGTGTCGTGCGTAATCTCGAGAGCGGGGAAGTTCCGCTCGATGAGAGCATTGCACTCTACGAACGCGGCGAGGAATTGCGCAAGGCCTGCCAGGCGAGACTGGACGCGGCGCAGGCGCGTATCGAAAAGATCGTTCAGGGAGCCGACGGGAAGCCTTCGGGCACCGTACCTTTCGATGCGGAAAGCTGAGGCGTGAACGCGATGACCGCAATGCCCGATCTCCTTGCCGATGCTTTCGACCAAATCCAGAGCGAGGTCGACGGGGCATTCGACGCTTTCCTTCCCGTGCCGCAGGATACCAGGGCCCGCCTGGTCGAAGCGATGAGATATGCAGCGATTGGCGGGGGGAAACGCGTCCGGCCTTTGCTGGTCTGCGCCACTGCTCAGCTCTTCGGAGTGACGCGGCAAGCCGCCGTCAATGTAGGGTGCGCCGTCGAGGCGATCCATGCCTATTCGCTGATCCACGACGACCTTCCCTGCATGGACGATGATGATCTGCGCCATGGCAAGCCTACGCTCCACAAGAAGTTCGACGAGGCGACAGCGGTCCTCGCGGGCGATTGCCTCCACGCGCTGGCATTCGACATCCTGACCATGCCCGACACCAGCAACGACCCATTCGTGCGCGCCGAACTCGTGGCAGCTCTTGCCAAGGCAAGCGGCCATGAAGGCATGGCTGGCGGACAGATGATGGACATCGTTTCCGACGAACAGAATTACGATCTGCGCCAGGTTACCCGCCTGCAACAGCTCAAGACAGGCGCTCTGCTTGCCGCCAGTGTCGAAATGGGGGCGATCCTTGGCCGCATCCCGCCCGAAGGCCGCACGCACTTGCGCGCCTATGCACGCGACATCGGCCTCGCCTTCCAGATCGCCGACGACCTACTGGACGTCGAAGGCGACGAGGAGAAGGCCGGCAAGGCTCTGCGCAAGGACGAAGGACAGGGCAAGCAAACCTTCGTGACCCTGATGGGCCGCGACGCCGCGCGCGCGCAGGCGCACATGCTGGTCGAGCAGGCGGGACAGCACCTTGCCGGTTACGGCTCCGACGCTGCATTGCTCGTCGAACTGGCGCGATTTGTCGTGAAAAGGGACCACTGATGGGCGAACGTATCGGCATTTATCCGGGGACCTTCGATCCCATCACGCTCGGCCATGCGGACATTATCCGCCGGGGATCCAAGCTGGTCGACAAGCTGATCATCGGCGTGACCACGAACCCGTCGAAGAACCCGATGTTCTCGACCGACGAACGCTTCGCCATGGTGGAACGCGAGATCGCGCGCATGGGCCTCGACAATGTCGAGGTCGTTGGCTTCAACGCTCTGCTCGTCAAATTCGCGCAGAAAATGGGTGCCAATGTCCTTATCCGCGGTCTGCGCGCCGTCGCCGACTTCGAATACGAATACCAGATGGCGGGCATGAACCAGCAGCTCGACGACGATATCGAGACGGTTTTCCTCATGGCCGACGTGTCGCTGCAGCCGATCGCGTCCAAGCTGGTGAAGGAAATTGCCCTTTTTGGCGGCGATATCACACCGTTCGTAAGCCAGGAGGTTTGCGAGGATGTCGTCAAGCGTGTGGATGAAAAGGGACGGCTGGGCGACTATTGATCCTGCCGAAGCTATTCATTGAACCGACAGCGCGCGCTCGCTAGGGCGTGTCGCATATCAGACAATTCGACGGAAACCCGATGCTCAAGACCTCGCTTGCCCTTGCTGCCGCCGCCCTGACGGCTCTCGCTCCGCTTACCGCGACAGCGCAGGATGCCGAAGTTCCGGCTGCGCGCGCGCCGTTCCAGCCGATCAGTTACGACGTGCAGGAAGATCGCGAGAACATCCTGCTGCTCGACCTGTCGAACGGCGAGCGGGTTGCGATCCGCCTGATGCCTAGCTGGGCGCCGAACCATGTGGACCGTATCAAGACGCTGGCCCGGGCCGGTTTCTACGACGGGGTGATCTTCCACCGCGTGATCGATGGTTTCATGGCGCAAACAGGCGATCCGACGGGCACCGGCCAGGGTGGTTCGGAGCTTCCCGATCTGGAAGAAGAATTCAACATCATGCCGCATGTGCGCGGGACTGTATCGATGGCCCGCGCAGCCGATGAGGACAGCGCGAACAGCCAGTTCTTTATCGTCTTCTATCCGCGCTTCAATCTGGACAAGCGCTACACCAATTTCGGCCGTGTGATCTCGAACATGGCCGCAGTGGACGCGATCAATCGCGGCGAACCGCCGCAGGACCCGACCCGCATCCTCCAGGCGTCGATCGCGGCCGACAATCGTCCGGTCCCGGCTGCTCCGCGTATCATGGCGGATCCCGAAGTGACTGCCGACGATCTCAACGCCCCGATCGGCTAAGCGCTTTTCCTGACACCGTCCTGCGTCTAGGGGCGCTGGCGATGAAGGTAGACCTGTTCGATTTCGATTTGCCGCCCGAACGCATAGCCTTGCGTCCGGCGCGCCCGCGCGATGCCGCCCGCATGCTCGTCGTCGAGGGTGCCGATGGGCCCATGCGCGATTGCGGCGTGCGCGATCTTCCGTCCCTGCTGAAGGCCGGCGATGTGCTGGTGTTCAACGATACCCGCGTTATCCCGGCCCAGCTCGAGGGACGTCGGGGCGAGGCGAGGATCGGCGCGACCCTTCACAAGCGCGTCGACCTGCGCCGGTGGCAAGCCTTCATCCGCAATGCGAAACGCGTGCGGTCAGGTGACCTGATCGAGTTCGGCGGGGGCGTCTCCGCGATCGCCGAAGAGCGCTTGCCCGATGGCTCGTTCATCCTGGCTTTCCAGGGAGACGAACCGGTCGAAGTCCTGCTCGAACGCGCAGGCCGCATGCCTCTTCCGCCCTATATTGCCGGAAAGCGCGAGACCGATGCGCAGGACCGCGAAGACTACCAGACCATGTTTGCAGCCGAGGACGGTGCCGTGGCAGCACCGACGGCGTCACTGCATTTCACGCCCGAACTCGTCGCTGCGCTGGATGAGGCGGGCGTGGGCAGGGAAACCCTGACCCTCCATGTCGGGGCCGGGACTTTCTTGCCGGTCAAGGCGGAGGATACCGACGATCACGCGATGCACTCGGAATGGGGCCGGATCGAACCCGAGGTTGCTGACCGGCTCAATGCCGCGCGCGAAGCAGGCGGGCGCGTTGTAGCTGTCGGGACGACGAGCCTTCGCCTGCTCGAAAGTGCGACGCAGGCCGATGGCGTGATCCGCGCGTTCGCAGGCGACACCGACATCTTCATCACGCCCGGATATCGATTCCGCGCGGTTGACGGCCTGATGACCAACTTCCACCTGCCGAAATCGACCCTCATGATGCTGGTGAGTGCTCTGATGGGCAGGGAGAGGATGATGGCGGCCTACGCCCACGCCATTGCCAACGAGTACCGTTTCTACAGCTACGGCGACTCTTCACTTCTCATTCCCTGAACCGGGGATCGGCCCGCAGTAGGAACTTGGCACCCCCAATCCTTGGCTTATGGTGACCGCGAGGTTCGAGTCGCGACCTCATTCCAACGGAGGGACGCAATGAAACTCACGGGTCTGGCAGCGGCTGCTGCCATCGCCTTCAGCACACCGCTCGCGGCGCAAAGCATGGTTGCAGCGCCGAACGAGGCCTCGGCCAAACTGGGCCAGTGCCTGGTCGACAAGACCACCGGCAGCGATCGCACGCTCGTCGCGCGCTGGATGGCGGGCAGCATGGCGTCCTCGCCCATGATGGAAGGCCTTGTCGAGGTAGACACGGCTGCCAAGGAACAGGTCGATCGCTCGATGGCCGCACTCTTTGCCCGCTTGCTGACCAAGGACTGCAAGGCTCAGGCGAAGGTCGTCATGAACAATCGCGACCAGATGGGGATGCAGGCCGCAGGCGGACGCCTCGGCGAAATCGCCATGGCAGAGCTCATGATGGATCCCGTCTCGATGCAGGCACTGCTGGCCTACATCCAGTATGTCGACCCCGCCGCAATGGCTGCCCTGGCAGAGTAGGAGCGCAATCCTGAGTCCGGAACCGATCCTTGAACTGGAAGGGCTGACCAAGGTCTACCCCGGCGGCCTGAAAGCGCTCGACGATGTCGACCTGATTATCCGCCGGGGAGAGATTTTCGCCCTCCTCGGACCGAATGGCGCGGGCAAAACGACATTGATCGGCGCAGTCTGCGGCCTCGTAAGGCCTACCTCGGGTACGATGCGCGTTTTCGGACACGACCTGGCGACCGAATGGCGAAAGGCGCGAAGCCGCATCGGGCTGGTCCCGCAGGAACTCAGCACCGATATGTTCGAACCGGTGAAGCGGGCGGTTGCCTATTCGCGCGGTCTCTTTGGGCTCCCACCCAATCCGGAGCGGATCGAGGAAATCCTGCGCTCGCTCAGCCTGTGGGAGAAGCGCGACGAGCGGATCATGGCCCTGTCGGGCGGAATGAAGCGCCGCGTGCTTATCGCCAAGGCCTTGGCGCACGAGCCTGACCTCCTGTTCCTTGACGAGCCGACTGCGGGTGTCGACGTCGAACTGCGCAAGGGCATGTGGCGGATCATCGACGAGATGCGGGACCGGGGCGTGACGGTCATCCTCACCACCCATTACATCGAAGAAGCCGAGGAAATGGCCGACCGTGTCGGCATCATCAGCGGCGGCCGCATCCTGATGGTAGACGAAAAAGACGCAATGATGTCGCGCCTCGGCCGGACGGAAGCGCATATAACGCTCGCGCAGCCGCTGGACGCCCTGCCACCGGAATTGTGTAAATTCCCTGTCGAGCTGGAAGATGGCGGTCACAAGCTCTGCTACCGGGGCGGTGATGGGACCGGGAAGGGCAAGGAAGAGGTCGCAGCGCTCACCAAGGCCCTTATCGCCGCAGGTATCGATTACACCGGCATCGACACGCGCGAGAGCAGCCTCGAAGACATTTTCGTCACCCTGCTGGGTGAAGACGGGGAGACCGCATGATCAATTGGCGTTCGACCTGGTCAATCTACACGCGCGAATTGATGCGCTTCCTGCGCACGGCCTTCCAGTCCGTCCTTGCGCCGGTCTTGACCACCTCGCTCTATTTCATCGTTTTCGGCGCGGCCATCGGAGGGCGGATGCCTGACCTTGGCGGAGTCGATTACGGCGCCTTCATAATTCCCGGCCTGCTGATGCTGACCTTGCTGGGCGAGACGACGAGCAATTCAAGCTTCGGCATCTACATGCCGCGCTTCACCGGCACGATCTACGAATTGCTCAGCGCGCCTGTCGGAGTGGGCGAGACGCTGATCGGCTTCGTCGGGGCGGCCATGACCAAGAGCCTCATCCTTGCGGCGATCATCCTCCTGACCGCGCGCCTGTTCGTCGACTATTCGATCGCGCACCCGCTGTTAGCGATAATCTACATCATGCTGGTGGCCGCAGCCTTCAGCCTGTTTGGCTTCATCCTCGGGATATGGGCTGATAATTTCGAGAAGCTGGGCATCATCCCGATGTTGTTCCTGACACCGCTGACCTTTCTTGGCGGCACCTTCTATTCGATCGACATGCTGCCCAAGCCATGGGACACGATCGCCTTGGCGAATCCGATCGTCTATCTCGTCAGCGGGCTGCGCTGGACCTTCTACGGCAGCAGCGATGTGAACATCTGGATCAGTTTCGGGATCACGCTTGCCTTCCTGGCGGCATGTACCGGCGTGATCGCCTATATCTTCAAGACAGGCTGGCGACTGCGCGCCTGACACGCTAGGCGCGGGCGCCATGAAGAACCTGCGTCATATCCTGATAGCCCTTTTGGTCGGGTGCTTGGCTGTGCCCGCCAGCGCCGAGCTTCCCGAAGCCGCCCGGACGATGATCGAAAACGCAATCGCCACCGGCGATGCCGCCAAGGTGGATGCCGTGATATCGGTCGCCCGCTCGAGCTTTCCGGACGATACCAGTGAAATCGACACGCTGGAGAACGGCTGGAAGGCTACTCTTGCGAAACGCAATGCCGAGGCCGAGCAAGCGCGGATCGCCGCGATAGAGAATGCCGGGGCGCTCGACCTGTGGTCGGGCGAGGGCGAGATCGGTGGCTTCCAGTCCTCCGGCAATACCGACAGTGTCGGCATCGCGGCGTCGCTCAAGATGAAGCGCGAAGGGATCGACTGGAGCCACCGCCTGCGGGCGCGCCTCGATTACCAGCGCCAGAACGGCCAGACGAGCCGCGAGCAATATCTGCTCGCCTACGAACCGCGCTGGCAATTCAACGACCGCATGTTCGTCTACGGCCTCGCGCAATACGAGCGCGACAAGATCCAGGGTTTTTCGGGTCGCTATGCGGTCTCGGGCGGTGTGGGCTACAAGCTGGTGGACAGCGACACGCTCAACCTGTCGGTAAAGGCCGGCCCTGCATACCGCGTGACCGAATATACCGACGGCCGGACGGAAAACAGCATCGCGGCCCTCGCAGGCCTCGATTTCGACTGGCAGATTTTCGAACGGCTTTCGTTTACTCAGGACGCCAATGCGCTGGCCGAAACGGGCGGGCAGGCGCAGTTGATCGTCGATGGATCGAACACTAGCCTGACCTTCGTCAGCGGCCTCGATTTCGAAATCAGCAATCGCCTCCGCTCGCGACTGTCGTACCAGATCGATTACGACAGCAATCCGCCTGTCGGAAAGGTTTCGACCGACACGCTGACCCGCGCCACTCTCATTTACGGGTTCTGACATGGCCAGCCGGTTCCAGTTCACCATCGACGCGACGGACGGCGCTGCGCGTACCGGGCGGATTTCCATGCTGCGCGGCGACATCCGCACGCCGGCATTCATGCCCGTGGGCACTGCTGCCACTGTCAAGGCCATGAAGCCCGAGACAGTACGCGCAACAGGCGCGGACATCATCCTCGGTAACACCTACCACCTGATGCTTCGCCCGGGTGCCGAGCGTGTCGCCAGGCTGGGCGGGCTCCACAAATTCATGAATTGGGACCGGCCTATCCTTACCGACAGCGGCGGTTACCAGGTTATGAGCCTGTCGGACCTGCGCAAGCTTACCGAAAAAGGTGTCGAGTTCCGCAGCCACATCGACGGGTCGAAGCATATGCTGACGCCCGAGCGCTCGATGGAAATCCAGCGATTGCTCGGCTCGGACATCGTGATGGCATTCGACGAGTGTCCGCGCGCCGATCGCCCGCGTGACGAAATCGCGGCCAGCATGGAAATGTCGATGCGCTGGGCACAGCGGAGCCGGGACGGGTTCGATGCGGGAGGAGAGCACGCCGAGCGATCTGCCCTGTTCGGTATCCAGCAGGGCGCCCTAGACCAGGAATTGCGCAAGATTAGCGCAGAAAAACTCACCGATATCGGCTTCGATGGTTACGCGATCGGCGGCCTTGCCGTGGGCGAGGGGCAGGAGGCTATGTTCGCCACGCTCGATTTCGCGCCGGGCCAATTGCCACAGGACCGGCCTCGCTACCTCATGGGCGTCGGCAAGCCCGACGACCTCGTCGGCGCGGTCGAGCGCGGGGTCGACATGTTCGATTGCGTCCTGCCGAGCCGTTCGGGACGAAACGGGCAGGCATTTACCTGGCATGGCCCCTTGAACCTTCGCAATGCGCGGTTCGCCGAGGACACGGGACCGCTAGACGAGAAATGCGCCTGTTCGGTTTGCGCAACCTATTCGCGTGCCTATCTCCATCACTTGCAGAAGTCGGGAGAAATCTTGGGAGCAATGCTGATGACCGAACACAATATCGCATTCTACCAGCAGCTGATGCAGGGCATGCGCGATGCGATTGGAGGCGGTACTTTCGCTGCCTTTGCCGCCGATTTTCGCAGGGATTACCTCGGAGACGCCAAGCAGTGACCTGGCGCCGCGCAGCTGTGATCGGCGCCTCCGGCGGCATTGGCGCGGCGATTGCCGACAGGCTGGAAGCGGGGGGCACGAAGGTGCTGCAGCTGTCTCGTTCCGGAGATGGTGCGCAGATCGACCTCGAGGACGAAAAGAGCATCGCCGATGCAGCGAGACTTGCAGGCGAGGACGGCCCGTTAGACTTGGTCTTTGTGGCGACCGGATTCCTTCACGACGAAGGCAGCGGACCGGAGAAAGACTGGCGTCACCTCGAAGCGGATAACCTGGCGCGCAATTTCGCGATCAACGTCACCGGGCCCGCATTGGTCGCCAAACATTTCCTGCCGCTCCTGCCCGATGATAGGCGTGGCGGCTTTGCGGCGCTTTCCGCGAGGGTGGGGAGCATATCCGACAATCGTTTGGGTGGTTGGTATGCCTACCGGGCAAGCAAGGCTGCGCTCAACATGATGATCCGGAGCCTGTCGATCGAACTGGCGCGCAAGAAGCCGGAGGCTTTCTGCGTTGGCCTTCATCCCGGCACGGTCGACACGCGGTTGAGCGAGCCGTTCCAGCGCAATGTTCCGGAAGGCAAACTCTTCACGCCTGACTACTCCGCACGGATGTTACTCGACGTGCTTGCGTCGCTCGACCCTTCGGACAGCGGCAAGTGCTTCGCCTATGATGGCGAGGAAATCCCGGCGTGATGACGGGGAAAGGCGTAGAATGACGACGTGGCGCGCAAGTGGAGGGCTCCGGCCCAATGACCGGAGCGAGATAACCGCGCTTGTGGTCATGGCGGTCGTTACCATCCTCCTGTGGCATTCTCCCTATGGCGGATACCTGCTTTATCCGTTCACCATCCTGTCGACGTGGTTTCACGAGATGGGCCACGGCCTGGCCGCAATCGCCTTCGGCCACGACTTCGAGCGGCTGGTCATTTTCCCCAATGGTTCGGGCTATGCGGCGCATTTGTCCGCGGGTCCGCCGTCGCGATTGTCGAGCGCTTTGATCGCAGCAGCCGGGCTTCTGGGACCGACATTCGCAGGATGCGCCCTCATCCTGTCATCACGCACGAGGCGCGCTACGCGGAATGCTCTGGCGGTTCTGGGAGGGGTCTTGCTTCTATCGACGCTGATATGGGTGCGATCGCTGACGGGATGGCTTGTGCTCCCCGCCGTGGGGCTCGCGTGTCTCTGGCTGGCATTCAAATCGAGGCCGGACCATCGTCACTTTGCAGTGCAATTCCTCGGCGTGCAGGGCTGCATCAGCATCTATCGCGACTTCGGCTACCTGTTCAGCCAGGGCGGCATGCTCGGCGGGCGGCCACAGCTTTCGGATACCGGTCACATCGCGCAGGCGCTGTTCCTGCCGTACTGGTTCTGGGGCGGTCTCATCACCGCGATCATCCTGGCAATGATCTACTGGTCCTTGCGCTTGGCCCATTCGCGCTGACCGGGCTTTTCCTGCATTTCAAGGATCGTCCCGCGATAGGCCGTGAAGCTGCCGCCGGGCCCTGTGAAGCCAGCGCCGATCGCGTTTGCATTGCGCTGCGCGTCAGGGAGCGAGGCATACCATTTGCCGATGCGGTTGCGTGTAACGAAGCGATAGAAGACCATAGCATCGACACAACGCGGCCACGTAATCGGGTTCCCGCAACTTCTTGAAAATACGACCAATCGAAACGAAAAAGGGCGGCCCCGCAGGACCGCCCTTTTCGTGTTTCGTTGCCGAAGCGATCAGCGCGAATAGAATTCGACGACGAGGTTCGGTTCCATGGTGACCGGGTAGGGAACTTCGTCGAGCTTCGGCACGCGGGTGAAGGTCACCTTGTCGTTGCCGTCGGGTGCGACGTAGTCGGGAATTTCACGCTCGGGCAGGCTCTGCGCTTCGATGACGAGAGCCATTTCCTTGGCCTTGCTGCCGAGGCTGACGACGTCGCCGACCTTGACGCGGGCAGAGGCAATGTTGGTCTTCACGCCGTTGAGGTAGATGTGGCCGTGGCTCACGATCTGGCGGGCGGAGAAGATGGTCGGAGCGAACTTGGCGCGATAGACGACCATGTCGAGACGCTGTTCGAGCAGGCCGATCAGGTTCTGACCGGTGTCGCCCTTCATGGCCGACGCTTCCTTGTAGGTGCGCTTGAACTGCTTCTCGGTCACGTCGCCGTAGTAGCCCTTGAGCTTCTGCTTGGCGCGCAGCTGCAGGCCGAAGTCGCTCATCTTGCTCTTGCGGCGCTGACCGTGCTGGCCGGGGCCGTAGGAACGCTTGTTGACCGGGGAATTCGGGCGACCCCAGATGTTTTCACCCATCCGGCGGTCGAGTTTGTACTTGGCGCTCTTGCGCTTCGACATAAGTCTTTCCTTCAATTTGCTGAGCGAACCCAATGTCCGCCATCCAACCCGGCATCGCACCGCTGGAACAGTATTCCAGCGCGGCTACCGCTTCACCGGGGTGCGGAGCCAATTAGCGAAGGCGCGCGCATAGCAGGATTGTGTAGCGCGTCAAGCGTTGCGCGCTGCATCGCAGAAGGCGCGGATCATTTGCGGGTCCTTCTGGCCGGGCGCGGTCTCTACACCGGAGGAAGTGTCGAGCAATGGCGCGCCCGTCCGTTCCAGCGCATCTGCCACATTTGCGGGAGAAAGTCCGCCAGCGAGGCCCCATCCGGGCCTGCCGCGCCAGCCGGACAAGAGCGACCAGTCGAAACTGAGCCCCATGCCGCCCGGGAGGGCCGCGTCCTTCGGCGTCCGAGCGTCGAACAGCAGCAGATCGGCAATCCCTTTATACGCCTCTGCGTTTTCGACGTCTTTCCCGGTTGCGACGGGAATGGCTTTCCAGACGGGTAAGCCGAACCGATCCTTCACCTGCGCGACGCGTTCAGGTGTTTCTTCGCCGTGCAACTGGATGGCGTCGAGGCGGCCGGCCTTGACGCTCTCGGCAATAAGGCCATCGTCTGCGTCCACGAACAGGCCGACGCGCCTGATGGACGAACCTGCACGCGCGGCAAGTGCCGCCGCAGCATGACCATCGACGTTGCGCGGGGATGGCGGGAAAAACACCAGTCCTACGAAATCGGCACGGGCCGATATCGCCGCGTCGAGGGCTTCAGGGGTCGAAATCCCGCAGATCTTGATGGCTACGCTGGTCATGAGCAGAACCTAGGAGCCCGAAAGCCGCTTTGCCAGCACGGCGAATTCCAGCGGTGGATCGCGCGGGACCGGGAAAGGGCGCGTTTCACCCGTCCGCTCATATCCGCGCCGCTCGTACCAGGATATCAGGGAGGAGCGCTGTGTAATCACAGTCATTTCGAGCGTTTCTATGCCGCGTTTCAAAGCTGCCAGTTCCGCCGCTTCGAGCAGCTTTCCACCAAGCCCTCTCGACTGCAACGTGGGCGCGACGCACAGCATGCCGAGATAGCCGCTTGCCGCGTCGAGCTGTGTCACGGCAACGCAGCCAAGCGGTGTTCCCGCGTCGTCGCGGGCAAGCCGGAAGCTGACTTTCTCGTCTTCAATCAGGCGCTCGATCTCTTCGAGCGAGGTGCGTTCGTCGTCGAGGAGGTCGGCTTCGTGGTTCCAGCCCTGCCGCGCGCTGTCGCCGCGATAGGCGCTCTCGATAAGGAGCTTGATCTCGGCGGCATCCGCAAGGGATGCCTCGACAATTGAAGTCAAAGAGTGGCCTCGATCGCGCGGGCCGCTTCTGCGGGGTCGTCTGCGCGGCTGATGGGGCGACCGATGACTAGCACGCTGGCGCCGTCGTCGCGCGCCTGGCGCGGGGTTACAACGCGCTTCTGGTCGCCGACCGCGCTGCCTGCCGGACGCAAGCCGGGGACGACGAAGTAGCCGTCTTTCCATTGGTCGTGCACGGCTTTCACCTCGTGACCTGAACACACGATCCCGTCGAGCCCGCTGTCCTTGGCGAGTTCCGCAAGGCGCATGACCTGGTCGTGCGCCGTGCCCTGGACGCCGGTGCGCTGGAGGTCGCGGTCATCCATGCTGGTGAGCATGGTCACGCCCACCACCTTCGTGTTCTCTCCCGCAGCAGCCTTGGCGTCTTCCATCATGGCACGCCCGCCGCTGGCATGGATGGTAACAATGGAAGGTTCGAGCTGGTGGATCGCGTGCATCGCGCCGGCCACGGTGTTCGGGATATCGTATAGCTTCAAATCGAGGAAGATCGGCAGTCCGAGCTGCCCGATCATGTGCACCCCGTGCGCGCCGTGGGCGCAGAAGAATTCCAGCCCCAGCTTTATCCCGCCGACATGCGCCTTGACCTTTTCTGCCAACGCAACTCCATCGCGCAGGCGAGGAACGTCGAGTGCGAGATAGACAGGGTTGCTCATGACCGCGTTTCGGGTTCTGGATCTACGGGGTTTGCGGGTTCTGCCGTGGTGGAGGTCGCCATGGAGGATTCGGCTGCAGGAGCGGGACGTTCATCGGCGCGCGGAGCGGCCATCTGTGCGGTCGCCTGTTCAAGCGCGGTAATTCGGCGCGTTTGACGCCAGCGCACGCCGCGATGGTAAAGCCACATCGGCACGATCCCAATCAGGAAAGACACGATGACGAGGGCAGGCACGCGGGTGTCCCAGACGATGCCGGGCCAGATGCGCACATCGATCTGCTTGTCCCAATTGCCGAAGGAAAAGGCGAGGATCGCCACTAGCAGTGCAATCCAGAGGATCGTTCGGACGATTTGCATTTCTTAGCTACCCCTCACCGGTTTTTCGGCAATGCTAGGCGCACACCAGACGTGTCGCAAGGCTCAGCCGAAAACGCGGTCGAAGATCGTATCGACCTGCTTGAAATGGTAATCGAGGTCGAAGCGTTCTTCGAGCTGCTCGTTGGTCAGCGCAGCGGTCACTTCCTCGTCCTGCTTGAGCAGGTCGAGCAGCATGAGCCTGCCATCCGATTCCCAAACCTTCATCGCGTTGCGCTGGACGAGGCGATAGGCGTCCTCGCGGCTCACGCCGTTCTGGGTGAGGGCGAGCAGCACGCGCTGCGAATGGATGAGCCCGCCCATGCGATCCATGTTGGCCTGCATGCGCTCGGGATAGACGAGGAGCTTGTCGATCACGCCGGTCAGGCGGGCGAGGGCGAAATCGAGTGTTATGGTTGCATCGGGGCCGATAAAACGCTCAACCGAAGAGTGCGAGATGTCGCGCTCGTGCCATAGCGCCACGTTCTCCAGCGCAGGCAGGGCATAGGCGCGGATCATGCGGGCCTGGCCGGTCAGGTTCTCCGTCAGGATCGGGTTGCGCTTGTGCGGCATTGCCGACGAGCCCTTCTGCCCCTTCGAGAAGAATTCCTCGGCCTCGAGAACTTCGGTGCGCTGCAGGTGGCGGATTTCGACCGCGACGCGCTCGATCGATCCGGCGATCACCGCGAGCGTGGCGAAATACATCGCGTGGCGATCACGCGGGATGACCTGCGTGGAAACCGGCTCCGGCTTAAGGCCGAGCTTTTCCGCGACATATTCTTCGACGCTCGGATCGATATTGGCGAAGGTGCCGACCGCGCCCGAGATTGCGCAGGTAGCGATTTCCTCGCGCGCGGCGACCAAGCGGGTCTTGCAGCGGTCGAATTCGGCATAGGCCTGTGCCAGCTTGAGGCCGAAGGTGACTGGTTCTGCATGAATGCCATGGCTGCGACCGATGGTGGGGGTATACTTGTGTTCCTCCGCGCGGCGCTTGATCGCGGCCAGCAGCTGGTCGAGATCTTCGAGCAGCAAGTCGGTCGATCGCGCCAGCTGGACCGCCAGCGTGGTGTCCAGAACGTCGGAGCTGGTCATGCCCTGGTGCATGAAACGCGCTTCATCGCCGACATTTTCTGCGACCCATGTCAGGAAGGCGATCACGTCGTGCTTGGTCACCGCTTCGATGGCGTCGATGGCCTCGACATCGATCTTGGGATTGGTTGCCCACCAGTCCCAAAGGGCCTTTGCCGCGCTTTTGGGGACTACGCCAAGCTCGCCGAGTTTCTCGGTCGCGTGCGCCTCGATCTCGAACCAGATGCGGTATTTCGCCTCCGGCTCCCAGATGGCGGTCATGGCGGGGCGGGCGTAGCGGGGGACCATGGGTCGACTCCGAGTCTAGGGATTGCGGTGCAGGGCTGCGCGCTAGGCAAGGGTGGGCGCGCTGGCAAGGGGAGGGGCGGCATGCATTCGAAATATTGGTGAACAGGCGGTTTCACGCAGTCACTCACTGTCGTTGCATGTGCTTCGAATTGCGGTAAGTTGTTCTTCATGAACGATCAGACGATACTTCGAACTTCGCGAAAAACCCTCGCCGCATCGGCCGCGATGGCAGTCATTCTGGCGGCGCCCGCCAATGCAGGCGATGCCATTCTTTATGGGCCGGCCCCCGAATGGATCGACGCGGCATCGCTCGACCTGGTGGATGTGGAGGACGGTCCGTCGTCGCTTATCTACGACTGGCAGCAGCGTCTCGAGAATGGTGTCGTCACCGAATACGAAGACAGCGCGATCCGGATCGACAACCCCGAATTGCTGATGGACCACGGGACGATTTCCCTATCCTGGCAACCGGATAAGGGCGACCTGACGGTGCACCGCGTCGAAATCATTCGCGCCGGTGAGCGTATCGATGTCATCGAGGGCGGTACGGAATTCGAGGTGATCCGCCGCGAGCGTGGGCTGGAGCAGCGCCTCCTAGACGGGCAGCTTACCGCAACGCTTGCCGTATCGGGTTTGCAGGTCGACGACATCCTGCGCGTGACGCATTCCGTCACCGTGGACGACCAGGCTCTCGGCGATGAAATGCAGGCGTCGCAATACCTTTTCCAGGAGCCGTGGCAGGTCGGATTCTCCCGCGCGATCGTCAGCTGGCCGCAGAACGATAAGGTATACTGGCGGGCCGAAGATGTAGCCGGAGTAGAGCCTCCTGTAGTTGTAGACGGCTACAATACGCTCACAATCGCGCTGCCGATCGACGAGCTCCCCGAGATGCCGGGCGACGCGCCGTCGCGGTTCAATCGCGATCCGATCTTGCGGGTCGGAACCTTCGCGGACTGGCAGCATCTCTCGCGGGCATTCGCTCCGCATTACGGGAAGGCGGCGCAGGTCGCCGAAGACAGCGAAGTCGCTGCCAAGGCGCGCGAGATCATGGCGGCTGCCAGCGATCCGCTGGAGCGCACGGTGCTTGCGGTGCGGCTGGTGCAGGACGAGGTCAGCTACCTGCTCAACGGTCTCGACGGCGGCAATTACATGCCGCAGTCGGCGGATGAAACCTGGGAGAAACGGTACGGGGACTGCAAGGCGAAGTCGGTCCTGCTGTATTCCCTGCTGACGCAAATGGGTATCGAAGCGATCCCGGTGCTCGTGTCTACACAGGGCGGCGATGCCATTCCCGAGCTTCTGCCGATCCCCGGCAATTTCGATCATATGATTGTGCGCGCAAACATCGGCGGCACGGATTACTGGCTCGACGGGACGAGCACGGCGACGCGCCTGTCCAACATCGCCGACGTACCGGCATTCTTCTATGCCCTGCCATTGCCGGAAGCGGGGGCGGACCTCGTCCCGATGACGCAGCGGCGCAAGGCGTCGCCCGACATGGTGATGGAGGCCACCACCGATTATTCGGCCGGGATCGATTTTCCCGCGCTCTTTTCACTGACGATGCGGATCTCGGGACCGCAGGGCGCAACGCTCAGGGCGGCGGCGGACGAAGCCGACGAGGAGCAGCTCAAGCGGTTCGCTTCGAGTTTCGCGTCGGGGCCGGGCGGGGCGCTGACATCGGTTTCCCTCTCCTATGACGACGACCGGGCCGTAGGCATCCTGACCGCCGAAGGCATCATGGCCAGCGACTTCTCCTGGACTGACGGCCGTATGCGTCTCGCATCCGACCAGACCGACAAGTTCGCCTTCAATCCCGACCGTGCGCGTGCGGAATGGCGCAATATCCCGGTCCAGACCGGCGGGCCGCAATACAACCGCGTCAACGCCTCCGTCATCCTGCCGGAGGGGATGGACGATTTCGAGGTGACGGGCGACGCCGTAATCGACGAAGGCTTTGCGAACACCGCCATCTACGGCACGCGCGCTATCGAAGGGAATGTCATCCGTTTCAGTGTCGACGTTTGGAACGACCTGGGCGAAATCCCCGCGTCCGAGCTTCCGGCGCATAAGCGCAAGGTGCGCCAGCTCAACGCGCTGGAGGCCGAGGTACTTGCGCCAGAGGATTTCGCATGGCGCTGGGAAGTCGATAGCGCCACGCTGGCCAAGCGCGTGAAACCACTCCTCGATGCCTATGACCGTGCGGTGGATTTCTCGGCCGCCGACGACTGGGGACCGCTTACCCAGCGGGCAACCTTCAAGGCGCAGATTTTCGACTGGGAGGGGGTGCTCGCCGACCTCGACACGCTCATCGCCAACCAGCCGAGCGCATATCTGCACAGCTGGCGCGGCGGCGTTCACGAGGCGCTCGGCGATCGGGCAGCCGCAATTGCCGATGCACAGGCCGCCTACGACCTGGATCCGAGCACGTATTTCGCGCTCAATCTCGCAGAGCTGCTGGCTTATGGCGGGAAGCGCGACGAGGCACTCGCCCTGCTCGAAGACCTGCCGGTCAGCGACGACGAGGAAGGCTCCTATGCCAGTACGTTCGCGACTGTGGCCGGGCTTGCCGGGCGGACGGACGATGCGATCGCGGCGCTGGAAGAGCAAGTGGCCGACAAGCCGACCAATGCGTCGGTCCTGAATGCCGATTGCTGGTTCCGCGGGCTCTTCAATGTCCAGCCGGAAGGCGCCCTGTCCTCCTGCACGAAAGCAATCGAACGCGCGACGAACAGCGCACCGATGCTCGATAGCAGGGCAATGGTCAGCTACCGGATGGGCGATTACGACGCGGCGTTAAGCGACCTAGACAGCGCGCTGGAATTGGCGCCGGGCCTCTCCGCCTCGCTATACCTTCGCGGGATCGTGCGCCTTGAAAAAGGTGACAAGGCCGGACGTACCGATGTCGAGCGGGCGCTGCGCATGGCACCGGAGCTGGCCGCCAAATACGCGATGCACGGGGTCGTCCCCAAGGACTGAGGCTGCCGCCTAGATCAAGCCCTTGGCGCGCAGCGATACGTGGCTGCCGCGCCCCATGATCACGTGGTCGTGCACGGTGATGTTCAGCAGCCGTCCCGCCTCGGCGATGCGGTTGGTGATCTGGATGTCGGCACGGCTGGGTTCGGGGTCGCCGCTCGGGTGGTTGTGGACCAGGATCAGAGCGGACGCGCCGATGTCGAAGGCCTTGCGGATAACCTCGCGCGGATGGATCGCAGCCTCGTCGATAGACCCTTCTGCCGCCAGGTGGTCGAGGATAAGCCGGTTACGGGTGTCCAGGTAAAGCACGCGCACGCGCTCGTGCTTCAGATGGCTCATGTCGATGGCGAGATAGTCGATCAGCGCCTGCCAGCTGCCAAGGACCGGTTTCTGTTCAATCGCCCCGCGCGCCATGCGGCGGGCCGACAAGGCGATGGCGTGCAGCGTTGCGGCGCTGGCTTCGCCCATTCCCTTGACCTGTGCCAGTGCACCCGGATCGGCATTCAACACGGCTGAAAAGGATCCGAACCGTTCGATCAGGCGCTTGGCCAACGGCTTCGTATCCCCCTGCCGGAATGCGCCGAACAGCAGGTATTCGAGCAGTTCGTAATCGGCCAGCGCTTCTGCCCCCCCGTTGAGCAGGCGGCTTCTCAGCCGCTCGCGATGACCCGCGCCGGCGTGCGGTTTTTCCTTGTTGCTATCCTGCGACAAATCCGACCCCCGAAGCGCGACCTTTCAAATGCTTGCATTGCCTTCGCGTTGCGATGGGCGCAAGTGTGCTCGCGATGGAAGAGGTCGCACCGCCCAAAAATTCCGATTCCCGGCCGCGGTGGCGCAAGAAACGCTATGCCGCGCCCGGCCTCACGCTGCTGGTGCTGCTGGTTCTTTCGCTGACCGCGTGGTCGAGCCGCGAGTCCATCGCCGACGACTTCATCCGCGACCAGCTCGATGCTTACGGTATCGAGGCGACTTACGAGATCGAGAGGATCGGCCGGCAGACGCAAATCCTTCGCAACGTCGTGGTCGGAGATCCTGACAGGCCGGATTTTACGGCCGAGAAAGTCATCCTCCAACTGCAGCACCGGATCGGATTGCCATCGGTCGGCAGCGTCGAGCTGGTCGCACCGCGCTTGTTCGGCACATATCGCGACGGGCAGCTGAGTTTCGGCTCGCTCGACCCGATCGTCTTCGACGACAGCGGCGAATCAACCGGTCTGCCCGATCTGAACCTGTCTATCCGCGATGGGCGCGGCCTGATGGAAACCGATTTCGGCAATGTGGGGCTGAAACTGGAAGGCTCGGGCCCCTTGCGCGACGGTTTCGAGGGTATGCTTGCGGCCAATGCGCCCAGCTTCGCGGTCGCTGGCTGCGATCTGTCGCGTGCGACGCTGTTTGGCGGGATTAGTACGGTATCGGGCGCACCCGCCTTCGATGGCCCCCTGCGGATCGAACAGCTCGCCTGCGCGGACCAGGGCGTGTCGGTCGCGAATATCGCTTCTCAATTGGAGGTGGAGCTCGAGCCCTCGCTGGCCGATCCGAAGATTGCCGCGCGGTTCGATACCGATGCCGTTACGCTTCCGGGAGTGGTTGCCCAATCCCTGTCCGGCAATCTGCGCGTGCAGATGAGGGATGCCGATCTCGCCGGAAGCTACACGATCGCTGCGCGCGGTGTTGCGAACGAACAGGTCATGGCAGCCCTGCTGACCGTCGATGGAGACATTCGCGGCAGGAATGGCTTCTCGCGGCTCGAAATCGACAGCGCTGTAGAAGGCAATGGCCTGCGGCTCGGTCCTTCGCTGATCGCCTCTGTGGAAAGCCTGGCGAATACCGGCGAGGGCACGCTTGTCGAACCGATCGCACGGAAGATCGCCGCTGCACTGCAGGCACAGACCAGGGGCAGCTCGCTCCGGGGACGCGTTCGTGTGAGCCGTACGGACGATGCGCTGACCCTCCTCGTTCCCGAAGCCGAAGTTCGTGGAGGGCAGGGCGCAAGGCTGCTTTCCGTCTCGCGGTTCGAGGCAAGTACGCAGGGCGATGCCCCGATGCGTTATTCGGGCAATCTGGCGACCGGAGGGCCGGGCATTCCGCGCATTTCCGGACGGATGGAGCGCCGGACCCAGAGCGGCCCTGCATTCCGCCTATCCATGGCGCTTTACGAAGCGGGTGTCGCACGGCTCGCCATTCCGAGCCTGTCGATCGTCCAGTCCGACCGCGGCGCACTCGGCTTTTCGGGTGAAGTGGAGGCTAGCGGACCGCTCCCCGGCGGCGCAATCGACAGCCTCTCCATGCCCGTGTCAGGCAGGTACGAACCCGGTGGAAACCTGGCGCTATGGCGGGATTGCACGCGATTGGCCTTCCGCCGGGTCGCGTTTTCGAACCTCAATATCGAAGGTCCGGGCCTGACCCTATGCCCGCCGCCGGGCAAACCTATCCTCGCTTACGGGGCGGGAGGCCTGCAGCTCGCTGCGGGTGCGCCCCAGCTCAATGTGAAGGGGACCCTCGCGGACACGCCGATCAGCATAGCGAGCGGGCCGGTCGCTTTCGCATGGCCCGGCGTGGTGAAGGCGCGCGATCTCGATATCGTGCTCGGGCCCGACGGCACGGCTAGCCGCTTCGCAATCACCGACCTCGACGCGCGGCTTGGCGACGACATTGAGGGAAGTTTCTCCGATGCGGAGATCACCCTTGCATCCGTGCCACTGGATATTCGCGAAGCGCGCGGCGCATGGTCCTATTCGGGCGGCGTATTCGCCATCGCCGATGCCGCGTTCCGCCTGCTCGACAGGGCGGAGCCAGACCGGTTCGAGCCGCTTGCAGCGCGCGAGGCATCGCTTGCCCTGCGCGACAATCTCATCACCGCCCAAGCCGACCTGCGCGAACCGGAGAGCGACCGTCTCGTTACCGCAGTGGATATCGACCATAATCTCGGCACGGGCGCAGGTTCGGCCCGGCTCGTGGTGGACGACCTGCTGTTCGACGACCGGCTGCAATTCGCGGACCTGACGCCGCTTGCGCTGGGGGTTATTGCCAATGCGGACGGTTCTATCGACGGAGTGGGGCGGATCGCCTGGTCCGCCGACGGCGATGTGACGAGCAGCGGCGAGTTTTCGACCGACAGCCTCGACTTCGCCGCCGCCTTCGGCCCCGTAAAAGGCGCGAGCGGGACCATCCGTTTCACCGACCTTCTCAATCTGACGACGGCGCCGGGCCAGAAGCTTCGCGTGGCCTCGATCAATCCTGGCGTCGAGGTGCTGGACGGCGAAATCGAGTTCGCGCTGCGAAATGGAGAGGTGCTCGCTATCGCCGGAGGCAGCTGGCCCTTCATGGGCGGACGCCTTGTTCTGAGGGACTTCGACTTCAACCTCGGTGTCGAGGAAGAGCGTCGCTACGTCTTCGAGATCATCGGTCTGGAAGCGGCACAGTTCGTGGCGCAAATGGAACTGGAGAATATCTCCGCTACCGGCACCTTCGATGGCACGGTCCCGATCGTCTTCGACAGCGACGGCAATGGCCGCATCGACGAAGGCATCCTCATTTCGCGTCCGCCGGGAGGCAATCTCTCTTATGTCGGCGACCTGACCTATGAAGACCTCTCGGCAATCGCCAATTTCGCCTTCGATGCGCTGCGAAGCATGGATTATTCGCAAATGCGTGTGGTCATGGAAGGGCCGCTGGCCGGCGAAATCGTCACCCGCGTGCGCTTCGACGGCGTGCAGCAGGGCGAGGGCGCGAAACGCAACATCGTCACCCGCCAGATCGCCAAGCTGCCGATCCAGTTCCGCATCAATATCCGGGCCCAGTTCTACCAGCTGCTGACCTCGATGAAGGCGCTCTACGACCCTTCGGCCGTCCGCGACCCGCGCGAGCTTGGCTTGCTCAGCGACGACGGGCAGCGCCTGCTGCGCCGCTCGATCACCGGCGAGGAAGCCGGACCCGAAATCGACCCGGAAGACATCATTCCGGATGAACCCACCATTCAGGACCAGGAAAGCGAGGATGCGCGATGATACGAGCATATTTGACTGACCCTTCGCCCCTTGCGACAAGCAAACTCATGCAGATGACGGGGGCCACGATAGGCAGACGGTTATTGGCGATTGCGGCGGTTCCGCTCGCGCTGGGAGGGTGCATCACAGTCGAGGCACCGACCGAGCCGATCGTGATCGAGCTGAACGTCAATATCCGCCAGGAAGTGATTTACCGGCTTGCCGAAGATGCCGGCGATACGATCGAGAATAATGCGGATATCTTTTGATGGGTGAACATATGACCAGGTCGATTATCAGGACTGCCCTCGGTGCAGCTGCCTTCGCAACCGCGCTTGGCGGCATCGCCGCGCCCGCTTTCGCACAGCGCGATCCCGCCTATGCCGCGGCGCGCGCGGCCGGGCAGGTCGGTGAGAAGATGGACGGCTATCTCGGCATCGTCGGTGCGGAAACCGCCGAACTGCGCCGCATCGTCAACGATATCAACATCAAGCGCCGCGCCGTCTATGCAGAGCGCGCGCAGGCGAACAATGCCACGCTGGAAGAATACGCGCTGACGGCCGGTTGCCAGGCGATTCTCGCCACGTCTCCGGGCGAAAAATACCAGGCCCCCGACGGTACCTGGCAGACCCGCACCAGCGCCGCACCGATGCGCGATTCGCGTTGCCCCTGAGGCCGATTGGCGGCGACATGGGGCGGGGCGCCTGCGGAACGCTAGTCACTAAGTCCTAGAAACGCGCAATTCACACCCCCTTCGTGTTGACTCGCCAATGCCCCCCTTCTAAGGGGGCGGCGCCCTTGGCGGGCAAGTCCCTGCGCGTGCCGCGCAACCCCCTGTAGTAAGGAGCAAGGCATGAGCGAAGACGAACCCGCACGGGAACCCATCGAGGAGGATGCGCGGATCGACGCGCTGGAAAAGCGGCTAGCGGCCGCCCAGCAGCGCGAAGAGCAGCGTAACCGACCCCAAGGCTCCGGCGCCGATGCGAATTATCGCAGTGGAAACCGGGTGTTGGCGGACCTGCTCGGAGGGATCCTTGGCGGTACGGTGATCGGATATGCCATCGGCTATTTTACCGGCACCAACCCGTGGGGTCTGTTGGTCGGGCTGTTCCTCGGGATAGTCGTGGCTTTCAGGAACATCATCCGCGCGGCAAATCAGGGCCCCGGCGAATAATCCGCAAGGATTTCCGGGGCTTTCGTTACAGGATTTGAAGGACTAACTGACGTGGCAGCCGAACAGGCCAAAGTCGATCCGATGTACCAGTTCACCATCAAGCCGCTCGGCGGTTCGGATGAGTGGGCGCTGGGCGAAGGCTTCAATATCGCCTTTACCAACAGCGCAATGTGGATGCTCATCACGACCGTGGTGCTCTTCCTCTTCGTGCTCGGCGGAATGAGGCGTCAGCTGGTTCCGGGCCGCTGGCAGATGATGGTGGAAACCTTCACCGGCTTCATCGACAACATGCTCGAAGCGAACATCGGCAAGGCGGGGCGCAAATACGTGCCTTACGTCTTCAGCCTGTTCATGTTCATCCTCTTCGCGAACCTGCTCGGTCTCCTGCCGCTCGGCATCGTGGGCGTTCACCCGTTCACTTTCACGAGCCACTTCACCGTTACCGGCGTGCTCGCGATCATCAGCTTCTCGATCGTCCTGCTGGTCGGTTTCTGGAAGCACGGCTTCCACTTCTTCAGCCTGTTCGTGCCGCACGGCACGCCGCTGCCGATGATTCCGGTCATCGCACCGATCGAATTCATTTCCTTCATGGTTCGCCCGTTCAGCCTGGCTCTGCGACTGTTCGTTGCAATGATGGCCGGCCACGTCCTGCTGGAAGTCCTTTCCAGCTTCGTGATCGACGGCACCAATGCAGGCGTGGGCTTCGGCCTTCTCGTCGGCCTCCCAAGCTTCATCCTGATGATCGGCATCTGCGCGCTCGAACTGCTCGTCGCCGGCATCCAGGCCTACGTCTTCGCGCTGTTGACTGCACTGTACATCAACGACGCCGAAAACCTTCACTAAGACCTTTCAACAATACACGTTTTTCCCAAAGGAGTTTGTCATGGAAATGGAAGCTGCAAAGCTCATCGGTGCGGGTCTCGCGGCGATCGGTGCCGGTATGGCTGCGATCGGCGTTGGTAACGTCTTCGGTTCGTTCCTCGAAAGCGCGCTGCGCAATCCGGGTGCTGCCGACGGCCAGCAGGGCCGCCTGTTCATCGGCTTCGCCGCTGCCGAGCTTCTCGGCCTGCTGGCGTTCGTCGTTGCCATGATCCTGATCTTCGTCGCTTAATCGACGACAATCGAGATCGCGCCGGTCGGGTCTGACCCGGCCGGTGCATTGAATTTCCCGTACCCGCTTTTCGAGAGCTGAGATGCCACAGATAGCACAGCTTGCCGACACATGGTCCAGCCAGGTCTTCTGGTTGCTCGTGTTCTTCGGCATCACTTTCTTCGTCGTCGGCAACCTCATGGTGCCCAAGGTGATGAACACCGTCGCCGAACGCGATGGCCAGATCGCTGCCGACCTCGCCGCTGCCAAGGCCGCGCGCGATGCTGCCGACGAGCAGGAAGAAGCATGGCGGGTGCGTGAGAACGAAAACCGCGCTGCCGCGCAGGCAATCGTTGCCAAGGCCAAGGACGACGCTGCTGCCAAGTCCGAAACGAAGCTGAAGGCGGCGCAGACGCGTATCGACAAGAAGCTGGCCGATGCGGAAGCGCGGATCGGTGAGGCCCGCACCCAGGCGCTGGCCGAAGTCGAAAGCGTTGCCGTCGAAGCGGCGCAGGACATCGTCAAGACGCTCGCGGGCGTGAAGGTGACCAAGCCTGTCGCGACCAAGGCGGTGAAGGAGGCCATGGCAAATGGCTAACACGACTGTTCCCGAAGTGTTTGCGACCGAGACGCCCGAAGCGACCGTCGAGATCGATGCCGGTGCAGGCAAGCATATAGAGCCGATGCTGTGGGGTCTTGCACCCTATCAGTGGGTCTCGATCTCCATGCTGGTCCTGCTCCTGTTCGCCTTCTTCGGTGCCAAGGTGCACAAGACGATTGCAGGCGGCCTCGACGGCAAGATTGCTGCGATCAAGCAGCAGCTCGACGAAGCCAAGCAGCTTCGCGCCGAAGCGGAAGCGCTTCGCAAGGAGTATGCCGACAAGATTGCCGGTGCCGAAAAGGACGCCGAAGCCATGCTTGAAAACGCCCAGCATGAAGCCGACGCGATCCTCGAAAAGGCGGAAGCCGACAGCAAGGCAATGGTTGAGCGCCGCAAGCGCATGGCCGAAGACAAGATCGCCGCTGCCGAGCGCGAAGCCGTCGAAGACGTGCGCAATCGCGCAGCGCTGGCGGCCACTTCGGCCAGCCGCAAGCTCATCGCAGAAAAGCACGACGCGGAAGCGGACAAGGCCCTGGCCGATAAGGTTATCGCCGGGATCTGACCTCGCTCTCAAGCGACACGGAATTAGCGCGTGAAGCCTCGGGTTTCGCGCGCTTTTTCGTTGTCTGATTGGAAGGGGCCGGGCTGGCGGTTCGGGAAGCGTAGATCAGGGTTCCAGCACGATCTTTCCGAAGACTTCGCCCGACTGCATCGCCTCGAAGGCTTCCCGCCATTGCGACATCGGCAAGATACGGTCGATATGCGGCGTGATCCTGCCGGTGCTGGCCAGATCGTTTAGCTCCCGAGCGATCCGCCCGCTTCTCTCGGGGAAGCGGCGGCTGTATTCGCCCGCTCTCACACCGACGATTGAGAAGCCCTTGATGAGGGGGATGTTTACGGCGATTTCGGGAATGCGTCCCGCCACGAAGCCGACGACCAGCAGCTTGCCGCCAAAGGTGACGCAGCGTGTACTCTCGTCGAAGACATCGCCACCGACAGGATCGAAGACGAGGTCGCAAAGCCGCCCGTTCGTGAGCGCCGCCACCTCCTCGCGAAAGCGGCCCTGATTGCTGATAACGGCGTCGGCACCGGACACTGCAGCCAGGCGGTCCAGCTTGCCTGCGGAGTGGGATGCCGCGATCACTTTCGCTCCGAGGGCCTTCGCGAGATCGCATGCAGCCAGGCCGACACCGCCACTAGCCCCATGCACCAAGACGGTCTGGCCAGCCTCCAAATTGCCCAATTCGACTAGCGCGACATATGCAGTCTGATAGGCGGCGCTCAACGCTGCGGCCTGCGGGAAGTCCAGCCCCTCGGGCATATGCCTGAGGGCCGCGGCGGGCAGGGCGATGGCCTCCGCAAAGGCGCCGGTCTTGGCACCGCCCATTACCCTGTCACCCGGCACGAACCCGCTGTCCGGCTCCACCTCGATGACCTCGCCAGCCATTTCCAGGCCGGAAATGAACGGCAGTTCCGGTTTGAACTGGTACTTTCCTTGCGTCATCAGCAGGTCTGGATAGTTGAGCGATGCAGCGCGGACGCGGACCAGCACGTGGCCTTCTGGCCGCAGCGGTTCCGCGAGATCGACCAATTCGACGCCGGACAGGTCGGCGGTCAATTTTTCGACGACGACTGCTTTCATCGGGTCAGAAATTGTCCTTGGCGGCTCTTAGCGCGGCGAAGGTTTCTGCCGGAGAACTTCCTCCCCAGCGGTCCCGCAATTCCGCACTGTCTGCGCGCAGGAAAGGATTGGTGGCCAGTTCTCGCCACAGGACTGTAGGGACCGTCGCTTCGCCCTTGGCGCGCTTCTCTTCGACACGCGCTGCGTAAAGCTGGAGTTCGGTATTGTCCGGATCCGCATGCAGGGCGAACTTGGCGTTCGCGGCGGTGTATTCGTGCGCGCAGTAAAGCTGGGTATTGTCGGGCAGTTGGCGGATACGGTCGAGGCTGTTCCAGAATTGCTCCGGCTCGCCCTCGAACATCCTGCCGCAGCCCAGCGCGAAAACGCTGTCACCCACGAAGGCGGTGTCGGCTTCGGCGATATGGTATGCGATATGCCCGTTGGTGTGGCCCGACACATCGATCACGCGGGCCTTCCAACCGCCGAGCTCGACGCTGTCGCCATTGCCGACCACCCGGTCGATCGGGCTCAACTTCTCGACTTCCTGCGGAGCAATGACCTTCGCCCCTGTCGCCTCGACGATAGCCTTGTTCCCGCCTGCATGGTCGGGATGCCAGTGGGTGTTCCAGATCTGGGTGATGGTCCAGCCCTTGGCCTCAGCCTGCCGCAGATATTTTGCCCCGTCTGGCGTGTCGATCGCCGCGGTCTCACCGCTGTCGGGATCGTGGAGGAGGAATCCGTAATTGTCGGACAGGCAGGGGAACTGGTGAACTTCTAACATGTGTCTCGGTCTGTCCTAACGCTGCGCTACTTTAGGACAGGGAACGTAAGCTCCCCGGCACCAAAGGGAAAGGCCCGCCTGCTCCTAAGAGCAAGCGGGCCTTCCTGATCAGCCTTGAGAAGGCAGGAAGAGCTTAGTCTTCCTTCTTCTTCAGTGCTTCGCCGAGGATGTCGCCGAGCGATGCACCTGAATCCGACGAACCGAACTGTGCAACCGCTTCCTTCTCTTCCGAGATCTGGCGGGCCTTGATCGAGAAGGTCGGCTTCTTCGAACGATCGAAGCCGGTGACCATGGCGTCGACCTTCGCGCCGGGCTGGAAACGGTCGGGACGCTGTTCGTCACGATCGCGGCCGAGGTCCGAACGCTTGATGAAGCCGGTTGCGCCATCTTCGCCGACCTGGACTTCGAGACCGCCATCGCGGACTTCGAGGACGGTGACGGTGACGACCTGGTTCTTGCGGAGCGAGCTGCCTGCGCCTGCTTCGGTCGGAGCGCCCTTTTCGAGCTGCTTCATGCCGAGGCTGATGCGTTCCTTCTCGATGTCGACGTCGAGAACAACGGCTTCGACTTCCTCGCCCTTGCGGTGCAGGGCAAGCGCGTCTTCACCCGAGATGCCCCATGCGATGTCGGACATGTGAACCATGCCGTCGACGTCGCCCGGAAGGCCGATGAAGAGGCCGAATTCGGTGGCGTTCTTGACTTCGCCCTGGACCTTCGAGCCGACCGGATGTGCTTCGGCGAACTCTTCCCACGGATTGCGCTGGGCCTGCTTGAGACCGAGCGAAATGCGGCGCTTCTCGCTGTCCACTTCCAGGACCATGACTTCGACTTCCTGCGAGGTCGAGACGATCTTGCCGGGGTGGACGTTCTTCTTGGTCCAGCTCATTTCCGAAACGTGGACCAGGCCTTCGATGCCTGGCTCGATTTCGACGAATGCGCCGTATTCGGTGATGTTCGTAACCGTTCCGGTCATCTTCATGCCGACCGGATACTTCGCTGCGACACCGTCCCACGGATCCGATTCCAGCTGCTTCATGCCGAGGCTGATGCGCTGGGTGTCTTCGTTGATGCGGACGATCTGGACGGTCACGGTCTGGCCGATTTCGATCATCTCGCTGGGGTGGTTGACGCGCTTGTAGCTCATGTCGGTGACATGGAGCAGGCCGTCGATGCCGCCGAGATCGACGAATGCACCGTAGTCGGTGATGTTCTTTACGACGCCGTCGATGACCTGGCCTTCAGCCAGCTTGTCGATCAGTTCGCTGCGCTGTTCCGCACGGGTTTCTTCCAGCACGGCGCGACGCGAGACGACGATATTGCCGCGACGACGGTCCATCTTCAGGATCTGGAACGGCTGCGGCATGTCCATCAGAGGGGTGACATCGCGCACGGGGCGGATGTCGACCTGCGAACCGGGCAGGAAGGCCACGGCACCGTCGAGGTCGACGGTGAAGCCGCCCTTGACGCGGCCGAAGATGCGGCCGTCGACGCGCTTGCCTTCGCCGAACTCGCTTTCGAGCTTGTCCCAGGCAGCTTCGCGACGTGCGCGATCGCGCGACAGCATGGCTTCGCCGTCGGCGTTCTCGATGCGGTCAACGAAAACTTCTACTTCCGAACCGACCTTGAGGCCGTGATCGTCTTCGCCGCGCATGAATTCCTTGAGGTCGACGCGGCCTTCGCTCTTCAGGCCGACATCGATGTGCGCCATGCCGTTTTCGATGGCAGTGACGGTGCCCTTGACGACGCGACCTTCGAAGCCGCCGTCATCGGCGCCACCGAGTTGCTCGTCGAGCATTGCCGCGAAATCGTCGCGGGTGGGATTGGCTGAGGTTGCCATAGTTTGTGTAGTCCTAACGTTCGTTTTGCTACCGGCCACCGGTTTTACCGGGGTCTTTCTCCGTCTGCCTGTGCACCATTGCACGGGCCGTACGGGGCAAGAGGGCCGTGATCTCCGCAGAGCCGTATGCCGCTGCGAAGGTCCATCGAATCCAGCAGGTTTCGTGAACGGGCGCGCGACTAGTCCAAAGCGGGCTGGAAAGCAAGGAAATACGGCCTTCTCGCGGCGTCTTTGCGCTGGCCGGTCGAGGTGATACGAAACACGCCATGACCGCTCTCGTCCAATCGCTCGCCAGCTACCGCGAATTCCATCGCGACCATCGCAATGTCTTCACGCACGCGCTTGGCATCCCGATGATCGTGCTGTCGGTGGAAGTCCTGCTCTCCCGGCCCGTCTGGGACGTGTCCGGCATGGTGCTGACGCCGGCGATTGTCGCGAATATTCTCGCGGCGCTGTGGTACCTCCGGCTCGACCTCAAATTCGGCGCACTGATGAGCGTGCTTCTCGCGGTATTCGCCATCGCAGGGCATCACATCGCGCAGGTATCCGACCTTACCTGGCTTGGCGGCGGGGTCGGCCTGTTCGTGATTGGATGGCTGTTCCAGTTCGTCGGCCACCATTACGAAGGCCGCAAACCCGCCTTCGTTGATGACATCCGTAGCCTGCTTGTCGGGCCGCTCTTCATGGTTGCGGAAGGGCTTTTCGCGCTCGGCCTGTGCCAGGAGTTGCGACGCAAGGTAGAGCAAGGCCCGGCGCAGGCGCCGCTCAGGAGCTGATTGCTTCTTCGACCGCCGCGATTGCCGCTGCGATAGCCTCGTCGCGGTCGAGTGAGCTGGTATCGATCACCATGGCGTCTTCAGCCGGGACGAGCGGAGCGACGTCACGGTTGCGATCGCGTTCGTCGCGGCGGCGCAAATCGTCCTGTATCTCCAGCAGCGTGACGCCTGCACCCCGGTCGCGCATTTCCAGGAAGCGGCGCCGGGCACGCGCTTCCACGCTGGCCGTGACGAACAATTTCGCGTCTGCCTCGGGAGCGATCACCGTGCCGATGTCCCGCCCGTCGAGCACCGCGCCGCCATCGCGGGTGGCGAAAGCGCGCTGCCGCTCGAACAGCGCTTCGCGGACGGCAGGATGGATAGAGACGCGGCTTGCGAGACCGCCGGTCGCTTCATCGCGCAGGTGCGGATCGCCCAAGAGGCTGTCGGGAAAGTTGGTTGCTGCCAGAGCGTCCGCGCCGTTTTCGGGATCGCCTCCGTCCAGGAAAACCTGTCGGCCGACTGCGCGATAAAGCAGGCCCGTATCGAGATGGGGCAGGCCGAAATGTTCGGCGAGGGCCTTGGCAATCGTGCCTTTGCCCGAGGCAGTCGGTCCGTCGACGGCGATGATCATGCCTTCGTCCTGCGCGTCTTGAGCGCTTTCGCCAAGCCCCAGATGGCGATCGCTGCCCAGAAACCTTCGAGCACCAGGCTCGGCCAGTTCGTGTGCACCACCAGCGAAACGGTCAGCAGGGCGGCGCCGGTCAGGTTGGTGCCATGCAGGATGAACGGGTTCGGCTCTTCCTTGTAGGTCAGGTAGGCGTAGGCACCGATAATGCAGGCCGTGCCGACGAAGCCGACCATGGATGCCCAGTCGAGATTGATCATGCCGATGCCTCGTCGATCAGCGCGGTGAAGTTGGGGAAGCTGGTCGCGATGGGTTCGGTGCTGTCGATCTCGATGCCGGTTTCGCTGGCGAGGCCCGCGACCGCCATGCTCATCGCGATGCGGTGGTCGAGATGGGTGGTGACCGTGCCGCCACCGAGAAGTGGCTCGCCGCCCGTACCGGTGATCAGCAATCCGTCTTCGCGCTCTTCCGCTTTAGCCCCGGCGAGTTTGAGCGCGGCTGCCATGGCGGACAGCCGGTCGCTTTCCTTGACGCGCAGTTCTTCGAGCCCGCTGGTAATCGTGGCCCCTTTCGCCATGGCGGCCGCTACGAAGAGCGCCGGGAATTCATCGATCATGCTCGGAGCGATATCGGGATCGACCTCGATGCCGGTGAGAGGGGCATGGCGCACCCGCAGATCGGCTACCGGCTCGCCGCCGACCTCGCGCGGGTCGAGATAGTCGATGTCGGCACCCATCTGTTTCAGCACGCGGAAGATACCGTCGCGCGTCGGGTTGAGGCCGACATTCTCGATCACGAGATCGCTTCCCGGCACGATGCTTGCCGCCACGGCGAAGAAGGCTGCCGAAGAAGGGTCGCCCGGCACTTCTATATCGCAGGGGGACATATCGACCGGTCCGGTGACGGAGATGTGTTTTTCGCCGTCGATCTCCTCGACCCTGACTTCGACACCGAAGGCACGCAGCATGCGTTCCGTATGGTCGCGGGTGGGGACGGGCTCGATCACTGTCGTCGTGCCAGGCGTATTGAGGCCTGCCAGCAGCACGGCACTCTTCACCTGCGCACTGGCGACCGGAAGGCGGTATGTCATCGGGACGGCTGGCTGCATGCCCTCCATCATCAGCGGCAGCGTGCCACCGGGGGAAGGGGTGAAGCTCGCGCCCATGTCCGACAGCGGATCGATCACGCGGCCCATCGGGCGCTTGGAAAGGCTTGCATCGCCGGTGAAGGCCGCTGTTATACCGTGGCTGGCGACGAGACCCATGAGGAGGCGCGTCGAGGTGCCCGAATTGCCCATGTCCAGTGCGCCTTCGGGTTGCAGCAGCGTCCCGACGCCGACGCCTTGGACGGTGTAGGTTCCATCGTCGGTCTTGCTAATTTTTGCGCCCATCTGCTCGAGCGCTCGGCCAGTCGCCAGAACGTCCTCGCCTTCCAGCAGGCCGCGGATGGTGGTTGTCCCCACCGCCAGGGCCCCGAACATGAGCGAGCGGTGGCTGATCGATTTGTCTCCCGGCACGCGAATGCGTCCGGTCAGCGGGCCACGGGGAGTAAAGCTATGGGCGGTCAAGCGGGCTTCCGGCTGGAATTGCAAGGATGGAGCGCGGGTCTTTGACAGTGGCAATGGCTTCTGGCAAGGCGCGCGCGCAGTTGATTCCTGCGCAGCGGGATCCCATCAATACAATTACGAATTCACGGCGACCCGGCCCGATGCCGGGGCGGCAAACATCAAGGATTACACATGGTCAAACCTGAATGGGGCACCAAGCGCACTTGCCCGAATTGCGGTACCCGCTTCTACGATCTGAACAAGGAAGATCCGGTCACCTGCATCGAATGCGGTGAAGAATGGACCCCGGAACCCGTTCTCAAGTCCAAGCAGCCGATCCTCGCCGAGGAAGAGAAGAAGGACAAGAAGGGCGAAGCCGACAGCGATCTGGGCGGCGACGACGATGACGATCTCGATATCGACATCGACGAAGACGAAGATTCGCCCGATAATGAGGTGGATCTGGGCGGCGACGACGACCTCGGCGTCGAGACCAAGTCCAAGGGCGACGACGACGACGCCGACGAGAGCTAATTTTGCTGTTGCATTGCGGGAAGGCTGCTTATATTGGGCGCCTCCCGCAAGGGTGACGCACCTCCCAGGATGCGTCGTTCGAAAATGGCTCGGGGCCTTAGCTCAGCTGGGAGAGCGCTACAATGGCATTGTAGAGGTCAGCGGTTCGATCCCGCTAGGCTCCACCATTTTCCCGGATTTGATGGTAGCAGGCCGTGGCGACGGCTGCGGCTTGCTTCCACCACACCCGGGCACACGTTTGGGTTTCATAGGGGTTTGACCCCACGCTGGCCGACGAGTTTTCGTCCGCCGGCGTTTTTCGCGTTTATCCGGTGCCCAGGCGTCGGGAAGGAGTAGAACGGCCATGTTCGACAATTTGTCCGACCGGCTCGGCAATGTCTTCGACAAGCTCAAGGGCCGCGGTGCGCTGTCCGAAAGCGATGTGCGCGAAGCCATGCGCGAAGTTCGCATCGCGCTGCTCGAAGCCGATGTCGCTCTCCCGGTCGTCCGCCGTTTCATCGATGCCGTCACCGAAAAGGCGATCGGCTCGGAAGTCCTGAAATCCGTCACTCCCGGCCAGCAGGTCGTCAAGATTGTCGACGAAGAGCTGGTCGATATGCTCGGCGGCACCGAGGTGGAGGGGCTCAACCTCAACGCCAAGCCCCCGGTCGTCATCATGATGGTCGGCCTGCAGGGTTCGGGTAAGACGACCACGACGGCCAAGCTCGGCAAGCTGCTGCGCGAAAAGCACGGCAAGAAGGCCATGATGGCCTCGCTCGACGTCAACCGTCCGGCGGCGCAGGAACAGCTCAAGGTGCTGGGCGAGCAGGTCGATGTCGCGACCCTGCCGATCGTGCCCGGCCAGCAGCCGGTCGATATTGCCCGCCGCGCCATGGAAAGCGCAAAGCTCCAGGCGGCAGACGTCCTGCTTCTCGATACCGCGGGCCGCCTCCACGTCGACGAAGCGCTGATGGCGGAAATGAAGGCGATCAACGCAGTATCCGCCCCAACGGAAGTGCTGCTGGTGGTCGACAGCCTGACCGGCCAGGACGCGGTCAACGTCGCGCAGAGCTTTACCGGCGAAGTGCCGCTGACCGGCGTGGTGCTGACCCGCATGGACGGCGATGCACGCGGCGGTGCGGCGCTTTCGATGCGCTATGTCACCGGCAAGCCGATCAAGTTTGCAGGGACTGGCGAAAAGCTCGACGCGATCGAGGCCTTCGATCCCAAGCGCGTGGCCGGCCGCATCCTCGGCATGGGCGATGTCGTCAGCCTCGTCGAAAAGGCTGCGACCGCGATCAAGGAAGAAGAGGCCGAAGCGCTCGCCAAGAAGATGGCGAAGGGCGAATTCGACCTCGACGATCTTCGCATGCAGTTGAAGCAGATGCAGAACATGGGCGGCCTTGGCGCGCTTGCAGGCATGATGCCGGGCATGAAGAAGGCCAAGCAGGCGATGCAGGCCAGCGGCATGGACGACAAGGTCCTCGTCCACATGGACGCGATCATTTCGTCCATGACCCCGAAGGAGCGCAAGCATCCCAAGCTGCTCAACGCCAAACGCAAGAAGCGCGTGGCAGCGGGTTCGGGCACGCAGGTCCAGGAAGTGAACAAGGTGCTCAAGATGCACCAGGAAATGGCCAAGGCCATGAAGCAGATCAAGAAGATGGGCGGGTTGAAGGGTCTCGGCGCCCTGTTCGGCAAGGGCGGCCTCGGTGCCGCCATGCCGGGCCTCGGCGGCCCCGGCGGGCCCGGTCCCATGGGCGGACTGCCCGGACTGGGTTCGGGCGGCGACAAGGGGCCGAGTGTCGATCCCGACACGCTCCCCGCCGATCTGCGTGACATGTTGAACAAGAAATAAACGAAATTACCGATATTTACATTCGAAAGGTGAAGTAAAATGGCAGTTGCAATTCGTCTGTCGCGCGGTGGCGCGAAGAAGCGTCCCTACTACCGCATCGTCGTGTCGGACTCGCGCAGCCCGCGTGACGGCAAGTACCTGGAGCAGATCGGCACCTACAACCCGATGCTGCCGAAGGATTCGGGCGAGCGCGTGAAGCTCGACGAAGACCGCGCACGTCACTGGCTGAACGTTGGCGCCAAGCCGAGCGATCGCGTGCTGCGTTTCCTCGACGCAGCCGGCATCCTCGAGCGTGCGCCGCGCAACAACCCCAAGAAGGGTGAGCCGGGCGAAGCCGCCAAGGAACGCGCTGAAGAAAAGGCTGCGAAGGCTGCCGAAGCCGAAGAAGCTGCCAAGGCGGCTGAAGAAGAAGCCCAGAACGCTGAAGCTGCTGAAGCCGAAGCTCCGGCTGAAGAAGCTGCTGCTGAAGAAGCTCCGGCCGAAGAAGCTGCTGGAGAAGAAGCTCCGGCTGAAGGCGCAGCCGAAGAAAAGGCCGAGTAAGCCTTTTCCATGCAGGACAACAAGCCCGCCACCCTTGCCGCCGTCACCGGTGCGCATGGCGTGGCGGGCGAAGTCCGTCTGAAGCTGTTCGGCGAGGGCGTCGATGCCCTGAAGGCCCACAAGAGCTTCAACGACGGTACGCTGACGCTTTCCAAGGTGCGCAGCGACAACAAGGGCGGCGCAATCGCGCGCTTTGCCGAGATCACCAGCCGCAACGATGCCGAGGCCCTGCGCGGCACGGTGCTGACGGTTCCGATCGATGCCCTCCCGCCGCTGGAGGAGGGAGAATTCTATTACTCCGACCTGCTCGACCTGCCGGTGGTTACCGATGCGGGCGAGGCCGTGGGCCGCGTGTGCGCGGTCGAGAACTTCGGCGCGACGGACATCATCGAGATCGAGAAGCCCGACGGCAAGAAGTTCATGGTCCCCCTGACGGAGCAGGCTGTGCCCGGCTGGGACAACGAAAAGCTGACGATCAGCGCGGACTTCGCGGAATAGCCGCTCGCAGATCACTGTATTACTTATGTAGAGCGCCTGTCGACCTGGCGGTTCGGCGCAGACACGGTCCTGACCTCGTTCGAAGGCCTATTCCGGGGTGACCGCCATGCTTGATTCCGTTCCCTTCCTTATAGCCTCCTATGCCGCCATGAGCGCGGGGATGAGCCTCGCCGTGCGCAAGGTTTCCCCGACTATGGGGCCCCGGTTGCGGCACCTTTTTGCGGGTGCGGCGCCGCTTGCGGTCCTCTTTGCGATCAGGCTCGAAGGCGGGCCGAGCACGACGCTGGACGGCATGGATCTGTTCGGCGCAGGCGGCCTGCTCGCCCTCGGGGTGGCCACCTCCAGCCTTGTCGGCAGGTTCCTCCCGACGCGCAAGGCAGGTGAAGGCCAGCTTCCAGCTCGCTGAATATCGCTGGAGCTGAAGGCCGCGCGGGATAGCCAAGCGGTTCCACCCGCGCTAACCGCGTCGGCATGACGACGCTCAAGGTAGCAATTGTCCAGGCCGCGCCGATCCCGCTCGCGATTGACGACGGGATCGAGAAGGCCGTGCGCCTTGCGCGTGCGGCGGTGGAAGGCGGAGCGCAGCTTGTAGCGTTCGGAGAGACCTTCCTCGGCGGCTATCCGCTTTGGCTGGACGAAGCGCCCGGCGCGGCGCTGTGGGATCATCCCGGCACCAAGGCGCTGCATCGCATCATGCTCGAACAGGCGGTGGTGGCGAATGACGAGCGGCTGCTGCCCTTGCAGGAACTGTGCGACGAGAGCGGCGCGGTCATCAGTATCGGCGCGCATGAGCGGGTGCGTTCAAGCCTCTACAACAACCAGATGACCTTGCGGCCCGGCCTGCCGGTGCTCGACCACCGCAAGCTGGTGCCCACGCATGGCGAGCGCCTCATCTGGATGCGTGGCGACGGTTCGACGCTCGGCGTGCACCAGGCGGAGTGGGGCAACATCGGCTCGCTTATCTGCTGGGAGCACTGGATGCCGCTCGCCCGCGCGGCGATGCACAACCTCGGTGAGAGCGTCCACGTCGCCTGCTGGCCCACTGTGCGCGAGGAATACGCGCTCGCCTCGCGGCACTATGCAATGGAAGGCCGCTGCTTCGTGCTGGCGGCGGGACTGGTTCAGGCGAAGGACGACCTTTTCGATGGGCTGGAGCGCGTTGGCGGCGACGCCGCGGCTAGGGAGTTGATCGATGCGATCGAGGCCGACGCGCTCAATCGCGGCGGTTCGATGATTATCGCGCCCGATGCGCGGATTGTGGCGCTGGCGGGCGAGGGCGAGGAGACGCTGTTTGCCGATCTCGATCTTGGTGAGATCGGGCAGGGATTGGCGAGCCTCGATACCGACGGGCACTATTCGCGGCCGGATATTTTCGAACTTAGCGTCGATACCCGGGCAAAGGGCGGTGTGAATTGGAACCGGGACAAAGATCTTTGACCTATTTGCTATCTCTAGTGGCTCTCTCGGTTTTCACATTTTTTTGCGTTTATGGGTCCGCTTCTTTCCTCCACTTCGAGCGAAACGTGAAGCGATTCATCTCCATTTGGATGATTCCGGTTTTGTCGGTGGGGCATGGTTTGCTTAGGCTGCTTTGGCCTGTCGAGCTTCCACCTAGCGACGCCGAGATGATTGCGAATTTGCAATTGACTGATCCTGGACCGGCATCCCTATACGAAAGTGTATTCCTGGGATTTCTTCCTGCCGTAGTTTACCTGATTGTATCCTTTCCGCTTGCCAGCTTGATCATGAGAAAGCGGCCTCAATGACCTTCGCGGCCACCATCCTGACCCTCTATCCCGAGATGTTTCCTGGGCCGTTGGGCGTGTCGCTGGCGGGCAGGGCGCTCGAGCGGGGGGACTGGTCGTGCGAGACCGTCCAGATCCGCGACTTTGCCAAGGACAAGCATCGCACGGTCGACGATACGCCGGCTGGCGGCGGGGCGGGCATGGTGCTCAAACCCGACGTGCTGGGGCCGGCCATCGAGAGCGTGGGCGAGGGCAGGCCGATCCTCGCCATGACCCCGCGGGGGAAGCCGATTAGCCAGGCGCGCATTCGCGAGATCGCGGCCGGACCCGGGGTTGCCATCCTTTGCGGGCGTTTCGAAGGCTTCGACGAGCGGATTTTCGACCATTACCCGCAGATCGAAGAAGTCAGCCTTGCCGATATCGTCCTGTCGGGCGGAGAGACCGCCGCGATCGCCATACTCGACGCTTGCATTCGCCTGCTTCCCGGAGTAATGGGCGCGCCCGATAGCGGAGTCGAAGAGAGCTACGAAAACGGCCTCATCGAATATCCGCAATATACCCGACCTCAGGAATGGGAAGGGCGCACGATCCCTGAAGTGCTGCGATCGGGGGATCATGCGAAAATCGCTGCTTGGCGCAAGGCAAGGAGCGAGGAAGACACACGGTTACGCAGGCCGGACCTTTGGGATCGCTATAGTGGCGATCGGGACCAGTCTGCCTCTGGCGCGCGGCGAAAAGACTAAGGAAACGGTTCGATGAACCTGATTCAGCAGCTCGAAGCAGAAGCTATCGAGAACCTCGGCAAGGACGTTCCGGAATTTCGCGCCGGTGACACTGTACGTGTCGGCGTGAAGGTTACGGAAGGCAACCGCGAGCGTATCCAGAATTTCGAAGGCGTTGTCATCGCCCGCTCCAACCGCGGCATGGGCAGCAACTTCACCGTCCGCAAGCTTTCGTTCGGCGAAGGCGTGGAACGCGTGTTCCCGCTCTACAGCCCGATCGTCGACAGCATCACCGTGGTCCGCCGCGGTATCGTGCGTCGCGCGAAGCTTTATTACCTGCGTGGCCGTACCGGTAAGCGCGCTCGTATCGCCGAGCGTCGCGACAACGCCCCCAAGGCGTAAGGCTCGCAACAGCGAATTCGAAGGGCGGTCCTGCGGGGCCGCCCTTTTTCGTTTGGCCAAAAAAGAAAGGGCGGTGCTCTTGAAAGCATCGCCTCCCATGTCACGAAAAAGAAAGGGCGGTGCTCCTGAAAGCACCGCCCTTGTCACGTGGGGATCATGATGAGCCTTGCGGCCCGTTCTGATGCCTCCGGAAGCCGTTGAGCCGGAAAGTGGCTCCCGATGACAGGGACCGTTCTGCAGGACAGGCGTTAAGGGGATTTAAGGAAGCGCGCTTAAGGCGAAATTAGGCATGAATTGCGCGCTTTTTTCCAAGGCTTGCTTTCCACCCCGCAGCTTGCGAGAGCATGGCACCGCAATCAGGGAGAGAAAATTGCGCGTTTTGACCTTTGCCACAGCCCTGGCGCTCGGCACTTGCCTTGCAGCGCCTGCGCTGGCCGACGATCACACCACTACAATACAGGCGGCCCCCATGGACCTGACCTTCGAACGCGTTTTTGCCTCTCCCTCGCTCGACGGCCCCGCGCCGCGCCAGGCGAAGCTTTCGCCGGACGGGCGCTACCTGACCTTGCTGCGCAACCGGGAAGACGATCGCGAGCGCTACGATCTGTGGGCCTATGACCGCGAGAAGGACGATTGGTCGATGCTGGTCGACAGCGAGAAGCTGTCTTCGGGCCGCGAATTGTCAGAGGACGAGAAAATGCAGCGCGAACGCGCGCGCGTCGGCAGCCTCAAGGGCATAATCGATTACCAGTGGACCAAGGAAGCCGATGCCGTGCTCGTGCCGCTCGACGGCGATCTCTACCTCGCCCGGATCGGCGGCGAAGTCGTGCAGCTTACCGATACGGAAGAAAGCGAACTCAACCCCTCGCTCAGCAGCACGGGCGCCTATGTCAGCTTCGTGCGCGACAGGCAGCTGTGGGTCGGCGACGTGGGCGCCGAGGCCAGCCCCGTCACGCCGAAGGAAGGTGAAGATATCCGCTGGGGCGAAGCGGAATTCGTCGCGCAGGAAGAAATGTCCCGGCTCACCGGCTACTGGTGGAGTCCCGACGATCGCCGGATCGCAGTCCAGCGCTTCGACGAAAGCGGCGTGGGTATCGTCACCCGTGCGGCCATCGGCGCCACCGGCACCAAGGTCTTCGACCAGCGCTATCCCGTTGCCGGCAGCGCCAATGCGATAGTCGACCTGTTCGTTATGGACCCGAATGGCCAGAACCGCGTGAAGGTGGATCTTGGCGATGATCCGGACATCTACCTCGCCCGCGTCGACTGGGCACCGGACGGATCGGAGCTTTATGTCCAGCGCCAGAACCGCGAACAGACGGTTCTCGATGTGCTCAAGGTCGATCCTGCCACCGGTGAGAGCGAGGTGCTCTTCACCGAAACCGCGGCGATGGAGGATTACTGGATCAACCTGTCGGACGACTACAAGTGGCTCGACGACGGCAGCCTGATCTGGTGGTCGGAACGCGATGGATATGGCCATCTTTATCGCTACGCCGAAGGAAACTGGCGACAGCTGACCAGCGGCGACTGGGTGGTGACGAAGCTGCTCGGCGTCGATGAGGCGCAGGGCCGCGTCTATTTCCAGGGCACGAAGGACGATGTGCTGGCGCAGCAGATTTACATGTTCGACCTTGCCGATCCGTCGGAGGTCACGCGCCTCACCGACCTGTCCTACGTCAATTCCGGCACGATGGATAACAAGGCGCAGACGCTGCTTGTGACGCGCTCGAACGATGACCGTCCGCCGCAAAGCTACCTCGCCGATGCGGAGGGAACGCGTCTCGCCTGGATCGAGCAGAACGAGCTCGACGCCGATCATCCCTATACGCCCTATCTGGCCAGCCACAGGCCCACGCAATACGGCGTCCTGCCGGCCGAGGATGGAACGCTGCTCTATTGGGAAATGGTCGCGCCCGACCTCGAGCCGGGCAAGAAATACCCGGTCTATTTCTACCACTATGGCGGTCCCGGCCCGCAGATTGTCACGAAGGGCTGGAATGGCGCGCTACGCCAGGCGATTGTCGACAAGGGCTACATCTGGTTCGCGCTCGACAATCGGGGCAGCGCCAATCGCGGGGTGAAGTTCGAACAACCAATATACCGCGCCATGGGCGGCGTCGAAGTGCGCGACCAGAAGGCGGGGGCGGAATTCCTCACCCAGTTCGATTTCGTCGATCAGGACAAGATCGCGATCGATGGCTGGTCCTATGGCGGCTACATGACCTTGAAGCAGCTCCAGGCCGATCCGGGCCTCTATGCTGCAGGCATCTCGGGCGCGCCGGTAACGCGGTGGGAGCTTTACGACACGCATTACACAGAGCGTTACATGGGCACCCCGCAGGATGACGCGGAGGCGTACGAGGCCGCATCCGCCATTCCGGACGCGACCAAGATTACCGATCCCATGCTGCTGATCCACGGGATGGCGGACGACAACGTCGTGTTCGAGAATGCGACCGAACTGATTTCGGCCCTGCAGGAAGGCAATGTGCCGTTCCAGATGATGCTCTACCCCGGCTACACCCACCGCGTGTCTGGCGAGCAGATTTCGCCGCATCGGTACAACACCGTGTTCCGATTCCTCGAGCATCACGGAGTAACTCCGCCGGAGTGATCGCGAGACGGTCTTTAGCGCCCGCAATCGAATGTGCGCTTGCGGGCGCGCCGGCAATCGCTATCTCGGCGGCAGATTGATTTTGGAGAAGTGATTTGGGCTATCGTGTTGCCGTAGTCGGCGCGACCGGAAATGTCGGACGCGAAATGATGATGGTGCTGGCCGAGCGGGGGTTTCCTTGCGACGAAGTGGCGGCCGTTGCCTCGAGCCGTTCGCATGGCACGGAGGTCGAATTCGGTGACACCGGCAAGATGCTCAAGTGCAAGAATATCGAGCATTTCGATTGGTCCGGCTGGGACATCGCCCTGTTCGCCGCCGGTAGCGGTCCTGCGAAGGAGTATGCGCCAAAAGCCGCGGCTGCGGGTTGCATCGTGATCGACAACAGCTCGCTTTACCGGATGGACCCCGATGTGCCGCTGATTGTGCCCGAGGTAAACCCGGAAGCGATCCACGATTATTCCAAGAAGAACATCATCGCGAACCCCAACTGCTCGACCGCGCAGTTGGTCGTCGCGCTGAAGCCTTTGCACGATGCAGCGACGATCAAGCGCGTCGTCGTTTCCACCTACCAGTCGGTTTCCGGCGCGGGCAAGGCGGGCATGGACGAGTTGTTCGAACAGAGCCGCAATATCTTCGTCGGGGACTCTGTCGAGCCGGTGAAGTTCACCAAGCAGATCGCATTTAACGTGATCCCGCATATCGATGTCTTCCTGGACGACGGATCGACCAAGGAAGAATGGAAGATGGTGGTCGAGACCAAGAAGATCCTCGACCCGAAGATCAAGCTGTCGGCGACCTGCGTGCGCGTGCCCGTCTTCGTCGGGCATTCCGAAGCGGTGAACATCGAATTCGAGAACGAGCTTTCGGCTGAACAGGCGCAGGACATCCTGCGCGAAGCACCGGGTTGTATGCTCGTCGATAAGCGCGAAGACGGCGGCTATACCACACCTGTCGAGGCAGCGGGCGACAGTGCAACATACATCAGCCGCGTTCGCGAAGATGCTACGGTCGAGAACGGCCTTGTTCTGTGGTGCGTATCCGACAACCTTCGCAAGGGTGCGGCACTCAACGCAGTGCAGATCGCTGAACTGCTCGGTCGCGAGGTCCTGAAGAAGGGATGATCAGAGCGAGTTTTCTTGCGGCGCTGCCGATCGTCATTAGCCTTGCGGCTTGCAGTGACGAGCCTGCCCCCGAACCCGCGGCAACGCAGGTGGTCGACCGGTTCGGGGACGCGCGCATTATTGTGAACGCCAACGGATTGGCCGCGGCAAGCAACAAGGGTGCTATGGTCATGCGGTTCGGCTCCCCTCGTGCGGAAGTCGACGCCATGGCTGAAAGCGCCTGGGGCGAGGCTGGCGAACAATCGCGGCAGGAAGAATGCGGTGCAGGCGCTATGGATTTCACCTCGTACGGCCCGCTTCAGATCGCCTACCAGGATGATCGCTTTGCGGGATGGTTCGTGCGTGAGGGCGACGGCGTCGTAACGTCGGATGGCATCCGCACAGGCGCGACACTTGAAGCGCTGAAATCAGAACGCCAGGTGCGCGAGATCGACAGCACCTTACCCGGCGAATTCGAATATACGACCGGTGATTTCGGCACGATCAGGGGCTTCGCAGAGGGCGGGACGATAACGGCCCTCCAGGCCGGATTGAGCTGCTTCTTCCGCTGAGGCGGCGTGTCTGTATAAGACAGGCATGACCCTTACCGCAGAGATCTACTTCAGCTTTCGTTCGCCCTACAGCTATCTTTCGGTCGGTCGCTACCGAGCGATGACCGAAGAGTACGATCTCAAGATCGCGCTAAGGCCGGTATATCCGCTCGCGATCCGGCAGCCCGATTTCTTCGAACGGAACCACCCGAACTGGCTCGGCTACACCATGCGGGACATGATCCGCGTGGCGCAATTCCACGACATTCCCTTTGGCGCGCCGAGGCCAGATCCCATCATCCAGGACATGGCGACGCGGCAGATCGCCGACGACCAGCCTTATATTCGCCGCGTGACGCGCATGGGGCAGGCCGCCGCCCGACGCGGTGCCGGGCTGGTTTTCGCAGCCGAAGCGGGGCGGATGATCTGGGGCGGACAGGAGAACTGGCACGAAGGCGGGCACCTCGACCGCGCGCTGGAAGCGGCCGGACTGGGTGTCGAGGAAATTATCGCCGAGGTGCAGGGCGATGCAGAGACGCTGGACGCCGAGATTGCCGCCAACCAGGAGGCTCTGGAAGCAGCCGGTCACTGGGGCGTGCCGACCCTGGTTTTCGATGAAGAGCCGTTTTTCGGACAAGACAGAATCGAGATGGTCAAATGGCGCATGGAGCAGAAGGGGCTCGAAAATAGGTGAGCGAATTTTTCCAAAGCTTCGACGGCACTCGGCTGGCTGTCCATCGCGTCGGTGAGGGCAGGCCGCTGGTCTTGCTTCATGGCCTGTTTTCCAGCGCGCAGATGAACTGGATCAAGTTCGGCCATGCGGAAGAGATTGCCGGGCGCGGGTATGAGGTGATCATGCTCGACTTCCGGGTCCATGGCGACAGCGAGGCGCCCGAAGAGCCGGAGAAGTATCCGCTCAACGTGCTCGTGCGGGACGTCGCAGCGCTGATCGACTATCTGGGTCTCGAAGAATACGACCTCGGCGGGTTCTCGCTCGGCGCGCGAACATCGCTCCACGGCGTCGCGCATTCGATCCTGTCACCCAAGCGGCTGATTGTTGGCGGCATGGGCACGGCAGGCCTGGGCGAATGGGGAAAGAGGAGCGCCTTCTTCAAGCGGGTCATCGATGAATTCGACACGATCGAGCGCGGCGATCCGGCGTATTTCTCGATGCAGTTCCTGAAGTCGCAAGGCGTCAACCGTACTGCTGCACGCCTCTTGCTCGACGCGATGCCCGATCTCGACCTCGCCTTGCTCGATAACATCACCATGCCGACACTCGTGGTATGCGGTGACGAGGATCGGGACAATGGCTCTGCAGAAGCGCTCGCAGAGCTGCTGCCGGATGCGGAGTATGTCGAAGTGCCGGGCACCCACATGGGCAGCGTTACCAAGCCCGACCTTGGCATGGCCATGGCCGACTGGCTCGAGCGGACGCAGTGAAATTATGTAATTCCTGAGCCTGCTGGTATTTGCATTCAGCCACTCGGGATCGCTACGCTGCTCCTCGTTCGTCGATTGCGACTGCGCCAGTCTTGATAAAGCCTACCGACAGGTGCAATCCGGTAGCACGTGAAACTACACGCCAGAATTACCCCCGAGAGGACATACATGAAACTCGCATCCGTCGCCCTTTCCGCGCTTGCCATTTCGCTCGCCACCCCGGCGCTCGCCGACGATCACTCAACCCACACCGAAATGACTTCCGCCTATCCGATGACGCCGCAGGGCGCTGCCGACTGGGTTGCGATGGTCGAGAAGGACATGTTCGATTTCTCGGTCGAATACGGAAGGGTCCTGTGGCTCAATTCCACTTACATCGTGCACGATAGCGACATGCTGGCGGCCAAATACGGCGCAGAAGCCACCGAAAAATCCGTCACCTATGCCAATGAGGCTGCGAAATATGCGCGGGTCGAAGGCCTCGATCCGGAGGTCGCTCGCAAGCTCGATATCCTGCGCAACGGCATCGTCATGCCGGCGCCTGTCCGCGACGGTGCGGCAACCGAGCTGAACGAGATCGCCACACGGCTCGGCTCTGCTTATGGCAAGGGCAAGGGCACGCTGAACGGTAAAGAGATCAACGGCTCCGATATCGAAGCCGAGATGGGCAACCTGGAACGCTCTCCCGAAGAACTCGCCGAAATGTGGACCAGCTGGCACGACAATGTCGGCGCGCCGATGCGCAGCGATTACCAGCGCATGATCGGTATCGCCAACGAGGGTTCGAAGGAGCTTGGCTTCAACGATCTGGGCGCGATGTGGCGTTCGAACTACGACATGGATCCCGACCAGTTCGCTGCCGAGACCGAGCGCATGTGGCAGGAAGTGAAGCCGCTCTACATGGCGCTGCACACCTACGTCCGCAGCAAGCTTAACGAGAAATATGGCGACGCTGTGCAGCCCGCGACCGGACCCATTCGCGCCGACCTCCTCGGCAACATGTGGGCGCAGGAATGGGGCAATATCTACCCGCTCGTCGCTCCCGAGGGCGCTGGCGATATCGGCTATGACCTGACCGAGCTCATCGAGGAAGACGGCATGGACGAGGTCAAGATGGTCCGCGTGGGCGAACAGTTCTTCTCCTCGCTCGGCTTCGAACCGCTTCCGGAAACCTTCTGGGAGCGCAGCCAGTTCACCAAGCCCCGTGACCGCGAAGTTGTCTGCCACGCCAGCGCCTGGGACGTCGACAATGTCGACGACCTGCGCATCAAGATGTGCATCAAGCGCAATGCGGACGACTTCAAGGTCATCCACCACGAGCTTGGTCACAACTACTACCAGCGCGCCTACAACCAGCAGGATTACCTGCACCTCAATGGCGCGAACGACGGCTTCCATGAAGCGATTGGCGACATGATCGCCTTGTCCATCACGCCCGAATACCTCGTGCAGATCGACATGCTCGACCGTGCAGACGTGCCGAGCGCCGACAAGGATATCGGCCTGCTGCTGCGCGAGGCGATGGACAAGGTGGCCTTCCTGCCGTTCGGCCTGATGGTCGACCGCTATCGCTGGGGCTTGTTCGACGGATCGATCCCCGCGGAAGGCCTTAACGCCGGCTGGAATGACCTGCGCCTCGAATACCAAGGCATCACGCCCCCGGTGGCGCGCGATGAGACGAAGTTCGACGCAGGTGCGAAATACCACATTCCGGGCAACGTGCCTTACACGCGCTATTTCCTCGCACGGATCCTGCAGTTCCAGTTCTACAAGGCCGCGTGCGACCAGGCAGGCTGGGAAGGGCCGCTTCACCGCTGCTCGTTCTACGGTAACGAAGAGGTCGGCAAGAACCTCAACGCCATGCTGGAAATGGGAGCTAGCAAGCCCTGGCCCGATGCTCTGGAAGCCTTCACCGGCGAGCGCCAGATGTCCGGTAAGGCAATGGTCGAGTATTTCGCTCCGCTGATGGCGTGGCTGGAAGAGCAGAACCAGGGCAAGCCGCAAGGATGGTAAGAGTGCGGATCGCGGCTCTCCTCCCCATCCTGCTCGCGTCGTGCGCGCCGATGGCGGAGGACGGGCCGCGCGCCGTATCGGACATTTCTGCAGATGGCGCGCTGTTCGTAGCGGGCAAGTTCGGCAACACGCTGGCCAAGATCGACCTTGCCAGCGGGGCCGAAGTTGGACGGGTGGACAGCTGCGCCAACCCGCACGAACTGGCCACGTCACCCGACGGCAAGTACGTGGCACTCGCGTGCTATGGCGGAACCAGTGTCGACATTTTTCGCACCAGCGACCTCGGCCGCGTGAAGTCGGTGGAGCTTGGTGAAAACGCCCGTCCGCACGGGATCGTGTGGCACCCGAACGGCGATCTTTACGCAACCGCCGAGGGGCGCCAGTCAGTCTTCTGGATCCGCTCTCCAATGGGCGAACACGAGACTTTCGAATATTCGACAGGGAAGGAAGGCAGCCACATGGTTGCCGTCTCGCCCGATGCGCGTCACGCTTGGACGACGGACCTCGGCTCGAAGACAGTCACGCTGGTCGATTTGAAGACTCGGCGCGCTCCGCTGTCCGTCGAAGTGGGTGAGGAGCCCGAAGGCATTGCACTGAGCCCCGATGGCGACACGCTCTGGGTCTCCGCGCGCGGCTCGAACAAGGCTTTCGCGCTCGATCCCATGTCCCTCGCGATCCTAAAGGAGATCGACACCGGGCGCTTCCCGCTGCGTATTGCTGTCCGTCCGCAAGGCGACTTTGCGGTTACCAGCGACCTTGCCGATGGCGCACTGTCGGTAATCGACACTGCCACCGGCAGAGTGGTGCGTACTATCGCCGTTTCCAGTCCCGAAGAAGCGGAGGAGCGTTTCCAGGTCACGATTCTGTGGTCGCCCGACGGGAAACGCATCTATGCCGCAGAGACCCGCTCGGACACGATTGCGGAAGTCGATTTCGCTAGCGGAAAGGTCATGCGCCGCCTACCGGGTGACGGAGGTGGAGACGGACTGGCGATCATCGAATGAGTGAAAACAAGGTATTGCCCGTGGTGGGGTGGCGCGAACTGGTTCACCTGCCCGAACTGGGTCTGCGGGGTATTCCCGCGAAGATCGATACCGGAGCGCGCACTTCGTCCTTGCACGGAGTGGTGCTCGACGAGTTCGAACGTGACGGCGAAAAATACGTCCGTTTCGCGGTCGATTTCGAAAGACCGCATGTGCGCCAGATATGCGAGGCAGTGCATGTCGACATTCGCGGTATCACCAGCTCCAATGGCGAGACGCAGTATCGTTACGTCATCAAGACACCGCTGAAGATCGGCGACATCAAGTTTCGCGCGGAGATCAGCCTGGCCGACAGGTCGGACATGAAATTCCCGATGCTGATCGGTCGTTCCTCCCTGCGTCGTAGATTTGTCGTAGATTCAGGATATTCCTGGCTCCAGACGCCCGAAATGAAGGTCAAGAAAGGCCACAAACCATGAAAATCGCCATGCTTGCGCGTAATCCCAATCTCTATTCGCACAAGCGTCTGAAGCAGGCGGCTGAAGAGCGCGGGCACGAACTCGATATCCTCAACACCACGCGCTGCACGGTCCATATCGCGAGCCATCGGCCTGAAGTGTATTACAACGGCGAGGCATGCACCGGCTACGATGCGGTCATCCCGCGGATCGGGGCCTCGATCACGAATTACGGGCTCGCGATCCTGCGCCAGTTCGAGATGCGAGGCTGCTGGCCGCTCAACGAAAGCGTCGCCATCGGCCGCAGTCGCGACAAGCTGCGCTCCATGCAAATTCTCGCCAAGCACGGCCTCGGCCTGCCGCTGACGGCCTATGCCAATGATCCAAAGCAAGCCGAGGAGATCATCAAGGCGGTGAAAGGCCCGCCCGTGGTCATCAAGCTTCTCGAAGGCACCCAGGGCATTGGTGTCGTACTTGCCGAGACCATGTCCTCGGCGAAGTCGGTTATCGAGGCCTTCCGCGGCGCCAATGTGAACATCCTCGTCCAGGAATTCATCAAGGAAGCAGGCGGGACCGACATTCGTGCGCTGGTGGTCGGCGGCAAGGTCGTCGCCGCGATGAAGCGAACCGGCGCAGCGGACGACTTCCGCAGCAACCTCCACCGTGGCGGCAGCGCAGAGCTGATCAAGATCACGCCGGCAGAACGCTCGACAGCGGTTAGCGCCGCCAAGCGCATGGGGCTGAATGTGTGCGGTGTCGACATGCTGCGCAGCAATCATGGGCCGGTCATCATGGAGGTGAACTCCTCGCCAGGCCTCGAAGGCATCGAGAATGCCACCGGCAAGGACATCGCCGGGATGATCATCGATTACATGGCGGCCAACGCAAAGGTCGGGAAAACGAAAACGAAGGGTAAGGGTTAGCGCTAAACTAGCTGGAGGTTCGATGGACCGGACAACTCATAATCCCACCGAGTGGCTTACGCATTTCGGTTTAAATCACGCAGTCGAGGTGAGAGGTGGGGTGCGAACGCTTTATCTTTCCGGCCAGACTGCTTCCGATCCGGACGGAAACGCCATGCATCCCGGCGATCTCGTCGCTCAATACGAGGCAGCGTGGGGCAACCTGCTCGACGCGCTGAAGTCGGCCGGGATGGACGCGACGAACCTTGTCCGGCTGAACTTCTACACTACCGATGTGCCTCAGTTCATGGAAAAGGCCGAGGACATCGTGAAGTTTCACGTCGGAGCCGGAGCGCAGGTTTGCAGCACCCTGCTCGGGGTGAAGGAACTCTACGATCCGGCTCTCATGATCGAAATCGAAGCGACCGCCGTCGCCTGACAGGCCAAGATTTACCTGAAGGGCGGCTCGTTGAAGGCACGCAGCTTGCGGCTGTGCAGTTTCGGGCCTTCCTGGCGCAGCAGGTCGCAGGCGGTGACCCCGATCTGCAAGTGGGCCGCGATGGCTTCCTCGTAGAACTTGTTGGCCTGGCCGGGCAGCTTGATCTCGCCGTGGAGCGGCTTGTCCGAAACGCATAGGAGCGTGCCGTAGGGGACGCGGAAGCGGTAGCCCTGTGCCGAGATGGTCGCGCTTTCCATGTCGATGCCGACTGCGCGGCTGAGGCTCAGGCGCTTTGCCGACTGGGTGTATCGCAGCTCCCAGTTCCGATCGTCGGTGGTGACGACGGTGCCGGTACGCATGCGTTTCTTGAGGTCGCTGCCATGCTCGCCGGAGACAGCCTCCGCCGCTTCGGCCAGCGCCTGCTGGACTTCGGCGATTGCGGGCAGGGGGATTTCCGGCGGGAGGACCGGGTCAAGCACGTGATCGTCGCGCAGATAAGCATGGGCGAGCACGTAATCGCCGATCTTCTGGCTGGGGCGCAGGCCGCCGCAGTGACCGATCATAAGCCATGCTTCGGGGCGCATCACCGCCAGGTGATCGCAGATCGTCTTCGCGTTGGAAGGACCGACGCCGATATTCACCAGCGTGATGCCGCCGCCGTTCTCGCCCACGAGGTGGTAGGCCGGCATCTGGTGGCGACGCCATGCCGTGTCGGACAACTGCCCTCGTGCATTATCGGTCGCTCCGGTGATCATAAGACCCCCGGCGCCCGCGAGCGCTGTGTAGCCGTTCTTGCCCAGTTGGGACCCCGCCCAATCGACGAATTCGTCGACATAGCGATGATAGTTGGTGAACAGGATAAACCGTTGGAAATGCTGCGGGTCAGTCCCGGTGTAATGCGCAAGCCTTGCAAGGCTGAAGTCGGTGCGGAGGCCGTCGAACAGCGACAACGGGATGGGATCGTCCGGATTTTCCAGCTCGATCCCGTCGGCTAGTTCGTCGCCGATATCGGCGAGGTCGGTGGAGGGGAAGTGGCGAGCGATCTCGTTGGGATCGATACCCGCCAGTACCGCGCCTGCTTCGCCGTCGAGGACATAGGGGAAGGGGATTTCCTGGCGCGATGAGCCGACCTCGACTTCGATCTCGTAATTCGATCCGATCAGTTCGAGCTGTTCGCGCAAGTAATTGCGGAAGAGGCTGGGGCGGGTAACCGTCGTTGCGTAGAGTCCTGGCATGTTCAGCCGGCCGAACGCGCGGTTCGAGCCTTCCGGCATCTGGCCGCCACGGAACAGCAGGCGAAGTTCGGGATAGGCGTAGCTGCCGTCCTTGCGCCGTTCGGCGGCGGGCAGTTCACGGGTCTTTCCGAAAGCGATCACATCTTCCCGCAGGCGGGTAATCGCCGCGTCATAGACGGTTTCGAGCTTGTCGAGGATCTGGTCGATTGATTCCATGGCTGGATTTTCTCCTGGCTTCTTGTTGTTTTGATGACACCTCCTGCCACAGGAAGGGGCCTGTTACAAAAAGGGCGCGGAGACCGAAGTCGCCGCGCCCTGTTTGTTCGAGGTCGATACGCTTACGCGTCGTCGCCTTCCGGCTTGGTAGCTTCGATGAGGGCTTCGCTTTCGCTGGTGCCTTCTTCGGTGCTGACGCCGTCTTCGAGCATGTCGGCGGGGATTTCACCCGGCTCGAGGCCCGTGTCGATGCGGTTGGCTTCGGCCTGCTCTTCGATTTCGCGCTGTTCGTCTTCGAACATCTGCGCGAGCACGTCGACGCCCTGGCTCTGCAGTTCGGCTTCGTCGTCCGAGCGGGCGACGTTCGCCTTCACGGTGACGGAAACCTCGGGGTGGAGGTCGATGCGCACGTCATGCATGCCGATCGTCTTGATCGGGTTGCCCATGATGACCTGCTTCTTGTCGATCTCGTGACCCTTGTCGGAAAGGCCGTTCACGATGTCGCGAACGTTGACCGAACCGTACAGCTGGCCTGCGTTCGAAGCGGCGCGGATCAGCACGACTTCGACGCCGTCGACCTTTTCACCGGCCTTTTCGGCTTCGGCGCGGCGTTCGGCGTTTTCCTTCTCGAGGCGTTCGCGGTTGGCTTCGAAGACCTTCTTGTTCGCAGCATTGGCACGAAGGGCCTTCTTCTGCGGAAGGAGGAAGTTGCGCGCGTAGCCGTCCTTCACGGTGACGACGTCACCGATCGTGCCGAGCTTTTCGATGCGCTGGAGGAGAATGATATCCATGGTCTCTGCTCCTTACTTCACGATGTACGGAAGCAGGCCGATGTGGCGTGCGCGCTTGATCGCCTTGGCGAGTTCACGCTGCTTCTTCGCGCTGACGGCGGTGATGCGGCTGGGGACGATCTTGCCACGCTCGGACATGAAGCCCTGGAGGAGGCGAACGTCCTTGTAGTCGATCGCGGGGGCATTCTTGCCAGCGAACGGGCAAGACTTGCGGCGGCGGAAAAACGGACGGGCCATCAGTTACGCTCCTCGCGTTCGCGGCGCTTCTTGGAATCGCGCTCGTTCTTGCGCATCATTACCGACGGACCTTCCTCGTGTTCGTCGACACGGATGGTCATGTAACGGATGACGTCTTCGTTGATGCGCGTCTGGCGTTCGAGTTCTGCAACAACGGAGCCGGGGCCCTCGATGTTGAGCATTACGAAATGCGCCTTGCGGTTGCGGTCGATCTTGTATGCGAGGCTCTTGAGGCCCCAGGTCTCGGTCTTGGTGACCTTGCCTTCGTTATTTTCGACGATTTCGGTCGCCGTGGCTGCGAGCTGGTCAACCTGAGCCTGGCTCAGGTCCTGTCGCGCCAAGAAAACATGCTCGTAGAGAGCCATGCCCTTGTCCTTTCAACTGTCGGCCGATCGCTGGCTTGTCCGCGGGATTGCGGGGCCCCTCCGGCTTTCTTCTTTCCTTCGCCCGGAAGCGAGGGATGCGCGCACATAGCCGGATTCTGCGCGAATGCAAGGCAAACTGTCCTCTTGCGCAGGTGGAACGTGCACGGCAGGGGGCCGTTGGCAGTGGAAACACAGGAGATTTTGCGTGCCCGGCGGACTTGTAGCGCTTTTGGACGACGTTTCGGTAATTGCGCGGGCGGCCACCGCATCAGTGGACGACATCACCGTCGCTGCGAGCAGGGCCGGGACGAAAACCGCTGGTGTGATTATCGACGATGCCGCTGTGACGCCTTCTTACGTCACTGGCCTCAGTCCGGCCCGCGAACTGCCGATCATCTGGAAAATCACCAAAGGGTCGCTGAAGAACAAGCTTCTGTTCCTTCTTCCAGGCGCCCTGATACTCAGCTGGCTGCTGCCCTCAGCTATTATCTTCATCCTGATGCTGGGAGGGGCTTACCTTTCCTATGAAGGTGCCGAAAAGGTCATGGAGAAGCTCGGCGGCGAGAAGCACGGCAAGACACTCGAGGACGAAATTGTCGATCCCGTCGCGTTCGAGAATCAGCGCGTCGCAGGGGCGATCAGGACGGACCTCATCCTGTCGGCCGAGATCATGGCGATCACCCTCAACGAAGTGGCGTCGGAAGACTTTTTCGTGCGGGCTGGTGTTCTGGCAATCGTTGGCATCGCGGTTACGCTGTTCGTTTACGGCGCTGTAGCGATCATCGTGAAGCTCGACGATATCGGGTTGCACCTTTCGGAGCGGAGTTCTCAGGCGGCAAAGAATTTCGGGTGTTTCCTGGTGCGTTCGGTACCTTACATCCTCACGGCACTCTCATTCATCGGGACCATTGCCATGCTGTGGGTCGGCGGAGGGATCATCCTGCATGGCCTGCACGAGCTCGGCCTTCACGGCCCGTCGGACTGGGCGCATGGAGTCCAGCACGCTGTCGAGACGGTCACCGGAGGGTTGTCAGGTCTGCTTGGATGGGCGACCTACGCCGCGATCTCGGCGCTTGTCGGCCTTGGCCTGGGCTTCGTGATCGTGATCCTGCTGCACAAGGTCTTCAAGATGGGTCACGGCGTGGGCGAGGGCGCTGAAGCCCACTGATCAATCACGACAGGCGCTGGAAAATCCGCTGCGCAAATTCGCTCAGCGTGTCGTCGCGCGCGCCCATGATCACGATCCGGTCACCGGGACGGGCGAGCGACACCAGGCGGTCCTCGACATCCTTGCGCGACGGCACGTGTTCGGCCCTTGCGCCGCCCTCGGCGATGAGTTTCACGATCCGCTCGCTCCCCTCGCTGCGGTCGACAGTCCCGCCGAAATAGACGGGGTCTGAAAAGATTACGCGATCGTCTGCGCCCATGACGTCGATGAAGGTCTCGGCCAATTCAGCGCCCATCTGGCGCAAGGGACCATATCCGTGGGGCTGGAAAAAGGCGAGCACACGGCCGTCGTGGGCCTTCAGGGTCTTCAGCGTCGCTGCACATTTTTCGGGGTTGTGGCCAAAGTCGTCGATGACGGTAATGGCGGCGTGCGTGGTGCCCACAATGTCGAAACGCCGGGCCAGTCCGTCGAAACCGGCCAGCGCCTGGACGGCTTCTGCGACGGGCACACCGGCTGCGGCCGCGCCGGCAATCGCCGCAAGGGCGTTCGAGAGATTGTGGCGACCGGGCATGTTCAATCGCAGCGCGTGCTGGCTGCCGTCATGCCGGTCGACGACCATGGCGGCTTGCCGGACAGGCCCCTCGGCGATGCTTCCCGGCTCAATGCCGATTTGCGCTTTTTCCTGATCGATCCCGAAGGTGATGACCTCTTTCGCGTGAGGGAGCAGGGCGAGAGCTTCCGGATCGTCCGCATTGAGTACGGCAATACGGCTGCGCGAGAGGTAGTCGCCGAATAGCTGGCGCAATTCCTCCATGCTCTTGTGATCGAGCGAGACATTGAGAAGGATACCGACTGCCGGCTTGTAGAGCGCGATGGACCCGTCGCTCTCGTCCACTTCGCTCACATAAAGGCTCTGCGAGCCGACGACAGAACTGGCGAAGGGACGCTCCGGCGAGACGAAATTCTTCATCACCGCGCCATTCATGACCGTGGGCGCGCGTCCGGTCGCCTCAAGAATCCAGCCCAGCATGCCCGTCACGGTCGATTTGCCGCTGGTCCCCGCCACGGCAAGGCCAGCACCGCTGGTGTTGAAGAGGATCGAGTTGAGTTCGGCTCGCGTGAGGCGCAGGCAACCAAGATCGTTTGCCTGTTTGATCTCGGGAACACTGTCTTCGATCGCGGCAGAAGCGACGACAATCTGGTCGCTCGAAACAATCCCGCTGCCGTCCTGCGGGTGTAGTTCGAAACCCTGCTTTTCGAGGGCGGCGAACTTATCGGGGGTACGACCCTGGTCGAAGCTGCGGTCGGATCCGGCTACCTTGCAGCCGCGCCCCTTGAGGATTTGCGCAAGCGGAAGCATCCCTGATCCGCCGATGCCGACGAAGAAGAACGGGCGTGCGAAAAGTTCGTCGGGGCTGGGGAAGTCGCTCATTCCAGCCTCGCTATGCAGTTGCAGCCGCCAAGACAAGCAGGCATGACCGCAGATGTGCACCGTCCGATCCGAAAAGTGGCCATTTGCGCCCCCGCGACCCCGCTGAATCGCGAATATGCGCAGGCCGTAAGCAGGCTCGCGAAAGACGAATTCCCCGACCTAGAGTTACATTTCCACGAGCAGTGCTTCGTCGAGGAAGGCCATTTCGCGGGCTCCGACCACACGCGCCTTGCAGCGCTGCTCGATTGTGCGAACGACGCCAGCACCGACGCGGTGTGGTTTGCCAAGGGCGGATATGGCTCGAACCGGATCGCGGCTGAATTCCTCGAACAGGCTGGTGATCCTGCGAAGAACAAGCCGTTCCTGGGCTATTCCGACTGCGGGACGCTGCTGGGTGCGCTTTATCGCGCCGGCATCGGCAAGCCGGTCCATGCGCCCATGCCGGTGGATATCAAGCGCGTGGGAGGCGAGGCTGCCATTCGCCGTGTGCTGGCCTACCTGTCCGGAAACTCGGAGGGGTTGGAGCCATCTCTCTCGGCCCGTCCGGTAGCCGCCTTCAATCTTTACACGCTGGCCATGCTGGTCGGCACTCCGCTCATGCCGGATCTGACGGGACACGAACTGCTAATCGAGGAAGTCGGTGAGTACGAGTACGCCATCGACCGCCTGCTCTTTCATGTGACCGCCCAGATCGGTGACATTGCGGGAATCAGGCTGGGCGAGGTTACGGCGGTTCCCGAAAACGATCGGTCGTTCGGGGCGAGTGCGCAGGAAATCGTCGAAGACTGGTGTCGCCGTAGCGGCATTCCCTACCTCGGCCGGGCGGAGGTCGGGCATTCCTCTGCCAACAAGATCGTGCCTTTCGGTCTTGAGGGACGGCCCCCGCGCGCCTAAGCGCCGCTCCCAACAGGAGAGAAACATGACTGCATTCATTTTCCCCGGTCAGGGAAGCCAGAAGGTCGGCATGGGCACGGAACTGTCCGATGCCAGCACCCACGCACGCGAAGTCTTCGAAGAAGTCGATGACGCGCTGAACCAAAAACTGTCTTCCGTTATGCGGGACGGCCCTGAAGGCGAGCTAACGCTTACTTCGAATGCACAGCCGGCCATCATGGCAAACTCGATCGCTACCTTGCGCGTCTTGGAAAAGGAGTTCGGCGTTTTGTTGGCGGATAAGGCGAGTTGCGTTGCAGGCCATTCGCTGGGCGAATACTCCGCGCTGTGTGCCGCAGGCGCGTTCGGCCTTGCCGAGACCGCAAAACTGCTCCGCCTGCGCGGTATCGCCATGCAGGATGCCGTGCCCATCGGCGTCGGCGCGATGGCGGCCCTGCTCGGTGCCGATATCGAGAAAGCGACCGCACTGGCAGAAGCCGCGGCGGAAGGGCAGGTGTGCGAAGTCGCCAATGACAATGATCCGACGCAGGTCGTGATTTCCGGTCACGCAGAAGCCATCGATCGCGCGATCGAACTGGCGAAGGAGCACGGGATCAAGCGCGGCATCAAACTGCCGGTATCCGCGCCCTTTCACTGCTCGCTGATGGAACCTGCCGCACAGCGCATGAAGCTGGCGCTGGAAGAGAACTCGCCTTCGGCTTTCTCGGTGCCCCTGTTCGCTAATGTCACGGCGTCGCGTGTCACGGACCCCGCCGAAGAACAGCGCCTGCTGGTCGAACAGGTCACGGGCCGCGTTCGCTGGCGCGAAAGTGTGATCGCCATGCGTGAGGCGGGCGTGGAACGCTTCGTCGAACTCGGCGGCAAGGTGCTAGGACCGATGGTCGGCCGCATCGACAAGGAGGCGACTACGATCAGCCTCGTCACCATGGAAGATCTCGAGAATTTCGCGAAGGAGAACGCATGATGTTCAGCCTCGAGGGCAAGACCGCACTCGTTACCGGCGCCAGCGGCGGCATCGGCTCGTCCATAGCCTATGCCCTGGCGCGCCAGGGTGCGCGTTTGGCGCTGTCCGGCTCCAACGGAGACAAGCTGCGCGCCTTCCGCGAACAGCTGAACTCGGATACCGGCGGTGACCACGTCGAGATTACCTGCAACCTGTCCGACACGACGCAGGTTGAGGAGCTGATTCCGGCGACTGTCGACACGCTCGGCAAGATGGATATCCTCGTCAATAACGCCGGGATCACACGCGACAATCTGACGATGCGTATGAAGGACGAGGAGTGGGACGAGGTGATCCGTATCAACCTCGAGGCCAGTTTCCGTCTCATGCGAGCGAGCGCGCGTCCGATGATGAAGGCCAAGGGCGGCCGCATCATTTCGATCACCAGCGTCGTGGGCCATACCGGCAACCCCGGGCAAATGAACTACGTGGCAGCGAAAGCCGGCCTCACTGGCATGAGCAAGAGCCTCGCGCAGGAACTCGCCAGCCGCAATATCACCGTCAATTGCGTCGCACCGGGCTTCATCCGCACGGCGATGACCGATGCACTCACCGACGACCAGAAGGCCGCTATCAACGGGCGGATCCCGATGGGCCGAATGGGCGAGGGCGACGAGATCGGCGCGGCCGTGGCCTATCTCGCCAGCGACGAGGCTGCCTATGTCACCGGCCAGACGCTGCACGTGAACGGCGGCATGGCGATGATGGGCTAAATACCCCTTTATCCCCAAGGAATCGATCAGGGGGCAGGTTACGGACGTGACGGAGCCTTGCCCCTTTAGGCGGCCTCGCTAAGGTCGTTATCCGTATTCCGGCGCGCGGGGGCGATTCCGGCCCTTGCTTCGCCCAACAGGGACGAAAGAAGGACCCATGAAGGCCACTATCGAACGCGCCACGCTGCTGCGCTGTCTCTCCCACGTTCAGTCCGTCGTCGAACGGCGCAACACTATCCCCATCCTGTCGAACGTCCTCATCGAGGCGGAAGGCGACGGTTTGCGTGTGATGGCGACCGACCTCGACCTTCAAGTGGTCGAACACATGGAAGCCAGTGTCGAGAGTGACGGTTCCGTCACCGTTTCCGCGCACCTCCTCTTCGATATTGCGCGCAAGCTGCCCGACGGCAGCCAGGTCAGCCTGGAGACCGCCGACAACCGCATGGCGATCAAGGCGGGCCGTAGCCGCTTCTCGCTGCCCACCCTGCCGCGCGATGACTTCCCGGTGATCGTCGAAGGCGACCTGCCGACCAGCTTCGAACTTCCGGCCAAGACGCTTGCCGAGATGATCGACCGCACGCGGTTTGCGATCTCGACGGAAGAAACCCGCTATTACCTGAACGGCATCTTCCTGCATGTTTCGGACGAAGACCAGCCCGTGCTCAAGGCTGCCGCGACCGATGGCCATCGCCTTGCACGCTTCACTCTGGCTCGCCCCGATGGCGCGGAAGGCATGCCCGACGTCATCGTGCCGCGCAAAGCCGTTGCCGAACTGCGCAAGCTGCTGGAAGAGAAGATGGACGCCAACGTCCAGATCGACCTGTCGGCCAGCAAGATCCGTTTCACCCTCGGCGGCGAAGGCGGAATGGTCCTCACCAGCAAACTGATCGACGGTACCTTCCCGGATTACTCGCGGGTTATCCCCACGGGTAATGACAAGCTGCTCAAGATCGACCCGCGCACCTTCCACGAAGGCGTCGACCGTGTCGCGACGATCGCGACCGAGAAGACCCGCGCGGTGAAGATGGGGCTCGACAAGGACAAGGTGACACTGACCGTCACCTCGCCCGACAACGGCACCGCTACCGAAGAACTTTCGGCCGAATATGGCGCCGAAGGTTTCGAGATCGGTTTCAATGCGGGTTATCTCAAGGACATCCTTGGCCAGATCGACAGCGACACCGTCGAAATCCACCTGGCCGATGCCGGTGCGCCGACACTGATCCGCAAGGATGATGACAGCCCGGCGCTCTACGTCCTGATGCCGATGCGGGTTTAACGCTCGCAATCGGGTTGTTGCTTGGCTAGCGTCTCTCTCAAAGAGGGAGATGCGCCATGCAGCAGGTTCACGTCGAAAAATCGAAACTGACCAACGCCGATCTGGTGGAGATCGACGCTGGCCCGCTGGCCGACGGCGGTGTGCGCCTCGCCATCGAGAGCTTCTCTGTCACGGCAAACAACATCACCTATGCGGTGGTCGGCGACGGGTTCGGTTACTGGAATTTCTTTCCGGCCCCGGATGGCAAGGGGATCGTTCCGATGTGGGGCCACGCTCGCGTCATCGAAAGCAGACACCCGGAATTCGCGGAAGGTGAGCGGGTATACGGCTATCTCCCCATGGCGAGCCATCTCGATGTAATCCCTGGCAAGGTATCAGCTTCGGGCTTCGTGGATATGGCCGAACATCGCCAGCCGATGAGCCCGATCTACAACCAGTATTCCCGACTTGCCGCCGACCCGGAGCATGATCCCGCGCGCGAGGGAGAGCGCATGATCTTCGGACCGCTCTTCAAGACGGGCTTCCTTATCGAATATTTCATGCGCACGCAGGACTGGTTCGGTGCAGGGCAAGTGATCCTCACCAGCGCGAGCTCGAAGACGGCGATGGGCCTCGCCAGCGTGACCAAACGCCGTTCGCCCGAAATTAGGCGCATTGGTCTTACGTCAGCAGGCAATGTGGAGTTCGTGAAAGCAAGCGGCCTTTACGATCAAGTCCTGCCCTACGATGCTGTGGGGCAGATCGCGGTCGAGCCCAGCGTTACGGTGGACTTTGCCGGCAATGCCGGACTGCTACGCGACCTGCACCAGCACTTCGGGGATGCACTCAAATATTCCTGCCTCGTTGGCGCGACGCATATCGAGGAGCGAGGTGCGGGCATGGGCGGCGCGGCGGATTTGCCCGGGCCGACGCCCACACTCTTCTTCGCCCCGGACCATGCAGTGGCTCTCTTCAAGGAGCATGGCCCGGAAAAGGCAGGCGCGATGGTCGCCGAAAGCTGGCGCGGCTTCCTGGAAGACGCAGGCGATTCCATTGAGATCGAACGCCATTCCGGGCTTGCCGCAGCCCGCGAAGTCTTCGTGGAAATGGTGGGTGGCAAGGTCGACCCCGCAAAGGGAATCGTAATCGAGCCTTAGATCTCGATAGCGATCTTGCCGAAGTGTCCGCCGCTTTCCTGGTGGCGGAAAGCATCTGCCAGTTCGCCAAGGGCAAATGTGTCGCTGATCACCGGCTTGATGCCATTCGCCTCGATCGCAGCAATCATGTCCTGCTGCATCGCACGGCTGCCCACGGTCAGTCCCTGCACCTTCAGGTTTTTCGAAAACAGGAGGGCGGTCTGCACGGGACCCGCAAAACCGGCCAGCACACCAATCAGGGCAACATGGCCCCCGACCCTTGTAGCCAGCATAGATTGGTCCAGCGTGCCGGCGCCGCCGATCTCGACGACGCAATCTACCCCGCGACCGCCCGTCAGTTCCAGGGCTTTCGGACCCCAGGCCTCGACCTCCTTGTAGTTGATGAGATGGTCCGCACCCATCGATTTGACCCGTTCCAGCTTTTCGTCGGAGGAACTGGTGGCGATGACGGTGGCACCCGCAGCCTTGGCGAACTGCAAGGCGAAGATCGAAACGCCTCCGGTGCCCTGGACGAGCACGGTATCGCCCGGCTTCACCGCGTAATCGACGAACAAAGCGCGCCATGCCGTCAGCCCGGCGCACGTCAGCGTGGCTGCTTCCGCGTGGCTGAAGCCGGCAGGGGCGCGGGTGAACCAATGTGCCGGCGCGGTGATGCGTTCTCGCGCATAACCGTCGATCCCGTCACCGGGCACGCGCGTGAAAGCAGATTGTGGCGGCCGCCCGTCGAGCCAGTCGGGAAAGAAGGTGCTGACCACATGATCGCCGACAGCGAATTCGGTGACACCTTCACCTACTGCAGTGACCACTCCGGCCCCGTCCGACATGGGAATGCGTCCCTGCTCGGTCGGTATCATCCCCTTTACGACCGCATAGTCGTGATAGTTCAGCGAGCTCGCCTTGATCTCCACGCTGATCTCGCCCGCCGACGGGGGAGGGGGCGCGTCGATATCGACGAGTTCGAGAGCGTCAAGCGTGGATGGCGTGGCAGTAGTGCGGATAGCTTTCATTCTGCGGCCTCCGCCAGTTCGGCACGCTGCGGCCCGCGGATCAAACCTCCCGGCGTTTCGCCAGTCCATTCTCCTTCGCGGAATGTCACGACGCCATTCTTTATCGTCGCGACATATCCATCGGCCTTTTGCAGCAGTCTCTTGCCGCCAGCGGGTAGATCGAACGCAAGCCACGGCTTACCCAGCTTCAGGCGTTCCATGTCGATAATGTTGATGTCTGCGAGATAGCCCGGTGCGAGTACACCGCGATCCTCGAGACCGTAGAGACGGGCCGTGTCACTGCACTGGCGCTTGATTGCATTCTCCAGGCCGATGGTCCCGCGCGAACGGTCGCGCACCCAGTGCTGGAGCATGAAGGTGGGCGAAGCCGCATCGCAGATCGTGCCGCAATGCGCGCCGCCGTCCGACAGCGAGTTGACCGTGTCGTCGGCGTGCTGGAGGTCGTGGAGAAAATCGAGGTTGCCGTCCGCGTAATTCAGGATGGGAAGGTAGATAAAGCCCTTGCCGTCGTCGCGGCAGAGCAGGTCGTAGGCGTATTCGTCACCCGAGACGCCCGCGGCCTTCGCGCGTTCGAGGATGCTTTCCTCGGCGGTCGGCTCGTAGTTGAAGTCGGGGTCCATTTCGAACTGCATGTTCCAGCCACCGCACACCACCATGATCAGGCCGATGATGTCTTGGTTGACCTCGGAGAAATCGTGTTGCTCGGCAAGCAGCCTGGCCTTGAATTCCGGGTCGAACAGCTTTGCTTTCTGGTCCTCCCACGGAATGTCCTCGATTTCCTTCCAACTCGGCTTGAGGCGGAAGGGATGGACCGTGCCCCGCCACGCCATCACGATGCCATTCCCCCGCAGCGCAATCTGGGCGACGATATTGGCACCATTGTCATTTTCCGCGCGCATTGAGGTGATCTGCTCGTCGAGCGGCATCTCTTTGGCGATCGATTGCAGAGCAGCATAGGTACAGGGCAGGCCGGTCTCGCGGCTCAGCGCGCCCATCCAGCCGAACTCGTCCCAGTCGCGCTTCATGTCGCTGGCCATCTCGAACACGCCGTGGCCTGCGCGGCCCATGGCGCGGCCGATCTCGATGAGTTCTTCCTTGGTTGCCGTGGTCCCCGGCACGACCTCGCCGTCGACATCGCGGTGCAAGACCGTACGCGAGGTCGAGAAGCCCAGGGCACCGGCGCGCACGCCTTCCTCGACGATGGCAGACATCTTCCTGATGTCTTCGTCGGTCGGAACAGCGCCGGGCCGTTCGCGGTCGCCAAGCACATACGCCCGAACCGAGCCATGCGGGACGTGGGTTCCGACATCGACCGTTCGGGGCAGCTTTTCGAGTGCGTCGAGATATTCGGGGAAGGTCTCCCAGTCCCAGCTCATACCCTCGGCGAGTGCGGTGCCGGGAATGTCCTCGACCCCTTCCATCAGGCCGATGAGCCATTCGTGCTTGTCAGGCTTGGCGGGCGCAAAGCCTACGCCGCAATTGCCCATCACCACTGTGGTGACGCCGTGCCAGCTGCTGGGGGCCATTTCTTGGTCCCACGTCGCCTGTCCGTCGTAATGCGTGTGGATATCGACGAAGCCGGGCGTCACAAGCAGGCCGGAGGCGTCGATTTCCTGCGCTGCATCGCCCGAAATTTCGCCTACTGCGGCGATCAGGCCACCCTTGATCGCGACGTCTCCGGTAAAGCGGGCGTCACCGCTTCCGTCGACGATCGTTCCTCCGCGGATGACCAGGTCGAATGCAGGCATGTAAAGTCTCCTCTCTCGGCGAGAGAAGGTTCCACATTGCAACTGATGAGTCCAGCCGGAGAATGTGCCCGGTCAGGCAGCGCGACCCAATTCCGCTTCGCTCTGGGGTGCGTCGAGGAAATCGCGGAGTTTGGCCACGCTCTCGTCGGCATGGGTCAGCAGGAAAAGATGTCCGCCGCCCTCCATGACTTCGAGCCGCGAATTGCGGATCGCCGAGGCAAGAATGCGTCCATTGATCAAGGGCACGATTTGGTCGTCGTCGCCCATCATGATCAGCACTTCCTTGTTGAGGAAAGGCAGCGCAGGCAGGCTCGTCCAGCCGATCATAGCCAGCAATTGGTACATGTACCCGCGCGGGGAGGGCGGTTTCAGGCGGCCGATATGGCTGTCCTTCTGGTGCGCCTCGCCATCGGGGTCGACCCCGCCATACAGAGTCGCAAAGTGCTCGTTCATGAACTCCGCATCGATATAGCGGCGCGGATCGGCCATCTTGGTGAGCGCTGCCGGATTGCCTGGCACCATCAACATACCTGCAGTGGTGGCCGCGAGTACGAGCCTGCGCGTGCGCTTGGGGTGCTGTAGAGCGAAATGCTGGGCCATTGCTCCGCCCCAGCTTACGCCCATCACGTCGACAGTCTCGACGCCCAGCCGATCGAGAATCTGGCTGGCGGTCCAGCACATCGTGAAGGGATTGTACGGCAACACCGGATCGGGACTTTCGCCCGTGCCGGGCATATCGAACATGACGAATGCGCGTTCGGTCAGCATCTCGGCAAGGGGGGCGACCGCTTCGATATTGGCCCCGATACCATTGAAAAACAGCAGCGGGGGATGCTCGCTTTCCTTGTCCAGACGCCAATGCGCGACGCGCAAGGTCCGACCGCCTGCCTCGATCATCTCGATGGTGGCGGTCATGGGTTCGTCTTTCGATGCGGTCACGCGCGTATCCTGTTGCTTGCCGACGAGGGTGTCAGCACTCCTCCATAACGTAGAGACCGGGGGCGGGGTCCAGCGGCTGGTATGCTTTGTTCCCCAATTTCGCAGGCGCCTTCTTCTTTTCGCCCGCACGGTTCTGCACCCATTCCATCCAGTACGGCCACCAAGACCCTGAAACCTCTTCGGTTCCCTTGAGCCATTCGTCGGCAGTCTCGGGCAGCTTTTTTGTCTCGTCCTTCTGTATGTAGTAGCGCGCTTTCGGGTTACCCGGAGGGTTCAGGATGGCCTGCATGTGCCCCGAATGGGAAAGGACGTAGGTTACATCCTTCGAACCGAACAGCCGCGTCGACCGGTAGGTGGCCTTCCACGGGGTAATATGGTCGGTCACACCGCCGAGAATGAACAGGTCGCTGGTGACCTTGGACAGGTCGATCTTGTGGTCGACCATCTCGACTTCGCCCTGCCTGGTGAAAGCAAGCGTTTCGAAAACGGTCAGGAAGTCACCCATCAGAGCAGCTGAAAGATTGGTCGCGTCCGCATTCCAGAACAGCACGTCGAACGCCGGCGGATCCTGGCCGAGCAGGTAGTTGTTGATCACGTAATTCCAGATCAGGTCGTTTGGACGCAGCCACGCGAAGCCGCGGGCAAGATCGTCGCCCTTGATCACACCCTTCTTCGACGCGCGACGCTTGGCGAGGGCCAGGCCGTTTTCCGACACCAGCGATCCGGCTTCGATATCGTTCTGCTTGGGATGCAGGACACAGACCATCAGCGTCAGCGCACCGAGCAGGTCGTCCTTGTCGGACGCCATCTTGCTGGCGAGCATCGACGCTGTCTGGCCGCCGGAACAACCGGCGGACACATTGACCTTTTTGGAGCCGGTAATCTTGCTGACTGCTTCCATCGCTTCCCGGCAGGAACGCACATAGTCCGCCATGTCCCAGTGGCCCTGTTCCTTGGTCGGGTTCTTCCAGCTGATGACGAATGTCTGGATGCCGTTATCGAGCTGGTACTTCACCACCGATTTTTCCGGCGACAGGTCGTTGATGTACATCTTGTTGATCTGCGGCGGGATGGTGAGCTGCGGGATTTCGTAAACTTCGTCGGTGGTCGGTGCGTACTGGACCAATTCCATCATTTCGGTGCGCAGGACCACCGAGCCTTTTGACGTGGCGATATTTTCGCCCAGCTTGAACGGCTTCTTGTCGACCTGGCTGACCATGCCCTTGTTGTGGACCATGTCGTCATAAGCGTTCTTGAGGCCCTTGATCAGGCTGAGGCCGCCGGAATCGATAGCCATCTTCTGCGCCGTCGGATTGCCGACCAGCGTATTCGTGGGGGCAAGCCCGTCGATGATGATGTTCGAGATGAAGCGGGCGCGGTCGCGCTCCAGTTCGTCGAGTTCAAGGTCTTCGAGCCAGCGGGAAGCGCCCTTCTGGACAGCCAGGTAGTACTGCATGCCAGCGCGCATGAACGGATTGTACTGCCATGCAGGATCGCGGAAACGCTTGTCCTTGGGGTCGGGTGCCAATTCGCTCTTGCCGGTCATGATCTTGATCATGTCCTGGCCGACTTCCTGGCTATGTTTCACCAGTCTTTGGGGATCGGATGCGGTCTCGCGCAGCATGACGGCAACCGCACCGAAAATATCCTCTCGCGTCAGGCCGATTAGCGGGCCGAGTGCGCTGGTGGATTGTGCGGCTTCGTCTTCGAGCTGTGCCATGTGTTACAGATCCTCTTTTTCTTTGTTCTTGTTACTATTCCAATGCGGGGCGGCGCGCCAGTGTTCCGCCTAATTGCGGGCAGCAATCATGCTGGCGATATCGACGAACTTCTCTCGCGGTGCCCCTTCGCGCGCTGCGGCGGTTTCCGCTTCCTCGATTTTCTGCCAATCGCGGAAGGTCACGATATCGAGACCACGTTCGCGGGCAAGCTCGTCGAACCCCTCGCGCCCCCGCTTGCGAGCGCCCTGTCCGATGTCCTCGGCCACCTTTTCTATCACGCCATAGCCATCGGGCCGATTTGTCCCGATCGTCCCTGTAGGCCCTCTCTTGGCCCAGCCCACGCAATAGAGGCCGGGGAGGATGCGGCCATCGTCGTTCGCAAACCGGCCCTGGCGTTCGTCGAAGGGAACGCCTGCGATGGCGGAGGAACGGTATCCTATGCATGTGACGGCGACATCGGCGGGAACCGTGTAAGTCTCCCCGGTACCGACGGCGCGGCCCTTCTCGATTACAGTTCGCTCGACCTCGACGCCGGTGAGCCGACCATTTTCAGTGACGAAGCGGACGGGATTGGCAAAGAAATCGAACTCGATGGCGATAGCTTTTTCGCCATGAATGTTTTCGGGGATCGCGGCAAAATCGCGGAGCAGGGTGACCGACTTCCTCAGTCCGGGCTCGAGGATGGCGTCATCGTCTGCGGGCGGCAGGTCGTCGCGATCGACATGGGGACTGGCCCTTTCCAGCTGCATAAGTTCTCCGAGTTCCTTCGGTGTCATCATGATCTGGTGCGGTCCGCGGCGGCCGAGGATTGTGATTGTCTCCAGCTTCGAAGTGCGAAGGATCGAAAGTGCATGCTCGACAATATCGGAGCCAGCCAGCTCGCCCTCCGTTTTCGAGAGGATCCGTGCGACGTCGAGTGCGACATTGCCCATGCCGATCACCACCGCGTGCCGCTTCGAAAGGTCGGGGTCGATGCCTGCGAATTCCGGATGACCGTTGTACCAGCCCACGAATGCGGCGCTGCCGAAGATGTTCGGGGCGTCTTCGCCGTCGAGGCCCAATGACCGGTCTTCAGGCGCCCCGGTAGCGAAAATCACTGCGTCGTAAAGATCCTGCAGTTCTGCAACCGAGATGTCATTGCCGACCGTTACATTCCCGACAAACCGCACATTGTCGCTCAGGGCTGTCTTTTCATACCGCCGCGCAACGCCCTTGATCGACTGGTGGTCCGGAGCAACGCCGGTACGGATCAGCCCATAGGGCACCGGGAGCTTGTCGAAGACATCGATGCGGGCGTCATCCTCCCACTGCTTTCCGGCAGCTTCGGCGGTGTAATATCCGGCCGGGCCCGATCCGATAATCGCGATATGTCGCATTGGCGGCTCTCTCCCCCGCTGTTCCGGCACCGACCATGCCTTCACGCATGGCGCGAAGCAAGCATCCTGCGGAAACGCGCAAGCCACCCGCTTTGCATGGTTATGCATTGGGTAACGATTTGCAGGTAACAGAGCCCGTCAACCGCGCACAAAACGCGGGTAAAAGGATAATCGGGTTACGGTATGAGTGGATTTTTCTCGAAGCGAGGCAAGAAGCCTTCCAAGGCGAAAGTTGCAGCGAACGAAAACCCTGGCGGGAGCGTCGATGCTCCGCAGGCCTTCTCGCGCATCCAGATGCTCGACAGCTTCGAAAATGCCGGCCTCGGGTGGTTCTGGGCAACCGATGCCGAGAACCGCATCATCTACCTCTCGCCTTCCGCCGTAGCCCAGGTCGGCCTGACCAAGCAGGAGGCTATAGGAACGCCGGTGGCCGACTTCTTCAAGCAGGACGAAGAGCACGTCCGCGAAGGACGCCCGCTGAAATTCCTGGTCAGCGCACGAAACTCGATCAGTCATCACCCGGTGAGAGTAGCGGCGAGCGACGACGATAACCCGCAGTATTGGGAGCTGACAGGCGTCCCGCAATATGACGATGAAAAGAACTTCATCGGCTATCGCGGCAGCGCGAAAGACGTAACTGCCAGCCGGGCCTCGCGCATCGATGCAGAGCGGATGGCGCAATATGACTCCCTCACGGGCCTCGCCAACAGGCATCGCATGACGAAGCGCCTGACGTCCACGCTCAAGGCCTTCCATGCCTCCCAGCGCAGCTGCGCGCTGCTGATGCTGGACCTTGATAGGTTCAAGCAGGTCAATGACACGCACGGCCACCCCGCCGGCGACGATCTGCTCAAGCAGGTTGCCAACCGCATCGAGCGTATCGTCGGCAACAAGGGTGAAATCGGCCGTCTGGGCGGCGACGAATTCCAGATCATGTTGCAGGACATGGAAGACCGGGCCGAACTTGGCGAACTGGCCGATCGCCTCATCAAGATGATTTCCCAGCCTTACCAGGTGAACAACGCGCGCGTGTCCATCGGAACCTCGGTCGGCATCGCGGTGTCGCCATTCGACGGCGTGGAGCCGGACGAACTGGTAAAGGCTGCCGACCTCGCGCTTTATGGAGCTAAGAACAAGGGCAAGGGCTGCTATCGCTTTTACAATGTCGATATGCGCGACGGGGCCGAGACGCGAAACCAGATCGAAATCGATCTGCGTCGCGCAATGGAAGACGGCGAGCTGCGCATGTATTACCAGCCGATCGTCAGTGCCAAAGACCACAATCTGAAATGCCTCGAAGCGCTGATGCGCTGGGAGCACCCGGAACGCGGCTTCATCCCTCCATCGCAGTTCATTCCCGTTGCCGAGGAAATCGGAATGATCAACGAGCTGGGCGATTGGGCGTTGCGCCAGGTCTGCTCGGAAGCGGCCAATTGGCCGTTCGAACTGCGCGTCGCCGTGAACGTGTCGGCAATCCAGTTCGCGCAGGACAACTTTCCTGAAAAGGTGAAGGAAGCTCTGCGCGAAGCGCGGATGCCCGCCGGACGTCTCGAACTGGAAATTACGGAAAGTGTCTTCGTTGGAGACACCGGCCGGACCCAGGAAATGTTCGAGGATCTCAAGCGCATAGGCGTCCGTCTGGCGCTCGATGATTTCGGCACCGGCTATTCCTCGCTCAGCTATTTGCAGAAAGCGCCGTTCGACAAGATCAAGATCGACCAGGCCTTCGTTCGCGGCGCCACGGAAAAGGGTAACAATAACCCGGCCATCATGTCCGCAATCGTCAGCTTGGCGGAATCGCTCGGCATGGAAACCGTTGCCGAAGGTGTCGAGACGAAGGACGAACTGACCCTCGTGAAAGAGCGTGGCGCAAGTCACATCCAGGGGTTCATCTTTTCTCCGGCAATCAGTCATGACGAACTGCTGGAGCGCCTGGAAACGAAGCAGCTGAAATACGAAGCCCGAGGGCCGGAGCGCTTCCGTTCGGAACGCAAGAGCGTCTTCCGCCGGGTCGGCCTGATCCATGAAGACCATCGCTACCATGTCACCATGCGCGATCTTTCCAAGACTGGCGCGCGGATTGAAGGCCTATTGAACGTACCCGTCGGCACTCCGGTCGTTCTCGACCTCGGCGGCGGGCAATTGGCCGTGGCGGCCGTCAGGCGCTCGGAAGAATACACCCAGGGGCTCGAATTCGAGACGCCGCTGATCAGCGACGGCGCCGATGGGCTGTGCACGCGGCACCGTGTTTCTCCCTACGAGATCGCGGCGGCGTCAAATGCGCCGCTCGCAAGCCTTCCGGAAGATCCTTACGCATTGCTCATGGCCGAGAATGCGGCGAACGGCACGCGCAAGCAGTTTCTCGAAGTCGACACGAGCAGGAACGCGCGCAATCGCAAGGCAGGCTGATACTATTTGCAGGGCGGCGTTAGGCTAAAAATAACCATTCCGACCTAGACCCAAACCTGCAAGTTCAATGTAGTCGAGGTCTACCCGCCATGGGGGCCATGCCCTTTTCAAACCTTTTTTCGTCGCGCGGCGATACCGGTGCGTCCAATATCCGGCAGGGTATCGACGCCGAGGATAAGCTGCGGATCGTCGAAGAAATCGAGAATAGTGGCGTGCTCGGCTTTTGGGCGACCGACCGAAACGGGAATATCGCCTATCTTTCTCCTTCGATCGCGAAGCGTCTGGGCGCTCTGGCGGAAGAACTGATCGGAACCCCGCTGCAGCAGGTCCTCATTCCCATTGAAGGTGAAACCGACGGCAGGTCGCTGGGCCTCAAACTGAATACTCGCAAGTCGTTTACCAATCTCTCGGCTCAGGCCCAGGCCCGCGACAATGATGCGGTCCTCAGCCTTTCGGGCCGCGCGCTTTACGACGAGCAGACGGAATTTGCGGGATTCCGCGGCAGCGTCACCGACATCACCGAAGAATTCCGTGCCGAGGCCGAGGCCAATCGACTGGCGAAATTCGATTCCCTGACCGGTCTCGCAAATCGGCATCGGATGGAGCAGCGGATCGACTCTACGCTCAAGACTTTCTGTGCAGCCGAGCGGACGGCTGCACTCATGATGCTTGATCTCGACCGCTTCAAACAGGTCAACGACACTCTCGGCCATGCGGCCGGCGACCAACTGCTCCAGCAGGTAGCGGACCGCCTGCGAAGCGCTGTCGGTGGACGCGGCGAAATTGGCCGCCTGGGTGGTGACGAGTTCCAGGTCCTGATTCCGGACATGGACGACCGGGGCGAGCTTGGGGAGATCGCAAAGAAGATCATCCAGATGCTTTCGCAGCCCTATTCGGTGGAAGAGGGGCGTTGCACCATCGGGTGTTCGGTCGGCGTCGCCATTGCTCCTTACGATGGCCTGGAGCGCGAAGAACTGACCCGTGCTGCCGATCTTGCGCTCTACGCGTCCAAGAATGGCGGGCGAGGGCAGTTCCGCTTTTACGGCGCTGATCTCGAACACGAAGCGAACCTGCGCAAACGCATGGAAGACGACTTGTCGGCCGCCATCGAGGCAGGCGATTTCTCTCTCGAATACCAACCGGTGGTCGATCTCTCGAGCAATATGGTGATCGGCCTGGAAGCCAAATATACTTGGGAAGACGAAGACCGGGGTCGCGTCGCGCCGGAAACCTTCCTCCCCATTGCGGAGGGTAGCCGTCTGATCGTGCCGATCGGCGAATGGGCCCTTCGCAAGGCATGCGAGGATGCGGTTCAATGGCCGGGCGCACTAAGGCTTTCGATGAACATCTCGCCGGTGCAGTTCGAATCGAACGGCTTTGCCGAACTGGTCGAGAAAATTCTCGACGAGACCGATCTCGATCCTGCGCGTCTCGAGCTGGAGCTCAACGAGAGCGTCCTTCTCGGCGACGCGTCGAAGGTCGACGCAACGCTCTCGCATCTTTTCAAGCTCGGCGTGCGCTTGACGCTCGACCAATACGGTTCAGGCCGCTCATCGCTCGCTTACCTTCGCCGTGCCCCGTTCAATACGCTCAAGATCGGTGCGAATTTCTTCGAACCGATGCTCGGAAACGAGTTGGGCGACATGGAGCTTGTGCGGGCTGTCGTTGCATTGGGCAACGCGCTCGGCATGGAAACCGCCGCATCCGGGGTACACGCGCTAAAGCTCATGGAGGAACTGAGGCATTTGGGTGTCGGGCAGGTCCAGGGTTTCGTCTATTCCGATGCCGTGAGCCACGAGCAGGTCATCGAGGAAATCGAAAAGGGCGACTGGGTTCTGGAGCCCACCGATCAAGGCAATCAGCGCGCCAATCGTCGAACCGTGTATCGCCGGATCGGCGTTATCCACGAAGATCACTATTATGACGTCACCTTGCGCAACCTCTCGCGCTCCGGGGCGATGATCGAGGGGCTGGAAGACGTCCCGGTCGGCACCATGTTCGTACTCGATTTCGGCGGCGGCCAACTGGCTGTCTGCACCGTCCGCAGGACAATGGGGGACACGCAGGGCCTGGAATTCGAGCAGGAGCTGGTCGATGACGGTGCCGGCGGTCTCTGCACCCGAAACCGGGTCAGCCCGTATGAACTGGCAGCCGCTGGCGCGCCCCTTGAGGCTTTGCCCGCAGGAAAGTATGCCATGGCGGCACATTCGCAGGCACCCACGAGCTATCCCAAATTCAAGCTCTCGCAAAACGCTCCTGCTCCCAACCAAACCTGAGCTCGAGCAAAGAACGCAATTCCGGCTGACACGCATTCAAAGCGCGGCTAAAGGGCGCGGGCAATGACCGACCTTTCCAAGATCCGCAATTTTTCCATTATCGCGCATATCGACCATGGCAAGTCCACGCTGGCCGATCGGTTGATCCAGCATTGCGGTGGGCTGACCGATCGCGAGATGTCCGAGCAAGTCCTTGATAACATGGACATCGAGAAGGAGCGCGGCATCACCATCAAGGCGCAGACCGTGCGCCTCAACTATACCGCCAAGGATGGCGAGACCTATGAGCTCAATCTCATGGACACGCCCGGCCATGTAGACTTCGCCTACGAGGTCTCCCGCTCCCTGGCAGCATGCGAAGGCGCCCTGCTGGTCGTGGATGCTGCGCAAGGCGTCGAAGCCCAGACCCTCGCCAACGTTTACCAGTCGATCGAGCACGATCACGAAATCGTCCCCGTCATCAACAAGATCGACCTCCCCGCCGCCGAGCCCGACAAGGTCCGCGCGGAAATCGAGGAAGTCATCGGCCTCGACGCATCGGACGCCGTCCTCACCAGCGCCAAGTCCGGCATCGGCATCGAGGACACGCTTGAAGCCCTCGTCGCCCGCATCCCCGCGCCCTCGGGCGACCGCGACGCGCCATTGAAGGCCATGCTGGTCGATAGCTGGTACGACCCCTATCTCGGCGTCGTCATCCTCGTGCGCGTCATGGACGGGGTCATCAAGAAGGGCCTCAACGTCAAGTTCATGCAGGGCGGCACGCAGCACCTGATCGACCGCGTCGGCTGCTTCACCCCCAAGCGCACCGACCTGCCCGAGCTCGGCCCGGGCGAGATCGGCTTCATCACCGCGCAGATCAAGGAAGTGGAACAGGCCAAGGTCGGCGACACGATCACCACGCTGAAGGGCGGGGCGGAGAAAGCGCTGCCGGGCTACAAGGAAGTGCAGCCCGTGGTCTTCTGCGGCCTCTTCCCGGTCGACGCCGCCGAGTTCGAGAAATTGCGCGAGAGCATCGGCAAGCTGCGCCTCAACGACGCCAGCTTCAGCTACGAGATGGAAAGCTCCGCCGCGCTCGGCTTCGGCTTCCGCGCCGGTTTCCTCGGCCTCTTGCACCTGGAGATCATTCAGGAACGCCTCAGCCGCGAATACGACCTCGACCTCATCACCACGGCTCCGTCCGTGGTCTACCGCGTTCACCTCGCCCATACGAAGAACGAGGACGCCGCCGTCGTCGACATCCATAACCCTGCCGACTGGCCGGACGTGAACCGGATCGACGCGGTGGAGGAACCGTGGATCAAGGCGGTGATCTACACGCCCGACGAATATCTCGGCGCCATCCTCAAGCTGTGCCAGGACCGCCGCGGCATCCAGACCGACCTCACATACGTCGGCGGCCGCGCACAGGTGAGCTACGAGCTGCCGCTGAACGAAGTGGTGTTCGACTTTTACGACCGCCTGAAATCGATCAGCCGCGGCTATGCCAGCTTCGATTACGAACAGATCGGCCTGCGCGAAGGCGACCTCGTGAAGATGAACATTCTCGTCAATAACGAGCCGGTCGACGCGCTATCGCTGATCGTCCACCGCAGCGTGGCGGAAGAGCGCGGCCGCGGCATGTGCGAGCGCCTGAAAGACCTCATCCCGCGCCACCTGTTCAAGATCCCGATCCAGGCCGCGATCGGCGGCAAGATCATCGCCCGCGAAACCATCGCCGCCCTGCGCAAGGACGTCACCGCCAAATGCTATGGCGGCGACATCAGCCGTAAGAAAAAGCTGCTGGAGAAGCAGAAGAAGGGCAAGGCCCGGATGCGCGAGTACGGCAATGTGAGCATCCCGCAGGAGGCGTTTATTGCTGCGCTGCGGATGGGGGAGGAGTAGGCGATCAGGTCCAATCGACGAAGTTGAGCACGTTTTCTTTTTGGACCAGCGTTACGTTATTACCGCCTAACTGGGTCCGCCAAAATGGTTCGCGAATTGCCGCCGCACCTGCGCCGAGCCACTCAATTACTCGGATGGGCTTGTCTGCGGCGCGCTGAGCGATGAGCCGGTTTAAATGGTTGTCGTTGCCGCTGTACCCCAGAAGAACTACCTCTGCCGCCTCATCAATTGCGAGCCGAAGAAATTCCCAGTACGTTTGTAGTAACAATGATCCCCCGATGACATTGGGCTTTTGAAGAGCGTGGGTTAAAACGACATGGTTGCCGACGTTGACAAGCCGGGATGTGTCTCGTTTCAATGTGCGTTCGCTCAATTTCCCAAAAGTTTCTTTGCCTTTGTCTCTGAAAAGTGGGGAGCCGTGGAGGTGTAAGTACCAACCTCCAAATTCCGATTTGCGAAATAGATTTGTTCGAGAAAAAGTGTTGTCAATAAATCCATCACGAAGAACAGGGTTTTCGTTGCCAACGATTCCAGCTGAACGGAAGGCTGTTGATAGGAGTCCATCATAGTTCAAGGTTGCCACGTGGGATTGGCTAGACCTAACAAAGTCAGATAATGGTCCTGAAAATTCGGGCGGTAATTTGCACAGTTCGCCTTCAGCGCCTTCTTCTACGTGCGTTGCTGTATACATTTCCCTTGCGACTTCAAATGCGAACCTGTGAACTGCATCGGGAAAACTTTGCCCTTGTGGTGTGAGCCAGTGCTGGCGTGAACTGGGTCGTATCGAAAGCAGGGTCTCACACGCGGCAACGGTGTCTTGCAGAGTTGCTAGTTGCTCCTCAGAGGTCGGCTGGGCCACGTCCTCCGGCAGACAAGCAATCATCAACTGGCGCTGCTCCTCTGAAAGCGTGGCGCCACCCCAAACTCGAGTCATCACGGTCCTCAGGTCGTATGCCACCGGTGAAATGGCCATGCCAAGGCCATTTCCAAAGATGAGGACTTTCCTCATTAGTGCGTCTTGGCGAAGTGTACTAACAGTTGTGCTGTGACCTCAACTGCTTGACTGGCAGTATTATCAGTGCCCGAGTATTGCCGTTCTTTGACCGTATCAAATAGCAAATACTTGTAATTTGGAGCCGACTTTGCGAAGCATTTTTCCAGTATATGGCAGGCTATATTAGCCTTTGATTTATCCATTGGGGGGTTCTGCGAACACCAAAAATGGACGACCGAAAGAACGCCCGAAGATTCAAAAGAGATTAGAGGGGCGGCGCGAATTTCTAATGCGCCTTTAGCAAGCTTGACCTTTCCAACTTTGTCGAAGAATTCCAAAGTTTTCTTGCTGCCGTACCGGCGTTTAAAGCTGTTAAAGGCCGCCTTGTTATAGCTTATTTCGTCGGGCCGCGAAGCGCTTTCTAGAATGTAATTAACCTCGTCGGATGACTTCTTTTCGGCAAAAGCTTTCACGGCTGCGGCGAAATTTTTGTAGTAATCATAACCGGAGCCATCGCTCTGCATACGACGACTGATTTCTGCTATTTGCTTTGCTGCATCCATCGAATAGATTTTCAAAAAGGCATTCAAGTTAAATGTCAGCAGTGGCTTTGCCATCTGAAAAGGCCTTTCGAGTTCTCGACGGATTATTCATGGACCTGAGTGTCTAAATAGTCCACTCACATCACTGGTCCCCACAACTGGACGAGACAATGACCTTCGGCGTTTTTATGCACAAGGATGGGTCGATCTATGACGACATACCCGAGGTGCGTTACCAGTTTCCGAAAAGTTACCTCAGCCGCGCGCAGCAGATGGTCGGCGACTGGATTGTCTATCGCGAGCCGGTCAAGATTCCGAACTCCAAGGGCTTCTTCGCTGTGGCGAAGATCGAGGAAATCATACCTGATCCGGAAGAGCCTGATCGCTACCGCGCGATCATCGAAAAAGGCAGTTATCTGCCGTTCGAGCCGACCGTCCCTCATATCGTGAATGGTGAGCAGGTTGAGCGCGGTGTTCTCAATGAGGAAGGGAAGGTGTCTGGCCGCGCCCAAGCCGCCGTCCGCCCGCTCTCGCATTCCGACTTCGCCCGCATCATTTCGCTCGGCCTGCCGGATGAGGACTTCCTGCCTCGCAGCGATGACGAAGTGGTCGAAGGCGACCGTGTCCGCGAGCACCAGACCCCGTTTGAAATTGAGCGTCCTATCGTTCAGTCGCTCGTCTCCAAGCCATTCCGCGCCCGCGCTTTCCGCCGCGCTGTGATGCACGCTTACGATGGCCGCTGCGCGGTGACAGGTTGGAAGCTGGTCAATGGCGGTGGCCGCTTGGAAGCGCAGGCCGCGCATATCCGGCCGGTCGAGCATGGCGGCCCTGACAGCGTGCGCAATGGGCTGGCGCTCTCAGGCACCGCGCATTGGATGTTCGACCGTGGGCTAATCGGCTTCCGGGACGACCTTGAGATTATTGTGCACCGGAAGGTCAACGACCGCGAGGGGGTTGAGGCGATCATCAACCCGACCGGCAAGCTCAAGGCGCCGGAGATTGAGTCCTACCGACCGCATCCCAAGTTTCTGTCTTGGCATCGCGAGTTTCATGGCTTCGACGCGTAGCATTACGGCCCGTTCCTTGAAGTCATTCCAAGGTTCGGGTTCTTTGTTTGCGCCCTCAAACGCCGGGCGGGGCGCGTCCGCGCCCCTTGGCTTCCTCGCATAAGCTCGGGCGGCCGGTCGGCCTTGCGGTCCGCTGGACGCGGACCGGATCAGTTCGCGATCGCGTGCTGTCTAGTCCCACCCATCATCCTTGAGCGTCCACTTGCGCGGGGTCTCCTCTTGCTGCGGCTCCGGGGGGCGCTTTTGCCAATGGGGCGGGGGTAGGGGGATGGGATCCTCGGTCTGGGACGCGGCGGGATCGTCGGGGGAGGGGCGCTTCGCATAGTAGGGGTGGTCCGGGTCGTCCTGGGCGCGGTAGCCGTTCGCTGCGTCCTCTGCCCTGATGCGCTTGTATTCCTGCCATGCGGCCCAGGCGCGGGGGCTGTGGTTGCGCTCCATCAGGGCCAGCGTGTCCTGGACCTTGCGCTCGATGCTGGCGCGCACCTCTGCCGGAGAGACGCGGGCCTGCTCGGCCTCCCATTCCTTGCGCCATTCCTTCTTCTTGCGCTTCAGCTCCATCGTGCCGATCGCGTTCATCGCCTTGGCGCGGCCTTCGGCAAACCGCTCGGGCGCGCGGTTTCTCAGCATGAACATCAGGAGGCGGTCGTTATAGGAAATGCGGGTGCCGACGAGCTGGCCGTATGAGTAGACGGGCACCTCCACCCCGTTGAGCGCGCGGTCCATGGCGACGTCCTCGATCCGCTTCATGCCGAAATCGAGCGCGGCCTCCCATGCGGCGGCGAATTCCTCGGCCCCGGGCTGGCGGCGCAGGCTGTAGGCGCCGTGGGTGGACCGGTTCACCGCGCGGCAGGCGGAGGCGACGCTACCGGTATCGGCCAGCGCCTCGATGAAGGCGCGCTGGATATGCGGTTTCCACCCGTTGCTGCGGTCCTTCAGGCGCGGGACGGGGGTGAAGTCGGGCAGGTGGGTATGGGGTTTGGTGTCGGACACGGCGGCTCTCCCATGCGAAAAGGGCCGGGGAATGCCCCGACCCTTCGCAGTAGGAAAATGGTTTGTGCGGGCCCTGAGGCCTACAGCTTACGGCCGCGTCTGCCCGTCGCCGTGGACGAGGTATTTGAAGCTGCACAGCTGCTCGAGGCCGACGGGGCCGCGGGCGTGCATCTTGCCGGTGGCGATGCCGATCTCCGCGCCCATGCCGAATTCCCCGCCGTCGGAGAACTGGGTGGAGGCGTTGTGCATGACCACCGCGCTATCGACCGAGGTGAGGAACTGGCGGGCAGCGTCCACGTCTTCGGTCAGGATGGCGTCGGTGTGGTGGCTGGAGTGGTCCTCGACCCAGGCGATGCCTTCTTCGAGGCCGTCGACGATCTTCACGCTGGCGATCGGATCGAGGTATTCGGTGCTCCAGTCTTCTTCGCTGGCGGGCTTGAGCCGGTCGTCGATGGCGACCGCTTCAGCATCGCCGCGCAGTTCGCAGTCTGCCGCCATGGCGTCGGCGATCTTGGGCACGACCTGGTCGGCGATGGCGCGGTCGATCACGATGCTTTCGGTCGCCCCGCAGATGCCGGTGCGGCGCAGCTTGGCGTTGCGGATGACCTTCACGGCCTTGTCGACGTCTGCCGCAGCATGGACGTAGGAGTGGCAGTTGCCGTCGAGGTGGAGGAGGGTGGGCACGCTCGCCTGGTCGCGGACCAGTTCGACGAGACCGCGGCCACCGCGCGGGATGACGAGGTCGACGAATTCATCGGCCTTCAGCAGGGCGGCTACCGCAGCGCGGTCGGTCGTCTGGACGGTCTGGACCGCGTCCTTCGGCAGGCCTGCCGCTTCGAGGCCCTTCTGCATAGCTTCCACGATGACGCGGGTCGAGTGACGGCTTTCGCTGCCGCCGCGAAGGATGATGGCATTGCCGCTCTTGAGGCACAGGGCAGAGGCGTCAGCGCCCACGTTCGGGCGGCTTTCGTAGATCATGCCGATCACGCCGATCGGCACGGCAACGCGCTCGATGCTGAGGCCGTTGGGGCGTTCGAAAGTCGCGAGCTTGCGGCCAACGGGGTCGGGCAGTTCGGCGATTTCTTCCAGAGCCTTGGCCATGCCTTCGATGCGGTCTTCGGTCAGGCGCAGACGGTCGATGAAGCTTTCCGGCTTCTTGCCTTCGACGCTGGCGACATCCTTGCCGTTCGCATCGAGCAGGTCCGGCGTCGCATCGCGCAGCGCCTGGGCCGCTTCGCGAAGCGCCGTGTTCTTCGCCTCGGTGCTGGCGGTAACCAGGCCGCGCGCTGCCTTGCGGGCGCGCTGGCCGAGATCGTGGATATGGATTTGCGGGTCGAGTGTCTGGTCGGTCATGATGTCTCTTCTATCAAATTATTGTGGCAGGCGGGAGGCAGCGCGTTCAGCGCAGCTCGACCGCCCGGTCGTAACAAGCCTGCAAGGTCGCACGCAGGCGTTCGGTGAGGCCGCCATCGCCATTGAGCGCATCGAGGCCGGCGGCCGTGGTCCCGCCCTTGCTGGTCACGCTGTTGCGAAGCTCTTCGAGTGACAGCGCGCCCGGTTCTGCGGCCATGTCGATCGCGCCGCCCATGGTGCCGAGCACCATGTCGCGGGCCTGTTCTTCGGTAAAACCGTGCTCCATCGCCACTTCGACATAGGCGCGGGCGATTTCGAACACGTATCCCGGTCCCGAGCCCGCTACAGCAGTAACTCGGTCGAGCTGTTCCTCGGTGTCCACGGTAACCGTCGTCCCTGCGCGGGCCATGAATTCCTGCGCATGAGCGAGATGTGCTTCGCTGGTCCCGGATGAGGCGAAAATGCCGCTCACCCCGCGACCGATGGCGGCGGGCAGGTTGGGCATAACGCGAATGACGGGCGCATCGCCCATCGTCGAGGAAAGCCGCGCGGAAGAATAGCCGGCCGCAATCGAGATCACGTAACCGTCCGGTGCGAGGTGTTCGACATAGTCCGGCATGATGTCGTCGATCATCTGCGGTTTGACGGCAACGATAATGCAATCGAAGCGTTCATTGTCCAATGCAGACCGATCGGAAACCAGCCTGGCGCCGCCCGGCACGCTCTCTTGTCCGGGATCAACGACCGTGATGGTCTCCGGGCCCTTGGACCATTGTTCCAATAAAGCGGATCCCATCTTTCCGCATCCGACTATCAGGACTGTATTTGTAATGTTCGCTTACCGTTTCCGCGCTGATATCGCGCCTCGTCAAGTATTAAATTCTTCAAAGGATTACGAATAGTTTTCCGGTGAAACAAAATACAAAACCCGTGTTCGGATCAGGACTTGTCATCCCGGAAAATTTCAAATTCCTATTGTGCACTGCACCATTACTATCTATATAGGTTTCCGAAAATTTCAAGGCTGAATAACTTTTTGATTATGACCAAACCCAAAACCATCGTTGTAAAGATCGGCTCCGCGCTGCTCGCAAACCAAGAACTTCTGACCCCCCGCTATGGTTTCCTCCAGCGGATGATGGAGGATATTACCCATCTGCGGTCCGAAGGCTGGAACGTGATCGTATGTTCCTCCGGCTCCGTCGCCCTGGGCTTGCGCATCATTGGTGAAACGCCCGAGAGCGCTGGCGTTTCCGATAAACAGGCGGCTGCTGCTTGCGGCATGCCGTTGCTATTGAATGCGTACAAACAGGTCGGTCACGAATTCGGTTTCGAGATCGCGCAGGTCCTCCTGACGCTCGGCGATTTCGAAGATCACCGACGCTTCCTCAACACGCGCAACACGGTCCACCGCCTGCTGGAATCCGGGATCATGCCGATCGTCAACGAGAACGACACGATCACGACCGAGGAAATCCGCGTCGGAGACAACGATCGCCTTGCGGCCAAGGTGGCCCAGATGGTCGGCGCGACCGACTTCATCATCCTGACCGGCGTCGACGGTCTCTACGATCGCAATCCAGACGATCCGGACGCCCAGTTCGTGGCGGAAGTGCACGATGTGAACGAGTACATGGACGCAACCAAGGGCAAGAGCACGCTGGGAACCGGCGGCATGGCCACCAAGCTCCAGGCCGCCAACATGGCGCAGGAAGCCGGTGTCACCACCTGGATCGCCCAGGGCGAGGTCGATCGTCCGCTGTCCCGCGTACTCGACGGCACGGGCCGCGCCACCAAGGTCATTCCCAATCCAGAACCGCTTTCGGGCTGGGACAGCTGGATCGCGAACCGCCTGCAAATGGCCGGCAGCATCGTGGTCAGCGAAGCCGTCGCTTCCGCCATTGCGAAAAGCGACCGGCCGATCCGACGTTCGGACGTCATTTCCGCCGACGGGGATTTCACGCGCGGCGACGTGCTGCACATCTACGACAGCAAGGGCATCGAACGTGCACGCGGCCTTTCCGACTTCACTTCGGAAGAGCTGCGCGTAATGATCAACAACCCCGATACCGATGCCGAACAATTGCTCGGCTATCGCACGAAGGGCGAGATTATCCGCAGCAACAATCTGGTCGCACTCGATACCCGCCACCTGTTGTGGGATGCACCGGCAGCCCTGAGCGACGGCTGAGATTTCATTTATCCCGTGGGTTAGGCGCGAACTTCACTTGGCGTTCAGCGGGGGTCTGGCTATAGGCTCGCCACCATGACGACCCATTCGCGTTTCGCTCGCAAGCTCGCCCTCGGTGCCCTCGTCGGTGCCACCCTTGTTACTGCCGGCTGTGCAAGCCGCGGCGGGGGCGGGGCGGAAGACACCGCCTACATCGCGCGCGACGTGGAAACGCTCTACGCAGAAGCCAAGGAACGGCTCGATCGCAACCAGCCCAAGCTGGCCGCTGCGCTCTTCGACGAAGTGGAACGTCAGCACCCCTATTCGCCCTGGGCCCGCCGGGCACAGCTGATGAGTGCATTCAGCTATTACGTCGCGCAGGACTACAACAAGGCGATCACGACATCGCAGCGTTTCCTGTCGATCCATCCGGGTAACAAGGATGCGCCTTACGCGTATTACCTGATCGGCCTGAGCTATTACGAGCAGATCAGCGATATCCAGCGCGACCAGAAGGTGACCGAGCAGGCCCTGACCGCGCTGCGCGAAGTGGACCGCCGTTTCCCGCAGACCGAATATGCGGCCGATGCGCGCCTCAAGGTCGACCTCGTGCGCGATCACCTTGCCGGCAAGGAAATGGAAATCGGCCGCTATTATCAGCGTTCGGGCAAGTGGATCGCCGCGCAAATCCGTTTCCAGAACGTGGTCGAGAATTACGAGACCACGAGCCATGCGCCCGAAGCGCTGTATCGCCTGACCGAATCCAGCCTCGCGCTGGGCATTCCCAGCGAAGCCGTGAAATACGCCGCCGTCCTGGGCGCGAACTATCCGGGTAACGAGTGGTACGAGAAGGCTTACGAGCTGGTGCAGGATCACGCCGCGGGCGTCACTGCCAGCTAGGGCAGGGCACTACGTCTACAAAAGGGGCGCCGCGATGATGTGGCGCCTTTTTTGTATGTAGAATCGGGCGGTTGGCAGGCCGACGCAAAAATTCGCGAAAATCCTTGAAACCGGATCGATCCGTTCGCATTTATTCAATGCGGACCGGGCCCCTCTGGCGTGCGCGAGAAAGTGCACGTGATGTCGGACCGCATCGGACAACCGATGCGCGCTGGCAGGCCTTTCCCCTCCCCCCTCCCAGCCTCCCAGCGCCATCGGGTGTCCGATCGACATAAGCTTCGATCAAGGAGACCACGATGACGGCCCGCACTTACAAATTAACGCAGATACACCAGCGGATCGACGAACGCCTGCGCCTCGAACTGCGCAAGCGGACACCCGACTGGCTTGAAATTTCGCGTCTCAAGAAAATGAAATTGCGCGCGAAAGACGCGCTCCATCGCATGGCCAAGCGTGCCAGGCCTGCCTGACGGCAGTTAAGGGGGCCGTCGCCGCGCACCTATCCCCATGCGCAGGCGGCGGCTGCCCACCCATGTTGAACTTTCCGGAGTAGCCGATGGTCAAGACGATAGCCCCGATGTTGCGCGATTTTCTGCAGAAGGAATCTGCGGGCGGTATCGTTCTGATCTTTGCCGCGCTCCTGGCGCTGGCCGTGGCCAATTCCCCATTGCTTTCCGCCTATCAGGACGGGCTAGCGACACCGGTCGTCTTCGGCATCGGCAGCTTCGTGATCGACAAGCCCTTGCTGTTGTGGATCAACGATGGGTTGATGGCGGTGTTCTTCTTCCTCGTCGGCCTCGAGGTGAAGCGTGAAATTCTCGAAGGACAGCTGTCCAGCTGGGACAAGGCATCGCTGCCGCTGATCGCCGCGATCGGCGGGATGGCGATCCCGGCTGTCATCTTCCTGGCGCTCAACGCGAATTCGCCCGAAAGCATCAATGGCTGGGCCATTCCCGCCGCGACCGATATCGCCTTTGCGCTCGGCATCCTGTCGCTGCTCGGCTCGCGCGTGCCCGTAGCGCTCAAGGCGTTGCTGCTGGCGATCGCGGTGATCGACGACATCGGCGCGATCGCGATCATCGCGCTGTTCTATTCGGGTGAGCTCGACACCGGCATGCTCGGCCTTGCCGCGATCGTCTTCGTGGTGATGCTGGCGATCGGCCGGGCGAAGGTGCAATCGACCATTCCCTATATCCTGCTGGCGATCCTGATGTGGGCCTTCGTGCTCAAGTCCGGTGTCCATGCCACGCTCGCCGGTGTCGCTGCGGCGATGACCGTCCCGCTCGACGCCAAGAGCGATCACGGCCCGCTCGAGACCATGGAGCATGCGCTGCACCCCTGGGTCGCGTTCCTGGTCATCCCGATCTTCGGCTTTGCCAATGCGGGGGTTACCCTGTTCGGCCTTTCGCCCTCCGCACTGCTGGAGCCGCTGCCGCTCGGCATTGCTCTCGGCCTCCTGGTCGGCAAGCAGATCGGCATCTTCGGTTTTGCGTTTGCAGCAGTGAAGATTGGGCTGGCGAAGCTGCCGGAAGATGTGAACTGGGCGCAGGTCCATGCCATGAGCCTGCTTGCCGCGATCGGTTTCACGATGAGCCTTTTCATCGGCAATCTCGCCTTCGCTTCGCCAGAACAGATCGACGCGGTGAAGATCGGCGTCCTGTCCGGCTCGACCATTGCGGCGCTGGCCGGCTACCTCCTGCTCAAGCGCGCCTCGCCGCTGCAAGCCGAAGCTGTTGCTAACGGAACAAAGGGTGGATGACGCGAGCCTTCCGGTGGGCTAGGAGGTCTTCCGATGCTCACCCGGCTGGCCATCCGCAATATCGTACTGATCGAAGCGCTCGACCTCGATTTCGGGCGCGGTCTGGGCGTGCTTACGGGCGAGACCGGGGCAGGCAAGTCGATCCTCTTGGATTCGCTCGGCCTCGTGCTCGGCAACCGCGCCGACAGCGGGCTGGTACGCGGGGGCGAGGACAAGGCGAGCGTCAGCGCCAGCTTCGAATTCGCCGCTCTGCCCGATCCGCTCGCCGAATTGCTCGACGATGCCGATATCGAGATCGAGGAGGGCGAACCGCTCATCATCCGCCGCCAGCTGAAGGCCGACGGCAAGAGCAAGGCCTTCGTCAACGACCAGCCCGTCAGCGTCGGCCTGCTGCGCGAAATGGCCGGCCACCTCGTCGAGCTGCACGGCCAGCACGACGACCGCGGCCTGGTGAACCCGCGCGGTCACCGTGCGCTGCTGGATCGCTTCGGCGGCGGCGATACCGCCAAGGTGGAGCAGGCCTGGGCGACGTGGCGCGATGCCGAAGACAAGCTCGCTCGGGCCCGGGAAAATCTCGAACAGGCGAAACTCGACCAGGACCTGCTGCTGGCCCATCTGTCCGAGCTGACCGCGCTCGAACCGCAGGCAGGGGAAGAAGCGCGCCTCGCCGAAACACGTGCCGCGATGCAGAAGGGCGAGAAGCTGTCGGGCGACCTCGAGGAACTGCGGCACCTATGGGAAGGCTCGGATTCGCCGCTCGCATCGCTGCGGGTTGCGGCACGCCGTCTCGACCGGATTGCGCCCGAGCACCCGCTGCTCGCCGAAGCGCTCGCCGCCCTCGACCGCGCTGTGATCGAAGCGGGCGAGGCGGAGGACAAATTGCAGGCGGCGGCCGAAGCGCTCGAACACGATCCGCAAGCGCTCGATGCTGCCGAAACCCGCCTGTTCGACCTGCGGGCAATTGCCCGCAAGCATCGCTGCGAAGTGGACGAACTGCCGGAAAAGATGCGCGAGATGCGCAGCCAGCTCGACTCGATCGAGGGCGGTGAGGCGGAACTGGACGCGCTGGAGCAGGCGGCCAAGACCGCTGGCGCGCGCTACACGGCAGAGGCGGAGGCGCTGCATGCAAATCGCGTGGCAGCGGCCATGCGCCTCGACGAGGCGGTCGCACGCGAACTCGCCCCGCTCAAGCTGGATGCTGCGCGCTTCAAGACGGCTGTCGCTGCGCTTCCTGAAGAGCGCTGGGGCCCACACGGGATGGACAGCGTCGAATTCCTAATCGCCACCAATCCCGGCGCCGATTTCGCACCGCTCAACAAGATCGCCAGTGGCGGTGAACTCTCCCGCTTCATCCTTTCGCTCAAGGTCGCGCTGGCCGAGCAGGGCGGGGCGGCGACCGTGATTTTCGACGAGATCGACCGCGGCGTGGGCGGGGCGGTGGCAAGCGCGATCGGCGAACGTCTCGCCCGCTTGGCAAGCGACGGACAACTTCTCGCCGTCACCCATTCCCCGCAAGTCGCGGCGCGGGGCGGCATGCATTACATGATCGCCAAGAGCTCCGAGGGCACGGTCACCAAGACCAGCGTAACCAGGCTCGACGAAGCGGGGCGGCAGGAAGAGATCGCTCGCATGCTCTCGGGCGCGGAAGTCACGCCGGAAGCGCGCGCTCAGGCCGACCGCCTCCTCGAAAAGGCCTGACCGGGGCACTTGCGGGCATTTCGGGCGTTATTCGCCGTAATGCATTGGATCCGAACCCTTTGTGCGACGCTGGCGCTTACCGCCCTTGCGGGCTGTTCGACCTATTTGCCGCGCTACGAACCGCAGGAAGGCGCATTCGCGACCGGCTTTTACGAGAACATCCAGACGCCCCGCCTCGCGCTGCTGGAATACCGGTTGGGCAATTATTTCGCGCAATCGAAACTCCCTTATCCCGTCGTGTGCGCGGCAGCCGGGAGGGTCGATCTATATGATGAGGCGTCACGCGCCCGTCCGCTGGATCCCGATGTAGAAGTCAAACTCATCGCCCGCTTCCCGGGCCTGTCTCCCCTCTCGCGGTGCGAGCGCAATGGACGCGATATCGTGGCCAGCGATACCGGACAGGCTGCCGCTATTTTCGACGTTCACGATCTGGTGTGCGACACGCCGACAGTCTGCCTTGCATGGGCAGGCTATTACGCGAACGGCCAGCACGGCTGGAGCTATTATCGCATGACTTTCGAGGGTGGCGAGTGGCGCATCGAGCGCGAAGAACTCGACATCGTACTCACCTCTGCCGAAACCGGTGGTCAGGAAATGCCGGCACCGCGTGCGGAATTGCCGGACACCCCCCAGATGGCAGTGTTGAAAACGCTATTGGACGAGCAATTCGCCAATCCTGAACGCTATGCCACGACCTGTGCGACGATCGTGTCGGGAAACCAGACCTCGGAAGCGCTGCCGGACGAAGTCGAGGTCGCCCTGGTCCAGCACTATCCCGAGCTTGCCCCGTTCGACCGGTGCGTGTGGAAAGACGATGCGCTTGTCGTGGATGCCATCACAGGCGAACGGGCGGTCATCTATTCGGTGCGCCGGACGGTCTGCCCGACGAAGGACGAATGCACGGCATGGGGCGGTTGGATCACCGCCAATCTCGGCGCGCAGGCATGGGAATACCGCATCAGTCGCGTCGACGGGAGATGGACCGTCGAACGCACCGGAAACGGCGTGATCTCCTGATCGAAATGGAAGTCGGCGTACCTCGGCAAAGACGGCATAATCCTGCACTGTCTCTCGCCTGCGCTGCTCTTTTCGCTGCCGCCCTGACGTCCTGTTCCGGAGAAAGAGACGAACGGACTCCTCAAGTGCCCGATGGGAAATTCCCGGCCAACCAGCCAGGCGAGGCGATGCCAGCGCTGCTGACCTACACCAACATCGGTGCGCTGGAGGCGATCCAGGCCGGTACAGTGGTCCAGCGCGGACCATGTTTCTACCTGTCCGGCGCTCCGGAAGAGGCTGTGATCCTCTGGCCCGAAGGCACGCAAATCGTCCGCGATGCGGAGCGCGGTGTGGCCGTCGAATTGCCCGATGGCTTGCGCTTAGGGGTGGGCGACCGGATCCGCGGCGGCGGTGGCGCGCTGCCACCTGCGAAGCCGATCTCCGACTTTGCCAGTCAGGAGGTGCCCGAAAGCTGCGCGACGGCACCGGCAGTGCAAATTCACAGCGTGGAAATCGTTGAACGTGCTTTTACGGACGATGCCGGTTTTCGTTCTGCGCCGCCTCCTCCACCGCCTCCCGCGCCAGACTTCCTTCAAAGCGTGAAAGAGCGCGGACCAGGCAGCACTGGTGCTCCGATAGAGATACTCGGCTTCGACGATCCGCGCGAGGCGCTATTCGCGCATATGATTTCCGGATTGCGCGAAGGAGAGGACGCGCACGATCGCCCGGTGTGCCTGCGCGAGGTGGACGATGCGCTATTCCAAAGCCTCTCGAGCCGCTTCGAGCGTGTCTATCGCACTGGCGCATGTCGCTGGCAGGATGGCGGCGTGCAGCTGCGGGCGGATGGCAGCCCGGCGGTGCTCGTCGAGGCGCGGCTCGACTGCGACGGGCAAAGCCGCTGCTTGGCCGAGGGCGCGCGCATCTTCGGCAACATGGGCGGCGAAGGGCAGGGCTATGTCATGCAACCCATGCGCGGAGGTTGGTCGATAGCAAGTTCGGGCGTGTCGTGGATGTCCTGACGGCGCGACTAGCCCGGGCAGGTCAATCGTCGCGCATGCTCACATAGATCAGCGTCATCATGGCCATTCCGCCATAGACCCACGAGCCGTCGAACGGACCCTGTCCAAGCGGCATCTGCCAGAGCTGGTATCCTGCAACTGCAACACCCTGGAACAGGCCCCACCAGTTCAGCACCGCCGCGCCCATGGCGATCTTCGCCCATGTCTTGCCGGCGTTGAATTCCGCGCCCGAGGCCTTGCGGAGCGTGAAGAGTTTCCATGCACCGTATAGTCCGCCAAGTCCCGCGATCAGTTCCAGCGAAAAGACCAGCACCATGCCGATCACGATCAGGAATTTCGGCGGCACGGGAAGCAGTGTGACCGGATAGGCCTGCTGGTCCGCATGGCTCGTTGTGTAGACGAAGAAGTCATAAGCCTGCGGAAGGTTGGCGATATTGTGCGCGACATAGAGCAGCGCCATCAGGGCGACGCTGGCGGTACTTCCTGCTTTGAGAAGGCGGTCGATCATTCCATTTCCCCCAAATCGGTGATGCGACCTTGCGGCACTTTTCCCCGTGCCTGTGCTGGGGCATAGCGCAGGATATGGGAATCGAGCAAACCGCACCTGTGGACATGAGCGAGGCTGACGCTGCCAACGAGCTGATGCGCCTCGCAAAACAGATCGCACATCACGACCGGCTGTATCATGCCGAGGATTCGCCAGAGATCACCGATCCGGAATATGATGCGCTGGTGCGCCGCAATGCTGCTTTGGAAGAGGCATTCCCGCACCTGGTCCGCGAGGATTCACCGTCGCGCAAGGTCGGCCATGCCATCGCCGCATCGCCGCTGTCGAAGGTCACGCACGAGGTGCGCATGATGAGCCTCGACAACGGCTTTTCCGACGAGGAGATCGGCGAGTGGGTGGCACGCGTGCGCCGCTTCCTTTCGCTCGACGATGATACACCGCTGGCCTTCACGGCAGAAGACAAGATCGATGGTTTGTCCTGCTCGCTGCGCTTCGAGAATGGTGCCCTTACGGTGGCTGCGACACGCGGTGACGGGCAGGTCGGCGAAGACGTAACTGCCAATGTGCAGCATATCGCGGATATCCCGAAAATGCTGCGCAGCGATGCGCCCGACGTGTTCGAGGTGCGCGGCGAAGTCTACATGGAAAAACAGGCTTTTGCTGCGCTCAATGCTGCGCAGCAAGAGGCGGGTGGAAAGCTGTTTGCGAACCCGCGAAATGCTGCGGCCGGATCGCTGCGGCAGAAGGATGCAAGCGTCACCGCGCAGCGTCCCTTGCGCTTCTGGGCACATGGCTGGGGTGCAGCATCAAAGGTGCCGGGCGATACGCAATCCGAAGTCGTCGAGACCTTGCGCGAATGGGGTTTCCCGGTCTCGCCGTTGTTCACCCGCGTCGAAAGCCTGGAAGGCCTGCTGGCGCACTATGCCGCTATCGGCAAGGCGCGGCCCGACCTGCCCTATGAAATCGACGGCGTCGTCTACAAGGTCGACCGGCTCGACTACCAGCAGCGGCTCGGCTTCGTGGCCAAGGCGCCGCGCTGGGCACTGGCGCACAAGTTCCCGGCAGAGCGCGCGGAAACCACGCTGGAGGCGATCGATATCCAGGTCGGGCGTACCGGCAAGCTGACGCCCGTCGGCAGGCTCGCCCCTGTCCTGGTCGGCGGCGTGACCGTCACCAATGTTACGCTGCACAATCGCGACGAGATCGAGCGGCTTGGCGTGCGTCCCGGCGACCGGATCGTCATCCAGCGCGCAGGCGACGTCATCCCTCAAGTGGTCGAAAACCTCACGCGCGATACTAAACGCGAACCTTTCGTCTTTCCCGACCATTGCCCCGAATGCGGCAGCGAAGCCGTGGCCGAGGAAGGCGAGGTTGATGTGCGCTGCACTGGCGGGCTTATCTGCCCCGCCCAGCGCACGGAGAGGCTAAAGCATTTCGTAAGCCGCGGCGCGCTCGATATCGACGGGCTGGGCGAAAAGACCATCGACCAGTTCTTCGCGCTCGGCTGGCTGGAAAGCCCGGCGGACATCTTCCGGCTGAAGGACCGTCGCGATGACATCCTCGCGCTGGAAGGCTGGAAGGAGAAGTCGGTCGACAACCTCCTCGCCAGCATCGAGGCGCGGCGCGAACCGGATGCGGCGCGGCTGCTGTTCGGGCTGGGTATCCGGCACGTCGGCGCGGTCACGGCGCGGGACCTGTTGAAGAACTTCCACGAACTGCCTGCGCTGCGCGAAGCGGCTGAGAAGGCGAGGGCCGGTAACGAGGAAGCGGCCGCATCGCTGACCTCGATAGACGGGATCGGCAGCGCCGTGGTCGAGGCGCTCGGCGACTTCTTCCATGAAGAGCACAACCGTGCGGTGTGGGACGACATCCTGGGCGAAGTTTCGCCGCCGCGGTACGAGATCGAGACCCGCGACAGTCCGGTTGCGGGAAAGACCGTCGTGTTCACAGGCAAGCTCGAAACGATGAGCCGCGACGAGGCCAAGGCACAGGCGGAGCGGCTCGGCGCAAAGGCCAGCGGATCGGTCAGCGCCAAGACCGACCTGCTCGTGGCGGGGCCGGGCGCTGGCAGCAAGCTCAAGAAGGCCGCCGATCTCGGCATCGAGGTGATCGACGAGGCCGGATGGGCCGCAATCGTCGCTGCCGCCGAATAATCCCGACTTTCCGGAAACTTATGCGCACGCTTTTGTTGGCATTACAGTGACCCGACCGCTTGTAACCCTCACGCTCCTGATCGTCTCCGCGTTCTTCCTGCTCGGCACCTGCGTCCAAGGTCCGGCAGAAAGCGCTGCGGAATTCGAAGAGCGGGTCATGCCCGAAGAAGTGGTCGAGGAGGAACCGGAACTGGACGCCCGGCAAGAGATGCTCGAAGCGAGACTGCAGGAAATCGGCGAGGGCTTTGCGGGCGAAGTCGGCATCGCCGCAGTCGAAGTCGCGAGCGGGGCGACCATGGCCTACAATGGCGACAGGCCGTTTCCCCAGCAAAGCGTCAGCAAGCTGTGGGTCTCGCTGACCGCGCTCGACCTGGTGGATGAAGGCGCGCTGGATTTGTCCGAACCGGTCGCGATCCGGCGCGAAGACCTGACGGTGTTCTACCAGCCGATCCGCGATATTGTGCGCACGCGCGGCGTGTTCCGCACCGATTATCGCGACCTCATGGAGCGTGCTCTGACGCAGAGCGACAATACCGCCAACGACCGGCTCCTGCGCCGCGTCGGCGGCACGCAGGCGGTGGAGGCTTTCATGCGCCGGAAGGGCATTACGGGCGTGCAATTCGGCACCGACGAGCGCAGCAAGCAGAGCGCCATCGCCGGTCTCGACTGGCAACCCAGCTATTCCATCGGGCGCAATTTCTACGAAGCGCGCGACCGGGTGCCGGAAGACAGGAGGCGCGAGGCCTTCGAGGATTATCTCGACGATCCCATCGACGGGGCAAGCGCGTCCGGTATGGCGCAGGCTTTGGCGCGCCTGGCGCGCGGGGAATTGCTATCGCCACGGTCCACCGAGTTCATCCTGTCGACACTGGAAAATACCAAGAGTGGTCCGCAGCGGCTCAAGGGCGGGGTGCCATCCGGCTGGTCGATCGCGCACAAGACCGGCACGGGCCAGGTCTACGATGGCGACCAGTCCGGTTACAACGACGTGGGCGTGCTGACCGCGCCCGATGGCACGCAGTACGCGGTGGCCGTCCTCATTGCGCGGACCCGCACTTCCTACCCGGCGCGCTTCGAAATGATGCAATCGGTGACGCGCTCGGTAGTCGAGTATCACGAAGCCAGGATGGCGAGCGAGACTACCTAGTTCTCGGTGGGCGAGGGGATCCATTTCATCACCCCTCCGGCCAGCGGCGTCCAGTGGCCCATCTTCACCCCGGCTTTTGCCAGCGTATCGCCGACCCACTGGTTGCAGGTATTCGCGAGCGTGTAGCGCCCGAGCGCATCGTAATTGCGCGCGCCGTGTTCGAAACTGTCGTGGCTGAAGCGCTCCTCGCCATGCGGCACATGGGGTAAGGCCGCTTCGACCTCTTCGACCAGCACGCGGTATTCCTCCGGACGGAGCACGAGCGGGCGATGGTATTCGGACGGTTGCGGCCATGCGTAATGGCCCACCCGCATCAGTCCGTCGCCGCCCTGGAAGGCAATACGCAAGGCAGTGCTCGCCTTCAGGTCGCCCCAGGTCGGCGTGTTGAGGAAGACCTCCTTCTCGCCCCACCCGATCGCGACGTGGGTCGGCATGCGGCCGTCCGAGCGTGTCATGCCTGCGGAAGGGAACGTCTGCCGCCAGTCCTTCACATCGGTGACGACCGGCATGACGATACCGGTGTGGATACCGTTGGTTTCGACCATGATGACGATACCGTCATCGCTTTCGGCCCAGTCTGAATTGCGCGGCACGGAGCTGCCGATCCAGGCCGACAAGAGGAAGAGCGCCAGGGCAAGCACGGGCAGGGCAAGCACCACACCCGTAATCGCCAGGGCGCGCCGCCCGGTCACCGGATGCGGCTCTTGCGTAACCACAGGATCGACCAGTCGCCATTGGTGACCCGGCGCGCCAGCCGCAGCCCTTGCGCGCGATAGGCCCGGCGTACCTCTGCTTCCTGCGTTTGCAGAAGTCCCGCCAAGAGCAAGCTTCCCCCCGGCGTAATCGAGGAGGCGAAGTCTGGCGCGAGCTCCACCAAAGGCCCCGCGAGGATATTGGCGATGAGCAGGTCGTATGGCGCGCGCGCCTGCAGCAATTCGTGATCCATTCCCGGCGCAATGACCATGGTCAGCTGGCCGCCCTTATTGCCCATCGCGACATCGTTCAGCGCTGCATTATCTTCGACAACGCCCGCACACACCGCATCGATATCGGACGCGGTTGCCAGCGCATGGGGCCACAGATGCATCGCCGCGAAAGCCAGCAGGCCGGTGCCGGTGCCGATGTCGGCGTGGTTGCGCACCGCAATGCCCTCGCGTTTCATCAGGTCGAGCATGGCAAGGCAGGCAGCGGTCGTTTCGTGCTGGCCGGTCCCGAAGGCCTGGCTGGCAGGAATGGCGAAATCGACCATCGACGGGTCTGGATCGTGTTCCGGCGTGCGCACGTGGAAGCGCCCCGCGCGGATCGGCTCGACGCCCTGCTGGCTGAGCGTGACCCAGTCCTGATCGGGCAGCTTTTCTGCTTCGAGTTCCGGTGCTTCGCCTGCGAACAGGCCAGCGACGGCTTTCCTGTCCGCTGCAGTCGGTTTGCGCTCGAGCCAGACTTCCAGGATCCAGTCGTTCGGTTTGTCTTCCGCGATCTCCCGACCGGACACGACCAGCTCTTCGGGAAAATCCCAGGCCTCGTCATGCGCAAGCAGCGCTGCCTGAACGACCTGTTTCGACGCTTCACCCGAGAGTTTCCATGCGCTCATTCGGCAGCTTCCTTCGCGAGACGTTCGTCGAGGCGCTTGCTCAACCGCTCTGCATAGAAGCCGCAGCCCCTGTGCAAGTAGAGCCCGTATTCGCCGCTCATCAGGTCCAGCATGGACCCGGCCGAGGGATGCGGCGTCACCAGATACTCGCATTGAAGCTGGCGTGCCTTGTCGATGCTGGTCCGGAACGCGCGAACCATTTCCGGGTGGTCGGTGAAGCGGTAGTCGTCAGAGGAAACGGCGGAAAGACTGTCGATATAGGCGAAGCGGTTGCACACGGGCGGTTCACCGGGGAGCGTACACGACCACCACGTCCAGCTGAGCGCCCCGGGCGAGTGGCCGGGCGTTTCATGCGCCGTAACGCGCAGCTTGCCGAGATCGATCATTTCCCCATCAGCGATCACCCGGTCGACCTCTACCGGGGTCATGTCGGGGTGGCCGGAGGCGGCCTGCGGATCGTCGGCGGCGACTTTCCCGGTTTCGAGCACGGGCTTGGCTCTTGCCGAAGCCACCACTTGTGCGCCGGTCGCTTCCTTGATGGCGGCATGCGCGCCGACATGGTCGAAATGCTCGTGGCTCATCAGGAGATAGCGGATATCCTTCGCATCGAAGCCGAGCGAGGCGATGTTCGCGAGGACCAGCGGGGCGGCCTCGGGGACACCGCTGTCGATCAGGATATGTCCTTCATCGCCGGTAATCAGCACCGACGATATGCCGCAGGTCCCGACATACCAGCTGTTGCCCATCAACTGGAACGGTGGAGCGGGCTTGGCCCATTCGTCCCACGGCTCGCACGCATCGAGGAACGCCATCTGCATTTCGTGGGCATTCACCACCTTTGCCGTTGGCGCGGGCGAGGGGGGCGTCTCTGCATCTTCAACTTGCGGTGCAGGAACCGCCGCACACGCAGCGATGAGCAAGGGCAGGGCCGCGACCAGCGCTTTAACGGACATAGCTTGCTCCATTGGCGTCGAGCGTCGCACCGGTAAGCGATGGCGGGGCATCCAGCGAGAGGAATTCGACGATCCGCGCGATCTCCTCCGGCTCCGCCACACGGCCGAGCGGAATGTCGGTCAGGAGGCCCGCGCCGCCCCGGCTGTCGAGGTAATCGCCGGCCATGGCGGTGTCGGTGAAGCCGGGCGTGATGGCGAAGCTCAGGATACCTTCTGCGGCATACTGGCGCGCAATGGTCTTGTGCATCGCCAGCATCCCGCCCTTGCTGGCCGCATAGTGCCAGTGCGCGGGCGAATCGCCGCGATGGCCTGCGCGGCTGGCGACATGGACGATGCGTCCGGTCGCGCCGCGTTCCTGCCAGTGGCGGACTGCAAGCCTGCTCAACTGAGCAGACGCAGTCAGGTTGATGCGCATGGTCTCCTCCCATGCATCCAGCCAGTCACCGTCCGGTTTCTCGATCGGGTTGGGATCGAACAGGCCCGCATTGTTGACGAGAACGTCGATTTCGCCGCCTGCCTGCTTGAGAGCGGCCTCCCACAATGCCTCCGGTGCTTCGGGGTCGCGAAAGTCCGCGGCGAGGGTGCCGAAGCCTTCGCCCGAGGTCGATTGCCCGATCACTTTCGCGCCGCGCGCTTCGAGTGCCGTACGGGAAGCGGCGCCTATCCCACGGGAGGAGCCGGTAAGAAGGATGCATGTCATGCATCACGCTATTCGAAAATTTGCGCCTTTTGTCGAGGCCGCACGCCTTGCCTTGCACCGGCAGTTCGCTAAGGAGGCGGCACGAATTCAGCGATATGGAATAGATGCATGGCCAACCGCCCGCTTTCACCACACCTGCAGATCTGGAAATGGGGACCGCATATGGCGGTATCCATCCTGCACCGCATCACCGGTGACGGGCTGGCCCTGGTCGGACTCGGCGTGCTGCTGTGGTGGCTCGGTTCGATGGCCGCTGGTGAAGCGGCCTATGCGACCTTCGCGGGCATCATGGGGTCGCCCGTCGGCATGATCGTGCTGGTCGGTCTGACCTGGGCATTCTTCACCCACATGATGAGCGGTCTGCGCCACTTCGTGCTCGACATCGGTGCCGGTTACGAACTCGACACCAACAAGACGTGGTCGATCCTGTCGCCCGTCATCGCAATCATCCTCACCGCCCTTTTCTGGGCCGTGATCCTGCTTAAGTGAGGCCGCGCAATGGGTAACGGAACTTCCATCGGACGCGTGCGCGGGCTGGGCCCGTCGCACGAAGGTGCGCATCACTGGCTGGTGCAGCGCTTCACCGCCATCGGCAACCTCGTGCTCATGCTGTTCCTCGTGGTCAGCCTGGCGATGCTGCCTTCCTACGATTACGCGGCCATGACCGGCTGGGCGTCGCAGACGCTGCCCGCCACCGCACTCGCGCTGCTGATCGTCAGCGTGTTCTGGCACGCGCGCCTGGGCCTCCAGGTCCTGATCGAGGATTACGTTCACGACGCCGGCACCAAGTTCGGCGTGCTCACCCTTCTCAACCTTGCAACAATCGGCGGCGCAGCCTTCGGTCTCGTATCGATCGCGCGCCTTGCCCTCGGAGGAGCCGCCTGATGGCCCGCACCGAAACTTTCGAAATCGGCGGTCGCAGCTACCCGATCATCGACCATACCTATGACACCGTCGTCGTAGGCGCCGGTGGCTCGGGCCTGCGCGCCACCATGGGCAGCGCGGAAAGCGGCCTGCGTACTGCCTGCATCACCAAGGTCTTCCCGACCCGTTCGCACACCGTCGCCGCACAGGGTGGCATCGCCGCCTCGCTCGGCAACAACACGCCCGACCACTGGTCGTGGCACATGTACGATACGGTCAAGGGCTCCGACTGGCTCGGCGACCAGGACGCGATCGAATACATGGTCCGCGAAGCGCCGCAGGCGGTCTACGAGCTGGAGCACGCCGGTGTGCCCTTCAGCCGCAATGACGACGGCACGATCTACCAGCGCCCCTTCGGCGGCCACATGCAGAACATGGGCGAAGGCCCGCCCGTGCAGCGCACCTGTGCCGCGGCCGACCGTACCGGCCACGCCATGCTGCACGCGCTCTACCAGCAGAGCCTGAAGTACGACGCGGACTTCTTCATCGAATATTTCGCGCTCGACCTGATCATGGAAGACGGCCCGAACGGCAAGGTTTGCCGCGGCGTCATCGCGATGTGTCTCGACGACGGGACGATTCACCGCTTCCGCAGCCATGCCGTGGTGCTGGCGACGGGCGGTTATGGCCGCTGCTATTACACCGCGACCTCGGCCCATACCTGCACCGGCGACGGTGGTGGCATGGTCCTGCGCGCAGGCCTGCCGCTGCAGGACATGGAATTCGTCCAGTTCCACCCGACAGGGATCTACGGTGCTGGCGTGCTCATCACCGAAGGTGCGCGCGGCGAGGGCGGTTACCTGACCAACTCCGAAGGCGAGCGGTTCATGGAACGCTATGCCCCTAGCGCCAAGGATCTTGCATCGCGCGATGTCGTGTCGCGTTCGATGGCGCTGGAAATGCGTGAAGGGCGCGGTGTCGGGCCGGATGGCGACCACATCTACCTGCACCTCGATCACATCGATCCCAAGGTGCTGGGCGAGCGCCTGCCGGGCATCACCGAAAGCGGCAAGATCTTTGCCGGTGTCGACCTGACCAAGCAGCCTCTGCCGGTCACGCCGACGGTCCATTACAACATGGGCGGCATACCCTGTAACTATCACGGCGAAGTGATGGCAGGCGATCCGAAGGATCCGGAAAAGATCGTCCCCGGCCTTTTCGCCGTAGGCGAAGCAGCGTGCGTGTCGGTCCATGGTGCAAACCGTCTCGGCTCGAACTCGCTGATCGATCTCGTGGTCTTTGGACGCGCGACCGGCCATCGCCTCAAGGAAATCGTCAAGCCCGGCGTCAGCCATGACGAGCTTCCCAAGGACAGCGCCGACCTCGCGCTGACCCGCCTCGATCACTTCCGTCACGCCGACGGCAGCATCCCGACCGCTGTCCTGCGTTCGGACATGCAGAAGAGCATGCAGAAGCACGCCGCCGTGTTCCGCGACAGCAAGCTGCTGTCCGAAGGTGTCGAGCTGCTCCGCGACGTCAACAAGCGGATGGAGGACGTGAAGGTCCACGACCGCTCGATGATCTGGAACAGCGACCTCATCGAAACGCTCGAACTCGACAACCTCATGGCGCAGGCCAATGTGACTATCGCTTCGGCCGAAAACCGCAAGGAAAGCCGCGGGGCCCACGCGCACGAGGACTTCCCCGAGCGTGACGATGCGAACTGGATGAAGCACACCATCGCCTGGTTCGAAGGATGGGGCGGCAATGGCGGCGGCGTAAAGATCGATTATCGCCCGGTTCACGAATACACGCTGACCGACGACGTCGACTACATCGAGCCGAAAAAGCGGGTCTACTAAACCCGCGGCAAGCCGGTCATGCGGTTTCGTGTCGCCATCATCGGAGGCTACGGCAATTTCGGTGGCTATGTCGCACGCCAGCTGGCTGCGGACAGCGCGATCGAACTCGTCATCTGCGGACGTAACCTGGCAAAGGCGCAGGAGTTCGCAGCGGGCTTGCAGGCTGCAAACCCCGCACAAGGGGCCCGTGTCGATATCGCGGACCCATCCGCGGTCATCCTTGGCGACATTGCGCCGGACCTCGTCATCAACATGGTCGGCCCGTATCACGGCCAGGGGTATGGCGTAGCGAAAGCGGCGATCGCGGTCGGGGCCCATTATTGCGACATCGCGGATGCGCGCGCATTCGTGTGCGGCATCGGAGAACTGGATTCAGCCGCGCAGGAGATGGGCGTCACTGTCCTCTCCGGCGCTAGCTCGGTCCCGGCGCTGACGGCTGCCTATTGCGACGCCGCGCTTGAGGACATGGCGGAAATGCGCCGTGTCGAATACGGGATCAGCGGCGCGGAACAGGCCAATCGCGGCGCAGGGACGGTGGCTGCGGTCCTATCCTATGTCGGAGAGCGGTTCACACGCCTTCGCGATGGCTGGATGCAGGACGAGATCGGGTGGCGCGGCGCTATCCCCGTCGACTATCCCGAACTTGGACGCCGCTGGTTCGCCGCCGGCGATGTTCCGGACCTCGAACTTTTCCCCTCGCGATACCCGGGTTTGCAGGACCATCGCTTCCTTGCCGGGCACGAGATCGCACCCTTGCATTTCGGGCTGTGGGTAATGGGCGCGCTGCGGCGGGTGCGTTTGATTCCGAACCTGTCGCGCTTTGCCGACCTGTTGGTCAGCCTGTCGAAGCCTTTCAATGTCCTCAGCCGGGGCCGGAGCGGATTTCACATGGTCATCGAGGGGGTGGACGGCAGCGGGGCCCCGGTCATCCGGCGGCACTGGATCATCGCCCGCAGCGGCCACGGACCGAACATCCCGGTCATCCCGCCGATCCTGATTGCCCGCAAGCTTGCACGCGGTGAGCGACTGGAACCCGGAGCGCGGCCGTGCCTCGACGTGATCACCCTGGGTGAATACCGCTCGGCTTTCGAGGGCCTCGATATCGAATGCATCGACGAATGACGCGTCCGCTTTACAGCTATCGCAACGATCCGCAGGTCCCCGACTTCGACGACAGCCGTCCGCTATTCGTCTTCGACAATGTTTGCGTCCTGTGTTCGGGCGGAGCGCGGTTCATCATGCAGCATGACCGGAAGGAAAGGATCGCGCTCACCAGCGCGCAAGGCGAACTGGGCAGCGCGCTTTACCGGCATTACGGCCTCAGGATGGATGACAGTTACCTGTTCCTGGCGGATGGGCAGGCATATGAGATGAGCGAAGGATACTTCCAGTTGGCGCGCCGCTTGGGCGGGCTGTGGCGACTTGCCGGCGTTTTTCGCATCGTCCCGCGGCCCCTTCGCGACGCAATGTACCGCCTCGTCGCGCGCAATCGCTATCGCTGGTTCGGAAAGACCGAAGCCTGTGCATTGCTTACGCCCGACCAGAGGGCGAGATTGCTATGAAGCGTTTCATCCCGCCCGCCCTGGTTCTGACACTCTCGGCCTGTGCGGTGATCCCTAAATCACCACCAGAGAGCGTAGGTGCCGAGGCCTTCTATCAAAAACATGTCGACGCGCGGGGTATTCCGATCCTCTCGTCCGCGCGGGTGTCGGACGAGGCACTCCTTGCCGCGCGCGACATGGCGCGCGGGATGCTGGCGCACCGACCTGAATTCGCGAGCTGGCTTGCGGCAAACGACTATCGTGTCGCGATTATCTCTGAAGACGAAGCGTTGCTCGACCTGCCCGACAAGGCGCATTGGACAAAGCCCGCGCGCGACGATCCGCGCCTGACGCGCTGCGAACTGAAGCATTACGACGTGCGCATCGGTGCCAAGTCCGATCGCGAATATTGGGACGAGCGGGCGAGGGGGATCGGCGGCGAGCGCACTGTAGGATCGGAAGAGGATGTCCTCGGCTTGCCCACCTCGCGCTATTACGGCGAAACCATTTTCGTCCACGAAATGGCGCACAATGTCCTGTTCGCTATCGAGGCGGTCGATCCCGCGCTGTTTGCGGAAATAGAGGCTGCCTATGCCCATGCACTGGCCAACGATCTCTGGCTGAACGAGTACGCGACTACGACCATCCAGGAGTATTGGGCCGAAGGCACGCAGATCTGGTTCAACTCCAATCGCCTGGTGGTTGTAGACGGCCAGAGGATCCTCGATCACCCCGATCTTGCAGCATACGATCCGAAGCTGTTCGCCGCATTGGGCGAAGCATACGGTACGCGGCACCAGCTTAAATCCGACCCCTTCCACGCCAGTCCGGCGCGCGTACCGCCGGGACCCATCCCGGAAAACACCGCCGAGGTCTGTTAGTCCTCGCTCGGAGAGGCGAGGCGGCGCGCCTCGATGATCTTTACCGGCTCGGCCAGCATCTGTCCTTTCATCCAGCCCTCGCCCTTATCGGGATCGGTCGGCATGGCATGGATTGCGGCGACCACGTCCATCCCTTCCACGACATATCCGAACACCGCGTAGCCGTTCTGCCAGACGGGGTCTTCGGATTTAGGATCGGCGTCCATGCCGGTCGAGTCCTGAAGGAAGATCGAGAAGTCTCCATTGGCCGTTCCCGGTTCGCCCATCGCCATGGAGAGCGCACCCTTGGTATGGCTGAGGCCGGTTACTGTCGTCGGTTCATGCGGGATGCCGGGCAGGATTCGGTCCGGGTCCCACTGCGTGCCGCCCTGGATCAGCCCGTTGGGCTGGTCGCCCCAGTCGAGCGTCATCGCGCGGTAGAAGACCGTGCCGTCGAAGCGGTCTTCATCGACATAGCGCAGGAAATTGCCCGCCGTGATCGGTGCCCGCTCGGTCTCCAGTTCCACGGTAATGTCGCCTGCCGTCGTTTCGAGAACGACGCGGACGGTTTCGGGCTTGCCAGGTTGGGGAGGGGCGGCTTCCACCTCCTGCGCGCCAAGCGGTGCGGTAATCAGGGCGAGGGCGGGGAGGAAAATCTTCAGCATGCAAGGCAGGCTACATCAGCGTGATACGTCGTCAATCCCGAGCTTTGTTGCCGTTCATCGATAGTCGGGCGTCCCGTGCAGAGCCTATGTTGCATCCTGTCCGGCGATACCTTCTGCCGGATGCGGGTGCGGGAATCGTTTTAAGTTTACAGCCGTAGTCAAACTGTCTACAGCCGTAAACGGAATTAGCGAATCCCGAGGGGAAGAGGTACGTTATGGGCCAGCGCAAGCAATCTCCGGGTGACCGGATCAGCGAAGCCGAACACGCGGTAATGGAGGCCTTGTGGACTGAAAGCCCGCTGTCCGCTGCCGAAGTGTGCGAGCGGGTCTGTGCCGAAAACGACTGGTCCATCCCGACGGTGAAGACGCTTCTTGGCCGCCTCGTGGCAAAGCGCGTCATCGGTACCGAACCGCAGGGGCGCAAATTCCTCTATCACCCGCTCATCGAGCGTTCCGACTATGTCGGCGGCGAATCGCGCAGGCTGGTCGACCGCCTTTTCGGTGGCCGCGCCGCGCCGCTGTTCGCCCATCTGGCCGAAAATGAAGCGCTCACGGATTCCGACCTCGAAGAGATCGAGGCGCTCCTCAAGGAGATGCGGAAATGATCGAGCTTCTGCGCGAATATTGGGAGTGGTTCCTGTTCGACACGCTGGTGTGGACAGGCGCCCTGATCGCGATGGTGATGGTGCTTCGCCGTCCCGTTGCAAAACATTTCGGCTCTAGCGCGGCCTATGCGCTGTGGTTCATTCCGCTGGCGCGCCTCTTCGTGCCGCCGTTCACGCTTCCGGCATGGATGAACCTGACCCCGCGCGAGGAGGTGTCGTTCGAAACCGCGCCCCTCGCCCTGGACGAGGCCGCCGTAGAACCTGCCACGTTTTTCGCTGATATGGCCGCTCGTTCGCCTGCGCCGCAAAGCTTTCCAGACCCGACCGACTTCGTGCTGCCGCTGGTAGCAATCTGGCTGGTCGGTGCTGCAGTCATGCTGACGCGCCGCTTCTATCTCTACTTCGAGCTGCGCCGCGACTTGCTCGACGATGCGCGCCCGGTGGGCGATGTCGGCAGCGTGCGCCTGATCGAAACGCCTGCCATCTCGGGGCCGATGGCTTTCGGTGTGGTCGACCGCGTCATCGCCCTGCCTGCAGGCTTCATGGCCAGCCGCGACCGGATTTCGCGCGACCTCGCGATTGCGCACGAGCTCGCCCACCACCGCGGCGGGGATCTGATCGTCAACATGGCCGTCCAGCCGCTGTTCGCGATCCACTGGTTCAATCCGCTTGGCTGGCTGGGCTGGAGCGCGCTTCGCCGTGACCAGGAAGCCGCCTGCGACGCGCGGGTGGTGGCCGCCCGCCCGCGCGAGGAACGCGCAACCTATGCCGGCATCATTGCCGATTTCGCTCGCCATCCGCAGGGGACGCCGCGACCGGCGCTCGCCGCGCCGATGGCGTGTCCAGTTCTGGGGGACAAGTCGATCATCCATCGTTTGAGGAGTTTGAACATGTCCGATATTTCGCCGCGCCGCCGCATTGCCGGCCGTGCCACTTTGGCCAGCGCATTCCTCGCCGTGCCGCTGACCGCGTCGTTCTGTTTTGCCGAGGTGTCGGCCATGCCGACTTCGGACGAAGTTGCCGTGGTCGGGTCGGCGCCGCTGGCAGATCTCGCCTATCCGGTCCCGCCGGCGCCGCCCGAAGCCCCGCTGCCCGCAGGCTATCCGGAGGCTCCCCTGCCGCCGGTAGCGCCCGAAGCGCCGCTTGCACCGCCTGCGCCCGATTTTGAGCGAGCAATGGCAGATGCCGACCGCGCGAAGGCCGATGCGCGCCGTGCCTTGGCCGAGGCGAAGCGGGTGGAGAAGCGCTGGGCTTCACGTGACTATGACGAGGGCCGCAAGGCCTGGGCGGAATCGCGCATTGCCTATGCCGAAAGCCGCCAGGACTGGGCCGAAGGCCGCATCGCCTATGCCGAGGGCCGCAAGGATTGGGCGGAAGGCCGCGTGGCCTATGCCGAAGCCAAGCGGGAACAGGCCGAAGCCAAGGCCGAAGCGCGCCATGCGAAACTCGAGGCGGAAACCGAAGCGGTCGTCGCGCAAGCGGTGGCGCACGCCATGGCGGCGGTGCCTGAAGTGATCGAGAAATGCGTTTATCCGGACCAGCCGGTCACCACCAAGGTGAAGTCGAATGGCAAGACCGTGATGTATGTGTGCGAGACCGCCGGAGACCGTATTGCACTGAGTGCAATCCGCGGCGCGCGCAAGGCGATCGCAAAGGATCGTTCGCTCAATGCGGAAATCCGCGCGGAAATCCTGCGCGACCTGGACGAGGAAATCGCCGAGCTCGAATCCTCGCTTTCCTGAGTTAGAACACACTCCTGAGAGGCCGGCTTCCGCGAGGAGGCCGGCCTTTTGCATGCCCAGGCGGGTTCACAAGGTATTCAGTTCATCGCTCACAAAGAACGTTTCATCGCAACAATTGGAGATGAAACGATGCGCGACAGATCCCCCACAGTCAAACTGGTCATAGCGGGGCTGATCGGCCTCGTGCTGCTGATCCCGATCATCATGGTCTATGATCTGGTCAACGACCGGCAGAACCAGGCCCGCATCGCGGAGTCGACCATCACGGCAGGTGCAGGGGGATCGCAGGTGGTCTCCACACCGGTGCTCGCCATACCCTATCTCGCGCAAAAGCAGGTCCCGGTCCTTGTCGACGGCAAGTCGGTCATGCAGACGCAGCAGGTTCGCTCGGAAATCGTGCTGGCGCCGGTGCAGCATTCGCTCGAAACGCAGCTCGATACGGAGCGCAAGAAGAAGGCGATCTACGAAACGGTCGTGTTCTCTGCCGACATGGCTGGACAGGCGCGGTTCGAGCTGCCTGACGATCTTTCCAGCTATGATGTGACGCGTGACCAGCTCGTCCTGTCCGAGGCGCAGCTGCGCTTCGGCGTGAGCGATGCGCGCGGTTTGCGCGGCGGCGCCAAAGCCAGCCTCGGTGGAGAAGCGGTCGAGCTGTCACCCGGCCAGCGTGCCCGCGGCGAGGGCAGCGGCTTCCACGGCACCTACGACTGGAGCGAGGGCGACGCGCTCGACCTCGAGTACAGCTATACCCTGCGCGGTAGCCGTTCGCTGTCACTGGCACCGGAGGGCGGTGACACGCGCTGGAACGTGACCTCGTCCTGGCAGCACCCCGGCTTCGAGGGTCGCTATCTGCCGGACACCAGCGACATCTCGGACGAAGGCTTCAGCGCCAGCTGGTCGATCGGGACGCTCGCTATTGGCCAAGGTCCGGCAGACGGACCGGCTGACGAAGCCGAAGCGGAACTGGAACGTCGCCAGACGGCCGAATACGGCATGATGGAGGAAGCCACGGACGTTGCCTGGGCCACCATCGCGCTGGTCGAGCCCGGCGACATCTACGCACAGGTCGATCGCAGCGTGAAGTACGGCTTCCTCTTTATCGGCTTCACCTTCCTCGCCTTCCTGCTGTTCGACGTGATCGGCGGCGCCCGCGTGGCGGCGGCGGAATACCTCCTGACGGGGGCAGGGCTGGTGCTGTTCTTCGTCCTGTTGCTCGCCTTCGCCGAAGTTGCGGGGTTTGCCTTGGCGTATCTTATCGCGAGCGCCGCAATTATCGGCCTGCTTATCGCTTACAGCGCCGCGGTTCTTGGCGGGTGGAAGCGGGCAGGCTTTATCGGCGGTCTGCTGACGGTTCTCTACGCCGGGCTCTACGTGCTGATGAGCCTCGAGGAAGCCTCGCTGATCGTTGGCTCGGTCGCGATGTTCTTCGCGCTGGCTGGGGTTATGTACGCCACCCGCAATCTCGACTGGTCGCAGGCGGGAAGGGAGCCGGAGCAAACCGACGAAGCCTGACCTTCCCGGAATGACACAAAGAAAGGGCGCGGACCGAGAGGACCGCGCCCTTTTTACGGTGAGGCTGGACTATCAACCGATATTGGTGATCGCATCGCACTGGCGGTCATCGCCCTGCAGCCCAAGGCGCAATGCCTGGCTGCGCTGGGCGCTGGTGCCGTGGGTGAAGTTCTCGCTCGACACGCGGCCGCCGGTAAGGCGGTCGTCACCGATGGCGGCTGCGGCCTCCATGCCCTCCTCGATATCGCCCGGCTCGATGAGGTTGCGGTTCTTGCCCGCCCATACACCCGCATAACAATCGGCCTGCAGCTCCATGAGCACCTGCAACTGGTTCGCCTGGCGCCGGTTCTGTGCCTGCGCACTGCGGATCTGCTGGGATACGCCGGTCAGCGTCTGGATATGGTGGCCGTATTCATGGGCAAGCACGTAATAGCGCGCGAAATCGCCGCGATTGCCTGCCATCTGCGCCAGCTGGTCGTAGAAACTCGTGTCGATATAGATCGTCTCATCGGCCGGGCAGTAGAACGGACCGGCAGCCGAAGTCGCGCTGCCGCAACCCTGCGTAGTGACGCGGCCGTTGCGGAACAGGTCGAGCGTGGGCTGGCGGAAGCTGTCGCCATAGCCCTGTTCCTGGAAAGTGCGCGCCCAGGTCTGGTTGAGCGATTGGAGGCCGTTGCACGCCTCTCGCGCATATTCGCTGGAGTTGCAGATCGCCTCTTCGTCGGTGTTGGCGGGGCCTGCCTGCTGCGAGCCTTGCTGAACGCTTTCGACCGTGCTGGCGGTCTGCATCGGATCGAGGCCGAAGACGAAATAGCCGATGGCAGCGATGATGATCGTGCCGCAGCCAATGCCGCCTGCCTTGCCGGCGCCTCCGCTGGAGCGAACCTGGATATTATCGGTATTGAATGGATTTAGCCGCATTCCTGCATCCCCCGCGATTGACCGTTCAGCGCTGCTGCGCAATGGCTTGCATGTTAGTCACAACACTTGAGGCCACAAATGTTTCTCGAAGGAAAGCGCGCACTTGTCACCGGATCGACTTCGGGCATCGGCCTGGCGACCGCACGGGCCCTCGCGGCAGAAGGCGCGCAAGTCGTCCTGAACGGCTTCGGGGACGAGGGCGAGATCGCCAAGCTGTGCGAGAAACTGGGCGCGACACATTCGGGCGCCGACCTGACCGATGTCGCCCAGATCGAGGCGATGATGGCCGACACCGGCGGGGTCGACATCCTCGTCAACAATGCCGGGATGCAGCATGTCGCGCCGGTCGAGGAATTCCCCATCGCCAAGTGGGACACGATCATCGCGCTGAACCTTACGGCCGCCTTCCACACGACGCGGCTCGTTGTGCCGCACATGAAGGAGAAGGGCTGGGGCCGCATCATCAACACCGCCAGCGCGCACTCCAAGGTCGCCTCTCCCTTCAAGAGCGCCTACAATTCGGCCAAGCACGGCCTCGACGGTTTCACCAAGACGATCGCTCTTGAGCTGGCCGAGCATGGCATTACCGCCAATTGCATCAGCCCAGGCTACGTCTGGACCCCGCTGGTCGAAAACCAGATCCCCGACACGATGAAAGCGCGCGGGATGACCCGCGACGAAGTCATTAACGACGTGCTGCTGGTGAAGCAGGCCACCAAGAAGTTCGTCCAGCCGGAAGAGATCGGCGCGCTCGCGGTATTCCTGTGCCGGGACGAGGCGCAAAACGTGAACGGCGCGAACTGGAGCGTCGATGGCGGCTGGACGGCGGAGTGATCTTCGCACCTGGTCGACGCGTTGCCGATAGCTTACTCATTTTAGGGATCGCGAGCGTTCTCGCGATTATTGTTGGCGTAGCGTACCTCAAAACATCGGGACCGAGCAGCGAGATTCGTGGGACGATTATCTCCTTGAACAACTCGCCAGGCTCGGAAGGTCAAAGTGCAGTTGTTCGCGTCAAGCTGGAGGACGGAGAAATTCGGCATCTCAAGGCACCTCGACGATTGCTGATAGGTTGCCGCAGCGGTCAGACGATGCAGCTGATCCGGAGAAAGCATTCACTCGAAGTAAGCCCGGCCGGCTGCTTTCCTTCCAACCGGGCCCCGCCGCACTAGCGCCAGCGGCAAAGCGTCGTTACATGGGCCGCCACATTTACTCCGGCAGGCGATTCTTAACGTGGCATCCATCGACATCCCCCTCGGCCTCACTTTCGACGACGTTCTCCTGCGTCCGGCAGAGAGCGATATCCTGCCTTCGATGGCCAAGACTTTCACGCGACTGACGCGCGACATCCAGCTCAACATCCCGGTCATCTCCAGCGCGATGGACACGGTGACGGAAGCCGACATGGCCATCGCGATGGCGCAGCTTGGCGGCATCGGTGTCCTGCACCGCAATTTCGAGGTGAAGGACCAAGCGGCCGCCGTGCGAGCGGTGAAGCGCTATGAAAGCGGTATGGTGGTCAACCCGATCACCATTAATCCCGAAGCGACGCTGGGCGATGCGCAGCAGATCATGACCGCCAACCGCATCAGCGGCATTCCCGTGACCGATCGCGGCGGCAAGCTGGTGGGCATCCTCACCAATCGCGATGTGCGCTTCGCCGAAAATCCCAACCAGCCGGTCAGCGAGCTGATGACCACCGAAAACCTCGCCACCGTGCCGCTCGGCACCGGGCAGGAAGAAGCACGCCGGATGCTCCATCAGCGCCGGATCGAAAAGCTGCTCGTGGTCGATGATGACGGGCGCTGTGTGGGGCTCATCACGGTGAAGGACATCGAGAAAGCCGTGGCCTATCCACATGCGACGAAAGACCTGAGCGGGCGCCTGCGCGTCGCCGCTGCATCCACTGTTGGTGACAAGGGTTTCGAACGCACCGAAGCGCTGATCGATGCCGAAGTAGACGTGGTGGTGATCGACACCGCCCACGGCCACAACAAGGAAGTTTCCAAAGCCGTCGAACGGGTCAAGAAGCTGTCCAACAGCGTGCAGGTGATCGCGGGCAATGTCGCGACTGCCGAAGCCACGCGTGCCCTGTGCGATGCAGGTGCGGATGCAGTGAAGGTCGGCATCGGTCCGGGCTCTATCTGCACCACGCGTGTTGTCGCGGGTGTCGGCGTGCCGCAGCTGACGGCAATCATGGATTGCGCCGAAGCGGCGGAGAAGGCCGGCGTGCCGGTCATCGGCGATGGTGGTCTTCGCACCAGCGGCGACGCGGCCAAGGCGCTGGCCGCAGGCGCATCGAGCATTATGATCGGTTCGATGCTGGCAGGCACCGAAGAAGCCCCCGGCGAAACCTTCATTTACCAGGGCCGCAGTTACAAGAGCTATCGCGGCATGGGCAGCGTGGGCGCGATGGCGCGCGGCAGTGCCGACCGCTATTTCCAGGCCGACGTCAGCCAGCAGAAGCTGGTGCCCGAAGGTATCGAAGGCCAGGTGCCCTACAAGGGTGCCGCCGCCGCAGTGGTTCACCAGCTCGTCGGCGGGATCAAGGCCGCCATGGGCTACACCGGTAGCGCCACGATCGACGATTTGCGCAAGCGCGCGCAGTTCGTGCGCATTACGAACGCCGGGCTCACCGAAAGCCACGTGCACGACGTGGCGATCACGCGCGAAGCGCCCAACTACCCATCGCGCTAGGGCATGACCCCCGCTGCCAGAGTCCAAACATCGATCGAGTTGCTAGATAGCATTATCGCGTCGGCACGGTCGAAAGGTGCGCCTGCCGACCGCATTCTCGCCGAGTGGTTTCGCAACAACCGGTTCGCCGGGTCCAAGGATCGCCGCGCCATCCGCGAGCTGGTCTATGCGGCCATTCGCGCATGCGGTCCGGTCCCGGAAACAGGCCGCGCCGCGATGCTGCGCCTTGCCGAGACGGACGAGCATATCCGCGCCCTTTTCGACGGTTCGAACTATGGTCCGGCAGAGCTGGCTGGCGATGAACCTGTGGGAGCGGGGGGAATTGCGCCCGAGTGGCTGGAGCGGAAGCTCGCCGCGTCGGATATCTCCGGTCCCGAAGCAGCGTCTCTGCTGGATCGCGCACCGCTGGACATTCGCGTCAACACGCTGAAAGCCGAGCGCTCCACCCTGGCGCTGCCAGTGGAAACCACGCCTACCGCTGCGCCGAATGGCCTCCGCCTCGAGGCTGGCACGCAGGTCGAGCAATGGCCGGAATGGCGTGACGGCAAGGTCGAGATCCAGGACACCGGCTCCCAGATCGCCTGCCTTGCTGCCGTTGCGCAGCCGGGTGAAACCATCATCGACCTGTGCGCGGGCGGGGGTGGCAAGACCTTGTCGCTGGCCGCAGCGATGGACAATCTTGGCCGCCTTGTGGCCAGCGACACCGATCGCAATCGCCTGTCGGCCCTGATGCCGCGTGCGGAGCGTGCCGGGGCGACCAATATCGAGACGGTGCTGCTCAATCCCGGTCAGGAACTTGATGTTCTTGCTAAATTCGAGGGTCAGGCGGATGCGGTCCTGATCGACGCCCCGTGTTCGGGCGTCGGCACCTGGCGCCGGAATCCCGAAGCGCGCTGGAGGCTGGACGAGAAGGAACTGGCGCGTCTCACCGAATTGCAAGCCCGCCTGCTCGACATCGGCGCTCGTCTCGTCAAGCCGGGTGGGCGTCTGATCTACGTCACCTGCTCCCTGCTGGACGAGGAGGGCGCGGACCAATTCGACGCCTTCCTTGCGCGCGATCCGGCATTCGCAGCATCCCTGATGGACCTCCCTGCCGGGCGTGCACGAGGGCGGGGCATCCGCCTCACCCCGCACCACGACGGGACGGACGGTTTTTTCATCGCCCGTGCAGAAAAGTCGTGATAGCCTTGTGACATGGCCGATCCGCGCCCATCTGCGATTACGCCCCTGACGGAGACGATAATGCGTTTTGCTCCCGCTGCTGCTGCCCTTTCGCTAGCCCTCGCGCTTACGGCGAGCGTCAGCTGGGGGAACGAGCGCGATCCGGCGCCGCGGGCAGGTGTCTTGATTGCAGAAGGTCAGTCTGCACTGGATGCTGGCGATACGCAGGGCGCCATCGACGCGTTCGAGGCCGCACTGGCAGTCGATCCCGGGTACACCCCCATTTTCATCCACCTCGCCGAAGCGGCGCGGGCGGATAATCTGCAGGGCAAGGCAATCCGCTACTATCGCGAGGCGCTCGACCGCGACCCGCAAAACCTCGTCGCCATGGCTGGCGAAGGGGCCGCGCTGGCAGAGAAAGGCGCCTTGGAAAAGGCGCGCGAAAAGCTGGCGGCGGTCCAGTCGCTATGCGGCGAAACCTGCCCCGAAACGCAGCAAATCGCGGCCGCCATCGCCGCGGGTCCGCGCACCCCTGTGATGACCGCCGAAGCAACCCTGCCCGAAACGCGGGATGTTCAGGCGAACTGACCGCTCAGACCAGCTCGCGAAACGCCTCGACGACGGCGCGGTAGACGCGCTTCTTGAACGGCACGATCAGCTCGGGAAGCTGCTCGGGCTCGGCCCATTTCCAATCGCAGAATTCCGCCGGGTCATGGGCGTTGAGGTCGATATCCTCGTCGCTGCCGGAGAAACGGGCGAGGAACCACACCTGCTCCTGCCCGCGATATTTCCCTCCCCATAGCTTGCCGATCAGTTCTTCGGGCAGATCGTAGCGCACTGGCTCTGCCATGCGGTCGATGATGGCGACGTGTTCGGGCCTCGCGCCGGTTTCTTCCGCAAGTTCGCGCAGGGCGGCCTGGTCGAGGTCTTCGCCTTCGTCGACACCGCCCTGGGGCATCTGCCACCAGTCGCCTTCCTTGTTGTCGATCCGGCGACCGACGAACACGCGACCGTCGCCATTGACCAGCATCACCCCGACACAGGGCCGGTAACCCAGTTCACTCACCTGTAACGCTCCACCATCAGCTTGATCGCATCGAGGAAGGCATCGAGATCCTTCTGCCCGCTCGGTATCGCTTTTCTCAGCGTCGTAAAGCCGTGAATGATCCCGGGGAATTCGAGATAGATGACTTCGGTGCCCTGCTGGATCAGGTGCGAGGCATATTCGCGGCCTGAATCGCGCAAGGGATCGAGGCCTGCCGTGCACACCACCGTGGGCGGAGTGTTGCTGCAATCGCCGACCATCGGAGTGTTGCGCGGATCCTTGGGATCGCCGCCATATTGCTCGGTAAACCAGGCCATCGCCGCGCCGGTGAGGAGGAAGCCCTCGGCGAAGTCCTTGAGGCTGCGATGCTGCGACACGTCGCTCGCCACCGGATAGATTGGTGCCTGGACGATCACCGGCACGTCGGCAGGTTCGTTGACGAGCTGGTTGGTCGTGACGATGGTGAGATTGCCGCCCGCACTGTCACCCGTGATGACGAGCCCGGTGATCTCGCGGCCCAGCGCCTCGGGCGAGGAGGCCACCCAGCGGGCTGCGGCTTCGCAATCGTCTGGCGCAGCGGGGAAGGGGTGTTCGGGCGCAAGGCGGTATTCGATCGACACGACCGGCAAATCGAGCTGATGGGCGATTTCGGTGCAGAGCGAATCGTAAACCTCGATATCGCCGATGACGAAACCGCCGCCATGGATGAAAATCACGCAAGGACCGGCTTCGCGCGTGTCCTTGGCGTCATAGAAACGCAGCGGGATATCGCCTGCGGGGCCGGGGCAGGTGAGGTCCTTCTTGACCGCCAGGTCGCGGGGCGGGGCTTCTGCCAGCTGGCCCATGGTCTTCATCTGCACACGGCCTTCGACCGCGCCCACTTCCTCGACGCCCTTGCCACCGATCTGCTCCAGCATGTCCAGGAAGCCGCGCACATCGTCGCGCACAAAATGTTCGGTATCGGCCATGGCGTCTCTCTCCTCTTTCGTTGCGAAAAGAGACTTAGCGTGTCGGCTACGCTTTTCCACTGCGCTTTTTACCGCTAGCAGAGAAACTTCATTGCGAGAGGAGGGAGCGGGTCCTAGGTGGCGCTCCCATTGACAATGCGCCGTGAAACTCGGTGCGCGACAAGGAATTGACCGGATGGCAACAGCCGCCCCGAGCGACGCCGACCGGCCGCATAGCGGCCTTCCCGCAAGCCCCGAAGCCGTGGTTGTGCGCTTCGCCGGAGATTCCGGCGACGGCATGCAGCTGACCGGCGGACAGTTCACGCTCTCCACTGCGCTGGCGGGTAACGACCTCGCGACCTTCCCCGATTTCCCGGCGGAAATCCGCGCGCCGCAGGGCACGCTGTTCGGTGTTTCCGCTTTCCAGATCAATTTCGGCAGCCGCGAGATCAACACGGCAGGCGATGCGCCCGATGTGCTGGTCGCAATGAACCCGGCCGCGCTGAAGGTGAACCTTGCCGCCCTGAAGCCCGGCGGCCTGATCATTGCCGACACCGGCGCCTTCACCAAGCGCAACCTGGACAAGGCGCATTACGACGCCAATCCGCTCGAGGACGGCAGCCTCGCCAAGTTCGACGTGCTGGCTTTCGACATTTCCGAGAAGACGATCGAGGCGGTGAAGCCCTTCGGCCTCGGCAACAAGGATGCGTTGCGGTCCAAAAACATGTGGACGCTGGGCCTTGCCCTGTGGATGTTCGATCGCCCGCGCGAGCCGATCCATGACTGGCTGAAGGCCAAGTTCAAGTCCAAGCCGGATATTGCCGATGCGAATATCGCCGCGCTCGATGCAGGCCATGCCTATGGCGAGACGGCGGAGCTCGCCGGGCCGCTCAAGCAGGTCCATATCGATCCGACGCCCAGCGCACCTGGCCTCTATCGCACGGTTACCGGAGCGGAAGCCGTCAGCCTTGGCCTTGTCGCGGGTGCGCAGCTGGCCGAACTGCCGATGTTCTTCGGCGGCTATCCGATCACGCCTGCTTCGGCGATCCTCCACCACCTCGCGCGGCTGAAGGAATTCGGCGTCACGACCTTCCAGGCGGAAGACGAGATCGCCGCGATCTGCGCGGCCATCGGCGCGAGCTATGCCGGCCAGCTTGGCGTGACCTCGTCCTCCGGCCCCGGCATTGCGCTGAAGACCGAAGCCATCGGGCTTGGCATCATGACCGAACTGCCGCTGGTGATCGTCAATTCGCAGCGCGGCGGCCCCTCGACCGGCCTGCCGACCAAGACCGAACAGAGCGACCTTTACCAGGCGGTCTATGGCCGCAACGGCGATGCGCCCATGCCGGTGATTGCGGCCCGCAGCCCGTCCGATGCTTTCGAAGTCGCTATCGAGGCCTGCCGTATCGCAACCCAGTACATGACGCCCGTCATGCTGCTGACCGACGGCTATATCGCCAATGCGGCCGAGCCGTGGAAGGTGCCTAACCCGGCCGATTTCGAGCCGTTCCCGGCCCAATTCCTGACCGAACCGCGCGGCGAGGAATTGCTTCCCTACAAGCGCGACGAAAAGGGCGCGCGTCCGTGGATCAAGCCCGGTACGCCCGGCATGATGCATCGCATCGGTGGGATCGAGAAGCACGAGCTTACCGGCAACATCGATTATTCGCCCGACAACCACCAACGCATGACCGACCTGCGCAAGGCCAAGGTCGACAATATCGCCGTGCCCGACCAGGATGTCTGCCTCGGCGAGACGTCCGGCAAGCTGGCCGTGGTGGGCTGGGGCTCGACCTATGGCCCGATCCATCGCGCTGTCGACAATTGCCGCGCCAAGGGCATGGACGTGAGCCACATCCATGTCCGCCACATCTGGCCCATGCCGAGTAACCTCGGCGACCTGCTGCGCGGGTTCGACCACGTCCTCGTGCCGGAAATGAACACCGGCCAGTTCAAGACGGTGCTGCGCGACCAGTTCCTCGTCGATGCCCGGCCGCTCACCAAGACCAGCGGACAGCCGTTCCAGATCGCCGAGCTCGAGCGCGAAATCGGCAAGTTCTTCGACGGCGTCCCCGGCAACGAAGGCGGGCAGGTCCCCGCCAACGACCAGCAGCTTCCGAGCACGGAAGTTTAGCCGTGAGTCTCCTCAAACTCTTTCTTTCCATTTCCGGATTGATTGCCGCTCTGATTGGAGGCGGCTTCGTCGCCGAATACCTCGCGACACCCAGAGAGTCGGTTTGGATTGCGGCGGCGGTTGGCCTTTTTGTCGGACTGATCGCCAGCTTCGCAAGCCATCCGATCATGCGAGAAGCAGTTCGGGGCCGTTATCTCCCCGAAAATGACCGCAAAGAGAAAGGTATTTGGGGCGAACTCACTGGCGCTGCCCTAGCCGTGGCCATCGCCTATTTTTTGATCGTTTGGTCTCAGGAACGGTCAGTTGGAAACGCCGATTACTTCTCTCCATTCATGGGGGGCTTTCTCTTGGCACAAGCAGTAGAAAACCTGTCTGCCTATCTTAGACGGAAAACGAGCCTGATATGAACGCACCCGCTAAAATCGAAACCACGCTCAAGGACTGGGAAACCGACCAGGAAGTTCGCTGGTGTCCGGGGTGCGGTGACTACGCGATCCTGAAAGCCGTGCAGCGCACGCTGCCGCAGCTGGGGGCAGACCCGGCGAACACGGTGTTCATTTCGGGCATCGGCTGTTCGAGCCGCTTTCCCTATTACATCGAGAGTTACGGCTTCCACACCATCCATGGCCGTGCGCCTGCTTTTGCCACGGGTGCAAAGCTTGCCAATCCGGACCTCGACGTGTGGCTGGTGACGGGTGACGGCGATGGCCTGTCCATCGGCGGCAACCACTTGATGCATGTCCTGCGTCGCAACGTGAACATGCAGATCATGCTGTTCAACAACGAGATCTACGGGCTCACCAAGGGTCAGGCCTCGCCTACCAGTCGCGAAGGCACCAAGTCGCCTTCCACGCCGATCGGCAGCTACGACCATCCGGCACGCCCGGCGGCATTCGCCCTCGGCAGCGGCGCGCGCTTCATCGGGCGCGGGTTCGACGTGTCGAAGCACCTGCCCGACGTGCTCAAGGCCGCCCATGCCCACAAGGGCGCGGCTTTCATCGAGATTTTCCAGAACTGCATCGTCTACAACAAGGACGTCTTCAACGACTTCGCTGCGCCCAAAGGTGCGGAAGATCGCCAGCTCTGGCTGGAGAATGGCAAGCCGATGCTGTTCGCTGGCGACACCAAGGGCATCGCGCTCAATCGCGAGACCTTGAGCCTGGAGGTCGTCGATGTGACGGATGGCGATTGGCAATCGGCGGGCGTGATCGTCCACGACGTCACCAACCGCTCGGTCGCGCACATGCTGATCGAAATGCCCTTCGGCCCGTTCCCGATGGCGCTCGGCGTGCTTTACGACGATCCGCGCCCGACGTTCGAGGACGCGGTGATCGAAGAGCGCAAGCGGGCGAGCGAGGGCAAGGAAGCCAATCTCGCCAAGCTGCTCGGCAAGGGTCAGACCTGGACCGTCAGCGGTACGGCGCAGGACCCGATCTAAAGCTAATCCTCGGATTCGGTCGTATCGTCGACCGGCTGTTCGATCTGGTGGCGTTTCTGGAGGGTGATGGCGATCATCCCCATCAGCAGCGCCCAGGCGAGGCCGACCAGCCAGCCAGCCGCGACATCGGTCGGCCAGTGAACGCCAAGATAAGCCCGTGAGAACCCGATGGTCAGCGTTGCCAGTGCAGCGAGCCCGACGATGAAACTGCGCGTGCGCGGGTCTTCGTAACTGCGCGCGATCAGCACTGCGATCGTGAGGTAGATGATGGCGCTGTTCATCGCATGCCCGCTGGGAAAACTGCCGGAACTGACCTCGGCAAGGCGCGGCACGACATCCGGGCGCGCACGAGAGAAAAGCGATTTGAGGATGCCACTGAGGATAGCCCCGCCGCCGACCGCTGCCGCCACCAGCATGGTCTGTCGATAGCGCTTGCGCAAAAGGAGGAATCCGAGCGCCATCAGCGTGACGAGCGTCAGGATCGTCTCGCTTCCCATGGCGGTGATGTCCAGCATGGCGGTCTGGATGAAATGCGGCCCGATCGGAGTTGCGAGGTCATCCGAATGACGGAGAGCGAGAAGAAAATTCCTGTCGAAGGCACCGAAGTCACCCTCCAGCATTTCTCCCGCCAGCGCTCCGAAGGTGACCGCGAGGCCAATCGCGGCAACAAAGCCGAGGAGCAGCCGGTATTCGTCCTGGATTTTCTGCCAAAGGCCTTGCGCGAGGCGCAGCAATTGCGGAGTGGTCATAACGGTCCAACTCACGAAGTAAGCTATCGGGTATCGGCGGGAGGAAATGCTTGGACAATCTGACTCACAGCCTGGTCGGTGCCTTGATCGGACAGGCGGGGCTTAAAAAGAAGACTGGGCTCGCCATGCCCGCGCTGATCTTCGGCGCGAACCTGCCCGATGTGGATGCGGCGTGCTTCTTCTGGCTGGAGGGCGTGGAGCATCTCGGATTCCGGCGCGGGATTACCCATGGTCCGCCTGCGCTAATACTGCTTCCCCTGATCCTCGCGGGGCTGCTCTACGGCTTCGACCGCTGGCAGGCGAGCCGCGGGAAACGGCCAGACGACCGCTTACCAGTCAGCTTCAAATGGCTGTTCTTGTTGAGCTTTATCGGCTGCCTGACCCACCCGGCGCTCGACTGGCTGAACGTCTACGGCATCCGCCTGCTCGAGCCGTTCTCGAGCCGATGGTTCTACGGCGACACACTGTTCATCATCGACATATGGCTGTGGCTCGGGATGGGCTTCGCGACATGGTTTTCCCTGCGGCGCGAGAAGCGGGAAGGGGAATGGAAGCAGCCCGCGCGCATCGCGCTTTCGCTCGCCAGCATTTACATCGCATTGCAAGGCTTCATCACGGGCAATGCGGAGCGCGGGGTCACCGGCAGTCCGACCGGCACCGAGATCGTGATCGCCAGCCCGCCGCCGCTGTGGTCGTGGGAACGCGACATGATTACCGGCGGGAACGGCCTCTATACACTTGGCGAGGATACCACCTTTCCCGGCGTGCCGCTCGACCGCTGCGATCTCGAGCGTGCTCGCGCTGCGGATAGCCAGATAGATGCCTTCCTGTTCTGGGCGCGAACGCCCTATATCGTGCCCGAAGAAGACGGCACGCTTTGGCTGAGGGATGCGCGCTTTTCCGATCCCCGCGCCACAGGCCGGTTCGAGGTCAGGCTGCCGTCCGACATTTGCGACGGCGTCAAAACGGAACCGTCGGAAGGGAACGGCGGTTAGGTCCGCATGAGCTCTCCCCAAATCGTCTGGCTGCGGCGCGACCTGCGCATGGCCGACCAGCCCGCCCTCCATGCAGCCGCCCAGGCCGGTCCAGTCATACCGGTATTCGTCCTCGACCAGGACCGGGCTGGCGACCATGCCTATGGCGGCGCCTCGCTGGTATGGCTGAATTATTCGCTCGAAAGCCTCGGTAGGAGCTTCGGCAGCCGCCGCTCGAAAATCGTCCTGCGCAAAGGTGATGCGCCGCAAATCCTCGCCTCGATTGCCGATGAAGTCGGGGCAAGCTGCATTCACGCCATGCGCCACTACGAGCCGTGGTGGAAAGAGGCAGAGGACGAGCTTCGAGATGCGCTTGGCGAAGATCGCAAGCTGTGCCTCTACGACGGCAATTACCTGTTGCCGCCCGGCTCGGTGACGACAGGCTCGGGGGATCCGTACAAGATCTACACGCCTTTCTCCAAGGCCATGCTCGAAGTGATGCCCCCCCGCGATGTGCTTGGTGAGCCGGAGACTATCTCGTCACCTGATAGCTGGCCGGAGAGCGATGAAATTTCCGATTGGGACCTGCTTCCGACAAAGCCCGACTGGGCGGGTGGCATCCGCGATTTCTGGGAGTTCGGCGAAGCCGCCGCACACGAACGGCTCGACTGGTGGACGGACGAGGTCGCAGACTATGACGAGGGGCGAAACCTGCCGTCGAAGGACATCACGTCGCGCCTTTCGCCGCATCTTCACTGGGGCGAGATCAGTCCCGCACAGGTCTGGCACAAGCTCAAGGACAAGCGCAGCGACGGTTGGAAAACCTACGCGAAGGAGATCATCTGGCGCGACTACGCTCAGAACGTGATCGACCAGTTCCCGGACTATCCGCGCGAGAGCTATCGCGATTACGACGAGCGGACCTTGTGGCGAAATCCGAATGCCGGGCACCTCATCGAAGAGGACCTTAAGTGCTGGCAGCGCGGCATGACCGGCTATCCCATCGTAGATGCGGGGATGCGCCAGCTGTGGCAGACGGGCTGGATGCACAACCGCGTACGGATGATCTGCGCCAGCTTTCTCGTCAAACACCTGCTGATCGACTGGCGCTTCGGCGAGCAGTGGTACTGGGACTGCCTGGTGGATGCCGATTACGGCAATAACGGCGTCAACTGGCAATGGATCAGCGGCACCGGCGTCGACAGCAATATGTTCAGCCGCATCATGGCCCCGCTTACGCAGAGCCAGAAGTTCGATGCCGCGGACTATATCAGGCAATATGTTCCCGAACTCGAAGGCCTGTCCGACGACAATATCCACGATCCGCCCGACGACAAGCGCGGCGATTATCCGGTCAAGATGATCGGCCACAAGGAAGCGCGCGAACGGGCGCTTGAAGCCTACCGGGCAAGCAAGTCGTAGCGGACTTGTCGCCCGCTTCGCTGCACGGCATAGCGGCGCCCATGGATATGCCTACCAGCCAGCGCGGACGCGACCTGCTCGACGGGGCGAAACCCTTCGCCCGCAAGCCGGGATTTCTGGCGCGTCTTGTCGCTCCCGGCTTCGGCAAGATCCTCGATCGTATCGACGGGGCGATCGTCTCCGGTGCGATCCGCGCCACTTTGCCCGATGGCACGAAGCGTGTCCTTGGCGGTCGCAAACCCGGCTTCGAGTGCGACGTCGAACTGCGCAGCTGGAACGCGCTGGTGCGACTTGCGAGCAATGGCTCGGTAGGCTGGTACCAGGCGTGGGAAGCGGGAGAGTGGTGGAGCTCCGATCCGGTGCCGCTATTCGCCCTGTTCATGCAGCACGCCTCGCGCCTCGGTGACACGGCGCGGGCCAAGGGTCCTTTCCGCCACGGTTTGAAGCTGGCGCACCTCGTCAATCGCAATACGCATGAAGGCGCGCAGAAGAACATCAGCGCCCATTACGATCTCGGCAATGATTTTTACGCCGCCTGGCTCGATCCGACGATGAGCTATTCCTCCGGTCTCGGGATTGCGGACGACGACCTCGAAGCGGGCCAGAGGCGCAAGTGGGATGCCTTGGCATCGCGGCTTGGTGACCACCAGCGCCTGCTCGAGATCGGCTGCGGATGGGGCGCCCTGGCGGATTTCTTCGCATCGCGAGGCAGTGACGTCACGGCGATCAGCCTGTCCGACGAACAGCTGCAATGGGCGAGGCAGCGCCACGATCCGGCGGTCGACTTTCGCAAGCAGGACTATCGCGACGCCGCAGGCAGCTACGACGCCATCGTCAGCGTGGAGATGGTCGAAGCGCTCGGCCAGGAATACTGGCCCACCTTCATGGACTGCATCGCGCGCAACCTGAAACCGGGAGGACGCGCCGCAATCCAGTACATCTCGATGCGCGACGAGCTGTTCGACGACTATGCAAAGAGCGCCGATTTCATCCAGGCCTATATCTTCCCCGGCGGCTTGCTGATCAGGACGAGCGAGTTCCGCGAACTGGCGGAGGAGCGCGGCCTCGAGTGGCGCGACCAGGCCGATTTCGGGCTCGACTACGCGGAAACCCTGCGAATATGGCGCGAGGCATTCGACCGCGCGGAACGCGATGGCGCATTGCCGCAAGGTTTCGATGCGCAATTCTGCAACCTGTGGCGCTACTACCTGATGTATTGCGAAGGCGGCTTCCGCGGGGGCGGCATCGATGTGCATCAGGTGACACTGGTGAAAGAGGGAGAGATTTGATGCGTGCGATACTTGCTTCGATGACCGCACTGGCCGTGGCCGGTTGCTCTGCAGCCTATTCGGGTCCGCTCGAGACGGCCGATGCCGCGCCTCCCGCCGTAAGCCAGAGCATGCCGGAGCAGATGGCGAGCATGGATCCGGGCGATTCGATCCTCTTCTGGAGCGACGAGCGCCGCTCCGCTGCTTTCCGCGACATGGAATCCCTCTTTCCGGGCCTGGAAGTCGCGCCCGCCAATACGGTTCGCTCTTTTCCACGCGGTGAAAGCCTCGATGCCGAAACTGTCGCCGCGATACGCAGCTTCATGGCCGACACGCAGGCCGGCGGGGTGATGGTGCTCGAAGACGGGAAGGTCCGGTTCGAGGAATATGGCCTGGGCCTTGGCGCGCAGGATCGCTGGACGAGCTTTTCCGTCGCAAAGAGCTTTACCTCATCCCTGCTCGGTTCGGCGATCGAGGATGGCTACATCGAAAGCCTCGACACACCGGTGACGTCGATCATTCCCGCTCTCGCAGGCACCGCCTACGATGGCGTCACGGTTGGCCAGATCGCCACGATGACGTCGGGCGTGGCGTGGAACGAGGATTACACCGATCCCGACAGCGATGTTGCGAAGATGCTCGCCATCGCGCCGGTTGCAGGGGAATCGCAGGCAGTGACCTATGCCCGCACGTTGACGCGCGAGGCACCGGCGGGTGAGAAATGGGTCTACAAGACGCTGGAGACCAATTTGCTCGGCCTCATCGTCGAGGAAGCTACCGGCAAATCGCTTGCTGCCTATGCGGCGGAAAATATCGTGGAGCCCGCGGGCTTCGAAGGCCGCCTCTTCTGGATGCAGGATCTGACCGGCGGCAATATCGGTGGTTGCTGCCTTTCGCTGCGTCTGTCGGACTATGCCCGTTTCGGCCAGTTCGTGCTCGAAGGCGGGGAGGGCGTCGTGCCGGAGGGCTGGTTTGCCGATTCAGGCGCGGCGCAGGTTTCCTTCGCTCCCAATGCACCGGGCTTCGGATACGGTTACCAGTGGTGGGCCTATCCTGAGGGTGCCTACGGTGCGCAGGGTATCTTCGGCCAGGCAATCACCATCGTTCCGGAAAGCGATCTGGTGGTGGCAGTGGTCAGCAACTGGCCGACGGCCACGAGCAACCCTTACCGCGCCAAGTTCCGCGATCTCGTCTATAGATTGGCCAACGCTTCGGACTGAGCCTGGAAACGAGTGGTGGCGGAGGCCGGTAGGGCGCACCGCCACCGACGACGAGATACCGGACGAAGGTTCAGGCCAGCGCCCAGCGGTCGCCGCCATTGCGTCGGCACTGTCGCCTGTCTCGCGTAATCAGTAGGGGCGGTATGCGCCTTCGCCGCTGTAACGGGCGAGGATGTTGTCATGGACGATCGGCGAAAGCAGTTCGTTGAACGCGCAACCGACCATGCAGTTTTCCCACCACACGACCTGCGCCTGTAGCGATTCAAGGCCGGGCAGGGTGAGCCAGCACATCTGGCCTTCGTGCATCCGGTTGATGGCCGCTGCCGAGAAGCCCGAGATCGAGAGGTCGTGCACCACCGTCTGGAAGGCGCGGCCACCGCTGGCGCGCAGCTGGCCGGGAATGGTCAGCTTGGTACGCGGCGCGCACCGGTCTTCCTGCGATGCTACCGAGTAGCGATCCTGGGTCTGGTAGGTCATATCCGGCACCTTGCTGAGACTGAGTTTTTCCGAAACTGCACGTCCGGGTAAAAACGCGCGTGTTGTTTAGCGGAATCTCTCTCAGGAGGATTACGGAAGAGTCGCGGTATAGGGTTAACCTAGCTTTCGATCCGCTCTCGGTGGCGGGTCTCGAAATCGTTAACAAGCAGCTCCACCAGGCGAGAGCCGACCGCTTGCGGCGGCTTGACCGTCTGCGGATCTTCGCCCGGATAGGCTTTCGCCCGCATCGAGGTGCGCGTTGCACCGGGGTCGATAATCGCCACGCGCACGCCGGAGATCTTCTCGACTTCGTGCGCGTAGGATTCGAGTAAATTGTCGAAGGCGGCCTTCGTGCTGCCATAGGCGGACCAGTAGGCGCGCGGGGTCTCGCCGACGCTGCTGGTGAGGCCGATCACGCGAGCGGCGTCCGCACGCTTCAGCAGCGGGTCGAAATTGGCGAGGAGGGCCTGCGTTGCCAGCACATTGACCGTGACCGCCTGGCTAAACTGCTTGCCGTCGATCTGCGTAACCGGTGTCAATGCCGGGAGGTAAGCTGCGGAAATAACAAGGATATCGAGCTGGTCCCAGCGGCCGGAAATAGCAGTCGCGAGGCGGGCGATGCCATCGCTTTCGGCCAGGTCCACAGGTGCGATGGTCGATGCCCCGCCGACGGCATGGATCTGGTCCTCGACCTGTTCGAGCGCCCGGACATCCCGCCCGGTAAGGACCACGTGTGCGCCCGCCTCGGCAAGCGCGACCGCCGTTGCGGCGCCGATACCCTTGCTCGCACCCGTCACCAGGGCGAGTTTTCCATCGAGTGGTTTCGTCATGTCAGGCGACCTTGTTTACCGGAAATGCGAGCTGTTTCTGTTTGTCGTCGCGCCGGTTGAGATCGGTCAGCGAGGTGGGATAGTCCCCTGTGAAACAGGCATCGCAGAATTGCGGACATTCCTTCACGCGCGGCTTTTCGCCCACGGCGCGATAAAGGCCGTCGATCGAAACGAAGGCAAGGCTGTCCGCCTTGATGAATTCGCGCATGGGTTCGACATCCATGCGAGCGGCCAGCAGCTTGGAGCGTTCGGGCGTATCGACGCCGTAATAACAGCTGTGGGCGGTCGGCGGGCTGGCGACGCGGAAATGCACTTCCTTGGCGCCCGCATCGCGCATCATCTCGACGATCTGCATCGAAGTGGTGCCGCGCACGATGGAATCGTCGATGAGGACGATCCGCTTGCCTTCCACGAGCTTGCGGTTGGCGTTGTGCTTGCGTTTCACGCCGGCATGGCGCGCGCCGTCGGAGGGCTGGATGAATGTCCGGCCGACATAGTGCGAGCGAATGATGCCCAGTTCGAACGGGATGCCTGCTTCCTGCGCATATCCGATGGCGGCAGGGACGCCGCTGTCCGGAACGGGCACGACGAGATCGGCTTCGACCGGCTTTTCCTTGGCGAGTTCCGCGCCGATCGCCTTGCGCGCTTCGTAGACGCTGCGGCCTGCGAAAAAGCTGTCCGGGCGGCTGAAATAGACGTGTTCGAAGATGCAGGGGCGGGGCTTGTGCGTGCCGAAGGGGTGGAGCGAATCCACATTGCCGTCGTAATCGACCCTGATCAGTTCGCCCGGCTCGACTTCGCGCACCATTTCCGCGCCGACGACGTCGAAGGCTACGCTTTCACTGGCAAAGGCGATGGCATCGCCGATCCGGCCCATGACGAGCGGACGGATACCGAGCGGGTCGCGGCAGGCGATCATGCCTTCCGGCGTCATCACGATAAGCGCATAGGCCCCTTCGAGCAGGCGGAGCGCATCGACCAGCCGGTCGACGATCGTGGGATAGCGGCTCGTCGCGACGAGGTGGATGATGACTTCGGTGTCGGACGTCGACTGGAAGATAGCCCCGCGCTGCACCAGTTCTTCGCGCAGCTTGCCCGCGTTGGAGATATTGCCGTTATGTGCGACGGCGAAGCCGCCGCTGGCGAGATCGGCATAAAGAGGCTGTACGTTGCGCAGGCCCGCGCCGCCTGTCGTCGAATAGCGTACGTGGCCGGCAGCCATATGGCCTGGCAGTTCGGCGATTGCCTCTGCGGAAGAGAAATTCTCGGCAACATGGCCAAGTCCGCGGCGGGCACGGAATTCGGCGCCGTCCCAAGCCACGATACCGGCGGCTTCCTGGCCGCGATGCTGCAGGGCGTGGAGTCCGAGGGCCGTCGCCGCCGAGGCGTCCGCCGCGTTGATAACGCCGAACACGCCGCACTCTTCGCGCAGCTTGTCGCCATCCTCGTCGAGGAAAGGGTGGGTGAGGTTCCCAAGGGGCGTTTTCACAGGGTGCTGTCCGCGCTGCCAACCGATGGCGGTCCAATGGCGATGTTACGGGCCGATTACAAGGGTATTGGTCAGGAGAATGGTGGACCAAACGGCGCAATTCATTGCGCGGCCAGATTTGTCTGCCTAAACGCTCTGGCCACGGACAACGACAGACAAGAGCCGCCTTGATCCTTTCTCCTTTCGAACGTGCCATCGCCAAGCGTTACCTGCTCCCTGGCAGGAGCGAGGCATTCATTGCGCTTGTCGCAGGTATTTCCATCACGGTGGTCATGCTCTCGGTGGCCATGCTGGTCATCGTGATGAGCGTGATGAACGGCTTCCGCGCCGAACTGCTGGACAAGATCGTGGGCCTCAACGGTCACGCCATCGTACAGGCCTATGGCGGCAAGCTGGATGACTGGGAAAACGTGCTGCAGGAAGTGCGCGAGACACCGGGCGTGGTCGAGGCTTCTCCGCTGATCGAACAGCCACTGCTGGTGACGTTCAATGGCCGCGCCAAGGCGATCCTGCTGCGAGGCAATACGCTGGAAGACCTGCGCGAACTGGGCCAGAAGACGATCAGCGGTAATATGGACACGCTCCAGCCCGGCTCAGGCAAGGTCGCCATCGGCGTGCGGCTTGCAGAGGATATCGGTGCGCGTGTCGGCGATACGATTACGGTCATCAATCCGCAGGGCCGCTCGACCCCTTTCGGCACCGTCCCGCGCCAGGTCGGCTACGAAGTCTCGGCGATCTTCGAGATCGGTGTCTACGATTACGACGGCGCTTTTGTGGTCATGCCGATGCAGGACGCGCAGACGTTGCTGCTGATCGGTGACACGGTCGGCATGATCGAGGTCAAGGTCACCGATCCCGACGAGGTCGAGAACATTCTCGAGCCGGTGCAGATGCAGTTGGCAGGCAGGGCGGTCGTCCAGGATTGGAAGACGATAAATTCGACCCTTTTCGAAGCGCTTCAGGTCGAACGCGCCGCGATGGCTTTCGCGTTGAGTTTCATGGTCCTGGTGGCTGCTTTCAATATACTTTCAAGCCTGGTGATGCTGGTCCGTGCCAAGACGCGGGACATTGCAATCATGCGCACTATGGGTGCCACACGCCGCAGCCTGACCAAGATTTTCGTGACGACCGGCTTCACCGTCGGGGCACTCGGGACGATCGCAGGGCTGTTGCTCGGCGCACTGGTGCTGGCCTTCCGAGAGCAGATCGTGAAAGGCATCAGCTGGCTCACGGGCGCCGACCTGTGGGACCCGCAAGTGCGGTTCCTCAGCACCATCCCGGCGAAGGTCGATCCTGTCGAAATCGCCATGATCGTTGGCCTCGCCCTGGTGATGAGCTTCCTCGCCACACTCTACCCCGCGCTCAAGGCGGCTAGCACCGATCCGGTACAGGTCCTTCGTTATGAGTAATCCCGTCGTCGAACTCAAAGGCCTGACCCGCAGCTTCGAGCAGGGCGGCGAAAGGATCGATGTCCTGCGCGGCGTCGATTTGCAGATCATGCCCGGCGAGATCGTCGCGCTGCTTGGCCCGTCCGGCTCGGGCAAGTCGACGCTCCTGCAGGCGGTCGGTTTGCTGGAGGGCGGTTTCGGAGGCGAGATCGTTATCGCCGGCAATTCGGCAGAGAAGTCCGATGCCAATGCGCGCACGACGCTGCGCCGCGATCATCTGGGCTTCGTATACCAGTTTCATCACCTCCTGCCGGACTTCGATGCCCGCGAAAACGTGGTTCTCCCGCAGCTCGTAGCAGGGCGCTCGCGTGCCGAAGCGGAAGAGCGTGCGGAGCAATTGCTGACCGCGCTGGGCCTCGGTCACCGTCTCACTCACCGGCCGAGCCAGCTTTCCGGCGGCGAACAGCAGCGCGTTGCGGTCGCGCGCGGTCTCGCCAACCGGCCGGCGCTGGTCCTCGCAGACGAGCCCACCGGCAACCTCGACGAGGCGACTTCCGACAAGGTGCTGGAGCAGTTCCTCCAGCTGGTACGCGGGGAAGGCAGCGCGGCGCTGGTCGCGACGCATAACGAACGCCTCGCCCAGCGCATGGACCGTGTCGTCCGCTTGCACGAGGGCGTGCTGGGATAGCGGACCCGAAGGTCTTCTCGCTCGTTAATCGGGAAAGGAGACAATCGATGACCGACCACCCAAGCACATTCAAGGCAGACGACACCCACACACCCGGCATCCAGTGGGACGACCGGGCATCGCTTCATCGCAAGGGGGATGGCGACGGCGTCCTCGACGCAGCAAAAGGCCTGCGTTCCGGCACGTTTGCCGATCTCGTGAAGCACATGATGCTCCTCCCGAAAGAAGAGCGGACGGGATATTACATCGAGAAGGCGGGCGATCGCGAATACCATGCGGAGGAGATCGCGGAGCTCTCCCGTCGACCGGATTTTCCGCGCACGTAGCGAATTCGCGGAGGCCGTGCGAGCAATCCGCATGGGCGAGCTCGGAAACTCGCAACTTGTGCGGATGACCTGCGGCGTGCAAGGCGATAGTCCTGTCTGCCTGCGCGGGCAGGGCTGCGTCGATCATGGCCGACGTGCCGGGAAAGTTACGATCGCATCAATTGCCGCAAGGACACATCCGCATGACAACCATCGCCGATTTTACCGTAGCCAATAACAAGGGCGAGAAAGTCGACTTGTCGGGCAAGCTCGGCAAGGTCCTGCTGGTGGTCAACACGGCCAGCAAATGCGGATTTACGCCGCAGTATGACGGGCTGGAAAAGCTGTTCCAGGAATACTCCGGCAAGGGGTTCGAGGTGCTGGCGTTTCCCTGCAACCAGTTCGGCAACCAGGAGCCGGGCGATGCGGAAGAAATCGCTGAGTTCTGCAAGGTCAATTTCGGCCTGACCTTCCCGCTGATGGCCAAGGTCGATGTCAATGGCGAGAATGCCAGCCCGCTGTTCGACTGGATGAAGAATGAAAAGCCGGGCCTGATGGGTTCGAAATCGATCAAATGGAACTTCACCAAGTTCCTGATCGATCGCGATGGCAAGGTGGTGAAACGTTATGGCCCGAACGATGCGCCCAAGGCCATCGCCAAGGATATCGAAAAGCTGCTGTAACCGCGTGGGCATAGCGAGCGAAGTATAGGCCATGCTTGCCGATATCAATCAGTGGTTTCTGTCGCTTGGTGCCGAATACGGCGTCAATCCATACATTTTCGGCGCCATTTATGTTGGCGCGATCCCTTTTTTCCTCGCCTCGATGGCGTGGCTCGTGAAACGGGCGAGGGCGAAGAAATCCACGGTCCTCCCGACGCTGTGCGCAGGGTTCTGCTTTGTGTCGGCCTATCTCTATCTCGCCATCGCGGGCCGCAATATCCCGGTCTGGGTGTGGGTCTTCCTCGGCGTGCTGGTCGCCTATGGCGCGTGGTCGACCATCCGCGACGCACGGCGCAAGATCGCGGCGGTGAGGGACGACTGATTTTCTCCACCATCTGTGGAGAATAAGGCGGGCGGCGCTCTTCCGAATTGGTGGGAAATCACTAATTTGGAGCAATGCCCTACAAGCCCTTCGTTCCCCTGCGTGTCCTGTCCGCCTATTCGATGCTCGAAGGGGCGATCGATCCCAAGGCAATGGCCAAGCTGGCGAAGGAACGCGGCTTTCCCGCGATCGCGATTGCCGACCGCAACGGGCTTTATGGCGCGGTCATGTTCGCCAATGCCTGCAAGGCGGAGGGCATCCAGCCGATCACCGGCACGCTCCTCGGCGTCGCGCGTGACGAAGAAGGGCGAGTGGTCGATTACGTGCCGCTCTATGCGCAGGACGAGAAGGGCTATGACAACCTCTGTCACCTGGTCAGCCGCGCGCATCTCGACCGGCCGCTGGAATTCGAACCGCATATCAGGATCGAGGATCTCAAAGGGCACACCGACGGCTTGATCGCGCTAACCGGTGCGAGCGAAGGCGGGGTCACGCGCTTGCTTGCTGAAGGTCAGGTAAGTCACGCGACCGCCATGCTCGACAAGCTCGAGGCGCTTTTCCCGGGCCGGCTCTATATCGAACTTGCACGGCGCGGAAACGCAGTGGAGGAGGCTGCCGAGGCGGCGCTGATCGACCTTGCGTATGAACGCGACCTTCCGCTGGTTGCTACCAATCCGGCCAACTTTGCCGAGCCGCACATGTACAAGGCGCATGACGCCATGCTGTGCATTGCCAATTCCACGCATGTCGACGCGGAGGAGCGGCCCAAGTCCAATCCGGAAGGCTATGTGAAGACAGCGCATATGATGGAAGAGGCCTTCGCCGACCTTCCCGAGGCGACGGCCAATTCGCTCGTGATCGCGCAGCGGTGTGCTTACGCGCCGCCCTATCGCGATCCTATCCTGCCGAGCCTCGCGGGCGACCTCGAGGGCGAAGCGCGTATGCTCGAAGCCGATGCCCGCAAGGGACTGGAGGCGCGCCTCGAGCCCTATGGCGAAATGTCGGAGGAAGAGCGCAAGGTCTATCTCGACCGGCTCGATTACGAGGTCGGGATCATCAACCAGATGGGCTTTCCCGGCTACTTCCTGATCGTTGCCGACTTCATCAAATGGGCCAAGGATCACGACATCCCCGTCGGGCCGGGCCGTGGTTCGGGTGCGGGCAGCCTGGTCGCCTGGGCGTTAACGATTACCGATCTCGACCCGATCCAGCTGGGCCTACTGTTCGAACGCTTCCTCAACCCGGAACGCGTTTCGATGCCCGACTTCGATATCGACTTCTGCGAAACCCGCCGAGGCGAGGTGATCCGTTATGTCCAGCAGAAATACGGCCACGACCACGTCGCGCAGATCATCACCTTCGGTAAGCTGAAGGCCCGCGCCGTGCTGCGCGATACGGGCCGCATCCTGCAGATGAGCTACGGTCATGTCGACCGCATCTGCAAGATGGTGCCGAACCATCCGACCGACCCATGGACACTGCCACGCGCGCTCAACGGGGCGGCAGATTTCAAGTCCGAGTACGATAACGACAACGAGGTCAAACGCCTCATCGACCTCGCAATGCAGCTGGAAGGGTTTCCGCGCAACAGCTCGACCCACGCGGCCGGCGTGGTGATCGGGGACCGTCCGCTGGCGCAACTGGTGCCGCTTTACCGCGATCCGCGCTCGGATATGCCGGTGACCCAGTACGACATGAAAAATGTCGAAAGCAGCGGTCTCGTCAAATTCGACTTTCTCGGGCTGAAGACGCTGTCGGTGCTCAAGAAGGCGACCGACCTCCTGAAAAAGCGCGACATCACGATCGATTTGTCGCAGCTCGAACTGGACGATCCGGCCGTCTACGAACTGATGAAGGCGGGTAATACGGTCGGCGTGTTCCAGCTGGAATCGGAAGGGATGCGCCGGACGCTTACCGCGGTGAAGCCGACCAATTTCGGCGACATTATCGCACTCGTCTCGCTTTATCGTCCGGGTCCGATGGACAACATCCCGCTGTTCGGCAAGCGCAAGGCGGGCGAGGTGCCGATCGAATACCCGCACGAGAAACTGGAAGGCATCCTCGCCGAGACCTACGGCATTTTCGTCTACCAGGAACAGGTCATGCAGGCCGCGCAGATCCTCGCCGGATACTCGCTCGGCGATGCAGACTTGCTGCGCCGCGCGATGGGTAAGAAGGTCCAGGCGGAAATGGACGCGCAGCGCGAACGTTTCGTGGCCGGGTGCAAGGAAGTCTCGGGCATCGAGAAGGCCAAGGCAAACGAACTGTTCGATTTGATCGACAAGTTCGCCGGCTACGGCTTCAACAAGTCCCACGCTGCCGCCTATGCGCTGCTTGCATACCAGACCGCGTGGCTGAAGGCGCATTACCCCGAAGAGTTCTTCGCCGCATCGATGTGCTTCGACATGCACCAGTCGGAAAAGCTGACGATCTTCGTCGATGATGCGCGGCGACAGGGGATCGCGGTTGAGCCACCGTGCCTCAACAAGTCCGAGGCCGAGTTCACCGTCGAGCAGACCGACGACGGTTATGCCGTGCGCTATGCGCTCGCCGGGATCCGCAATGTCGGCGAAAAGGCGATGGATGCCATCGTCCATGAACGCGAGGTTTCGGGCCAGTTCGAAAGCCTGCAGGACCTCTTCCAGCGCATCCCCAAGGGCTCGCTAAATTCGCGGCAGCTGGAAGCGCTGGCGAGTGCAGGCGCACTCGACGCGCTGGAGCCCAACCGTGCCAAGGTTTTCGAAAATGCCGACCTCCTCTTGGCCGTGGCCGATGCCGCGGAACGCGAACGTTCGAGCGGGCAGGCGGGCCTGTTCGGCGGCGAAGAGGAGCAGGGCGACACGCTGCGGCTGAAAGAAGTCGAGGACTGGCCGCGGGTCGAGCGCATGGCGCGCGAACGCGAGAATTTCGGGTTCTACTTCTCCGCCCATCCGGTGGCAGCGTGGAAGGACGTAGCCTCAGCCAATGGCGCGCGGACCTACGCCTCGCTCATGGCGGGCGGCGCGCCTGCTGGTGGCCGCTCCAACGCGGTGATGGCGGCGATGGTGGAGAAGGTGAACAAGGGCACCACGCGGCGCGGCAAGCCATTTATTCGCGCGGATTTCTCGGACGCCTCAGGCCAGTTCAGCGCGGCCTGCTTTGAAGAAAGCATGGTCGATAAGTTCCTGACCTGGGCGGAAGAACAAACCTGCGTCCTGCTGCAGGTGGAGCTCGATTCTCCGAGCCCCGACGAGCCGCCGCGGATCACCGTCCGCGGAGGGACGCCGCTCTCCGAAATGCGCGGGTCCATGCCCATGATCATGACGCTGGACGTGCACGATGCGGCAGCGCTTGAGGCCCTGAAAGCAGAACTGCTCGAAGCGATGGGCGGCAAGGACGAAGTGCTCGTGACGTTACGGACTGGCGGGGCTGCCGATCCCGTCATGCGTCTTGGCCGCAATTTCGCGCTCGATGGCGAGCTGGCCGAACGCTTGGCAAGCGTGCCGAGCCTTGCCAAGGTGCAGCTCGACAAGCGACGCGGCGGAGCACATCTCCGACTCGTCAGCTAATTCGGGCCCGCACGGACGGGCCGGGGACGAGAGAGGAGAGACGAATGCTCGGAGCGATGCAGGACTGGACCATGCGCGTGACCCACGTGATCGATCACGCGGCGCGCGAAGCACCGGATCGCGAAATCGTCACACGCTGGGCGGATGGAAGTGAGACGCGCACCAACTGGGCCGGTATTCGCACCGATGCGCTGAAGATGGCGCAGGCCCTGCAGGCACTCGGCCTGAAGAAGGGTGACAAGGTCGCCAGCCTCGCCATGAACCACTCCCGCCACCTCGTCAGCTGGTATGGTGTCGCGGGAATGGGCGGCGTCCTCCACACGGTGAACCCGCGCCTTTTCGAGGACCAGCTCGAATACATCGTCAATCATGCCGAAGACCGCGTGATGATCTACGACGCCGCTTTCCAGCCGATCGTCGACAAGATGCGCGACCGATGGAAGACCGTGGACCACTACATCTGCTTCGATAGCGGCGAGCATACGACCTCGTTCGAAGACTGGATCGGCGAGCAATCGGGCGACTTCGAATGGGTCGATGGCGACGAACGCGATCCTTGCATGATCTGCTATACCAGCGGCACCACGGGCAATCCCAAGGGTGTCCAGTACGAACACCGCAGCACGGTGCTGCATGCGCTTGCGGGCCTTCAGCCCTCGACCTTCAACTTCAGCGCATCCTCGGTGATGTTGCCGGTGGTCCCGATGTTCCACGCGGCCAGCTGGGGGCTTCCCTATGCAGGCGCGATGGCGGGCATCAAATTCGTGTTCAGCGCGGTCAACGACCCTGCGGTACTGCACGAGATGATGCTCAAGGAAGGCGTCACCGACAGCGCGGGCGTGCCAACCGTCTGGCTCGCCCATTTCCAGTATTGCGATGCGGAGGGCATCGACCTGCCACCGCTCAAGGCCGCCACCATCGGCGGTTCCGCCGCGCCGAGGTTCATGATCGAACGGCTGATGAAGAATGGCACGCGCGTCCAGCACGCCTGGGGTATGACCGAAACCTCGCCCATCGGCACGGTCGGCGGCCCGACGCATGACTGGGACCAGCTCAGCTTCGAGGAAAAGGTCCTCAAGACCATGAAGCAGGGCCGCCCGATCTTCGGCGTGGAACTGCGTACCGTCGATCTCGACGATCCGACCAAGGTCCTGCCCCGCGATGGCGAGACTTCGGGCGCCTTGCAGATCCGCGGCCCCTGGGTGGTGAAGCGCTACTTCAAGGCGGAAGAGGATGCGGTGACCGAGGATGGCTGGTTCGACACCGGCGATGTTGGCATGCTGCATCCCGACGGCACGTTGCAACTGACCGACCGCACCAAGGACGTGATCAAGTCAGGTGGCGAATGGATCAGCTCTGTAGAGCTCGAAAACGCGGCCGTGGGCCACCCCGGCGTCGCCGAGGCTGCCTGCATCGGCATGTACCATCCGAAGTGGGACGAACGCCCGGTCCTGTTCGTGGTCAAAAAAGAGGGACAGGACGTCACTGCAGAACAGGTCGTCAACTTCCTGTCGGACAAGATCGCCAAGTGGTGGCTGCCCGATGCGGTCGAATTCGTGGACGATATCCCGCACACCGCCACCGGCAAGATCAGCAAGAAGGACCTGCGCGACCGGTTCGCCGACTACAAGCTTGAGACGTGAGCAGGCTTATCCTGCTGAACAAGCCGTTCGGTGTGCTGTCGCAGTTCACCGGGGGCAAGGAGGGGGTGGACGATACGCTGGCGCATCTCGTCGATGTGTCGGGCGTCTATCCCGCAGGTCGGCTGGACAAGGATAGCGAAGGATTGCTCCTGCTGACCGATGACGGCCGGCTGCAATCGCGCATTGCCGAACCACGCTACAAGATGGCGAAGACTTATCTCGTGCAGGTAGAGGGCGAGGCTGACGATGAGGCGCTGGAGAAACTGGCGCGCGGCGTCGAACTCAAGGACGGCATGACGCGGCCCGCCCGTGCGAAACGTATCGATCCGCCGCCCGTGTGGGGCCGAGAGCCGCCAGTGCGCTATCGCAAGAGCGTACCGGACAGCTGGATCGCGCTGGAGATCACCGAAGGCCGCAACCGGCAGGTCCGCCGCATGACGGCTGCGGTTGGGTTGCCGACCCTGCGCCTCATCCGCTGGCGCATCGGGGACTGGAGCGTCGACGGCATCGCACCCGGCACCTATCGTGAAATCGAAGTCTGAGGAGAGAGACGTGAGCGCAACCTACATCGATCCGAGCCCCGCCAACTTCCAGGCGTTCAAGGACCTCCCGCGCGACGAGCCGATCCATATGCTCAACCTCCTCCAGTATCGCGATAAGGCAGAGTACCCCGAGGGGCACAAGCATCACGGCAACGGCTGGACCGGCCGCCGCGCCTACGAGGAATACGGCAAGACCAGCGGTCCGATCTTTCGGAGGGTCGGAGGCAGCATCGTGTGGCGCGGCGCGTTCCAGACGGTGGTGACCGGGCCGGAAGCGATGCAATGGCACGACGGTTTCGTCGCGCAATATCCCAATGCAGGGGCCTTCTTCGAGATGATCAAGGATCACGATTACCAGAAGGCGGTGGTCAATCGGACAGCGGCTCTGGCAGACAGCAGATTGGTGCGGTTCGCTCCGGGAGATGCGGGAGAAGGGTTTTGAGAAACAGTGATTGTCTGCTCTTAGCGAGCGTCGTGGCCTTGGCCGGATGCGCAACGACAGAAAAGCCGGTACACTTCACCGTATCGGGTGACGAGATCATATCGGCGACGATCCGCGCCGACACCTCGAATTGCGATCCGGTGCATGGCAGTTGCCCATGGCCTGATGACTATGGACCGGCTGAATGCAGCTACGTGAACTCCTATTTGCTCGAGGCAACTTGCGAGCAGAAGGCCGTCGACATCTACGGCAAGCCATTCGTCATCGTCACGAGACTTGAACGGGAAACGCAGTATTCGGAGTGGTTTACCAAGGGGCCTGCAACGACCTACCGCCCCTAGGTGGCTCCCTAAAGTAGCCGTAGCTGACCGCCCACCGCAGGCGGCCTGAATTGCGTACAATCCAGCTCGAACTTCGCCTTGCCCAGTCCAGCTCGCTTGCAGGCCACTCGGAACCTGGCGCGGAAGAGGTCGGCCCAGACGCCAGTGGGCCTCAGCCGCGAGAAGAAGTTCGGATCGTTGTCCTTTCCGTTGCGGATCGACTGGACGATGCTCATCACCTTGTCGCCGCGTTCGGGGTAGTGGACGGATAGCCATTCGCGGAACAGCGGGGCGACTTCGTGCGGCAGGCGGAGCGGGATCCAGCCCACACTGTCCACCCCGATGGCGGCAGCGCGCTGGACGATCTCCTCCATGTATTCGTCGGTAATGGCCGGGATGACTGGCGCTACGGAGCAGTGGGTGGGAACTCCCGCCTCGGCCAGTTTTTGCAATGCCGAGAGTCGCTTGGCAGGCGATGCTGCGCGCGGTTCGAGCTTGCCCGAAAGCTTTGGGTCGAGGCTGGTTACCGAAATCGCGACCGCGACGAGCCGGCGCTTCGCCATTTCCGCCAGCAGGTCCAGATCGTCACATACCCTGTCCGACTTGGTGGTGATCGTAACGGGATGGTGCGCGTCGAGGCAGACTTCCAGCACTTGCCGCGTGATGCGATAGCGCCGCTCGATCGGCTGGTAGGGGTCGGTATTGGTCCCCATCGCAATGGGCCTCGGGCGGTATTTGGGCTTCGACAGTGTCGCGCGGAGAAGCTCCGCCGCATTCGGCTTCGCAAACAGCCGGGTCTCGAAATCCAGCCCGGGCGATAGGTCGTGATATGCATGGGTCGGGCGGGCGAAGCAATAGACGCAGCCGTGCTCGCACCCTCGATAGGCATTGATCGACCGGTCGAAAAAGATGTCGGGCGACTGGTTGAAGCTGAGGATGGTGCGGGGATTTTCCTCCGTCACATGCGTGCGCAGCTTTACAGCCGGACCATCCAAAGCTTCCATGTGATCGCGCCAGTCGCCATCCGCCTCGCGCGTGGCAAGGCCGAAGCGGGTAGGGACCGCGCGCGACTGCGCACCACGTCCCGCGAAGGGCGACTCATTGCTTCGTTCCATAAGTGGAACATAAACGGAACATACGTTGCAGTCGAGAGGTCAGCCGAGGTAGATTTGTAGGCCCGCGCCGCCGCCCCACAGGATAATCAGAAGCACGCTTTCCCAGCCGATCCCCGCCGGCCCCTGCCGCTCGCGCCTGAGAAGACCCATGAGCAGCACGGCCGTCATCACCAGGGTAAGGGCCATCCAGAAGACGGTGCGCTCGGATATGGCGTTGTAGATAGAGCCTTCGCGATAGGCGATATCGCTCGACGCGATGAACAATGCGTCGAACATATTGCCGCCGATGATGCCGCCGATCGCCAGCTGGAGCGCGCCGCGCCTGACTGCCGCAATGGTCGTCACGAGCTCTGGCAGTGAGGTGACGACCGCCGTGCCAAGGGCACCGACGACGCCGTGCGATATACCGAAGCGCCGCGACAATTCGATGCCGGTCTCGCCCACGATCCAGCCAGTGAAACCCACCACCACGACGAGGGCGGCGAACAGGCTCCCGATAATCCAGAGAGGGCGCTGGTCGTCACATTCGTCGTCGTCTTCCTGGCGCGTATGCTCGGTCTTTCGCGGAAGCCACATCGGCCGTTCGTGGATCCGGTGTGCGTTGTGCAGGCCGATGAAATAAACGGCGATCAACACTGGGGTCAGCGGGTTCACCGCGAATATGGCGAAGGGTGGGGCGGCCCACGCCATGATCGGCAGCGCAACAAGAATGATGAGCACTGTCGCCTGGCCCAGGTTAACCGGGCTAGCGGCAGCATGTTCGAGATTGACCTTGCGATAGGCCACATCGGCCAGTGCCAGGAACATCGTCTGCGCAGCGATCCCACCAAGGGCGTTCGAAACGGCAAGATCAGGGGCGCCCGATGCTGCGGTACTGGTGGAGGTGACGATACCGGCGATACTGGTGCCGGCACCAAGCAGTACCGACCCGATCAGGGCCTCGCCGAAACGCGTGCGATCGGCGATAGTGTCGGCATAGCCTGCCATTTTCGTACCCAGAAGCGCAATCAGGATCGCACTGCCACCGAAAATGAGAAGAACGGTGGTCGTTGTGAATAAAGCGATTTCTGGCAGGGGCTTGCTCCGGGTCGGGTCTTGCCCTCTCCGACGAGCGAACCGATTGCAAGTTCCCGACCAGGCCGTTCCTGAAGGAGAAGGGCGGCTACCCCGCCAAGCCGTCAGCGCTCCCGCAGGCGCGGCATGATGTCGACGAAATTACAGGGGCGGTGGCGGCTGTCGAGCTGGAAGGCGAGGATCTTGTCCCACCCGTCTTTCACCGCGCCATTCGATCCGGGCAGTGCGAAAATATAGGTCCCGCGCGCCAGCACGGCGCAGGCGCGGCTCTGGATCGTGCTGGTCCCGATGCTCTCGATGCTGATGTAGCGGAAATATTCGCCGAAGCCCGGGATGTCCTTGTCCTTTACCCGGTCCAGCGCCTCGGGCGTCACGTCCCTGCCGGTAAGGCCCGTGCCACCGGTGGTGATGACCGCATCGACGTTCTCGTCGTCGATCCAGCGGTGGAGATGCGCGGCGATCTCGTTCTTGTCGTCCTTGCTGATCTCTCGCGCAGCGAGGCGATGGCCGCTCGCTTCGATCCGGCCGGCAAGGATATCGCCCGAGGTATCTTCGGCGACGCTCCGGCTGTCGGATATCGTCAGCAGCGCGATATTCACCGGCTTGAACTCGAGGCTTTCGTCTATGGCCATCAGCGCGTGCCTTTCATCGGGTCCGGGGGAATTGCGGCCAGTCGTTCTGGGCCAGCGCAGTGCGGCTTTCCGCCATGGCTTCGGCCTGGCGCAGGTACATCCAGTAATTGCGCATCACGATGGCGACATACCCGCGCGTTTCCCAGTAGGGGATGGACTCCATCCAGAGCAGCGGATCGCCCTGGTCGTTGATTTCGCTGTTCCAGCGCGCAACGGGCGTGGGGCCTGCGTTGTAGGCTGCCATGACCTTGGGCAGGTGGCCACGTGTGTATCCCGCATCGGCCAACGCCTGCAGCGCGCGTTGACCAAAAGCGAGATTGGTGCGCGCATCCTTGAGATCGGCGCTGGAGCTCATGTTGATCGAGGCGGCATACTCACGTGCGGCGATCGGGCGGATCTGCATCAGGCCGATGGCATTGGCCGGGCTGACCACGGTCTCGCGGAAATTCGATTCCTGTAGCGCATGGGCGAAGGCGAGGGCCGGATCGACGCGCCAGCCGCCGGTCGGCTCGTGATAGGCGATCGGATAGCGCAGGTTCGGTGGCGACGATGCCCCCCGCGGCGCGTTGTACGCCATGAAGGTCTGCGTGCCTGCGAGACCAAGCGCGCGGGCGAGGCGGGTGAGCGCTGGGTAATCGGAAGCTTCGATATGACGAGCCTGCCAGCGCAGCGCTTCGTCGGCGAGATCGCGGCGGCCGACTTCGGCGAGCATGACAGCTTCGCGGACAGCAGCTTCATCCTGCAACCTGCGCCAGTCGTCGGCGGTGAGATCGGGCGAGGCGTGGTCCCCGGGCAGCTGCTGGGCCAATTGTTCGTGGGCCAGCATGCCGTACAGCGTTTCGTCGAAGCGCGCGGCTCCGCGCAGCTGCTCGTCGGCCTTCTCCGGTTGGCGGCAGCGGACCAGCGCGCGGGCAGCCCAGTAGTGTGCAGCTGCTGTCAAAGAAGGGTTCGTCGACCCGGCTGCGCTGCGACGGAAGAAGTCAGCGGAATTGCCGCAATCGCCGAGGCGCCAGGCGGCGAGCCCGGCCACCCAGTCACCTTCCGCGACCCATGCGCCCGAGCCTTGCGCGACAAGCTGTGCCATGCCGAAAGCTTCACGGTCGCGGTTCTCGATGTAGTAGGACCACGCGACACGCTGACGCCATTCCGCGCGCGCTTCCCGGGAAAGCGAGGCATCGACGCCGTCGAGGAGCAGGCGCGCACCATCCGGATCGTCGTTGGAAATGCGCTCGAGGATGGCGCTTTTGATATCGTCGCGCATGGTGCCGTCATCGACGGTGCGAGGCAGGATCCGCTTCGTCGAATAGGGCTGGCGTGACAATTGCTGTGCGCGCGGGAGCGAGGGCGGGCTTTCGAGGCCCCTCGTCTGTCCCAAACGTATGATTGCCGCCGCCTCAGGTAAGCGGGAAAAGCGGTCGAGCCAGGCCTCGATACGCGGCAGTTCGATCCGCGGACTTTCGGGATGGAGATAATAGGCCGCAAGGGCGGAGCCGTGGAGTGGCCCGTTGTCGCGCTGCTGGAGCATGACTTCGACACGGTCCCAGTTGCGCGCTTCGATCGCCTCGAACAGCGAGCGGTAATAAAGCTGGTCGTCCTGCGACAGCAGACGGGGCAGTGCTGCCGAATGCGAGCGTGTGAAATAGCGCAGGCTGTCGGAAGACTGAGCCATCAGTGGAGTTGCGAGCGTGCCTGCCGTCGATGCGAGGCAGGCGAGGATAAGCAAGCGTTTGGTCATGCGGTCCATTCGAGCCAGCGGTTCCAGAAATTACGGCGGCGTTGGGCCGACCGCGAAAGTTCGGCGAGATCGGGTGCGAGCAACAGCGGCACCTCTCGCCCCGAAATATCGAGCGAACTGGCCTCACGCGCCTGTGCCGCGTCGATACCGAAGAGCGGGGCAAGTCCGCGCCCGAAGGCAAGCACGCGCTCCGGCTCGGCAAGCTTGATGTGATGCGCCAGCACTTCGGACAGGCCGCTCGCTGCGAGGGCATTCCAGTCGGGATAAGCCGTGGGCGCTGGTAGGGCGCTCGCCAGATAGGCCTCGTGCGGTGCGATATCCATTGCCCGCAGGATTGCGCCTGCAAAGTGTCCTGCGCCGCCCGAAAGCAATTCTGCCGCATCATCGCCATAGGGTTCGGCCACGATAATCATCAGGCGCGACTTCGCGACTCCGCGCGGGGGAAGCCGGTCTTCGACCCGCGCATGGCCAAGCGAAGGCTCGCTCAGCCACCATTCGCGAAATTTTGCCAGGTCTTGCGGCCAGGTCGAGCGGTCGCCACCGATCGAGGTAGTTTGCGCTGTTCCCTCGAACGCCCTTTCGACCGGAGTCTGCTTGGGCTCTTCGATGCGTTTGACGGGCTTTGGCGCCGCTACGGCTTCTTCGACTTCGGGTTCTGCCAGCCAGTTGGCGGTGTCATCCGAATAATCCATGTCGACACCCGCCTCCAGCCACCAGTCGAAGGCCGCTTCGAGAGCTTCTGCAGTGGCGAAATCGCCGGTTTGCTTGGGATTTTCGTGCATCATCCGTCCAGCGCAGGTCTTGACCTCGAACGCTCCAACAATCAAGGCATCGCGCAAGCGAATAGCGACGAAAAGAGAGAGACATGAGCGAACGTGAATCCATGCCCTGCGACGTCGTCATCATCGGCGGCGGTGTGGCGGGCCTTGCAGCGGCAATCCGGCTTAAGCAGATCAACGAAGAACTCGAAGTCGTGGTGCTCGAAAAGGGCAGCGAAATCGGGGCGCATATCCTCTCAGGTGCGGTGGTCGATCCCAAGGCGCTCGACGAATTGCTGCCCGAATGGCGCGACATGGACTGCCCGATGGCGCAGACGCCGGTGACGGAAAACCATCACTGGGTCCTGTCGGCCACCGGCAAGTCGGACCTGCCCGAATTCATGATGCCGCCCTTCATGTCGAATGAAGGCAAGTACACCGGTTCGCTCGGCAATCTCGCTCGCTGGCTGGGCGAACAGGCCGAAGGGCTTGGCGTCATGGTTTTCCCGGGTTTCCCGGCAGCAGAAGTGCTGTTCGACGACAAGGGCGCGGTTACGGGCGTCGTGACGCAGGACATGGGCATTGCCGAAGACGGCAGCCAGAAGGGCGACTACCAGCCCGGCATGGAAATCCACGCGAAATATACGCTCTTCGCAGAGGGCGCGCGGGGCAACCTCACCAAGAAGATGAAAGCAAAGTACGATCTGGAGGCGGATTGCCAGCCGCAGGTCTACGGTCTCGGCATCAAGGAATTGTGGGATGTCGATCCTGCAAAGCACGAACCGGGCAAGGTGATTCACACGCAGGGCTGGCCCCTGTCGGAAAGCGATACCTGGGGCGGGGGGTTCATCTACCACCAGGCTGCGGGGCAGGTTGCGATCGGCTTCGTTACCTCGCTCGACTACAAGAACCCCTATGTTTCGCCCTATCAGGAATTCCAGCGCTACAAGCACCACCCGGCCATCGCCGAGCTGCTCGAAGGCGGAAAGCGCGTGGCCTATGGCGCGCGCGTCATCAACGAAGGCGGCTGGCAGAGCGTGCCCAAGCTCGCTTTCCCGGGCGGCGCACTGATCGGCTGTGCGGCCGGTTTCGTGAACGTGCCGCGCATTAAGGGCAGCCACACCGCGATGAAGAGCGGTATGCTGGCAGCCGAAAGCATTGCTGCCGCCGTCGCTGCGGGTAGCGAACACACCGAGCTGATGGATTACGACGAGGCCGTGCGCTCCAGCTGGATCGCGGACGAGCTCAAGCTGGTCAAAAATGCCCAGCCTGCCGTTGCGAAATACGGCGGCGACATTGGTACGGTGCTCGCTGGTATCGACATGTGGATGCGCACGCTCAAGATCGGCCTGCCGATCACGATGAAGCACCACCGCGACTACGAAACGCTCGAGCGGGCCGACCTGCACAAGAAGATCGCCTATCCCAAGCCCGACGGCGTGCTCAGCTTCGATCGCCTCACGAATGTGGCCTACAGCTACACCAACCATGCGGAAGACCAGCCGGTTCACCTCAAGGTTTGCGACCGCGAATTGCAGCGCGAAAGCGAGCTGGAAGTCTTTGCCGGCCCTTCGACCCGCTATTGTCCGGCGGGCGTCTACGAATGGATCGAGGAGGAGGGGAAGGAACCCAAGTTCCAGATCAATTCGCAGAACTGTGTCCACTGCAAGACCTGCGACATCAAGGATCCGAACCAGAACATCGAATGGACCACGCCCGAAGGTGGCGGCGGGCCGAACTATCCGAACATGTGATCCGCGCCCCGCGTGACGATCGCAGAAACCGCATTCGCCAAGATCAACCTCGCGCTGCATGTCCGCAAGCGGCGCGAGGACGGCTATCACGAGCTCGAGACGCTGTTCGCCTTCGTCGATGCTGGTGACAGGCTAACCGCAAGCCCGGCAGAGCGGGACACGGTCTCCGCTATCGGGGAGTTTGCATCCGGGCTGGACGATCCGTTCGACAATCTGGTGGCGAAAGCCCTCGGAAAGCTGCCACGCAATGGCGGGCTAGCGCTCATTCTGGAGAAGAACCTTCCCGTCGCGGCTGGCCTTGGCGGCGGCTCTGCCGATGCAGGTGCCGTGTTCCGCATCGTTCGCGAATTGCACGGCCTCCCGGACGATTGGCACACGCGGGCAACCGCTCTGGGGGCGGATGTGCCCGCCTGTGTCGAAAGCCGCACGTGCATCGGACGGGGGACCGGAACCGACCTGGAACCAGCGGACGACAGCCTCGCCGGCACGCCCGTATTGCTGGTCAATCCGCGCCAGTCGCTCGCGACCGGGCCGGTCTTCAAGCTGTGGGACGGGAGCGATCGCGGTCCGTTACCGCAAGGCGATGCACGCGAAATCGCGCTAACCGGTCGCAACGACCTTGAAAAGCCGGCGATTGAATTGCGTCCGGTCATTGCCCAGATACTAGATCAAATGCGCGGAACCGACCCGTTTCTGGCCCGTATGTCAGGCTCGGGTGCAACCTGTTTCGCACTCTACGACGATATTCCCGCGCGGGATGCGGCAGCCGAAAACATCGCTGCCTCGCATCCCGACTGGTGGCAGATGAAGGGCCTTCTCAGATGATGATCGACAATTTGCCGTATCGCCAGGTCGGCACGGACGACCTGCGACCCGGCGGCCTGCTTTGCGTTGCCGACCACGCGTCGAATTTCGTGCCCGAGGATATCGAACTCGGCATCGATCCCGCGCTGCTGGACCAGCATATAGCCGTCGACATCGGGGTGGAGGGCATCGCCGACCGTCTCGCACGTCGTCACAATATCCCCGCGCACATCGCCTGCGTCAGCCGCCTAGTCTGCGATTTCCATCGCACAGAGGACGACCCCGCCGTAGTCCCGACCGAAAGCGATGGCCGTCTTATCGCGGGCAACATCGGCGCAAATATCGAGGCGCGCCTCGATCGGTTCCATCGGCCCTATCACGATGCGCTGAGCAAGCTCATTTCCCGTATCCAGCCGCGTATGATCGTGGCGCTGCATAGCTTTACGCCTGAGATGAAAACCAGCGACGAAGACCGCCCATGGGAGGTCTCGCTGCTCTACAACCAGGACGACCGTGCAGCACGTCACGCAATCCGCCTCTTCGGCGAACAGGGCCTGACCGTCGGGGATAACGAACCGTATTCGGGCAAGGAACTCAACGCCACGATGGATCGCCACGCCGAAGCTGCGGGCATTCCTTATTGCACGGTCGAGATCCGTCAGGACCAGATCGCCAACGAAGCGGGCCAGGCCCGCTGGGCTGTGATGCTGGCCGATGTCATGGGCCGCGTCGCTCTCGAAGTCTGATCCTACCCGTCCGATAAAGGCCAACTTGGGGGATCTGCGGTAAATCTGCCGCCGAATACCCGTTATCCCGCATCGATCTGTCTGCTAGGACTAAGGCTCCAGACGGAGAAGATCGCCATGCCCGCCTATCGTTCACGCACCACCACTCATGGCCGCAACATGGCCGGAGCGCGCGGCCTGTGGCGTGCAACAGGCATGAAGGACGAGGATTTCGGCAAACCGATCATCGCCATCGTGAACAGCTTCACCCAGTTCGTGCCAGGCCACGTGCACCTCAAGGACCTGGGCCAGCTGGTCGCCCGCCAGGTGGAGGAGGCCGGGGGCGTCGCCAAGGAATTCAACACCATCGCCGTGGATGACGGGATCGCGATGGGTCACGACGGGATGCTGTATTCGCTCCCCAGTCGCGATCTCATTGCCGACAGCGTGGAGTACATGGTCAACGCCCACTGCGCCGACGCAATGGTGTGCATCTCCAACTGCGACAAGATCACTCCGGGCATGCTGATGGCAGCGATGCGGCTCAACATTCCTGCCGTATTCGTCTCCGGCGGGCCGATGGAGGCCGGCAAGGTCGTGCTCGACGGCAAGGAAAAGGCGCTGGACCTTGTGGACGCGATGGTGGCGGCAGCAGACGATTCCTACACCGACGAGCAGGTCGCCGAGATCGAAAGGTCTGCCTGTCCGACCTGCGGCTCGTGCTCGGGAATGTTCACCGCAAACTCGATGAACTGCCTGACCGAAGCGCTTGGACTTTCTCTGCCTGGCAACGGTTCGACATTGGCAACCCATGCCGATCGGCAGGGCCTGTTCGAGCGGGCAGGGCGGCTGATCGTCACGCTGGCTCGTCGCTATTACGAGGAAGACGACGCCAGCGTTCTTCCCCGCAGCATCGCCAGTTTCGAAGCCTTCGAAAACGCGATGAGCCTCGACATCGCCATGGGCGGGTCGACCAATACCGTTCTTCACCTGCTTGCCGCCGCGCATGAAGCAGGGGTGGATTTCACGATGAAGGATATCGACCGCCTCAGCCGCAAGGTGCCGTGCCTGTCCAAGGTCGCCCCCGCGAAGGACGATGTCCACATGGAGGACGTTCACCGCGCTGGCGGCATCATGTCGATCCTCGGCGAACTGGAGAAAGCCGGCCTGCTGCACACGGCATTGCCCACGGTGCACAGCCCCACCATGGGCGACGCGCTGGACGATTGGGACATCGGCCGCACGCAGAACAACAAGGTTCGCGAGTTCTTCTCTGCGGCCCCCGGCGGCGTGCCCACGCAGACCGCTTTCAGCCAGTCGCGGCGGTGGGAATCGCTCGATCTCGACCGCGAGAAGGGTGTCATCCGCAGCGCAGAGCATGCGTTCAGCCAGGATGGTGGCCTTGCCGTCCTGTACGGCAATATCGCTCGCGATGGCTGTATCGTGAAGACCGCCGGTGTCGACGAGAGCATCCTGACTTTTTCCGGGACGGCGAAAGTCTACGAAAGCCAGGATGACGCCGTGACCGCGATTCTCACCGAACAGGTGGTCGCAGGCGATGTCGTCGTCATCCGCTATGAAGGACCACGCGGCGGGCCGGGGATGCAGGAAATGCTCTACCCGACCAGCTATCTCAAATCGAAAGGGCTGGGCGCGGCTTGCGCCTTGCTAACCGACGGACGTTTTTCGGGCGGGACGTCGGGCCTTTCCATCGGTCACGTCTCGCCCGAAGCGGCAGAAGGCGGCGAGATCGCACTCGTCGAAAATGGCGACCGGATCGAAATCGACATCCCGAACCGCTTGATCAACCTGGTGATCGACGATGCCGAGATGGAGCGGCGGCGTGCAGCGATGAACGAGCAGGGCGACAGGGCCTGGCAACCTGCGAACGAGCGTCCGCGAGCCATCTCTCCGGCCCTCAAAGCCTATGCTGCGATGACGACCTCGGCAGCAAGGGGCGCAATTCGCGATGTCGATCAGCTGAGGCGTCGCTAAGCCGAGCACGCTTGCACCTTGGCGCACGAAGTGGCAGCGCCTCTTGCGATGAGAACTGTGCTCCCGACCCTCGCCATCGGTCTTCTCGCGGCCTGCTCACCCGAGCCGGAGCCTGCGCCCGACATTGCCGAACAGGGCGGTATCGCGATCGAATGCGCGCTCGATGGCTCGGACGAGTTCGTCCGCCAATGCCGCCTATCCGAACAGTTGCCAGGGGCTAATGCCGAATTTGTCGTACGTCATCCCGATGGCGGTTTCCGGCGCCTCGAACTGTCCGAAAGCCCGACTGGCTTCGACGCAGGTGACGGAGCGGAGGAGGCGACTAGCGAAAGGCAGGGCGACTGGGTCATCCTCACCATTGATGACGATCGCTATCGTTGGAAAGAGCCGATCGGTGAGTGAAGCGGTCCTGACAGTCGCCGAAATGGTAGCCGCTGAGAAGGCTGCAATGGATGCGGGCATCAGCGAATGGGAGCTGATGCTGAAGGCCGGGCAGGGCGCCGCCCGATGGGTACACCGTGCGGCAGGCGGAAGGCCGGTCACCATTCTGTGCGGTCCGGGTAACAACGGCGGCGATGGCTATGTAATCGCCGAGGACTTGCGGGCCCGCGGCTATGATATCGATGTCATCGCGCCGGTCGAGCCTGCGAGCGATACCGCCCGAACGGCGCGCAGCCATTTCCAAGGCGAAACGCGGCAGCACGGTCCCTTCGAGCACGCAATCGTGGTCGACTGCCTGTTCGGATATGGCCTTTCGCGCGAAGTCGAGGGCGATTTTCGCGTGCTGCTTGAAAATCTTGCTGCAAGTGACTGTTTCAAAATAGCAATCGACGTTCCCAGCTCCGTGAAAAGCGATTGCGGATCGACGCTCGGACCCTTGCCGCGATACGACCTGACGCTCGCGCTCGGCGCATGGAAACAGGCGCATTTCCTGATGCCCTCCATGGCAATTATGGGCGCGAAGAGGTTAGTCGATCTCGGCTTGCCGCTTGGTGATCCTGCAGGGGTAGTTTCGAACCGACCTTCGCTCTCGGCCCCCGCAGCGGATGCGCACAAATACACGCGCGGCCTGGTCTCGGTCGTGGCCGGAGACATGCCTGGTGCGCCTTTGCTGTCTTGCGAAGCGGCGATGCGCGCGGGTGCGGGTTATGTGAAGCTTTTCAGCGACCGATCGCACCCGGACGCACCGGCCGATCTGGTCATCGTCGAAAGCGATCTCGACGAAGCGCTGGGTGACGGGCGCATCGACGCATTGCTCGTCGGACCGGGACTGGGACGAAGTGCCGCTTCGCGAGAGCGACTGGCAGCAGCTCTGACGTCAGGCAGGCACTGCGTTCTCGACGCCGATGCGCTTCACCTGCTCGACGACGACATTCTGGAAGGCGTCGATCCGTCCCGGCTCCTTCTGACGCCGCATGAGGGGGAACTGGCGGCATTGTGCAAATCCTTCGAAGTCGAAGCTAACGGCAAACTCGACAAGGCGCGGAAACTCTCGGGCACAACGGGCCTGACGATTCTGGCCAAAGGGCCCGACACCATCCTCGCGGGAGAGGGAGCGGCTGTATTTTTCCCCAAAGGGAGCAGCTGGCTGTCGGTGGCAGGCTCTGGCGATGTCCTCGCGGGAATTTGCGCGGCACGGCTCGCGTGGTCTCGTGATCCGATGCAGGCAGCGCAGGACGCGGTCTGGTTGCATCACGAGGCGGCACGTCTTGCGGGTCCGGCATTTACCGCCTCGCAGCTTGCACATTGCGTCAAACCGGCCGTGGCGTCGTTTTTATGAGCGACACAGAAGACATTATCCGGATTGCCGCCAAGGGAGACGGCGTCACCCAGTCGGGCCGGCATGTGACGGGTGCCGTCACCGGCGACACGGTGACGCCAGACGGATCGATCGAAGCCGGGCCTCACCACGTGACGCCACCGTGCCGCCACTTCGGCAATTGTGGCGGTTGCCAGCTCCAGCACGCCGACGAAGCGGCTTTGACCCGGTTCGTCACCGACCGTGTGGTCAATGCCGCCCTCGGACAGGAAATCGAGCTTCGCGAACTCCTGCCGACCCACCTGTCGCCGCCGCAATCGAGACGCCGGACGACGCTCCATGCGCATAAGGCGGGCAAGGGCGCGGCGATCGGTTTTCACGAAGCTCGGAGCAACCGCATCGTCGATATGCAGGAATGCCATATCATCGATCCGCGCCTGTTTTCCCTCGTTGCACCCTTGCGCAAGCTGGTTGCAGACCATGCCGGGCGAGGACCGGTCGATGTTTCGCTGACCCTTGCCGATCAAGGTATCGATTGTGCGCTCAAGGGCATCGAGGCCGACGGACTGGCAGCAACCGAAGCCATGCTTGACTTCGCGCGCGACCATTCGCTGGCACGCCTGTCGCTGGACCAAGGGTTCGGCCCGGAACCAGTCTGGGAGCCTCAACCCGTGACGATAACGCTCGGGGAGGTGCCTGTCGGCCTCCCGCAAGGCGCATTCCTGCAGCCTACGGCGGACGGCGAGGAGGTGTTGCTCGGCGATGCGAAGCGGTGGCTGGAAGGGGCCGTCACGGTCGCCGACCTGTTCTCGGGCCTCGGGACCTTTGCCTTTGCACTTGCAGGTCCGGCAAAGGTCCTAGCCGCAGAAGCGGCGCGGGATGCGCATCTCGCCTGCAAATCGGCCGCCAACTGCCGAGGCATTCCCGTTCATGCGATGCATAGAGATCTTTTCAGAAACCCGCTTCAAGCGGCCGAGATATCGAAGTTTTCTTCCGTGCTTCTCGATCCGCCGCGTGCTGGTGCCCGGGAACAGGTCGCCCAGATCGCCGCAAGTGAAATCGAGCGGGTCGTCTATGTCAGTTGCAACCCGTCGAGCTGGGCCCGCGATGCACGGACCCTGGTCGATGCCGGGTTCAAGCTGCAAGCGCTGCGCCCTGTCGGCCAGTTCCGCTGGTCGACGCATGTGGAGCTTACCAGCTACTTTACGCGCTAGGAGCGAAGCGCCGCCAGTATCTGCGCACGAAGCCATTCGCGGGCGTGCGGTTCGGCATATGCGTGGCCAGCCGATCCGCAGCAGGCGATACGCTCGTCGGGTCCCCAATCGGCCGCGAAGATCTGCGCTGTCCGGTCGTTCCCGGCGATGAGGAAGAGAACCCTGCCTTCGAATTTCGAAAGACCTTCCCGCAAGGGCGCGATGAGGGGATTGGTCGTTTGGCCGGTTCCGGACGCGTGGCGAATACCGGTTGCCAACTTATCGAGATCGACCTTGCCGCTCAGCAGGCGCCAGATTTCCTTCGGCTTGGCAAGTTTTGCCATATAGCGCGATCGGACGGTGGCGGCAGGCGGTAGCAAATCGGAAGTGTCCGCAATCGCCCAGGGGTTACTCAGGATGAGGGCATCGAACCCCGAACCCCCCGCCAGCATGAGTGCAGCGGCACCGTCGCAGTTTCCGAACCCGACCACGCGGTTCACCTGGGGTGAGAGAGCGCGAAACGCCTGCAGCGCGGACGCGATGTCCTTGCGGGACCTTTCGTAACCGCGATCTTCGCCTTCGCTGTCTCCGATCCCCCGCCTGTCGAAGCGGAAGACCGGGAAGCCGGCCTTTGCCACCTCTGCCGCAAGACGAGCCTGCCATCCAAACGCCCCCGCACGGGGCTCTTGCCCACCCGTCACGATGAGCAAACCGGTCGTTCCCGGCGCATTATCCAGTGTTCCGCCGAGGCTGAGGCCACCGCAATGGAATGCGAGATGGAGGCGGCTCATCGGGTGCCTATCCGTTCCGCAAGAACTTTGGCCAACGCTTGCGCCTGTCTCTCGTCGACGCCGCCCTCGTTGCTGAGCCAGAGGGGACGCCCACCGATCTCCTCGTGAGTGATCGGCGTGGCGGCTTCATTGGTGACCTCCGCGCTTTCGCAAAGCTCCTGCGCCATGGTGCGCCCGATGTCCCATCCGGCGACCAGATCGCCTTGGACGCTTGCTGCGTCGAGGATCTGGGATGCGGTGCGGTCCTTGCCTGCCTCCTTTTCGGCGAGGCTTTGGGCACGGACCATTGCTCTGAAGAGCTTCGAAGGTTCCGACGGCGCGTAATGGGAAGCCGGAGCCGTTCCTGTATCGAGCACACAAGCCTGCCTGACGTAAAGTGCGTGCCTGACGCCGAAATGTTTCGCCGCGGAGGCGGCTGCGGCACGCCATGCCGAGAGGGTTTGCGATGCCTGTGGTCGAAGGCTTTCGTTCATACCCGGCAGGTCGGGCATCACACTGGATATGCCAAGGTCCTGCAGCATGCGCATCATCAGGACCAGTTGCGCACGCATGCGGTTGGCTTCCTCGAACAGCGGCGGGATTATAAGGAGTTCCGGCTCATCCTTGCGGGCCGTGGAAACCGCCATTTCCATGCTCGTCCCGCCATCGGGCAGCGGGGCGGGCCAATCTATGAACACGGCAGCGCGCGCTCAGCCTTCGATGACCTTGGCCTCGGCAAAGGCCAGCAGCGCGCCGTAGGTTTCCAGCATCTCCCCGTCGACATCGTCATCTTCGATGATGATATCGAGGCGATCTTCCATTTCGGTGAGTAGCGTCGCCACAGCCATGGAATCAAGTTCGGGCAGGTGGCCGAACAAGCCGGTGTCGCCGTCGAATTCGGCAACCTGTTCGGGGTCGAGCGCCAGCACGTCGGACATGATCGACCGCAGGGCGGTGTCGATGGCGGTACGGCTCGGACCGGTCGGCTGGGATGTGGCGGTTTCGCCCATAGGTCTGAAAGGTTCCCCTCTTGAAGCGGAGGCCGCCTTAGCCTTGCGCCTTGCGCGGTGCAAGGCGGCCCAGCATCCTCTTGGCCAGCGCCGGCCAGGCAGCCGGCTGCCTGATATCGAGACAGGTCAGGTGAAAGCGGGGACGTCTCTCGTCCATCCAGTCGCGTTTGTAAGCATCGGAACCGGTCCCGAAGTCGATCAGGCCGACGCGATCGACGTCGATTACGTACTTGAATAGGGCCGCAGAAAGTACCGTGCCTGCCGAGTAAGGTTGAGCACTCTCGAGATGGGCGAGTTTGTGAATGAAGGCCATATCGCTCTCGACGCTCCAGAATTGGGCCGCGACGGGTTCGCCATCGATCCGTGCAATGCCAAGGCGGTATGCTCCGCGGCTGTCTTCCAGGCGAGCGAACGCCTCGAGGATATCGGCGCGCTCTTCGATGGGTTTCCAGCTACGGTCGTAGATCCAGCGGTAGGTTTCCCACTCATCTAATTGAAAGACATTGGATATTTGAATGTCTACCTTGGAGGCCTTGCGCTTGACGGTAGATCTCATCCGGCCAGGGCGGCCATCCCAATACTCAGCGAAACTGCGGCCATTGACATGAAGCACGTGGTTTTTGTCGTATTGCTCTCCATGAACCGACCAGCCGGCATGCTCGAATGCCTGGCAAAGCTGCTGGTAACATCCGTCCTCCGCCGTCAGCGGGAACAGGTCCAGTCGATGCGTATGTTTTTTCAGGTCGTGAGCGATCTCGACGAGGATGCGCGTGGTGTCCTCACCTTTCGCAACGGGCCTCCAGGAAAATGCAAACCAATTCGTGAGTGGCTCGAGGCCCTTCGATCCGCGCATCAGAGGAACGGCGAGGGTTCTTTCACCGTCGGTGCCGACCGCGACCAGCGGCTTCGCGCCATGCGTTTCGAGCAGGCGGTACCATTCATATCGGTCGAAAGGTCCCGCCTCGGGGCTGCCGAGCCCTTGCAGTTTTGTAACCGTGTCGTGATAGCTGACCGTGATGACCACCGGTAACTCCCCGCCTGGATCGCTCCAGCCTGATCCCACGCCGCAACCGCTGGATCAACTCGCCGAATTGGGCGATGCACAGTCATGCGCGCTCGTGCTGCGAGACAAGGTGCTGACCTATGCGCAGCTTCGTGAAAGCGTATCACTGCTCGCTGGCTGGCTGGCGAGCAAATGCGAAGAAGGATCGCGCGTCGCCAGCTGGGCCGCGAAGGGAGAGTTCACCTGCCTCCTGCCCCTCGCTGCGGCACGGGCAGGAATGATCCACGTTCCCATCAATCCGCTGCTCAAGCATAGCCAGGTTGCGCATATCCTGCATGACAGCGGGGCGTGCCTTTTGGTAGCCACTGCTGCACGCCTCAAATCGCTGGAACCCGGTGACATCCCGCCGCATTGCGAGGTGGTTGCGGAAGACGAGGTGTCGTCTTTGGCGAGTGCGGTCGGTCAGTCGCTAGGTCCTTCGGATCGGGACCCCGAAGAATTGGCTGCAATTCTCTACACCAGCGGATCGACCGGCGCGCCCAAGGGCGTGATGCTCAGCCATGCAAACCTGTGGCTGGGTGCGGTTTCGGTCGCCCATTACCTTGGCATGGAGGCGGACGACGTTACGCTTGCCGTGCTGCCGTTGAGTTTCGACTACGGGCAGAACCAGCTGCTCAGCACCTGGTATGCAGGCGGCTGCGTAGTCCCGCTCGATTACCTGTTCCCCAAGGACGTCGTGAAGGCCTGCGCCCGGCACGCGGTGACGACGCTCGCGGCAGTCCCGCCTCTCTGGGTGCAGCTCACCGAGTTAGAATGGCCACCTGAAGCTGTCGCATCGATGCGCAGGATGACCAACAGCGGCGGGGCTTTGACGGAGGATCTGGTCGCAGACCTGCGCGCGATGTTCCCCGATGCGCGTCTATTTCCGATGTATGGCCTGACGGAGGCGTTCCGGTCTACCTACCTCGATCCCGCGCTGGTGGACACGCATCCGACTTCGATGGGTCAAGCTATCCCCTTCGCGGAGATACTCGTGATCGACGACGAAGGTGCACTCGCCGCTGCTGGCGAGGAGGGCGAGCTTGTGCATTGCGGTCCCCTCGTTGCCCAAGGCTACTGGCAGGATGAAGCTCGCACGGCGGAACGGTTCAAGCCTGCCCCCGCTTCCTCCCGATATGGCGGCGTTGCCGTATGGTCCGGCGACAGGGTCAGGCGCGACCATGATGGGCTGCTCTATTTCGTCGGACGCCGCGACGCGATGATCAAGAGCGCAGGAAACCGTATCAGCCCGCAGGAGATCGAAAACGCCGCGCTCTCGACCGGACTTGTTGCGGAAGCGGTCGCGTTCGGCATCGCCGATCCCAAGCTTGGCCACGCCATCCACCTCGTTACCCGGCCCCAGGAGGCAGGACCTACCGATGAACTGGAAAAGCAATTGAAACGCCAGCTTGCGCGCGAATTGCCGAATTTCATGCAACCGCATGCCTATCACTGGCGGGGCACCATGCCGCTCAATCCGAACGGCAAGATCGACCGGACCGCGATCAAGCAGGAAATCGAGACATGAAGCCCACCGGACCGATCCCCCACGGCTTCGAGGCCGTCGATGGCGAGCTTGCGGCAGGCGGCGTTGGACTTGCTGAGATGGAGGCGAAGGCCGGACGGACACCCTTCTTCGCCTATTCCAGGACCCTGATCGAGCGCAGGATCGCGCATTTGCGCGCTTCACTTCCCGATCGGATAAAGATCAATTACGCAATCAAGGCAAACAGTTACGCTCCTCTTCTCGAATTCGTATCGGGTTTGGTCGATGGCCTGGACATCGCTTCCGGAGGCGAGCTGGAGATGCTTCAGCAGCTTGGTATCGACGGTACGCGCATCAGTTTCGCGGGTCCCGGCAAACGTGACGCGGAACTGGAAGCGGCGATCGCGGCAGGGGTTACCCTCAACCTCGAAAGCGAGAACGAAGCATCGCGTGCCCTCGATATTGCGGAGCGTGTCGGGAAGACTCCCCGGCTAGCGGTGCGGGTCAATCCGGATTTCGAGCTCAAGGGCTCAGGAATGAAGATGGGCGGCGGCGCCAAACCCTTCGGCGTCGATGCCGAGCGCGTTCCCGCGTTGATCCGGACTATCGTAGATGCAGGTTGCGAATGGCGGGGCCTGCATATCTTCACCGGCAGCCAGGCCCTGAGCGCGGATGCGATTGTCGATTCACAGGGGAATATCCTTGAGCTGGCGGACAGATTGGCGCGGGAAGCCCAGGTCGAGTTGCCCAAGCTCAACATGGGCGGGGGTTTCGGCATTCCCTATTTTCATGGCGACGAGCCTCTCGATCTTGATTCGGTGGGAGAAGCCTTGGACAAGAGATTGAAAAAGCTTCCGGAAAGCTTGACGGAAGCCGATCTCTTCGTGGAACTGGGTCGTTACATCGTGGGTGAAGCCGGTGTTTACATCACCCGTATCATCGACCGGAAGGAAAGCCACGGTCAGACCTATCTCGTGACCGACGGAGGGCTTCACCACCAACTCGCGGCATCGGGCAATTTCGGGACCGTGGTCCGTCGCAATTATCCGGTAGCCATCGCCAATCGCTTCGGAGACGAGCCGTCCGAAGAGGTCAACGTCGTGGGCTGCCTTTGTACCCCGCTCGACAGGCTGGCCGACCAAGCTTTCCTGCCGCGCGCGGAAGTCGGCGATCTGGTCGCCGTTTTCTGCGCGGGAGCCTATGGCGCGAGCGCTTCTCCCAGCGCATTCCTAGGGCAGGGACCCGCGGCGGAAGTCCTGATTTGAGACACCTCGCCAATTCGTGCTAATTCCTAGTGATTCCGCGCGTTCGCGGGTCCATGGCTAACGGTATGTTCACCTTTTTCGCGCAAGAACCACGGCGAATTTGGGAAGATGTGCGTGCGGCGCAATCCGCGGGTCCATCCAGTATCAGGGATTTACGTAAATGCATTCGTCGCGATCTGCCGCTTTCGCTGCCTTCCTGTGCGCCGGTCTGGCCCTCGGAGGGTGCGCTACTACCGGCGGAGAAGAACTGCCGCCTGCGACGTTCGTCTCCGCGCAGGAAGAGCCGGGCGCCGAATACATCATCGGGCCCCTCGACGAGCTGACGATCCACGTCTGGCGCAACCCGGAGCTCGGTGCGGAGAACATCCAGGTCCGTCCGGACGGAAGGATCACCATTCCCTTGGTCAAGGACCTGGCGGCTGTCGGGAAAACACCCTCCCAGCTCGAGGAAGACATCCGCGCCCAGCTGAGCCAGTATATCGAAGAGCCTCTCGTTTCGGTAATCGTGAACGAGTTTGCGGGCACCTTCAGCCAACAGATTCGCATCGTCGGCGCGACCGAAAAGCCCGCATCGTTGCCGTATCGCGCCAACATGACCGTTCTCGACGCAATGATTTCCGTCGGCGGCCTGAGCGAATTTGCAGCAGGCAACCGCGCCAAGCTTATCCGGTTCGACAAGAATACCGGATCGCAGCGCGAATATGCTCTGCGCCTGACCGATCTCCTGAGGCGCGGTGACAGCGATGCCAACGTGCTCCTCCAGCCCGGAGATGTGATCATCATCCCGGAAAGCGCCTTCTAAGGCGGAGCAGGGGGCATGCAGGACATCATCGACCAGTTTCGCAGCGCGCTGCACACGATCTGGAACCGCCGCTGGATAGCTCTGGCGGTGGCCTGGGGCGTTTGCGTGCTGGGCTGGATGGCGGTGGCCTTCATTCCGAACAGCTACGAGAGCAGGGCGCGAATCTTCGTCGAACTGGAAGACGTGCTGGGCGAGGAACTGCAGATCGCGAATGGTGGCGAAGAGGCGATCACGCGCGTTCGCCAGACCCTAACGAGCACGACGAACCTCGAAAAGATAATCCGCTCGACCCGGCTCGGGGACAAGGTGCAGACCGATCTGGAGATGCAGAACGCGGTCGCCGACCTGTCCGACAATATCCGCGTGAGCCTGCAGCAGCAGAACCTGTTCGAGATTACCGCGACCATCGGGCGCAGCGGCTTTTCCGATGCGGAAAACGCCAAGCTGGCCCAGGAAGTGGTCCAGCGCATGATCGACCTGTTTCGCGAACAGAACATCGCCGACAACAGGGGTGATGTGGCCCAGACCATGATCTTCCTCGAGCAGGCGCTGGAAGAGCGCAAGGCCGAACTCGAAGCGATCGAAGAACGCCGCCTTGCCTTCGAGGCAGCCAATCCGGAAGCGGTTGCGGGAGCAGGCGCCAGCGCGCTGCGCCTGCAAACGATGCGCAGCGAAATGCGCAATGTCGATGCCGATATTGCCGCTGCCCAAAGCTCGCTCGCAGCCATCAACGGGCAGATTGCCGGGACGCCGCGCACGATCGTGACACCGGGAGCAGGCGGTGGCCCCCAAGGCGCGCTGGTACAGGCAGAATCGCAGCTTGCCTCGATGCGGGCACGCGGTCTCACCGACAGCCACCCCGATGTCGTTGCCCAGCTGCGCCAGATCGACGCGCTGCGCCAGCAGGCGAATGCAGCGCCGTCCAGTTCGGGCGCCTCGATAAATCCCGCCTATAGCTCGCTCGTGTCGATCCGTGCCGAACGCCAGGCCAATGTGCAGGCCCTTCAGGCCCGCAAGGTTGCCCTGCAATCCGACATCACCGCGCTTATCGCCTCGCAGGCGTCCGAACCGGCAGTAGCTGCGGAAGCCCGCCGCATCAGCCGCGATTACGAGGTCCAGAAGGAGAAGTACGACGAACTCCTTCAGAGCCGGGAGCGGATGCGGGTGCGCGGAGACTATGAAACGAACCGCAACTCCTTCCAGTTCGACGTGATCGATCCGCCGATCCTGCCGCAGACCCCTGCCGCGCCGAACCGGCCGCTCCTGCTGGTCGGGGTGCTCATGGCAGGTCTCGCCATCGGCGCGGGTGTCGCATTTGTCCTTGGTCTGCTGAAGTCCAGCTTCACCACGGCAGAGCGGTTGGAGAGCGCCCTGGATCTGCCGGTGATCGGGACTGTTTCACGCTCGATGACGGAGGCGAACAAACTCCACGAAAAGCTGCGACTGAAACAATTCTTCGCCGGCACCGGTGCCTTGGCTGCGCTGTGCCTGCTGCTGCTCGTCGTCGAGCTCGTGCAGGTTGGTTCGGTGGCGTGAGGACATGAGTGTGAACAAGCCCACCAACATAACTACGGCCGACAAGGCCGATGCGAAGGACAAGAAGGATTCGCTGCTCGAAAGGGCGAGCGGTGCCTTCGGCCTCGACAAGCTTACGCCCGCAGCCGTCCCCGTCATGCTGGACGCGGACGCCAAGAAGAAGTTCGCGCCCAAGCGCGCTCCGCAGCCAGGTCCCGCGCCGGAGGAAAAAGCACAGGCGAGACCTGTTGCAGAGCCGGAACAACAACCGGTCCCCGAAATCCAGGGCCGCCGTCGCAGCGATGCGCAGCCTGCGGTGCAATTTTCGGGCGAACGCCACCCGGTATCCCGCGATCTCCTACGCGAACAGGGCCTGATCGACCCCGACGGCGGTGCCTCGCGCCTGCTGGAGGAATTCAGGATCGTTAAGCGGCAGGTGCTCTCCTTGGCCAGCGCCGAGGGTACTGCGGCATCGCGGCGGGTGCTCGTGTGCTCACCCCATCCCAACGAAGGCAAGACCTTCTGCGCTCTCAATCTTGCGCTGGCCATGGCAGCGGAACGCGACAGCGAAGTCCTGCTGATCGACGCCGATTTCGGCAAGCCGTGCATCCTGTCGAAGCTTGGCCTGTCGCATGAAACCGGTTTTATGGACGTCCTTGCCGACCCGTCCAGCCATGTCGAGGACCATGTCATCGGGACCGATATTCCCGGCCTCTGGGTTCTCGGGGCCGGAGCGCGCACGGGGCGTGACAGCGAGTATCTTGCCAGCGAGCGGACGTGGGAAGTGCTCAACCGTCTCACCCGCGGTGCGCCGAACCGGATGATCGTGTTCGACAGCCCGCCAGCGCTTGCAGCGACGCCTGCCAGCGAACTGGCAAAGCACGTCGGCCAGGCCCTCCTGGTCGCGCGTGCGGATGTAACCGGCCAAGTCGCGCTCGAAGACGCGATCGACCTGCTTTCGGCATGTCCCGATATTCGCCTGCTGCTTAACGATGCCACCTTCAGCCCGAGCGGGCGCAAGTTCGGCAGCTATTACGGGTACGGGGAATAATTCCGTGAGCCGCCTTTTCGCTCTCCTCGCAACGGCGCTTGCGCTCTGTGCCGCACCCGCGGCAGCGCAAGGCTATGGCGATGGCGCGCGGGAGGACGAGCGTCCCGGCACGGTCGATCGGACGCGGATCGATCCCTACATCGAAGCCTCGCAGGTATTCACCTGGCAGATGGCGCCGGGCGACGATGTCGTCACCTACACCCAGCTAGCAGCAGGCGTGGATGCGCAATTGCGCGGGCGGAACAGCGGAGCAGCGGTTTCAGTGCGTTACGAGCGCAATTTCGCATGGGACAACAACGCCCGCGATACAGACCGCATTACCGGGATCGCCCGTGGCTACGCCGCAATCGTTCCGCGTACCTTGCAGGTCGAGGCGGGCGCACTTGCCAGCCGCACGCGAATTGCCGGAGCCGGTGGATCGGTCATCGCCCCGATCGTGGGCGACGACGACACGACGACCAGGACCTATTCGCTCTACGCCGGTCCCACACTGACCACGCGTGTCGATGACGTTCAGATGGATGCGAATTACCGCGTCGGCTATACGAGGATAGATGGTCCGGAATTCGTCACCTCGCAGGGCGACGAAATCGACCTCTTCGACGAGAGCGTCTCGCATTCAGCAATGGTGCGTGCGGCAACGGCGCCGGGAATGCCATTCCCCGTTGGCGTCGGCGTCGGAGCGGGCTTTTACCAGGAAGATATCGACAATCTCGACCAGCGCGTGCGGGATGCTTACGTACGCGGCGATGTGACCATCCCGGTTTCGCGCACGCTTGCAATCGTGGCTGGCGCAGGGGTCGAGGATGTCGAAGTATCCTCGCGTGATGCGGTTCGCGATGGCGACGGTAATCCGGTTATCGGTGGCAACGGACGTTATCTCGTCGACGAGACCAGCCCCCGTCGCATTGCCTACGAGGCCGACGGCCTGATCTGGGATGTCGGTGTCGTCTGGCGCCCCAGCAGCCGCACCCAACTGCAGGCCACTTTCGGCCGCCGCTACGATAGCGACACCTTCTACGGCAGCTTCAACTGGCAGCCGAGCAGCAGGTCGAACGTTTCCGTGGGCGTTTACGATTCGCTGCAGGGCTTCGGCGGCAGGGTGAACAATGCGCTGGCAGCGCTTCCGACTGATTTCGAAGTGCTGCGCGATCCCGTTTCGGGAGACATCACCGGGTGCACAAGTCCGACCGTGGGCAGCAATTGCCTTGCGGGTCTCCTTGGCTCGGTCCGCTCTTCCGTGTTTCGCGGTCGCGGCGTCGTGGCAAGCTATTCGCACCGCGTCGGCCTGATGACCGCCGGCATTGCCGCAGGTTACGACAATCGCAAGTTTATCGGGGCGCAAGGCACGGTCCTTGCCGCGGCAAACGACGTTGTGGACGAAAGCTATTACGTGACAGCCGGTGTCAGCGGGCCTGTCTGGGAAGGCAGTTTCAGCGTGAACACGTTCGGCAGCTGGTACGACAGCGGTGTCGGCGAATTCGGCGATACTTTCTCCTACGGCAGTTCCGCCTCCTACTACCAGTCGATCTGGCAGAACCTATCCGCCCGCGCTGCAGTTTCGATCTATGCCATTGATTCCGAACTGAGCGAGGCGGATATTCGCGCGGCAACCGCGCTTCTCGGCCTGCGCTACGATTTCTGATAAGGACGCCCTGATGTACGAGGAATTCTACGGCTTTACCGAGCGCCCTTTCCAGCTCACCCCCGATCCGGCTTTCTATTTCGAAAGCATCACCCACAAGAAGGCGCTGAGCTATCTCGGCTATGGCCTCAATCAGGGGGAAGGCTTCGTCGTCATCACGGGCGAAGTCGGTGCGGGTAAGTCCACGCTGGTCGCGCATCTCAAGCAGAAGCTCGACGAACGCCGCATGACCGTGGGCGAAGTCGTGACCAGCGCGCTCGACGGCGAGGAGATGATCCACGTCGCGGCGCGCAGCTTCGGCCTCGATGTCGAAGGCGGCGACAAGGCGAGTGCGCTCGCCGCTATTGAACTGTTCCTCCATGAAGAAGCGCGCGGCGGCCGCCGTGTCCTGCTGATCGTCGACGAAGCGCAGAACCTGTCCATCGGCGCGCTCGAAGAATTGCGAATGCTGTCGAACTTCCAGCTCGGCTCTCACCCGCTCTTGCAGACGCTGTTGCTGGGCCAGCCGGAATTCAAGCACTTGCTCGCCCAGTCGGACGAGCTCGAACAGCTACGCCAGCGCGTGATTGCGGCGCACCATCTAGAGCCCATGCAACCGGGCGAGATGGAGCCCTACGTTACCCACCGGCTCGAGCATGTTGGCTGGACGGGCAATCCCGAATTCGCCAGTGCGATCTGGCCGCGCCTCCACAAGGCAACCCTGGGCATCCCGCGCAAGGTCAACCAGGTGATGAACCGCCTGCTGCTGATGGGCTCGCTGGAAGAACAGTCGATGCTCGAAGTCGATATGCTCGATGCGGTGATCGAAGAGATGAGCGGCGATGCCTCTGCAGAAACACAAGAGGCTCCGCAGCGTGCGCGCCCGGATCGCAACCTGCCCGCGTCGGATGCGATCGCCAAGGCACGGACGGAAGCTGCCCCGGCGATGACCCAGGCCGATACGGCGGCGCGCAAGAAGGGGCTGCTCGATCACCAGATCGAAGCGATCGAAGGCGCTTTCGCCCAGCGGGACAAGCACATGGCGGCGCTGCGCCGCGAGGTTGAAAAGCTTGCCGCCACCAAGGATAGTGGCGGTGCTCTTCCGGAAGACATCGACCAGCGCCTCTCCGCCATCGAGCAGCGCCTCGACGATCAGGAGCGTTCGCTGCGTCACGTGCTGACCATGATGATCGACTATTTCGAGTCGACCGGAACCCGCGAAGCGGCGTGACGGCGTCGGAGGGGGCGTCCATGAAACCGGGTGATATCGTCAACGGCCTGTCGGTCGACGTCGAGGACTGGTTCCAGGTGGGCGCTTTCGAAAAGACCCTCAAGCGCGAAGATTGGGACGGGCTGGAACTGCGCGTCGCCGACAATGTGGCGCGCATCCTCGATCTGTTCGACGACGCTGGCGTCAAGGCGACCTTCTTCACGCTTGGCTGGATCGCCGAGCGCAACAAGGCCGCCATGCGGGATATCGTCGAGCGTGGTCACGAACTCGCCAGCCATGGCTATGACCACACGCGGGTGTTCACCTTCACGCGGCAGCAGTTTTCCGACGATCTCGCGAAATCGCGCGCCATCCTCGAGGACGCGGGCGGGTGCGCAATCACCGGCTATCGCGCGCCGAGCTTCTCCATCGATGCGCGCAACGCCTGGGCCCACGAGGTCCTGGCCGAGCACGGCTACGCCTATTCCTCCAGCGTCGCGCCGGTGGTGCATGACCATTACGGTTGGCCCGATGCCCCGCGCTTTGCCTTCAATCCGGTCGCGGGCAGCGACCTCGTCGAAATCCCCGTGACCACCGCCGTGCTTGCCAACCGCAGGCTGGCGGCGGGAGGCGGGGGGTTCTTCCGCGTGCTTCCCTATGGCTTCAGCCGCTGGGCTATCCGACAGGTCAACCGGGACGAAGGCCGCCCTGCGATTTTTTACTTCCACCCCTGGGAAATCGACCCCGAGCAACCGCGCGTTGCCGAGGCGCCGCTGCGCTCGCGCCTGCGGCATTACACCAATCTTTCGCGCATGGCCGGCAAGCTTGGCGACCTGCTGGAGGATTTTGCCTGGGGTCGCATGGACGAGATTGCCGGGATCGAACGCGATCGCGCCATGGACTGGGCTGCGTGAATGCACCTGTCGCCATGAATGTATCTGTCGCGCTTTCAGATCTCGGCAGCGCGAAGGATCGCGCTCGCATCGAGGATTTCGTGCGCGACCGGAACGGCAACGTGTTTCAGCGTCCCACATGGCTGGCCGCGATAGAAGCGGGCACCGGTCAGAAGGCCTTGGGATTGGTCGCGGAACTCAGCGGTGCGATTTGCGGGTGGTTGCCGCTGAGCGACGTCCATTCGCCGCTGTTTGGCAGGGCGTTGGTATCGAGCGGTTTCGCGGTCGGGGGTGGCCCCCTGTTTGCCGATGGACGGGTGCTAGAGGCGCTCCTCGCCTCCGCTGCCGAACTCGCCATGCGGAACAGCGTCTCGACCGTAGAGCTGCGCGCGCCCGATGCGGGCAAAGGCTGGCACCGGATCGAAGGTCTGCATGCAGGCTTCATCCGCCCGCTTGAGAGCGACGACGAAGCGCAACTCCTCTCCATCCCCCGCAAGGCGCGCGCAGAGGTCCGCAAGGGCCTGGCAAACGATCTGCAGATCACTGTCGGTCGCAGCGAGCAGGATCTGGAGGCGCACTACCAGTGCTATTCCGAAAGTGTCCGCAACCTCGGCACACCGGTCTTCCCGCGCAGTCTGTTTGCTGCCGTGATCGATGCGTTCGGGGACGACGCGGACATCCTCACGGTGTCGCACGAGGGGCGCCCGATCTCGAGCGTTCTGTCGCTTTATCACGATGGGGCGGTGATGCCTTATTGGGGCGGCGGCCGCTGGGAAGCGCGGGGCCTGCGTGCGAACGAGCGAATGTATTACGAACTGATGTGCCACGCCCACCGCAAGGGGATGGACCGGTTCGATTTCGGTCGCTCCAAGACCGGTAGCGGCCCCTTTGCATTCAAGAAGAACTGGGGCTTCGAGCCTGAGCCGCTCACCTATCGTCGCTGGACTGCACCGGGGGTTGAGGCGCGCAATATCGACCCGACCGACGAAGGCTATTCGGCCAAGATCGAGCTTTGGAAGAAATTGCCCCTGCCGGTCGCGAACCTGATCGGGCCGTGGATTGCACGCGGATTGGGTTAGGCATGGGCGACATTCTCTTCCTTGCGCACCGGATGCCGTTTCCGCCCAACCGCGGTGACAAGATCCGCTCGCATCACCTTCTCAAGGCCTTGGCGCGCCTTGGCCCCGTGCACGTCGGCACCTTTGCCGAAACTCAGGAAGACCGCGATCATTGCGCCGAGCTGTCCGTTATCGCGGCGTCGAGCCATGTGGCAGACAGGACCAAGCCCCTGGTACTTGCGGGCATTCAAGCAGTCTTATCGGGCAAGCCGGTCAGCCTCGCGGCTTTCTATGATCGCGGCTTGCAGTCTTGGGTAAAGCAGACGCTTGCCGCAAACGCGATCGACACCATCGTTATCTTTTCGGGCCAGATGGGCCAATACTTGCCGGAGGGTTTCGACGGACGCGTGGTCGTCGATCTGTGCGATGTCGATAGCGTTAAGTTCGAGGCCTATGCCGAGGCGGGAGACATGGCCTGGATCAACGCGCGGGAGGGGCGCTTGTTGGCCGCTGAGGAAGAGCGGCTTGCCCGACGCGCCGATGTGACGACCCTGATCAGCGAGAGCGAAGCGGCTCTCCTGCGTTCACGCATCTCCCCCCAGGCAGAGGCGGATATCCGTGTCTTCGGGAACGGCGTCGACACGCAATTCTTCGATCCGGCGATCGATCTTTCGCCAGCGCCATTCGCCCAGCCCGGGCCAAATTTTCTCTTCACGGGCCAGATGGATTACGCCCCCAATGTCGTGGCGGTGGAGCGGTTTGCGCACGGCGTCTTACCTACGCTCGTCGCTTCACATGCGGCACAGTTTCACATCGTCGGTCGCGCGCCGACCGATGATGTTCGCAAGCTTGGAGAGCTCGACAATGTGACGGTCTGGGGCGGGGTGCCGGACATGCGACCCTTTTTGGCCGCAGCCGATGCAGTCGTCGCGCCTCTATCCATTGCGCGCGGCGTGCAGAACAAGGTGCTTGAAGCGATGGCGATGGCGCGGCCGGTGGTCCTTTCGGAGGAGGCTGCCACCGGCATACCGGCGACGGATGGCGAGCATTTTCTGATCGCGCGAGATGACGCTGCCATGGTTTCGAAATTACGGGACCTGCTCGAAGGTCGGCTCGATGGCAGGGCGATCGGGGCAGAGGCGCGGCAATTCGTCGCGAGCGAAATGAGTTGGGAGGCGATCTACAAGCAGGTGGCCACTCTCGTGCAGACCGATGGTAAGAATAGCCGTGCAGCTTGACGTCGCTTCTGCCGAGAGCCCGACACAGGAAGGGCGGGGCTGGTCGGGCGCGGTCCTGCGCGTCCTTGTCGCATGGGCGGCCCTCTTCGCTCTCACATTTCGCGAATGGACGCGCATGGCGCACCAGTGGTGGAATATCGACACCTACAGCCACATCCTCCTCATACCGGCGATTATCGCCTGGCTGGTGTGGTTGCGAAGTGAGGAATTGCGCAAAATTCGCCCCTCGGGAGGCTGGATCGGGTTCGTATGGCTGGCCCTCGGCCTTGCCGTCTGGCTGGCGGGCCGTGCACTCGACATCAATCTGATCGCGCAGGCAGGGACGCTGGCCGCATTCCAAGGCGCAGCGATGGCCATGATCGGCACGCGGGCGAGCCTCGTTCTTGCCTTTCCGCTGTTCTATTCCTCGTTCCTGGTGCCCTTCGGCGACGAGATCATTCCGCAGCTGCAGGCTATTACCGCGCACATCACCACCTGGCTGACGGTCGCGAGCGGGATCGAAACGGTTTCGGATGGGATCTACATAGACACGCCTGCCGGACTGTTCATCGTTGCCGAGGCCTGTTCCGGGGTAAAGTTCCTGATCGCGATGGTGACGCTCGGCATCCTTGTGGCACACGCCTGTTTCACCAGCTGGAAGCGGCGGTTCTGGTTGCTTCTAGCCTGTGTGGTCGTGCCTATCATGGCCAATGGAATCAGGGCCTGGGCCACTATCTTCATCGCGCAATATGTGGGCGCGGAGGCGGCGGGTAGCTTCGACCACATTGTCTATGGCTGGTTCTTCTTCGGTATCGTGATCGCGCTGGTGCTGGGCGTGGCATGGCGCTGGTTCCAGCGCGACCCTGAAGATGCAGGATTCACCGCCGAGCAGGCTGGCGGATTCCCCACCCTCGAGAGGTTCGACGGCGCGCCCTCTACCGTGCGTGTCGGCCTAGCTATCGCAGCAGTGCTAATCGCTTTTGCCGTTCTGGTGCGTCTGGTCTAGGGCACTCCGCCATGTGCGGGATCGCGGGTATCTTCCATTACGAGACGGTGAAGCCGGTCGATCCCAAACGGGTCGAAGCGATGACGCTGGCCCTTGCACATCGGGGGCCGGACGGGGCGGGCGTATGGACTGCGCCCGGCGTAGGGCTCGGTCATCGCAGGCTGTCGATCATCGATCTCGAAGGCTCGCCGCAGCCGATGCATTCGGCAGATGGCCGCGCGACGATCGTCTTCAATGGCGAGATCTATAACTACCGCACGCTTCGCCGCCAGCTTGCGCAGGACGGGGCCAAATTTCTCACCGAAGGCGACACCGAAACGATCCTTGCCGCCTGGCAGAAATGGGGTCCGGATTGCCTTTCGCGCCTCGATGGCATGTTCGTCTTCGCACTGTACGACCATGACAGGCGGCAGCTGTTCATCGCGCGCGACCGCCTGGGCGTCAAACCGCTGTATCTGGCGCATCTTCCCGGAGGCGCATTGGGCTTTGCGAGCGAATTGAAGGGCTTGCTGGCCCATCCGATGATGCGGCGTGAGATCGATCCGCTGGCGATCGAGGATTACATGACCTGGGGCTTTGTACCCGATCACCGCGCGATCCTGAAGAATGTCACCAAGCTTCCGGCCGGGCATTTCATGCTCCTCGACCACGGACGGCCCCTGCCTGAGCCCAGAAGATGGTGGGATGTGAGCTTCGAGGCGAGGGCGAAGGGTAAGACCGCCGACCGCTCCGCCGAACTGCTGCACCTGATGCGCGAAGGTGTGACCAGCCGCATGGTGGCAGACGTGCCGTTGGGCGCCTTCCTATCGGGCGGGGTGGACAGCTCTTCGGTCGTCGCCCTGATGAGCGAGGCGAGCAATCGCGCGGTGACGAGCTGCTCGATCGGCTTCGATGTCGAACGCGTCGATGAAACGGCACACGCGCGCAAGGTGGCGGAATTGTTCGCGACGGACCATCACGAGCGCATAGTCTCTGCCGACCAGTTCGGCGAGATCGACCGCATCGCCTCGATTTTCGATGAGCCTTTTGCCGATGCAAGTGCCCTCCCGACCTTGCGGGTCTGCGAATTGGCGAGGGAGCACGTGACGGTCGCCCTTTGCGGCGACGGGGCGGACGAGGCGTTTGCAGGCTACCGTCGCCACCTCTTCCAGCTGAGGGAAGAACAGGCCCGCTCGGTCTTGCCGGCAAGGCTTAGAGGCGCTGTATTCGGCGCGCTCGGCAAGGCGTGGCCCAAGGCTGACTGGGCACCGCGTCCCTTGCGTGCGAAAACGACCTTGCTGTCCTTGGCCGAAAGCGGGGAAAGCGGATATGCGCGCGCCCTTGCGATCCTTTCGCCGGAACTGCGCGATGGCCTTTACGGAGACGCGCTGCTCAAGGCGCGCGGCGAGTACCGCGCCGAACAGCCCTTCGAACAGTTGATGCGCGATGCACCGGCGCGTTCCGGCCTCGACCGGGCGCAATATGCGGACCTGAAATTCTGGCTGCCCGGAGATATCCTCACCAAGACCGATCGCACCAGCATGGCAGTCGGCCTCGAAGCACGCGAGCCGTTGCTGGATCATCGCCTCGTCGAGTTCGGTGCTAGCCTACCGCAGCGTGAGCGCATCCGTGGCAATGACGGCAAATGGCTGATGAAGCACACGATGGAGCGCTATCTTCCGCACGACATACTCTATCGGAAAAAGCAGGGGTTCGTGACGCCGCTGGCGCAGTGGTTCCGCGGTCCGCTGGCCGATGAGGCGCGGCGGATCGCGTCGAGCAGCCTGCTGGTCGACAGCGGTTGGTTCCAGCGCAGTGCGCTTGTCCGCCTCGCGGAAAACCATATCGAAGGGCGGTCCGATAACTGTCGCACCCTGTGGCAGTTGCTGATGCTGGAGCGTTCGCTGCGCCACCTGCGGCCGAGCGCCTAACCCGCCAACCCGTGGCCCCGCGCCATGTAATCGGCGCTCTGCATTTCCTTCAGCCGGCTGACGGTCCGCTCGAACTCGAACGATCCATCGCCCGATGTGTAGAGGTCTTCCGGCTCCGCGGCGGCGGTTGCGAACAGCTTCACGCTGTTTTCGTATAGCGCGTCGATCAGCTTGGTGAAGCGGATCGCCTCGTTGCGGTTCTCCGGCGACAGGCGCGGGATGCCGACGACGATCACCGAGTGATAGGCATGCGCGATGGCGAGATAATCGGCAGCGCCGCGATTCTCGCCGCAAAGGCGCTTGAAGCTGAACACGCCTACGCCCTTGAAGCTTTTGGGCACATGCAGGGTTCTCCCTCCGCCAAGGTCCAGTTCGCCGCTAGGCACGTGCTCTGCATCTTCGGGCGCGTAATCGGTAAGCCGGAAGAAGGCCTCCCGGACCTGCGCGGTGGCGTCTTCCCCCAGCGGCGTGTGCCACGTCGCCAGATCGCCGAGGCGGTCGAGGCGATAGTCGGTCGGCCCGTTGAGAGGGACGACATCGAGTTCGGCCTGCACGAGGTCGATGAAGGGCAGGAACAGGGAGCGGTTCAGGCCGTCCTTGTAGAGATCGCTCGGCGGACGGTTAGAGGTCGTGACGATGGTCACGCCCTCGTCGCAAATCAACGCGGTGAAGAGGCGCGCCATGATCGCTGCGTCTGCGGTGTTGTTGACCACCATCTCGTCGAACGCGAGGCAACGGACGTCCTTTGCGATCCGGGCAGCCACAGGTGCGATGGGATTTCCCGCTTCCTTGGCCCGCTCGTCGCGGATCATGCGGTCAACCTCCAGCATGAACTCATGGAAATGGACGCGCCGCTTTTCCGCGATCGAAAGGCTCTCCACGAACAGGTCCATCAGCATCGACTTGCCGCGCCCGACGCCGCCCCACATGTAGACGCCTTGCGGCCGGGTCTTCTTTGCCTGGAACAGTCGCGAGAGGAGACCGCCTGGCTCTTCGGCCTCGAGGTCCTTCTGGAGCCTGTCGAGCCGTTCTGCAGCGCGCCTCTGGTCCGGATCGGGCTGCAACTCGCCTGCCGCCACCAGGCGTTCGTAGCGGGCAAGCATTCCGGTCATTGGGGGAGGGGGCGCGGGCGCATCTTCTTCACGATGCCGGAAAAGGCGCAAATGACATCTTCTTCCTGCACGACCGAACCCCGCACGAACACGAGACTGCCGGTCTCGCGCACGATCTCGCACACCGCGTCCAGCGGTCGTTTCGGATCGCCACCGCCAACGAACTGGGTGGATAGCTCCAGCGTTACCGAAGGGCCTGCATTACCCGTCCCGATCGTGTGCATGGTCGTGAAAAGAGAGATGTCGATCAGGGACAGCGAAACCGCCCCGTGAATGATACCCTGCAGGTTCTCGTGCCGGCGCTCCGGGAACATCCGCAGGCGCGACCGCCCGTCCTCGTCGACGCGCGTGATGAGCTTGCCCATCACGGCGCCGTTGAAAAGGGTCTGGTCTTTCAGGTTCCAGTGCCGCCAGCCCGGGTTCTCCGGATCGGGGCCATGTTCGAAAACGGTGTCGGGCAGAACCACGTCAGATAGCGCGTTCGGCCATCATCTTCTTGGTTTCCGCGATTGCCTTTGCCGGGCTGAGGCCCTTGGGGCAGACGTTCGCGCAGTTCATGATCGTGTGGCAGCGATAGAGGCGGAAGGGATCTTCCAGCTGGTCCAGGCGTTCGCCGGTCATTTCATCGCGGCTGTCGGCGAGCCAGCGATAGGCCTGAAGCAGGATTGCCGGACCGAGGAACTTGTCGGAGTTCCACCAATAGCTGGGGCATGCGGTCGAGCAGCAGGCGCACAGGATGCACTCGTAAAGGCCATCGAGCTGTTCGCGCTGTTCCGGGGTCTGGAGGCGTTCCTTGCCGCTCGGCGTCGGGCTGACGGTCTGCAGCCAGGGACGGATCGAGGCATATTGTGCGTAGAAGTGCGTGAAATCGGGCACCAGGTCCTTCACCACTTCCATGTGCGGAAGCGGGGTGATGCGGATTTCGCCCTTGAGGTCGTCGATCGCCGTGGTGCAGGCGAGGCCGTTCTTGCCGTTGAGGTTCATCGAACAGGAACCGCAAATGCCTTCGCGGCAGGAGCGACGGAAAGTCAGCGTGGGATCGATCTCGTTCTTGATCTTGAACAGCGCGTCGAGGACCATCGGGCCACACTCGTCGAGATCGATCTCGAAAGTGTCGTAGCGCGGGTTTTCGCCGCTGTCGGGATCATAGCGATAGATCTTGAATTTCTTTACCCGCGTTCCGCCGTCTGCCGAGTGTGCACGGCCCTTGCCGCTGATCTTGGAGTTCTTGGGGAGGGTAAACGTAGCCATTTTCAAGCGATCCTGTTGCTTTACGCAACCCATCTAGCGGTTCGTACGAGTGGCGCAAGGCCCGGAACGGCCAATTTTCAGCGGACTTGCGTGCAAAACACGCACATGGCAGCGCATCGAAGTGCACATCGCGATTTACGACCTCGACCGGACTTTGACCCGCCGTCCGACCTTTACCCCGTTTCTCGCCTTTGCGGCGCGGCGGATTGCGCCTTGGCGACTTGGCTTCATGCCCGTGTGGATTGCTGCCATGATTGGCTATCGCATGGGTTTCTATTCACGGACCGCGCTCAAGCGTTTCGGGATGAAGCTGATGCTCGGCAATACCGGGCTCGACCGGTTGGAGGAGATCGGCGAAGACTATGCCGGGGCGCGCATCAGGCATCCGGGCCTGATGCCCGCGGTCATGAAACTGGTCGAAGAAGACCGCAATTCCGGCGCGCAAATGATGGTGGCGACGGCTGCTTTCGGTTTCTACGCCCAAGCTTTCGCCACCCGTCTAGGGTTCGAACATTTGATCGCAACGCGCTGGGACGGCTCGCAAATTCCTGGCGGGAACTGTTATGGCGAAGTGAAGAAAGGCCGCGTCCTTGCATGGTTTGCCGAACAGGCCATCGACCGGAATGCGGCGCACGTACGGTTTCTCAGCGACAGCTTCGCCGATGCACCCTTGCTCGACTGGGCGGACGAGCCCCTATTCGTCACCGGTTCGCCTGCCGAAGCCGCGAAGGCGAGGGCGCGTGGCTGGAAAGTTATCGACCCGCTTGTCCCTTGACGGCTGCGGCAATCGCGTCAGCCGCGCGCTCGCTTGCCGGCCGATCGCCGAGGTCGATGGTGTAGGAGAACAGCTCGACCTGCTTGTCGCGATATTCGGAGGCGATGCGCTCGTAATCGGGCAGGAGGGCCGTAAGTTCGGCGGTCGTCTGGACGACGGGACCGGCGTCCCAGAACAGGTGCCATTCGTCGTCTTCCTCCAGCTTCTCGCGGCGGCTGTCGAAGAAGAACGCGGCCCGCGGACGGGCGAGGAATTCGTAGATCTGGCTCGAGACGTCCCCGATGTATCCGTCGGCTGCGAGCGTGTAGCTCATGTCGAACAGGCGCGGTGAATCGAGGTCTATAAGGACGTTTTCGGCTTCGAGTGCCTCGGCCGGCACGTCCGGACGCTTGCGCGCGATCTTGTACTCGGGCGAGACGTGAAGCTCTTTCTTGAAGAGCATCACGTGCGGCGCGAAGATGAGGTTGAAGTCCTTCCCCGCGTCGCTTGCGAACCATTTCAACAGCTCCGGTCCCTCGTCGTACCAGCTGGACAGGTTCGGATCGAAGTGGGGGTTGTAGACGAAGGTCGGCTTGTCGTTGTCGAAAAAGTGCGGCTTGGCATCGAGGTCGATGCCTTCGAACTTGGGATAGCCGACGATGACGAGGCGTTCGCGCGAGACTCCGTGGGCGACAAGCTGGTCGACGACCTTCGGCCCGGCGACAAAGCTGCGATCGAAGCGCGTGTAATCGGGATGATAGGCCACGCTGCGATCCCCGGCGCCGTGCGGCACCTTCGCGAAGTAGGGCATACTCTCTTGCGGGAGATACTTTTTCAGCCGCAGGCAGGTCCGCTCCGTTGAGATGATCATGTTCGCGCTCGCGAAAAGCGAAATGTTGGCGCGCAGTCGCATCAACCGGCTTGCAGGGAGCACGCGGTCGAAGATCGAGGCCAAGGCCCTGCGCCAGCCGGACAGTTTCAATTCTTCCCAGCGGATCAGCCGGGCCGAAGCAGGCTCGACAAGTTCTTCGAGGCGCCCACGTATCTCGGGCGTGGCATAGGCAACCACCGTCTCGATTTCGGGATGCAGTCTGGCAGTCGCCGCCGCGATACCGGCAAGGTGAGCAACCTGGTGGCCCGCGTCGTGATTGAAGAGGAATATCGCCCGCATGTGGGGCGCCATAGTGCGGGCGGTGGGTAGTCGCAAACCATGCAATTGCACCGCAAGGACAATTCGTTCAAAGGTCCGCGCCATGCAGCCGGCTTCAGAACCCGCAAAAAGACGTGACGGGCTGTCGAATATCCTGCGCAATCTTGCCTGGATCCTCGGTGGCAAGGGGTTCGGCGCGGTTTGCAGTTTCTTCTACCTCGCGATCCTCGCGCGCTCGCTCGGCCTCAAGGATTTCGGGCACTTTTCGCTCATTTTCGGCACCGCACAGGCGCTGGTGGCGATCGCGGGCTTCCAGACCTGGCAGACGCTGGTGCGGTTCGGTGCGCAACCGGTCCTCGAGGACGACCATCCAAGATTCGGTCGCCTGATCTGGTTCTGCACCTCTGCCGATGTGCTCGGCGCGATCACGGGCTGCCTGATCGCGGCCTTGCTGTATTTCGGGTTCGCGGAAATCCTCGAGCTGAACCCGGAATATGTGACGATGGGTTTCCTGTTCGCCTGCGCCCTGATGTGGTCGCGCCTGACCACGCCGAGCGGCATCGTCCGGGTTCTCGGACGTTTCGACGTGGGCATGTATATCGAAGCGGTCGTTCCCACCGGACGCCTCATCGCCAGCGGGATAATCCTCTGGACGGGCGCGAGCGTGGGTAAATTCCTCTTCGCCTGGGCATTTTTCGACCTGCTGTCCGCCGCGCTGTACTGGATCGCGGCACGCCGCCTTGCCCCGCAAGCCTTCCACCGCAGGCACTTCGGGCACTGGAACCAGATGCTGCGCGAAAACGAGGGAGTCAGGAGCTTCTTCGGTGTGACCTATATGGCGACGACGCTCGATGCGACCGTGCGCCAGGGGCCTCTCCTAGCGGTCGGTTATTTTCTCGGGACGTCGGCAGCTGGCCTCTACCGGCTTGCAGACCAGCTGGCGCAGGGGGTGAAGCAGTTCGCCGTCCTGATCGCGCGCGCGGTCCTGCCCGAATTCGCCATTTCCTCCATGGCGGACGAGGCACATCGTTTCGAGGGCCTGGTGCGAAAGGTAACCCGGATTGCGGCCCTCGCCGGCGTGACCGTGCTGGTCCTTGCCATATTCCTCGGAGAACCTCTTCTCGTGCTGATCGGCGGCTCCGACTATGCGCGGGGGGCGGTAGTGCTGATCCCGCTTGCGGTGGGCGCCGCGTTCGAGCTGGCCAGCGTATCCTATGAGCCGATGCTCTATTCCACCGGCCATGCAAAATACGCCCTGCGCGTGCGCTTGCTAGCCCTTGCGGTGCTGGTCGGCGTAATCCTCGCGTTCGTGTCGTCGGGCCCGGTCGGCGTCGGTTGGGCGGTGGCGCTCGCCATGAGCATTTTCTACCTCGCCATGAGCGCGACCGTGTGGGTTATCCTTCGCCAGCTCCGCAGGAAGGCAGCCGCGGCGTGAAGTTCTCGGCGCTCATATTGGCCGGGACGCGGCCGGGCGGGGACCCGCTCGCCGGGACTGAAGGCAAGCCGCACAAGGCCCTGATCGAACTCGAGGGTACAGCGCTGCTCGAGCGCGTATCGGACGCGTTGCGGGAAGCAGGTGCGGACCGTATCGCGGTATCCTGCGATCACCCGGACGTCGTAGCCCTGGCTCGCTCGCTCGAATTAAAGGTTCTCCCTACCGGGCAGGGGCCGAGCGAAAGCACGGCGATCGCATTTGCTGAGCTGGGTGCTCCGCTCTTGGTGACTACCGCGGACCATGGCCTGCTGAAGCCGCAATGGGTCAGGCATATGGTCGCAAACACTCCCCCATCGGCAGACCTGTCGATCATGCTGGCAGAGCGTCGCGATATCGAAGCGGCCATGCCCGGCTCGAAGCGGACCTATCTTCGTCTTGCCGACGGGGCATGGTCCGGGTGCAATTTGTTCTACCTCCAGCACGAAGGGGCAGGGCGCGCCATCGAAAGCTGGAAAGCGGTGGAGGCCGACCGCAAGCGACCCTGGCGCATCGTGCGCCGCCTGGGGCTGTCCACGCTCGCCAGATACGCGTTCGGCAGGCTCTCGATGGCGCAGGCCATCGAAATGCTAGGTCTCCGGATGGGAGTGAGGGCTAGCCTTGTGAAGGCGCCCGACGGCCTCGCGGCGGTCGATGTCGATAACCCGGAAGACCTCAACGAAATCCGCGCATTGCTTCGCGAGCGGCGCGCATAGCCGCCAAAAGCGGTTTCCACCGCGGATTTTTCGGGCATAGTGCCTCAAAAGGTGGGAGAGAGCGTTTGGGCTTGCGCAGTCTTTACGACCGGCACGTCATGCCGAGGATGATCACCCTCGCCTGCGGGCAGAAGGGCATCGAGGACAGGCGCAGGCAGGTCGTCCCGCTTGCCGAAGGACACGTCTTCGAACTCGGCTGCGGCGGCGGGCTCAACCAGCCTTTGTACGACCCCGAGCGGGTCACGAGCTTCGCCGGTATCGATCCCAACGAGAAGCTGCTGGACAATGCCCGGGACAAGGCGCGCGAGCGTGGCTGGACCGCCGATATTCGCGAAGGCGTGGGCGAAGACATCCCTTTCGCCGACAGCACGTTCGATACGGCCGTGTGCACCTATACGCTGTGCAGTGTTGACGATCCTGCCAGGGTGTTGGGCGAATTGCGCAGGATCCTGAAGCCTGGTGGGCGCTTGCTGTTTCTCGAACATGGGCGCGCGCCCGATGCGTCCGTGGCCAAGTGGCAGGACCGGATCGAACCGGTCTGGAAGCCGCTGGCGGGCGGATGCCATCTGACACGACCGATCGGTTCCGCTCTGCGCGGCGCAGGCTTCGAAGTGGAGCCGCTGGGCCAGGCCTATCTCGACCGTGCGCCCAAGGTGATGGGCTGGATGGAATGGGGTGTGGCCCGCCGGGCGGGAGTCTGAAAGGAAACCGCCCACCTGACCGGTGTCAGGCGGGCGGTTAGCTTCACATTATTCGCCGAAAGTGCGCTGCCACCAGCCGCGCTTGGGCTTGCCGCCTTCGTCGGATGACTGGCCTTCCTGCTTGGCTGCCGCTTCGGCAGTTTCGGGCGTGCCTTCGGGACCGGCGACGACGGGCATGTCTTCCTTGACCTGCTCGGCTACGTCTTCGGTCGCCTTCTTTTTGCGCGTGCGCTTGGGCTTGGGCTTCTCTTCAGCCTCGGGGGTGGCTTCCGCAGGTTCTGCCGGAGCCTCGTCCGCCTTCTTCTTCCGAGTGCGCTTGGGCTTCGGCTTTTCCTCGGCAGCATTGTCGCTGGAGGTTTCCTCCGCAGCCTTGTCGTCGGCCTTTTTCCTGCGCGTACGCTTGGGCTTCTCGGCAGGAGCTTCCTCGGCAACGGCCTCGGTGTCTTCTGCTGCCTTCTTCTTACGCGGTGCCCGCTTCTTCTTGGGTTTTTCCTCTTCGGCGGCCTGCTCGGCGGTTTCCGGAGCGTCTTGCGGTCCGGCTACGACAGCCATGTCCTCGGCAACCTGCTCGGATACCTGCTCGAGCTTTTCGGCGTCCTCAGCCGTTACCTCGTCGGACTTGCCGCCACGACCGCGACCACCGCGCCGGCGTCCGCCGCGACGGCGGCGCTTCTTCGGCTTGCCGTCATCATCGCTGTCCTCGGCGTCGGCGCCGTTGTCACTGTCCTCGTCGGAATCGTCTTCGTTGTTGTCGTCCGAATCCTGTTCGCGGTTCCGGTTGCGTCCACGTCCACCGCGGCGACGGCGGCGCTTCTTGCGCGGACGGTCATCGTCTTCGTCCTCTTCGGAGTTGTCGACGAAATCATCGTCCTCATCATCTTCGTCATCGACGATGGTGTCGAACTTCGGCGCGTCCTTCGGCTTGGGGCCGTGGCTCGACACCGTCATCTTCGCGCCTTCGTCTTCGCCTTCCGGCACGACCTCGGCGATGACGCCGTAACGCTGTTCGATCTCGATCAGGTCGTTGCGTTTTTCGTTCAGCAGGTAGACGGCGGCCTCGGTGCTGGCGGCAAGGCGGATGCGCGATCCCTTACCCTTGGCTGCTTCTTCCTCGATGAGGCGCAGGGCCGAAAGACCGGCAGAGCTGGCGGTGCGGACAAGGCCCGTTCCATCGCAATGCGGGCATTCGCGCGTGGTCGCTTCGAGGACGCCGGTGCGCAGGCGCTGACGGCTCATTTCCATGAGGCCGAAGCTGGAGATGCGGCCCACCTGGATACGCGCGCGGTCGCTCTTCAGAGCGTCCTTCATCGCACGCTCGACCTTGCGGGTATTCGAATGATGCTCCTGGTCGATGAAGTCGATGACCACGAGACCGGCCATGTCGCGCAGGCGCAGCTGGCGAGCGATTTCCTTCGCCGCTTCCAGATTGGTGTGGAGCGCCGTCTGCTCGATATTGTGCTCCTTGGTGGAGCGGCCGGAGTTGATATCGATCGAAACCAGGGCTTCGGTCGGGTTAATGACGAGATAGCCGCCGCTCTTCAGTTGCACGACCGGATCGTACATCGCCTTCAGCTGGTCTTCCGCGCCGTAGCGCTGGAACAGCGGGACCGGATCGACATATTGCTTAACCCGCCGGGCGTGGCTGGGCATGAGCATTTTCATGAAAGCCTTGGCGGATTTGTATCCTTCTTCGCCTTCGACGACGACTTCTTCGATCTCGCGGTTGTAGATGTCGCGAATGGCACGCTTGATGAGGTCGCTGTCCGAATGGATCAGCGCGGGCGCGGCAGAGGACAGTGTCTTTTCGCGGATTTCGTCCCACAGGCGCGCAAGGTAATCGAAGTCGCGCTTGATCTCGGTCTTGGTGCGCGAAAGGCCGGCAGTGCGTACGATCAGGCCCATCGTCTTGGGCAGGCTGAGATCACCGACGATCTGCTTCAGCCGCTTGCGGTCGCTGGCGGAGTTGATCTTGCGCGAAATGCCGCCGCCGTGGCTGCTGTTCGGCATGAGAACCGTGTAGCGACCGGCGAGGCTGAGATAGGTGGTGAGGGCAGCGCCCTTGTTGCCGCGCTCTTCCTTGACGACCTGGACGAGCAGCACCTGGCGGCGCTGGATGACGTCCTGGATCTTGTACTTGCGACGCAGCGCCATGCGCTTGGCGCGGGCTTCGTCCACTTCCTTGGCACGGCTGCGACCCTTGCCCTGGCGGCGACCACGACCGCGGCGCGAGCGGGACTTCGATTTCGAATCGTCGCCGTCTTCGTCGTCTTCATCGTCGGCATCGTCGTCGTCTTCGCCGTCGAGATGGCCTTCCTCGATGGTGGCGACCTTGTCCTTGTCGGACGTGTCGACTTCTTCGAGACCGTCTTCGGCGAGATCTTCCGCGAGCGCTTCGGAGCTTTCGTCCTCGGCGTCGTACTCTTCGCCCGGAAGTTCGCCGCGCTCTTCTTCTTCGGCGCGAAGGCGCTGCTCTTCTTCGGCAGCTTCAGCTTCGGCGGCCAGCAGGGCCGCGCGGTCTTCCTTGGGGATCTGGTAGTAGTCGGGATGGATTTCGCTGAAGGCGAGGAAGCCGTGACGATTTCCGCCGAAATCGACGAATGCCGCCTGCAACGAGGGTTCGACCCGCGTGACCTTGGCTAGATAGATATTTCCCTTGATCTGCTTCTTGTCGGCAGATTCGAAATCGAATTCCTCAATCCGGTTTCCCTTGAGGACTGCCACCCGGGTTTCTTCCGGGTGGCGCGCGTCGATGAGCATGCGCGTTGCCATTAATTATTCTCCATGCGCGGCGGGGCGGGGCGAGCCCGTCCTTCCTGCTGCGCGATTGTGTGTGAAATCCGCGTCCCGTTCGGGGGATCGCGGCATTAGCGGTCCGGATCAGAACACTGCGATCGTCTGTCCGGATATTCGTGTCTGCATCCGACGCACTGCGCAAAATCTGCGCCTCTGCATCCGTCGCGGCAGCCGTCTTGCCGAAGATCGGCGCAGGGACTGCGGAAAGGGATGAGTGCGTTCTGTGCATCAACCTGTACAAATAAGGGCCGCGCCAGGATGGCGGGGCGAAAGCGAGATCGGCGTCCCTCTTCGTCGCGACTTACGCGCCGATCGGAGGCACCGAACCGATATGAGGAGCGCTAGCACCGTGGGTTTCGATCGGCAACTATATTGCGCATAAGGTGCACGAAGCCTTAAGGTTTTGGTGACCATGAAATCCATCATGCACCTCGCCGCGCCCCTTCTCGTGACGGTTACCGCGCTCGCCGCAGCGATCGGCGTGGCTGTCGGTGGCGGACTGCATGCGGCAGAGCCGGGGCTGGTTCTGAGGGCCGCCCTGCCGGGCAAGGCCGAGCAGCCTGCATTGCCCGAAGTCCGCGGACGCGAGAGCCTGCCGCTCGTCGTTATCGACCCGGGCCATGGCGGCTTCGATCCCGGCGCGACCGCTTCCGGATATCGCGAGAAGACCCTGGTCCTCGGGCTGGCAAGGGCGCTCCGCGACGAGATCGACGCGCGCGGTATCGCAAGGGTCGCGCTGACCCGCGACGACGATCGCTACCTCCTCCATGCGGAAAGGTACGAACTCGCGCGCCGCCTGAATGCCGACCTGTTCATTTCCATCCACGCCGATAGTGCGGGCGATGCCGGAGAGGTTGAGGGCGCAAGCATCTATACCCTGTCAGACCGCGCATCGAGCGCAGCCGCCGCCAGGTTCGCCGCAAGGGAGAACGCGGCAGACACATTGAACGGCGTTTCGCTCGGCGGGGCGAGCGCGGAAGTGAACGAGATCCTCGTGGAATTGTCGCGGCGGCGGACCCGCGCGGAAGCGGAGGAATTCGCGGGCCTGATCCAGCGGGTCGGCGAGGACAAGATCAAGTTCCACCCCAAACCGCGCCATTCCGCCGACCTTCTCGTCCTGCGTGCACCCGATATCCCGTCCGTTTTGTTCGAAAGCGGATTTATCACCAACGAAACCGAGGCGCGGCGCCTTGCTTCTTCGGAGGGACGCGAGGACTTTGCCGAAGTCATGGCGCAGGCCGTGGGACTCTATTTCGCACGCCAGCAGGAACGTTGATCGCAAATCGCCACAGTTAGTATAGCGCGCGCGTCGAAACGCGTGCTAAAGGCCAGCGCTGATCATGAGTTACGCCAGCCACCTGCAGTATTATCGCGAGCGCCTGACCGGCGATCCCGTACGCTTTATCAACTGGATGCGCGAGAACTGGCACGATAACCAGCGCCTGCGTGTCATGACCTATCTGATCGGCATCGCGCTGATGTTGCTGGTCCTGCTGTGGGCGTCGCTGGCGCGCAATCTGCCCGATGCCGAATCCCTGCTCGAATACGAGACACCGCTTCCATCAGTGGTCCGCGGTGTGGATGGCGAGATCGTCCACTCCTACGCGCGCGAACGCCGTGTCCAGCTGCAATATGTCGACTTCCCGCAGCCGATGATCGAGGCTTTCCTGTCGGCAGAAGACAAGACGTTTTTCAGCCATGGGGGCGTCGATTTCACCGGCACGCTGAATGCCGTGTTCGACTATGCCACCAAATACGGGTCGGGCGAACGCGCGGTCGGCGGTTCGACCATTACGCAGCAGGTGGCCAAGAACCTCCTCCTCGGCGACGAATATTCGGTTACCCGCAAGCTCAAGGAGATGATCCTTGCGCAGCGGATCGAACAGGTCCTGACCAAGCAAGAAATCCTGGAGCTGTACCTCAACGAAATTCCCCTCGGCCGGAGGAGCTTCGGCGTGCAGGCAGCTGCGCGCGCCTATTTCGACAAGGATGTCGACGAACTGGACCTGCACGAAACGGCGTTTCTTGCGATCCTTCCAAAGGCGCCGGAGCGTTACGGACGCGAGCGGTACCGCGATCTCGCCGTGACCCGCCGCAACTTCGTGCTCGACCAGATGGTCGCCAACGATTTCGTCACTGCCGCAGAAGCGAATACCGCAAAGGCGCAGCCGCTCGGCCTGGTCCAGCAGCGCAGCGAGCGTTCGGCCGATGCAGGGTACTTCCTCGAGGAAGTTCGCCGCCAGCTGATCGCGGAATTCGGTGAAACGGCCGAAGAAGGCGGCAACAGCGTCTACGCCGGCGGCCTGTGGGTGCGCACATCGCTCGATGTCGAATTGCAGGACGCGGCACGCGATGCGCTGCGTGCGCAGTTGCTCAGCTATCACGGCAATCGCGGCTTCACGGGCCCGATTGCAACTCTCAATCCCGAGAACGGCAGCCTGCATTCGCAGCTCGCCTCTTCAAACCTCAGCATCAACTACGAGAACTGGCGCATCGGCGTCGTGACCAGCGGGGGCAGTTCGCCCACGATCGGGCTTACCGATGGCGAGGACTATGCGCTTTCGGGCGCGCCGAACACGCTCAAGGTCGGGGACGTCGTTGCGGCGGAGCCTTCGGGTTCCGGCTATCGTCTGCGCGTCGTGCCCGAAGTGTCGGGCGCCTTCCTGGCGGAAGCGCCGCAGACCGGGCGCGTCCTGGCCATGCAGGGCGGCTTCGACAGCCGCCTGGGCAGTTTCAACCGCGCCACGCAGGCAGACCGCCAGCCGGGCTCGACCATCAAGCCGTTCGTCTACGCTTCCGCGCTCGACAACGGGATGACGCCTGCCACCCAGGTCCCGGACCAGACCTTCTGCGTCTGGCAGGGCGCAAACCTCGGCGAAAAATGCTTCCGCAACTTCGGCGGCGGCGGGGGTGGCGAGCACACGCTGCGCTGGGGTCTGGAGCAGAGCCGCAACCTGATGACTGTCCACATCGCCGACGACACCGGCATGCAAAACGTGGTCAAGACGATCTCGCGCGTCGGCATCGGCGATTACGAACCCTACTACTCCTTCGCGCTCGGAGCGGGCGAGACGACCGTGGCGAAAATGGTCAACGCCTATTCCGCGCTCGCGAACTGGGGACGGCAGAACGAAGGCTCGGTCATCGATTATGTGCAGGATCGGCGCGGGAAGGTGATCTACCGGACCGACAAGCGCGAATGCACCGGCTGTAACATGGCGGAATGGGACGGGCAGCCGATGCCGCGCTTCGAACCGTCCGGCAAACAGGTCCTCGACCCGCGCACCGCCTTCCAGATGGTTCACATGCTGCAAGGCGTCGTCACGCGCGGTACCGCCGTGCGCCTGCGCAGTCTCGAATTGCCGCTGTTCGGCAAGACCGGCACCACCAACGGCCCGACCAATGCGTGGTTCGTCGGGGGCACGCCCGATATCGTTGCCGGCATGTATGTCGGCTTCGACCAGCCCCGCAACCTCGGTGGTTGGGTGCAGGGCGGCAATACCGCCGCGACGATCATGAAGCGCTTCGTGGAAGCGACCAAGGATCGCTGGACATCGCCCGACTTCGTGGCTCCTCCCGGCATCCGCATGGTCAAGATCGACCGCCGCACCGGCAAGCGCGTGTTCGACGGCGAGCCATCTAACGATCCCAAGGCATCGGTGATCTGGGAGGCTTTCAAGCCCGATACTGAACCGCCGCGTTCTACCCGCTCGGACGAGATGGCCGCGCAGAGGGCCGAGATTCTCGAGCTTATCAAGCGGGCACGTGAAGGGGTTCGGGCGAACAGGCGCGTCGAGGCCGAAGGCCGCGAGGATTCCGCCGGCGACTTCGTCGAGGAAAATGAAGGGCTCTACTAGCCACTCCCCTCCAACCCGACCCGCGCAGCTTTACAATTACGGCCTGCGCGCTAGGTGGGCGAACCAACGGAATACAAGGAATTCGACTTATGCGTGCCGAAGGGCAGGCCAATATCGACCGTATCGAAGCTGCTCTCGCGCTTGTGCGCCAGTCGCTCGACTGGGACCACGCGCTGCGCCAGCTGGACGAGCTCGACGCACGCGTCCAGGACCCGACCCTGTGGGACGATCCCAAGCAGGCACAGGCCATCACGCAGGAGCAAAAGCGCCTCGAGACCGCGATCAACACGGTGCGCGAGATCGAGAGCGAAATGGCCGATGCTATCGAATTCGTCGAAATGGGCGATGCCGAGGGCGATGACGATATCGCCAGTGAAGGGCTCGCCAGCCTTGCGGCGCTGGCCGAACGTGCCGACAGGGACAAGGTCCAGGCGCTTCTTTCCGGCGAGGCGGATGCCAACGACACCTACCTGGAAATCCATGCCGGTGCAGGCGGCACGGAAAGCAACGACTGGGCGGAAATGCTCTTTCGCATGTACGCGCGCTGGGCGGAACGCCGCGGCTTCAAGGTCGAAACGGTGGAGTATCAGGCGGGCGACCAGGCCGGCATCAAGTCGGCGACGTTGCTGCTCAAGGGCGAAAACGCCTATGGCTATGCCAAGACCGAGAGCGGCGTCCACCGCCTCGTCCGCATCAGCCCCTATGATAGTTCGGCACGGCGACACACCAGCTTCTGTTCGGTCTGGGTCTATCCGGTGATCGACGACAATATCGATATCGAGATTAATCCGGCCGACCTCAAGATCGACACCTACCGCGCATCGGGCGCAGGCGGCCAGCACGTCAACACGACCGATTCCGCCGTGCGTATCACCCACCAGCCGACCGGTATCGTGGTCGCCAGCCAGAACGACCGCAGCCAGCACAAGAACCGCGCCACCGCGATGAACATGCTCAAGGCGCGCCTTTTCGAGCGCGAGATGGCGGAACGCGAAGCGGCTGCATCCGGCGAATACCAGGAAAAGAGCGATATCGGGTGGGGACACCAGATCCGTTCCTACGTCCTGCAGCCGTACCAGATGGTCAAGGACCTGCGCACCGGCGTAACCTCGCCGACGCCGGACGACGTGCTCGACGGCGCGCTCGATCCGTTCATCTCGGCGGCTCTGGCACAGCGGGTCACCGGCGAAACGGTCGAGGTGGAGGACGCCGAGTGAGGCGCGCCCCGCTCATCCTGATTGCATTCGGCGCGCTTGCCGGATGCGATGCGGTGACGGGCGACGCCGACGGCGGGCAAGCATTCCCCGAGCCGGACCGGCCGGTGTCCGAGGTCATCTCCTACCAGTTCTCGACCGAAGACGCCCGCGACAGCCGCGGCGAAGCGCAGAAGGTCATGGACCTTGCCGAAATCGAGCCTGGCATGACCGTCGCCGACATCGGTGCGGGCAATGGCTATTACACGGTTCGCCTCGCGCCGCGCGTGGGCGAGTCCGGACGGGTGCTGGCGCAGGACATCGATCCCGAAGCGATCCAGAGACTGGGCCGCCGCGTCGAGCGCCAGCGGCTCGACAATGTGTCGATCAGGCTGGGCGAGCCGAACGATCCGCGCTTACCGGACAATAGTTTCGACCGGATTTTCATGGTCCATATGTATCACGAGATCCAGCAGCCCTACGAGTTCCTGTGGAACATGTGGCCGGCCTTGCGGAACGGGGGACAGGTGATCGTCGTGGACGTCGATCGCCCGACCGACCAACACGGGATCGATCCCCTGCTGTTGTCGTGCGAATTCCGTCGGGTCGGCTATGAACTCGTCGCATTCAAGGACGCGCCCGAGCTTTCGGGGTACTATGCACAGTTCAAGGCAGCGGCTAACAGGCCAGAGCCGGAAGAGATAACGCCCTGCCGCGCAGATAGCGGCAACGAGGGCTAGGCACGACAAAGTGCCCAATCAGGGAAAGAGGATTGCATGAGTTTCAAGGGTCTTAGCCCGATCGTCTATGGTGGACGCGAAGTGTGGCCGCTTATCGAAGGCGGCAAGGGCGTCTCCGCGACCAACCACGCAAGCTCCGGGGCCTGGGCGGCAGCCGGGGGCATTGGTACGGTCAGCGCCGTGAATGCGGACAGCTATGACGAGGACGGCAACCCGATCCCGCAGGTCTATCCGCAGGCAACCCGTGTGGAGCGCTTCGAACAGCTTGTGCGCTACGCCATCGACGGGGCGACCGAGCAGGTGAACCGCGCTTACGAGATTTCCGAAGGCCGCGGCGCGATCAACATCAACGTCCTGTGGGAACAGGGCGGGGCGCAGCAGGTGCTCGAAGGCGTGCTGGAAAATTGCGCCGACAAGATCACCGGCGTCACCTGCGGCGCAGGCATGCCCTACAAGCTGGCCGAGATCGCCCAGCGCTATAACGTCCACTACCTGCCGATCGTCTCTTCCGCCCGGGCGTTCCGCGCCTTGTGGAAGCGCAGCTATTCCAAGGTTCCTGACCTGCTCGCCGCCGTGGTTTACGAGGATCCGTGGCTGGCCGGCGGCCACAATGGCCTCTCCAATGCGGAAGACCCGACCAAGCCGGAAGACCCCTATCCGCGCGTGAAGGCACTGCGCGAAACGATGCGCGCGGAAGGTGTCTCCGAAGATACGGCAATCGTCATGGCGGGCGGCGTCTGGTTCCTGCGCGAATGGAACGACTGGATCGACAATCCGGAACTGGGCAAGATCGCCTTCCAGTTCGGCACGCGCCCGCTGCTGACCGAAGAAAGCCCGATCCCGCAGGTCTGGAAGGACATGCTACGCACGGTCGAGCCGGGCGACGTCCTGCTGCACAAGTTCAGCCCGACCGGTTTCTATTCGAGCGCGGTGAAAACGCCCTTCCTCTACGATCTCATGCACCGTTCGGAGCGCCAGATACCGATCTTCAAGCGCGACGAGGAAGAGGGCACGATCCCGCTGTCGGATCACGGCAAGGCGAAGTACTATTTCGTCCACCCCGGCGACCAGCGCAAGGCGCAGGCGTGGATGCACGAAGGCTTTACCGAAGCGCTCAAGACCCCGGATGACACCGTCGTCTTCGTGACGCCCGAAAGCGCGGAGCAGATCCGTGCCGACCAGCAGGGCTGCATGGGCTGCCTGTCGCACTGCCAGTTCTCGAGCTGGAAGGATCACGACAACCACACGACCGGCCGCCTCGCCGACCCCCGCAGCTTCTGCATCCAGAAAACCCTGCAGGACATCGCCCATGGCGGAGATCCGGACGAGAACCTCGCCTTCGCGGGTCACGCTGCCTACCGTTTCAAGCAGGATCCGTTCTATTCGAACAACTTCACCCCCACGGTGAAGGAACTGGTCGAACGGATTTTGACGGGGGACTGAGGCTCTTGTGGCACTACGGATTTCATTCGATCCCCCGGTCGACGACGGTTTCGACGATGACCGGTGTCGGGTAATTGTCGATACTGGTTCATTCCGCGGTGAAACACGTTTCCGGAACCGGTCGCCGCTGGAGCTCAGTAAACTAGCCGAAGAACTCCGCAGGTTTCCGATCTCGGACGCAGTTCAATTTCAAGCCTTCGACGGCTTGTTGAAAATTCGTCTAGAACCAAGGGACGAGCTAGGTCACTTGAGAATGCAGATTTGGCTGGCTGAAGAGATTGACTGCAACAGCGTGTCGATCGACGCGAGTGTCACGCATTCCGAGTTGCAGAGATTTGAAACCGAACTCTCGAATTTAATCTCGAAAGACTGCGGTTCCGCCACCCTTTGAGCCTTAGCGCCAGAGCTGCATCGACCTTATGGCATCGGGCATCTTGCCGTCCGTATCGGGCCGCGAGATGGTGCGTTCGACGATCCGCCATTTGCGGCGCACCTTGCCCTTCTGCCACAGGTCCATGAGCCATGTTTCGCCCGACCAGTCATGGTCGCCCATCGTCGCGTCGAGCCTCATGCGGGTGGCGAAAACCGCGATGTTGCCATGGCGGCGGACGTAGACTTCGTCGAAACGATAGCCGTTGCAGCGAAAGCGCGTTGTCGCCGCCTCCAGCCAGCTTGCGCGGTCGAGGATCGCGGGGCTGTTCGATCCGAGCAGGAAGATGAAGTCCTTCGACGCGAGCGCCTTCATCACGTTGCGGTCGCGTTGGGCCCAGGCGCGCATCCACTGGTGTTCGAGCGCTTCGATCTGACTTGAAAATTCATCCATGTCGACAAGCGATTAGAGGCCCTGACCGACAATGCAATGCCGCTGTTCGAAGCGGGTGTGCAGCAACCCTTTTCCTACTCGTCCGATTTGTGCTCGGTCTACCGGGATGCCTTGCCGCAACCCTGAGCATTTTCCCGGCAGCTTTACGGTGTCTGAGGATATCCGTGCGGCACAATTGCAGCGGGCGAGGTGTCACCCTACCGCCGGTGAAGAAAAGCTTAGGGAATCGAGTGGCTTACCAGGCAAATCGGAAGGCGACACACTGTCGCCTTCGTCACCTTCGGTGTCAGAACCCGCTCAGCACCTGGTCGGGTGGACGGTGGCCGTCGGCCCACATGCGGATATTGGCGATCACCTTGATGCCCGATTCCTCGCGGCCTTCGCGCGTTGCGCTGCCGATGTGGGGCAGGGTCATGACATTGGGGTGCCGGATCAGCCGCTCATCCACATTGGGTTCGTCGGGATAGACGTCGAGACCTGCGCCGGCGAGCTGGCCGCTCTCCAACGCGGCGATCAGCGCCTCGTAATCGACGAGGTCGCCGCGCGCGGTGTTGATGAGGCTCGCACCCTCCTTCATCAGGCTCAGCCTGCGCGCGTCGATCATGTGGCGGTTTTCGGCATCGGCGGGGCAGTGCAGGGTGAGGATGTCCGCTTCGGCCACCAGCTCGTCGAGGCTTTCGACATAGCGGGCGCCGAACATGCGCTCGACCGCTTCGGGGAGACGCTTGCGATTGTGATAGATGACCTCCAGCCCGAACGCCCGTGCCCTGTGCGCCACGGCCTGGCCGATCCGTCCCATTCCGACGATGCCGAGAGTCTTTCCGCCCAGCTTGCGGCCGAGCATGGCAGTGGGTGCCCATCCGGTCCACTTGCCGCTCCGGATAAGCTCCACACCCTCGCGGATGCGCCGCGGTACGCCGATGATCCCGGCCAGGGTCAGGTCGGCCGTATCGTCGGTGAACACGCCGGGTGTGTTGGTGACGAAGATGCCTTTTTTCGCCGCCGCCTTGAGATCGATATGTTCGGTCCCGGCACCGAAATTCGCGATGAGGCCGAGGTCGCTTCCCGCAGCCTCGATCATTGCGGAATCGATCCGGTCGGTGACGGTGGGAACCAGCACGTCGCAGTCCTGCATGGCCGAGACGAGCGCATCGCGGTCCATCGGGTGATCATCGGTGTTGAGGCGCGCATCGAACAGTTCGGACATGCGCTGTTCCACCGCTTTGGCGAGATGGCGCGTCACCGTGACCCGGGGCGTCCTGTCCAGGCGTTTTTCCGGTCGGTCGAATGAAGTGTCGTGCTCGCTCATGTTGTTCACATCGCTACGCTTACGTGCGGGAAACGGTCAAGCGATGCTTGAAGCAAAACCCTCGCCATTCTACAGCTATCGCCATGTCGCGAGCGTCGCTTCTTATCCTGCTTGTCTCCATGGTGGCCTTCGCGTCGCCCGCCTCTGCGCAGGATCGCGATGTCCCCTACTGGGCGAGCATCCGCGCCACCGAACTCAATATGAGGGTGGGGCCAAGTGCGGACTACAAGATCGCGTGGGTCTACCGGCGGCAAGGCCTGCCGGTAAAAGTCCTGCGCATCATGGAAGGATGGCGCCTGATCGAGGATCCCGACGGAGTGCGTGGATGGGTCGTCTCGCGCCTGCTGAAGCCCGAAAGGTCCGCGATCGTCGTGGGCGAGGGCGAGGGGGCCATTCTTGCCGATCCGGAAACCGGCGGCGCGGTCAAATGGCGGGTCGAGCCGGGCGTTGTCGGAACGCTGGGCGATTGCGACGAAGGCTGGTGCGAGTTCGCCGTGGGGAACCGGGCGGGATATATCGAGCAAGCCCGGCTCTGGGGTGCGGGCGAGCCCTGATTACTCGGCGGTTCGGGGCTCGGCTTCGATCCGCGTCACCGATTTCGCAGCGCCCTGATCGTAGCAGGCTTCCGGTTCGCTTCCTTCGGGGTCATAGCAAAGCTGCGTTCCCTCCAGCCGCCAGCTACCGCTCTCGACCGGGTTTCCGTCCGCGTCCGTGTCGAGGTAGGTGCCATCGGCATTCAGGGCGTGCCGGATGGTTGAGCCATCGGCCAGGGTCGCCTCATAGGTCCCCGCGATCTGCTCGGGAGAGGGAGGTTGCTGCGCTGGCTCGGGCTCGCTCCGCTCTTGATTGCACGCTGCAAGCAGGAGCACGGCAGCGACCGGAAGGCAGGAGGCGCGTCGGCCCCTCCTGCGATCCCGTCCGCTATCGAGCGTCACTTCAGGCCAGTTCGACCGCAACGGCAGTCGCCTCGCCGCCGCCGATGCACAGCGATGCGACGCCGCGCTTCTTGCCCTGCTGCTTCAGCGCATTGAGCAAGGTCACGATGATCCGCGTGCCGCTCGCACCGATGGGGTGGCCGAGTGCCGTGCCGCCGCCATTGACGTTGATCTTGTCGTGCGGGATGCCGATGTCGCGCATGGCGAACATCGCAACGCAGGCGAAGGCTTCGTTCACTTCCCACAGGTCGACATCGTCGGCCGACCACCCGGCCTTTTCGAGAACCTTGTTGATCGCGCCGACCGGAGCGACCGTGAATTCGGAAGGCTCCTGCGCATGGGCGGCCATCGCGACGATCTTGGCGACCGGAGTCTGGCCGTTAGCCGAGGCCACGCTCTCGCGGGTCAGGACCACGGCGGCTGCACCGTCCGAGATGGAAGAGGACGTCGCGGCGGTGATCGTACCGTCCTTCGCGAAGGCAGGGCGCAACTGCGGGATCTTGTCGGGGCGGCCCTTGCCGGGCTGTTCGTCGTGTTCGACGGTGACTTCGCCCTTGCGGGTGGAGAAAGTGACGGGGACCACTTCGTCGGCAAAGGCGCCGCCGTCGATAGCTGCATTGGCGCGGCGGAGCGATTCGATGGAATATTCGTCCATCTGCTCGCGGGTCAGCTGGTAATCGTTGGCAGTGTCCTGCGCGAAGGTACCCATCGCGCGGCCTTCCTCATAGGCATCTTCGAGCCCGTCGAGGAACATGTGGTCATAGGTCGTGTCATGGCCGAGGCGCGCGCCCGAGCGGTGCTTCTTGAGGAGATAAGGCGCATTGGTCATGCTCTCCATGCCGCCTGCGACGACGTAGTCCACCGTGCCGCTGGCGAGCGCTTCGGCGCCCATGATGACCGTCTGCATGCCGCTGCCGCAGACTTTGTTGACGGTGGTTGCCTGTACGGATTTGGGAAGACCCGCCTTGATCGAGGCCTGGCGGGCAGGGGCCTGCCCAAGACCTGCGGGAAGGACGCAGCCCATGTAGGTCCGGTCGAACTTGTCGGCTGCGACGCCCGAACGTTCTACGGCTGCCTTGACTGCCGTCGCTCCGAGATCGGTTGCGGATACGTCGGCAAGGGCGCCCTGCATGCCGCCCATCGGGGTGCGGGCGTAGGAAAGAATTACGACGGGATCGTTTGCGCTGAACTGGGTCATGCTTGTGCTGGTCCTCTGGTTCTGGAATATCTTGTCGCCGAGATAGGATAGGCGTCGCTGCGGCGCAACACAGACCAAGGGAGAATATCATGGCTGATGAGCGACTGAACCGGATGGAGGAAGTCCTTCGCAAGCAGCGCGCGGCCCATCACCAGATGCGGCCCGAGCCCATGGCGTTGCGCAAGGATCGTATCGAGCGATCGATCAAGTTGCTGAAAGATCACGCCGACGACCTGTGTAAGGTCATGAGCGCAGACTTCGGCAATCGCTCGCCGCAGCAGTCGATGATGACCGACATCGTCGGCACCATCAATTTCGGCAAATACTGCCTGAAACGCATGGATGGCTGGGCAAAGCCCGACAAGCGCCACGTGCAATTCCCGCTCGGCCTGCTCGGGGCCAAGGCCGAGGTGCGCTACGAACCCAAGGGGGTGGTCGGCATCCTCAGCCCGTGGAATTTCCCGGTCAACCTGACTTTCGGACCGGTGATGCAGATTTTCGCAGCCGGAAACCGGGCGATGATCAAGCCGAGCGAGTTCACCGAGAAGACCAGCTTGATGATGAAGGAACTGGTCGAGGAATATTTCACCGAGGATGAATGCGCCGTTTTCACCGGCGGCCCGGAAATCGCGGCAGCCTTCTCCGAAATGCCGTTCGACCACCTTGTCTTTACCGGTTCGACCGCAACCGGCCGCAAGGTCATGGAGGCGGCCTCCAAGAACCTGGTCCCGGTTACCCTCGAACTGGGTGGCAAGAGCCCCGTGTTCATGGGCGAGAGCGCCGATTTCGCAAAAGCTGGCGAACGCATCGCGATGGGCAAGATGATGAATGCCGGCCAGATCTGCCTGGCGCCGGATTATCTCTACGTTCCAGAAAGCAAGCAGGACGAGGCGATCCACGGGGTCTGGCAGGGCACGGCGAACATGTATCCCACGCTGCTCGACAACGAGGATTATGCCAGTGTCGTCACCGACCGCCACTTCGACCGCCTGCAGGGCTTAGTCGCCGACGCGCGCGACAAGGGCGCCGAGGTGATCGAGGTCAATCCGGGTAATGAGGATTTCTCGAACACCAACAGCCGCAAGATGCCTCTGACGATCCTCAAGAACGTGACCGAGGACATGAAAGCGATGCAGGAGGAAATCTTCGGGCCGGTCCTGCCGGTGAAGACCTATCGCCACATGGACGAGGCGATCGAATATGTGAACGAGCGCGACCGTCCGCTGGGCCTTTATTATTTCGGGCAGGATTCCGACGAGCAGTCGAAGGTCCTGACGAAGACGATAAGCGGCGGCGTCACGGTCAACGACGTGATCTTCCACGTTTCGATGGACGATCTGCCATTCGGCGGGGTCGGTCCCTCCGGCATGGGAAGCTATCACGGTATCGAGGGCTTCCGCGAATTCAGCCATGCTCGCAGCGTCTACACGCAGCCGAAGATCGACGTTGCCAAGCTGGCCGGTTTCAAGCCGCCATATGGCGATGCCACACGCAAGGCGATCGACAAGATGATGAAGTGATCGGCGCGTTCCGGTGGACCGCTGGCCCTGTCGGCCGTCGGTGCGCCGGACGATAGCTCTGCGCCCGGACCCTTGTCCGCAACAGGGGCTATGTGCATCCGTTGCAACCATGCTTACGGGAATTGCGCCTTTCGCACCCTTGCACCTGTCACGCGAGGGGCCTAGAGGCGTGCCCGAACCAAGCCCCGCTTAGGAATCATTCGTGGTCGACCTCGAACAATATCTACCGATCCTGATCTTCCTCTTCATCGCAGTCGTCCTGTCGACTGCCTTCGTGTTTCTGCCGATGGGCGTATCCCGCCTTACCGGCGCGCACGCGCCCGATGCGGAGAAGCTCAGCGAATACGAGTGCGGATTTCCCGCATTCGACGATGCCCGCAGCCAGTTCGACGTTCGCTTCTATCTGGTGGCGATCTCGTTCCTGCTGTTCGACCTCGAGGCCTCGTTCCTGTTCCCGTGGGCTGTCAGCCTCGACATCACCGGATGGACGGGCTGGATATCGATGGTGATTTTCCTTCTCATTCTGGCGATCGGCCTCGCTTACGAATGGAAGATGGGCGCACTGGATTGGGACTGATATGAGCCAGCAAATTACCTCCAGCCCGCACGGGCGCGACGCCCTGCTGCAGCCGACGGCTCAGCCGGGTGACGTGCGCCAGCCCGACCAAGACTATTTCAACGCGCTTCAGACGGAAGTGAACGACAAGGGTTTCCTCGTCACCAGCACCGAGGACCTGTTCCAGTGGGCGCGTACGGGTTCGCTGTGGTGGATGACTTTCGGCCTCGCATGCTGCGCGGTCGAGATGATCCACGTGAACATGCCGCGTTACGATATGGAACGTTTTGGCGTCGCTCCGCGCGCATCGCCCCGTCAGTCCGATGTGATGATTGTCGCAGGCACGCTCTGCAACAAGATGGCGCCTGCGCTGCGCAAGGTTTACGACCAGATGTCGGAACCGAAATACGTTATCTCGATGGGCAGCTGCGCCAATGGCGGCGGTTACTATCACTATAGCTACAGCGTAGTTCGCGGCTGCGATCGTATTGTGCCGGTCGACATCTATGTGCCTGGCTGCCCTCCGACCGCCGAGGCGCTGCTTTACGGCGTGATGCAGCTGCAGCGTAAGATCCGCCGCGTCGGCACGATCCAGAGGTAAGGGCGAAGACATGGCAACGCTTCATTCCGCACCCCGCTTCACACTGATCGACGGACTCAAGGGCAGCATTTCGTCTGCCCTCGGCGATCATCTCGTCGAGGCTCATGAAGAGCATGGCGAACTGCTCTTCCACGTCCAGCGTGGCAGCATCGAGACCGTGCTGCGCACCCTGCGCGACGATTTCGAATACCAGCAGCTGATGGAAATCGCCGGTGTCGATTACCCGAGCCGTGATGAACGGTTCGAAGTGGTCTACATGCTTCTTTCGGTGACCACCAACAATCGCATCATGGTCAAGTGCCGCGCATCGGAAGATACGCCGGTTCCGACTGTGACCACGCTCTGGCCCAATGCGGGCTGGCTCGAGCGCGAAGTGTTCGACATGTACGGCGTGCTGTTCGACGGAAACACCGACCTGCGCCGCATCCTGACCGACTACGGCTTCGAAGGTCACCCCTTCCGCAAGGATTTCCCGCTCACTGGCTATGTCGAGCTGCGGTATTCCGAAGACGAAAAACGCGTCGTCTACGAACCCGTGAAGCTGGCACAGGACCTGCGCCAGTTCGACTTCATGAGCCCGTGGGAAGGCGCGGATTACGTCCTTCCGGGCGACGAAAAGGCGGATATGCCGCCGATCGACGATCCCAAGACCACCGAAAGCCCCAAGCAGACGGGTGCCGGTGCGAAGGCCGATGAAAAGGCCGCCGAGAAGGTCAGCGCGGACGCGCCGGCCGAAAAGGACGGTGGACCGGATGCACCGCCGCCGGAACCGACGGAAGATCAGCCGAAGCGCAAGAAGCGGGTCGGCAAGACGACCGATACCGCCAAGGCCACCAAGCCGAAGAAGGGCGCCGATTGATGCGCTCGGTCTTCCTTCCTTTTACCGCGCTTGCGCTGGTGGCATGCTCGTCCGAGCCTGCGCCGCAAGAGAGTGCGGATGACTTTGCCAGCCGTATCAACGGCGGAGAGCAGGGTGCGACTGCGCCTGTCGATGCCTCTGCGCCAAATGTCGCTGCAGAAGCCCCACCGGTAGGTGCCAATGTCACGCAGCTCGAACAGCTTCGCGATATCGCCAATGTCGATATGGGTCCGCGCGATGGCGGCTGCACCTTCATGGACGGCAATCGCGAACTCGTCATGGCAAGCGCGCTCAAGGAACCGACTTTGCCGGGCAAGGCCGTGATCCGTGTGGGAGGCGGCCTGACGCTGCTCGATACACCGCCCGGCGGTCTAAACACGATCAAGGCGGGCGCCACTTTCTCGGGTGAGGGCGTGACCGTTCAGGTTGCACCGCAGGCTGGCGATGCGGCTTCGCGTCCCGCCAACCTCACCGTCAGCGCTGCCGACGGCAGCACCGCCACCTACTCCGGCAAGTGGATTTGCGCATGAGTACCGGTTTCCAACTCGAAGAATCGCCGACCACCGGTGACGAGACGATCACCAATTACACGATCAACTTCGGGCCACAGCACCCTGCGGCCCACGGCGTGCTGCGCATGGTCATGGAGCTCGACGGCGAGATCATCGAACGCATCGACCCGCACGTCGGCCTGCTGCACCGCGGCACCGAGAAGCTGATCGAGCACAAGACCTACCTGCAGGCGCTGCCGTATTTCGACCGGCTCGACTACTGTTCGCCGCTGGCGCAGGAATACAGCTACGTCCTCGCGATCGAGAAGCTGCTGAATGTCGAGGTGCCCGAGCGTGCACAGTACATCCGCGTGCTGTTCGCCGAGCTGACCCGCATCTGCAACCACATGCTCAACATCGGCGCGCACGTCATGGACGTCGGCGCGATGACGCCGAACCTGTGGGTGTTCGAACTGCGCGAAGACTGCATGAACTTTTTCGAGCGCATGAGCGGCGCGCGCATGCACCACGCCTACCTGCGCCCGGGCGGTGTCCATCAGGACGTGCCGGAAAAGCTGCTCGTCGACATCGGGGAATGGATCGACACGCGCCTGCCCGAACTGTTCGGCGATGCGATGAGCCTCGTGCTCGACAACCGCATCTTCAAGCAGCGCAACGTCGATATCGCCGTTGTGAGCAAGGAAGACGCGCTGGCCTGGGGCTTCTCCGGCCCGATGATCCGCGCCGCGGGTATCCCGTGGGATTTGCGCAAGTCGCAGCCTTACGACGTCTATGACCGGATGGAGTTCGACATTCCCGTCGGCACCAATTCTGACTGCTACGACCGCTTCGTGGTGCGCGTGAAGGAAGTTTACGAAAGCGCGAAGATCATCAAGCAGTGCCTGCGCGATATGCCGACCGGCCCCATCGCCAGCAACGACCGCAAGGTTTCGCCGCCCAAGCGCGCCGAAATGAAGCAGTCGATGGAAGCGCTGATCCACCACTTCAAGCTCTATACCGAGGGCTTCCACGTGCCCGCCGGCGAAGTCTATGTCGCCACCGAAAGCCCCAAGGGCGAATTCGGCGTCTACCTCGTCAGCGACGGCTCGAACAAACCCTATCGCTGCAAGATCCGCCCGACGGCCTTCAGCCACCTGCAAGCAATGGATTTCATGAGCAAGGGCCACATGCTGCCCGATGCCACCGCCATCCTCGGCGCCATCGACGTCGTGTTCGGGGAGTGTGACCGGTGAGAAGCTTCGTGTTTTCTTTGTTATCGTTGACGCAAATCCTTGTTGGAGTTGGGCTTACGCTCCTCACACTTTCCGCCCTGGGCTACCGAGAAATGATGCAGCCCACGATAGCGGTTTGCATCGCAATCGGACTCGTGACCCTCATCCGTTTTTTCGCTCAACACCGATTGGCTAAACAAAATGGCTGACCGTTCCCCCGCACCCGATACTCCCGAGCTGCGCGAACGCTGGGGTGCTTTCGAGTTCAACGAAAGCTACCGTGCACGCGCGGACAAGGCGATTGCGCGCTATCCCGAGGGGCGTCAGCGCTCTGCCGTGATGCCGCTTCTCGACCTTGCCCAGCGTCAGGTCGGTGAGGAAACGAACACGCAGGGCTGGCTGCCGCTGCCGGTGATCGAATATGTCGCCGACTATCTCGACATGCCGGTCATCCGAGTGCTCGAAGTCGCCAGCTTCTACTTCATGTACAACATGAAGCCGGTGGGTAAGTACCACGTGCAGGTCTGCGGCACGACGCCCTGCATGCTGCGCGGTTCGGACGGCCTGTTCGAAACCTGCAAGAAGCGCGGCATGAAGAAGGGCCACGTGTCGGAAGATGGCCTCTGGACGCTCACTGAAGTCGAATGCATGGGCAATTGCGCCACCGCGCCGATGGTCCAGATCAACGACGACAATTACGAAGACCTCACGCCCGAACGCCTCGACACCATCCTCGACGCGCTGGCCAAGGGCGAGCAGCCCAAGGCTGGCACGCAGGAGCCGGGGCGTCACACCAGCGAACCGGCCAATGCGCTGAGCTCGCTCGAAGCGATGGTCGACGAAAACCACGATTACCGGAGTGAATGGTCATGAGCGCCGACTGGCTCACCATCATCCTCGCGCTGGTCGCGATCGTGGTCGCTTGGAAGGTATTCAAGGGCGTCGTGAAGACGATTGCCCTGGTCGTGATCCTGATCGCGGCTGCCATTTTCGTATTCGGAGGTCTCGCCTGATGCTCGCCGACAAGGATCGCATCTTTACCAACCTCTACGGCTTCCAGGATTGGGGCCTCAAGGCGGCGCAGCAGCGCGGCGACTGGGATGATACCAAGTCTCTGATCGCGCGCGGGCATGACAATATCATCGAGGAAGTAAAGGCCTCGGGCCTTCGCGGGCGCGGTGGTGCAGGCTTCCCGACCGGCCTCAAATGGTCGTTCATGCCGAAGGAATCGAAGGACGGACGTCCCAGCTTCCTCGTCATCAACGCCGACGAATCCGAACCCGGTTCCTGCAAGGACCGCGAGATAATCCGCCACGATCCGCACAAGCTGATCGAAGGTGCATTGGTCGCTGGTTACGCCATGCGGGCGAGGGCGGCCTATATCTACATTCGCGGCGAATACATCCGCGAGGCCGAGACGCTTCAGGCTGCCATCGACGAGGCCTATGACGCGGGCCTGATTGGCAAGAACGCTTCGAAGTCGGGTTATGATTTCGACGTTTTCTTGCACCGCGGTGCGGGCGCCTACATCTGCGGCGAAGAAACCGCGATGATCGAGAGCCTTGAAGGCAAGAAGGGCCAGCCCCGCCTCAAGCCGCCATTCCCGGCAGGCGCGGGCCTCTATGGTTGTCCGACCACGGTCAACAACGTGGAATCGATCGCCGTCGTCCCGACCATCCTGCGTCGCGGCGCGAGCTGGTTCGCAAGCTTCGGCCGCGAGAACAACAAGGGCACCAAGCTCTTCCAGATCAGCGGCCATGTGAACAAGCCCTGCGTGGTCGAGGAGGCGCTCTCCATCCCGTTCAGCGAGCTGATCGAGAAGCATTGCGGCGGCATCATCGGCGGCAAGGACAACCTCCTCGCCGTGATCCCGGGCGGTTCGTCGGTTCCGCTGGTCCCGGCAGAGCAGATCTGGGACGCGCCGATGGATTTCGACGGTCTGAAGGACCTCGGCTCGGGCCTCGGCACGGCCGGCGTCATCGTGATGGACAAGTCGACCGACATCGTCCGCGCGATTTCCCGCTTGAGCTATTTCTACAAGCACGAGAGCTGCGGCCAGTGCACACCTTGCCGCGAGGGCACGGGCTGGATGTGGCGCATGATGGAGCGCCTGCGCACTGGCGACGCGGCGATCGAGGAAATCGATATGCTGCAGCAGGTCACCAAGCAGGTCGAAGGCCACACCATCTGCGCGCTCGGCGATGCGGCGGCCTGGCCGATCCAGGGCCTCATTCGCCACTTCCGCCCCGAGCTCGAGCGCCGGATCGAAGAACACAACGCAAAGTTTGCCCCTGATACTCTGGAAGCAGCTGAATAATGCCCAAGGTCACAGTAGACGGACAGGAACTCGAAGTCCCCGAAGGCGCAACCGTCCTTCAGGCGTGCGAGCTTGCGGGCAAGGAAATCCCGCGTTTCTGCTATCACGAGCGGCTGAGCATTGCCGGCAACTGCCGCATGTGCCTCGTCGAAGTGAAGCCCGGACCGCCCAAGCCGCAGGCAAGCTGCGCGCTCCCGGCCACCGAAGGCCAGGAAATCCGCACCGATAGCGAGATGGTGAAGACCGCGCGCGAAGGCGTGATGGAGTTCCTGCTCATCAATCACCCGCTCGATTGCCCGATCTGCGACCAGGGCGGTGAATGCGACCTGCAGGACCAGTCGGTCGCGTACGGCCGCGGCGCGACGCGCTACGAAGAAAACAAGCGCGCCGTCACCGAGAAATACATGGGCCCGCTGATCAAGACGGTCATGACCCGCTGCATCCACTGCACCCGCTGCGTGCGCTTCAGCGAGGAAATCGCTGGCGTGGACGAAATCGGTGCGGTCGGTCGCGGCGAGGACATGGAGATTACGACCTATCTCGAGCAGGCGGCCGAGCATGAGCTGTCCGCCAACGTGATCGACCTCTGCCCGGTCGGCGCGCTCACGTCGCGCCCCTACGCGTTCGAAGCGCGTCCGTGGGAGCTCAAGAAGACGCTCAGCATCGACGTTTCCGATGCGGTCGGCGCGAATATCCGCCTCGACAGCCGCGGCCGCGAGGTCATGCGGGCCCTTCCGCGCGTCAATGATGCGGTCAACGAGGAATGGCTGTCCGACAAGGGCCGCTACATGGTCGACGGTCTATCCAAGCGCCGCCTAGACAAGGTCTTCATGCGCAAGCGGGGCAAGTTGCAGCCCGCTACCTGGGACGAGGCTTTCAAGGCCATCGCCAAGGCCAAGCCGGGCAAGTCCATTGCTGCCGTGGCCGGTGACATGGTCGATTGCGAAACCATGTTTGCCGCCAAGTCGCTGCTGAAAGCATGCGGTTCGAAGCTGATCGAAGGTCGCCAGACCGGCATGGATTACGACGTGTCGAACCTTGCGGCGGTCAATTTCAATTCGACTTTCGAAGGGCTGGAGCACGCCGGTGCAATCCTGATCGTCGGCAGCCACATCCGGTGGGAAGCCCCGTTGGTCAACGTTCGTATTCGCAAGGCCGTGAAGCGCGGCGCGAAGGTTTACGTCGTCGGACCTTATTGGGACACGACTTATCCCGCTGAATTCCTTGGTGAAGACCTTGGCGTTCTCAACAAGCTGCCGAAGGACGTTGCAGAGGCATTCAAGGACGCAGAACGTAGCGCGGTCATTGTCGGCGGCGGTGCGCTCAAGGGTGCGCATGGCAAGGCAATGGCGCTCGCCAGCGATTGGGGTGCGGACTTCAACGTCCTGCATTTCTCCGCCGCGCGCATGGGCGGCCTGATGCTCGGCTTCGCGCAGAAGGGCGGCATGGCGGACATCGTGAAGGCCAAGCCCAAGGTCCTCATCAGCCTCGGCGCTGACGAAATGGATTACGAGCCGTTCGCCGATACGCTGAAGGTCTACATCGGACACCATGGCGACAAGGGCGCGCATTCGGCCGACATCATCCTTCCGGCAGCGAGCTATGCCGAAAAGGATGGGACCTACGTCAACACCGAAGGCCGTGTGCAGTTTGCCGAGAAGGCCGTCTTCGCACCGGGTGACGCACGCGAGGACTGGACGATCCTGCGCGCGCTTGCCGATGCCCTCAAGGTGGAAGTCGGTTTCGACAACTTCGCTCAGCTGCAGTCCGCGATGATCGCCGAAGTCCCGGCTCTCGGCGAAGAAGGCCTGGCCGATTATGGCTCGCTTCCCAAGGCCGACGCCAAGGCAAAGGCGGAAGGCACCATGAGTGCCTACCCGATCAAGGATTTCTACCTCACCAACCCCATCGCGCGTGCCAGCGAAGTGATGCAGCGCTGCTCCAGCGAACTCCTGCATGGCGGCCAGCTTGCGGAGGCGGCAGAATGAGCGATCCTTTCACTCGCGTAGTGGCGCGTTTCACGCCGCACTTCCTGATCCTGTTTTTCGTTGCTGCTGTTGCCGCGACGATCGCTTCCGGCGGTCCGGTGATCGATAATGTCTTTTACGGCAGCTGGTTACTGGTCGCCGCCGCTGCCCTTGTGCGGTTCGATATTCACATGGAAGGTCGCAAATGACCGAGTTCTTCCAATCCCTCGGGATGAGTTATGAATGGGCGTGGGGCGTAGCCACCATCGCCGGCATCCTGCTCATCGCGCTGCCGCTGATGCTGGCAGTGGCCATGATCATCTACGTCGACCGCAAGGTCTGGGCGGCGATCAACCTGCGCCGCGGCCCCAATGTGGTCGGGCCATTCGGCCTGTTGCAGAGCTTTGCGGACGGTCTGAAGGTCTTCCTCCAGGAAACCATCATTCCAAGTGCGGCGAACAAGGGCATCTTCCTGCTCGCGCCTATCGTGACATTCACCGTCGCGTTGGCGGCTTGGGCGGTCATCCCCTTCGATGCGGGCATGGTGCTGGCCGATATCAATGTCGGACTGCTCTACATCCTCGCGGTAAGTTCGCTGTCGGTTTACGGCATCATCATGGCGGGTTGGGCTTCGAACTCGAAGTATCCATTCTTCTCGGCCATGCGCGCTTCGGCGCAGATGATCAGCTATGAAGTCTCGATCGGCTTCATCCTCGTCTGCGTCGTCCTGTTCGCAGGCACCTTCAACCTCAACGACATTGTGCGGGCGCAGGAAGGCTTCGGCCTCGGCATCGTGAACGCCTATGTCGTCCACCCCCTGATTTTCCCGATCTGGGTGATGTTCTTCATCTCCTGCCTCGCGGAAACGCAGCGTGTCCCGTTCGACCTTACCGAGGCGGAATCGGAACTCGTCGCCGGTTACCAGACCGAATACAGCTCGATGAGCTTCGCGCTCTTCTGGCTCGGTGAGTATGCGAACATCCTGCTGATGTGCATTCTCAACGCGCTGCTGTTCTTCGGTGGCTGGCTGCCGCCGCTCGATATCGACCTCATTCCGTGGTTCGACATCCCCGGCATCGTCTGGCTGCTGCTGAAGGCATTCTTCTTCTTCTTCATGTTCAGCTGGGTCATGGCGACCGTCCCGCGCTATCGCTACGACCAACTGATGCGCTTGGGCTGGAAGGTGTTTCTGCCGCTGAGCCTCGTTTTCGTCCTCGTCATTTCCGGTTACCTGATGGCGACCGGTCACTTCGGAGCCGCCGCATGAGCGTCGCCCATCTGATCAAGTCGTTCACCTTGTGGGAGTTCGTGAAGGCGCACGCCCTCACGCTGAAGTACTTCTTCAAGCCCAAGGTCACGATCAACTATCCGTTCGAGAAGAACCCGCTAAGCCCGCGTTTCCGCGGCGAGCATGCTCTGCGCCGCTATCCTAACGGGGAGGAGCGCTGCATCGCCTGCAAGCTGTGCGAAGCGGTCTGCCCGGCGCAGGCCATCACGATCGAGGCCGAACCGCGCGAAGACGGCAGCCGCCGTACCACGCGCTATGACATCGACATGACCAAGTGCATCTACTGCGGTTTCTGCCAGGAAGCCTGCCCGGTCGATGCCGTCGTCGAAGGTCCGAACTTCGAATACGCAACCGAAACCCGCGAGGAGCTGCTTTACGACAAGGCCAAGCTGCTCGCGAATGGTGACAAGTGGGAGCGGGCCATCGCCGCGAACCTTGAAGCCGACGCACCCTATCGCTAACCGCGCCGCAACCGTAACCGGGGCAACATGATCCAGACTATCGCCTTTTACATGTTCGCGATCATCATGATTGCATCGGCCGTGATGGTAATCACGGCCCGCAATCCGGTGCATTCCGTACTGTGGCTCATCCTCGCCTTCTTCAACGCCGCCGGCCTCATGGTCCTGGTCGGCGCCGAGTTCATCGCGATGCTGCTGGTCATCGTCTACGTCGGGGCAGTCGCCGTGCTGTTCCTGTTCGTGGTCATGATGCTCGACATTGACGTGGCGGCCATGCGTGCGGGCTTCATCCGCAATTTCCCGCTGGGGATTGTCGTGGCCCTGATCCTGCTGGCTGAGCTGGTGCTGGGCATCGGCGCCTATAACGTGGGCGCGATCAACCTCGGTACGCCGCCTGCTGGCGATGCATCGGTCGTGGCCGAAAGCAATACGGCGGCCATCGGTGCGCTACTCTACACCAAATATGTGTTCCTGTTCGAAATCGCCGGCATCATCCTGCTTGTCGCGATGATCGGCGCGATCGTCCTGACCCACCGTCCTTCCAAGTCGAAGCGCGGCCAGCAGGACATCGGCAAGCAGGTCCGCCGCAATCCCGACGAGGCAACCGTCATGAAACAGCCCGAAGTGGGCAAGGGAGTCGAGCTGTGATCGGCATCGAACACTATGTCGTCGTCAGCACGATCCTGTTCGTGCTTGGCGTCCTGGGGATCTTCCTCAATCGCAAGAATATCATCGTCATCCTGATGGCGATCGAACTGATCCTGCTCGCAGTGAACATCAACATGGTCGCATTCAGCGCCTTTCTCGGCGATCTGGTCGGGCAGGTCTTCGCCATGTTCATCCTTACCGTTGCCGCTGCCGAAGCCGCCATCGGTCTGGCGATCCTGATGATCTATTTCCGTGGCCGCGGCACGATTGCGGTCGACGATGCGAACCGGATGAAGGGGTAAGCAACCGTGCAATCGATCCTCGTCATCGTATTCCTGCCGCTGGTCGCGTCGATTGTCGCGGGACTGGTCAACAAAAGCGCGCCGAGCGTGTTCGCCAAGAGCATCACCACGGGCGGGCTGTTTGTCTCCTGCGCGCTGAGCTGGCCGATCTTCCTGTCGTTCTGGTCGGGTAATGCCGAAGCGACAGTCGTCCCGGTCCTCACTTGGATCCAGTCGGGTGCGCTCAGCTTCGATTGGGCGCTGCGCGTCGACACGCTCACCGCGGTCATGCTGGTGGTGATTACGACGGTCTCCGCGCTGGTTCACCTGTATAGCTGGGGCTATATGGAAGAAGACCCGGACCAGCCGCGCTTCTTCGCCTATCTCTCGCTGTTCACCTTCGCCATGCTCATGCTGGTGACTGCCGATAATCTCGTCCAGATGTTCTTCGGATGGGAAGGGGTGGGCCTCGCCAGCTACCTGCTGATCGGTTTCTGGTTCAAGAAGCCGAGCGCGAATGCCGCCGCTATCAAGGCCTTCGTGGTCAACCGTGTCGGCGACCTTGGCTTCATGATGGGGATTTTCGGTACCTTCTGGGTATTCGGCACGGTATCGATCCCCGAAATCCTCGAAGCGGCCCCCGGCATGAGCGGGGCGACGATCGGCTTCCTGGGCCTTCGCGTCCACACGATGGATGTGCTCTGCATCCTCCTGTTCATCGGTGCGATGGGTAAGTCTGCTCAGCTGGGCCTCCACACCTGGCTGCCGGACGCAATGGAAGGTCCGACGCCCGTCTCCGCGCTGATCCATGCCGCGACCATGGTTACCGCCGGTGTCTTCATGGTTTGCCGTCTGTCGCCGATGTTCGAGACCGCGCCGATCGCGCTTGCGATGGTGACTTTCGTAGGTGCCGCTACCTGTATCTTTGCGGCGACCGTCGGCACGACGCAGTGGGACATCAAGCGCGTCATCGCCTATTCGACCTGTTCGCAGCTTGGCTACATGTTCTTTGCCGCAGGCGTGGGCGCCTATGGCGCGGCCATGTTCCACCTCTTCACGCACGCTTTCTTCAAGGCGCTGCTGTTCCTTGGTGCGGGCTCGGTCATCCACGCGATGCATCACGAGCAGGACATGAAGTATTACGGCGGCCTGCGTAAGCACATCCCGCTGACCTTCTGGGCCATGATGGCTGGTACGCTGGCAATTACCGGTGTCGGTATCTACGATCTGCACCTCGGGTTTGCTGGTTTCTGGTCCAAGGATGCCATCATCGAAGTCGCGTTTGCGCGCGGCACGGAGATGGCGAGCTTCGCTTTCTGGATGGGCGTTTTCGCAGCGCTACTGACCAGCTTCTACAGCTGGCGCCTGATGTTCCTTACCTTCTGGGGCAAGCCGCGCTGGATCGAGAGCGAGCACATCCAGCACAGCGTCCACAAAACGCCCGAAGAAGCCGGTGAAGATACTACGGGTGGCTATCACCCGCACGAGAGCCCGCTCTCGATGCTCATCCCGCTCGGCGTTTTGTCGGTGGGTGCGGTGTTGGCTGGTCAATTCTTTGCCGAGACGTTCCTCGACAGCGCGGGTTTCTGGGCAGATTCCATCTATTACAACCCGAACCTCATCCACGCGATGCATGCGGTTCCATGGCCCGTGAAATACGCTGCTTTCTTCGTGATGATCATCGGACTGTTTGTCGCCTGGCTTGCCTACATCAAGGATACCTCGATACCCGGCAAGGCAGCCGAACAGCTCGGCCCGATCTACCGCTTGCTCTACAACAAGTGGTACTTCGACGAGCTCTATCACTACCTCTTCGTGGTGCCTGCCTTCTGGCTGGGCCGCCAGTTCTGGAAGCTGGGCGATATCGGCACGATCGACCGCTTCGGCCCCAACGGCGTGGCCTGGGTGGTCGAGAAGGGTGCCGTCGGCGCCAAGAAGTTCCAGACCGGATATTTGTATAGCTATGCGCTGGTGATGCTCCTCGGGCTTGTCGCCGCCGTCACCTGGGTGCTGTTCTGATGGAGTTCCCCATCCTTTCGCTCATGCTCGCCGTGCCGCTGGTTGCGGCCATCGCCTGCCTGTTCCTGAATGCCGGCAGCGCGCGGATGGTCGCGCTGTTCGCGACGCTGTTCAATCTCGCGCTCGGCATCCTGCTGTGGCTCAATTACGATATCGGCGGCGCGCAGTGGCAGTTCGTCGAACGTGCCGAATTGTTCGCCGGCTTCAGCTATGCCCTCGGCATCGACGGCATCGCGCTGATGCTGATCATGCTGTCGGTATTCCTGATGCCGATCTGCATCCTCGCCAGCTGGGATTCGATCACCAAGCGCGTGGGTGAGTACATGGCGGCCTTCCTGCTGATGGAAGTGCTGATGATCGGCGTGTTCGCCGCGCAGGACCTGTTCCTGTTCTACATTTTCTTCGAGGCCGGCCTCATCCCGATGTACCTGATCATCGGTGTCTGGGGCGGCGATAACCGCATCTACGCCTCGTATAAGTTCTTCCTCTACACGCTGCTCGGTTCGGTTCTGATGCTGATCGCCATGCTGTGGATGGTGAACGAGGCGGGCACGACCGACATTCCCACGCTGATGCAGTACGACTTCCCGGTCGATGCGCAGCTGTGGTTGTGGCTGGCGTTCTTCGCCAGCTTCGCGGTCAAAATGCCGATGTGGCCGGTTCATACATGGCTCCCGGACGCCCACGTGCAGGCACCGACGGCGGGTTCTGTCATCCTCGCCGGTGTTCTCTTGAAGCTCGGTGGCTATGGTTTCATCCGCTTCAGCCTGCCGATGTTCCCCGATGCCAGTGCTGATCTTGCCTGGCTGGTCTTTGCGCTGTCCATGATCGCCGTGATCTATACCTCGCTCGTCGCGCTGGTGCAGGAGGACATGAAAAAGCTCATCGCCTATTCCTCTGTCGCCCACATGGCGATCGTGACCGTCGGCCTCTTCGCATTCAACGTGCAGGGACTGGAGGGCGCAATGATGGTCATGCTCGGCCACGGCCTCGTATCCGGCGCGCTGTTCCTGTGTGTCGGTGTGATCTACGACCGTCTACACACCCGTGAGATCGCCCGCTACGGCGGCCTGTCGATCAACATGCCGAAGTACGCGCTCTTCTTCCTGCTGTTCACCATGGCCTCGATCGGCCTGCCGGGCACCAGCAACTTCGTCGGCGAATTCCTCGCCCTTGCAGGCATCTACAAGGTTTCGACCTTCGTGACGCTGGTGTGCACCACCGGCATCATCCTTGGTGCTGCCTACATGCTCTATCTCTATCGCCGCGTGGCATTCGGCGAGCAGGTCAATGCCGACGCTGCCCGCATGCCCGATCTCAATGCCCGCGAATGGGCCATGCTCGCACCTATCGCCGCCGCCGTGCTGTGGATGGGCGTCTATCCGGAAAGTTTCCTTGCCCCGATGCGCCAGGACATTGCCACCCTCGAAGCCCGCCTCGCCAGCGTCGCGCCCGAATATGACAGCGCACTGACGGTAGGCACGCCTGACGAACACGCTGCGAATTATATCGCCGCAGAGCACGGATCGGAGGGAGAGCACTGATGTCCTACGCTAACTCGCTCTACCTGACGGGTGCGGAAATCGGGCTGTCGATTGCTGGCCTGGTCCTCTTGCTCGCCACCGCCTGGACGAGCCGTTCTTCGGCCCGCGCGATCACGATTGCTGCCGTGACGGCGCTTTTCGGAGCCCTGATCTTCAATCTCTCGCTCGCCAATGACGGCGCGGGGGCTGTCGTATTCGGCGGCCTTCTGGAAGTCGATGCTTTTAGCATCTTCGCAAAGTCGCTCGTCTACATCGCGACCATCGCCTGCCTGATCGTCGCACCTCGCTATTTCGAGGATCGTGGCCAGTTCCGCGGTGAATTCGCCGTACTGATGCTGTTCAATGCCGTCGGCATGGGCATCATGGTGTCCGCAGTCGACCTGATGACGCTGTATATCGGTCTCGAGCTCTCGAGCCTCTCGTCCTACGTCCTCGCAAGCTTCGCGCGGCGTGACGACAAGTCCAGCGAAGCAGGTTTGAAGTACTTCATCCTTGGTGGTCTCGCCTCGGGTATCATCCTCTACGGCGTCAGCCTCGTTTACGGTTTCTCCGGTACGACGAGCTATGACGGAGTGAGGGCTGCATTCGATGCGGACTTCTCGACCGGCGCGCTTTTCGGCGTCGTGTTCGTGCTTGCCGGCCTCGCCTTCAAGGTCGCGGCAGTTCCATTCCACATGTGGACGCCGGACGTCTACGAAGGCGCTCCGACACCGGTCACCGCATTCTTCGCCAGCGCACCCAAGGTCGCTGCGGTCGCCATGCTCGTCCGCATGGCAGCCGTCCCGTTCGGAGGCCAAGCAGAAGCGTGGCAGCAGATCGTCATCTTCGCGGCCCTTGCTTCGATCGTTGTCGGTGCTCTCGGCGCCATCGGGCAGCAGAACCTCAAGCGCTTGCTGGCATATTCCTCGATCAATAACGTCGGCTTCATCCTTATCGGCCTTGCCGCGGCGACACCGGCCGGGATTTCCGGCGTGCTCGTCTACCTTTCGATCTATGTGTTCATGACCATCGGCAGCTTCGTTGCCCTGCTCATGCTGCGTACCGAGAAGGGTGAGGCGCTTGCGACCTTCGACGATATCTCCGGCCTCTCGACCAGCAGCCCCGCGCTTGCGTGGTGCCTGCTTGCCCTGATGTTCAGCCTTGCGGGCATCCCGCCGCTGTTCGGTTTCTGGGGCAAGTTCGTGGTCTTCCAGGCCGCAGTGCAGGCCGACATGATCGCGCTGGCCGCCATCGGTATCGCTGCCAGCGTCATCGGCGCGTTCTACTACATCAAGTTCGTCAAGGTCATGTTCTTCGACGAGCCGAAAGGCGACGCACCGGCCAAGGCTCCGTTACCGCACTGGGTGGTCCTGGGCCTTAGCGTGCTGGTCATCTCCCCGCTCGGTTACCTGCTTACGCCATGGCTGGGTGCGGTGGCTGACGCTGCCGCCCAGGCCCTGTTCTTCGCAGCTTGATCGAGTATCTAGCCGAAACTGGTTCGACCAATGCGGATCTGCTGGAACGCATTCGTCGAGGCGAGCGCGTGAGTGAAGGCAATTGGCTCGTGGCCGACAGCCAGCTGGCAGGGAAGGGGCGCCAGGGCCGGACATGGTTCGACGGTTCGGGAAACTTCATGGGCTCGACCGTCGTAGAGGTACGCGCGCGCGATCCTTCACCGGCAAGCCTTGCACTTGTGGCAGGCCTGGCGGTCTATGAAACCGTCGTCGCGATGACCAGTGAGCCCGGCGCTCTCGCCCTGAAATGGCCCAATGACCTGCTCCTGCGAGGCGCCAAGCTTGCCGGCATCCTTTTGGAGCGAGAGGGTGAAGCGATCGTTGTCGGGATTGGTGTGAACCTCAACAAGGCGCCCGACCTACCAGACCGCGAGACCATCGCCCTGTCGGCTCTGGGACCCGCTCCCGGCCGTGACCAGTTCGCGAGTTTGCTTGCAAGGCAACTGGACACCGAACTCGAGCGTTGGCGTACTTTCGGCCTGCCACCATTGATCCGGCGCTGGGAGCTCGCCGCGCACCCCCAAGGGACGCAGCTACGCGTTCAGCCACCGGGCGAGGACCCGCTTCACGGTGCGTTTGCCGGGCTGGACGACAGCGGAGCATTGCAATTGCGGTTGCCTGATGGCGAAGTGAAGGTCATCCACGCCGGAGACGTGATGTTGGCACGAGAGGAGAGCTGATCCATGCTGCTTGCAGCCGATGTCGGAAATACGAATGTCGTCTTCGCGCTTTTCGAGGGGCGAGAAATCAAGGCTCGCTGGCGCATCGCCACCGACCCGCGGCGGACTGGCGACGAGTATGCCGTCTGGCTGCTTCGCCTGCTCGAGCTTCAGGGGCACGCCCGCGAGGATATCGACCGGATCATTATCGGATCCGTCGTGCCGCGCTCGATCCATAACCTCACCGTCCTGGCTCAAAAATACTTCGGGATCGATCCACTTATTGCGGGGCAGGATGCTGCGGAGTGGGGCATAGCGATCGATGTCGACGATCCGCGTACGCTCGGTGCGGACCGCGCCCTCAATACGATTGCGGCGCATGCCAAGTACGAAGGCGACTTGATCGTGATAGACTTCGGCACCGCCACAACCATCGATGCCGTCGACTTCACGGGGGCATACAAGGGCGGGATCATCGCGCCCGGGATCAATCTTTCGCTCGATGCGCTGGTGGGAAATACGGCGAAACTGCCACGTATCGCGATCAGGAAACCCGACGACGAAAACGTGATCGGGCGCAACACGGAAGACCAGATGCTGATAGGCGTGTTCTGGGGCTATGTAGCCCTTATAGAGGGTCTTGTAGACCGTATGCGCGGCCAGATCGGCCGACCGGCCAAAGTGGTCGCAACTGGCGGACTGGCTCTTCTGTTCGACGAAATTACCGACCTGTTCGACGAGGTGGATAGCGATCTCACCTTGGATGGTCTCGCCATGCTGGCTGAAAGGGCATCCACTTGAAAAAGAATTTTACCCCCGAAGACGAACTGCTTTTTCTTGCGCTTGGTGGCTCAGGCGAGATCGGGATGAACGTCAACCTCTACGGCTGCAACGGCAAGTGGTTGATGGTCGATCTGGGCATGACTTTCTCGGGCGGCGAGTATCCCGGGGTGGACCTTGTCTTTGCCGACCTCGAATTCATCGAGGAGCGGACAAAGCAGCTTGAAGCTATCGTTCTCACGCATGCGCATGAAGATCACATCGGCGCTGTGCCGTATTTCGCAGCCGACCTGGGCGTGCCGATCTATGCGACGCCGTTCACGATGGAACTGGTGCGGCGCAAGCTCGAGGAAGCGGGACTGCTTGATGAAATCGAGCTGCACGAGATCGAAGAGGACCACGGAAGTTTCCAGGTCGGACCCTTCGAAATTTCCTACATCCCACTGGCTCACTCGATCGCGGAGGGCAATGCGCTCCTGATCGACACGCCGCATGGCAAGATTTTCCATACCGGCGACTGGAAGCTGGACGATGACCCCATCATCGGGGAGCCTGCGACCGACGAAGAGCTTACCGAGATCGGCGACGATGGCGTGCTCGCGCTGGTGTGCGACAGCACCAATGTCTTCAATCCATCGCCCAGCGGTTCGGAAGGCGCGGTCTACAAGGGCCTTCTCGAGGAGGTGCAGAAGCACAAGGGCAAGCGCGTTCTCGTGACGACCTTCGCCAGCAACGTCGCCCGTTTGCAGACCCTCGGAAACGTCGCGCGCGAAACCGGGCGGCAGCTTTGTGTGGCCGGTCGATCGCTTGACCGCATCATCGAAGTAGCGCAGCAGAACGGATACCTCGAAGACCTGCCGGAGCCGGTAGACTTCGACACCGCCATGGGCCTGCCGCGCGGCGAGGTCATGATCCTGGCAACCGGCGGGCAGGGTGAGCCGCGGGCGGCCCTTTCCCGCATTTCCGAGGACAATCACCCGCTCGAACTCGTGCCGGGCGATGTCGTGCTTTTCTCCAGCCGCCAGATCCCGGGCAACGAGCTCTCCATCGGGGCTGTCCAGAACCGTCTTGCCGAAAAGGGTGTAACGATGGTCACCGACCGGCAGAGCATGATCCACGTATCGGGCCACCCGGGCCGTCCGGAGCTTGAAGCGCTCTATGGCTGGCTGCGCCCCGAGATTCTCGTCCCCGTTCATGGCGAAATGCGGCACATGCAGGAGCAGGCGAGGTTCGGCCGCGAAAACGGCATTCCCGATGCCGTGGTCCAGCAGAACGGCGACATCGTGCGTCTTGCGCCCGGTGCGCCGGGCACCATAGCAAAGGTGAGGGCAGGGCGCCTGGTCCTCGACGGCGACATCATCGCTCCGGCCGATGGCGATGCAATCGTGATGCGGCGGCGCATCATGCATGAAGGTGTGGTCATCGTCGCGCTCGACAGCGACCTTTCACCGCGCATCGACAGTATCGGCTTGCCGCTCGACGAGGACTACGACGATTTCACCGAAGAAGCGCTGGCCGATATCCGCCAGGCCATAGGCAAGCTCAAGGGCAAGGATGCCCGCAGCGCCTCGGCGGTACATGAGGCGGCGCGGCTTGCCGCCCGGCGTGCCGCACAGCGCTGGTCGGGCAAGCGTCCGCAAGTGCGCGTCCTCCTGCCAGAGAACGTGGGGTAATCGTGATGGAACTCCCGATGCAGTGGACCTCGATCCTTGCGATCTACGTTCTGTTCTGGGTCGTCAGCGCCTTCGTGCTGCTGCCGTTCGGGGTGAAGACGCCGGACGAAGTCGGAGCGACAAAGGTGCCCGGACAGGCCGACAGCGCCCCGGTCAATTTCCGGCCCGGGGTCATCGCGGTGCGCGCGACTGTTCTTTCGATCGTCGTCACGGCTCTCTACGTGCTGAATTACGCGTACGGATGGATCGAAGCGGAAGACCTGATCTTCTGGGGGCCTACCGTCAGCCGGTAGACCTTCCTAATTGCGCAGGCGTTCAAGCGCCTGTGCCATCGCAACGTACAACTTGCCCATATCGCTTGACAGCAAGGTGACGCTGATCGCGTTGCCGTCGCGCGTGGACAGCAGGTTGCGCAGCAATGCCTCGAAATCGTGGATGTAGCGATTGGCGTGTTCGCGGAAGTCCGGATCTTCATCATAAAGTTCGGCAATCTCGCGCGCTTCGCCATTGTCGATCAGCCGGACCGCGCGGCGCGTGAATATCCCGCGGTCGCCGCGCAGGTAGCTTGCCCAGGCACTGTCGGTCACTTCCGCCGATAGCGCTTTGGAGATATCGATCGCGTTCGAATTCAGACTTTCGGTGATCAGCGCGACACGGCGCGAGAAATCGCTATCGACACTGTCGGTCGCTTTCTCGCGGGCATGGGCGATGCGGGCCTCAAGATTACCTGTGAGGTCGTTCAGGCGCTTTAGCTGGTCGCGCAGCTGCTTGGTCGCCTCGCGCGCGGCATCGCTGGAGCGCTTGCGCGCCTCGTCGAGGCGGGCGAGGGCTGTATCGGTGTGTTCGGCAAGCGCAGTGTCGATTGCTTGCGCGCTGCGTTCGGCGACCGATTTGGCGAGATTTTCGACCCGCGCCGTCTCTTCGCTTTCGATTGCCGTCATCGCTTCGCGTGCGCTCGTTTCGAGGGCAGCAATTGCCGTGCGGAGTTCGCCCTGTACGCGTTCGGCCAACTGTTCGCTCTCTGCCGAAAGCGCGTTCACGCCGGAACGCAGCCGCTCGACGCTGTCGACCTGAGCTGCGGCGGTTTCTCCGAAGCCGGACTGGAAGTTTTCGAACCCCTCCATCGCTTCGCGGGTCCGCCGTTCTACATCGGCCATGCCTTCCGTAAGCAGATCCCCCGATTGGCGCGCCTCGTCGAGCAGGGTTCGGATTTCGGCGGTCCGTCGCTCGATCTGTGCCAGGCGATCTTCCGAAGCTCCCATCGCTACGGGTAGTTCCTCGCGGCTCTGGCGCGCACTGGCCTGGATCAATTCAAGCAGGCGTACGCTAGCATCGGTGAGCGAGGCGACAGCTGCGTCCGTTCCATCGAGCGCCTCGCGGCTGCCGGTCAGCTTCTCGTTCAGTGCTTCGATTGCGGCAGCGAGTGTTTCATTCGCTTCGCGGCCCTGTTCGGTAACCGTTTCGAATGTCGTACCGAGGTTGGCGATCTTTTCTGCCAGCGCATCACCTTCAGCAGCGATGACTGTCATCTGGTTGCGCTGAGCTTCGCGGCGTTCGGCGATTGCCTCGTCGATGGCGCCGAGCTTCGCGGCCAGTTCGCGGCTGATGCGATCCTGGGCTTCGCCAAGGGCTGCGAGACGCTGTTCGGCGCCATGATCCAGCGCTTCGCCATTGGCGCGGATTTGGGTGTTGATGGATTCCGCCCGTTCGAACAGTACGTTAAGTCGTGCGGTCGCCGCTTCGATGACGGCAGCGTCCATCTTCTCGATCTCGCTTACGGCACTGGCAAGACGGTCCTTCATCTCGGCGACCTGGGTGTTCCAGGCATCCATGGCACCTTCTTCACCCTTGCGGATCGCTCCCGATGCCTGCGCGGCTTCGACCCGCAAGGCGGTGAAACGTTCGCGCATCGAGGACAGTGCCAGCTCTTCTTCCGCATTGGCGGTCTGTTGTGCCTCGGCCAATTCGCCGCGCAGCGTTTCGGAACGCGTACGGATAGCGGCAAGCGCCTCCACTTCGCGGCTGTCGAGATCGGCGCGCGCCGCATCACTGCCTTCGCGAAGGGCGGCAAAGCGCTCTTCGGCGATGCGTTCGAGATCGCCCGCCTGTGCGGAGAAAGCCTCGACCGCTTCATCGACCCGCTCGCGAAGCGAGACAACCTGGCGTTCGCTGGCTGCACCGAATTCATTGAGGCGTTCGAAGCCTTCGACCAGCTTGTCGAGCTGCTCCTGTGCATTGCGGCCGGCTCCGCCGATCTGGTTCGTCACGTCCTTGGCCGAAGTGGCGATGACGGGCAGGCTGTCGCGAAGGCGGGTCATATTGTCGAGCGCGGTCGTGCTGACGCTGGCGATCGCTTCGACCTGTTCGCCATTGTCGCGCACAAGCCCCTGCAGGCGGTCGGCATGTTCGGACAGGCGTTCGCTTGCGGAACGGCCTGCAAATTCAAGCTCGCGCGACTGGCTTTCGAGGAATTCCCGGGCAAGGCTGAGTTCGCGATTCACCACGGCAAGCTTGGCCTCGAGCCGTGCGGATTCTTCGGAAAGCGAGCGCGATACTTCGCCGAACCGGCGCGCCTCCACGGTCGAATTGCGCCGCGCGAGCATCAGCAGCGAGACAATGAGCAGCACCGGGATGGCCCAGGCCGTGATCCATGCGCTCCACTGCTGGGGCGTTCCGCCGGCAAGGATCTCGCCGCGGTGAGCCCAAGCATAAAAACCGCTCCAAGCAGCGGTCGCCACCGCGGCGAGGGCGGGCGCTATCCATCCGGTGCGGGAGAGAGGCTCGGGCTCCTCGTCGAACCATTCCTCGGTCTCGACAAATTCCTCTTGGAGTTCAAGAGCTTCCGGCTCCTGCGCCGTTTCGGTTGCAGGCTCGCCTTCGACGACACTGATGTGTGAACGCTTTCTCATAGTCGGCAAGGCTACCACTTTTGCCGTATCCTTAAAGCCTCTTTAACTCCGTTCGCCGTATTTCGCGGCTCCATGGCGTACCATTCTGCCAGTTTTGACAGTGCCTTGGCCAAGGCTGCGGGCGAAGATCCCGCCATCGCTGGCGAACTGCGCGCGGCGTTCCTGTGCAGCGTCGAACAGCGCCTGGACCTGCTCAAGCGCGCCCGCTGCGATGCGAACTGGTATCAGGCGGCTGAGCGGCTTCGGGGCCTCGCGGCCAGCTTTGCCGCTGACGAGCTGATGGAACTTGCCGAGGGCGCGCTGCGGTGTGCCCCTGGGGAGCCGACGGTCATTAGCTCGATCGAGGCCTTCATCGATAATTTCGGGGAATAGGGGAGGGCGGCACAGGTCGCTCCTTTTCTCTCCCGCGCAGTGCTCCTAAGGTCGGCTCACGTCGTCGGAGAACTTAAGTCGTGCGCATTGCCTTGCTGTCTACTCTCGACCGGGACCCCAGGCCCGGACGGATCAGACCGGCTTTCGTGCCCTTCGCGGGCGCCCGCGTAATCGACCGCCAGCTCGACCTCGCTTTGTCGCTCGGCTGCGAAGCGGTTGCCTGCATGGCCGACGGTATAGGGCGCGAGGTGATCCAGTTGCAGCACCGCGCCGAACGTGCAGGCGCCAAGTTCATGGCGTTGCGCGAACCGGCAAAGCTTTCGGGACTGGTGACCGCCACCGACGAGATTCTGGTGATCGCGTCCGGCGTCCTGCCCGACGCTGCCACTACCGAACGCCTGCTGACCAAGCCTGCCGTCATCGCATTTCCCGCAGACATTGCCGTCCCGGCCGGATTCGAGCGCATCGACCCCGAGTTCGCGTGGAGCGGCGTGCTTTTGACGCGGGGTAACCTGGTGGAACGTCTGGTAGAAATGGAACCGGACATAGACGTGCCCTCGGTGCTGATGCGGCTCGCCCTTCAATCGGGGACAAGGCTGGTTCCGGCTGAACGCAAGCTGGTCGACGAGAACGACTGGACGATCGACGCGACGAGGGAAGGGCTGGCTGCAAGGGAGCTGCGCTGGATCGAGGCGCAGCGTGAGCCGGTGTCCTTCCACGCCCCCGGCATCGCAATTGCAGAGCGCGCCGGAACGCGGCTCGCGCGGGACATTGTAGGTGGACGCGGGGAAAACGGACCGGTCGTTGCCTCGGGGGTGCTTGCCCTATTCTCGATCGCCGCAGGCGCGCTTGCCATGCCCGCATTCGGCCTGGCATTCGTGACATTCGCAGCTCTCTTTGCCCGGATCGGGCGCGTCGTCGAGCGCGTGGCGAAAAAGGGGCAGGTCGCAGCGAAGCGCAGTCCGCTTCTTAAATTCCTCGAGTCTTCGCTAGATATTCTCTTCATCCTTCTGATTTATCTGGCTTCATCGGAAGAAAGCGATCTTACGCGGATATTCGTGCCAGTGGTCTTGATGGGGCTTTTGAGGCTCGGCGAGAGCCACGGCAGCGACGTCTGGCGGCGTACCTATGCCGATCGGATATTACTGGGTTTCCTGCTGACACCTGCGACATTCCTGGGGTTCGGCGCGCAAGCGGCTGCCATCATCGCTTTGCTGGTCCTCGCGACCAGGTTTTTCGGACCTTTTCGCAAGGACTAACCCCGAATTAACCAACGGACTGCTACGCGCGGAGAATGATTATGGCGAAGGACTTAGCTGGGGCCAAGGATGGCAGCGAGGGCGACCTGCGCGCCGCGCTGTCCCGCGGCGACCAGACGCTTTCGCGGATCGAGCCAATCCTCGGTCATTTGCTCTCCACGCCGGACCATTCGCTCTTCAGCGACGAGATCCTTGCCCGCCTCCGCGGCATGCTAAACGATCTCGCCTGGCAGATCCTGCGAGTGCAGGCCCAGGCGACGGGTCAGTCGGGACGCGAGGCTTTCGCCGAACGCCACGGCGAGGCGCTGGCGATGCACTTGCAGGCGAACCCGGCGATGCTATCCCATTGCCACGCACTGGCAGTGGAATGGCAGCTTACCGAACGGCTCGAAGCGCAATATGGCATCGACCCGGTGCTATCGCCGGCGCTGCAGGGCCTGATCGCCAGCGAGGATGCAGGCACAGCCAGCACGGCAATGTCTGCCTTGGCCGCGCAGGCGCGGTTCGTGCAGGCGCAACGCCGCATGGAATTGCCGCTGTCCGAACTGCCCGGCGACCTGTTCCACCGCGTTCTGCTGACGTGGCGGGATTACAATGGCGGACGAGCGTCCGACGCGCTCACCCGTGCAGAAGCAAAGCTGCGCAGCGATTTCGACGAGGGCTCAGGACGGCTCGCTCTTATGGCGCGTCTTGCTGCCGGAATCGGGCGCGACAATGAAGATGCGCTGTTGCCCGAAAAGGCGGGTGTCGGCCTGTTCCTGACGGTCCTCGCCGCAAAATCGGGACAGGACCGCACGCTCATAGTGCTGGCCACCAATGCGAGGCAGGTAACGCGCCTTGCGCTCAGCCTTAGGTCCGCCGGACTTTCCGCCTCGCAAGTGGACGAGGTCCTGCTGCAACTCCACCCTCAGGCAGCACCGGTGCCGGGCCTTGCAGAGCTTACGGCGGGCGAAGCGCGCTCCATGCTGTCCGATGCCGCTCCGGAGATCGGTCGATGAATGTGACGACACGACATGTCGCAGAAGGGCGCAGCGACGCTGCCGACCGCCTCATGGAAGCGAGCGGCGTCCTTGCCACGCTCAACCGTGATTGCGGCGGGAGCCTTGGCTCAACCATCGCTATTCCGGGCCTACTTTCGCTGGTCGAAAAGGCGCGTTCCTACGGGCTCAAGCTCGCGCGCCAGTTCGAAGCCATCGACGGCGAGAACCGGATCACAGCCTGGGCCGAGATCACCCCTGTCGATGGGGGCGAAAGTGGCTGCGAGATCGTCATCGAAAGCTGGCAGAGCGAACAGCTGCCGCCGGAAAACGAGATCGATGCCGACCGACGCAAGATTGAGGTCAATCGCCACCTCGCCGAATGCACGGCAAGGCTCGACAGCAACCAGGCGATCCTGTCCGTGGACACGGAAGCGCCAGACCTCGGCGACTTCCGTGCGCGTTCTTTGGCAGCGATCGGGAAGCCGTGGACCGACCTCGTCGAACTACCGACCAAGGATTACGAACAGCCGCTCCACTGGCGGCTGCTCGACGGTGCCCAGTGCCGCATACCAGGCTCGAAACGGCAGTGGACCGCGCATCTGGAGCCGCTGGGCAAGGGCGAGCCGGGCAGCGCAGGATTCGTCCTTTATCTTGCCGCGAGTACACCGCTTTCGGACCACGACGCAGAGGAACAGGCGGACACCCCGTCGCTCGGCAAGGACCTGACGCCGGTGTTGCGCCAACCGATCAATCGTATCATCGCCAACGCAGAGACGATCCGGACCAAGCTCGCCGGACCGCTGGCAGAAGAATATAGCCAGTATGCGGCGGACATCGCGAGTGCGGGCCAGCACCTGCTTGCGTTGGTTGACGATCTTTCGGACCTTGAAATCGTGGAATCGGAAGATTTCGTCACCGCGCCCGATCGCATCGACCTGGCCGATGTCGCGCGCCGCGCCTGCGGTATTCTGGGCGTAAGAGCGCAGGAACGCGGCATCACTCTGGTGCCGCCGGTCGAAGGCGAGAGCCAGCTCGCCATCGCGGAATTCCGCAGGGTGCTGCAGATACTCCTCAACCTCGTCGGCAACGCGATCCGCTATTCGCCCGAAGACAGCCAGGTGTGGTTGCGACTCGATCAGATCGGTTCGCGTGCGCTGATCACTGTCGCGGACCAGGGGCATGGCCTTGAGGAAGACCAGCAGGCCCGCGTGTTCGAGAAATTCGAGCGGCTCGGTCGTAGCGGTGACGGTGGCTCAGGCCTCGGCCTTTATATCTCGCGACGCATTGCGCGGGCGATGGACGGCGACCTGACCGTTGAAAGCGCGCCTGGTCTGGGTGCGCGCTTCACCCTTTCGGTACCTGCTGCCGAAGACCTGCGCAGCGAGCGACGCGGTGGGCCGGGTTCCTCCGTCCCCGATCAGGGCGACGCGGACAGCTGATACGAAAAAGGGGCGCCGAAGCGCCCCTGATCCGTCGAAGTCGAGTGCAGCTTAGCGCTGGCCGATGGGCACGTAATCGCGCTCGGTCGGGCCGGTATAAAGCTGGCGCGGACGACCGATGACCTGTGCGGGGTCGGAAATCATCTCGTTCCACTGCGCAACCCAGCCCACGGTGCGGGCGAGGGCGAAGAGCGCCGTGAACATCGTTGTCGGGAAGCCGATCGAATTGAGGATGATCCCGGAGTAGAAGTCCACGTTCGGGAAAAGCTTCTTTTCCTTGAAATAATCGTCGTTCAGCGCGAGCTCTTCGAGCTGCAGCGCGGTTTCGAAGACGGGATCGTTGACGTTCAGCGCATCGAACACTTCGCGCAGGGTCTTCTGCATGACCGTCGCACGCGGGTCGTAGTTCTTGTAGACGCGGTGACCGAAGCCCATCAGGCGGAACGGGTCGTTCTTGTCCTTCGCACGTTCGATATAATGCGGGATGCGATCGGGCGATCCGATTTCCTGCAGCATGTTGAGCGCGGCCTCGTTGGCGCCGCCGTGTGCGGGGCCCCAAAGGCAGGCAATGCCGGCAGCGATACAGGCGAACGGGTTCGCGCCCGACGAACCGGCAAGGCGCACGGTCGAGGTCGACGCGTTCTGCTCGTGATCGGCGTGGAGGATGAAGATACGGTCCATCGCGCGCTCGATCGCGGGGTGAACCTCATATTCCTCGGCCGGAACGCCGAAGGTCATGCGCAGGAAGTTGCCCGTGTAGCTGAGGTCGTTTTTCGGCTGAAGGAACGGTTGACCGACGGCATACTTGTAAGCCATCGCAGCGATCGTCGGCATCTTGGCGATGAGACGATGGCTGGCGATCTTGCGCTGCTCGGGATCCGAGATGTCCGTGCTGTCGTGGTAGAAGGCCGACAGCGCGCCGACAACGCCGCACATGATGGCCATGGGGTGCGCATCGCGGCGGAAGCCCTGGTAGAACTGGCGCAGCTGGTCGTGGACCATGGTGTGCCGCGTGATGGTGTAGGTGAAGTCGTCAAGCTCGTCCTGCGATGGCAGTTCGCCATTCAGCAGCAGGTAGCTGACTTCCATGAAACTGGAATGTTCCGCCAGCTGCCCGATCGGATAGCCGCGGTGCAGCAGGACACCTTCTTCGCCGTCAATATAGGTCAGCGCGCTTTCGCAGCTGGCGGTCGATTTGAAGCCGGGATCGTAGGTGAACTTGCCGGTGGTGCCATACAGCTTGCGGATGTCGACGACATCCGGACCAACACTGCCTTCCAGTACGGGGAAGGTCTGGCTTTGTCCGCCCAGATCGAGAGTTGCCTGTTTATCGGCCACGCGAGTCTCCTCAGTCAGTTTTGCCCGTGCCTGCCGGGGAGGCCTGCGCGTCGATCCGCGCGAGAGATTCCTCCTTGCCCAGCAGGACCAGTACATCGAAAATTCCGGGCGACGTGGTCGTGCCCGTTAATGCGGCGCGCAGCGGCTGCGCGAGCTTGCCGAGGCCCAGTTCAAGCTCCTCGGCATACGATTTCGTAGTGGCTTCGAGAGCCTCGATTGTCCAGCTATTTTCCGCCTTCAAACGCTCGGAAAGCCCGGCCAGACGCACTCGTGCGTCATCATCCAGCAGGCCTTCCGCTTTCTCGGTCATTTCGAGTGGCCGGTTTTTGAACAGAAAGGCGGCACCCTCAGCGAGTTCGTGGACGGTCTTCGCACGTGGTTTCAACACCGGCATGGCCTCTGCGAGGGTCGCGGTTGCGTCCGGCTTCCCGATTTCTTGTGCCACCAGCTCGGCGAGGCGGTGGTCGTCAGCCTCGCGGATGTAATGCGCGTTCAGGTTCTGCAGCTTCTTGATGTCGAAGCGGGCAGCGCTCTTGCCGACACCGTCGAGGTCGAAGAGTTCGATTGCCTCCTCACGCGCGATCTCCTCACGGTCTCCATGGCCCCAGCCAAGACGCAGCAGGTAATTGAAAAGGGCTTCGGGAAGGACACCCTCATCGTCGCGATAAGCCTCGACGCCGATCGCGCCATGGCGCTTCGACATCTTCGCGCCATCGGAGCCATGGATCAGCGGGACGTGGGCATAGACCGGATCGGGCCAATTGCCCTCGATCTGTTCCATCGCGCGGATAATCGGCAGCTGACGAAAGGCGTTGTTGAGGTGATCGTCTCCGCGGATAACGTGGGTGACGCCCATGTCGTGATCGTCGACGACGACTGCCAGCATATAGGTCGGCGTGCCGTCTGCGCGCAGGAGAATGTAGTCGTCGATTTCCGCGTTCTGCACGGTGACATCGCCCTGCACGGCGTCCTTGATTGTCGTTGCGCCTTCGGTCGGAACTTTCAGGCGAACGGTGTAGGGTGCTCCGGCGGGGGCTTCGGCCTCGTCGCGATCGCGCCAGCGCCGGTCGTACCGCATCGGCTGCTTGTTGGCGCGCTGTTCGGCACGCATCTTTTCCAGATCTTCGGGCGTGGCGAAGCATTTGTAGGCGTGGCCTGCTTCGAGCAGCTTTTGCGCAACGTCGGCATGGCGCTCTGCACGATCCGACTGGAAAACGGGCGGTTCGTCATAGTCGAGGCCGAGCCAGTCGAGCCCTTCGAGAATCTTGTCGATCGCTTCATGCGTGCTGCGCTTCTTGTCGGTGTCTTCGATCCGCAGGAGAGCCTTGCCGCCATGGTGGCGGGCGAAGAGCCAGTTGAACAAGGCGGTACGCGCACCGCCGATGTGCAGGAATCCCGTCGGCGAGGGGGCAAAGCGGGTCACCACTTGCTTTGCATTGGTACCTGCCGCGGTTTCGCTTGCCATCTGCTTTTCTTTCCTTTCAAAGACTTCCATGGCGATAGAGGGGACGCCACAGGTGCCGTTTGGCGAGCCGGACGGCATCGCCGATGTTGCAGTGCAGCGCCCTTGGCGCATGCGCGCTGTATTGTCCAGAACGGGCGAGATCGCCGAGAGGTTTCTGACCGCGTCATCATTCGATCGCGGGCCGTGGATCACGGTAGCATTTGCAGCGGGTATCGGGGCGTGGTTCCTCCTCGACAATCAGTGGCAATGGTCGGCTGCTATCGGGGCCGCCATGCTGTTGGCTCTGGCTGCGATCGCGGTCTGGCGCGGGCGGGACGATCGCGCGGCCTTGCGGTTGGCGGTGACAGTCATATCCTTCGCTTTTGCCATCGGCATGGCTGTGGTGTGGAGCAAGTCCGAACTCGTCGGCGCACCTGCCATAGAACGACCTGCCGTCGTGAACCTGGATGCCCGCATTCTCGAGCGCGAAGAGCAACCGGCTGAAGGGCGGGTACGCCTGACTTTGGCAGCAAGGGATGCCGAGGCAGGTCAGCCAATCAAGGTCCGGGTTAACGTCCCGACCGAAAAGGACTTTGCGCTGCTGGAGGAGGGCGCACGGGTTCGCATGAAGGCGCGGCTTATGCCGCCGTCAGCGCCTATTCTCCCCGGCGCCTACGATTTTGCGCGCGCGGCATGGTTCAAGGGCCTGGCAGCAACCGGCTCGCTGATCGGCGAGATAGAGGTCGTCGAAAAGGCCGGGAGCCGAAATTCGATGATCGCACGGGCCCAGCGGTTTCTTTCGGCACATGTGCGATCCCGGCTCGACGGAGCACCGGGGACGATTGCCGCAGCTTTTGCCAGCGGCGACCGCGGCGGGATTTCGACTGCGGATGAAGATGCCATGCGCGATGCGGGACTGACGCATCTGCTCTCGATCAGCGGGCTTCACGTCAGCGCAGTGATAGCGGCTGCCTACTTCCTGGCGATCAAACTGCTTGCCTTGTGGCCGTGGTTCGCCCTCAGGGTACGCTTGCCCCTGGTGGCCGCCGGAGTGGGGGCAGGGGCAGGGATCGCCTATACCCTCCTGACCGGGGCAGAGGTACCGACTGTTCGCAGCTGTATAGGCGCGATGCTCGTGCTCGGTGCCCTGGCTCTTGGACGCGAACCCTTGTCGATGCGGATGGTGGCGGTCGCCGCCGCTGCAGTGCTGTTCGCCTGGCCCGAGGCACTGGTGGGTCCCAGCTTCCAGATGAGCTTTTCGGCGGTGATCGCGATCATCGCCTTGCACAATTGCGCGCCCGTCAGGGCATTCCTGGCACCGCGGGAAGAGAGCCGGGCGAGATGGCTGGCGCGGCGCACGCTCATGCTTTTCGTGACAGGACTGGTCATCGAAATCGCCCTGACGCCGGTGGTATTATTCCATTTCCACAGGGCGGGGCTCTATGGCGCCTTCGCGAACGTTCTCGCGATTCCACTCGTCACATTCGTGTCGATGCCTCTGATCGCGATCGCCCTGCTCTTCGATCTTCTCGGGGCAGGTGCGCCCTTCTGGCGGCTCGTTGGTCTATCGCTCGATCTCCTTCTCAGCTTGGCGCATTTCACTGCCTCCCAACCCGGGGCAGTGAAACTGGTCCCTCACATGGGGCTGGGCATAATAGCCCTGTTCGTTGCAGGGGGCCTGTGGCTCGCGCTGTGGCGCGGGAAGACAAGGCTGTGGGGCCTGGTTCCGGCAGCCTTGGGTGCGATGGCGCTCGCTTTGTCGCCGGTGCCGGACATGCTGGTGACGCGCGATGGCGGCAATCTTGGCCTTGTCGATGAGCGGGGCCACCTCTTCGTCTTGCGAGGGGCGCCGGGATCCTACGCCCGGACGAATATCGTCGAGCTGGCGGGGAGCGAGATAGAGCCGCTGCGCATCCAATCCTACGAGGGCGCCAATTGCAGTGCGGATTTCTGTACGATCCAGCTCACAGGCGGGAGCAGGGACTGGGTTGTCCTTGCCGCGCTGAACAAACAACGCATCGACGAGCGGCAGCTAGCCGCTGCTTGCGAGCTTTCGGATATCGTTGTGGCAGACCGCTGGCTGCCGCGAAGCTGCATGCCGCGCTGGCTGAAAATCGACCGACGCTATCTTGAGCGAAACGGGGGCGTCGCACTCTACTTGGAAGAAGAGCGGGTGCGTTCGGTAGCTTCCTCGCAAGGTGAACATGGATGGTGGCAGCCCACTAAAGACTGACACCCAATACGAAAAGGGCGCCCAAGCGGACGCCCCGTTCATTGCAATCGCCCAAGGGAGAAGTCAGTGATAGCGGCGCAGGAGGCCTGCCAGCTTGCCCTGTACCTGAACCCGGCCAGCTTCATAGATTTGCGGATCGTAGGCCCCATTGGCGGGATCCAGCCGGATCATGAGCCCTTCCTTGCGCAAATATTTGAGCGTCGCCTCTTCGTTATCGACCAATGCGACCACGATTTCCCCGTCTCGGGCCGAATCGACCCTGCGTACGAGGGCGAAGTCGCCGTCGAAAATCCCTGCTTCGATCATCGAATCGCCCGAGACTTCGAGCGCATAATGATCGCCCGGACCGAGCAGGGCTGCCGGGACCGGCATGCTCGACTGTCCTTCGATCGCCTCGATCGGCGCACCGGCTGCAATGCGGCCGTGCAGCGGCACTTCGATAATGTCATTGGCGGGGGAGGGTGCCACACTCTTTGCCGCATGTGCTGCGAGAACAGTGTCGTTTGCCGCAGGAGCGGGCGAAGGCGCGGGAGCGCTCGAGCCCGTCACCGCATCTTCCGGCAGCTTGATCACTTCAAGAGCACGTGCACGGTTCGGTAGGCGCCGGATAAATCCGCGTTCTTCCAGCGCCGAGATCAGCCGGTGAACGCCGGATTTGCTCTTCAGGTCGAGCGCTTCCTTCATCTCTTCGAAGGAAGGCGAAATACCGGTGTCTTCCAGTTTCTGCTGGATGAAGCGGATCAGTTCATGCTGCTTTGCGGTCAGCATAGGTCACTCCCATATTCCTGTTCACAACCTTGTGAACGAATGTGGAACAATTAGGCAACCAATTTTCGCAAGTCAAGCAATTCAGCCACTTTGGAGGTGATAGTGGCGGAACAGGCGTTCCCGTTTCAGTCCTTCGCGTGCCAGTCCCCGGATTTGCCTCCGGTCTTCGCGACGAGACGGATACCTTCGATCCGCATGCCCTTATCGAGCGCCTTGCCCATATCGTATAGGGTCAGCAGCGCCACGCTGACCGCCGTGAGCGCTTCCATTTCCACGCCGGTCTTGTCGCTGAGCGAAGCCGTCGCGACGACGCGGATTGCCTTGTCCTCGGGATGAAAGTCGATGCTGACTGCCTCGATGCCCAGCGGGTGGCAGAGTGGGATCAGGTCCCCGGTCTTCTTCGCGGCCATGATCCCTGCGATGCGAGCCGTGGCAATCGCGTCACCCTTCGGAAGATCGCCTTGCGTTATCGCCGCGAGCACTTCGGGGATCATGAGGATGCGGCCTTCTGCAGTCGCTGATCGCTGCGTTACCTGCTTTTTAGAAACATCGACCATATGAGCCGCGCCGTCTTCGTCGAGATGCGTCAGCTTGCTCATGCCTCGGCTGTTCTTTCGCCATGCAGGAGGCGCCGCGTTGCGAATTCGACATCGGGCTGTCTCATCAGGCTTTCACCTACGAGAAAACTCTTCACGCCAGACCGCGCGAGGCGGAGGCAGTCTTCATGCGTAAAGATGCCGCTCTCTCCGACCAGCAGGGCTTCGTCCGGAGCCAGCGCTGCCAGCCTTTCGGTGGTGGCAAGGTCGGTCTCGAACGTCTTGAGGTTGCGATTGTTGACGCCAAGCAGGCGTGAGCGCAGCTTGCTTGCTCGAGCAAGCTCTTCCTCGTCATGCACTTCGACGAGGACATCCATGCCGCGCTCCAGCGCCGCAGCCTCGATTTCCGCCATCGCGCCGTCTTCCAGCGCGGCAACGATGATGAGGATCGCGTCCGCTCCTAGCGCGCGTGCCTCGGCAACCTGCCATGGATCCACCATGAAGTCTTTCCGCAGCACGGGGAGATCGCAGGCTGCACGCGCCTCTACCAGGTAATCCTCGTGGCCCTGGAAATAGGGGGCGTCGGTCAGCACCGACAAGCAACTGGCTCCGCCGGCGGCGTATGCACGAGCATGGTCTGCCGGTGAAAAATCGGCGCGGATCAGGCCCTTGGAGGGCGATGCTTTCTTGATTTCCGCGATCAGTCCGAAGCCGGAGTACTGCGCCTTCTCAAGTGCCTCGATGAACCCGCGCGGAGGGGTCTGTTCTGCACTGCGACTGTCCAGCTGATCGAGCGTGGCGGCCTTCCGGCGCGTTGCGACCTCTTCGCGCTTGGTGGCGCAAATTTCGTCGAGCTTGTTCATTGTGCGAGCTCGATCCAGTCCGTCAGCAGCTTGCGGGCGCGGCCGCTGTCGATGGCCTCTGCCGCCATTTCTGCAGCTTCGGTCCAGTCGGCCGATTTGCCCGCCACGATCAAGGTTGCTGCGGCATTGAAGAGGACCGCGTCGCGATAAGCTCCGGGAGTCCCGAACAGCAACGCTTCCAGCGCCTTCGCATTATGCAGCGGGTCGCCGCCGCGGATAGCTTCGACCGGGGCATGGGCCAGATTGGCCTGCACGGCGACCACGCGGCGCATCTCGAAATCGTGGTCGCGCACATCGGCCAGCTCGTTACCGCCGGCGAGCGAGAGTTCGTCCAGGCCTTCGTCCCCCGAAACGATGAAGCTGCGTTCGGTGCCGAGGGTGGCCTTGGCGCGCGCGTAAATCGGGACGTAGGCAGGGCGGGCAATGCCGATAAGCTGGCGCTTTACTCCGGCCGGATTGGACAGCGGTCCCATCAGGTTGAAGATAGTGCGTACGCCCAGTTTCTGGCGGATGGGCTGGATCCGGCCCATGGCGGGATGGTGGTTCTTCGCAAAGAGGAAGCAGATGCCGAGTTTCTCGAGCGTTTTTTCTGCCGTGCGACCGACCGCATCCATGTCGAGACCAAGCGCCTCCAGCGTATCGGCTGCGCCGGACTTGGAGCTGGCCGCACGATTGCCATGCTTGGCGACCGGAACGCCGCAGGAGGCGACCACCAGGCTGACCGCCGTCGAGACATTCAGCGTGTGGTGGCCGTCACCGCCGGTGCCGCAGCAGTCGACAGTGCCTTCAGGCGCATCGATTGGGATCAGGCGGGCACGCAAGGCTCGTGCTGCGCCGGCGATTTCTTCGGCTGTCTCGCTGCGAGCGGACATGTCGACAAGGAAGCGGGCGATTTCCTCGTCGCTGGTTTCGCCATCGAGAATCCAGCCGAAGACTTCTTCGGACTGGGCCGCATCGAGATGGGTGTCTGCGGATGGGAGGTTTTTCATGCCGGCACCTTCGCGGGAATTCCGCAGATCTGGAGGAAGTTTGCGAGGAGGGCGTGGCCATGCTCGGTCGCGATGCTTTCCGGGTGGAACTGCACGCCGTGAATGGGCAGGTCACGGTGGCGGAAACCCATGACACTGATCCCGTCGAGGCCCGGTGTTTCGCTATGCGCATTGGCGAGCAACACGTCGGGAATATCCTCGACCACGAGCGAGTGATAACGGGTCGCGAGAAAGGGCGACGGAAGGCCTTCGAACACACCTGTCGCATCGTGCGTTACCGGGCTGGTCTTGCCGTGCATCAAGCCGCCGCGAACGACTTGGCCGCCGAAATGCTGTCCGATGGCCTGATGGCCGAGGCACACACCGAGGAGCGGTCTTCCCGCATCTGCTGCGGCAGCCACGAGATCGAGGCTCACGCCTGCCTCGTTCGGTGTGCACGGGCCGGGCGAGATCAGGAACCCGGCAGCCTCGCGCTCCATCGCCTGCGCAGCGGTGATCGCATCATTGCGAACAACTTCGACTTCGGCCCCGAGCTCCATCAGATAATGGACGAGGTTGAAGGTGAAGCTGTCGTAATTGTCGACGACGAGGATGGATCGGTTTTCGGTCATTCGGCTCGTCAATGGCTTGGCGGGCGGCGGGTTTCAAGCAAGCTTTGCGTCGCGCGGCGTCAGGCCTGCTTGCCTGCGAGTTCATCTGTTGCGCGTACCAGCCCGTCGACGATCCCCGGCTCGCTGGCGCTGTGGCCGGCGTCGTGGACGATGTGCAGTTTCGCTTCGGGCCACGCCTTCTTCAGCTCCCACGCGCTGGTCGGCGGGGTGCAGATGTCGTGACGACCCTGCACGATGATGCCCGGGATACCGGCAATCTTGCCGACGTCGCGAAGCAGCTGCGCTTCTTCGAGATAGAAGTCGTTGAGGAAATAGCGAGCACAAATGCGGGCAAAAGGCAGCGCCTTCGACGCGTCGGCAAAGCTTTCCAGCAAATCCGGATTGGGCAACAGAGTCGCCACCTGGCCTTCCCAGATCGACCATGCCTTCGCCGCCGTCAGCCTTGTTTTTTCGTCGGGGCTCGTGAGGCGAGCGTGATAAGCCTGGACCAGGTCCTCACGCTCGTTTTCTGGAATGATCGAGACGAAGTCGTCCCAGGCCTCGGCCATGATCTCGCTCGCGCCATAGCTGTAGAGCCAGCGCTTTTCCTGGGCACGGGCAAGAAACACCCCGCGCAACACCAGTTCGCTGACCCGTTCCGGATATTTCTGGGCATAGGCGAGCGCGAGGGTCGAACCCCAGCTCCCGCCGAATGCCTGCCATTTCTCGTGGCCGCACATTTCACGCAGGCGTTCGATGTCCTCCACGATCCGCCAGGTGTCGTTGTTCTCGATCTCGGCGAATGGAAGGGACTTTCCGCAGCCGCGCTGGTCGAACAGCAGGACGTCATAGAGTTCCGGGTCCCACTGCCGCCGGTGATCGGGGCTCATGCCGCCGCCAGGGCCACCGTGCAGGAAGACTGCGGCCTTCGCTCCCGGGGTGCCGACGCGCTCGTAATAGAGCGAATGGCCTTCGCCTACGTCGAGCATTCCTGTTTCGTACGGCTCGATCTCGGGATAGAGCGTCCGCAGATCATTCGTCATCGGAGGTGTCCTTTCTTTCGACCACAACGATCGGGCCGATCGGCGCGCCGGTATCGAGCCGATCCGTCGCGGGGTTCCACAGGGCCGACACGTTTCCGTCCAGGAACAGCGCGTTGGTAGCGTTCAACTCGTCCTTGAAGAAGCGAGCCAGCTTACCGAACGACAGCGGGGCGTTTGAAATCACGAAATGGGCGCGCCCCCGCTCGTCGATGCCGACGCCGTTACGGACGTAACGCGACGGACCGTTTTGCGTGATTTCCGGATGGATCTTGCCGTCGATGACCAGCATTGGGCCGGACTGCGTCCCGAATTCCGGACGGTCGGACACATTGGCGAGGAAGTCTTCGGTGGTACGGATTTCCCACTTGTCTCCCGAACCGTAGAAAACCCCGTTCGGCTTCATATGGAAGTTACCTTCCCCGTCTGCCGTATTGAGTTCCTTCAAGCGCTGCGAATTGACTACAAAGTATCCGATCGGCCTCCCGTCATCGCCGAACATTCCCGCATTCATCGCGAATGCCAGACTTTCTTCGCCACGGGCACGCGAGAAACTCGTCAGGCTGCGATAAGGTTCTCCGCCATCGGGACCCAACGTCATGGCGATCCGATGGCGCGATGGGACCGCAAGGCAATGGGTGAGAGAAGTGTCTTCGAAGATGATCGAACGGCATGCGCTTTCGACTTCCGACGCGACGGAGGGCGCTTCGTCAGGGGATGCCGTCGCGGCCGGAGATGCGCCGGGCTGCCCGTCGATGCGCGTGCGCGTCACAGGCTCTCCTGCAGGCGGAGGCTCGCAGGAGGAGAGGATCAGGGCTGGGAGTGCGACCAGAAGGTATTTCATTGACCGTAACCGGGTTCCTTGGCGAGGCGGATGGCATCGCGTGCGGCTGCAAATAGCGCACCTGCCTTCGCTTCGCATTCTCGTTGCTCATAGCTGGGATCGCTGTCTGCGACGATTCCCGCGCCCGCCTGAACGTGCATGGTGCCGTTCTGGATCACGGCCGTTCTCAGCACGATGCAACTGTCGAGCGTCCCGTCGGGCGCAAAATAACCTACGCCGCCGGCATAGGCCCCGCGTTTGGCGGGTTCGAGTTCCGCAATGATTTCGCAGGCGCGCACCTTGGGCGCGCCGCTGACCGTTCCGGCGGGGAAGCCTGCAAACATGGCGTCTAATGCGTCGAACCTGCTGTCGAGCTTGCCGGTGACATTGCTGACGATATGCATGACGTGGCTGTAGCGTTCGACCGTGTAGCTGTCGGTAACCGTGACCGACCCGCGCTCTGCCACCCGGCCGACATCATTGCGGCCGAGATCGAGCAACATCAGGTGTTCTGCCAGCTCTTTGGGATCGGCAAGCAGCGAGGCTTCGGCCTCCCGATCGAGTGCGGACGTCGCGCCTCGTGGCCGCGTTCCGGCGATCGGGCGGATCGTCACCTCGTCGTCGCGTACGCGAACGAGTATTTCCGGACTGGAACCCACGATCGCGAACCCCGGCATGTCGAGGAAATAGAGGAAGGGAGACGGGTTCACGCGCCGTAGCGAGCGGTATAGCGCGATCGGGGGCAGCGGGAAGGGCGCGGTAAAGCGCTGGGACAGCACTACCTGGAAGATATCGCCTGCTGCGATGTATTCCTTGGCCCGAACCACCATTGCTTCGTAATCCTCAGCCGCCATCGTGGGTTGGGGCTGGATTTCGGGGAGGGCAGATGTGTCCTCACGGCCAGGAACGACAGCTGCGCCCAAACGTGACAAGGCAGTGTCGATTCTCTCCGCAGCGCGGGAGATCAGTCCGTCGGGCCGGTCTGCATCTGCCCACAAGGGCGCGACGCAGAACAGCTGGTCGGACAGATTGTCGAAGACGAGGATCAGCGTCGGTCGGACGAACAGCATGTCCGGCACTTCTATAGGCGCGGGCTTTGGCTGCGGGAGTTTCTCGACGAGACCGATAGTCTCGTAACCGAAATAGCCGACCAGGCAGGCAAGCGCAGGCGGCAGCTCCTGGGGAACCTCGAAGCGGCACTCGGCCAACAGCGCACGAAGCGCGTCCAGCGTCAGTGCTGCGCACGTTTCGAACCGGTCACGGTCCCGCTTCCATTCACGGTTGATTGCGGCATTGTCTCCCTCGGCGCGGAAGACGAGGTCCGGGTCGAGGCCAAGGAGGCTGTAGCGCCCCCGAACCTCTCCGCCTTCGACCGATTCCAGCAGGAAGTCGCCGCGCCCGTCCTCCATGAGGTTGAGCGCAGCACCTACCGGGGTCACGGTGTCGGCAACGACCTTGCGCCAAACGAGGGAAGGGCGACCGGCTTCGAGTTCTACCCTCGCCCGCTCGGTTCCCTCGAGATTGTTCGCCAAGAGCGGCCTCAGTTCGATTCGCCGAGCAACTGACGGCGTACCGCCGCAATTGCATCGGGATTGCGTTCGACACCGACTTCGGCGCGCATGGCAGTGATCATCTGTTCCGAAAGCTCGGCAGACCAGCCCTGCGAAATCTGCGTCTTCGCCTGGTTGATCAGCGGGTCGTTCTCTTCCAGTTCGCCCAGCGAAATGTCGTCCAGCGAAACGATGTACCAACCCTGGTCCTGGCTTCCTTCCAGCTTCTTGGAAGTGCCTTCCGCCATAGAGAAGAACAGCGCCACGGGTGCAGGCACATTTGCATCGCGCATCTGCGCAACTTCCTCGCGGGTTATGTTGAGGCTGTCGGGACTGGGTAGCGAGACGTCTTCTTCTGCGAGTGCTGCTGCAAGCGTAGCACCGCCTTCGACGCGCTTCAGGACGCGATCGGCAGCGGCGCGGGCGCCTTCATTGCCACGGACGCGGCGCCATTCGGCGATAACATTCTCGCGGATTTCGGCGAGCGGAGCAGTGGCCGACGGCGTGATTGTCGCAACTTCGTAGACGATGAAGTTTTCTCCATCGGGCAGGGCAGCAATTTCAGGCTCGCCTTCCTCGATCTGGAAAGCGAAATCGAGGGCAGGCTGCAGTGCCTCGGGTGCGCGCTGCTGCGTTCCGTAGACGAAACCTGATGCAGTAAGAGGCTGCGTCGACTGGATTTCGAGATTCAGTTCCTCGGCAACGGCCGTCAGCGACGCGCCGTCTGCAAGCCGGTCTTCGATGGTCGTGGCCAACTCGGCGATCCCGCGCTGGCGATTGCGTTCGCGCAGGACGTCGGCAATCTCACCCCGCACACTTGCGAGGCTCTTGGCAGCTTCCTGTGTGACGTCGTCAACGCGGGCGATATGCCAGCCGAGCGGGCTGCGCGCAGGGGCTGTGAGGCCGCCTTCGGAAGCGGAGAAATAGGCATCTGCAACGGCAGCGCTCGCCTGTTCGCGAACGGTATCGCGCTCTTGGTCTTCCAGCTGCGCGGTGCGGAATCCGGCAGCATTCGCTGCTGCCGCAAAGCTCTGGCCGCCGCGCACACGCTCGGCAATCGCTTCGGCGCCCTGGCGCGTCGCCACGATCAACTGGGTGAAACTGCGCGTCTCGCGGGCTGCGTAGTCTGCCGCATTCTCACGGTAGTATTCCTGGATCTGGGCATCGGTCGGTTCGATCGTGTCGCCAAGCGCATCTGCTCCGAAGCTGGCATAGCGGAGGCTCCGGCGCTCGGGACGAACGAAGCGCTGGCTGTTTTTGGAGTAGAAGTCCGTGAGCTGGGCATCGGTCGGGTTTCCGGTCGGTGCGAATGCGGTTGCCGGGATGACTGCGACCGAACCGCGGCGGCGTTCTTTGAAGGTGCGCGCATAGGTTTCTGCAATCGAATCCGGCACGATGGTCCCGTATGTTGCCGGGATGATCGACTGGCGGAAGAAGAGCGAAGTGCGAACCTGCTGGCGCAATTGGGAATCGGTCAGGCTCTGGGCATTGAGGAACGCCTGGTAAGCGCTCTCGTCGAAATCGCCGCTCGGCCCACGCGCGCCCGGGATTTGTCCGATCTCGCTGTTCACGAGGTTGCGACCTGCACGCAGGCCGTTTTCTTCACCCCAGGCGATAAGCACGAAGCGGTCGATCAGGCCGTCGAGCACATTATCGAGACCGTCGCCGGCCAGCAGGGTCTGGATGGTGGCATCGGGATTTTCCTGCCGCACGCGGCGCAGCGCCTCGCCGGTGGCGTCGTTGAGTGCAGAGGTGGAGATCTTTTCATCGCCGACCACGGCGACGCGGTCTCCGCCAGCAACACCGCCGAACGCGCCGGTGCTGGAGACATCCATGCTGGCGAATGCGAAGCCGATCAGGCCGAGAAAGGCGAGGGCAATGGCGAGGCCGACCTTCGTCTTAAAGAAATTCCGGAAAAAAGTGAGCATGACTTGCGGGAATGCCTCTTCGATGCTTTGGAGCGCGCCGCACCCGCTGGGGTACGAAGCGATACCGTTTCGAGCACGGCGCTTTATCCGCCATGCGACCTCCCCGCAACAGGTGCTGTCCGCTTTTGACGCAATTACAAGCCCGGTCTGGCGATTGCGCACGCGCTCTCTATATAGCGCCAGCCAGATCCGATCATGTGACAGGAAATCTTCATGGCCGAACGGCCCTATATTGTTGGTAATTGGAAAATGAACGGGACGCGCGCGATGCTCAGCGAAGCGCGCGCGATCGACCGTGCTGCCCAGCGTTATATGAAGGCGGAAGTGGCCGTTGCCCCGCCTTACACTCTTATCCATGCCGTCCACCGCGAGGCCGAACAGATCGGCGTTGGCGCGCAGGACTGCCACCCGGGCGCGGAAGGGGCGCATACCGGTGACATCTCCGCCACAATGCTGGCCGATGCAGGCGCGAAGTTCGTGATCCTCGGCCATAGCGAACGTCGCGGTGCCCACGGCGAATCGAACGAGTTGATCAATGCGAAGATCGAAAGCGCTCTAGAAGCGGGCCTTCGCATTATCCTGTGCTGCGGCGAAAGCCTGGAGCTTCGCGATTCGGGCAAGGCCGAGGAATTCGTGCTCGGCCAGTTGCGCGCCAGCCTTCCCAAGATCGAAGATGCCGCCGAACGCGTGACCGTGGCATACGAGCCCATCTGGGCGATCGGCACCGGTCGTACTGCGACCATCGAGGATATCGCTTCCATGCATGCGGCGATCCGCACGCTGCTCGATGAAACCTATGGCGCAGAGCAGTCGGCCGAAGTCCGCATTCTTTACGGCGGGTCGGTCAATCCCGACAACGCCCGCGAAATCCTGGCGACGCCCGAAGTAGGTGGTGCCTTGGTCGGCGGTGCCAGCCTCTCGGCGGAAAGCTTCCTCGGCATCGTGGTCGCGGCTTCCGAGGCAGAGGACGCCTGACTTTCCAAACCTTGCCGTTTTACCCGCGCACGCCTAGATGCTGCGCGTCAATTTCAAATCGATCGAGATAGATACCCATGTTCCTCTTCCTCACCGTCGTTCAGGCGATCGTCGCGGCAGCGCTCGTTGGCGTAATCCTCATGCAGCGCAGCGAAGGCGGCGGATTGGGTATCGGCGGCAGCCCGTCGGGCATGCTCAGTGCGCGCGGTGCGGCGGACTTCCTTACCCGCTCGACCAAGTGGCTGGCGGTAGCCTTCGTCGTGCTTTCCATTGCACTGGCTGCCATGGCTGTCGAAGGCGTGGGCGTGGACGGCGTGGAATCGACCCTCGATCGCACCGTGGCACCGGCAGAGCCGGTCGATCCGCTCGGCGGACCGGGCGCCGCGCCTGCACCGGATGCTGCACCTGCAGAGCCGGTCGACCCGCTGGCAGACTAAGCCAAAACCAACCTGTTTCGCTGGCGTCTGTGGACGGCGCGCATTTCTGCGCGTCTTTATCCTTGCGCCGACTCACTCCCCACGCTTAAGGCCCAACTCCCATGGCGCGGTATATTTTCATCACCGGCGGCGTGGTCTCCTCGCTCGGCAAAGGTCTCATGGCTGCGAGCCTCGCAGCGCTTCTCCAGGCGCGCGGGTACAAGGTCCGCATCCGCAAATTCGATCCCTATCTCAATGTCGATCCGGGCACGATGAGCCCGTATCAGCATGGCGAAGTCTATGTGACGGACGACGGGGCGGAGACCGATCTCGATCTCGGTCACTACGAACGCTTCACCGGCGTATCCGCCCACCAGGGCGACAACATCACCTCTGGCCGGGTGTACCAGCAGATCATCGCCAAGGAGCGGCGCGGCGATTACCTCGGCGCGACGGTCCAGGTGGTCCCGCATGTGACCGATGCGATCAAGGAATTCGCGCTCGCAGGCCAGGACGACCACGATTTCATCCTGTGCGAAATTGGCGGCACTGTCGGCGATATCGAAAGCCTTCCATTCATGGAGGCTATCCGCCAGCTTCGTAACGAGCTGGAGCCCATGCAGTCGCTCAGCGTCCATGTGACGCTGGTGCCCTATATTGCGGCCGCGGGCGAGCTTAAGACGAAGCCGACCCAGCACTCGGTCCGTGAACTCGCCAGCCTCGGCATCAAGCCCGACGTGCTGCTGTGCCGCGCGGAACATCCGATCCCCGACGGGGAACGCCAGAAAATTGCGAACTTCTGCAACGTGCGCAAGGAAGCAGTCATCCCCGCTCTCGATGCCCCGTCGATCTATTCGGTCCCGCTGCAGTATCACGGAGAAGGTCTCGACACCGAAGTCCTGCGCGGCTTCGGCATCACCGATGCGCCCGAACCCGACCTGTCCCGCTGGTACGATGTGGTGGATCGCCACTCCAATCCGGAAGGCGAGGTCACCATCGGCGTGGTCGGCAAGTATGTCGGTCTTCAGGACGCCTACAAATCCCTCAACGAGGCACTCGTTCACGGCGGCATGGCGCACCGCGTCAAGGTCAACATCAAGTGGATCGACGCCGAAGTCTTCGAACAGGGCGACAGCGATATCGCGGCCCAGCTTGAGCCGATGCATGGTATCCTCGTGCCCGGCGGCTTTGGTGAACGCGGCAGCGAAGGCAAGATTGCAGCCGTACGCTTCGCCCGCGAACGCAAGGTCCCTTTCCTTGGGATCTGCCTAGGTATGCAGATGGCGTGCATCGAAGGTGCGCGCTCGGCAGGTTTCGAAAAGGCCAGCTCGACCGAGTTCGGTAGTACAGAAGAGCCGGTTGTCGGCATCATTACCGAATGGATGACGCAGGAAGGCCTCGAGAAACGCGAAGCGGGCGGGGACCTCGGCGGGACAATGCGCCTTGGGGCCTATGATGCAAAGCTTGCCGCGAACAGCCATGTCTCCGCAATCTATGGCGGGAAGAGCGAGATTTCCGAGCGGCACCGCCATCGCTACGAAGTCAACGGCGCCTATATCGAGCCACTCGAAAAGCAGGGGCTGATTTTCTCGGGCATGTCGCCGGACGGATTGCTTCCCGAAATCGTCGAGCGGCCCGATCATCCTTGGTTCGTCGGCGTCCAGTTCCATCCCGAACTGAAGTCCAAACCCTTTGATCCGCATCCGCTTTTTGCCGGATTTATCGGCGCGGCGCTGACCCAGGAACGCCTCGTCTAAAAATTTTTTTCAAACCTCGTGTGAACGTAAACACTTGTTTTCTCACATGGCGTGTTTTTCCAATTTGTACCAACGCGACAAAGGCCCCCTTTTCCGGAAAAAGGGGGCCTTTATCTTTTGTTGCATTTGATGCAGACATCTAACTGCACAGCGGTCGCAGACCCTTGAATTTACAGACTAACGCTGCGCCAGCAAGCGGTGGGCTTGCCTCGAACTCGGTTGTCTTCTGCGACCCGGACAACCGAATTAGGGGCTTGGCGGCGCTAGACGTCGCGGGGGCGGCACCTTCGGGTACCGCCCCCTTTCGTTTCCGGATCGGAATGTAGTTTACGCAGCAGCGCTGTCATCTTCGCCTTTGACGATCTCGAGCGGCTTCTGCCCGCCGATTGCAATCTTCTTGGGCTTCATCGCTTCGGGTACTTCACGCACGAGATCGATGACGAGCATGCCGTCCTTGAGGTCGGCATTCTCGACGCGCACATAGTCTGCCAGATCGAACCGGCGTTCGAACCCGCGATTGGCGATGCCGACATGCAGCATATCGCCGTCGGGCTGGTCATCGCGTTTACGCCCGTTGATCGTCAGCAGGTTCTGCTGCGCTGTGATATCAAGGTCTTCGGGACGAAAGCCCGCGACTGCCAGCGTGATGCGGTATTCGTCATCACCGCGGCGCTCGATATTGAAGGGGGGGTAATTATCGCCGCCGGCGTTCCGGGCCTGGCGTTCCATCAGGTCGAACAGACGGTCGAAACCGACGGTGGAACGGCGATAGGGAGTGGTATCAAAACGGTTCATCGAAACAAATCCTCTGTTGAGCAATTTGACTATATGAGGAGCCCGAAACCGGCGCTCCGACGTCGCTGCGGCATGCAACGACAAAACCAACATAGGCAGCGTCCAAACGCTTTCAAGCCGCCCGGCAACCGGCTAAACCATTTTTCCCAGACAAGCCCAGAAGGACCCGCGATGAGCCAGCCCAAGATCGATATCTACACCAAATTCGGCTGCGGCTTCTGCTATCGAGCGAAAAGCCTGCTCGACAGCAAGGGCGCGGAATATGCTGAGCACGACATTACCATGGGCGGCCCAAAACGCGACGAGATGCTCGAACGCGCACCCAATGCGCGCACGGTCCCGCAGATATTTATCGGGGACACCTATGTCGGTGGATCGGATGAACTCGCAGCTCTCGAACGAGCCGGTAAATTGGACGCGTTGCTGGCCGCTCAATGACCCGCATCGCCCTGTTCCAGTCGACAACCGGAATCGACCCGTCGCGCAGCGCGGCAGCCTTGATCGATGCCATCGGGTCGGCGTCCGAGGGCGGGGCGCAGATTCTTTTCACTCCCGAGATGTCGGGCCTTCTCGATCGCGATCGGAGGAGAGCCGCCGGACAAATCGTCGACGAAAACAGGGATGAGGTTCTCGCTACGGTAAGGGACGAAGCGGCAAGACGCGGTATCTGGGTTCATCTCGGGTCGCTCGCGGTCGATGCAGGCGATGGTAAGTGGGCAAACCGAGGGTTCGTAATCGACGAAAAAGGCGACATCGCCGCGCGCTATGACAAGATGCACATGTTCGATGTCGATCTGGACAGCGGCGAAAGCTGGCGGGAGTCCAACGCCTATCGGCCGGGCGACAAGGTTGTAACCGTCGATTGCCCGGTGGGAAAACTGGGCCTCACGATCTGTTACGATCTTCGCTTTCCAGCACTATACGAGGCGCTTGGCCGCCTGCAATGCGATGCAATCGCTGTTCCTGCAGCTTTTACCGTGCCTACCGGGAAGGCGCATTGGCACGTCATGCAGCGCGCCCGCGCTATCGAAGCGAGCGCGTTCGTCATTGCCGCGGCACAGTGCGGCAAGCACGAGGACGGGCGCGAAACCTATGGCCACAGCCTCGTCGTCGACCCGTGGGGCGAAGTGCTGCTGGACATGGGCGACGGCGCGGACAAGGTGGCCTTTGCCGAGATCGATCACAGCCGCATAGAAACCGTGCGCGCACAGGTCCCCAGCCTTGCCAATCGCCGAGAAATCGCCATTTAGGCGCGCATGATCGTATTCGACCTCCATTGCGATAACGGCCACCGGTTCGAGGGTTGGTTCGGGTCTTCTGCGGACTTCGACCAGCAGAAAGAGCGCGGCCTTATCGATTGTCCGGAATGCGGATCGTCCCTGGTGGGCAAGGCTCCCATGGCGCCTGCAGTTGCAGCGAAGGGTAACAGGACACAGGCAGCAATTCCGGTCGATGAGCCCAAGGCCGAGGCGCAGCTGTCGAATGCGCCCATGCCGCCGGAAGTGAAGAAGGCCTTGGAGACGTTGGCCAAAGCGCAGGCCAAGGCTCTGGAGAAAAGCACCTGGGTGGGTGACAAGTTCGCCGAGAAAGCGCGCTCGCAATATTATGGCGAGATCGACGAGACCCCGATCCACGGCAAGGCAACGCGTGAGGAAGCGGAGGATCTGGCCGCCGAGGGGATCGCCGTCGCGCCGATCCTCTTTCCGATCGCCCCTCCCGACGAACTCAACTGATTGCCACACAAGGCAGAGGCGCTATACGAAGCGCCGGGGCGCCCGTAGCTCAGTCGGATAGAGCATCAGATTCCTAATCTGGGGGCCACAGGTTCGAATCCTGTCGGGCGCGCCATTAGCAATAATCCGCAGAACTCTGGGATTCTCGAGTCTACCCGACGGGAATACGATGGGCACCTTATGGCGACTTTGGGGTCGATTGCTGACGGTCCGCTTTCAAGCGAATTACGCTATATCCTGACGTTGGATAGCGCGTATGCGATCCACCCTAAACGTTTGGCAGTCTTTGGTCGGCGAAGCCCCATCCCAATAGCTGTTTGCTCGCGGCCCGATCAATCAGCGCGGCGACATCGTCGATGGCGAATGGCTTAGCATCCTGGATCTCTTTGAGCTCGTTCCAGCCGATCGGTACCGCCACCGGGGCACCGCTACGGGCGCGCGCGGAATAGGGCAGGACGGCGGTGCTGCCACGCTGGTTGCGCAGCCAGTCGATGAAGATCTTTCCCTTGCGCTTGGCCTTGCTCATCGTGGCAGTGAAGCGGTCGGGCTCGGCCAGGCTGAGCGCCTCGGCAAAGCGGCGGGCGAAGTCCTTGTGCGCTTCCCAGTCGTGACCGCGGGAGAGCGGCACCACGACGTGGACGCCCTTGCCGCCCGAGAGCATGGCGAAGCTGACAAGACCAATATCGCTCAAGCGCGCGCGGATGTCGCGAGCGGCCTGCTTGACGTCCTCGAAATCGAGCCCCTCGTCGGGGTCGAGGTCGAAAACCATACGATCGGGCGCCTCGACATCGTCGCTGCGCGAGGCCCAGCCGTGGAATTCGATCGTTCCCATCTGCACGCATTGCAGGATGCCGCGCGCGTCCTCCAAATAGAGATATTCCTCGGTCCCTCCGTCCTTCTCGCGGATCGGCACATGGTGCACCGCGTTGCCGAAGCTGCCACTGTTATGTTTCTGGAAAAAGCATTTCTTCGCCCGCCCCTGCGGGCAGCGTACTAGGCTAACCGGGCGACGGGCGGCGAAGGGCAGCATAATGCCGGCAACGGACCGGTAATAATCGGCGAGTTCGCCTTTCGTCTCGCCACTGTCGGGAAAGATCACCCGGTCGCTGCTCGAGATTTTCACTTCGGATTTGGCATCGGGGACACTGGCTGGTTTTTCCGGTATCACCGCCTTCGCCGGCTTGTCCGAGCGCAGGCCCAGATAGCTGCCGTGGCGAACGTTGCCGTCCGCTGTGAACTCGGCAAAGGCGATCTCCGCCACCAGCTTCGGGGTCAGCCAGGTGACGCCCCTCGCGCTGGCCGTGTCGGTCTCCACCGGCGCGGTCTTGCGCTCCAGCCGCCGCATCTTCGCGGCGAGATCGTCCATCTCGTCCGTGGTGAAGCCGGTGCCGACCTTGCCCTTGTAGACTAGCGTGTCGCATTCGTTCTGTGCGAGCAGCAGCGAAGCAAAGGGGCGGCCCTTGGAGTTCGATTTCTTCCAGCCGACGATAACGAACTCCTGGCGCCTCGTGCACTTCACCTTGACCCAGGCCTTGCTGCGCGAGTGGCGGTATTTCGCGTCGATCTTTTTAGCGATGATGCCTTCCTGCCCGGCCCGGCACATCGCATCGTAGAGCCTCTCGCCCGATCCGATCACGTGGTCGGCGACATGGACCGGCGGCTCGGCGGTGGCGAGCAGCGCCTCGAGCCGCTCCTTGCGCTCGATGTTGGCAAGTGGAGCGAGGTCTTCGCCATCGAGCTCGACCAGATCGAAAGCATGGAAAGCCAGCTTGTCCGCCTTCGACTGGCTGCCATGGCCGCGCTTGAGCACCGCCTGCAGAGTCGAGAAATCGGGATTGCCCTTACTATCGTAAGCAACGATTTCCCCGTCGATCAGGCAAGCCGGCAGGTCGAGCGCGGCAACTGCCTTCACCAGCGGAGCGAACTTGTCGGTCCAGTCCTTGCCGCTGCGGGTATAGACGCGCACCGCATCGCCCTTCGCCGCCACAATTGCGCGGTACCCGTCGAACTTGATCTCGTGCATCCAGCCGTTGCCGGCAGGAACATCGTCGACCAGTGTAGCGAGTTGTGGCTTGCGGAATTTCGGCAAGGGCGCGGACTTGCGTCTTTTTTGCGGTTTCGTCTTCGAAGCATTGTGCGCGGCGGCCTTTTTCATCTGCGCAAGGAAGGCATCGTCCTTCTTGCCCGCCAGCGGGAACTCGCCGCCCTTGTCCGCCGCGATTTCCGCCATCGAGCGACCGGTGAGCACGCTGCTTAGCTCGCGCTCCACCAGCGCATCGCCTTGTTCGACATGGCTGTCCTGCAGCTTGCGTAGCAGCCAGTTCTCGCGCTTTTCGCCGGTTTTCTTCTTCAGCCGGATGAGTAGCCATTCGCCCTTCATCCGCTCGCCCTGAAGCGTAAAATGCAGGTGCCCCTCGTCGAGATCGCTGGCGCTCTTGCCTTCGATCGGGGCCCAGCTGCCGCGGTCCCACAGCATGACCGTGCCGCCGCCGTATTCGCCTCTGGGGATGGTCCCCTCGAACTCGGCGTAGGACATCGGGTGGTCCTCGGTCCGCACCGCCAGTCGCTTGATATCGGGGTCGGGAGAGGGGCCCTTTGTCACCGCCCAGCTCTTGAGCACGCCGTCCACTTCCAGCCTCAGGTCCCAATGCAACCGCGTGGCATCGTGTTTCTGCACGATGAAAAGGTCGCCTCCCTCGCTGCTTTCGGGCTTGCCGGAAGGTTCGGGCGTCTTCGCGAAATCGCGTTTCGCGTTGTAGTTGGCAAGCGGGTCCGCCGCCTTGCCAGCAGCCTTTTTCGCGCCCGCCATATCAGGCGATCTTCTTGCGCTTCGCAGCCTTGGGCTTGTTTGTCTTGTCGTCCACGGATTTCTTGAGCGCCGCCATCAGGTCTATCACATTGCCGCCCGATGCCTCGGCATCGCCGGCATCCTCGATAATCGCCTTGTTGCTTTTCGATTTCGCCTTCTTGTCGATCAACTTCCTCAACGCATCGACATAGCGGTCCTCGAATTCGCTCGCGTCGAAGGGCGCGCTTTTCTGTTCGATCAGCGTGGTGGCAAGGTCGAGCAATTCCTTTTTCGGCTTGGCATTGTCGATATCGGAGAAGAAGGCCTGCCCCTTACGCACCTCGTCCGCATAGCGCAGCGTCTCGAGCAGCAAACCCTTGCCGCACGGCTTGATGGCGACAAGCTTTTCCGAACCGCGCACCGATAACTGTCCGAGCGCCACCTTGCCCGCCTTGCGCAGCGCCTCGCGCAGCACAATGAACGCCTCTTCGGCGAGGTCGTCCTTGGGCGCGACGTAATAGGGCTTCTCGAAATACAGCGGGTCGATCTCGCAGGTGTCGACGAACTGCACCAGCTCCAGCGTCTTGCGGCTCTCGATCTTGACCGCCTCGATCTCCTCCTCCTCCAGCAGGACGTATTCGCCCTTGGACACCTCGTATCCCTTGATGATCTCGTCGCGATCGACCGGGCCGATGCCAGGCACGACCTTCTCGTACTTGATCCTTTTGCCGCTGGGCTCGTGGATCTGGTTGAAGCTGATCTTTGCGCCCGTTTTGGACGCCGAGTAGATCTCCACCGGGATCGAGACGAGCGCTAGCCTGATCTGTCCCTGCCAATATGCGCGTGCTGCCATGCGTAACTCCGTTTCGAAGGAGTCAGCGATTAGAAGCGAGGATGGTTTCAAATGGCGGAATTGGGGCCGATTGCGGACTGACCGGAGTTGGCTCTGGAAATGTCCGAAGCGGACATCGGAATTGTAGAGCCTCGGGTCGACTTAATTCGCCGCCTCTACTGGGCTCAGGAACTTCGTCGAGCGACTGCTGAATTTACCCCTCCAGAAAGACCAGCTCGCAAGGAGACCCAACAGCACAAGAGCCAACCCGGCAAAGGTCATTGCGATCCGCCATAGGAATCCGCCAACCTTCGCGGCATGTATCGGGTAGAGTTTCTCGACAACGGTAGAAGCTGCATCACCCATCGCCGGATCATCCTTGGCAACGATGGTTCCAGTTTCTGGCGCGATCCATGCATAGCTTCGACCATTAGGCGTCCACTCAAAGTCCTGCCGGAAACGAACTGTAATCGGTTCGCCGGGCGCTGCAGGCATCATCAATCGACGGGCGGGGGCCGAAGGATAAGCCGCCTGAGCGTTGGCCATGACGGATGCCCAATCGGTACTTTCGCTGATGGACGCTAGGTCACTCGGGAGTTCGGGCTTAGCATCGGTAGTCGCGATCGGTGAGAGCAACACGGAAGAGATCGCCGGGAACACCATCATCGTGCCAGTGGCAGCGACGATGAGCAGCAAAGGCGATGTGACCACGCCCAGATCGCGATGATGCCTTACTATTGCGCTAGAGGTGTAGCGCGCCGGCCATAGGCGGAACCGGAATGTCTTTCTGGTACGCCACCAAAGGATCGCCCCGGTGATGGTGAATGCCAACAACAGCAGCCCCAGAACTCCGGTTATGGTCTTCCCAGCTTCGCCCATCAGCAGGTAGTGATGCAGGTCGAACAACCACAGTTCGGGCCGCTCCCAGATCCCCGACCAGCGATCGATAACGGTCCCATCTTGTGCGATGTAAGCACCGCTCCCGTCCAAATAGATTGCCTGGTGTAATCCGATCTCTTCGCTAGCAAACGTGATGCGGGACAGCCCGGGCGCGGTCTCAACGGCAACTTCAATCGCCTTGGCCAGTTCGGCCGGACTGCTGGCCGGTGCGTCATTGGCACCGTCCAGCAGGATCCAGCTGTCTTCCCATAGGAGAACTGTGCCGGACAGTCCGATCACAGCCAGAACCAAGCCGACCAGGCCGCCTGTCCAGCGATGCAGAAGCGAGAGAAGTTTCATCAGAATTCGCTGCGCAAGCTCAAGGTAAAAGTGCGCCCGCGGCCGGAGAAGAAGCGGCTGTTGTCCGTCACACGGACCGTATCGCTATCATAGGTGACGTAGAACTTGTCGGTCAGGTTCTGGGCGGCCAGCGAAACTTCTCCGAAGTCCGCACGATACGAAACGAATGCATCGAGCAGCGTGTAGCCTTCGAAATCGGTAGCCGTCGAAGCGTCGTTGAACTCGCGCTCGAGATACATGCGCGCCTGCGCCCGAGCGCTAAAGCGTCCCGAGGTGTAATCGGCTGCCAAATTCACGCGGTCGGGAGAAATGTTCGCGCCGTCGAGGTCCTCGTCGATGAGGCCATCGTCGTCGGCATCGGTCTGCCCTTCAAGCGCCGCGTAGCCCCCGCTAAGCGAAAGCCCGGTAATCGGGGTCTGCCATGCGAGACTTGCCTCGAAGCCTTGGATCTCGATCGGCTGGCGCTCGACCTCGAATACATCGTTGCGCAGGACGAGAAGCGATCCAAAATCGCTCGACGACCAGAAGTAGCTGGCCGATGCCTTGATAGCGCCGCGATCCCATTCGAGCCCCAGCTCGCGGTTGTTCGAGACCACCGGCTCAAGGGAAAGGAAATCGTCGACGTCGATCCCCGCTTGGGTGATCCCTCGCAGGATACGGCCGACATCGGCGATGGTGAAACCTTCGGCATAGCTTCCGTAGGCCCGCAGCCCGTCGATTGGCTCGATGATAACACCGCCGTTCAAGAGCATATCGTCGAACGATGGTGAGCCACCCTCGACATCCACGGACCCGTAGCTGGCGAGCGTCGTGAAATCGCCGACATTGAGTTCGACATTCTCGTAGCGAAGACCGCCTGCCAGACGCACTACTCCATCAGCCAAGGCCAGATTGCCCTGGAGGAAGGGGGCCAGACTCCGGAAATCGCTTTGCGGTACCCAAACACGATCGGTTTGCACGAGGGACTGCGCGGTCCGGTCGAACAACGCATCGAATCCGGCCGTCAGCACGAGGTCTTCAAAACCCGGAAGCGCACCTTCGTAGCTGACCTTCGCGCCGAGCTTGCGCGACCGATTAGCCGACTGATCGAAAAGGGTGCCGCTTGGATCGATCGCCGGATCCTGAAAGGTCCCGAATACACCGCCGCCGAAGACGTCGCTGGTTCGGCTATAGAACCCCTGCAAAACAAACGTGCCGCCGGCGAGGTCGGGATCGGTCAATGAAGCCGAAAGTAGCTCCGCAGTGTTCGAAGGCGGCGCGCCCGGCGTTTCGCCACGCTCGCTAGTGGATGGGATGTTGGTCGTGCGATTGCCGGAAACAGAAACGTAATTGGCATTGCCTTCGAGTTCGAACCTGTTCGCGACAACTTCAAAACGGGCACCGTTGGCGAGATCGTAGCCGAGGCGAGCGAAGGCTGACCAGCTGTCGCTGTCCTGGATCTCGCCCTGTGTGCCATCGACCCCGATGCGATTCCCCGAGCCATCGAAGAACGCTCCACGTTTTTCGAGCGTAGCACCAAAGTTGGCGTCGAGCGATCCGGCGCGATAACCGACCAACGCGCCTGTTTTCGCGCCAATACCTTCGCCATCGAAGCCATCGGGAAGTGTGACCTGCGAGAGGGTACGGAGAGAAACGCCGTCTTGCCGGGGCGCGCCGACAGTCACCTGGTTCACCACGCCACCTGTGGCTCCGATACCCTGGAGCGCGTTCGATCCGTAAATGACTTCAACGCGATCGATAAAGAACGGGTCGATCGTGTAGCCGTCGCGCGAACCATCTCGGACAGGCGTCGACTGGGGAATGCCATTGATCGCGTAAAGCGGCGCACGCCCGCGCAGGCTTTCACCTGCTCCTGACAGTTTCTCCCGGGTCGGAGAGAAGGACGGCAACAGCGCGGAGACTGCATCCACCGTCGAGCCGGAAACAAGGACCTGCCTTTCGAGCGCTTCGCTATCGATAACGTCTACGGTCAGCGGCAGCGCGCTAGCCGGAAGCTGCGTTCGGGCCGCGGTAACGACAATCGTATGCTCGCCATCCGTGTCCGACGATGCCGTCCCGAGAACATCGGTGGTTTGAGCAATAGCGGGCGAAAGCGGTGTCAGCGCAAGCGCGCCGACCAGATAGCGGTACATTCAAAGCTCCCTTGAGATTTGCCGTCGCCTAACCTTTCTGCGATTAATTCGCAATAGCAATATTGAGACTTCCTTAGAGAGCTCGCTTGCCGTCAGTGATGTCGGTTGAGGGGCCGTTTGCGGTCAGTCCGGTTATGGCATCTAGATCGCGATAAGCTGCCGCTCGGCTTCCGACCCGTTTGCAGTCATCGCGAAGCGAAGGTAAGCTAGGCCATGTTGTCGAGCCTGCTGCGTTCTCTGCCGTATTTGGTGCACACAAACAGAGAGCTTGGTTTGATGCTTGCGGGTGAGAAGCCGATGGCCTCTTTCGTCGGTGGCTGGGGCTGCTTTCCGGAAGTCGTAGAACGATACCTAAGACTTTTCGATCGCCATGTCGCAGAGGGTCGGCTTGTGCGCATGGACCATTTTTCTGAAGCTATCGGGAGGCGTGCCTACATTGCTCACCGGATATTGTTCGCGTTACCGGGAGAAGAATGGCGAATGCAGGCAATGATTGATCTTATGACGGGTGACGAACCGTGGTCGCCCGCGTTAGAGCGTCGGCAAGGCGAGCTCCTTGGTTACGCGGACTGGATGAACGACTATTGGCTGGAGTTCATCTATGGAAAGCAGACGGTCTGAATTCCACCCAATGTCTGACAATCAGCGCACCTGCGAGCTAACCTGGAAACGGTCGATAAGTGCTGCCGAGCGACCGCTTCCTTAGTTAGATTTCAGTCCTCTCCGCCAATAGCAACGCATCCTCGACATCGACACCAAGGTAACGCACCGTGTTCTCGATCTTGGTGTAGCCCAGCAGGATTTGGATAGCCCGGATGTTTCCCGTCGCGCGGTAGATCATCGCCGCTTTCGTCCGACGCAACGAATGCGCCCCATATTCTGCCTTTCGCAGTCCGATTGCCGTTACCCATTCATCGACCAGGCGGGCATACTGTCGCGTGCTCATGTGGCTTGCTGGATCAACACGACTCGGAAATAGGTAGTCGACAGTCGAGCCACCTCTGCGATCCAACCACGCTAGCAGTGTAGCTCGCACATCAGCGGTAATCTCGAACTGCACCGGCTTGTTGGTCTTTTGCTGGATGACGGTTGCTCGATTGCGGATGTCGACACCCGCAACCACGTCTCCGATCTTGATCTTCACCAAATCGCAGCCCCGCAGTTTGCTGTCGATCGCGAGATCGAAAAGGGCCTTGTCCCTCAATCGCCCTTCGCGATCGAGATGAAAGCGGATCGCCCAAATCTGCTTCTGCGTCAGCGGACGCTTAGTTCCGACATTCTTACCAGCGTTCCAGGCCGGGTGATGCCGCGTGGCTGCATCAAACCGTGAGTATCCCATTCATTTTCTCCTCGGCCATGATTGGCCGAGAAGATAACGCTCGAGATAATAATGCTTGTTTTCAGCCCAAAAATCGACTGGCAGCTTTCAGTGGGGGAAACTCGAAAAGCTGCCTATCAATTGGCCGAAGGTTTTCAGATTTTACCAGTCAGCAGTTTGCTTCCATTGGCACGCGTCCGGATTAGCAAGCTCAATCACACTGCTCTGCTAGTCCCACGAGATCACGCTATCCGCCGAACTCCAGCTCGCTGGCCGGATCATCTTTTCGTGTGCGATACGGACTGACCTGATCTCCGCCTCAATCTCTCGCCGCCAATGCGCGAGGAAATCGAACAGCACCGGGAAATCCGGTGCTGCATCGTATTCCTGCCAAGCATAGATCTGCAGGAGCGAAGGGTGATCCGGCATGAAATAGCAGATCTCAGCCGTCGTCAGCCCGTACCCTTCCAGCTGAACCAGCAAAGCGAGGTCGGTCATTGAAGTGTGGGCTGGCTGTCCGGGCCGTCGAGCGAGCGCAGCGCCGCGAATACATCGTCAACGGAAGCCGGACCCAATTCGGGGGGCTGGCGCATCGCCGGCTGGTTTTCGACGGCATGCCGATCTGACGCCCAGGAAGCCAGAATGGCTCGCTTCACTTCGGGCTCAAGCGCTGGATGATGCGCCACATCGAATGGATGCAAATATCGTGCGAATGGTTGCGACATAGGAAAATCCTCCTTTCTGCCTTGCCGCTGGTCACTCACTGCGGATTGCTCCGCTCGGCGTATTTTGTGAGTCGATTTCAGACCGTCAAGACCCTTATAAGGCGTCCGGAAAGCGCCCATTGGCAGTCGCAATCGGCGAGTGCCAAAAAATTTGATTTGGACCTCTTGAAGCCGTTTCCAGCAAAACTAAATCGCGAAATGCCTCCTGCCGATCATCCGGGGGAGGCGCTGTAAGTCATTTCGCTTTGTAATGGAGGTTATGCATGCATTTCCGACCTTTGCACGATCGCGTGCTGGTTCGCCGTATCGAGGCCGAAGAAAAGACGGCCGGCGGCATTATCATCCCTGACACCGCCAAGGAAAAGCCGATGGAAGGCGAAGTCGTCGCCGTTGGCCCGGGGGCGCGTGACGATGCCGGGAAGCTGGTGGAACTCGCCGTCAAGGCGGGCGACCGCATCCTGTTCGGCAAGTGGTCCGGCACCGAAGTGCGGATCGACGGCGAGGACCTGCTCATCATGAAGGAGAGCGACATCCTCGGCATCATCGAAACTGCCGCCGAGCTCAAAAAGGCGGCGTAAGCAACCAACCCGATCTTCGGTTCAATCGAAAGAAGAGAAAGGAGCAGGCCAGATGGCTGCGAAAGAAGTAAAGTTTGCGTCGGATGCGCGTGATCGCATGCTCCGCGGCGTGGATACGCTTGCAAATGCGGTCAAGGTAACTCTCGGCCCCAAGGGCCGCAACGTGGTGATCGAGAAGAGCTTCGGTGCTCCTCGTATCACCAAGGATGGCGTCACTGTCGCCAAGGAAATCGAACTCAAGGACAAGTTCGAAAACATGGGCGCACAGATGCTGCGCGAAGTCGCCAGCAAGCAGAACGACAAGGCGGGTGATGGCACCACCACCGCCACCGTTCTTACCCAGGCCATCGTGCGCGAAGGTGCCAAGGCGGTTGCTGCCGGCATGAATCCGATGGACCTGAAGCGCGGTATCGACCTCGCCGTCGGCACCGTGGTCAAGGACCTCGAAAGCCATGCCAAGAAGGTGTCCGCCAACAGCGAAATTGCACAGGTCGCGACCATTTCCGCCAATGGCGACGAAACCGTCGGTCGCATCCTTGCTGAAGCCATGGACAAAGTCGGCAACGAAGGCGTGATCACGGTCGAGGAAGCCAAGAGCCTCGAAACCGAGCTCGAAACGGTCGAGGGCATGCAGTTCGATCGCGGCTATCTCTCGCCCTACTTCGTGACCAACGCCGAAAAGCTGAAGGTGGAACTCGAGGATCCCTACATCCTCATCCATGAGAAGAAGCTGTCGAACCTGCAGGCGCTGATCCCGTTGCTCGAACAGGTCGTGCAGTCGGGCAAGCCGTTGCTGATCATCGCGGAGGATGTCGAAGGCGAAGCCCTGGCAACCCTGGTGGTCAACAAGCTGCGCGGCGGCCTGAAGGTCGCGGCGGTCAAGGCACCCGGCTTCGGCGATCGCCGCAAGGCCATGCTGCAGGATATTGCCATCCTCACCGCCGGCAATGTGGTCAGCGAGGAACTCGGCACCAAGCTGGAAAATGTCACGATCGGCATGCTCGGCCGGGCCAAGAAGGTCATCATCGACAAGGACAACACCACCATTGTCGATGGTGCCGGTAACAAGGCCGACATCGACGCCCGGGTAAGTCAGATCCGCGCCCAGATCGAGACCACGACCAGCGACTACGATCGTGAGAAGCTGCAGGAACGCGTGGCCAAGCTGGCTGGCGGCGTTGCCGTCATCCGCGTCGGCGGTGCCACTGAAGTCGAGGTCAAGGAGCGCAAGGATCGTGTCGACGACGCGCTGCACGCAACCCGTGCGGCCGTCGAGGAAGGCATCCTGCCGGGTGGCGGGATAGCCTTGCTCCGCGCGCTCAAGTCGCTCGAAGGCCTAAAGGCAGCCAATGACGACCAGCAGTCGGGTATCGACATTGTGCGCCGTGCGCTGCGCGCCCCGGCTCGCCAGATTGCCGAGAACGCGGGCGAGGACGGTGCCTATATCGTCGGCAAGCTGCTCGAAGGCGACGACTACAACCACGGCTTCAACGCCGCGACCGGCGAATATGAAGACCTGGTGAAGTCGGGTGTCATCGATCCGGCGAAGGTGGTGCGCACTGCGCTGCAGGACGCGGCTTCGGTTGCCTCGCTGCTGATCACCACCGAGGCGCTGGTGGCCGAACTGCCCAAGGAAGACACGCCCGCACCGATGCCGGCGATGGACTTCTAACAAGGTTAGGAGAGCGCGGCATCAAGCTGCGCTCTCCACACCTCCACGCACGGCTGGCGGCAGTGCTGCCTGGCGTCTCCACACGCCCTCTTGAGCAAGGCAGTCTCCGAAAATGGCGATGTCAGAAAAATCGGTCCAATGAGAGAGGAGGAGATTATGACCGACAGGTATCTGGGATATCTTTCACGCGAACATGCGCGGCTCGAGAACGAAATCCGGCTGGAAAGCAAACGACCCAAGCCTGACGAAGTTCTGATTGCCCGCCTGAAGAAGCTCAAACTGGCGCTCAAGGACCAAATGCGAAGCTGGGCTTCCGATCACGCGAGCAGCGATCGGCTGACCGCGTAAACGGACTAGAACCAAACATATTCTCTCTTGGAAGAAGGCAGGCGCACCTCTATCGGTGCGCCTCGTTCTCTCTTGCAAGGTGCTGAAAAAACGACGATAAAAAATTTTATCCAGTCTTGAAACCAATTGCGCGTTTCCTAATTTCGTTGATACCGGATGCCATAATGGGTCCGGTTGGACATTAGGGCGTCAGCTCTTTCGTTCGCTGACGCTTCTCGTGCCCAGATTGCTCAACAAGGAGGATTTGGAAATGAGAACTGCATTTGATTTGACCCCCTATCGCCGCTCGACGGTCGGCTTTGATCGGCTCTTTGATGCGCTCGAAAACAGCTTCCGTGCTGAGACGCAGGACAGCTACCCACCCTTCGACATCGTCCGAACCAGCGAGGACAGCTACCGGATCACTCTGGCGGTGGCCGGCTTCCGTCCGGACGAAATAGACATCACCGCACAGCAGAACCAGCTCGTCATCTCCGGTCAGAAAGACGAGAAAGACGAAGACGGTGTGAATTTCTTGCATCGCGGTATCGCTGCGCGCGCGTTCCAGCGCCGGTTCCAGCTGGCCGACTATGTCGAAGTGCGCGATGCGGACTATGAGCACGGCATGTTGACGATCTCGCTCCAGCGGATCGTCCCGGAATCGCTCAAGCCGCGCAAGATCGCCATCGGAAGCAGCAAGCATGGCAATGACGACACGCCGCAGCTGACTGAAGACAAGGCGGCCTGAGCCTCATGGCAGCTGAGAGGGCCGGTCTCACCAATGGGACCGGCCCATCTTGGTAAATTAGATTCCCGGTTCGAGTTTAAGCCTGACCATGCGCTCTTCGCCGCCGCGCATCAGCGTGAGTTCGACGATTTGTCCGACGCGAAAGTCGTCAAGTCGGGCGAGCAGATCGCCCACTCTGGACACAGGTTTGCCATTCAGAGCGGTAACGATGTCCCCAGGAGCTACGCCGCCCCTAGTGCGCTGCGCTGCAATCAGACCGGCGCGATCCGCTGAGGACCCGGGATCGACCCGCAGTATGAAAACACCTTCGATCCCCGAAACACGTTTGAGCCGGTCGTTGATATCGTCATCGCTTTCAAGGCCAAGGCTGGGTCGCGTATAGCGCCCCTCAGAAATCAGTTGCGGCACAACCCGCATGACCGTGTCGACCGGTACGGCAAAACCGATGCCTGCCGATGCCCCCGAGGGACTGTAGATTGCGGTATTGATCCCGATCAGTCTGCCCGCTGAATCGAGCAGCGGACCGCCAGAATTGCCTGGGTTGATGGCCGCATCGGTCTGGATCAGGTTGCGAATGTCGGGGCCGTTCTCATTAGGCAGCGAGCGATCCAGTGCCGAGACGATCCCTTTAGTCAGGGTCCAGTCTAGGCCGAACGGGTTTCCAATCGCGAAGACATTCTGCCCGACTTGCAGATCATTGCTCGTTCCTATGGGGACCCGAGCGGGCGCTGTGAAACCTGCACCGCCGATCTTCAAAACAGCAAGGTCGTGCTGTGGGCTCGTACCCACCAGTGTGGCGGAAAACTGGCGACCGTCAGCAAGCTGTATTTGCGCTTCTGATGCACCCTCGATGACATGATAATTGGTAAGGATATGACCTGCCTCATCCCATACGAGGCCCGAACCCGACCCGCGCGGGACGCTATAGACATTACGTGTCCAGAAATCGGCAACTCGCTGCCGTGTCGATATGAAGACGACGGACTCTCGGGCATTGCGGAACAGGTCGATATTGGCGCGTTCATCTGCAGCTAGATCTCCACGCGGAGTGACCATCCGTGGCTCGGCCACCGGAGCTGACTGGTTGAAGAGTAACGACACTGTTGCAGCTAAGAGGAGCCCATTCATTATGATCAAAACCACTATCCATGGACGCGAATTTGGCGTTGCCTTCGTCAACGATCTTCTCATCACAGATAAATAGCGCTGGTTATGCAAGGATCAACGGAACGCCGCTTCATTCTTCGATCGACAGCGGTATCGACAAATTTCAATCCATGATCGGACATTGGGGAAGCCCATAACCAAGGCTAAGCTGCCAGTCCGCTTCCAGGTTCCTCTAAGAGGGCCCGAACGTCCGCAATGGGGGCGCAAAGCTGCCATTAATCGGGCATAGGCACCGCAATCTCCCATTGATCTTGGTGCCCATCACTTTCATGTCGGGTGCACCAATAAAGGCGGTCCAACAGGGCCGCCTTTATTGGTTCGGCGCATGAGGATCGAAAATCGTTCGGAATCGGAGCGGAGCGGAGATGGCGTAGCTGCGAAGCAGCGGAGCAATCCTGTCGGGCGCACCAAGTCACCGATGCTTCTTGTGGGAATATGCAGCGAGCACGGTGAGGCCTGCAGATGAAATCACCAGCGCGAGGCAGACGCCGCCCCAGCCAAAAACATCGTAGATCGCCGTCGCGGCAATGCTCCCGATCCCGCCTCCGACGAACATCAGGACGATATAGATCGTGGTGAGCCGCGTTCGAAGGTCCGCTGCGAGGGACAGAAAGGTCATGCGGCCCGTTACATCGATCCCCGGCCCGACCAGGTTCACCAGCACCAGCGGCACGATTAGGCCCCAGAGCGATCCGCTCATTGGATAGAACAGCGCGATACCAACCAACTGTATGGCCGCGAAGACCAGTCTCGCCTTGCGCGCCCCGACCAGATCGGCCCACCTTCCGAGGCGGGGCGTCGAAAAGATGGAGACGGCAGCGATCGCAGCGAGGTACCCCACCGTATCGGTGCCATATCCTACTTCGGGCGAGGTCAGATAAAGCGCGAGAGCCAGCCAGAGCGCGATGAATTGGGCGAAATTGAGTGCCTGGATTGCTCCCGAAAGTACGACATCGCGATGCTGCCGGGCGAGGGGAAAGACCGACCCCACCAGCGACCAGTACCTGGCTTGGCCGCGCTCGCGCTCGCCACCTTCCATCAGGTACGGAAGCGCGAGCGTAACGCTGATCATCAGTCCGGTCGCGATCCAGTACACCAGTCGCCAACCATAATGCTCCGCTATCCAGCCTGCACCCACACGCGCGATAAGAATACCGAGGATGACACCGGCCGTCAGCAAGGCGGTGACCTGACCCAGTCGCTCGGGTGCGACGCGTTTCGAGGCATAGGCGGGCAGGAGATAGGGCGCGATCGTAAAGAAGCCGAGCGACGTCGATCCCGCGAGGAACTGACCGAAAGTCTCGGCAATGGTCATGACCGCCAGGCTGACCGTCTGACCTACAGTGAACGCGATGGTGAGGCGCCTGTTGGAATACCTGTCGCCCAAGGGGAGAAGGAGCAGGATACCGACTGCCAGTGCGAGTTGGTTCAGGGCGGGGACAAGGCCGATCCGCGCCTCGCTCACCCCGAAATGAGATGCGACTTCGCCGATAATGGGATGGATATAATAGGCGTTGGCAGTCACCACCGCCGCCGCGATGGCCAGAAAGTATTCCTGCGAGCGCGTCATCAGCGCAGGCGTGGTCACCCCAGGTGGCCAGCTTTGCGCGCCATTGCGATCAATCCGGCCGCAAGTTCTTCGGGCTGATCTTCCTGGCAGAAGTGGCCGCAATTCGGCAATGTGCGGTGCTCGATGTCTCTGGCACCGGCGATTCGCTCGATCAGGAATTTTTCGCTGCCCTTGGTGATCGGGTCGTCCTCACCGAATAGCGTGAGGAATGGTCCCTCGTAAGCGGCGAGCGAAGGCCACGCTTTCTTGTTCTCCTCCACTCCGGGCATTCCGTCTTCTACCGGTACGAGGCTTGGGAAGGCGCGCGCCGCAGCCTTCGATGGCTCGTCGGGGAAGGGGGCATCGTAAGCGGCGATTTCTGCCTCTGAACGTTCGGTCGCTGTGGCACGGTCGAGCAGGGCTCCGATGCGGAATTCGGGAGAAGACCGCGCGAACTCGCGCCAGGCGAGAAATGCCGCCGAAGGCGTTCCGCCAGCGGGCAGGAAGGTGTTGCTCGCCACTACGCAAGTGAAAAGGTCGGGGTCATGTGCGAGCATCCGAAGGCCCAGCAATCCGCCCCAGTCCTGAACGAAAAGGGCAGCGGGACGCGGTTCTACCGCCGACCTCCATTGCTTCAGCCAATCGACATGCCGCTCATAAGTGAAGAATTCGGGATCGTCCGGCTTGTCGCTCTTCCCGAAGCCGATGAGGTCCGGTGCCAGCACGCGAAAGCCGGCTTCGACGAGAATCGGGATCATCTTTCGGTAGAGAAAGGACCAACTCGGCTCGCCATGGAACAAGAAGACGGGAGGTGCAGACTTGTCGCCTTCGTCCACATAATGCTGGCGGGCGGAATATCCTTCGCCGAGGTCGATCTCGATCCAGTTTTCCGCGAACGGGTAGTCCGGAATATCCGCGAAGCGATCGGCGGGCGTACGAAGGATTCTCATCGGGCTCTCCCATTACCGACCTCGAATGCCAGGCATCCGCGATCGGTTTCTGTTCGCAACCCCTAGGGCGTCGGCTTGCCGCTGTCACCAAGCTGGCTGACCGGCACCGTCTCCTTGAAGGTGTGCGTGACATAGGGGAAGGGAATCTCGATACCCGCATCGTCGAGTGCAGCCTTCACTGCGCGCACGACCTTGTCCTTGCTTTCCCAACCGGAGCGCGGCGTCGAACCGGCCCACCAGCGCACAAGGAAATCAACCGAGCTGGAGTTGAACTCCTGCGCAAAAATATCGACGCCCTTGCTGGCCAACACATCCTCGACATCTTCCACGGCGCGACGGATTACATCCGCTGCATGGTCGAGATTGGTATCATACGAGACACCCACGACAACTTCGTGGCGGCGCTGGTCCTCGTCGGTGAAGATCTCCACCGGGTTCTTGAACAGGATCGAGTTCGGAACGACCGTCAGTTCACCCGACAGCTTGCGAACATGGGTTTCGCGCAGTGTAATATGCTCGACCTTGCCGGTGATGCCTTCGCACTCGATGATGTCGCCGATGCGCATCTTTTCCCGCAGCATGATTAGCACGCCGGCAAGGAAATTCTCGAAGATATCCTGGAAGGCGAATCCGATCGCGACCGCACCGATCCCGAGACCGGCAAGCAAGCTGGCCGGGGTGAGGCTGGGGATCACGACGACTGCGGCGATGAACAGGCCGACCAGCCAGATGCCAAGGCGGACCAGCGTATCGATCAGATTCTTCAGGCTGGCGCGGATTTCCGTGCGGCCGACGAGCGCATCCGAAATCTTTACGGCGAAGCGCGCAACGATCCAGGTGACGAAAAGTATGATCAGCGCGATCGCGAAGCTGGGTAAAGCCTCTACCAGGCCAGTGCCCATTTCCCGCAGCTGGTCGCGCAGCGTTGCGATGTAATTCACCCTAAGAACTCCCTTTGGGAGGCAACGTCATGCCTCCGGCAGGGTTCCAGAATTGCAAACTATTAGGGTTTGCCCGCCTTAGGGCTGTTTCTTGCCGTGCTCTTCGCGTGCGATTTCGTGCAGCCAGTCTGCGTGGCGGGGAGCCTTCTTGGTCTCGCTCCATTCCTCCAGCATCATCGGCGCAACGCGCTTGAGTTCGGCGTACTGTTCTTCGGTGCCGATATCGGCAGCCAGTTCCACACGGTGGCCATTCGGATCGAAGAAGTAGATCGACTTGAAGATACCGTGATGCGTGGGGCCGAGAACATCGATGCCAAGGCTTTCGACATGCTCCTTGGCAGCAAGCAGTTCGTCTTCCGATGCGACCTTGAATGCCAGGTGCTGAACCCATGCCGGCGTGTTCTCGTCGCGGCCCATGTCCTTCTGGTTGGGCAGTTCGAAGAACGCCAGGATGTTTCCATTACCCGCGTCGAGAAACACGTGCATGTAAGGATCGTAATCGCCGGTCGAAGGCACATGGTCTTCTGCAAAGGCTGTGGTGTAATCCATGCCCAGAACCTTGCCGTACCATTCGACGGTCTCTTTCGCGTCCTTGCAGCGATAAGCGGCGTGGTGGACGCCGCCCAGCTTGACGGGATGATCGACTACGTCGCTCATTCGGCAGGCTCCGCTTCGACAGTCTGGGCATCCTCTACGCTGAGCACGCCGCGCTTGATCTGGTCGCGCTCCATGCTCTCGAACAGGGCCTTGAAATTGCCTTCGCCGAAGCCGTCGTCGCCCTTGCGCTGGATGAATTCGAAAAAGACCGGACCGACCTGTGCTTCTGCAAAGATCTGGAGCAAGAGACGCGGGGTGCCGCCTTCGGTGGTCCCGTCCATCAAGATGCCGCGCATTTTGAGGTCTTCGACCTTTTCACCGTGGCCGGGCAGACGTTCTTCGAGCATTTCGTAATAGGTTTCGGGAGGTGCAGTCATGAAGGGCACGCCGAATTCCTTCAGCTTGTCCCAGGCCTTGACGAGATCGTCGCAGATGAGGGCGATGTGCTGGATGCCTTCGCCGTTGAATTCGCGCAGGAACTCTTCGATCTGTCCCTTGCCGCCTTCGCCTTCCTCGTTGAGCGGGATGCGGATTTTGCCGTCGGGGGCGGTGAGCGCTTTCGAGGTCAGGCCGGTATATTCGCCCTTGATGTCGAAAAAGCGGATTTCGCGGAAGTTGAAGAGCGTCTCGTAATAATCCGCCCAGTACTTCATGCGGCCGTTGTAGACGTTGTGCGTGAGGTGATCGATCACATCGAAGCCGGCGCCTTCCGGATGCTTTTCGACACCGGGGAGATATTCGAAGTCGATGTCGTAGATCGACAGGCCTTCGCCGTCCTCGGTGGAATAGCGATCAATCAGGTAGACGATCGCGCCGCCAATGCCGCGGATTGCCGGAATGCGAAGTTCCATCGGACCCGGTTCGTTGGCGACCGGTTCAGCACCACGCTCGATCAGTTCGTCATAGGCTTTCTTTGCGTCGCGGACGCGGAAGCCCATGCCGCAGGCCGACGGGCCATGCTCGCGGGCGAAGAACCATGCGGCGCTCTTCGGTTCGTAGTTGAGGATCAGGTTGATCTGGCCCTGACGCCACAGTTGCACGTCCTTCGAGCGGTGGTTGGCAACATGCGAGAAACCCATCGCTTCGAAAACCGGTTCGATCACGCCTTTCTCAGGCGCACAGAATTCGACGAATTCGAAGCCGTCGAGACCAATGGGGTTTTCGAAAAGATCGGGCATCTCAATCCTCAGTTGTTCAATTTAGTTTCAATAGAAACCAAATACGGGATGGCTCCTTTCATGTCAAGAAACCAACGGGCGCCAACCTGGCCCGTTCCGACGGATTGCCTTCCAGGCAGGACGAGTCCATGTGTCGATCGATGGCAAAAGAAGACCTAGATGAAATACGCCGCGCCGTGAGCGCAGTCTGTTCCGATTTTCCTGGTGAATACTGGAGAGAGAAAGACCGCGAGCGCGCCTATCCGGCTGAATTCGTCGATGCGATCACGCGGGCGGGTTTTCTCGCTGCACTCATCCCGGAAGAATACGGGGGCAGTGGGCTCAAGCTCGATGCCGCGACGGTCATCATGGAGGAAATCCAGGCGTCCGGTTGCAACGGCGCCGCAGCCCATGCCCAGATGTATGTGATGAATACGCTGCTTCGCTACGGCAGCGAAGAGCAGAAGCGCAGCTATCTTCCGGGCATCGCCAACGGCGACCTGCGCCTGCAAGCATTCGGCGTATCCGAACCGACGAGCGGCACCGACACACTTTCCCTGCGCACTTTCGCCAAGCGGGAAGGCGATGAATACGTGATCAACGGCCAGAAGATCTGGACGAGCCGTGCCGAGCATTCCGACCTGATGGTTTTGCTGGCGCGTACGACACCGCGTGACGAGGTGGCCAAGAAGACGGACGGCCTCTCGCTCTTCCTCGTCGACATGCGTGAAGCGGTCGGGAATGGCATGACCATAAAGCCGATCCGCACGATGATGAACCATTCGACGACGGAGGTTTTCTTCGACGACACGCGTATCCCGGTATCGGCACTGATCGGCGAGGAGGGGAAGGGGTTCCGCTATATCCTGTCGGGCATGAATGCCGAGCGGATCCTGATCGCAGCCGAATGTATCGGCGATGCAAAATGGTTTATCGAAAAGGCGAGCGACTACGCCAAGGAGCGCCAGGTATTCTCGCGACCGATCGGCCAGAACCAGGGCGTCCAGTTCCCGATCGCGCGCTGTTATGCGCAGATGCGTGCCGCCGAACTGATGGTCCACCATGCCGCCGAGGTTTACGACGAAGGCGGGAATGCAGGGGCCGAGGCAAACATGGCAAAGATGCTAGCGAGCGAAGCCAGCTGGGCTGCTGCCGACATGTGCGTGCAGACGCTGGGCGGGTTCGGATTCGCCGAGGAATACGATGTCGAACGCAAGTTCCGCGAGGCGCGCCTCTACACGGTCGCCCCGATCAGTACGAACCTCATCCTCAGCTATCTGGCAGAGCACGTCCTCGGCCTACCGCGTTCCTACTGATCGGGCTGCAAATAGCCCTTGCGCGTAAAGGTTAACTGTGATTCTGTGTCCCTGATGAGAGGCAAGGTCAGACTCAACACACGGCAAAGGCAGAAAGCGTCGCACACTGCGGCGCTTGCGGCGTTGCTCGTGATGGGCGGTATCGCTGTCGCAGGGCCTTCCGGTCTGCTCGCATGGAGCGAGAACCTGCGCCTCCTCGACCAGCGTGAAGCGCAGCTGGCCGCTCTGCAGAAAGAACGTGCTGCGCTTCAGAACAAGGTCGCTCTCCTGCATCCGGATCACGCCGATCCGGACATGGTCGGCGAACTGCTCCGCAGCCAGCTCAATGTCGTCCACCCGGACGAAGTGGTCATCAAGCTCGACGACTGAGCCGGGCGCCAAGCCCTCAATTCCGTAAGGTTTTCGTATGCGCGCAGCTTGGGCGTTGCGCGGTGCGGGCCGCTATGCCTATAGGCTGAGCCATATTCCTCCCCGGAAGATAAAGGATGCTGTAGTTTGGCAAAGGCCCCCAAGAGCAAAGCAGCCGCGAAGGCGCCGAAGAGTCCCGCTGAAGATACGGAATTCGTCCTGCACTCATTGCAGGAAGAACTGGAGAAGAAGCAGCGCTTCGATGCCAGCACCGACCAGATGATGCACTTCTACGAACAGATGCTGCTAATCAGGCGTTTCGAAGAGCGCGCGGGCCAGCTCTACGGCCTCGGTCTCATCGGCGGTTTCTGCCACCTATATATTGGGCAGGAGGCTGTCGCAATTGGGCTGCAATCCGCGCTCGACGGGGACAAGGACAGCGTGATCACCGGCTACCGTGATCACGGCCACATGCTCGCTTACGGGATCGATCCCAAGGTCATCATGGCCGAGTTGACCGGCCGCGAAGCGGGCATCTCCAAGGGTAAGGGCGGGTCGATGCACATGTTCTCGACCGAGCATAAGTTCTACGGCGGTCACGGCATCGTCGGCGCGCAGGTCGCCCTCGGCGGAGGCCTGGCGCTCGCGCATCAGTACAACGAAGACGGCGGCCTGTGCCTTGCCTATTTCGGTGACGGGGCGGCGAACCAGGGTCAGGTCTACGAAACCTTCAACATGGCCGCGCTGTGGAAGCTGCCGATTGTATTCGTCATCGAGAACAACCAGTACGCGATGGGCACCGCGGTCAGCCGCAGCTCCGCAGAAACCGAGTTCTACCGCCGCGGTACTGCGTTCCGCATTCCGGGGATGAAAGTCAACGGCATGGATGTCCTCGAGGTGCGCCAGGCGGCCGAGATCGCGTTCAAGCACGTGCGTGACGGGAAGGGTCCGGTCCTGATGGAATGCGAAACCTATCGCTATCGCGGCCACTCGATGTCGGACCCGGCGAAATACCGCACCCGCGAGGAAGTGCAGGACATGAAGGACCACAAGGACCCGATCGAGGGCCTGAAGAAGGTCCTGCTGGAAAACGGCGCGAAAGAGGAAGACTTGAAAGCCATCGACAAGGACATTCGCAAGGTCGTCAGCGAGGCTGCCGACTTTGCCGAGAATTCGCCCGAGCCGGAAGCTTCCGAACTCTACACCGATGTCCTGGTGGAGGAGTATTGAGCCATGGCTATTGAACTGAAGATGCCCGCGCTGTCTCCCACCATGGAAGAAGGCACGCTCGCCAAATGGCTCAAGTCTGAAGGTGATGCCATCGAGATCGGCGACATCATCGCCGAGATCGAAACCGACAAGGCCACGATGGAATTCGAAGCGGTCGACGAAGGCACGCTGGGCAAAATCCTGGTCGAAGAAGGCACCGAAGGCGTGAAAGTCGGCACGGTCATTGCCATGCTGGCAGGCGAGGGCGAAGACGCCTCCGATCTCGATGCTCCAGAAGCAGCTGAGGTCGATGACGTACCGGGCGAGGGCAAGGACGTCGGCCAGGACGCCTCGGAAGCCGAGATCACCAAGCCTGCCCGCAAGGTGGACGTGAAGGATCCCGAAGTTCCGCATGGCACCAACATGGCCAAGGTCACCGTGCGCGAAGCGCTTCGCGATGCCATGGCCGAGGAAATGCGCCGTGACGAGCGCGTCTTCGTGATGGGCGAGGAAGTCGCGCAGTACCAGGGTGCGTACAAGGTGACGCAGGGACTCCTCGACGAATTCGGTCCGAAGCGTGTCATCGATACTCCGATCACGGAATATGGCTTTGCCGGCATCGGTGCCGGTGCCGCCATGGGCGGACTGCGCCCGGTGGTCGAATTCATGACCTTCAACTTCGCGATGCAGGCCATCGACCACATCATCAATTCGGCTGCGAAGACCAATTACATGTCGGGCGGACAGATGCGCTGCCCGGTCGTGTTCCGCGGCCCCAACGGCGCGGCAAGCCGCGTCGGCGCGCAGCACAGCCAGAACTACGGGCCGTGGTATGCAAGCGTCCCCGGCCTGATCGTGATCGCGCCGTTCGACAGTTCGGACGCGAAAGGCCTGCTCAAGGCGGCTATCCGCTGCGAAGACCCGGTCGTCTTCCTGGAGAACGAACTCGTTTACGGCCGGACGTTCGAGCTTCCCGAACTGGACGACCATGTCCTGCCGATCGGCAAGGCGCGGATCATGCGCGAGGGCAGCGATGTGACGATCGTGTCCTATTCGATCGCCGTGGGCCTTGCCCTGGAAGCAGCCGAAGAGCTGGCTGGCGAGGGGATCGACGCCGAAGTCATCGATCTTCGCACTTTGCGCCCGCTCGACAAGGAGGCGGTACTCAAGAGCCTCGCCAAGACCAACCGCGTCGTCATTGCCGAAGAGGGCTGGCCGACCTGCTCGATCGCTTCGGAGATCACGGCGATCTGCATGGAGGAAGGCTTCGATCATCTCGATGCTCCCGTCACGCGGGTATGCAACGAAGATGTGCCGCTCCCTTATGCCGCCAATCTGGAAAAGATGGCGCTGATCGACAGCGCGCGCATCGTCGAAGCTGCAAAGAAGGTCTGTTACCGGGACTAACGCTGCCTGCGCCACCTGCCCGGCTGATTCGCTTTTGCTGCCAGGCTGAGTGACGCGTTAACCTCTCTCCCAAAGTCAGGGACTCGCTGCGTTCTCCGTGTTCCGGAGCGACGCGCCCCGTCATTTTAACCTGTCTTTAGGGCTGTTGTTTTACCTCGCCGACATCCGGGGACCCTAAGAGGGAGCCTCGACATGTTGGATATGGGGTACGCAATGCTTCGCAAAGCGGTGCAGTTTCTGAAGCAGGTTCGCGATGATGCACGCGGCAACGTGCTCGTGCTCGTCGCCGCCTCGCTCGTTCCCATGGTCGGTACCATGGGCCTTGCCGTCGATGCTGCCCAATGGATCAGCTGGCGCCGTGACCTTCACAGCGCCGCCGATGCTGGCGCAATGGCGGGGGCACTCGCCATGAAGAATGGCGAAGACGTGGACGCCGTGGTCAAGAAGGTACTCGGCGAAAACTACCAGCACATTTACACTATCGAGGCGATCGAGACGCCGCCGACTGCCGGTGATTTCGCTGGCGACAACAGCATGGTCCGCGTCGTGCTCAGCACCTCGCGCGAACTGCCGTTCTCCAGCCTGTTCCTGGCGAGCGCGCCGACCATCAGTGTCGAAGCCGTGGCACAGTCGAGCTCGGAAGTTCCGAACTGCATGATTGCGCTCGACCAGAATTCGACCGGCCTGACTATCTCGGGCTCTGCCTCCGTCAGCATGAACTGCGGCATGGCTTCCAACTCGAATTTCGACGCAACAGCCTCGGGTACCAATACGATCAAGGCGGGCGCGCTGTCGGCCGTCGGCACGGTCACGAATTCCGGCGGTGTCACGAGCGATACAGCCATCAACAACAATGCACCGCCTGCTGCCGACCCGTTCGATGGCGTCGATACGCAACCGAATATGGTGTGTTCCGATTGGCCCCTGCCGTTCAAGGGTCCGGGCAATACGCTGGGGCTGAACTACGGCACCTATGGCTGCTATCAAGGCATCCAGATCCAGAACAACGCAACGGTGACGCTTGCGCCGGGCACTTACTACATCGGTGCCAAGGGCCTGAGCGTTGGCGGTAATGCTACGCTGAAGGGCACGAACGTCACGCTCGTTTTCACGAATACGGACAATCCCTTCAATGCGGGTGCAATCGGCAACATCACTCTTGCAGGCACCTCTTCGGTCCAGCTGACTGCCGCCGAAAGCGGACCCTACGAAGGTCTGATCATCGTGCAGGACAGCCGCCTGGTTGCCTCCAACAAGAACCGTCTTTTCCTGACTGGTGACAGCAAGTCGGTATTCGATGGCGCGATCTACGCGCCCAGCAACATGGTCGAATTCAGCGGTAACAGCAGCATGACGACCGACTGCCTGCAGATCGTGTCGAGGTTCATTACCTTTACCGGAAACACGAAGGTTACCAACAAATGCCCCGCAGGTCGCGGCGTCGCCTCCTTCAGCGGCAGCGAATATCTGAGGCTGCGCCAATGATCGCGACTTTTGCCAAACTCGTCCGCAGCACGCGCGGAAACGCGACGATCGAGGTTGCGCTGGTCATGCCGCTGGTGCTGGCCATGGCGCTGGGCGGGATCGATTTCGCGATGGGCTATCGCCACAAGGTGGAAATGCAGCAGACGGCCCAGCTGGGTGCTGAGTATGTGATGGGTACCCTAGAAAATGTCCCCCCAGACCCCGTTGTCGAAGCTGTGGTCAGCGACGCCTCGGGGCTACCCATGGGAAACATCAAAGTTCAGACCCGGATCGAATGCGACGGCGTGAAGCAAACGATCGGCGCGCCATTCTGCGTCAATCCGACAGCAGTCGAGACCAAGTTCATGACCATCACGGTCAACGAAGACTGGGAGCCGATGCTCAACATCAAGGGCATTGCTGATTACGCCACCAAACAGAACCACGTCGGCTCGGTTACGATAAGGACGCAATGATGCTGAAAAGGATCAAGACTTTCCTCCTCGATAATCGCGGTACGGCAGCCGTAGAGTTTGCACTGGTGCTGCCGCTGACCGTGACGATGCTTCTCGGCACGCTCAACATGAGCATCTACCTGTTCTTCCAGAACTCGTTGTCATCGGCACTCGACGAGGCATCGAGAGCGGTTTCCGTCTGGCCGATCCCGTCGGATTCGGACCTCCAGAGCGAATTCACCGATCACCTCCTGAGCGCACAGCAATTCGGGAATGCCCAGCTCGCGATCACGCATGGCACGGATGTGTCCGGCAGGGACTATGTCGACCTCGAAGCGACGGGCGGAATATACGTGAACCTCGTGTTCGTCGACCTGGGCACCATTCCGGTGCGCCTGACGAAGCGGTCCTACCCGCAGCTGTGATTTCGATTTAGCGGCGGGGAAGGGCGCGTCTTGCGTCCGCCCTCCATGTTCGTCATTGCGGCGCCATGGTCGAACAAGCCCGAACTGATCGGCAGGAACTTGGCGAAGAGGTAGAGCTCGCGCTCGCCTATGCGCGCCAGCATGATCGCCCCTTGATGAGATCCGTATTCGAGCTGGACCGCAGGCTCGCAGGGGTCGTTGCCACGAGCAGCGAGACCATGATCGGCCAGATGCGCCTTGCCTGGTGGCGTGACCTCCTCGAAAAGCCAGTAAGCGCGCGCCCGTCGGGCGAGCCGCTGGTAAAGCGCCTCGGCGATACATGGGGGGGAAGCGCTAGCGAGTTCTCCCCTCTCGTCGACGGATGGGAAACCCTGCTGGTTGCCGATGCGCTCGATAAGGAAACACTGAGGCAATTTTGCGAAGGCCGAGCGGAGGCGTGGGCTGCAATAGCCCGGGCGCTCGAGCTTCCCGGCACCGACCAGCGTCGCGCTTACAATGCCGGATATCGCTGGGCCCTGGCTGACCTTGCCGCGCATTTATCCGATGAGGGGGAACGCAGCATGGCGCTCGATCTTGCAAAAGGGCTCGAGCCGGCCGCGCCTTTGCATCGCCGCCTGCGGCCCCTGGCAATCCTGTCCGGCCTCGCCAAACGCTCACTAGCTATGGGAGGAGTACCATTGCTCGAAGGGCGCACGGCAGCATTACTGGCCTTGCGCATAGGGATTTCCGGCCGCTAGACAGTGACTTAACGGAAGTTTCTGGGGGCGCAGGGATGAAGCATGCAATAACCGGGGCGTTGATCACGCTCGCTGCGATGGGCCTCGGACTTTTCTGGTACCAGGGGCGGGCGGAAGTGGAAGAAGCTGCCCCGCCGCCGGATCTTTCCTCGCTCCTGATGGATGACGCCGCCCCGGAAGGCCTGCCGATTGCGGATGCTGCGAACATGGTGGGACCGACCCCGCCCGAGGCCAGCGAACTGACCAAGGAACAGCAGCGTTTCTTCCGCTACGACCGGGATCGAGACTGGCGCATTTCGCGTACCGAAATGCTCTCCACGCGGACGGCAGCGTTCAGGAAGCTCGACAAGGACGGCAACAATTTGCTGACCTTCGAGGAGTGGGCAGTGACCACGGTCGACAAATTCGAAGGTGCCGACGCCAATGGCGACAACGAGCTCACTCCGGGCGAGTTTGCCACGACCCGGCCGAAACCGAAGAAGCGGACGTCGCGCTGCGCCTGCTGATCAGGCTGGCACTGCCTCAAGGTTTGCAATCCACTCGCCCATCTCGGCCTTGGCGCGCGAGGTGTAGGCTTCCTTGCGCTGCTTCTTCTTGACCTCGTGGAGAGGAGGGAAGAGGCCGAAATTGACATTCATGGGCTGGAACGTGTCCGCTTCCGCATCGCCGGTGATGTGGCTGAGCAATGCCCCGAAAGCTGTGGTGCGCGGGGGCGCCGTCCACTCGGTTCCAGACATCTCGGCTGCTGCCATCATCCCTGCCATCAGACCCACTGCCGAGCTTTCGACATAGCCTTCGCAGCCGGTGATCTGGCCGGCGAAGCGGATGTGCTCCGCGCCGCGAAGGCGCAGCTGGCGATCCAGCACCAGCGGAGAATTGATGAAGGTATTGCGATGCAGGCCGCCCAACCGGGCGAACTCCGCATTCTCCAGTCCGGGGATGGTGCGGAACAGCTCGACCTGTGCGCCGTACTTCAGCTTCGTCTGAAAGCCGACCATGTTCCACAACGTGCCGAGCTTGTTGTCCTGGCGGAGCTGCACGACCGCATAGGGCCAGCGCCCCTGAGGATGTTCTTCCGTTGTGTCGTAAGGATTATCGAGGCCAACCCCCTTCATCGGACCGTAGCGCAGCGTTTCCACCCCACGCGCAGCCATGACCTCGATCGGCATGCAGCCATCGAAATAGGGCGTATCGGCTTCCCACTCGCGAAACTCGGTCTTCTCGCCGTCCATCAACCCCTGGTGGAAAGCGAGGTACTGCTCCTTCGTCATCGGGCAATTGATGTAGTCGCCATCCTCGTTGGAGGCCTCGGTCCGCTTGTTCCAGCGGCTCTGGATCCAGCATTTCGACATATCGATGCTGTCGCGGTGAACGATGGGCGCGATTGCGTCGAAGAAGGCGAGCCGGTCCTGACCTGTCGCACCGACGATGCTTTCAGCGAGCGATTGGGCGGTGAGGGGGCCTGTCGCCACGATGGTCGGCCCGGACGCGGGGAGGGTATCGACCCGTTCCCGCACCACCGTCACATTCGGGTGTTCGTCCAGCGTGCGCTGCACCTCTGCCGAGAAGACGTCACGGTCGACTGCCATGGCGCTTCCCGCTGGGACTCGCGCGACTTCGCCTGCGCGCATGACGATGCTGTCGAGCCTGCGCATCTCATCGTGCAGCAGGCCGACTGCGTTCTTGTCGCTATCGTCGGATCGGAAGCTGTTGGAGCAGACAAGTTCGGCCAGCCCGTCGGTCTGATGTGCGGCCGTCGTTTCTCCGCTGCCTCGCATTTCGGACAGGCGCACCTTGAACCCGCGCCGCGCCAATTGCCATGCCGCCTCGCTGCCCGCGAGACCGCCGCCGATAATCTGGATGTCGTGTGTCATTGCGCTGCGCACCTAGAGCTTGCACATGCCCTCTATCAAGGCTTACCGACCGGCAAAGAGGGGAATCCATGCCAAAACGCGCCTTATCCGAACATCGTCCATACTTGCTTGCCAGCCTGATCGCGGCAATCAGCTTTTTCTTCGTGGAAGATGATCCCATCGGCGGCATTTGGTTGATGGGATGGAAAGCAGCAGGCGTGGGCTTCCTTGCGGTTTATGCCGCGCATCGCGGGAAGGGCTTCGACGCATGGCTGATCGCAGCCGTCATGGCCTTCGGAGCGATGGGCGATGCAATGATCATGGTGAGCTTCCTGATCGGAGGCGGGCTCTTCGCCATCGGCCACCTGATCGCAATCTGGCTTTATCTGCGGCATAGGCGCGCGGCGACCACCGGAAGCCAAAAAGCGACAGGGTTAGCATTGTTGATCTTCACGCCGATCCTTGCCGCACTGATCACCTATCCACTTCCAAATTGGCAACTTGCCGCAGGCTACAGCTTCCTTGTCGGGGCGATGGCGGCAGCAGCCTGGACCAGTAACTTTCCGCGTTACCGAGTGGGTGCTGGCGCAGTGCTGTTTGTCGTTTCAGATTTGCTGATCTTCGGTCGGGAAGCCGGCAGGGTACCCTATGAGCTCGCGGAGTGGCTCATCTGGCCGCTCTACTACGGCGGGCAGTTCCTGATCGCGACCGGTGTGGTCCAGACTCTGCGGCACCCGGAGTTAAGAGCGGAAAAGGCCTAGGGCTGCCACGCCGCGATTGTCGTGCGGTGCAGTTCGCGCCGGTGTCCCTCGTAACCACCGGTGGCCTTGTGCAGGACGGCGCGATTGTCCCACATCACAAGCATGTCCGGTTCCCACTTGTGGCGATAGATGAATTCTTCGCGCGACTGCCATTCGGCAAGCTCGGACAGCAGGGCGATTGCCTCGGACTGCTCCATGCCCTCGATCCCGATGATGTATCCCAGCGTTGAGTAAAGGCACTCCGCACCTGTCTCCGGATGCTTCTGGACCAAGGGGTGCGTCCTGGTTTCGCGCGCCGTCTCGTTAGGCCGGATCGCCATCGATCGGCCTTGGTCCCGCTCTCCGTACGTGCCCTCGGGTGCATAAGCTAGCTGAGCGCTGTGGATCGCGGTGAGCCATCTCAAATAAGCTTTCCGCCCATCGGGCAATGCTTCGAAAGCGGCCTGCTGGTCGGCGAAGAGCGTGTCCCCGCCGGTAGACAGAATATCGACGGCGAGGAGGCAGGTGCCAGCGGGCGGATGGTCGAGGAAGCTCCAGTCGCTGTGCCAGTTCTCGGCAAACAGCGGACTGGTCTCGTCAGCCTCGCGCAGGATCGCGGCAATGTTCTCGCGCCCGTCGATAGGGTCGAAGAAGGGATCGTCCCCGAATCCGCCCATGGCGAGGGTAAAGCGTTCCAGATCGTCATCGCACATAGCCTGGCCGGGAAAGGCCAGCACCTTGTGCTGCAGCCAAAGTGCGCGAACGCGGGCGATTTCAGGCTCGGAAAGAGCGCGGGACAGGTCGACGCCGGTTACCCTGGCGCCGAACGGCCCGTTGCTTCTTTCCGCAGCGATGCTCACCCGCCGGGCTCACCTTCGATGTTCTTGTCCGAATGGGCGGTGGTGTAAGGCTCGGTCGTCTTCGCGGCATTGTCCGCGATTTCTTCCGCAATTGCCTCTTCCGCCTCGTTTTCCGGCTCTTCCGTCTCGTCGATCAAAGCCGCACCGACGATCTTCTCGCCCTTGGCGACATCGAAGATGCGCACACCCGAAGACCCGCGTCCCGAGATGGAGAAGCCCTTGTGGTCTTCGAACCCGTTGGGAATTTCGTGACGGAAATCGATCGGGAGGCGGATCAGCTTGGCCTGGTCGGTGACCAGCATCAGCTGAGCGCCGTGCCTTACGGGGAAACTGCCGACGACCGGGCCGTTGCGTTCGGGATTGCTGTCAGGCGTGCCGATATTCGTCAGGCCCTGACCGCCGCGCCCGATGGTGCGATATTCGTACGCAGACGAGATCTTTCCGTAGCCGTTGGCAGTCAGCGTGAGGATGAACTCCTCCGCCTCTTCCATCGATGCAACGGTATCGGCGTCCAGCGTGTGGACCGCGTCATTGTTCTTCCAATGCGCAGCGCGAAGATAGGCTTCGCGCGTTTCCATGTCGGCAGAAAGCGGATCGAGAACCGCCATCGAAACGACCTTGGCGTCGTTCTTCAGCGTCATGCCGCGCACGCCAATGCCCGTCCGGCTCTTCGTTTCGCGCGCATCGGTGGCGGCAAAGCGGATTGCCTTGCCGGAATCCGATGCAAGGAACACTTCCTGGTTTTCGCTCAGCAGTTCGACGCCGATCAGGCGATCCCCGCTGCCTTCCACGAAGCCCATCGCATACTTGCCGTTGCTCGGTACGTTGGTGAACGCATCCATCGAGTTGCGGCGGACCATGCCCTGTTCCGTCGCGAAAACGATGTTGAGCTTGGACCATTCTGCTTCGTTCTCGGGCAGGGCGAGCACGTTGGTCACCCGCTCCTCGTCGCCAAGCGGCAGGAGGTTGACCATCGGCCGACCCTTGGTCTGCGGGCTGCCTTCGGGCAGTTTCCAGACCTTCATACGATAAACACGTCCGGTATTCGTGAAGAAAAGCACAGGGTTATGCGTCGAAGTGACGAACATTTCGACGACTGCATCCTCGTCCTTCGTCGCCATTCCGGAGCGGCCCTTCCCGCCGCGCGCCTGGGCACGGAAGGCTTCAAGCGGCGTGCGCTTGATGTAACCGCCATGCGTGACCGTTACGACCATCTCTTCGCGTTCGATGAGATCTTCGTCTTCGATCCCGTCCCATGCGGGCGCGATCTCGGTAATGCGGGGCGTGGCGTAGGTCGCGCGGATCTCGTCCAGTTCTTCGCGCATGACACCGTAGAGCTTCACGCGGTCGGCAAGGATCGAGAGATACTCTTCGATGGCGATCGAGAGTTCCTTGAGTTCGTCACCGATTTCGTCGCGGCCGAGCGCGGTCAGGCGGTGAAGCCTCAGGTCGAGGATCGCCTTCACCTGCCGTTCGGACAGGCGATAGGTTCCGCCGTCCTGTTCGTCGGTCGGTTCGATCGCTTCGACAAGCGCGATATACTGGCCGATGTCGCCAATCGGCCATTCCTTCGCCAGCAACTTGCCGCGGGCTTCCGCGGGGTTGGAAGAGCCGCGGATCATCGCAACCACCTCGTCGAGGTTGGAAACGGCTACCACGAGGCCGAGCAACGTGTGAGCCCGTTCACGCGCCTTGTTCAATTCGAACTTGGTGCGGCGCGTGATGACTTCTTCACGAAAGGTGATGAAGGCCTGGATGAACTCGCGAAGGGTGAGCACTTCCGGCCGTCCGCCGCGAATGGCGAGCATGTTGGCGGGGAAGCTGGCCTGAGCCGGGGTATAACGCCAGATCTGGTTTAGCACGACCTCGGGCGAGGCATCGCGTTTGAGATCCACGACGACCCGCACGCCTTCGCGGCTCGATTCGTCGCGGATGTCGGAGATACCTTCGATCCGCTTGTCCTTAGCGGCTTCCGCGATTTTTTCGACAAGGGCGTTCTTGCCGACCTGATAGGGGATGGCGGTGAGGACGATCGACTGGCGATCCTTCGCCTTGGTTTCGACCTCATGGCGCGCCCGCATAAGGATCGAGCCGCGACCCGTCGTATAGGCGCTCCGCGCGCCGCTCTTGCCGAGGATCAGCGGAGCGGTCGGGAAGTCCGGACCCGGGATGATCTCGAACAGCTCTTCACTGGTGATCGCGGGATTATCGATATAGGCGAGACAGCCGTCGATCACTTCGCCGAGATTGTGCGGCGGGATATTGGTCGCCATGCCGACCGCGATACCGCCGGCACCGTTCACCAGCAGGTTCGGGAAGCGAGCCGGGAGAACGGTCGGCTCCTGCCGCGAACCGTCGTAGTTGTCGGTGAAATCGACCGTGTCCTTGTCGAGATCGTCGAGGAGCGAGTTGGCGACACGCGCCAGCCTTGCTTCGGTGTAGCGCATGGATGCAGGCGGATCCGGGTCCATCGATCCGAAGTTGCCCTGGCCATCGACCAAGGGCACTCTCAGCGACCAATCCTGGGTCATGCGGGCCAGTGCGTCGTAGATCGCCGCATCGCCGTGAGGGTGGTAGTTACCCATCACGTCACCGACGATCTTTGCGCTCTTGCGATAGGGCCTGCCGGCGACGAAGCCGCCTTCCTGGCTGGCGAAGAGAATGCGGCGATGAACCGGTTTCAGCCCGTCCCGAACGTCGGGCAGGGCGCGGCTGACGATCACGCTCATCGCGTAATCAAGATAGCTGGTCTTCATCTCATCGACGATGTCGATGCGGGTGTATTCGGAGCCCGGAGCCGGGTTTTCCATCAATTCGGTTTCGTCAGACAAAACGCTGTGTTTCCATGATCTGCGATCGAGGGATCAGTTCAAGCGGTCACTGTAGGGGAAGCGGCGGACTCATGCCAATTTTAAGGGGTGGGAGTGGGCTGAATCTGGCGCTTTTTCCACATATGTCTTGAGGCCTTTCGCATCGCTTTGCTGAATGGCCGGTCAGGGCGTCATTCAATGTCCATTCAGCGCGAAATCCCTACAAGATTTGCAATGAGAGCGTATAAAGGCCAATTGCCGCACCGTTGAGTGAATTCGGCGCCCCCGCGCTCATTCCCCTATCCACTCTTGGGAGTTAAATGATGATTTTCACCCGTCTTTCCAAGGCTTCGAGCACGTCTTCGGCGCTCGCCCTTGCCATGATCCTCGGCGCAACCGGTACAGCTGCGACCGTCGCGCTGGAACAGCCCGCTTTCGCGCAGAAGAAAAAGAAGGACGATAAGGCCGACGCGAAGAAGTATTCCGACGGATTTATCGCAGTCTACCAGCCTCTTTCGGAGCAGGTGAACGGTGGCGCGCCCGACTGGACTGCCATCAAGGCCCAGCGCCCTGCCATCGTCGCGGCGATCGAGACCGATGACGACCGAATGGTTGCCGGCAACCTGATCTACAGCATCGGCACCAACCTCGAAGATCGCGCCCTGCAGCAGGAAGGCGTGGAGCTGATGCTTGCCAGCGGCAAGGTCGCACCGGAATCGCTCGGCCAGTACAATCTTCTTGCGGGCCAGCTTGCCTATAACGCTGACGAATACGCGAAGGCGCGGACTTACCTGATGAAGGCGGTCGAGCTTGGCGCCACGCAAAGCCAGCCCGAGGGCCTGATTGCCGAATCCTATTTCACGGAAGAAAACTACAAGGCCGGCCTGGACTATCTCGCAACGGCAATCGCTGCGCGTGAAGCTGCCGGCGAAGAGATCAACGAACAGTGGGTCCGCCGCGGCCTCCAGATGGCCTACAACAACCAGATGAAGACCGAGCTGAACGATTTCGCGCAGCTCTTCATCAAGCACTTCCCGAGCCAGCAGAACTGGGGCGAAGTCGTTGCCATCACCGCTTACGGCGGCGGTTGGCAGAATCCGGAAATCCTCGACCTCATGCGCCTGGCGCGTGATGCCGACGCCCTGCGCGACGAGCGCATGTATGCCGACTACATCGACAGCGCCGATTATCGCCGTCTTCCCGGTGAAGTCGCTGCCGTCATCAACGAAGGCTACACCAAGGGCACTCTGAAGCGCACGGACAGCTACGTTTCGGAAATCTTCGGCATGGCCACCGATCGCGCGGCAACCGACCGCAATGATCTCAAGGGCATCCTGACCGGTGCACGCGGAGCGGCCGACCTGAAGACCGTCATGACCGGTGCCGACCTGGCACTAAGCTATGGCGATTATGCGGCTGCGGAAGCGCTTTACACCAAGGCACTGGGCCTTGCTGGGGTCGATACCAATCTCGCCAACACCCGCCTCGGCATTGCACTGCTCGAACAGGGCAAGAGCGCGGAAGCTATCGAGACCTTCAATGCCGTGACCGGCCAGCGTGCTGCCATTGCCAACCTGTGGGCGATTTATGCCGAACAGCAGGGCGGCATGTAAGAACGCAACCTTCTGATCGAGAAGCGGCGCGGATCCCACCCGGGGTTCGCGCCGTTTTCCTATCTAACGCAGGCGTTTGACCCAAACCGTGTTGTCGCGGCGCTCGACCTTGAATTGCTCGATAGCCTCAAACAGGTCTGAAAGTCGCTTGAAACCGTAGTTGCGCACATCGAAGCTGGACCGGTTGCCAGCGATCTGGCCGACCTCTCCCATCTGGGCGAATCCGTCATCGTCTCGCCGAGCTGCTTTCCATGCCGTGCCGAGCAGTTCGACAAGTTCTTCGTCGATCCCGCCTTTCGGCTTCTTGCCATTCTGCTTTGGCGTATCGGGCTCGTCCGAAGCGCCCTTGATGAGCGCGTCGATATCGATGAAGCGCGTGCAGGCGCTCTTGAAGGCGTCTGGTGTCTTGTTCTTGCTCCCGAAGCCGTAAACGAGCAGACCGTCTTGCCTGAGGCGGGTCGCGAGCGGGGTAAAATCGCTATCGGAACTCATGATGCCGAAGCCGTCGACCTTGCCCTGGTAGAGGAGGTCGATCGCATCGATCGTCATCGCCATGTCGGTGGCATTCTTGCCCGCCGTCATGTCGAACTGCTGGTAGGGCAGGATGCCGTATTTGTGGCTTAGCGGCCCCCAGTTTGCCAGGTTCGGCTTGGTGAAATTGCCATAGGCCCGCTTGATATTGACCTGCCCCAGTTCGGCCATGACTGTCAGGACCGGATCGATCCCCTTGGGCGAAGTGTTGTCCGCATCGATCAGCAGCGCGATGTTTTGTAGAGGTTTTTCAGGCATGGGTGCTCCTTGGAGTTACAAAGGCGCCCTTGCAAGTCACTTCGCAGGCTGGAATTCGCGTGTCTCTTCATCGCGCACGTAGAGAACACCCTCTGCAATCGAGAAGAATGCTCCACGTAGCTTGAGCGTGCCTTCGGCTTCGCCTTTCTGAACACAGGCGAAGGTCCTAAGATTGTCGAGGCTGACGCCGACAGCTGCAAGCTCCATCGCGCGTTCGGCCTCCCGCCCTTCGGTGCCATATTTGGCCGCCACCTCGTCGCGAGCCTGATCGAGCAGGCCCACCCAATTCGCGATAAAGCCGCCTTCGCCCAAGGCATTGCCGTAAAGATCGCGCGACAATGCGGCCTGACAGCCCCCGCACATGCCGTGACCCATGACGACGATTTGCCGGACCTTTAGGAAGTTTACAGCAAACTCCAGAGCCGCGGAGACACCGTGCTGGCCGGGTGTGTCCTCGAACGGCGGAACCAGTGCGGCGACATTGCGCACGACGAAAATTTCGCCCGGATCGACGTCGAAGATCTGGGCAGGGTCCACACGGCTGTCGGAGCAGCCGATGATCATCAGCTTGGGGCTCTGCCCCTCGGCTACGAGCTTGTCGTAACGTTCCCTCTGCTCGGGATAGCCGTCGGCGCGGAAGCGATGATATCCGCGCAGTAGCTCGGTAAACTCGGGCATCAGAAACGCTCCCCCCGGATTACCTCGACGTCCCACATCGACAGAAGCAGGCCATGGCTGGTCAGGATCGGCGCAATGTCTTCCGCCAAGGCCATAGCCTTGTCCTGGGGAGCTATCGTCAGGATCAGCACCTTGTCCGTTCCCATCACGCGTTCTTCGCGCCAGCGGCCTTCGCGGCCCTTGCCGGACTGGACAGGCGTAACGGTCCATCCGGTAATACCTGCACGGTCGATGGCATCGGTAACGCGCCGCTGAAGCGCCGTGTCGGTCAGTATCTCGATGCGTTTCCGGATGACGGTTTCGATCATATCAAGTCCCTCAGGCGGCAGCCAGACGGCTCGCCAAAGCACCAATCAAGCCGATATTGACTAGGATGTTGAACGGGAAGGTCACGCTTAGCGACATGGTGAGGTAGATGCCGGCATCCGCCTGTGGCAGGGCGAGGCGCATAGCCGCTGGCACGGCGATATAGCTGGCACTGGCACACAGCACGCCAAGTGCGGCTGCAGAGCCGACATCGAGGCCGATTGCGCTGCCCAGTATCGTTCCGAGCGCTCCGTTCACCAGGGGCAGGAATATCGCCACGAGAGCGAGGCGGACGGTCATTGCCCGCGCATCCATCAGGCGCCGCGCCGCGATCAGGCCCATGTCGAGGAGGAACAGGCACAGGACGCCCTTGAAACCTGCCTGGAAGAACGGCTCGACATCGGAAAATCCGCTCGCGCCAGAAATCATGCCGATAGCGAATGCTCCAAGAAGGAGCACCACCGACGCATTGAAGAACACTTCATGCAGCAGCTCGCCCGTTCCCTGATCGTTTTTCGCATCCGTCTTGTCGATCGCCTTGCGGGCAAGCAACAGGCCGGTGAGGATCGCCGGTGTCTCCATCGCAGCCATTACCGCGACCATGAAACCGCCCGGCGGGATGCCACGAAGTTCATACACTTCGACTGCGGTCACGAATGTCACCACGCTGACCGAACCGTAATGGGCCGCCACTGCGCCGGAATTTAGCGTATCGAGTTTTGCAAATCCCTTGAGGACTGCAAACGCGAACAACGGGATGAGGAAACTTGCACCTATACCTGCAAGCAGGGCGTGGGCGACCGTCGTGTCGACACCGCTTTCCGAAACGGCGACCCCGCCTTTGAGGCCGATCGCCGCCATCAGGTAGAGCGACATGCCCTTGGCGAGAGCTTCGGGAACCGCAAGTTCGGATCGCGCAAAGGCCGCAAGCATGCCCAGCACGAAGAACAGGATCACGGGAGATGTAAAGGTCTCAAGCGTTGCGGCATCCATGCGCGTCTCACTAGAATGCGCCGGGTGCAACGGCAAGTCAGCAATCGGCAACATATCCACGGGTTGCTTGGGAGGCCGCGCAGGCCTAGATGGGCGGCGCAATGAACGACCTTTCATCCGCTCCCGCCCCCGAAGACGAACGCCCGCGCAAGCAGCGCAAGCCGGACTGGATCCGGGTGAAGGCACCCGTCAGCAAGGGTTATCAGGAAACGCGCAAGCTGATGCGCGACCTGAAGCTCAACACCGTGTGCGAAGAAGCGGCCTGTCCCAATATCGGCGAATGTTGGGACAAGAAGCATGCAACGGTTATGATCCTTGGCGATGTGTGCACGAGGGCTTGCGCGTTCTGTAACGTTAAGACTGGCATGCCCCGCCTCGTCGACCCGATGGAGCCGGAAAACGTCGCGATTGCGGCTGGCCAGATGGGCTTGCAGCACATCGTTATCACCAGCGTCGACCGCGACGATCTACCCGATGGCGGTGCGGGTCAGTTCGTGAAAGTGATCAAGGCCTTGCGCCGTGAGACGCCCGACACGACCATCGAAATCCTTACGCCCGACTTCCGCGGCAAGATGCGCGCGGCGGTAGAGGCGATCTGCGAAGCGGGTCCCGATGTCTACAACCACAATCTGGAAACCGTGCCGCGTCTCTACCCCACGATCCGGCCTGGCGCGCGCTATTACGCCTCGCTGCGGTTGCTGGAAGAGGTGAAGTCTCACGATCCGATGATTTTCACGAAGTCGGGCATCATGCTCGGCCTCGGCGAGCAGCGGCTCGAGGTGCACCAGGTGATGGACGACATGCGCAGCGCCGACGTCGATTTCATCACCATGGGCCAGTACCTCCAGCCCACGCCGCGCCACGCGAAGGTGGAGGATTTCGTCACGCCGAAGGCTTTTGCAGCCTATGGCTCGATTGCGCGTGCGAAGGGCTTCCTCCAGGTCGCCTCGAGCCCGCTGACGCGGTCGAGCTACCACGCCGGCGACGATTTTGCGCAAATGCGGGCGGCGCGCGAAGCCAGGCTTGCGAAGGAGCAGGCGAGGGCGTCCGCCTGATGCCAGGCATCACCGAGACCCGGCGGCTACCCTACAGCTGCGAGCAGATGTTCGACCTTGTGGCGGACGTCGGCAGCTATTCCAAATTCCTGCCCTGGGTCGTCGCGACGCGGGTGCGAAGCGACACCGAGACAGAAATGGTCGCCGACATGCTCGTCGGCTTCAAGGCGATCCGCGAGAAATTTACCTCCCGCGTGGTGAAGAGCCGTCCTGATTTCATCGAGGTGTTCTACGTCGACGGTCCCCTGAAGGATCTAGATAACAAGTGGACGTTCCGCTGCCTGCCCGATGGCGGGTGCGAGATCGATTTCTGCGTCGATTTCAGCTTTCGCAATTCGGTCTTCGAAGCGCTTGCCGGTCAGTATTTCGATCGCGCATTCCGCAAGATGGTCGAGGCGTTCGAAAAGCGCGCCGACGATCTTTACGGCCGCGAGAACGCCGCAGCGAACCTTTAAGGCAGAAGCAGGTCCAGCGCGCAGAGCGTCGCTTCCTTGCGTATCTCGGCACGCGATGTCGGCTCGAAACGTCTCAGCTCGCCTTCCGGTTCGCCCTCGTCACCGCGCACGACCTTGGCGAAGACGACCGTGCCAACCGGCTTGAGTTGCGTTCCCCCGCCGGGACCCGCCACGCCGCTGATGGCCACGGCGACATCTGCATTGCTGCGCGCAAGCGCGCCCTTGGCCATCGCCCATGCGCAGGCAATTGACACCGCGCCGAAGGTCTCGATGATATCGAGCGAGACGTCGAGCATCTCCATCTTGGATTCGTTCGAGTAGGTCACGAATCCGCGGTCGAGCACGGCAGACGAGCCGGGGATTTCAGTCAGCGCAGCTGCCACCAGCCCGCCCGTGCAGCTTTCCGCCAACACGACCTTGCGACCGGCGGCCGCGTTTTCCTCGATTACCCGCTTGGCGAGTTCGTCGATTTCGTCAGGGAGTAGGGCGTGGAGCGTCATGCTCACCTCATGTGTCAGTTGCGGATCACCGTTGCGACAGCCTGTGCAGCAATCCCTTCGCCGCGGCCGGTGAACCCGAGCCTTTCGGTGGTGGTCGCCTTCACCGATATGCTGTCGATGTCAACGCCAGCGAGTTCTGAAATCCGCGCCCGCATTGCGTCGCGATGGGGTCCGATCTTGGGTTCTTCGCAGATAAGGGTAAGGTCGATATTCCCGACCCGATATCCTGCCTCGCCCACCAGTTTGACCGCGTGCAGCAGGAACTTGTCGCTGCTGGCGCCCTTCCATTGCGGATCGCTCGGCGGAAAATGATCGCCGATATCGCCGCGCGCCACTGCGCCGAGGAGTGCATCGACGATCGTGTGGAGCGCCACGTCGGCATCGCTATGGCCGGACAGGCCCTTGTCGTGCTCGATCCGTATCCCGCCGAGCCACAATTCCTCGCCAGCGACAAGGCGATGCACGTCGAAGCCCATGCCGGTCCTTACGTCGGGTGCCTCGCTCACGAAATCCTCCGCAAATGTCAGTTTTTTCAGGCGCTCGTCACCATCGACCAGTGCCACATCGCCGCCATGTGCGCGCAGGACCTGCGCATCGTCGCCGGCATCTAGTCCGGCGGTCCATGCCCTATGCGCCTCGCGGATCGCATTAAAACGAAAGGCTTGGGGGGTCTGCACCCGTCGCAGGACATCCCTGTTCGCCGATCCGGACATGACCCCGCCGGTATCGATGGCGAGGCTGTCGACTACCGGGAGCGTGGGGATCGCACCTTCGTGGCTGTCCAACGCCGCCAGCAGGTCTGCGATCACGGCGCGCGGGACGTCCGGGCGCGCCGCATCATGAATCAACACGTGCTCGGCATCGCCTACAGCGTCCAGTGCCCTTGCAACGGACTCCTGGCGCGTATCGCCACCTTCGACTAATGTCACTTGCAAGCCGCTCAAGGCGTCTTCCGCGAGCTTTTCGCCTCCGGGAGGGATGGCAACGACGACAATGGCGGCGCCCTCCGCCAGGAAGGTTTCGACCGAATGCCGGACCACGGGCTTCCCGCGCCACATGGCGAACTGCTTTGGAAGCGGCTGCCCGGCGCGCACGCCTTTGCCGGCAGCGACGACGATCGCGGCGAAGGAGGGGTGGGGGAGATGGTCTGCCATCGCCTTGCCCGCTAGCCGCTTGCCGTTTTCGCTGCAACGCACTATGTGCCTGCCCAATTATTAGGCACACGCGAAAATCATGAGCGCCCATCCCAAACCGCCCGTAGCACCTGCGCCGATCGACATCGGCAATGTCCGGATCGACACGCCTGTCGTTCTGGCCCCGATGACGGGTGTCACGGACCTGCCGTTCCGCAAGATGGTGCGGCGGTACGGCTCGGGCCTCAACGTGACCGAAATGATCGCCAGCGAGGCCGCCATCCGCGAAACGCGCCAATCGGTCCAGAAAGCGGCGTGGGACCCGACCGAAGAGCCGGTATCGATGCAGCTCGTGGGCTGCGACCCGGCCAGCATGGCCGAAGCGGCCAAACTGCAGGAAGGCAATGGCGCCGAAATCATCGACATCAATTTCGGCTGTCCGGTCCGAAAAGTCGTCGGGCAACTCGCCGGGTCGGCCTTGATGCGCGAAGTCGGCCTTGCGACCAAGCTGATGGAATCGACGGTCAAGGCGGTGAACGTGCCGGTGACGGTGAAGATGCGGATGGGCTGGGACCACTCCGATCTCAACGCGCCTGAGCTTGCGCATATTGCCGAGGATCTCGGCGTGAAGATGGTCACCGTTCACGGCCGCACGCGCAACCAGATGTACAAGGGCAGCGCCGACTGGGCGTTCGTGCGCAAGGTCAAGGATGCGGTTTCCATCCCGGTGATCGTGAACGGCGATATCTGCACAGTGGATGATGCCGCCAAAGCGCTCGACCAGTCGGGGGCCGACGGCCTGATGATCGGACGCGGCGCCTATGGCAAACCGTGGTTGCTTTCCCAGGTCATGCACTGGTGGCGCACCGGCGATGTCCTCGAAAGCCCGAGTTTCGACGAACAGTACGAAGTGGTGGTCGAGCATTACCGCGATATGCTGGAGTTGTACGGCGAAGATGTGGGCGTGAAGATCGCGCGCAAACACCTCGGCTGGTACACCAAGGGAATGCACGGCTCTGCCGAGTTCCGTAATCGTGTGAATTTTATCGACCAAGCCCCTGTTGTGCTTGATGAACTTGAGCGCTTCTACGAACCGTTTCTCAAGCGGCGAGCAGCGTGAGCGAAGCGCCCTCGGCGTCGGTACAGCTTGCAGGAATGGTCTTTGCCGTCCTGCTCGTCGATCCTGAAGGCCTTGTGCATGAAGCCAATCCCCCGGCCGAGGAATTGCTTGGAAAGAGCGCCCGCCGGATTGTCGGCTGCAGACTCCTCGATCTGATGAGCATCGTGCCGGAGCGGGTGGAAGAATCCTTGCTGAAAACGGATACGCAGTTGATCGCGCGCGGCTTGACCGTCAGTGCCGGCGGGCGCGATCACAAGGTCAATCTGAGCTGTTCTCCTCTTCACGCCTACCCGGGCTGGCGCGTCATCACCGTGTCCGAAGCGGGGCAGGGCGGTAACGAGAACGAAGACGAAGACCGCACGGAACTGCGCGCACCTGCGGTGCTGGCCCACGAGATAAAGAATCCGCTCTCGGCCATTCGCGGCGCCAGTCAGCTGCTGGCGAAACGCGTGAGCGAGAAGGACCGGCCGTTGGCAACCATGATCGAGGGGGAGGTTGCCCGCATCGCCGAACTGATCGACCGGATGCAGCAGCTGGGAAGCTCCAATCCCGTCGAGACAGAACCCTGCAATCTCCACGAGGCAATCCGCGGAGCGATGGCAACGGTAAGGGCTGGGCGTAAAGGTGCATGCGAACTGGTGGAGGAATTCGACCCCTCGCTGCCGCAAGTCCAGGCCGATCGAGGCGCACTCGAGCAGGTGCTGATCAACCTCCTCGCTAATGCCTGCGATGCGAGCGTGGGTGTGGACGATGCCCGCGTCGTGGTTCGTACACGCTTCGTGAGCGGCCTCGTGTTTTCGGCCATCAGGCTGGGCAAGCCTGTTCGCCTGCCGGTCGAGATTACCGTCACCGACATGGGAGACGGCGTGCCTCCCGAGCTGCGCGAACAGATTTTCGAGCCCTTCGTCTCCGGCAAGTCGCAGGGACAGGGCCTTGGCCTAGCCCTCGTCCGCAAGCTGCTGCGCGACATGGGCGGAAGGGTCGCCCATGAACGCGATGAGCGCGCAGGCCTGACCCATTTTCGCATCAACCTGCCCGTTGCGCAGAAGGAAAGCTGATCGATGACCAACCGTGTACTCCTGGTCGAAGACGATCGCGCCATAGCCACCGTTATCACCGAGGCCCTCAAGGACGAAGGCTATGACGTCACGGCGTGCAGCAGTGTAAGCAAGCGAGACGCCTTGCTTGCAGGGCATAGCTTCGACGTCATGCTGACAGACGTCATGCTGGAAGATGGCGATGGCCTGGCGTCGATCGCGGACGTGCATGAGGCCGCCCCCAAAATGCCGGTCATCGTTTTGTCCGCCCAGAATACGCTGGATACCGCCGTCAGGGCGAGTGACAGCCGCGCCTTCGAATATTTCCCAAAACCTTTCGACCTCGACGAACTGACGCAGGCCGTGCGCCAGGCAACCAAGCGTTCCGCGCAGAGCGCCGACAGTCTGGAAGGTGAGGGCGAAGGCTCGCTTCCCCTCATTGGGCGCAGCAAGGCGATGCAGGACGTCTATCGCATGATAACGCGCGTGCTGCGCAACGACCTGTCGGTGCTTGTCACGGGCGAAAGCGGCACCGGCAAGGAACTGGTGGCAGAAGCCATCCATGAACTCGGATCGCGTCGCACCGGTCCCTTCATCGCGGTCAATATGGCCGCTATCCCGCACGACCTCCTGGAAAGCGAACTGTTCGGCCACGAACGCGGCGCTTTCACCGGCGCTGTGTCGCAGCAGATCGGCAAGTTCGAGCAGGCCAATGGCGGCACGCTTTTCCTCGACGAGATCGGGGACATGCCCGCCGAAGCGCAGACGCGCCTGTTGCGGGCGCTTCAGTCCGGCAGGATCCGCCGCGTCGGAGGGCGCCAGGAAATCGGCGTCGACGTGAGGATTATCGCGGCGACGAACAAGGATCTCGGCCCGATGATCGCCAACGGGACCTTCCGGGAGGACCTCTACTACCGCCTCAACGTCGTCCCCATCCACCTTCCTCCACTGCGCGAACGGCGAGAGGATGTCGGCGCGCTGGTGAAACATTTCCTCGGTCAGGCGGTCGCGGAAGGGCTGCCGAACCACGGTATCTCGGATGGGGCGATCAAGCGGCTGGAAGCCCAGCGGTGGAAGGGCAATGTGCGTGAATTGCGCAATGTCGTCTTCCGCTTGGCGCTCACCGCGCGCGAGGATGTGATCGATGGCGAAACGGTGGACGATGCGCTTCCTGCGGCGGAAGAAAGCACGACCGGTACCGGAACGCCGTTCGAGACCGCTTTGCAAGCGTGGCTTTCGGCCAATGCGAGCGCGCCCGGCACACTCTATCACAGCGCCCTGGCTGCTTTCGAAAAACCTCTTTTCGAGCACGCCCTGGAGGAGACCGAGGGTAACCAGCTACGCGCCGCACAGCTTCTTGGCATAAATCGCAACACCCTTCGGAAACGGTTAAGCGACCTCGAAATAGAGCCGGAGCGATACGTCCGACGACGTTGATGTTCATTTCGTCGTTTTTCGTCTTGCATATTTGCAACAGAGGTGTCGTAAACTAGCCACGATGGCGACAATGGCCGGTCTTTCCCAGAAGCGCACTCCGCGTTGGTGGCGGCGATTTGTCGTCGCCTCGCGCCGCGCGAACCTGATTTCCCTGGTCGAAATTTTGGCCGTGGCGATCTTTGCCATAATGGTTGCGACCACCTGGGCTGCCTTTACCCGCGCCCCGCCGACTGGCGAACTTCTGCCGAGCAGGCAGGTCGCTGTCCTGCTAATCGGCACCCTCATTCCGGCAATGGCTCTCCTCGTCCTTGCCGGACGACGACTGGCGCTGAGAAGAGCGGCCGGTAGCACGGCGCGCCTGCACGTACGCCTCGTGTTCTTCTTCTCGATGATTGCGGCGGTGCCAACGCTACTGGTGTCGGCATTCGCTGCAGTGCTCTTCCAGTCCGGCGTCGATTTCTGGTTCTCCGACAATTCGCGCGGGTTGATGGAAAACGCGAACCAGTTGGCCGAAGTCTATTACGAGGATAACCAGCTCGACCTCGGGCAGGAAACCATCTCCATGGCGATGGATATGCGCTCGATCCTGCAACAGGTTTCGATCACTGATCCCGATTTCCAGCTGGCCTACCGCTACCAGGCCGAACCGCGCGATGTCATCGAGAGCGCGATTATGCAGGCGATGCCCGATGGCACCGCCCGTGTCGCGGTTGTCTACGGCATCAACCAGGCGAGCGATCCGGTGGGCTTTACCGAGAAAAATCTGCGAGCGCTGCGTGCAGGTGAATCCGTTGCGATCCAAGGTAGCCCAGAACGGATCGAAGCCGTTGCTCCAATTGATCGCACCGCTGGCATCTATCTCTATACGGCGCGTAACGCCGAGGCTGCTAGCTTTCGCAATTGGGAGCGAGCGCGATCGATTTCGACAGCTTATGAGGAGCTGACCAAGCGAGCCAGAGCCCTCCAATTACGGTTGAATCTAGCGCTGTTCTTCGTCAGCCTCGCGCTTGTCGGACTGGCGGTCTGGTTTGCCCTGCGTTTCGCGGATCGGCAGGTCGAGCCACTGACCGACCTCGTCGGCGCTGCGCGCAAGGTCGGCGCGGGGAACTTCGCCCTGCGCGTCGAAGGGCGTACCGGCGCAGACGAAATCGGCCTGCTCTACCGGGCCTTCAATCGCATGACCGCCCAGATCGAGAAGCAGACCGACGCGCTGGTCGGCGCGAACGAGGAACTGGAAGACCGTCGCAGTTTCATCGAAGCAGTCCTGGAATCCGTGAGCGCCGGGGTCATCACTATCGATGGCAAGCGCCGCGTCCTGCTGATGAACGCCCCTGCCCAGAACATGCTTCTGGAAGGCGGCGAGGGAAGCGCGCACCCCGAAACGCTCGACGCAATGGTGCCGCAGATCGCTGTCCTCGTGGAGGCAGGACTTGACCGCGGTGTCGTCAGCCACTCGCGCCACGGCGAACTCATGACGCTAGCGGTACGTCTCGTCCCCGAAGGCGACGGACACGTGATTACCTTCGAGGACATCACCCGCCAGCTGCTCGACCAGCGGCAGGCCGCGTGGTCCGACGTCGCTCGCCGCATCGCGCATGAGATCAAGAACCCGCTGACTCCGATCCAGCTCGCCACCGAGCGCCTGAAGCGCCGCTATCGCAAGCAGATCGAACAGGACGGTGAACTGTTCGACGAACTGACCAATACGATCGTGCGCCAGGTCGGCGAATTGCGCACCATGGTGGATGAATTTTCCAGTTTCGCGCGACTGCCGAAACCGGTCTTCCGCCAGGAAGATGCGCTCGACCTCGTGCGTCAATCGATGTTCCTGCAGGAAGTCGCGAACCCGCAGATCAACTACGGGCTGAACACCGAGACGGACGGCCCGCTAAAGGTCGAAGCCGACCGTCACCAGCTCGGCCAGGCCGTCACCAACATCCTCAAGAATGCTGCCGAAGCGATCGAAGCGCGCGCGGCGAATGCGGAACCCGACTATCGCGGCATGATCGGCGTGGATGTCTCCGAGGACGAGAAATTCATCACCATTGCTGTCAGCGATAACGGCATCGGCCTGCCGCAGGACCGGGAACGCATCCTCGAACCCTATGTCACCACCCGCGAGAAGGGCACCGGCCTCGGCCTCGCGATCGTGAACAAGATCGTCGAAGAACACGGCGGCGAGATGAATTTCTCCTCGCTCGAGGAGGGCGGAACGCGCGTTACCCTCAAAATCGCACGCGATCCGCATCGCGGCCCATCCATCGGTGAAGACCGTTCGAATACCGAGAAAGCAGGAAGATAATCATGGCACTCGACATTCTCATCGTCGATGACGAACGCGACATTCGGGAGCTGGTGGCAGGCGTCCTGAGCGACGAGGGCTATGAATGCCGGACCGCCGCTGACAGCACCTCCGCGCTCGATGCGGTCGACGAGAAACGCCCCAGCCTCGTCCTGCTCGACGTGTGGCTCCACGGCAGCCAGATGGACGGGCTCGAAGTGCTCGACGCGATCAAGGCGCGCGAGCCCGAGCTGCCGGTCATCATCTTCTCCGGCCACGGCAATATCGATACCGCCGTCTCTGCCGTCAGTCGCGGCGCGATGGACTTCATCGAGAAGCCGTTCGAAGCCGAACGCCTGCTCCTCCTGGTCGAGCGTGCGACCGAGACCGAGCGCCTGCGCCGCGAAAACACGCGGCTGCGCGAAGGCATGGGCGAGGGGGGTGAGTTCACCGGCAATTCTGCCGCAATCAACGCCGTTCGCGCCACGCTCAAGCGCGTCGCCAGCACCGGCAGCCGCGTCCTGATCAGCGGCCCGGCAGGGTCGGGCAAGGAAGTCGCCGCGCGTCTGCTACACAGCTGGTCCACGCGCGCAGACAAGCCTTTCGTGGTCGTCAATTCGGCGCGCATCACGCCCGAACGGTTCGAGGAAGAGCTGTTCGGCGAGGAAGCCGAGGGCAAGCTCGTCCGGCCCGGCCTGCTCGAAACTGCCGATGGCGGCACGCTCTACCTCGACGAAGTGGCGGACATGCCGCTGTCGACGCAGGCGCGCATCCTGCGTGTGCTTACCGACCAGAGCTTCGTACGTGTCGGGGGCACGCGCCAGATCGGCGTCGATGTCAGGGTAGTCTCGTCCACCGCGCGCGATCTCGAGGCGGAAATGGAAGAGAAGCGCTTTCGCGAGGACCTTTTCTACCGACTGAATGTCGTGCCGGTAGAAGTGCCCTCGCTTTCGGAACGGCGCGACGATATCCCTGCGCTGGCCGAACATTTCTTCGCCCGCTATGCAATCGAGCAGGGCATCCGCCCGCCCGAGATCAGCGAAGAGGCGATGGCCGCACTCCAGGCCTACGACTGGCCCGGAAACGTTCGCCAGCTGCGCAATGTCGTCGAGCGGACTATCATCCTCACCCCGCGCGAAAACCTCGACACCGTGGAAGCGGACATGCTTTCCGAAGAAGTCACGGGCGGGAAGCTGGGAGACAGTGGCGGAATGGCCCAGCTGATGGGCGCTCCCTTGCGGGAAGCGCGCGAGAGTTTCGAGCGCGAATATCTTGCGATCCAGATCCGCAGGTTCTCCGGCAACATCTCCAAAACCGCCAGTTTCATCGGGATGGAACGATCGGCTTTGCACCGAAAACTCAAGTTGTTGGGAATGGCCGAGCGCCGCAATAACGAGCGCAAATAGGCTGCGCCAGAACCTGCGCAATTGCGACAATAGAATAATCCTGTTGCCCAAAAAGCGCGGAAACGTCACATTGCCCCTGGTTGCGGGTTTTGCTGCCCGGACCCCGGACGCCGCAAGAGCGTCCAGATTGCGTCTGCCGAGGCGGGCGCCAAAAAGAAGGAGCGATGATTATGGCCGGCGAACGCACCCTATCTGCGCGACCACGCGCAGCCCAGGAACCCCAGAGCAAGGGCAAGGCCCCGAGCTTGCAGGACGCATTTCTCAACCTGCTGCGCAAGAACAAGGCGCCGGTGACGGTGTTCTTGGTCAAGGGCGTCAAGCTGCAGGGGATCGTCACATGGTTCGACAATTTCTCCATCCTGCTGCGCCGCGACGGGCAATCGCAGCTGGTCTACAAGCACGCAGTCAGCACGATCATGCCGGGGCAACCGGTCGATACCGATCAATTCGCCAGCCAGGGATCCGGCGCAAAGCAGCGGCTGCTGCAGGATGTGTTCCTCAGCCGCGTCAGCGAAGCCGAGGCTCAGGTCACCATGTTCCTGGTGAACGGCGTCATGCTCCAGGGCAAGATCGCCGCTTATGACCTTTTTTGCATGATGCTGGAACGCGATGGCTACGTGCAGCTTGCATACAAGCACGCTGTTTCCACTATCCAACCCGCAACCCCGGTCGATCTGTCCGAGGACTGGGACGAGGACGAACACTGAGCTTCGATGACGATCTGATGGGCGAAGTCTCGCGCGGTGCGCGGGCCCTCGTCGTGTGCCCGGACATCAGGGGCATGGCCTACGATCTCGATGCGGAAAGCCGTCTCGAAGAGGCGGAGGGGCTCGCCCTTGCGATCGGCATAGTCGTAGCGGACAGCTTCGTGCTGCCGGTCCGCGATGTGAAACCGAACCTTCTGTTCGGCTCGGGTCAGGTTGAGAACATCCGCATCGCTTGCGAGCAGAACGAAGCGGAACTGGTCGTCGTCGACGGCGCACTGAGCCCCATCCAGCAGCGCAATCTCGAAGACAAGCTGGCGCGCAAGGTCATCGACCGCACGGGTCTGATCCTCGAGATTTTCGGAGAACGCGCAGCTACGGCCGAAGGGCGCTTGCAGGTCGAGCTTGCCCATCTGGACTACCAGCAGAGCCGGCTTGTGCGTAGCTGGACCCACCTCGAACGCCAGCGAGGCGGCTTCGGCTTCCTCGGCGGCCCGGGCGAAACGCAGATCGAAGCCGACAGGCGGATGATCCGCCAACGCATGGGACGTTTGCGCAAGGAGCTGGAACAGGTCCGCAAGACGCGCGGACTGCACCGCGAACGGCGCGAACGTGCACCCTGGCCTGTCGTCGCTCTGGTTGGCTACACCAATGCCGGCAAATCGACCCTTTTCAACCGCCTCACCGGCGCCGAAGTCATGGCCGAGGACCTTCTGTTCGCAACACTCGACCCGACGATGCGTGCGATCGCGCTCCCCGGCGTCGAAAAGGCGATCCTTTCCGATACGGTCGGCTTTATTTCCGACCTTCCGACGCAGCTCGTGGCGGCATTCCGGGCGACACTGGAGGAGGTGACCGCAGCCGACCTGATCTGCCACGTGCGCGACATGTCGAGCCCTTCGGCGGATGCGCAAAAAACACAGGTTCTCAATGTGTTGCGCGATCTCGGCGTGGTGAACTCTGAAGAAGGCACCGACGCGATTCCGATCCTGGAAGTGTGGAACAAGTGGGATTTGCTCGACGATGAAAGAGCCGAGGAACTCGGCGGAGTGGTCGAGACTTCCGACGATATCGTCGCCCTGTCGGCGCTGACCGGGGAAGGGGTGCCTGAGTTTCTCGATCGTGTCGGTGAAATCCTGACTGCGCAAGCGACGGTGCGCCAATTCGAACTACCCGCTAGTGACGGACGCCGGATCGCATGGCTCCATGCACACGGAGACATTCTGGAAGAAGAAGCGCTGGAGGAGGGGGCTCAAGGCCCCATGCGGCGGTTCACGGTACGGCTCAACCCAAAAGAACTGGGCCAGTTCGAGAGCCTTTGATCAGGACTTCTCGGCGCGCTTGACCGCCTGCCACAGTTCCTCTTGAGCTTCGAGAGAGCGCGTTTCGAAATCTCCGCCAGCGAGATTTTCCATGGCCCGAAAACGCCTTTCGAATTTGGCGTTGGCGGCACGAAGCGCCTGTTCCGCATCCATGCCGTAAGCCCGGACGAGGTTTACCGCTGCGAAAAGGAAATCGCCCGCCTCTTCTTCGCGCTCGCTCTCAGTTGCCTCATCAAGTTCCTGTATTTCCTCAAGAACCTTCGCGCGTGGACCTTCAGTATCAGGCCAGTCGAAACCGTGCCGAGCGGCCCGTTTCTGAAGCTTTTGCGATCGCATCAGGGCCGGAAGGGCTTTTGCAACGCCGTCCATGGCACTTTGCGATCCGGCCGCGCTTCGTTCCGCTGCCTTGAGATCTTCCCACCGCGCTTCTTCCATGACGCCGCCTTCATCACCGAAGATATGCGGATGTCGGCGTTCCATCTTTTCCGAGATGGTTTCCACGACGTCGCCAAAATCGAAATGTCCGGCTTCCGACGCCATTTGAGAATGGAAGACCACTTGGAAAAGCAGGTCGCCGAGTTCGCCTTTCAGGTCGGCATAGTCTTCGCGTTCGATCGCATCGGCAACCTCGTAAGCTTCTTCAATCGTGTACGGAGCGATGGTTTCGAAGCTTTGGGCCGTATCCCATTCGCACCCGCGCTCCGGATCACGCAGACGTTTCATGATCTTCAGGAGGCGCTCTATATTCTGGGGCATAAGGTCTACCGGAGTGGGATTATGGTCTACATTACAGCGAGGCGTCGATCTATCTGCATGCTAGTGCGATAATATATATTATGTTAAATGGAAGATAAGGCTATTCGCGCGCGGACGCCCTCATTCCATCCCCGTCAACCACCGGACCAGAATGTAAGCACCGAGGATAATGGCAACCCAAATCGCAGCAATCCTGAGCATCTTGCCGCCAGTCAAGCCATCGCGGCGCATTCCGGTGAGGTAAGCAATCGCCAAAGCACCCATCAATGCAGCCCAGACCCAACCACCGCCGCTCATAGTGTGATCTCCAATCCGTCGTAACCGACAATGAAGCCTTTCGGCACCTCGGCCTCAAGCGTCGCATAGTCCATGCTCTTGTCGAGATGTGTCAAGACGGCGCGCTTCACCTTGCAACGGCGCGCAAAATCGATCGCCATTTCGAGATGCGCGTGCGTGGGATGCGGCCGGCGACGAAGGCAATCGACAACCAGGAGATCCGTGCCTTTGAAGCAAGACACCATCTCCTTCGTTATTTCGCTAAAGTCTGTCGCGTAACCTATTGATTTCCCATCTGCCTCAAACCGAAAGCCTGTACTTGTGACCGGACCGTGAGGCATCTCGACATAGTTATAGTCGAACCCTGCGACCAAGCGAACCTGTCCGACCTCCTGCAAGTCCATCAGGGTTGGATAGCCGAACTGGCCCTCGAACACGTAATCGAACCGTTTCCGCAATCGTTCGCAGGTTACTTTGCTTGCGTAGCCCGGAAGAGGGTTCGTGCGATCGTACCGCATCACCCTGAGATCATCGATCCCATGACAGTGATCCGCATGGTCATGCGTCCAGAAGACCGCGTCTACCTTGGCTATGTCATTGGCAAGAAGCTGGGCGCGCAAGTCGGTCGAGGTGTCGATAAGCACCCGTTTGCTCGCGTTGTTCTCGACAATGATCGAAACGCGCGAGCGCCTGTTCCGCGGGTTTCCAGGGTCGCATTCGCCCCAGTCATTCCCGATGCGAGGCACGCCGGTCGACGTACCGGAGCCAAGCATCAGCAGTTTCATGCCACAGCCTTGGAAAACAACCGGTAGAAATTCGCGGTGGTATAGCTGCCAAGCTCATCGACGCTTTCGCCGCGCATTTCGGCAATGAAACTCGCGGTATCCCGTACGAAACCGGGCTCGCACGGTTTTCCGCGATGCGGCACGGGCGCGAGGAACGGGCTGTCCGTTTCGACCAGGAGCCGGTCGGCAGGAACGGTCTTTGCAACCGCCTGCAAATCCTTGGCATTCTTGAACGTCACAATGCCGGAAAGCGAAATCGACAGGCCCAGCTTCAGGACCGCCTCGCCAAATTCAGCTGATGCGGTGAAGCAATGAATGAGAGCCGGAAATGCCCCCTTCTCCATCTCGTCAGCAAGTATCGCGAGCGTATCTTCTTCCGCGTCGCGCGTATGGATGATGACCGGAAGGCCAGTCTCTCTCGCGACGTCGATATGGATGCGAAACAGGCGCTGCTGCTCTTCGCGATCCGAATGATCGTAATAGTAGTCGAGCCCGGTTTCGCCCAGGCCGATAACCCGCGGATGGCTTGCCGCTTCGAGCAATTCCTCGCGCGTCAGATCGGGATGGTCATCGGCATTATGCGGATGAATGCCAACGCTGGCCCATACGTCGTCTTGCGCAGCAGCGGTAGCGACGACCTGATCCCATTCCTCACGCTTTGTGGAGATGTTGAGAAAGGCCCCCACCCCCGCGCTTCGTGCCCGGTCGAGAACGTCGGATTGATTTTCGACGAGACCCTCGTACTCGAGATGGCAATGGCTATCGACGAGCATCAGGCAGCAACTTCTGCTTCAGGCAATTCAAGGCGCGGGAAAGCAGGAACAGGCTTCTCGATCGTGTGACCCGCGGCAACGAGAGCCGGGAACCAGCCCTCATCCGCGAGATCGGCATAGGTCCGCCTTTCGGTCGAGACTCCAAGCTGGTCGAGGACGAGAGCAGCCTTTGTCGGGACCACGGGCTGGATGGCAATTGCGAGATCGCGAATGGCGATGAACAGTGTCTGCAGGACCGCCTGCATCCGGTCTGGATCGGTTTTCTTGAGCGCCCAGGGCGCTTGCTCGTCCACATAAGCGTTGCACGCAAAGACGGCTTTCAGCCAAGCCTCGATGCCTACGCTGAAATTCAGGGCCTCGAATTCGCGAGGTAGAACTTCGCGACACGCGTTCTGGACGATGTCCAGCAGCGTCTTGTCATCGCCGTTCGGTTGGAACTGCGCAAGTTTCCCATCCATATTCTTATGAATCATCGACAGCGTACGTTGAGCGAGGTTTCCGAAGCTGTTCGCCAGCTCTGCATTCACTTTATTTACAAGCGCTTCGGCAGAGTAGCTGCCATCCTTACCAAAGACCACTTCCGCCATGAGGAAGTAGCGCAAGGAGTCGACTCCGAACAGATCGACGAGCTCGTTCGGATCCGTGACATTGCCCGCCGACTTCGATTCCTTAACCCCGCGATTGAGCAGGAAACCATGGCCGAAAACACGCTGCGGCACAGGAAGATCGGCGCTCATCAGGAAGGCTGGCCAGTAGATCGTGTGGAACCGCACGATGTCCTTGCCGATGAGGTGCAAGCTTGCAGGCCAGTATTTGTCCCAGGCTTCACCCCCGTCGGGATATCCCACACCCGTGATGTAATTGGTAAGCGCGTCAACCCACACGTACATTACGTGGTTGTCGTGGCCCGGAACCTTGACGCCCCAATCGAAACTGGTGCGGCTTACCGAAAGGTCTTTTAGTCCACCCTCGACGAAAGCGATCATCTCGTTGCGCCGGCTTGCCGGCTCGAGGAAACCCGGGGTCTTCAACAATTTGAGTAGTGGCTCGGCATACTTTGACAGGCGGAAAAACCACGTTTCTTCTTCCGTCCATTCTACCGGCGTGCCTTGGGGAGACAGCCTTTCGCCCCCCTCCCCTTCGACGAGTTCCTTTTCGTCGTAATAGGCTTCGTCACGGACGGAATACCAGCCCTCGTAACGATCAAGATAGAGGTCGCCCTTCGCCTCCATCGCCTGCCATATGGCGCGGCTGGCCTTGTGGTGGTCTTCGTCCGTGGTCCGGATAAAGCGGTCGTAGGTGATATCAAGACGATCGAACAAGTCCCTGAACGCACCCGACATTTCATCGGCCAGCTCGCGCGGGGTCTTGCCCAGATCGCGTGCCTTCTGGGCCATTTTGAGACCGTGCTCGTCAGTCCCGGTCTGGAACCGGACGTCGCGCCCCATCAGGCGCTGGAAACGCGCGATCACATCTGCGGCGATCGTCTCATAGGCATGGCCGATATGCGGCTTGCCATTGGGATAGTGGATCGCGGTGGTTATGTAGAAAGGATCAGCCATTGCGGCGCTCGCTAGCCGCCCCTGCTGCAGCGAGCAAGGTGCCGATTTCCATCGCCAGCAATCCTGGGTCGAAATTGTACGTCGGTTGTTCGCTCGTCAGGCGCACTAGCTCGCTGTGGGTCTCAACCAGCCTACGAGGATCGGGCCCCGCTTCCGCGACGCGTTCCGCAAGGATGGCCCGCGCAAGGTCGAGGATGGCCTGCAGCCGCGGAATATCCTGCTTGGCGCCGATCACGCCGGCGAGCTCGCCGCGAAGCGCGAAATCCCTATCGCCCTTCTCGATGATCGTGCGCATCAGCCGAGCAGCCGATCCCAGGTCGCGCTCGACAAAGGAAAGCGCGGCGCCGGGAGAACCTGCCGCGGCATCGATGGCGGCATCCCTCGTCGCGATGTCTGCTTCGGGGGCGAGGTCCCGCAGCAATTCATCCATCTGCTGTCTGGACAGCGTGGGGAAGCGGACGGTCCGGCAGCGGGAACGGATTGTCGGCAACAGCCTGGCCGGGCTATGCGCGACGAGCAGGAAAAACGTGCCGGCAGGCGGCTCTTCGAGATTCTTTAGGAGAGCATTCGAAGCGCCAGTTTCCATATCGTCGGCAGGATCGATGATAACGGCCCTTCGCGTCCCCATGGTTGGCCGGGTCGTCAGGCGCCGCTGGATTTCGCGAACCTGCTCAACCTTGATACCGCGGGCCAGCTCATAGGGCTTGCCGTCGTCACGCTTCTTGGCTTCTTCCTTGTTCTTGGGACCGTAAGTGAGCGTGAGAATATCCGGATGTTCGCCGTGTCCTGCATCGGAGCCCACCAATTCCCTCGCAGCGGCCTGTGCGAAAGCGGCCTTGCCCAACCCCTTCTTCCCCGCGAGCAGCCAGGCATGATGCATTCGCGCGCCGCCCAGGGCCGTGCGCCATTCGGCCCAGGCATCATCGTGACCGACGAGGCTCAACCGACCTGCTCCGGCAGTATGGGCAAGATGGCTTGAAGCACGCGCTGATGCACCTCGCCAACCGTTCCTTCGCCATCGACAATGTGGAACCGCCCAGGTTCTTCGGCAGCGAAGGCTTCGAAGGCGGCGTTCACGGCCAGATGGTAGCTGTCATCACGTCCGCCGATAGCATCCGTCTCATCGCCATCGCGCTCGCGTAGACGCTGCGCGACCTGATCCGAGGAAGCCCGCAGAACGATCGTCGCGTCCGGCAGGAGACCGTGGCTACCGATTGCGTGAAGCTGGCGCACAGCAGCGTCGCCAAGTTTCCCAGCCTCGCCTTGGTAAGCACGGCTTGAATCCAGATAGCGATCGCAGATGACCCAGGATCCCTTCTGCACAGCCGGTTCGATGAGGCGCGCGACATGATCCGAGCGAGCAGCTGCGAACAACAGGGCTTCGGCTTCCGCCTCCCAGCCTTCGCCCGGGGGATGGAGGAGTAGTTCACGAATGGCCTCCGCTCCTGGCGTCCCGCCAGGTTCGCGCGTGAGGACCGCATTGATGCCGTGTTCTTCGAGATGCTTGGCCAGCAACCGTGCCTGGGTGGATTTGCCCATGCCCTCGCCGCCCTCGAACGAGATGAACCGGCCCCGCATTATCGCAGCCATCCGCGGATGCCATTCGACATCCGGTCAAGAAAGCCTGCCTCACCGACCGGCGCTGCCGCGTGTAGCGGGACGCGATATTCGGGCATGCCCTCTGCCTCGACCAGCAGTTCGGCAACCTGTTCGTTCTCCGAAATCGGCGCGCGCAGTGGGCCGCGATAGCTGATGGACAGGCGGACCTCGGGGTCGGAGCCCTCCGGAAGGCTGATATACACCCCGCCGGGAGCGACGAGGTCGACCGTTCCGGCGTCGCCACCCTGCACCTGCGCTTCACCGAGTATGGCTCCCCTGCCGAGAAGCTGCTTTTGCTCGAACTCGCCAAAGCCCCATTCGAGAAGTTCGCGCGCGGCCCTGTCGCGTACGGAGGAGCGCGGACTGGCAGCCACGACCATGACTAGCCGACGCCCGTTCCGCTCGGCCGAACCAAGAAATCCATAGCCAGCCTGGTTCGTGAAACCTGTCTTGATACCGTCCGCGCCGGGGACACGTCCCGAGATCGGATCGTGGTTGGGCTGCGTGATGCCGTTGTATGTGAACTCGGTCCGCCCGACGTAATGCCGATATTTCGAAGGGTGCTTGCGGATCATCGATGCCGCGAGCAGGCCCAGATCGCGCGCGGTGGTGAAAGTCTTGCCGTTGTCCATCCAGCCATTCGGGGTTCCGAAGTGACTATCCCGCATTCCGGTTTCACGCGCCTTCTCGTTCATCTCGGCGACCCAGGCATCGATCGAACCCGCCGCACCATGTGCCAGCATTGCTGCGCCGTCGTTGGCAGAAACCGTGGTCACGCCATGGATGAGATCGTCCACCGTAACGCGCGCCCTGTTCGGCAGGAACATGGTGGAGCCGACATTATTCCACTCGTCCCAGACTTGCGGATCGACTGTGAACACCTGGCGGGGCACCAATCGACCTTCCTCGATCCATTCGAAAGCGAGGAAGGTCGTCATGACCTTCGTTATCGACGCCGGCATGAACCTTCTGTCGGCTTCCCGCGCCAGCAGGACCTGCCCGCTGGTGAGGTCCAATAGATATGCGATCGGCGCCTCTTCGCTCGCCGGAGGACGGGCGCTGTCTTGCTGGGCCGAAAGCGGTTGGACGGCAAGAATGCTGGCGGTCGCAAGAGCGATCAAGCGGGTAGATATCGGCAAACGTTTCCACACCGGATATCCGGTGTTCCCAGTGACTGTTCGAATTTGGTCACGGGTATAGCCGGGCCGGTACGGATTGGCGAGTTGCGCCCTCACCTTTCCACCGGACTTATCGGCGCGTCTGTTCCCTTACCGCGCAATCTCGTCTGCGAGCAGGCCGACGCTCATCGCATAGTAATTGGAACAGTTGTATTCGAGGATCACGCGATAGTTTGATGTGAGCAACCAAGCGGGGGTGCCTGGTCCGTCAGGCTGGAACAGCGACACCATGGTCCCCGGAGCAAGCGGGCGCTGGGGCTGGACGCCTAGCTCTCTCCACTCTTCGACGGTTTTGTACTGGCTGTGGCGTTCATGGACGCGTGAGCATACGGGCGCATCCAGCTTCGTGCGATACCGGTCGACATCGAAACCCGATGGTACATAGGCGCGAACACCCCACGGCTGACCAGTCCTCCAGCCTGCATCCCGGAAGTAATTGCCGATCGACGCCAGTGCGTCGGCGCGGCTGTTCATGATGTCGGCTCGTCCGTCACCGTTCCCGTCCGTGGCAAGTCGAAGGTAGACGCTTGGTAGAAACTGCGGATTGCCGAATGCGCCCGCCCAGCTGCCCTTGAGCTCGCTGCGGGAATAGCCCTTGTCCGCGACTTTCATCAGCGCCACCCACTCTCCCGCGAAGAGATCGCGCCTGCGACCCTCCCAGGCTAATGTCGCCAATGCCTGCGAAAGGTCGAAGCCGCCCTTCACCGCGCCATAGGCCGTCTCGTGACCCCAGATCGCGACGAGGATTTCCCCGGGAACGCCGAACCTCTGCTCCAGGGCAGTAAGCTCGGAACGGGCGTTGGCGTAATTGCGCCGCCCCCCGGAAATCCGCGCTTCGTCGACGTGGGTCGCGATATACGGTGCCAAGGGCGGATAGCCCGAGCGCGTCGGCGAGCCGGGCTGGGATTGATCGAGCTGGATCACGCGTGTGTTGGGTTCGAGCCCCGCAGTCATTCGCTGCAGCGTCGCCTCGCTGACGCCCTCCGCCCTCGCCTGTGCGATCAGCAACTGGAGATAGGCGTCGAAAGACATGTCCTGGGCCGCAACGGGCGATGCCGCAGACGCAAGTAAGGTGGCGAACAAAAACGAGAAAATGGGGCGTCGTGTCATGGGCATAACTTTGCAGTAGGACTGTGAACGGGAGATGTCATCCGTAACCCTACTATGCAAAACCATTGTCAGTTCCGGGATGACAAAGACACTGCGCGGCGCTAGCGGGGTTGCCGCGGCGGACAGGTGGCAGAGCGGTTGAATGCACCGGTCTTGAAAACCGGCAAGGGTGCAAGCCCTTCGTGGGTTCGAATCCCACCCTGTCCGCCAATACCACCTGAGAGCTCCAAAACCTTCCCGCGTGAGATTGTTGCGCTGACCGCGACCGATTTTTCTGTAGAATTCCGCCAAGATCGCCTTTGGTTTGCAAGCAAGTTGACTCCACGCGGCAAAGAGTTAACTTTCCGTTAACCCTTTTGGCAATCGAGTCGTTTTCGACCGTGCACGATTAGGGATTGAACAAAACTCATGGGCCGCCTGCGATGCAGACTTCGGATGAACGTCCGGATGCGTCGAAGGCATCTATTCCGCCTTCTTCCCGTCTGTCTCGCACGACGTGCACCATAATCAGAGCGGCTGACGCAACGCCGCCTGGGGCCGCCTAATTGCAACTTTCAGCATTAGGGGAAGAGACATGCCTATCCGCGTAGACGAAGACGGCGACACCATCATTGATCGCGACGATGACGATTCCACGCTGGGAATTCCTGCTCTCATAGACGCGAGCGGCGATGGCAAAGATGACGTCGACTTGCGAACCGACGGTTCGACGGCCGAAGTCAATGGAGCATTGGTCGCTACAGGCTCGGTCAATTCCGGCACGGGTAACTTCAACGATTTTCTCGGTGTCCAAAACAACGGCACCGAGTTCGGTTTCAACACCGACACCCCCGATCCCTCCAACCCTCACATCAAGACTTCGTCCAACTTCACGAAGACAATCAAGCTGAGCGAAGTCGGTATCGTGACCGTGGACGGGGTCGATTATTACCAGTTCCTGCTCGACGTAAACGAAAACAACGCAAATCCGACCGAGCAACAGATTTCGCTCGACAGTTTCAAGCTCTACACTTCGCTTGATAACACGATCTCTACCCTCACCGACCTCGAAGCGCAGCATCTCGCATTCGATATCGATAATGCCGATCCCGGAAATGCGGCGACCGAGAACGATATCTCGATCCTCTTCACGGATGCCTATTCGTCGGGAAGCGGGCGGTCCGATCTTTCCATCCTGGTACCGGTCGACGCTATCGAGGCCCAAGGTGACGGGCCGGCGGATACCTACCTCTATCTTTACACCGAATTCGGCTATGCCGGGGAAGGCTACCGCACCAGTTCGACCTTTGAGGAATGGCGTACCGTCGATGCCGTCACTCTCCAGGGCATGAAGTTCAACGATTTGAACCAGGATGGCATCCGTCAGGAGGCTGGTGCGGACGGCATTCTCGGGAACGCCGATGACGAAGTCGGCCTCGAAGGCTGGACCATCTTCATCGACTCCAACGGGAACGGCGTACTTGACGGTGATGAAAGATCGACCGTCACCGACGCGAACGGAAATTACTTCTTCTACGGTGTCCAGAGCGGTGCGACCTACACGATCGACGAGGATCTGAGCGGGAGGCCTGACTGGATCCAGACGACCGGTGACAACGAAACCGTCACTGTGCCTGGCAATGCGGAAACCGGATCGAACATCATCGTCGATCCCATCGGCAACTATCAGCTGATGCCGAGCATTCACCTCGTGAAGGAGGTACCCGAAATCATCGGGGGCAGCGGACTTAACGGGCTCGCAGGTGCCGACAGCCCCGGCGACCAGATCGTCTACTTGTTCACCGTAACGAACAATGGCGACCTCGCCCTCACGGATGTCGACCTGACAGATCCCAATATCGACGGTGGCTCGCTCGTGCGGCTCGACGATATAATCGGGAATAACGACAATGTCCTCGATTTAGGGGAAAAGTGGGCATTTACCGCAACGCACACCGTCACGCAGGATGAGCTGGACTCGAATGGAAACGACAGCTCGGATGGGCCCGATGGCGACATCGACAACACCGCAACCGTAACGGCGCAATCAGCAGGTGGGGAAGTATCCGCCAACGACGACGAGGACGCCCCGCTTCTTCAGATCCCGGGTATCGAGGTTCTCAAGTCCGTCGATTCCATCGAGGACGATGACGATTTCAACGGCTCGGACCAAGTGGATAGCGCCGGCGACGTCATCAACTACAACATCACCATTTCGAACACCGGGAATTTCGCGCTCTCCGGCGTCACGATGACCGACAAAGTGGAGGCATACGCTAGCGTCAACGCCACCCCAGTCGAAGATGGCTCCGGCTTCAACATCGGGGATACCGATGCTGACGGATACCTCGATGTAGACGAGGTCTGGGAGTACACTGCAAGCTACACGGTGACGCAGGCCGATATCGACAATAGCGGGGGAGGTGATGGCGCGATCGACAACGTCGCGACCGGTGACACCAACGAGACCCTGCCCGATCAGGACGATGCCACCGTTCCGATTGTGGATGCACCTTCCATCAACATCGTGAAGGAAGGCGTCTCCGACGATCCGGACTGCACCGATGCGGGCGATACGATCACCTACACCTATACGGTGACCAACACCGGCAATGTCGCGCTGACCGGCGTGGTCGTGGTCGACGACCAGCTCGGCACGCTCACGCTCCAGAGCGGCGATACCGATAACGACGGCAACCTCGATGTCGACGAGACCTGGATCTACACCGACAGCTATGTCGTGACCCAGGCCGACGTGGACGAATGGGGCGGCGACGACGGCACGATCGACAATGTCGTGACCGCCAACGGCAACTCGCTCGCCACCGGCACGGCAGCGCTGGAAGCGCAGGACGAGGAAAGCATCGCCCTGTGCGACGAGCCCGCCATCAACATCGTGAAGGAAGGCGTCTCCGACGATCCGGACTGCACCGATGCGGGCGATACGATCACCTACACCTAT
>NZ_JAIGNS010000002.1:297500-1125482 GCF_019711615.1 Qipengyuania intermedia | reverse complement strand
GATAACGACGGCAACCTCGATGTCGACGAGACCTGGATCTACACCGACAGCTATGTCGTGACCCAGGCCGACGTGGATGCAAACGCGCCCATAGTGAACGTGGTCACGGCGGATGCGAATTCGCTGGCAACCGGAAGCGCCGCACTGCAGGCGACGGACACTGAATCGATCGACGTGTGCTACAAGCCGTCGATCGACGTCGAGAAGTATATCTCGATCAATGACAATGTGTTCGATCCGCTCCTGGACGATCACGACAGTCCCACAGGACCTCAGGCGACATCGGCCAACAATCCGATCTATTTCCTCGTCACGGTAACGAACGATGGAAACGCCACCCTGACCGGTCTCGATTTCAGCGATATTCTGAGCTCGCCCGCCGGATCGGTTTTCGCAGGGGAGCTGGATTACACCGATCCCGCTATCGATGCCTGGGTGGACCTCGATGGCGATGGTTTCCGCGATGCCGGGGAAGATTGGGCGGCGGTCGACGGTGCCGACGGATCCGTCGACGGAGTGCTCGATTCAGAAGCCCTGGCACCTGAGGAAAGTCTCAACGTCTATTACACCATGCCGTTCGAGGCAGGACAGCATATCAACACTGTCACAGTCTCGACCGACCAGGGCGTTTCCGACAGCGATGCAGCGCATTACTTCGGTCTCAACGACCCGGCACCGGGCGTACGGACGCCGGGCTTCTGGCAGAACCCGAACAATGGCGGCACCTTCTGGGACGGCATTGCGGACAACCAGGCCCACGACGGTCCGGATTTCCCGGATGGGGATCCTGGCACCGAAGGCAATCAGGACCTTTTGTATGCTGTCGACAGCAACAACGAAGATGGGATCGACGGTAATGACGAACCCGGCTTGTTGATCGGCGATTACAATCGGAACGGCTTGACCGACAATGATCCCGGTGCCGACGGTATCTTCGGAACTGCGGACGATTACGTCGAAGACACTCTCTTCATCTCGCTGGCGGACGCCCAGGAACTGGTCGATGCTTCGAGCAAGAAGGGGAACGACGTCGTCTCCAAGCTCGGCCGGGATGTGGTTGCCACGTGGCTCAATTTCCTTTCCGGAAACGATATCGGCGACGGCTCGGAAAACACCGCCAAGCATTATCTCGATGATGCGATCGACTGGCTGCAAAGCTATGCCGGTGCGGATAAGGGCGGTCTTGACGAAACCTTCGACAGCTTTGCTGGAGGCGGCCGGATCAAGACCAGCAGCAGCGAGTGGAAGAACCCCGATGGCCTCGACCATTCCGGCGGTGAAATCCACAATGCGCTCGCAGAATACAACGAAGGCGGAACCGTCAACGGTATCTTCGTGGCGGGCGATGCCGACAGCCTGGCATTCCAGAACGCCCTGGCCGACGCACTTTCGGAAGGGCTATTCGAAGAAACGAGCAGCACCACCTTCCCCAGCGAGCTCGAGAACACCGTCTACGAGACTTCGCTCAACGCCGGCATCATCGGCGATGGGGCATTCGATATCACGGATACCCAGTACATTGCGATCGCGTGACGCGACATAACCAGCTCGGCACCGCTGTCGGACAAGGCGGCGGTGCCAAGCCTGTTCCCGGGGGAGGTAAAGGCACTTGGCTGATCTGGAACACGAGGATTATGGCACCAATAGGCGGATAGCGCCCTGGTTATCGGAGCCATTGAAGAAGAGCCGACCGCTCTACATGAGGGTGCTGGTCGCGGCGTTTCTGATAAACTGCTTCGCGCTTGTGACCGCGCTGTTCACGATGACGGTCTACGACCGGATCGTTCCCAACAACGCCACGGAATCTCTGATCGGCCTCGCCGTCGGGCTCGGCATCGTTCTCATCTTCGATTTCGTTCTCAAGCTATTGCGCGCATACTTCGTCGATATTGCCGGGGCCCGCGTGGATCGCGATATCGGCAAGGCCATCTTCGAGCGCATCCTCGCCCTGAGACTGGACCTCAGCCGACACACGACCGGTGGCCTGGCGGGGCTGGTCCGGGAGATCGAGACGCTGAGAGACTTCTTCGCGTCCGCCACCATTACAGCGCTGGTGGACGTGCCCTTCACGATCATCACGCTCGCCGTGATTGCGATGATCGGAGGGTGGCTGGTGCTGGTCCCGATCGTGATGATCCCGCTTGTGATCCTCTCGGCCATCGCGACACAGCCTGCAATGCGACGGCTTTCATCGCAGTCGCTGGACGAGGCGCTTGGCAAGCAGGCAGTCCTTGTCGAAACCATCGGCAGTCTCGAGACCGTCAAATCCTCCAACGCTGGCGACATGCTCAGCCATCGCTGGGAAGAGGCGATGAAGGGACACGCCAATGTCTCGCTCCGCCAACGCCTGACCGCGAACCTTTCGACAACGATCGCAGGCAGCGCGCAGACCATGGCGTATACGGGCATGGTGATCTTCGGCGTTTTCGCGATTGCCGAGCAGAACCTCACGATGGGCGGGTTGATCGCCTGTTCGATCCTTGCCGGCCGCGCGGTCGCACCGCTTGGGGCAATCGCCACGCTGCTTACCCGCATTCACGCAGCGCGCACCGCCTACCGTCGGATCGACGCCATGATGGAAATGCCCGCCGAAGGGCCTGAGGGCCTCGGCCTCGCGCCGAATGTTCTGGAAGGTGCAATCGAGTTCCGCGATGTGGAGTTCCGCTATCCCGATGCGGCCGAGCTGGCCTTGAGCGGGGTCAACTTCCGGATCGAACCAGGGGAGAATGTGGCCCTTATCGGACCGATCGGTTCGGGCAAATCCACCATCGCCCGTCTCATCATCGGACTTTATCCCCCGACCAGCGGCCTCGTCATGATCGACGGGACCGACATTCGCCAGCTCACGCCCAAATCGCTTCGCGCAAAGGCGGGCGCATTACTGCAGGACAATGCGCTTCTCACCGGCAGCGTTCGCGAGAACATCATGCTCGGCCGCCCCGATGCAAATGACGAAGAAATGATCCGTGCCGCGAAAATCAGCATGGCGCACGACTTCATCTCGCGCATGCCCAATGGCTACGATCTCAAGCTTGCCGATCGCGGCTCCGGTCTGTCGGGCGGGCAACGGCAATCGATCGCCATGGCGCGTGCCCTGGTAGGCCAGCCACCGATCCTCGTGTTCGACGAACCGACATCGGCGGTCGATACGGAAACGGAAGCCAAGCTCATCAATAATCTGCGCAAGGAATTCGCCGGCCGAACCCTTGTCCTGATCACCCACCGCCCTTCCCTTCTCGCGCTCGTCGACAGGGTCATCCTCATGTCGCGTGGCCGCGTGGCGATGGACGGTACGCCTGAAGACATAACGCGCAAGGTAACGAGGATAGCAGCACGATGAACGCTTTCTCCAAAATCACGAGCCAGCTCCTTGGCGAGGATGGCGAATTCGAAGCGCAGGAAATCAAGGCGCGGAAATCTTCGAACATCATTCTGTGGTCCATTGCCGCCTTCACCGTACTGGCGGTGATCTGGGCGGCATTGACCACGGTCGAACGCACCGTCCGAGCGACCGGTCGCGTCGTGCCCAGTTCCAAGCTGCAGGTCGTGTCGAACCTCGAAGGCGGCGTGGTGCAGGAGATCATGGTCACGGCCGGCAAGGAAGTGCGCCGGGGGCAAATACTTGTCCGGCTCAATCCGGCGATTACAGGATCCGCGCTGGACAGTTCCGAGGCAGGCGTGAGTGCGCTCGAAGCGCGCATTGCGAGACTGCGTGCCGAAGTGAGCGGGGGAACGCCCGACTATGGCTCCCTCCCCTCGGACCAGATTGCCATCGAGCGCTCGCTCCACAGCGCACGCTCTGCGGAGCTCAGCGGACTGCGATCGGCAGGTCAGGCGCGCATCACGCAAGCGCAAAGGTCCGTTGCCGAGGCGCAATCGATCCTTACGGCGCGGCGCTCGAATCTGACGACTGCAGAACGCGAACTGGCGATGCTAAGACCTCTCGCCGAACAACGCATTGTCCCGCAGATCGAACTGATCCAGGCCGAGAATGCCGCACAGGTCGCGGCGAGCGAAGTGTCTGCGGCGGAGGCATCATTGGCTAGGGCCCGGTCGAGTATTGCCGAGGCGCAGGCGGCCCTGGCACAGCAAGTCAGCGACTGGCGGAGCCGTGCGGGCATGGAACTTTCACAGGCTCAAGCGGACCTGTCGGTGCAGCAGATGACCTTGCCCGGCCTCGAAGATCGGGTGGATCGGACAGTAATTCGCGCACCCATGAGCGGGCTCGTGAACCGTGTGTTTGTGACAACCGTTGGAGGTACCGTCGCATCGGGCGAGCCCATCGTCGAGATCGTGCCGACGGACGATGCACTCTATGTGGAAGCGATGGTCCGCCCGCAGGACATCGCGAACGTAGGTCTGTCCCAGAACGCGTTCGTCGAAATCACCGCTTACAATCCGGCAATCTTCGGCAAGATGAAGGGCACGGTGACATCGATTTCGCCCGACGCTGTGGTGAACGAGGACACCGGCGAAAGCTTCTACACCGTGGAGGTGCAGACGACGGACGTTCTGAAAGATCAGGATGGAAACCCGCTGGAGATCGGGCCGGGCATGGTCGCCAACGTCAGCCTGCTGGGCGAAGAACGCTCGATCCTGTCCTACCTGTTCACGCCGATCACTTGGCTGAAGGAACGGGCATTCCGCGAATAGCGCTTCGTCAGTCGCGCTTCTTCGGCCTAACCAGCGACTGGGCTTGGCGTTCCTCCTGCGGATAATCGTCGGGAGATACGCTCGACTGGTTTTTCAGCGCGATGTGGTCTTCCACAATGCCGCCGTCGCGCGATGCGCCTTCGTCGTTATCGGTCGAGGCATCCTGCGGATCGTCGTCGATTTCGTATTCCATTTCGGCAGCTCCTTTCCTCAAACAACGAAGCTTCCCGTCGCGCGGTTCCTTTGACGAGAACGACTTATTTCGCCCGGTTGAGGATTTCGTCCATCTGCTCGCGCAGGATAGGGTCCCACTCCTCACGCAGCTCGCGGACGCGGGCCATGAGCTCCTCGTTCTCGTGGAACGGAACGCCGACGCGGTAGAGGCTGGCAACTTCAGGCATGGCGGCGCGGTCGTTCTTCTCGAACGCATCGGTAGCGGCCTGGGCCTGCTCCCGGTTCATGCCGAGCGCCTCGTAGGCCGAGCGGCCGATCCTGAGACTTGAATCGTAGGTTTCGCGAATGATGTCCCGGCAACCGAATGCCCACAGATCGTACACGTGATTGCGATCGATCGCCCGGGCGGTGATGTGCACGTGCGGGTAGTTCTGGATGACGTGCTTCACGAGCTTGTCGATCTGCTCGCGCTCATCGAGCGCGACAACGAGCAGCTTGGCATTTTCGATACCCGCCGACACGAGCAGGTCCGGACGGGTCGCGTCGCCGAAATAGGTCCGGAAACCGAATTTGCGGACGATCTCCAACTGCGCACTGTCGTAGTCGATCACCGTGGTCGAATAGCCGGCAAGCTGGAGCATGCGATCGACGATCCCGCCCACCCTTCCGCGCCCTGCGATGATAACCGGGTTTTCCTCGTCGATCACGTCGGGTTCGCGTTCCTGGCCCTTGCAATAGAACCGGGCCACGCCCTTGTCGTAGAAGATGAAGAGCAGAGGGGTCGCCAGCATGGTCAGCGCGACCACCAGCAGGAGGAGGTCAGCCTGGGCCTGGCCGAACACCGCGTTGGCCACGGCGAAGGAGATCAGGACGAAAGCGAACTCGCCGGCTTGCGGAAGGCTCAGGGCGAACAGCCAAAGGGCTTGCTTTCTTAAGCCGTAGAACCAGCCAACGGCGAACAGTACCGCGAACTTTGCCGCGATGGTTACGGCTGCCCAGAAGAGCACCGATTGCCACATCTGGCTCGCCAGGACGAAGTCGATCCCGGCGCCCACCGTAATGAAGAACAGACCGAGCAGGAGCCCCTTGAACGGGTTGATGTCGCTCTCAAGCTCGTGCCGGTATTCGCTCGTGGCGAGGACGACACCCGCAACGAATGCGCCCAGCGCAGGAGACAGGCCCACCAGCGACATCAGCAGGGCGATACCGATGACAACTCCCAGCGCGGCAGCGGTAAACAGCTCGCGCAAATTGGCAGCCGCGATATAGCGGAACAGCGGACGAACCGCGAAAATGCCGATCGCGATGACCACGCCCACCGCGGCCAATCGGCACAGCGCCGCAAGCCACACGGGCATGGACGCCGTGAGGTCGATGCCTCCGTGACCGCCCTCCCCGCCGTGCGCTGCACCTGCGCCATACAGTTCGGGCATGGCGAGGAGCGGCAGCAATGCGAGGATCGGGATAACCGCGACGTCCTGGACTAGGAGAACCGAGAAACTCGCCTCCCCGCCCTCGCTCTTCATGAGGTTCTTCTCGGTCAGCGTCTGGACGATGATCGCAGTGGACGAGAGCGCCAGTACCATCCCGATCGCCAGCGCAGTCTGCCAGGGATTGCCGTCGACCAGGGCGATGCCCATCAATGCAAGCGTCGTGAGGATCACCTGCCCGCCACCGAGCCCGAGCAGTTTTCCCCTCATCGCCCAGAGCCGTTGCGGCTCCATTTCGAGACCGATGATGAAGAGCATCATCACCACGCCAAATTCGGCAAACACCTGCAATGCCTCGACATCGACATTGCCCGCCGCGAGCAGCGGGCTGATCGCCATGCCGGCGAGCAGGTAGCCGAGTACCGAACCCAGTCCGAACCGGGTCGCGAGCGGAACCGCTACTACCCCGGCGGCAAGGATCAGGAAGGCGAGGACCAGAAACGAAGTCATGCCGTCCTTCCTGCCCTACGGGATCAGATGTGCAAAGCCCGTCCGTAGCTCGCCAGGACGCTTTCGTGCATGCTTTCGCTGATGGTCGGATGCGGGAAGACGGTGTTCATCAACTCCGCCTCGGTAGTCTCCAGCGTCTTGCCGACGACGAAGCCCTGGATCATCTCGGTCACTTCCGCGCCGACCATGTGCGCACCGAGCAGTTCGCCGGTCTTGGCATCGAAGACGGTCTTCACGAAGCCTTCCGCCTCGCCCAGCGCGATGGCTTTGCCGTTGCCGATGAACGGAAAAGTGCCCGCTCTAACCTCGTAACCCGCTTCCTTGGCTTTCGCCTCGGTCAGGCCGACGCTGGCAATCTGCGGGTGGCAGTAGGTGCAGCCCGGGATGTTATTGCGGTCGAGCGGATGCGGGTGGACGTCCTTGTTACCCAGTTCCTTCGCAATCGCCTCGGCAGTGGTGACGCCCTCATGGCTCGCCTTGTGCGCCAGCCAGGGGCCGGGCGTGCAATCGCCGATCGCCCACAGACCCTTGGACTTGGTGCGGCCGTAATCGTCGATCTGGATGAAGCCGCGATCCATTTCGGCCAGCTTTTCCAGCCCCACATTCTCGGTGTTCGGGACAATGCCGATGGCGGTGATGCAGTGGGTGAACTCGGTTTCCGAGACCTTGCCCTTGCTGTCCTTGATCTTGGCTTTAACGCCCTTGTCGGACACCTTGAGGTCTTCGACGCCGGCACCGGTCATGATCGTCATGCCCTGCTTGGTCAGGCTCTTTTCGAGGAAGGCGGAAACGTCCTTGTCTTCCACCGGCACGATCCGGTCGAGCATTTCGACCACGGTCACATCGCAGCCCATGTCGTTGTAGAAGCTGGCAAACTCGATTCCGATCGCGCCTGAGCCGATGACGAGCAGCTTCTTGGGCATTTCGGGCGGAGTCATCGCATGGCGATAGGTCCACACGCGCTTGCCGTCAGCCTTGGCAAACGGCAGGTCGCGGGCGCGGGCGCCGGTGGCGACAATCACGTGCTTGGCAGTGAGCTTCTCTTCGCCCTTTTCGCCCTTCACGGTGAGACTGGTCGGGCCGGTCAACGTGCCTTCGCCCATGTGCACCGTGATCTTGTTCTTCTTCATCAGGTGCGTGACGCCCTGGTTGAGCTGCTTGGCGACGCCGCGGCTGCGCTTCACCACAGCTTCCAAATCCGCTTCGATCTTGCCGGCGATCTTCAGGCCGTAGTCGCTCGCGTGCTGGGCATAGTGCAGGATCTCGGCACTGCGCAGCAGCGCCTTGGTCGGGATACAGCCCCAGTTGAGGCAGATGCCGCCGAGCAGTTCGCGTTCGACGATGGCGGTCTTCAGCCCCAGCTGCGCGCAGCGGATCGCCGCGACATAGCCGCCGGGTCCGGAGCCGAGAACGATGACGTCGTAGGAATTGGACATTTCAATCTGCCTTCAACTGGTGAGGAGGCGGGGCCGAAGTTGACAATGGTGACACCGTGTCGCCCGCCTCATTCCTTCCTGAATTGCTATTTTTCAGCCACTTGCGCCGAAAAGATGAAGTTTACACTTTGTCCGCCTGGGTAAAGTGCGACAGCCCGGAATTTCGACCTTCTTCATAGCTGCCGACCTTGCTGTAGGGAAATGCTCATGCCCACCGCTCCGCGACGGCGCGCGGACGATCGTTTTCGTCGAGGAGGACGAATTTGAACGTGCCCTGCGCTACCTTCGTTTCGGCCTCGCCATTGCGTTCGCGGGCAATGGCCTCGGCAGAGATGGTGAGCGAGGTATTGCCGGTGGTTGCGATCTCGCAATAGATCGACAATTCGTCGCCCACCTGCATCGCGCCGGGGAAGGCAAAATCGGTGGCCGAGACGACCACCGCCTTGCCCTGCCCCTCGCGGCTGGCGAGCGAACCTGCGCCAAGCGCCATCTGGCTCATCAGCCACCCGCCAAACACGCCCCCGTAAGGGTTCGTGTCGGCAGGCATGGCTGTGACGCGGATGAGGGGTTCCCGTGCCAAGCGGATCAACCCGCCTGGTTGGTGAGGTAAGAGCCGTCGATCCACCCCGACTGGCACTGGCCGTCGTAGGCGCGGCGATCCGCAACCGGCGTTCCGGTTCCGCAGTCGGCAGCATTCTTGGAATAGACAACGCCGACCCAGTCACCCTCGTTCTCGCAGATCGAAACGAGCTGTCCCGGCTGGAGCAGGTCGGTTTCTTCGGCAGTGGCATCGGGGGCTGAGTGCACGGTAAGGACCTGGCCTTCCAGCGTGTCGAGCGCGCCCACGGTTCCAGCAGAGCCGCACGCATCCATGTTCGCTTCACCGCCATACATGACGGGGCGGGCAGCGACGGTCGCGTCAGCAGGCGCGGTAGCGACTTCGCCATCGGCTTGTACTTCTTCGGCTTCCTGCGAACAGGCTGCGAGTGCCAGCGCGAGCGCCGGAACGGCGAATGCTGTGCGGATCATGGTGTATCTCCTCAAAACAGGCGACCGGTGTGCCCGCCCTTTATCAAACGAACCATGTGGACGTGGATTTGTGTCCGGGATTGCGGCGGAGGCGATTCCGGTTTGAACTCAAACCACCAGCCCCATCGGGTTTTCGACCAGCTGTTGGAAGGCCTGCATGAATTGCGCGCCGTCCGCGCCGTCGATGGCGCGGTGGTCGAAGCTGCCGGTGGCGCTCATAACGGTGGCGATGCCGAGTGCGCCATCGATGACATGCGGGCGCTGCTCGCCCGCGCCGACCGCGAGGATCATCGCCTGCGGCGGGTTGATCACGGCGTCGAACTGCTTGGTGCCGAACATGCCTAGGTTGGAGAGCGAGGCGGTGCCGCCCTGGAATTCATGCGGCTGCAGCTTGCCGTCGCGTGCCTTGCCCGCAAGCTCCTTCATCTCGGTGCTGATCTGCGCGAGGCCCTTGCGGCCCGCATCGCGGATGATCGGAGTGATCAGGCCCGAAGGCGCGGCCACGGCGACCGAGATATCCTCGCGTGTGTACTGGTAGAGCTCGTCGCCCTGGAAGCTGACATTGCACAGCGGCACGCGCTGCAGCGCGCGGGCCTGTGCCTTGATCAGCAGGTCGTTGACCGACAGCTTGATGCCGTCAGCCTCGAGGCTCTTGTTGAGCTCGCTGCGCAGCTTGAGCAGCGCATCGAGGCGCACGTCCACGGTGAGGTAGATGTGCGGGATTGTCTGCTTCGCCTCGGTGAGGCGGCGCGCGATGACCTTGCGGACATTGTTGAGCTTCTGCGCTTCGTAAGGAGCGTCGAGATCGCCGCCCTGTGTCGCGGGCTTTGCCGGAGCAGGCGCGGGAGCGGCGGCTTCCTTTGCTGGCGCAGCGCCGGGTTTCGCATCGTCGACGTCGGCCTTCACGATGCGGCCATTGGGGCCCGAGCCCTTGATGGACGACAGGTCCAGCCCCTTGTCCTCGGCAATCCGGCGCGCAAGCGGCGACGCCTTGATGCGGCCGCCATCGTCGGACTTCTTCGCTGCAGGAGCGGGTGCGGGAGCCGGAGCGGGAGCTTCGGTGCGCTTCTCTTCCTGCTCGACCTTTTCCTCGCGCGCTTCCTCGGCTTTGCCTTCATCGGCCTTTTCCTCGCCATCGGCGGGAGCAGCCGCTGCGGCCGCCTCCAGATCCTCGCCCTCTTCGGCGAGCATGGCGATCACCGTGCCGACCTTTACACCCTCGGTGCCCTCTTCAACCGCGATCGAGGCGATGGTGCCTTCGTCCACGGCTTCGAATTCCATCGTCGCCTTGTCGGTTTCGATTTCCGCCATGATGTCGCCGGCTTCGACCTTGTCGCCCGGCTTCACGAGCCATTTGGCGAGCGTGCCTTCTTCCATGGTCGGGGAAAGGGCGGGCATCTTGATCGGCGTGGGCATGTGCTGACGTTACGTCCTCGCTGGAAATACTGTTGCTAGGACCTCTGGCCAAAATGCGCCGCCGCCGCAAGGTCCTTGCGCAGAATACGAATTACCGGATAGGCCCCTGCCAGAAGAGGGGAACCGGGCATGCGTATCTATCTGGTCGTGATGGACGAAACCGAAGAATCGAAACAGGCGCTGCGCTTTGCATCGCTGCGCGCGATGAAAACCAACGGCTCAGTGCATATCCTGGCTCTGGTGCCACAGCAGACCTTCAATGCCTTCGGCGGCGTGCAGGCGACGATCGAGCAGGAAGCGCGCGAGCGTGCGGAAGTGCTCGCCAATAGCGCGGCGGGCAATATCTTCGGCGAAATGGGCAAGATGCCGGTGATCGCGGTTCGTCCCGGCGCACCTGCGGATGTCATCCGGACCTATCTCGAAGAGCACGGCGAAGTCGCCGCCCTGGTGCTTGGCACCACGAAGGACGGGGGAAAAGACCCGCTGGTCCAGCATTTCTCCGCCCGCGCCAGCGAACTGCCCTGCCCACTTTACATCGTGCCGGGCAAACTCACGCGCGAGCAGCTGGACGCCCTCGCCTGACGATCAGGTAAGCGTGCCGCGCGTCGGGTAATCGTTCTCCAGAGTATAGGTCAGGCCGCTTAGCAGGTCGTCGAGATCGGGGCGCGTGAAAGGCGCGCTCTGGACCACGGCGAAGTGAAGCGTACCGTCGGGTTTTACGACGAAGAGGCCAGGTTCGCTGAATCGCTGGGGTTCTTCGCTGCCTTCCCGCTTTTCCGAGATATAGAGGCCGTACTCGCGAGCCTTCTCCTCGCTCAGCGAATGGGCGAGCGGAAGGTCTCCCGTGTCCCATTCCTCGTGACTGACCTGCGCGCGCTCGGGGCTGTCCATCGAGACGGCAAAGACATTGATGCCCTTCTCAGTGAACTTGCCGAGCTTGGACCCCAGTTCGGTGAGGTATTTCTTGCAGATCGGGCAGTGCTTGCCGCGATAGAACACGAGCATGGTGAAGCTGTCGGGCGACTGTTTCGACAGTTCGAAACGCGCATCGATGGTCAGGGGCAGGTCGAGGTCTGGAACGGGCTGTCCGGGTACGAGCATTCTGGCTATCTCCTTCACCGGATCAATGGACGTACCCCGGTGCCCGTTCCGCTACTTCTTCTTCCTACCCTGGTGCCGGATGTTCTTCGGGCGTCCGCGCTGGCCGGTCTGGTGCTTCTGGCGCGGGGCGCCCTTGCCCTTGGCCAGCGGTTTCTTTTTGAGGGGAGGCGGGCGGTCCCCTCGTTTTTCGATAGGCGAGCCGTCGCTTTCCGGGACTTCGAACTTCAAGGCCCCTGTCAGGGGGTTCGATTCCGCCAGCTTGAGCTTGAGCCGGTCGCCCACGGCATAGGTTTTGCCGCTGTTTTCGCCCACAAGCTGGCGGGCCGCCTCGTCATAGCGGAAATATTCGCGGCCCAGGGTGGACACCGGGACCAGCCCGTCGCCCCCGAGGTTCTCGATGGTGGCGAAGAAGCCGAAGCCCTGCACACCGGTGATCCGCGTGTCGAACGTCTCGCCTACCCGGCCGGAAAGCCATGAGGCGACATAGCGGTCGATCGTGTCGCGCTCTGCCTCCATCGCGCGGCGTTCGGTCTGGCTGATGGCATCGGTGATCTGGCTGAGCGCAGTCCTGTCACGGTCCGAAAGGCCCGAGGCAGGCGGGATGTCGCCCTTGGGCTTGGGCTGTTCGAGATGGTACGCATCGACCAGCGCGCGGTGGACCAGAAGGTCGGCATAGCGGCGAATGGGCGAGGTAAAGTGCGCATAGCTGCCGAGCGCGAGACCGAAATGCCCGGCATTGGCCGGACCGTAATAGGCTTGCGTCTGGCTGCGTAGCACCGCTTCCATGATCAGCGCCTTTTCCGCCGGATCGCCGATGTCCTTCAGCATCCGGTTGAAAAGGCCGGGTGTGATGACCTGTCCGAGCGCGAAATTGCGGCCCTGCGTGGCAAGATATTCCTTGAATGCGACGAGCTTCTCGCGGCTCGGCGTTTCATGGACCCGGTAGACGACCGGGGCCTTCTTCGCTTCCAGCGCCTTCGCCGCCGCGACATTGGCCGCGATCATGAAATCTTCCACGACGCGGTGCGCGTCGAGGCGTTCGCGCACGGCGATTTCCTCGATCACGCCCTCGTCATTGAGGCGGACCTGGCGCTCTGGCAGTTCGAGGTCCAGCGGATCGCGGGCTTCGCGCGCCTTGTGCAGCAAATCCCACGCGCCCCAGAGATGTTTGAGCGTATCGTCTGCACTGCCATCGTCGATAGCCTTCTGCGCGTCCTCATAGGCCGTGTTCGAGGCAAGCCTCACGATGGCGCGGGTAAAGCGCCAGTCGGTCACCTTGCCTTCGGGCGAAATGGAGATGTGGCAGGCCATTGCCGCCCGGTCCTCGCCCTCGACGAGGGAGCACACATTGGCGCTGAGGATTTCCGGCAGCATCGGCACGACGCGGTCGGGGAAATAGACCGAATTGCCGCGCTTGCGCGCCTCGCGGTCGAGCGCACCGCCCGGCCGCACGTAGAAGCTGACGTCGGCAATGGCGACGATGGCGCGGTAGCCGCCCTTCCCGTCGGGCTCTGCCCAGATTGCATCGTCATGGTCGCGCGCATCGGCAGGGTCGATGGCGATGATGGGGACGTTCCGCAGGTCTTCGCGTTTGTCCTCGCTCAAGGGGAGCTGCGCCACCTGCTGCGCCTCCTCCAGCGCCTCTTCGGGGAAGATGTGGGGGATGCCGTGCTTGGCGATGGCAATCAGGCTGAAACTCTTGGGAGCGAGCGGGTCGCCAATCACCTCGACGACCTTGACCGCGGAACGGGCCGACTTGCCGGCCTTTTCCGCCAGCACGAGATCGCCCTCTTCCGCCCCGCCAAGGTCCGAGATCGGCGATGAATTGCGGACACGCTTGTCCACCGGCGCGAGCCATGCCTTGCCGCCGCCGTCGATCTCGACGACGCCCATCAGGCCTTCGGTGCGTGCGGGCAGCTTCTTCATCGGATGGGCGATCCAACCGCGCGGCTTCTCTTCGGTTCGCGCAAGGAAGCGATCGCCGCGTTTGAGGGCCGCGACCTTCTTGCTTTCCTTGACCGTTAGGCGCGGGGCCTTTTCCTTGCTGTCCGGATCCCAGCTTTCGGGCACGGCAATCGGTTCGCCGTCCTCGATTTCGAGAACTTTCAGCACGGTCACTTTCGGTACGCCGCCCATGCGGTGGTAGGCGGTGCGCTTGCCGTCGATCAGGCCTTCTTCGGCCATGTCCTTGAGGCGCTTTTTCAGCGCGATCTTTTCCTGGCCCTTCAAGCCGAACGCCTTCGCGATTTCGCGTTTGCCGGCGGGGGTCGGCGACCCCTGGATAAATTCGATTATCTGTTCTTTGCTCGGGAGACCCTGTGGCCGCCCGGTTCGATTATGTTTTTTCATGAGACGCCATATGGGTACGCATGGTCCCCATGTCACGGGGCGTCAGTATGCCTTGGCGAGCAGGACGCGTTCGGTGGCCGGTTTGCCGGTAAAGATGCACTCGCCGTCCACCGGTGCCGCGCCGATCGGTACGTTGCGCATGGTGAGCTTCAATGCCTTCAGCCGCTCGACCACTTGTTCCAGTTCGGCTCCGGTCGGCTTGGACCACTGGACCTCGACCCAACCCGGATAACGCGAGGCGGAGAAGAACTGCTCGACCTCGGCAAAATCCGTGACACCGCGCGTGATGTTGGCCTCGCGGCGCTCCTGCGCTTCGGTCAGCAGGCTGGCCTGCATATTGGCAAGGATGTCGGGCACGGTCTGGCCCGCGATCTCGCGCGTGGGAGTCTGGAAGGCGGGCTTGCCGTTTTCCTCGTTCCACAGCCTGTCGCGGCGAAGCAGGCTGACGACGCCGTTCTCCATGTCGCGGCCGCCGACCTCGATGATGATCGGGGCACCCTTGCGCACATAATCCCAGCGCTTGGCGGCAGCCTTGCCCGGACGCGTATCGAGGAGCACGCGCAGTGGCTCACCCAGTACGTGCTGCGAAGCGAGCGTGGCGCGCAGAGCCTCGCAATAGTCGATCAGCGCCTCGTCTTCGGGCTTGTCACGCAACATGGGCAGTATGACCACCTGCTGCGGGGCGATCTTCGGGGGCAGGCGCAGGCCGTCATCGTCGCCATGCGTCATGATGACGCCGCCGACCATCCGCGTCGAAACGCCCCAGCTGGTGGTATGGCAGAGGCTCTCGCCGCCGTCCTTGTTCTGGTATTTGATCCCGCTGGCCTCGGAGAAGTTCGTGCCGAGATAGTGGCTTGTGCCGGCCTGAAGAGCCTTGCCGTCCTGCATCATCGCTTCGATCGACCAGGTCTCGACCGCACCGGGAAAACGCTCGTTCTCCGGCTTCTCGCCCGGGATCACCGCCAGCGCCAAATCTTCGTCCGCAAAGGCGCGATAGACTTCCAGCATGGTGAGCGTGTGGTCTTTCGCCTCTGCCTCGTCGGCATGGGCGGTATGGCCTTCCTGCCAGAGGAATTCGCTCGTGCGCAGGAACATGCGGGTGCGCATTTCCCAGCGCACCACATTGGCCCATTGGTTGAGCTTCAGCGGCAGGTCGCGCCAGCTTTGCACCCAGCGCGCCATGGCATCGCCGATGATCGTTTCCGACGTCGGACGAACCACCAGCGGCTCTTCGAGCTTGGCTTCGGGATCGGGCACGAGGCCGCCATCCTTGCCCGCGATCAGGCGGTGGTGCGTCACGACCGCCATTTCCTTGGCGAAGCCCTCGACGTGTTCCGCCTCACGCTCGAAATTGGAGAGCGGGATGAAGATCGGGAAATAGGCGTTGGAATGGCCCGTCGCCTTGATCCGGTCATCCAGCAGGCGCTGCATGCGTTCCCAGATGCCGTAACCCCAAGGGCGAATGACCATGCAGCCGCGAACGCCCGATTCCTCGGCCATTTCGGCGGAAGAGATGACGTCCTGATACCATGCTGCGAAATCGTCGGCGCGCGTGGTGTTCAAGGCATGGCGGATCTGGGCCACGGGTAATTCCTGTATCTGGTGGGTTTCGGCGCGGGCCGATGCAATTATTTGCTCAATTCGTCCAGCTTCTTCTGCATTTCAGCCATCTGGGTGCGCATCTGGGCGAGTTCTGCAGACTGGTCCGGCTTGGCGGACTTGGACCCTGTCTTGAGCGAGCCCGGGATGAAGGCCTCGGCGGCGTTCTGCATCATCTTGAAATTGGCCTCGGCCATCTTGGCCAGCGGGTTGGCTTCGATACCCTTGGCAAATGCTGCCTGGATCTGTTCGCGGTTCTTGCGGAAATTGGCCATGCTGGCTTCGAGATAGCTCGGCATCATCGCCTGCATCGAATTGCCGTACATGGAGATCAGGTCGCGCAGGAAACTGACGGGGAGCATCTGCTGGCCGCCCTGGCTTTCTTCCTCGACGATGATCTGGGTGAGGATCGTGTGCGTGATGTCATCACCGCTCTTTGCATCGACCACTTGGAAGTCGACGTTTTCGCGAACCATCTTCGCCAGATCGTCCAGCGTGATGTAACTGCTGGTGTCGGTGTTGTAGAGCCGCCGGTTGGCGTACTTCTTGATGATGATCGGTTCGCCCTCTGCGGTGCGTTTCGCCATGAATTGCCTCTTCCCCTATTGTGCGTTGCAGCCATGCTTAGCAGGCGCACAATGTGCAGCGCAACACGTTAGGCGGAACGATCGAAGCGGTGTCCCAGAACGGTAAGCAGTTCATATTGTGAAACAGAGGTTTGCCGCGCAGCATCGGGCAGGTGATAAGGCAGTTCGACCCAGTCGCCCTCGCCCAGTTCCCTGGTATCGGAAAGGTCAATGATAATCATGTCCATCGACACTTTGCCCAGGATCGGTAGCGCCAGATCGCCATAGCGGAAGCTCGCCCCGCCCCATGCACGTAGGATGCCGTCGGCATAACCTAGCGAGAGGACGCCGATGCGCATTTCGGCAGCTGCGGTGAAGGTTGCGTTATAGCCGACAGCTTCGCCGGCCTTCAGGTTTCGTGTCTGGATGATCGCTGCCTTCGGGCGTGCGACCTGCTTTATATGACCCGCCAATTCCTCACGCGGGACGCCGCCATAGAGCGACAGGCCCGGCCGCGTGAGGTCGAAGTGATAGTCCGATCCCAGCGCTATTCCGGCACTGTTCGCAAGGCTGAGGGCCGTGTGGTCGATCGAGGATGCGATCGCCCGGAAATCGGCCAGCTGGCGCGCGTTCATGGGACTGTCTTCGTCGGCACACGCCAGGTGGCTAAGGAGGACTTCTACCTCGAGAGCCTGCACTGCCGGTTCCGACACTTCCGATACACTTATGCCGAGCCGGTTGATCCCGGTGTCCACCATCAGGTGGCAGGGCCCGCCACCGCTGTCGGTCCACAGCTTCGCTTGCCGGAGGCTGTCGATGACAGGGCGCACCCCGGTCTGCCTCGCATAGGAGGCCTCTTCCACCGTCAACGGGCCATGCAGGACCGCGATCCGTTCCGCCGGAACCAGGGGCAGGAGCGGCGCAACCTCGCTCCAGTGCGCAACGAAGAAATCGCGGCAGCCGGCCTCGACGAGCGTCGGCACGCAATTCTCAACGCCAAGCCCGTAACAGTCGGCCTTTACCGCCGCGCCGGCACGCGCGGAGCCGCTGAGCCTGTCCAGCGCGCGCCAGTTATGTGCAAGCGCTTCGCGGTCGATGTCGAGCCTGAGCGTCGGCGGAGGTGCATCAGCCATGCGCGTCTTTGAAATCCTTCGGTGGCCCGTCGGGAATACCCCACCAGGCGACGACCAGGCCGAACGCAACGATAGCAATCGTATACCACAGGCCCGAGTAGACGTTACCCGTCATCGCCACGATGTATCCCGCGATCAGCGGGAGGAATCCGCCGAGATAGCCGGCCCCGATGTGGTAGGGGATCGACATGGAGGAATAGCGGATGCGCGCCGGGAACATCTCGCACAGCAGCGCCGCAACGGAGCCATAGGTTAGCGCAGACAGCATTCCGCAGACCAGCAGGAGGCCGATAATCCCGAGGATGCTGAACAGCGGCGGCGTCTGGCGCTCGAAATTGTAGCCCGCCCCTTCGAGCCAGCCCTGGATCGACGCACGGCGATCCGTATCGGCAAGTGCCCCGTAATCGTTCGCCGCGCCCCCGACCGAGACAATCGTCGCCGAAGAGGTGCCGTCGATGGCGTAAGGTACGCCGAGTGCGGTCAGGTCCTGCAGGACGCGGCCACAGGCACTCGTCTGCACTTCCGCGAAAGGATCATATTCGCACGCCGCTCCGCTGACGGTCACGGGTGCAGCATCGGCGCTCTGGTTGAGGCCGGGATTGGCAAGCGCGCCCATACCCCAGAAGATCGGGAACAGCAGGACAAGCGATGCGATAGCGCCGATAATGATCGGCTTCTTGCGCCCCACCCTGTCGGACCACTTCCCGACGATGACATAGAAGCTCATCGAAATGGTGCCCGCGATCAGCAGCATCCACTCCACGATCCCTTCTTCCACGCGCATCGGCCCGCGCAGGAACGACAGACCGGAGAAGAAGGCGGTGTACCAGATGGTCGTCAGGATGCCCGTAATCCCGAACAGCGCCACGAAAATGCGCTTGGGATTGCCCGGATAGGTAAGGCTTTCCTTGAACGGGTTGGCAGAGGTTTCGCCTGCCGCCTTCATCGCCTGGAACACCGGGCTTTCGGACAGCTTGAGCCGCATCCATAGCGAGATGCCGAGCAGCACGATCGACAGCAGGAACGGGATGCGCCAGCCCCATGCGGCAAAATCGTCCGCCGGAATGAGTGCGCGACAAGCGATCACGACGATGATCGAAAGGACGAAACCACCGACCACGCTCGCCTGGATGAAGCTGGTGTAAAAGCCGCGCTTCTCGGGCGGCGCGTGCTCGGCCACATAAATCGCAGCGCCGCCGTATTCTCCGCCAAGGGCGAGGCCCTGCAGGATACGCAAGCAGATCACGATGATCGGGGCGGCAAGACCGATGCTCGCAGCGCTCGGGATAAGGCCGACCCCCGCCGTCGCGATACCCATCAGGGTCACGGTCACGAGGAAGGTGTATTTGCGCCCCAGCCTGTCTCCGAGGAAGCCGAACAGGATTGCGCCAAGCGGACGGAAACCGAAACCGACGGCGAAACCGGCCCATACGAGGAGGACCTGAAGCGTTTCGTTGTCGCTAGGGAAGAACGCCGCTCCAATCAGGCCCGCCAGCGTTCCGTAGATGAAGAAATCGTACCATTCGAAGATCGTGCCAGCGCTGCTGGCCGCGATGACGAGGCGGATTTCCTTCTCGGTCGGCTCCCGCTGCATGATCTCTTCGCCTGAAGACAATGCCCTACTCCCCAAATGTCCTGTTATGCGCGCAGGCTTAGCGAGTGCCGCCTGCCTTGCCTAGCGCATCGGCGGCGGCTCTCCACGGGAGGAGGATGGCTCCGTGACGCCCAGGATAGGCGCGCGCAGGCTCGAGCAGTTCGAGCTCCGGCCACTCCGGCATGGACGAGGCGCCCGCGAGCCAGCGCTCGATAGCGTCCGTTATACCGGCCATGTCTGCGGTGTCCCTTGCCCCGCAGTGCCGGGCGAAGATCGCAGCCGCGGCCTGACCAACGGCGCAGGCCGTGACCTGCAGGCCAAGGGGGCGGAACTCGTCGTGAAAGGAGATGCGGATCGAGCTGCCACAGGTGCGCGAAACGGCCTCACCCTGACGGGGCGCGTTCTCATCGTAAGGGTAGCGGGACAGTTCCACCGCCAGCGCCAGGAAGGCAGGCGAATAGAGCGCGCCTCCCGGCGGGCGGGTCACTCTTCTTCAGCCGCTTCTTCTGCGGCGCGTTCTTCGCCGAGCAGGCGCGCGCGGCGTTCGGCCAGCACTTCGACCATGGTGCGAGAACCGCCGTCCACGAATTCATAGGTCGCCGCGGTGGTGATCCAGGCCGGCCGCCCACGGTAATCCCACACGCTGTCATAGCCGAGGACCAGCAACGAGAAGGCGATCACTACGATCACGAACCCCTTGATAGCCCCGAAGCCGAAACCAAGGACGCGGTCGATCGGGCCGAGGATGGAATTGCGCGAGGCTTTCCCTACATTGTTCGCAATTACTTTCATCGCGGCATAGGGAATGAGAAGGAGCAGCGCGAAGGCAAGGACGGAGACCGCGATGCCCGTCCCCAGCACTTCCTGCATCGCCAACGTCAGCGGTGTGTGGAGGAAGCGGATCGCGAATGCCGCCAGCACCCAGGCTGCGAGCGACAGGACTTCCTGCATGAAACCACGCGAAAACCCGCCGATGGCCGCAAGCCCGACGATGAGCAGAACGATGTAGTCAAATCCCGTCATAGACGGCAATCGGTTTATTGCGTCGCCATGACCCGGTCAACGAGGTTGGCGAGTTGTCCCAAACCCTTGTAATCCAAGTCTGACGAAGCGGTCTTTTCATCGGCTGGGCCGAAACCGGCCTTGAATCCGAGCTTGGCTGCTTCGCGCATGCGGATACCGCCATGGGCAACGGGGCGCACCTCGCCCGAAAGGCTCACTTCCCCGAGCCACACGCTGCGGTCGGGCAAGGGCTTGTCCGCAAGCGCGCTTACCAGGGCTGCTGCAACGGCAAGGTCTGCGGCGGGATCCGACAGGCGATAACCCCCCGCCACGTTGAGATAGACTTCGGCGGAACTGAAATTGAGACCGCAGCGCGATTCCAGCACGGCCAGCAGCATGGCGAGGCGGCCACTGTCCCAGCCTACTACCGCACGGCGGGGCGTTGCACCCGATTGGAGCCGCACGATCAGGGCCTGGATTTCGACGAGGACGGGCCGTGTCCCTTCCATCGCCGGGAAAACCGCGCTTCCGGCCATCTGCTGGTCGCGGCCGGAAAGGAACAGCATCGAAGGGTTCTCGACCTCTTCCAAGCCTTCCCCCGCCATGGCGAACACGCCGATCTCGTCGACTGCGCCGAAGCGGTTCTTGAGCGCACGCAGGATGCGGTACTGGTGGCTGCGCTCGCCTTCGAAGCTCATCACCACATCGACCATGTGTTCCAGCACACGGGGGCCAGCGATGTTACCGTCCTTGGTCACATGGCCGACCAACACCAGCGCGACACCGTTTTCCTTGGCGTAGCGGATCAATTCGAAGGCACAGCCACGCACCTGGCTGACCGTGCCCGGCGCACCCTCGATCGTGTCGGAGTGCATGGTCTGGATGGAATCGATCACGAGGAACTTCGGCGGCTCCATCGTCCCGAGAGTGGTCAGGATGTCGCGCACACCGGTCGCCGCCGCGAGTTTGACCGGCGCATCGGAGAGGCCAAGGCGAGCCGCACGCATACGCACCTGGCCTGCCGCTTCCTCGCCGCTGACGTAGACGACGCCGTGCCCTTCCCGCGCCACCTTGGCCGCGGCCTGCAACAGCAGTGTCGACTTGCCGATACCGGGATCGCCGCCCATCAGAATCGCGCTGCCCGGAACGAGGCCGCCGCCTAGGGCACGGTCGAATTCGGCAAGCCCCGTCTTTTGCCGCACCGGCATTTCGCCCGGCTTGTCGAGATCCACGAATTCGACGGCCCTGCCCCCGCTCGACAGGTCATGCTTCAGGGAGAACACTGTAGCCGGCGCATCTTCGACCAGCGTGTTCCATTCCGCGCAGTCGGCGCACTGCCCCTGCCAGCGGTGCGAAACACCGCCACAAGCCTGACAGACATAACGTTTCTTCGGTTTGGCCATGTGGGTTGGCTAGACGGAACATTTGCGGAACGCAATTGCCAATGCGACGTCGAGTGTGCACAAGCATCGGCGATGCGGCAAAAAGAACTTCGGATCGCGCTTGTCTGCTACGGCGGGGTCAGCCTGGCGGTCTACATGCACGGGGTCACACGCGAATTGTGGCACCTCGCGCGGGCCAGTCGCGATTATCATTCGGGCGCACCTTCTTCATCCGGTGTCGATGCGGTCTATCGCGAGATGCTCGCTGCGATCGAGGAGGATCACGAACTCCGCCTGCGTATCATTCCGGACATCATGAGCGGTGCGAGCGCGGGTGGGATCAACGCCGTCTTCCTCGCGCAGGCCATTCATTCCGGGCAAAGCCTCGAACCGCTGACCGACCTCTGGCTCGAGGTCGCCGATGTGGATGAGCTGACCGATCCCGATGCGCGTCTGCGATGGCGAGGAGGCAAGTTCTGGGCGCAGCCGCTCGCGACCTTCATACTCAGCCGTCCGGGCACCGAAATTGCCGAAGAAGTCGCGCCGGAAACGCGGGCGGAAGTAAGACGCAAGGTATCGCACCTGATCCGTGGGAGGTGGTTCGAGCCCCCCTTTTCCGGCCTAGGGTTCTCGAAACTGCTCGAGCGCGCCTTCAGCGCCATGGCCGATGCGCCTATCGAGGCTCCCTTGCTACCTCCGGGCCATCCGCTCGACCTGTTCGTCACGACGACCGATTTTCACGGCTATCTGGAGCTGCTTCGCCTAAACAGTCCGCCGGTGGTTGAGGATACCGAACACCGCCTGCCTATCTCGATGCGCAGCAGGGTGCCCGGCACTGGCGGGAAAGATCTCGCCAATCCGTTGGAGCTGGTCTTTGCCGCGCGTGCCACGGCCAGCTTTCCCGGCGCCTTTCCGCCCCTCAAGGTCGAAGAGATCGACCGGCTGGCGAAGGACAGTGGCCGCGATTGGGCTAGCCGCGGGGAATTTCTCGACACCATCATGCCGATCCATGTGATGCGCGGCGATACCGATACGGTGTCGCTGATCGATGGCTCGGTACTGGTGAACAAGCCTTTCGGCGGGGCTATGGCAGCGCTCCGCGGAAGACCGGCCCAGAGAGAGGTCGACCGCCGCTTCGTCTATGTCGATCCGCGCCCCGACAGGTTTGGTTCGCGCGATGATCGTGCGTCGCGCGATGTCGGGTTCTTTTCGGCCATCTTCGGTTCGCTTTCCACGATCCCGCGCGAACAGCCCATTCGGGACAACCTCGAACAATTGGACGAACAGAGCCGCGAGGCTGAGCGATTGCAGCGGATCGTCGCCGCGCTGCGTCCCGAAGTCGACGCGACGGTCGAGCGGCTGTTCGGACGCACGCTCTTCCTCGACAGGCCAACGCCCAAACGCCTGAAAGCCTGGCGCCAGAAAGCGCAGCAAGCCGCGGCGGAGCAGGCGGGCTACGCCTTCCATTCCTACGCGCAGGCAAAACTCAGCGGCATAGTCTCGCGGCTGGCTAAGCTTGCGTATGATGCGGCGCCTTCGCTTCACTTGCCCGACCATCTTGCGGTCGAGGAAGTCCTCCGCGAGGAATTGCTGCGCCGCGGGCTCACGACGTTGTCGAGCGGAAACGGCGGAGCGACCAGCGAAGCGATCGGGTTCTTCCGCGAACACGATATCGGCTTTCGCATCAGGCGTTTGCGTCTGCTCGCCCGCAGGCTGGCGCGCGATTGGGAAGCCGATCCGGAGATTTCCGACGACGCTCTGGAACACGGGCGGGATGCGATCTATTCCATTCTCTCGCTATATTTCGAGAAAGAAGGCCTCGCCTCGCTTGGCGATGATTTCCACGACGTGGCGCAGAGCGTGTTGGGCGATCCGGGCACGGTGCTCGACACCATCGAAAGCAAGCGCCTGCTGATCGATACCGACGACAAGGCGGAGGAGATGCTGGCGGAGGCGTTGCAAGCCATGCCTGCCAATCTGAAGCGGCGGATGCTGTTCGCCTATCTCGGTTTCCCGTTCTACGACGTCGCCACATTGCCGCTGCTGCGCAACGAAGGCTTCACGGAATTCGATCCGGTGAAGGTGGACCGCATCAGTCCCGATGATGCGCGCAGCATCCGCGAGGGCGGAACACGGGCCACATTGCGCGGGATCGAGTTCTACAATTTCGGTGCGTTCTTCAGCCGGTCCTATCGCGAAAACGATTACCTGTGGGGGCGCCTGCATGGGGCGGAGCGGATGATCGATCTCGTGTGCTCGACCGTAGACCATGCTCCCGGCGAGCTGGTGGTCAGGAGTTTCAAGAAGAAGGCTTTTCTCGCCATTCTGGACGAAGAAGAGGCCGCAGGGCGATGTGCCCGCGGCCTCCTCGATCAGATACGGTCCGAAGTCCTCGAACGCTTGGTCTAACCGCCGAACACTTCCTTGATCTTGTTGAAGAAACCCCGGCTTTCGGGGCATTCGTCACCGGTCTCTGTTTCGCGGAATTGCTCAAGAATTTCGCGCTGTTGCTTGCTCAACTTGGTCGGGGTTTCGACGGCGATTTCCACCACCATGTCTCCGCGACCGCGCCCCTGGAGGATGGGCATCCCCGCGCCGCGCTGACGCAGCTGCCTGCCGGACTGGATACCGGCGGGAATTTCGAGCGTGATTTCCTCGCCATCCAGGCCGGGAATATCGATCGAACCGCCAAGAGCAGCCTTCGTAAAGCTGATCGGCACCCGCGTCGCCAGCGTCGTTCCTTCGCGCACGAAGATCGGATGCTGCTTTACATGGACGAAGATGTAGAGATCGCCCGGTGCCGCGCCGCGCGGACCGGCCTCGCCCTTGCCCGAGAGGCGGATGCGCGTGCCGGTATCGACGCCCGGGGGGATGTCGATCTCGATCTTTTGCGGAACGTCGACCTGACCTTCGCCGCGACAATCCCTGCAGGGACTGGTGATGATCTCGCCATCGCCGTGGCAGTTGGGACAGGGCCGTTCGACGACGAAGAAGCCCTGCTTTGCACGGACCTTCCCCTGCCCAGAGCACAAATTGCAGGTCCGCTTCTGCGTGCCCGGCGTCGCGCCGCTGCCGTGACAAGTCTCGCACGAACGGCTGACTTCGATTTCGATCTCGGTCGATTTACCGTCGAAAGCCTCTTCGAGAGTGACCTCCATGTCGTAGCGCAGGTCTGCCCCGCGCCGCGGCTGCGCCCGGCCACCGCCACCGAAGGCGCTGCCGAAAATGGTCTCGAAGATATCGCCGATATCGCCGAAGTCGGCGCCCGGGTGGCCGTGGCCGCCCCCGCCCTGCATTCCCTGCGTGAAGGCCTCGTGACCGAAGCGGTCGTAGGCTGCGCGTTTCTGCGGGTCCTTGAGGCATTCATAAGCGGCGCTGACCGCCTTGAATGTGTTCTCGCTCTCGGCGCACCCGGGATTGCGGTCCGGATGGTGCTTCATCGCGAGCTTGCGATAAGCGGACTTGATCGTCGCGCCATCCGCATCCCGGCTGACGCCGAGTAATTCGTAAAAGTCGATTTCAGTAGCTGACATGATGATCCCGCCTGCTGAAAATCCAACCGCCACCGGCGCATTTCGCACCGATGGCGGTCGGGGTTTTCATCAGGAGCCTTAGTTCTTCGCGTCTTCGTCGACTTCGGAGAATTCGGCATCGACGACTTCTTCGTCATTGCCCGCATCGCCGCCGTCTTCGCTCGGAGCATCGGCCGAAGCCTTGGCCTGCTCCTGCTCGTAGATCGACTGACCCATCTTCATCGCGCTCTGCGACAGATCCTGGGCCTTGGCGTTGATGTCTGCTGCATCGTCACCTTCGAGAGCGGTCTTGAGCGCCGCGACCTTCTCCTCGACTTCTCTCTTCAGCGAAGCTTCGATCTTGTCGCCATGCTCTTCGAGCTGCTTCTCGGTGGCATGGACGAGGCTGTCGGCCTGGTTGCGGGCCTCGGCACCTTCCTTGCGCTTCTTGTCTTCGTCCGCGAACTTTTCCGCGTCCTGGACCATCTGCTCGATATCGGCGTCGGTCAGACCGCCGGATGCCTGGATCCGGATCTGCTGTTCCTTGCCGGTACCCTTGTCCTTTGCACTGACGTTCACGATGCCGTTGGCGTCGATGTCGAAGGTCACCTCGATCTGCGGCACGCCGCGCGGTGCAGCGGGAATGCCCACGAGGTCGAACTGGCCGAGCAACTTGTTGTCGGCAGCCATCTCGCGTTCGCCCTGGAACACGCGGATCGTCACGGCCTGCTGGTTGTCTTCAGCGGTCGAGTAGGTCTGCGTCTTCTTGGTCGGGATCGTGGTGTTGCGATCGATCATGCGCGTGAACACGCCGCCGAGCGTCTCAATGCCCAGCGACAGCGGGGTCACGTCGAGCAGCAGCACGTCCTTCACGTCGCCCTGGAGGACGCCGGCCTGGATGGCAGCACCCATGGCCACGACTTCGTCGGGGTTCACGCCGGTGTGCGGCTTGGAGCCGAAGAAGCCTTCGACCACTTCGCGCACCTTCGGCATGCGGGTCATCCCGCCGACCATGATGACTTCGTCGATCTCGTCCTTGGAGACGCCGGCATCGGCCAATGCCTTCTTGCACGGCTCGAGCGTGCGCTGGATGAGGTCGCCGACCATCTTTTCAAGGTCCGCGCGGCTGATCGTTTCGACAAGGTGCAGCGGGGTGGACGAACCACCTTCCATGCGCGCCGTGATGAACGGCAGGTTCACTTCGGTGGTCTGGGCCGAGCTCAGCTCGATCTTGGCCTTTTCCGCCGCTTCCTTGAGGCGCTGCAGAGCGAGCTTGTCGGTCCGCAGGTCCATATTTTCCTTCTTCTTGAACTGGTCGGCCAGCCATTCGACGATTGCGCTGTCGAAGTCTTCACCGCCCAGGAAGGTGTCGCCATTGGTCGACTTCACTTCGAAGACGCCGTCGCCGATCTCCAGGATCGAAACGTCGAAGGTACCGCCGCCAAGATCGTAGACTGCGATGGTCTTGCCGTCTTCCTTGTCGAGACCGTAGGCGAGCGCGGCCGCAGTCGGCTCGTTGATGATGCGCAGCACTTCGAGACCTGCGATCTGGCCGGCATCCTTGGTTGCCTGGCGCTGCGCGTCGTTGAAGTATGCGGGAACGGTGATGACGGCCTGCTCGACCTTCTCGCCGAGATAGCTCTCGGCGGTTTCCTTCATCTTCTGCAGGATGAAAGCGGAAATCTGGCTGGGCGAATATTCTTCGCCGCCGGCCTTGACCCAGGCATCGCCGTTCTTGCCCTTGACGATGTCATAGGGGACCAGCTCGGTGTCCTTCTTGGTCACCGGGTCATCGAAGCGGCGGCCGATCAGGCGCTTCACCGCGAAAACCGTATTGTCCGGATTGGTCACTGCCTGGCGCTTGGCCGGCTGACCGATGAGGCGTTCGCCGTCCTTGGTGAAGGCGACGATGGAAGGCGTGGTACGCGCGCCTTCAGAATTTTCGATGACCTTCGGCTTGCCGCCGTCCATCACGGCGACGCAGCTGTTGGTGGTGCCGAGGTCGATACCGATTACTTTAGCCATGGTTTCCCCATAAGTTTCACATTGTTGGACACCGCACTTCTGGTCCCCCACGAGAGGCGGAACCGGTCGGCGGCTCATTCGAGTGGTGTGTTACCCGAGCGATATAGGTGCGGTTTTTCTTGGCACAAGGGAGGTCCCCCGCTAGTTTTTTGCGCCATCAACAGGAGGGAATTTCCACAATGATCAAACCCGTTTTCGCCGCAGCCCTGCTTGCGGGCTCCAGCCTTGCACTCGCCGCCTGTGGAGGCGCGGAAGAAGAAGCGCAGTCCTCCGCCACGAGCGATGCGGCAGGGCTGACGGTCGAGAACGCGCGCATGGTCCTGCCGGCGGTCGCCGGAAATCCCGCCGCAATCTATTTCGATCTCGTCAACAATGGCGATCGCGGCGTTGCTGTTCGTAAGGCCGAGGTCGACGGTGCCGGCAAGACCGAGGTCCACGGCACGATCGAGATGAATGGCAATATGGAGATGAGTGAAACCGGTCCGCAGGCGGTGCAGGCCGGAGCTACCCTGAAGTTCGAGCCGGGCGGCCTCCATGTCATGGTGTTCGACCTCTCGCCCGATCTCGTCGCGGGTAGCGAAACCGCCATGACCCTCACCGTTGCGGGCGGCAAATCGGCCACCTTCACCGTTCCGATACAGGCTGCTGGGGACGAGCGCTGAGCGATCCGCGCGACACACTCGACATAGAGAGCCATGATGCCGCCGTTCCCGCAACCTGCGAGATCGGCGGCCAGCGGCCTCTTACGGCCGGAGAGATAGCGCTAGCGCGGAGCGTTTTGGGGACGGTCATCGACTATGCGCGCGTCACGATCCGTCGGCGCAAATGGTTTCCCTTCCAGCCTCGCCGGGTCACGATGGCACCAAGGGGTCACCTACATTTCCATCCCGCGTCCGAGAACTATTGCGATGATTTTTCGGCAGCCGACCTGCGGCGGCAAGGCCTCTTCATCCATGAGATGGTCCACGTATGGCAGACCCAGACGCGGGGCGAATGGTATCTGGTGACCCGGCGCATGCCCTGGGCGCGATACGACTATTCGCTTAGGCCCGGCTGGGCGCTTGAACGATACGGCATCGAACAGCAGGCCGAGATCGTCAAACACGCTTTCTGGCTACGTAATGGCATGAGGATAGCTGGGGTTGGCGACAAATCCGCCTACGACCTGCTCGTCAATTTTCCCGGAGCAGATGGATGACCGTTCTCGTGAGGGATTTCAGGTCGGGCGACGAGGCTGTCTTCGCGGCCCTCAACCTGCGCTGGATCGAGGAATATTTCGGCGTCGAGGAAAGCGACCGCCGCCAGCTGGAAAATCCGGTCACCTCCCTGCTCGACCCTGGGGGAGCCATCGTGCTTGCCGAACTGGAAGGGCGCGTTGTCGGCTGCGGCGCTCTCGCCGTCCCGCACGAGGTGCCGTCAGACGGGCGCAAATGGCTCGAGGTCGTGAAGATGGCGACCGATCCTTCGGCACAGGGACAGGGTCTGGGTTCCGCTATTCTTGACCGGCTCATCGAAATTGCCAAGGGCCGGCGTGCCGATGCCCTCTGGCTGGAGACGAATTCCCGCCTTGAGCCCGCTACCCGCCTTTATCAGCGCAAAGGGTTCAGGGCTCTCGAAGCTCACGAATTGCGGCACACGCCCTATGCGCGGTGCAATCTGCAGATGGTTCGCGATCTTTAGCCGCGACGGGACTATCCACACCCCGCCTTGAGCGAACCGGTTTCAATGGATACGAATGCACGCATTGACCGAGCGGCCCAACCCGCGCTCGGCGATGAGTCATCACAATGGAGCTTAAAGACTACGGTATGAGCCGCGAGCGCGGCTATCTTTCGCATTACGAGATCGACGAGATCACGCTCCCCGAACAATTCGGTCCGATCGTGAAAGCGGCAGGCATATTGTCGGCGCTGCTTACTTCGGGCCGGGCCCGACACTTCCTCGATGCCCTCCCCGATCCGGAAATTTCGGCATGGGTCCAGACCGCTCCGGAGGAAGAGGTCCGCACTGCCATGGTGCATTATTCCTTCCTGGTTCAAGCCTATGTCTGGGGCGAGGCAAAGCCGCCTCAACACCTCCCCGCAAATCTCGCCCGGCCCATGTGCGCCCTGTCTGACCGCCTCGGCCAGGCGCCGCTCCTCCCCTATTCCGGATACGTGCTCGACAACTGGTACCGGCTCGACAAATCGGGACCCATCACGCTGGACAATATCGCCATGCACCAGAATTTCCTGTGCGGTGCCGACGAAAACTGGTTCGTCCTCGTTCACGTCGCGATCGAAGCGGAAGCCGGTGTCCTGCTGGATAATGCAGCGCGGCTCGTCGACGTCGCTAGAAAAGGCGACGAGGCGGAAGCTACGCGCCTGCTGAAGGAAATGGACGACGCCTGGGAGCGCATTTACGAACATTTCGCGCGCATGCCCGAGCAATGCGACCCCTATATCTACTTCCACCGCGTGCGGCCTTACATCCACGGCTGGGCGAACAACCCTGCATTGCGAGACGGCGGCCTTGTCTATGAAGGGATCGAGCGTTTCGAGGGCAAGCCACAGGCATTGCGCGGACAGACGGGATCGCAATCGTCTATCGTCCCGGCGATGGATGCACTCTTCCAGGTCGGACATAGCGACGATCCGCTCAAGAGCTTCCTCGACGAGCTGCATCATTACCGCCCGGTCGAGCACCGCCGTTTCATCGAGGACCTGGCAGCGCAGTCCACCTTGCGGGATTTCGTGTCGGCCAGTGAGAATGCGGAACTGAAGGCAGCGTTCAACGCCTGCCTTGAGCAATCCGCCCGCTTCCGCACCCGTCACCTCGAATATGCGGCAAGCTACATCAACAAACAGGCGGGCAGCATTGCCGGGAACGATCCGGATGTCGGTACGGGCGGCACGCCCTTCATGAAGTACCTCAAGAAGCACCGCGACGAAAACCGGGCTCAGCTGGTGAGCTGAACCTGATCGGCGGTCCGGCGGGAATGGCAGTCCCCGCCGGACCGTTCAGCGTGATGCAAGGTCGCACCCGCAAGATTATCCGGGTGCCAGGTGGGAGAATGACAATGAATTGGTCGGGAGCGACGGTTGTAGCGGCTGGAGCCTTTCTTTCGCTTTTCGGCTCACCTGCCCTTGCGCAAGAGCCTTCCCACGGCGCCGAACTGGTTTCGCAGGCCCTTGTCGAGGCACGGGAAGCTTCCCCCGATATCGAACTCACCTCGTTCGGGTGCACAACGAACCAGCGGATGATCGCGTGGATCGAGGGCGAGCGCCTTTATTACCCCTGCATGGTCAACGAGCTGGTTCACGACCGTTTCGATGCAGCGATGCTGGTCAACCTGTTGCTGGCGGAACCGGTTGCGGAAGCGGCCCAGCGTCCGAAAGGCGACCCCTCCCTCGCCGAAAGTGCTGCTGCGATAGGTGCGGTGGCGATCGGAGCCGAGCTGGACGACGATACCGATGCCAAGCGTGTCGACCGCTATTACAGCGAAACGCCGACCGAACCCAATCCTCCCCTAGCCCGCTTCTACCCGCGTGATTCCGACACGTTCCGCGCAGAAGTGTCGCGCGTCGACAATCTGCGCGACAATGCCCGCCGCAGCGATGCGACGGACGAGCGGATGCAGGAGAGACTGGAAGAGCGCCGGCGCGAAGACCGCGAGGTCCAGGCCCGGTACCAGTCGGTCACGGACTTCCTCAATCTTTCACGAGCGCAGGACTTCTGCCCTGCCGATGGGAGAACTTTCCTTGCAAGGGCGGTGGAATTTTCAACCAGCCCTCGACCGGACGACCGGATGGTGGGCCTATGGGCGGACGACCGCCGACAGGTTCTGCAGGCCTATCTGAACGACGTCTCGCTGTGCCGCTGACGCAGCCTAATCGTAGCTGACGCCCTCCAGGCCCTGACCACCGTCGGCAATGAACGCGTCGATCCGGGCTTCCAGCGCCGGCAACGGCACCGAACCCAGCGACAGCACGACATCGTGGAATTTGCGAATGTCGAACCGGCTTCCCAGCGCGTCCTCCGCCTTTGCCCGAACGCGGCGGATCGTCATCTCGCCCAGCTTGTATGCGAGCGCCTGGCCGGGCCAGCTGATGTACCGATCGATCTCGGTTTCGACCTCCCGGTTGGAAAGCGCGGTGTGACTGGCAAGATAGTCGATCGCCTGTTCGCGGGTCCAACCGTAGTGGTGGATGCCCGTGTCAATCACCAGGCGCGCGGCACGCCACATCTCGTAACTCAATTTCCCGAAACGTTCGTAGGGCGTGCGGTAGATGCCCATCTCCTCGCCGAGATACTCGGTGTAGAGCCCCCAGCCCTCGCCGAAGCCGGAGAAATAGGTCTGGCGGCGGAACCTCGGCGCATCGTCGCGTTCGAGGGCAATCGCCGCCTGGAAACTATGCCCCGGGGCGCATTCGTGCATTGTCAGCGCCGGAATGTTGTAAACCGGTCGCGAAGGCAGGTCGTGCGTGTTGATCTGGCAATATTCCAGCCCGCCGCGCCCCGCTGTGTAGAACGGCGCGATAGCCGGATCGACCGGACGAATGCCATGGCGATACCGCGGCAGGAAGCCGAAGTAATCGCTTAGCCGGTCATCCACTCGCTTTGCGGTATAGGCGGCCACCCCCATCAGCTCGTCGGGGGTATCAGCGACGAATTGCGGATCGGTCCTCAGGAAGGTGATGAACTGCTCAAGGGTGCCCTCGAAGCCGGCCTCGTCCTTGACCTGCTCCATTTCCGCCTTGATCCGGGCCACCTCTTCAAGTCCGATGGCGTGGATTTGCTCAGCGGTCAGATCGAGCGTCGTATACTGCCGGATTTGCTGCGCGTAATAGGCGCGTCCTTCGGGAAATTCGCTGGCACCGATCGTCGATCTCGCGCGCGTAAGGTACTCGTCGCGGAAGAACTGCAGCAATGCCGCATAGGCCGGGGTCACATGCTGGCCGATGGCGGCCCTTGCCGCGGCGCGCAGGCGTTCTTGCTCGGCTTCGGGGATCGAGGCAGGCATGGTCTCGAAGGGCGTCCAGAAGGGACTTGCCTCCGGTTCATCCACCACAAACGCCTCGATCGACGCATCTCGCCCTTCCAGGGTAACGGCCGGGACGCTGAAGCCGCGATCCAGTCCGTCGCGCGCGTTAGCGGTATGCTCTGCGAAATAACGCGGCAGATCGCGCATGCGGCCGATGTAGTTCTCGTATTCCTCTACCGAGGAGTAAGGAGTGCGCCCAGCGAGATAGGACCAAAAATTGGAATCGCTGTTGAGCGGCATTTCCCATTCGGCGAACCTGGCATCGCCGATTTCCGCTTCGAGGAGGGTCCGCAAGATCAGCGCGTTGGTCCGCGCATCCTTGCCCAGCGGCTCGCCTTCCAATGCCTGCAGCTGCTGCAAGAGTTCGGCATATCGAGCAGAGCGAGCGCGCTGAACATCGGGCGATACCGACGGCAGGCTGTCGCCTTGCCTCGTCTGACCGCTTTCGGTTTCCACCAGCGCGTAATTGTCGAGCTGATAATCGTAAAACGCATCTGTCAGCGCGGCCAGGCGCTCGTCGGCGCTTTCCTGTGCGGAGACAGGGGACATGGCGGCAATGAGAACCGCCGCTCCAAGCATTGCAGTTCTCATCGCCGATCCACTTCCAATGTTCAGTCGGGCTTCTTCGCGACGCCGACCATTGCCGGACGCAGCAAACGGTCCTTGATCATGTAACCCGCCTGCATTTCCTGGACGATGGTGCCTGCATCGACCTCGTCGGTCGGGATTTCCATCATGGCCTGGTGCTGGTTCGGATCGAGCGGCATGCCCTTGGCCGCGATGCGGGTAATGCCGTTCTGGTTGAACACCTTTTCAAGCTCGCGCTGAGTGGCTTCGATACCTGCGATAAAGCCCTTGAGCTTCTCGTCTTCGCGCTGCTCCGCAGGAATGGCGTCGAGTGCACGGGCGAGATTGTCGGCCACACTCAGGATGTCCCGGGCGAACCCGGTCGCCGCGTAATTGCGAGCGTCCTGGATATCCTTTTCCATCCGGCGGCGAACGTTCTGCGTTTCGGCACGGGCATAAAGCGCGTCCTGCTTGGCCGCTTCCAGATCGCCGCGCAGGCTCGCCAGCGCTTCCTCAAGCGCTTCGTCTGCGGCGTCTTCTTCGCCGTCCTTGTCACGCAGGTGCTCCGGCACGCCTTCCATCTCGCGCGCCACTTCTTCGTCGACCGCCTTGTCCTGCGGTTCGTTCGTGTTCTCGTTGCTCACTTGTAAACCCTGTCAGCCTAATCTTTTGCCCAAGGAACGGGCCGTGAAATCAACCATGGGGACGACACGGGCGTAATTCAACCGAGTTGGCCCGATGACCCCCAGCACTCCGACCACCTTACCTTCCCGGTCGCGATAGGGCGAGGCGATGACCGAGGAACCGGATAGCGAGAACAGCCGGTTCTCGCTGCCGATGAATATCCGCATGGCATCTGCGTCCCGCGCATTTTCAAGGAGCTTGGCGACCGACTGCTTGTTTTCGAGATCGTCCAGAAGAGAGCGCACCCGCTCGATATCGCTGAGCGCGCTCTCGTCCAGCAGATTGGCCTGGCCGCGCACGATAAGGACCGGGCGTTCGGCCGTGTCGGTGGTCCAGGTCGCGATGCCGCGGGCCACGAGATCGCGGCTGGCCTCGTCCAGCGCGCTGCGTCCGCCGGAAATCTCCTGTTCGACCACAGCGGCCGCCTCGGCGAGTGTCCGCCCGGACGAGCGCGCGGTGAGGTAATTGCTCGCCTGTTCGAGCGACACGCCCAAGACGGCTGCCGGAACGGAGAGTATGCGATTTTCGACATGGCCGTCCTCTCCCACGAGCACTGCCAGAACGCGGTTCGCGTCGAGCGCGGTGAGGGACACCTGCGATAGCCGCGGCTCCCTTCGGGGCACCATCACCATGCCCGCGGCGCCCGAAAGATCGGACAGCAGCGCGCTTGTCTCTTCCAGCGCGCGCTCGATCGGGCCGGGTTCTGCGAGGCGTTTCTCGATCGCCGCCCGCTCCTGTGCGGTCGGTTCGGCAACCTGCATCATTGCATCGACGAACAGGCGCAGGCCGCTTTCCGTCGGCATCCTGCCCGCGCTGGTGTGAGGGGCGGCGAGCAGGCCGCGTTGTTCCAGCTCGGCCAGGACAGAACGGATGGATGCGGGCGACAGGCCGACACCGCCCTCGCCCGCAAGCGCCTTCGAGCCGACAGGAGTGCCGGTGTCGAGATACCCCTCCACCACGAGGCGGAAAATCTCCCGCGCGCGGTCGGACAAATCGGAAAGCGGAGGGCCGTTCATGCCTTCTATCTAACCACTCCACTTGCGGCCTCAAGGCCCATCGGCCAAAGCCTCCACCGAGATTCGACTGAATTGGAGAATGGAATGCGACCTTCAGGACGCGCGCCCGACGAAATGCGCGCCATCACTATCGAGACGGGATACACCAAGCACGCAGAAGGCAGCTGCCTGATCAGCTTCGGCGGAACGCGGGTCCTGTGCACGGCATCGGTCGAAGAACGCATTCCGCCATGGCTTCGCGGCAAGGGAGAAGGCTGGGTCACCGGTGAATACTCCATGCTCCCGCGCGCCACGCACACGCGCGGTCAGCGCGAAGCGGCCAAGGGCAAGCAGAGCGGACGAACGCAGGAAATCCAGCGGCTTATCGGGCGCAGCTTGCGTGCAGTGGTAGATATGAAGAAGCTTGGCGAGCGCCAGATCACGCTCGATTGCGATGTCATCCAGGCCGATGGTGGTACGCGTACCGCATCGATCTCGGGCGCATGGGTCGCACTGCGGCTGGCCGTCGATGGCCTGATGAAATCGGGCGACATTGTGGAAGATCCGATCACCGCCAAGGTCGCTGCCATTTCCTGCGGTGTCTACAAGGGCACTCCGGTGCTCGACCTCGATTACCCCGAGGACAGCAATGCGGATGCCGATGCCAACTTCGTCCTGATCGAAGGCGGCAAGATCGCCGAGGCACAAGCTACGGCGGAAGGCGCGCCCTATGACGAGGAAGCCTTCCTGCGCTTGCTCCGGCTTGCACAGATGGGCTGTGCGCAAGTGTTCAAGGCACAGGACGAGGCAACCCGCAAATGACCCGTCGGCTCGGTTCGGGAAGCCTCGTCATCGCGACGCATAATGCCGGCAAGCTCAAGGAAATCTCGGCTTTGCTCGCGCCTTACGGCGTGAAGTGCATCTCTGCTGGATCGCTGGGCCTGCCCGAACCGCCCGAGACAGGCACGACTTTCGTACAGAACGCGCTGCTGAAGGCCCGCGCGGCAGCAGAGGCATCGGGCCTGCCCGCTCTCGCCGACGACAGCGGGCTTTCGGTCGATGCGCTCGATGGTCGCCCCGGCGTCTACACGGCGGACTGGGCCGAACGGCAGCATTTCGAAGGCGAACCCGGCCGCGACTGGTACATGGCGATGGGCAAGGTCGAAGGCATGCTTCAGGAAAAGGGGGCGGACGTCGACCGCTCCTGCGCCTTCCACTGCGTTCTGGCACTTGCCTGGCCCGACGGAGAGCAGGCGGTCTACGAAGGAACGGCTCCCGGCACGCTGACATGGCCGCCGCGAGGCGAAATGGGTTTCGGCTATGATCCGGTATTCGTCCCCAAGGGCCGCGACCTGACGTTTGCGGAAATAGCGCCGGAGGAAAAACACGCCATCAGCCATCGTGCCGATGCATTTGCGAAACTGGTGGCGGAGCAGTTCGCCTAATAGGCCATACGACCCCAGACATTGCCCGCCGGGTAGTAACGACAGACCAGGACGTCCCAGCCCCGATCCGTGACCACCGCGCAGCCGACTTCCTGAGTATCGCGCCAGATTACCTGCGTGTAATGCGCCACGTCAGCCCATTGGCCGGTGCGGGAAATCTCAGGGAAGCGCCCATGACGATAATGTCGCTTTTCATCGATGAACATGCCGACCATGGTATCGACCGGCCACGCATTAGCAGTCCCCATCCAGAGGTTCTCGCCGGTTCCGCTGCGCATCGAGGCGCTGGCATGTTCGAGGCGTCCCTTGCGGGCGAGCGTGTGGCCCCAGTCCCTAGCTTCACGCGCCAGCTGCGGGCTCCACTGCAGCATCGGAAGGCCCAATTGCGCGCGTTCACGGTTGTGGAGATGGAGAATGCGCCCGGCATGGCGATCGGCTGCATTATCGTGCGCCGGATGCTCACGCACCGTGGCAGACGAGGCAGCAGCGCCGCCAGCGCTTGCAGCGACACCGACACCCGTGGCACATAGCAGTCCCAGTGCAGCGACAGCGGTCGCGTAAAGTTTCATGCCTTCCATGCCTCCGCTTAAAACGGAGCTGGCTTAATTTTCAATGAAAGCGCCCCTTGGCCAAAGCCCTCTACATTCACTGGCCCTTCTGCCTCGCAAAATGTCCCTATTGCGACTTCAACAGCCACGTCCGCGAGCGGACGGATATGGACGTCTGGGAACGCGCCTTGCTGAGCGACATGCGTGCCGAAGCAACCCAGAACAAATCTCAGGAAAAGCTCGCAAGTATCTTTTTTGGCGGGGGAACTCCGTCATTGATGCCACCGACCCTCGTTGAAAAACTCCTGCAGGAAGCAGAGGAAATCTGGGGTTTCGAGGATGGCATCGAGATCACGCTGGAGGGCAATCCATCCTCGGTCGAAGCCGCCAATTTCGCAGCGCTGGCGAGTGCCGGGGTGAACCGTGTCTCCCTTGGGGTTCAGTCCTTACGGGACGAAACGCTCCGGTTTTTGGGCAGGTTGCATGGCGCCGAAGAAGCTATTCACGCTCTCGAGACCGCACAGAGCCATTTCGGCCGCGTGTCGATCGACCTGATCTACGCCCGCCCCGACCAGACAGAGGCCGACTGGCGGCAGGAATTGGGCGAGGCCATGGCACTCGGCACCGATCACCTATCGCTTTACCAGCTGACGATCGAGCCGACGACGCGTTTTGCAACCGATGTCCGGCGCGGTGTATTCACGCCGCTCGACAATGACCCAGCAGCCGATCTTTTCGCGATGACGCGGGAAATGACCGCCGCTGCCGGACTGCCAGCCTATGAGATCAGCAATCATGCGCGGCCCGGACAGGAAAGCCGGCATAACCTGACCTACTGGCGCTACGAGGATTATCTCGGGATCGGCCCGGGAGCACACGGGCGCCGTGACGGCATAGCGACCTTGCGACACAAGAAACCCGAAAACTACCTTGCCGCGGTTGAACGTCAGGGCTCGGGCATCTCTGAGAACCGCACGCTCACAAAGAACGAACAGGCTTCGGAAGCGCTGCTGATGGGACTGCGCCTTGCGGAAGGGATCGACATGACTTCCCTTTCCCGCCGTTTCGACGTCACCTCCACCACCATGCTCGATGACGCCAAGCTGCGCCTCTATCGCGACCTCGGCCTGGTCTGGAAGAAGGCGGACAGGATTGGCGTCACCGAGGCAGGCATGCCCTTGCTGGACGCCCTGCTTGGTGAACTTGTGTCAGAGGACCTGGTCGCGGGATGACCAAGGCGGATTGCCTTCATGCCTGGCACGACCACCTCTCGCTGGCGCAGCGGCGCTCCGATCACACCGTGCGCGCATATTCGAAGGCTGCCGAGCGGCTGATGACGCGCGGCGAGTTCGAGACATTCGAGCAGGTTGCGGCTTTGACCGCAGCCGAGTTGCGTAGCCATCTGGCGTCCCGCCGCAGCGATGGCCTGTCCAATGCTTCGACGGCAAGGGAGCTTTCCGCGCTCAAGAGCTTCGTGTCTTTTGCCAAGGCGCAGGCGGGTCACGACGTCACGCAGGCTCCGCGCCTGAGGGGACCGCGTATCAAAAAGGGCCTCCCACGCCCCGTGTCGCCCGACGATGCAATAGGTTTGGCTGAAACGGTCGACGCGATGGCGATGGAGGATTGGGTTGGCGCGCGCGATCGGGCGGTCCTGCTGTTGCTCTACGGGGCGGGTCTACGAATTGCCGAAGCCTTGTCGCTGACGGGTTCGGACGTCCCTCTTGGCGAAACACTCACCGTTACGGGCAAAGGCGGCAAGCAAAGGACCGTGCCCATACTGCCGCTGGTCCGCGATGCAATCGCCGAATATTGCACACTCAATCCCTGGCCGCTTGGGCCGCGCGATCCCCTGTTCCGGGGGGTCAAAGGCGGCGCGCTTTCGCAGGGCGTCGTCCAGAAAGCGACAGCACGCGCCCGCAAGGCGCTAGGGCTGCCGGACACTGCGACACCGCATGCGCTGAGGCACAGCTTTGCGACCCACCTGCTCGGAGCGGGTGCCGATCTGCGCAGCCTGCAGGAATTGCTAGGTCATGCCAGCCTCGGTTCGACGCAAATCTATACGAAGGTCGATGCCGCCAGTCTGCTAGACACCTATCGCAACGCACATCCACGCGACCGCGATTGATCACATAGCGGCGTGACGTCGCTCGATCGCGTCCCAGATCAGCGCGGGAGTATCGGTTCCGTTGAACTTGTCGATGGCGACGATGCCAGTGGGCGAAGTCACGTTGATCTCGGTCAGGTATTGGCCGCCGATCACATCGATGCCGACGAATACCAGCCCCCTCTTCTTGAGCTCAGGGCCCATCGCTGCGCAAATTTCCTCTTCCCTTTCGGAGAGACCGGTGGCTTCGGCATGGCCGCCCTGCGCAAGGTTCGAACGAAACTCACCTTCGCCCGGGAAGCGATTGATTGCCCCGGCAAATTCCCCGTCGACCAAGACGATCCGCTTGTCGCCTTCGCTGACTTCGGGGAGGAAGGGCTGGATCATGTGCGGCTCTGGCCAGGTAAGGTCGAACACCTCGCTAAGCGCGGACAGGTTCGTACCCGTCTCGTCCAGACGGAAGATCGCCTTGCCGCCATTGCCATGGAGCGGCTTGATAACGACCGATCCGTGCTTTTGCTGGAAGGCCCGCAAATCATCGAGGTGCCGCGCAATCATCGTCGGCGGCATGAAACGCGCGTAATCGAGAACTAACATCTTCTCCGGCGCATTCACCACTTCGCGGGGATCGTTGATCACAAGGGTCGTGCTTTTGAGGCGATCCAGCAGGAGCGCAGAGCTGATATAGCCGAGGTGGAACGGCGGATCCTGCCGCATCAGGACGACGTCGATATCCCGAGCAAGGTCGATCCTGCGCCTTTCACCAGCCGTGAAATGATCGCCTTCCACGCGCTGGACGGTGACCGGCGCGGCATGGGCCGTGATCCGTCCTGCAGGGGTGCCGTCGCTTTCATAAGCGAGCGAGGTGACGTCGTAGTGCCAGACTTCGTGTCCCCTTGCCTGTGCGGCCAGCATCAGCGCGAAGCTGCTGTCCCCGGCGATATTGATGCTTTCGAGCGGGTCCATCTGGACGGCGACACGCAGGCCCATTGCGATCTCCTAAGGTTGCCAGGCGTTGGCGATGTGGCGAGGGAAAGCGCCCGGTGCAAGCAGGATCACGTCCACGCGGATGTCCTCTCCATTGGTCGCATAGCGATGAGCGACGGATTCTGTTGCCGCCGCGACACGCGCCAGCCGACGCTCGTCGATTGCATTGTCGAGTTCCGCGCGCTTGCTGCGCCACTTCACCTCGATGAAGGCGACGATATTCCCGCGTTTTGCGACAAGGTCGATTTCGCCTGCCTTGGTCTTCACCCGCTGGTCGAGGATGTGCCAGCCTTTGGCGCGAAGCCAGAATGCCGCCCTCGCTTCGCCGTCCCTGCCGTTACGTTCGGCAACCTGCCGCTTCATTCCGATTTGAGATCCATGGCGCGGGCATAAAGGGCCTTGCGATCGAGACCCGTTTCCTTGGCTACGTGTCCTGCAGCCTGAGAGGGTTTCATGGTCGCCAGAGCTTTGCGCAGCATATCGTCCGCATCCGCCTCGTTCGCCTGGACCGCCTCGGGGGGACCGATGAGCAGGACGATCTCGCCGCGCGGAGGGTTGGCGTCGTAATAGGCCATCAGGCCGGAGGCGAAGCCGCGGCGGCATTCCTCGTGCAGCTTGGTCAATTCGCGCGCGACGGCGATCTCTCGCTTAGGCAGGAGTTCCTCGATGGTGGCTAGTGTCTTCAGAAGGCGCGGCGCGGTCTCGTAGAGCACCAGCGTGGCGTCGATCGCGGCTAGCTCTTCCAGAGTTTCTCTGCGTCCCTTCTCTCTCGACGGCAAAAAGCCTGCGAACAGGAAGCGGTCGTTCGGTAGGCCGGAAAGGGTCAGCCCGACCACGGCCGCGCAGGGCCCCGGAAGGCTGGTGACAGGTATGCCTTGCTCCCTGCAATCGTTGACAAGCCGATAGCCGGGATCGCTCACCATGGGTGTCCCTGCGTCGCTCACCAGTGCGACTGCCCTCGTTTGCATGGAGCCGACGAGCCTCGACCGGTCCCGATGCTCGCTATGGTCGTCGTAGCGCCACATGGGTTTCGAAATTCCGAGGTGTTTGAGCAGTTTGCCCGTGACGCGCGTGTCCTCGCAGGCGACCCCGTCGCAGCGGCGCAGGATATCGACAGCGCGCATCGTTATGTCGCCCAGATTGCCGATTGGGGTGGCAACGAGATAGAGACCGGGTGTAAGACTTTCGTCAGGCGCAGGGGATGCGGGTTCGCTCACATGCCTTCCATGACCAGCAAAAAGGGACGCGGCAAGGATGAAGCAGGCATTTATGAACCGGCGCGGTGCAATCGCGGCATTCGGAGCGATGGCGCTGTCTGGATGCGCGATCATTCCCAAGACGGCCGAGCCCGCTCCGCCAGCGCCGACGCCGGAACCCAGTGCTACGAGCTTGCCGCAGGACGGGGAGCGGCACCGAGTCGCTCTGCTGGTGCCCATGTCCGGAGACAATGGTGCGGTCGGCCAGTCGATCGCGAATGCGACGACGATGGCCCTCCTCGATACGAATGCCGACAATATCCGCATCACGACTTACGACACTGCGCGCGGGGCCCAGGCAGCTGCGAACGACGCCCTTGCCGATGGCAGTCGCCTCATCCTCGGCCCCCTGCTCGGGAGCAATGTGGCGGCCGTTCGATCGACGGCAGCGGCGGAGAATGTGCCGATCATCAGTTTCTCGAATGATACCACGGTTGCCGGGCCCGGCGTCTTCATCATGGGTCACATTCCGGAACAGTCCATCTCCCGCAGCGTGGAATATGCGCGACAACAGGGCGCAAATACATTCGCCGTCCTGGCCCCCGAATCCGACTATGGCAGTCGCGCCGAAGCTGCCCTGCGCTCCGCCCTTACGTCCTACGGCGGTCGGCTAGTTGCTACAGAGCGCTATTCCCGCACGAACACTTCGGTCGTCAGCGCCGCCGGAAGGCTCAAGGCTATGGGCGGGTTCGACACGGTTTTGATCGCCGATGGGGGAACGCCCTCGATCCGCGGGGCACAGGCGATTGTGTCGCCTTCCCTGCGTATCCTCGGGACGGAGCGGTGGGCTGGCGAAAGCGCGCTGTTGCGGCTCGAGGCGCTGGAAGGTGCGCTGTTCTCTGCTGTGACGGACGGACGCTACGGCGGATTCGTCACCAGCTACGAGGCGCGGTTCGGCAGCCAGCCCTATCGTGTCGCGACGCTGGGTTACGATGCCGTGCTTCTCACCTTGCGCGCAGCACGCGACTGGGAAGTCGGACGTGAATTCCCGACCGACATCCTTTTCCAGTCGGGAGGTTTCGACGGGATGGACGGCCCTTTCCGCTTCCAGCGCAACGGCATCGTGGAACGTGCCCTCGAGGTGCGATCGGTCAGCGATGGCGGGATAATCACCGTCTCCAGGGCTCCTTCGGGCTTCTGACAGGCGGATAACGTCACGGCGGTGCTTGTGCGCGCGGATTCGCGCGCGATATAGCACTCACCATGGCCGACGATCTTTTCGAGAACACGCCCACATCGAGCGGCGATTACGACGCATCATCCATCGAGGTCCTCGAAGGCCTCGAACCGGTGCGCCGCCGCCCGGGCATGTATATCGGCGGGACCGACGATCGCGCCCTGCACCACCTCGTCGCCGAGGTGCTCGATAATGCCATGGACGAAGCGGTTGCAGGCCATGCCAGCAGGATCGAGATCCGTCTAGACGAAGGAAACAAGGTCACGATCAGTGACAATGGTCGCGGCATCCCGGTGGCGGAACATCCGAAATACCCCGGCAAATCCACGCTGGAGGTCATTCTCACCACCCTGCACTCGGGCGGCAAGTTCTCGGGCAAGGCCTATGCGACCAGCGGCGGCCTGCACGGTGTCGGTGTTTCGGTCGTCAACGCCCTTTCGGACTACACCCGCGTCGAGGTGGCCCGCGACAAACAGCTTTTCGCGCAGGAATTCTCCAAGGGACATCCTACCGGCAAGCTGCAGGAGCTCGGCCCCACTCCGAACCGGCGCGGCACCACCGTTACCTTCACCCCGGATGCGGAGATCTTCGGCGACCGCGCCTTCAAGCCGAAACGGCTGTTCAAGCTCGCCCGCTCGAAGGCGTATCTTTTCGCAGGTGTCGAGATCCGCTGGAAATGTGCAGAAGCTTTGACGAGCGACGATGTTCCGGCAGAAGCCGTCTTCAAATTTCCGGGCGGGCTTGCAGATCACCTTGCAGAACAGCTGGGCGGGCGCGAATGCGTCACCGCGCAGCCCTTTGCAGGCAATCAGGATTTCCCCGATGAGCAGGGCCGCGTGGAATGGGCCATTGCGTGGCCGCTTTTCTCCGACGGGTCGACCAGCTGGTACTGCAACACCGTCCCCACTCCCGATGGCGGCACGCACGAGCAGGGCCTGCGCGCAGCCCTGACCAAGGGGCTAAGGGCCTTCGGCGATCTGACCGGCACCAAAAAAGCCAAGGACCTCACCGCCGACGACGTGATGAACGGTGCCGAGGTCATGCTGTCGGTCTTTATCCGCGACCCCCAGTTCCAAAGCCAGACGAAGGATCGCCTGACTTCGCCCGAGGCTGTCCGCCTGGTCGAAAACGCAGTCCGCGACCATTTCGACCACTTCCTCTCCGATAACATGGACCGCGGCAAAGCGCTGCTCGGCCAGGTCATGGAGCGGATGGACGAGCGCCTGCGCCGCAAGCAGGAACGCGAGATCAAGCGCAAGACCGCGACCAATGCGAAAAAGCTCCGTCTGCCCGGCAAGCTGACCGATTGCAGCGGCGAAGGCGACGGCGAGACGGAACTGTTTATCGTCGAAGGGGATTCGGCAGGGGGCAGCGCCAAGCAGGCCCGTAATCGCAAAACGCAGGCGATCCTTCCCATCCGCGGCAAGATCCTCAACGTCGCCAGCGCGACTGCCGACAAGATCCGCGCCAACAGCGAGATCGCGGACCTGAGCCTGGCGATGGGCTGCGGGACCCGCAAGGATTGCGATGCGGAGAACCTGCGCTACGACCGCATCATCATCATGACCGACGCCGATGTCGACGGCGCGCATATCGCCACGCTCCTGATGACGTTCTTCTTCCAGGAAATGACGGACGTGGTGCGCAACGGCCACCTCTACCTTGCCCAGCCACCGCTCTATCGTCTGACGGCGGGCAAGGAGAGCCGCTATGCGCGTGACGACGAGCACCGCAAGGAACTGGAAGAAACGGTCTTCAAGGGCAAGAAGGTCGAAGTCGGCCGCTTCAAGGGCCTCGGCGAAATGAACCCCCAGCAGCTGCGTGAAACGACCATGAACCCGGAGACACGTTCGCTGATCCGGATCACCCTGCCCGCCGAATTCGAGGACCGTGCAAAGGTCAAGGAACTGGTGGACCAGCTCATGGGCCGCAACCCCGAGCATCGTTTTAACTTCATCCAGAACAATGCCGGGGAATTCGACCGCGAAATGATCGATGCCTGACGATAGAAACGATCCGGAAGACGCGAACGAAGGCGATGTGATGGCGGGTGACCGCCGCATCGCCCGGACCGATACCGCGCTTCCGGACTGGTACGCATCGGACGCCGCTTACCGGCCGATCCCTATCGCCTGGTTCGCGGGAGCGCTCGTCCTCCAGGTCGTGGCCCAGCCAGCCGCGGTCATGTTGTTCTGGGGCCTTCTTGGACTGCCGCGACTGGTCGTCGTTGCCATTGCCCTGCTGATCACCGGGATGATCTGGCAGTTCACCTGGGATCGCGGAATGCACGGCGCGCCCAAGCCTTGGCAATGGGCCACCGGCCTGACGCTCGCATTTTTCTTCGGGATTACCGCCCTCTCGATGCTCGGCTAGTCAGCCACCTCGTCCAAGCGGGTGTGCACATGCAATTCGCCTTCGAGCGTGCGATGCACGGGACACTTGTCGGCTATTTCGAGCAGGCGCGCCCTTTGGTCATCGTCCAGCGCATCCCCGCGGATTGAAATCACGCGATTGAGGGCCTGCATCTGCTTGCCCTCCTCCATCGCTTCGACATGATCGCACTCTTCGGCGTGCTTGCGCTCATGCGTGACATGGACGCTGACGCCTTCCAGGGGCCACTTCTTGCGATCGGCATACATCTTCATCGTCATCGCCGTGCAGGTGCCGAGCGCAGCGTTGAGAAGATCATAGGGTGTCGGCCCACTGTCATCACCGCCATAGCTTTTCGGCTCATCGGCGATGAACTGGTGGGCGACGGTGTGGACCTCGGTGCCGAATTTTCCATGGCCGGTACAAGCGACGATGCCTTCTTCCGGCATCGGCCAGTCGTCCCGCAGTGGCAGGTAACGATGGGCCCAGCCAGCAATCACCCGCGCTGCGAAATCGGCGTCCTGTTCCTGCAGCAGAAGATGATCGGCGCCCTCGAGGCTGACGAAGCTCTTGGGATGTTTGGCAGCCTGGAAAAGCGCGCTCGCGTGTTCCACCCCGACGATGGCGTCGGTCGGGGAATGCAGGAACAGGAGCGGCTTCCTGAGACGCTTCACCTCGTCGAGAAGGTCGATATTCTCGACCCGCTCAAGGAATTCCCTGCCGAGGCAGAACTCCTGGCCGCCGATCCTTACCTCGCCTTCGCCCTTGCTCCGGATCGCCTCGATGTCTCCGTCGATATTGCGCAGCACGTGCGGCACATCCGAAGGAGCGCCGATGGTGGCGATTGCCGCAACGTGCTGTGCGCCGATCTCGTCTGCTGCGGCAAGCACGGCTGCGCCGCCCAGACTATGTCCGACGAGCAGGATCGGTTGCTGGAAGCGCTCGACCATGTAGCTCCCGGCCGCGACAAGATCGGACACATCCGCTGCGAAGCCGGCCCTGCCGAACTCTCCACCGCTTCCTCCGAGACCGGTAAAATCGAACCGCAACGTAGCAATCCCCTCACGCGCCAATGCACGCGCAACCGCCACCGCCGCCCGGCTCTGCTTGGTGCAGGTGAAGCAGTGAGCAAACAGTGCCGCGCCGCGCACGAGCCCGGTCGGCATTTCCAGCGAGCCGGTCAGGTCATGGCCGGCGTCGGTAGCAATCGTCAGGTTTTCGGTCGGCATGTACCCTCCTTCGTCCTTGGGGATGCAAGTGTTACAACGCCCCCTTGCCCTAAGCGTGCCCTAGCCCTAACGCATCGCACAAGTTGCAAGGGAAAACCCATGTCCGAACAATCGACCGAACAGAACCGTTTCGAAGGTACCAGTTCCTATATCGCCACCGAAGACCTCAAGGTCGCGGTGAATGCCGCAGTGACGTTGCGCCGCCCGCTGCTCGTCAAGGGCGAGCCTGGCACCGGCAAGACCGTGCTGGCGCATGAAATCTCCAAGGCGCTCGGCGCTCCGATGATCGAATGGAACGTCAAGTCGACGACCAAGGCGCAGCAGGGCCTCTACGAATATGACGCGGTCGCCCGCCTGCGCGACGGCCAGCTTGGCGACGAGCGTGTCCACGACATCTCGAACTACATCAAGAAGGGCAAGCTGTGGGAGGCCTTCACCAGCCCCGAACTGCCCGTCCTGCTGATCGACGAGATCGACAAGGCGGATATCGAGTTTCCGAACGATCTCCTGCAGGAACTCGACCGCATGAGCTTCGATGTCTACGAAACGCACGAGCGTATCGAGGCCAAGGAACGCCCGATCGTCGTCATCACCTCGAACAACGAGAAGGAATTGCCCGACGCGTTCCTGCGCCGCTGCTTCTTCCACTATATCAAGTTCCCCGATCGCGACACTATGCGCGAGATCATCGAGGTGCACTATCCGGGCATCCAGAAGAACCTCGTCTCCAAGGCGATGGAGATCTTCTACGAACTGCGTGAAGTGCCCGGCCTGAAGAAGAAGCCCAGCACCAGCGAACTGCTGGACTGGCTGAAGCTCCTTCTCAACGAGGACATGCCGCTCGACGTGCTGCAGGACAGCAATCCGAACAGCGCCATTCCCCCGCTGCACGGTGCATTGCTGAAGAACGAGCAGGATGTGATGATGTTCGAACGGCTTGCCTTCATGGCGCGCCGCCAGACCTGATTCCGGCTCCGACCAGACAGCGAAAAGGGCGCGTTCCACAATCGGAGCGCGCCCTTTTCTCTCGGGGTATGTCGTTTAGTTGAGCGAGTAAGCCAGTTCGCTGTCGCCCCAGCGACGGCCGTTGATGATCAGCGGCACGTAGACGTTGCGAACGACCACGTAGTTCTTCCCGTCCCCTTCCTGGCGGTAAACCGCCATCATGTAAGGATCGGTGCTCTTCTTCGCAGCGACATCCACGCCTTCCAGCATAATGCGACCGTTGCGGCAGTACTTGGTGTCGTGGGTCAGGTCGCCGGTAGGCTTGCGCGACCGGTCCGAGACATGGGTGGGCAGGAAGCCATTCATATCGGCGGGCGAGCACATCATGATCGGGCCGCCTTCTGCCACCACCGAATCGATGATGGGGCGCCAGTTGCGGTCGGCCCAGTCGCTGAGCTTGTTGCGGAAGAGCTGCGGGTTCGTGCCCGGCACCTCCTTGTAATCCGTGTCGAAGAATTGCTCCATGGTGAGTTCGCCCTTCTCGATCGCCTCCTCGGCAATGCGGGCGAGGTTCTTTGCGTGATCGATAGCGCGCTCGACCAGCTGGCTGTCCTGCGGCGAGAGGCCCGCTTTCACCAGCTTGTCGAACATGTCGCTGGCGGTCAGCTCGAGCTCTTCCATGCGATCGTGTGCGGTCGCCAGCTTGTTTTCGTTTTCGCTGGCAGCGCGGTCGAAACTCTCGATCACGGCCGAGACACGATCGACGTGTTCGGTCATCATGCCGGTGGCACGCGCGATCTGATCGTTCTGCTGGTCGACTTCCTCGACAAGCTGGGAGACGCCCGAGATCGTCGCATCGATACTCGCGACGGAGCTCTTGGCCTCGTTGGAAGCCTTGGCGCCCGCTTCGATACGCTCGATCACGGTCGCAGCCTCGGTGCCGAGTGTTTCGATCACGTCCGAAATCTCATCCGTCGCCTTGCGCGTTTCACCCGCTAGCGACTTCACCTCATTGGCGACCACGGCGAAAGTGCGACCGGCTTCGCCTGCGCGCATCGCCTCAATTGTCGCATTGAGGGCGAGGATATTGGTGGTCTCCGCAATCTGTTCGATGTCCTGCGAACAGCGTTTCACCTGATCCATTGCCGCAGCGAAACCGGTGACATGGGTCGCCAGCGTTTCGACCAGGTCGAGGAGATTGGTGATCTGGCTCAGCGACGACTGGATCTGTGCAGTGCCCTGCCCCAGGCGCTCGATGGCGCGGGCGGACAGGAGGCGTGCCTCGTCGGATGCTTCGGCAACCTTGCGCTGGTCTTTCTCGAGCTCGTGGACAGTGCCCTGGAGCTCCGCATGCTCGGCGCGAAGGATTCCCGAACTGTCGATAACCGCCTGCACGATGCCGGCCACATCGGAACACCCGACCGTGACCTTGCCGCAAGCCTCCGGAATCGACTCGATGCTCGCAGCCTTCGAAGCATCAACAACGCTAAGTTCCATTTGATACGATCCCTTTGTCCCCGTTCTGCGGGAGGGGTCTAAACGTAAGTGGTTAGCAGCGGGTTAAGGCAAAACCCCACTTTCCCGTTTGCGCAGCGCGGCAGGATGGGTAGGACATTCCCATGTTCTTCAATTTCGTCGACGAGCTTCGCGCTGCGGGCATTCCCGCGAGCTTCAAGGAACACCTCACATTGCTGGAGGCCCTGGACAAGGACGTCATCGAACAATCGCCCGAGGCGTTCTATTACCTCAGCCGGGCGACCTTCGTGAAGGACGAAGGCCTGATCGACCGCTTCGATCAGGTTTTCTCCAAGGTCTTCAAGGGCATCCTCACCGACTACGGCCAGAACCCGGTCGATGTCCCGGAAGACTGGCTGAAAGCGGTCGCCGAGAAATTCCTTTCGGAAGAAGAGATGGAGAAAATCAAGTCGCTGGGCGACTGGGACGAGATCATGGAGACGCTGAAAAAGCGCCTCGAAGAGCAGGAAAAGCGCCACCAGGGCGGCAACAAGTGGATTGGCACCGGCGGCACTTCGCCCTTCGGTAACTCGGGCTACAACCCGGAAGGCGTGCGCATCGGCGGCGAAAGCAAGCACAAGCGGGCGATCAAGGTCTGGGACAAGCGCGAGTTCAAGAACCTCGACAACACCAAGGAACTGGGCACGCGCAACATCAAGATGGCCCTGCGTCGCTTGCGCCGTTTCGCCCGCGAAGGCGCGGCCGACGAATTGGATCTCGACGCGACTATCGACGGCACGGCCAAGCAGGGCTGGCTGGACATCCGGATGCGTCCGGAGCGGCACAATGCGGTCAAACTGCTGCTGTTCCTGGATGTGGGCGGGTCAATGGACCCCTTCATCAAGGTGACGGAGGAACTGTTCAGCGCCGCGACGAGCGAGTTCAAGAACCTGGAATTCTTCTACTTCCACAACTGCCTTTACGAAGGCGTCTGGAAGGACAACCGCCGTCGCTGGCAGGAGCGCACCAAGACCTGGGACCTGCTCCACAAATACGGACACGATTACAAGATCGTCTTTGTCGGCGATGCAGCGATGAGCCCCTATGAAATCACGCACCCGGGCGGCAGCGTAGAGCACATGAACGAGGAAGCCGGCGCCACGTGGATGCAGCGAGTAGTCAACACCTACCCGGCGACCGTCTGGCTCAATCCCGTGCCCGAAAAGCAGTGGGGCTATTCGCAGTCGACGAAGATCATGAAGCAGCTGGTAAACGACCGCATGTATCCCCTCACCCTCGACGGGCTGGACGATGCCATGCGCGAGTTGAGCCGCAAGCAGGGGTAGGCATTTGATCATGCTGGGAAAGTCTGGCATCCTTTCCTCTCGAAAGGAAAGACGATGTCTGCTTACCTTCTGGGCTTCCTGCCGTTCGCCGGGATATTGCTGAGCGCGCAGGCACAACCTGATCCCGAGATTCCTTCGGCACACTCCGAAGCGCAAATACTCAATCTTGGCCAAGACCGTACCGGCCGATGCGCCGAGGTGATCCGACAGGTTCGTGACGCCAGCGGCCAGCCATCAATTGAGCGCGGCCCTGCTGTCGAGGATGACGCGCAGTTGATAGCGGCGGTCGACAAGCGTCTCGATGGCTGTCCGGTCATGCAAATGCACGGTGATGTGTCAGACCTGCGACCTTTGCCCGAACCGAGCGACGATTTCAGGCTACGCCCTGCATCCGAGTAGATTTCAGCTGTAGATCAAATGCGGCGCGATGGTTTCGCGCCATGCTGCCTCGTCGGCGTTTGCCAAGGCGTCGAGATCGCCCGGCTCGGCCTCGCTGTCCTCCACCCATTCGCGCAGCGATGGGCCGCCATTGATCACGTCTATCGCCAACCTGTCGAACTCGTATTCGTACGGGAAGTCACGCCACAATTCGTAATCCGGATAGAGGTTGCGGATGGCCTTGAAAGCCAGCGCCTGCAACCGCCACGGCTTGAATTCATGGTGATCGTAAAACGGACCTTCCGCGTGAATCATCAAGGCATTACACAACGAACCTGAGTGCTTGTGAAAGGTTGGTTCGAACCAGCACTCGCGCAGGTGACAGCCCCTCAGCCAGCTCGGCGCCATTTCCTCCATGGTTGATAGCACGGCGGTGGCATCTACGTCGGGTGCCCCGAACAGCACCTCGAGCGGGCGGGTCGTGCCCCTGCCCTCGCTCAAGGTAGTCCCTTCGAGCATGACCGTGCCCGCATAGGCGCGCGCCATGTTCACATTGGCTGCATTTGGACTGGGATTGATCCAGATCCTGTGTTCCGGCCAACCAAAACCAGGCCCCCTGCCCGGTTTCCACCCTTCCATCTCGATCACGCGATATTCGACGTCGAGCTTGAAGTTATCGACGAACCAGCGCCCCATTTCACCCATCGTGAGGCCGTGCCGCATCGGCATCGGGGCCGCACCGACGAAGCTTTCCTGTCCAGGGACCAGCAATGTTCCTTCGACGGGACCGCCTGCAGGGTTCGGCCGATCGAGGACCCAGACTTCCTTGCCGGCCTTCGCCGCCTCTTCGAGAAGATAGAGCAGCGTCGTCACGAAAGTGTAGATGCGGCAGCCGAGATCCTGGAGGTCGAACAGGAACACATCCGCCGTGCTCATCATCTGGCCGGAGGGGCGCCGGACCTCGCCGTAAAGGCTGAAGATCGGAATACCGTGGCGCGGATCGGTCTCGTCCGCGGTCTCGACCATATTGTCCTGCTTGTCGCCCTTCAGGCCATGCTGGGGTCCGAATGCCGAGGTGACATTGATCCCCTTTGCGATCAGCGCATCGAGCGAATGCTCGAGCTGCGCCGTGACCGAGGCAGGATGCGCCACGAGGGAAACGCGCTTGCCGTCGAGCTGGGCGCGAAGGTCGGACTCCGTAAGGAGACGATCGATGCCGAATTTCATGGCGCGGTGGGTGCCGCAAGCCTTGCCGCGAAGCAAGCCGGATCATGGAAATCCGGCTGATCTTTCGCATGTTTCATCGCCCAGAAGCTTTTGATGCCGCCCTCTTCCTCCAGAACGCAGGTGAGCCCCATCTCCTGCTCGCCGTCCGAAATAGTACTCGACGGGATGGCCGCATCGAACACGGCGAAGGCCTTGCCTGGCCGCATGGTGCAATCGGGTGCCCGCAGCACGACACGCTCGCTCATGCCTTCGCGATAATCGTCGAAATCGTAGGCGTTCCATCCTTCCGAGGGTGACAGGTTCCACTCGGCGTAAGACTGCGCACCGGGCTCTTTCAGGAAGATCTCGAAACAGGTCGTTTTCCAGAGCTCGTCGCGGCGCTTGCGACCCACGAATGGTGGCAGGACAAGTCGAGCGGCACTCCCGATCCGCCACCGCACCCGCAGCCAATGCGAATCGCGCTGGAGGACCCTCGCCTCAACCGATGACACTGCCAAAGGTGGAAATGCGGGATGCGCGATCAGTTCATGCGTTTGCATGCAAGCATCTTCCTGCTAGCGGCGACGTGTCATGAGTAGCTATCAATCCGATCTCCTGCGCGTGCTCGAAGAGCGCGGCTATATCCACCAGGTAACCGACGCGGAAGGGCTGGATGCTCTTGCAGCGAAACAGATCGTGCCGGGCTATATCGGCTTCGATCCGACTGCGCCGTCGCTGCATATCGGTAGCCTGGTGCAGATCATGATGCTGCGGCGCCTTCAGCAGGCTGGTCACAAGCCCATTGTCGTAATGGGCGGAGGAACCGGCAAGATCGGCGATCCGAGCGGTCGCGACCAAAGCCGCCAGATGATGACCGACGAAATCATCGCGAACAACGTCGCCGGGATTCGCAAGGTCTTCGAACGCCTGCTGACTTTCGGCGATGGCCCGACCGATGCGGTGATGGTCAACAATGACGAATGGCTCAGCCAGCTCGGCTACATCGAATTGCTGCGCGATGTCGGCCCGCATTTCACCATCAACCGGATGCTGACATTCGATTCGGTGAAGCTGCGCCTCGACCGGGAACAGCCGCTCACCTTCCTTGAATTCAACTACATGATCCTGCAGGCCTACGATTACCGCGAGCTGGCACAGCGGTACGATTGCCGCCTCCAGATGGGCGGCAGCGACCAGTGGGGCAATATCGTCAACGGCATGGAACTCGCCCGCCGCATGGACGGCACCGACCTTTACGGGCTGACCACGCCGCTGCTGACCACTGCTGACGGCGCGAAGATGGGCAAGACCGCTTCGGGCGCGATCTGGCTCAACGAGGAACAGCTGCCCAATTACGACTTCTGGCAATATTGGCGCAATGCGGACGACCGCGACGTGGGCCGTTTCCTGCGCCTGTTCACCGACCTGCCGCTGGACGAGATTGCGCGTCTCGAACAGCTCGCGGGCGCAGAGATCAACCACGCCAAGACGGTCCTCGCCAACGAGGTGACCAGGCTGGTGCGCGGAGAAGAAGCAGCCAAACTTGCCGAGAAGACTGCTGCGGAGACTTTTGCCGGCGGCGGTGCCGGTGCCGACCTGCCCACTCTCGAAGTCGGCGCGGAAGGCATGCGCGTCGGCGCAGCCCTGACCGCGCTGGGTTTCACCGCCTCCAACGGTGAAGCGAAACGCAAGCTGGCGGAAGGTGCGGTAAAGTTGGACGGAGAAGTCGTCACCGACCCCGGGTTCCTCATCGAGGTCGCCGAAGGAGCGGAAGCGAAGCTGTCGCTGGGCAAGAAAAAGCACGCAATCCTGCGGCGGTGACGCCTCCCGAATTGAATAAGAGCAGCGGTTAACCGGATATTTGCCTTTCCGGTGCATCTTTATCGCCAGCTTAATTCAACAAGGGATCGTATCGCATGAGTGCCGGAGCACAACTCAGCGTCACCGACCAGCGCCGTATGGCGCGTCACCCGGTCGACCACCCGGTTATTGCCGAACACCACGGCAAGGGCGACATGCGCATGCATATCGCGAATATCTCGGCCAATGGCTTCATGATCGACGACGCGGAAGACGTAGCGCGCGGAGATCGCGTCGTGGTTCGCCTTCCGGTCATCGGCCGTATCGAGGCCTATTGCATCTGGTGCCGCGACAATCGCGCTGGTTTCCAGTTCGAGCGCATCATTCGCGTGGATGATTTCCTGTCGCTGATCGACACGGTCCAACCGAATCCGCGCCTGCGCAAACTGCGCTAAGCCGCAACAATCATTTTTAAACGCGCAAGCAGGCGTCTCTTCACAAGCGAAGGGGCGCCTGTCATGCGTCTGGGGTGACGCTGGAAGATACTCCCTGCCCCGACCGGTCCCCGCTGCGGATCGCCAACTTCCGCTATTACTGGATTTCGCGCCTGTCGATGACGCTGGCGCAATACGCGATGATGCTGATCATCGGGTGGCAGACATACAATATCGCGCGCGATGGCGGGATGGGCGTTGCCGAAGCGTCGGGCCAGCTGGCGCTGATCGGCCTCCTGCAATTCGTACCCCTGTTCCTGTTGACGCCCTTTTCCGGATGGGCAGCCGACCACTTCGATCGCCGCAATCTGGGCAGGTTGACGGTCCTCCTCCAGCTTGTTTGCGCCTCCCTGCTCGCCTGGCTGACGTGGAGCGGCGCGCTGTCGCTGGCATGGATCTTCGGCGTTGCTATCCTCCTCGGAATTGCCCGCGCATTTGCTGGCCCCGCTCTGTCGGCCCTCGCGCCCAATCTCGTGCCCAAGGCGATCCTGCCAAATGCGATCGCCCTGTCGAGCATATCGTGGCAGGTCGGGATGATCGTGGGTCCGGCGGTTGGCGGCTATTTCTATGCCGTCCAGCCCTTTCTGCCCTATGCCGTGGCGGCGGGTCTGTTCCTCGTTTCCATCACCTCGCTGTCCATGATCGGCAAGGTGCCTCAACCCCCGCGCGCCGTGAACCAGCGCCCGATCCACTCTATGGTGGAAGGCCTGCGTTATGTCGTGCGTAACAAGATGGTTCTCGGCGCGATCACGCTTGACCTGTTTGCGGTCTTCCTTGCGGGTGCGACAGCCCTTTTCCCCGTCTACGCCCGCGACATACTGGAGGTCGGGGAGACCGGCCTCGCCCAGCTTGCGATGGCACCGGCTGTCGGCGCTGCCCTTACCGCCCTGTGGTTTTCCTTCCGTCCCCTCAAGTCCAACGTCGGTCCCAAAATGCTGTGGGCAGTCGCGATCTTCGGCGCCGCGACCATCGTTTTCGGCCTCTCCACCTCCATGCCGCTCAGCCTCGCCATGCTGTTCATCGTCGGGGCGGCGGACATGTTCAGCGTCTACATCCGCCAGTCGCTGATCCAGTTGCACACGCCCGATGACAAGCGCGGCCGCGTCTCCTCGGTGAGCCTGCTGACGATCAGCGCATCGAACGAATTCGGCGATTTCTTCTCGGGCAGCCTCGCCTATGCCGTCGGTCCGGTCGCGGCGGTTGTCGGCGGCGGCGGAGGCGCTATCCTGACCGTCGCCCTCTGGTCGAAAATTTTCCCGGTCCTGCGCACCACCCGGACCTTCGACCCGCCTGATGAATTGAACCAAGAGACACCCGATAAAAAGCTGCAGGAGCAGACCCAATGAAAGCCCAGTCCGTTCTCGAAACCATCGGTGGAACCCCCCATATCCGCCTCGCCCGCCTGTTTCCCGACCACGAAGTCTGGGTAAAGAGCGAGCGCACCAATCCTGGCGGTTCGATCAAGGATCGTATCGGCCTCGCCATGGTCGAAGACGCGGAGAAGGCCGGAAAGCTCAAGCCCGGCGGCACCATCATCGAACCGACCAGCGGCAACACCGGTATCGGCCTCGCGATGGCGGCAGCGGTCAAAGGCTATACGCTGGTCCTGGTCATGCCCGAAAGCATGAGCATCGAGCGGCGGCGCCTCATGCTCGCATATGGCGCAAAGTTCGACCTCACTCCCAAGGAGGGCGGCATGAAGGGCGCCATCGCCCGCGCGCATGAGCTGGTCGAACAGACGGATGGCGCATGGATGCCGAGCCAGTTCGACAATCCGTCGAATTACGAAGTGCATAAGCGTACCACCGCGCGGGAAATCCTCGCCGATTTCGCCGACGAACCGATCGACGTGATGATCACCGGCGTCGGGACCGGCGGCCACCTGACCGGCTGCGCCGAAGTGCTGAAGGAGAAATGGCCTGCGATGAAGGCTTTCGCGGTCGAGCCTGCGGGATCGCCAGTGATCAGCGGCGGACAGCCGGGCCCGCACCCGATACAGGGGATCGGCGCAGGCTTCGTGCCGGAGAACCTCCACACGCAGGCTATCGACGGCGCGATCCAGGTCGATCCCGAAGATGCCAAGGAATGGGCTCGCAAATGCGCGACCACGGAAGGCATCCTCGTCGGTATTTCCAGCGGTGCAACGCTTGCCGCGATCGCCAAGAAGCTTCCCGAGCTGGACAGCGGCGCTCGCATCATGGGGTTCAATTACGATACCGGCGAACGGTATCTCTCGGTGCCCGACTTCCTGCCGGAATAAGGTTCCCTCCCATGCGCTAAGGGTTTGTCCTTACGGCATGGTGCAGAGGATATTTCGATGGCCGAACGACACTCGCCCGCATTGAGCCATGATCAATGACGGGAACGACGAGTGCTACGGGAATCGAAATTCACTGCAGAGCCGCTTCTTTCACCGGAAGCCGATGCCATGCGCATGGCGTGTGCCGCCGGGCTTACCGGCGGCAATCTCGCCCTCGCCCTGCTGGAACAGAGTGAGGATTGCATCAAGCTCCTCACGCTGCAGGGCGAACTCGACTACATGAACTGCGGCGGCATGAGGGCGATGGAGATTTCCGATTTCGGCGAGGTCAAGGGTCAGCCATGGTGGTCGCTGTGGCCTGCCGAACATCGCGCCCTTGTGCGCGAAAACTTCAGCCGCGCTGCTTCCGGGCATGAGCGCCACTTCATTGCCGACTGCCCCACCGCGGCGGGATCACCGCGTCGGTGGAGCGTACATCTGAAGCCCCTTGTGGCTCCGGCGGGGCCCGTCGTGGCAGTCCTGTGCACGTCGCGCGATATCACTGGAATGACCCAGCTGGCTGCCTAGCCGGCGCAAACGAAAAGGGGCGGCTCGATGGCCGCCCCTTCGTGTCTTGAGGTCGCTGCAGATCAGGCAGCGGTCTGGAACGCTTCTTCGCCCAGTGCCATCATGCTGTCCGCACCAGTTTCCAGCTTGCGGCGCAGGGCACCGGCATCGGGAAGATAGCGGTCCATGTAATAGCGCGCGGTAGCCAGCTTCTGTTCGTAGAACGCCTTGTCGTCGCCTGCGCTGCCGACCTTGGCCGCAGCGATCTTGGCCATCTTCAGCCACATGAGGCCGAGCGTAACGATACCCATGATGTGCATGTAATGATGCGCGCCGGCGCCCAGATGGTTGGGGTTCTGCATCGCATTGTTCATGAACCACATCGTGGCAGCCTGCTGCTGGCCGAGCGCTTTTTCGAGCTGCTCTGCCATGTCCTTGGTCACTTCGACTTCCTTCGCCGCAGCGATTTCCTCGCCCACGACCTTGAAGAATGCCTGCACGGCAGCGCCGCCCTTCTGGGCAAGCTTGCGTCCGCAAAGGTCCATTGCCTGAACGCCGTTCGTGCCTTCGTAGATCTGCGCGATACGCGCGTCGCGGACGAACTGGCTCATGCCCCATTCCTCGATGTAGCCGTGGCCGCCGAAGACCTGCTGCATGTTGGTGGCGACTTCGTAGCCCTTGTCGGTGCCATAGCCCTTGATGACCGGCGTCATGAGCCCGATCAGCAGGTCGGCCTGCTCGCGCTCTTCTTCGGTCTGTGCCTTGTGCGTGAGGTCCACCAGGAGTGCGCCCCACAGGCACAGGGCGCGCATGCCTTCAGTGAAGGCCTTCGCGTCCATCAGCATGCGACGAACGTCGGGGTGGACGAAGATCGGATCGGCTTGCGCTTCTGGTTCCGCCGGTCCGCTGAGCGCGCGGCCCTGGCGGCGGTCGAGCGCATAGGCGACTGCGTTCTGGTAAGCGGCTTCCGCCTGGCTCAGACCCTGGATGCCGACGCCGAGGCGCGCTGCGTTCATCATGATGAACATTGCAGCGAGGCCTTTGTTCTCTTCGCCGACCATCCAGCCCGTGGCACCATCGTAATTGAGAACGCAGGTCGAGTTGCCGTGGATGCCCATCTTCTCTTCGATGGATCCACAGGAGACGCCATTGCGCTCGCCCGGAGTGCCGTCATCGTTCACGATGAATTTGGGAACGACGAAAAGCGAAATGCCCTTGGTCGAATCCGGTGCGCCCGGCGTCTTTGCCAGCACGAGGTGGATAATGTTGTCCGCCATGTCGTGTTCGCCTGCGGAGATGAAAATTTTGGTGCCGGTGATCGCATAGGAGCCGTCACCGTTCGGCACGGCCTTGGTGCGGATCATGCCCAGATCCGTGCCGCAATGCGGCTCGGTCAGGTTCATGGTGCCGGTCCACTCGTTGGAGATCATCTTCGGGAGATACTTCTCCTTCTGCTCCTGCGAACCCTTGGCGATCAGCGCCGAAATCGCGCCGTTCGTCAGGCCCGGATACATGCCGAATGCCTGATTGGCGCTGGCGATGTATTCCTCCATCACGAAGCCGAGAACGTGCGGCATTCCCTGCCCGCCGAATTCCTCCGGAGCAGCGATCGTGCCCCAGCCCGCCTCGCGGAACTGGTCGAACGCTTCCTTGAAGCCCGGCGGCGTGGTGACCGATCCGTCTTCATTGCGCACGCAACCGTGTTCATCGCCGATCCGGTTGAGCGGAGCGAGCACTTCGGCGCAAAACTTTCCACCTTCGTTGATGACCGCTTCGGTCACGTCTTCGCTGACCATTTCGAATCCGGGCAGGTTTCCGTAGCTGCCGAGTTCCAGCAGCTCGTTGACCACGAAGCGGGTGTCACGGGTGGGTGCGGTGTAGATTGGCATGGTTGGTCCTTGGAGAGAATTTTATGCTTTTGGCGAGGTCTCGCCGGGGAGGGAAATCAGTCCAGCTGGTCTTCGACCAGGCTGATGAACTCGGTCAATTCCTTGATCGAACTGTCGATATCCGCGCGCTGCGCCTTAAGCTTGGCCACGTGGCGACGGCACTTCTCGAGGGTGACGCGGCGCTGTTCGGCGCGACCATCGTCCAGATCGTAAAGGTCGATCATCTCGCGGATTTCCGTGAGCGAGAAGCCCACGTTTTTCGCGCGCATGATCCACGCAAGGCGCGCGCGATCGCGCTTCGAATAGATGCGGGTCAGCCCCACCCTCGAAGGCGCGATCAAGCCTTCGTCCTCGTAGAAACGAAGTGCCCTCGCCGTGCACTCGAATTCGCTCGTCAGGTCCGAAATGGAATACTGTTCACGCTCGAGCTTGTCCGGGCGTTCGAGATGAGCGCCTGCATGGCGACGGTCGGAATCTTCGTTCGCGGAGGGATTTCTGAGAGGCTGGGACATGCCTCCCTTCTAACGCAACGTTTACGTAAGCGTCAAGTGTTGACGGGTTGGAGAACGCCGTCTTCGAGCTTGCGATAGAAACAGCTGGTCGCCCCTGTGTGACAGGTCGGTCCCGCCGGGCTGCATTCCAAGACCAACGCATCCTGATCGCAATCGACCATGATCTTTTCCACTCGCAGCACATTGCCCGACGTTTCGCCCTTCAGCCACAACATGCCACGAGACCGCGAATGAAAGTGGGCCAGCCCCGTCTCGATCGTTTTATCCAGCGCCTCTGCGTCCATGAACGCGACCATCAGGACCTCGCGACTCGCCGCGTTCACGACCACCGCGGTGAGCAATCCGTTGGCATCGAACTTCGGTGCAAAGACCTTTCCCTGCTCGCGTTCGGTTTTGGAAATGGTCATGGAATGGTCCGTTTTGTAAAAATACGACAGCTTGTTGCACGATAACCACAAGGGTGTTTCAAAATCGACCCAAATTGCGAATGCCTATTCAATGGGCGGCATGTTTGAGTGATGTTCCTTCTCGCAGGCAATGTGAGGTCTGCCAACCGGATCTTGGGTGTCGCGAGACGGCTCGGGTTCAGGGGGTCCCGGGTCCGCTGCCGCATGGGGGTACTAATGCGGCGCACCCGGTAACCATGAGGGATAGGACCCGATGCATACTGGGGGGTTTGCATCTAGTCGCAAGACGGGTCCGGTGTATTTCGTCACGTGGCGCCCGGGACCGAAAGGTTCCGGGCGTTTCGCTTATTGGGAGAGCTTCTGTCGCTTGGCGCTGACGAGTGCCTCGTCGAGGACCCGTGAAAAACAGCAGATTACGACTGACCGGGCTCCTGCCTTTTTAAGGGCTCGCACGCATGCTTCGCTTGTAGCGCCGCTGGTCAGCACGTCGTCGACCAAGAGAATGTCCCGACCTTAGAGCTGAGCCACCATGGGCGCGCGAACTCTTATCGCACCGCCGAGAACCTTCGCACGGGCTTTAGCGCCCATTCCGCCGAGGCTGGGTGTCGCCCGGGTGCGTTCGAGCGCGTCAACCAACAGCCTGCCCCGCCCTGATCGTTCCAATTCCCTCCCCAGCAACGTAGCCTGGTTGAAGCCGCGGGTCCAAAGACGCCAGCGATGCAGCGGGACCGGGACGATAACCCTGTCGACAGGCCCCGGCGGAACCCGTGCAGCAATGAGCCGGGCCAGCAGAGGGGCAAGGCCGATCTTGCGACCGTGCTTGAAGCCGAGGACGAGCTTGCGCGAGACGTCGGTGTAGAGCGTTCCGGCAGCGATACCGTCGTGGATGGGCTTCCTGCCGAGGCATGGTGCACACACCTGTTCCCGATCGGGCGTCCCTTCGCCGAAAGGGCGCTGGCACAGGCTGCAGCTGGGATCGCCGGGAATTACGAGACCGCCCCAGCATTCCTGGCACAGGCCGCCATGTTCGCCGGTCGCATCGCCGCAAGCAGGACAGCGCGGAGGATAGACGAGATCGACGAGGGGAGCCGCACCGTCGCGCAAATGTCTCCCGATCATGGCTAATCTCCCCATGCCGTTGTCGTGCCGCGCTTGCATCGCGCTGGCAAGAGCGGCAGTGCGCCCAGCATGGAAACACGGTCGCCTCCCCGCATTTTCTCGCGCCAACGCCGGATCGCCGGCCTGCGCCGCCTGCTGGTCCGCCAGTCCCAGCGCGATGCGGCGCGCTACGTCATGGACGACATGGTCGAGGACGTTCTCGAGCGCCTCGAGTTCATGCGACTTGCGCCGAAGCGCGTGCTGGTGATCGGAGACTGGACCGGGACGCTGGCCCTGTCGTTGAGAGGCAACGGCGCCGTTGTCGAAGAAACCGACGTTCGCAGCCTCGATGAAGAGGCGCCGCTACCCAGCGGCCAGTTCGACCTGATTGTCAGCCTGGCCTCGCTCGGCCGGGTCAACGACCTGCCGGGCGCCCTGCTCCACCTGCGCGCTGCGCTCGCCGAGGATGGCATCCTCCTCGCCAGCATGATCGGTTCAGGAAGCCTTGCGAACCTGCGCCGCGCCATGATCGCTGCCGAACCGGACCGGCCCTCGGCACGGATGCATCCGCTGGTCGACAACGCTTCGGCATCGGGACTCATGCAAAGAGCCCTGTTCCGCCGCCAGGTGGTCGACAGCCGGAGCGTGGAGGTGGCCTTCTCCTCGCTTGATCGCCTGGTGCAGGACCTGCGCGATCAGGGCCTCGGCTCCAGCCTTGCCTCTGCGCCCCCTCCGCTCGGCAAGGCAGCGCTCGAAAGAGCGCGAGAGGCATTCCTTGCCGGTGCGAACGACCGGGGGCGAGTCATCGAAACTTTCGAGATTTTGACCCTAACCGGCTGGAAAGACTAGCGTAGGTTCGCCTGCGCCGCCGCCAGCCTTGCGATTGGCACGCGGTAAGGCGAGGCGCTGACGTAGTCCAGCCCGGTAGCTTCGCAGAACGCGATGCTGGCCGGATCGCCGCCATGTTCGCCGCAGATACCCAGCTTGATATCTCCGCGCGTCGCCCGGCCCCGCTCCGCTGCGAGTTCGACCAGCTGGCCCACGCCATCGATATCGAGGCTCACGAAGGGATCGCGCGCAAAGATCCCCTTGTCGACATAGGTCGTGAGGAAGCGGCCCGCATCGTCGCGGCTGACGCCGAGCGTGGTCTGGGTGAGGTCGTTCGTGCCGAAGCTGAAGAATTCCCCGACTTCGGCAATTTCGCCTGCCATCAGCGCCGCACGCGGCAGTTCGATCATTGTCCCGACGAGGTAATCGACCGTGCAGCCGGAGGTTTCGAAGACCGACTGGGCCGCCTTGTCGACGACGTCCTTGAGCAATTCCAGCTCGCGGCGGGTGGCCACCAGCGGGATCATGATTTCCGGCACGGGCGCTTCGCCGCTTGCCTTGGCGACTTCGCATGCCGCCTCGAAAATGGCGCGCGCCTGCATCTCGTAAATCTCGGGATAGGTGATTCCGAGACGACAGCCACGATGGCCCAGCATCGGGTTGAATTCATGCAATTCACCCGCGCGGCGGCGCAGCTTGTCGACGCTGAAGCCGGTTGCCTTGGCCAGTTCCTCGAACTCCGCATCGCCATGCGGCAGGAATTCGTGGAGCGGCGGGTCGAGCAGGCGGATCGTGCATGGAAGCCCCGCCATGACCTCGAAGATCTTGACGAAATCGCTGCGCTGTTCGGGCAGGAGCTGGTCCAGCGCCGCGCGGCGTCCGGCCTCGTTTTCGGCCAAGATCATCTGGCGCACCAGGCTGATGCGGTCCGCATCGAAGAACATATGCTCGGTCCGGCACAGGCCGATGCCTTCTGCGCCGAACTGGCGCGCCATGCGGCACTCGGTTTCCGTCTCCGCATTGGTGCGAACGCGCATCCGGCGGTGCTTGTCGGCCCATTCCATCAGCGTGCCGAAATCACCGGCCAGCTCGGGCTCGATCGTGGCAACTTCGCCGGCCATGACCTGGCCGTTGGCGCCGTCGATCGTGATCGTGTCGCCTTCCTTTAATTCGCGATTGCCGATGGTGAGCGTGCGCCCTTCGCGCGCAATCGCCACCTGCGAGGCGCCGGACACACACGGACGGCCCATGCCGCGCGCGACGACTGCCGCATGGCTCGTCATACCGCCGCGAGCGGTCAGGATGCCCGTCGCCGCGTGCATGCCGTGAATGTCTTCCGGACTGGTTTCGACGCGCACGAGAATGACCTTCTCCCCGCGATTGGCCCACAGTTCCGCCGTATCGGCATCGAGCACGATCTTGCCGCTTGCCGCACCGGGCGAAGCAGGCAGGCCGGTGGTCAGCACATCGCGCGGCGCCTCGGGGTCGAGCGTCGGGTGAAGCAGCTGGTCCAGCGCCATGGGATCGACTCGCAGGATCGCGGTCTTCTCGTCGATCAGCCCTTCGCCGACCATGTCCACTGCCAGCTTCAGCGCGGCCTTGGCGGTGCGCTTGCCGTTGCGGGTCTGCAGCAGCCACAGCTTGCCCTGCTGCACCGTGAATTCGATGTCCTGCATGTCGGTGTAATGCCGTTCCAGCAGATCGAAGAGGCGCGCGAGCTCGGCATAGGCTTCGGGCATCGCCTCTTCCATGCTCAGCGGCTTGGCCCCTGCCGCTTCGCGCGCGGCCTTGGTCAGGTATTGCGGCGTGCGGATGCCGGCGACGACGTCCTCGCCCTGCGCATTCACCAGCCATTCGCCGTAATAGGCCTTCTCGCCGGTCGATGGATCGCGGGTGAAGGCGACGCCCGTGGCGCTGGTATCGCCCATATTGCCGAACACCATGGCCTGCACGTTGACGGCAGTACCCATGTCGTGCGGAATATCGTTGAGGCGGCGGTAAACCTTCGCGCGTTCGCTGTCCCAGCTGTCGAATACGGCGCGGATCGCGCCCCAAAGCTGCTCGGTCGGGTCCTGCGGGAATGGCGCATCATGCTCTTCGGCGACAATACGCTTGTATTCAGCGACCAGCACCTTCCAGTCATCGGCCGACATTTCCGTGTCGGCGTAGAAGCCGTTGTCTTCCTTGGTGATTTCGAGCGCTTCTTCGAACAAGCCGTGATCGAGACCGAGCACCACGTCGGAATACATCTGGATGAAGCGGCGGTAGCTGTCCCACGCGAAACGTTCGTCGCCCGACGTCTTTGCGAGGCCTTCCACCGTCTCGTCGTTGAGGCCGAGGTTGAGGACGGTGTCCATCATACCCGGCATCGACACCGCCGCTCCCGAACGTACCGATACGAGCAGCGGATCGGCTGCATCGCCAAACCCCTTGCCGACCGTGCGTTCGATATGGGTCAGAGCGTCTTCGATCGCCTTGCGCAGTTCGGGAGCGAACTCGCCGCCATGCTCGAGGTATTTGAGGCATTCCTCGGTGGCGATGGTAAAGCCGGGAGGGACCGGCATGCCGATGCTGGCCATTTCGGCAAGGTTCGCGCCCTTGCCGCCGGTGACTGTCTTGTCCTTCTGCCGGGCATTCGTATGCGGAGCATCGCCGCCGAAAGTGAAGACCGTATCCGTCACGTAGTATCCCTCAAAGTTTACAAAGGCGACAGTGCGTCACCCGTATTTCCTGCCGCCGAACCCGCGGAAATGCGGGGGTCTGCGGCGCTTTGCCGAAGGTGACACTCATACCGAAGGGATTACCCCTCGATACGAGAGAAGTCGGCGACTTTGTGCACTGCAGCACGGAAGGCTGCAAGCAGCTCCAGGCGGTGTGCCCGCTTGTTTTCTTCATCCGCATTTACCGTCACTTCATCGAAGAAACGGTCGATGGGTGCGCGCAGGGAGGCCAAAGCCGCCATCGCGCCGGAGAAGTCTTCCGCTTCAATGGCCTGGGCGGCCGCCGGTTCCGAAGTCGCCAGGGCATCCATCAGTGCCTTTTCGGCAGGTTCGGGTGTGTAGGAAAGCTCCCTGGCATGGCGCTCGTTCATCTTGGCATCGATCACCGCCTTCATGTCGGGATCGTCGACCAGTGCCAGCGGGTCTTCTTCGCCGGTGCGCGCGATCTCGCCTTCCGCGCCGTGCCAGTCTTCCTTCTTGAGGATGTTGGCGGCGCGCTTGTATCCGGCGAGCAGGTTCGCGCCGTCTTCTGTACCGAGGAACGCGGCGAGCGCCCTCGCCCGACCTTCGACCCGATCGATACGCTGGTCGGGGCGGCCCTGCCAGCTGCGCGAGGCCTGCACGTAGTCGTGGCGCACACCTTCATCGCGCAATTGCACGGCGAGGCGGTCGAGCAGGAAGTCGGCAAGCTTTTCGGCCAAGTTGGGCATGGGCTTGCTTGCCCAGGCATGCGCAACTTCGTCGAGCGAGAGCCTGAGATCGTTTGCTTGGACAAGGCGGAGGTAGCCGAGCGCCGCACGGCGCAGCGCGAACGGGTCCTTCGAGCCGGTCGGCAGGATGTCGATCTTGAAGAAGCTGAGCAGATTGTCGAGCTTGTCGGCTAGGCTCACGGCCACCGTGGTCGGTGCTGTGGGCACTTCGTCATTTGCGCCGACGGGCTTGTAGTGATCGCGGATCGCTGCGGCGACTTCCGCCGGGAGACTTTCAGCCTTGGCGTAGTAGCCGCCCATCAGGCCCTGTAGTTCGGGGAATTCTCCGACCATTTCGGTCACGAGATCGGCCTTGCTCAGTTTGGCAGCCTGACGCGCCAAATTGTGATCGCCGTTGGGAGCCTTGGCGTCGAACACAAGCCAGTCGGCCAGCTTGGCCACGCGGTCGACCTTGTCGGCTACAGTGCCCAGCTTTTCATGGAAGGTGATCCGCTCCAGACCCTTGGCGTGCTCGGCGAGGGTCTTCTTGCGATCGACATCCCAGAAGAAGCGCGCGTCGGACAGGCGGGCGGCGAGGACCTTGCGGTTGCCGTCGACCACGCGCGCGCCGCCGTCTTCCGCCTCGATATTGGCGGTGCAGATGAAGGCGTTTGCGAGTTCACCCTGCGCGTCTTCGCAGACGAAATACTTCTGGTTCACGCGCGCGGTAAGCTGGATCGTCTCTGGCGGGACTTCGAGGAAGTCTTCCTCGAACCGGCCGAGCAGCGGGACCGGCCATTCGGTGAGGCCCGCGTTCTCGATCACCAGCCCCTCGTCCTCTATCAGCGTGAGACCGGCTTCACTGGCAACCTTGGCCGCGCCCGAGCGGATCAGGTCCTGACGTTCCTCATGGTCGACGATGACATGACCGGCGCGTAGCTTCATCGCATAGTCATCAGCATTGCCGATGGTGATGTCGCCCGAATGGTGGAAGCGGTGTCCCAGCGTGACCGAGCCGGAGGTAACGCCATGCACCTCGCATTCGACCACGTCGTCGCCCAGCAGCGCTACGATGCCCGACAACGGGCGCACCCAGCGCAGGCTCTCGGTGCTGATCGAAGCAGCACCCCAGCGCATCGACTTGGGCCAGCTGAAGTCACGGATGATCGCGGGGATCGCCTCGGCGAGCAGGTCCTTCGTCGCGCGGCCCGGTATGTTCTTCACGGCGAAATAGGTCGCCCTGCCCTTCACATCGCGGGTTTCGAGATCGCCCTTCTCGACGCCCGCCTTGCGACAGAAACCTTCGAGCGCCTGGTCGGGAGCACCGACGGGCGGACCCTTCAGCTCCTCGCTGACCGCCTTGGTCACTTCCGGAAGGCCGCGCGCAATCAGCGCGAGGCGGCGCGGCGTCGACCAGACGGTGATCTCGCCGCATTCGACACCGGCGGCATCCATCTCGCGGCGGAACAGCTTTTCGAGTTCGCCGCGCGCACCCGCCTGCATGCGGGCCGGGATTTCTTCGCTGCGCAGTTCGAGGAGGAAGTCGCTCATTTCGACCACTCCGGATATTTCTCGGCCCAGACGGGCGCTTCCTTTTCCATGTGCGCTTCACAGCTGCCGCGCGCGAGGTCGCGGACGCGGCCCATGTAGCTGGCGCGTTCCTGCACGCTGATCACACCCCGCGCCTGCAGAAGGTTGAAGATGTGGCTGGCTTCCACCGCCTGCTCGTAAGCGGCGATGGGGACGTTGTGCGCGAGCGCGTTCTTGCACTCGGCCTCGGCCTTGTTGAACAGGTCGAACAGCGCATCGGTCTCAGCAACTTCGAAGTTCCACTTCGACATCTGCTTCTCGTTTTCGAGGAAGACGTCGCCATAGGAGACGCCCTGCCCGTTGAAGTCGAGATCGTAGACGTTGTCGACGCCCTGGATATACATCGCGAGACGTTCGAGCCCGTAGGTCAGCTCGCCCGCAACCGGCTTGCAGTCGAAGCCGCCCATCTGCTGGAAATAGGTGAACTGGGTGACTTCCATCCCGTCGCACCAGACTTCCCAGCCAAGGCCCCAAGCGCCCAGCGTCGGACTTTCCCAGTCGTCTTCCACGAAGCGGATATCGTGCTTGAGCGGGTCGATACCGATGACGCGCAGGCTTTCGAGGTAGAGGTCCTGGATGTCCGGCGGGCTCGGCTTCAGGATCACCTGGTATTGGTAATAGTGCTGCAGCCGGTTCGGGTTTTCGCCATAGCGACCATCCGTCGGGCGGCGGCAGGGCTGCACGAACGCCGCATTCCACGGTTCCGGCCCAAGCGCGCGCAGCGTGGTCGCCGTGTGAAAGGTGCCCGCGCCCATGCGCATGTCGTAGGGCTGGAGGATGAGGCAGCCATGCGCGCTCCAGAAATCGTGCAGCGCAAGGATCATATCCTGGAAGGATTTTTGGGGATTGCGGTCCATGCGCGGCGCAATGGCGCAAGGGCCAAATCCGGTCAATGGCGCAATACCGCCCCAATCCACTGAGCTAAAGACGGCGCAGGCAGGTTCGATGTAATACCAAACCGGAACGAGTGACGGTTTTTCCGCTTGTCAGGAACGCCCGATGCGTGGTCTGGCAGTTCTGCCGGAGCGATCAAACTATTCGCCCGACTGGAAGTGGAAGAGAATGAAATGAACCTTCGCAAGACTTTCACCGCCGCGGCCTCGGCTTTCGCCCTGCTGTCCGCCTCGGCCTGTGCCTATGGTGCGCCGGTCGAAACGGCGGTCGCGCCCGTAGAAGAGGACTCCCGTGGCCCAGCGATCTGGAGCGTTTCGGATGCCGACACGACGATCTATCTCTTCGGGACCGTGCATGCGCTGCCCGATGGCGTCGAATGGTTCGACGAGGAGATCTCCAGTGCCCTTGCCGCGTCCGACACGGTGGTGACCGAAATCTTGCCCGACGAGATGAACGATCCTGCAAGCCAGCTCGCGATCGCCCGCAAGGCGACGCTTCCGGCCGATATGTCGCTGCGTGACATGCTTACCGACGACGATCGCACGGCTTACGAAAGCGCGCTGGGTTCGCTGGGTATGCCGCCGGGCGCTTTCGACCGGTTCGAGCCGTGGTTCGCCGGAATGACGATGGCAATCCTCCCGCTGCTGCAGAAAGGCTACGATCCCGAAAGCGGCGTCGAGAAGATCATCGACACCAATGCGGGTGCCGAGCGTAAGCGGGAAGCACTGGAAACACTCGAAGGCCAGATCGCGATCTTCGATGCCCTCCCCCAGGATGCACAGATCGAATTTCTCATGGCATCCGCGCGCAATCCCAATGCGATGATCGAAATGGTCGACCAGATGGTCGTCGAATGGATGGAAGGCGATGTGGATGAACTGGCGAAGGTCATGAACGTCGGCCTGACCGACCAGACGGTCGCCAACGCCCTGCTCTACAACCGCAACGCCAATTGGGCGGAATGGATCGACGACAGGATGGACCAGCCCGGTACGGTGTTCATGGCCGTCGGCGCGGGACATCTTGCGGGCGAGAAAAGCGTCCAGTCCTTCCTCGAAACGCGCGGCGTTACGGTTACCCGCATCCGCTGATGAGAGGCTGGGCCGCGCCCCTGCTTTGTGCGCTCGCGCTGGCATCCTGTCAGGGCGAGAGCGGTAGCGCCGGCGCCGATGCAGACTATCCGGCCTTGTGGGAGATTACCGGCCCGGACGATCTCACCGAAGGATGGCTATTCGGTACGGTCCATTCCCTCCCCCGCGACCTCGCCTGGCAGTCGCCGCAACTGGAAGAGATCGCCGCCGATGCCGACATGCTGGTGGTCGAGGTATCGGGCCTCGACGATCGCGGCGGGCTGGAACAAATGTTCCGCGCGCTCGCCTATGACGCCCCGCCCGAATACCCGCTTTATGCCAGGCTCGATCCCGTGTCGCGCGACAGGCTGCGCACTATCGAGAGCCGCGAAGGCGTGGATGCCGGATCGTTCGACGCGATGGAAACCTGGGCGGCGGCGCTTGCGCTGGCGGACTTCGGGCGCGCCCATTCGAGCGAGTTCGGCGCCGACAAGATCCTGCTGATGCAGTTCGATGACCGCGAGATCGTCGAACTGGAAGGCGCGAAACTGCAATTGTCGATTTTCGACGGCCTGCCCGAGAAGGAACAGCGCGACCTGCTGGAGGCGATCATCGAGGAAGTGGCGAAGCAGCCGGAAGACCGCGTCGATCTCGCCGCCATCTGGTCCAGCGGAGACCTGTCCGCACTGGAGAAGACGACCCGCGAGGGGCTGCTCGCGGATCCGGAACTGCGGGAAGCCCTGCTGGTCCGGCGCAACATCGCGTGGGCCGCCCAGATCGAAAACCTGCTGAGCGCTCCCGACAGGCCGCTGATTGCCGTCGGCGCGGGACATCTGTTGGGCGATGGAAGCGTGCAGTGGCTCCTCGAACAACGCGGGTTCAAGGTCCGGCGCATCCAGTAGGCTTCACGCTTGCTTTTGCGCGCGATGCCGCTATACGCGCGCCCTTCGGCGTCATGGTCATCCCTGGAGGCGTGGCGGACCGAAGTACTCAAATGCATTCGAAAGGTAAGCGACATGAGCGATGCTCTGACACTTCCGGCCGAGGCGCGCGAACGGGCTGGCAAGGGAGCCTCCCGTGCACTGCGTCGTGAAGGCCGCGTCCCCGCCGTAATCTATGGCGGCAAGGAAGAACCCACCCTGATTCACGTTGAAGCCAAGGAGCTGGTCAAGCAGCTCGACACCGGCCACTTCATGAACTCGATCGTCGAAATCGAACTCGGCGGCAAGAAGATCAAGACCCTTCCCAAGGACGTGTCGCTCCACCCCGTCAACGATCGCCCCGAGCACGTTGACTTCTTCCGCATGGTCAAGGGCGGCAAGATCGAAGTTTCGGTCCCCGTCGTCTTCACCAACGAAGAAGCGTCGCCGGGCCTCAAGAAGGGCGGCGTTCTCAACGTCGTCCGTCACGAGCTGGAACTTGTCTGCGAAAACGACAAGATCCCGAGCGAGATCGAAATCGACGTCACCGGCAAGGAAGTCGGCGATTCGATCCACATCAGCGAAGTTACGCTGCCCGCAGGTAGCGAAAGCGCGATCACCGATCGCGACTTCACGATCGCAACCCTCGTTGCTCCGTCCGCTCTGAAGAAGTCGGAAACCGAAGAAGGCGAAGACCAGACCGGCGAAGACATGGAAGCTGGCGAAACCGCCGCTACCGAGCAGGGTCCGGACGCCGACGCGGCCGAGGAACAGGAAGACAAGAGCGAGTAATCGCCTCTTCTTCCATTCCGGAAAAATCGAAACGCCGGGCTTCCTATCGAAGTCCGGCGTTTTCGTTTGTGCGCATGATGCGATAGGCTGGCTGGCGAACAAGGAGCCAAGCCCATGCCATCGATCAATCGCCGCACTCTCCTCGCAGGTGCCGCCGCCACCGGCGCCCTCGCCGCTGCCGCTGCGCGCGCGCAGGGTAACAGCGTCAGCGCGGCGCCCGACCTGTCCGGCCAAGCCATTCTCATTACCGGCTGCTCCAGCGGGTTCGGCCGCCTCAGCGCACTCCATTTCGCCGAACTCGGCGCAAAGGTCTTTGCGACAATGCGCAATTTGCCGCGGCCTGAAGGCAACGAATTGCGCCAGCTTGCCGCGGACAAGGACCTAGACCTCCATGTCATCGAACTCGACGTGCTCGACGACGAGATGGTCCTTGCCGCGGTTGCCGAAGCCGAGCGGATCAATGGCGGACCCATGGACGTGCTCGTCAACAATGCGGGCATCGGGATTACCGGCCCCGTCGAAGTGCAGGACATGGAGGCGACGAAGCTCGCTTTCGATACGAACGTATTCGGCTATCACCGGCTGGTGCGCGCGGTCCTGCCGGGGATGCGGTCGCGCAAGAGCGGCCATATCTTCAGCATCTCCAGCCAGCTTGGCCGGGTCATCATCCCCTATGGCGGACATTATTCCGCGACCAAGTTCGCCGTCGAAGCCATGGGCGAACAGCTCGCCTACGAGTTGGTGCCGCACAATATAGAGGTGACCGTGATCGAGCCGGGCGGCTATCCCACGAAGGTCTGGGTCAACCGCAATCGCTATTCCGGCGATCTCGCGGCCCGGGCGAATGCGCGGCATACGGATGGCTATCCGCAGGTCGTTGCCCGGATGGGAGAAGAAGACGGCTCCGGACGGTCGGCCGATCCGATGGATATTCCCCGCGTGATGGCAAGCATCCTTGCCATGCCGCCGGGAACACGGCCCGTCCGCCAGCCCGTCAGCGGCGGAAGCATCCCGCAGACCGCGATCAACGAGGTCAGTGCGAAGACACAGGTCGACTGGCTTGGCGGCTCGCCTTTCCTCGGTCCGCTGGTGAAGGCCGTGCACGACTGACGCAGCGACTTGCCCTGACGCGCGCAGGCTTTATGGCGCTGGCCCATGCAAATCTGGACAGGCCTCGGAAATCCCGGACCCAAATACGCCCTTCACCGGCACAATATCGGGTTCATGGTATGCGACGTGATCGCGGAAATGCACGGCTTCGGCCCGGTGCAAAAGAAGTTTTCCGGCTGGGTTCAGGAAGGCCGCATCGGGACCGAAAAGATCATCCTGCTCAAACCCGCGACCTATATGAACGAAAGCGGCCGTTCGGTCGGCGAGGCGCTGCGGTTCTACAAGCTGGAAGTGGAGGACCTGACCGTCTTCCATGACGAGCTCGACCTCGCGCCTTTCAAGATCAAGGTCCGCCGCGGCGGAGGCCTTGCCGGCCACAATGGCCTGCGCTCCATCAACCAGCATCTCGGGCCGGATTTCCGCCGCGTGCGAATCGGTATCGGCCATCCCGGCAGCAAGGACCGGGTGACCGGCCATGTCCTCGGCAATTACGCGAAGGCGGAGATGGACGATCTGACGGATATGCTGGCCGCCATTTCGGCAGAGGCGGACTGGCTCGCGAAGGGCGACGACGCCCGATTCATGAGCGAAATCGCGCTTCGCCAACAGGTTGACTGAGCGCGCGCAGGCCAAGTGTGTCTCCAAATGAAACAACCTGCTTTTTGCCGTTTCACGAAATGCAATTTTAGTGACAGGACCAACGAACTTGGCTAAAGGCGAATTTACCTTTCGGTGGGGACGGTTTGATGAACACGCGTAATCTTGTTTTCTCGGCAGTTGCAGGTCTCGGCCTTCTGGCCTCGACTCCAGCAGCGGCAGAACCGATCCTGCTCGACGCAAACGAAGTCGGCGAAAGCTTTACCATCGATTTCGATGGCTTCGTGAACGGCGATGTCACCGTGCCCGGCCTGAGCTCGCAGCTCATCCTCACGCTCACCTCGATCGTCGGCAACGTCTACAACTTCGATTATTCGATGACCAATACGAGCGATACCGGCTCTGGCGTCGATGCCCGTGTGTCCAGCTTCGCGTTCAACACCGATCCCGAAATCAGTGGCGCGACCAGCACCGGCACGTACAACTTCACCAATACCAATAGCAATTATCCGAACCAAATCGGCACCGTCGATGTCTGCTTCCAGGCAGCCAACACGGGCTCGTGCGCCGGTAACAAGGGTGGTGTTTTCGGCGGCGAAACCGGCACCGGCACGCTGGCGCTTTCGTTCGCCAGCGCGCTCACCAGCCTGACGCTCGACGATTTCTACGTCCGCTACCAGTCGGTCAGCGGCGCTGGCGACATCACTTCGGCAAGCGGCCGCCAGGTCTCGACCAGCACCAGCTCGGGCAATGAAGTGCCGGAGCCGAACATGATGCTGCTCTTCGGCCTTGCCGCCCTGATGATCTTCGCCGGCACCCGCCGCCGCCGCGAAGTGAAGCCGGCAGCGGCGACCGTATCCTACAGCTAATCCAGTTCACTAGGGGCTAACGGCACGCCAACTTCGGTTGGGGTGCCGTTTGCTCGTCCGGCCCGGGCTACTGCTTGCGCGCAGCCGCCAGGCGCCGCGCTATGCGGGCGTTGTCAGGATCCAGAGCAGCCGCCTTTTCCAGCATCCGGATGCCGCGTTCACGCGAACCCGTCTCGACCAGCAGCGTGCCTGCCGTATCGAGGATCGAAGCATTCTGGGGGGATGCCTTCACCGCTTCGAGCGCCAGCTTTAACCCTTCGTCTTTCTTGCCCAAACGCGATTTCGCATAGGCAAGATTGTTCAGGACCATCGCATTGCGCGCCCCGCCACGCTCAAGGATAGCCTCATAGCTTGCCTCTGCGCTTTCCCATTGCCGGTTGCGTAGCGCCTGGTCGGCCTTGGCCAGCTCGCCGCCGACCCACTGCGGTGTGACCTGCTTCGCGCGCGAGGCGTAGTCGGCGGCTTTGGGACTGCCCAGTTCCTTCGCCGCCTCGGAAGCGAGCGCCAGTTCCTGCGGACGGGCATCGGGCCTGATGGCGACCAGTTCGATCGTGTCGAGCGCGTCGCCGGCGCTGCCTGCCTTCAGATGCGCCCGCGCAACGAGAACCCTGAGGTCGCGCCGCGACGGATTTGCAGCGAGCATCGGCTGCAACAAGGCAAGCGACTGGACCGGATAGCCAAGCTCCAACTGGGCCTCACCATAGGCCAGCCTGAGGCCCGGACTTTCGTCCATTTCGCCTTCGTACCGCTGCAGGATGTCGCGCACTTGTCCCCAATCCTCGTCGCGCGCGGCGAGCTTGGCGCGCAGCAGTTCGATGGCCCGGTTCTCCGGCGCTTCCTTGGCAAGACCCGCGACCAGCGGCGCCGCTTGCTGGAAGTCTTCCATCTCCACCAGCACCTCGGCCTTGCCGAGCCGCGCTTCGAAATTCGCCGAATGCAGGCCGAGCGCAGTCTCGTAAGACCGCAAGGCCACAGGAAGCCTGCCCTGCGCGCGCGCGACGAGCGCGGCGGCGAGTTGCGCTTCGATCGAAGCCTTGTCCACATTGATAGCTCGCGATGCCAGTGCTGCGGCCCGTTCGGTGTCGCCGCGCGCCAACTCGAAACGGGAGTAGGATGCCAGCAAGCGCGGGTCCTGGCTTTCGCGCCCTTCCCCTTGTGCAAATGCCTCGGCCGCGCCGTCGATATCGCCCTCCGCCAGCAGCGCCAGCGCGCGGATCCGGTCGGCACCCGCCAGTTCCAGACCCTCGACCGATGCGGCCGCCTCTTCATAGCGGCCGCGCAGAATTTCCGCCTCGCCGCGGAGGATAGCGAATTCCGGCCGCGTCCTGTCGCTTTCGGACAGGCGGTCCAGGGTCACCACCGCTCCCTCGCCATCGCCAAGTGCAATCTGGGTGCGCGCAAGCATGGCCCGCATCTCCACATTCTCGGGTTTTTCGCGAAGCCCCGCGATCAGGGCGACGCGTGCAGCGCGGTAATCGTGCTGGGCAAAAGCTTCCTCGCCGCGTGCAAAACTGCTGTCCGGATCGGGCGAACAGGCGGCCAGCGAAGCGGCGATGGCGAAAAGCGACAGGAAGGAGGGCGTTCTGGTCATCCGCTAAGCCTAGCAAACAAGGTTAAACCGATCGTGAAGCTGGCAATCGAGAGACCTCACGGCTAAGGGCAGCCACATATCACTATATCCGGAGTTTTCGATGGGTTTCCGTTGCGGGATCGTCGGCCTGCCAAATGTCGGCAAGTCTACCCTTTTCAATGCATTGACCGAAACGCAGGCCGCACAGGCTGCGAACTATCCGTTCTGCACGATCGAGCCGAATGTCGGCCAGGTCGCAGTCCCTGACGAGCGGCTCGACAAGATTGCCGCCATCGCCGGTTCGGCCAAGATCATCCCGACGCAGTTGGCGTTCGTGGATATCGCTGGTCTCGTGAAGGGCGCCAGCAAGGGCGAAGGCCTCGGCAACCAGTTCCTCGGTAACATCCGCGAAGTCGATGCGGTGGTGCATGTCCTGCGCTGTTTCGAAGATGACGACATCCAGCACGTCGCCAACAAGGTCGATCCGATAGCCGATGCCGAGGTTGTCGAAACCGAGCTCATGCTGGCAGACCTCGAAAGCCTGGAAAAGCGCGTACCCAATGCGGAAAAGCGTGCGACGGCAGGCGACAAGGAAGCCAAGCTGATCGCCAGCGTGCTCGGCCAGGCGCTGGCCCTGCTGCGCGACGGCAAGCCCGCGCGTCTCACCGAACCCAAGGACGAGGAAGAGGCCCGCGTTTTCGAACAGGCGCAGCTTCTGACTGCGAAACCCGTGCTCTACGTTTGCAACGTCGGTGAAGAAGACGCCGCGAAGGGCAACGATTTGTCCGCGCTGGTGTTCGCCAAGGCGGAGGCCGAAGGTGCGCAGGCCGTGGTGGTTTCCGCCGCCATCGAAAGCGAGCTGGTGGCGATGGACGCCGACGATCGCGCCGAATACCTCGCCGAACTGGGTCTCGAGGAAAGCGGCCTCAGCCGCGTGATCCGCGCCGGTTACCGCCTGCTGGGTCTCAATACCTTCTTCACCGCTGGCCCCAAGGAAGCCCGCGCCTGGACCTTCCCCGAAGGTGCCAAGGCCCCGCAGGCCGCTGGCGAAATCCACACGGATTTCGAGAAGGGCTTCATCCGCGCCGAAACCATCGCTTACGACGATTACGTCGCGCTCAATGGCGAAAGCGGTGCCCGCGAAGCCGGCAAGCTGCGCCAGGAAGGCAAGGAATACCTCGTCCAGGACGGCGATGTCATGCTGTTCAAGTTCAACGTCTGATACCGGAGTACCCGGAATGAAGCGCTCGCTCCCGACGGCCCTCGCCCTTGCCATCCTCCCGCTCGCGGCAGGCTGCGCGCAGCAGGTCGAAACTATAGCGTCCGCTCCGGCGGCTGTTGCGGAGCAGCGCGAGCGCATGACGATCCTCGTGTCGATCGACGGGTTCCATCCCGACTATCTTGACCGCGGCTTGACGCCTACTCTGTCCGCCCTTGCCGATGGCGGCGTCACCGCTTCGATGCGTCCGTCGTTCCCGACCAAGACTTTCCCGAACCACTGGACGCTGGTGACCGGCCTCGTTCCCGACCATCACGGGATCACGGCCAACCGGATGGAAGACCAGGGTCGACCCGAAGAGCCCTTCACCATGGCGACGGTCGATCCCTATTGGTGGAACGAAGCCAAGCCGGTCTGGGTCGAGGCGGAAGAAGCCGGCATTCGCAGCGCGGCCATGTTCTGGCCGGGCTCTGCCGTTCCATGGGGCGGCACGGCGCAAGGATGGGGCCCGGTCTCCGACGGCGTCCTGCCGAGCGACTGGCAGCAGTTCTCGATGCAGATCTCGAACACCCAGCGCGTGAACGCGGTCCTCGACTGGGCGAGGCGTCCTGCCGATATCCGCCCCGAATTCGTGACACTCTATTTCGATACGGTCGACACCGCCGGACATGATGGCGGCCCCGATAGCGAAGAGGTAAATGCGGCGCTGCGCGACGTGGACAGTCACATCGCCCGGCTGACGGCGGAATTGCGCAAGCTCGGACAGCCGGCCGATCTCGTCATCGTTTCGGATCACGGCATGGCGGCGAGCAGTTCCGAGCGCGTCATCGCCCTCGATGAAGTGCTCGACGAGGGCCTCTATCGCCTCGTCGAAGCTGGGGCATACGCGACCTTCGAACCGACGGAAGGTAACGAGGCCGCGCTGGTGAAGGCACTGGTCGATACCGATCACCCGAAGATGGAATGCTGGGAAAAAGTCTCTATCCCGGCGAAGTACCAGTACGGCACGCACGATCGCATCCCGCCGATTTTCTGCCTCCCGGAAACCGGGTGGACGATCTCCAGCTCGCGTCCGGAAAACGAATGGACCGGCGGAAGTCACGGCTTCGACAATTTTGCGCCAGAAATGGCTTCCCTGTTCATCGCCAACGGTCCGTCTTTCCCCGCAGGTCGCCAGCTTGCATCTTTCCAGAACACCAGCATCGCGCCGCTGCTGCGTCATCTGGTCGGATTGCCGCAGGCCGACCGCGCCGACGGCACTCTGGAGCCATTCATGGCCATCCTGTCGCAATCTAAATAAGCGCAGCTTCGGAACGCATCGCCCCCTCTTGCCGTTAGGCATGCAAAACACAGGGAGCTTTGCGCGTGGTAGACAAGTCCGAGAAATTCAACTGGTTGGTGCGCGTGGGCTATTTCAGCCGCGCGATCCTCTATTTCGTCCTCGGACTGATCGCTCTCACGAGTTCCAGCAAGATCGCGGAGGGCACGAACGGCATTTTCCGCGCTATCGAGGAATATCCGGCGGGGACCGTTATCCTGTGGATCATGGTCATCGGCCTGATCGCCTACGCCCTCTTCCGCTTCTGCTCCCTGTTCTTCGATATCGAGAACAACGGCTCCGACGCCAAGGGATGGGGCAAACGCCTCGGCCACGCGGGTAGCGGCATTGCCCACCTTGCCCTCGCTTATTCGGCCTACAAGTTCGCCGGCAGCGAAGGCTCGGGCGGCGGATCCGGTAGTGGCGGAGCGCAAGAAGCCGCTTCGGGCGTTCTGTCTTTCGAACTCGGCGGCTTCGTTCTCGGTGCACTTGGCGTCGCACTTTTCATCGCAGCCGTGCATCAAGCGAAGAAGGGCCTCACCGGCAGCTTCATGAACCGCATCAGCGCGCAGGCACCCGATGCCACACGCTGGCTGGGCGGCGCAGGCTTCCTTGCCCGCGCGGTCGTCTATCTCGTTATCGGCTGGTCGCTGATCCAGGCCGGCTTCATGTCGGGCGGTGCAGACCAGATCAAGACGCTGGGCGACGCGGTAGCCAGCCTTGCCGGAGAAGGGTTTGTCTTCACCCTTACCGCGATCGGTCTGATGCTGTTCGGGCTCTTCAGCCTTATCCTTGCGCGCTACCGCATCATTCCGGAACTCGACTCCAGCGCAGGAGTGCCGAAGTTCAGGGCGTGACTTGAAACATACCCCTAGGGGGTATATTTACCGGCCATGACCAAGACGGCGAAACTATATCGGATGGTGATGGACAAGCATGTCTGTCCCTACGGCATCAAGTCGAAATACCTGCTCGAAAGCGAAGGGTACGAGGTGGAAGACCATCACCTCACCACCCGCGAAGAGACCGACGCATTCAAGGCCGAGCACGGGGTTCAGACGACCCCGCAGACCTTTATCGACGGGAAGCGGATAGGTGGTCACGAAGACCTGCGTCGTTTCTTCAATCGCAAGGTCAAGGACAAGGGCGAGACGAGCTACCAGCCCGTCATTGCGGTCTTCGCAGTCGCGGCGGGCCTCGCCTTCGCTCTGAGCATGTTCGTGTATGGATCGCCGGTCACCGTGCGCGGTACGGAATGGTTCTTCGCGTTCTCGATGGCGATGCTGGCCATGCTCAAGTTGCAGGATGTCGAACAGTTTTCGAGCATGTTCGTCGGCTATGACCTGCTCGGGCGGCGCTGGGTGCCCTACGCCTACGCCTATCCATTCCTCGAAGCGCTGACTGCAATCCTCATGGCCGGGCGACTTCTCCCGGCCCTTTCGGTCCCGATTGCCCTCTTCATCGGCACGGTTGGTGCGGTGAGCGTGTTCTATGCGGTCTACATACAGAAGCGCGAGATCAAATGCGCCTGCGTCGGCGGCAGCGGCAACGTGCCGCTCGGCTTCGTATCACTCTCAGAAAACCTCGCCATGATGGGCATGGGCATTTGGATGTTGCTTCGTCCCGCCCTGTAATCCAGACCGTCAGGCATGAAATTCTACGAAGACATCCAGGTCGGCGACCGCCGCGAATTCGGGCATTACGAGGTCACCCGCGAGGAAGTCATGGACTTCGCGCGCAAGTACGATCCGCAACCGTTCCATCTCGATGACGATGCGGCTGCGGCAACGCATTTCGGGCGGCTCTCGGCCAGCGGGTGGCACACGTGCAGCATGACGATGGCCATGATGGTCGAGAACATGAAGACCGAGAAATCCGCCGGTCTCGGCTCTCCCGGCGTCGACCAGCTACGCTGGAAAAAGCCGGTCTATCCGGGCGACAGCTTGCGCTGCGAGACCGAGATCATCGAGAAACGCCGCAGTGCGTCACGCCCCGAGATGGGCATCTTCAAAAGCCGCATTCGCACCTTCAACCAGGATGGCGACATGGTTCTGGAGATGGTGTCCAATGCCTTGATCGCGACCCGCGAACCCGGCGAATCGGACTAGATCACGCCCCGCACTGGGTGGTGGCGCTTTTGCGATAGACCACGCGGTCCTGCGCATCCCTGATGGTGAGCACTGAAGGGTAGTCGATCGTCTCGTCCCCCGACTGCTTTCCAGCGTCCTCGTCGATCTCGATCCGCATGGAATAGGCGAGGCCGCTGTATTTCTCGCGGGCGAGATAAGGCAACTCCTTGCTCCCCGCGTCGGCAGCCATGCGGATGATCTCATTCTCGCGCTTGAAGTACCCGGCGTCGGACTGGGCCACGGCAATCGCAATCCCGCCTGCACTTTCCGTGTCCGGCAGGACATTGCAGCCTGCACCGAACATATCGGCCTTTTCGATATCCGCGAAAGTAATCGGGGACGGCAAAAGCTCTTCAGGCGGCGGCTCCTGGTTCGCCTCGACCTCCGCAACGGCGCGCGCATCTGCTGCGGCCTTTTCTTCCGGCGTTGGCCCGCAAGCGGCCACAGCTAGGGGCGCAATCGCGATAATCCAGCGCATCAATGCCTCCCGAACAGTTTTTCTACGTCTTCCATAGAGAGCTTAACCCACGTGGGACGTCCATGGTTGCATTGGCCCGAACGCGGCGTGCGTTCCATTTCGCGCAGGAGCGAGTTCATCTCGTCCACCCGCAGCGTGCGCCCTGCCCTGACCGACCCGTGGCACGCCATCGTCGCCAGCACGAGGTCGAGCTTCTCGCCAAGCAGCAGCGCTTCACCGTTCAGCGCCAGATCGTCGTCGATATCGCGCAGGAGCTTTTCCGGATCGGTGCGCGCGATGGCGTGCGGCAGGCTGCGGACCAGCATTGCAGACGGCCCGAACCGTTCGATGGTGAGGCCGTGGGATGCCAGCGCATCGGCCGCGCTTTCAAGGCGGTCACAGGACACCTCGTCCAGTTCGACAACCTCGGGGATGAGCAGCGCCTGGCTGCGCGCGACCGCCTCTTCAGCCCCGGCGGCCTTGAGACGTTCCAGCACCAGCCTTTCATGCGCAGCGTGCTGGTCGACGAGCACGAGCCCGTCCTTCGCCTCCGCCACGATGTAGGTGTTGGCCACCTGCCCGCGCGCGATCCCGAGCGGGAAGTCCTGCTCCTGAGCTTTGACTGGAGCCGCTTCCTCGGCACGACCTCGCGGTGCGGCCATGATGTCCGCCTCGGCGCCGCGCCACGATGCGTTCGCTTCGGAGACGCGCGATTGCGGTGCCGACCAGTCGCGTCCTTCGAAAATGGAGCGTAGCGCGGGCGACGGCTCGTCGCGCATAGGCTCCCGCTGCCAGCGCGACATTGCGCCCGCATCGGGCGATTGCGCGCTGCGCTTGTCGCCGGTTGCCAGTGCCTGGCGCAAGCCGGAGACGATGAAACCGCGCACTGCCTGCGCATCGCGAAAGCGTACTTCGGTCTTGGCCGGATGGACGTTCACATCGACATCCTCTGCCGGAAGATCGAGAAATAGCGCGAGCACCGCATGACGGTCGCGCGCAAGCATGTCGGCATAGGCACCGCGTACCGCGCCTGTCAGCAAGCGGTCCTTGACCGGCCTGCCGTTGACGAAGAGATACTGGTGGTCCGCGATGCCCCGGTTGTAGGTCGGCAGGCCCGCGATGCCGGTGAGGCGCATCGTCCCCCGGTCGAGGTCGATGGCGACGCCATTGTCTTTCAATTCGCGCGCGATCACCTGCGCCACGCGGTTGGCCAGCCCCTCGCCTCCTTGCAGCCCGAGGATACGGCGATCCCCATGATCGAGCGTAATCGCCACGTCCGGGCGCGCCATGGCGAGGCGGCGCACGACGTCGAGGCAGGCCGCATATTCGCTGCGCGGGGTGCGCAGGAATTTGCGGCGTGCAGGTATCTTGGCGAAGAGGTTTTCGACCCTGACGCGCGTGCCGGGTGGTAATGCGGCGGGCCCTTCGGAGACGACTGCCCCGTGATCGACTACACGCTTCCAGCCCTGCTCTGCGCCCGATGGACGACTTTCCAAGCTGAAGCGCGCCACGCTGGCAATGCTTGGCAAGGCCTCTCCGCGAAAGCCGAGAGTGGCGACCTGCTCGATCGCCTCGTCGGGCAGTTTTGACGTCGCGTGCCGTTCCAGTGCGAGCGCCATTTCGTCGGGGGTCATGCCGCAGCCGTCATCGGTCACTTCGAGGCTGGTCAACCCGCCCTCGACCAGCTTCACTGCGATGCGCGAAGCCCCTGCGTCGATGGCATTTTCGACCAATTCCTTGAGCGCGGAAGAAGGGCGTTCGACCACCTCGCCAGCAGCGATGCGGTTGACCAGATTGTCGGGTAGGCGGCGGATTGTCGGCATGGAAATCCAAGCCTAGCGACGAATCGCCGGAAATCCGAGACGGCACGTGTGGGTAATCCACGCCAAAGGCTCGGAAATTTTTGGCATTCGGAGCGTAATATCGCTAAGGACCCCGGACCATTTCCCCCCGGAACAGGTGCGAGCGGCCCCGACCGCCCCTCGCCTCTTCAAATTCTAACGGAAAATCGCGTCAAAATGGGCTTCTGGAACAACATCTTCAAATTCGGCGTGCAGAACATGGCGATCGACCTCGGTACCGCCAATACGCTGGTCTACGTCCAGGATCAGGGTATCGTCCTGAACGAGCCGAGCGTGGTCGCACTCGAGACGATCAACGGCATGAAGCGCGTGAAGGCCGTTGGCGACGACGCGAAGATGATGATGGGCAAGACGCCCGATTCCATCGAAGCCATCCGCCCGCTGCGCGACGGTGTGATCGCCGACCTCGACGTGGCCGAGGAAATGATCAAGCACTTCATCCGCAAGGTGAACGGCCGCAAGAGCCTGATGCGCTATCCGGAGATCACGATCTGTGTGCCCTCGGGCTCGACCTCGGTCGAACGCCGCGCGATCCGCGATGCGGCATCGAATGCCGGTGCCTCGCAGGTCTACCTGATCCTCGAACCCATGGCTGCCGCTATCGGCGCCGACATGCCCGTGACTGAGCCTGTCGGCAGCATGGTCGTCGACATCGGCGGCGGCACGACCGAAGTCGCGGTTCTCTCGCTGCGCGGCCTTGCCTATACCACCTCGGTCCGTACCGGCGGCGACAAGATGGACGAAGCCATCGTGTCCTACGTGCGACGACACCACAACCTGCTGATCGGCGACTCCACGGCGGAGCGGATCAAGAAGGACTATGGCATCGCCCGTTCCCCCGAAGACGGGATCGGCGAACAGATCACGATCAAGGGTCGCGATCTCGTGAACGGCGTGCCGAAGGAAATCACCATCAACCAGGGCCACATCGCCGAAGCGCTCAACGAACCTATCGGCGCCATTGTCGAAGGCGTGCGTATCGCGCTCGAGAATACCGCGCCCGAACTGGCAGCCGACATCGTCGACCAGGGCATCGTGCTGACCGGCGGCGGTGCGCTCATCCAGGGGCTTGACGAATATCTCCGCGACGAAACCGGCCTGCCCGTCACCATCGCTGAAGATCCGCTGTCCTGCGTCGCGATCGGCACCGGCCGTGCGATGGAGGACCCGATCTATCGCGGCGTCCTGATGACGGCTTGAGGAAGGCTTAGGATATGGCGCCGAGCGGCACACGGCGCTCGAGCTATTCGCGGCGGGCGCAGTACAATCTTTTTACCGGCTATATCATTGCCGGGATCGGTGCCCTTATCGGCGCCGTACTGCTTGGCCTGTCGTTCTTCCAGCCCAGCTTCTTCGGCGGACCGCGTTCGGCAGCGCAGGATGCGGTCAGCCCGGCTACCGAAACTGCGGCCACCGTCCGCACGGGCAGCAAGTCGCTGTGGGATTCCATCAGCGGCTACTATCGCGCCGGATCGAAAAATGCCGAGCTCAAGCGGGAAATGGAACTGGCCCGCATCAGGCTGGAAGAGGCCGAGGCGGTCCGCCAGGAAAACGTGCGCCTGAAGGGCCTGCTCGACCTGCAGGACCAGGAACGCACGCCGGTGGCAGTTGCACGGCTGGTCGGTTCGACCGCGTCCAGTACCCGCCGCTTCGCCTATCTGGGTGCCGGCTCGGATGACGGGGTGGAAGTCGGCATGCCGGTGCGTTCGCCGCGCGGCGTGGTCGGGCGCATTCTGGAGACCGGCAGCGATTCCTCGCGTGTGCTCCTGCTGACCGACAGCGAAAGCGTCCTTCCCGTCCGCCGCGCGGGCGACGAAACCGTAGCTTTTGCCGAAGGTCGCGGGGACAGCCTGCTGCGCATCAAGCTGATCAATCTCGGGATCAATCCGCTCAAGGTCGGCGACCTGTTCGTCACCTCCGGGGCCGGCGGCTATTATCCCCCGGGCATTGCCGTCGCCATCGTCACCGAACTGACCGACGACGGAGGCCTTGCCCGCATCGTCAGCGATCCGGCCGCTACGGATTTCGTTGCCATCGAACCGATCTTCGAACCCGACGCCGCCAGCGGTGCGACGACCCCGGTCGAAGAGGAGTTGACCGACTGATGGAGCGGATGGAGCCGCGCGCCCGTAGCGATGCCTATGGCAGCCGCATCAATCGTTCGCATTCCCCCCTGCTAGCCAATATCATTCCGTGGCTGTCGATCCTGCTCGGATCGCTGGTGCCCGTCTTCGCAATCGCCGCGGCTTTGCCGATGGTGCCGCCGCTCGGTTTCCTGACCCTGCTCGCGTGGCGCCTGGTGCGGCCCGGGCTGCTGCCGGTCTGGGCAGGCTTCCCGCTAGGCCTGTTCGACGACCTCTTCAGCGGGCAGCCCTTCGGCTTCGCGATCCTGTTCTGGTCCGCATCGATGCTGGTCATCGAGTTCGTGGAACTGCGCCTACCGTGGCGAGCGTTCTGGCAGGACTGGTTCACGGCCGGTTTACTCGTCATCGCCTATATCCTGTCGGGCTGGCTGCTGAGCGGTGCCACACCGACTTTGCCGTCCCTTGTCGCACTCGTCCCCCAATTGCTGATGTCCATCCTCATCTTCCCCTTCATCGCGCGCATCGTGGCCCGTCTCGACAGGCTGCGCCTTCGCCGCTGGAAGCGTGTTTGATGGGCATATTCTCGCGCCGGAGCCGCATTGCTGGTCGCCAGAAGGACCTGGTCAGCCAGACGACACTCGAAAACGCCTTCGATCGGCGCACCTTCGTGGTTGCTGCAGGAATGGGCGGCCTAGGCACCATTCTGGCAGCGCGGATGGCCTATATCGCCATCGCCGAGAACGAGCGCTGGGTGCTGGAATCGGAAAGCAACCGCGTCAACCTGTCGCTGATCCCGCCGCGCCGTGGCTGGATCCTTGATCGGAACGGAGCGCCCCTTGCCTCCAACCGCGCCGATTTCCGCGTCGACGTCATTCCCGACCGGATGAAGGATGCGGAAAAGACCATCGATGAACTGGCGAAGATCCTCGACCTCGAAGCTACGACGGTTGCCGACATCACCAAGCGCATCGATGACGCGCGCGGTTTCCAGCCGATCGAGGTGGCGACGGGCCTCGACTACGACCAGTTCGCCGCAATCAGCGTGCGCTTGCCGGATCTTCCCGGCGTCGTGCCGCAGCGGGGGTTTTCCCGCTTTTATCCCACCGGGCCAAGCGTGGGACATCTCATCGGTTATGTCGGCCCTGCCTCGGCCGAGGAATACGAAGAAAACCCCGATCCCATCCTCATCACGCCGGGTTACAAGATCGGCAAGGACGCGCTGGAAAAGCAGTTCGAGCAGGACCTGAGAGGCGAGCCCGGCGCCCGCCGCGTCGAGGTCACGGCTTCAGGACGGATCGTGCGCGACCTGGAAACCCGCGAGGACGTTCAGGGCGACCCCGTCCGGCTGACAATCGACGGGCCGCTCCAGGATTATGCCGCGCGTCGCATCGGTCTGGAAAGCGGTTCCTGCGTGGTCATGGATTGCGAAACGGGCGATCTCTTGTGCATGGCCTCCATGCCAAGTTTCGACCCGAACAGCTTTTCGGCAGGGATCGGCCGCGTCGAATATTCCATGCTCCGCGACGACGAGCGCGTGCCGTTGCGCAACAAGGTCCTGAAAGGCCTTTACCCGCCGGGTTCGACCGTAAAACCGATGCACTGCATGGCTTTCCTCGACGCAGGGGTGAAGCCGGAAGAAGCAATCATGTGCAATGGCGGCCGGCGCATCGGCAACCGTTTCTTCAATTGCTGGAGCAATCACGGCCGGGTCGACATGGCCAAGGCTATCTACCAGAGCTGCGACAGCTATTTTTACCACTTCGCCCAGCAGGTCGGTTTCGCGAAGGTCGCAGACTGGGCGAAGAAGATGGGTCTTGGCGAGGAGTTCGATCTCCCGGTGACGAGCCAGTTCTACGGCACCGTCCCGTCGCCTGCCTGGAAAGAGCGCAAGTTCGAGCGCGAATGGCAGCCGTTCGACACGGTGAACTCCTCCATCGGACAGGGCTATTATCTCACCAATCCGCTGCAGCTGGCGGTTATGGCGGCACGCCTTGCCACCGGCGACCGGGTTCTGCCGCGCCTCAGGTTGACGGATGACAAGCCGAAGTTCGAACATTTCGCCTTCACCCCGGCGGAAATCGACTACGTTCGCCAGGCGATGAGCGATACGGTCAACGGGCCCGGTACGGCAGGCCGCGCGCGCCTGCCGTTCGACGATATCCTTATGGCCGGCAAGACCGGCACGGCGCAGGTCGTCTCCCTCAGCGTGTCCGACGGCAAAAGCGGGCCCTGGAAATACCGCGACCACGGCCTGTTCGTGTTCTTCGCACCCTTCGACAAACCGAAATACGCGGGTGCTGTCGTGATCGAACATGGTGGTGGTTCGGGCGCCGCCTACCCGATCGCGCGCGATGTCATGACCTTCCTGTTCGATCCCGCAAAGGGAATGGAGGCGCTGCGCGCGCTGGAGGAACAATGGGGCGGCACCGCGCAGGAACGGCTCGATCGCAAATATCGCGCTTATGCAGCGGCCAACGGAGAAGCAGTGCCGCCGGTCCCCGCACGAGACGAAGACATTTTCGACCAGGTCGAAGCGGAAGCACGGGTCGCTGCGCGCCAGCCCGAGCAGCTTGCCGAAGAAGCAATCCAGCCCCGCGTGGACACACGCACTGCGCAAGAGGTGCGTGACGCCTCGCCGCCTCCGCAAGCCGCTCCCGCGCCTGCGCCAACTCCGTCTGCAACCGCCACACCTGCGAGCGGTACGGTGCCGGAATGAGCGGGATCGTCCCTGCCCCCGTAGCACGCCAGCCATGGCAGATGCTTTTCCCGCTGATCGGTCTGATCGCGTTCGGCGCGCTCGTCCTCACATCGGCGGCGGCGGGCGATTTCTCACGCTATGCCGAGTCGCACCTTGTCAGGTTCGCGATATTCTTCATCGCGGCGGTGGTGATTTCCCGTTTCTCGAAAGACCTCGTGAAATTCTTCGCCTATCCGGGCTACATCGTGGTCCTCCTGCTCCTCATGGCGGTGGAAATCATGGGTACGCTGGGCGGAGGCAGCCAGCGCTGGCTCGAAGTCGGTCCAATCCGCATTCAGCCATCGGAGTTGATGAAACCGGCAGTCGTGGTCGCTCTTGCACGATTTTACGACAGCCTGCCTGTGGGGATGATCCCGACCTGGCGAGCGTTGATTCCCGCAGGTGCGATCATAGTACTGCCCATGGCATTCGTGCTCCTGCAGCCGGACCTTGGCACCTCGCTCGCCATCGCGTTTGGCGGGGGGCTTGTCATGTTCTTTGCCGGGCTTCCGCTGCGCTGGTTTGTAATGGCGGGGGCTGCAGGGCTGGCAGCCATACCGCTGGCATTCTTCTTTGCGCTCAAGCCCTACCAGCAGGACCGCGTGACCACCTTCCTCGACCCGGAGAGCGATCCGCTTGGCGAGGGCTACCAGATCACCCAGTCGAAGATCGCGATCGGGTCGGGCGGCCTGTTCGGGAAGGGTTTCAATGAAGGCTCGCAAAGCCATCTCAACTATCTTCCCGAACCCCACACGGACTTCGTTTTCGCGACTATGGCCGAAGAATGGGGATTTGCAGGCGGCCTCTTCGTGATTGGCGCATTTGCCGTAATCCTGAGGTGGGGTTTCAGGGTCGCTCGCGACAGCTCGGACCGCTTCGGCAAGCTGCTCGCAGCAGGCATGACCGCAACGATCTTCTTTTATGTCTCCATCAATCTCATGATGGTTATGGGCCTCGCGCCGGTGGTGGGCATCCCCCTCCCCTTCGTCAGCCACGGCGGCAGTTCGATGATGACGAACATGATCTGTATCGGCGTTCTGATGATGGTCCACCGCTGGAACCTCAATGCGCCGAAACGCGGCCTGATGGCCTGATTGCGATTTAGGCCTTTTATTCCGAACGACACCCGCTATATGAGCGCCTCCCCCGAGTCGGGGGCCGCCCGCACCACCGGGCCGGAACGCGGTCAAACCGTGAGAGTGGACGCATAGCTCAGTTGGTAGAGCAGCTGACTCTTAATCAGCGGGTCCTAGGTTCGAGCCCTAGTGCGTCCACCATTTTCCTCCCTATCGACATAGCGAATTAGTCATCGCGCTCGTCCGCGAAAACCATTGGCGTGTGTGGCTGAGATTTGACATCACATTTGAATGTGATTAGGCGAGCCGCATGAACACCATCGAGAAAGTTCGCACCCTAGTCTCCCAAGGCCTGATGACCCGCGCCGGTCTGGCTCGCGCCGCAGGTTTGCACGCCAATACCTTGCGCGATTGCACCGAAGACAGCTGGAACCCCACTGCCGACACCCTGGCCAAGCTTGAGGCATTCCTGGAGGCGAATGACGAAACTCCCGTCATCGTCGGCACAGAGGAGATCATCGACGAAGCCCGCAACGGCCGGATGTTCATCCTCGTCGATGACGAGGACCGCGAGAACGAAGGCGATCTCATCATCCCGGCCCAGATGGCGACGCCCAATGCCATCAATTTCATGGCCACCCACGGGCGCGGTTTGATCTGCCTTTCGCTCGATCGCAAGCGCGTCGAGGAACTCGGTCTCGAGCCCATGAGCCGCGACAACCGCGAGAGCATGCAGACGGCCTTCACCACCTCGATCGAGGCAAAGACTGGCGTCACCACCGGCATCAGCGCGGCCGACCGCTCGCGCACGGTTTCGGTCGCCATCGATGCGACCAAGGGCCCCGATGATATCGTCACGCCCGGTCACGTCTTCCCCCTCACTGCACGCGATGGGGGCGTGCTGGTTCGTGCCGGTCACACGGAAGCGGCAGTCGACATTTCGCGCCTCGCCGGCCTCAACCCCTCGGGCGTGATCTGCGAGATCATGAACGAGGATGGCACCATGTCCCGCCTCGACGACTTGGTCGCGTTCGCGCGCAAGCACGACATGAAGATCGGCACGATCCGCGACCTGATCGAATATCGCATGCGCCACGACCATCTGGTCGAGCGGATCGCAGAGGACACGTTCGAATCCGACTACGGCGGCGACTGGAAAATGTTGACCTATCGCAACACGGTCGACGGCAGCGAATCCTATGTCCTTCAAAAGGGCGACGTGAAGGAGGGCGAAGCCACCCTCACCCGCGTGCATCCGATCTCGATCTTCGACGATGTGCTGGGTAAGCCGGGCCCCCGCAAACGCACACTCCAACGCGCCATGCAGGCCGTCGGCGAGCACGGTTCGGGCATCATCGTCATCATTACCGGTAGGCCAGCAAGCGGCTATGGCGAAAACGAAGCCCAGCGCAATGTCGGTATCGGCTCGCAGATCCTCGCGGACCTGGGTGTCGAGGACATGATCCTGCTCAGCAATTCACAACCCAATGTCATCGCGATCGAAGGTTACGGCCTCAACATCGTCGATCACCGTCCCATTCCGGAGTAAGCACAGATGGCCAATTTCCTCATCGTCGAAGCGCGGTTCTACAACCATCTGAACGACATGCTGGTTGCAGGCGCGACCGCGGCACTCGAAGCTGCGGGGCATTCGGTCGAAGTGCTTACCGTCCCGGGCGCTCTCGAAATTCCGGGCGCGATTTCCATGGCTGCCGACAGCGGACGCTACGACGGCTTCGTTGCCATCGGCGTGGTCATTCGCGGCGAGACATATCACTTCGAAATCGTTGCCGGCGAAAGTGCGCGCGGCATCATGGCCCTGACCATGGACGGGATCGCCATCGGCAATGGTATCATCACGGTCGAGAACGAAGAGCAGGCTCTCGCGCGGGCAGATGCGAACCGTAAGGACAAGGGCGGCGAGGCGGCAAAGGCCGCCATCGCTTTGCTCGAACTGCAGGGCCGGTTCGCCGGTTAAACAGAACCGTCTAGCATCCCTGTCAGACCGAGCGGGGCAAACGGCCCCATTATCAGCTGCTCGAACACGCCGATCCCGCTCCTGCCGTCGCTCCCCGTGACCCTCACCGGAATCTGGACGTGAACGTTTTCGGGCTTGAGCGGGTCGAGCTCGGCTAGGTCGATATCCTCGCGCGATACGCGCAAAGGTCCGTGGTGCATGCCATGACTCCACTCGGGATGCGTGTAGCCGATCCCGCGCATCTGGAAGCGGCCCAGCGGCTCGAACGTCACCTGCTCCGGCGCACCTTTCAAAGCTAGCGATAGCGTACCGCCCGACGGCCAGCGCGTGTCCGGCGCGAGGCGGGTGCGCATGCTCCCCACCCCTTCCCCGATGTCGCGCGCATCGGCCCCGTCCGGTGCCCATGCCGCGCGCGTGTTCCATGCCTCCCCGTATTCGTCATTGTTCACATGGAAAAACAGGCTGCCGTCATCGAAATTGATCGGCGTCCATTGCCAGAAGAAACCGGGCAGCTGGTGTCCGGGGATCGGCTGAGGGTCCTTCTCACCTATCGGACGGATGCCCCAGCTGCGATCGCGCGTTCCGGCTGTGCCCTGGGCCAGCGCGTGACGTTCCCCGTCGAGCGAAATCCAGCCCGTGAGGTGGCCGTTTTGCGTCATGCGCGTGTAATCCATAAAGGCGCGCGGGCCGAGCCGATGAGTGAAGCGCGGCTCTTCGATGGGGAATGCCCGGCCAGTGAAGACGAACTCGGCCGCGATGCCTTCGCTTTCCTCGACGGTCACCTTTAGCGCGTGCAGCGGCTCGACGATTTCGATGGATATCGGCCCGCAACGCAATTCCATGCGTTCCATGCCCATTTCGGCCGAAGCATGGATACAATGCTGTGTATCGCCCCTGACAAAACTGAAATGGGCGTCGACGATATCGAGTTGCGGATAGACACCGAATGCCAGCGCGAAAAAGCCGCTGCCATCGGGGGCATAGCCGTTGAAGAAATACCGGTCATAGAAATTCCTGTCCGTGCCTGAATAGGCGATCGGTTCGGCCGTCTGATGGATCGGATAATCGTCCCCACGCGATAAAACCATCAGCACTCCTCCTTCAACGCACCTATGCTGTCATGCCGCAGGGCCATGGCGCAAGCGCCGCGCGCCATCGACAGGAAATTGGCGTCGCCACGCTCCGTGCGTTCGACGAATGCCGCGCTGAAAACTGCGGTCGAAACACCATGAAGGATGCCCGTCCGCAAATCGGCGTCAATTTCCGCGCGAGTCAAATCCACGCCGCGGGCCTTCATCTCGTAGAGATACAGGTCGAGCAGTTCGTCCTCGTGCTCAAGGCCCAGATCGCCGATCCCGCAGCCCAAGAAATAACCGATGTCGGTCATTGCCTTGCCAATGGTGACTGTCTGCCAGTCCAGGATCGCGACCGCCTCAGCACCGCCGTGGATGTCGAACAGCATGTTGTCGAGACGGAAATCCCCGTGGACCAGGCACTGGGGATCCCCGTTCCTCTGGTGGTACTGCGTCGTCATTTCTGCAAGTTCATCGCAGACCGCCATGTATTCAGGCTCGAGCTGCGCCGCGTAGCGCTCCCGGAACACCGCCTGCGCTTGCGGGTACATGGCGGCAATCTTTTCTCCGAGATCGGGTGCCGGCTGTATCCATTGCGCAGAAAGCAGGTCGCTGTTCCGCCAGCTGGGCGCGTGAATTGCAGCCGCCTGCCTCATCGCCGCTTTCGCGTCCGAGAGCGAGCAACCCTTGATCTGGTCGCCCTGCCGCGCCGGTCCGAGATCTTCGAAGATGAGACAGAACCGCTGCCCGTCGTCGCACACGTCCGCGAAATGCACTGTCGGCACCCGCACATCCAGCTTGGGCGCGGCCTCGCGGTAGAAGTGGACTTCCTTGCGATAGAGCCCGAACAGCGCAGCGGTGGCGCGGCTGGTGTCGTCGGCGGCAGGAAACTTGGCCGCGAGGGTTCGCGGTACCCGCCCGCCCACTTCCGGTCCTTGCAAGGTAATCCGGACGCTGTCGCCGACCTGTCCGGTGCCGATCGGTGTCCAGCTAAGATCGGTTACTTCCGCCCCGAGCAACTCACCCAGCCAGGCCGCAGTAATGTCGTCCGGGTGACCCGGAATATGGTCCATGCGAAAACTGCCCTCTCCCTAGGTAGGAAAGGCTAGCCAGACCATCACCGCATGGCAATGCACATCGAAATATTGCCAACGCCGCCATGCAAGATGCGACGCACGACCGGCAGATCGCCGTTATTCTCGAACAGCTTGAGCACTGCTTGATCCAGCTCGACGCTTTGGGCGTGCGCCAGGCGGCCCTGCGGCTCGATCACGCTATCGAGGAATTGCGCCGCGCCAGAAGGCGCGACCTAACGCCTCAGCCGAAGCAGGAGCGCCCGGCGTAGACTGCGCTGTCGCCCAACTCTTCCTCGATCCGGATGAGCTGGTTGTACTTGGCGAGCCGGTCCGAACGGGCGAGCGAGCCGGTCTTGATCTGTCCGCAGTTGGTGGCGACCGCCAGATCCGCGATCGTCGCATCTTCCGTTTCGCCGGAACGGTGCGACATGACGGCAGTGTAGCCGGCGCGGTTGGCGATGCTGACAGCATCCAGCGTTTCGGAAAGCGTGCCGATCTGGTTGACCTTCACCAGCAGCGAATTGGCCAGGCCCTGTTCGATGCCATCGGTCAGGCGCCGGGGGTTGGTAACGAAGAGATCGTCGCCGACCAGCTGCACCTTGTCGCCGACAAGGTCGGTCAGAGCCTTCCAGCCGGCAAAGTCGTCTTCACCCATCCCGTCCTCGATCGAGCGGATGGGGTAATCGGCACACAGCTTCGCAAGATACTCGGCCATCTCATCACCCGTCAGCGCGAGGTTCTCGCCCGAGATCATGTATTTGCCGTCCTTGAAGAATTCGGTCGAGGCGCAGTCGAGCGCCAGGACGACATCGTCACCGGGCGTGAAGCCGGCCTGCTGGATCGACCCCATGATGAAATCTAGCGCATCGCGCGTGCTCGCGAGATCAGGGGCGAATCCGCCCTCGTCGCCAACCGCCGTCGCGAGACCCTTTTGCGACAGGTTCTTCTTCAGCGTGTGGAAGATCTCCGCGCCCCAGCGCACTGCTTCTGCAAGGCTGTCGGCGCCGACCGGCATGACCATGAATTCCTGGATGTCGATCGGGTTGTCGGCGTGTTCGCCGCCATTGATGATGTTCATCATCGGTACGGGCAGCACATGAGCCGAGACACCCCCGATGTAGGAATAAAGCGGCAGGCCGCGGGCATTGGCGGCTGCCTTGGCCACCGCCATGCTGGTGCCGAGGATGGCATTCGCGCCGAGGCGACCCTTGTTAGGCGTATCGTCCAGCGCGATCATGGCGAGGTCGATGTCGCGCTGGTCTTCGGCATCGAAATTGCCGATGAGCAAATCGCTGATCTCGCCATTGGTGGCGTCCACTGCCTTGAGGACGCCCTTGCCCAGGTAACGGTCCTTGTCGCCATCGCGCAGTTCCACCGCTTCGTGCGCGCCGGTCGATGCGCCGGAAGGCACCGCCGCACGGCCGAAACTGCCGTCTTCGAGCAGCACATCCACTTCGACCGTGGGGTTGCCACGGCTGTCAAGAATCTCGCGGGCGTGGATGTCGATGATGGCGGTCATTTCGGAACAAACTCCTCGGCGGGGTGTTGTAATGGTATAGGACACCACTAGATCGGTGTATGAGCAGCGCTCTATTCGCCGGAACATGTCGGCGCAAGCGACGTTGCAAAAAGGAATACCGGGCCTCGTCTGCAGTCCCGGATGAATACGAATTGACGGGAAGGACGAGGCTATGGCCGAAGAAAACACATCCAAAGGCTCGAAGAAGCGAGCCACTACCGCATCCAAGAAATCCACCACCCGAAAGGCGCCCGTGAAAACCGTGGCCAAGAAGGGTGCAGCAAAGGAGAAAACTCCCGTGACCAACACTGCGACCAGCAACACCACTGAAACCACCAACCCGCACCGCGCGGAAGCCAAGAGCCGCTTCAACGCTGCGCTCGAAGAAGCCAAGGCTGGCGCGGCAGCGCTTCGTGCCGAAGGCAAGGAGCGCGCCACAGCAGTGCGTGGCCAAGCAGCCGGTAAGCGCGAAGACTGGGTCGGTGAGGCCAAGACTTATGGCGCGGAAGCGCGCGTAAAGGGCAAGGAACTCGCCACCGAAGGCAAGGTCAAGACCAGTGAAGGTCTGCGCGCCCTCAGCCGCACCATCAGCGACAACGCCTATCAGGTCGACGAAAAGCTTGGCGCCAAGTACGGCGAATATGCTCGTTCGGCTTCGACCGCGCTCGAAGATTACGCCGGCAAGCTCGACGAAAAGAACGTCGACGATCTCGTCGAAGACGGCCGCGAATTCGTCCGCAAGAGCCCTGGCCTTGCAATCGGCATTGCCGCTGCGGCAGGCTTCGTGCTCTCGCGCATTTTCCGTCGCTGATCGGTGAGCAAGGGGGGCTCGATGCTCGAAGAAGAAGAGCGCGGGAACGCGCCGTATCAAAGCCCGGTCGATTTGCCGGACGAGTATGAGCCCGAAGAAGACGGCGCCGATTCACCCGGCCCTTCCCTTGTAGACGATGTCCTCGCCCTTCTGGACGATGGCAAGACCTATGCCGAGGCCGAAATGGCCTACCAGAAAAGCCGTGCGGGCTTTGCGGCAAACAGGATCAAAGGCGTCGTAGCTTACGGGCTCGGCGCCTTTGGTGTGCTTCACCTGGCCCTGATCGCGATGACAGTAGGATTGGTGATCGCTTTGGCTCCGCTGGTGGGGCCATGGATCGCAACGGCCATCGTGACCCTCGCGCTTGTTGCTCTCGGCATCTTGTTTCTCAATCTTCTGAAATCGCGCATCGACGAAATTCGGGAAGCATTCTCGGAGGATGGCAATGAGTGATCGCAAGGCTCAGATGCTGGCCGACCGTCACCTGCGAAACTCCGCGCGAGCACTGGTCGATGCCGACATCGAAAATCTGAAGGCGACGTTCAGCGGAAAATCCTTGGGCGAACGCGCATTCGATCGGGTCCGCGAAGGCGCCGTCGACGTTTACGAAGAAGCGGTGGAAGTCGCGGAAAATAACAAGGGCGCGCTGGCGGCACTTCTCGCAGCTGTCGTGGTCTGGTTTGCGCGCAACCCGATCCTATCGATCTTCGGCCTCGAGCCCGAAGTCGACGAAGAGACAGCGCAAGACGACGAGTAGGCGGAACGTCCGGCCCCCTCGAACCGTTGACTCCACGAACACAAATTCCGGAGAAAAAACATGGCAGACAACGCCACCACAAACGTCACCCCCATCAGCGCCGACAGCCAGCTCAGCGACGAGCAGAAGCGCGAGCGCCTGCGCAAGCGGATCGAAGCTGGCGAGAAGCGCAATGAAGAACGCAGCTTCGCTGACCAGGCGAAGGACGTAGCAGACAGCGCGGTCGACTTTGCCAAGAAGCACCCGGTCGCAACCGTCGCCGGTGCAGTCGTAGTCGGTCTCGCCATCGGCGCGATGACTCGCAGGGGCCGCGAACTCGGTCGCCGCGGCGGCTCGCTCGCAACCTATGCAGCGGACGCAGCCCTCGCTTACGGCCTCTCGATCATCGACGAAGTCGGCGACAAGTTCGAAGATTACACCGATGCCGCCGGCACGCAGGCCCGTAGGCTCAAGCGTGATGCGGCTTATCGCGCCGATTCGCTCGGTGATGCGCTCAGGTCCAGCGGCCGCAAGGCGAGCCGCAAGTCGTCACGCACTGTGCGCGACCTCAAGGCGCGCGTCGGTCGCTAAGACATAAGTAGCAGTTGAGTGCCAAAGCGGCGCGACGGGTTTTCCTGTCGCGCCGCTTTCGCTATGGGCGTCGCAAATCTCCTCCCCAAGATCGGAAAACAGACATCATGGAAGAAAAAGAGAGCAAGCAGACGCTCTACCTCGTCATGGGCGGCCGGGTGACCGATCCGCGCAGCGTGACGTTCAGCGATCCCGAGAGCATCCACGTCGCGGGCGTCTATTCCACTTATGAAGACGCCGAAAGCGCATGGCGCGGCAATGCGCAGCGCACGGTCGACGATGCCGAAATGAAATACGTCATCGTCCACCTGCATAAGCTGCTCGATCCGGAGGCCTGACAAGGTCGTGGCCTACTCGATCCGGCCCTACCAGGATTCGGATGCAGAGGCCTTGGCCTCGGTCTGCAGGGCCGCGATCAAGGGCATTGGACCCGAAGCCTATTCGGACGAGCAGGTGGATGTCTGGCTATCGCGGCACCCGGGTGCGGCGCTCTATCGCGAGCGCGTGAGCAATGGCGCGACGATCTTCGTCGCCGCCGACGAGGACGACGCCCCGGTCGCCTATGCGCTGCTGGAGCCGGACGGGCATCTGGATCATCTCTACAATGATCCGGCGCACACCCGCAAAGGCCTAGCGCTGAACCTGCTGGCGACCGCATCGCTCTATGCCAAGCATCACGGCATCACCCGCCTCTACACCGAGGCGAGTGACCTCGCCCGCCCCTCTTTCGAGGAAGCGGGTTACGTGGCTACGGAAAAACGCGAATTCGAAATCGACGGGGTGCCGATTCACAACTGGGCGATGGAAAAAGCCATCGACTGATGGCATTTTGCCTCAGATGAATTCGATCTTGTCGATCAGGTAGAACTTGTCGCCCGAGGGTACGGTCACCTCGACCTCTTCCTCTACCTGCTTGCCGATCAGCGCGCGCGCGATCGGCGAGGTGTAGGAAATCCGGCCCTTGGAAGCATCCGCTTCGGTCTGGCCGACGATCTGGTACTTCACCGGCTTATCGTCTTCGTCGAGCAGGGTCACGGTCGCGCCGAAGACGACCTTGTCGCCCGAAAGCGTGCTCGGGTCGATGATCTGCGCGCGGCTGATCTTGTCTTCCAAGTCGCCGATCATGGCTTCCACCTGGCCCTGACGCTCTTTCGCGGCGTGGTATTCGGCGTTTTCCGAAAGGTCGCCGTGCGCGCGAGCTTCCTCGATCGCGTCGACGATCCTCGGCCTTTCGGCACGCAGCACCTTCAGATCGGCAGTGAGCTTCTCGTAGCCCTCGGCCAGCATCGGCACTTTATCCATGGAACCCCAAATCCTTCCTGCTTGCCCTGCCTCCCGGGACAATTCGAACCCACCCGCAGGAAAAGCGGGCCTTGGAATGTTCGTATGTCGGGAAAATGGGCGTGTGTTCTTGTCAGCTATAATAGTCTTGCAATGAACGCACTTCAAGCTGCTCGGTGGAAACCTCCGCAATCGCCCGCGCAGCAGCCAGGCTGGCCGCAGCGGTCGTATAGTACGGGACCTTCTTTTCGAGTGCCGCCACACGGATCGACTGGCTGTCCAGAAGCGACTGCCAACCCTCGGTCGTGTTGAAGATCAGGTCCACTTCGCCATCGATGATCGCATCGACGATGTGCGGGCGACCTTCGGCCACCTTGTTGACCGGTTCGACGTTCAGGCCCTGCTCTGCGAGGAACCGCTGTGTCCCGCCCGTCGCGATGACACGGAAGCCCTGCTCCAGCACGGTTGCGACCGCGGAGAGAATGACTTCCTTGTCGCTATCCTTGACCGATACGAAAAGCGTGCCGCCCTCGGGAAGGATCATGCCCGCTCCCAGCTGCGACTTCAGGAACGCTGCCGGGAAATCGCGGTCGATCCCCATCACTTCGCCGGTGCTCTTCATCTCGGGCGAAAGGACCGGATCGGAGCCGGGAAAACGGCTGAACGGGAAGACGGCTTCCTTCACTGCCATGTGGTCGGGCCGCAGGTTGAACGGCTCGAAATTCGAAAGCGGTTCGCCCGCCATCACGCGCGCGGCGACCTTGGCGACGGGCTGGCCGATGGCCTTGGCGACGAAGGGTACGGTGCGACTGGCGCGTGGATTGACCTCGATGAGATAAACCTCGCCATGCTTCACCGCGAACTGGACATTCATAAGCCCGCGCACGTCGAGCGCCTCTGCCAGGGCAGTCGCCTGGCGCTCCATCTCTTCGACGATGTCGTCGGGCAGGCTGTAAGGCGGCAGGGTGCAGGCACTGTCTCCCGAGTGGACACCGGCTTCCTCGATATGCTGCATGACGCCCGCGATGCGCACTTCATTGCCATCGGCAATCACATCGACGTCGCATTCCACCGCATCGCGCAGGTACTGGTCGACCAGCACGGGGCTGTCACCGGACACATTCACAGCCGTGTTGATGTAGTCATCGAGCTGCGCTTCGCTGTCGACGATCTCCATGGCGCGGCCGCCGAGGACGTAGCTCGGGCGCAACAGGACCGGGTATCCGATTCGCGCGGCGACGGCTGCGGCCTCGTCCCGGCTTTTGGCAATGCCATTCTCCGGCTGCATGAGGTTAAGCTTCGAAACCAGCTTGGCGAAACGCTCGCGGTCTTCGGCAAGGTCGATCGCATCGGGTGAGGTGCCGAGGATAGGGATGCCTTCGCGTTCGAGCGCAGCGGCCAGCTTGAGCGGGGTCTGCCCGCCGAACTGGACGATCACGCCCACGACTTCGCCCCTGGACATTTCGACGCGCAGGATTTCCAGCACGTCCTCCTCCGTCAACGGCTCGAAATAGAGGCGGTCGGAAGTGTCGTAATCGGTCGAAACGGTCTCGGGGTTGCAGTTGACCATGATGGTCTCGAACCCGGCTTCGGCAAGCGCAAAGCAGGCGTGGACGCAGCAATAGTCGAACTCGATGCCCTGCCCGATCCGGTTGGGACCGCCGCCGAGGATCACGATCTTCTTGCGATCGCTCGGCTTCGCCTCGTCCTCAGGCTCCCCGAAGCTGGGCGCTTCATAGGTCGAGTACATATAGGGCGTAACCGCCTCGAACTCGGCCGCGCAGCTGTCGATCCGCTTGAAAACGGGGTTCACGCCGAGCTTCTGGCGCAGCTTGCGCACTTCCTGCTCGCTGGTGGCGCCGGCCATGGCGCGCAGGGCGTCGTGCAGGAGCCCGGAACGGCGGGCCTGCGTTTCCGCCATGCCGCCGGCAACGCCGACCGAGCGGACCGCCAGCGTGGCGAGGCGCTTGTCGGAGAAGCCCATGGCCTTGAGGCGGCGCATTTCTTCGGCATCGCGCGGCAGGCCGTTGTGGCCGAGCATCTGCTCTTCGTAGATGATCGCTTCGATCTGGCGCAGGAACCACGGATCGAACCCGGTGATCGGCTGGATTTCATCGACGGTGAGGCCTTCGCGGAAGGCCTGCGCGATCTTGAGGATACGATCGGGCGTGCGCTGCGAGAGCGCCGCGGTGATCTTGTCGCGGCTCACGCCTTCCAGTTCGGGGACGCGGTTGAACCCGTCGAGGCCGGTTTCAAGGCCGCGCAGCGCTTTCTGCATGCTCTCGGCAAAGCAGCGACCGATCGCCATGACTTCGCCCACCGACTTCATGGCCGTGGCGAGTTCAGCCTTCGCTCCCTTGAACTTCTCGAATGCGAAGCGCGGGATCTTGGTGACGACATAATCGATGGTCGGTTCGAAAGAGGCAGGCGTCGCGCCGGTGATCTCGTTCTGGATTTCGTCGAGCGTATAACCCACCGCCAGCTTTGCCGCGACGCGCGCGATCGGGAAACCGGTCGCCTTCGATGCCAGCGCCGAGGAGCGCGAGACACGCGGGTTCATCTCGATCACGATCAGGCGGCCATCCTTGGGATTGACTGCGAACTGTACGTTCGAACCGCCTGTTTCCACACCGATTTCACGCAAGACCTCGATCGAGGCGGTGCGCATGATCTGGTATTCCTTGTCGGTCAGCGTCAGCGCCGGTGCGACGGTGATGGAATCGCCCGTGTGGACGCCCATCGGATCGACGTTTTCGATCGAACAGATGATGATGCAATTGTCCTTGCGGTCGCGCACCACCTCCATCTCGTATTCTTTCCAGCCGAGGAGCGATTCCTCGATCAGGACTTCGGTGGTGGGCGATGCGTCGAGGCCTTCTCGCACGATCCGCTCGAATTCGGCCTTGTTGTAGGCGATGCCCCCGCCCGTCCCGCCGAGCGTGAAGCTGGGCCGGATGATCGAGGGCAGACCGGTGCGTTCGAGCACCGCAAAGGCCTCGTCCACCGTGTTCGCAATACCGCTGCGCGCGCTTTCCAGGCCGATCTTGTCCATCGCCTCGCGGAAACGCTGGCGGTTTTCCGCCTTGTCGATGGCGTCAGCCTTGGCGCCGATCATCTGGACGCCGTACTTCTCCAGCACGCCCAGCTCGTCGAGCTTGAGCGCACAGTTCAATGCCGTCTGCCCGCCCATCGTGGGCAGCACCGCGTCGGGGCGCTCTTTCTCGATGATCTTGGTGACAATTTCCGGAGTGATCGGCTCGACATAGGTAGCATCGGCCATTTCCGGATCGGTCATGATCGTAGCGGGGTTGGAGTTGACCAGGATGACCCGGTAGCCCTCTTCCTTCAGCGCCTTGATCGCCTGCGTGCCGGAATAGTCGAACTCGCAGGCCTGGCCGATGATGATCGGACCGGCGCCAATAACGAGGATCGAGGAGATGTCGGTTCTTTTGGGCATTTAATTGCTTTCGTCCGGTGCCGCAGTCGGTTTCAGGAGGATCAGTTTGGCTTCCGAAGGCAATGCCGCGCACACTGCCTCAAGTGAATCTTGGGTTGGCGGAGAACGGTACAGAACCAATCCCTCCTCGTCCGTGTAGAGCGTGCCTGCGGGATGGATTCCGCTTTCGATAAAGCGCTGGCGCCCCGCATCGAAATCTGCGGACTGTATCCACTGACTGGGAGCACCCCACCCGTCGGTCACTTCGGTATCCCGGTAGCGGGCGACGGTCGAAGCGGGTGCAGCGCTAAGATCGATGAAGGCAACTTTCCATTCGCTCTCCGCGGCTTCAGCCGTTCCCCCGTCAAAGCACAGATCCTGGTCCAGATCGGTTTCGTTCGCGCAGGCCGACAGTAGGGCCACGCAAAGAATTGGAAACGCGAAGGTTTTCCGATCCGGTGAGAACATCAAAGCATCCCCACGAATTTCTCGAACAGATAGAAGCTGTCCTGCGGGCCGGGGCTGGCCTCGGGGTGATACTGCACGCCGAACGCCTTCTTGCCCTTGATCGAAATGCCGCAGTTCGTCCCGTCGAACAGCGAGACGTGGGTCTGCTCCACACCGTCCGGCAGCGTGTCCACATCGACCGCGAAACCGTGGTTCATGCTGGTGATCTCGACGAGGCCTTCGCTGTCGCCCCACTCGCCGCCGACGCGCTGGACGGGGTGGTTGGCGCCGCGGTGGCCTTGGAACATCTTGGCGGTCTTCGCGCCAGCCGCGAGGCCGAGCATCTGGTGGCCGAGGCAAATGCCGAACAGCGGCACGTCGGCGTCCAGCAGGCCCTTGATCACCGGCACGGCATACTCGCCGGTTGCCGCCGGATCGCCCGGTCCGTTCGAAAGGAACACGCCATCAGGCCTCAGCGCCATCACCTCGTCCAGCGAGGTGCGCGCGGGCACGACGGTAACCTTAGCCCCTGCCTTCACGAGGTTGCGGAAAATATTGTCCTTCGCCCCGTAATCGATAGCGACGACGTGCGGCTTGTCGGCGGTCCCTTCGGCATAGCCGAAGCCGAGCTGCCAGTGGCCGCCCTTCCAGTCTTCCTGCCCATCGCGGGTCACGCCGGGAACCAGGTCGAGGCCTTCCAGCCCGCTCCACTCTGCGGCCTGCTTCTTCAGCGCCTTCATGTCGAACTCACCGCGTGGATTGTGCGCGATGACTGCGTTCGGTGCGCCGTTGAGGCGGATGCGGCGGGTGAGCGCGCGAGTGTCGACGCCCGAAAGGCCGATCTTGCCGTGGGCGGTCATCCAGTCGACGAATTCCTGCTGTGCGCGGAAATTGGACTGCGGCGTCACTTCCTGCCGCACGACGCAGCCGACGGCACCAAGGCCGCGGCTTTCGTGGTCTTCCTCGTTCGCGCCGACATTGCCGATATGCGGGAAAGTGAAGGTGACGATCTGGCTGTCATAGGAGGGATCGGTCATCACCTCCTGGTATCCGGTCATCGCCGTATTGAAGCACACTTCGCCGACGGCCGATCCGGAAGCGCCGAAGCCCTTGCCCCAGATGCAGGTACCGTCCGCGAAGACGAGGACTCCCGTCGCGCTTTTGGGTTGCGCGTGCGAGAATGCGGGCAGGGCCATGGGGGCTCTCCGAGTCAGGGGTTTCCGGCGATGTCGCTAAGCCATGGCCGCTATAGGTGCAGCGCGCGCCCGTCAAGCGGAACACTTGGCTTTGCGGCAGCTTGCCTTACATGGGACCCGAACCATCCACAGATTAGCGTTTACGAGGCCTCATGCTCCGCGAAAAGATCCAGACCGAAACCGTCACCGCCATGAAGGCCAAGGACAAGGAGCGCACCGCCGCGCTCCGCCTGATCGGTGCGAAGATCAAGGATCGCGATATCGAACTGCGCACTGCGGACAAAAAGCCTGAAGACGACGAGCTCGTCACCGACGTGCTGATGAAAATGGCCAAGCAGCGCCGCGAATCGATCGCCATGTACGAAGACGGCGGGCGGCAGGAACTGGCCGACAAGGAGAAGGCCGAACTCGTCGTGATCGAGGAGTTCCTCCCCAAGCAGATGAGCGAGGACGAAACCCGCGCGGCCATCGCCCAGATCAAGGCCGATACCGGTGCCGAGGGCATGAAGGACATGGGCAAGGTTATGGGCGAACTGAAAGCCCGTCACGGCGCGACGCTAGACATGAGCAAGGCCAGTGGCCTCGTGAAGGAGGCCCTTTCGTGAAGCGTATCCTGCTGATCGCCGCGCCGTTCGCCCTTGCCGCCTGCGGTTCGAGCGAGCCCGAACCTGCGCCGACGCCCACGCAAACGCCTGCGCAGCCGCGCACGCTGGTCGCGGCCGATCTCGACCTGTCGACGCTGGGTGCGAAGATCGTCGGTCCGCAAGGGCCCGAGGTCGAAACGGTCCTGAGCGCAGGCAGCGCACAGATCGGCACAATGGTCAGCTTCGTCGCGTGCCCCGAAGGCGTCGAAACCTGCGAGCCGGGCCAGATGCCGGAAGATACGATTTATACGTACGTCCACCAGGTGACGCTCGACGGCGTAAGTACTGCGCAACCCGAAGCCGGTCCCGAAGTGGTCGAAGCGCCGCCTACCCTGTTCAGGACGACCGAGCGCGCCCACGGCTTCAACGGCTCGCTGGGCTATTCGCGCAGCCAGGCGCAGGCCGCTTTCGGTAGCGAGGATGCAATCGGCGTGACGATCGACGATGGCCGTCTCATCTGGAGAGTTATCGACGGGCAGAATTGGCGGGAAAACGCAACCGTCACTGTTTGGTGGCAGTCGACTGAGCCTCCCGCTGGTCCTTCCGATGCGTTCTTGCTGGAAGTCCTGGGCAATCAGGCTGTCGCGCGGGGGCCGTTCCCGGCAGAGGAAAAACCGGCAACGGACACGCCCGCCAACTAGCGGCTTTCGCCTTCAGGCAGTAGGGAGAGGAGATGGCCCTCTCACCCCAATGGCTGGACGAATTGCGCATGCGGACTACTCTGTCCGCTGTGATCGGCCGCACCGTGCGCCTGACGAAGGCGGGGCGCGAGTTCAAGGCCTGCTGCCCGTTCCACAACGAGAAGACGCCAAGCTTCTACGTCAATGACGAGAAGGGCTTCTACCACTGCTTCGGGTGCGAGGCGCATGGCGATGCCATCCGTTGGCTGACCGACCAGCGCGGCATGCCCTTCATGGATGCGGTCAAGGAACTGGCGGCGGAAGCGGGCATGGAAGTCCCTGCCCCCGACCCACAGGCCGCCAAGCGCGCCGAAAAGCGCGCCAGCCTGCACGACGTCACGGCAGCGGCGCAGGACTGGTTCGAAGCGAACCTAAGGGGTGCAGACGGGGCAGCAGCACGTGCCTACCTCTCGCGCAGGGGTTTCTCCGAGAAAACGGTGCGTGAATTCGGTTTCGGTTACGCTCCCCAGGACAGGCAGGCATCGAAAGCCGCCCTCTCGCGGTTCGACGAGAAGATGCTGATCGAAGCAGGTATGCGGATCGAGGTCGAGGGCAAGGATCCCTACGACCGCTTTCGGGCGCGACTGATGCTCCCGATCCACGATGCCCGCGGCCGGGTCATCGCTTTCGGCGGACGCATTCTAGATAGCGACAGCAATCCCAATGCGCCGAAATATCTCAACTCGCCCGACACCCCGCTCTTCGACAAGGGCCGCACCCTTTACAACTTGCACCGCGCCGCACCCGCGTCTCGCCAGACCGGGCGGATTATTGTCGTCGAGGGGTACATGGACGCGATCGCACTGGCGAACGCCGGTATAGCGGAAGCGGTGGCGCCACTCGGTACGGCCCTGACCGAGAACCAGATCGAGCTTCTCTGGCGACAGGTCGAGCGACCGATCCTGTGTTTCGACGGTGACAATGCTGGGCAACGCGCCGCCATGCGCGCCATCGAACGTGCCCTCCCCATGCTGCGTCCCGGGCACTCGCTCTCGATCGTCAGGCTGCCTGCCGGAATGGACCCCGATGACCTGATCCGCGAAAAGGGCGTGTCGGCCATCGAAGAGTTGCTCTCCAGCCCGGCGAGCCTCCTCGACACCCTGTGGGAATTCGAAAAGGCGGCCGCGCCCCTCACTTCACCGGAAGAGAAAGCCGGGTTGAAAGCGCGCCTGATGCATCACGTCGAGGCCATCGAGCATCCCGACATCAGGGCGCTCTACAAGCGCGAACTGACCCAGCGCTTTTCCGACTTCGCCTTCCCGCCCCGCCCCCAGCGCGAATTCAAACCGCGTGGGGAATGGAAAAAGGGGGGCTTCAAAGCACCTTCTCCCCAACTTTCGGCCGAAGCCGAGCGGCGCTTGAAAAGAGCGATCGAAGGCGGGTCGCGTGATACGCTGGCGAGTGCCGTAATCCACGGAATGCTGCGCCATCCGGGCGAGATCGCCCGCCACGAAGCCGCCCTCGCCCGCGTCGCTCAGAGTGACCGAAATGTCGGCGCGGCCATAGATTCGCTGCTTGCCGCTGCGGAAACGCTTGATTCGCACGCGCAATCGCCCATATCGCTACCCGAAGGCCTACCCGCCCCACCGGCAAACATCCGCTTCGCCTTTCTCGATGAAGGCACCGACCCGGTAGATGCGCGCGAGGAATTGGCCGAAGCCGTGTCTCTGCTGGTCGAAAGGCCGGCACTCGAAGCCGCGTTGGCAGCAGCGACCGCGCGTTTCGAGAGCGACCCCGAAGGGGCTTTCGTCGAGCAGCAGCAGTTGCTGAAACGGAAGCTGGAATTCGAGGCGCGACTCGGGCAAATGGCAAGCCGCAAGGCCGCTTCGGCGACCGCAAAAGATTCAGATGCCGCTCAGGACACGGGACCTGGCAGCGGCGCAAGTACGGACTGATTGCTCTTTATGGCCACCAAGACCAAGTCGGGCGACAAAGACGACGCACCGCTGATCGATCTCAACGAAGCGTCGGTCAAAAAGCTTCTAAGCAAGGCGAAGAAAAAGGGTTACGTCACCTATGACGAGCTCAACGACGCCTTGCCCCAGGGCGAAATGAGCTCCGACCAGATCGAGGATATCCAGTCGGCCCTGTCCGAAATGGGCGTCCAGATCGTCGAAAACGACGAAGACGCCGAACAGGACGACGAAGTCGAGGAAATCGCTCCGGCGCCGTCTTCCAGCGAGAAAGAGCCTGCCAAGAAGCCGACCGGCCCCAAGAAGCTGGCCGCGGGCGAGCGTACAGACGACCCGGTCCGCATGTACCTGCGCGAAATGGGCGCGGTCGAATTGCTCAGCCGCGAAGGCGAAATCGCCATCGCCAAGCGCATCGAGTCCGGCCGTGACATGATGATCATGGGCTTGTGCCAGAGCCCGATCACCTTCCACGCCATCATCCAGTGGTCCGAAGCGCTCAACGCCGAGGAAATGCAGCTGCGCGAGATTCTCGATCTCGACGCCATGCTGTCCAAGGAACCCCCGGCGGATAAGCTGAACGACGACGCAGAAGACGATGACGACGACGGCGAAATCTCCGAAGAAACCGCCGGTCCGACCATTCGCGACGAAGACGACGACGATTCCGAGGAATCGGAAGACGAAGACGGCGAAGAAGGTTCGAAGAAGGACGACGAAGAGGAAGAGGACAACACTATGTCCCTTGCTCAGATGGAAGCCGCGCTCAAGCCGGACGCCATCGAACGCTTCGCGCGTATCGCCGACCTGTTCGGCAAGTTCGAAAAACTCCAGGCAGAGCGCGTCGAAGTCCTCGGCCGCGGCGACGATTTCCCCGCCGCCAAGGAAAAGAAGTACGAAGCGCTTTCGGAACAGCTCACCGCGGAAGTGGAGAGCGTCCAGTTCCACGCGACCAAGATCGAATTCCTGGTCGACAACCTCTATGCTTTCAACCGTCGCCTGACCGCTCTCGGCGGCCAGATGTTGCGCCTGGCCGAACGCCACAAGGTCAAGCGTGTCGATTTCCTCGATTCCTACATCGGAAACGAGCTGGACGACACGTGGATGCAAGACAAGGTCAAGAAGGACAAGAAGTGGGCCGCCTTCGCCGAGAAGGAAGCCGACGCGATCGACCGCATCCGCGCGGAAATTGCGGACATCGCCAGCGCCACCGGCATGGCCCTGCCCGAATTCCGTCGCATCGTGAACATGGTCCAGAAGGGCGAGCGCGAGGCGCGTATCGCCAAGAAGGAAATGGTCGAAGCGAACCTGCGCCTCGTGATCTCGATCGCGAAGAAGTACACCAACCGCGGCCTGCAGTTCCTCGACCTGATCCAGGAAGGCAACATCGGCTTGATGAAGGCGGTCGACAAGTTCGAATACCGCCGCGGCTACAAGTTCAGCACATACGCAACCTGGTGGATTCGCCAGGCAATCACCCGCTCGATTGCCGACCAGGCGCGCACGATCCGCATCCCGGTCCACATGATCGAGACGATCAACAAGCTGGTCCGCTGTTCGCGCCAGTTCCTGCACGACCAGGGCCGCGAACCGACGCCCGAAGAGATGGCGGAAAAGCTCTCCATGCCGCTCGAGAAGGTGCGCAAGGTGATGAAAATCGCTAAGGAACCGATCAGCCTCGAAACGCCGATCGGCGACGAGGAAGATTCGCACCTTGGCGATTTCATCGAGGACAAGAACGCGATCATCCCGGTCGATGCAGCGATCCAGGCCAACCTCAAGGAAACGGTCACTCGCGTCCTTGCCAGCCTGACGCCGCGCGAAGAGCGCGTGCTGCGCATGCGCTTCGGCATCGGCATGAACACGGACCACACTCTGGAAGAAGTCGGCCAGCAGTTCTCTGTTACGCGCGAACGCATCCGCCAGATCGAGGCGAAGGCGCTGCGCAAGCTCAAGCACCCGAGCCGCAGTCGGAAAATGCGCTCTTTCCTTGACCAGTAAATTTGAACACCGCCGGGTTTTCCTTCTAGGTGATTGACCGGCGGGTAAAATAACGCTGGCAATTGGCGAAATTCCCGCAACTTCGGGAACCATGCTGTATTGCAATGATTGCGAGCGGTAAGAGGGTGTCCGAGCTGGTCTTGTGACCGGGCGCGCCCTCGCGAGGGTTGGTCTGATACCGCATCACATTTCAGATATCGATTTCAAGGAGTTGCTCGCCAGCTAACCAAACCCCTATGTCCTTCTAAACCGTAATCTCGAACTTGCGTGGATGAACGATGCCTACCTCCACGTCACAATGCGCGAACGAGAGGACATTCTTGGGCGACCGCTGTTCGAGGCATTCCCAAGCGAAGGCGAGAGTTACAGGCAGTTGAGGGAATCACTCGACCGCGTGCTCAGGACGGGCCAAGCCGACGAAATCGCGCACATCCGGTACGACATCGCCAATCCCGACGGCTCATTCGATACGCACTACTGGAGCGCCACACACACGCCCTTGAAAGGCGATGACGGCGAGGTCCGCTATATCCTCCAGCATACGGTGAACATCACTGAACTGGAAAACCTTCGTCGCGCCATCGATGAAGCGAGCGTCGTCGAACGAGCGAAGAAAGTCGAAGAGCGATACCGTCTGGCTTCCGCGGAACTCGATCGTATCCGGATGCTGCTGGAGCAGGCGCCCGGCTTCGTCGCGGTCATCTCCGGTCCGGAACATACTTTCGTTATGGCGAATGCCGCCTACCGCCGCCTTCTGGGAGGGCGCAAGCTGATCGGGCTGACTGTCGCTGAAGCTTTGCCCGAGGTGGTCGAGCAAGGCTTCGTCAAGATACTCGACGAGGTCAGGACCACCGCCGAGCCGTATTTCGGCAATCGCGAGCTGGTCGCCCTGGTCGACCCTGAAACCGGCGTCACCACGGAATCCTACCTGGAATTCATCTTCCAGCCGATCAGCGAGGAAACCGGCGAAGTCAGCGGCATCCTGATCCAGGGGTACGATGTCAGCGAGGAAGTCGAAGCCGAAGAGCGGCAGCAGTTGCTGATCAACGAGCTCAACCACCGGGTCAAGAACACGCTCGCCATCGTTCAAGGCCTCGCCCAGCAGTCCTTTAAATCCGACACCGGACATGCAGGCTTGGAAGTTTTCTTCGCCCGCATCGCCGCGCTTGCCAGTGCGCACGATCTTCTCACCGAGAACACCTGGAGAAAGGCCGATGTCGAGAAAATCGTCAGAGCCTCCCTCGAAGCGACTGCCGGGACGCAATCCGGAAGATATTCGCTGGACGGCCCGAAGGTTACGCTGGACCCGCAATCCGCCGTGGCCTTGGCTATGGTGGTCCACGAGCTGGCGACCAATGCGCTGAAGTATGGCGCTCTGTCCGAGGAAGAAGGCCGCCTGGCCATTACCTGGGGCCGTGAAGCTGGAGAAGACGGGGCGCGCCTGATCTTCGATTGGCGGGAAAGCGGAGGACCGAAAATCAGTGAGCCAACGCGCCGGGGTTTCGGATCGCGGCTGATCTCCCGTGCATTCGGTAATCGCGGGGATTCCTGCGAGCTGACGTATCATCCCGATGGACTGCGCTGTCGCCTGGAGACCAAACTGTGACCATGGATGGACTGCATTTTTTCATTCTCGAAGATGAACCGATCATCGCCTTCGGGCTGGAGGATCTCTTGCTGGAAGAAGGCGCCAAGGTCTCGCTCGCCACTGCGCTCGACGAAGCGGCGGAGGTCATCGAGGGGGCCTCCTTCGATTTTGCGATACTCGACGTGAATGTTCGCGGAGAGAAAAGCTACGGCATTGCAAGGACTTTGCTGGACCGGGACGTACCGATCATGTTCGCCACAGGTTATGGCGACAGCGCGCATTCGGAAGGCTTCGAGAACGTGCCGACGGTGACCAAGCCCTACTCGATGCACCAAATCAAAGATGCCATGAACCGATTGAGCCGCGTTTGATTGCGATCCGCCGTGGATGACGGGATAAGGCGGTAGATTGCTCACCGCGAAATGCGTATGGCCGCACCATGCGTATCGCCATTGCTTCAGACCACGCCGCGATCGACCTCAAGGCCGAACTGCGCGATTGGCTTATCGAACAGGGACACGAGGTCGCCGACCTTGGCCCGGACACGACCGACAGCGTCGATTATCCCGACTTCGGCTATAAGCTGGCCAGCGTCGTAGCCGATGGCACGGCAGAGCGCGGCATTGCGCTGTGCGGATCGGGCATCGGGATTTCGATGTCCGTCAATCGCAATCCCGCCGTGCGCTGCGCGCTTGTGTCAGAGCCTCTCTCGGCTAGCCTCGCTCGCGAGCACAATGACGCCAATTGCATCGCGATGGGCGCGCGCCTCACAGGTAGCGATATGGCCAAGGCCTGCGTGACCGCATTCCTCGAAACCGAATTCGCAGGCGGGCGTCACCAGCGCCGCGTCGACAAGCTCTCCAACCCGGAAGACTGATCATGGCAACCCAGGCAGCACACACCCAACGCGACCCGATGGACCGTTTCTGGCACGACACGCTGGAACAGGCGGATCCTCAAGTTCACGCAGCGATCCGCAACGAACTGGCCCGCCAACAGGACAAGATCGAGCTGATCGCAAGCGAGAACATCGCCTCGACGGCAGTGCTCGAAGCGACCGGCAGTGTCTTCACCAACAAGTATGCCGAAGGCTACCCGGGAAAGCGCTATTACGGCGGGTGCGATTATGCCGATGTCGTAGAAACGCTGGCAATAGAGCGTGCCAAGCAATTGTTCGGCTGCAACTTTGCCAATGTTCAGCCCAATTCGGGCAGTCAGATGAACCAGGCCGTTTTCCTGGCTCTGCTGCAGCCCGGCGACACATTCATGGGCCTGGACCTCAACTCGGGCGGGCACCTCACCCATGGCTCGCCGGTCAACATGAGCGGCAAGTGGTTCAATCCGGTCAGCTACGGCGTTCGCAAGGACGACGAACTGATCGACATGGACGAGGTGATGGCGACGGCGAAGGAGCATAAGCCCAAGCTCATCATCGCAGGCGGCACAGCATATTCGCGCGTCTGGGACTGGGAAGCATTCCGCAAGGTGGCCGATGAAGTCGGCGCGATCCTGATGGTCGACATGAGCCACATCTCCGGCCTCGTCGCCGGCGGCGCGCACCCATCGCCCTTCCCCCATGCCGATGTCGTCACTACGACCACCCACAAGAGCCTGCGTGGCCCGCGTTCCGGCGTCATCTTGTGGAACAATGAAGAGCTGACAAAGCCGCTCAACATGGCCGTGTTCCCGGGCATGCAGGGAGGCCCGCTGATGCACGTGGTCGCAGCCAAGGCGGTCGCGTTCGGCGAAGCCCTGCGCCCCGACTTCAAGGACTACGCGCACCGCGTCGTCGAAAATGCCCGCGCTCTAGCACGCGGCATCGAGGCGAACGGCCTGCGTGTCGTTTCCGGCGGCACGGACAACCACTCCATGCTGGTCGACCTCACCGCCAAGGATGTCACCGGGAAGGCAGCCGAAGCCGGTCTCGACCGCGCCTGGCTCACCTGCAACAAGAACGGCATTCCCTACGACACGCGCAGCCCCTTCGTGACCAGCGGCATCCGCCTCGGCACGCCGGCAGGCACTACGCGCGGCTTCGGACCGGCGGAATTCGAAACCATCGGCAAGCTGATCTGCGAGGTCGTCGACGGCCTTTCGCGCAACGGTCCGGAAGGCGACGGCCAGGTCGAGGAAAGCGTGCGCGCCCGCGTGTCCGAACTGTGTGCGCAATTCCCGGTCTATCCGGGCCGCTGAGGATACAGACGATGGACGACAAGGAACCCAAGCACCAGGACCATGACCTGCTCCCCGACGCGCGGGACGAGCTCAAGGCAATGATGAAGGAAGGGGTCGATCATCCTTCGACCGCGCCCGTTCTGACCGGGGCGGCCATCGGTGCCGTTGCCGGATGGGTCCTGCCTGTGGTCGGACCGGTCATCGGCGGCGTCGCGGGTGCCGGGCTGATGCTCTACAAGCGCCTGAGACCGTAAGATGCGCTGCCCTTTCTGCGCTTTCGACGACACCCAGGTAAAGGACAGTCGTCCGACCGAGGATTCGACCTCGATCCGCCGTCGCCGCCAGTGTTCCAGCTGTGGCGCCCGTTTCACTACCTTCGAACGGGTGCAACTGCGCGAAGTCACCGTGGTCAAATCCGGAGACCGGCGCGAAGCGTTCGAACGCGCGAAGCTCGAACAATCGATCTCGCTCGCCTGCCGCAAGCGCGATGTCGCGCCCGAACGGATCGACCAGCTGGTCTCCGGCATCCAGCGCCAGGTCGAAACCGCCGGCGAAGCCGAAATCGCATCCCAGCGGATCGGCGAGATGGTCATGGACGGCCTGCGCCAGCTGGATTCGGTCGCCTATATCCGCTTCGCCTCGGTCTATCGCGACTTCAGCGAGGCCCGCGATTTCGAAGAATTCGCCAGCACGGTGCAGGAAGCCGCAGCCAATGAGCGAGGCTGACCTGCGCAAACCGGTCATCGTTCTCGTCCGTCCCCAGCTTGGCGAGAACATTGGCAAAGCGGCGCGCGCCATGCTCAATTTCGGGCTCAGCGAGCTGCGTCTCGTCGAACCGCGCGACGGTTGGCCCAACCCTTCGGCCGGCCCCGCCGCATCGGGTGCCGATGCCGTGCTCGAAAATGCGCAGGTCTATGCGACCACGGCAGAGGCCGTTGCGGATTGCGCCCATGTCTATGCTACCACCGTCCGCAAGCGCGGAGTGACGAAGCCGGTCGTGACGCCGGAGGAAGCTGCCTCGCAGATGGCGGTTGCTTCAGGTCGCAGCGCGATCCTCTTCGGGCCCGAACGCTCGGGACTGGAGACCGAGGATGTGGCGCTGGCGCGCGCGATCCTGACCGTTCCGATCAACCCCGATTTCGGATCGCTCAATCTCGCCCAGGCCGTGATCCTTTGCGCCTACGAATGGAGCAAGCACGAGACGCTTGCCCAGCCGACGCAGGAAGATCTCTTGCCCCCTGCCCCGCAGGAGGAACTGGAGGGGCTGATCGGCCATCTCGAAAGCATGCTGGAACCGAACGGGTATTTCCTCCCTGAAGCGCGTGCCGATTCCACGCGCCGTACCTTGCGCGGCGTGCTGACGAAGCCGGGCTGGAATCACCTGGAGGTTCGCACCCTTCGTGGAGTGCTGTCATCGCTTCAGCGAAAACCGCGCGGGGATTGATCGCAAGCCTGTCGACACTACACTGGCAAGCCGTTAGGCGCAGCGCGAAATCCATTCAACTCAAGGAATTACCATGCGTTTAGCCGCGATCGCCGCTGGCCTCACCATCCTCGCCGCTCCCGCTTTCGCGGGCCAGCAGGAAGTGCCCGCAGAGACCCGTGCGGATGCTCCCAAACCAGAGGCGAAAGAGGAAGCTGAAAAAGTCTGCAAGTATATTCGTGCCGACATGAGCAGCCGCCGCAAGCAGAAGGTCTGCATGACCGAAGCGGAATGGATCGAATTCAACCGCGGCAACTGATCCGCGGACTTCGGATCAGCCCCTGAGGCGGTCCCACTCACCCAATTCGTAAGCGATCGAGGTTTCGACCAGATCGTCCCAGATTTGCGCGATCTTCCCGGCCGGAAGGTCGCGCTTTTCTGCATCCGCGCGCGCGTTTTCGATAACTTCGGTCTTGCGCGCCTCGTCCCGGACCACGTTGCGATCGGTCTTGATGCGCGCCGCCGCCCGCATGTAGCCGAAGCGGCGGTCGAGCAATTCCATCAGTTCGCGGTCGGTCGTATCGACGCCGATGCGCACTTCGCGCATGTTTTGGCAGTCTTCGGGCAGTTTGAAATCGGCAGGCTTTGACGTGTCCATGGCCGCGCCGAATGGCGAAGCCAGACGCACTTGTCGAGCGCAAACCAAACCCTCTCTCGACATTGGCAATTCTCCCCGTCATGGAGGCGCCATGGCAAGCACGGCAAACACCTTCCGCAACCAACCCGACGAGCGCGGGCATTTCGGCGATTACGGCGGCCGCTACGTGGCGGAAACGCTCATGCCGCTGGTCCTCGATCTCGAGCGCGAATATCGCAAGGCGCAGGCCGATCCGGAATTCCAGCGCGAGTTCGACGACCTGCTGGAGCATTACGTCGGCCGCCCCTCCCCGCTTTATCACGCGGAACGCCTGACAGAGGCGCTGGGCGGTGCGCAGGTCTGGTTCAAGCGCGATGAGCTCAATCATACGGGCGCGCACAAGATCAACAATTGCATCGGGCAGATCCTGCTTGCGATCCGCATGGGCAAGACCCGCATCATCGCGGAAACCGGCGCGGGACAGCATGGCGTCGCAACGGCGACCGTCTGTGCGCGTTTCGGCCTGCCATGTGTGATCTACATGGGTGCGGAAGACGTGCGGCGGCAGTCGCCCAATGTCTTCCGGATGAAGTTGCTCGGTGCGGAAATCGTACCTGTCACGAGCGGGCGCGGCACGCTGAAAGATGCCATGAACGAGGGCCTGCGCGACTGGGTCGCGAATGTGGAAGACACCTTCTACATCATCGGCACTGCGGCCGGTCCCCACCCCTATCCGGAAATGGTCCGCGACTTCCAGAGCATCATCGGCAAGGAAGCGCGCGCGCAGATGCTCGACCGTATCGGACGCCTGCCGAATCTCGCCGTGGCCTGCATCGGCGGCGGATCGAACGCGCTCGGCCTGTTCCACCCCTTCCTCGACGACCGCGAGGTCAAACTCTTGGGTGTCGAAGCGGCAGGTCACGGCCTCGATGGCGACGAACACGCCGCGAGCCTCCTCGGCGGCTTCCCTGGCGTGCTCCACGGCAACAAGACCTACCTGTTGCAAGACGAGGATGGCCAGATCACCGAAGGCCATTCGATCAGCGCCGGTCTCGATTATCCGGGCATCGGTCCCGAACATGCATGGCTCAAGGACACGGGCCGCGTGGAATATACCGCCGTCACCGACGAGGAGGCGCTTGAGGCCTTCCAGCTCCTCTGCCGCACCGAGGGCATCATCCCGGCGCTGGAGCCCAGCCACGCCATTGCGGCGGTGGCCAAGCGGGCGAAGGAAATGCCGAAGGACAGCGTGATCCTCGCAAATCTGTGCGGTCGTGGAGACAAGGACATCTTCACCGTGGCTGAAAAGCTGGGAGTGGAGATGTGAGCGAAGGTGACCGCGAATATCTTAAAGATTACATCGTGGGTTGGCGAAGGATGGACGCTTGGGAGGCAACGCAACGTGCCTTTATGATTCTTGGGATCGCTATGATTGCGTCGGTTGCTTGGGACTGGTTAGTGCGAAGCGATGTCACATACGATAAGGCATTCTGGTTCAGTCTAATGTTCTCAATTGCCTTCGCCGTGTGCTCAATGATCTTCAAGATTCGTCCTGTATTCCGCAAATGACCCGCCTCACCAACGCCTTCTCCAAATCCCACCCCGCGCTCGTCTGCTTCGTTACCGCAGGCGATGGCGACACGGCGGCGAATCTCGACGCACTGGTCGAGGGCGGCGCGGATGTGATCGAGCTGGGCATGCCCTTCACCGATCCCATGGCCGATGGTCCAGCTATCCAGGCGGGGAATATCCGGTCGCTCAACGCAGGGACCACGACCGCCGACGTGCTGCGTATCGCACGCAAGTTCCGCGAACGGCACCCCGAGGTTCCGCTGGTCCTCATGGGATACGCCAACCCCATGATCAGGCGCGGGCCGGACTGGTTCGCCAATGCGGCGAAGGAAGCGGGCGTGGATGGCGTGATCTGCGTCGACATCCCCCCGGAAGAAGACGATGCGCTCGGGCCGCAATTGCGCGATGCAGGCATCTCCCCCATCCGCCTCGCGACGCCCACGACCGATGCAAAGCGCCTGCCGCAGGTCCTCGAAGGATCGTCGGGCTTTCTCTACTACGTCGCAGTCGCCGGAATCACCGGCATGCAGCAAGCCGCCATCGAATCCATCGAGGCGAATGTCAGCCGCATCAAGCAATCGACCGATATCCCGGTGGCCGTCGGCTTTGGCGTGCGAACTCCCGAGCAAGCTGCAGAGATTGCAGAGGTCGCCGATGGCGTCGTCGTGGGCTCGGCGCTTGTCGAACTGGTCGGAGAACATGGCGCAGATGCTCCCGCCAAGCTGCGCGAGCTTACCGCAGGGCTTGCCAAGGCGGTCCATTCGGCGGCAAAGGGCGCTGCATGAGCTGGTTCACACGCGTCCGTAACTCGATCTCCTGGCTGCCCAAGCGCAGCACAGATGAAAACCTCTGGGTAAAATGCCCCAGCTGCCAGCAGATGGTTTTCGCGCAGGAATACCAGGAAAACGCCTACGTCTGCCCGCGCTGCGACCATCACGGCCGCATCGGCGCAAACGAGCGGCTGCGCCAATTGCTCGACGAGGGTTTCGAAACGCTGCCCGTGCCGGAGGTTCGCGAAGACCCGCTGAAATTCAAGGATTCGCAAAAGTATACGGAACGCCTGAAAAAGGCGCGCGCCAAGAGCCCGCATCGCGATGCATTCATCGTCGGATCGGGTGCGATCGAGGGCAAGCCTGCCGTCGTCGGCGTGCAGGACTTCACCTTCATGGGCGGCTCGATGGGCATGGCTGTCGGTACCGCATTCTGCCAGGGGGCCGAGCGTGCCCTCACCCGCCGCGCTCCCTATATCGTCGTGACCGCCGCTGGCGGCGCGCGCATGCAGGAAGGCATCCTCAGCCTGATGCAGATGCCCAAGGCGACGGTGATGACCCGGCGCCTGAAAGAAGCGGGTCTGCCCTACATTGTCGTGCTGACCGACCCGACCACGGGCGGCGTTACGGCAAGCTATGCGATGCTTGGCGATGTCCACATTGCGGAACCGGGCGCCTTGATCGGCTTCGCCGGACAGCGCGTCATCCAGGACACCATTCGCGAACAGCTTCCCGACGGGTTCCAGCGGGCCGAATACCTGCACAAGCACGGCATGGTCGACATGGTCGTCCACCGCCATGACCTGAAGGACACGATCGCGACGCTGCTGGATTACCTGGCACCCGCCGAGGCGGCCTGACCCCTTCCATGCGGGACTTTGCCCGCTCCGAAAGCGCTGCCGTGCAGGCCCAGCTGGACCGCCTGGCGCGCCTCAGCGTGCCCGATGGTCGGCTCGGGCTCGAAACGATCCGCGCCTTGCTTGGACGTCTTGGCAATCCGCACCGCCGCGTACCGCCCGTTTTCCACGTCGCAGGAACCAACGGGAAGGGTTCGACCTGCGCGTTCCTGCGCGCGATGCTGGAGGCGCAAGGTTACTCGGTCCACATGACAACCAGCCCCCATCTGGTTCACTATAATGAACGCATCCGGGTAGCGAGCGAGTTGATCCTCGATGAGAGGCTGGCGGAATTGCTGGCCGAGGTGCTGGATGCGAGCGAGGATCTGAACCCCAGCTTCTTCGAAGTCACGATCGCAGCCGCCTTCACCGAGTTTGCGCGCGTTCCGGCCGATGCCTGCGTCGTCGAGGTGGGACTTGGGGGACGGTTCGATGCTACGAATGTGCTCGAACCGGAAGTGCTGGCAGCCTGCGGTATCGCAGCGCTCGGCATCGACCATGAACGTTTCCTGCTCGCTCCAGAAGAGGGCGTGCCATCGGAGCCAATTGCCCGGATCGCGTTCGAAAAGGCAGGCATTGCGAAGGCGGGCGTGCCGCTCGCAGTCATAGCTGAGAGCAATCCGCCAGAAGCGGAGGCAATGATCGAAAGCGTAACCAGCAAAGTGGGCGCGCAGCTGATTATGGCAAACTCGTATGGAAATGGGGCTATCGACCCGGAGGCGCAGGATTATCCCGAGCCGGGTATTCGCGGCCCGCACCAGGAGCGCAACGCCGCCCTCGCCCATGCAATGCTTCGTAGCCAAAACCGCATTTTAGTAGACGAAGCCGCGATTGAAAAAGGCATTGCACACGCAAGTTGGCCTGCGCGCATGCAGCTTTTGCAGAAAGGCCCGCTCACCGACTTGGCGGGCGAGCGCCAGGTCTGGCTCGACGGTGGGCACAATCGCAATGCGGGTGATGCCGTCGCAAAGGCATTCCCGGGGCCGCTGCATCTCGTCTTGGGAATGCTGGACAACAAGGATCCACGCGCACTGATCGAGCCGCTCGGAAACAGGCTTCGTTCGGTGACCATTGTGCCGGTCCCGGGACATGACGCCCATCCCGTCGAAGCATTTGCGGAGAATGCACTGGGTGCCGATGGAGTCGAGGAAGCTCTGCGCAATCTGCCAACAGATGATTGCCCGGTGCTAATCGCAGGCTCGCTCTACTTGGCGGGAGAGGTCTTGCGCATAAACGAAGAGATGCCGGATTAGGTGCCTTGATTACCCTGGACGAAGTCGCGGGCGATCGCGCCTAGGTAGGCGCTGTCGTTGCGCCAGATGCGCGGGGCCATCTCACGCGTTTTCTTGATGATCACCGGCCGCAGCGGGACATCGAATACAAGGCCCAGCTCGTCACCTTCGCGCCGACCGATCGACGCATAGGTATCGAAGCCCAGCCAGACGAGAACGCAGTCCTTGATGTTTTCGACCGGCGCTAAAAGCTTCACGCGCGCACCGCCTTGCGACAGGTCGATAATCTCGACCTTCTTGCGGCCTTCCAGAGTCTCGATATGCGCGAGCACGCCGAGTTCGAGGCGCAGGTAATCCCTCCGACCCTCCTCACTCGATGATTGTCGCATAGTGGTCATAATGAGTCACGTAAGGTGAAATAGTTGCGCATTCGCTAACCACTGGGGCGCGCTTGTCAGGCGGCTTGTTCTCCCAATTCCGGTGCGACCACACCTGCCGCCGCTTTTCCCCGGCTTTCGCGATACCATTCGGCCAGGCACAGGATGACCGCGATGACACCGATCAGCGTGGTGAAGATGAAAACAAAGTAGTACCCCCGCTCCTCGATCATCTGCCCCAGCGCGCCGCGGCCCAGCGTGCCGACCAGCAGCGTCAGCGATGCGAGAAGCGCATATTGGACGGCCGCGTATTTTTTCGCGACGATGCTCGACAACCAGGCGATATAGGCCGCTCCGGCGATACCGATCGCGAGGTTTTCCCAGAAGATTGTGAAGGTCAGGCGCGCCAGCCCTTCGATCTCGGACATCTGGAAGACACCGGCGATGAAGTTGACGAGCGCGGTAAACCCGATGGCGTCGCTTCCCGCCTGCATGAGCTCTCCGCCGATGGCGAGATCGGCATAGAGCAGGTTCGTCGCTGCAGCGAGCGCGGCGCCCAGCGTCAGCGTGAACATTCGTCCGAACTGGGTAATGATCCAGCCGCCAAGCGCCAGTCCCAGGATGATTGCAAATACTCCGAAGAACTTGGAAGCGAATGCCACCTGGTCGCCGGAATAGTTCAATTCGCCGAGATAGAACGGGTAGGCGAACACGCCCCAAATCGAGTCGCAAATGCGATATGTCAGCACCAGCGCGAGGATCAGCACCAGCGACCAGCCCATGCGGCCCACGAACTCGACCAGCGGCAGGACGAGCGCACGATACAGGTGGTCGGTGAACTTGACGCGATGCCCTGCGCCAACGCCCGGAGCCGACACGATGACATTCCTTCCGACCTGCTTCTGCTTGGCGATCCAGGCAGCGATGAACGCCGGCAGGACCACGGTAGCAATCACGACCAGGGGACCGAATGTCGTGGTGAATTCCGTCACATCGGGGCGGTTTTCAGGAGTAGCGGTCATCGAGCGGACCATGAAGACCACGACCGTCGCGATTGCCCAGCCCCACAGCAATCCGACTGCCAGCAACGCCCGATTGCGAACCTTCTCGGTAACCTCGCCCGCATTGTAGAGTTCGGCAACTTCGTCCTCGTTCGCGGCAACCGTCGCGGCAGAGCGTTTTTCGACGCTGGCATCGGGCGCAAACAGCCCTGCGATGCCGATGCCGAGCATGATCGCGCCCATAATGACATAGGTCTGCGGCCAGCCGATCCGTTCCGCGATAATGAGGCCCAGAGCACCGCCGATCAGCGCGGCCAGACGGAAGCCCATCTGCGTAATGGTCGACAGGATATCGAGGGTCGCCGTTTCGTCGGCGACGTCGATGCGCCATGCATTTATCGCAATATCCTGCGTTGCGCTGGCGAAAGCGCCGATCGCGGCGAGCAGGCTGAACCAGCCCAGCGCGCTCTTGGGATCTAGTAAGCTCATGATCAGTAAGGCAATGCCCACGATCAACTGCATCGGCGCGATCCATTGCTTGCGCTTGCCGAGCTTGCGCAAGCCCGGAATATCGACCTTGTCGAGCAGCGGGGACCACAGGAACTGGAAGGCATAGGCCAAGCCGACGAGCGAAAAGACGCCCATCGTTTCGAGGTCGACTTCCGCCTCGCTCAACCACGCATAAAGGGTGCCTAAAAAGAGTGCCGGCGGCAGGCCCTGGGCGAAACCGAACAGCGCCATAAAGCCGCTTTTCCGGTTCGAAAGTGCCAGGCCTAGAGCGCGCCAGGTCGATATTTTCTTTTTCTTTTCGTCGGCAACCGCTTCGGCCATTCCCTAGCGTCCTTTTGTTATGGTCTGTTTTTTGCGACACTAGCCGCGAGAGAAGGAGAAAGGAACAGGTCCGATGGGTGTTCCGAACACACTGGCGACAGGTCGGCGACCAACCGACGGAATGCTGCGACTGGCGCGCGATATCGCCGAGAATCGCAAGCAGGAAAACCTGCGCCAATCGAGCGTGCCGGCGAGCGTCTATACCGATCCGGAGCACTGGCAGCGCGAGAAGGCTGCGATCTATGACCGGCTGCCGCAGATCCTGTGCCCCAGCGCGGTCCTGCCCGACCCCGGGATGGCCCTCCCCCATGACGCGACCGGCCGCCCCCTGCTCATCACCCGCGATGCAGAGGGCAAGGCACACGTCTTCCTCAACGTCTGCCGCCATCGCGGGACGAGGCTGGTTGAGGGCGCTGACGTGGCATGCACGAAAAAACTCGTCTGCCCCTATCACGCATGGACGTACTCGGTGGACGGACGCCTCCTCGCGCTGCCGCGACCCGATTCTTTCCCCGAGCTCGACAAGGGCGAGATGGGGCTGGTCGAACTGCCATCGAAGGAAACCGGCGGTCTCATCTGGTTCTGCCCGCAGGAAGCGACCGCCGATTTCGGTCATGCCGACAAGATCGGCGAGGATTTCGACGCGCTTGGCTTGGGTGAACACGTGCTGTTCCGCCGCAAGACCCACGATGTGGCCGGCAACTGGAAGCTTATCATGGATGCTTTCCTCGAAAGCTATCACGTCACGCGTCTACATGCGCAGACCATCGGGCCCTTCTTCAAGGACGGGGTCACCAGCGGCGACATGATCGGTCCCTTCGCCCGCAGCGCCGTCGGCAGGCTGGAGGAGATGGAAGGCGTAGACCTGGAAGACATGGACCAGTTGCGGCGTGTGGTCACGTTCGCCTACCAGCTGCTGCCGGGCGCCCTGATCATCCCAAGTCCGGACTATATCAACGTGATGGTGATGATGCCGCAGGCGCATAACCGCACGCTCGTCGAGGACTTCATGCTGATCCCCGAGCATCCGAGCACCGACAAGGCGCGCGATCACTGGGAGCGTAGCTGGGCATTGCTGGACGGTGGGGTTTTCGCGAGCGAGGATTTCCGCGCTGCGGAGCTCGGCCAGCAGGGGCTGGAGACAGGCGCGGTCCCCGAACTGACGCTCGGCACGATGGAGGGCGGAATCCGCCGCTATCACGAGACGGTCGAGGAAGCCTTGCGCGCCGCCAACTGAGCGCCTAACCGCGCGGGTTATGTCCGACAATCGACTTCCGGAAGAAGGCGACCGTATCGCCAAGCTGCTCGCACGGGCTGGTGTCGCCAGCCGTCGCGAGGTTGAACGCATGATCGCGGACGGCCGCGTTTCGCTCGACGGGAAAGTGCTCGACACGCCAGCAGTCAAACTGACCTCGCTCAAGGGCGTCAGTGTCGATGGCAAGCCGGTCGGCAAGGCCGAAGCCACCCGCCTGTTCGCCTTCCACAAGCCGTCGGGCCTCATCACGGCGGAACGCGACCCCGCGGGCAGGCCGACAATCTATGCAGCGCTGCGCAATGCGCTGCCGAAATCGGCCGGACGGGTCATGCCGGTGGGCAGGCTGGACTTCAACACCGAAGGCCTGTTGCTGCTCACCAATGATGGCGAGTTGAAGCGGGCGATGGAACTGCCGTCTTCCGGCGTGCCGCGTAGCTATCGTGCGCGTGCATTCGGGGATGTCACGCAGGCCATGCTCGACGATCTGATCGAAGGTGTCGAGATCGACGGCATTCGCTACGGGCGTATCGAAGCCGATCTCGAGCGGGGCAGCGGCATGAATCGCTGGATCCAGATGACGTTGACCGAAGGCAAGAACCGCGAAGTCCGCCGCGTGCTCGAACACCTTGGCCTGCAGGTGAACCGCCTGATGCGTATCTCCTACGGTCCGTTCGAACTGGCCGATCTGCCGCGCGGCCAAGCGGCCGAAATTAATCGTGAGGCGGTCGAGCAATTCCGCAAGCAATTGCTCCGAGATATCAAGTGAGGGTCATCGCCGGAGATTGGCGTGGCAGGAAATTGGTGGCCCCCAAGGGTGAAGGCACTCGCCCCACCGCCGACCGCACCCGCGAAACGCTGTTCAATATGCTGAATAGCCGGCTGGGAAGCTTCGAAGGTCTCTCCGTTCTCGATCTTTTCGCAGGGTCCGGCGCGCTTGGCATAGAAGCCTTGTCGCGCGGCGCGGAACACTGCCTCTTCGTCGAACAGGACGCGGAAGCGGTAAAGGCGATCAAGGCGAACATCGCGGCGCTCGATGCCCGCAAGCGATCAACCGTGCAGGCCGGTTCGGTCATGAGCCTTGGCCCTGCCAAGGCGACGCATGACCTCATCCTGCTCGATCCGCCGTACGATACCGGTGCAGGACAAGTCGCGCTCGACCGGATGCTGAGGCTGGGCTGGATAGGCCCTGCCACATGGATCGCTCTCGAAACGCACAAGCGCGAAGAGATAAAGTTGCACGGTCTTGCGATCGAGGCCGAGCGCGCGGTCGGCAAGGCCAAGCTTACCATTCTTCGCCTCGCCGACTGAGCGCATAGGAAAGGGGCAAGGTCACCATGGCAACCTTGCCCCCTCCAAGCGTCTCCGCCGGTTCAAACGGCAGGGACGAAATTATCGTAACTTAGTCGTCACGCGTGGCCGGAAGCGGTCCGTCGATCTCGCTGGCCGGACGTCCGGGCCAGTATTCGAGCGGACGGTTCACACCGGGGCCGCGCTTGCCAGCTTCCCAAGCGTTGATGCAGTTGTCCTGCGCATCGCTGGAACAGATCGGCAGTTCGCCGTCCGGCGGTCCAGCATCGGCGGGAGTGGTCTGGACCACTTCGCTGCGTACGAACCGCGGACCGGTCGTGGCCGAGCTCGATGCCGTTCGCGCTGCGGTCGACGTGGCATTCGAATTCTGCATCTGGGCTGCGATCGCGGTCCAGGCCTGCGCGCGCTGTTCCGTGTTCATTTCGTAGATGCGTACGCGCTGGGCGTCGTTGAGCACCCACCAACCGGCTTCCTGTTCCGGTTCGAGAGTCCAGTAATATTCCTGGGCCCCAGCCGGCCACGCGTCGTAAATGCTGCGGCGGTCACCCGGCCAGCTATCATAGGTCGACTGCTGGTCGGCAGTCAGCACATAGGCCGTGGCTTCGCCATCCATATGATCGTCGGCGATAGCGGGAGCGGCGGTAAAAGCGAGCGCTGCGGCGCTGGCAAAAATGAACCTTTTCAAGGGACTTCTCCTTTTGTCTTCATTGCCGACACTACGCAAAGAGAGTGTGCAAGGTTCCGAAACAGTCAACCGCCCCCTTGTGCTGAGGCCCCGCGTTCCCTAGCTGTTCTGGCAGATGACTACACCCCCTTCCCCGCAAGATCTAACGGAAAATCGCGACATTCCGGCCTATGCCGCGATGTTGAACGAGCCGCAGCGCCAGGCCGTCCTGACCACCGAAGGACCGGTGCTTATGCTTGCGGGTGCGGGCACGGGAAAGACCGCAGCGCTCACAGCCCGGTTGGCTCACCTGATTGCTACACGCAGGGCCTGGCCGTCGGAAATCCTGTGCGTCACCTTCACCAACAAGGCAGCGCGCGAAATGCGCGAGCGGGTCGGCCGGCATATCGGTGACGCGGTGGAAGGTATGCCATGGCTTGGCACCTTTCACTCCATTGGTGCGAAAATGCTCCGCCGCCATGCCGAACTGGTCGGCCTGAAGTCGAACTACACAATTCTCGATACCGACGACCAGCTTCGTCTCTTGAAGCAGCTTATCCGTGATCAGGAACTGGACGAGAAGCGCTGGCCAGCCCGCCAGCTCGCCGCGCTGATCGATCGCTGGAAGAACCGCGGTCTCAATCCCGGCGATCTCGATGCGGTTGAGAACGAGGCTTATGCCAATGGCCGCGGGACGCAGTTCTACAAGCTGTACCAGGAGCGACTGAAGGCGCTCAACGCGTGCGATTTCGGCGATCTTCTGCTGCATATGCTGAACATTTTCCGCCAGCACCACGATGTGCTCGCGCAGTACCAAAAGCGCTTCAAATACATCCTCGTGGACGAATATCAGGATACCAACCAGGTCCAGTACCTGTGGCTGCGCCTGCTCGCGCAGGAGCGCAAGAATATCTGCGTGGTGGGTGACGACGACCAGTCGATCTACTCCTGGCGCGGCGCGGAAGTCGCGAATATCCTGAAGTTCGAAAAGGACTTTCCCGGCGCTGCGGTCGTCAAGCTGGAGCAGAATTACCGATCGACGCCGCAAATCCTTGCTGCGGCATCGGGGCTCATCAACGCCAATAGCGAACGGCTCGGCAAGACTCTCTGGACCGAACTTCCCGCAGGCGAGAAGGTCCGCGTTGTCGGTGTCTGGGACGGTCCGGAAGAAGCGCGCCGCGTCGGCGAAGCGATCGAACGGCTCGAATCCGAAGGCGCCCCGCTCGACGAAATCGCCATACTCGTGCGCGCCCAATACCAGACACGCGAGTTCGAGGACCGCTTTATCCAGATCGGCCTCAACTACCGGATCGTCGGCGGCTTCCGGTTTTACGAACGCGCCGAAATCCGCGATATGCTCGCCTATCTGAGGGTCATTTCGCAGCCTGCTGACGATCTCGCTTTCGAGCGTATCTACAATCAACCAAAGCGCGGCCTGGGTGCCAAGACGCTGGAGATGATGCAGCGCCATGCCCGCCGGACGCAGGCACCGTTGGCCGCTGCATCGCTGGACCTCGCCGAAACGGACGAACTCCCTGCCCGTGCCCGTAATACGCTGGTCGGATTGCTTTCGCAGTTCGTGCATTGGCGCGAACAATCCGAAAAAGTCACGCCTTCCGAGCTCCTGCGCATGGTCGTGGCGGAAAGCGGCTATGAGGAGATGCTGCAGAAGGATCGCAGTGCCGAGAGTGCCGGCCGGTTGGAGAACCTCACCGAACTTGCGCGCGCGATGGAAGACTACGAGACGCTCGGCGACTTCCTGGAGCATGTCGGGCTCGTGATGGACAACGATCGGGCCAATGACGGTGAAAAGGTCACCATCATGACGATGCACGCCGCCAAGGGGCTGGAGTTCAATCACGTCTTCCTGCCCGGGTGGGAGGAAGGCGTCTTCCCGAGCCAGCGCGCAATCGACGAGGGCGGCCTCGCCAGCCTCGAAGAGGAAAGGCGCCTTGCCTACGTGGCGATCACCCGCGCGAAACGGCGCTGCACGATCTACCATGCCGCCAATCGGCGCATTTACGGGCAGTGGACCAGCTCCATTCCCAGCCGCTTCATCGAGGAACTGCCCGACGACTATGTCGAGAGCGAAACCACGATGAGCGGCGGTGCGTCCCTGTGGCGCGCGAACTGGACGGAGAACGAGGATCCCTTCGCCCATGTATCCAGTAATCGACCCGGACGCTCTTCAGCGCGCGGTCCCGGGTGGCAGCGCGCACTTGCTTCGGGCTACGACACCACGCCCAAGCGGCTCGCCGAACCCGGCAAGAGCGCCGCGAGCTTCGCCGCCAAGCCGCGAACCGACGTGGCGGTCGGTGCACGCGTGTTTCACGACAAGTTCGGGTACGGATATGTGATGGACCAGGAAGGCAACAAGCTGACCATCGAATTCGAAACTTCCGGCGAGAAACGGGTCCTCGACAGCTTCGTAAAGCCGGTGTCCGATTAGGCGACGGCTTCCCTTTCCTCTTCTCTCGCGACGGGTTTGCGGCGCCAATAGCGTTTCTCGAAGGGGCGTGCGAGCTCACCGGCAATGCCGCGCGTCCCTTCCTCGATCCCCGTTTCGCAACCAACGTAGGGCGTTGGATCGCAAAACGTCCCGAACATCCGGTCCCAGGCGGTCAGCGTATTGCCGAAATTCGTACCCATCAGGCGTTCGTCGCGGATGTGATGGAGGCGGTGAGCAGCCGGTGAAATGAGCCAGTGGCGCAGCGGGCCGAATGTCCAGTCGACGTCGCAGTGAACCAGGAATCCCCAGAAGGTAATCCCGAGGCCGGCAGTCCCGATCGCCCATTCGGGGATACCCATGAGCAGCAAGAGGCTGAGATCGACGCACACGCTGAGCAGCTTGCTCAACGGGTGCTTCCTCTGCACCGACAGCCAAGACAGGGCCGTGTCGGCATGATGCGTGGCATGGATGCGCCACAGCAGGGGCGAATGCTCGAACCGGTGGCGCCAGTAGATCACGAAATCGAACGCCACGAAGGCGATGATTACGGTCAACCACCCGGGCACGTCGTCCCAGAAGCCGGCGAAGTTTTCTGACATGCCGATGAAATCGCGAACCGCTCCGCTGGGTAGAGCGAGAAACGGCGCGAGGATCACCAGATTGACGAAAGTCAGCGCGAGGTTGGTGGTGAATTCCCTGCGACCGCGCTTCATCGCATCGAAGATCCTGCCGCGCTTCATGATGAGCGCCAGCGTTCCAAAGAACAGCCCCGCCAAAAGCAGCAGGCTGACCATATACCTGAATGGTTCTTCGAAGCTTTCCATCACGTCCCCATCACTACGAGATTGTAGTTAGGGAGACGTTAAGTCAACACGCCGAAACGTCGAGGAATCCCGGGACCGGACCGTTCCATTCGCCCGCGTCTTCGGCGGCGTGATCCGCCTTTGGCCTGGGAGCTTTGGATTTGGCAGGTTTTTCAGACTGATCGGCCTTTTTGGCGCGCTTCTCCGGCTTTGCCTTGTCGGCGGCCTTCCTTGGCTCCGAATTTTTACCGGAACCGCCGCGATCAGTCTTGGCCTTCGATTTCGAATCCGGCTCGACGAGTTCGACGCGCACATCTTTCTTGCCGAATACCGGAATTTCCGACTTGGTCAGCTTCTCGACATTGGCGATCGCTTCGGCATCGTCACCGGCGACGAGTGTAAACGCGCGACCCTTCGCCCCCGCGCGGCCGGTCCGACCGATCCGGTGGACGTAATCGTCGGGGTGCCATGGCGTGTCGAAATTGAATACGTGGCTGACGCCCTTGATGTCGAGGCCGCGTGCCGCGACATCGCTGGCCACAAGGATGTTAATATCGCCGGACTTGAACCGGTCCAGCTCCTTGATGCGGCTGGACTGGTCCATATCGCCGTGGATTTCACCACTGGCGAAACCATGGCTCTGCAAGCTCTTGTTGAGCTCGCGTACGGTGGTCTTGCGATTGGCGAAGATGATAGCCGTTTCGACCTGGTCGTGGCGGAGCAGCCAGCGCAGGGTCTCGCGCTTCTGGCGCTGCTGCACCGGGATCTTGAAGGCGGTGATATCCTTGTTCGTCGTCGCCGCACGGCTGACTTCGATGCGCTTGGGGTTCTTGAGGAATTTCTTCGCCAGCTTTTCAATCGGCGGCGGCATCGTCGCCGAGAACAGCATCGTCTGTCGGCTTTCGGGCAGCTTGTCGCAGATGAATTCGATGTCGGGGATGAAGCCCATGTCGAGCATCCGGTCCGCTTCGTCGATGACCAGAAGTTCGCAGCCGTTGAGCAGGATCTTCCCACGCTCGAACAGGTCCATGAGGCGGCCCGGCGTGGCGATCAACACGTCGACGCCCTCGTTCAGGGCCTTGACCTGGTCACCCATCTGCACACCGCCGATAAGCAGCGCGAGCTTGAGGTCATGGTTCTTGCCGTACTTTTCGAAGTTTTCGGCCACCTGCGCTGCCAGTTCGCGTGTCGGCGCGAGGATGAGCGAGCGCGGCATCAGCGCGCGGCGACGACCGCTGGCCATGACATCGATCATGGGAAGCACGAAGCTTGCGGTCTTCCCCGTGCCGGTCTGCGCAATACCGATGATGTCCTTCATCATCAGAACGGGAGGAATGGCCTGCGCCTGGATCGGCGTCGGCTCCGTATAGCCGGCATCGGCGACGGCTTTGAGCAGGTCAGGTGAAAGGCCGAGATCGGCAAAGTTCATGCGAGTTCCGGGTGCCCCAAGAATTAGGAAAAAGGAAAGCGCCGCGAGATGCAGCTTTTTCCGGTTGCGCCCTTTGACGGTTTGCCCTGAACAGTCAAGGAAAAGCGCGGTTATTCGACCGTTTCGAGCACCATCTGATGCAAGCGTGCAACCTTGCACTTGGCCCCCGAGCGGCTCATCAGCCGGTCGCGGTTGACGCACAAGAGGCCATCCTCGGACGGCTCCATGTAAAAGCCCTGGTAGAATTCGCGCGGGCTGCAGCCCTTTTCAAGCTGGGCGGCAAGCATCCTCCGGTCGCGCAGGAACAGCATCAACCGGCTGCCCTGGTCGGCGACACCGCCGATGCGCTTGGCGTCGATGCAGTTCCCGAACGGGCGTTCGACAAGCTGGCGACGCTGCGGCTCGACGCTTTCGGCCATCAGGCTTTGCCGGGCTGGCGCACGCGCAGGGGAAACACGCAGGATCACCCTGCTCTCGATCCTTACCTGGTTCGCTTGCGGCGGTCGGGGCGCATCGAAAATGGAATTCCACGCATCGCCGCTGGCGGACAATGGCAGGGGTGTCGATGAGGACCGGTCGGAGCGCGCCTGCTGCCATACCGGCGCATCGCACGTCGCGCGTCCAGCCGTTTCTTCCTGCGCCGAAGTGGGCGCAAGCAACAGCGCCAGCGGCGCGGTCAGTGAAAACAAGCTGGGCATCGGGGCGATAGGTTTCCTCGTGTCCACGCCGATCGAGCAGCGACGTGTGTGCGCCCCTTTGCCCTCCGACAATTGAATACCGGCTTAATTGTATCGCGAGCGATGGCAATAGCTGGTGACTTAGCTATCCAGTGTGGCATGGATGCATCGATGAATACGATGGCACTTTCCTTTGTCGACGAGGCTGCAGCCCTTCTCGGCTCGCGCGGGTTCACGCAGGACTCCGAGTTGATCGAGCCATGGCTCACGGACTGGCGCGGACGTTATACCGGGGCAGCCCTCGGTCTTGCATCTCCGGTGACGACCGAAGAGGTTTCCCGTCTCGTCGGCCTATGTGCCAAGCATGGCGTTCCGATCGTACCGCAGGGTGGCAACAGCGGAATGTCGGGCGGCGCGACGCCGGACGAAAGTGGCAGGGCGCTCATCCTTTCCCTGCGTCGCATGAATGCGATCAGGGGCCTCGACGAACAATCGCGGCAGGTAACCTGTGAGGCTGGCACCGTCCTCCAGACTTTGCACGAAGAGGCAGCGAAGCATCGGTTGCGCTTCCCCCTTACGCTTGGCGGAAAGGGTTCGGCGACCATCGGCGGACTTATCTCCACCAATGCCGGGGGCACCCAGGTCCTGCGACATGGAACCATGCGCGCCCAGGTGCTGGGGCTGGAAGCGGTGATGGCCGATGGCAGCGTCATGGATACGCTGACCCCGCTCAAGAAGGACAACCGCGGGTTCGACCTCAAACAGCTGCTGATCGGGTCGGAGGGCACGCTCGGAATCGTGACGGCGGCGACATTGCGCCTTCTTCCGGAGATCGGCGGCCGATGTGTAATATGGGCTGGTTTGGCTTCGCTGATCCAGGCCCGCGAACTGTTGCTGCATTGCGAGGCTTTGGCGGCGGACGAACTGGAAGGCTTCGAGGTCATACCCTCGCATTGTCTCGATGCCGTCCTCGATTATTTGCCCGATGCCCGCGAGCCCCTCGGGGGCCGACACCCGTGGCACGCCCTGATCGAACTGGTCGCCGAGCCGGATAGGGTCGACGGTCTCCAGCCGCTGGCCGAGACCATGCTCGCCGCAGCAATGGAAAAGGAACTGCTCGAAGACGCGGCAATCGCGTCGAACGAAAGCCAGGCCGATGCTTTCTGGCTCCTGCGCGATTCGATTTCACCGGCCGAACGCGCGATCGGACCCGCGATGCAGCATGATATCTCGGTCCCCGTCGCGACCATGGCGCAATTCGTGGAGCACGCCTCCCCTCTCATAGAGGCGAGGTTCCCCGGCACACGGGCCGTTGCTTTCGGGCACCTGGGCGACGGGAACGTCCATTTCCATGTCCTCGCGCCGAAGGATGCGGTGCGCGGAGAATGGGAGGAGGGTCAGGGCAAGGAGATCAGCGCCTTCGTCCATGACCTCGTGACACAATGGCGTGGTTCGATCAGTGCAGAGCACGGCATAGGACAGATGAAGCGCGACGAACTGGGCCGGCTCGGCGATCCGGTTTCCCTGTCGCTGATGCAGGCGATCAAGCACGCTCTCGACCCCCGGGGATTGCTCAATCCGGGCAAGCTGGTCCCGCTTGCGAAAGGCGATTCGAACGCCTAAAGCCCCACTCGAGGGCGCATGCGGGTTCACCACGAACCTGCGTCTCATCCCAAATATATCAAAACGACTTTCGGAGAAATTTCATGGCGAGCGCGCCGCAGCAGCCTCAACTGCCCCTTTTCTTTAATGATCTCATGCCGCTGAACAGCAAGGATCACGCGAATTACAAGTCGCGTTCGGTGGATTCGGCTCCCTGGCTGTCGAAGGCCCATGCGATCCCGCTGACCGTGGAAGAGTTCGTCCAGGCCCAGCGCAATTTTCCGATCGTCTTTTCGACCGGCGAAGCTCCCCTGCCCCTCGCCCTGATGGGCCTCAACGAAGGCGTGAACACCTTTGTCGACGCCGAGGGCAAGGTTACCGATCCCGTCTACATCCCGGCGTATATTCGCCGCTACCCTTTCATGCTCGCGCGTCTCCAGAAGGATAGCGACCAGCTGTCGCTGTGTTTCGACCCGACCAGCGATGCCGTGGGTGAATTCGACGAAGGGCGTCCGCTGTTCGAAAACGGCGAAGCCGCCGAAGCGACCCAGCAGATCCTCGACTTCTGCCAGAACTTCGAAAGCGCAGCCCAGCGCACGCAGTCCTTCATTGGCCAGCTTATCGAAAACGACCTGCTCATGGACGGCGAAGTTTCGATCCAGACCGACGGTTCGGACAAGCCCTTCCTCTATCGCGGCTTCAAGATGGTGGACCAGGACAAGGTTCGCGAATTGCCTGCCGCCAAGGTCGAGGAATTCAACAAGAACGGCCTGTTGATGCTGATCCACGCACACCTGTTCTCGCTCGACAACATGCGCACGATCTTCTCGCGTCAGGTCCAGCAGGGCTGGAAACCGGAAGCAATTTCGGAAAACGGTGCCGCAAACGTCTAATCGCATGCTTGCGTGGCCGGGCCGCCTTCGCGCGCTCGGCCACGCAATTTTGTTCGTCTGCGCGGCGACCCTGCCCGTTTCTGCATTTGCGGAAACGAGCGACGCCCCTTCCCCGCTCGACATTTTCCAGCAGCAGGAAGATCTTCTCTTCCAGACCGGATACCGCCTCGCAAAGGAGAACGCTCCCTTCTGCGACAGGCGGACCTTCAGCCTCGGATTGCTGGTCCACGATGCTGCGTCCTATGGACAGCCAGAGGCGGTCCGAGCGCATTTCGACCTTCTGGGCGACATCGGCGTGCAATCGGTCGCTATGGGGTCCCCTGCCGAAGCAGCCGGAATCCGGCAGAACGACACTCTCCTTTCCGTCTCCGGACAGGAGGTGGAGAGCCTAGCAAGGCACGGTGACGAGGCATGGGCTCGCGCCGCGCGCATCGCCAAATTGCTGGAATCACCGGCGATCGATGGAAAGCTGCGTGTTTCTTTCCGAAACGCGCAGGTTGAAAAGTCGCAAATCGAACTGGCTCCGGTCGAACTGTGCTCTTCCCGGTTCGAACTTCGCAGCGGCACCTCGAAGGCAAGCGCGGACGGCGAGCGTGTTCTGATCGGGGATTCCTTCCCGGCATTCTCCTATTCGACGCCAAAGTTTGCGGCGGCCCTCGCCCATGAGATGGCGCACAATCTGCTTGGCCATCTCGACTATCTCGAACGGTATGGTCGGGGCGGCGGTCGCGTCCGCGCTAGCGAGCGGGATGCAGACAGGTTAATGCCCTGGCTCTTGTTCAATGCAGGTTACGACCCGCAGGCCGCAGTCGAATTCATGGAGGAATGGGGTCCCAGGCACGGCGGCGGCATATTGCGTAAGCGGAGCCATGACGGGTGGGATGAAAGGGTCGAATTCATCGCGGCCGAACTGCCGAAAATCGAAGCTGTTGCAGTTGATGGCAAGGCGGATTGGCGAAGCCATTTCCAGCCGCTCCTCATCGAGAAAGAATAACCTGGCCCGTCAAGGCCTGGCCCTTTACTCGGCGGCCTCGGCGAATTGGCCGCCCGGCCTCATCGTCGCGACTTCGCTCCCCAGTATTCTGACCATTCCGGCGATCAGGCGCGCAATCCCGGCAAGGCGCGCGCTTGGAAGGTCCAGACGCGCATCGAGATAGATCGACCTGCACACCTCCAGTTGAAGCGCGTGCAATCCTCGCTTCGGCATTCCGTGGCGATCGAGAACATACCCGCCCGAATAAGGGCGGTTATGGGTCGCCAGCCTCCCGTTTTGGGAAAAATAGCTCAACGCGGCAGCCGAAAGCCTGCCACTACAGCTCGTAACGAACCGGTCTCCGATGACGAACTCCGGCTGCGCGCCGCCATAGGCCTTGGCGCTCAGGGGCGGCATCGAGTGCAAATCGACGAGCAGTGCCGCACCCCATTGGTCTCGCAAGGTTTCCAGCGCCCTTCCCAGTTCGGCGTGATAGGGCCGATGCACGGTTTCTATCCGGCGATCGAGCTCGGTGCGCTCGATCGGCTCCTTCCATATCTCCCCGAGACCCGGCAATCGCCGCGGGACCAGACCAAGGCCGCTACGCGCGCGCCGGTTCGCGAGGGAATGCGGCAGGTTGCGCTCCTTGTTCCCGGAAACCATTCCCCAATCCACGTCGTCAGGCGCGCGGTTGAGATCGATTTCCGCGCGCGGAGCCCGGGCGATCAGCAGTGCTGCGCCGCTCATTTCGGCAACGCTTTCAGCTAATACATCGACATAACGATCTTCGAGCCGCACCTTGGACCCGGGATCACGAAACTGGCTGTCCAGTGCCGGTGGATATTCCCTGCCGCCATGCGGCGCTGCAATCAGCACCGGGATCGTAGGTTGCAAGGGCATCGATAGCTCGAACGCGGCCGAATTACCCTTGGCCTGCCCCGAATCCTGCCTTCCGGCCTTGCCCTTTTGCGATGTCATGGCGTCAGGGATGGCCGACCGCATTAGACAAGTCAAAAGCGACTGCGCCAAACAGGGACACGAACGAAATCGCATCAAGATTTGTTAAGCGATTTCGGTTAGGACGATTGGCATGAGTGAGGCGAACCACCAGAGAATCCTGCTTGCAGAAGATGACGACGCGATGCGCACCTATCTGGAGCGTGCCCTCGAGAATGCGGGCTATGTCGTCGATTCGGTAGATCGCGGGACTGCCGCGGTGCCGCTTCTGGAAGCCAATGACTACGATCTCCTTCTGTCCGACATCGTGATGCCCGAAATGGACGGCATCGAACTGGCGCAGCGTTGTAACGAGATCAGCCCTGGCACGAAGGTCATGTTCATTACCGGGTTTGCCGCAGTCACGCTGAAGGCAAGCGCAGAGCAGCCTAACGCGAAGGTCCTGTCGAAGCCTTTCCACCTGCGCGATCTCGTTCTCGAAGTGGAGCGGGTGCTAGGCGGGCAGGTCAGCGCGCAACTTTTGTAAAGCTGGACCGATTTGCCCCTTGCGCGGCCCGATAGGCCCCGCTAATGGGCGCGCCTGCCGGTTATCCCGGCACGTTCGATAGCGTGGGCGTATAGCTCAGTGGTAGAGCACTATGTTGACATCGTAGGGGTCCCAAGTTCGAACCTTGGTACGCCCACCATCGAACCCCCGATAACCAAATATTGAAACGACAAGGCCCAGCGGGGTCTCCTTCGGTTTGGCTGACCACCAGGAAAACTGGTCAAAACAGCCTGAAATCGACACTGCATCCGATTGCCAAGGTTGCGTTCGGCGCGTTTGGTTTCCATGGCTGACGCGTACCGGCAAAGTCGGACGCATCCATTCGGTGTCGCAAACCAGGGACTAAGTGCTTTGACCAAACGGGCTCTGATAACTGGCATCACGGGTCAGGACGGTGCCTATCTGGCGCGGCTCCTCTTGGAAAAAGGCTACGAGGTCCACGGCCTCAAAAGGCGGTCCTCCTCGTTCAACACTGCGCGTATTGAGGACATTTACGAAGATCCGCATGCGCCGGATCCCAGCCTTTTCCTGCATTACGGTGACATGACGGATGCGACCAACCTCATCCGCTTGATGCAGGAAATCCAGCCGGATGAAATCTACAACCTGGCTGCCCAGAGCCATGTGCGCGTCAGCTTCGAAACACCCGAATACACGGCAAATGCCGATGCCACCGGCACTCTGCGCCTGCTCGAGGCAATGCGCATCCTTGGCCTCGAACAGAAGAGCCGCTTTTTCCAGGCATCGACCAGCGAAATGTACGGCAAGGTCGCCGAGTGTCCGCAGAACGAAGACACCCCTTTCCGCCCGCGCAGCCCCTACGCGGTTGCGAAACTCTATGCTTTCTGGATCACCGTAAATTACCGGGAGGCGTACGGCATGCACGCGTCCAACGGCATAGCTTTCAACCACGAAAGCCCCTTGCGCGGCGAGACATTCGTCACCCGCAAGATCACGCGCGCAGCAGCCGCGATTGCGCTGGGGCGCCAGGACAAGCTGTTCCTCGGCAATCTGGACGCCTCGCGCGACTGGGGTCACGCCCGCGAGTATGCGCGCGCCATGTGGCTCATGCTTCAACAGGACACGCCCGACGACTTTGTGCTGGCGACAGGTAAAACCACCAAGGTGCGTGAATTCGCCCGCTGGGCTTTCGAAGATGCAGGCGTACCGATCGATTTCATTGGCGAAGGGCTGGATGAAAAGGGGGTCGCGCAGTCCGACGGGCGTACGCTGATCGAGATCGATCCGCGCTATTTCCGCCCGACCGAAGTCGACAACCTTCTCGGGGATGCCAGCAAGGCGGAACGCATCTTGGGCTGGAAGCACGAGACCGAAGTCCGCGAACTCGCCCGTCAGATGGTCGAAAGCGATCTGGCTGCGATGAAAGCCCGGCCGGGCGACTTTCGCCCATGAGCGCCAATGGTTTCGACCTCACCGGCAAGCGCGTCTATGTAGCGGGACATGGAGGAATGGTCGGAGGGGCGCTGGTCCGCAGGCTAGAGCGGGAGCCCTGCCATGTGTTGACGGCACCCCGCTCCCTCGATTTGCGCGACCAGGCAGGCACGGAGACCTGGTTTGCTGAAAACCGCCCGGACGTCGTTCTCCTGGCGGCTGCCAAGGTCGGGGGCATCCTCGCCAACGACACCTACCCCGGCCAATTCATTTACGACAATCTGATGATCTCGGCGAACGTCATCGAAGCAGCGCGCAAAACGGCCGTCGCAAAGCTCGTCTACCTGGGTTCTTCCTGCATCTACCCGCGGCTAGCCAGCCAGCCCATCACCGAGGATCGCCTCCTGACCGGCCCACTCGAGCCTACGAACGAGGCCTATGCCATCGCGAAGATCGCGGGTGTTAAACTGTGCGAGGCCTACCGCCGGCAATACGGCTGCGACTTCATCAGTGTAATGCCAACCAATCTGTACGGGCCCGGCGACAATTATCATCCCGAAAACAGCCACGTATTGGCCGCCCTTCTCGCGAAAGTGGCACAAGCACGGGAAAGTGGCGCAAGGTCGATCGAGGTCTGGGGCAGCGGGTCACCCATGCGGGAATTCCTTCATGTCGACGATCTCGCAGATGCCTGCCTGTTTCTCCTCAGCAACTACTCGGGCGCCGACCCGATCAATGTCGGGTCCGGTGAAGAAATTGCGATTGGCGAGCTTGCGAGGTTGATCATCGATGTTGCCGGCATCGAGGCCGAAATCGAATTCGACAGGTCGAAGCCCGATGGCGCGCCGCGCAAACTGCTCGATTCCAGCCGCATCAATGCCATGGGCTGGCACGCGCAGATCGGTCTGGAAGATGGTATCCGCGCAGCCTTGGCCGCCCTGCCCCCTCAGGCTTTGGATGCAAGTTCGACCAGTACCCGTTCGTAAGCCGACAGCACCTTTTCCCAAGTGAATTCCTGGGCATGGCGTTCACGCGAGGCCTGTCGTGCAGTGATCAGCGCTGCCTCACCCTCGTTGGCGATCCGATCGAGTATCGACTTCAGGCCGTCGATGTCTGCGAAATAGAACTGGTCCTGCCCCGCCACCCAGCGATTGAAGCGGTTGTCATGCGCAATGACAGCATTGCCTGCGCCCATGGCTTCCACGAGCGACGGATTGGTGCCGCCGACGGTGTGCCCGTGCATGTAGGCACGCGCGTGGAAGCGGATCGCCTGTACGACCGGCTGGTCGTAGATCGCTCCGGGGAAGATGACCTCCGTGCTCGCGGCCGATCGGATGCGGCGGTGGTACCCGTTTGAATCGTCGAGCTTGCCGAGAACCGCCAGTTTCATGCCCCGCGTCGCGGAAGAGAAAGCCTCTACGATCTCGAGGATCGAGTTTTCGGGTTCGATGCGGGCAATGGAAACGCAGTAACGGTCCGGCTCGAGGCCAAGGTCTTTGACCAGCTGGGCCGGTGCGTCGGTCACCACGTCGGAACCGTACGGGATCATTACCGCCTTTCGGAATGTCCTGCGCGACACGTGCCTGGCGATTTCCGGATGATCGGCAATCGGCAGGTCGCAAAGGTTGGCCCCGGCAATTTCGTTCATGAAGAACCATGCCTTGGCCGGCAGGCTCCACTTGTCCCGCTTCCATTCGATCCCGTCCATATTCATGGCTATGCGACGCCCCTTGAGGCGCTCGGCAGCGTTGAAAATGGCGGTGTTGTAACCGAGAACGAGATCGATGCCGGGACGCTTGACCACGTCGCGCACGCAGGCGGCATCGAATTCCATGGTCCCCACTGCGCCTTGCCGCTTCGGGGCGAAATGGACACGGTGGATGCCATGCCAGTCGTCTTGCCAAGCAGTTTCGCCGCCGCGTGGCTCATCGGCCTGGCAATATACCAGCACTGTATGTCCTTGATCCCGCATATAGGGGGCAAAGCGCGCGGCAAAACTTTCAAAGCCGCCGTGTGCGGCTGGAATGCCGCGAATTCCAAGGATATTTAGATGCATGGGGTCCTTTCCGTTGCGGCGCGTCCGTAACGAACGTAGAGGCAATTTGCGAGGCACATATTTTGCTTCCTCGTATTACTCGGCTCTAAAAATAGCCGTTCGGCTCGGCAGCTCGAGAACTCCGCGCGGATAGTCAGTCAATTTAAGGTTTAAGGGTTCGTAATCCACAATGCGCAGCGGCATCGGAGCATTCTCTAGAGTTTTCTTGATCGTGGTTGTGATCTCGTTCCTCTGGCCGCGGTACTTTTTCCTTAGTGTTGGGGGTGTCGGTATAAGTGGCTTCACGCTAGGCACCATCGCCCTTCTGGGGCTTGGGATCGTGTATATTTCGGTGTCGCGTTACGAGCAGCAGAATTTTTTAAGTGGTTTGGCCCGAGCAATCATTCCTTTGACCGCCATGCTAATGCTGCTCGGCTGGGAAATCCTTACCGCGTTCAACAGTCGTTACCCTTCTGAATCCGTAAAATTTGTGCTTCAGGCAACACTGTTTGGCCACGCGTGGATAATCATCGCTGCTTTATATTTGTCCAACCGAGACGCATCTCGCTTGCTTCCTATCGTGACTATTGCATGCGGCTTCGGAGCTTTTCTCTTCGGAATTTTCGAGTTTGTGACGCAGCAACCACTTTTGGATGGGCTCGGTCTCACCAACCTTGCAGCCGGAGATCGCGAAGACCTAGATGCAATTGCCTTCGCTTCATCAGACACAGCATCTCTTAGGATTAAATCGGTATTCGTCCACCCGATCATTTTTGGCCAAGTTATGGCGCTGCTCTCTCCTTTGGCGCTTCACCTGATTGTGAACAACAAAGGCTTTCGGCGGCTGATCGGGGCCAGCTTCCTGGTTGCAACGATAGTAAGCATTTATCTTTGTCAGTCGCGGTCTCCGTTGGTCGTAATGTTCGCTGCAATGGGCATTTATGCGGCCGTTTTCTATCTTGATCTGAGGTCCCCAAGACGTCTTAGCGTTTTTGTCGCCGGAGCGGTCTTAGGCATGGCCGCACTTCCCCCCGCAGTAAGTGCCATTCTTGATGTCGCCGTTGGTGAAAGCAAACGCGATCAGCAGAGTAACAATGTTCGCAAGGTGCAGTTGGCAAAAGCTCGTTCAGCCCTTGAATATAAACCAATCTTGGGATTTGGTGCAGGAACCGCAGTCGCGATTGCTGGGGTGGATGGACGCAAAGGTGTTCGCACGCTGGACAGCTTTTATATCAAAACGGCTGTCGAAACGGGCTATGTCGGCTTGGCGCTCTTCGTATTAATGCAAATCTCGCTGATCATCTTTTCGGTGCGCCAAGCATTGTCATCAGCATCAACGACCGAGCGTGGCCTGTTAGCATCCACAACCGCAATGTTAGTCGCTGCAAACGTCGGCCTTTTAATTATTTCAAGCACCGATGCATACTTCTTCGCTCTCTTGTTCTCAGGCTATGCAGTTGCAATTGCAGGTCGTCGCGCAATTGAGCAGAAAATCCCCAAGCGTCTCCACAATAACGGTACAAACCGTCTCCCTGCCAGCAAGGGCGGCGGGATGATCAGGACTTAAGCCGTGGCGGTGAGCCTCCAAGGAGGAGTTAAAACTTCCGACAAGTTCTACATGCTTGTCGCGACGGGCGCTCGCATGGTCCTCTCGCTCGCGACGTTCGTTGTCATCGTCAGATATCTCGGGCCGGCCAATTTCGGCTTCTACGCAGCATGCATCGCGGTCGCGAGCGTAATTGCGGCGCTCACCGATTTCGGGCTGGCCACCAGTTCCCTGCGTGCGGCCTCCATGGATCGTGCCCGTAGCGCGGAGATTGTCGGCGACGCGCTGGCCCTCAAGGTCGGATTCAGCCTGCTGGCGACGCTGATTGCAGGTGGCTCTGCCCTGCTCGTCGTCAGCGGGGACGAGTGGCTGGTCTTCCTGCTGCTGCTGGTCGGCATGATCGCTTACTCGCTGGCCGACCTCGCGATGGTCGCAGCGCGGGTGAACAGGCAGTTCTTTCTGGAGGCACGGATCGTGGTGCTGACCGGCATCGCGATGTTCGGGGTGGTGGCAGCGGTTGCTGCGGCTACCAAGAGCCTGCTGGCCGTGGCAATCGCCTTCGCCGCGACAAGGCTCGGTTACCTCGTGTTCGCGCGCTTCGAACTGCGCCGCTTGCTGCAACCTCTCAAGCAATTCGGCAGATCGCTATCCGACCTTGTTCGAACGCTACGAAGCGCCGGGGCCTATGCACTGGACAGCATACTGACCATGGTCAGCAGCCAGATCGATGTGATAGTGTTTGCAACCATGCTCACCCTGGCAGAGCTCGGCACCTATCAGGCGGGCGCACGCTTGGTTCAGGTCATAGTGCCATTTTCAGTCATGCTATCGAGCGTTTACCTTCCCGCTCTTTCTGCATCCCGTGTCAACTCCAATCCGCATCGTGAATTCCGGTCACTCTCCGGAAGGATGACAATAGAGTTTTCACTGCTAGCGTTGATAGGAAGCCTGATGTTCCTACTCCTCGGCCCACTGGTGACACAATATATCTACGGTCCGGAGTTCGGGGCGCTTAACCAACTATGGCCAGCGTTTGCTTTTTATGTCCTGCATCGATTTATTGCTTCGGGATTCGGCATCCAATTGGTCGCTCTCGGTCGGATCCGCACGCGCATTTACAGCCAAGTTATAGCTATGACTGCCTTTTTCATCGCCGCGTTCATCTTGATACCTTTGTATGGCTTCAACGCCGCATCCACTGTTATGGCGGCAATGGGGTTGAGCTCGTTTATCGCCCTCGGTATCGGCCTCTTACGCGAGGTGGACCGACATCCGGTCGTGATTCTGTCCTTTTTCGGAATTCCGCTCATCGCCTCTGTCGGTATGCTAATCGGGTAACCAGCAAAATGATTCGACCGGCAAGACCATCGATGCGGGAGCTTAACGGAGAAACTACACGGGTAAACCAGTCGATCGGCGAAGCTTTGATCGAAAAGTACGACAACAAGGCAATGATAAACGGGCGCTACAGAAACGTTTCCTTTCTATCCACCTGTATCGTATGACGGCTCCGAGCCGGTTCCCACCTGTGCCATCATTGCCGACACCTCGCTCAGGTCCCCATCACAATTTAGAAGATCCCGTCATTGTGCAAAGTGAAGCGATTCAGTGGCCGACCAAGGTACCGCGCGAAATCGTCAAAGCTTATCCAGAGCTCGTTTCGTCCCGCCCTCTCACCTTTCAGACCGCTCTGGAATAAGCAAATCCAATCCTTTCTGAGATCATGACAAAAGAACATCTACAAATCGCACTGCCTTGGCACGCGCTGGGGCACGGCAATCTGGGTATCGACGCTCTGACCCGTTCGAACATCGCCATCGTCGAAAGCGCCGCACAGCGCGTAGGGGTGACAGTCGACTTCACGACCCTTTGTGCAGATGTTTGTCCGGACCCTGCGACCGTTCCCGCAAACGTCGAGATCGGTCCGATGCCGAGTCTGAAGCAAATGCTGCGCGGCAATTCCGAATTCCTTGCCTTCCTAAGAAAAGCAGATCTCGTCATCGACATCGGGGAAGGCGATAGTTGGGCCGATATCTACGGCGGCACCCGTTTCCTTTTTCACGCCGGGACCAAGATTGCGGCGCATTTGCTAGGCAAGCCGCTTGTACTCGCGCCTCAAACGATCGGGCCGTTCGATAATATCCTGCGGCGACGTGCCGCCGTTGCGATCATGAACCGCGCCCGCGCAGTATTCGCGCGCGACGACTTGTCGTTCCGGTTCCTCGAGGACAAGGCGATCAAGGCAGAGATTGACGAGTTTATCGATGTAGCCTTCCGCCTCCCATACGATCGGCAAGACCGGGCACAAGACAGGACACAGGTCGGCATCAACGTTTCTGGCCTCCTTTATCAAGGCGGCTATACCGGGCGGAACGAATTCGGCCTCACAATCGACTACAAGGAATTGACGCATCGCCTGATCGAACACTGGCAAGGTGTCGGCTATGAGGTGCACTTGCTGCCGCATGTGGTTGGCCGGGCCGGTAATGATGGCGACCTCGCTGTCGTGCCCGCATTACTGGATCGCTATCCAGACCTCGTCATGCCAACAGTATTTGCCAGCGCATCGGAAGCGAAAAGCTACATTTCCGGCCTCGATTTCGTGACCGGTGGGCGCATGCATGCTTGTATCGGTGCTTTCTCGTCCCACACTCCGGTTGTGCCGATTGCCTATAGCCGCAAATTCAACGGGTTGTTCGGGACGCTGGACTATCCCCATTTTGTAGACGGAAAGACAGCTTCGACCGACGAGGCCTTTGCCACTATCACCGAAGCCTGTGAAAAGCGCGCCGAGCTATCCAATGCGATGGTGCGCGGATCGAAAATTGCCGATTCCAGGCTCGATGCCTACGAGGACACCCTCGCACGTATCATCGGCGAGATTGCGCGATGACAGACACGCTCGAGCAGATCGTTGAACTTGGCCTCTGCCACGGGTGCGGCGCCTGCGCATCGGCGCTTCCGGAAGTCCGCATGGAGCTTCAAAAACCCGGATTTCTGCGCCCGGAAACAAAGGATAGCAAAGCCATCCAAGAAGGCGCTGCCCAAGCCTTCTGTTCAGGGATCGCACTGGAACACGACCGGGTTGAGGCAGACTACCATCCGCTGTGGGGTCCGATCCGCAGGCTGGCGACGGGGCACGCAACTGATCCCGAAACCCGCTATCGCGGATCTTCGGGCGGCGTTCTTTCCGCCCTGCAGATTTTTCTCGTCGAGCGAGGCGAAGTCGATTTCGTCCTGTCGACCAGCTCCGATCCTCACGATCCCATCGGCACGGCGACGACAACGCGTGCGGAGCGCAAGGACATTCTTGGCGCGGCCGGTTCGCGCTACGCCCCCTCTTCCCCGCTTGCCGATCTCGAAAGGCATCTGGCGAGGGGCAAGAGGTTCGCATTCATCGGGAAACCGTGCGACGTCGCGTCCTTGCGCCGCATGGCCCGCCACGATCCGCGGATCGACCGCCTAATCCCCTACAAGCTCGCCTTTTTCTGTGCGGGCGTGCCGAGCCGCAAGGGAACAGTCGAAGTACTCTCTTCGCTCGAAACCCGCGAAGAGGATGTCGAGCGCTTCCAGTATCGCGGCGACGGATGGCCGGGCATGGCGCGAGTGGTGCGCAAGGACGGCAGCGATGCCAGCATGACCTACAACGACAGCTGGGGCAAAATTCTCAATCGCCACCTCCAGTTCCGCTGCAAGATCTGCCCGGACGGGACTGGCGAGTTTTCCGACATAGCCTGTGCCGACGCTTGGTACGGCAAGGACGGCTACCCGGACTTTACCGAACGCGATGGTCGCAGCCTGATCGTGGCGCGTACCGAGGCCGGGGAAAGGCTGCTCGAACTCGCAGAGCAAGCCGGAGCACTGGCCACCGAGCCGCTGGCCGTCGAGGAAATCGAGGCGATGCAGCCCTATCAGGCGAACAGGAAGCGCAACTCCCTGGCGCGCTCTTCCGCGCTCTGGGCGAAGCGCGGCAACGGACCGCGTTTCTCGGGCCTCAAGCTACCAGCGCTTTCGTTGCGGACCTCGCCGGTCGAACTCGCGCGCAATTTCTGGGGTACGTTCAAGCGGATCAAGAGGCCGCGGGGCTAAGCTGGCCGAGGCTCCGGCGAAAGAAATAGACTGACCATGATCGCCATCATCCTCGTGAACTGGAACGGCTGGCAGGACACCGTCGACTGCGTCCGCACCTGCCTCGCCCTCGAAGGCGTCGAGGCACGGATCGTGGTGTGCGACAACGCCTCCGCTGACGGTTCGGTCGAAAAGATCGCCGCCTGGGCGAGAGGCGATTTATCCGTCCCGGCCGATCCCGACAGTCCCGTGCCCCTTTCCGAAGAGCTTCTCCCGAAAAGTGTAGCAATCCTGGACCGTGCCGAGGCCGAGGCGGGCGAAGATGGCGCAAACGCACAACTGGTCATAGTGCGCACCGAGGCGAACCTCGGCTTTGCGGGGGGCAACAATGTGGGACTGCGCTGGGCTCTGAAGCGGGGCGCGAGCCATGCGTGGCTGCTCAATAACGATACCGTCGTCCCGCCGGATTCGCTGGCGCAGATGGTTGGCTTCATGGCGTCCCATCCCAATGTCGGCCTGTGCGGGTCGGTCATGGCGGTTTACGGGCAGCCCTCTATGTTGCAGGCTTATGCTGGCGCGCTCGATCGCACGACATTCGGGGCCCGTCACCTTGCCGAAGGCATGCCGAGCGACAGCCCCGAACAGGCCATGTGCGCCGATCCCCCGAAGAGCGACGAGGTCCTCTATCCAGTCGGCGCATCCATGCTCGCCAGCAGGGCGTTCCTCGAACAGGTAGGCCTGATGGAGGAGGACTATTTCCTTTATTACGAGGAAGCCGACTGGGTGCTGCGCGCCGAAGGACAGTTCGACGTCGCCATCGCTCCGCAAAGCGTAGTCTATCACAAGGTCGGAGCAAGTGCCGGCTCGCTTACGGAAGGCGTTTCCGCCTTTTCTGCAGGTCTCCTTTATCGCAGCCGCATCAAGCTTGCCGAACGGTTCGGCCGGCGTGGTTCGCGCTCTCTTCGACTGACGATCGCCAAGGATTTCCTGCGCGCGATCGTCCGCGGACGCTTCGGGCAAGCGAAAGGCATTCTCATGGCGGCGACCGGTCTGGTAAGGATCCCCGGCTCCTCATGAAGCTTCTCGCGGTCCTTGTCGAACTTCCGTATCCCGCCAACCACGGGGCGCGCTGCGATATTTCCCGGCGGCTGGAAGCATTCCAGGAGCTTGGCTGGGACGTACACGCGATAACATGGACCGGCGGCAGGCTTGAGGCGCCCATTCGCGAGGCAGACATCGCCCGCATGAATTCCGTCGTCGCCGATCTCGAACTTCTGAAGCTCGATCGAGGCGCGAGGCGCGTCCTGAACATGCTCCGCTGGCCCTCGCAAGCAGCCGGCCGCTGGCCCTCACGCGCTGAGCGAGAGCGGCTGCTTCAGAAATACCGGTCTGCGAGTCCCGGATTCGAGGCGATCTGGATTGATGGCATTCATGCCGCGCCGCTCGGCCGATGGCTGGCCGACCAACTCGGCGTTCCGTATTTCTACCGCTCGCACAATATCGAGTATCGCTACAATGCAGAGCAAGCCAGTCTCGCCACCGGGTTGAACAAGCTCTCGGTGATGGGAAATCTGGCCGGGCTCAAGCGGTTGGAGACGAGTGTGCTGCGCGACGCAGCCCTGTTCTACGACATCTCCTTCGAAGACCTTGCCACCTGGCGTGCTGCGGGCTTCGACAATGGCCGTCTTCTCTCCACCATGGCCGACAGGGAGATGCTTGACCTTGCCAAGCGCGGCACCGACAGACTTGTCCCTTCCGATATTGCCTTTACCGGAAGCCTCTCGCTGCCGAACAATGTCGCGGCTCTCGAGTGGTATTTGTCACAGGTCCATCCCAACGTGATCGCCAAGCGTCCGCAGACGACGCTCGTCGTAGCCGGGCGAAACCCGTCGAGCGACCTTTCCTGTCGCGTAACTGCAGCCGGCGGAGAACTTATCGCCAACCCCGAGCATATGGAGCCGATCCTCCTCGGCTGCGAAGTCGCCATCAACCCGATCCTGCACGGCTCGGGCGTGAACGTGAAAATGATCGACATGCTCGCATCGGGGCGGCGTGTCGTGTCCACTTTAATCGGCACTCGGGGCTTACCGCCCGAGATCGTGGAGCTGCTGGCAATTGCGGATGACGCAGACGGCATGGCGCAAGCTATCGTGACAAGCCTTGCCGAACCGGAAGCCGAGGCCGCGCGCGACCGGCGGATCGCCACGGTCTCCCGTCATTTCGGACTGGAAGGTTTTCGCCGGTCGCTGGCCGAGGCGGAAACAATCGTGGCTCCGGCCTCCTGAGCTCCTGGCTGGAGGGGGCATGCCCCTTCCCCATGCCCGCAACCTCAGGCGAGCGCAGCGAACCAGCGGGAAAGGGTGTCGCGCAGCGATTGCGCCATCGATCGCGAAGAGAAGGTTTCGTCGAAACGCCGAAGCGAAGCATCGCCCCGCTTCCGAACCTGCGCAGGATCAGCCAGCGCAGCGGCTATGGCAACGGCCAGCGCGGAAGCATTGTCGGGTTCGATCAGCCATCCCGTTTCCCCGTCGACCACGATCTCCACCGGTCCGCCGTGGGCGGATGCGATGACCGTACGAGCCTCCGCCATCGCCTCGATCGCGACCATGCCGAACGATTCCGGCAGGCGCGAGGGGATCACGCAGATATCCGCCCAGCGATAGACCTCGAGAGGATCATCCGTAAACGGTTCGAGAGTGACGACGCCCTCCAGCCCCGCTTCGCGGATTTGCGCTTCGAGTTCGCGCACGGGCTCTTCACGGTCGAGATAGGCACTGCCCACTATGCGCAGGCGGAGCCGTGCGGCGTCATCCTTCGGCAAGAGAGCGATGGCGTCGATCAGGAGGTCCTGCGCCTTCTGGTTGCTCAGCCGGCCCAACATTGCGAGCCGCAAGGGACGTTCCTGCGTAAACACGCCGGGCAGTTTTAGAGCTTGTGGGTTCTCGACCGCCGCAGCGCCGTTATAGACCAGGGCCGTAGCCTGCCTATCCGGAAGGGCCAGCGCCGTTCCAGTGGCGCGCGAATTCATGATGACATGCGCCCGGCTCCACTTCAGCAAGGAGCGGATGACAGGCATCGCGCGTCGCTTGGGTATCTCGTGCGCGTGGACGACGCAGCGATCGCGAAAGAAACGCGCTGCGATCTGGAAATCCGCAATCACGGTCGTATTGATATACGCGACATCTGCTGCCGCGATGTCCATCGCGGCCTTGCCCGCGAAGTAGGGCAGCCCCAGCGTCATCTTGAAGAGCGTGAGCAAAGGGTTCGCCAGGCGGAGAACTCCCAGTGGTCGCACTACGACTTCATCCGCGGGCCCTTCCAGAAGGCCGCGCAAAGGCCCGTCGGCAGCCAGAACGACCTTGATCGAAGCATGGGGCCAGGCGTCCCGCATGGCTTCGACGCTTTGCAGGAAAGTGCGATCCGACCCGTAGAGTTCACCCCCTTGGTGAACACACAGGATTCGCGGGTTTTCTGACAAGACGTGGCCTCCGGTTGCGTCGGCCTGCTGCTAGACAGGCAGGCAGGTTTCGGCAACCGGAGAGCCCCTTTTTCCGCGGTATTCGCCAAGCCGCGCGCAAGCCTTGCGGAAGTTCGATCCGCGCACGCAGGGCCTGCTGCAGAGCCTTGGCCATCGACGCATTACCGGCATCGCTTGGATGGATGCCGTCGACGAGCACGCCGGGTCGCGGTTGCGTCTGGCCGCTACTATCGACCTCTCCGTCGAGCCGGCCGGCAAAATCGCAGACGGTGACGCCCCGCGCGGCTGCGTCGAGAAGCTCGCGGTTCAAGGCCCGGCGCAGGCCATCGGCAGTACCTACGGGAAACAGCGAGGGGGAAGAGGAAACCCCGGTCCACTGGATTACATCCACGCCCGCCTTTTCCAGAAGATCGATCGCCTGGCCGAAGTAGAGGCGCATGCTCTCGATAGCCGCCTCGGACGGGGCGGAAAGGAAGCCGTTCGGGGTGAAAACCGGCAGTACGGCCACACCCGGTACCAATCGGGCTTCGAGACAGTCCTGCAGCTGAAGGATTGTCTGGCTGGCACCCTGTCCCGCCCAGCCGAGGTTCGACCATTCGAATGGGACGCCGCTCGCATTGCTCGACATGGCGACACAGGCGGGAAAGCCGAAGCCTTCGCCAAGGTATGTTGCCCTTCCTTCAATAATGCTGTCACCGAATCCCGCCACGCTAACGACGCGTCCGCGCGCGACGTATTTGGTTCACAGCAGGCGGAACCGCTTGTCGCCGCAAGGGATCGTATCGCCGCCAATGATCGTGCATGGAATAATTAAAGGTTACGGAGGCTAGCCCGGCTTAAATAAGCATACGTGCTGATCACATATTGAACGGAGGTTCGCCACTTTTTCGAGCGGTGTCATAGAAGCCTTCGCAGACCGCGCGAAGGATCGCCGCGCCGACAGTACCATCGCTATAAGATCGTTCGATCATTTCGTCCTTTTGGAACATCGTCGAGCCCGTAACGCGCCATTTTGGATCATAATTTATACGAAGGAGGGTTCTCGATGTCCCTCGTTCGCAATTAAACCATCTATTTTCGCGTAGATTCCGGGCGCCGCTCGGAAAGGTCCGGCCTGAATGAATTACAAGCGCAGCTCTGCGGTTATTACGGTTCCCAGTTACTGATTTTGGATCCAACTCGAAAATAATTCCATCGGGCGTTCTCGCAACAATGTAATTTTCGGCTGGTCTTTGAGAAGCTGAAGCGAACGCGTTTCTATCCATCAGGATTTCCTCTCTTCGTTCATCATCAGCCCAAATCTGGAGATAGCCAACCACGATCAAGCACACCCCAGCGGCCCCAATCCAACTTCGTTTCTGAAACTGAGCGAAATTCATTGCGGCATGCCTTTGTATCAGGGGACAACCTATGCAATCCCGCATTTCAATCGGAGCCTGAATTCTCACGCCCCTGCGTATTCGCCCCACACTCCTCTCGAAATCTGATCGATTCCGCTAGTTGAGCAGTCTTGGGCTGCGTTTTGCACGATATTAGCGACGTTGAATTCCATGACCAACCCGCCAGCATCTTAAGTGAGGCGAAGGTTTTGACCGACGCGGGCAAAAGCGTTCAGTGAGGAAAGCTGACCCTGGTGGATTACCGGTTTAGCAGAAGTGGATAACCAATCGATGCTAGGGGCTTCGTGAGCGATAAAATTGTATTTACGATTTTCTAAACCCCACCGCTGCTTTTCAATGCGCACGCTCAAATTTTTAATCACCCCGCTTTCGGCAACGAATTCTTTTCATCCAGAAAGTCGTAAACTTCAAGATACGTCGATAATTCCAGACTCCATAAGCTTGCGCTCGATGTATTGAGCATACATTGGATAGGCTGTAACCGTCAGGTGGGCATTGTCCCAAATTAGAGGCAAACCTTCATTATTAAATAGATCACATGTCTCGCGAGTACGATCGCAGAAAAAAGCGTGTCGCGAGATCCAACCAATCTGCGAAGTTCGCTCGGTGGCATCGCGTAATTTGTCGTTAGTTCGTAGACGGTCCCAACGCTGGTAGCGATAGAGAGCTCGGTTCAATTTCTCGCCTCTGCTATAGCCGTTGCGCCAAGCCTTCACTGAAAATGACGCTAGGTCCGTGAACATGGCGGAACCGAAGATCACGACCGGCTTTCCCAATTCGTTGTGTAACATATCGGCAAGGTCTAGTCCGTCGCGCCATGTGTGTTCCTGCCATTTCGCCGCAATCAAGATTACGTCGGCTTCACGCAGCAAGGTTCCGATCTCGTTGATCGGCGCCATGCAGGGTTCGCGCAATTCGATTTCGCGAACCGAACTCATGCCACTCATGCATGTATCGTCCATCCGCGCGAAGCGAAATTGTCCAATCTGACTACTGGAGGCCAGCGCGAAAAAAGTATCCTCGGCTAACGAATCTCCTATCACTAAGTAGCGCCGGCAACCATCGTTACAATCGAATGACGCATTGGCCGGAGAAAAACGCTTCCGCACCTCCTCGATTTTTCTTTTTTCCTTTTCGGCGTTTGCAAGGGGTGTCATCCCGCGCGCCTGATAATACTCGGTGAGCGGTTTCTGAAAACCGTTCATTAAATGAATTCCCAATCCAATTGCGGCGACAGTCGCGATCCCGCCAGTCGCCGTCGCAAGAACGGCGCTCCGGTTTAGTTTTTTCCCTCTAAGGGCTGGTCGTTCAACCAAATGCAGACTGGCGAGCGCAATTATATAGACCAATGGGATAAGAGCGATCTTGATGCGGGAGGTTTCGTCCCCAAGGTAATCGAAGTAAACATCGACGTAGCTGAAAAGCGGGTTATGGTAGAGATACAATCCATAGGACATTAGTCCGATATGGACTAGCGATCGGCTCGAAAGAACCTTGTATGCTGCAGTGTCGGGTTGAGCATAGCGAATGAGTAAGGCGGTTGCGAGCACTGGGATCAATGTAACAACACCAGGATGAGCCACGTCTTTCGGAATCATCATTAGAGAGGCGACCAAAATCCCAAGCGAGACCACTCCGATTACGTTGGCGGCTCCGCCTGTGATGCGTCCCTTGTCTGTTAATCTGCGCATGTGGAGCGCCAGTCCCGCTCCGACAGCAAGCTCCCATGCTCGCGTGTGGATCGAATAAAATGACAATTGCGCATTGACTTGGGTGGTCCAGATTGCCGCGACCAAGCTCGCTGTGAAAATCAATACAATTGGGAGGGTGTAGCCTGATCGAAACCGGTGAAGGATGATCAGGAGGACGGGGAAGATGACGTAGAACTGTTCTTCGACAGCGAGGCTCCACGTGTGGAGAAGCGGTGCTTTCGAAGCGAAGGGATTAAAGTAGTCTATTTCGAGATAGAAAAAATAGTTCGATGCGAAGAGAGTGGATGCAAATACGCTTTGTCCTACATCCTTTATCTGTTCTGGCATCAGAACGAAGGGGGCGAGTAAGAGTGTAAGGAGGATTGTAAGGCCAAGCGCCGGCAGAATTCTCCGGGCGCGTCGTTCATAGAAGTGAAGAAGGCTGAAACCTTGCTTACTCTCTAAGCCCTGCACAATGATTGAGGTGATTAGATATCCACTGATCACGAAAAACACGTCCACACCGAGATAGCCGCCCGAAAAGGCAGAAATCCCCGCATGGAAGAGAATGACCGGCAGGACAGCGATAGCCCGTAGACCATCGACTTCTGGACGATAATACAATGTTTGACTTTCCGACCACTATAGGGCGCCCATCCAAGGAAGCGAACCCGCCTTGCCGCCCTAAGGAAAAAGACTTGCGACGCCAAGGGTGCCATTGCCTTAACGCTCATTATCGTTTTTAGTGGCAATGTTTGCGACGGGCACCTATTATTTTTTCAACGTCAAACCTTCCTGCTTCTTCGATCCGCATCTACCGAAGGATGACGACATGCCATTTTATCTAGCGAAGTTCGCGTAAGACCTCCGGCAAATTGTTATCGGGTAGGGCTATCAAATTCGGATAGCTTTAGGAATGCGCCTATTTGGTTCGCTTCAGCAGGGGCCGCCACCATGCTTCGTTATTGAGATACCAGCGCAGCGTCGTGGCGAACCCGTGCTCGAAATCACGGGCAGGAGCGTAGCCGAGCTCACCGCGCGCCTTGGTCTCGTCGATAGCATAGCGCCTGTCGTGACCCTTGCGGTCCTCGACGAAGGTTTTCAGCTCTGAAGTTGGGCGTCCTTGCGCCGCGGGGGCATTGGGGAAGCGTTCTGCCAGCGACGGATCGCTGGCAAACGCCGCATCGACGCCGCGGCAAATCTCTTCGATCACTTCGAGATTGGGCAATTCCTGTCCGCCGCCGATATTGTAGACTTCGCCAGGACGGCCCTTCTCCAGGACCAGCTCGATACCGCGGCAATGGTCCTCCACGTGCAGCCAGTCGCGCACGTTCATGCCGTCACCATAGATCGGCAGCGGCTTGCCCGAGAGGGCGTTGAGGGTGAACAGCGGGATCAGCTTCTCGGGAAACTGGTAGGGACCGTAATTGTTCGAGCAATTGCTCGTCCGCGTGTCGAGCCCATAGGTGTGGTGATACGCCCGCACGAGGTGGTCCGAGCCTGCCTTGGACGCGGAATAAGGCGAATTGGGTGCATAGGCCGTCGTCTCGCTGAACGCGGGATCGTTCGGACCGAGCGAGCCGTAGACCTCGTCGGTCGAGACGTGGTGGAAACGGTGCGGACGGCCCGTACCCTTGTCGAGCCATGCATCCTTTGCGGCTTTCAGCAGGCTGTGCGTGCCCACGACATTTGTGGTGACGAAGGCATCGGGGCCGGTGATCGAACGATCGACATGGCTCTCGGCGGCGAAATGCACGATCGTATCGACATCGCGTTCGGCCAACAGGCGCGAGACAAGCGCTGTGTCGCAAATGTCGCCTTCGACCAGTTCGACACCGTCCAACCCGTCGAGATTGGCAGGGTTGCCGGCATAGGTCAGCGCATCCAGCACCGTGATGGAATCGTCCGGATGCGCCTTGCGCCAGTGGTAGACGAAGTTTGCACCGATGAAGCCGGCGCCGCCGGTCACGATCAGATTAGCCATTGGTTTTTATCTCGTTGAGCATCTTGCGAAGATTTACCCGCCAGTGCGGCGGAGTGCGGCCGAGCGCCGCTATGGTCGAAGTCTTGTCGAGCACCGAATAGTGCGGGCGCTTCGCCGGAGTGGGATAGGCCGAGGTCGCGATCGGCGCGATGGGGATCGCGCGGCTAAGCAGGCCGATTGCCAGTGCCTCCTCCTGGATCGCAAAGGCGAAATCGTACCAGCTGGCCACACCGCTGTCGGTGTAGTGATGCACCCCGGTGACGCGCTTGTCCGCCAGGTCCCACAAGGCAGCGGCCAGATCGGGAGCGTAAGTAGGAGTGCCGATCTGGTCGGCGACGACGCCCAGTTCCTCGCGCTCGCCCATCAGGCGGAGCATGGTTCGGACGAAATTGCCGCCTTCCGGTGCGTATACCCAGGCCGTGCGCACGATCAGCGCATCGTTTGATGCGAGGCGCTCTCCCGCAAGTTTCGTGCGGCCATAGGCGCTGATCGGGGAAGGTGCTGCTTCGGGCGCATAGGGGCGCGACGCAGTGCCATCGAAAACGAAATCGGTAGAGACGTGGACAAACCGCGCCCCAGCTCCGCGCGCGGCCTGCGCAATGTGGCCGACAGCATCGCCGTTCACCGCTTGTGCGAGCGCTTCCTCGTCTTCCGCGCGGTCGACAGCGGTGTAGGCGGCAGCGTTGAACACGATATCCGGTGCGGCGTCTTTTACCGCCCGGCCGACTGCATCGGCATCGGTAATGTCGAGCGTGTCGACATCGTGCTGGACGAGCTGCGATCCCTGCGGAGCCGTTGCCGCAAGGCCCCTGCCCAGCTGCCCCTTGCTGCCGAAAATCAACGCCTTCACGAGAAGGCCTCGATCTCGGAGAGTGGCTTGCCTGCTTGATCCTTCGCCGACAGCTGCGGTTCGATGCCTTCGAGCGGCCATTCGATGCCCACTGCCAGATCGTTCCACAGCAGGCTATGTTCGTGGGCCGGATCGTAATAACCGGTGCACTTGTAGACGAAATCCGTTCCGTCCTCGAGCGCAACGAAGCCATGCGCAAAGCCAGGCGGGACCCAGAACATGCGCTTGTTCTCCGCACTCAATTCCAGACCTTCCCACTTCCCGAAGGTCGGCGATCCGCTCCGCAGGTCGACCGCCACGTCCCACGCCCTGCCGTTGATGACACGGACCAGCTTGCCCTGCGGGTTGGGGTTCTGGAAATGGAGGCCGCGCAGGACACCGCGCGCCGAACGGCTATGATTGTCCTGGACGAAATCCAGATCGAGCCCGAGGTCGGCAAAAACCTTGCGGTTCCAGCTTTCCAGGAAGAACCCGCGCTCGTCCCCGAACACGCGCGGTTCGAGGATCAGCAGGCCTTCGATCGATGTTTCGATGATCTTCACTGGGCCGCCTTGCCGTGCAGCAGGCCGAGCAGGTATTCGCCGTAACCGCTCTTGCGTAAGGGCGCGGCGACACGCTCGAGCTGTTCGCTGTCGATGAAGCCCTGACGCCAGGCGATTTCCTCGGGGCAGCAGATCTTGAGGCCCTGGCGTTCCTCGACGATGCGCACATAGGTGGCAGCGTCCAGCAGCGAAGCGTGCGTACCGGTATCGAGCCAGGCATAGCCGCGGCCCATGATTTCCACGTCAAGCTTGCCAGCTTCGAGGTAGCGCATGTTGAGATCGGTGATCTCGAGTTCGCCGCGCGGACTCGGCTTGAGGTCGCGCGCGAGGCGCACCGCATCGCCATCGTAGAAATAGAGGCCCGTCACTGCGTAATTCGATTTCGGATTCGCAGGCTTTTCCTCGATCGTGAGAGCCCTACCCTCACCGTCGAATTCGACCACGCCGAAGGCCGAAGGCTCGTCCACGTAATAGCCGAATACCGTCGCACCTTCCTGGCGGGCATCCGCATTCTTCAGCATGTCGACGAAACCGTGACCGTAGAAGATGTTGTCGCCGAGCACGAGCGCCGATGGATCGTCCCCAACGAAATCGGCCCCGATATGGTAGGCCTGGGCGAGACCGCCCGGATCGGGCTGGACGGCGTAGGTCAGGTTGATGCCCCATTCCGATCCGTCTCCGAGCAGGTTCTGGAATGCGGCCTGATCGTGAGGGGTCGTGATGATGAGGATATCCCTGATCCCCGCAAGCATCAGCGTCGAGAGCGGGAAGTAGATCATCGGCTTGTCGAAGACCGGCATAAGCTGCTTCGACACGCCCTTGGTGAGCGGGTAGAGGCGCGTGCCCGATCCTCCTGCCAGAACTATTCCGCGTCGCATTATCAAGTACTCCGAATATAATTTTCCGCGCGAAACCAGTTGGTCTCTTCGCAGTCAAGGACAGTGAAGGGTTCGGTCGGAAATCGCGGAGAAGCCGTGTCGCCGCAGCCTCATTCGAGAGGAACCGGTCCGCTTCAGGAAGCGATCCGATCTATGCTGACCTCCAGCCCCTTTCTCACCCCGCGTCGGGCAGTAAGAACGACGTACTGGATTCCGCATTCTGGCCCGATTTCAAACGTGAAACTTCCCTCCGAACTTCTATCCAGTGCTACGTCCCTGCCCTCGCGGCGCGATCCGCACAGAATGTGTGCGTTCATTTCGGCTTCCTGATCGAAGGAGGAGTAACTCGAACTGGCGTCCGAATTGAGCGAGAGCCGGTACGCCCCCTGCGGTAAGCGCAAGTATTTGGTCGCGATGGGCCGTTCGACCAGGTCCCTGTTCTTGAAATAAAGCGTACCCTCGTCGCGGCCCGGGCGGGTCGTCACACCGGGCACGTCATGGAATATCCATCCGAAGGGATTCGGCGATGCGGAGCGCCCGAACGCCAAGTCGTCGGGGTCCATCGTTCCGCAGCGGCTCGGCCAGACTGTCGCCTCCGATCCTGTCTTGCCAGAATCGTACCCAATCAGGGTAATTTGCGAAAGGATGGCACAATCGGTCTTCGCACCCTGCGCCTCGGCTTCGCGCAAAGTGGCGGCAAACAGCTCGCTCGAATCCTGATTGGCCATTGCGGCCGCACGGAAATTGTTCTCGAAGCCGGGGCTCTGCGCGAGCCGTTCGGACAGCACCTGGCGCCCCTGCTCCTGAGTGATGAGTTGCATGATAGCGAGGTTCACAACGCTCTGGTCGCGCTGGCCGCGAGCCAGCGCTTCGAGGCGGAGGGCTGCCGCCTCGTAATTACCCTGCGCGACGGCCGAGCCGAATACGGTTATCTGCACGTAAGCATCCCGCCAGCCCCGTGCAGCCGCCAGCGTAAGGACGTCCGAGGCCAGCTCGACCTCGTCATTTTCTACTGCGGCCCTGGCGAACAGCCCGAGATTGCCTGCGGACACGGGGCGATGCGCGAGGACGCCTGCCATCAGAGACTGGGCCAAGGCGGGATTGCTCTCGATAACGAAGAGCGCCTTGCGGGCGTCGGCAAAACCTCCGAAGCCGGCGGGCATCATCAAGGCAAGACCGGCACTGTTCCGAGCGGAGCGGTCAAGCTGCGCAGCGGTGATGGCAGCCCCTATGAGGAGGAACGCCACCATCGCGACCAAGCGGCGGACATTATCCCGCACGCCCTGACCTACCCTTCTTCTGCGGATTCGTAGGCATAATAGGACGAGCCGTAATATGCGTAGGCGCTACCGGAATGGCGAGCGTCGAACTTCGTCAGTACCACGCCAATGATGTTCGCGCCGACCATCTGGAGACGGCGGACCGCCGAACGGGTGCCACCGCCCTTACCACGCTGCGAATCGATAGCGAGGACGACCGCGTCGACATGGGCGGCAAGCGTAGTCGCGTCGGCAAGGCCGAGCAGCGGCGGCGCGTCGAATACGACGCAATCGTACTGCGAACGAAGCGTATCAACGACCTTGAGGAAGCTTTCCGAGCTCAGCAAGGCAACCGGATCCGGCGGCATTGGAAGTGCCGTCATGAGGTCCAGATTGGCATTGCCCGACTTGAGGATCGCCTTCTCAAGCGGAAGCTCGCCTGCCAGCACCGCGGTGAAGCCGTCGTGTTTGCCGACTTCCTCGCGGCGATGCATCGTCGGGCGACGCAAATCGGCGTCGATCAGCAGGGTCCTGCGGCCAAGATCGGCAATATCGGTCGCCAGCTTGAACGAGGTCGTGGTCTTGCCTTCGGAGGCGACCGAACTGGTGACGACGATCGTTTCCGGAATGCCATTCCCGCTGCTGTAGCGGATGTTCGTGAGCAAGGCGCTGTAGGCTTCGCTGATCGGCGATTTCGGATCCTGCAGCTCCTCTTTCATCTCGTCCTGGTCGACCTGCGGGATCAAGCCGAGCAGCGGGAGACCGAGCTTCTTCTCGACATCGTCCGGATTGCGCATCGCATCGTCGAGCTGTTCGCGGAAGAATACGAAGCCGCCTGCAAAGACCAATCCGCACAGCAGGGCTGCGAGCAGGTTGATCAGCGGACGTGGGCTGGCCGGTTCGCGCGGCGGTTCCGCCGCATCGATCAGCGAAACATTGTTCGAAGTCGCACCAGCGGTCGCATTCAGTTCGTTGAACCGCGTCAGCAGCGTGTTGTAGAGCGCGCGGTCCGTTTCGGCGACACGCTTCAGTACGTTGTACTGGACACCGCGATCCTGCTCATCGAGCGCATCGGCCCGCAGCGTATCGACTTGGTTGACGATCGAATTCTCCCGATCGCGCGCGGATTCATATTGCAGCCTGATCGAATTCTTGATCGATTGTGCGAGCGCCTGGATCTGGGCGTCTAGCTTGTCCACCTGCGCTTTGGCTGCAAGCACATTCGGGTGATCGTCGAGATAGCGCGAGCTAAGCTGCGCCAAGTTCGCTTCCGCGGCGCTGCGCTGTTCCACAAGCCGTTGTACGGCGAGGTTCTGCAGAACTTCGGGAATATTCAGGAGCGGGACATTTGCGATATTCCGCCACTGCTGCTCGGCCGAGACGCGCTGCGCCGTCGCCTGCGCGGCCACATCGTTCAGCTGGACCAGAGAGTTGTTCGTGATGGAGAGGGTCGTCTCCTGATCGGCGTTGACACCCTGCCCCGCGACGCGGATCAGGCCGGCGGCGCGGGAAAACTGGTTAAGGTCGCGCTCGCTCTGCTCCAGCTTCGATCGGGCATCCTGCAGCTGCTGCGCGAGAAATTCGCGGGCATAGGAAGAACTGTCGAACTTGCGCGCCAGATTTCCTTCGATGAAACTTTCGGCGAATGCGTTGGCGATGCGCGCGGCAAGCACCGGATCTCCGCTGAAGAAGGAGACGGAAACGATCCGGCTATCTGGCGGCAGTGTAACCACTAGGTTTTCCGAAACCACGTCCGCGGCGATTTCGGCGCGCAGTTCCTCGATACTCAATGTAGTATCATAGACGTCGATATCTTCTTCGACCGGATACTCTACGCCCTGCGCCTCGAAGAATGCAGGGCTTTCGGCCAAGCCTTCACGATCGACGACCTGCACGGCCAAGGCCCTGCTGGTGACGATGTCTGCCTGCGTCTGGAGGAAGCGGTCGGCATCCATGTAGCTCGCCGCTGCTGCACGCGCGTCGGAACCCTCGATAATCTGGTCTTCCTGCTGCTCGATCAGGATACGCGAGGTCCCGATATATTCCGGCTTCATCAGGATGGTGGCGAGAATGCCAAGCCCGATGAAGACTGCCAGGATAATGGCAATCGCCACGATATTGCGGCGGATCGCAGTAAGGATAGCGCGCGGGTCGATCTCACTTGGACCGGCATTCGCCGAATCGGAAAAGTTCGTGGCGGGAGCAGCTTCGTCGAATTGCAATTCGCCGCGCGAACTGGAGAAGCTGTGTGCATTCGTGTTCACGTTAGAACCTCGAGAAGACGTTTAGGATGGGCGCCGCGCGCAGGAAGTCCTGATAGGCACCTCGCACGGTCGAGTAGCCGACCACGATGCGGTCGCCGCCCAGGATTTGCGGGTCCGGTGCCCGGCCCTCTTGAATATGGCGCAGATTGAAGACCGCGCCGTAACGCTCGCCGTCGATCTCGCGGAAAATCAGCACTTCGTCGTCCACGGCCCGGTCGGTCAATCCCTTCGCGCGGGCGATGGATTCAACGAGCGAGGATGCGCCGGCGATTTCGTAAACACCGGGCTCGACCACACTGCCGGTTACGGTGACGCGCTGGGCAGCGGATTCGACCACCCCGACGACCACCTGGGGATCGCGGATGAAGCGCGAACCAAGCCCGGCTTCGAGTTCATCGCTGAGCTGCTGCGGGGTCTTTCCGACCGCCTCGATCTGGCCCACGAGCGGGAAGTTGATAAAACCGGAAGCATCGACCGAAACGGTTTCGAAGGATAGCTCCGGCTCCTGGAAGACGCGGATCGAGAGACTGTCGAGAACACCGATGCGATACAGGTTCATCCCGCCCCCTGCCTCGGCAGGCGGCATGACGGCATACGCCGCTTCGTCTTTCGGCAATCCTGCCGAAGGAGAGAAGCACCCGCCGAGTGAAAACAGTGCGGCAACGCACGTGAGACGAACAAGATACGACAAATCAACGAACTCTTTTTTGAACTATTGGTCGCGCAAGGATGGCCACCAGTAGTGCAGCAACGCACAGAAGCGTCTGGTTACGAAGCGGATAGTCGACGAAGGATTGCAATGCGATGCAGACAAGCGCAAGTCCCGCAGCCGCGCCCTCCTTCGACCGATTTACGCCTAGCGCTCGATACCAACTTAGGGAACCCCAAATTAACCAGGCCGAAACGATCGCCAAGCCGAAAATACCGGCTTCCACAGCTATCTCGATGTATTCGTTATGCGCACGTCGGGCAAAGCTCGGGCTGATCGTTTCGAGGCTTTCATCGAGCTGGAATACCTCGTCGAAAGCGCCCATTCCGGCACCGACCGGGAAGAAGCGTTCTGCGGATACCAGTCCGTCCTGCCAGATATCGGGGCGCGCGTCCTCCAGATTCTCGAAACGCTCCAGCGTTGCTGCAAGCCGGGTCTCTGCGGTCAGGTAACCCACGGTCAGGAGGATTGCGCCGAGGCCGAGCACAGCCTGGACGACAAGCTTCCGGCTCATCGACAGCTTGCTATCGCGCAAGGTCAGAAAGACCAGATAGGCGAGCGGCAGGATAAGCAGGGCAGTACTCGATCGCGATTGCGTGAGGATGGTGGCGATCGCGAGAATGCTGGCAAGGACAAGCTTTGCCGTGCGCGGTGATACCACACCGCGATCCGAGAAACGGACGCCGGCCAGCGCGCACAAACCGATGACCGAGAACAGGCCGCTGGTGTTGTGACTGGCGAAGAAACCATAGCTCCGCGAGGCGTCGAGGATCGGATAGGGAAGCGGCGACAGGCCTCTCGTGGCAATCTGGAAACCGCCTAGCAGAAGGTTCAACAGCGCGAACAGGACCAGCAGGCGCAAACCTGCCTGGGCAAAGCCGTGCCGGGAGCCGGACTTGCGGACCAGAAGGAGGACGGTGACGGCCGGGACAAGGCTCGCAAATGCAACGATTGTACGGCCGCGATCGAGGGTCATGGGGAACCATTGGTTCGCCACTCCGACAATATCGCGACTTTCGACGGCAATCTCGCGACCAGGCAATGCCTGCCAGATACCAGGCGGCAGCGGCGCGAGTTGAAGCAGCGGCAATGCGATCGTGGCCGCAACGAGGGCCAGAAGCCCCGCACCTAGCGAGCGCATCGAAGCGCGCGCTTCGGTATTGAACCAGCACAGTAGCGCAAGCGCGAGGAGCTGGATGGTGAGGTTGAGCAGGCCGTAACGCGAACCGCCCCCGCCGATGAGCAAGGCGGCACACAGAATCAGGATTGCCGGCCAACCCAGGGCCACAAGCCCTTCGTTGAACACCCCCAACGCGCGAGGATAGGTCTTACCCCGCCTCATAGACCCTCTAACTCTGCTGAAATTTCAGTAGAAACAAAAAAACCCGCCGACCGAGGCCGGCGGGTTCAATTTTATTCAGGCAATTATGCGCCCGGCGACAGATCGTCGTCGTCGTCGTCGCTAGCAGCAACAACGATACCGGCGATGACTGCAGCAGCAGCCAGAACTGCGATGAGGACCGACGAACCACCGAGTTCAGCTTCCTTCTTGGCAGTCGCGGAAGCGCGGCTGACGTTCGAGAGCTTAACCGGCTTCACCGAAACGGTGCCGGCATCGGCTGCACGGGTACCAGCCTGAGCTGCAACCGGTGCGGTCATCATTGCAATGGCGCCTGCGCCTGCAAGAATCTGCTTAATCATTAAAAACACTCCTAAGAATCTATTTTCACTAGAACTCAGCCCTTGGCTAGCAACATTCACTAGGCCACGCAACCTGCAAAAACGTAAACATGCGTCGATTAAGTTACTGAGTATCGACGAAAAGCCACGCTCCAACGCAAGCAAATTCAACGCTGTGGCAATGCTACCACAGTCATTTGGTTCCGAAGCTGGTCAATATGCATTCGGATGCACGAGAACCCCCACCGTCGCGAATATAATTCTGAAATCACGAATTAGCGACCAGCTTCTAATGTATTCGAGATCCGCCTCGAGCCTATGGGTGAGATGATTTTCACTCTCTGTCGCACCGCGATGTCCGCGGATCTGAGCGAGACCGGTCAAGCCGGGCTTGAGCGAATGGCGATGCCAATACTTGGTTTCGATTTCCCAGAACAACTTCGCATTGGCGACCGATCCCAGCGCATGCGGGCGCGGCCCGACAATGCTCATTTCACCGCGCAGAACATTGAGAAGCTGGGGCAATTCATCGATGCTGGTTGCGCGAATGAAACGTCCGACCTTCGTCACGCGAACATCGCCGCGCGATGTCGACTGCCTCCCGTCGCTGTCGAGCATATTCACCCTCATCGAGCGGAACTTGAACATGGGGAACATGCAATTGCCCTGCCCCATGCGCTGCTGCACGAAGAAAATCGGGCCGCCGTCCTCCAGCTTGATAAGCAAGCCCACCAGGAAGAGCAGCGGAGAGAGGAACAGCAACGCAGGCACGGTCAGCGCGAGGTCCATCGCCCGCTTCATGACACGGGCCTGCAGAGGAAGCGATCCGGTCGAGACAACGATGAAAAGCTCGCCGCCCTCACGCTTGAGCGCGATTGCCCCCAGATGCTTCAGAGGTTCCGAGAGGACATCGCCCCGTACCCCTGCAGCGCGCAGGATTTCCGCCCAGTGCGCCCTGCGCTCCGGCGGGCAGCTTATGACAACGCGGTCCTTGCCGCGCATCCACTTCCCGATCGTGTCCAGGCTGGACGGTGACGACTGCACTTGCGTGACGTCGATATCGCCGACCTCGACGGATACCGCTCCGGGAATTTCGATCCTCGGGCCGCCGTCGATGATGACCAGTGCCGAACTGATAGTGGGCCCGTAGACCATCCGAAGGACCCGGTGGAGAGCGTAACGGAACGCCGCCATTGCGCCGAACCCGAAAATCAGGGCGAGCGACAGCATCACGCGCGAAAAGCTTTCCGACGCCTTCGCGTAGAAGATTATGACCGTACACAATACCGCCGCAATCACGATTGCCAGGCCCAGCCTGCCAATCGCGAACCGCAGGTCCTCGAGCGCGCGTAAAGAATAGCAACGCTGGTATACCATGATTACAGTAAAGATCGGGGCGAATGCGAAGAACATCGAATTCACGAAGTCCGATGCCCATTCAGAGCGGTACAGACCGCCGGCGAGCACGAATGCGCCGCCGAGCAGGATCAGGTCCGCGACCAGCATGAAAGTGTATATCTGTAGACGGCGCCGTTCCATATTCGTGTCGGTCGTCGGCACCGCTTCTGGTGTCATTAACATTTGATATCTTGTACTTTTTGGTCAACCACGGTCCGCAGCAAGTCGCGAACCACCCTCATCCGTTCTGTATATTACGGTTAAGTGTAATTGTCGCCCTGCGGATGACATGCACGATAATATTCCGCCACAGATGTCGTATTTGTGCACAACGCCGGTCGGGCTGCGATGATCCCCACCTGCCTTGCCCTTACGCTATCCTCTGCTAAAGCGCGCGCAACTCAATTCGAACTGACAGGAAACCCATGGCCAAGATCAAGGTAGCCAACCCGGTCGTCGAACTCGACGGCGACGAAATGACGAAGATCATCTGGAAGTGGATCCGCGAGAGGCTGATCCTTCCCTATCTCGACGTCGACCTGAAATATTACGACCTCTCGATCGAGAAGCGCGACGAGACCGACGACCAGATCACGGTCGACGCGGCCAACGCGATCAAGGAACACGGTGTCGGCGTCAAGTGCGCCACCATCACCCCCGACGAAGCACGCGTCGAGGAATTCGACCTCAAGAAGATGTGGCGCTCGCCCAACGGCACCATCCGCAACATCCTTGGCGGCGTGGTCTTCCGCGAGCCGATCGTGATCGACAATGTGCCTCGCCTCGTTCCCGGCTGGACCGATCCCATCGTGGTCGGCCGTCACGCTTTCGGTGACCAGTACCGCGCCACCGACACGCTGATCCCCGGTGCCGGCAAGCTGCGCCTTGTGTTCGAAGGTGCCGACGGGAAGAACATCGATCTCGACGTGTTCGAATTCGAAAGCCCGGGCGTGGCCATGGCGATGTACAATCTCGACGACAGCATCCGCGATTTTGCCCGTGCCAGCTTCCAGTACGGTCTCGACCGCAAGTGGCCGGTGTACCTGTCGACCAAGAACACCATCCTCAAAAAGTACGATGGTCGCTTCAAGGACCTGTTCCAGGAAATTTTCGACGCCGAATACAAGGAACAGTTCGACAAGCACGGCATCACTTACGAACACCGCCTGATCGACGACATGGTCGCCGCCGCCCTCAAGTGGAACGGCAAGTTCGTCTGGGCCTGCAAGAACTACGACGGCGACGTCCAGTCGGACATCGTTGCACAGGGCTTCGGCTCGCTCGGCCTGATGACTTCGGTCCTGATGACGCCCGATGGCAAGACCGTCGAAGCGGAAGCCGCTCACGGCACGGTCACGCGCCACTATCGCCAGCACCAGCAGGGCAAGGCGACTTCGACCAACCCGATCGCCAGCATCTTCGCCTGGACGCGCGGCCTCATGTATCGCGGCAAGTTCGACAACACGCCCGACGTGGTGAAGTTTGCCGAAACGCTCGAGCAGGTCTGCATCAAGACCGTCGAGAGCGGCAAGATGACCAAGGATCTTGCGCTGCTCATCGGCCCTGAACAGAGCTGGATGACGACCGAACAGTTCTTCGAAGCCATCGTCGAAGGCCTCGAAGCCGAGATGTCCGCACAGGGTCTCGGAGCGTAAAAACATGCCGCTGCGCCGATATGCAGGCATAGCATTTGGCGCAGCGGCACTGATCCTGGCATCGCCGCTCATCGCGCCGCAAGTTCTCGCTTTTCCGCACTATACGGAGATCGAAGGAAATCGCGTCTGGTCGGAAACGCCGATCGACCGAGCAGATCTTGCGCGCGTGATGGAGCGTGCCGACACGCTGGTTGCGGCGAGCCCGATCGCGCGTGACAGTGAAACCCGCGATATTTTCTTCACCCGCGACGGTTGGAGATGGGTCTGGCTGGCAAACCAGTCACGCGGTGCATTCGGCCTCACCCGGCTCGCGGGTCAGAAGCTGATTATCAATCGCGCCGACTTTGACGCGGATCGTGTCGTACGCGGGCCCGGAGTTGGCGGCTCGCGCCAGCTTTCCTCGGTTATCGCCCATGAGAAAACGCATGGTGTCCTGCTCAACCATTTCGGTTTCGTCGCCATGGCCCTGCAGCCGCGATGGAAGGTCGAGGGGTATTGCGATCATGTTGCGCAGGAGAGCGCCCTCAGCCCCAGTGACGTAAAAAATCTGGAAGAGAGCGGCCAAACCCATCCGGCTTTGATGTATTATCGAGGTCGGAAGCAGGTCGAGCAAGAGCTTGCATCCAACGGCGGTGATGTAACCGCCTTGTTTTCTGCAGAAGATTTTTAGTCGCTGGCCACGCTTGCGGGACAGGTGCAACCAGCCGCGTGAAACCGCCATGCGACTTGCTCGTTAGCACGATAAGCCAGATCATCGGGGTCGGCACAACGCCGGCCCCGTTTTCGTTTGGGGTCGATCGAAATACACGGGGTTAAAATGGCCAAGCAGCCGGCAAAGAAGCGCACCACTCGCCGCAAGGGCAGCGAAAAGTTCGGGCAGAAGCGGCTCGACGTCCGCAATGCGAAGATCAAGGATATTCCCGGCATCGCGAACCTCGTGCGGCGGGTTTACGAGGACATGCCCGCCTATACCCACGGCGAAATCCGCGGCCAGATCAACAACTTCAAGGAAGGGTGCTTCGTCGCCACTCTAGACGACGAGGTGGTCGGCTATTGCGCGACGATGCAACTTGCCGAAGCGCTGGCTTTCCAGGAGCATGACTGGGACGAGATCACCGGCAATGGCTACGGCAGCCGCCACGATCCGACCGGCGACTGGCTCTACGGCTACGAGATGTGTGTCGATCCCAAGGTGCGCGGCGTGCGCATCGGGCGCCGTCTTTACGAAGAACGCCGCGCGTTGGCCGAGGAGAAGGACCTGACCGGCATCGTCTTTGCCGGGCGTATGCCGAACTACCGCCGCCTGCGCCGCAAGGTCGATGGCCCGCAGGATTATCTCGACCAGGTCGTGGCCGGGAAGCTGCACGATCCCGTCCTGCGCTTCCAGCTCGCCAACGGCTTCGAGCCGGAGCGGGTGATGGAAGGCTATCTTCCCGAAGACAAGGCCAGCATGGCGAACGCCGTGATGATGGTCTGGCGCAACCCCTATGTGGAGCGCGACCAGCCGGTGAAAAAGCGTATCCCACGCGGGGTCGAGGCGGTTCGTGTGGCAACCTGCCAGCTGCAGGCGCGCGCAGTGGCGGACTATGAAGAGTTCATGCGTCACGTCACATATTTCGTCGATGTTGCAAGCGATTACGAATCGGACTTCATAGTCTTTCCAGAACTTTTCACGCTTATGTTGCTGAGTTTCGAGGAGAAGGAACTTTCTCCGGTCGAGGCGATCGAGCGGTTGTCCGAATACACCCCTCGCCTGCGCGACGACATTTCCGAAATGGCTATGCGCTACAACATCAACATCATCGCAGGTAGCCACCCCACCCGCATGGACGACGGCGACATCCATAACGTCGCCTATGTCTGCCTGCGCGACGGATCGGTGCATGCGCAGGAGAAGATCCACCCCACCCCGAACGAGCGGTATTGGTGGAACATCAAGGGCGGCGACAAGGTCGAGGTGATCCAGACCGACTGCGGCCCGATCGGCGTGCAGATCTGCTACGACAGCGAATTCCCCGAACTATCCCGCCGCCTTGCCGACGAAGGCGCGCGCATCATCTTCGTGCCCTTCTGCACCGACAGTCGCCAGGGCTATCTGCGTGTGCGCTATTGCGGCCAGGCACGCGCCATCGAGAACCAGTGCTTCGTCGTGCTCTCCGGCAATGTCGGAAACCTGCCGAACGTCGGGAACATGGATATCCAGTATGCGCAAAGCTGCATCCTGACACCTTGCGACTTTCCCTTCGCGCGCGACGGGATTGCGGCCGAGTCCACCGAGAATGTCGAGACGCTCACCATCAGCGATGTGAACCTCGCCGACCTGCAATGGGCGCGCGCGGAAGGCACGGTCCGCAACCTCGCCGACCGCCGCTTCGACCTCTACCGCATCGAGTGGGATGAGGACGGCAAGCACCCCGGAAAACCCCGTCCGCGCCGGGAGCCGCTTGGTCCTGCCGGTCCCGGTGGCGGCTGAGGCTAGAAGCGGGCGTTGAAAGTCGCTGCCGCGCCGACTTCCGCCGGGCTGTCTGCGACATGGTCGGGCTGGTGACGATAGAACAGCGAAGCGCCGCCCCAGCCGAAGGACACCGGCCCGGTCCAGCGTGCTTCGCCAACGACTTCCCGCCCGCTGGGTGCCAGCGAGAGACGTCGGTTGGAGAAAAGCGCGCTTTCGGTCGCGTAATCGTAGCCGGTCGGTACGCGCAGGTTAAGCCCGCCGCGCTCCACGCGGATCGGTTGCGACAGGCGGAACGCCATGCTGTCGGCGAGGCCGAAGACACCGCGGCGCTGCAAATCCACCGACCAGCCGGAGGACCTAAGACCCTTCGAATTGCTTATGAGCCCTGCCTCATCGGCAAAAAACCACCCGTTCTGATACGCTCCGCCGAGCGTCCAGTATGACCCGAAGGAATGCGCGAGCCGCGTCGTTACGGTGAGGCTCTGCGATCCCGCGCCGCCCAGGGACCCGCCGAACCAGCCGCCGAGCAGCGTCTTGTCTTCCCGCATCCAGTCCACCGCGACCGAGCTTTCGACCGGCAGCCCCAGGCTGCTGAGTTCGATACCTGCGCGCGCGAAGCCCAGACGGTCGAACACTTCGGGCTGGCGGTCGATAAGCAATGCATCCGTCCCCAGAGCGATGCGCCCCTCTTCGAACGTCACCGTCGCGCTTGCGTCCGGCGAGAGATCGAAACCTGCCGCAAACGCGCGCTGGTCGCGGCTTCGGAAGGGGGACGCGCCGTTACCCGAACCGGCGATCAGGAACGCCGGTTCGCTCGCGCCTGCCAACTGCGTCGTCAGGCCGCGGGCGCCCTCGTTGACCGAAAAGCCGAATGCCATCTTGGGCGACAACCGCGCGATGACCCTGCCGGCGAGCAATCTGGCAGTGTCCGCCTCGCCGCTCGAAAGGAGGAGTTCCGTGGGAGCTTCCAGCCCTCCCCGTGCGGCGAGCCTGTCCGAAACGCTGAATGCCATCGATAGCGCACCCTCGTTCACGACATGGCGCGTCGCACCCGTCGCAAGGGCTGCGCGCAACCTGTCGTTGTCGCGGTTCGCGTCCTTCAAGCCCCCGCCAAGATCGACCGAGAAGGCCCGATCGTATTTGTCGGTCGCGATTACGGCCATGCCGCCGTATGAAGAAAGCGCGTCGCCCATCGCCGGCGATCCCACCGCAGTCGGCTGGTTTCCGGTCAGACGAATTGTGGTCCCCGCAACCGACATTGCGCCGGCGGGACGGAAGGCCTGGGCAACGTCGAGTATTCCCCTGCCGAAGATCGCATCCGTGCCGACGGCCCCGCCGTCCCTCGCGCTTTCGAGCAGGAGCTCGACGATCTCCGCGCCGCTGAGATTGGGGAATGCCTGCCGGATCAGGGCAACCGCACCAGCGACTTGCGGCGCGGCGAAGCTGGTGCCGGAGAACAGGATGACGAACTGCCCTTCCGAGGTCGTCTCGATGTAGATCTCGCCGTCTTCGTAAACACAGCAGACCGCCTCGCCGCGCGCCGAGAGGTAATATTGCGCGTCGTTGCCGGCCGGATTGGCGAAGCTGGAAAAATCGCCGTTCTCGTCGACCGAGCCGACGATGATCACATTGTCGCCGCCGGCAGCCCGGATATCGCTGGCGAAGGGGGTGGGCTGGAACTGGTCGAAATCGGGATCGCTGCCGTCACCGTAATTGCCCGACGAAACGACGATCACGACCCCTGCAGCAGAGGCACGCCTGACAGCGTCGAGAACCGCATTACCCGGTGACTGGCCACCAAGGCTGAGGTTCACCACGGTTGCCCCGGCGCTTACAGCTACGTCGATCCCGCGAGCGATGTCGCGGTCGAAAAAGCTGCATCCCAGCGAGGGATCATCGGGCGTGTCGGTTGCGCAGCTGCCCGGTGAATCGGCGCGCAGTGCAAGGATTTCGGCGTCGAACGCCATGCCGAGCACACCGATGCCATCGCGCGCACCCGCCGCGACCAGGCTTACATTGGTCCCGTGGTCGTCGACCCCGTTGACGGACCGGTTGCCCGCGACGTCCTGCGACTGGGGATGGATACGATTGGCGAATTCGGGGCTGTCGAGATCGATGCCGGAATCGATGACCGCAATGATCGACCCCGCTCCCGTCGCGCCATTTTCCCACGCGGTGATCGCGCCATGGAACTTGGGACCGTCCGACTGGTCGAACTCGCGTGTCTGGAAGTTGGTCGGAGACGGCGTCGGACTTGGCGTCGGCGTGGGACTCGGCGTCGGCGTCGGGCTCGGTGTGGGCGTAGGCGCCGGACGCGGCGTGCTGATCGGGCGGTCGCTGCCACCCCCTCCTCCACAGGCGTAGAGGACGGACGCCATGCTCAATGCAGCGCATGCACGCAGCAGGTTCGAACGCATTGGGTTTCTCTTCAAAGTGCGACCTTTCACCGCCGATCTATCGCTTTTGCGTTAGCGAACCCTGAACCGGCCAATTCTCCCGTGCATTCAGCGCGCAAAGCCGGATGACAAGGACAGCCGAAGACCATAAGGCAAGTGCATGGCATCTGGCGACCTCGCTTCTCCCGCAATTTCCGACGCACTCGTCATCCTGGGCGCGGCGGGCCTAGTGATCCCGGTCTTCACGCGATTCCGCATCACACCGGTCATCGGTTTCATCCTGATCGGCATTCTCGTCGGCCCCTATGGCCTCGGGCAGCTGGTCTACGAAAGACCACTGCTGGAACATATAACCATATCCGATCCCGAGGCGCTGGAGCCATTTGCGGAATTCGGGATCATCCTGCTCCTCTTCGCAATCGGTCTCGAACTTTCCTTTAACCGCCTATGGCAACTGAGAAGGCTGGTCTTCGGACTGGGTGCGATGGAGCTGATGATCGGCGGCCTGTGCCTGGCCGCGGTTCTGGCCATGATGGGGCAGTACTGGACCGGCGCGCTGGCGCTGGGCTTCGCCCTCGCCTTTTCCTCGACAGCCATCGTCCTGCCAATTTCGGGCAGCACCAGCCCGGTCGGACGGGCGGCGCTGTCCATGCTGCTGTTCGAGGACATCATGATCGTTCCGATCATCTTCATCCTCGGCGCCATGGCCCCCAATGCGCAGGCAGAGGGCTGGAGCGGGATGATCGACACGCTGTGGCAGGGTGCCCTGGTCATCGCGGTGATGATGATCGCGGGCAGGATCGCCCTTCCCCGCCTCTTCGCACAGGCCGCGCGCACCAAGAGCCCGGAGCTATTCCTCGCCGCCGCCCTGCTCGTTGTCATCGGTTCGAGCCTGGCCACGGCAGCCGTCGGGCTGTCGCCCATCGTCGGCGCCCTGATCGCCGGCCTGCTCATCGCGGAAACCGAATATCACGGCGAAGTCGAGACCATCATGGAGCCGTTCAAGGGCCTGGCGCTCGGTATCTTCCTCATTACGGTGGGAATGAGCATCGACCTGCGAACGATCTGGGATAACATCGGCATGATCGCCATCGCCGTGCTCGGCGTCCTCGTATTCAAGGCCCTGCTCACCGGGACGCTACTGCGCCTGATGGGCGCACGCCGGAGCACCGCTGCGGAAACGGGCATCCTGATGGCCAGCCCGTCGGAAACCACCCTGATCGTGCTCGCTGCCGCCAGCAGCGCCATGCTGATCCAGCCCGGGACTGCGCAATTCTGGCAGATCGTCACCGCTATCGGTCTCACCTTCACGCCGCTTCTTGCACGGCTAGGCCGCGTGGTCGGCCGCCGCGTCGAGCCCGCTCCCGAGCTTCCGGAAGATGACGAGGGCGAACCGCGGGTCATCATCATCGGCGCGGGCCGCGTGGGCCGGCTGATCGCGCAAATGCTCGACGAGCATGAGAAACCCTACATCGCGATCGATGCCGATGCCGACATCATCGAAAGTGCGAAGCGGAAGGGGTACCGCGCGGTCTTCGGCGATGCTGCCAGGGGCGATGTGCTGCAGCATCTCGGGATCGAGAATGCGCTTGCGGTCGTCCTCACCATGGACGAGCCGATCCTCGCCCAGCGCGTGGTCGCCAAGCTGCGCGCCAGTTACCCCGATCTCCTGATCGTGGCGCGCGCACGCGACATTGCACATGCGTCCGCGCTCTATCGTGCCGGAGCAAGCCATGCCGTGCCCGAAACGCTGGAGGCGACGTTGCAATTGTCCGAAGCGGTGCTGGTCGACATCGGCGTCGCCATGGGGCCTGTCATCGCCTCCATTCACGAAAAGCGGGACGAATTCCGCGCCCGGATCGAGGAGGACGGCGCGCTGACCTATAAGCCGAAGCTACGCTCGGGCACGATAGACGGCTGATTTTATGTGAACTCTTGCGTTTCCGATGCGTTGGTTAGGCAAAGGAGACACAAATGAGCGACACAGATCCAACCAAACCGATCCCGAACGACGAAAAGTTCAAGCCGCAGAACGTGGCTGATCCCTTGAAGGACCAGGCCCCCGATCAACTACGCGGCAAACCCGGCGATACCGAAGGTTACGATATCGAGCAGGGCTCCAGCGGCGTGACGAAGAAAACGCCCAGCGCCTGATCTACGGTAAGATTTGAAAGCGCCTGACGGACCCCGGTCCGTCAGGCGTTTTCGCGTTCGAGCGCGGTGCGGACGGCGGCAAGCGCATCGTCCGCCTTGGCCCCGTCGGGACCGCCACCCTGCGCCATGTCGGGACGGCCTCCACCGCCCTTGCCGCCCAAGGCTTCGACGCCGGCACGGACGAGGTCGACCGCACTGACGCGATCGGTAAGATCGTCCGTCACGGCAACGGCAAAGGCGCCTTTTCCGTCGTTGACGGCACAAATCGCGGCAACGCCCGATCCCATGCGCTTTTTCGCCTCGTCGAGAAGCGGGCGCAGTTCCTTGGGATTGAGGCCCTCGATCACCTGGCCGGAGAAGGTGATACCACCGATGTCTTCGTCGGCAGTCGCAGCATCACCCGAGCCGCCGCCACCCAACGCAAGGGCGCGCTTGGCTTCGGCAAGTTCCTTTTCGAGGCGCTTGCGCTCTTCAACTAAGGCCGACACGCGCGCGGCGGCTTCGTCCGGAGAGGTCTTGAGAGCGCCCGCGATTGCGCGCACCGTTTCGTCGCGGGTCAGCAGCCACTGGCGTGCCGCCTCTCCCGTCAGCGCTTCGATACGGCGTACGCCGGAGCTGACTGCGCTCTCGCTGACGATCTTGAACAGGCCGATATCGCCCGTCGCTTCGACGTGGGTGCCGCCGCACAGTTCGACCGAGTAATTCGTGCCCTCGTCGCCCCTGCGACCCATCGACAGGACGCGGACTTCGTCGCCGTATTTCTCACCGAACAGCGCCAAGGCGCCGGCAGCCACGGCATCGTCGGGCGTCATCAGGCGCGTGCCGACGGTTTCGTTTGCACGGATTTCTTCGTTCACCTCGGCTTCGATCGCCGCGATGTCCTCGTCCGACAGCGGCTTGGGGTGGGAAAAGTCGAAGCGGAAACGATCGTCCGAAACGAGCGAGCCCTTCTGCGTCACATGGCCGCCGAGACGATTGCGCAGCGCTGCGTGAACAAGGTGCGTCGCCGAGTGGTTCGCACGGATGCGATCGCGGCGCCCGGCATCGATTTCGAGATGGACGGCATCGCCGACCTTGATCGTTCCCTTGGCGACCTTGGCGACGTGCGTGTGCAAACGCCCAAGCGGCTTGTTCGTCGTCGAAACGGCGATCTCGAGGCCCTCGGGCGTCCAGATGCGCCCGGCATCGCCTGTCTGGCCGCCGCTCTCGCCGTAGAAGGGCGTCTGGTTGGTCAGCACGATCACGTCGTCACCTTCGGACGCGCTGTCGAGTTCCACTCCGTCCTTTACGAGAGCGACGACTTCCGCCTCGCCCGTGTCGGAGCTGTAGCCGGTAAACTCGGTCGAGCCTTCGCGCTCTGCGATGTCGAACCAGACTTCCTCGCTGGCCGCCTCGCCCGAGCCTTTCCACGCTGCGCGCGCAGCTGCCTTTTGCTGCGCCATGGCGGCATCGAAGCCGTCCTTGTCGACGCCGATACCGCGATTGCGCAGCGCGTCTTCGGTGAGGTCGTAGGGAAAGCCATAGGTGTCGTAGAGCTTGAACGCGGTCTCGCCGTCCAGCGTGCCGCCCTCGCCCATGTCGCCGGTGGCTTCGTCGAGGAGCTTGAGGCCCTTGTCGAGCGTGCGGCGGAACTGCGTTTCTTCGCGCTCCAGCACTTCCTGAATCAGCGGCTGGCCGCGTACCAGTTCGGGATAGGCAGCGCCCATTTCGCTGACGAGTTCGGGCACGAGGCGATGCATGAGCGGCTGGCTCGCACCCAGCAGGTGGGCGTGGCGCATGGCACGGCGCATAATGCGGCGAAGGACATAGCCGCGGCCTTCGTTACTCGGCAGGACGCCGTCGGCCAGCAGGAAGCTGGTCGAGCGCAAGTGGTCGGCGATGACGCGGTGGCTGGCCCGCTGGTCGCCTTCGGCCTTCACTCCGGTAAGCGCCTCGCTGGCTCCGATCAGCGCCTTGAAAGTGTCGGTGTCGTAATTGTCATGCACGCCCTGCATGACCGCCGCTACGCGCTCGATGCCCATACCGGTATCGATGCTGGGCTTTGGCAGGTCGCCGACGATCTCGTCCGCTTCCTGCGTGAACTGCATGAAGACGAGGTTCCAGATTTCGACGAAGCGGTCACCATCCTCTTCCGGGCTGCCCGGAGGGCCGCCCCAGATGTGATCGCCGTGGTCGTAGAAGATTTCCGAACACGGGCCACACGGACCATCCGATCCCATGGCCCAGAAATTGTCCTTGGTCGGGATGCGGATGATCTTGTCGTCGGCAAATCCGGTGCGCTTCTTCCACAGGTCGAAAGCTTCGTCGTCCGTGTGGTAGACCGTAACCAGCAGCTTTTCGGGATCGAGACCCCACTCCTTGGTCAGCAGCGTCCACGCATGGTCGATCGCCTGTTCCTTGAAATAGTCGCCAAAGCTGAAATTGCCGAGCATTTCGAAGAAGGTATGGTGGCGCGCGGTGTAGCCGACATTGTCCAAATCGTTATGCTTGCCGCCTGCGCGCACGCATTTCTGCGAGCTCGTCGCACGCGGCGCCGGCGGCGTTTCGAGGCCGGTAAACGCATTCTTGAACGGCACCATGCCCGCATTGACGAACATCAGTGTGGGATCGCTGAAGGGCACCAGGGGTGCGCTCTGCACTTCCTCGTGCCCATTGGCGGCAAAGTAATCGAGGAAGGAGCGGCGGATTTCGTTGGTCGACGTCATGGCAAGCGCAAGTAAGCAATCGGCGCGCACCCGACAAGCGCGAAAGACCGCTGAAAGTGTGCAGATTCCCCGATTATCGGGCCGATGTGGCGCTTACGATCCAGCAACTGGCGGGCAATTCGATACGCTCTGCCTCGCGATGGGCACCGAGCATCGTGCGCAATCGCGAGATCGCCTCCTCCCGCTTGTCGCCCGACATTTCCGAAATCGCGCGCGCCGCAGGGCCGATCCTGAGGAAATAGCTCGTCGCGTCGTCCAGAGCATCTGCCCCCTCGCCTGCAATCATGCCGTAATCGATAGGTTCGAACCGGGGGGATCCCCACCCTGCCTTCTCAAGGATGCCCGCCACGTAATCCTGCTCGCCGAACGCGAACGGCCCGGGCGCCCGCGGGTCGGAAGGCGCTGTCGAAACGTCGAGGACCGACGCCAACTCGCGCGCCCACTCATTCTCGGACCGCTCACGAAAACAGGAGAAAACGAGGCGCGATTTCGCAGCGGCCTGGCGCGAAATATGAGTAAATGCAGCGACCGGATCGTCGAAGAACATCACGCCATGGCGCGAAATCACGAGGTCCGGCTTATCATCTGCTGCCGCGTTCCAGCGCGATGCGTCGGCCAGTTCGAAGCTGGCGTTCGGCAAGTCTACCGCACGCTCGCGTGCGACGGCGAGCAATTCGTCGCTTATGTCGACACCGGATACTTTTGCCGAAGGAGCCATTTTCGCCAGGCGTATGGACACCTCTCCCGCGCCGCACCCGATATCGAGAGCACGTTGGAAAGGCACTGCGGTCGCTTCGGCCACGAGTTCCTGCGTGAGCGGGCCGAAACTGCGATCCGTCCGCTGCCACTCGTGCGCCCAGCTCTTGCCGGTCCTTCCCGTCCATTCGGAGCCTGAGACGCCCGCATCAGACATCGTAATAGTCCCTGTACCAGCGCGTGAAACTCGCAACGCCCTCCTTTATATCGGTCGAGGGCACATATCCTGTCAGCCTGCGCAGGAGTTCCGCATCCGCCCATGTCGCCGGAACATCGCCGGGTTGCATCGGCATCAAATTGCGTTTGGCCGTTACGCCGAGCGCCGCCTCGATGGCCGCGATCATGTCGCCAAGCTGCACAGGCTTTGAATTGCCGATATTGACGACCCTCCACGGCGCGACCGGGGAAAGGCTGTCCCCTTCCTCGATATCGACCGGATCTCCGGGCCGCACCGGCGACGCGTCGATCAGGCGGCGAACGGCCTCGACGAGGTCTTCCACATAAGTGAAATCACGCATCATCTCGCCGTGATTGTAGACATCGATCGGCTCGCCCGAGAGCATCGCGCGGGTGAACTTGAACAGGGCCATGTCGGGCCGCCCCCACGGGCCATAGACCGTAAAGAAGCGGAACATCGTGATCGGTAGGTCGAAGAGGTGCGCGTAGGAATGCGCCATCGCCTCGTTCGCCTTCTTCGTCGCCGCATAGAACGACATCTGGTGATCCGCCTTCATCGTCTCGCGATACGGCATCTCCGTATTCGCGCCGTAGGCAGAGGACGTGGAAGCCAGCAGCATGTGCTGCGGCGGATGCGCGCGCGCCGCTTCGAGCAGTTCGAATGTGCCGACGAGATTGCTCTCCAGATAGGAGCGCGGATTGTCGATCGAATAGCGAACCCCGGCCTGCGCCGCGAGATGCACTACGACATCCGGTCGCTCGGCTTCGAAAAGACCCATCAGCAGGCCGGGCTTTTCGATCGCCTCGTTGATCATGCGGCAATTCGGATCTTCGAGCAGTTCGGACTGGCGACGCTTCTTCAGCTCCGGATCGTAATAATCGCTGAGCGAGTCGACGCCGATAACCCGGAAACCATCTGCCAGCAGGCGCTTGCAGGTGAAATACCCGATGAAACCGGCCGCCCCGGTAACGAGCGCCGTGAGGTTTTCCTGCATCAATCCGCTCCGAAGAGGTCGCGCGTGAAGACCTTGTCCCGCACATCGGCCAGCTCTTCGGTCAGCCGGTTCGCCACGATGACATCGCTGGACCGCTTGAATGCCTCGAGGTCCCGCTCGACCCGCGAACCGAAGAAGCTGTCTTCCTCCATGACGGGTTCGTAGACGATGACCTCGATGCCCTTGGCCTTGATGCGCTTCATGATGCCCTGGATCGAAGACTGGCGGAAATTGTCCGACCCGGCCTTCATCACGAGCCGGAAGACGCCGACGGTCTTGGGCTGCTTGGCAATGATCCGGTCGGCTAGGTAATCCTTACGCGTGCGGTTCGCATCGACGATCGCGCGGATCAGGTTTTGCGGAACCTCGCTGTAATTCGCCAGCAACTGTTTCGTATCCTTGGGCAGGCAATATCCGCCATAGCCGAACGAGGGGTTGTTATAATGCGACCCGATCCGCGGATCGTGACCGATGCCTTCGATAATCTGCCGCGTGTCGAGGTCGCGCGACAGGGCGTAACTGTCGAGCTCGTTGAAGAAGGCCACCCGCATGGCGAGATAGGTGTTGGCGAACAGCTTGATCGCTTCGGCTTCGTCGGCATCGGTGAGGAGCACGGGGACATCCTCGTCGAGTGCGGGTCGAAGCAGGAGATCGGCGAATTTGCGGGCCCTGTCCGACTGTTCGCCGACGATGATGCGCGAAGGGTGGAGGTTGTCGTAAAGCGCCTTGCCTTCGCGCAGGAACTCAGGGCTGAAAATGATGCGATCGCTGCCGAAGCGCTCCCGCGCCGATGCGACATAGCCGACCGGGATCGTCGACTTGATGACGACCGTGACCTCCGAGTTTGCGGACAGCACCTTCTGCGTGACGGAGTCGACGGCGGAAGTGTCGAAGAAATTGGTCTCGGGGTCGTAATTGGTCGGCACTGCGACAACGGCGAATTCCGCGCCTTCTACCGCTGCGTCGAAATCGGTCGTAAACTCGAGGTCGAGATCGTCCCTCGGCAGATATTCCTCGACCAGTTCGTCCTGGATGGGGGACCGGCGGTCGCGAAGCATGGCAATCCGCTCTGCAGAGACGTCAACGCCGACGACGCTGTTATGCTGGGAGAGCATGATGGCATTGGACAATCCGACATATCCAAGTCCGAAAACCGCGATCTTCATGGAGTTACCTGTCTTGTCTTACGTGTGTGGGCGTCTGCACGCGAAGCGGCGCCGCCCGGTACATGGTTGGCGCGCCGGCCTGCCGCAATGCCGGGATTACCAGACAAAATAGGCGCCGCCCTTTTCGCGCGCACGCTGCCAGGCCGGGCGTTGATGGATGGCTTCGACGAAGCGGGCAAGCTTGGGCGCCTTGTCGGCAAAACCCTGCATGACGGCGATCTCTGCCGGGAAGCTCATCATCACGTCCGCCGCGCTCCAGTCCCCGCCGACGAAATGGAGATCGTCGCCGATCTTCTCTTCGGCATAGGCGACATGTGCCGCCAGCTGCTCGTCCACCCGGGGCATCAGCGGAGCGGCGGCGTCTCCCAGCCTGCCGGCATAGATTTTCAGCATGACCGGCACGAAAAAGGAGCTTTCGCCGAACTGCATCCACTCGAGATGATCGATCCAGGCATCGCTGCCGCGGTCGGGCAGCCAGTCCTTGCCGCCGTGCCGTTCGCACAGATATTCGATGATCGCCCCGCTCTCGCTGATCATCCGTCCGTCATCCTCGATAACCGGCGACTTGCCGAGGGGGTGGACCTGCTTGAGTTCGGGCGGTGCGAGATTGCTTTCGGCGTCGCGCTGGTAGGAACGGATCTCGTAATCGGCCCCCAGCTCTTCCAGCAGCCAGAGGATGCGCTGCGAACGACTGTTGTTCAGGTGGTGGACGATTACGGTCATTCCGGGCTCCCGATTGATAGCCGGAACTGCCTAGTCGCACCGGAAACGTATTGCCAGTGGCGGATACGGAAAAGCCGGTGCGGCAACATCCATCAAGGAGTGCGCGCACCGGCTTTCCGTTTCATCGGGAGCACCGGGGGACAGTCCGGCTTGCAAGTGGCAGGGGTTGAAGTGCCACCCACGCTCCCGCTTCGAGGGTCAGTGATCAGTCGTCCGCGTCCGGACCGGTCATCATCTCCTCGGCGACCTCGTCGGTTTTGCCGCGAATGGCGGCTTCCAACTTGGCACACATCTCTGGATTTTCTTTCAGGAAGGTCTTCGCGTTTTCGCGGCCCTGGCCGATGCGGACGCTGTCGTAGCTGAACCAGCTGCCCGACTTTTCGACGATGCCGGCCTTCACGCCAAGATCGAGGATTTCACCGATCTTGGAGATGCCTTCACCATACATGATGTCGAATTCGACCTGCTTGAACGGCGGCGCGACCTTGTTCTTCACGACCTTCACGCGGGTCGAGTTGCCGACCACTTCGTCGCGGTCCTTGATCTGGCCGGTGCGGCGGATGTCGAGGCGCACCGAGGCGTAGAACTTGAGCGCGTTACCGCCGGTCGTGGTTTCCGGGTTGCCGTACATCACGCCGATCTTCATGCGCAGCTGGTTGATGAAGATCACCATGCACTTGGACCGGTTGATCGAACCCGTCAGCTTGCGCAGCGACTGCGACATGAGGCGCGCCTGGAGGCCGACATGGCTATCGCCCATCTCGCCTTCGATTTCGGCGCGCGGCACCAGCGCGGCGACGGAGTCGACCACGAGGATGTCGATCGCATTCGAACGTACCAGCGTATCGGTGATTTCCAGCGCCTGTTCGCCCGTGTCAGGCTGCGACACGATCAGTTCGTCGATATCGACGCCCAGCTTCTTGGCATAGACCGGGTCGAGCGCGTGTTCGGCATCGACGAAGGCAGCGGTGCCGCCGGCCTTCTGCGCTTCGGCGATGCAGTGCAGCGCCAGCGTGGTCTTGCCCGAGCTTTCCGGGCCGTAAACTTCGATCACGCGGCCCTTGGGCAGGCCGCCGATTCCGAGCGCGATATCAAGGCCGAGCGAGCCGGTGGAAATCGATTCCACGTTCATCGCTTCCTTGCTGCCCAGCTTCATCGCCGAGCCTTTACCGAACGCGCGGTCGATCTGTGCGAGGGCGGCATCGAGCGCCTTCTGACGGTCTGCAGACATTTCTTTATCCTTCACGAGCTTCAGACTGGCCGCCATGACACATACCCCTTTCGCTTTTCCAGAGCCGTTTTCGACTCTTCAACACAACAGGGTGTACCGCGTTTGTTCCACAAGAACAAGAGTGGAACGAAATTTTTGTAAGAAAGCTAGTCGTTACGTTCGCGAAACCGCACGATCCTGCGGGAATTGGCCGGGATTTCGGTCTCGTAAATCAGCCTGCCATCCTTGATCCGCGTGTTCTTCAGTCCGCGAATTTTCGTGTAGCCCGCTGTTCCCAGGTCGAGCCGCACCGTGACAGGCGTGTCGTTGGCGTTCGAAACCTGCGCGCGCTTGCGGACCCAGCGGCGTTCCTTCTCGGTGTCTTCGCGGTCGACCTCCCCGCACTGGGCGAAGACCTGCGTGCTTTGCGGCAGGTCGAGTTCGATGTCCTCGGACAGTGCAAAATCACGCAGGCGGGTTTCGGCTACGAGCAAATCACCGAACGCGGTGGGTTCGTAAATGGCGATGCCGCCCATCGGAAGGGATTGCCCGAGACCCCTCGCCTTGTCGTTTTTAGTGACGAGGAGCAGCCGGGCTGGATCGAAATATTCGACCTCGTCCGCATCGTCGATCTCGCCATAGTCGCAGGTCACCACGTAGACGAAGCGCGCATCGACCTCGTCCTTGTCGAGGAAAGCGACCTGCTTCTGGCCCTGCGCGGCGACCGTCACGGGCTCGGGTATGCGATAGAGCTTCAGGTCGCCCAATGCTTCTTCGGCCGCGATCACGGACAGCGGCGCGGCCGCTTCGGCCATGACCTTCTGTATCCGGCTGCCTGTCACGACGATCGCTTCGCTGTCCATCGCCATGACCGCGGCCGGCGGGGGCGGAGGAGGAGGCGGTGGCGGCGGGTAGGCAAGCGGGGACCCGGTAGCCGTACTGCCCAATGGATAGCAGGTCAGGCGCAAGGGACGCGCTTCGGGTTCGTCCGCCAGCTCCTCGAAATCGCTTTCGACATTGAGCGTCCCGGCCACCGCCATGAGGTCGGCGTCGGGAAAGCTCTGGCCATTGTCGTTGAGGATCGTCAGCCAGGAAAGCAATTCCATCCTCAGGCCGCCGCCCGCCCTCGCCTCCTGCAGCCGGGCGACGTAGTTGGCTTCCCAGTCGAACCCCCAGGCAAGATAGGACAGGGTGACGGCATAGGTCCCGCCCGCATCGCTGCGCGTGTCGATCGAATAGACCGGTTGCGAGGAAAGGCCCGATGGCACCTCGTCGAAGGTCAGTTTTTCCGGCAGGCCGGAGCACCGCACCGCCTCGAAGCCGTCTTGTGTCTGAAGGACCAGCCCGCCGTCGGCGCGGGTCCTCACGATGGCGCTTTCGGAACTTGCCACCCCGCTGGCCGGATCGGTCCGGGTGATCGTGACGCGATTGCCGAGCGAGCGGTCGACCAGGGCGGCGGGGCTGAGCAGGTCGGCATTGCGGTTCTTCTCGATCGTCCCGCCCGGCAAGCCTGTCACGATAGCGCTGACGGCCACCATGCCTTCCGCGACACCAGTGAAGCGAATGCGTGATTCGCCCGGCGGCAGCGTAACCGTCCTCACTTCGCTGATCATGGCGAAGCCGCGCGGCCAGCGGCGATCCATGCGCTGGTCCTGGCCCCTCTGCGGATCGCGATAGACGGTCACCGCGAGCTCGTTCGGCGCAGACGCATCGACCGTTTCGCGTGCCAGCAGGTCGCCGGCCGGAACGATGGCCGCGAGCGCCGCAACAAGGAGGAGAGGACGGATCACGCCGGGTCGGCGATCAGTAGCGCGTTTCGAAAGTCACGGTGACTTCACGCTTGCTGTTCGCAGCCACGGGCACCGTCCACTCGCGCCGGTCGAGCCCTACGCTGCGCCCGGCGACGTCTTCGCTGATCACGCGGTAATCGCGCGACCACCAGCCGCGATAGAGGCCGCCCTGCGCCAGTTCGACTTCGACCGGCGTCGGCTTTGCGTTGGTGATCGTATAGCGCATGGTGGTGCGCCAGAAGGTCTTGGCCTCCTCGACCTCGACTTCGCGGGTGACCTCACCGTTCTCGATGACACGATAGCGAGCGCTCTTCTCGTATTCGCTGGCGGTGATCTTCTCACGGTCGACGACCTCGGCAAGCACCAGCACGTCAAAGGCGTCACCGGTGCGCAGCGTCAGTTCGCTGCCCATCGGCGTGTGGCCGATGCTGTTCTCGCCGATGAACTGCGGATTGCCCTCGGCATCGCGCTGGTAGAAGCGGACCGCCCCGGCAGGCAGCGCATCGCCAAGGCCCTGGTCGCGGCTGGTGCCGAACTGCACCTGGCTGGCGACGTTGATCGAGCGGTCGTCATTGGTCAGCCAGTCGACAGTGCGCTGGTAGCGCCTGCGTGCAGGAACGCTCTGCACATCGAGGAAGCTCACCTGCTTGGTCTGGTTGTTCGCAATCGTGGTGCGCTCGGAGAGCGGATAGAGATAGAAATCGCCCAGCCGTTCGCGATCCGCGGTTTCGGTGCCCGGCACCATCGAACTGCCCCGCGGCGGCGGTGGCGGAGCGGGCCGGCGACGCGGATCGTAACCGTTCGAGCCGGGCGATCCGGCGACAAGCAGCGTGTCCGCATTATGGAAGGTCGTGCCGGTCTGGTTGGTCAAAGTCACCCAGCCTTGCATGTCGACCGTCCCCTTCTCCTCATCGAACAGGGCGACATAGTCGGCGCTCCAGCCAAGGCTCGGCGTGAGATAGCGGATCGACGCGGGCCGCGTTCCGGCGCGAGTGCTGTCCACGGTCACGGAGAGGGTGGGCCGCGCCCTCAGATTGGTCGGCACGCGGTCGAAGACGGCCCTGACCGGAAGCCCGTCGTCGCGCAGCACCTCGATGCGGTCGCCGATCTTGACCACGACGCCCCCCGCCGTGGAAAGCACGGTGGCGCGCTCGCGCGTTTCTGCGCCGGTCGCCGGATTGGTGCGGATAAGCGTAATGGTCTGGCCGATGGCCTTCTCCATCAGCTTGGTAGGGGTCAGCAGGTCGAAATCGAAATTCTGCTCGACGATGCCCGCTCCGGCAGCCGCAAAGCTGAGCGTTTCCGGTCTGATGCGGGCGGAGACGTCGGGAAATTCGATCCGGCTGCGTCCGGCAGCGATGGACAGCTGGCGCACATCCTGCACCAGCGCCTGTCCGTTGTTGTAGATGGTAACGGAAACGTCGCCCTGTGCGGTGGCATCGGGGTCCGTCAAAGCCTGTTCCGCGGTCTGGGCCAGCAGCGGAGCACCGCCGAGAATTGCCAGTCCCGCCAGTGCCGAAATCGAATACGCCTTCATCGCAGTCCCCTTACCGCTGCCAGGGGCGCCCGATTACTTAGGCGTCCGTCTTGGCCTGTTCTCCAAGTACCTCTGATACCTTGCCGTTTATTTGCTGTACGCTGAACGGCTTGGGAATAAAGTGCATGTTGTCGATGTCGATATCGTTACGCAACTGCTCTTCTGCATAACCCGACATGAAAAGTATGGGGATTTTCGGTTTTACCTTGCGAATGGCCCGCGCCATTGCCGGACCGTCCATCGCGGGCATCACCACGTCGGATACGATCAGGTCGAATTCGGTCGTGCCATTGGCAATCGCTGCCAGGCCTTCCTCGCCGTCGCGCGCGGTGGTGACCTGGTAGCCGGCGCGGGTAAGCGCACGTTCGGCGACCGCGCGGACCATGTCCTCGTCTTCCACCAGCAGCAGCTTGCCGCCGCCCGACCATTCGCTGGCCTTGGTCTCTTCCGTATCCTCCGGACGGGTCACGGCGGGCATCTCGCCCTTGTGGACCGGCAGGTAGATCGTGAAGCGGGCACCGGCAGGCCGTCCGTCGGGGCCGCCGATATTGTCGGCGAAGATAAAGCCGTTCGACTGCTTCACGATACCATAGACGGTAGAGAGGCCGAGACCTGTGCCCTTGCCCTGTTCCTTGGTCGTGAAGAACGGCTCGAAAATCTTGCTGAGATGTTCGCCCGGGATGCCGCCGCCCGTGTCCTGCACGATGAGGACCGTGTAATCGTCGGCAGGCATGATATCGATGCCCATCTTGCGCACATCGCGCGCCGAAACGCGGCGCGTGGCGAGCGTCAGGCGACCCTTCCAGTTTTCCTTGCCGGACTTGGCCGCATGGGCCTGCATCGCATCGCGCGCATTCACCGCGAGGTTGATGATCACCTGCTCCAGCTGCTGCGGATCGGCACGGACCGGTCCCAGCTCGCGGTCGTGGCGCACGGCGAACTCGATCTTGTCGCCCATGAGGCGCTTCAGAAGCTGGCTGACCTCGCTTACAACATCGGGAAGCTGGAGCACCACGGGGCGCAGCGTCTGCTGGCGACTGAAGGCGAGCAATTGCCGCGTCAGGCTGGCCGCGCGGTTGGAGTTTGCCTTGATCTGCTGGATATCGTCGTAATCACTGTCGCCCGGCGTGTGGCGGAGAAGCATGAGATCGCAATAGCCGATGATTGCGGTCAGCACGTTGTTGAAATCGTGCGCGACACCGCCTGCCAGCTGGCCCACGGCCTGCATCTTTGTCGCCTGGGCGACCTGGCGGCGAAGGCGCTTCTCCTCGGTGGAATCGGAGATCGACAGCAGGACCGCCGCATCGCCAAGGCCGCGCACACCGGCTAGGCCGATGGAAACCGGCTCTTCCTTGTCGCCCGACAGGCGGACCGCCATGTCCCCGCTCGACGTGGCGCCTCGCGCAAAGCGGCGGACGGTGTCGGAAATGGCCGGCTTGTCCTCGCGCACCACGAGGTCGGAGGGGAATTGCGGCAAGCCCTTTTCCTCGCGCTCGACTGCGCGCAGGAACGCCTTGTTGGCATAAAGGAAACGCCCGTCGCGGTCGGTCAACGCAAGACCAAGCGGTAAGGCAGATAACAAGGCCTCAAGCTGCGGGACGGCAGCCTTGCCGCTGCCCTGCCAGCCGCCACCGATACCGACATTGCTATCGACCAGCAACATCAGCGATGGCGACTGGTCGGCGGCCTTCTTCTTGTCCGCCTGCGGCTGGGTGAGCGGAATGTGCACCAGCGTCTGCGGCGTGCCCTGCTGGCCTTCCTGAGCGAAAAAGATGCGGTCGCGGTCGTCGGACCGCAGCAGCTGGACGAACTCCTGCCCGGCGAGGCTGTCTGCGGAATTGCCGGCGGCGCGTTCGGCAAGGCCGGGGGTAGCCGCCTGGACGATGCCGTCGGGCGCGACCAGCGCCAGTTCGATGCCAGCGCTCGACAGGATCGCGCCGAAGGGGCCGGAAACCCGCTCCGCCAGCGTGTCGTGGCCATCTTCCTCGACCCGTTCGCCGAAGCGCCAGACAAGGTAATCCTCGCCCCGCCCCACGCGCTCGATACGCAGGCTGAACTTGCGCTCGGCGGACGGCGTCTCGAGCTCCTCGCTTTGCGCCTCGCCTTCGCGCCACGCCTGGCGCGCGGCGTCGGCGAGCCGCTTCCTGCCTTGTTCCGACAAGCTGATCTCGTGCGGGGCAACCTGCCCGCCGAACCAGTCTTCGTAGGTCGCATTGGCGCATACCAGGCGGTTGGCGCGGTCGATGATCGCCACTGCCCGGCGCCGGTTCTCGATTGCGGCTGCCGTCACCGCCCAATCCGGCTGGGCAAGCTGGCCTGCCTCCTCGGGTGCCTTCAAGCGCGCTGCGAGCAGCAGCGTAAGCAGGACCGTCAGCAAGCCGCCGCCATAGGCCAGCGCCACCAGTGACGAGCCTGCCACCAGCCAAACCAGCACGACCGAGGTCACAAGCGCGAAAACGATGCCGAACAACAGCGGGATCGGCGGGAGGATCTGTGCCTCGCCTGGATCGGCCCGGCTCATTGGCCACGCTCCTTCAGGCGTTCGCTAAGCCGCTGTTCCATCCGGATCAGCCGCTTGCGACGCTTGCGGGCGACGATATAGCGCCATGCGAAACTGGCGATCAGGTACCCGAGCCCCGCACTGAAGAGGGCTAGCACAAGGAAGCCGAAAGCGGTCACGCCCCCCACCTCGAGCCAGCGTGCCAGCGCCCCGCCATCCTCTGCCAGAGAACCGGCCCCACCGCCCAGCGTCGCGTCTATGTTCAGCATGGTCTTGCCGGTCTTGTTGGCGACCAGCAGCCAGAACGGCAGGGTAAAGGGATTCGTGACGAAAGTAACAAATGCCGAAAGCGGCACGTTAGCCCGCGCGGGCAGCGCCAGGAAAGCCGCGAGGAAAATCTGCCCGATCGGCACGATAAATGCCGCAAAAAGGCCAAGCGCCACCCCGCGCGGTACGCTGCGGCGGGTAAAGCGCCACAGCTCGGGCGTCAGGAAACGGTGCGCGATGGGTTTGAGGTACTTGTTGCGCGCCATTTCTTCGCGCGTGGGCATGTATTTGCGGATCATGTCCGCTGCCCAGGTTTTCGACCTCTTACCGCTCATCGCCATGATCCCGACATGGCGCTGGCCTGTGCGCTGCACAAGCCGGTCTTGCCAGTTTTATGCGGTGAAGAGACCATGATGGGAGACACGCCTAGCACGATGGACGTTTCCGTCGCCTGAAGCCTCATCCCTTTTCGCGCATCAGGCGCGCCTTGTCGCGCTTCCAGTCGCGGTCCTTGATCGTCTGGCGCTTGTCGTGCGCCTGCTTGCCCTTGGCGAGCGCAAGTTCGACTTTCGCCCGTCCGGTCGAGTTGAAATAGATCGACAGGGGGACCAGCGTCATCCCCTTGCGCTCCACCGCGCCGAAAAGCTTTTCGATCTCGCGCTCATGCAGCAGCAGCTTGCGCGGACGGCGCGGTTCGTGATTGAGCCGGTTGCCATGCGAATATTCCGGGATGTTGGCATTGATCAGCCAGACCTGCCCGTCGCGCACTTCCGCATAGCTTTCCTTGATGCTGGCCTCGCCCGCACGCAGCGCCTTCACCTCGGTCCCCTGAAGCGCAAGGCCGGCCTCGAAGGTTTCCTCGACATGATAGTCGAACCGCACACGCCGGTTGTCGGCGACGGTTTTCTGCTTGTCGAAGGTAGCGGGTTTGGGTCGTGCCATATCGGCGGTGCATGTAGGCGCTTGGGATCGAAAGGTGAAGGGAAAGCTCGGCGCTTGCCCTTCCCTTCAGAATCAGATCAGTCCGGCGTGCTCCAGCGCTTCGTCGACCGCCTTGCGGCTGGCGTCGCTCGCCTTACAGATCGGCAGGCGCACGTCGTCGGGGAACCAGTCGTGCACCCGGCTGAGGGCGTATTTGACAGGGGCCGGACTCGCGTCGGAGAACATCGCGTAATGCAGCGGGAAGAGGCGGTCGTTGATCTCGCGCGCCTTGATCAGGTCGGCAGCGGCAATGGCCTCGTGGAACTCGGCACATAGGGCCGGCGCGACGTTCGCCGTCACCGAAATGCAGCCCGATCCGCCCGCGGCGCTATGCGGAAGCCACAATTCGTCGTTTCCTGAAAGCTGGCAGAAATCGCGGCCGATACCCATGCGGTGATCGGCCACGCGGGACAAATCGCCGCTCGCATCCTTGATCGCGACGATGCGGTCCGGATATTTGTTGACCAGTTCGCAGACCGTATCGTCCTCGATGTCGGTCACCGTGCGGCCGGGAACGTTGTAGAGCACGATCGGCAGGTCGCTGTTCTCTGCAAGAAAGCTGAAATGCGCGATCAGGCCCGCCTGGCTAGGCCGGTTGTAGTAAGGCGCAACGCACAGGCCCGCCGCCGCCCCCGCCTTCTTTGCGAACTGCATGTGGAGCAGCGCGTTGCGCGTATCGTTCGACCCGCAACCGGCGATCACGGGCACCCGTCCGGCGGCCTGTTCGATGCAGACCTCGATCACCCGGTGGTGCTCTGCATTCGAGATCGTGGAGGCCTCTCCGGTCGTGCCGCAGGGGACCAGTCCCTTGCTGCCATTCTCGATCTGCCAGTCGACCAGCTTGCGAAACGCAGCCTCGTCGAACGATCCGTCGCGAAAAGGAGTCGCAAGAGCGGGAATTGAGCCAGAGAACATTTACGCGAGTCCTGCGTTAGAGGTATGAAAACGGGACGCTTTGTGGCGACCCGTGCCGCAATTCATTCAGCGCCTGATAAGGAGGGGCCGGGCACTATGTCCAGCATGGCCAATAAAACTTTCGCTTCGTTCGCATTTCTCGCCGGTACTGCACTGGCGAGCCCCGCAATCGCCCAGACGATCGCCGTACCCGAACGCAGCTTGGTGGCACAGCAACCCACCCGCATGACGCAGGCGCTGTCGCAGTGGGAATACCTGACGAAGGAAGACGATCTCTCCTTCTCGCAATACGCCGGTTTCCTGTCGACCTATCCCGAATTTCCCAAGGCCGCGCTGATCCAGCGCCGGGCCGAGGCCGCGCTCGATAACGAGGCGATCTCGCCGCAATCGCTGGTCGCCTTTTTCGAGAAGAACCCTCCCCTCTCGAATGGTGCCAAGGCGCGCTACGCATTGGCACTTGCGGCGATGAACCGTCCGGAAGCATTCGACCTTGCGCGTGAAGCATGGCGTGGCGGTTCGATGAGCGGGCCGGCAGAAGCCTATATGCAGGGCCTGTTCGGCCAGCGCCTGTCGCCCGAAGATCACGATGCGCGCATGGACGCGCTCCTGTGGCAGGGCCAGCAGGAAGCGGCTGCACGTCAGATCGTGCGCGTCTCGCCCGCTTATCGCGACATGGCGCAGGCACGCCTTGCGCTGCTCCAGGGCACTGATCCGGCCAGCATCGGCCTCACCGTGCCCTCCGGCGCGATGAACGATAGCGGCTACGTCTATAATCTCGCGCGCTATTACCGCAGCAATGGCCGCCTGCCACAGGCGATCAACCTGCTGGCAACGCGTGCACCCGCATCCAGCCCGGCGTTCGACGGGGCCGACTTTGTCACCGAAGCGCTGCGTGCAGCCCAAGGTGCCGGAACTGCCCAGGCGGTCGCCATCGCCAGCAAGGTGGACGACCTCTTCGCGCCCGGGACCGATATCTCCGAAGGCTCCTTCCAGCTGCGCGACAAATACACCGACCTGATGTGGCTCGGCGGAACGAAGGCGCTCTGGTCGATGGGTGACGGGGCGAAAGCGGCTCCGCTGTTCTATCGCTATGGTGCTGCTGCCAAGACGCAGCTCACCCGCGCCAAGGGCTTTTACTGGGCGGGTCGTGCAGCCGCCAAGGCGGGCGACCGCGATGAAGCGCGCCGTTACTGGGAAATGGCCGCGAGCCACCCCGAATATTACTATGGCCAGCTGGCGCTCAGCGAGCTTGGCCGTCCGGTCAAGAATTTCGCCAAGGCCGCTCCCGTCCAGCCCACCGCTGAACAGCGCGCTGCTTTCAACGCGCAGCCCCTGACACTCGCGTTGCGCGAAATGGCTCGCAATCGCCGTGCATGGCAGACCGAGCGTGCCTTCTTCGAGGCTATCGCGGATAATGCCGAAACGCCTGCCGAAATGGCCCTCGTCGCCGAACTCGCACGCGAGACCGGGCTCGAGGAAATGGCGGTGGTTGCCGGAATGGTTGCCGGGGAGCGCGATTTCGCGGACTTCGAATGGCTGGGTTTCCCGACCGTACCGACACATTCGGGCGCAAACTGGACCATGGTCCACGCCATCGCCCGTCAGGAAAGCGAGTTCGACCGCACACGCGTCAGCCACGCCGGCGCGCGCGGTATGATGCAGCTCATGCCCGGGACTGCGCGCGAGGAAGCGGGCAAGATCGGCGTCCAGTACATGTCCGCCAGCCTCACGGGCGATCCCGGCTACAACATCCGCCTCGGCGACGCGCATTTCGCACGTCTCATGGATCGCTATAACGGCGCCTATCCGCTGGCCATTGCGGCCTATAACGCGGGTCCGGGCCGGGTGAACCAGTGGCTGCGCCTCAACGGCGACCCGCGCACCGGAGCGGTCGATTGGGTGTCCTGGATCGAGCAGATCCCCGCCAATTTCGAAACACGCTATTACGTCATGCGCGTGATCGGGAACGCGGTGACCTATGCCAATCTGCACCCCGACAAGTCCGCCTCCTACGAGCGCGATATCCGCCATTACGTCGGGCGCTGATCTGCGCTAGGGCTCGCCGCCTTATGCAGACCCGCAGCAACCCGATTACACCGGCCGGCTATGCCGCCATGAAGGCACGATACGACCATCTCCTGGGCAAGGAACGCCCGGAGATCGTCGAAATCGTCAGCTGGGCTGCGGGCAATGGCGACCGGAGCGAGAACGGCGATTACCTCTACGGCCGCAAGAAAATGCGCGAAATCGACCGCGAGCTCGCCCATCTTGCCCGGCGGATGAAGGCAGCGCAGGTCATCTCCCCGACCGACCAGCCGGACAAGAGCAAGGCCTTCTTTGGCGCGCGCGTCACAATGGCCGACGAGGACGATAACGAGAAGACCGTCACTCTTGTCGGCGATGACGAGCAGGACGCAGGCAAGGGCCGGATCGGCTGGTCCAGCCCCCTCGCCCGCGCATTGAGGGGTGCCAGTGTCGGGGATTTGCGCACGGTAAGGCTTCCATCCGGCATGAAGGAATGGGAAGTCGTCGCCATCGATTATGACTAGGTTCGCCGCAGCCCTCGCCGTAATGATCGCCGCAGCCACTCCGCTCGCGGCCAAGGACAGCCTTGGCGTCTTTTCCGGCTGGGCCGCATTCCTCGACGCCAATGTGCCGCGTTGCTATGCAATCGCCGCTGCCGCACCCGCGCGCGACGGCGCCGCATCCAGCGGCTATGCGACCGTAGGACACTGGCCGAAGCGAGGCATCCGCGGGCAGGTCCACCTGCGCCTGTCGCAACCCCTGCGCGCCAAACAGGCCAGTTTGCGCATCGGCCGCCAGAGCTTTTCCATGATTGTAGACGGGAACAAGGCCTGGGCGCGGGACAAAGCCATGGACGCCGCGATCATCGCCGCCATGCGATCGGCACCGACCATGCGTGTCACGGCGATCGGGGCCAATGGCCGCCGCTTTACCGATGCTTACAAGCTTGCAGGCGCCGCGACCGCGATCGACGCGGCCACCCTGGGCTGTCGACGCTTCAGATAAGGAAAGGGCCGATGGCATCGCTGCCACCGGCCCTTCACTTCACTCAGCTACGATTAGAAACGGTAGCCGAAGCCGACCATGACCTGGTGACGGTCGGTATCGATTTCACCGACATCGACGTCGGCAATATCGCCTTCGAAGTCGAGTTCCGCATCGCTGTAGTTCGAATAGCGATATTCGACCTTGGCGAAAGTGTTCGCATCCAGCGCGTATTCGACGCCGGCACCCAGACGATAGCCATCGGTGTCGAGCTTGGCGGCGTACTCTTCACCGTCGAACGAGCTGTTGATGTTGTAACGGCCGTTCGTATAGCCGCCCTTGGCGTAGACCAGCAGGTCCGGCTGTGCGAGCACGCCGACGCGGGCGCCGACATAAAGGTCACGGCCGGCGTTCACGTCGCCGAGGCCGAAGCCTTCGAAGTCACCATCGTCGAATTCGACGTCTGCGGTGGAATCGGTCAGTTCACCTTCAAGGCCGAGGACCACGCCGCCGGCATTGAAGTCGTAACCGAGGCCAACGCCATAAACGACGCCTTCGATCGACTGGTCGTTGTCTTCGTTAACATCGTCATCGATCGAGCTGCCAGCCTTGCTGACATCGTAACCGCCGACGACTTCGGCGCGCGGGCCGGTGAATGGCGAATTGTCCTGTGCCGCGGCAGGGGCTGCCATGGCGATTGCCGAACCGGCGACCAGAAGTGTTGCAACCTTTTTCATAGTAAACTCCATTGTTGTTTTCGACGCGCCATGTGCGGCGCGTGGAACCATTCAACGGCGGTTTCCGACTGGCGTTTCATTAACCTTGCACAACAAGAAAGTGTTGCAGGCGCGCAACAAAATTAGCGACGAAATGCATCCTGCCGTCGACCAAATGCAGCGGGCGAAAATTTCGACGAACGGTGCAGAGCGCAGGCGAATTCACGGAAACCGAATGCATGATCCTGCATTGTGCACGCCCCTTTCCTTTCACCCTTCACGCGCCTATATGCGTCGCTCCCATGGCCGATACGAATTTGATGAGCATCCCCGGGCAGGTAGACCCGGTTCCCGTCGCGCGTGACATCACGCCGCGTCCCGACGGGCGCGTGGATCTGATGGGCCTGCCCAAGGCGCGCATCCGCGAACTGTTCGAAACCGCCGGGCTGGATGCGAAGCAGGCGAAGCTGCGCTCAAAGCAGGTCTTCCACTGGCTCTACCATCGCGGCGTCACCGATTTCGAAGCGATGACGGACATCGCCAAGACGATGCGCCCTTGGCTGACCGAACGTTTCGTCATCGGCCGTCCCGAAGTGGTCGAGGCCCAGCATTCGAACGATGGCACCCGCAAATGGCTGCTGAAGACGGCCGACGGGCACGAGTTCGAAATGGTCTTCATCCCCGATGCCGATCGCGGAACTCTGTGCGTGTCGAGCCAGGTGGGCTGCACGCTCAACTGCCGGTTTTGCCACACCGGCACCATGCGCCTCGTGCGTAACCTGACGCCGGGCGAGATCGTGGGACAGGTCATGCTGGCGCGCGATGCGCTGGGCGAGTGGCCCAAGGGCAAGATGGATTTCGGCGAGGAAGCGGACGAGACCGAATACCGCGCAGACGGCCGCTTGCTCACGAATATCGTCATGATGGGCATGGGTGAACCGCTCTACAATTTCGAGAACGTGCGCGATGCGCTGAAGCTGGTGATGGATGGCGAAGGCCTCGCCCTCTCCAAGCGCCGCATCACGCTGTCGACCAGCGGCGTGGTTCCGGCAATGGAACGCTGCGGCGAAGAGATCGGCGTGAACCTTGCCGTGTCGCTCCACGCGGTGACCAAGGAAGTCCGCGACGAGATCGTACCGATCAACAAAAAGTACGGTATCGAGGAACTGCTTGCCGCCTGTGCCGCCTACCCCGGGGCCAGCAACGCCCGGCGCATCACCTTCGAATACGTGATGCTGAAGGACAAGAACGATTCCGACGACGATGCGCGCGAACTGGTGCGCCTGATCAAGGAATACGACCTTCCCGCCAAGGTGAACCTGATCCCGTTCAACCCCTGGCCCGGCGCGCCCTATGAATGCTCCACGCCCGAACGCGTGCGCGCATTTTCGAACATCGTCTTCGAAAACGGCATTTCCGCACCCGTACGCACCCCGCGCGGCCGCGATATCGATGCGGCCTGCGGCCAGCTGAAGACCACTGCCGAGAAGAAATCCCGCGCCCAGCGTGATCGCGAAGCGGCAGAGGCCGGAGCCGCGCAGGAGTGAGCGCGGACGCGGACACGATCGCCTATTACGAGGCGAACGCGCCGCGCTACACCCTGTCATTCGGCCAAGGTCCGAGCCGCTTTCTCGACGCATTCCTCGACCGGCTGGATTCCGGGGCTGAGATTTTGGAACTGGGCTGCGGGAGCGGCCGGGATTCCGCGCGCATGCTCGAACGCGGGTTTGCGGTCGATCCGACCGACGGGACCGAGGCCATGGCCCGCAAGGCGCGCGAACGCTTCGACCTTCCGGCACGCAAGCTGCTGTTTTCCGAACTCGATGCGCAAGGTGCTTATGATGCGATCTGGGCACACGCATGCCTGCTGCACCTGCCCCGCGTCGATCTTCCGCCCGTCCTGCGATCCATCCACGCCGCCCTGCGTCCCGGCGGCCTTCATTTTGCCAATTACAAACTTGGCGACGAGGCGCATCCGGACGAAGGCCGCGATCCGCTGGGACGCTGGACCAACCTCCCCTCGCCCAAATGGCTGGAGGAGCGTTACCGCGAAGCGGGTTTCACGATCCTCGATGCCGTGCGCTATCGCGGCGAAGGGGCCGACGGCGTGCAGCGAGACTGGTATGCCCTGACTGTCCGGCGCGGTGACGATTGACCGCAGCGGACGAAGCCTTTCCTACTTTGGCGCCATGTGCTGGAATGGGCCGATGACCGTGCCAAGCCCTCGAAAAACGACCGGAATGCGCCGCTTGGGCGGTGGGCAGGATTTCCTCCCTTGGACCGTGTTCCACCCGTTCCACTCTGTAGGATTGCGGGGCGGTATATGAGCCTGCGCGTGGATGCGATCTGCATCGGCCTACCCAAGCCATTCAACGGCGCGGAACTGAGCGCCATCGACAAACGCCCGCTGGAAGGAACGGCGACCTTTCGCAGTTTCGGCATCGAAGGGGATATGGTCGCCGATACGAAGCACCACGGCGGGATCGACATGGCGGTGCACCACTATCCGACCGACCATTATCGCGCTTGGAATGGGGTACTGGGTGGACATCCCCTCCTGGCAGGCCCTGCCCCCTTCGGCGAAAACCTGATGGTCGCTGGCCTGAAAGAGGACGACGTCCTGATCGGCGATCGCTTCCGTCTCGGGACTGCCTTGCTCGAAGTCAGCCAGCCGCGCCAGCCATGCTGGAAGATAGAGCACCGCTTCGGCCGCAAAGGCATGGTCGCGCATATCCTCGGCGCGCACAATTGCGGCTGGTACTACCGCGTCCTCGAGGAAGGCGAGGCCGAGGCGGGCGACGAATTGCGCAAGGTCGAGGATGGTCATGCCGACTGGCGCGTCGCGCGCGTTTTCGCCGCTCTCTACGACCCGGTGGCAAACCCGAATCAAGACGAGTTGCGTGCGATTGCCGGGCTCGACCGGCTCACCGGAAAATGGCGCGAGAAGGCGTTCGGCAAACTGAAATCATAGCATTTCGTCGCAGGCCTCCGGTCGGTTTATCGCTAATTTCGAGTTAAAGGCGTTTGTTCATCCGCGGTTGTAATCCTCGCCGCAAACTGGCGACAAATCACTCTCGTTAGGGGACGCATAATGAAGAAGATCGCACTCGCCTTCGCCGCCGGCACGATGGCCGTGACCGGCCTCGGAACCGCCGCTCCGGCAGCCGCTGACCCGCCCAGCTGGGCGCCGGCTCACGGCAAGCGCGCCAAGGACCGTATGTACAACAACCAGGGCTATTACGTCACGCCGCGCCGCATCACTCGCGACAGCTACATGTGGCGTGGCCGCGATGGCCGCTATTACTGCAAGCGTGACAACGGCACGACCGGTCTTGTCATCGGTGCCGGTGTCGGCGCACTTGCGGGCCATGAACTCGCCGGTCGCGGCGACCGCACGCTGGGCGCAATCCTCGGCGGTGCCGTCGGCGCAATCGTCGGGCGCGAAATCGACCGGGGCAGCCTGCGCTGCCGCTGATCGACCTGGGATAACAGCAAGCGCCGCGGGCCCATTGGCTCGCGGCGTTTTGCTTGTCCGCACCTGATGCGCGCAAAGGGCTTGATCGCACACGCATTGCTGGTCCAGACCAGCACCATGGATCGATGCGACGAGCTTTCCCGATGACCCGGCCCGCTGTTCTGGTGACGGGTGGCGCGAAGCGGCTCGGGGCCGCCATCGTGAAGGCCTTCGCTGCCGAAGGCTGGCACACCATCATCCACTACCACAGCTCCGACGGGGCCGCGCAGGAACTGGCCGACAGCCTGCCTAGCGCGGAAACGGTCTGCTGCGATCTGCGCGATGGCGAGGCAGCGGTTCAAATGATCGAAGAGCTTGCGCAGCGCCACGAGGATTGGCGGGTGCTGATAAACTCCGCCTCGGCTTTCTCGCCCGACGATGTAACCGGGCTCGATCCCGAAACGAACCAGAGGGCGATGCAGATCAACGCCCGCTCCCCCGCCCGCATGGCACAGGCCTTCCTGAAAGGCGCCAAGTCCGAAGATGGGCGGTGCGTGATCCAGGTCACCGACCAGAAGTTGCGCAACCCCAATCCCGACTTCTTCAGCTACACGATGAGCAAGCATGCTCTCGACGCCACGATCTCGATGCTTTCCATGGGCGCCACCCGTGATAGCGACCGAGTGTACGGCCTCGCTCCCGGAGCGATCCTGCCGAGCCACGACCAGACGGAAGAGGAGGCCGAGCGCTCGCACCGGATGAACCTGCTCCGGCGTCGCACCGGGGCGGATGAAATTGCCGATGCCGCCGTATTCCTTGCGCAAGGCGACCTTGCCAGCGGCCAGACGCTCTTCATCGACAGCGGCCAGCACCTGATGCAGCAGGACAGGGATGTCATCTACCTCGCCCGGGAAGAGGGAGCCGAGGCTTGAAACGTCACGCCCTTTCCACGCGCTTGTGGCATTGGCTGAACGTGTTCTGCGTGGTCGTCCTGTTCATGTCGGGGCTGACGATCTCCAATGCCCACCGCCTGCTCTATTGGGGCGACTGGGGATTTTCCCGCGAGCAAGCCTGGCTCGAAGTGCCCCGCTTCCCCGACTGGATGACCATCCCCGGCTATTACAGCCTGGCGGTTGCACGCGACTGGCATATCCTCGTCGCCTGGCCGTTTGCACTAGGCCTCCTCTTCATGTGGGCCGCCATGCTCCTCAACAGGCACTTCAAGCGCGACATCGCCACCAGCAGACGCGAGTGGCGCTGGTCGAACATCAAGCGCGATATCATCCAGCATCTGAAGCTCGATTTCGACCACGGAGAGGGCAAGTACAACTTCCTCCAGAAGCTGGCCTATGGGCTGGTCCTCGGAGTCTTCCTGCCGATGATGATCATCACCGGAATGGCGATCAGCCCGGGACTGGAGCCGCTGCTCGGATGGATGGTCGACCTCCTGGGCGGAAGGCAATCGGCACGCAGTCTGCACTTCATCTTCGCTTTCGCCATCTTCGGCTTCTTTGTCGTGCATCTGGCCCTGGTCGTCCTGGCAGGCCCTTACCGGCAAATTCGGGACATGATCACCGGAGGACGCATCGATGAAGCGTAGGGCTTTTCTCGCTGCGCTCGGCGCCGGGTTCGTCGCCGGGTGCAACAAGTTCGCCGATAGCGACGCTGGCTCGAAACTGCTGGGCGCCGCGGAAAGGTGGCACAAGAATGCGCACGAGTTCCTGACGGACAGGAAAGCGCTCGCCCCCGAGTTTCCGCGCAGCGCTATCTCTCCTTTCTTCCGGGGCAATGGTTCGGTCGATCCGCAAAACGGCGACTATCCTGCGCAGGCCGAGGCAGGCTTTGCCGACTGGCGGCTGGAAGTCCGCGGTCTCGTCGAAAACCCGCTTTCGCTCAGTCTCGAGAACATTCGCAAGCTGCCCCAGCGCACGCAGGTAACGCGCCATGACTGCGTCGAGGGCTGGAGTGCGATCGGCGAATGGACCGGTCCGCAGCTTTCCCTGCTGCTCGACGTGGCAAAACTGAGGCCCGAAGCGAAATACATCGTCTTCCGTTGCGCGGATAACCTCAACGGGCAGGATTATTACGAGAGCGTCGACCTCATCGACGCTTACCACCCGCAAACGATCGTCGCGCATGAGCTGAACGGCGAACCGCTCCCCATCCGCAATGGCGCCCCGCTACGAATGCGCATCGAACGCCAGCTAGGTTACAAGCACGCCAAGTATCTCACCGCCATCGAAGCGGTGGCCAGCCTCGATGATATCGCAGGCGGCAAAGGCGGCTATTGGGAAGACCGCGCCGGCTACCAATGGTACGCCGGTATCTGATCAATCGGTGTATTTGCGCGCCATTGCGTCCCAGTTGTTGCGCACCAACTGCCCGAGCGCTTCCATGTCGACGTCGGCGCGCTTGATTATGAAGAGGCAGCTCTTCCCCGTCGCATACTTGCCGAGTTTGGCAAACAGTCCGTCGCGCCGCTTTCGGCCGGCTAAGCGCTTCTTGATTGCCTACCGCCTCGCGCTCCTGCTAGCCGCGCGGCCAAGCTAACCAAGGTGCACTCCATGTCCGAAATCAAACGCGTCGTCCTCGCCTATTCCGGTGGCCTCGATACCTCCGTCATCGCCAAATGGCTCGAAGTAGAGCGCGGACTGGAAGTGGTCACGTTCACGGCCGACCTAGGTCAGGGCGAGGAAATCGAGCCTGCGCGCGAGAAAGCGCGAGCTATGGGCATTCCCGACAAGCACATCTTCATCGAAGACCTGCGCGAGGAATTCGTGCGCGATTTCGTCTTCCCGATGATGCGGGCCAATGCGCGGTACGAAGGGGATTATCTCCTCGGCACTTCGATTGCCCGGCCGCTTATTTCCAAACGCCTTGTGGAGATCGCTCACGAGACCGGCGCGGATGCAATCGCACATGGAGCGACCGGCAAGGGCAACGACCAGGTGCGCTTCGAATTGTCCGCCTACGCGCTTGATCCCGATATCAAGGTCATCGCTCCTTGGCGCGAGTGGGACCTGACGAGCCGTACCGCGCTCATCGCATGGGCCGAGAAGCACCAGATCGCCGTTCCGAAGGACAAGCGCGGGGAAAGCCCCTTCTCGACCGATGCCAACCTCCTGCACACCTCCAGCGAGGGCAAGGTGCTCGAGGATCCCTGGGAAGAGACGCCGGACTACGTTTATTCGCGGACCGATCACCCGGAGGACGCGCCGGACACGCCTGAATATATCGAAATCGGCTTCGAGAAGGGCGACGGTGTTTCGCTGAATGGCGAGACCATGAGCCCCGCGACCCTGCTTACCGCCCTCAACGCGCTGGGACGCAGGCATGGCATCGGGCGCCTCGACCTTGTCGAGAACCGCTTCGTCGGAATGAAGAGCCGCGGGATGTACGAAAGCCCGGGCGGCGAGATTTACGCCCGTGCACATCGCGGTATCGAGCAGATCACACTCGACCGCGGCGCGGCGCATCTCAAGGACGAGCTCATGCCGCGCTATGCAGAACTTGTGTACAACGGCCTTTGGTTCAGCCCCGAGCGCGAGATGTTGCAGGCGGCCGTCGATCTCAGCCAGGAGAAGGTCAGCGGGACCGTCAGGCTGAAGCTGTACAAGGGCAACGCAATGGTCGTGGGGCGGAAGTCCGATCAGTCGCTCTATTCCGAAGCCCACGTCACTTTCGAAGATGACGCAGGCGCTTACGACCAGAAGGATGCCGAGGGCTTCATCAAGCTGAATGCCCTGCGACTTCGCCTGCTGGCCAAGCGCGACCGCTAGAGAATTACCAACGAGCCTATCCGTAGGCGCGTAAAATTGCGCGGATGGCGGCGGTAGCGTTCGAATCTTTGCGACGAACGGTTGACTTATCCACCTCCCTCCACAGCGAATTGTGTGGAAAGTGGATAACTCGCCTCTTGTGCGCTTGAAGAATCGGGCGATCAGGCGCAGCTTCAAGTCATCGGAACGGCGAAGAAAGCTTCCGGTCTAGACGGTCTAACGACCTGAAAGACTTAGGAAATTCGGAACCGGAAAGACGTAGCGGAACCTGTCCGCGCGACTTACGAGACCCTCGTGCCGAAGGCTCACGCCGGACGCAAGGCGGGTCGATGACGAAGACGCGTAACGTTCCATTACGAGCCGGGCCAACCCGGTCGGATGCCGAAGGAGGCGTCGCAACAAGGTCTTCGGACCGGATGGCGATGCAACCGTTCGAGGCTCCGGCCATGAACGGAAGGTCGGGCTGCGGAGCTGCCTGTTGAAGGTCGGCTGGGGAAAGTAAGCGAACGGCTTCGGCCGCGACGCGACTGGACCGGGCTGATTGGAGGGTGGAGCCGGATGCCGGTGCGAGCGCCGGTGACAGAACCGGAAGGGAAGTCTTCGGACGGAACGGAAGGGAAAACATCGGATGCCAAGTCTGCGTCCCTTGAACTTCGGTTGAAGGAACACGGCCACGTATCGGTGAGAGTGGGGTCGGCAGCAATGCCGGCCCCATTTGCTATGCGGCACCCTTCCCTCGCGATCCGGCAGCCACAGCGTCCAAATCCACCGAATCGCTCTCTGGTATGCACGCCACCTGGCACACCCCAGATGCAGTAGGAAAGCACGGCCACCTCCGTATCCGCGCGCCGAAACGTGGCCAAAACGAGGCAGTTTACGTCCACGTTAACGACTCCGCGCGCGCCATCGCCTATATCCTCCCGAACCGAACGGGAGGTCCATTCATGGCCAAACGCGCGCTACGCAGCGCACTCTTCGTTGCAGCACTGGTGCTGCCCGGCACTGCCGGTCATTCGGAAGAGCGCGAGCTTACCCCAGTAACCGACACCCATTTCCAGGCGAGCTTCGCCGAATACGCCCCCCTGCCCGCTGCGCCTGCGCCGGGTCCGGAGGCGGTGGATCTCGACACCTTCGATCCCCCGGTCGAGGTGGAGCCCGTCACGACCTCGCTCGGCAGCGGGGTTGCCTCCTATTACGGCCGCCGCTTCCACGGCCGCCGCACCGCGAGTGGCGAGCGGTTCGACATGAACGCCATGACAGCTGCGCACAAGACGCTGCCCTTCGGAACGCTGGTCCAGGTCACCAACCCGCGCACGGGGGCTTCGGTCATCGTGCGCATCAACGACCGCGGTCCCTACGCACATGGCCGCACCATCGATCTCAGCCGCGCCGCGGCCCAGCAGATCGGCATCATCCAGCGCGGTCACGGCTCGGTAGAGCTGGAGCTGCTGAAGTAGGCACCGCGCCTTCGCGCCAGCCCCTCGCCGCTACCACACGAACGCGCCCTTCCCGTCCTCTCCGGTGAAGAGCCACCACTCTCGCCTGCGCCCCTCGTAGGCGGATAGCTGCAGCTCCTCCAGCGCGAGAGGCTCCATCCCCAGCGCCTGCGCCTGTTCCTCGATGCTCGGCGCATCGGCAGGCCGCGCATCGTGCATCGCCAGCACCCGCTCGACCCATGTGACGCAGCACGCGCACAGGTCCTCCTCGTCCAGCGTGTCGGATTGCTCCCCGCATTCCCTACAGAGTGGAACGGGTGGAACACACTCTTGCGCCAATTCTTCGGGCGAGCGCGCCGCCGCCAGTTCCTCGCCCCGCTCCAGCGCCTCGATCCGCTCGTCGAGCACATCCAGCTCGGCCGCGATTTCGGGCTTTTCCTCGAGCCGGTCGAGCCGCGCGAGCAGCAGGCGGTCGGAATAGCGCCTGCGCCGCGCCACCTCCTCGCCGTGATAGAAGACAGCCTCCTCCACCCCGTTGATCGCGCGATCGGCGAGCGTCGCCTCTGCCGAAGCCCGCGCCGCGAGCAGCGCCGCATCCCACGCCCGCGCAAAGCCGGAGGAGCGCCGCCGCGCCCGATAAGCCGTCTGCGCCGAGCACGAGGCCGCCCGGCACGCGAGCCGGACATTGCCGAACAGCTGGAGGCTCTTGAGAAACTCCGCCTGGAGCGAAGGCGTCAACACCGTCCGCCCCTCCCCATGCGGACCGTGAGTGGGAGCGGGTTCGATCGGGACGATGGCGTTCATGGTTCACCTGTGTGGAGTGGAGTGAACCGGACTAGTTATAGACAGGAATGGGAGTAGGACAGCGCTAGATACTGAGCTACGCGACTGGCGAAAAGTAGGGGTCCGAACCTGCTGGCCCGGACCCCTCGATATTGGACGGAACTTGAAGTCCTGCCCAGGAGATCACTTTGTCGCGCTAATTGAGATGCCAATATCAACGGGTTCTAACGACGACTGGGCGGCATCTGTGGCAATCGGGGTTCTAGTGCCATTCGTACCGCGGCGATCGCATTAGGCACCTTGAGTTTGGCGATAATGTTCGAACGGTGAGCCTCTACTGTCCGGTGACTGATCCCAAGAACCTTGGATATCTGCCGCGACGACGCCCCGGTGGCAATCTCATTGAGGACCTCCGTCTCCTTCCGTGTCAGGGTTTTCAGGAGGAAGAATGCTCGTTCACGCGCCGCTTTCTCACGCAGCAACGCTTCAGAACTCTCTTCAATCGAGGATAGCACTTCAACCAACTGCGCTTTGGTGGAAGGCCAACTCAAATAGCTCATCGCCCCGCATCGTATCGTGTCGACGACACGCTGCGGTACGACCTCATCGCTATAGGGAATTATCGGGTAAAACACCCCTCGTTCCCGAACAAACTCGATCGCGTCGTTCAGTTGATCGGCCCGATCCGCCACGAAAATCATGCAGAATTCCGGCCACTCAGCACCCACTTCACCTAACGTGGCCACGGGGTAGGCATAGCCGAAATCGCCCAATGCCCTAACGAGAGCATTCGCGGTCAATGGGTCTCGATCTACTATAATAAACTGAGATTTTGACATCTAACAGCCCCTAAGTTCACGATCGAATCACGCATTTCCCGTTTGAATTTAATCTTGGGAAGCGATCCGTAAGTGGGAACTACGTACGTATTTACTTGTACTCTGAGTAGTCACACAGCCTAATGTCATCTAACTGAATGATACTAAACATGTAGGTTGGCATATTTTAACCGTGTTTCTAAGCTAGCCATCGAAATTGAGCGTTTTCAGGAAAAAGCTCACCACTTTGGAGAACCGATGCCGGGTTTCGAAATATTCAATTCAATCGACCATGCCTCTGATGCTGACGAGCTTCTCGAAGTTGTGAGTGAATTTTTCCGCTCGTTTGGATTTCAGGCCGTCTGCTATGTCCTTCCCAAAAAGAACGATCTTGACGACTATCAGCTATTCGAGCGCGGGATGCCGCGCCGATGGATGAATCGTTACATGGCTCTGAACTACCAGGACATTGACCCACTTCCGACTTATGTAATGTCCCAAGAAAAGGTCATGTCGATAAGAGAAGCTCTAGCCGAACTCGAACCCACTGAGGAGCAAGCTGCTTATTTGGCAGAATTTACCGATTCCCCGGTTACAGACGGCCTTCTCATGCCCACTGTGGGAAGAAAACGCGTGCAAGGTTTCTTCGGTGCAACCCAAGTGAGCGACGAAGATTTAGCGGCTGCTGACAGGTCATTGATGCATGCTATCGCGCAACATACACATTGGAGATTCGATCATTTCGGTACCGGTCGAGAGGAGCCTAGCAAAAAGCTTTCGCCGAGGGAGATCGAGATCCTTCGATGGATCGGCGCCGGAAAATCAAATCCAGAAATAGCAGTGATACTCGGGATCAGCGCTCCGACCGTTGCCACTCACCTCAAGCGATTGTTTGCAAAGCTCGAAGTAAATGACCGCGTGTCGGCCGCCTTGAAGGGATACAAGCTCGGCTTCCTCACGGACGCATGATGCGACCGGCATGTAATAAGAGCATTCCGGCTGCCCGACGGCTCACCTAGCGTCAGGCTCACATTATGCTCTGATTGCGACCGTCAGCTTCGAAGTGCTGACCAGTCCAATCTTCTGAAATTTCGCAACTACTTTCTATGCCCATCAGGCGATAATTTTGGCCCACCCTACATCGCGTTCCGCGCGCACCCCTGCACGACGGTCCGCATCTCCGCATTGTCCTCGCCGAAGGCGTCGGTCAGTTTGAAGCCGCGGCGGTCGAATTCGCGTTTCATGCAGCCGCAGATTTGCGGCGCCTTGGACTGGAATTCCGCCGGGAAGCGCGCGCGAGCGACGCATTGCTCGGCGAAGTCCTCGTCCAGCTTGCGGTCCACCTCCGCCCCGATCTCATCGCTGTTCGACCAGCCGAAAGCGACCAGGAAGCCGACCACTGCGGCGACGAGAAAGACAAGCCATTTCATAACCCACCCTCCCTGAGCTGACGGGTGTGAAGGCTTGGCTATACCACAGGGTGGTTAAGGACTTGCGGGGAGTTTTCTGTTTGCGCCCTCAGACGCCGGGCGCGGCCCATCCGGGCCGCTTGGCTTCGCGGCATAAGCCGCGACGCGCGCTTGCGCTTTGGCGACGCTGGCGCGTCGCGCAAGCGCTCCTACGCTAGCTCGTCTACGTCGCTACTCTGCCGCTTCCTTGGTGGCTGACTGCCGTTCCAGCATCGGCTTGAGGTACTGGCCGGTATAGCTTTCGGGCACCTCGGCCACGTCTTCCGGCGTGCCTTGCGCGACGATCTCGCCCCCGCGCACGCCGCCGCCCGGGCCCAGGTCCAGAATGTGGTCGGCGGTCTTGATGACGTCGAGATTGTGCTCGATCACCACCACCGAATTGCCCTGTTCCACCAGCCGGTGGAGCACTTCGAGGAGTTTCCTCACATCCTCGAAATGGAGGCCCGTGGTGGGCTCGTCGAGGATGTAGAGCGTCTGGCCGGTGCTGCGCTTGGACAGTTCCTTGGCCAACTTCACGCGCTGCGCCTCCCCGCCCGACAGCGTGGTCGCCTGCTGGCCGACCTTGACGTAGCCCAGCCCCACCTCGTTCAGCATGTGCATCTTGTCGCGGATCGGGGGGACGGCCTTGAAGAAGACTTCCGCATCCTCGATCGTCATATCGAGCACGTCGGCGATGGAGTGGCCCTTGAACTTCACCTCCAGCGTTTCGCGGTTGTAGCGCTTGCCGCCGCATTCCTCGCAGGTGACGTAGACGTCGGGCAGGAAGTGCATCTCGATCTTGATCAGGCCGTCGCCCTGGCACGCCTCGCAGCGGCCGCCCTTGACGTTGAAGCTGAAGCGGCCGGGCTTGTAGCCGCGCGCCTGCGCTTCGGGGAGGCCCGCGAACCAGTCGCGGATCTGGGTGAAGGCGCCGGTGTAGGTCGCCGGGTTGGAGCGCGGGGTGCGGCCGATGGGCGACTGGTCGATCTCGATCACCTTGTCGCAATATTCGAGGCCGGTGACCTTGTCGTGCGCGCCCGCGACCACGCGTGCGCCGTTCAGCTGGCGCGCAGCGGAGGCGTAGAGCGTGTCGATGGTGAAGGACGACTTGCCCGAGCCCGAGACGCCGGTGATGCAGGTAAAGGTCCCGAGCGGCAGGCTGGCGGTGACGTTATTGAGGTTGTTCGCCCGCGCGCCGTGTACGGTAAGCTGGTGGCCGTTGCCCTTGCGGCGGGTGGCCGGGACGCTGATCTCGCGGCGTCCGGTGAGATAGTCCGCAGTGAGCGACTTCTTGCTTCGCAGCACCTGCTTCAGCGTGCCCTGCGCCACCACCTCGCCCCCGCGCACACCGGCGCCGGGGCCAAGGTCGACCACGTGGTCCGCCTGGCGGATCGCGTCCTCGTCATGCTCGACCACGATTACCGTGTTGCCGAGATCGCGCAGGCGCTTGAGGGTTTCGAGCAGCCGGTCGTTGTCGCGCTGGTGCAGGCCGATGCTGGGTTCGTCGAGCACGTAGAGCACGCCCGAAAGGCCCGAGCCGATCTGGCTGGCGAGGCGGATACGCTGGCTCTCCCCGCCGCTCAGCGTGCCGCTGGTCCGGTCGAGGTTGAGGTAGTCGAGGCCCACATTGTCGAGGAAGCCCAGCCGCTCGTTGATTTCCTTGAGGATGGCCTTGGCGATCTGGCTCTGCGTGTCGTTGAGATCCTCGGGCAGCTTGAGGAAATAGTTCTTCGCATCCGCCACGCTCATCTTGGTGGGGGTGGCGATGTCGGTGCCCGCGATCTTCACCGCCAGCGCCTTCTCGTTGAGACGCTTGCCATGGCAGGTCTCGCACGGCTGCGCGGTCTGGAATTTCGACAGCTCCTCGCGCATCCACGCGCTCTCGGTCTGGAGCATGCGGCGGTTCAAGTTGCCGATCACACCCTCGAACGGCTTTTTCACCGTATACTGCTTGCGCCCGTCCTTGAAAGTGAGCGGGATGGCGCGGCCCTTGGTGCCGTAAAGGATGATATCGCGGATTTCCTTGTCGAAATCTTCCCACGGGGTGGTGAGATCGAACTCGTATTCCTTCGCGAGGCTAGCCAGCACCTGCATGTAATAGGGCGATGGCGGATTGCTCTTCGCCCACGGCACGACCGCACCTTTCTTGAGGCTCAGAGCCTCGTTCGGCACGACCAGCTGCGGGTCGAACAGCTGCTTCTCACCGATCCCGTCACAGGTCGGGCAGGCCCCCTGCGGCGCGTTGAAGGAGAACAGGCGCGGTTCGACTTCCTCGATAGTGAAGCCTGAAACCGGGCAGGAGAAACGCTCGGAGAACACGATGCGGTTGGCAGGTAGGCCCGCCCCCTTCATCGCGCCGCCACCCTCGGCTTCGTCCTCACGCCCCGGCACCACGCCATCGGCAAGGTCGACATAGGCGAGCCCATCGGCGAGCTTCAGCGCAGTCTCGAAACTGTCGGCGAGGCGCGTTTCCAGCCCCTCCTTCACCGCAAGACGATCGACCACCACTTCGATGTCGTGCTTGAACTTCTTGTCGAGCGCGGGGGCTTCCTCGATCGGATACATCTCGCCATCGATGCGCACGCGGGTGAAGCCAGCCTTCTGCCACTCGGCCAGTTCCTTGCGGTATTCGCCCTTGCGCCCGCGCACCACCGGCGCGAGCAGGTACAGCCGCGTGCCTTCGGGCAATTCCATTACCCGGTCGACCATGTTGGAGACGGTCTGCGCCTCGATCGGCAGGCCGGTGGTCGGAGAGTAAGGTACGCCCACCCTCGCCCACAGCAGGCGCATGTAGTCGTATATCTCGGTAACCGTCGCCACGGTCGAGCGCGGGTTGCGGCTGGTGGTCTTCTGCTCGATCGAGATTGCAGGTGACAGCCCGTCGATGTGCTCGACATCGGGCTTCTGCATCATCTCGAGGAACTGGCGAGCATAGGCGGACAGGCTCTCCACATAACGCCGTTGCCCTTCCGCGTAGATCGTGTCGAACGCGAGGCTCGATTTGCCCGAGCCGGACAGGCCCGTGATCACGATCAGGCTGTCGCGCGGCAGGTCGATATCCACGCCCTTCAAATTGTGTTCGCGCGCGCCGCGTACGGAGATTTTCGTAAGTGCCATGAAGGAAGCGTGTTCCCGAATTGTTCGCTTTGGTCAAGGGGCCGCGATTATGGGAGGTCCAGCCCTTCACTGAGGGCAGCGGACGAGAAGCGCGGGGGTTCCGCGAATGTGGGTTTTGCCTTGGGCGAATACAAGCGGGGACCCGGATTGCCGCCACGCGAGTTTCCTTTGCATGGTCACAACCAACCCGCTCATCGCAATCGGCGCTTTGCTTTCAGTCACTTGCCTCACCGGGTGTAGCGATGCGTCGTCTTCGAAAAGCGAAGTTGTCGCATCCGAAACTGCGACGCCAACGCTCGAAATCGGCCCTGCCGTGACCTCGCTCGACGAGATCGAGGGCTTTTGGCTGGTCGAGCGGTTCAACGAGTTTTCTCCGAGCTGGCGCGAAAACATCGGTTGGCGGCGCGCCTATGTGCAGGTGGGGAACGATGGGCTTGCCTACTCTATCGGTTGCAATCATTCCGGCAATCCGGCCTCGCTGGATAGAAATGGAACCCTGCGCGATACCGGCAACGGGACGCGCACGCAGACACTGATCGGGTGCCCCCCGGAATGGGAAGGCCGCGATGGCAGGTTCTTCGGCTTTTTCGGTTCGAACCCGACAGTAAACCGCGTCGGGGACAGCCGCCTGCTTTTGAAGAGCGGGGAGACCGAACTCGTCCTTGTCGAACCCGAAGCCTGGCGCCTCGCCAACATCCCCGACCGCGACTTCGTGACCGGCAAATGGGTTCCGAGGATGGCCTCCAACTACGACGGATGGGGTCATTCGGGTTTCGGCATCGGCGAGAATGCAGGTGTCATTACGCTCGGTGCGAACAGCATCGATTGGTCGGAATGCCCCGACACCTCGATCGACATCGAATGGACCGAAGACGGTCGCCTGAAAAACAGGAACGGCTCAACGATCCGTTGCGAGGCCCTGACGCGCAGCAGCGACAACGGCCGGAGTCTCGTGATGGGCCTGCTGTCGGCCAGTCCAGCTGTTATCAGGACCGGGAAAGACCACATGACCTTGCTCGTCGGGACCGGGCAAAAAGGCCGCCGGCTGGACTTGCAGACGCTGGAGAGCGTCATGAACCCGCCCGAGCCGCCACCAGTGCCTCCCGGAGAGGTGGAACCGCCGCCCCCACCGCCCTTGTCCGTAAGTAACTGAAAAATGGTTATTTGCCATACGCCTGCCCAGCAGGGGTCGCTCTCCCAAGCGAGTGCCAGGCGCGGTGAAGCGTGGACCCAATCCGCGGGTCTATCCGTTGATTGGGTAAGACAGGCCGCAGATCGGCCCTCCCCTCCGCCCTCGAGCGGAGGATTTCAGATACAGAATTCACGGGAATAGAAACAACAATGAAGCAGGAAGTCGAGCAAAAGGATCGGGTCGCACCGTCATCCGACCACTTGCGGCCTGCGCCCGTTTCCGGTTCGCTTCAGGACGAACGCATTCGCGCGATCATGCGCGAACTCGATCGGCCGCTAGAAAACGAGAAGTGGACCGCGACGCCCCATGCGGGTGAGCAAAAGCGTGCGCGCAGGCTCCTTAAGCGGATAAAGCAACACCGCCGTCACCGCCGGGAATTGAAACGGGCCCGTCAGGCCGCCCAGCAAGTGTTCAATGTCAATCCGAAGTTCTCTACGCGAAAGAGGGCCACATTGATGATGGGCGCGGGTGCAGTGGGACTGGCTGCCTTTACCGGTCCCCCGACGCAAAAGACCCGCGCCGACCAGCAATTGGCAGCTACTTATGTTATGAGCGCGGAAGAGCAGGACATTCGCAAACCTGCAGCGCTCATGAAGGCCAGCGAAGAGTTCAAGCAGGCGCTTATCGAGGAAGAGGGTGTCCGCTATACCGTCTATCGCGACGTGGCAGGCTATCCGACGGTCGGCGTTGGTCACCTGATCACGCCGGGAGACAATTTGCGGGTAGGAGACCGGATTTCCGAAGAACAGGTCCTCTCCTTCTTGGAAAGTGACCTGGCGACTGCCGAACGCGGCGTCCGGATCCTGGTCGGCGACTTGCCATTATACCAGCATGAGTTCGATGCGCTTCTGGACCTCGTCTACAATGTCGGGCTCGGAAACGTTTCGGAAGCGGAAAGCCCGCGACTTAACGCGGCGATCCAGGCCGGCGATTACGAGAAGATCGCAGCGGAACTCGACTACACGCATGCGGCCGGACAGGTTGCTCGTGGGCTGGAATTCAGGTCGGAGCGAAGGGCCATGATGTTCATGGACGCAAGCTACGAAGATCCCAGAGAGACGTAGATCTTTCTAATCGTGACAAAGGTAATGTGCTTCCGCGCAAGATTGTAAGTCTCTGCCAGATGTCATAGGGCATTTATTAGGCCTCACCCTACGGAGGTTGTAGGTGGGGCGAGAAGGGGAAGCCGCGTGAAGACGGCCAATGGGTTTACGGTCGCACCCGAACGGGACGCAGACTGGCTACGAGAAAGCTGGCGTGAGACGGTCCGTTCCGTCCTCATTACCGAACAGCGCGCGTTTTCTGCGAACGTACTCAGCGTCGTCGCGATTGCGGCTGCGGTGCTGTTTCTCGCCGATCCGAACGCTTACGTCCTCCCGTTGATCATGCGTGTGCTTGCACTTGTCGGCGCTCACATGTCCTACAACCACCTGCGCCGACAGATCGACACAGGCCGATCGCTCGATCCGGCGCTACGTATCCTGTCGATCATGCTGTTTTTTGGCGGGATGAGTTGGGCTTACCTCCTGCTTCCCTCCCTTGCCCAGCCGCTGAATGAACCGCTGCGCCTGCTCATTGCCGCCGGAACGATCACCGGTGTCGGTCTGATCGTGACGATGACCGCGCCTTTGCGGGAGCAGACCTTTGCCTTCATGGTCGGTTTCCTGCTCACGCTGTTCGTGGCGCTTTACCTGTATGCCGGGGACGCCCTGCTGCCCTATGCTTTCGGGACGACGGCATTGGTGGTCGGCGTGTCCATGTTCGCCTTCGCCACCGCCCAGCAGCGGAGCGTCTCCGCAGACATGCTGGTGGAGAACCGGCGCCTGAACGAAGACCTCGCCGACGCGCTCGCCCAGGCGGAATTCCTTGCCAAGCACGATCCGCTTACGGGCCTCTACAACCGCCGCGCGCTCTTCGAATACGGTCTCGTAGACGGACAGACCCGGGAAACCGCCCATCTGATGCTGGTCGACCTCGATCATTTCAAGAAGATAAACGACACCTACGGTCACGACATGGGCGACAGGGCTTTGATCGAGGTGGGCAAGCTGATGCGCGACGCCTTGCGGGCCTACGGCGAAGGGCATCATTTCGCAGCAAGATTGGGCGGTGAAGAGTTCTGCGTATTCCTCGACGAGCCCGATGCGGAGCGCGCTCTCGTGTTTGCAGAAGACCTGCGCGAGGGTCTTTCGATGCTGCACGAGACCGTCGGACTGCCGAGCGGTGCGACCAGTGCCTCCATCGGCATCGGGCCGCACGTCCGCACGAGCACTATTGACGACAGCATCAGGCTTGCCGATGCCGCGATGTACGATGCCAAGACCGAAGGCCGCAACCGCGTGCGACAGGTCGATCGCTGAGATCACGCAGTTTCGGACCACATCATGAGCCATCGCCTGTTTGTCGGACTGCGCCCGCCCCCGCCCATTCGCGACACCCTCACCGACCTCATGGAAGGCGTGGACGAGGCACGCTGGCAGGATGACGACCAGCTCCACCTCACCTTGCGCTATGTGGGCGATGTGGAGACGCACCAGGCCGACGATCTTGCCGAGGCGCTTGGCACGATCACCTTCGATAGCTTCGATCTTGTGATTGCATGCTCTGGTTTTTTCGAACGAAAAGGCGTTGTGAGAGCCTTGTGGGCGGGAGTGAAACCCTGCGAGCCGCTGATCCTCTTGCAGCGCAAGGTGGAGCGTGCCTGCCAGAGTGTCGGGATCGAGCCGGAAGGGCGCAAGTTCCTGCCCCACATCACCCTCGCCCGGCTGAATACCGCGAGCGGCCCTGCACAGCCCTTCCTGTCGGCCACCAGCCGCCTGCGGCTCGAGCCGTGGACCGTGCAGGAATTCGTCCTGTTCGAGAGCGAATTGCACCCCGAGGGGTCGATCTACACCCCGATTGTCCGCTATCCTGCCCGGCAATGAAGTTCTCAGCGCATCTCTTCCCGGCGATCGGCCTCGCGACTGCACTGGCGGCCTGCTCGCCCGCGCCCGCCGACATTCTCGCACCGGAGGACCAGAGCGAACCCCTGGTGCAGGTCATCGAAGAGCAAGCCCGCACCGATCCGGTCGAGAATTGCCTCCTGCTGGTCTGGTCCGAACAGGAAGATCCCGACGTGGAGTTCGACCGGGCCAACGATGCGGTCAACGGCGGCGCGATCTCCTGCGCCACCGGCACCAGTCCGAGCCAGTTCGAGGCTGCAATCGAGACCCTGCGCGAGGCGGCGCAAAGCGGCGACAAGGCGCGCCTGCTCGAACAGGTCGGACTTCCGCTGCTTTATATCGACGCCGACGGAGAACGGCGCGAATTGAGCGAGGACCAAATCGACACGCTCTTCGACGAGGTGTTCGACGAGCGCATGGTCGCCGTCCTGCGCGATCTCGACCTGTCGCAAATGACGGTCGACAAGGAACAGGGCGCTTATTTCGAGCTCGGCTCGCTATGGCTGGTAGTCGACGATACCGGAGGCAAGCCGCGCATCGTCACGGTGAACCGCCAGGCGCTGGAAGAAGCGGCCGAAGCTGCGAAGGAACAGGCCGAGCGCGGTCAGGGCAAGCGCTTGGACTAAGCATTTTCCGCCGACCGCTATCGACCGTTCGACGCTGGAAACTTGCACTTAGCCTGCAATTCCTGTTCATGCGCCATTGTCGCAAACGAAACCATATTACGGATGCACACCCGTCCATTCGTTTTTCGCCAATTATTGGAGAGACCATGAAGGCCCAAATCTTGGCCACCACCGCCGCCGCAGCCCTGCTTGCCGGATGCGCAACCATCAACACCGAAGAAGGTGACCCCTTGGCAGACCTGCAAGAAGCCCAGGCCTACAATCCAGATATTCCCGCTGGCACCGGCTATTTCGCCGAGCGCAGCGACCTGCCGTTCCACGCGCCGGACTTCACACGAATTTCGGAAGACGATTACCTGCCTGCCTACGAGCAGGCCATGATGATCCACAAGGCCGAGATCGAGGCGATCAAGAACAACCCGGCGGCCCCGAATTTCGAGAACACCATCGTCGCGCTGGAAAAGGCCGGCGGCATGCTGGGGCGGATCAACACGGTCTTCTTCGCCCTCACCGGTTCGAACACGACCGATCGCCTGGACGAGATCAACACCGAGATCAGCCCCAAGCTGACCGAGCATTATGACGCGATCACGCTCGATCCCGCCCTCTTCGCCCGCGTCAAGGCGGTCTATGACAACCGCGCCGCGATGACGATGACGGTCGAGGACGCAAAGCTGCTCGAAACGACCTACGAAGGCATGGTCCACGCCGGCGCGCTGCTCAGCGATGCCGAGCGCGAACAGGTCAAGGCGATCAACTCGCAGCTGTCGACGCTGACGACCGAATTCAGCCAGGACGCACGCGCCGCGATGAGCGACCAGCCGGTCATCTTCGACAGCCGCGAAGAACTTGCCGGACTTTCGGACAGCGACATCAAGTCGGCTGCCGATCTTGCGACCGAAAAGGGCTTCGACGGCAAGTATGCCATCGCGCTCCAGAACACGACGCAGCAGCCGCTGCTGCCGAGCATGGAAAACCGCGACGCCCGCGAAAAGCTGTTCATGGCGAGCTATCACCGTGCGGACGGCACGACCGATGTCGACACGCGCATGCTGATTGCCAAGATCGCCAAGCTGCGCGCCGACAAGGCGGCGCTGTTCGGTGAAGCCGACTGGGCCAGCTATGCGATGTGGGACCGCATGGCCGAAAAGCCGAAGACCGCGCTCGACTTCATGGAACAGATGGTCCCCGCCCTCGCCGCGACCCAGCGTCGTGAAGCGGCCATGCTGACCGCCGCAATCGCTGCCGACGGCGGCGATTACGAAGTGAAGCCGTGGGACTGGTATCGCTATGCCAACCGTATCAAGGCCGAACAGTTCGACCTCGATGAAGACGCGGTGATGGAATATTTCGTGCTCGACAAGGTGCTCGAGGACGGCGTGTTCTACATGGCCGAAAAGCTTTACGGCCTTACCTTCCAGAAGCGCACGGACCTGCCGGTCTATCACCCGGATGTGACGACCTACACCGTCTTCGACCGCGACGGCAGCGAACTGGGCATCTTCTATTTCGACCCGTTCCAGCGCCCGTCCAAGCGTGGCGGTGCATGGATGAGCAACTTCGTGGAGCAGAGCCATCTGTATGGCACCAAGCCGGTGATCTACAACGTGCTCAACATCCCGAAGGCACCGGCAGGCGAAGTCCAGCTGGTCAGCTTCGACTGGGTGAACACCACCTTCCACGAATTCGGACACGCGCTGCACGGCTTCTTCGCCGACCAGCGGTATGAAAGCCTGTCGGGCACCGCCACGGCGCGCGACTTCGTGGAATATCCCAGCCAGGTCCACGAAATGTGGGCCACCTGGCCGAGCGTGCTGTCGAACTACGCCAAGCACTACGAAACCGGCGAGACCATTCCCGACGAGATGATCGAGAAGATCGAAGCCGCTGCAAAGTTCAACCAAGGCTATGATTTCGGCGAAGTCGTCGAAGCCGCCCTGCTCGACATGAAGTGGAGCGCACTGTCGCCCGCCGAAGCAGCCGCTATCGATACGCCGGAAAAGGTCGACGCGTTCGAGCGTCGTTCGCTCGAAGAACTCGGCCTCGAGATCGACCTCGTGCCGCCGCGTTATCGCAGCACCTATTTCAACCACATCTTCAGCTCGCCCGCGGGATACTCTGCCGGCTATTACAGCTATCTGTGGACCGAGATGCTCGATCGCGACAGCCGCAAGTGGTTCATCGAGAACGGCGGCCTGACCCGCGAGAACGGCGATCACTATCGCGCCACCGTTCTCAGCCGTGGCGGGACGATGGATTACTTCCAGATGTTCCAGAACTTCGCCGGTCGGGCACCCGATGTGACCCCGATGCTCGAGGCGCGCGGCCTTGTCGCTGGCGACGAAGCGGCGGACAGCGAAGTTTCGGACGGTGCGCTGCCCTCGCAGGCCGTGAACTGATTTCCGAAATTTGCAGTAACCGGAGCGGTCGTAAAGCCGCTCCGGTTAATCTCCCGAACCGGGTTCTGGAGAAGAATAAATTCCTTCTCCAGCCTCCCTTTGGTTAATTTCAAGTTTTCATGCCCTGCGTCAAAAATGTCGCATAAAATCAGTTGTTTCGCGAATCGGCCCGACGGCAGCGCCTTTCATTCCGAAACGAACTTAAAAACCTATTTCTGTTTTCTTCGAGCGCAATATTCGGAAATTGTAAGTAAAGTAATTCGTTTACTTTGCGCACGACAGCAGAGATTCCCTCTTGGCAAATAACGCGTTCGAAATACCCCTGAATAAGCGAGTAGAGACTCGCCTTTAGGGAGTAAAAACAATGAAGAAGTCGCTTTTCGCGGCGATGGTGCTTGCCGCCATCCCGACGACCCTTATCGCCCAGTCCAAACCCAATGTTCTTCCCGGCAGCGAACGGGTGAACCCGGCTGCAGAACGCGCCGGCAAGAAAATTCCGGGAAGCTGGATCTGCACCATGGACGCGTCCACATCGGAAAGCGCCGTAGCGCAGGAAGCCGGCAAGGCGGCCATGCGCGGTGCGGGCCGCGTCAAACATGTCTACACCGGCGCACTCAAAGGCTTTGCGCTGAACGTTCCCGACCACGCGATCGCCCGCATCCAGAACGGCAATCCGGCGATCAGATCCTGCGAGCAGGACCAGGTCATGTCCATCGCTACCAAGCAGCGCGGCCGTCCGACCAAGGATGTGAGCGCCATGGTCGATTACACCCCCTGGGGCGTGGCACGCGTCGGCGGTGGCTCCGGATCGGGCTTTCGCCGCGCCTGGGTGATCGACAGCGGCATTGCGAGCCATCCGGACCTCAACATCGATACCGGTCGTTCGCGCAGCTTCGTACCCGGCATCTCGAGCTTTTCCGACGGTAACGGCCACGGAACCCATGTCGCCGGGACCATTGCGGCAAAGGGCGATGGAGCAGGCGTCGTCGGCGTGGCGCCGGGCGCTTCGGTCGTAGCGCTTCGCGTATTCGATGCCAGCGGCGAAGGCTCCAACTCGGCCGTTCTCGCTGCGGTCGACCACACCTATCGCTATGCGTCGCCGGGCGACGTGGTCAACATGAGCCTGGGCGGCGGCACCAGCACTACGCTCGACAATGCGGTGCTGCGCGCATCCAACCGCGGCGTCTACTTCACGCTGGCAGCCGGCAACGAGAGCATGAATGCCAATTACTCCTCGCCCGGCCGCGTGAACGGCTCTTATATATGGACCGTCTCGGCGCATGACAGCAACGATCGGTTCGCAAACTTCTCGAACTATGCCAACCCGCCGATCGACGTGGCAGAGCCGGGGGTCGATATCGTTTCGACCTATCTGAACGGCGGATATGCCTATCTGTCGGGCACCTCCATGGCGGCCCCGCATCTCGCCGGGCTGATCCTGCAGCGCTCGGTTCGCAACGGCGGACGGGTAAGCGGCGATCCGGACGGCAATGCCGACATCATCGGCGTGAAATAACCGAGCCGAAAGGCAATTCGCAAAATGGCCGGGCAACCTCGCGGTTGTCCGGCCTTTGCGCATCTCTATCGCTTGAGTTTGCCGCGCCAGGCGAGCGAGCGGGAATTCATGACAGCGAGATCCTGCGTCCCCGCGATGGCCGCTTCGCCGAGGGAAATGGCCTTCCCGAGCTGTGCGTCGCTGGCATGGCGGTAAGCCGGTGCAGCGATCGCCTTGCGCCAGGGACCGCCCGTCGCATTGTCGAGGAGGATCCGCTGGAAGCAATGGTCGAGATGAACGGGCCATCCGCGCGCGCCGGAAAGGGCAGGCAACTCCTCGCGTGTGAGGACAAACCAGCGCTGGACGAGATGATCGGCAGCCATTGCCCCTCAACGGATCAAAGCGGCAGGAGTGCCATGCGACCGCCGCGTTCCATCCATTCCACACGTGTGTGCCAGACCCGCTCCACCACCTCGGCAGAAAGAGCGCGCTGTGGTGCATCATCTGCCGCCAGCGCCCCTTGGTCGAGCACGATAACCCGGTCCGCGTGGTTCATGGCATGGGCGAGGTCATGGAGCACCAGGACCACCCCGATGCCGCTGTCGGCGGCCCTGCGCAGGTGTTTGAGCAGGGCAAGCTGGTGGCCGAGGTCGAGCGCGGCCAGCGGCTCGTCGGCAAGGATCCACTGTGGCTCTCCCGCCAGCACGCGCGCCAGGAGGACACGTGCGGTCTCGCCACCGGATAGCGACTGAGCGCGCCGGTCTGCCAGATGCTCCACATCGAGCGCTTTCAAGGCAGCGTCCACCAGTTCCCGGCGCCTGTCGCCGTGCGGCATGCGTCCAAGCTCGACGAGACGCCGGACGGGCACGTCCCAGGAAACCGTGTGCTCCTGCGGCAGATAGCCGATTGCCTGCGCGCGCTCTCGTGGCTGGCAGGACGCAAGCTCCTTGTCGCCGAGCCGGATCGTGCCGGACTCGACCTCCAGAAGTCCCGCCAGCGCTTCGAGCAGGCTCGACTTGCCCGCCCCGTTGGGCCCGCAGATCGCGGTGATTTCGCCGGGCCGCAGGCTCAGGCTGGCATGAGCGAGCCTGCGCTCGAGCACGAGATCGCGTGCTTCCAGCATCATGCCAGCCCTTTCCGCATGCGCAGCAACAGCCACAGGAAGAAGGGCGCACCGAGCAGGCTCAGGGCAATGCCAAGGCGAAGCTCGGTGACCAGCGGCAGGATGCGCACGATGCTGTCCGCGACGAGCACCAGCAAGGCGCCCGCCAGCGCGCTCGGCACAATCAGCTGCGATGGGCGCCGATCGGTCAGGGGCCGCACGAGGTGGGGGACGATCAGCCCGACGAAGCCGATGATACCGGCAACGGCGACACCCGCTCCCACGGTCAGGCCGATGCCGAGGATCAGCAGCGAGAGCAGCCGGTTCGTATCGACGCCAAGCGAGCGTGCGACCGGTTCTCCCAGCGTCAGTGCATCGAGACCCGAGCCTGCGCGTATCAGCAATACCATGCCGAGCAGGACCATCGGCGCGGCAAGCCATACCTCGCGCCAGCTGCGGTCGGTCAGCGCGCCGTTCAGCCACAGCACGATCTCGCTCATCGCGAAGGCATTGGGCGCCATGGAGATCGCCAGCGCGGTCAGCGCGCCCGCAAGGCTCGCCACCATGAGGCCTGCCAGTGTGAACAGGGCGACACCCCCGGTTCGTCCGGCAATCAGGGCGAGGAGCGCCATCGCCCCGCCCGCACCGACGAGCGCGAAGAGCGGTAGCAGCCACGCGCTCGCGGTAAAGCCGAAGAAGAGGGCCGTGACCGCGCCCAAAGCCGCCCCCGGCGCGATGCCGAACAGCCCCGGATCGGCCAGCGGATTGCGAAGGTAGCCCTGCATGGCCGCTCCAGCCGAACCGAGGCCAGCGCCAACGACGAGCGCCAACACGGCTCGCGGCAGGCGTAGCTCGCCGAGGATAAGCGCGGCATTGGGCGTGGTTGCGGGGTCGATCCACACCCGCCCCGCAAGCAGCGACAGCGGCAGGGCAATAGCCAATAAGGCAGCCATGACGAGGGCGGCGCGGTTCACGAGACGCCCTTGCGGATCTGTGCTAGCCGTTCTGCCGCACGGATGATGGTCGGCCCGCCGCAATAGAGGAGGCTCGTGTCGAAGCTTTCGCGCCGCATCTGCGGCAAGGTGGCGAGGACGGGGTGACGCTGCCCGGCTTCGCTGCCCGCGACCAGCAGCACTTCCGGAGGGTCGGCCACTACCTGCTCGAGCGACAGGTAATCGGCCTGCGCCATTCCCCGCGCCGCGCCATAGCTTGTGAAGCCGGTGCGCCGCAGGAGATCGCTGATGAGCGCGCCCTCGCCCGGCACGATCCCCGCAGGCTGCCACAGGCCGGCTTCGACCGGCCTGCCCTTGGCGTTGGCATCCAGAAGCGCCCGGTCGATCGAGGCAACCAGGGCCCCACTCTTGCCGGCGTTGCCCGTTAGGCGCGCGATCTGGCGCACCTGATCCATGCTCTCCTCCACGCTGGAGACGCTGCCGAAGGTCTCGACCCTCACTCCGAGATCGTCGAGCGCCGCCCGCGTCGCAGGTGCGATGAAAGTCGAGGCAACTACGATGTCGGGCTGAAGGGCGAGGATTTCCTCCACCGTGCCGCCCGTCGAGACATATCGCGCCGCAACCTCCGGCTTCATCGAACTGGCGCGCGGATCCTTGCTGTAGTGCGAGATTGCCAGCAGCTGCCCGGGATCGGCCACCTCCGCAAGGATCGCATCCGTGCAGGGATTGAGACTGACGATCGTGGGCTTTTCTCCCCTCTCACCCCCTAGCTCCGGGCCACCCGAACAGGCGGCCAGGAGCAGGAGCAAGGCGGGCGCGAGGCGCTTCACATCTGCGCCCTCAGCCCAACGAATGCTCCTCTGCCGGGCGTCTGATAACCGGACACGAGGCGGTAATCGGTATCGAACACGTTCTCGACCCGCCCGAAGAGCTCCAGGCTATCGCCCACGTCGAACGCAGCCCTGATATCCAGCACTTCGTACCCGTCGAGCTCGACGGTATTCGCCGCGTTATCGAAGGACGAGCCCGAGATCCGCAGGTCGGCGCCCAGCTTCAGCCCGAAGCCGCTCTCCCAATCGGCGAACAGGGTGCCGAAATGCTGCGGCCTGCGCGCGAGATCGAGGCCGCTCCCGCGATCCTCCGCATCGACCAGCGCGTATACGCCCGACAGGCGCAGCGATCCCGTCAACTCGATGCCCGCTTCGGCCTCGATACCCTGAGCCCGCGCACGGTCGGTGTTCTGATAGACGCCGAACGGCCGGTCGGGAGTGAAGGCAAAGCCGATCAGATTATCGCTGTCGCGCCGAAAGCCCGTCAGTGCGAGGTACAGGCCGCGATCGCGGCGGCCACGCTCGATCCCGATGTCGAAACTGGTGCTTTCCTCGGGTTCGAGATCGGTATTCCCGTAGAAGGACAGCAATTGGTACAGCGTGGGCGCCTTGAACCCTTCGCCAAGGCTTGCGCGCAGGCGCCAATCATTGCCAAAGCCATAGCTGACATCCCCGCCAAAGCTGGTCGCGGTGCCGAATTGCTCGTGATCGTCGATCCGCCCGCCGACATGGATCGCAAGGCGTCCCATCACCCAGCCGAGCTGGCCGTAGAGACCGGCGATCTCCGTCTCGGCGGGAGCATCGAAATTGGTCTCGAACTCGGTCCATTCCTTCTCGCCGCCGAACGCGAAGCTCAGGCCGCCAAGCAAGCGATATTCACCGCGCAGCTGCACACGCTCGGACTTGCCCTTGCTGCCGAAGGTCACGCCGCCGTCTTGACCGAGATTGTCGCGCTGCGTGTCCGAGAGGCTGTAAGCTGCACGCAGGGTCAGGTCATTGCCGTAATAGGCCAGCCCGACATCGCCCCAGTGACGGCGCGTTTCCTGCGTTTCCAAGGTGTCGGCCAGAGCGAAGGCCGGAGGGGGGAAGCCGTCGATATCGAGCTTGCTTTCGCTCCAGTTGAGATGGGTGAAGATCTCCAGGCTGTCGGTCAGATCGAGAAAGCCGACGCCTCCAAGCGCGAATTGTTCGAAGCCGTCCGCTTCGCTCCCGTTCTCGGCAGCGGAAAATCCGTCGGTGGTGAACCACGAACCGTTCAATCCGAGATAAGCGTTATCGGCGCTGACACCGGTTGCCAGATTGGCGCGGAACGTCTCTCGCGCGCCATATTCCAGCGTTCCCTTCATGCCGGTTTCGGCGCGGGTCGAAATGTCGATGACTCCGCCGATCGCCTCGCTTCCCCAGATAGTCGAGTTGGACCCCCTGAGGATGTCGAATTTCCCCGCCATTCCGGTCAGCTGGTTGCCGAAATCGAACCCGCCGCCTGGAGCAGCCGGGTCGGCTACCCTGACGCCATCCACCAGCACCAGGACCTGGTCGGCGCTTGCTCCGCGAATGTTCACGCCGGTAAAGCCGCCAACTCCGCCATTGCGCGAGAAGGAAAGACCGGGCGTGCGTTGGAGAACCCGCGTGGCGTCTGCACCCTGCACACTTTCGATCTCGTCGCGCTCGATTACCGTAACGGCCTGTCCCGTGTTCTCGAGAGCTGTGGAAAGGCCATTGGCGGTGACTGTGATCATGGGCGTCATGGCTTTGAAACCGTGATGCCTTGGAGCAGTCGCAAGCGGATCGTCGACCTCGATTTCCTGTGCCTGCTCTGCATCCTGGGCGGCGATGATTTCCGCCAGCGCCTCCTCACTTGCCGATTGCGCCGCAGCGGAAACGGGAAGCGTCGAAACAGTCAAAAGAAACAGGTATTTATACACGAAACCTCCTATCATGAACGAACTGCCGCTCATGACGGGAGGGAGCAGGATCGCTTCCATCCGCGTTTGCCATCGGTGCACCCCGCCCGTGGCCGAACGACTGGTACAGGCAGGTCTCCTGGCTCGCCGGATCGGCGCTTTCCCGCCGCCTTCCCACCCGCGAGGGGCAGTGGCATCTGGCGGGATCGCTCCCCGGTCACAGTTGCGGGGGCAGCCGGGGCTTCGTCACCCCGTTCCCTCTTAGGCCCGCCTTCGCGGACAACCCGTACCAATGCCGCAGCCAATAGGGTGGGTTCGCAGGGCGGGCAAGTGCCTTGCTATTAACCTTTCCCCGCTATGCGATCCTGCGGTATGGAGCGCGTCATGCAGCATCGGGAAACACCAGTGTCGAGCAGGAGAGCTGCGCGCGAGGCGCAGGCCCGTTCGCGCCGCCAGATGCTGCGGCGGGTGGCCGTGGTCGTACTCGCCGTCGCGCTGCCCACCGCTGCCGCACAGGGCGCATGGCCCGGCTTTGCCAAGGCGATGGGAATCGCGCAGGGCGAGCCGCCGGTCCAGCCCATGCCGTTCGAAATTGCCGGCCAGAGCTTTCCCGGCTCTGCATTCTATTATCTCGATCAGCCGCCCGAACCGGTGATCGACCTTGCCGAGCTTCGTGTATCGGAAGGCAACCTCGATACCGAACGCTTTACCGAACGCTTCGGCGCTGGCGCGACCGCGCGGGCTTTCCAGAGCGCCGGAAGCGGGATCGACAAGGCGCGCGCGCTGCGATGCCTTTCCATGGCCGTCTATTACGAGGCTGCCAGCGAAAGCCAGGCCGGCCAGGAAGCCGTCGCGCAAGTGGTCCTCAACCGCGTCTCGCACCCGGCCTATCCGGCCAGCATCTGCGGAGTGGTATTCCAGGGTTCAGAGCGCACGACCGGTTGCCAGTTCACCTTCACCTGTGACGGATCGCTCAATCGCCAGCCGTCGCGCGCCGGTTGGGCAAGAGCGCAATCGGTGGCCCTTGCCGCGCTGTCGGGCCGTGTCTTCCAGCCGGTGGGCCTCGCGACCCATTATCACACCCATGCCGTCAATCCGTACTGGGCAAGCAGCCTCGACCTGATCGGATCGATCGGCGCGCACCGGTTCTATCGCTGGAAAGGCAGCGCAGGCCGCGCGGCGGCGTTTACGGGTGCCTATGCGGGCAGGGAGCCCCTGGCGCTGCCGAATACGCCGAGCGCTTCGCCCCTGCCATCGCAGGCCGCGCTTGGCAGCACCTTGCCGCCTCCGGCCGATCCCGTAATCGGCGCGGCAATCGCGCCCGAACCCAAGGTCGGCGATCCCGCCGTCAATCCGGCCCCGGTCGTCGGCTCTCCCCAGTCCGGCGACGTGAAGCCGGAATACCGCAACAGCGGGCGCTGGATCAGGGAGCCAGGCGCGCGAAAAAAGACAGCGGAATAGGCATTTAACCTCTTTTCAAGCATACCGCGGAACCGAAGTTTAGCGGCTGCAGACTAAACCGTCCCTTGAAGCCGGGCCGCGAGGGTAGACAGCCCCGCGGCAGCACAGGAGGATCGGGTCCATGCCAGTTCATTTTGCCGCCGCGCGCTCAGCCGCGCGCTCCCCCGTTGCGCGCATACTTGCAAAGCAAGCGCCCGGGTTCGCGGCAAACGACAATGACGATCAGGCAGGGCAGCCCTTCCCGATGGAAAGCCTGCGCGATGCCCTGATGCATTTCGCAGCGCACGGGATGGGTGCCGCAAAGGAAGCCCACCGGCTGGCGCTGGTGGCGCATGAGGCCGAGCAGTTCGAGGAGCGGGAGCGCTGGGCAGGCATTTGCCGCACGCTCGACGCCCGGGAAGCCAGCGAATTCGAGCGTGCGCTTATCCGGCAGGATGCGCCACTGATAGGTTGAGCCTGTCGTTTCGCCTCACCTGAATGGGGCGACGGCAAAAGCACTGGCCGCGCGGAACCTGAAAGCCGCGCGGCCATTTCTTTCTCACTTCCCTGCGAAAACCCACACTATTGCTATTGCGAACTATTTGCAAAGATAGTTGTAGCATGCGACCTTTTGCCGGTTGCAATCCTATCCTGCGGGGCCTAGGTCGCCCATCGAACACCGGGCGCGCGTACCCACGCGGGACTCCACGCGCCATAGCGGTCCAGGCAATTTCGTCCCGCGCTGTTTGAAGGACGCACTCACCCTATGGCACGCAAGAAGATCGCGCTCATCGGCTCCGGCATGATCGGCGGCACCCTCGCCCACCTCGCTGCGAAGAAGGAAATGGGCGACATCGTCCTGTTCGACATCGCCGAAGGCATGCCGCAGGGCAAGGCACTCGACCTGTCGCAGTGCGGCCCGATCGAAGGCTTCGATGCCAAGATCACCGGCTCGAACGACTATGCCGACATCGCTGGCGCCGACGTCGTGATCGTCACCGCCGGTGTGCCCCGCAAGCCCGGCATGAGCCGCGACGACCTGCTCGGCATCAACCTCAAGGTCATGAAGTCGGTCGGCGAAGGCATCAAGAACAACTGCCCCGACGCATTCGTGATCTGCATCACCAACCCGCTCGACGCGATGGTCTGGGCGCTGCGCGAATTCAGCGGCTTGCCGCACAACAAGGTCGTCGGCATGGCCGGCGTGCTCGACAGCGCGCGTTTCGCCACCTTCCTCGCCTGGGAATTCGACGTATCGGTGAAGGACGTGAACGCCTTCGTCCTCGGCGGCCACGGCGACACCATGGTCCCGGTCACCAGCTACACCACGATCAACGGCATCCCGGTGAACGACTTCGCCAAGATCAAGGGCGTTTCGGAAAGCCGTATCGATGAAATCGTCGACCGCACTCGCAAGGGTGGCGGCGAAATCGTCGGCCTGCTCGGCAACGGCTCTGCCTATTACGCCCCGGCGACCAGCGCGATCGCGATGGCCGAAGCCTATCTCGGCGACCAGAAGCGCATCCTGCCGTGTGCCAGCTATGTCAAAGGCAAGTATGGCCTCGACGGCCTTTATGTCGGCGTACCGACCATGATCGGCGCTGGTGGCACCGAAGAAGTCATCGAGATCGAACTGTCGGACGAAGAGAAGAAGAATCTTAAGGTCTCGACCGACGCGGTCGAGGAACTGCTCGAAGCCTGCAAAGGCCTCGACAGCTCGCTCGCCTGAGCGAACCTTCCAGCCAGGGACGTAATACGATGAAGACGCTTCGCTTCCTTCCTTTCCTTGCCCTCGCCGCCGCAGCGCCCGCAGCGGCGCAGGACAAGCCGGCCTCTGCCGCCGAAATCGTCGACGCGATCGATGCCTGCAAGGCGATTACCTCGCCGACATGGCTCGAGCTGGACGACCTCAGCAAGCATGGCTGGAAGCCGTACCGCAAGCCGGCCGGACGCCGCGCGCAGGTGGTGCGCGGTGCCTACGAAAAACAGGGCAACGAAGCGCTCATCATCATCAGCAAGGCGGAACTGCGGGAAAAGGCCTGCGTCGTCTTCGCACGTCTGGACAGCACGGCCGATTATGGCCCGACGGCCCAGTCCGTATCGCAATTCGTCGGCATGCCGACCCATGCCGATGGCCCGACCTATTTCTGGTCGCTGGGCGATGGCATGAACATGCGGATCGACCCCACCGGCGATAAGGACAAACCCATCGCCCGTTTTGAAATCACGGCTACTGCCCAGGAGAGCGCCGAATGAGCATCCTCGTCGACAAGAACACCAAGGTCATCACCCAGGGTATGACCGGCAACACCGGCACCTTCCACACGCAGCAGGCGCTCGATTACGGGACGCAAATGGTTGCGGGCGTGACGCCGGGCAAAGGCGGCACCGACCACATCGGCCTGCCCCAGTTCAACACCGTGCGTGAAGCCAAGGCCGAAACCGGCGCAACCGCTTCGTGCATCTACGTTCCGCCGCCGTTTGCAGCAGATGCGATCTGCGAAGCGATCGATGCGGAAATGGAACTGATCGTCGCCATCACCGAAGGCATCCCCGTGCTCGACATGGTGCGCGTCAAGGCAGCCCTCGAAGGCTCCAAGTCGCGCCTGATCGGCCCGAACTGCCCCGGCGTCCTGACGCCTGAAGAATGCAAGATCGGCATCATGCCCGGCTCGATCTTCAAAAAGGGCAGCGTCGGCGTGGTCTCGCGCTCGGGCACGCTGACCTACGAAGCCGTCCACCAGACCACCATGGTCGGCCTCGGCCAGACCACGGCAGTCGGCATCGGCGGCGATCCGGTCAACGGCACCAACTTCATCGACGTGCTCGACCTCTTCCTCGACGACGACGACACCAAGTCGATCATCATGATCGGCGAAATCGGCGGCAGCGCGGAAGAAGAAGCGGCCGAATTCATCAAGCAGGAAGCTGCCAAGGGCCGCAAGAAGCCCATGGTCGGCTTCATCGCTGGCCGCACGGCGCCTCCGGGCCGCCGGATGGGCCACGCCGGCGCCATCGTCTCGGGCGGCCAGGGCGGTGCGGACGACAAGATCGCAGCGATGGAAGCTGCGGGCATCCGCGTATCGCCCTCGCCCAGCGAGCTTGGCACCACGCTCGACGCGATGCTGAAGGAACTCGCCTGATCCACTCAGTGATGCGGAAAGGTTTTCTCCTCCCCGGGAGCCTTCCGCACCGCCGAGGCATTGGCAGTATAGGCCGGCAACAGGGTCGGCGCGAAAGGTAGCCCGATGGGTAACGAGAGCCACGATTTCCTGCCCGAGATGGGCGACCAGGAAGGTCCGCAGCAGGGGCCGAGCTGGGGTAACCCGCGCTGGCTGGCCGAAGTGGTCGACAGCGAAGCCGACCTGACGGCTGCGCTCGATCCCACACAGATGCGGCTTGCGGTGAAAGAGGCCGCGGAAAAGGCCGGCAAGGCTGCCGACCCCAAGGCAATCGAACAGGCGGCGGACGACAGCATCCGCGCCATGCTGCTCGTGCGGCTCTACCGCGTTCGCGGCCATCTGGCTGCCGATCTCGATCCGCTGGGCCTGTCCCATCGCGAAGTGCCGGAAGACCTGACGCTGGAATGGCATGGCTTCACCGGCCAGGAAGATCGCGAAGTCTTCGTCGGCGGCGTGTTCGGCTTCGACTGGGTCACCGTGCGCGACCTCTACGACGCCCTGCGCGCAACCTATTGCGGCAATGTCGGGCTCGAATACATGCATATCTCGGACACGGAGGAACGCCGCTTCCTCCAGGACAAGTTCGAGACGCCCGAAGACACGATCCAGTTCACCGAGGAAGGCAAGCGCGCCATCCTCGCAGCGGTCGTGCGCGGCGAGGAATACGAGAAGTTCCTCGGCAAGAAATACGTCGGCACCAAGCGCTTCGGCCTCGACGGCGGTGAAAGCATGATCCCGGCGCTGGAAGCGGTCATCAAGTACGGCGGCCAGCTCGGCGTGCGCGAAATCATTTACGGCATGGCCCACCGCGGCCGCCTCAACGTGCTCGCGAACGTGATGGGCAAGCCTTACAAGGTCATCTTCCACGAATTCTCGGGCGGGTCGTCCAATCCGGACGATGTCGGCGGGTCCGGCGACGTGAAATACCACCTCGGCACCAGCACCGACCGTTCGTTCGACGATATCGACGTGCACATGAGCCTGGTGCCCAACCCCTCGCACCTCGAGGCGGTGAACCCCGTGGTCCTCGGCAAGACCCGTGCACAGCAGGCGATCCGCGACGATCTCAAGAAGCACGAACAGGTCCTGCCCGTCCTCCTGCACGGCGATGCGGCCTTTGCGGGCCAGGGCATCGTTTGGGAATGCCTCGGCTTTTCCGGCGTGCGCGGGTACAACACCGGCGGCTGCCTGCACTTCGTCATCAACAACCAGATCGGTTTCACCACCAGCCCGCAATTCGCGCGTAGCTCGCCTTACCCGAGCGATGTCGCCAAGGGCGTCCAGGCACCGATCCTCCACGTCAATGGCGACGATCCCGAAGCGGTGACCTTCGCCTGCAAGCTGGCGATCGAATACCGCCAGACCTTCGGGCGCGATATCGTGATCGACATGTGGTGCTATCGCCGCTTCGGCCACAACGAGGGCGACGAGCCCAAGTTCACGCAGCCCCTGATGTACGACGCCATCCGCAATCACCCGCGGGTGAGCGAGCTCTACACCAAACGTCTGGAAGATGAGGGTGTCATCGAGAAGGGCTATGCCGACCAGCTGCGCAGCGAATTCGACACCCATCTCGAGGAAGAATTCTCCGCTGCCAAGGATTACAAGCCCGACGAAGCCGACTGGTTCGGCGGGCGCTGGGCGGGCATGAACAAGCCGGCCGATCCCGAAGGCGCACGACGCAATGTCGAAACCGCCATCGAAAAGAAGCTCTTCGACAGCCTCGGCCGCACGCTGACGACCGTCCCCGACGACGTGACCATCCACAAGACCCTGGGCCGCGTGCTCAAGGCGAAGAAGGAAATGTTCGACAGCGGCACCGGCTTCGACTGGGCCACTGCGGAAGCGCTCGCCTTCGGCAGCCTCGTCACCGAAGGCTTCGGCGTTCGCCTGTCGGGCCAGGATTCGGGACGCGGCACCTTCAGCCAGCGTCATGCCGTCTGGGTCGACCAGAAGGACGAGCGCAAGTACATTCCGCTCACCACCCTGCCCCATGGCAAGTTCGAGGTCTACGACAGCCCGCTGTCGGAATACGGCGTGCTCGGCTTCGAATACGGGTTCGCCATGGCGGATCCGAAAAGCCTGGTGATGTGGGAAGCGCAGTTCGGCGACTTCGCCAACGGCGCGCAGATCATGATCGACCAGTTCATCGCGGCCGGTGAAGTGAAATGGCTGCGTGCGAACGGCCTCGTGCTGCTGTTGCCGCACGGCTACGAAGGACAGGGGCCGGAACACAGCTCCGCGCGTCTCGAACGCTTCCTGCAGCTGTGCGCGAACGACAATATCCAGGTCTGCAACATCACCGACCCGGCCAACTACTTCCATGTGCTGCGCCGCCAGATGCTGCGATCGTTCCGCAAGCCGCTGGTCATCATGACGCCCAAGTCGCTGCTGCGCCATCCGATGGCCAAGAGCGACGCCGAAGGCTTCATGGGCGACACGCATTTCATGCGGATCAAGTCGGACCTGACCGACATTCCCGACGAGAAGGTGAAGCGCCTCGTCCTGTGTTCGGGCAAGGTCGCCTACGACCTGATGCAGCGTCGCGACGAGGCCGGGGTGGACGATGTGTCCATCGTGCGCATCGAGCAGCTGTATCCCTTCCCCGGCGAGCCGCTGGCGGTCAGGATCGAGCGAATGAAGAACCTGGAAACGATCGTCTGGTGCCAGGAAGAGCCGAAGAACAACGGCGCCTGGTTCTTTGTCGATCGCCTGATCGAGGAATCGGCGGAAAAGGCCGGCAAGAAGGGCATGCGCCCCTGCTATGCCGGACGCGAAGTCGCCGCCTCGCCCGCCACCGGATATGCCAGCCGCCACAAGGTCCAGCAGGAAGCGCTGGTCAACATCGCGCTCGGCCTGAACGGCGACAATTCCGCCGCCACCAGCAATTGCCCCTGATCGAGGTCGTAAAAGGAACCACCTGACCATGGCCACCGAAGTCAAAGTCCCCACGCTCGGCGAGAGCGTTACCGAAGCCTCCATCGGCGAATTGCTGAAGAACGTCGGCGATGCCGTTGCCGTGGACGAACCGATCGTCAGCCTCGAGACCGACAAGGTCGCCGTCGAGGCACCCTCGCCCGTCGCGGGCGTCATCACCGAATTCAAGGTCGAAGTCGGCGATACCGTCGAAGTCGGCGCGGTTCTCGCAGTGATCGAGGAAGGCGGCGCCCCTGCCGCCAAGGGCGAAGAAGCCGGACGCGCTGCCGAACAGCGGGAAGAAGGAAAGGAAGAGCGCGCCGAAGCGAGCGCTCCCGCAGCCTCTTCCGACGCATCGCAGACGCTTTCGCCGGCCGTACGGCGCGCGGTTCTTGAACACGGCGTCGATCCTTCGACGATCAAGGGCACCGGCAAGGACGGTCGCCTGACGAAGGAAGACGTGATCGCCGCTGCCAAGGCGAAGAAGGACGGCGGCACGATCGCAGATGCCGCTCCCGCCCAGGCAGCTACCCCGTCGGCTCCGGCGGGTGAACGCCGCGAGGAACGCGTCAAGATGACGCGCATGCGCCAGACCATCGCCAAGCGCCTCAAGGGTGCGCAGGACAATGCGGCGCTGCTCACCACTTTCAACGATGTCGACATGTCGGCGGTGATCGAGGCCCGTACCAAGTACAAGGACACTTTCGCCAAGAAGCATGATATCCGTCTCGGCTTCATGGGCTTCTTCGCCAAGGCCGCCTGCCTTGCGCTGAAGGATGTGCCTGCGGTCAACGCCTATATCGAGGGCGACGAGATCGTCTATCACGACTACGTCGACATCTCGGTCGCGGTATCGGCTCCGAACGGCCTCGTGGTCCCGGTAATCCGTGACGCGCAGGACAAGGGTTTCGCCCGCATCGAGAAGGACATTGCGGACTTCGGCAAGCGCGCCAAGGAAGGCACGCTGACGATGGAAGACATGAAGGGCGGCACCTTCACCATCTCCAACGGCGGCGTCTTCGGATCGCTGATCTCGACCCCGATCATCAACCCGCCGCAGAGCGCCGTTCTCGGCCTTCACCGCATCGAGGACCGTCCGGTCGTCGTCGATGGCGAAATCGTCATCCGCCCGATGATGTATATCGCCCTGTCTTACGACCACCGCCTGATCGACGGCCGCGAGGCCGTGACCGCACTGAAAATCATCAAGGAAGCGATCGAAGATCCGACCCGGATGCTGATCGACCTCTGAGGAAGAAATCATGGCTGAATACGACTACGACGTCCTCGTCATCGGCGCTGGCCCGGGTGGCTATGTCGCCGCGATCCGCGCAGCGCAGCTGGGCCTGAAAACGGCTTGTGCGGAAAGCCGCGAAACGCTGGGTGGGACCTGCCTCAACGTGGGCTGCATCCCCTCCAAGGCGATGCTGCACGCGTCGGAATATTTCGATGCGGCGAGCAATGGCACCATGGCCGAAATGGGCATCGAGGTCTCGCCCAAGCTGAACCTCGACGCGATGCACGCGCAGCGGCGCGATGCGGTAAAGGGCCTGACGGGCGGCATCGAATTCCTGTTCAAAAAGAACAAGGTCGACTGGAAGAAGGGCCACGCCACCTTCCAGGATGCGCACACGGTCAAGGTTGGCGACGAAACGGTCACCGCCAAGGACATCATCATCGCCACGGGATCTTCGGTCACCCCGCTGCCCGGTGTCGAGGTCGACAACGACAAGCAGATCGTCGTCGATTCCACCGGCGCGCTGGAACTCAAGTCGGTGCCGAAAAAGATGGTCGTCATCGGCGGCGGCGTGATCGGCCTTGAACTCGGTTCGGTCTGGCGCCGCCTCGGTGCCGAAGTCATCGTGGTCGAGTATCTCGACAAGCTGCTGCCCGGCATGGACGATGATGTCCGCAAGGAAGCAGGCAAGATCTTCAAGAAGCAGGGCATGGAACTGCGCCTGTCGACCAAGGTCACCGGCTGCACCGTAAAGGGCAAGAAGGCCACGCTGACGCTGGAACCGTCTGCTGGCGGCGACGAGGAAACGCTCGAAGCCGATTGCGTACTCGTGTCCATCGGCCGCAAGCCGAATACGGACGGTCTCGGCCTTGATGCGATCGGCATCGAAACCAACAAGCGCGGGCAGATAGAAGTCGATCACGACTTCCGCACCAAGGTCGACGGCGTCTGGGCCATCGGGGACGTCGTTCCCGGCCCCATGCTCGCGCACAAGGCCGAAGACGAAGGCATCGCCTGTGCAGAGAACGTTGCGGGCCAGACCGGCATCGTTAACCACGATCTCATCCCCGGCGTCGTCTACACCTGGCCCGAATTCGCCGGTGTCGGCCTGACGCAGGATGAAGCGATCGAGAAAATGGGCGGCGACAAGAAAGCCATCAAGGTCGGCAAGTTCCCGATGATGGCCAACAGCCGCGCGAAGACCAACCACGAACCCGAAGGATTCGTGAAGGTGATCGCCGAAGCCGAAACCGACCGCGTGCTCGGCGTCTGGGCCATCGCCAGCGTGGCCGGCACCATGATCGCCCAGGCGACGCAGGCCATGGAATTCGGCGCGACGTCGGAAGACATCGCCTATACCTGCCACGCCCACCCGACGCATTCCGAAGCGATCAAGGAAGCGGCGATGGGCGTCCAGGGCAAGCCGATCCACATCTGATACCATGACCGGCAAGGCTACCAGCGGAGCTTTTCTTGGTCCGTTGCTGATAGCCTTGCCGGTCATCGGCGGTTTGTTCGTTTTCCTGCTGAACGAAGCGCCATCGCATTTCGCGTTGGTGAACTCGGCTGCATTGCTGATCGGTCTGCTTTCCGTCTATTTCCTCCGCGCCCCCGAACACATTCGGTCGGTCCGGTATCTCGTCGTCGGATTGCTTCTTGTCCTTTGCCTGCCGATGATCGTGGGCCCCTCCATCGACGGGGTTACGCGATGGCTGCCCCTGGGTCCGGTGCAGCTGCACTCGGGCCAGCTCCTCATACCGCCCCTCGCGGTCCTGTCAGTTCGCCTCGGGAACAAGGGCATGTGGCCGGTCGCCGGTGCTCTGCTGATTTGCGGCCTGCAACCGGATGCCGCGTCATGCCTCGCCCTCACGCTCGTTCTGTTGGCGCTCGCCTTGCGCAACCGGGACTGGAAGCCGGTACTGCTCGCGCTGCTGGGCCTGGCAGTGACTGCCCAGGCCTGGTGGCGGGGAGCATTGCCTCCGGTCGTATTCGTCGAGAACCTGCTGCCCTTCTTGTGGTTGGATCTGGACAAGCCGGTCCAGGCGATAGCGATCGGCCTGCTCCTCTGTGCGCCATTCGCAATCTTGGCGTTTCGACAAGTCGCGCCTGGATATCGCCTGGTTTGGATAGCCGCGTATGGCGGCTTCCTGATCGCCGCGTTATTCGGCCCTTATCCCGTACCTCTGGCAGGATATGGGGCAGCGCCGATAATCGGTATGTTGGCGGGACTTGCGATGATGCGGCCAGAAAAAGGCTTAGGTCACCGGCCGGGCTAGGCCTGCTTTCGATACCCTCGACAGCTTATGATGTTGTCGGCTCCGGAACCGTCCATTAGTCTCGTCATCGAGGGGAGATTCCATGGCTTATCCGCAACTGACCGACAAACCCGGAGCCATCGAAACGGCGGCGCGCATCGCGGCGGGGAAGATGTCACCGCTCGAAGCTGTCGATGCGGCGATCGCGCGGATCGAACATCTCGATACGCACATCAACGCGGTGGTTGTGTGCGATTTCGACCGCGCCCGCGATGCCGCGAAGGAGATGGGGAAGTCATCACCCTCTGATGCAACGCCGCTGTTCGGTGTCCCCATGACCATCAAGGAAAGCTTCGACATCGCCGGCCTTCCCACCACCTGGGGCCATGAAGCGCACAGGGACAATATCGCCACATCGGATTCCGCAGTCGTGCGCGAGCTTAAGGCAGCCGGCGCGATCTTTCTTGGAAAGACCAATGTGCCGCCCGATCTGGCGGATTGGCAGTCGAACAATCCCGTGTACGGCCGGACCAACAATCCCCACGATCACGAACGCTCGCCCGGAGGATCGTCGGGCGGATCGGCGGCTGCGGTAGCGAGCGGAATGGTCTCCTGCGAATTCGGGACCGATATCGGGGGTTCCGTCCGCGTACCGGCGCATTTCTGCGGCGTTTGGGGCCACAAGTCGAGCTGGGGCCTGGTCAGCAAGGAAGGGCACGACCATCCGCTGTTGGCAGGTCGCGGCGCGCATGACGGGGTGCTATCGATTGCAGGCCCCCTCGCCCGCAATGCGGCGGACCTCTCGCTCCTGATGCGCATCACCAGCAATCGCCAGCTCGGGGAACGCCGCGTGCCGGTGTCGCAGATGCGCATCCTCGGTCTTTTGGATCACCCCGATTGCGCGACCGATGACGCAGTTCGCGGTCCGCTCGAGGCCGCTCTGGATGCATTGCGCGGTGCGGGCGCGAGAGTGGACACGGCCAGCGACCTGCTGCCCGACCTTGCCGCGCAGCACGCCGACTATATGCGCATGCTCAACGTGGCCATGGCTCGCGGCGCACCCGGCAGGGACGGCAAACGGGCCAGCGCGACCGATTGGTTCGACTTCCTCGACCTGCAATACCGCAACGAACTGGCCTGGGCGAAGCTGTTCGAAACCTATGATTTCGTCCTGGCTCCGCCGGCGCCGGTCCTTGCTGTGCCGCATGCCGAAGGCCGCGTTTTCGACGGAGAGATCGAAATAAATGGCGGCAGTGTGCGCGGTGCCGCCGGTCTGTGCTGGGCCGGGCTCGCCACCTTCCCCAACCTTCCCTCAACCGTGCTCCCGATCGGTTCGACCGGTGATCTTCCTTGCGGAATGCAGGTCATGGGGCCGCGCTGGGGGGATCTATCCACGATCGCGGCCGCAGAAGCGATAGGGCAGGTGTTGCACTCCTGAGCCTCGCAGCGCATTCCGGCCTGCAGATCAGACGGAGGATTTTGTGGGACAACAGCAGATGATGCGGCGCTTTGCCAAATGGCATATCTGGCTGGCCTGGCTGGCGGGCGTGCCGATCCTGATGTGGACCGTGACCGGGCTCATCATGGTCATCAAGCCGATCGAGGAAGTGCGCGGCAACCATTTGCGCAACGCGGTTACCGAACGCGCGCTGCCCAGCGACACCGAAATCTCGGTCGCCCTGCCGGCCGACAGCACGCGGCCCGTCCGCTCGGTGACGACGCAGATCGAACGCGGCGAGACGGTGACGCGGATCACCTACATGGACGGGGCCAGCGACCGGTTCCGGGCCGACGGTTCGGAAATGGGGCCGATCTCCGAGGTCGAGGCGCGCATGATCGTGGCCGAACGCATCAAGGGCGGCGACCGTGTCGCCGACACCGCGCGATACGATGCCGATAACGTCCCCTTCGATTTCCGGCGGGAAATGCCGGTCTGGCAAGTCGCGCTTACCGACGGGACACACGTCTATGTCGGCGAATATACGGGTGAGATCGAAGCGGTGCGGACGCAGTGGTGGCGCACGTTCGATTTCGTCTGGGGGCTGCACATCATGGACCTGCAGACGCGCGAGGACACCAGCCATCCGATCCTGATCCTGTTCGCGATCCTTGGGGTCCTCGCCTCGCTGCTGGGCTTTGTCCTGATGTTCCGCCGCCGCAAGGCCCGTAAGGTCAAAGCCGCTTGAACGAAGAAATCCTCACGCCGGTTCTCGACTGGCTGGACGTCGCCGGCGTGGCGATTTTCGCCATGACCGGAGCCCTGGTCGCGGCGAAGGAGAAGCAGACGCTCGTCACCCTCACCTTCTTCGCCCTGATTACGGGGGTCGGAGGCGGCACGATCCGCGACCTGCTGATCGGCGCACCGGTATTCTGGATGGTCGACCCCTGGGTGTCCGCGACCTGTCTCGGCATCGCCCTGTTCGCATGGTTCACGCCCACGCGCTGGTGGGAGGGCCGGTTCCTGTCGATTGCCGACGGAATGGGCCTCGCCGCTTATGCGGTCCTTGGCACGGCAAAGGCACTGCAATACGGCGTCCCGCCCGTCCCTGCAGCATTGATGGGGGTGATTACAGGCTGTGTCGGCGGCATCATCCGCGATGTGCTGGCAGGCAGGCCGTCGATCCTGATGCGGCCGGAGCTCTACGTTACGGCCGCAGCCCTGTCCTCCAGCCTGACTGTGGCCGGATCGCTGGCCGGGATAGAGGACTGGTATGTCTGGATCGGCGCGGCGCTGGCCGGGTTCGGCCTTCGCCTCGCCGCCATCCTGTGCAATCTCGCCCTGCCCTCCTATGACGAGCGCGTGGCGAGCAAGGACTGATCCTTAGACGGGATCGCCCGGATAGACCGGACGCTCGTCTTCGCTTTCACCTTCGAGCGGCCCGCCGGGATAGGCCGGCTGGCGCCCGGTTTCGGTAGGAGCTGACGCTTCCGGGGCCATCGCGGTGCGGTCCTCGACCTTGTCCCATTCAGCAGCGTAGCGGGAATCGTCCCACTGTTTGTCGTCGGTCACCGCGGCATAGCCGTCGTCGTCGCGGTCCTCATCGCCCTGCCAATTTCCGGACTGCCCAAAATCGACGTCCCTGACACGGCCGTCGCTGCCGATCTCGCAGGAGAACCCCGCACCGCTTGAGACCGTTCCACTAACCTGCCACCCGCTTGCGGTGCGATCGGCACGATCAACCGTCTCGACGCGTTCGTCACGCTCCACCGCGTCCACGCACATGCTGACGGCGCGGTCGATGCCGCGTCCATCGTCCCAGCGCGCATCGTCGCGGCGGTAGTCCGGATAGTCGCGGTCGCGATAGCGGCGATCGTCGCTGCGCTTCGCCTTGTCCGCAATCGCGGCGATGCCTCCGATGATCAGGACGCCTGTCAGCACGTCGCCGAGGCTGGGGCCGCGATGATGGCGATAGTGCCGGTAGCGGCGATAGCGATGGTTCTCATATGTCTGGTCGGCGGGGTCGTAGGCGGTGACGCCGGCCGGTTTCGCCGACGTAACCGCGACCTGGGGCATGGAAGCCGCAGCGACGGGCGACACCCCGATCGAAGCAGTTGCGAGTACGGCGGGCGCCAAAGCCCAGGTGTGCAATTTCTTCATGCGAAGTTTCCTCTGCATTCGCGCCCCCACCTGGCGCAAAGGATGACCGGACTACCGATGTCAGGCGCCAGCTTTAGCACGGCTGAACCGAACGCAAAAACGGCCCGAACCGCAAGGTCCGGGCCGCTGGTGGATTGGTAAGCGACTAGCGAAGACCGCGAATGCCGCTGAAGTCGACGTGGCTGACACGGCCCCGCTCGATGTAGCAGGTGAACTTGCCGTTATCTCCGCCGCGGTAGCGACGACGGTCGTCGCGATCGTAGCGATCATAGCGATCGTAGCGATCATAATTGCCCCAGCGCCCACCGCGCTGACCATCGACGACGATGCGGCCCTTCACCTTCCAGCCATAGCGCGTGTCGTCCACATCGCGGATGTCGGTGACCTGGGCGTAGCGATAGCCATAACGGCGCGCGTCCTGCTTTGCGGCGCGAACACAGCGTTCGACTGCGGCGCGCGGGTTCCCGCGATTGCGGTATGCATTACGGCGGTAGTCACGACCATCGCGGTAGTAACGGCCGTCGCGGTAATAGCGTCCGTCGCGATAGTAGTCGCGGTCGCGCTTGGCGGAATTGGCGATAGCGGCAATGCCGCCGATGATGACTGCGCCGGCGATGACGTCGCCGACGGAGATACCATCGTCGCGGTCGCGGGCCTGGGCGGGTGTGGCGGTAGCAAGCGCCATCGCACCGACGGCAGCAGTTGCGATCCCACCTTTCGCAATATTCTTCGTGATCTTGGTCATGTGAGGTTCTCCTCATCTCTACCCAGGCGGGATTGCCTCGGTCGAATGAGGTTCTAGGCGAGTCGCACTGAGGTGAGCCTGAATCCCGATTGCAGGCGATGTTCAGGAAAGTATGGTTTTTCCTGAATGTCTATTTCTCAAGCGATTCAATGACATCACGCATAAAGGCCGCGATATCGAAGCGCGATCCGCTTGGGTCCTCTCCCCTCCTCACGATCACTGCGTTCATGCTAGGTACGATTATTATGAATTGCCCGCGATTGCCCATGGCGGCATAAGTGTCGCCCGGGATGCCCTCGGATTTGTTAAAGAGCCAGAACCCCGCGCCATAGCCGAATGGGCCGTCGGGCTGCGGACCGGAAGGCGTCGCGACATAGTCAGCCCATCCTTCTGGCAGGACGCGCGTACCATCGGGCAGGACGCCATCATCGAGGTAGAGCTGGCCGAGCTTCAGCAAGTCGGGCGCAGTTGACCAGACCTGGCTGGAGAGGACGTAATTGCCCTGCCAGTCGGTCTCGGCAACAGTGTGGTTCATTCCTACGCTCTTCAGGAATTCGCTAGGCGGGTAGTCCTCGAAGGTAGCCTCGATCGCCTGCACGGCTGCAAGCGTATCGTTGTTCGCGTATCGGTAGACCGCGCCCGGTGCGTTCACGAGCGGCCAGTCGATCGCGACCTCGTCGACCGTGGCACCGCCGAAATAGAGCGGATCGGTGCGATTGCCGGGCGTATCCGAATAGCGGCCCGAGGCCATGCGCAGCGCGTGGTCGATGGTGATGGCGCTTCGCGGATCTTCCGCGCTCTCGCCCAGCCCTGCGGGCTTCGAGACGTCGGCTTGCCCGCGATGCACGGCAGCGCCGACCAGCGTGGCAGCGAGACTCTTCGCCACCGACCAGGTCCGCTGCGGCGTCATCGGAGAGTATTCGCCGGTGTAGCGCGAAAGGCGGTTGGCGCCTTCCTGGCTGACGATGACGGCCGTTGTCCGCGTCTTGTCGCCATAACCCGCACCAAAGGCCCGATCTACGACCGCCGCAAGCTCCCTGTTTTGCGGTATGCGGTCGTGCCACACGTAGATATTGTCCGAGAAGGCGACATGCTCGCGCTGTGGCGGCCGAGTGGTGCCGATGGGCGCAATGGCGCAGCCGCCTTCCTGCCGGTGCCACGCCATGCGCGGCGGCATGTCGTCGGCCCACTCCACCGACACATGCGAGATAGCGCCCTCCCCATTGGCGAAGCGGTAGACCGTGTGATCGAGAGTCGGGACGATCTCCGCCAGCGGCGCCTGGATGCCTGACAACTCCCAATCGAGCACGCTCTGTTCGGTGCGCTTGGTGCCAGCGCGCTCCGTGTTTGCCAGCGCGCTGCACAGGAACATGGCCTTGTAGCCTGCCGCGAGAGCACGGTCGTACCGGGCGTCGATCTCCTCCTGAGTAGTCGATTGCGCGGCAAGCGGGGTGGCGGCGAGGAGCGCGGCAGCGGCAAGGACTGTTCTGATCATTCCTGCCTTGTGACACGTCTTCAATTGCACGCAAAACAAAAGGGCCGGAGGATTGCTCCCCCGGCCCTTCGTAGTTTTTAAGGCAGTCGCGCTTACGCGTCTTCCATTTCCTCGTCGCCCATGACCGGACCGCTGTCCTGGCCCTTGGCGTCGACGTCGCGGTCGACCAGCTCGATCACTGCCATCTGTGCGGCGTCGCTGCCACGATAGCCGGCCTTGATCACGCGGCTGTAACCGCCTTCACGATCGGCATAACGCTCAGCCAGGACGTCGAACAGCTTCTTCAGCTGCGTTTCGTCCTGCAGGCGAGCCATCGCAAGGCGACGGTTCGAAAGGCCGCCACGCTTTGCCAGCGTGATCAGCTTTTCGATGTAGGGGCGCATTTCCTTCGCCTTGGGCAGCGTGGTCATGATCTGCTCGTGCTTGATCAGCGCAGCAGCCATGTTGCGCAGCATTGCATGACGGTGACCCGTCTTGCGCTGGAGCTTGCGGCCGGAAATCTTGTGACGCATTTTCTAGTCCTTCGTTCGTAGGGGGCCCGTATGAGGTAGCCCGAAACAGGCCGGAAGACGGGGTCCGGCCTATGCCCCTTGAGATAGGTTAGCCGAGCAGCTCTTGTTCGAGCTTCTTGGCCATTTCCTCGATGTTTTCCGGCGGCCAGCCAGGGATGTCCATGCCAAGGCGCAGACCCATCGAGCTCAGGACTTCCTTGATCTCGTTGAGCGACTTGCGGCCGAAGTTCGGCGTACGGAGCATCTCGGCCTCGGTCTTCTGGACCAGGTCGCCGATGTAGATGATGTTGTCGTTCTTGAGGCAGTTCGCCGAACGGACCGACAGTTCCAGCTCGTCGACCTTCTTGAGGAGGTAGCGGTTGAGCTGGTTGGTGTCGCTTTCCTGCGGCTCTGCAGCCTGGCCGATCATCGCCGAAGTCGGCTGCGGGATGCCATCTTCGAAGTGGACGAACAGCGTCAGCTGGTCCTGGAGGATACGCGCAGCGTACGCCACGGCGTCTTCCGGAGTGACGGTTCCGTCGGTTTCGATGTTCAGCGACAGCTTGTCGTAGTCCAGTTCCTGGCCCACGCGAGCGTTGTCGACCTTGTAGCTGACCTGACGAACCGGCGAATACAGGCTGTCGACCGGGATGAGGCCGATCGGCGCATCGGCCGGACGATTCATCACGGCAGGACGATAGCCCTTGCCCGTGTCTGCGGTCAGTTCCATGTTCAGCGTCGCACCTTCGTCGAGGTGGCAGATCACGAGATCCTTGTTCATGATCTCGATATCGCCCGAAACGGCGATGTCGCCAGCCTTCACTTCGCCCGGGCCGGTAGCCGAGAGCTGAAGACGCTTGGTGCCTTCACCTTCCATCTTGAGCGCGATCTGCTTCACGTTCAGGACGATGTCGGTGACGTCCTCGCGCACGCCTGCGAGCGAGGAGAATTCATGCAGCACATTCTCGATCTTGATCGAGGTGATGGCCGCGCCCTGGAGCGAGGACAGCAGCACGCGACGCAGAGCGTTGCCGAGCGTGAGGCCGAAGCCACGCTCGAGCGGTTCGGCAACGAAGGTCGCCTTACGCTTCTTGTCGCCACCGTCCTTGATGTCGAGGGTGTTGGGTTTCTTGAGTTCCTGCCAGTTCTTGATGTTGACGGACATGGATTTCCCCTGGTGTGGATGCGGGCAGGACCGGAGCTCTCAGTGAGCGTCCGGTCCGTGAAGATTGTCGGCGGCCCGTTGCCGGACCGCCAGGCAGGTACGGATCAGACGCGACGACGCTTGGACGGCCGCACACCATTGTGCGGGATCGGCGTTACGTCGCGGATCGAGGTGATCGTGAAGCCGACAGCTGCGAGACCGCGAAGGGCGCTCTCACGACCCGAACCCGGGCCCTTAACTTCGACTTCGAGGGTGCGCACACCATGCTCGGCAGCTTTCTTGCCGGCATCGTCTGCAGCGACCTGGGCAGCATAGGGAGTCGACTTGCGGCTACCCTTGAAGCCCATCATCCCGGCGCTGGACCAGCTGATAGCATTGCCCTGTGCGTCGGTGATGGTGATCATCGTGTTGTTGAAGCTGGCGTTGATGTGCGCAACGCCGCTGGAAATGTTCTTTTTGTCGCGGCGCCTAACGCGGCCGGGTTCGCGTGCCATGATGTTACTTCCTTACATATTCTCAAGAAGGGAAAAGCGCTGGGAGGTCCCAGGCTTACTTCTTCTTGCCGGCGATCGGCTTGGCCTTGCCCTTGCGGGTACGGGCGTTGGTGTGAGTGCGCTGGCCGCGAACGGGCAGGCCGGCACGGTGACGAAGACCGCGGTAGGAACGCAGGTCCATCAGGCGCTTGATGTTCATCGCGGTGTCGCGACGAAGATCGCCTTCGACCATGTGCTCTTCGTCGATCGTTTCGCGAACGCGCAGGATTTCCTCGTCGGAAAGGTCCTGGACGCGGCGAGCGTGATCGATGCCGAGCTTGTCGGCGATCTCAACAGCCTTGGTACGGCCGATTCCGTGAATATAGGTGAGCGCGATGATAACGCGCTTGTTGGTGGGGATGTTTACCCCGGCAATACGAGCCACTTAATTCTCCATGCTCCACAGGGTCCTTTAAAGCGGGACCCTATCTCAACGCCTTGTTTTCATTGACACAGCCGGTCGCTCTTCACGCAAAAAGCCCGGATGGCGTGCTTACAGCTGCCGCCTGCCGGACTCACCGAAAGTGTCGAATGAAAGGCGCGCTTAGGCGGATTCGGCCGTCAGGTCAACAGCCCGCGCACGCAAACGACGAGGCCACCCATATGGGTAACCCTGCGCGTGATACAAGCTCGTCATAGCGCGCGGTCGCGCACGCGTCAAAAATCAGTCCGCCAGCGCGTCGATTTGATCCCCGACGCTCGCCTCTTCTTCCGGCGCCTCGGCTTCATCGCTCTCACCAGCGGGAGCATCGGAAGCGTCGCTATTATCGCCACCGCCCAAGGCGCCGAGCCGATCGCGAAGGCCGCGCAGCTGCTGGTTCATTACCCCGTCGACAGCTTCGGAGATCTGGGCGATCTCGAACCCCATCGACCCGCCGACGTTATATTCCCAGTCGATCCGGGTGCCCCCGTCGATTTCCGAAAGAGTGACTGTCAGCACGCCCGTTGCCGGAACAGCCTGGAGCGGACCGAGGCCGCCGCGCAGGCGCAAGGCCCGGTCGGGCACCGCCTGGACGACGACGGCATGCTGCGCGCTGCCATCGAGGGGAATGTCTCCCTCGCCCGGAATCCTCTCGCAGAAGCACCCTCCGGCGGAAGGTACGAGCGTCATGTTGCCGGCATCCGCAGACCAGGTGTGGGCGTCGTTCCACCAGTCTGACGGCTTGATGAGGGCCAGCCACGTCTCGCGTGGAGTGGCGGCAACACTGGCCGACGCCCTGGTTACGAAACCGCTCTCGCTCGTCGCGACGACCTTTGCGCTCGCCGGCACCGCGAGTGTCGCGATACCGATGGCGGCAAGGGTTGCATGAAGACGCAGCATGGTTCTTTCCCGGATCATTCGGGCGAGTTGTATGAGCGCGGCTGTGGTTTGGAAAGGGCGGTTCGCACCGCCCTCCCACTTCCTCAGGTCAGGATCGCGTCGATCGCGTGGGTGACGTCATCGATTGCGCCCATCCCGTCGACCCGGCTGACGATACCGCGCGCTTCGTAGCCCGGCAGGATCGGAGCGGTTTCGCTACGATAGACCTGCATGCGGTGCCGCACGGTTTCTTCGGTATCGTCGGGACGACGCTTGAATTCGGTCGATCCGCACTGATCGCATACACCCTCCACCTTCGGCTGCTTGAAGGTGTCGTGGTAGCCTGCACCGCAATTGGCGCAGGTGTAGCGCCCGGTGATACGTTCGACGAGTGCGTCTTCGTCGACTTCCAGCTCGATCACATGATCGAGGCTGCGGCCGTGCTTGGCCAGGATTTCGTCCAGCTGGTCGGCCTGTGCCGCAGTACGGGGGTAGCCGTCGAAAATGGCACCGATCTCCGGACCCATGTCGGCAAGCTTGGCATCGATCATCGCCGAAACGATGTCATCCGAGACAAGGCTGCCCGAGTCCATGATGTCCGCGACCTTCCGACCAAGCTCTGTATCCGCCTTGCGCGTTTCACGGAGCATGTCGCCGGTGGACAGCTGCATCATGCCATGATGCTCGACCAGGCGCTGTGCCTGCGTGCCCTTGCCTGCGCCAGGAGGGCCGAGAAGAATTATATCCATCGCGTGACGTCCCTTTCGCCTTCGCTCATGCCTTAACGAAGGCGCCCCTTCAACTTGGCCTTTTTGATGAGGTCGCCATACTGGTGTGCCAGCAGGTGCGACTGGATCTGGCTGATCGTATCGACGGTCACGTTCACGACGATGAGCAGGCTGGTTCCGCCGAGGAACAACGGGATGCCGGTCTGGGCGATCATGTATTCGGGCACTACGCAGACGAAGGTCAGGTAGATGGCGCCGATCACGGTGATGCGCGTGAGAACGTAGTCTAGATACTGTTCGGTACGCTTGCCGGGACGGATGCCCGGGATAAAGCCGCCGTTCTTCTTCAGGTTCTCTGCTGTCTCTTCCGGGTTGAAGACAACCGCAGTGTAGAAGAAGCAGAAGAAGATGATGCCGAGGCCGTACAGCGTCATATAGAGCGGCTGGCCATGCTGGAGGTACTGCAGGATCGTCTGCACACCGCCGCCGAAGCTGCTTTCCGTGTCCAGCGAATTGCCGGCGAACTGGGTGATCGTCAGCGGCAGCAGAAGCAGCGAGCTGGCGAAGATCGGCGGGATGACGCCTGCGGTGTTCAGCTTGAGCGGAAGGTGCGAACGGTCTGCCTGCATCCCGCCGCGCTGCGTCGCGCGCTTGGGATACTGGATCAGCAGGCGGCGCTGGGCGCGCTCGAAGAAGCTGATCAGGAGGATGAGGCCCACGACCATCGCGATGAACCCGAGGAGGATCCCCGTACCGATCGAGCCTTCGCTGTAACCCGTCGTCATGTTCGACACGAAAGTCGGGAACTGGGCGACAATACCGGCCATGATGATCAGCGAAACGCCGTTGCCGATACCGCGACTGGTGATCTGTTCGCCAAGCCACAGCAGGAACATGGTCCCGCCGACAAGGCTGATCACCGCGCCGACGCGGAACATGTAGCCCGGGTCAACCACGGCAGCGATACCGTTGGCTGCGCCGAAACTTTCAAGGCCGGCGGCGAGGAACCAGCCCTGCACCGTGCAGAGCAGGACCGTGCCGTAGCGCGTATACTGGTTGAGCTTCTGGCGTCCGACGGTGCCCTCTTTCTTGAGAGCGGCCAGCGTCGGGTGCAGTGCCGAAGCCATCTGAACGACAATCGAAGCCGTGATGTAGGGCATGACGCCGAGCGCGATGAGGCTCATCCGCTCAAGGCTGCCGCCCGTGAACATGTTGAACATGTCGATGATGCCACCCTGGGTGACATCGGCCAGCTGCGTCAGCGCGCGGGCATTGATGCCCGGTAGCGGAACGAAGCTCAGGAAACGGAAAACGATCAGCGCGCCGATCGTGAACCAGATGCGCTGCTTGAGCTCAGTGGCCTTGGAGAAATTGGCGAGACTTATGTTGCTCGCGAAACTGTCGGCGCTTGATGCCATTGGTCGTCTTCGATCCTAGCTTGTCGCCGGCCCGTCCCGGCGCTGACCGGACAGATAGGGAGCGGAAGGCCGATTGTCGAACCCCCGCTCCCTTATTTCCATCGATTACTTTGCCTTTTTGGCCTTGTTGGCCTCGGTGCGAGCAGCCTTCTTCTCGTGCTCGGGCTGCGCCTTGGGCAGCACTTCAACCGAACCACCGGCCTTCTCAACGGCTTCGATCGCGCCCTTGGAGGCACCGGCAACGACGAACTTCGCCTTTGCCTTGATCTCGCCCTTGCCGAGCAGGCGAACGCCGTCCTTGCCGCCGCGTGCGAGGCCTGCAGCCTTCAGCGCTGCGTGGTCGATGTCCTTCTTGGCATCGAGCTTCTTGGCGTCGATGAACTTCTGGACCATGCCCAGGTTCACTTCGGCGTAGTCCTTGCCGAACGGGTTGTTGAACCCGCGCTTCGGCAGGCGCATGTGAAGGGGCATCTGGCCGCCTTCGAAGCCCTTGATGGCAACACCCGAACGGCTCTTCTGACCCTTCTGGCCACGGCCAGCGGTCTTGCCCTTGCCCGAACCGATGCCACGGCCGACACGGATGCGCTCCTTGCGGGCGCCGGGGTTGTCACGGATGTCGTTGAGTTTGATAGTCATGTCTTGCACTCGCTTTCGCTTTTGTTCGCGCTGAAAAATGGAAGCGGCCCGCTATCGCAGCAGGCCGCTCCCGTCAAATTGTTCCGTCGACTGATTAGTCGACGATCTCGACAAGATGCGGAACCTTGGCGACGGCACCACGCACTTCGGGAGTGTCCTGGCGCTCGACGACCTTGTGCATCTTGTTCAGGCCAAGACCGATGAGGATCTTGCGCTGTCCTTCCGGACGGCGGATCGGCGAACCGATCTGCTTGAGCTTGATGGTTTTTGCTTTAGCCATCTTGATTACTCCGCGATAGCGGCGGCGTCGGCTTCAGCCTCTGCCTCCGATGCACCACCGCGACCAAGCAGGTCGGCGACCTTCTTGCCGCGACGCTGGGCAACCGACTTCGGCGAAGTCTGGTCGGTCAGCGCGTCGAACGTGGCACGGATCATGTTGTAGGGGTTCGAAGTGCCGACCGACTTGGTCACCACGTCTGCAACGCCCAGGCTTTCGAAGACGGCACGCATCGGACCACCGGCGATGATACCGGTACCCGGAGGCGCCGTACGCACGGTAACCTTGCCGGCACCGAAGCGACCGTTGCCGTCGTGATGGAGGGTACGACCTTCCTTCAGCGGGACGCGGATCATCTTCTTGCGTGCAGCGGCAGTTGCCTTCTGGATCGCTTCCGGCACTTCGCGGGCCTTGCCCTTGCCGAAGCCGACACGGCCCGAGCCGTCACCCACGACCACGAGAGCAGCGAAACCGAAGCGCTTACCGCCCTTCACCGTCTTGCTCACGCGGTTGATGTGGACGAGCTTCTCGATGATGCCATCGTCTTCTTCTTCGCGACGACCGCCACGGCGGTTATCACGACCACCACGGCCACGGCCGCGATCGTTGCCACCGCGGCCACCGCCACGGTTGCCACGTCCGCGCGGCTGACCTTCGGCACCCTGTGCAGGGTCCTGGTTGGCAGCAGCTTCCGAAGGCGTATCGGCGACTGCCGGCTCTTCGTTGGTCACGGCGGTTTCGGTTTCGGCCGTCACGACCTTTTCTTCGGTCTTTTCTTCGGTCTTGTTTTCATCAGCCATGATCAGAACTCCAGCCCGCCTTCACGGGCGGCGTCGGCCAGCGCTTTCACGCGGCCATGGAACAGGAAACCACCGCGGTCGAACACGACGTTGGTTACGCCGGCCTTCTTTGCAGCAGCGGCGATGTCGGTGCCGACCTTCTTGGCGGCGTCGACATTGGCACCCGAGCCCTTCACGCCCAGCGTCGAGGCAGCGGCAACGGTCTTGCCGGCAGCATCGTCGATGATCTGCGCGTAGATGTGCTTGCCGGTGCGATGGACCGACAGGCGCGGCTTGCCACCAGCGCGGCTGCGAAGCGCAGTGCGCACACGGCGGCGGCGGCGTTCGAAAAGGGAAAGCTTTGCCATCTTACTTCTTCTTCCCTTCCTTGCGGAAGATATACTCGCCGCGGTACTTGATGCCCTTGCCCTTGTAAGGCTCGGGCTTGCGCCACTTGCGGACGTTGGCCGCAAACTGGCCCACGGCCTGCTTGTCACTACCGCTGATTTCGACGGTGGTCTGGTCCGGGGTCTTCACCTCGATACCTTCCGGAACATCGAGGTCGACGTCGTGCGAGAAGCCGAGCTGAAGCTTGAGCTTCTTGCCCTGCGCCTGTGCACGGTAACCGACGCCGTTGATCTCGAGGACCTTGGTGAAACCTTCGGTAACGCCTTCGACCAGGTTCGACACCAGCGTGCGCTGCATACCCCAGTGGTTGCGAGCGGCGCGCGTGTCATTGGCCGGCTTGACCGAGATCTCGCCGTCTTCCAGCTTGTACTCGACCAGATCGGACATGCCCATGGAAAGGGTGCCCTTGGGGCCCTTAACACTCAGCGTGCCGTCTTCGATCTTGGCCTCGACCCCGCTCGGGATCGCGACGGGTTTTTTACCGATGCGGCTCATCAGAATACCTCCGCCAGCACTTCGCCACCGACGTTGTCGGCACGTGCTTCGGCGTCCGAGAGCACGCCCTTCGGCGTCGAGACGATGGTGATGCCAAGGCCGTTGCGGACCACGGGGAGTTCTTTCGAACCCGCATAGACGCGGCGGCCGGGCTTGGAGACGCGGGCGACGTGCTTGATAGCCGGTTCGCCTTCGAAATACTTCAGTTCGATCCGCAGCGCGGGGTGCTTGCCGCTGTCGTCTGCAGAGTAGCCACGGATGTAGCCTTCGCGCTGCAGCACTTCGAGGACGTTTGCACGCAGCTTGCTGGCGGGCGAAAGGACGCTGTCCTTCTTCGCCTGCTGGCCGTTGCGGATGCGGGTGAGCATATCACCCAGGGGATCGGTCATAGCCATCTATCGATTCCTCACCAGCTCGACTTGGTCAGGCCCGGAATCAGGCCCTTGTTGCCGAGGTCGCGCAGTTCGATACGGTTAAGGCCGAACTTGCGGTAATAGCCGCGCGGGCGGCCGGTGGTGGAGCAGCGGTTGCGCACCCGGGTCGGGTTTGCATTACGCGGCAGTTCAGCCATCTTGAGGCGCGCGATCAGTCGCTCGCCTTCATCGAGGCTCTCGTCGTCTGCGATCGCCTTCAGCTTTGCGAACTTATCCGCATACTGCTTGACGAGCTTCTTGCGACGCTCGTTCTTGTTGATCGAACTCAGTTTCGCCATTGGACTTAAGTTCCTTCCTTATCTCTCGATCGGAAGGCGGCTCACGCCGCCTCCTTCTCTTCCGACTTTTCAGCCGGGAACGGGAAACCGAACAGACGCAGCAGTTCGCGCGCTTCTTCGTCGGTCTTCGCCGTGGTGGTTACGATGATATCCATGCCCCGGACCTTTTCGATCTGGTCGTAGCTGATCTCGGGGAAGATGATCTGTTCTTTGAGGCCCATTGCATAATTGCCGCGACCGTCGAACGACTTGGCGTTGAGGCCACGGAAGTCGCGGATGCGGGGCATTGCGATGGTCACAAGGCGATCCAGGAATTCGTACATGCGCTCACGACGAAGGGTGACCTTCGCGCCGATCGGCATGCCTTCACGCAGCTTGAACTGCGCGATCGACTTCTTGGCCTTGGTGATGACCGGCTTCTGGCCGGCAATCAGTGCCATCTCTTCGGCTGCAGTCTGGACCTTCTTCTTGTCCTGGCTGGCTTCGCCCACACCCATGTTGAGGGTGATCTTTTCCAGCTTCGGGACTTCAAGACGGTTCTTGTAGCCAAATTTCTCGGTCATCGCCTTGACGATCTGGTCGTCGTAGCGCTGCTTCATGCGAGGCGTATAATCAGCCATCGATGGTCTCCCCGGATTTGACGGCGACGCGCACCTTCTTGCCGTCCTTTTCTTCGAAACGGACGCGGGTGGGCTTGCCATCCTTGGGATCGGCAACAGCAACCTTCGAGATCGGCATCGGTGCTTCGAAGCGGTCGATGCCACCCTGCGGGTTCTGCTGGGTCGGCTTGCGGTGACGGGCTGCGATGTTCACGCCTTCGACGACGATCTTGCCGTCCTTGGGGTTCACTTTCGAAACCGTGCCGGTCTTGCCCTTGTCCTTGCCGGACAGGACCACGACGGTGTCACCCTTCTTGATCTTTGCGGACGCCATTACAGCACCTCCGGAGCAAGCGAGATGATCTTCATGAAGCCGCGGCCACGCAATTCGCGTACCACCGGCCCGAAGATACGGGTGCCGATCGGTTCTTCGTTCTTGTTGACGAGAACCGCGGCGTTGCTGTCGAAGCGGATCACGCTGCCGTCCGGGCGGCGTACGTCCTTCTTCGTGCGCACGATGACAGCGCGATGGACATCGCCCTTCTTCACCTTCGTGCGCGGCTGGGCTTCCTTGACGGAAACCACGATCACGTCGCCGACGGACGCGGTGCGGCGCTTGGAGCCGCCCAGTACCTTGATGCACTGGACGCGCTTTGCGCCGCTGTTGTCCGCGACGTCGAGATTGGATTGCATCTGGATCATTGATCCGTTTCCTTCTCACTGGCTTGCCGGAACAAGTCCGGCAGTTCCTAACGTCTAACTCAGTTGCCTGCGGCTTCGACTTCGAGGTCAGCCTCGACAGCCTGCGTTCCGCCTGCCGTTACTCGATCCTTGACCAACCAGGTCTTGGTCTTCGAGATCGGCTTGGTCTCTTCGATGCGCACGACGTCGCCGAGCTGGTACTCGTTCTTCTCGTCATGTGCGTGGTACTTCTTCGAGCGACGGATGATCTTCCCGTAGAGGGGGTGTTTCACCTTACGCTCGACCAGTACGGTCACGGTTTTGTCGGTCTTGTCGGAGGTGACGGTCCCGATCAGAATACGCTTGGGCATGGTCTACTCCTTAAGCCTTGGCAGCGGCGCTGGCGCGCTCGGTCTGCAGCGTCTTGATCTTGGCGATCGAGCGGCGGACTTCGCGGATGCGGGCGGGCGCTTCGAGCTGGTTCGTCGCAGCCTGGAAGCGCAGGTTGAACTGCTCACGCTTCAGGTTGGTCAGTTCCTCTGCCAGCTGGTCGTCGCTCTTCTGGCGCAGATCTTCGATCTTGCTCATCATTCGCCTCCCAGGTGCGAGGAGTCACCCAGACGGGCAACAACCTTGGTCTTTACCGGCAGCTTCATGGCTGCGCGGCTGAACGCTTCGGCGGCCAGCGGGCCGGCTACGCCGTCGAGTTCGAACAGAATACGGCCCGGCTTCACGCGAGCGGCCCAGTATTCGACGGAGCCCTTACCCTTACCCTGACGGACTTCGGCAGGCTTCTTCGATACCGGCACATCGGGGAAGACGCGGATCCAGAGACGGCCCTGACGCTTGATGTGACGCGTGATCGCACGACGCGCAGCTTCGATCTGGCGTGCGGTGATACGCTCGGGCTCGAGGGCCTTGAGGCCGTACGAGCCGAAGTTCAGCGTGGTGCCGCCCTTGGCGTTGCCATGGATCTTGCCCTTGAACGCCTTGCGGTACTTGGTTTTCTTCGGTTGCAGCATGGTTCTTTCCTAATCCTGCAATCAGCGAGCCGGACGGACGCCGGACGTCTGCGATTCCATCATGAGACGGTCCTGCGCGGTCGGGTCATGGCCGAGGATCTCACCCTTGAAGACCCACACCTTGATTCCGATGATGCCGTAAGCGGTAAGCGCTTCAGCTTCAGCGTAATCGATGTTGGCGCGCAGCGTGTGCAGCGGCACGCGGCCTTCGCGATACTGTTCGACACGTGCGATTTCTGCACCGCCAAGACGGCCGCCACACATGATCTTGATGCCTTCGGCACCAAGGCGCATGGCCGACTGCATGGCGCGCTTCATCGCGCGGCGGAAAGCGACACGGCGAATCAGCTGATCGGCGATGCCCTGAGCGACGAGCTTCGCGTCGACTTCCGGCTTGCGGATCTCGACGATGTTCAGCTTCACTTCGCTTTCGGTCATCTTCGACAGCTGCGCACGCAGCTTCTCGATGTCCGCGCCCTTCTTGCCGATGATGACACCGGGACGCGCAGCATAGATCGAAACGCGGCACAGCTTGGCCGGACGCTCGATCACAACCTTCGAGATGGCAGCCTGAGCGGCGTTCTCGAGGATGTACTTGCGGATCTCGATGTCTTCGCTCAGCAGCTTCGCATAGTCGCGCCCTTCGGCGTACCAGCGGCTGTCCCAGGTGCGGTTGATCTGCAGGCGCAGACCGATCGGATTGCTCTTATGGCCCATCTTACGCCTCTTCCTGCTCGCGAACTACGATACGCAGGCGGCTGAACGGCTTCAGGATGCGCGTCGACTTGCCGCGACCACGGGTGTGGAAGCGCTTCATCGTGATCGACTTGCCTACCGAAGCCTCAGCAACGACCAGCGAGTCGACGTCGAGGTTGTGGTTGTTTTCCGCGTTGGCGATCGCCGAGGCGAGAACCTTCGTGGCATCCTTGGCCATCGCCTTCTTGGAGAAGGCCAGGATGTTGAGGGCCTCTTCGGCCTTCTTGCCGCGGATGAGCTCGGCAACGAGGTTCAGCTTCTGCGCGGAACCACGGATGGTGGTGCCTACTGCCAGAGCCTCGTTGTCGGCGACGCGACGGGGAGCTTTCTGCTTGCTCATCAGCGCTTACCCTTCTTGTCGGCAGCGTGACCCGGGAACGTGCGCGTGGGCGCGAATTCGCCAAGCTTGTGGCCGACCATTTCTTCCGAAACGGCTACGGGGATGAACTTGTTGCCGTTGTACACGTTGAACGTGAGACCGACGAACTGGGGCAGGATGGTGCTGCGGCGCGACCAGGTCTTGATCGGCTTGGCATTGGTTGCATCCTGAGCCTCTTCGGCCTTCTTCAGAAGGCTGAGTTCGACGAACGGACCTTTCCAGACGGAACGAGCCATGTCGGATTACCTCTTCTTCTTCGCGTGACGCGAACGGATAATGAACTTGTCCGTCTGCTTGTTCTTGCGGGTGCGGGCGCCCTTGGTCGGCTTACCCCACGGAGTGACGGGATGACGGCCACCGCTGGTGCGGCCTTCACCACCACCGTGCGGGTGATCGACCGGGTTCTTGGCGACACCGCGCGTCAGCGGCTTGATGCCCATCCAGCGACGACGACCGGCCTTGCCCAGGTTCTGGTTCTGGTTGTCCGGGTTCGACACGGCGCCAACGGTGCCCATGCAGTCGGCGCGCAGGTAACGCTGCTCGCCGCTGTTGAGACGCACGATGACCATGCCGCGGTCACGACCGACCAGCTGGACATAGGAACCTGCAGCGCGGGCGATCTGGCCGCCCTTGCCCGGCTTCATTTCCACGTTGTGGCAGATCGTACCGACCGGCATCTGGCCGAGCAGCATTGCGTTGCCGGGCTTGGTGTCGGCCTTTTCGGCTGCGATCACCTTGTCGCCGACAGCGAGACGCTGCGGAGCGAGGATGTAGGCCTGCTCACCGTCTTCGTACTTCACGAGTGCGATGAAAGCGGTGCGGTTGGGATCGTATTCGATCCGTTCCACGGTGCCTTCAACGTCGAACTTGCGACGCTTGAAGTCGATGAAGCGGTACTTCTGCTTGTGCCCGCCGCCGATGCCACGCGAGGTGACATGGCCCTTGTTGTTCCGGCCACCGGTCTTGCGCTTGCCTTCCGTGAGCGACTTGACGGGCTTGCCTTTGTACAGGCCCGACTTGTCGACGAGGATGAGGCCGCGGCGTGCGGGGCTCGTCGGTTTGTAGTTCTTGAGTGCCATTGTTTCCTAGCCCCTCAGATACCGCTGGTGACGTCGATGCTATCGCCGTCCTTCAGGGTGACGACAGCCTTCTTCACGTCGTTGCGCTTATAGGGCTTGCCGCGCCAACGCTTGGTCTTGCCCTTGACATTGATCGTGTTGACGCCGGTCACGCTCACATCAAAGATCGCCTCGATGGCTTCCTTGATCTGCGGCTTCGTTGCGTCGTTGGCCACTTTGAAGACGACCGCGTTATGCTCGGAAGCAAGGGTCGACTTTTCGGTGATGTGCGGTGCGAGCACGACGTCGTAGTGACGCGCGTCTACTGCCTGCTTCTTAGCCATTGAAACGGCCCTCCAGCTTTTCGACCGCGTCCTTGGTGAGGACCAGCGTGTCGTGCTTCAGGATGTCGTAAACGTTGGCGCCCATGGCGGGCATTACGTTCACGCCCGGCAGGTTTCCGGCGGCCTTCTTGAAGCCGTCGTTCACGCTTTCGCCGTCGATGACCAGGACCTTGCCGTTCCAGCCATTCTTGTCGAACATGCCCTTCAGCGCCTTGGTCTTGGCGTCCTTGAGCTCGAGGCTGTCGACGACGACGAGGCCGTCCTTCGCCTTGCTCGAGAGAGCCATCTTGAGGCCGAGTGCACGGATCTTCTTGTTGAGCGACTGCTCGAAGTCACGCTTGCGCGCACCGTGAGCCTTACCACCGCCGATGAAGATCGGAGCGCCGCGATCGCCGTGACGTGCGCCGCCCGAACCCTTTTGGCGACCGAACTTCTTACCCGTGCGGGCAACGTCCGAACGCTCACGCGTGGGGCGTGCAGTGCCGCGGCGGTTTTCGAGCTGCCACGTTACTACGCGGTGAAGGATGTCGGCACGCGGCTCGAGACCGAACACATCTGCGTTCAGTTCGATGTCGCCCGACGCCTTACCGTCGATTTTCTGGACCTTGACCTTCACGATCAGGACTCCTTGCTATCGGTGGCATCGCCCTCGGCACCAGCTTCCTGCTGTGCGAGAAGCTTCGCCTGGGTTTCGGCGTCCACCTCGGTGTTCACTTCGTGCTCGGCTGCGCTTTCGACCAGGCCTGCAGCCGCTTCTTCCGAAGCGAATTCGTCCTGATTGCGGCGCATGACGCCCGGGAACGGCAGTTCCTCGGCCGGAGCAACCTTCACGGCATCGCGAACCATCAGCCAGCCATTCTTCGCGCCCGGGACCGAACCCTTGACGAAAAGAAGACCGCGATCGGCGTCGGTGCGCACGATTTCGAGGTTCTGCTGGGTGCGCTGACGGTCGCCCATGTGGCCGGCCATCTTCTTGCCCTTGAACACGCGGCCCGGATCCTGACGGTTACCCGTCGAACCATGCGAGCGGTGCGAGATCGAGACACCGTGGGTGGCGCGCAGACCGCCGAAGCCCCAACGTTTCATGGCGCCGGCAAAGCCCTTACCCTGCGTGTGACCGGTGATGTCGACCTTCTGGCCAGCGATGAAGTGCTCGGCGGAAATACGGGCGCCGACCGGAAGCAGAGCTTCCTCGCTGTCGACGCGGAATTCCGCGACCTTCATCTTCAGCCCAACTTCTGCCTTGGCAAAAGCTTCGCGCTGCGGCTTGTTTACGTTCTTCTGCTTCGCTTCGCCCGAACCGACCTGGACGCCATAATAGCCGTCGCGGTCCTGCGTGCGATGTGCGGTGACCTGGCAATCTTCCAGCGAAAGAACGGTCACGGGTACGTGCCGTCCGTCCTCTTGGAAGAGGCGGGTCATCCCGACTTTCTTTGCGATCACGCCTGTGCGCATCGTCAAACTCCTCAACAGAGGCACCCAGAGGCCCATCCCCAGGGTGCATGCCAGCCCGATGATATGATGCGCGCCCCGTCCGGGCTGATTGCTTCCGAGAAGGAAGCAGACGGGGGACGCAGTCCCGGGCTGTTGCCCGGCGGTATCCCGATGTCTTGCCTGACCCGAAGGTCTGGCGGGGCAATCGAGAGCCCCTTTGAACTTCCGGCTGCTTTAAGGTCCTGCCGGGGACCGGATCAGTGGCTTAGGCCAGCTTGATCTCGACGTTCACGCCAGCTGCGAGGTCGAGCTTCATGAGCGCGTCGACGGTCTGGGCGTTGGGCTGCACGATGTCGAGCAGACGCTTGTAAGTGCGCACCTCGAACTGCTCGCGCGACTTCTTGTCGATGTGCGGGCCGCGGTTCACGGTGAACTTCTCGATGCGCGTCGGCATGGGAATGGGACCACGAATGAGGGCACCCGTACGACGTGCGGTGTCTGCGATTTCACCAGTTGCCTGGTCGAGAACGCGATGGTCGAACGCCTTGAGGCGAATGCGGATATTCTGTGCTTCCATTACCTACACCGATGCGAAAGAGCCAAGCGGGCCGGGGGTGACCCGCAAACAAAAAGAAAGGTCCGCCTCGCATTGGAGCCGGCTTCCCGGAACGAGCGACCTTCCATGAATTCGATAAATCAGAGACGAATCTCTGTCTGTGGGCGCGCATATACGGGTGAGACCCGCATCTGGCAACCCCCGATTTCCGCCAAATCCAACTAGCGGGATCGAGGTGCGATCAACCGTGCCTCATCACCGATCGCGAGCCCCCAGAAAAGCGGAAGGCCCGCCCTTCCCCGAAAGGAAGGACGGGCCTGCCATTAAAGCCGAAGCTTACTTCTTGATCGAGCCAACAACGCCCGAGCCGACCGTACGGCCGCCTTCGCGGATTGCGAAGCGCAGGCCCTGGTCCATGGCGATCGGTGCGATCAGCTTGACGTCGATCGTCACGTTGTCGCCCGGCATCACCATTTCCGTGCCCTCGGGAAGGATCACTTCGCCGGTGACGTCGGTGGTGCGGAAGTAGAACTGCGGACGGTAGTTCGCGAAGAACGGCGTGTGACGGCCGCCTTCGTCCTTCGAAAGGACGTAGACTTCTGCGCTGAACTCGGTGTGCGGCGTAACCGAACCCGGCTTTGCGAGAACCTGGCCACGCTCGACATCTTCACGGCCGACGCCGCGGATCAGGGCACCGATGTTGTCGCCAGCTTCACCGCGATCGAGCAGCTTGCGGAACATTTCGACGCCGGTGACGGTCGTCTTCGAAGTGTCCTTGATGCCGACGATTTCGACTTCGTCGCCAACGTTCACAACGCCGGTTTCGACACGGCCGGTGACAACCGTACCACGACCCGAGATCGAGAACACGTCTTCGATCGGCATCAGGAAGTCCTTGTCGACCGGACGGTCGGGAGTCGGGATGTAGGTGTCGACCGCTTCCATCAGTTCCTTGATGGAGTTTTCGCCGATTTCCGGATCGCGACCTTCGAGAGCGGCCAGAGCCGAACCCTTGATGATCGGAATGTTGTCGCCGTCGAAGTCGTACGAGCTCAGGAGTTCGCGAACTTCGAGTTCGACGAGCTCGAGGATTTCTTCGTCATCGACCTGGTCGACCTTGTTCAGGTAAACGACCAGCTGCGGAACGCCGACCTGACGCGCAAGCAGGATGTGCTCGCGGGTCTGCGGCATCGGGCCGTCGGCTGCGTTCACGACCAGGATAGCGCCGTCCATCTGGGCAGCACCGGTGATCATGTTCTTCACGTAGTCGGCGTGCCCCGGGCAGTCGACGTGCGCGTAGTGACGGTTTTCGGTTTCGTACTCGACGTGTGCGGTCGAGATGGTGATGCCGCGCTCACGCTCTTCGGGAGCCTTGTCGATGTTTGCGAAATCGACGGCCGAACCCTGAACCTTGGTGATAGCCGCGGTCAGCGTGGTCTTGCCGTGGTCGACGTGGCCGATGGTGCCAACGTTGACGTGCGGCTTATTGCGCTCGAATTTTTCCTTCGCCATTTTCCAATAACCTCTGTCTTAAAAATTGGGATTTCTGCGGGAAGAAACGGCGCCCGCGGAATCAGGCGCCGCCCCTAGACGGTGAAGCTGCCTTACGCAAGCTTCTCCTTGACTTCCTGTGCCACGTTCGCCGGAACTTCGTCATAGTGGCTGAACTGCATCGAGTACTGAGCGCGGCCCTGGGTAAAGGAACGTAGCTCGTTCACGTAGCCGAACATGTTCGCGAGCGGCACGTTGGCTTCGACAGCCTGTGCATTACCGCGCGTGTCGGTGCCTTGGATCTGGCCACGACGCGAGTTGAGGTCGCCGATGACGTCGCCGAGGTAATCCTCGGGGGTCACGACCTCGACCTTCATGATCGGCTCGAGCAGCTTGATACCCGAACGTTCGGCGACTTCGCGCATTGCACCGCGACCGGCGATTTCGAACGCGATCGCGCTCGAGTCGACGTCATGGTATGCACCGTCGTAAAGTTCGACGGTGAAGTCGATGATCGGGAAGCCTACGAGATGGCCGCTTTCGGCCTGCTCGCGGAAGCCCTTTTCGATGGCCGGAATGTATTCCTTCGGAATGTTACCGCCCTTGATGCTGTCTTCGAAGACGAAGCCCTGGCCGCGTTCACCCGGGGTGACCTTGACCTTGACCCGGCCGAACTGACCCGAACCACCCGACTGCTTCTTGTGGGTGTAGTCCACGTCAACCGGCTTGCCGAGGTATTCGCGATAAGCGACCTGCGGTGCGCCGACGTTTGCTTCGACCTTGAATTCGCGCTTCATGCGATCGACGAGGATGTCGAGGTGAAGCTCGCCCATGCCCTTGATGATCGTCTGACCGGATTCGTGGTCGGTGGTGACGCGGAAGCTCGGATCTTCGGCAGCCAGGCGGTTGAGCGCAACGCCCATCTTTTCCTGGTCGGCCTTGGTCTTCGGTTCGACGGACAGCTCGATAACGGGCTCCGGGAATTCCATACGCTCGAGAATGATCGGCTTGGAAGCATCACACAGCGTATCGCCGGTGGTGGTTTCCTTCAGGCCGGCAATTGCGACGATATCGCCGGCAAATGCCTCATCGATGTCTTCCCGGTTGTTGGAATGCATCAGCAGCATACGGCCGATCTTTTCCTTCTTGTCCTTCACCGAGTTCAGGACGCTGCCCTTCGACAGCTGGCCCGAATAGATGCGGGTGAAGGTCAGCGAGCCGACGAACGGGTCGTTCATGATCTTGAACGCCAGCGCCGAGAACGGAGCATCGTCCGACGACGGACGGGTTGCTTCTTCGTCGCTGTCGGGCAGGACGCCCTTGATGGCCGGAACGTCGAGCGGCGACGGCATATAGTCGACAACCGCGTCGAGCAGGGGCTGGACGCCCTTGTTCTTGAACGCCGAACCGCACAGCACGGGCACGAAGTCGCGTGCCATGGTGCCCTTGCGGATCAGCTTCTTGAGCGTTGCGGCATCGGGCTCGTTACCTTCGAGGTACTGCTCCATGACATCGTCGTCCTGTTCGACGGCGGTCTCGACCAGCTTCTCGCGGTATTCGGCAGCCTTGTCGGCGAGCTCGGCAGGGATATCGACGTAGTTGAACGTCGCGCCCAGACCGTCGTTTTCCCAGACGATGCCGCGCATGTTGACGAGGTCGACCACGCCGGCGAGGTCGCTTTCCGCGCCGATCGGGAGATAAAGCACCAGCGGCGTCGCGCCGAGGCGGTCGATGATCGACTGCACGCAGTAGTAGAAGTCGGCACCGGTGCGGTCCAACTTATTCACGAAGCACATCCGGGGGACGCCGTACTTGTCGGCCTGGCGCCAGACGGTTTCGGACTGCGGTTCTACGCCGGCGACGCCGTCGAAAACTGCAACAGCGCCGTCGAGTACGCGGAGCGAGCGTTCGACTTCGATGGTGAAGTCGACGTGTCCGGGCGTGTCGATGATGTTGATGCGGTGCTTGGGACCCTTACCGTCTTCGGCCGACCAGAAGGTGGTCGTTGCAGCCGAGGTGATGGTGATGCCGCGTTCCTGCTCCTGCTCCATCCAGTCCATGGTAGCGGCGCCGTCGTGAACTTCGCCGATCTTGTAGGACTTGCCGGTGTAGTAAAGGATACGCTCGGTCGTGGTGGTCTTGCCGGCATCGATGTGGGCCATGATGCCGATGTTGCGGTACCGCTCCAGCGGATATTCGCGAGCCATGTGCTTTTCCTTAAGACTGGGGGAGGAGACGAATTCTCCAGCCCCATATGGGTATCATTGTGACCGCTTGAAGACCGCGGGGAAGGAAACCCCCTCCCCCGGCCCCACAAGCGGAACGGCTTACCAGCGGTAGTGCGAGAAAGCGCGGTTCGCGTCCGCCATGCGGTGCGTGTCTTCGCGCTTCTTCACGGCGTTGCCGCGGTTGTTCGACGCATCCATCAGCTCACCCGACAGACGTGCTGCCATGGTGGTTTCCGGACGGCCGCGAGCAGCCGAGATCAGCCAGCGGATCGCGAGTGCCTGGGCACGCTCGGGGCGAACCTCGACCGGCACCTGGTAGGTCGCACCACCGACACGGCGGCTGCGAACTTCGACCTGCGGCTTGATGTTGTCGAGCGCGGCGTGGAAAACCTCGACCGGGTTGGCCTTTGCCTTTTCCTCGACCACGTCGAGCGCGGTGTAGACGATACCTTCTGCAACGGCCTTCTTGCCGTCATACATCAGGTTGTTCATGAATTTCGAAAGGACCTGATCGTTGAATTTCGGATCAGGCAGGATTTCCCGCTTCTCGGGACGACGACGACGACTCATTGATTATCTCCTAAGTCCCGTGAATTACTTCGGACGCTTCGCGCCATACTTCGAGCGCGACTGCTTGCGATCCTTGACGCCCTGCGTATCGAGCACGCCGCGAAGGACGTGGTAACGAACGCCGGGAAGGTCGCGAACACGGCCGCCGCGGATGAGCACAACGGAGTGCTCCTGCAGGTTGTGGCCTTCGCCCGGGATGTAGGAGATGACTTCGCGCTGGTTGGTCAGGCGGACCTTGGCAACTTTACGCAGAGCCGAGTTCGGCTTCTTCGGGGTGGTCGTGTAGACACGGGTGCAAACGCCGCGCTTCTGCGGGTTCTGCTCCATTGCAGGGACCTTGGACTTGGCCTTCTGCGGAACGCGGCCCTTGCGGACCAGCTGGTTAATAGTCGGCATGAGTTCTCTCTTCACCGTTTCGATGGCGGCGACTAGCAGGTTTCAGGATGGTTCGTCGGGTTCGTGCCAAGCGCCGCACCGATGCCGCAAAGGGCACCTGGGCGGTCTGTTCGCACGAGCCTGAAACGCTCCACCCATCGGCCCACACGGCCACCGGGTTACTTTGACGGCTGCCCCGAGCGAAACTGGTTCGCTGCAATAGAAAAGAGCCTCGTCGCATCAGCGACAGGCCCCCGGGTCATGACCGGCAATGTTCAGCTCTATCTGGCCAGCGTTGGTTTCGCACAGGGCGATTCCCTCACCGGATGGCCGCGCACATAGTGTGAGAGGGGGTGTGGGTCAAGCCGTGCCGCCCTCTTCAGCGCTCAACTGACGCAGGTGCTCGGCAACTGCAAGGTCGAGGTCCTGGTAGACGTAAGGCCCCACATGGTAAGACCGCTCTATACGCTCGGTAATCTGCGGCGGCGTCGGTTGTGCCGGATGGCGGACCGCGCCGCCTTCGTCTTCCCAGGATTTGACCGGATCGACGGGTATGGCCGGCGCAAGCGACTTGAGCGGTTCGGTATCACCTGCATAGCTGCCGTAGATGATCGTTTCCGGCCGGTTGACCGCTTCATCCGGCTTTTCCGCGCGCAACGTGTCTCGCAATCCGCGAATGCGGGCGGCGTATTCGGCAACCTTGACGAAATGACTGTCCTTGGCCGCCGTATCGCCGGAAGCCGAAGCCTTCATCACCGCAATCTGGTGCTTGTGTAGCAGTTCATTGAGATCCATGGCTCGCCTCCTGCGGCAACCGTAAGGTAATTCGGGCGCATCCTTGTGACGCGCCCGAAAGGTCATGCATCAGCCCTGCTGCTTGCTGGCCTGTTCACCCTGCTTGCCCGCGCCCTGTTCTTCCTGGCGCAGGTTGATTGCCTGCGGCTTTCCGCCGTCGACCTGCTTCGTTTCGTAGCCGAAGCGCTGCCCCTGCTCGGGAGCGGAGGATTCCTTCCTCAGATCGGCCTTGGCGAAATGCAGCACATCGCCGCCCTTTTCGGCAGTGATCGTGCCCTCGCCCTTGCCGCTGTCGTAGTTCTTGATGGTGCCATAATGTGTCATGGGAATAGTCCTTCGATTTCGCGCAGGCGTTCATCAGCGACCGCTTGTGCGCGGGCTAGAAGGCGAAATGGAAAGAAGAGAGGGCAACTGGCCCTCGGGACCGTCGATCGCGACTGGTAGCTAAATCTAAGATGGGGTGTTTTCGCCGGATTACAAGGCGGTGGAGCTGTTTTGCTGGCCGGGCCTGAAACGCTCCACCCATCGGCCCACACAGCCACCGGGTTACTTTGACGGCTGCCTCGAGCGAAACTGTTTCGCTGCAATAGAAGAGAGCCTTATCGCTATCTGCGACAGGCCCCCGGGGTCATGATCGGCAATGTTCAGCTCTATCTGGCCAGCGTTGGTTTCGCGCGGGGCGCCTCCCTCAGCGGATGGGCGCGCACATCGTGTGAGAGGGGGTTTGGGTCAAGGGAGAGAAATATCTCTTGTAACACGAGCTCTGAACACCAAGGTGCAGGAAAACCAGATACTTAAAGGAAGGCAGTAGGTGAGCAACGATACTTTAAGAGTAATAGCTTCTAAGGACGGCTACGAAGCAAATGCGTTGGGCAACGCATTGGGATACGTGAAAGCTATCGCCGAAGCTAAAAAGATTGCTGATCCAGATGTGATTTTGCTGACACACACGAAGCAGCAGCTCGAACACACATCTATTGCGAGTGCCCTTGGGAAAGGGGCTGCAAAGGCGCTGGCCTCAAATCAACGGATTGACCTTCCGTTTGGAGGCACCTTACGCAATGAAACCCTCCGCACGATATCGCCATACATTGCGAACAAAATCATCATTGTGGGCTACGGGGAAGACAAAATCCTAGACTTCGTGGATGGCATAACTGCCCCCGCGGGTATTGTGGTTATCCCCGATCTCCCTGGTAGCGCCGATAAGTGGAAAGAGCGTTGGAATCCAACTGTCCACGGTGAAAAGCGCGGCGAAGCCGCTACCTTGATTGACGACAAGGTTACAGTTAGCGCACTCACCACATTGTCGAAGGTTATCAATCTCTCGACAGGACTTTCTCATCCACGTGACAAAGAGATGGCTAATGAGATTCTTAGAATCCTGCGCACGAAAGGTCACGCAATCGAACACGAGAAATTCAAATCCTGGGCGATCCGTAACGGTTGGAAGCCGGATGGCGCTCAACAGCTCGCTGAAGTCGCTGAAAAAATTGCGAAGCTGAAGAATAATCCCAGCCTTGCAAAAATCCACGACCCACATGGTCGGTACGCCCGGTGGAAAGAAAAATCCTGACCCCTTTATTTCTGAGCCCCCATTTACTATTTTCAGTTGGCTGACTTGTTGCCGTGTTCTCGGCGTGGCCCAACTCGGGCGCAGGCTTGGATACCGGCGACCATCGCGGCGCGCTTCGTGTCGTGGTGCAGGTCGACGCCCACGCATCAATCGACGTTCAGGCTTCGCTTGAAGTTCGCCCGCACGCCCCGGCTGATGGTTGCGAGGTAGCTGGTTCGCCGATGGTGGCCTGTCGATCTGCCCGCGAAGTTAATTGTCGGCCTGGGCGGGTGACCGCGCAAGGGCTTGACTTGCCGAAAAAGCTGCTACGCTGAAACGGGAGAAAAGTATGCGCCGTCGCGGAGTCATCGCCAACGCCTCTTGGCTCGTTTTCGAGTCATTCGCGTTCGCACTGTTTGTTGCCGTGTTCTCGGCGTGGCCCAACTCGGGCGCAGGCTTGGATACCGGCGACCATCGCGGCGCGCTTCGTGTCGTGGTGCAGGTCGACGCCCACGCGTCAATCGACGTTCAGGCTTCGCTTGAAGGTCGCGCCTAGCCGGGGACAACCTTTGTCGACAGGTCCCACAGCTAAGGCCCCCAACCCAGACGCTTTTAAGCGACTTCGTGAGACACGAACGCTTTTGAAAGCGTGGCAAGTTATCAATCGAAACGCCGAAACGTCAGGTAGCCGCACAACACGCCAACGCGCTCGCGAATTCGGCCAGAACTTGCCTGCAAATCTGAGAAAGATTCAGACTGATCTTCGTGAAGGGTACTCGTTCGAAGCCCCCTATGGCGCTACGCCAGATAAGGGTCCGGGCAAGGCGGGGAAACGTCCTATTGTCGTCGCTCCGATCCGCGACCGCATAGTTCAACGTGCTATCCTCGACATCCTCCAGACGAAATCGCTATTCCCGAAGGTCTCGGATGTTCTGAATACCCCTACGTCGATTGGTGGAATTCCTGGCAGAGGGGTAGACCACGCAATCCGACTTTTTTCACAGGCCGTCGAGGACGGCGCGACCTATGTTATGGGTTCCGACATCGGAAGCTTCTTTACGAAGATTGATCAAACCGAAGTTACTGCGTTTTTGCGGAAAGCCGGCGTGGGCGGTGATCTGCTCGGGCTCGTCTCCGACGCCCTCAGGGTCGAATTGCGAAACTCGAAAGATTTATCAGAAGAGGACCGGGCGTTATTTCCCACCGGGACAGACGGCGTAGCGCAGGGTTCACCCCTGTCTGCACTGGCTGGGAACATCGTTCTTCATGACTTTGACCAACGGATGAATGAGCGCGGAATTATCTGCATCAGGTACATTGATGACTTCCTTTTGTGCGGGGCAAGAAAAGATGCGGTCAAAAAAGCTATGCTCTCAGCAAAGGCTATTTTGTCCGAAAAGGGCATGACGATCTATGACGCTTGCGAAGCACCGAACAAAGCTTTTGCAGGCTCGGCAAACAGTGGTCAGGTATTTCTCGGATACAAACTCATTCCCGGAGAATTTCCGCCTTCCGACGCATCGTGCGAAAAGCTGATGGAAAACATTCAAGCTGAACTCGCATCTGGCCGAGCGACCATTGGGAAAGTTCTGTCTGGGCGAACGCTCAACGGTGGCGAAAGGGCCTTTGTACAAACGCTAGCGCAAGTTGATCGGATTATCAGAGGTTGGCGAGAATCTCACAAAATGTCTGACTGTCCTGAGGTGTACTCGCTGCTCGACAAAGATATCGACCATCGAATAAATGCCTTCATGCGCTTCTATCGTGAGAAAGCCAAAGGGCGCCGGAGTAGCCTAGTCCGAATGGCGATGGGTGTCAGTCCACTAGTCCGATAACCGATCAATGTTTCCAAGGTTTGGTTTTTCGCCCCTCAAACGTCGGGTGGAGCGCGTCCGCGCTCCTTGGCTTCGCCGCATAAGCGGCGGCGGCCGGTCGGCCTTTCGGCGCGCTGGCCGCGCGCCGGATTTCGCCAATGTTGCGGTGACGTACCCCCGGCCCATCCCACTGATTTCACACCACACGAAAAAAAATGTGGCACAAATTTGTCATCGGTGCGTAGTATGGTCGAAGCGCGGGTTTCCGCGCTCGGAATCCACATAAAGGGGAATACCACATGAAGTTCAACAAACTGGCAATCGTCGCCGCTTCGGCAGCCGCTCTCTCGCTCGCAGCTTGCGCCGAAAGCGAGCAGGAAGCTCAGGAAGACCTGGTCGAGCAGCAGGCTGAATCGCAGGAAGACCTCCTTGAAGAGCAGGCCGACCTCGCAGAAGCACAGGGCGACGAAGCAGCTGAAGAAGCTCTCGACGCCGAAGCAGACGCCATGGGCGAAGCCGGCGACGCAGCAGAAGACGCTGTCGACGAAGGCATGTAAGCCACACAGCCCGCGGTTCACTCCGCAGGCGACAAAAAGCGGTGTCCGTCGAAAGGCGGGCGCCGTTTTTTTTGGGGTTTTTGTTTTTGCCCTCAGGCGCCGGGCGCCGCACGTCCGTGCGGCTTGGCTGCCTCGCATAGGCTCGGGCGGCCGGTCGGCCTTGCCTTCGCCTTCGGCTCGGATTTGGCGCTCATCTGACAGCTGTTTCCTACTCGGTTTGGTTGTGCCTTGTGGCTCGGCCTATGAACGAAACCACTCGTGTCACGCCTCGACAGGCGACTTCTGCCGTTGCCAATCCCGGGCCGGAGCTTGATCCGGACGATCCGCTGCTCGACTTCGCGCCCTATATTCACAAGCAGCCGCGGCGCAATTCCATCACGCCGGACCTCCAGCGCCGCTTCGTCGCCACGCTCGCGGCGACGGGGATCGTCGTGCAGGCGGCGCGCTCGATCGGGAAGAGCATGGAGGCGCTCTACAAGCTGCGCGCGAGGCCGGGGGCGGAAGGGTTTGCCGCCGCGTGGGACGAGGCGGTCGGATATGGCGTCTGGCGGCTGGAGGATTGCGCGATCGAGCGTGCCCTGGCCGAGGGGCTCTACAACCCGCGCGCCAATTCGCTGCTCTGCTTCGTTCTCGCCTATCGCGGCCGCTATCGCGAGGACGTGCGCAACATCGTCCCCGGCCATCCCACCTACGACCGCATCCGCGACGAGGTGCTTGCGGCGGAGGGGCTGGTCTAGCCCGCGCGCCCGCATTGCGGGGCTTAGCCCTCCGGCTGCCCTGTGCTATGCGGCGCAGGGACAGACGAAGGAGCCGACCCATCGCCGACGATCCCCCCTCCCCCGATCACGTGCCCTGGCGCGGTGGCTGCGGGCCGGGTTCGATCACCACCGCGATCGAGGACGGCCGCCGCGTCTGCATCCGCCGCGTCGACCGCGCGGACGAGGCGCTGATGCGCGCAGGGATAGAGCGGATGTCGCCGCACTCTCGCTATCTGCGGTTCTTTTCCGGCATGCGCACCCCGCCCGACTGGGTGATCGACCGCCTGCTCGACGCGGACGGGGTGATGCACCTTGCCTGGGGTGCGCTCGACCTGTCGGAAGACCCGCCGCGCTCCGCCATCGGTGCCGTCCACGCCTTTCGCGACGAGGAGGATCCGGAATGCGCGGAGTTCTCCGTCGCCATTATCGACGATTTCCACGGCCTCGGCCTCGGCAAGCTGCTGACGGCGACGATCCTGCTCGACGCGCGCGAGGAAGGGATCACGCGCTTCCATGTCGAAACGCTGAGCGAGAACCGCAGCGCGACGCAGTTCACGCGGATGCTGGGCGGCGTGGGGAGCGGGACGGTCGACGCCTCGCGCGGTTGGGTGCTCGATATCGACGAAGCGCTGGAGCGCTTGCGGCACCAGGCCGACCCGCCCGGCATCGCGCACGTCTTTGCGGCGTTCGAGAGCTAGGCCAGCTCGCTCGCCAGCAGGCCGTAAACCGCCACATCGCGCAGGCCCGCGTGCGTCGTCTCATGCTCGCGGAACAGGGCTTCACGCGTGAAGCCAAGCCGTTCGAGCAGGCGGATCGAGGGGGTATTGTCCACGTCCACCTCGGCGGTGAGCTTGCGCAGGCCGCTCGCGAACAGGTGATCGACCAGCGCCGCAGTGCATTCGCGCGCAACGCCCCCGCCCTGCCGGTCCATACAGGTGACGTAGCCGATCTCCTCGACCCCATCCTCATGCGCAGGCACGGCGACGAACCGCCCCGCGACGCGGCCATCCGCATCCTCGGCGATCCACGTGCGCCCGTTCCAGCCCGGCTCTGCCAGCCAGCCCCAAAGCTCATCCTCGGAAGTGAAGGCCGGGCGCGAGAGGTAAAGGCACTGCGCCTCATCCGCGAAGGTCGGGAACAGCGCAGCCGTATCCCCGCGCCTCAGCGGGCGCAGGGTGAAGCGCTCGGTACACAGGGTGTCGACGTCGCGCATGGACAAAGCCAGCGCGGCGGTCAGGCCGTCAGGAAGGCGACCAGCGCCTTCACCTTCTTGGTCCGCCATTGCGGCGTCGGAGCGACCAACCAATACGCGCGCGTGCCCGGCTCTGGCCCGTCGAGGACTTCGAGCTGGCCCGCCTCGATCGCTTCCTTGGCGAGCAGTTCGGGCAGGATAGCCTTGCCCAGACCCGCCATCGCACCCGAGAGCGCCTGTCCGGCATTGCTGACCGTGACGTGTGCAACGGTGCCGTCCTGCAAGGGCAGGCCCCAGTCGATCCACTTGTCCGGCGCACCCGGCGCAGCCACCGTCACGCGGCGAGCCGCGGCCAATTCGACGCCCTGCAGATCTCCCGGCCCGTCGACCAGCCGGATGGCGCAGTCGAGATTGGCCTCGGTGAAATCGGCGTTCTCGTCGGCGACGAAGGTGAATTTGATGTCGGGGTTCGCCTCGGCAAACTTCGCCAGCCGCGGCGCGAGCCACTGGGCGTAGAATTCGCGCGGACAGGCGACCGTGTAATTGTCGCTCGCCTGTCCCGCCTGCATCGCGGAGACGCTTTCCTCAAACTTGAGGAAGCCTTCGCGCAGCGCGTCGAGCCCGGCCGAGCCTTCCTGCGTAAGCTCCAGCCCCTTGCTGGTACGGCGGAACAGGACGGTGCCGAGATGGTCTTCGAGCGCGCGGATTTGCTGGCCTACGGCCGCAGGCGTCACCGCAAGCTCGTCCGCAGCGCGGGTAAAGCTCAGGTGACGGGCAGCAGCGTCATAGACGCGCAAGGCGTTGAGAGGCAGGTGCGTGCGCTTCATGGTTTCACGCGTTTAGCAATGTTGCGCCGCAAAACAAGATTGCGGCAATCCTATGTCCCGAAGTGCGTCAGAGCGCGCCTTCGAGCCACTGCTTAAGCTGGCCCTTGGGGGCCGCGCCGCGCATCTGAGCTGCCGGCTGGCCGTCCTTGAACAGGACCAGGTAAGGGATGGACTGTACGCCCATCTGCCCAGGCACGCCGGTGTTTTCCATGATGTCCATCTTGGCGATGGTGACCTGGTCGGCCATTTCTTCGGAAAGTTCTTCCAGCGCCGGAGCGATCATCTTGCACGGCCCACACCATTCGGCCCAGAAGTCCACGAGGACGGGCTTGTCGCTGTCGAGGACGTCTTTCTGGAAGCCTTCGTCGGTTACGTTGATGGTGGCCATGGGATATCTCCTGAATTCGTGTCTGCCGCCGATGTGGGGCAGCGGGATCAATTACTCAACGGGCGGCAGGGCAAAGCTTTCCTGCCGATCCGGAAACGCGGTCTTGTAGGGCGCGAGAGCCGCCGCGGGCAAGGCGATCAATTGCGGCGTCTGGGTATAGAGCACGGCGGCCTCAACGGCCCTGCCCGGATAGATCGCTTCGAGCGCCGCAACATAGGCGGCCATCTGGCGCATCGTCGTCTCCGGTATCGCATCGAGCGAAGCGGGCGGTCTGCGCGCGGTCTTGAAATCGACAACGGTAACCTTCTCTGCCGTCACCAGCAGCCTGTCGGCCGTGCCCATGACGACCTGCCCCTGCACCGTTGCGGCCAGCGGTATTTCCGCAAGCGCCGCGGGGCCGAATATCGAGGCGAATTCCGGCGTTTCCAGAACAGCGTGCGCGCGTTCGTACATTTCGCGCCGCTCCGCCTCGGCGAGATCGGACGCCTGCCGGGCCAGCCAATCGAGCGCCCTCGCCTCCCTATCGTCCTGATCAACCTCCGGAAGACGCTCCAGCAGCGCATGGATGAGCACACCGCGCCGCGCGGCACCGGCGGCAATTTCCGGAGGAAGCGGGGGATCGCTGCCTTCGACTTCGCCCAAGCCCGACGGGGAAAGCGGACGCGGAGGACGCGGCTCCGGACCTACCGGCGCACTCGCCCATTGCGGCAATTCGATTTCGTCCACAGCGCGCGACGCAGCGTCAGGCAGGTTCACGTCGCTCAAGATTCCCCACTCGTAACGCGCGCCCCACAGATCGTCGGCAAGGGCTTCGTCCGGGAAAAGCGGCTTGAGGCGTGCGTACCAGCTGTCCTCATGCGGACCGTTCCGGGCATCGCGCGGTCCGAGCGATCCGCCGATGAACAGCGCTTCTTCCGCACGGGTCATCGCGACGTAGAGAAGCCGCCAGTGCTCCTCCAGGGCGGCGGACGACGCGACATCCTCGGCCTCGCGCAAGGGGCCGACCTTCTCGTCCTTCCTGAGACCCGGCACAGGGACGGCGAATTTTCGCTCGCTGCCAAGCGGCGCGTCTTCCAGCTCGAGATCGCCGGAACCGTCCGGACCGATTGCGGCGTCTGCCAGAATGACGATAGGAGCCTGCAAGCCCTTGGAACCGTGCACGGTCATCACGCGCACCTGGTCGCCGCCCTCGCCTGCCTCGCGCTTGATCTCGCCCTCGCCCGCGTCGAACCAGCGGATGAACCCCTGTAGGCTGGCGACGTGGCTGGTGGCATAGGCGTTGGCCGCGTTGAGCAGCTCGTCGATAGGGTCGTTTGCCTCGCGCCCGAGGCGGGAAACGAGCTTGCGCCGACCATCCATCGGTCCGACAAGAATCCAGTGCAGCAATTGCTGCGGCGTGTCGAAATCGGCGCGGCGCAGGATTTCGCGCAATGCGTCGAGTGTCTGGACGACCATCGGGTCCTCGCTGCGGCGCAAATGCTCCCACAGGCGCACGCCCTTGTCGCGGTAGCCGTGTTTCAGGAGATCGTCCTGCGACCAGCCGACCAGCGGCGAGACGAGCAGGCTCGCAAGGGTGAGATCGTCCAGCGGCTGCGAGGCAAAACGGACCGCCGCCATCAGGTCCTTCACGGCCAGCGGATTGCCCAGCCGCAAACGGTCGACGCCCGCCACCGGCACCCCGTGACGATAGAGGCGCGCCACGATCAGCGAAGCGAGATCGCGCCTCTTGCGGACCAGCACCATCACGTCGCCGGGTCCTGCACGGCGCGGCGTGCCGTCTTTCACCAGCGGGAAGCCGTCTTCCATCCACCGCTTCACCTGCCGCGCGATACGATCGGCCAGTTTGCGATCGTGCTTGCCGAGCCAGCTTTCGTCTTCGTCGCCCTCAGCCATCCCGCTGTCGGCGTGGACAGTGTTCCAGAGTGTCACGAGGCCGGGACGATCCTGCCCGTCGTGTTGTTCTGCCTCCCGGTCGAGGCCGAGTTCGGCAGAGCCGATCGCCTTGATTGCCTCGTCCACGAAATCGAGGACGTTGTCGGCGGTGCGGAAGCTCTGGCCGAGGCCGTATTGGCGCAAGTAACGCGGATCGGGGGCGCCGCGCGAGTCCTGCGCGGCATCGGCGGTGCGCCGCATTTTCTCCGCATAGCGATCGCGCGCTTCGGCGAAATTGCGCGGGCTGGTGCCCTGGAAGCCGAAGATCGCCTGCTTGAAGTCGCCCACGGTGAAGATCGTGCGGATCCGGTCCGAGCGCGCACCTTCACCGGAGAAGAAATCGTCCGTCAGCGCCTCGATGATCTGCCACTGGGCGCGGTTGGTATCCTGCGCTTCATCGACGAGGATGTGATCGAAACTGCGGTCGAGCTTGTAGCGGATCCAGTCCGCAACCGCGGCATCGGATAGCAGGTGTGCGGCGCGCTGGATCAAGTCGTCGAAATCGACCAGCCCTTCGCGCGCCTTGGCCTGTTCCCACCGTAGCGCAAAGGCGCGTCCGGCCTCCAGTTGAGGCGCGAGGAAATCGGCAAGGTCCAGCAAGGCGCGGCGTTCGGCTACCTGCTGGATACCCTCCTGCACGCGCCCGATGTATTCGCCGTAGGACGGATCGATCTTCTCGAGATTGGACAGCCGGCTCGGCTCGCCCTTCTTGGTGAGCAGCGTGCCGTAGAAGCCGTCGAGCTTTTCTAAGCGCTGATCGGGCCCGGCCGCCAGCCAACCCGCCGCGAAATCGGCGTTCTCGAGCCCAGTCTTCGTGCCCCATTCGGCATTGATGCGACTGCACGACTGCAGGCTTGCAACCGGGAAACTCGCGTCGCTGCACGCCTCGGCCACCCATTCGGGTCCGGCATCGGAAGGAACATCCAGTACGCGCCTTACCGCACCGGATAGGTCTCCCTGCCATTGCGGCTGGTACCAGAGGTCGAGGAAACCGGCGCATTTCATCAGCCAGCCGCGCACGGCGTCCGCGCCCTTGCGAAGGCTCATTTCGCCGATTGCGGCAAGGAAACGGGGATCGCCCTCTTCGAGCAGTTCGCCTAGCACTTCGCGGCTAAGGAGATCGCGCTCACGGTCCTCCATCGGCTGGCTGCCGGGGAGAATTTCCGCCTCTGCCGGAAAAGCCGCCAGGAGATATTGCGCGAAGGCGTGGATCGTATCGATCCTGAGGCCGCCGCCCGGGCAATCGAGCACCCGGGCGAAGAGCGAGCGAGCCCGTGCGCGCGTGTCCGGATCGCTCTTCGCTCCCAGGTTGACGAGCTCTTCGGCCAGCTGCGTGTCGCTCATGCGCACCCAGCGGGCCAGCACCTCGTTGACGCGCACGGCCATTTCCGCAGCGCCTGCCTTGGTGAAAGTGAGGCACAGGATCTGCGAGGGATCGGCGCCCGGCTCCAGCAGCAGGCGCAGCACGCGCGCGGACAGGACTTGCGTCTTGCCGGTGCCCGCGCTGGCCGACAGCCAGACGCTTTCCTGCGGGTCCACCGCATCCATCTGGTGGCCCTTGAGGGGATATACCTTGCCGCTCATGCCGCGCCGCCTTCCGCATCTTCTTCGGCGTCCATGTGGGGCAGCCATTCTTCGAGCCGCATCAGTTGGTCGTAGGTGTCGTAAGCGGGGTAATCCGGGTTGAGGCGTGCGGTGAAGGGCGCATCGCCCTTGATCCAGCGATTGATCGCATCGGTGAGGTAGCCTTCCGACTTCGGCAGGAAATCCTCCGGCTCGATCCCGCTGCGCTTGTTACCGACCCTGAGCGGCGTTTCGACATAACCGAAGCCGAAATCGTTGCTGTCCGACTTGGCCTTGCCGAGCGACCAGTATTCGAAGGCGCTCGCCTCGCCCGTGACGCCCTCGAAGCCGCCCCGTCCGGCCATCAATCCAAGCAAACCGAGCTGCAGCGCGAAGCCCTGTTCGACCATCCTGGACGAAGGCGGCGATCCGGTCTTGTAATCGACGATCGCCAGACTGCCGTCGGAAAGCCGGTCGAGGCGGTCGATCTTGCCGTGTACGCGCACGCCCTCGACGTGCATGTCGCCCCAGGCTTCCACCGCCACCACTTCGCGATCCGTGTAGCCCGCGATTTCGCTTTCCACCCACTCCAGCGCTTTCTGCAGGCGCGGTTGCCACAGGCCGCGCATCAGCGGGTGAACATTGTGGTCATCGAAGACTGCCTCCATCACCTCGGCGATGGGCGGTTTGGGATCGGCCTGGTGCCAGCGCTCCAGGATTTCGTGGGCGACCGTGCCCTGCCAAGCGGCAGACGGCTCGGCATCGAGGGCGTCGAGGTCCTTCAGGCCGAGAATCTGCTGGGCGTAGAACTGGTAGGGGTCGCCGCGCAGCCGGTCGAGCGCGGTGGCCGAGATCGCGACCTTGCGCTGATCTGCATCGGGCAAGGGTTTCGGCCGCGGATAGACCCCGGCATCGGGGGCCCGCGACATGGCGCGCGCCCATTCGATGGCCTGCACCTCCTCGTGGCGTGGCAACTGGTCGCCAAGCAGCGCCTGCACGCGCAGGAGGAAGCGGCTGGGAATGGCCGGACCGCCTTCGTCCCGTGCCGCGCGGCTGAGGACCACTTCGGGCGCGCCGAGGGCGCCCGCGAGGTCATGCGCAGACAGGCCGATGCGGAAATCGCCGCCCGGCACTCCGAGCGTTCGCAGGACCGGAGGGGCGAGCAGCGCATCCACGCTTCCGCGCGCAGGCCACACGCCCTCATTGAGGCCTGCACAGATGACGAAGTCGGCGCGGTTCATGCGCGCTTCGAGCAGGCCGAGCACCTGTACGCGGGCATGGCCGCCATAGGGCGGACGAACCGCAACCTGTTCCATCGCATCGGACAGCAGCGCGGCCACATCGCGCGGCGCCACGGTGAAGCCTGCCTCGCGAGCATGGAGGCGAAATTCCTCGACGAAAGCGGACAGGCTGCGCCCGTCCTCGCGCGACCACAGGCGTTCACCGCACAACCTTTCGGCGCTTTCCGCCAGCGTGTCGATCAGCTCCGCAAGCGAAGAAGGAGCGTCGTGGTCCCGCTCAACCAAGAGAGAGAGAGCCGCCTCTGCCTGGGACCAAAATTCACCGACATTCTTGTGCGTTTCCGCAAGTTTGGCAGCGACTTCGGCCACCGGTTCGAGGCCCGCCTCCAGCCTTGGACCGCGCAATTCGCGCTCGATCCGACGCAATTGGCGCAGCCAGACACCGCGCTCCATCCCGCCCTTAGCAAGCGGATGCCCGAGCAGCGCCATCAGCGATACCGACATGGCGTTTTCCGCCATCACCTCGGCCGCGAGCAGGAACGCGCGTCCCGCCGCTGTTTGCGAGAGCGGACGTCCGGCGGAATCGTCGGCGACGATATTCCAGCGTGCGAGATGATGCACCACTCGCCGCGCCAATGCCCGGTCGGGCGTCACGACAGCGACACGCTTTTCCGGTGCCTCCACCGCCTCGCGCACAAGCAAGGCGATGGCTTGCGCCTCCTCTTCCGGATTGGCCGCCTGCATCACCCGCACACCGGATAGGCGGCGCTTCTCGGAAGGTAGCGCGGCCCAGACCTTGCTCCCCTCGGGGGGCAGGAAAAGCGCACCGATCGCATGGCTGCGCTCCGGCGAGGCTGCGGTCATGCCCTTGCGGTGCCAGGGCTGCACTTCCTCGCGCCGCACGCCCATGCGGTTGAGCAGCAACTTGAGATGGTACTGCGGGTGAGTGACCGCATCGTCTTTCGCGAACACGTTATCGCCGGGCGATGGACGATTGCCCGCCCTGCCCAGTTCCTCCCACACGTCCGCATCCATGGTCAGGTCGAAGTCGGGCAGGATCACCGCACCCTGCGGCAGTTCGCTCACCACCCGCAGCAGCCTTGCAAGCGCAGGGGCTGCGCTGGTCACGCCTGCAGCGACGATCGGCGTTGCGGGCGGATTGGCCTTCCACCCGGCTGTCGCATGATCGAACAAGCGATTGCGCCTCGCTGCCGCATCGAGCGAATTGTTCGCGTCGAGCCACGCCAGCCAGCGGGTTTGGACGCGCGCGAAAAGGCGCAGCGATTTCTGCCAGTGCTCCGACAGGCTCGGATGGATTTCGAGGACCTTCTCGTCGAGCAGTTGCTCCGGCCCCACGTCCTCGACCAGCAGGCGGTCCATGGTGGCGCCGGTCTCACGCGCTAGGCGCAGCAAGGTCGCCCCCTTGGGCGCATCGTCACCCATTTCCTCTGCAATCAGGGCGGCAAGCGCAAACATGCGGCGCTGAGGGTCGACGGCAGGCTTTATGCCGGAAGAGCCCAGCGGATCGAGCAGCGGCCCGAGGGCTTCATCGAGATCGAGATCGCCGACGACCACCATGCGCGGCATGAGGAGGCCGGGGCGCCCGAGTTCGCCCGCATGGCGGATGAAGGCCTCCGACACGGTGCGCCGCGCACGGCTGCTGGGCAAAAGCAGCGTCAGCTTGGCAAGGCCAAGCTCGTCATCGGAATAGCGGGGGACCAGCCCTGCAACCAGGGCATCGGCAAAGCCGCGGTGCGCGGCAATCGAGTGAACTTTCGGCTCCGGTGTGACCCTGCCTTCGTCAGACACCCTTCAGCGCCTCTTCCGTGGGCCTGATGTGCTGCGGTGTGCCGACCTCGTACCATTGGCCCGTGAAGGCGACACCGTAGAGCCGGTCCTCGGCAATCGCACGGTCCCACAGGATGTTGGTCGAGAACTTACCCTCGGGCGCATCGCGCAGCAGGCGGTGCGATACCAGCTGGATGCCGGTGTAGATGAACGGGGCGATCCGGTCGGGCCGCTTGCGCGCCAGGCGGCCCGCGCCGTCCATGTAGAAATCGCCCGTACCGTCGAAATTGTGAGCCCGTGCATGGGTCACGACGAGCAGAAGCGCGTCCATCTTGTCCGGATTCCACGCCTGCGACAGATCGAGGAAGGCGTTGCGCGGTCCGTCCAGCCAGATACTGTCGGCGTTGCAGGCGAAAAAGGGATCGGGCAGCAGTCCGGCCGCGTTCGCCTTGACCATGCCGCCGCCTGTTTCGAGCAGTTCGGCACGTTCGTCGGAGAAGGTCACGGCGGGCGCCTTGCGTCCTCCGATATGCGCTTCGATAGATTCGGCGAGGTAGTGGACGTTCACGACCGCCTTCGCGATCCCGGCATCTTCCACGCGGTCCAGCGCCCGGTCGATCAGCGGCTTGCCTGCAACGCGGACCATGGGTTTCGGCGTGGTCGCGGTCAGCGGGCGCATCCGCTTGCCAAGGCCCGCAGCCATCAGCATCGCGGTGTCGGAAACGAGACCGCTCATGCGATCTTTCCGCCATGATTTATGCGGATGTCGTCGGGAATATTGGCGACAAACCATTCGGCTACCGGTTCAAGCGCCTCGTGCTGCAAATCCCGCTCCATCGCTTCCCAGACGCGCGGGATCATCGTGAGATAGCGCGGCTTCGCATCGCGCTTGAACAGGCGCGTGAAGATGCCGACGATCTTGGCATTGCGTTGAGCGCCCAGGCGAGCGTAATCGGCCTCGAAATGCTCGTCCGGCGCTGCGGCCTGGCGATAACGGTCGAGCATGGCTGCTTCCAGCTCGGTCGAAACATCACGTCGTGCGTCCTGCAGCAGGCTGACGAGATCGTAGGCCTTGTGGCCGACGAGCGCGTCCTGGAAATCGATCAGCCCCTGCTCGCCGCCCGCCTTGCCGGGTTCTAGCAGCATGATGTTCTCGGCGTGATAATCGCGCAGCACGCTTACGCCAGGCTGCTGGCGGGAAAGCATCGGGGACAAAGCTTTCTCCCAAGCTTCATGCCATCTGCTCTCGTCCACCCTCAGGCCCGCGGCGGGGCAGAACCATTCGACGAACAGGCCCGCCTCGCGCTGGTAGACGGTCATGTCATAGGGCCCGAACGGACCCGGCGGCAGCTTGTGCAGGTCCACCAGCGCATCGATGGCCCGGCCATAAACCGCGTGCTCGTCATCCGGATTGGCGTCGATCCATTCCTTCATACGCTGGTCGCCGAAATCCTCTGTCAGGATCCAGCCCTTGTCCGCCCGCTCCGCGAGGATCGCCGGCGCACGCATGCCGTGGTCGGCCAGCCATTTTGCGACGTGGAGAAACGGCTTGGGGTCTTCTTCAGGCGGCGGCGCGTGCATCAGCATGGCGCTGCGGCCGCCCATGCGGAGGCGAAAGTAGCGGCGGAAGCTGGCGTCGCCCACCAGCGGGGCGATTTCGGCGCCCTGCCATGCGGTATCGCCAAGGAAGTCGTGAATGCCTTCGGGCAGCGTGTCGCTCATGGCTGTCGGCTTTGCCAAGCTTCGCCTGCATTAACAACGGCCCTGCGGCCCTCGCCCCCATTTTCTCCCACCGTTTCCAGCGTAATTTCCAGGCAGGCCGCCTCATGCGAAAACCCGCCTGCATGATCGGGCCATTCAGCGAGCAGCGCGGCGCCTTCACGGTAATCGTCGAGGCCGATCTCTTCGGCTTCCGACGGATCTTCAAGGCGATAGAAATCGGCGTGGACGAGCGGCACGCGCAGATAATCGTAGGTCTCGACGATCGTGAAGGTGGGCGACGGCACCTCGCCTTCGTGACCCAGCGCAGCAATAATTGCCCGGGCGAGCGTTGTCTTGCCCGCGCCCAGCTCCCCCGACAGCGCCACGACATCGCCCGCTCGCAATTGTGCGGCAATTCTCGCGCCGAAAGCATCCATCGCAGCAAGATCGGGCAGGTAGACGATCACGGCAGCGTGATGACCGCGCTGGTCCCGGCATTGCGCCGGCTCTGGATATCGAGCGTGCCGCCATGCGCCTCGACCAATTGGCGCGCGAGCGGGATGCCGAGACCGTGGCGACGCTCGATGCCCTTACCGTCGGCGGACATGCGGATGCCTTCCAGCGCGCGCGCCAGTTCGTGCTGGCTCATACCGCGCCCGGTATCGGTAATCGCAATACGGTTGAGACCGCGCTGCTTGGCGACATCGATAACGATCTTGCCGCCCTGCGGCGTGTTGTTGATCGCGTTGTCGAGCAATTGGCCGAGCGCGCGCTGCAACTGCTGCTGGTCGGCTTCGACCACCTTGTTTGCATTCCCCTTGAGATCGAGCGTCAGGCCGCCGTCGAGGATCGCCTGTTCGCGCTTGCGCACGATGCGGGTCAGCAGCGGCAACAGCTCGACGCGCTGTTTGCGCAGCGGCATGAGCCCGGCCTCGGACTGCGACAGGTCGAGCACGTTTTCCACCTGCTCGGTCAGCTTGCCGACGGACTGGGTGATCGCCGCCACATATTCTGCAGCTTGCGGCGACAAGTCGCCTGCCAGCCCGCTTTCCAGCATTTCGGCGAAACCGCCGATCGTGGTCAGCGGGGTACGGAATTCGTAGCTCATATTGGCGAGGAAGCGGGTCATCACCGCATCGGCCTCTTCCAGCGCGCGATTGCGTTCGCGCAGCGCCTCTTCGGCCTGTTGGGAGGCGGTCACGTCCAACACGGTGAGGAGGCCATTGCCATCGGGCAGCGGCACGCCCGCGTAATCGAGCGTGCGGCCGTCCGCGAGCTCGATCCGGCCTTCGCGGCTCTTGCGGTCGAGCGTTGCGGCGCGGATGGTCTGGCCGATCTGCGAGATCGCCTTGGGATCGGCGAGCTGGCCCGCGATCGCTTCCAGAAGCTCCTCGGCCTGCGGATGGTTGTCGAGCACTTCGCCATCGAGACCCCATGCCTTGGGGAATCCGCGGTTCCACAATTCGAGATGGCCATCCGGCGCGAACACGGCGAGTGCCTCGAACAGGCTGTCGAATGTAGCCGTACGTGTGCGCAGGAGCGTGTCGCGCGTAGCGGAAAGGGCCAGCTGCTCGGTCCGGTCTTCTGCGATCATCACCAGACCACCGTCGGGCAGCGGTTGCGCGATGACGCGAAGGTGGGTGCCGTCAGGCAAGGGCCAGGCCATTTCTTCCGGATCGTCGCGCTGGAACCATTCGACCAGTTCGCCGCGCCATGCGGGAAAGTCGCGAACCTCGGGAATCCGGCCGTTTTCGCGAGCGACCATCAGCATCTGTTCGAAGCTGGTTCGCTCGTTGACGACGCCGGGCGGAAGCGAAAAGGTCCGGTGGAACGGCTGGTTCGCGAAAGTCATGCGCCGACGCGCGTCGAACTGCGCCACCCCGATCGACAGCTGGTCGAGCATCGAGCGCTGCGCTTCGCGGAAGGCGCGGAATTCGCGGGCCTGCTCTTCCATTTCCTCGATATCGACCGCGTATCCGGCGATACCCTCGCCCACCAGCGGCAGGTCGGTGACGCGGATCGTGCGGCGCGCATCCTTGATCGTGGCGGAGACGATGCGCTCGATCGGCTGGCGGCGGTCGGCGGCCTGTTGCGCCACTTCTGCCGCGGTGCGCCCGCCGACGCGTTCGACGAGTTCCACCTGCTCGGTGACGACCTGGTCGGCACTCTCGCCGCCCACCGCCTCGACATAGGCGCGGTTGACGAGGCGCAGGTGCATGTCTGCGCCACGGAACCACATCGGCATGGGCGCAGCTTCGATCAGGCCGACGAGCGCGCCGAAATCGTCGCGGGCGCGTGCGGCCTCTTCTTCCAACCGGGCAAGTTCGTCTTCGGTCTCGGTGAAATCGAACACCCAGATCAGCGCCGCGCCGCTGGGCGACACGGCAGGATCGGCCAAGGCCCCGCGCATCGCCAGCATCTTGCCCGAGCCCGGAGGCCGCAGGGAAAGCTTGAACGGCTTGGCCGTGCGCTGCGTGCGGCGCACTAGCGTCGACAATTCCTCGATCTGTTCGTCGGCGAGGCCGGTGCCGTCATCGCGCGCGAGTTCGCTGAGATATTCGGGCACCCGTTCAAGGCCCAGCCAGCGTGCCAGGCGATCGGGCGCTTCGATCCGGCCATCCGTACGGACCGTCAGGGGAATGGCCGGCCCTTCCTCTACCATGCGTGCAAGCCGCAGCGCGGCCTTGCGGTGGGCCTCTGCGGCCTGCGCCCGCGTCGTTGCGCGCAGCATCAGCCACACGGCCGCACCGGTCCAAACGGCCAGCAACAGTCCGATCAGGGCCAGGAGGGTCGGCGAAACTTCCATCATTCGCCAGCTATGCGTGCAGCGGCGGGGATGCAATGCCCCGCCGCCTCACATGTTTGAATAACCCGCCGAAAAGCGGGAATTGCCGCTTAGTAGCGGTAATGTTCGGGCTTGAACGGTCCTTCGACCGGCACGCCGATATAGTCCGCCTGGTCCTTGCTCAGCTTGGTGAGCTTCACGCCCAGCTTGTCGAGGTGGAGCGCGGCGACCTTTTCGTCCAGCTTCTTGGGCAGGACATAGACGTCGTTTTCGTAACCGTCAGTGTTCTCCCACAATTCGATCTGCGCCAGCACCTGGTTGGTGAAGGAACAGCTCATCACGAAGCTGGGGTGGCCGGTCGCGCAGGCGAGGTTCACGAGACGGCCCTTGGCCAGCACGATGATTTCCTTGCCGTCCGGGAATTTCACGAGGTCTGTGCCCGGCTTCAATTCGGTCCACTCGTAATTATCGAGCGCGGAAATCTGGATCTCGCTGTCGAAGTGACCGATGTTGGCGACAATGCTCATCGGCTTCATCGCCTTCATGTGCTCGGCCGTGATGACGTCTTCGTTGCCGGTGGTGGTCACGAAGATATCGGCGCGCTTCACCGCGTCTTCCATGGTCACGACCTCAAAGCCTTCCATCGCGGCCTGCAGGGCGCAGATCGGATCGATTTCGGTCACGAGGACGCGCGCGCCGCCATTGCGGAGCGACTGCGCCGAACCCTTGCCGACATCGCCATAGCCGGCAACGCAGGCGACCTTGCCCGACAGCATCACGTCGGTCGCGCGGCGGATCGCATCGACCAGCGATTCACGGCAGCCATAAAGGTTGTCGAACTTCGACTTGGTCACGCTGTCGTTCACGTTGATCGCTGGGAACGGCAGCTTGTCCTGCTTGGCAAGGTGGTAGAGGCGGTGGACGCCCGTAGTCGTTTCTTCTGAGACGCCCTTGATCGCCTTCACGCTCTTGGTGAGATAGCCCGGCTTCTTGGCGACGAACGCCTTGAGCGCACGCTGCATTTCGATTTCTTCGGCATTTTGCGGTTCGGGCATTTCCTCGCCCGCCTCGATGCGTGCACCCCACAGGGCGAACATCGTTGCATCGCCGCCATCGTCGAGAATGAGATTGGCCGTGCAGTCGGGATCGTCTTCCGACGACCAGTCGAAAATCTTGCCGACATAATCCCAATATTCGGCGAGGCTTTCGCCCTTCACTGCGAAAACCGGGATGTCGTTGGCGGCCATGGCGGCAGCGGCGTGGTCCTGAGTCGAGTAGATGTTGCAGGTTGCCCAGCGCACTTCGGCACCCAGCGCAGTCAGCGTTTCGATCAGGACCGCGGTCTGGATCGTCATGTGCAGCGAGCCGGTGATGCGCGCGCCCTTGAGCGGCTGCGATGCGCCGTATTCCTCGCGCGTTGCCATCAGGCCCGGCATTTCGGTTTCGGCAATGCGGATTTCTTCGCGTCCGTAATTGGCGAGCGAGATGTCCTTGATGACGTAGTCTGTAAACTGGGCCACTGGCGGTCCTTTTCGTGATCTATCGGGTTCATGTACCGCGCATGGGAACAGGGGCGGCACAAGGATGCGCCGCCCCTAACCCTTCATTTATGGGAGAGCAACAGCGCCCCTCCGTCGCCCTCCCCTTGCGTATCCCGAAAGGCCTTAGCGTCGTGCGTAGCGACCGCCGCTGAGCGGACGCGGGCCGAGCAGTTCGTCGGCTGCCTGCGCCAGCACTGTAGGATCCCTCGACTGCGACAGGTCGGAGGTGATTTCCTTCAGCTCCGCACAGCCCAGCCACGGGTGTCCCTGCCCGTACTGGTTGGCCATGCCGACACTGATCTGGTCGAGCTTGCGCTTGGCGCCCTTGCTTCCGTGCCGCTTCACCATGCCCTGCTCCATCCGGCGTGCTGCGCCATTGAGCGTCGACAGGTGGTTGGCAGAGAACTTGCGATAGTGATGCTGGAAATCGTTGCTTCCCATCCGGCACCGCAGCGAGGTCACCATCAGCATGATATCCAGCTTGCGGATCTGCTCGTCCGCCGTCCCGGCGCTGGCAGATGTCGGCACGCAAAGCATCGCTGCCGCCGAAGCCGCCAGCGCAAAATTCCTCAAATTTTTCATAGTCCCTGGTCTCCCTTCGCGGACGACCCGTTGCCCGCGATGGAAACCATGAGTGCAAAAATTTACCGGGATTTAAACCCGCGCAGTAAACCGAGGTTAACCATTCGACTCCCTTGCAAGCACGGTTCGTCTCTCTACATCGTGAGTGTGGACGGGAAGACACAGGAGTTTTAACAAATGACAATCGCTGTAGGCGACAGCCTCCCCGATGTAACGCTGGTGAAGGCAACGCCCGATGGGCCCGAGCAGGTCCAGTCGAGCGAGTATTTCAAGGGCAAGACCGTGGCACTGTTTTCGGTGCCGGGTGCTTTCACCCCCACCTGCTCTGCACGCCACCTGCCGGGCTATGTCGAGAAAGCCGAAGACCTGAAAGCCAAGGGCGTCGACGAGATCGCCTGCACGGCAGTCAACGACGCTTTCGTGCTCGGCGCCTGGAAGGGCGCGAACGACGCCGATGAAGTGACCATGCTGGCAGACGGCAATGCCGATTTCGCCGAAGCGGTCGGCCTCACCATGGACGGTTCGGGCTTCGGCATGGGCAAGCGCGGCCAGCGCTATTCCATGCTGGTCGAAGACGGCGTGGTGAAGCAGCTCAATGTCGAGGCACCGGGCGATTTCTCGGTATCCAGCGCAGAGCACATGCTCGGCCAGATGTAACCCGCATCACCTGTCCCGGTTGCGGACAAACGCGCGCCCCGTCTTGCCTCCCGGCACGGCGGGGCGCAGTCGTTTGGGCATGGCACAGCGGAAAGACCCGAGCGACGAGAACTTCGGCATCCTCCTGGGGTGGGAATCTTCCCCGGCAGGAGACCGTATCGCCCTGAAAATGCAAAGCACCCGCAAGATCGTGGAGCGCGAAGAGGACGTGCGCGAATACCGCTATTTCCTGAGCAAGGAACAGGCGGTCCAGCTGGGCAACTACCTTTACACCCTCGCCGGAGAAACGGCGCCGGTCCGCAAGAAGCGAGGGTTTCTGGAGAAACTGTTCGGCGGATAGGCCGGTGTCCGGAATGAGGTCCAGAGCTAAAGAGGTAGAATGCGTCATCCTCAGGAAAATTGGACAGCTTGCGGATAAGGGTTTTACATTCGTTCGAGCCTTGGGAGGATCAGCGAATGCGGCGGATTGCAATTGTAGGGGCAGGTCTCGGTGGTTTGTGTGCCGCAATCAAGGCACGGGAGGCAGGCCATGAGGCCACCATTTTCGAAAGCGCCGATGACGTTGGCGGCACGTGGCGTGCAAACCGCTACCCCGGCGTAGCCTGTGATGTTCCCGCGATCCTCTACCAATTCAGCTTCGCCCCCAATCACGAGTGGAGTCATTTCTACGCTCGGGGCAACGAAATCCACAAATACACCAAATCCCTGGTCGACCAGTTCGGCCTGCACGACGCGCTGCGTCTGGGGGAAGGAGTGCAACGCGCCGAATGGGATAATCACGCGAGTTGCTGGGTGGTCGAAAGCCAGAAGGGTTCGGTCGAGCGGTTCGACGCACTTGTCCCGGCGCTGGGGCAGCTTAGCCGGCCTAGCCGCCCCGACATCGAGGGACTCGACAGCTTCGCAGGTGAGTCATGGCATTCAGCGGAGTGGCCCCAAGGCGTTTCGCTATCCGGCAAGCGCGTCGGCGTCATCGGCTCGGCCGCAAGTGCCGTACAAATAATTCCAGAGATTGCGGAGGAGGTGAAAGAGCTGGTCGTGTTCCAGCGCACCCCCAACTGGTGCATTCCGCGCGCAGATGTCGCTGTCCCCGACGAGGTCAAGGCCTTGTTCGCAACCAATGCGGACGTGGCAATGAAGCTTGGCGAGAGCCAGCGGCAACAGCTCTTCGATCAGGCCGACACGTTCTTCTGGCAGGTTTTCGAATGGACGCCGGAAGGAAGGGCTGCATACACGCGGATCGCGCAGGATCACCTGGAAAGCCAGATTGCCGATCCGGAACTGCGAAGCAAGCTGGTCCCCGACTATCCGATCGGTTGCAAGCGGGTGCTGATTACCGATGACTTCTATCCGGCTCTGACCCGGGAAAACGTCACTCTGGAAACCAACCCGATAGAGAAGATCGTGCCAAGAGGCGTGATGACTGGATCGGCAACCCATGAACTCGACGTTCTGGTTTTCGCGACCGGATTCGAAACGACCGATTGGAACTGGTCGATGGAAGTGGTTGGCAAGGGCGGCCTGTCTCTCGCTGATGCCTGGAGCGAAGGCCCGGAGGCCTATCTGGGGGTCCTGGTGTCGGGCTTTCCCAACATGTTTGTTCTCTACGGGCCGAACACCAATCTGGGACATAATTCGATCACTAACATGCTCGAATCCCAGGTCCGGTATATGCTCAAGGTGCTTGGCGAACTTGATGCGGAAGGCTTGAGCGCGGCGGAGGTCACCGCTCAGGCGCAAAACGCCTATAATGACCGATTGCAAGAGGAACTAGCAAAGACTGTCTGGGCCGACCCGAACTGCAGCAGTTGGTACAAGACTGACCTTGGCCGCATAAGCCAGAATTGGGGCGGGAATTGCGCCGGCTACGCGGATGCGACGGCCAATGTGGACCGTAAACAAGTGGCCCTTTTTTGAGCCGGACGCTCACTTCTGATTTCGGAGTTGCGGAATAACCCGAATGACCGCAATTCGGGCTTTGGCGGTCGGACGCTATCTCGCGCGTTGCCCGCCTCAGCCATACCCCATGAGGCTCAGCACTTCCTTGCGGCTGCGCTGGTCTTCGAGGAAAGTGCCCATCATGCGGCTGGTGATCATGCCAACGCCCGGTGTGCGCACGCCGCGGGCAGTCATGCAGCTGTGCGAGGCTTCGATGACCACGGCCACGCCTTGGGGCTGGAGATGCTCCCATATGCAATCGGCGACTTCAGCGGTCAGGCGCTCCTGCACCTGCAGGCGGCGCGCGAAGCCGTGCAGGACGCGGGCGAGTTTCGAGATGCCCACTACACGGTCATTCGGCAGGTAGGCGATGGCCGCCTTGCCAATGATCGGGGCCATGTGGTGTTCGCAATGCGACTGGAACGGGATGTCCTTGAGCAGGACGATCTCGTTATATCCGCCGACTTCCTCGAAGACGCGGCTGAGGTGATAGGAAGGGTCTTCGGTGTAGCCGAGACAATATTCCTTCCACGCGCGCGCGACGCGTGCAGGCGTATCGACCAGCCCTTCGCGGGTGGGATCGTCACCGGTCCACTCGATCAGGGTGCGGATCGCGTCCTGCACGTGTTCTGGGACCGGCGGCTTGCCGCGCGGATCGTCTTCGTCTGGACCTACAAGGCTGCTCACTTGCCCCATTTCCCTTTGATCTTGGTGCGAACCCGTTCGAGGCGGGTTCCCTTGCGGAAAAGCCCGCCTTTTGCAAACGGCTCGAACATATCTTCCGGGTCTTCGGGATCGAGAATGCCGCTTTGGGCCACCGCTTCCTCCGCACCGTTGAGATCCGGTGGGTGATAGCGGCGCAGGTTGCGGCCGCCCTCGGTGACGGTGTGATCGATCATTGCCGCCATCGAGCCGTAGCGTGCCAGCATTTCGGGCACGTCTTCCTCTTCCACGCCGCAGTGTTCGGCGAGTAGCGAATGGCGGATTGCGCGGATGGGATCGGCGGCGTGCTCGTTGCCGGGCCGGGTCGAATCCACGAACACGTCGCATTCGCTGTCGAGGCCCATGGAGCGATTGTTGAGATTGGCCGACCCGATACGGAAGATCTTGTCGTCGACGATCATCATCTTGGCATGGACGTAGATCGGGGTTTCCCCCGACCACGGGCACCAGATCGTGAAGCGGTGCTTGTGATCGACCTCCTCGATACAACGCACGATCTCGGCGCGCGCATGGTCCATGGCCTGCTGTTCCAGCCAGCCGTCGGCCTTTTCGGGATGGACGATGACGATTTCAGGGGGGTCGTCCTCCTGCACCCGTTCGATGATCGCCTCCGACACTGCGCGTGAGGCAAAGTACTGGCTTTCGGCGTAGATGAATTTTTCGGCGCGCTTGATGTGGTCGACGAAGAGATGCTCGATCTCTTTCACCTCGGACCAGTCGCGGTGTTCGGCGCGTGTGCGGGCGATGCCGACCTCCACGTTTTCGAAGGTCGCTTCCAGTCCTTCGGGCCAGAGGCTTTCCTCGCGCGCCTGGATCGGCAGTAGCGGAGTACCGCCCGCCCTGATCCAGCGATCGCGGCCCAGGTCGCTCAGTGCCTCGGCGATCTCGCCTTCCATTATCATCGAGGCGTCGTGCCATGGCTCATAGGGTTCGCCGCGCGGAGTACGGCGCATCGGCTCGTCTTCTTTGTGCTCGCGCGTGTCGAGCCGCTTCACGGTCATGTCGATACCGCCGCACACGGCGAGCGAATTGTCGAGGATACCGATTTTCTGGTGATGGCTGCACCCGGTCGGATGGGCGCTGTCGAATTTGAAATCGATCCGGCGATGGCGCGCCCAGCGGACAAGGTCCCACCACATGGAGCCGCGCAGGACGAATTTGAAAACGCCGAAGCTCCACTTGAGGATGCGGATCTCGAGCGATTTCTCGCGATTGATGAGCCAGGAGAAGAAACTGCCCAGTCGCGCGGGGTACTTGTCCCTGAAGGGCCGCTGCCACCATCGGCGTCCCTCGCCAAGGTGGATGCGGGTATCGAAATCCCAGCCGATGAGGAAAATGCGATGTTTCGCATTCATCATCGCTTCCTGCATCGCCGCAAAATAGTCCGCCGCGTCGATAATCACCCGCGCACGGTCCACCTTGGCATAACGCCAGACACCCGGCTCGACGCCTTCGTCAAGCCGGGTCACTTTTTTCGGATCTGCGGGTTGCCCCTCCTCCCCCTTGGCCATCTTACTCCTTGGCGTCCTCTTTCTTCTCGGGCGTCACTTCGGCTTCGGCCTTCTCTTCCTTCTTACGGCGGTCGAAGACCTCGCGCATATGCTGTTCGTCTTCCTTGTCCAGATAATTGGCGAAGTCGGGGAAGTGGTCTTCCTCTTCCTCGTCGATGTGATGGCGGTAATCGTGGGCGAAGGTCTTGAACTTGGTCAGCCAGCCGCCTTCTGACATGTCGGTGGCGGCAAGATCGTTGAGCATTTCGTCGATTTCGTGATGCTCGGCAACCGAGTGGCGGGTCTCATCCGTGGTCGGCGGTTTCCTCAGCATGGTGGAATAGAGCGCCTGCTCTTCGGCGGCGGCGTGGCTCTTCAGTTCCTTGGTCAGCTCCGTGAACAGTTCTTCGCGTTCCTGGCTATCGCCGCTCGTCTCCAGCAGCTTGTCGATCAGCTCGCGGTGGCGATCGTGGTCTTCTTTCAGGCGATCGAAAATTTCGGTGGCATCGGCCATGCGTGTTTCTCCTTTGCCTGTTTGAACAGGTGAAGGCGCAGCGGGTTCCGTCCTTGCGCTACGATGGGTGCAGACTCATATTACAGGCATGCTCCACGATCGCCCCGGACCGACGCAAGAACAGATGCAGCAAATGGCGGAGGCCGTGCGGGCATCCCTGCCCGATCACTTCCGCGTGCAAATGGAAGAAATCGTCTTGCGGGTGGAGGACTTCGCCACAGAGGAACAACTCGCCGCCGTCGAGATCGAGAGCAAATGGCACCTCACCGGGCTTTATGAAGGCGAATCGCTGCCCGACCGCTCGATCTGGGCCAGCGGACGCATGCCGGCGCGAATCTGGCTGTTCCGCAAACCGTTGATTGCGGAATGGCGCGAAACGGGCGTGCGGATGGACGATCTGGTCCGCCACGTCGTCATCCACGAGGCAGGTCATCACTTCGGCTTCAGCGACGACGACATGCACGCCCTGGAAGACCGCGCGGACTAGGTTCGGCCCTAGAACCAAAAAAGCCCACGACCTCGGGGGGTCATGGGCTTGTTTGGCGCGCCAGGAAGGATTGGCCGACGCCGCTTCGCGGCTCTGGCCGTCTACGCCGCTACGCGGCTTCGACTCCGAACGGTCCGGACATTCATACCGACCCACCAAAAAAGCCCACGACCCCTGGGGGTCATGGGCTTGTTTGGCGCGCCAGGAAGGATTCGAACCTCCGACCGCCTGATTCGTAGTCAGGTACTCTATCCAGCTGAGCTACTGGCGCGTTGGAGGGCGGCACATAGGCAGGCGACGCGGCCTTGGCAACACCTAATCGGGCATTTTGGCGAGCAAATGTGCGCTAAGCTCGATATCCAGCGGCGGCCTGGCGAGTTTCTCGATGTCCCGGCTCCTCACCCACTCCACCGCACCGCCTTCGAGCGCGGCGGCTTTTCCCGTCCAGCGGGTACAAGTGTAAAGAAGTATGACAATCGGGTTCGGGGCCGAGTCCTCGCTTTCCTGCGCGAAACAACAGGGCGAGAGATCGCTGGCGCGGATATCTATCCCTAACTCCTCCTTCACCTCGCGAACCAAGGCGGAGGCAGGCGTTTCGCCCGGTTCGACCTTGCCTCCGGGAAACTCCCACAGGCCGCCATGATGCTTGTGATCGGGGCGCCTGTGCATCAGCCAGCTCCCCTGCCCGTCGTTGAGCGCAAGGGCCACCACGCAGCGCCATGTCGGAATTTTTTCCAAGTTCGATCCTTCCCGAAACCTTTTCTTAACGCCTGACCGAGTAGTTCGACGATGTCAGCTACGAATTGACTTTGGGGGCAACGAAAGTGGTCGAATTTCTCAAACGACTGGGACGCGACACCGAAGGTGCCACCGCTGTTGAATACGGGCTGATTCTCGCTCTGATCTTCCTCTCCATGCTCGGTGCAGTCAGCTCCTTCGGACAGACCACCATCGACATGTGGAACGGGGTGGCCACGACGATTTCGGCGGCCACGGGGGTCTGAACGGGAGTGAAGAAGTCGGCCGGTTGATTAGCAATTTGTCAACTTGTCGGCGTCAGAACGAGAATTGCTCAAGCTTCAACAGGGGCGAGAGCCGGGTAACGAAGACTGAACCAGGAGACTACACATGAAGTTCATCAAAACGCTGCGTCGCAACGAAGAAGGTGCAACCGCTATCGAGTACGGCCTGATCGCTGCTCTTATCGCTGTTGCTGCTATCACTGCCATGCAGAGCCTCGGTGGCGAGCTCAGCACGACCTTCAACACCGTCGACGGTGAAATGGCTACGGCAAACGCCAAGGCTCCGAACGGCGTCTAATAGACCCTTCGGTAACGAAAAAAGAAGGCGGCGAGGGAAACCTCGCCGCCTTTTTTGTTGCCTGCGGTAAAAGTGATGAGGGGCTTAGCGGCCCCGCACCACGATCTTTACCTTCTGGCCGGCCTGCAGGCGATCGGTCGACGAGAGGCCGTTGAGCACGCGGAAACGCGCTTCCTGTCCGCTGTCATAGGCCATGCGCGCCGCCATCGTCGCGACCGTATCGCGCGATCCGACCGTCACGACATCCACATGACGCGGGATGACATTGGCCGCCTGCTGGGCGGTTATCCGGCGCATCGAGGAAAATAGCGAATTGAACGTGCCGGACTGGCCTGCCGGGGTCAGCGCCAGGAAGTGGTAGGCACGATCGTTCGAGAATTCGTAGGCGAACACCGTGACATCCAGGTTCTGGTTGCCGGAATTGACGCGCGCAGTGCCGTAGGCGGCAGGCAATCCGTTGACCGTCGTGGTCTGGATGCTTGCAGGGCGAATCTGCTGCTGGTCGCTCAGAGCGCCGAACACGCTGGTGACATAGCTCTGCAGATTGCCATTATACGGTCCGAGCGAGAACTGGGCCTTGCCGCTCTGTCCGCTAATGGTGACGGCCCGCGTGCCATTGACCATGTAGAAGCCCTGCGGCGCGGTGAATGCGAGGCGCAGGTCCGGGTGGATGAACTGGCGGCCTTCGACCACACCCTGTTCCGGATCGTCACCATAAAGGATGCCGTCGATGCGGGTGAGGAAGGTGTCGCGATTCGTCACGCGGCCGGTTCCACCCACTTCCTGCGCATAGTTCAGAGCGGTCTGGACACGGCTGGCAGGATCGGGGTGGGTCGATGCCCATTCCGGGAGGCGGGCGTTGTCGCGTCCCATCAACTGCGCATCGAGCGAATTCTGCGCCGCGAGGCTGGACAGAACGGTCGCCATTGCACGCGTGTCGTATCCTGCCTGGTTGAGATACTGGATACCGAGGCGGTCGGCCTCCAGCTCCTGGCTGCGCGAGAACTTGAGGGTCAGAAGCTGCGAGCCCTGCAGCGAAAGCTGGCCGAGCTGCTGCCCAAGGCCGGTGCCGCCGAGCAGCGCCTGGCTGGCGATCGCGCCGAGCACGCCGAGGATCGAGTTACGCTGCGCGGCCTGCTGGCGGCGCTGCGAGTGGCGGGCCGCAACGTGGCCGACTTCGTGACCGAGAACGCCGGCCAATTCGGCTTCGTTGTTCATCAGCGATACGAGCTGGCGCGTCGTGTAGACGTAGCCACCGGGGATCGCGAAAGCGTTGTTTACCGGGCTGTTGAGCAGCGAAACGGTGAAGCTGCCGCGCGCGTTGGCGAGGCCCGACTGGACGGCGATGTTCTGGCCGACCATTTCCACATACTGTGCCTGCGGACCGGTCATCGCCCCGCCGAATTCTGCCAGAAGCTGCGGATGGGCTTCGGCCCCCTGTTGTGCTTCGTTCTGCGAAATCGGCGCGGATGCGTCGGGAATGCTGGCACAACCCGTAAGGGCCAGCGCCATGGTGGCGGTGGATGCGGCGAGTGTCTTCATGACGGACATTGGGTTCCCCTTCGTCTGGCCAAGCGGGTCCCACCGCCGCCGGCCGGTTGTTTACGCTAGGGAGAACAGGGGGATGCGGCTGTTTGTTCCCGCACCATGAAATTCAGGTCGATCAGCCTGCGATCTGCAGGAAACGCTCTTCGCGCATCCGCTTGAGTTCGTCCGCAGAGTGGATCGACAGCTTGTCGAGTTCCTCGCCGATCGCTTCCGCAAGGCTATGTGCCGCGGCGCGCGGATCGCGGTGTGCACCGCCCACCGGCTCGCCCACGATGCGGTCGATGACGCCCAACTCTTTCAGGTTCTGCGCGGTGACCTTCATGGCTTCGGCTGCATCGGGTGCCTTTTCGGCCGTACGCCAGAGGATCGAGGCGCAGCCTTCCGGCGAAATCACCGAATAGACCGCATGTTCGAGCATGAGCACGCGTTCCGCGCTGGCCAGCGCCACTGCGCCGCCCGAACCGCCCTCGCCCACAATGCTGGCGACCATGGGCACCGGCAACGCGAGACAGGCTTCGGTGGAACGCGCGATCGCTTCCGCCTGGCCGCGTTCTTCCGCCTCGACGCCCGGAAACGCGCCGGAAGTGTCGACAAGGGTGACGACCGGAAGATTGAACCGGCCGGCAAGTTCCATCAGGCGGATCGCTTTGCGATAGCCTTCGGGCTTGCCCATGCCGAAATTGTGACGGATGCGGCTGGCGGTATCATTGCCCTTTTCATGGCCGATCAGCACGATCTTGCGGCCATTCAGCTTTGCAAAGCCGCCCATGATCGCTTCGTCTTCGCCATAGGCGCGGTCGCCGCCCAGCGGCACGAATTCCTCGAACGCATATTCGACGTAGTCGCGGAAATGCGGACGCGAGGGATGCCGCGCAACCTGCGTTTTCTGCCACGGCGTGAGCGAGGCATAGGTGGATGCGAGCAGGTCCGCGCTCTTGAGTTCAAGGCGCTGCAGCTCGTTCGTGATATCGACCTCGTCGCCCTCGGCAGCGCTGCGCAGTTCCGCAATGCGCGTTTCGAGTTCGGCAACGGGCTTTTCGAATTCAAGATAGGAAACCATCGCCACCCCGCTAGTCGCTCGCGCGCGGGCGGGCAAGTGGATGCCGCTCGTTGACGAGCTTTACCAACCGCGCCGCATCGACATGGGTATAGATTTGCGTCGTCGCGATATCCGCATGGCCGAGCAGGGTCTGCAGCGCGCGCAGGTCCGCCCCGCCCTCCAGCAGGTGGGTCGCAAAGGCGTGGCGCAGGACATGGGGGCTGAGCTTTTCCGGTGGCAGATTGGCGCGCACGGCCAGGTCCTTCAGCATCTGGAACAGGCGCACGCGCGAAATATGTCCGGTGCGCGAGGGAAACAGGAACGTCGATCCGCCCGGGCGCAATGCGAGCCAGCGCGACAACGCTTTCCTGGCACGCCGGCTGATCGGCACGAGTCGCGCCTGACCGCCCTTACCCGTCACCGTCAAAAAAGGTTCGTCTCGCGGCACGGCAGACAGGGGCAGCGAAACGAGTTCGGTCGCACGCAGGCCCGAGCCGTAAAGCAGCTCGAGCATGACGAGCATCCGCACCGCCTCGGGCCGTTCGCTTGCCGCTTCGTCCTCCGCCCGGCCGAAAAGCGCTTCCACCTGCTGGTGCGTCAGGATCTTCGGTAAAGGGCGCCGCGTGGCGGGCCGTGGCAGTGCCTGCGTCGGATCGTCCTCGCGCCGGCCCTCGTCCATCAGAAAGCCGTAGAACTGGCGCAGTGCGGAAATCTTGCGTGCCATGGTGGACGCGGCGAGCGTGGACCAGCCCTGCCCCAGTTTCGACAGCTGCGCCTTGCTGGCGGAGGCAAGGTCGCCGCCCACGATTTCCTCGGCCTGGGCCAAATCGCGCCCGTAAGCGAGAATCGTATTCTGCGCCGCGCCGCGCTCTGCGGCGAGCATGGCAAGAAAGTCGTCGATTGCGCTCATGGCCCGGTCAGGCCCGTGCGACCGCCTCCGCGGCGATCATCCGGGCTTCGGCTTCCATGCCCACGGCATTGAGGGCGGAAACGATGTGGTAGAGATGGCGCGCGGTCATCTGGTCCCAGCTCGTGCCCTGCATGCCCAGTCCGGCGAGGTAAGCAACCAGCGCGCCGTTTTCCACTTCGGCGGCCTTGTCGATCATCCGCGTCCAGCGGGTGGGCGCGGTGAAGTTCATCTCGAGCCGGTCGGAATATTCGGAAATCTCGTCCTGCCCGACCCGACCAAGGCCCGCGAGCCCTGCCAGCAGCATGCGCGACTTGCGACTGCGGGCGGATTCGTCCGCGTCGAAGAAACTGTCGAGCTGGCCGTCGGTTACCGTCCCGCCCTGCGGATTGGCCAGCGCCAGCAGCGCCCAGCCGAGGCTCCCCTCCTCGACGGCATCGGCCCAGCGCATGGCATCGCGGTCGAGCCCTGCAGTCAGCATCGAGGCGATAAGCGGCCCCGCGTCGTCTTCGAAATCCGCGCTCGGCGTGACGCGCGCGGCGGCATAGGCGGTGAGAACGTAGCGACCGTACTCATCGTCGCTACCGCCCCAGACGTCACGGATTGCGGCGATACGCTCTGCAGGAGACGGATCGACATAGGCGGAGCGCAGCCGCGAGGCGACCGGCAGCGCGGGATCTTCGCCCGCCTGTTCCCGCTCTGCATAGAGCAGCGAATAGAGATCGACGATCGCACGCGCCGAAAGCACGCCCGAAGCCGCCGCCACATCGGCACCGCGTATTCGCTGGCCCGCGGAAAGTGCAGGCGTAAGAGCGCTGGAAATGAGCATGGAGCGGTCGAGATCGTCGGTCAGGTCTTCCGGGATCGGTTCCCCCAGAGCATTCGCCATGGCAAAGCGCCAGGGGGTCAGATCGCCCGACCCTTCCCATTCGATGGTCACCGCGCGGCGTCCGTCACCCGCAGCACCGGCGTAGCGCTGGGCCAGCAAGACATCGAGCCGCGCATCTTCCTCGGTCCGCGAGAGCAGGCGGCGCAGATCGTTCTGTGCCCGCTGCGCCTCGCCCGCAAAGGCAGCGCAGATACCTTCCAGCATCGCCCAGCGCGGCGTGTCGTCATCGCCCTTGCCCAGCCGCACGGCCGGGCAAGCGCCCGCGATGTCGCTGGTCCCGACATAGGCGTCGATCGCGGCGCGGGTCAGGGCAGGCGAATAATTCGCCGTGTCGATATCCTGCACCAGCGCCCGCGCAGCGGCGTATTCGCCCATGCTGTTGAGCGCGCGAGCACGAAGCGTGGCGAATTCCACCGGCCCCATTCCCTGCGGCGCGTCGAGACGGCTGGCGAGCGCGCGGCGCATGAGGATATGCCCCCAGCGCGACACCATCGGTCCTTGGACACCGCCCAGCGCAGCGCGGACGATCGAAGCCGGCTGGCGCGCGAGCGAGCCGGTCGGCAAGCCGCCCTCGTCAGGCGCGATGATGCCGATTTCGGCGGTCGCACGGCGCGCAGCAGGGGGAATGTCGTAACGCGGCCTCAATCCCAGCGCTTCGTCGAGTTCCGCCGCGGTCATCGATTCCAGTTCTTCGACCGAGGGAATATCGCCGAGGCTGACACCCGAAGTGTCGACCGGCGCAGGTGCGCTCGGCAAGGGCTGCACCACCTCGCCCGAGGCAGAGGGCGTTTCGGTGGGCGCAGGCGTTGCAGGGGCCGGAGCAGGCGCAGGTGCAGGCGTGTTGGCAGCGCCGGGCAAGATGCTTTCGGGTGCGCGCTGCGCGACGACCACGCTGGAGGAGATTACGAGGGCCGCACCGGCCAGCCAGTAACCGCGCTTCATATCGCCGCTCCCCGAAGTTCGACAGGTTCGGAGATCGGGCGCAGAGGCTCTTCCCCGCCGTCGATCCAGGCCACGACCAGCACCGCCAGAACGGCGAGCGCAGCGATCAGGATCATACGCGAGCGTTTCACGGCCAAAATTTTCGTATCCTCGATCAATATTCATGTGGGTTGCCCGCGCCCTAGCCCATCTATAGGCCGAGCGGCAATGAGCAACGCACATAGACCCCACGATATGTCCGATCCCGTGCGACAGGCGCGCCGGATAGCGCGGCCTCTCGTGCTGGTCGGTCTGATGGGCGTGGGCAAGACGAGTATCGGCCGCCGCCTTGCCTCGGCGCTGGATCGCGATTTCATCGACGCCGACGAGGAAATAGAGCGCGCCGCCGACCGCACGGTAGCCGAAATCTTCGAAGCCCATGGCGAAGCCTATTTCCGCGACGGCGAGCGCCGCGTGATCGCGCGCTTGATGGAGGAAGGACACGGCGTAATCGCAACCGGCGGCGGCGCTTTCGTCGATCCCGAAACCCGCGCCCTCGTGCTCGATCAGGGGCTGGCGATCTGGCTCGATTGCGACATCGAAACCCTGGTCGAACGCACGTCACGCAAGAATACGCGCCCCTTGCTGAAGACCGGCGACCCGCACGCCATCCTGCGCGACCTGAAGGAGCAGCGCAGCCCCGCCTATGCGCAAGCGCAAATTCACGTCGTGACGGGAGATGGCCCGCACGAGGTGGCGGTAGAGCGCATCATCGAGGAGCTTGCGGCATGGCAATAATCGACGTCGAACTCGCCGGACGCAGCTATGAGGTGCGCGTGGCACGCGATCTTCTGGCATCCGTTGCCGATCAAGCCGGGCCGTTCCTGCGCAAACAGGGCGTTCCCATCGTTGCCGATGCCAATGCGCGCCGACACTGGGGCGCTGCAGTCGAAGACTCGCTTCGCGCTTCCGGCAAGGAACCGCGCTGGTACGACGTCGCGCCCGGCGAAAGTTCGAAAAGCTGGGAAAGCCTTGCACGCCTGACCGACTGGCTGCTGGCCGAAGGGGTGGAGCGCGGCGACCACGTTCTGGCGCTTGGCGGCGGCGTCGTGGGCGACCTCACCGGCTTTGCCTGCGCGATCCTGAAACGCGGCTGCGGTTTCGTGCAGTTGCCGACGACGTTGCTGGCGCAAGTGGACAGTTCGGTTGGCGGCAAGACCGCAATCAACACATCGGCGGGCAAGAACCTCGTTGGCGCCTTCCACCAGCCCTCGCTCGTACTGGCCGACCTGTCGGCGCTCGACACCCTGCCCGACCGCGAGATGCGCGCGGGATATGCAGAAGTGCTGAAATACGGCGTGCTGGGCGATGCGGATTTCTTCGCCTGGCTCGAGGAAAAGGGCGCGAAAGTGGTGGCACGCGAGAACGAGGCGCTCGAACACGCCGTGGCGACCAGCGTTTCAGCAAAGGCGCGCATCGTCGCCGAGGACGAGCGCGAGACATCCGGTGCGCGTGCCCTCCTCAACCTCGGCCATACTTTCGGCCATGCGCTCGAAGCGGAAACAGGCTTTTCCGACCGCCTGCTGCATGGCGAAGGCGTTGCTCTCGGCATGGTGCTTGCCGCCCGCTATTCCGCACGGCGCGGCGAGATCGGGATAGAGGATGCACAGCGCGTGACCCGCGCTGTCGATGCTGCCGGCCTGCCGTCCGAAATTTCCGCGCTGGGCCTCTCCCGCGACGGACGCGTACTTGCCGACCATATGCTGCACGACAAGAAGATGGATGCGGGCACCCTGCCCTTCATCCTGCTGCGCGGCATCGGTGCGGCATATCTGGCGAAAGACGTGGCGCTGGACGACGTTGCGCTATTCCTCGACGAGCAGCTCCAGGCGCACTAGCGTGGCGCGCATGACGCGCTTTATCGACCTCTCCATCCCGATCACCAACGAGGTCGTGTCCGACCCTGACGTGATGCGCCCCAAGATCCAGTACATGACACACGAAAGCACGTGGGAGCAGATCGCCATGTTCTTTCCGGGTCTGGAAAAGGATGACCTGCCGGACGGCGAAGGCTGGGCAGTCGAGATGCTGGAACTCTCCACCCACAACGGCACGCACATGGATGCGCCGTGGCATTATCATTCGACGACGGACGATGGTGCGAGCCCTGCCCCCAGCATCGACGAGGCCCCGCTGGACCGGTTCTATCGCCCCGGCGTGAAGCTCGATTTCAGTCATCTGCCCCATGGCCATGTCGTCAGCGCGGCGGAGGTGGAAGAAGCTCTGGCGAAGATAGGCTACGACCTGCAACCGCTCGATATCGTCCTTGTCCAGTCAGGCGCGGTCTACGGGACGGAGAACTTCACCGACCAAGGAGTGGGCCTCGGCGCGGAAGCGACCCTATGGCTGACCGAGCGCGGTGTGGAAGTCGTCGGCACAGATGCGTGGAGCTGGGATGCCCCCTTCAGCCATACCGCGAAGCGCTGGGCGGAGACCCGCGATCCTTCGATCATCTGGGAAGGCCACAAGGCAGGCCGCATTCGCCCCTATTACCAGATCGAAAAGCTGACCAACCTTCAGAGCCTGCCCGACCATGGCTTCATGTTCAGCTGTTTTCCGGTGAAGATCGAACGCGCCAGTGCGGGCTGGATCAGGGCCGTGGCGATGGTGGAAGAATAGCATGCGCATTGCGATTGCCGACATTGCGGATCCCGGCGTGCGTGACCTTGCCGCCTACCACCAGCGGGAAATGCATCGCGCCTCTCCTCCGGGTACCGACTTCGCTCTCGATGTGTCGGGACTGGAGAAGGCCGGGATAACCATAATTGGGGCCTGGGAGGAGCAGAGCCTGATCGCAATTGGCGCGTTGAAGCGATTGCCGGACGGCCAGGCTGAATTGAAGTCCATGCGAACCCATCCCGACCATCTGGGAAAGGGTGCCGCGAGCGCTATCCTTGAGGCTCTCATCGCCATGGCTGCGCAGGAAGGCTTTGACCGGTTAAGCCTGGAGACGGGTACGGCAGAGGCATTTCAACCGGCTATCAAGCTGTACACGAAGCGCGGCTTCGAGCCGGGCGATGCCTTTTCGGAATACGTCAACGGGCCGCACAATCAGTGCTATCACCTGGACCTTACCGAAGCTTGAGTCAGCTCGCGCGCGGCTCCAGCCGTGTGACCTTTGCGCCTGCCCCCACAGGCTGATAATCCGCCATCATCGCATCGTGTTCGCCGAACAGCCGCTCGATCTCGGTCCTGCGTTGCAAGAGCATCTGCGCGATGCCCGGTGCGAGGCTGTCGCCATCGCCGATCTTGCCGAGAATACCCGCGAGATCGGCGATCGTCGCGTCCTCGGGGGTCTTGTGATAATTCCCCCTGGTATCGAAAAATCCAGTGCCCCTATGTGCCATGCGTACTACTCCTGAGTGTGTTGCATCAGAAGCGATCCGAAGGCCGACATTATCTCCAAGAGGTCGATTCGGTAAAAGACCCTTAACCACGATTTCACGCCGACCCCTGCATTTCGCAAGGATCGGCGCGTAACGGGTAATTATCGAAGCGCGGCGCTTTGGTAAAAAGCGCGCGCGGCTTTCCTATTCGAGTTCGAGGATGACCTCGTCCACCGCCAGGCTGTCGCCTTCGCCGGCGTTGATCTTGCCCACGACAGCCTGTTTTTCGGCGCGCAGGATGTTCTCCATCTTCATCGCCTCGACCGTGGCCAGAGGCTGGCCGGGCTGGACTTCCTCGCCCTCTGCAACGTGCAGCTTCACCAGCAGGCCCGGCATCGGGCAGATGAGCATCTTGGAAAGGTCCGGCGGCTCCTTCTCGATCATGTGAGCGGCAAGGTTCGCGATGCGCGTCTGGAGGATACGCAGGTGATGCGTCGCGCCGCGCGTCGTGATGGCATAGCCGGTCCGCGACGGAGCAAGCTGGAAAGTGTAGGTTTCGAGCGGCTCGGCGTCTTCGTCCGCGTCGTTGTCGAACAGCGCCACGTCGATCATGCGCTGGCCCGGCGTGTACTGCATTTCGATCGTGACCTGTTCGCCGTCGACCGTCAGCGCATTCTCTTCGAGGCGCACTTCGTGGGTGGAGGAGCCTTCTTCGCGCGTCCCGATGCGGATGGTCCAGTCGCCGGGCGCGTATTCATCGCCGTTCAACTGCTGGTCGATCCGCCGTGCCCGGTCGGCGTCGGCGGTGGCGATCACGCCGCCCACCGCAGCCAGCACGCGCTTTAGTTCGTCGGAGGCAGGAGCGCCCTCGAAACCCTCGGGGTATTCCTCGGCGATGAAGCCGGTCGTCAGTTCGCCCGAACGGAAACGCGGGTGCTGCATGATGGCGCTGAGGAAATCGATATTGTGTCCCAGCCCTTCGATCCGGAACGCGTCCAGCGCCTGCACCTGAAGGTCCGCCGCCTCGTCGCGGGTCTCACCCCAGGTGACGAGCTTGGCGATCATCGGGTCGTAGAACATCGACACCTCGCCGCCTTCGAAGACGCCATCGTCCACGCGGACGCCATCGACGCCCCGTCGCCCGTTCTCGGCGCCATCGTCCGCCCAGGGCTCGACCGGAGGCTGGTAGTGCACGAGACGACCGGTGGACGGGAGGAAGCCGCGATAGGGGTCTTCTGCATAGACGCGGTTTTCGATCGCCCAGCCGTCGATCTTTACATCGTCCTGCGTGATTTCGAGCTTCTCGCCGGCGGCGACCCGTATCATTTGCTCTACGAGGTCTACACCGGTGATCGCTTCCGTTACAGGATGCTCCACCTGCAGGCGGGTGTTCATTTCGAGGAAGTAGAAGCTCTCCCCCGTCTTGTCGGCGCCGGAAACGATCAGTTCGACCGTACCTGCGCTGTGGTAGTCCACCGCCCGCGCCAGTGCGACGCACTGTTCGCCCATGGCCTTGCGCATCTTGGGCGTAACGAAAGGCGACGGCGCCTCTTCGACGACCTTCTGGTGACGCCGCTGGATCGAGCATTCGCGCTCGTTGAGATAGATGATGTTGCCGTGCTTATCGCCCAGGATCTGGATTTCGATATGGCGCGGGTTCTCGATGAATTTCTCGATGAAAACGCGGTCGTCGCCGAAGGAATTGAGACCCTCGCGCTTGGTCGCCTCGAAGCCTTCGCGCACATCCTTTTCGGACCAGGCGAGGCGCATGCCCTTGCCCCCGCCACCGGCGCTGGCCTTCATCATCACCGGATAACCGATGTCATTGCTGATCTCGACCGCGTGCTCGGTATCCCGGATCTCACCCACAAAGCCGGGGACGACATTCACCCCCGCTTCGCGTGCGAGCTTCTTGGATTCGATCTTGTCGCCCATCGCCGCGATAGCGCCGGTCGGCGGGCCAATGAAGGTGATGTTTTCCTTCGCCAGCGCCTCCACGAAGCTGGCGCGTTCGGACAGGAAGCCATAGCCCGGATGCACCGCCTCTGCGCCCGTCTGCTTGCAGGCGGCGATGATCTTGTCCGCGATCAGGTAGCTTTCGGCAGCAGGCGCCGGGCCGATATGAACGGCCTCGTCCGCCATGCGCACGAAAGGCGCGCGCGCGTCGGCATCGGAATAGACCGCGACGGTGGCGATACCCATCCGCTTGGCAGTCTTGATGACGCGGCAGGCAATTTCACCGCGATTGGCGATCAGTATCTTGGAAAACAAACGGGCCTCCGATGCAGGCGAACTAGCGTGAGCAGTCCATGCCGCAGCGGAGGCCCCGTATCAAGGCAAGTACCTCAATCGCGGTCGATATGACCGATGTGGCGGTCCTGGCGCAGGATAAGGGAATCGAATTCTTCCCACAGCGCCTTGGCCTTGTCCTCGCCGCCGACCTGGCGCACGAATTCCGCCTCCCACTTCTTGCCTTCCGGATTTTCGGCCCAGCCCATCTGGGCGATCCCGCCACGCATCGGCAAGGCGACGATGCTGTCGTAATCGCCGGTTTGCATGTGGAAATCGATCACGTCGTTATAGCCCAGTGCCGCATCGACCTTTTCGAACATTTCGATGATTTCGTGGGCACGTTCCCCCTTGCCTTGCTTCCACTTGATCATGTTGACCCGATACCAGTCGACCTTGGAAAGTTCGGGCGTGTGATCGTCCGCAAAGGCAGGTCCTGCCGGAATGGCGAGGCCAATGGCGGCGGCGGTCAAGATAAGCTTCTTCATGCAGTCTTCCCCCTAGTCAGGATTACGACCCTAAGAAGCGATCCGTTCGGTTAGATGCTGTTGTCCCCCAGCGCGGCGAATTAGCCACCTTTATAGAGCGAGAGTCAAGCAGTCAGCCTAACCCACTCATCCGACGTCAAATTTTCGGTTAGTCCTGCACGAAATCGATCAGCGCATGGGCGTAATGCTGCGCCCCGCGGCGCTCGCCCTCACCCTCCAGCAGGCCGTGCATTGCGGATGCGAGACGCGACTGGTTGTCCGTCGACAGGTCACCCAGCGGCGAAACGTAGATGCCGATGGTGAAGAGGATCGCGCCCGTTTCCGGAAGGCGTCGCAAGGTCTGGCGCTCCGAGCGCACGAACAGCGTTTCGCCGGCATTTTCCGGCGTGACATGCGCAAACGCCTGTTCCGGCGACTCGGCCTTCCAGCGCTTGTCGCCAGTGGCTGCGATGAACCAGTTGCAGCGTCCGTAAATCGCGCCCGCTTTGAGCTTGGCCATGAAGTGATCGACGCCGCTGGCGAGCTGTTCCTCATAGCCCTGTATCGGTGCGTGCAGCGATCGCAGGGGCAGGCCCATCTTGTCGGCAGGCGTCCAGTCGGAAGGCCACGCGACCGCCGCGCCGACGAGGCGATATTGTTCGTCGCCATCGCGCAGGGTGAGAAGGCACATGTCCTCGTGATGCGCCCGCGCCGCTTGGGGCAAACCACCCGAGAGTCCGAGCATCGCAGCGAGCTCCGCCCCTGGCGCCTCGCCTTCGCGCGACAGCTGGATGCCTTGCGGATAGGCTGCAAACCCCGCCTCGCGCGCCGCAAGGTCGGGATCTGGCTGGAGCCAGTCCCTCTCGTCGAGCTTGGCGAGCCCCATCTTGAGCACCCCGCCACCGCGAGCGCGGGGGAGCAGGTCATCGACGGAGAAGCCGAGTGTCATCGGTCGTTGTGCCGCTTAAAAAGCCAAGAGATGAGCAGGCCGCCTGAGAAGAACACTGTCGGGACGCCGTAGAACATGACCGCGCGCCCAGTTTCGCTGATGCAGTTGGTCGTCTCAGGGCAATCGCCCAGCGACGCCGCTAGCATGAAGTATGCGGAAACAAGTCCACCAACAACCGCATAGAGAACGCAACCTGCCCGTTGCCAAAAAGATAAGCCGGGACGGTCCCCATAGCTCACTCGGCAGGCTCCATGGCTTTGCAAGCGCGCATCGGCTCCTCCTGCGCAAGCGCGGTGAGGCCCAGCTTTACGAAGAGCGCCGCATCGCTGTCATCGCCCGCATTGGGCGCGGTAAGCAGCTTGTCTCCGGTGAAGATCGAGTTCGCACCCGCCATGAAGCACAGGGCTTGCGTCGCTTCGCTCATGCTTTCGCGACCTGCGGAGAGGCGCACCATGCTCATCGGCATGGTAATGCGCGCAACCGCCACGGTGCGCACGAATTCGATGTCGTCGATCTTGGCGAGCGGCGTGTCGGCCAACATGTCGCCCAGCACCGTGCCCTTGACCGGCACCAGCGCGTTGACCGGCACGCTTTCGGGATGGCGTTCGAGCGTGGCGAGCGTGTGGACGAAGCCCACCCGGTCATCGCGCGTTTCGCCCATGCCCACGATCCCGCCGCTGCACACGTTGATGCCCGCATCGCGGACATTCTGCAGCGTATCGAGCCGGTCCTGATAGTTGCGCGTCGAGATCACGCGCTCGTAATATTCCGGCCCGGTGTCGACATTGTGGTTGTAGTAATCGAGGCCCGCTTCCTTGAGCATATCCGCCTGTTTCGGCGTCAGCATGCCCAGCGTCATGCAGGTCTCCAGCCCCATGGCGCGCACGCCCTTCACGATCTCGACGATCGCGGGCATGTCGCGGTCCTTGGGATTGCGCCACGCCGCGCCCATGCAGAAGCGCTGGCTGCCCGCATCCTTCGCCTGCGCCGCGCGCTGGAGGACCGACTGCACCTCCATCAGCTTGGTCGCCTCGACCCCGCTGTAGGCCTTCACAGATTGCGAACAATAGCCGCAATCTTCCGGACACCCGCCAGTCTTGATCGACAGCAGCGTGCAGAGCTGGATCTGGTCGGGTGGATGGAATTCGCGGTGAATGGCGGCCGCGCGGAAAAGCAGCTCGGTAAAGGGCAGGTCGAAGAGGTCCGCGATTTCCTCGCGGGTCCAGTCGGTACGGATGTGAGTCAATTTTTCTTCCATTTCTTGAGCCGCAAAAGCAGCGCGACGTAGATGAGCACGAAACCGATGACTGCCAGCCAAAAAGTAAATGGACCGGCCATGTTGCAACTCGCGTCAGGCCCCATTCCGCAAGGGAGCAAGATGGCGAATAGCGCGATCATGGCCAGTAGCCAGTAAACAAGCGATCCTAGTATCGCGACGAGCAATCGGGCGCCCGAGCTCACTCCGCCGCCTCGTCCAGTTCCTCGCCAGCAGGCGGCATGTTGTGCCCCAGCAGGCGCAGCACGTCCGCCGCGCATTCGACCACATTGCTGCCCGGGCCGTAGATGCCCTGCACCCCGGCATCGCGCAGGAATTCGCTTCGCTTTTGAATCACTTGCTGCAAGCACCCTCGACTGCCGGCTGAATTATGAGTGTCACGTGGTTCTCGCTCGCGCGTTTGTGATGCCTGACAAGTGCACAGACGTTGCCTAACGAGAGTGAGATACCCTTCTCAGACGCAACAAGCTGGGAGTCGGCGAATTTCTCGCTCAGTTCCGTGATGAGCGCGGCACGTAATAATTCGGGGCTAGCTGCGTTCTGTGTAAAACCAGAGAAATCGCATTGGGGCGTTATGTCTGGGAACTTCGGAGATCCGGATAGAAAGCCCATCCAACCGTATTCGGATTCCCAATCGCGCCGCACATCCGACACGCTTTCATCCGAAATCTCGATGTAGGATACTTCCGAACTATCTACGGCAACGGTAACGTCCGCCATCGAGGGGTAGCCAGCAACGCAAATCGCGACGAACTCGTGCGCGATCTGTGCCTCTGTCTGTGTCTTTACCGATCGTGCCTCACCATCGAGGGTTGGTGTCTGCGCGAGAGCAGAAGTCGTAATGGCCAAAAAGCCTAACGCCCAATATCGCATCACTCCGCCGCCTCATCCAGATCCTCACCCGCAGGCGGCATGTTGTGGCCGAGCAGGCGCAGCACATCCGCCGCGCATTCGACCACATTGCTGCCCGGGCCGTAAATGCCTTGCACCCCGGCATCGCGCAGGAAGTCGTAATCCTTCTGCGGGATCACGCCGCCGGCGATCACCTTGATGTCGCTGCGACCCGCGTCCTTCAGCAGGCCGATCAGTTCGGGGATGAGGGTCTTGTGGCCCGCCGCAAGGCTGCTCGCTCCGATGGCGTCGACATCGTTCTCCAGTGCCATGTCGCGGGTTTCCGCAGGCGTCTGGAACAGCGGGCCGGAGACGACCTCGAAGCCCATGTCGGCAAAGGCGGATGCGATGACATTCGCGCCGCGGTCGTGGCCGTCCTGGCCCATCTTGGCGACCATCAGCTTCGGCGCACGGCCCAAGCGGCGCTCGACCGCCTTCACGCCCGCGACCACCTGCTGGTAGCGATCGTCGTCCGAATAGGCTTCGGAATACACCCCGCGCACGGGCGTGGGCATGGTGTCGTAGCGGCCATAGGCGTCTTCCATCGCCTGGCTGATCTCGCCCAGCGTCGCATCGTGGCGCGCCGCCTCGACCGCCAGCGCAAGCAGGTTGCCCTCGCGCTGCGCTGCCCCGCGAGCCAGCGCGTCGAGCGCGGCCTTGCAGGCGAATTCGTCGCGGGCCGCGCGGACCTTCCCGAGCCGCGCTATCTGGCTCTGACGCACGGCGTGGTTGTCGATGTCGAGCGTGTCGATCTCGTCTTCCTTGTCGCGGCGGTACTTGTTGACGCCAACGATCACGGTTTCGCCCCGGTCGACGCTGGCCTGCTTGGCGGCGGCGGCTTCCTCGATCTGCGTTTTCGGCTTACCGCTGGCGACATATTCGGTCATGCCGCCTGCCGCCTCGACCTCGTCGAGCATCTTTTTTGCCTCGTCCACCAGCGCGGCGGTGAGGCTTTCGATGTAATAGCTGCCGCCCAGTGGATCGGCGACATTGGTGATGCCGGTCTCTTCCTGGATCACCAGCTGCGTGTTGCGCGCGATGCGGGCGGAGAAGTCGGTCGGCAGCGCAATCGCCTCGTCCAGCGCATTGGTGTGGAGCGACTGCGTGCCGCCCAGCACCGCTGCCATCGCCTCGATCGTGGTGCGGATGACGTTGTTATAAGGGTCCTGCTCCTGCAGGCTCACACCGCTGGTCTGGCAATGGGTACGCAGCATCTTCGACTTGGGGTTCTGCGCCCCCAGCTCTTCCATCACATCATGCCACAGCGCACGCGCGGCGCGCATCTTGGCAATCTCCATGAAGAAGTTCATGCCGATGCCCCAGAAGAAAGACAGGCGCGGCGCGAAGGCGTCGATATCGAGCCCCGCTTCCATCGCGCGCTTGGCGTATTCCTTGCCGTCGGCGATGGTGAAGGCGAGTTCCTGCACGGCCGTCGCCCCGGCCTCGTGCATGTGATAGCCCGAGATGGAAATGCTGTTGAATTTCGGCATGTTGGCCGAGGTATATGCGATGATGTCGGAGACGATCCGCATGCTCGGTTCGGGCGGGTAGATATAGGTGTTGCGGACCATGAACTCCTTGAGGATGTCGTTCTGGATGGTCCCCGAAAGCTTCTCCTGGCTCACCCCCTGACGCTCTGCCGCGACGATGTAGAAGGCGAGCACGGGAATCACCGCGCCGTTCATCGTCATCGACACGCTCATGGTGTCGAGCGGGATCTGGTCGAACAGGATTTCCATGTCGCGCACGGTGTCGATCGCGACACCCGCCTTGCCGACATCGCCGACCACGCGCGGGTGGTCGCTGTCATAACCGCGGTGGGTGGCGAGGTCGAAAGCGACCGAGAGGCCCTTCTGCCCCGCCGCGAGGTTGCGGCGATAGAAGGCATTCGATTCCTCGGCGGTGGAGAAGCCCGCATACTGGCGGATGGTCCACGGACGGCCGGTGTACATCGAGGCATAGGGCCCGCGCGTAAACGGCGCGATGCCGGGCACACCGGGGTCCAGCCCCTCGGTATCCTCGCTGGTGTAGAGCGGCTTTACCTCAATGCCTTCGGGCGTGTGCCAGGTCAGGTCGCGGCCCTTCACTTCCTTGTCGGCGCGGGCCTTCCAGTCGTCGTATGTCGGCTTGTCAGTCATCGTGAGTTCCGTGTCCGCGCGGTCAGTTCGACCAGTGCGCGTTTTCCTTGGGGGTTTCCATGATTTCGGTCAGCTGGCCCATCATGTCCTTGGGGTGGAGGAAGAAGATCGGCGTGCCGTGTGCGCCGATGCGCGTCGGCCCGAGAATGCGCTTGCCCATATCCTCGAACCACTTGCGGGCATCCTCGATGTCCTCGACTTCGTAGCAGAGATGATGCTGCGCGCCGGAAGGGTTCTTTTCGAGGAACTTGGCGATGGGGCTGTCTTCGCCCAGCGGCTCGATCAGTTCGATCTGAGTGCCGTTGGTGCCGTTTTCACCCGGAGTGTCGACGAAGCAGACCTTCACGCCCTGCGCTTCCAGGTCGAAGGGCTTGTGAAAGCGCGTCGCGCCCATGACGTCGCGGTAGTAGCGGATCGATTCCTCGATAGACGGCGTCGCGACACCGATGTGATTGAGACGTCCGAGCTTCATGCGTCATCCTCCAGAACAGAAACGGCGCGCCCCTGCAAACAGGAGCGCGCCGCTTCTTTGGAACGTCGGCAGGCAGCAATCAACCGCCGCTTTCGACATCTCCCAGTCCTTCGACATATTCTGCACCGGCAAGGATTTCCGCCGAACTGCCTTCGAAGCTGTCGCCGATGGGCTGCGTGCGCCCGCCGAGGCAGGTGCCGAGGAAGCCTTCCATCGCGGCGAAGAAGCTCAACCGGTTTTCCGGTTTCTGGAAGCCGTGCCCCTCGTCGGGATAGTTGATGTAGGTCACGGGCAGGTTCTTGGCCTGCATGGCCTCTACCAGGTTGTCGGCTTCCTGCTTGGTGACGCGCGGGTCGTTGCCGCCCTGCCCCACGAGCAGGGGCACGCGAATGTCGTCGATCCGGCTGATGGCCGAGCGCGCGAGCAAATCCTTGCGCTGTTCGGGATCGGCGGGGTCGCCGACATAGCGATACCAAGTTCCGGCAAGGAACGGCTTCCAGTATTCGGGGAAGCTCTCGATCAGGGTGACGAGGCTCGACGGGCCGACGATATCGACACCGCAGGCGAAGCGGTCGGGCGTGAAGGCGACGCCGGTCAGCGTGGCATAGCCGCCGTAGCTGCCGCCGCCGATCGCGACCTTGTCTTCCTGCGCAATGCCTTCGGCAATCGCCCAGTCGACCGCGTCGATCAGGTCGGTGTGCATCTTGCCGGCAAATTCGCCGACTGCGGCATTGGTGAAGTCCTTACCGAAGCCGGTCGAGCCGCGGTAATTGACGCTCAGCACCGCGTAGCCGCGATTAGCCATCCACTGGTGGACGGTGTTGTAGCCGTAGCTGTCGCGGGCCCACGGGCCACCGTGGACCCACAGCAGCATCGGGACCGCTTCGTCCGGGCGACCGTCGCCATCGGGATCGCTGCCCGGCGGCAGGGTCAGGTAGGATACCAGCGTCTTGCCGTCCGAAGACTTGAGCTCCAGCGGATGCATCGGCTGAAGCGGTGCATCGGCGAGGCCGGGACGCGTTACGAACCACGGGGTGAGCGTCGCGGCCGACCGGTCGTATACGAAATACTGGCCTGGAGCCTCTGCAGAGCCTGCCCAGACGATCCACTTGTCATCGGCTTCGGTCCGAGAAAGGATCTGGTATTCGCCGTCGAGGTTGGCAGACAGGAACTGCAATTCGTTGGCCGCCTCGTCGTTCAGCGCTTTCCATTCTTCCTGCAGGTAATTGGTCGAATAGGCGATCGGCTCGTAAGTCTCGTTATCGACGAGAACGCCGCTGAGATCGGCCTTGTCCGGTTCGATCAGAAGCGAACGCTCGCCCGTCGTCAGGTCGATGGCGAAGCCTGCCGCAAGGTTCCGTTCGCGGCTGTCGATCATGTAAACCGTGTTGTTGTCGCGCGAGAATCCGACGATGTTGGTGTTGAGCATGTCCTCGCTGGGAATGTCGGCGAAGACTTCGCCCGGCGTCATATCCTCGTTGAGATAGACCGCCTTCATCCCGCCATCGGGCTGCGGAGCCAGCGCCATGCGCGGCTTGTAGGTATTGTCGGTGACCCAGGCAGCATAGCCGGGGTTTTCCGCGACCAGCGTGCGCTCTCCCGTCTCGATATTGTATTCGTAAAGATCGGTGAGCTGCGGGTTACGCTCGTTCGTGCCGACCAGGATCACGCCGGGCCGGTCGCGGCTGGCACCCATCAGCTGCGCGCGGATGCCGTCGGGCAGCGGGGTCAAGTCGCGCGTCTCGCCGGTTTCGGGATCGGCGGCGTAGACGTGGAAGTTCTCGTCGCCGTCATTGTCCTTCACGAACAATACGTACTGGCTGTCGACGGTCCACTGGTGGTTGGAGATACCGCGATGGCGGTCGTCGGTCACGACCTTGCCGTTCGACGGATCGCTGGCAGGCGCGACCCAGACGTTCATCACGCCTTCGTCGGGCGCGATCCAGCTGACCCATTGGCCGTCCGGGCTGATGCGGCCCTGGCTCGCGACGGGATTGCCGAACAATTCGTCGCGGTCGATCAGTTCGTAATCGGAAAGGGCGTGATGTTCGGCATGGCCGACGCCCGTCATCAACGCCGAACCTGCGAGCGCAGCGGCGGCTAGGGAAATTTTCTTCATGAAGTCAGTCTCCTCTCGATGACCGGGAGACTAACCGGGGGAAGCTGTGTTGTCTAGGTAACACGGCATTGAGGGGCGCACACCTCGATAGACGGCAGAGATCAGTCGATCAGGAGCGTGGCGACGGCGATGTGGTTGAGAGATGCGAGTTTCATGTCTTGGCACTCGCCTCCCGCACCATAAGGAAGAAAACGTAGAGAGCGGGCGAATACAGCATTGTCGCAATCAGCAGTTCGGAAAACGAAAAGCCATTTTCGAACACCCGAACATATTCTCCGAGTAGATTTGTCGGGCCCCAGGCGGCGAAGAAACCTGCGGTTACTAGACTTAGGCAAGCCAGACTGACGAAGATTCCAAGCCGCAATTTGTCGCTCCTAAATCCTCACAGCGGGATATTATCGTGCTTCTTCCACGGGTTCTCGAGCTGCTTCGTCCGCAGCTTCCTTAGCCCCAGCGCGATCCGCCGCCGCGTCGAGTGCGGGTAGATCACCTCGTCAATATAGCCGCGCTGTGCCGCCACGAAGGGGTTGGCGAAGCGGTCTTCGTATTCCTTCGTTTTCTCAGCGATCTTGTCCGGATCGTCGCGGTCCTGGCGGAAGATGATCTCCACCGCGCCCTTCGCGCCCATCACGGCGATTTCGGCGGTGGGCCAGGCGTAGTTCAAGTCGCCGCGCAGGTGCTTGGACGCCATCACGTCGTAGGCACCGCCATAGGCCTTGCGGGTGATAACGGTGATCTTGGGCACGGTCGCCTCGGCATAGGCGAAGAGCAGCTTTGCTCCGTGCTTGATGATGCCATTGTGCTCCTGCGCCGTGCCGGGAAGGAAGCCGGGCACGTCGACGAAAGTCAGGATCGGGATTTCGAAGGCATCGCAGAAGCGCACGAAACGCGCGGCCTTCTTGGACGAAGCGATATCGAGCACGCCGGCGAGCACCATCGGCTGGTTCGCCACCACGCCCACCGTGCGCCCTTCCACCCGGCCGAAGCCGCAGATGATATTGGCGGCGTGGTTCGGCTGGATCTCGAAGAAATCGCCTTCGTCCAGCGTCTTCCTGATGACTTCGTGCATGTCGTAGGGCTGGTTGGCGTTGTCGGGGATCAGCGTGTCGAGGCTCGGCTCTTCGCGGTCCCATGCGTCCGAGGTCGGGCGCTCGGGCACTTCCTCGCGGTTCGAGAGCGGGAGGTAGTCGAAGAAATTGCGCGTCGCGAGCAGCGTCTCGATGTCGTTTTCGAAGCTGTTGTCGGCAACAGAGGTCTTGGTGGTGTGCGTCTTCGCCCCGCCCAGTTCCTCCTGCGTGACGACCTCGTTGGTCACCGTCTTCACCACGTCGGGGCCGGTGACGAACATGTAACTGCTGTCCTCCACCATGAAGATGAAGTCGGTCATCGCGGGGCTGTAAACCGCACCGCCTGCACAGGGCCCCATGATCAGGCTGATCTGCGGCACTACACCGCTCGCCAGCACGTTGCGCTGGAACACCTCGGCATAGCCGCCGAGCGAGGCGACGCCTTCCTGGATGCGCGCACCACCGCTGTCGTTGAGGCCGATCACCGGCGCGCCGACCTTCATCGCGGTATCCATCACCTTGCAGATCTTCTCTGCGTGCCGCTTGGAAAGAGAGCCGCCGAAGACCGTGAAATCCTGCGAAAAGACATAGACGAGGCGGCCGTTGATCGTGCCCGATCCGGTGACCACGCCGTCACCCGGGATGCGCTGCTGGTCCATGCCGAAATCGACGCAATCGTGTTCGACATAGCGGTCCAGTTCCTCGAAGCTGCCTTCGTCCAGCAGCACGTCGAGCCGCTCGCGCGCGGTCAGCTTGCCCTTGGCGTGCTGCGCGTCGATGCGCTTCTGCCCGCCGCCCAGCTCTGCAGCGGCGCGGCGGCGTTCCATTTCGGCGATATTGGCGGACATGCTCTCTCCGTAAAATCTCTCGCAAAGCGCCTAGAGCGCGCAGTGGCGCAGCGTCAATGTCAGGCTTGGCCCCGCTGGGCGCTTATCAGGAATTCGACATTGCCTTCCGGACCCGTGATGGGGCTTTCGACAATACCCTGAACCGCGAAGCCGAGCCCTTCGACCCAGCTGCGTACTTCCTCGCAAACGCGGGCATGGAGCGCCGGATCGCTGACCACGCCTTTCTTGCCGACTTCCTCGCGTCCGACCTCGAACTGCGGCTTGATGAGGGCGACGAGGCGGCAATCGTGCTCAGCGAGTTCGAGCGGGCGTTCGAGCACCTTGGCGAGTCCGATGAAGCTCGCATCGCAGACCACCCAGGTAACGGCCCGGTCGATCATCTCGCCTGTGAGAATGCGGGCGCTTGTCTGTTCGAGAACCGTCACGCGCTCGTCCTGCCGCAATTTCCACGCAAGCTGGTTGGTGCCGCTGTCGACAGCGAAGACGTGGCTGGCCCCGCCCTGCAGCAGCACATCGGTGAAACCGCCCGTCGAGCTACCGATGTCCATTGCATTGACGCCGCTCGGATCGAGACCGAAATGTTCGATCGCGTGCGCCAGCTTGATCCCGCCGCGGCTTACCCAGGGATGGTCGCGCCCGCGCACCTCGAGCGGGGCATCCTCGCGCAATTGCTGGCCGGGCTTGGCAAGCTTCTGTTCGCCCGAAAACACCAGTCCCGCCATGACCAGCGCCTGCGCGCGCGTCCGGCTTTCCACCAGACCGCGATCGACAAGCATTTGGTCGAGACGTTTCTTCGCCACAGCAAACTCCGTTTGAAACCAAGGGCGTTAGCGCGCATTGGATCGGTATGAAACTGATCTACGGACAATTTGCCGCCGCCTGTGCGCTGACCTTCGGCCTTGCAGCCTGCATCCCGCCCTCGCCGGAGCCGACGCCCGCGCCCAGCCCTGCGCCAGTCAGCACGCCGTCGCCGACACCGCCCCCGGCACCGGTGGCGCAGGCTCCCGTTACGGAAAACTGGATCGATGCCCCGCAAACCTCCGGCAACTGGTCTTACGGGACGGTCAATGGCGGAACGATCGCGCGCTTTTCCGGCCGCAACGGAGGACCGCTCTTCGCCATCGGCTGCATGCGTGGCAGCGCCCGTGTGGCTTTGACTCGCTATCAGGCAGGCAGCAGCGCCACTCCGGCCATGACCATTCGCACCGAAACAGCCACTCGCACGCTTGCGGCACGGCAAGGCGACAGCGCCTCCTCGCTCGTAGCCGACGTGCAGGCACGCGACCCACTGCTCGATGCGATGGCCCTCACACGCGGACGATTCGCTGTGGAAACAAGCAATTCGTCGCCGCTTTACCTTCCGGCATGGTCCGAAGTGACGCGAGTCATCGAGGATTGCCGCTGACCTGATTCGATGCTCGGCCCGCCTCCTTGGAAGAGCCCCCGATCCGGACACGAAAAAGGCCCGGGATTGGTCCCGAGCCACAAACGCCAATTCTGACGTGGGATAACTTTTTTACAAGCCTTGTTTTCACCTCTTATCCGCAACAAATTGTAAGCAAGATCAGCGGCGCACGCGGTCTTGGCCACCGGTGAAACGGCGGTCTAGCTCACAAGCTTGAAAGGAGGTGATCCGATGTCTCATGGTTCAGTAGCGAGGTCGGTGAAGATCCCTACGGAGCATATTCGGTAACATTCCTGCCGAGTAAGGCTACGTGAGCGGCGCTTCCGACCGCTGACCATGCGAAGGGCGATCCTCCTACGGGCGAGGGTCGCCCTTCTCATTTGCGACCAGTTCTTTGAATAGCATAGTTCAAGTAACGCCGGGCTTTTACTTCCCACTCGAAGACGCTAGAGTCGATCCATGCGTCGATACCTGCGATATTCTCCGGCCATTTCTGTCCTCATAATCCCGCTTTTCTTCATTTTTACCGCAACGCCTTGGCCATGGAATTTGGTTCCCGGTATAAGTCTTGTGGTCATGGCCACTACTGCTGCGTGGCTCTCGTATCTGCCGCGGAAATGCGGTCACGGGTTGGTGAGCCAAACTCGCCTGCCGATCCTCTTCTGGCCCTATGCGCTGCGCACTTGTCCGCATTGCGAGGCAAAGGAGTGGTAGCGCCTCTTGCGCTGACTGCCGCGAAATCCTAACCGCGCGTCATGGATTTCGCGCACATTCCCCACCCCGCCCCCGTCCCCGGCGAGACCCGCCAGCAGGCTCTCCTGGACCCCGGTTTCGGCAAGCTGTTTACCGATCACATGGTCGTCATCGACTATGATGCGGACAAGGGCGGATGGCACCAGGCGACGCTCGGCCCACGCCAGCCGATCAGCCTCGATCCGGCGGCGGCCGTGCTGCATTACGCGCAGGAAATCTTCGAGGGGATGAAAGCCTACAAGCAGGGCGACGACAGCCTTGCCCTGTTCCGCCCCGAACAGAACGCGCGGCGCTTCAATGCCAGCGCGCGGCGCATGGCGATGCCGGAATTGCCCGAAGAGCTATTCCTCGAATCGATCCGCCAGCTCGTGGCCAAGGATCGTGACTGGGTACCCACCATTCCCGACGGCGCGCTCTACCTGCGGCCCTTCATGTTTGCCTCGGAAGCGTTCCTCGGCGTGCGTCCCGCGCGCCAGTACAAGTACATCCTCATCGCCTCGCCCGTCGGCGGCTATTTCAAGGGCGGCGCCAAGGCCGTGAAAATCTGGGTCAGCCGCAATTACACCCGTGCAGCCCCCGGCGGCACGGGCGCTGCGAAGACCGGCGGCAATTACGCTGCCAGCCTCGTGCCGCAGGCCGAAGGTATCGAACATGGCTGCGACCAGGTCGTGTTTCTCGATACCGTCGAGAAGAAATGGGTCGAGGAACTGGGCGGCATGAACCTGTTCTTCGTGTTCGACGACGGCAGCGTGATCACTCCGCCCCTGACGGGCACGATCCTGCCCGGGATTACCCGCGACAGCCTCATCGCGCTGCTGCGAGAAGAGGGTCTCAACGTTCGCGAAGAGCCTTACAGCATCGACCAGTGGCGCGTGGACGCGACTACCGGCAAGCTGCTGGAAACGATGGCGTGCGGCACGGCAGCCGTGGTCACTCCGGTCGGCACGGTGCTCGGCCCCGATGGCGAATTCCAGATCGGCAGCGGCGGAACCGGGCAGATCACCAACAAGATCCGCGAAAAGCTGGTCGGCATCCAGAAGGGCTCGGTCAGCGACACCCATGGGTGGGTGACCAAGCTTTAAGGTTGCGCCGTCACCGACGGCTCAAACTCTTCGCACGCAGCAAGCCGGCCGCGGATCGCATCGATCAGCCAACTGGTCGCCGGTCCGGGCCGCATGTCTCGCCGCCAGATCGCATTGAGCGTGTAGTCGGCACCCGGCTTTTCCGGCAGGTCCAGTTCGCACAGGCGCCCCTCGGCCAGATCGCCGCTCACCATGTGGCGCGGCATGTTACCCCAGCCGATGCCTTCCTTGAGCAGCGCATGTTTGGCGCCGAGGTCTGCCAGGCGCCAGCTTTCGGGTGACAGGACTGAAAACTCGCGGCCTTCGGTGAGCGGCGAACGGTCGGTGAGCACGAGCTGGAGATGCTTGCGGCTCTCTCCCGGCGCGATGCCCGCGCGCGCCAGCGCGTGATCGGGCGCGGCAACGGGGACGAGTTCGACCGCGCCGATGGCCTGCCGCTCGAGTTCGGGATGGTCGGCCAGCACCGGCCCGCCAATGCCGAGGTCCGCGCCGCCCTCCAGAAGGCACGCCGCCACTGCGCCGAGCGCCTCCACCTGCAGGCGCAGCGCAACGGTCGGGAACATGTCGCGGAAGTCGCGCAAGACGCTGGCAGTGACCTCACCCGGCAACATGACGTCGACCACCAGCGAAACCTCGCTTTCGAGGCCCGCATGCAGGCTCTGCGTCTTGGCGAGAAGTTGGTCGATGCCGTCGGCAATCGCCTTGGCCTCGGTCAGCAGCCCCCGCCCTTCTTCTGTCAGCACCGGTTTGCGCGAGCCTTCGCGCTCGAACAGCGCCACGCCCAGCTGCGCTTCCATCTGGGCAATACCGTAGCTCACCGCAGAGACTGCGCGCCCCATCTTGCGTGCCGCCGCGCCGAAACTGCCTTCCTCTGCCACCGCGAGGAAGATGCGCAATTGGTCGAGGCTCGGCTCGCCCAGTTTCATTGTTCTGATTTCCTGAACATCTTGGCGCGTTTTATCGCAGTTATCGGAACGCACCGCAACGTCTATCTATTGGTCCAACGAAGCAACTTCCCATCGGGAGACCAAGCAATGATCGAACATCGTCCCTTCAGCACGCTCGGCAAGGCCAACCATGGCTGGCTCGATGCGAACCACCACTTCTCTTTTGCCGGCTATCACGACCCCAGCCGAGTCAACTGGGGCGCGCTGCGCGTCTGGAACGACGACCGCATCGCACCGAAGAGCGGCTTTCCGACCCACCCGCACAACGACATGGAAATCATCACCTATGTCCGCACCGGCGCCATCACCCACCGCGACAGCATGGGCAATGAAGGGCGCACCGAGGCAGGCGACGTACAGGTCATGAGCGCAGGCCGCGGCGTGGCTCATTCCGAGTTCAACCTCGAGGACGAGGAAACCACGCTCTTCCAGATCTGGATCATCCCGTCACAGCGCGGGGGCGAACCCGGCTGGGGCGCACGCCAGTTCCCCAAGGGCGACCGCGCCGGTCAGTTCGTGCCGCTGGCAAGCGGTGCGGCGAACGACGACGATGCGCTGCCGATCCGCACCGATGCCCGGGTCCTTGGCGCAACGATCAAGGCAGGCGAAAGCGTGACCTATACGCCGCGCACTGCCGACCGGCACCTCTACCTCGTGCCGGCGACCGGAAGCATCCGCATCGGCGAAATCGAGGCGAAAGCCCGTGACGGCATCGCCATTACCAAGGAAGACAGTATCACCATTACCGCTCTCGAGGACAGCGAACTCGTCCTCGTCGATGCGGCCTGATCAGGAGACACACCTATGAACACCATCCTTCACATCACCGCCAGCATTCGTGACGGCGAAAGCGTTTCGCGCAGCCTCGGCACCAAGCTGGTCGAGAAGCTGTCGGCCAAGCAGGACACGAAGGTTCTCACTCGTGACCTCGCCAAGAACGATATCCCCTTCATCGACGCGGAGCGTTTTGCCGCGAACCTTTCCCCTTATGCCGAGCGTTCGTCCGAACAGCATGAACTGGCAAAGGTGGCCGACGAGTTGATCGAGGAGCTGAAAGGCGCCGACACCATCGTGTTCAGCGTCCCCGTCTACAATTTCTCCGTGCCTGCCACGGTCAAGGCATGGGCCGATTTGGTCGCCCGCGCCGGGACGACGTTCCAGTACACTGCCAATGGGCCTGAGGGCTTGCTGACCGGCAAGAAGGCATACATCGCGATTGCGTCGGGTGGCACGCCGATCGGCAGCGAAGTGGACTTCATGAGCCCGTGGCTCAAGTTTTTCCTCGGCTTCCTCGGCATCACCGACGTCGAAATGGTCGCCGCCGACGGCATCATGGGTGAAGGCGGCGAAGAGAAGATCGCCGAAGCCCATGAAGAGGTCGAACGCCTCGCCGCCTGATCACGCAGGCTTGTGAGCCGCCATTATCTCGCGCCGCTTCTGGATTTCGTAATATTCGGGGCGGCGCGGGAATTTCGCTGTCAGCAATAGCAGCAGCGCAACCGACAGTCCGGCGCCCACGATGATGAATATCGAGGGCAAGCCGCCGAGCGCGTCTGTCTTGCCAAGCATGAACGCCCCGAACGAAATCCCGAAGTTCGATACCGCCATGTAGATCGTGAACTGCGTCGCGGCGACGGTCGGGTCGCACAGCCGCATCGAGATCGGCAGGAGGGCGACCGTGATCAGCATGTCGAGCGGGATCCAGAAATAGACGAACGCCATGAACACGGCCGAGTTGCTCCAGTGTTCGACCGCACCGAACATGACCGCGCACATCGCGATGCCGGATGCCACCCACATGATCCCGATCCGCTTCGCGCCATATCTGTCTCCGAGCCAGCCCCCGAGCGTCATGCACAGCACCCCGGCCAGCAGGCCCGCTGTCGCGGTGAGGCTGGATATTTCGGCAGTGTCCCAACCGACATAATTAGCCCCGATGAGCGGTGTCGCACCTGCGAAGCCGCCATAGAGGACCCCGCGCCCGAACAGGCAGGGCAGCCACAACAGGCTCGACGATTTCCTCATCGAATTGAATGTCGATTTAAGCAGCGGCCACCAGGCGTCGAGCTGGATTTCGAGGTTCCTCTCGTGGGCATTGCCGCTGCTCCAGGGCATCGACCTTTCGCCCCGTCGCTCCCTGAAAGAGGCGATGTAAACGCAAAGGACCAAAATCAGGGCGGCGACAATCAGGAATGCCGCTGGCGCTCCGAAGTCCCCTATCACGAAACCGCAAATCGCCGTTGCTGCGGCGATGCCGATCGCCTGTCCGCCGAACATCATGCCGGACCCTCGTGCGCGCTCGCCCTCGGTCATGATGTCGACCGCAAGACCATCGACCGCCACGTCCTGGAATGTGGTCGCGAGGTTCAGCGCGAAGCCTATGCCGCCGAGAATAGCAACGTCTTTCACAGACGGGTCGATAAGGGCCGCAATCAGCAGGCAGGCGATCATTACGAGTTGCGCGCCGAGTATCCAGGCCCTGCGACGTCCCATGGGCAGGAAGGTATAGCGGTCCATGATGAACCCGTTGACGAGCTTGAGCGACCACGGCAGCGCGGTCAAAGCGGCTACGGAACCAACGTCCGCTGCTGAAGCTCCGTTTACGGCCATCCACGCGGGCACCGCGAACCAGAACAAGCCGATCGGCATGCCCTGCCCCACGTAGAGGATGAACAGGGTGAACAGCCGCAAGCGCTGGCTGTTTTCGAGAATGAGTGAATTTCCGGACGCGGCAGATGCCATCGCTTAGCCCCCATAAGCATGAGTGACGGCTGGCTGTCTGCCTTTGGCCGATCGCGTCCCTACGATCCGATTGGCCTAGTGCTGCCCTATCGCGGACGATCTAGCAAGATCAGTCCGGCAAGTTCCTCCTCAGGTCCTCGAGCCACAAGTCCGCAACGGCATCGCTGGGCGCACGCCAGTCGCCCCGCGGCGAGAGCGCGCCGCCCGCGCTGACCTTGGGACCATTGGGCATGGCGCTGCGCTTGAACTGGCTGAAGCCGAAGAACCGCTTCACGAAGTTTTCCAGCCACTTGGCGATGGTGGGCAGGTCGTACGCGTTCCTGGCATCCTCGGGAAAATCGATCGGCCACTGCCCTGCCTCGGCGTCCTTCCATGCGTGCCAGGCAAGGAACGCGACATGGCTCGGACTTTGTCCCCAGCGAATGACGTGATGCAGGAAAAAATCGTTCAACTCGTAAGGGCCGATGATCGATTGGGTGCTCTGGATCGTGCCATCCTCGCCCGCGGGAACCAGTTCCGGGCTGATTTCAGTGTCGAGGATATCGAGCAGAACCCCGTCGACATGATCGTCGAACTGGTGCGTCGTCGTGGTCCAGCGAATGAGATACTGGATCAGCGTCTTCGGCACGCCCGAATTGACGCCGTAATGGCTCATCTGGTCGCCCACGCCATAGGTGCACCAACCCAGGGCAAGCTCCGACAAGTCGCCGGTCCCGATCACCCAGCCGCCGTGCTGCCCCGCCAAGCGGAAAAGATAGTCCGTGCGCAGACCGGCCTGAACGTTTTCGAAGGTGGTGTCGTAGACCGGATGCCCGTCCGCAAATGCATGCCCGATATTCTCCAGCATCATCAAGGCCGTCGGCTTGATGTCGATTTCTTCCGCCGTGATGCCGAATGCCTTCATCAGCTTCCAGGCATTGGATTTGGTGCCGTCTGATGTCGCGAAGCCGGGCATGGTGTAACCGCGGATATCGGTGCGGGGACGGCCCAGGCGGTCCATCGCCTTTGCGGCGACCAGCAAGGCATGGGTACTGTCGAGCCCGCCCGAAATACCGATGACGAGGCACTTGGGGCGCGTCGCTTCGATTCGGCGCATCAGGGCGTCGACCTGGATGTTGAAAGCTTCGTAGCAATCCTCGTCCAGCTTTTCCCGGCGGTTCGGGACGAAGGGGAAACGGCGGATCGGCCGGGCCAGTCCATTATCCTTTTGAGCCGCGCCGTGCTCGAACCCGATCTTGCGATACCAGTCTTCAGGGCGACCCGCCGCATCGGCTGCGTCGCCCCAGGTCTGCATCCGCATGCGCTCCGCAAGGATGCGGCGCGTGTCGACGTCTGTGACACACAATTCCGGCTCGTGATCGAAACGCACACTCTCGATCAGCAGGTCGCCGAGCTCGTAGATCATGCCTTGCCCGTCCCAAGAAAGGTCGGTGGTGCTTTCGCCATAGCCGCTGGCGGAATAGGCATAGGCGCAGACATAGCGCGAAGAGCTGGCGCGCGTGAGCATATGCCGCTCGTCCGACTTGCCGATCGTGATGTTCGATGCGGACAGGTTGAGCAGGATCGTCGCCCCTGCCAGGGCGGCAAGCGTGCCGGGCGGATTGGGCGACCAGAAATCCTCGCAGATTTCGATCCCGAAGGTGAAACCGGCAAAGTCTTCCGCTTCGAAGACGATGTCCGTTCCGAAGGGCACCGTTTCGCCCAACACATCGATTTCCAAACCGACACAGTCGCGGCCATGGCTGAACCAGCGCTTCTCGTAGAATTCACGGTAATTCGGCAGGTAGCTTTTGGGCACCACGCCAAGGATACGCCCCTTGGCGATGGTGATGGCGCAATTGTAGATCCGCCCGTTCCGCCGCAGCGGGGCGCCGATCACCAGCACCGGTGTGAGCGTGCGCGATCGCTTCAGAATTTCCGCAAGATGCCTCTCTACCGCTTCCAAGAGGGCAGTCTGCAAATGTAGGTCGTCGAGCGCATATGAGGAAAGGCTCAGCTCGGGATAAAGCAGGAGATCGACGCCCTGATCGTGCGCCTTCTCTGCCTGCTCGATTATGCCCTGGGCATTGTAGGCGATATCGGCAGTGCGCACCTTCGGCGTGGCGGTTGCAACGCGCACGAACCCGTGGGTGTGCAAATCGAAAAAGGGATGCGTGTCACCGCTGGCCATGGGTCGCGTTTCTTTCTGCTGGTTTTCGGCAGGCTCTATCCAGTCCGCAGGCTCGCAAATGCCGAGTTCGCAGAGCGTGCGTTGGGCCTGTGCGCGGGCGATGCGGCCCTTGCTTTCCCAGCCGAACACGGTCTGCGTCTTAAAGCCGTAACGGGATGCAAACTCTTCTGCGGACAGGGGTGGTTCTTGCGCCTGCCGCCACGCCTTGAGTTTCTGCCCTGCCCTATGCATTTCTTGCGATTATCCCGAAAAGATAATTCGCGCAAGGATCAAGCCGCGGCAAGCAATTCCGCAACGTCGGGGGCATCCTGCAAAAGCTCCAGAAGCCCGCGCTCGTCCCTCGTCAGCCACTGCGTGGCGCGAGGCAGCTTGAGCGAAGCCCGCCACTTCTCCTGGCGATCGACGAGATCGATCACGGCCGGATGGATATAGCTCTTGCGCGTCACAGCGGGAGTGTTGCCAAGTTTCTGCGCGACACAATCGAGCAGTTCCTTGATCGGCAGCCTGCCTTCGCCCTGGCGCAGACATTCGAAGGCCAGCACGCTTGCATGCCAGGTGCGAAAATTCTTCGCCGTAAAGCGCTCACCCATCGTCTCTTCGAGATAGGCGTTCACGTCGCTCGAACCGACGGGGTGCACCTCGCCATCATCGTCGACATATTTGAAGACGTTTTGGCCGGGCAGGTCCTGCATCTTGCGCACCAGCCGGGCGAGACTTCCGTCGGTCAGCGTCACTTCACGCTGCTTGCCGGACTTGCCGCGATAGCGAAGGCGCAGCGTCTTGCCGGTCACCTCTGCATGCCGCCGCCGCAGCGTCGTCGCGCCGAAGCTCTTGTTGCGTTCGGCATAGCCTTCATTCCCGACGCGAACCGCGCCAAGATCGAGCAGGCGCACGACACTCGCCACCGCCCGCTCGCGCGTCAGCTTGCGGCCGCGCAAATCTTGTTCGACGCGCTTGCGGACCAGCGGCAACAGGGCGCCGAAGGCGATGCAGCCGTCGAACTTCTCGCTTTCGCGCGCTGCGCGGAAATCGGGGTGATAGCGGTATTGCTTACGCCCTTTGGCATCAATGCCTGTCGCGAGGATGTGGCCGTTCGGCGCCGGACAGAACCACGCATCCTCATAAGCGGGCGGAAGGGCGATAGCGTTGAGCCGCTCCTTCTCCTTGCGGTCGCGAATAAGCTCGCCCTTGGGATCGTAATACGCCCAGCCCTTGCCCGCGCCCTTGCGGGTTATGCCTGGCAGGCTGTCGTCTACATAGATGAGCTTCGTCATGGCGAAGGGAAGAACCGTGGCAGGCCTGTAGCGGTTCCCCACCTTGCGACGAACGGAAGGGTGGATTAGCCCGACCAAGAAGGAGATCATAATGGCCGATGCGACCTATACACCGCCCGCAGTCTGGACTCACGACGCCGAGAACGGCGGCCGCTTCGCCAGCATCAATGCACCGACATCCGGCGCGCGCGAGCAGAAGGATCTTCCGGTCGGCGAGCATGATTTCCAGCTCTACTCGCTGGCAACGCCGAACGGCGTGAAGGCAACGGTCATGCTGGAAGAGCTGCTGGAAGCCGGCCACTCCGGCGCCGAATACGACGCCTACACGATCAATATCGGCGACGGCGTCCAATTCACCAGCGGCTTTGTCGACGTGAACCCCAACAGCAAGATCCCCGCGCTTCTCGATCGCAGCGGAGACGAGCCGGTGCGCGTTTTCGAAAGCGGTGCGATCCTGATGCATCTCGCTGAAAAGTTCGGCGCATTACTCCCGACCGACCACACGCGCGCAGAAGTGCTCAGCTGGCTGTTCTGGCAGATCGGAAGCGCGCCTTTCATCGGCGGCGGCTTCGGGCATTTCTACGCCTATGCGCCCGAGAAGTTCGAGTACCCCATCAACCGCTACGCCATGGAAACGAAGCGCCTGTTCGATGTCGCCGACAAGAGGCTCGCGGACAGCGAATATCTGGGCGGCAAGGACTACACGATTGCGGACATCGCGGCCTGGCCATGGATGGCGCCCTTCGTCGAAGGCACCATTTACAACGAGGCCAAGACCTTCCTCTCGATCCACGAATACGAGAACGTGGCGCGGTGGGCCAAGCAGATCGCGGCACGCCCCGCAGTCAAGCGCGGCCGCATCGTGAACAAGGCGTGGGGCGATGAAGACACGCAGTTGCTTGAGCGCCACTCGGCAGCCGATTTTGAAGGCAAGAAGCTCTAATCCCCCCTTCACATTGACGGCGGGCGCGCTATAGGAGCGCCCGCCTGCTGGGGTGTAGCCAAGTGGTAAGGCACCGGTTTTTGGTACCGGCATTCGCAGGTTCGATCCCTGCCACCCCAGCCATTCTCCAATCTTCTCCCGTTCCCGCCTTTGGTACGCACTCGCGCGCAAACTAGGTTGCAATTGCGCACCCGTTTGCCCAAACGGGATGCACACAAGGGACAGGAGAGAATGGACAGATGAGCGATTTCGAAACGATCAAGGCCGAACGCGATGGACCCGTTCTCACGATTACGCTCAATCGTCCCGAGCGCCTGAATGCCTGCCCGCCGCAGATGGCGGACGAAATCTTCACCGCCATTCGTGACATCGGCGATGCGCGCGCGGTTCTCTTGCGCGGAGAAGGCAGGGCCTTCTGCTCGGGCGCCGATCTTGCCGCCAATGCGGAAATGTCGGTCAGCGGCGGTGATCGCGCCTTCGCTTCCTTGAGCCAGCACTACAATCCGATGGTCCAGGCCCTCGCCGCGCTTCCCGTGCCGGTCGTATCCATGGTCCAGGGTCCAGCCGCCGGTGTCGGCTGCTCTATCGCCCTTGCAGCCGATTTCGTTATCGCCGGAAAGAGCGGTTATTTCCTCCAGGCATTCGTCAATATCGGCCTGGTGCCCGATGGTGGCTCGAGCTGGATGCTGCCGCGCCTGATCGGCACGGCGCAGGCCACCCGCATGATGATGCTGGGCGAAAAGATCCATGGCGAAGAAGCCGAACGGATCGGCCTGATCTACAAATGTGTGGAAGACGAAAGCCTGGAGAGCGAAGCCACGGCGCTTGTCCAGCGGCTTGCGAACGGTCCGACCGTAGCCCTCGGCCAGATGAAGCGCACCTTGCGCGATGGCCTCCAGGCCGACTTCCCCGCCACACTTGCCGCAGAGGCCAATGCGCAACGCATTGCCGGCAGCACCCAGGACGCCGTCGAAGGGGCGATGGCCTTCCTCCAGAAGCGCAAGGCCGAATTCAAAGGCAGCTGATCGCCGGCTTCTTTGTTGCGAAAAGACAACAAGACGGCAGGAAAATGGGCAAAAGCCGCCCCGGTTGATTGTTTTCCAACCCATCATCCGCAGAAGTGCGGGAACTAACGCCTGCGTTGCCTACCCGGGCAATGCAATCTTTGGGAATCGCTAACGCCGGAAAAATCCGGTCTGCTTAGGGGGTTTTGAACATATGAATACTCGCATTTACGGTGCGACGCCGAAGGCTACGCGCCTGCTGGCAGGCTCCGGCCTGGCGGCACTCGCCGTGACCCTGGCTTCGCCAGCCGTGGCCCAGGACGCTGACGCACAGGAAGACGAAGAAGTCGTAATCCTGGAAGAAGGTCAGGAAGTCCCCGAGGGTACGACCATTCTCGTTACGGGTTCGCGTATCCGTCGCAGCGAGGCGACCAGCTCTTCGCCCCTCCAGATCATCGATCCCGACATCGCCCGCCGCACCGGCGCTACCGACGTCGCCGAGATCGTCCAGAACTCGCCGATCGCAAGCGGTTCTTCGCAGATCACCGCAGCCATCTCGGCCAATGCTGTCTCGAACGGCGGCCAGGGCGCTGAAACGATTTCGCTGCGTGGCCTGGGCGCCGAACGTACCCTCGTTCTGCTTAACTCGCGTCGTGCCGGCCCCGCCGGTACGCGTGGCGGCGTTTCGTCGTTTGACCTGAACGTCCTCCCGTCCTCGATCATCCAGTCGGTCGAAATCCTGAAGGACGGCGCATCGTCGATCTACGGTTCGGACGCTGTGGCCGGCGTGGTCAACCTCCTGACCAAGCGCTCGACCGACGGTCTCGAACTCGACGGTTCGGTGACCCTGCCCTTCGAAAGCGGCGGCGAAATCTACCAGGTCTCCGCTGCTTGGGGTAAGGAATTCGACCGCGGCCACATCATGTTCGCCGGTGAATACTATCGCCAGGAAGAACTCGAGCGCCAGGACCGCGACTATCTCGGTTGCGACTACGACTACCTGTTCCGCACCGAAGACGGTGACGAGCGCGTCGACCTGATCGATCCGCGTACGGGCGACCTCGCCTGCCGCGGTGGCACGACCTGGGGTCACGTCTGGGCATATTACGCCAGCAACGTCCCGCAGACCAATTCTGCAGCGACACTCATGCAGTTCAGCTACGGCAACGACAATCTCGGTCAGTACCTCGATCGTCCGGGCCCGATTACCGGCGCGTTCGACATTTCGTCGCCCGATGGCTGGTACCCTGTCTCGAAGTGGGATCCGCTTTCCCAGGGTCTGACGAACAGCTACCACCCGTTCGAGCAGAAGTCGTCCGTCATCCCCGAGACCGAGCGTTACACCGCTTACGTCGAAGGTTCGTTCGACATCACCGACACGCTCCGCCTCTATGGTGAAGGCCTGTTCAACCAGCGTCGTACATATGTCGACAGCTACAGCCAGTTCTACAACTTCGGCTACACGCAGCAGTACGACGAAGGCGATCCGGACGATCCGTTCCCGGGCTGGAACGGCAACTTCCAGTTCCTGTCGCCGACCGGCATCCTGGATAATTACGACAACGAGATCACCGTCGATTACTATCGCGCTGTTCTCGGTCTGACGGGTGACTTCAGCGACCGTATCGGTTTCGACATCCACGGTCAGTACAGCCGTTCGGACGGTGACTACGCCCTCGACCAGATCCTGCAGGACGTTATCGACCAGCAGACCAGCCGTGCCTTCGGTGCAGGTTGTGCGGGTCTCGTCACGCCGATCAGCAACCGCCAGTGCCTCCAGGTCAACTGGGTCGATCCGCGCGTCATGGCCGGTGACCTTACCGCTGAAGAAGAAGCCTACTTCACGGAAACGGAAGTCGGTAACACCCTGTACGAGCAGGTCTTCGTCGAAGCCTCGGTTTCGGGTCAGGCATTCGAACTGCCGGCAGGCTGGCTCGGCTTCGCAGCCGGTGCCGTCTATCGCCGCGACGACATCAACGACCTTCCGGGTCACATCACCTATGCTCCGAACCCCGATTTCGATCCGACCCTGTCGCCGGACGATGACGGCTACGAGCGTCCGTTCGTCGACAATGGTTTCGCAAACCCGTTCTCCTCGGGCAACACCTTCGGTTATCGCGAGACGACCGAAGCGTTCGCCGAAATCGAAGTTCCGCTCATGCGCGACCGCCCGCTGGTACAGGACCTCGTCCTGTCGGCATCGGCTCGTGTCACTAACGTGAACTCGGTCCGTGGATCGGATGGCTTCTCGGACTCCGACAATGGCAACGTCACTTACAAGCTGATGGGTAACTGGCAGGTCAACGACTGGCTGCGCTTCCGCGCAACCTACGGTACGTCCTACCGTGCTCCGGCTCTGTTCGAACTGTTCCTGGCCGACCAGGTCAGCGGCGCTCGCCAGACGGTCGACCCGTGCGTCAACTGGGGCCAGAACCTCGCACTCGGTGCGATTACCCAGCGTATCGCTGACAACTGCGCCTCCGAAGGTCTGGCCGACAACCGTACTGGTGCCGGCATCCAGGCCAGCGTATTCACCTCGGGTGGTGTTGGCGTCCTGGAATCGGAATCGTCGCGTGCCATCACGGCCAGCACGATCCTGACGCCGTACATCGGCGCTGACACCGATCTCGCCCTCACCATCGATTACTTCGATATCAAGGTGAAGGACGAAATCGCCCAGCTCACGCCGACGGCGATCCTGCGCAACTGCTACGACTCCGAAGACTTCCCGAACAGCCCGTTCTGCGATCTCTTCGAGCGTGGTCAGGACGGTGACCCGACCAATATCCGCAACATCTTCCGCAAGTTCATCAACGTCGATGAACAGCTGAACCGCGGTATCGATTTCACCGTCCGTGCAAGCCACGACTTCGGCGATGCAGGTCGTATCCAGCTGCTCGCTCAGGCGACGTACCAGCTGGAAGACGTTGTTTCGCGTCTGGGTGAGTTCGAAGACTTCAACGGTGAAGTCGGCGATCCCAAGTTCACGGCCGACATCAACCTCGGCTATGACTATAAGGGCTGGGGTTTGCTTTACGGTCTCGACATCGTCGGTGCATCGTCGAGCGAAGAAGACTACATCGAAGACTTCGGCAATCTCTGCCGTAGTCCCGAAACCAGCGAATTCGCTGAATTCGTGTACCTCGGCACTTACTGTGTGCGTCCGCGTACCGAAGCTGTCTTCTACCACAACCTCTCGCTGACGAAGGAATTCGCGGATCGTTTCGAAATCACCGCCGGTGTTTCGAACATCTTCGACACCCGTCCGCCTGAAGTGTCCGGTCTCACCACCATCGGTGGCGCCTCGCCGTTTGTCTCGCAGTACGACTGGCTCGGCCGTCGTGTGTTCGTGCGTGCAGGCATCAACTTCTAAGCATCTCGCTTAGTGAAAGATCGGGGGCGGTGCCGGAAGGCATCGCCCCTTTTCTTTTGCGCGGCACAGACCCTTCCCAGCCTTGCACTTTGCGCCTGCACCCTTAATCCGGCTGGCATGCAAACCATCCACGTAAAGCCGGACAATCTGGACGAACGGAACGCCGAATTCGCGCAAGTCCCGCTCGATCAGCCGCTGTTCCTCAACAGCCTGCCCAAGTCCGGTAGCCATCTCCTGCGCAACATCATCCGCATGTTCGTGCCGGTAGAGCACCACTACACCGCCGACTTCATCCAGTTCGCCAATCTCAAGCGCCACGTCGCGGCATTCGACGGGCCGCCCGCCAAACTGAGTTGGGGCCACCTGTTCTTCGCGGACATCTCCGCGGCGACGACCGGGGGTGCACGCCGGATCCTGCTGGTGCGCGATCCCTACGACTGGGTGCTCGCAATGGCCCGCTTCATGCTGTCGGACGAATTTTCCGGCGATCTCGATATTCTCAAGCGGGCGCCGCTGACCGCCGAAGAGCTCATGAATGTCGTCATCTTCGGCCTGCCGCGCCAAAGCCCCGGCCTGCATGAAACATTCCTGTTCAACGCCGTCGCCTGGCTCGGCACCGGCGAGTATCTCGTCCGGTTCGAGGAACTGCGCGACGCAGTGAAAAACCTCGAAAGCGAGGAGAGCGAGGTCTATTTCGCCCAGCTTCTCGAGGCTTGCGGCATCACCATGCCGCGCGATTGGCGCGAACGTGTGCGCATCGGCGCCGATCCGGCCCAGAGCGGTACCGCGCGCCAGAACCTGACCATGCGCGGCGTCACCATCCCCGACAGCCTGCCCCAGGCGCAGCGCGATATCGTAGACCTCGTGTCTCCGCGCCTCCGCTCGATACTGGGATATGCGAAATGAGCGGCGGTCGCCCTGTGGACACCGTCGGCGGTTCGCTCGACGAAGCGCTCGCCCGCGGCGCGGCATTGCTCGAAACGGACCCCTCGCTGGCCCTGAAGCAGGCGCAGGTCATCCTGCGCAAGGATGGACGTGAACCGCGCGCTTTGCGCCTTGCAGCAGCAGCCCATCGCGCCAGGGGGGAAGCGGATTTCGCCGCCAAGGCAGAGCTTCTCGCGATCGATGAGGCCCGTCGCTATCCCCTGCTTACCCAGGCGGCGAAAGCGCTCAACGATGGCAATTTCCCCGCCGCGAGCGAACTTGCCGCAAAGCATCTCAGGGACTGCCCGGGGGATCTTGCCGCAATAGTGCTTTCAGCCGAAAGCGCGCTGGGCATCGGCTTGCACGACAAGGCGATCCCCATGCTGAAGATGGTGCTCGAACGCGCACCGGGTTTCCCGCATGCCGGCGCGCTCTTGGTCAATGGACTGATGCTGTCGGACCAGCTGGCCGAAGCGCGCAAGGTGCTGGAGCCGCTTGTCGCTGCCGCCCCTGACGACATCGGGCTGCTCACGCTCAAGAACCGGCTCCTGGCCGCCGCCGGCGATTTTCAGGGCTGCGTCGAAACCACGCAAAAGCTGATCGACCTCAAGCCGAAATCGCCCGATTTTCACGCCGACCATGCCGATGCCCTGCGCTTCGTGGGTCGCAGCGAGGATGCGAAAGCCGCTTATCGCAAGGCGCTCGGCCTCGATCCCGATCACGCACGCTCCTGGTGGAGCCTCGCCGATCTCGATGCTTCGAGCGTGGCGGACGACGATATCGCCTATCTGGCCAAACGGCTTGAGACAGCAGGCTTCAAGGGCGAGCGGGAAATCAATCTCCATTTCGCACTCGCCATGGCGCTCCACGCGCGCGAGCGTTTCGACGAGGCATTCGCACATTTCGATGCCGGAAACGGCAAGCGTCGGCAGGCGGACCCGTTCGATGCGACCGAGTTCGAGCAGCTGATGACGAGACATCTCGACCAGGCAGGCTCGATCAGACCGGCAGCTGCGGCAACAGGTGACGACCCCCTCCCCCTTTTCATAGTGGGTATGCCGCGTGCTGGCTCGACCCTGCTCGAGCGGATGCTCGGCCAGTCGCCCGACGTCGAACCGCTCGGCGAACTGCAGGTCGTATCGCACATGGTCCAGCGCCTGATGCTGACCCAGGGTCGCGAGGCGCTTCCGCAAACGATCGCCGGTCTCAATGACAAGGCGCTTGCCTCCATGGGCACGTGGTATCGCAATCGTGCGCGCGAAATGATGCGCAGCAGAGCCCGCATCGTCATCGACAAGATGCACATGAACTGGCGGCACCTGCCCTTGATCCTGCGCATGCTGCCGCACGCGAAGATCATCGATATCCGGCGCGATCCGATGGATTGCTGCTGGTCGAACTATCGTACCCTCTTCGCGCGCGGCCATGCAGCATCCAGCGATCTGGAGGACATCGCGAGCTTCTATCGCACCTATTCCCACTTTACCGATGCCATGCGCGATCGCTTTCCGGACCGGATCAAGCTGGTCGAGTACGAGCAGCTGGTGGATCGTCCGCGCGAGGTGCTGCGCGAGGTTTGCGATTTCCTCGGCGTGACCTTTGACGAGAGCATGCTCGCCTTCCACCAGTCTTCGGACGCGGTGGCGACGGCCAGCTCCGAACAGGTCCGCCAGCCTCTTAATCGCAAGGGTATCGGGGCATGGAAGGACTACCAGAAGCACCTCGCTCCGCTATCCGATGCCCTGGGTAAACAGGCGACAAGCTGACATTCAGGGAAGCGCCATGACCGACCCCATACGCAAGATACTGATCGTGGGCGGAGGCTCGGCTGGCTGGATGGCGGCCGCCTATCTGTCACGCGCGCTTTCCGACACCGTCGCCATCGAACTCGTCGAAAGCGAAGCAGTCGGTATGGTGGGTGTCGGCGAGGCCACTATTCCGCCGATCCGCGAGTTCAATCGTCTGGCGGGGATAGACGAGGTCGAGTTCGTGAAGGCGACGGATGCGACCTTCAAGGTCGGCATCGAATTCGAAAATTGGGGCGCCCAGGGCGATCGTTACCTGCACGCGTTCGGACATGTCGGCCAGGAACTCGATGCGATGGTCCGGCTCCACCATTGGTGGTTGCTCGGCAAACAAGCGGGCGGATCCCACTATCCGCAATGGCAGGAGCTCTTCCTTGGCCGGGCAGCCGCCGATCTTGACCGTTTTGCCATCGACCAGCGCCCGGGTAGCGAGCTCTCCCGGCTCCTCCCCCACGCCTATCATTTCGATTCGCTCAGCTACGGACAATATCTGCGCAAGGTCGCGGAAAGCCGCGGCGTAAAGCGCAGCGAAGGGAACATCGTCGCCGTCCATCGTGCTTCCGATACGGGGAATGTCACGGGCGTCGCCCTCGATAGCGGGGACAGTCTCGACGCCGATTTCTTCATCGACTGCTCCGGTTTCCGCAGCCTCGTACTGGGCGAAGCCATGGAAGTGCCGTTCGATGACTGGAGTCATTGGCTGCCCGCCGACCGCGCGGTTGTCGTGCAGACCGAAAACGTGAGCGAGGCGATCTCGCCCATGACGCAAGCAATCGCGCATACGGTTGGCTGGCAATGGCGCATCCCGCTGAGAAGCAGGACCGGCAATGGCCATGTGTATTCGAGCGCATTTTCAAGCGAGGAGGAGGCGACCGAGCGCCTTCTGGCGACCGTATCAGGCAATCTGCGCGGCGACCCACGCCTGATCAAATTCCGGACCGGCAGGCGGCAGGAAGCCTGGGCAGGCAATGTCCTCGGCATCGGTCTTGCCGCCGGCTTCCTCGAACCGCTGGAGTCGACGAGTATCCATCTGGTCCAGGCCAGCCTCGAACGCCTGGTGGAGCTTTTTCCGACCAAGGCGATCGACCCTATCCTTCGCGACCGTTTCAACTCGCAGACGCAGCAGGAATGGGAGCAGGTCCGCGACTTCGTAATTGCGCACTATGCAGTCACGCAGCGCGACGACAGCGAGTTCTGGCGTCATTGCCGCACGATGGAATTGCCGGACACCCTTTCGACGATCCTCGAATTGTGGCGCTCGCACGGCAGTATCGCCATCGACGGCGGACATCTCTTCCAGCTTGGATCGTGGACGTCGCTGCTGCTAGGGCAGAATCTTGAGCCGGAGCGGCCCCATCCGGCAACGGCGCGCGCACAGCCGCGACCCATCGCAGACCGGATCACCCATATCGCCGGCTCGCTGCGCAAGAGCGCCGAGGGACTGCCCGATCACGGACAATTCCTGGCCCGCATGGCCGGGACAACGTCATAGGCCCCGGCCACGGCAGGCTAGTCACAGCATTACGACGGCAGGAAAATCGCCTTCGCGTTGACGAATTCCTTCATGCCGAAGCCGCCATGTTCGCGGCCATAGCCCGAATCCTTGACGCCTCCGAAGGGCATGTTGGGGTCTGCAGCGCCGAAGGAATTGATGCGGACCATACCCGTGTCGAAATGATCGCGGGCCAGGCGGATGGCCTTGTCCTCGTCCTTGGTGAAGATTCCACCGCCAAGGCCATAGCGGCTGTCATTGGCGATCCGCATAGCGTCCTCGTCGTCTTTCGCGCGGATGATCGACGCGACAGGGCCGAATAGCTCGTCGTCATAGGCCGGAGTACCCGGCTGGCAGTCGGCGAGGACCGTTGCCGGGTAATAGCACCCCTGCGCGTCCTTGTCCGGATCGCCGCCGCACAGCAGGGTCGCACCGCCATCCAGGCTCTTGGAGACCTGCTCCACCAGCGTGTCGAACTGCTCCTCGCTTGAAACCGGGCCCAGCTGGGTATCCTCGTCGAAGGGATCGCCCATCTTTACCGATTTCATGCTTTCGACGAAGGCCGATACGAAGTCGTCGTAAACGGCGTCGGTCACGACGAACCTCTTGGCCGACACACAGGTCTCGCCGTTGTTATACAGCCTGCCCTGGACGCAGGTTTTCACCGCCAGGTCAATGTCGGCATCCTCGAGCACGAGATAGGCGTCGTTCGAACCGAGTTCGAGCACCGTCTTCTTGAGGTTCTTGGCGGCCAGTTCGCCGATGTGGCTACCCGCGCCATCGCTGCCCGTCATGGTCACCGCGCGGACAAGATCGTGTTCGATAATCTTGTCCGAGAGGTCGTGGTCGACAAGGATTACGTCGAACAGGCCCTTGGGCAGTCCGGCTTCGAGACACAGATCGCGCAGCAACAGGCCGCTGCCGGTGCAGATCGATGCGTGTTTCAGGACGACGGCGTTTCCGGCCATGATGTTCGCCGCCAGCACGCGCATGGGCTGGTAGACTGGGAAATTCCACGGCTGCACGCTGTAGATCACGCCGATTGGGGAGTAGGTGACGATGCCGCGCTTCTTGCCGCCGCTGTGCTGGCGTTCCTCATCGGCCAGCGCCTCCGGTCCGTTGTCGGCGGTGTATTCGCAAATGCGCGCGCAGATCTCGATCTCGGTTTTGCCGTCCTTGTAAAGCTTGCCCATCTCGCGGGTCATGAGTTCGGAAAACTTGTCCGCGTTGTCTCTAAGGACTTCGGCGATCTTGCGCAGGTATGGCGCGCGTTCCTCGTGGGATTTCTTGCGCCAGTCCAGAAACGCCTCGTGCGCAGCCTCGACGATCCCGAAGGCCTCGGTCTCGCTCATCAGGTCGTAGGTCTGCAGGCTTTCCCCGGTCGCGGGGTTCTTGGTCTGGATCGTGCTCATGGGAGGTACTTTCTGGTGTTTACGCGAGCGCACTTTTCCGCCGCTCGCAGGGTTGGTCTTCACAAGGCCAACGGCGGCGGGACTGCCGTGTTCCAAAGTAAGCCACGCCTGACGGTCGGCAGACGGGGCACACGAAACGATCGGACACTGGCTGCGTTAACCTTTCGAACCACGAACCTCTTCACTCCAGATTGCGAGAACACAGGACATCATGAAAATTCTTATTGCAGGCTCCACCGGCAACACCGGACTCCGTCTTACCCGGCAGCTGGTGGAGGCAGGCCACGAACCGATCGCAATGCATCGCGCCTCTTCCGACACTTCCGAACTTCCGGATGGTGTGGCGACGCGCGAAGCCGATCTTACGCAACTCGATGACGACATTTGCGAAGGCGTCGATGCGGTGGTCTTCGCAGCCGGATCGGGCGGCGACACCAGCGCGGAAATGACCGACAGGGTCGATCGCGATGGCGCAATCGACCTTATCGACCGTGCCAAGGCGGCCGATGTACAGCGCTTCGTCATGCTGAGTTCGGTTGGCGCGGACGATCCCGACCCGCAGTCCGATCTCCATCATTACCTGAAGGCAAAGCATGATGCGGACGAGCATCTCAAAGCTTCCGGCCTCAAATATTCGATTGTCCGTCCCGTCGCACTGACCGACGATGACGGCAGCCGGAATGTGAAACTGGGCGATGATGTCGATCCCAAGGGCAAGGCAGCGCGCGGCGATGTCGCGGCCGTTCTTGTCCGCGCCCTCACCGACGACGCCTTGCTGAACAAGGCCTACCGGATGGAAAGTGTTGCCTGACGCATTCCAGCGAACGGGACGTTGCAATCCGGGACTGCAAAAAAATCGCGCGAGAGTGGATTAAGCGCCATTCGTGATCCGTTTCCTTTGCAAGCGACCGGTTCAGTCCGGCGCTCTGCAAAGGAGACTTACCATGATCAAACTCGCCACCATTCCTTGCCTGGCCCTCGGTCTTGCTACCGCGGCGACTGCAGCCATGCCGATGTTGCATGAAGAGCAGCTCGCGAGGGCGGAAGAAGCTCTCATCATCACCTCGCCCATCGCCGGCATCGAGAACCGGTTCTGGTTCGATTACCGGATCGACGTGATCGAGGCCCAGAAGGAGCTGACCAGCGACCTGCGCCGCGCAAGCGATATCGAAGACAAGCGCGATGCCTGGGAAGAATATGCCCATGAACTGAAGCACGAGCGCGTGCAGTACATCGAAGAAATGGCCGAGCGCGGCGATCGTGCAGGCCGCGTCTATTTCGTGGATTGATCGGCTGTCCCCCCGGCCGCGTCCGTCCCAACGCGCGGCCACTCCCGAGGAAGGACCGGACGACCCGCCGGTCCTTCCTTTTTCGTGCCTTGCGTAACGCTATGCGACGAGGCGCCGATCAAGGGTGATCGGCTCAGCGCCAGCCCTGTTCTTGCGCCTCTTTCTCTGCTGCCGCATCGAGTGCAGGGCCCGATGCCATTTCCTGCGCCAGCGCCAGGATCTGTGCATCGCCAGCCCCGGCCATGCGATACTCGGTCGCCGCGCCCTCGCCTCCCGCGCCTATCGCCTCCAGCCTCCAGCCATCCTCGGTGTTACAGGCGATTCCACCGCCCGTCTGGGCGCTGAATGCACGGCAATAGCGGCCCTCGTCGTTTCGGAACGACAAGAGCACACGGACATCGTCCGTCTGCGACTGGTCGGCGACGAGCCTGTCGTCGAGAACGGCCGCCAGCTGTGCATCGGCGTATGCAGAACTCTCCACCCCTTGGCCGGGCAGGAACACTGCCAAGGCCAAGGAGGCGGCAAGAGCCGGTCCGGCAACCCAGCCCCAATGCGGCAGGCGCTTGCGGCTTTCGCGTGTCTGGCGAGCAGCGGCGAAATCGACGACTTCCGCATCTTCCGGTTTGGCGAGCATGGAAGCGAGCCGGTCGGGAACGGGCTGGTCGAGGACGGGAGCATAATGTGCGCCCAGCATCGTCTTCATTGCCTTGTGACGCTCGACCTGTTCCGCAAGCGCGGGATCGGCAGCCACGGCCGCGGCAATTTCTGCCTCGCGATCGCCCGACAGTTCCCCGTCGGCGAAAGCGGCGATATCTTCAGGCCTTATCGTCACGATGCTTCTCCCAGGATCGCCATCAGCGCGTCGCGCCCGCGAACGAGGCGGGAATTCAGAGTGCCGACAGGGCATCCGACGATTTCCGCCGCTTCCTTGTAGGCGTAGCCTTCGACCATCACGAGGAGCACTGCCTCGCGCTGATCCTCCGGCAGTTTCTGCATGGCCCTGTCTACATTGCCGAGTTCGACTGCGGCTTCCTGCGCGCCATCGCCCCCGACGCCGAGACCGGCATCTTCCGCCACGAATGTCTGCATGCTGCGGGTCACCTTGCGACCCTCGTCGATCCAGATATTGCGCATGATCCGATACATCCAGCTGTCGAGCCGTGTGCCTTCTTCCCAGCGGGACCGGTTGGCGAGCGCACGCTCTAACGTCATCTGGCAGAGATCGTCACCGTCGGACGCATTGCCGCACAGCCCGATCGCGAAACGGCGCAAGCGGGGCAGCAGGGCAAGCAAGTCTTTCTCGAACGATGGGTTCAGTGTCTTTGCCTTCCATGGATTAAACGGATGACCGGGTGCGTTTCATCCATGCTTAATGCATTTTAGCCGATGAACGAGAGACCGATGCGCATTTTTACCCTGTTGAGCGTCGCCCTGGGCCTGATCGCTGCACCTCTTGCTGCGCAAGTGGCATTGCCGCGCGTGCAATTGCCGCAGGTAGGGCCGGTCCTCGGCGAGGCTCTCGACGATCTGGACGAAACCCGTGCGGCATTGCGACGCACGGCCGACCGCCTTGCGCGCGAGCGTCTGCGCGCAATCGACCGGCTGGTCCGACGCAATCCCGATGCTATCGAACTGGATGCCGAAGGCGCCCCGGCACGGCGCGGAGAATTGCTGGTCATGGATGTCTCGACAGAGGCTCTGGGCCCCGCGTTTGGGGCCGGTTTCACCCTTCTTTCGCGAGAAGAGATCGAGGGCCTCGATATGTCGGTCGCACGACTTGGTGTGCCTGCAGGGCTCGACCTGGGGGAAGCACAGCTTTTGCTCGCACAGCTCTTGCCCATGGCCAAGGTCAGCGCCGACAATCTTCACTTCCAGTCGGGGAATGCAAACGGTGCCGCACTGGCGATTTCCGCGCAAAGCTCTGCCTCTACGGCGGCGCCGGTCGGGATGATCGACGGAGCACCGGGCTCATCGGTCAAGGTCACGGAAGCCCGGGGCTTTGCCAAGGGGGCCCCCTTCCCGAGCAATCACGGAAGTGCGGTCGCCTCGCTGCTCGCAAGCGCGGGCGCGAGCAATATAAAGGTCGCCGACGTCTATGGCACCGACAAGGCGGGCGGAAACGCGCTCGCCATTGCGAAAGGCCTCGGATGGCTGGTTTCTTCCGGCAGCAAGGTTGTGACGATCAGCCTGGTCGGGCCGAACAACGCCGTGCTGGAACGGGCGATCGGCGCTGCCCGGCGCAAGGGCGTGGTCGTGGTGGCGGCGGTGGGCAATGACGGACCTGCAGCACCCCCTGCCTATCCCGCATCCTACGACGGGGTCGTCGCCGTGACGGCGGTCGATGGCAAGCGCCGGGCGCTGATCGAAGCCGGACGAGCTCTCCATCTCGATTACTCTGCGCCGGGTGCCGATATCCATGGCCGCAACGCCAAGGGCAAGCGCATCGCCCTGCGCGGCACCTCCTTCGCCACACCGCTGGTGGCTGCCCGGATTGCGCGGGCTATGGGACATGGACGCAGCTGGCGCAGCGCGCTGGACGAGGAAGCGATCGACCTTGGCCGCAAGGGGCCCGACGACACCTATGGCAGAGGTCTTGTCTGCGGCACGTGCAAGGGCCGCTAATTTTTTTCGATGCCGATGGATTAAACGAAAAGAGCCGCCCGTTTTCCTTTCAAGCGGATGCACCGACACCCTTCGCGTTCGCAAGTGGAAAGGAAATCACGATGAAAATTCTCATGCTTACCGCCTCGGCGCTTACGATCATGGCTACCCCCGCGCACGCCCAGTTGCTCGGTGGCGGCGGTCTCTCGGGCGTGACCGGATCGATCAACAGCACGGTGAATTCGACGCTGCGCGCACCGGCGCAAAGCGTTCGCTCGACCACACGCGGCGCGCTGCGCGGAGATGCTTCCACGCGCGGCAACCAGAATGTCGACCGCGAGAATGGCAACATCGCCATCGATCGTAGCCTCGACACCAGCCTCGATGCGACCACCAGCCAGTTGATCGGCACGCCTGTAGGCGAAGTTACCGGCAATGCCTCGGGTTCTGCCGGTGCATCGGGTTCGGGCAATGCCAATGCCCAGCTGATCGGCACCAACCAGGTGACGGGCGCAGTGACCGGCGCTGCCGGAAAAGCGCGGGAAACGACATCGATGGTGCGCAACATCGCGACGCCTGCCGTCGGATCGGCACGCGAGCGTATCGCCGGCGCGGCCGGACAGGCCGGAAGCCTTGGCGGAATGGCAGCCGGGTCCGCAACGGGCAACGGCATGATCGACAATGGCGTTCTCGCCCTCGCAGGGAGCGGCGCCGCGCAGGGCGAAGGCGCGTTCTCCGTGGCGCCCGGCATGCCGGTCCAGCTTCCCTCGGGGCAGGAACTCGGCCGTGTGCGCGACATCGTCGCCACCCGCAGCGGAGAAATCCGCCAGGTGGTCGTCCAAAGCAAGGATGGCCTCTCCACCATTCCCGCCAGCAACCTGACGGCCAGCGGAACTGCGCTTATCGCCGGAGAAGCAAGCGGATCGGCGTCCAACGAGGCACCCGCCGAGGACCCTAACGCTGCCGCCGAATAATCCTCCTCGCACATGAAGGAAGGCCGGGTTCCACGAAAGGGAGCCCGGCCTTTTCCTCTTCCTAGCGCGTGGTCGTCCTGAAAAGCTGAACTGCCTGCTAATGCAGCCAGCGGTCGGAAACCTGCTCCTGCTAGAGAAGCAGGTAAATTGCGAGGCAAGAAGCGCTTCCGACCACCAGATTCATCGGGATCCCGATCTTCAGGAAGTCGGTGAACCGGTAATTGGCCGCGCCATAGACCAGCGTATTGGTCTGATAACCGATCGGCGTTGCGAAGCTGGCACTTGAGCCGAACATCACAGCCACGATCAACTGCCGGACATCCACTCCCAGGCTCTCGCCCAGCGAAATTGCGATGGGGGTGAGGATAACCGCGACCGCATTGTTGGTGACCACCTCGGTCAACACGCTGGCAATAAGGTATATGCAGGCCAGCAGGACGAGCGGCGACACCGCCTGGAGATAGGGTTCGATGCTCCCGACGATCAGATCGACGGTGCCTGCATTATCAAGCCCCTTCCCTACGGCCAGCATGGCGAAGATCAGCACGAGAGTGTTCCCGTCGATGGATGACCACGCTTCCTCGGGTTCGATACACCGCGTGACCAGCACGACAGCCACGCCCGCTATAGCTAACGCTTCGATCGGCAGCTTAAACAGGGCCGCGCCCACGACGACCGCAGCGAGGGTTGCGATTGCCAGAGGCGCCTTGCCCCGCCGGAATGATTTCGCCGAAGCCTCCGACACTTCTTGCAGACCGAGGCCCGTGCGGATGGCCTGCGCCGCATCTTCGCCTGCCGCAATCAGCAATACATCGCCGGCACGCACGCGAGCGTTGGAAAGATCAGGGCCGGCAATGTGACCGGGTCGCGCCAGGCCGAGCACGCGAACCTTGAAGCGGGAGAGCAAGGGGATCTCCACGAGCCTTCGTCCGATGATGGGATCGGAAGCGGAAACTACCGCCTCGACAAGCCGCAGGTCCTTCGGGCGATCAGCACCGGCTGTAACGATACCACCGCCCACTCCCACGAGGCCTGTCCGGAAGTCCCGGGCCTCGGCGAGGGAAGCAAGTTCTGCGGGTGTCGCTGCGACCACCAGTTGATCGCCCGAGCCAAGGATGAGGTCCCCTAAGCCGCTGCGCGTGACGGTGGCGCCGCGCTTCAATGCCAGAACGCGAATACCGGGACGCCGGGCGACAAAGGTATCGCCGAGACGCTGACCGACCAGGATGCTTCTGGCGTTCAGCACGAGATGGGAAAGGTAGCGGTCGCTCTCCCGTTCATCGTCGAGGGCGCCGGAGGCCCGGTCTGGAAGCAGCCTATGCCCTGCGACCAACAGGAAGAGTACCCCCGTCGTTGCGGCGACCAGGCCCACTCCGGTAATCTCGAAAATCCCGAATGCGGCCTGACCCTGTTCCTGCGCTACCCCGTCGACCAGCAGATTGGTGGACGTTCCGATCAAGGTGAGCGTCCCGCCGAGGATGGTAATGTAGGACAGCGGGATAAGCACGCGCGTCGGCGAAATCTTGAGGACCCGTGCAAGACGCTTGAGGATCGGTATCATAACGATCACGACAGGCGTGTTGTTCATAAACGCTGAGGCAAAGATCGTCCCTGCACCGATTTCGGCAACCGCAAACCCCCGCTTCTTTGCGGTTCTGCGAATGATCCATCCGGCAATTTCTTCCAGGGCTCCGGTGCGGAGCAATGCGCCGCTCAGCACGAACATCGCCCCGATGGTGACCGGAGCTGAATTCTTGAATACATCCAGTGTTTGGCCGGAATCGAGAAATCCCAGCCCTAGCATGATCACTGCTGCGCCCATGGCAATCACCACAGGGGGCCGCCGCTCGAGCGCGAATGCAGCAAAAATCGCAACCAAAAGGACAAGCCCAATCACCGGTCCGTTCGAGGTGATGACGTCGTGAATGGCGCTCATGCGGGACTAGTAAATCGCTTTGATGGAGAGCGTTATCGTTTTTCGCAGGCCAATGGTATTTTAAGAGGGAATAAGCGTTCGGTCGAAGGCGCCTGCTATCGAGCCTTTTACATGAGGCGCCAATAGCGGACCGCCGGCTTCCTACCCCGTTCCCGACATCGGTCGAGTTTCGTTTACGGTTCGGGGTGGCAGCCTTGTCTTTGCGCGGCGCAAGATGCAGCCCGCCCGGCATGACCTGTTCGATCAAGCCCCTCGCAGTTTTCCTGCTCCCCGTGCTTGCGGCGTGTACGTCGACCTCCACCCCTTTCGATATGGCTCAGCCTTGGCGCTCTGCCGGACCGATCCAGCCCATCGAAACCGCTCAGGGTGAAACCAATCCGGCGATCCGCGGTGTTTGGCAAAGCCGCGGTTATGGCCGAGTGTTGCGGATCGACGAGGCGGGGGTGACCCAGTTTGAAATCGGTGCGAGCTGCTATAGCCCGGCATCTTCCGGCGAAGCGTTGAGCGCGATGGACTCCGTTTCGTACCGTTACTTTCGCCCGCTGCCGGGCGGCGACAGCGCGATCTTCCAACTGCTGCGCGGCGATACCAATGTGGTGTTCGACAAGCTTGAGGCGCTTCCCGAAGGTTGCACCGAAAATCCGATCTCCACGCCGCCGGCGGTTGCAGATGCCTTTCTCGATGCCTTCGACCGGCATTATGCCTTTTTCGACCGTCGCCTACCCGATCATGCGACCCGCGCCGCGCGCGTCCGCGCGGCGATCGAGCCCGACATGAGCGAGACGGAATTATGGGATGCTCTTGCGAGCTACATGCAGTCCCTGTCGGACAGTCACACCAAGCTGATCGGCAATGTCGGGGGAGAACGTCGCCGGGTGCAAGACGGACAGGGCACGACCCTGCCACGAATGCGGGCGGCCGAGGGCGGAGAGACTGCATGGCTCGTCGGACTGATCGACACCACCATGGAAAAGCTCGGTGATACAGCGCAGCACACCGGCAACGACCGGATCGTCTGGGGCCTGATCGACGGGCGCGTCGGCTATATCCAGGTCTTCCAGATGGGCGGCTTCACGAACCGGGAGGACTTCGGCACCGAAGCCTGGGCCGCAGCCGAAATGAACGAGTTCGACCGCATCATGGACGAGGTCATGACCGCCTTCGCCGAGCGCGACGTCGAAAGCGTGATCCTCGACCTTTCGAACAATCGAGGCGGCTGGGACAAGATCGCCAAGGCAATCCCTGCCCGTTTCACGGACGAGCCCTATGTCGGTTTCACGACCGTTACCCGCGGGTCGGGCCTTTCCCCGTTCCCGCACATGATCGACCCTGCATCCGGCCCGCGCTTTTCCGGCCCGGTGTACCTGCTGACCAGCGATGTGACGGTGAGCGGGGGAGAACTCGCCACCCTTGCGCTGCGCCAGAACCCCCGGGTGATCCATGCCGGCGGCGTGACACGCGGGTCTTTTTCTACTCCGCTCGCGAAACGTCTTCCCAACGGGTGGCTGCTCGAACTTTCCAACGAGGTTTTCGCAGCACCGGACGGCAGCGTCTACGAGGAAAGCGGGATAGCACCCCAGATGCCGCTCGAAGTCTATCCCGCAGACGCACCGGTGGAAGGTCACTGGCACGCAGTCGAGAAGCTGGTCGCCTTGATCGACACCCAATGAGCGGAGATCCCTGGCCCTCCTTCAGGCTGCGGGGATTTCCCCCAGCAGGAATCGCCTTCTGGTCTTCACCTCAGTGAGCGACTTCGGGCGTATCACTCCTTTTCCTTCCCCACGAAAGTACCCTCACCCCAAATCGGGCCCATGCCGGCCCATGCGGAAACAAACGGATGCGAATCACACGCAACCCGTTGAGACGACTTTGGTTATTGGAATGATGCGGAAGCAAGCGAACCCATGCAGGTTCGACTATGGTAGCGGAGGAGGGACTCGAACCCCCGACACGCGGATTATGATTCCAACGGAAACGACGTGTAGACGCGTCTACGTTGATGAAGAATGAAGTCTAGGAACCGATCCGTCGTTTCCCTTCCTCTAGAAACTCGGTGAGCAAATCGCCGAGTTTCTGCGAGAGATCGCCGGAGTTCTCCTCTCGCAGCTTCTCAGCTTGCTCTATGAACTTGAGCATCGGCTCGCGAAGGAGTTCCGAGTTGTCGAAAAGGCGCCCCATCGCACCAAGGTTGACGTCTGCGTATCCGAGAAACTTCTCGTTCCGCTCGCGTGTTTCGCCAAGCATCTCTTCTGAGATACGCTCGGCCGGCGAAACGAATTCGCCACCTTCCCAGTCCACGTAAAGAGACGCATTCTTCGCATCGTTGGATTCCCTATGAAAGTGCTCCTGCGCCTTTTTGAAAATTGCGACGGCTTCTTCGTGATTGCCCGCGTCGATTGCGCCTGCCTCTTCTGCCGAAACCTCAAGCATATAAGCGTTTGTTTTGTTCTTGGATGAGTGGCGCGACAGGGCAGCAAAGACCTTCTTTTGATCAACCTGATGTCCTAACACTAAGCCCGTCATCCATGCGCCGAGGCTATCGACCTTGGAACATTCTTCGAGCGAGATTTGATGGAGACAGAGGGCTCTCGCTGTCGCCCCAGCATCTCCCAAGATACGAGCCTCGCGATAGAGCTGCTCTGCGTTATCGAACGCCTTCCTTGCCCCCGCCAAAAGCTGAGATCTAAAGGGATCGTCCGTCTCCGCATCAGGTTCACCAGAATTTTCTTCATCGCTCACCGCGTCACTCCTTCAACAGATGCCTTTGCATAAGGCTTTACATTCATTACCGAATTCCGCCACCCAGCGGCGTGGATTCGGAATGGGAATTTGGGACTAGAAAGCAGTGAAATCTCGCGGCGACATTATGACAGAGGACGCAGAACGCGTTGCGTCGGACCTTGAAAGACTAAGCTTTGGATCCTTTTCACGCTCCGATGTGGCAGCGCTGCTTGAGCCATTCGCGTCTCGGATAGAGTATTTCCTTAAGGCCGCGGTCTTTCCAAGCGCAAGCCGCCGGAGCTCTATGGCTGAGCTCATCAGAAAGCTCGCCGCAGTCGGCGCTCAGGCAGCCACGATTGCGAACCTAGATGCGCTTCGCGGCCTCTATAATACCTCGAAACATGACCCCGACAAGGAACTCCGCTTGGGCGAAGCCCTTGAAGTCGTGCGCAGAACAGTATCGGCTTTGCAGGATATTAGTGGGCTAGGGATCGCCGCAGTCGATGCGCCATTCCAGCCAGACCTAGAGTGCATGGTATACGTTGGGTTTTGGGATCACTACGTGGGCGGTGAAACCGAAGTCGGCCTCTTCCTTCCGAGCGACCATTGGATGGGAACAAATCCGATCAGCACGTTCCATATACCTTTGCTTAAATGGGACGAATTGAAGACCCAGCTTGTGGCAAACCCACGATTTAGACGAGGCAAAGATGCGCTTGGCGAGCAATTATGGGCATCCTTTTCAAAGGAAGGAGACTTCTTAGACGCTGGAGTATGGCAAGGCGATATTCGCGAGCTGTTGACGCTGCTCTCGCTTCATAATGACCGAAACCTTGAGGAATCCGTGATTCCATTCTTGGCTAGGCAGAACAACTTCCGGTCGGTCGGAATCGGGCTCATTGCTGCCTGCATCGACGTCGTGAGAAGTTCTCCCGACCTTGAAGGTGCCGCATTCAGATCCGCTGTCGAAGAAAGGGCAGACAGCGAATATGCCGTGAAGCCTGGCACCACCATTGGGAATGGCATGCTCGATCAGCTAACGCTCATTATCGAGAGGGTCCCGACCAGTCAGCGCGCATCCCTGGCGGGGCCAATCTTTCGAGTGCGTGAGGCCACCGATGATAAACCGTATCCAGTGACACTTGAAGGATCCAATATTGCATTGGGCGTGGGTTAGATATTCGCCCTCGCCTGCTTCAGTCTTATATACCCATCGGCAAGCTTCCTGAGCTCTGGATAGCCAAAGCCCGGCTCCCGCCCGATCAGGAAAGTGGGCGCGAATTGGTCGATGATTGTCTGCGAAGGCGCAAGCGCCGCCTTAATTTTGGCACGAGCCTCGCGGAGCTGCTCGGAACTGGGCGAGACGATGCCGTCTTGTTGTAGAATTTCCGTTACCATCCGCTCCTGCCGTCGTTTTGCCGCTCGTCCGACACAATTATTGGCTATGTAGGTAGCAAGAGCACGGGCGAAGACTTCTTTGCAATGGAACAGTTTCAGATCGGGACGTAGGACCTTTGAATAGGCGCTGGTAATATTGCCACTTGAGAAAACCTCGCGATAGAACGGCAGAGTGGACTGCTCGAGTTGCCCGACTAAAATCTCCTGCTCTGGCGCGATTGTGAGATAGTAGGGTGATGGTTTGGATAGGCGAAGCTCGAATGACATATGCAAGCCGAAACAGACGCCAAACACGCAGCAAAGGTTGTTCGCAGTCGCAACATTCACAGCACGCAAACCATCGGCCAACCTAGGCCAGTCGAGATATTCCCCGCTCGGTTCAAGCAACAGTCCGTCAGAGCGCGAGCCATGGCAGTCGAAGTGCAGGATCGGACGCAGACCTTCGTCAGCACGGCGGGCAATAATGCCGAGCAATGCGAGCAGATCCTCAGGGCATTCCACGACATGTTCCTCGAACGTAAATCCATCGGCTGCGGCAAGCGTTTGCAAGTCCTCGACCATACGGCGGGAAGGATTAAGCTCATGTGCCCCGAGTGAACGGATCCAGAGCAGGCTGTTAATTGCTAGATTGTCCGACAGCATGATCCCGTCCATCTTGTTGAGTTAACGCGCTAGGGATCGATTGTCATGCTACCAACAGCCCACGCTCCATCTCACCCATGAGGTGCACGTCCTTCGCGGGATCATGAAACAGGTGGCCATAGACGTCATAGGTCATGGTGATCGACGAGTGCCCCAGCATCGTCTGAATCTTCTTCGGCGGCCATCCCTGCTCGATGAAAAGCGATGCAGCAGCATGGCGCATCGCATGAGGTGAGAATCTCGGAGTGCCCTTCCCATCGACGATGCCGCACTTGAGCATCAGCGGCTTGAAGACCCGATTGAAGATGTTCGAGTGCGTTTCGACGTTCCCGGCTCCATTCGGGAACACCAGGTCGAGAGCGCCGGCGGGGCAAGCCGGACGCCATGCTTCGAGCACCTTTTTGAGCTCTGGACCGAATGGGATCTCTCGGCGGCTGGTTTTGCTCTTGCACGAGCCCATCTCGCAGTAGCGGTCGGCTCGCTCTCGGACGGTGATGATATTCCGATCGAAGTCGATTGCTCCCCATTTGAGGCCACGAAGCTCTGACATCCGCATACCGGTAAGCAGGGCCGTCATGATAAGCGGCCTGTGGCGATCCGGCGCACTTGTTAGCAGGGCTTTGATTTCGGTCTTGGTGGGGAAGACGCGATCAGGTGAGTGACGATCGGCTCGCCGTAGCTTCACTTCCCGAGCGACATTGTGCTGCACGAGACCTCGTTCTTGTGCAGCGCTAATGATCGAGCGTAGCGTGGTGAGGCACTTCTTCGCCATAGCACGAGTGCTATCCTGCAGCATAGCATCTAGGAATTCGCGAACGTCTGGCGCACTCAGCTCGTTGAGCAGCAGATGCCCTATCTTCGGCTCAATGTGGTTCTTTACATGCCCACGGTATGAATGGAGCGTGGCTCTCTCGAGCTGCTCCAGCTCGCAACGCCGCATCCAGATCTTCGCAGCGTCGCTAATCGTCACGTCTTTGTGGGGGGTGTTCAAAATTATCTCCTATAACAATGAGTTAGTGACATCATTATATGAGATACGGAGTGATTTGTCGGGCAGGACTTTCGCCTATTCGCTGGGTTTTTTCGCCTTCAATCGCTGCCCTCGCGCCTGGACATCCTTCGTGCTGCGAAGCACCGACGCCATGTTGTCGATCAAGAATTTCTCACGCTGTAGAACGTCTGCGCGCTGCCAATGGTGGCTGAGCCTGTCGGCGATACTCGAGGGCTTCTCAGCTAGATACCCAGCGAGCTGCCGTGCGCGATACATGTTGAACTCACCAGTTTCATATCGATCCAGGATTTCGTCGTGACCGTCCTTCTTGAGCCGCGCCGCCCAATACGTATTGTCGCGCTTTTTTGTGCTAGCCATTCACGCAATGTGGATACGTCTACATAGACGCGTCAACGTTTTGTCGAAGCCGAAGTAGGGTTGGCTTCGCGCTCATTGCCCATCACCAACGCTCATTGCCCACCCGACACCCTTCTCAGTCGCTGACATGGTGCTCAAACCGACAAAAACAAAGGTGTCACCATGAACGTCTACCAAGTCAGCGATATTGAGTTCGAACCAATCATAATGCTCACTGATCATCACGAGCGAGCCATTTCCAAGTTTCAATGGGCTCTTGCCGGAGGGCTTGGTTTCCTCCCTCCAGTGAACTTCACGCTATCGTGGATCGATCCCACGACCCTGCCGTCATATGCGAGCCTCGAGCAGCTGATCGCGGAAGACCTCGAAGGCTTCGTTAACTGCCCCCTCGGGACGTGGGGACGCTTCGACTTCAAGTAGTGTCCTACCCAGTCGATGCGCTGCCTGAGCTTGACGAAAGACTTCTCGCGCTCCGAAACCTTGCAACGCATCGACAGTCCCTCCTGGGGGCCGAAACCCGTAGAAATGGACAAGTCCTAGGGGATTTGCACTTCCTCCACCCGGAACGTGCCAATCGCCGGGGTCTATTGACGCGTTGCCCTTGCAACAGGCTACGCCACACTCCGAAGCGTTCTCTTTCTCAGAAATGAGAAGCCATCTCCCAGCTGCGAAGCAGCTGCGGAGTGGCTCGTGTCGGCGCCAGCTTGCTGGCGACGGCACAACTAATCTTTCTCATCTATAGGGTGTGTAGGGGGGAGTCATGCCTCCCACCTCTCATAGATTCAGTAGGAATCTATTACACGTCTGCGATGTAACACCTCATTTCGCCCGAAACCCATGGATTCCTGCGGCGTTGGACTGACAGCTCAAAAAGTGGTCTTATCATCCGATGTAACAGCTCACGGCCGGGTTGCCCTGCAATCTTATGTAACACCTATTGAGACAGCTGGATGGTTGAATTTTGGCCATATCGGAGAGCCGCCATTGTATCCGGCGCTGGATTCTAGTTTCTTAATCAGCAACAGATCTCGCTTCACCATCTGCCTGAGGCTGGTGTGCCCATACTCATTGATGCGCCCCTCCTTGACCGCGATCGTTGCGATGCGGCTGGGATTACGATCCTGCCCCGTGTAGCGTGCGAATTCGCGCGACCACCAAACACGACATACCCGTGCAATAGAACGCGACGGATACCTCAATAGGTATTTGGGCGGCTGATCTCTTATAATCGCCTCATGCAGCGCGATCGCGCGCAGCTTTGTCCCTTCATCGAGACCAGACCGCAAGCGATCTAGATCCTCCCCCGACTTCCATGCTTGCCTGAGACGGTGCCGCTCTTTGCCAGCAGCGATATTAGCGGCTTTTCGCTCTTTTTCGATCCAGTATTTGCGGACGTAAGCGGCATTCGCATCGGCGAATTCGGCAATCTCGAGAGGATATGTCAACGCCGACCAACCGCGGTGGTTGAGCTTCTCACAGGCCACGTCGAACCCGCCTTTGCGTAACCCACCAGCCTTGCTCCATGCCTTGAAAGCTTCGGCAAAATCGCTGTCGCGTCGTGCAACCGCTTTGATGCGCTCGAGAACGACTGACTTGCAGGCTTTGGCAGCGAGGCATCGGTCACACCGTGAGTTATGCTCCTTGCGCCCAGTTCTATTGACATACACAGGCTTGAGGTGAGCGTGTCTGAGCCACGCCGTCGGAATTCCGAAGCACGGTTTCTCAGCGAATTGAGGAATCGAGAGGATATTCCCCAGCCCGTCAGTCTTTACCTGCTCTGGGCTAAGCTCAGGCTTCTCAGGCAAGCCAAAGCCATTGCCAACAGGATCCTCCCGCTTCCAACGGAAGCTTTTCTCTTGATAGTTCAATAGATCCAAGCGCTGCACGCGCCGATCCCTTTTTGAAAGGGACATATGGGCTCTCCCTTAGCATCACCGAATCCTGGGCGACGCATAAAAAAAATTCATTGGGTGGTTTCAGGTTTTCAGAGCTCATGACGCTGCCGCGCTTTGCGGCAGCGCCAATTTCCTCTCCAGTCTTCAGGCCTTCACAGTTTGGTGGCGATGCCGACCAAGGGTTAAGTCTCTGGAATTCCGAATTCGCGAGCGATGGATCGAATGTGTTTGATATTCTGAAAGAAATGATGCGCGGCCATGATCGCTTGTCGGGTTTCGTCATTCAGATCGGTGAAAACGCCAACACGGGCGTCGATCACATTCGCTACAGCTTCAGCTGAGAGCTCGATCACACGATCACCGTCGTCTAGGATGTCACAACATGCCATGTGGCCAAGCCACTGTTCAAAGCTCTCAGTGCAATTTCCGCTGAGGCCAAAGGCAGCGTCTATTCCATCCAGAATTTGAAAATAGGTTGGGTCGCTCTTCAGGTTGCTACTCATAAGGAATCTCCGTTGTTTCGATTTCACACCGCGCGGGTCGCTCAGTGAGTAGCGAAACTATTTACGCACATTCCTGACGCGGTCGCGTGGCCAATTTTGTTTCCGCTTTGTCCTGAGAGCCCCTTCCTCGCGGCAATAAATTTAGTCACTTTTTCGTGGACTTATCGGGGCAATCGCCAATCTGCTTTCCGCAGAGTGTTTACATTTATGGCAACCCTTGCTGCAGGCTTCGCACCTATGGCCGCCCTCAAAGGAAAATATGTCGCCTACCTACGCACTTCTGAGCTGCCCCACTCTAGGCTTAAGCGATCGGCACAGAGCGAGGCGATTGACCAATTATTGGAGCTCGCTCCGGCAAGAGTGATCAAGGAGTTCAAGGAGGTGGAGCCTTTGATTTCCGGCAAGCGACCAGCCTTGGAGGATGCGATCGCATTCTGCAAAAGAGAGAATGCGAGATTGATCTTCGGAAAAATGAACCAAATGCGCGGCCTCTTGAAATGGCTTGGCCGGCTGCACGAGGAAGGCGTCGGAGTTGCAGCAGCAGATGTCCCTGACTTTAGCCGGGACTACTATTGGCGCCTCTACAACCGAGACAGGTCTTGGCGCTATGCCATGAGCGACAAGGTGACTGAAGCACTAGCCAAAGCCAAAAGCGATGGTGCAATGCTCGGTGGATCTCGTGGAAATCCTGAGGTCCTCAAGAAGGGGCCGGCCCGAAGCGCCTCAGCTCGACAGGCAAGAGCGAGATGGCGCGACCGCACAACGTTCACGACTATCGAGTTGGTTCGCACGCGAGGCGTGACCAGTCTTACCGGCATTGCAGAGCGGCTCAATCAGATGGGCCTCGCTGCACCTCGCGGCGGCGCGTGGAGTCCGACCCAGGTGCGCCGGATCATCCGGAAATTCGAAGAGCAATAATTCGGGACTAGCGGCGCTCGGTTCCATGTTGCCGAAAGTTTGCCTTAAACTGGTGTTCTAGTTCAAGGCAATGTCACTCCGCAGGTCAACCGAAGGCGCAATAATAGCCGTTAGATCAGACCTAGTTCGGCTCAGCAGTTAACGCATCCCGCAGCTCGACATAACGTCGCGCCACCTGCATCCAGAGATTTTGGCCTCCTGGATCATCGACGCTTTCAAAATGTAGCACCCTCCCGGCGATGAACTGTTCCGCGTCTTCACCGTGCTCCCGGTCGACCCAAAGCGCCATGGCCCAGATCTCTTGCTCGCGTGTGATGGTCATTGCCATCTCCCGTGCTGCCATATCTGCATACCGACACTTTTTCGTTTTCCTACTTGGAACATATGTGGAACAAACCGTCATCGAGTCGGAGGGTTTGATGATTGTTCTAAGTCCGCCAATGCTCGCTGCAATAGCATGCATCATAACTGCATGCGCTGCGCTCGTCTGGTCAATCCGTCGCAAGCCATGAGCTCGAAGCGTTTAGACAACATCGCTGACTACAACAGGCATGGATACTCACTTCGGGTGGACTGCCTTCAATGTCGGCGAGTAGCGATCCTCAACCCTTTGGAGATCGCAATGCACTGCCAGCGGCGTGGATGGTCAAAGCAGGTCGCAGCAGTCGAAAAAAGACTGAGGTGTTCTCAGTGCGGAAGCACTCGAGTGAGGTTGGGCCCTGGTTCCGGTAGTTAGTTGGGTCAGCATTGGGCCCGCTCACGTCTCGGCGCGTTCAGGCCAAACCAAGTAAAGTCTTCATTTTCAGTCGTTACCCTCTAGACTATTAGCTTCGTCAGGAGGAGTCATTGATTGAGCTACTTATTTTTGCCGCGGCCATAGTGCCTGCTGGTGAGACCTTCACTTGCACGCCGACCGCGGTGTGGGATGGTGATGGACCTATCTGGTGCGAGGAGGGACCTCGTGTGCGTCTCTCAGGGATCGCTGCGCGGGAATTAGACGGCTCATGCAGCCCAGGACACCCCTGCCCCGATAAAGACGCCCAAGAAGCGCGAGACGCGCTTGTGCGGCTGGTCGGGAAACCCACCGGAGTGGGGCGACACGGGCATATAGAGGTTCGCGGTCCTGCGATGACGTGCGTCTCAGACGGCTCTGCTGGTGGAAGTCGAACAGCTGCATGGTGCGTCTCCCCGGTCGGCGGTGACATTAACTGCGCGATGGTGTCAGGCGGTTGGGCGGCGAGATGGGATCGGTATTGGGGAAGTCATCGATGCTGATCAACATTAGCTAAATTTTAGTGATCATAATCAACTGGTTATCTAGACAACGTTACTAAACCTCTCTTATAGCGAAAATTCTGCATTCATGCAGTATAGGGGGAATAATGAACAAGTATCTCATCGCAGTCGCGAGCGTATCAATCGCGTGCACCGCAACACCTGCTTTTGCTGACGAGCCTTTCGCGGTCACGCCAAATGGACGGGCCGAAATGATGTTCGACGTTCCGGCGATCGAGACTGCAGACCTCCTTGCCGGCTCGTGCATGAATAATAATTGGGCAATAAAAGAGCAGTCTCCGCAGCATGTTCTATGCGAGGCTCCCGCGACGTTTGGACAGTCGCTGTTAGCCAACCTCGCAATGGGCAACAATTATTCGACGCCCCCTCGCCTTTATTACCGCTTCTCGATCGTGCAACTCTCGAATGAAACACGAGTGCAAGCGAATGGCTGGATGGGCCTGCAAACAGCGTTTGGGCAGAACCGGGAAATGGAAACCAACGTCAAAGGATTCCACAACAACGCAATGGACCTCATGCGTTCAGCTGGTGGGCGGTTTCCAGAAGGGACTATCTTCCCGAACCATGTCTATATTGGCGTGGACATGGAACACACTGAGAGTCCAAAAAAAGGCATGGTTATCACTGGACTTGAGCCTGATAGCCCATTCGCGAGGGCTGGCCTGCGCGAGGGAGACGTTCTTTATCGCGTCGCAGGTGAACGCTGGAAAGGCTACGATGATATTTATGATGGCCTTCACAAGGCCACAAAGGAGCCAACTTACGAGGTTGAATTTTATCGTGGAAGTGAAAGGCACGATGCCACCGTAACTGGAATGTATCGTGCTGAGGTGGGACCTCTGCAAGTTGTGAATCCACCGTTTGGTTCGAGCGAACCTACGCAAACAGTTGTTGTGCAAAATGAGATGTCAGCGGCCGACGAGCTTTCGAAATTCGCAGACCTCCTTTCGCAAGGCATCATCACTCAGGAAGAGTTTGATGCACAAAAAGCGAAACTCCTGGGACTGAACTGAGATGGGTGAGCGTGTGAGCAAAGGGAACTGGCCACTGGTTGTCGGTGCCTGGGCCTTTCTCGCTCTTCTTAGCGGGCCTTTTGCCACTCCGCTGCTAGCGCACCCTGGTGGGTTGGCAGCTGACGGATGCCACAATGACCGCAAAAATGGAGGCCGCCATTGTCATCGGGGGCCGAGCGCCGGTGAAACCACTAAGTCTCGGCGTGATGGAACTGTCTATTACGCGAACTGCACCGCAGCTCGTGCGGCTGGTGCTGCACCGGTGCGCCGGGGTCAGCCTGGGTATGGACCACATTTAGATCGCGACAATGACGGGGTTGGATGCGAATGATCTTTAAGTTCATGCAGCTGAAGGTGACAAAGGCGGCGCGATTAGCGTCGATTATTGCCCTTACTTCAGCGTCCATTTTTTCGCAGGCTGCTTCTGCCCAGACCTTTCCGGACCTCGAGTTGATTGTCGAGGGCCTGCATGATGATGCTACCAAATGCGGTGTTTCTGAAATGGCCATCGAAGCAGCGATGAAAAGTGCTGCCCGCTACAATAGAATCAACCTGAAGAAAAATTCGGACTACATTCTTTATGTGAACGTGCATGCAATGGATGATGTGGGGATTTGCATAGTATCGGTAGACGTCGAAATATATGGATACGATTTCGCGAAGTTTGGGAATGAAAACAAGTTTGCTCGCACAGTGTTCTGCCAAGACGGTGGAACAGGCAGGATCAAAAAAAGCGGGGGCTCAACATACCTTTTGGATTATTTGAAACAGTCCTTCGATCGCTGCTTATCGAAAATAGAATAGTGCCGAACCGTAGTCTTCGTATCTTTCAGCAACAATACCCCGTTAGGACAATCGGGGCTGCCACGACTCTGAGCGCTTCATACCAGTTGGACGCAAGCTTTCGTGAAGCGAAGCATCGCGATTAGCGGGCCATCTCGCTCAACCTTGCGCAGCCTCTGACGGCTGCCTAGCGGATGATAGCTTTTACAAATTATTGACTTGGAGAGATACATATGCGTTCCGTCCTAATCGCGGTCCAGATCTGCTCAGCGCTTCTGATCGCGAAGCCCGCCAACGCAACTCCCTACGCGGGCGCTGTGGAAGAGTTGCTCGAAGGCGAGGAACTAGAGCGCTCAATCGCAACGGTCATGGTTAGTTCGATGGCAGAAGGCATATTTTGGGCAAACACGTTGAATGACGTGAGGGGTTTACCTCAGCATTACTGCCCACCCAAACAGTTAGCGATCATAGACGAACAATACGTGCAGATTTTCAAAACCTTCATGGAGGCGAACGAGGAAGAGCGCGAGAACCCGCTTGGTTCAGTATTGCTTCTAGCGCTTAGAGACGCTTTCCCCTGCACGGACTAAATCGCGCCAATAATCTCAGGCGGGTGTGGAGTGAATACGGCACTCCGCCCCACCCAAGTCACTCATGGACAAAAGACTTGAAGGAGGGATAGGGACTTTGGGAAACCGGAACGCCTTATTTTTGCAAAGAACGTTTATCTCGTCACTCTTTCTGAGGTAGTCTTCCTTTCTGTTGGCACAACCGGCCGTTGCCGAGCCGGACGCGGACACTCTTCTGGAAAAGCTCGACCAAAGAGACTCACACGCTAAGACCTTCCTTGTTCTTCGCTTTATTCAGTCCTCGCGTTACTCGAGCAGTAATGACGAATAGGAAATTTCCGAGCGCTTCCGCGAAGTCCAAACACGCTTGAGCTTCCTCATAAGATATGTGTGGGTCGCTGTCGTCAGCATGGCGCGGGCGATTGGCTTCGAGCCTAACGTGATGCGCCCATTCGGCCATATCTGCTGTGAGTAGGTGAGCATCCCTCGCCGCGTTTATTCGTTCGTAGATCGATCCCTTTTCGTATCCCTTTGCTTTCAACATGGCGTCCACCGCCGATGCCGACATAACAGCGCAAGCATCCGGAGAAGCTTTCGTTTCATGAGCTTGGCGTAAATAGGTTTGGGCTCGCTCAGGAAGTTCGGCCGAAACATCTGGAAGAGGCGGGAACATCGCCTTGATATAATTCAGCGAATTGAATCCAGATTCTCCCGCGACGGTGATCATTGATCCGCAACTAATGCACATGTTGATTGCCCAGGCGCGACTTTCTTGGCCATCAGAGCGGGGTGTCATCCCCTCAGACGCCCATACCTCAATAACGACTGGGTGCGAAATTCCGCAGTGCGGGCACCTGCGAATTCCTATGGTCTTTGGCACTCCGTCGTTCACTCTACCCCTGTCGCGATAGGCCACTCGCATTTCCCCGTCAGCTATGTGTTATCTAACCCCGCCTAACTCTTACAACCTCGGTAAATTGGCGCGCCCGGCAGGATTCGAACCTGCTGTCTCAATAATCGAAGTCTAATCCGTCTGAGGCGTTATAGTTAGCTCGAAGTCCACACCATCCACGGTCATGAATAATGTGAGTGTTCGGCCCTCACCAAACACACAATCTATGTCTGTCGAAGGGTCGCAAACGCTCTCAAGTGCAGCTGTAAACTTAGGCTCAAACTCTTCGGGATCGAACGGGCTATCCATTGCAGCCTCGCATGTTACATCCATGTTGCACAGAGCGGCCGAGAGTGTGACGGTTTCGACGGAATTACAAGAGATCAGATTTGCAGCATGCGAGGCACGCCACTCCGCGCCAGTTAGTAACACAATCTCTTCAAAACATGTCGAAGACCTTGGTAGCGGAGGAGGGACTCGAACCCCCGACACGCTGCTTGCCTTATCTAATCCTGATGAGCTTCCGTGTAATGTCGCTCAAGCCAGTCAGACCCATAGTCATTGGACGGGTCGCGGATAATTGAGTGCACGTGGTTAAAAGCTCCACCAGGTGAGGGCTCGCGGACGTAGTCGATAAGCACTGAAGGTCCTTGAACCCGAAACATATAGCGCCCCCTGGGCGCGTGTGTCGCACCCCACCATGCAAATCGTAAAGTCTCTGGCCCGTCCGCACTGATTGCAGCGCGCTGGCGCTTGGCTGCCTCCTCCGACGCATCCTCGAGATACTCGTCAATCAGACTATCCAGCAGGCTTCGTTGCACCTCGTTTAGGTCGGAAGCTTTGATGCCGAAGAACGTTTCGTGGCTTGCCTGATTGCCCGGTCCGGCAAAGACGTCGCTATCGACTTCGACCGAAACAACAGTTCGCTCGAGCTGGCCTTCGTCGAGCGAACTCAGCAAGGCCAGTGCCTTGTCAGCTTCATGCTGCAATATCTGCCAGCCAGCGTATCGGCCTTCTTGCACAATCTGGGGATTCGCCCCCAAAAACATCGGAGTAAACGCGATCCGATCACCGGAAACGGTGAAATTGGCAGCGAAGTGGTGCCCGGTCACCAACCAACCCCAATTTTCGTCTTCCGGCGCTCCAAAGACCGTGACGTAAAATTTCTCGGCGTCATAATTGTCACCGAAGGCGATTCCCTGAGCCTTGCGCGGATCACTATCCGGCAATTCTGCCAGCATCGCATCGAACATTTCGCGCAGCACATCCTCGTGCCACATGATCGTCGCCGACTTGAGATAGCCTTGGCTCGAAAGAGCTGACACCATCATTGTATGCAGCGCGCGGCGTTGTTCGGAAGACATGTTTGCCACGACCAAGCCTGATCTTGGCGCCATACTGACTGGGAGGTTTGACCAGCTAGTGCGGGTCACGTTGTCTTCCAGTGCACTGGTGACAGCTTCTCGTTGTTCTTCCGTTAGCGTGTCGAGGAAGGCCGATGTGGCTTGCTTCATGTTTGCTACCCGCATCGCTTCCAATTGAGCGACTACAGGCTGGTGGGCTTGCGCCTGCATCGCAGGAAGCGCCCAAGCGGTAACAACAGCTGCATGAAATAAGGATCGCGCGAAAGCACTCATAACCAATCTCCCCCGGACCCGCCGGAAGACTATGGCAGTCGAGCGCCAAGCACAAATCTTGATTGGTTCTGGTAGCGGAGGAGGGACTCGAACCCCCGACACGCGGATTATGATTCCGCTGCTCTAACCACCTGAGCTACTCCGCCCCGAAAGGCCGTGCGGCGGGCAAATGCCCGCTCGGCAGGCGGCGCATTTAGGGCGCGCGCGCCTATCGGTCAACACTCATTTCCCGCGAAATGCAAAGCGGCGCAGAAACTCCCATGGGCCGCCGCGGTAAGCGTAAAGCGCAAGGCCGCGAAAGGCGAAATCGCGGGGCTGGATGACGCCCTCCAATTGCGCCTGCAAGGCCTTGGCTTCCCGCGAAGTGACCTTGTTCTGGATCGTCACGTGCAGGCGCGGCCGGTGCTGATCCTGGTTGGTCAGCATGCCGTGAAAATGATCGGCGATCCGGTCGCGCAGGTCGAGCATGGCGGGGCTGACAAGCTTGATGGCGGTGCCTCCGCCGAGCGACATGAGACCCTCTACCCTCCCCTCGACCGGCGCCGTTTCACCGACGAGGCGCGCAAGGTAGCGACGGACCTCGTCCTCGCACTGCGCCGGCAGGGCATGGAACAGCGTAACATGCGCTTCGAGGTAATTGCGCTCGGGCGGAAAATGCTCGGTCCGCAGGTCGGTGAAGCGAGCGTGAAGGTCCTCTGGCAGCTCCGCCGTCAGGATCAGGGGCGCATCGCCCCCGCTCACATCTCACCGCGTTCGCGGCGCAGGGCGAACCACTTCTCGACGTTGGCATTATGCTCGGCCAGCGTCTCTGCGAAGGCGTGGCCGCCCGTCCCGTCGGCGACCATATAGCGCGCTTCGGTAGGCTCGGGATCGAGCACGGCGGCAATGGATTCGCGGCCCGGATTGGTAATCGGCCCCTTGGGCAACCCGACCATCGAATAGGTGTTGTAATCGTTCACTGCGGAGATTTCCGACTGCCGGATGCGGCGGCCGAGCGGCTTGCCCTTGGTGATCGGGTAAATGATCGTCGGGTCCGCCTGGAGCAGCATGCCGTCCTTCAGACGGTTCGAGTAGAGCCCGGCGACCATGCGCCGCTCTTCCGGCACTCCGGTTTCCTTCTCGACGATCGAGGCAAGGATGAGCGCATCCTTCACATTGTCGACCGCTATGCCGTCCTTGCGGCGCGGCCAGGCCTCGGCGAGGTAATTCTGCATCGCGGCCTGCATGCGTGCCAGGACGGCGGCCCGTTCCTCTCCGCGTTCGAAATCGTAGGTGTCGGGCAGGACGCTGCCTTCCTGCGGCACCGGGATTTCGCCGGTCAGGTGCTCCTGCGCCATCAGGCGTTCCCACACCAGGATGGAGGGCATGCCTTCGGGTATGGTGACGAAGCGGCGAATGACGTCGCCCGACTGGAACATTTCCAGGATCTGCGACTGGCTGGCGTTTGCGGGCAGGAGGAATTCGCCCGCCTGGATCGGATCGCCGCCGCCGAATATCTTTGCGCGCAGCAGGAAAGCGTCGGCGGACGCAACCACGTCTTCCTCTTCCATGCGGTTGGCCACCGAGGTCAGTGTCGATCCCGAGGGCACGATGAAGGACGTGTCTTCCTCGATCTGGGCGGAGCCGAACCAGCCGCTGGCGAACCATACGGCTGCAGCAGCAATAACCAGCGCGGCAACCGCGCCGAGCATCAGCGCGGAGCGTTTTGCCACCTTAGTCGACCTTCTTGACGATCAGCGAAGCGTTGGTGCCGCCAAAGCCGAAACTGTTGTTGAGCGCGGCTTTCACTTCGCGTTTCTTGGCCGTGTGCGGGACGAGATCGACGCCTTCGGTGCCTTCGTCCGGATCGTCCAGATTGAGCGTCGGCGGCACGATCTGGTCGCGGATTGCGAGAATGCAGAAGATCGCTTCGACCGCACCCGCGCCGCCGAGAAGGTGGCCGATGGCCGATTTCGTGCTGCTCATGGACGCGCCGCACAGATCGTCGCCCAAGACGCGCTTTACCGCGGCGAGTTCGATCGTGTCCGCCATGGTCGAGGTGCCGTGCGCATTGACATAGTCGATGTCGCAAGCCTCGAGGCCGGACTTCTTGAGCGCCATGCGCATCGCCAGTTCCGCGCCCTTGCCTTCGGGATGCGGGGCGGTAACGTGATAGGCATCGCCCGACAGGCCATAACCCACCACTTCGGCATAGATCTTCGCTCCGCGTGCCTTGGCGTGTTCGTATTCCTCGAGGACTACGACGCCCGCGCCTTCGCCCATGACGAAGCCGTCACGGTTCTTATCGTAGGGCCGGCTCGCCTTCTCGGGCGTGTCGTTCATGCTCATGTTGAGTGCGCGCGCCTGCGCAAAGCCTGCCACGCCGAGCGGGTTCACGGTGCTTTCCGCGCCGCCCGCCAGCATGATGTCGGCATCGTCGAGCGCAATCATGCGCGCGGCATCGCCGATCGAGTGCGCGCCGGTCGAACAGGCTGTCACCACGGCGTGGTTGGGGCCCATCAGGCCGTATTTGATCGAGACCTGGCCGCTGATAAGATTGATCAGACGGCCATGGACGAAGTGCGGCGATACGCGGCCCGGACCGCGTTCGTGCAGGACGATGGATTCGCTCTCGATGCCCGGAAGGCCGCCGATGCCCGAACCGATCGACACGCCGGTGCGCATCTTGGTCGCTTCGTCCATGTCTTCGAGGCCCGCGTCTTCGATCGCCTGTCCGGCCGCGTCGATGCCGTAGATGATGAAGGGATCGACCTGGCGCTGGACCTTGTGGTCGACGCGCTTGTCGGGATCGAAGCCGTATTCGTGGTCCTTGCCTTTAACCTCGCAGGCGATCTGCGCCTTCTGGTTCGACGCATCGAAGCGGGTGATCTTGCCCGCCCCGCTCTTGCCAGCGATGAGATTGGACCAGGTAGTCTCTACGTCGCCGCCCAGGGGGGTGACGAGGCCAAGTCCGGTAACGACCACACGACGCATGTAATTCTCCGCGTAAAAAACAACAGGCCCGGCCCGCTATCGGGTCGGGCCTGTCCGGTCCCGCTTCACGCGGGAAATTGAGCTTCGGAGGGAATTAGCCCTTGTGCTCTTCGATATACTTGGTCGCATCGCCGACGGTGGTGATCTTCTCAGCCGCATCGTCGGGGATTTCGACGCCGAACTCTTCTTCGAACGCCATGACCAGTTCAACGATGTCGAGGCTGTCTGCGCCGAGATCGTCGATGAAGCTGGCTTCCTGCGTCACCTTGTCGGCTTCGACGCCGAGGTGCTCGACAACAATTTTCTGCACGCGGTCGGCAGTATCGCTCATTTTATTCCCTCTCGAATTCATGCGGGTTAGCAAATTGGCTTTCGCCCTAATCAACGGCGCGGCGCAGCGCAAGGGCAACTCGTCCGGTTGGTCGAGCCAAAAGTGCATCTGGACCGTTTGCTGGTCATCTATCACTTTGAAAAGGTAACGAAAACATGTCCAGCACCGTATTCAAGAGCCTCACCGATACGACCTTCGATTCGGTCGAAGGTTACCGCCAGGCTGGCGAGAAAGCCGATAGCCCGCAGTTGAAGCAGGCCCTGCAACAGCGCTGCCAGAGCCGGGAGCAAACCCTGCAGCAGATGAACGCCGAACTGCAGCGCCAAGGCGACGAGCTTGTCACCAAGGGCACTATGACCGGCGAAGCGCACCAGATGTGGCAGAGCATTACCAGCGCGTTCGAGAACAACGACGAAGCCGCCGCAGAGCGCGTCGAGGAAGGCGAAGACTACATCAAGGGCAAGTTCGAGCAGGCTTTGGAAAGCGACCAGCTCGAAGCGCAGGAACGCGCCATCGTCCAGCAGGCCTACGCCGAAATCTGCGAAGGCGAACGCTTCGGCGATATGATCGCGAAGCAGTACGACTAAGTTTGCCTGCTATCGAAATAAGGGGCGCGGAGATCGGTCTCCGCGCCCTTTTTTTATCAGTCTCCGGCGCGGTCCACGCGGGTCGCCTCGGCGCCCTGCGGCTTGGGCGCATCCACGGTGCGAATGTGCACATCGCGCAGCTGGCGCGGGGAGACGAGATTGGGCGCGCCCATCATCAGGTCCTGCGCCTTCTGGTTGAGCGGGAATGCGATCACTTCGCGGATGTTCGGCTCGTCTGCGAGCAGCATCACGATGCGGTCGATACCCGGAGCCGAGCCGCCATGCGGCGGTGCGCCGAGCTTGAAGGCTTCGATCATGCCCGAGAAGTTCTCGTCGACATCGGCCCGCGTGTAACCGGCAATTTCGAATGCCTTGTACATGATTTCCGGCTTGTGGTTCCGGATCGCGCCCGAGGACAATTCGTAGCCGTTGCAGACGATGTCGTACTGCCACGCCAGGATATCGAGCGGGTCGTTGGTTTCCAGCGCTTCCATCTCGCCCTGCGGCATGGAGAAGGGGTTGTGGCTGAAATCGACCTTCTTGAGCTCTTCGTCATACTCGAACATCGGGAAGTCGACGATCCAGCAGAACTTGAAGCAATTTTCCTCGATCAGTTCGAGCACTTCGCCGACGCGCGTGCGGGCTGCACCGGCGAGCTTGGCCGCGTCCTTTTCCTTGCCCGCGGCAAAGAACAGGCCGTCGTTCTCGCCAAGGCCGAGTTCGGCATAGAGCTTTTCCATGCCTTCCGTGCCGTGGTTCTTGGCAATCGGGCCGCCGAACTCGCCGCCCTTGCGGGTGACATAGCCGAGGCCGGCAAAGCCTTCCTTACGAGCCCAGTCGTTCATTTCGTCGAAGAACTTGCGGCTTTTTTCGTGGGTGTTGGGAGCCGGGACCACGCGGACGCGACCGCCGGTGCCGACGATCTTTTCGAACAGGCCGAAACCGGACTTCTCGAAGTGGTGGGTGACGTCCGAAATGACCAGCGGGTTGCGCAGGTCGGGCTTGTCGGTGCCGTATTTCAACATCGCTTCGGCATAGGGGATGCGCGGGAATTCACCGGCGGGCGTCACGGTCTTGCCGCCAGAGAATTCCTCGAACACGCCAGCGAGGACCGGTTCGATCGCCTGGAAGACGTCTTCCTGCGTCACGAAGCTCATTTCGAAGTCGAGCTGGTAGAATTCGGGGCTGCGGTCGGCGCGCAGGTCTTCGTCGCGGAAGCAGGGCGCGATCTGGAAGTAGCGGTCGAAACCGGCGACCATCAGCAGCTGCTTGAACATCTGCGGCGCCTGCGGGAGCGCGTAGAAGCGGCCCGGGTGAAGGCGGCTGGGCACGAGATAATCGCGCGCGCCTTCGGGGCTTGATGCGCCGAGGATCGGCGTCTGGAACTCGCTGAAGCCCTGTTCGGTCATGCGGCGACGCAGGCTGGTTATGACCTGATTGCGCAGCATGATGTTCTTGTGAACGCGCTCGCGGCGCAGGTCGACGAAACGGTACTTGAGGCGCGTTTCTTCCGGATAGTCTTCCGCCTGGTTGACGATCAGCGGCAGGTCTTCCGCACGACTCTGGATTTCGATTTCGCGGGCGAAAACCTCGATCTCGCCGGTGGGCAGGTTCTTGTTGACCGCCACTTCGTCGCGCGCCTTCACGGTGCCGTCGATAGTGACGACCGATTCCAGCTTGAGCTTTTCGAGCACCGGAAGCGCCTTGCTGTCGCTGTCGGCGACGATCTGCGTGATGCCGTAATGGTCGCGCAGGTCGACGAACAGGACGCCGCCATGGTCGCGCTTGTTGTGCACCCAGCCGGACAGGCGAACGGTGTCGCCGACATTCTCTTTTGTCAGCTGAGCGCAGTTGTGGGTACGATAGGCGTGCATCTGGAAGTCTTTCCAATTTGGGATGTATGGCGCTAAGGGCGCGAGCGTGCGCGCTCCTTTAACAGGAATCGCGCGCGCTAACAGGGCACCGGCGGGTTTTTGTCAAGGTTTTGGCAGATGCGTGCGGCGGTGCGGGGGCGGTACTCCGCTCGCAACAAGAAAAGACACGATGAAAATACACGACCTGATCACGACCACCGATGCCCTCGCCGACTTGTGCGAGCGCCTGGCGAAGAGCGAATTCGTCACCGTCGACACCGAGTTCATGCGCGAGAACACCTACTGGCCGGAACTGTGCCTGGTGCAGATCGCAAACGAGGAAGAAGCGGCGGCCATCGATCCGCTGGCGGAAGGCATCGACCTTGCCCCGCTGTGGGATTTGATGTGCGACAATGAAGACGTGCTCAAGGTCTTCCACGCCGGCGGGCAGGATGTGGAAATCGTCTACAATTTCACCGGCAAGACGCCGCACCCCATTTTCGACACGCAGATCGCGATGATGGCGATCAGCCAGTCCGAACAGATCGGCTATGCCAATCTGGTCGAAAGCTGGCTCGGCTTCACGGTCGACAAGGGCGCGCGCTTTACCGACTGGAGCCGCCGCCCCCTGACCGACCGGCAGATCGAATACGCGATCGGCGATGTGACCCATCTGTCCAAGATCTTCCCCAAGATCCTCGACAAGCTGGTGAAGACCGGGCGCGGCGCTTGGCTCGATGCCGAAATGGACAAGCTGGCCGATCCCGCGAATTACGCCAACGATGCCGATCTCGCCTGGAAGCGCATCCGTTCGCCCGGACGCAATCCATCGGTGCTCGGCCGCCTCAAGGCGCTGGCAGCATGGCGGGAAGGCGAAGCGCAGCACAAGAATATCCCGCGCGGCCGGATCATGCGCGACGAAACGCTGGCCGACATTGCCAGCCATCCGCCCAAGAAGCAGGCCGACCTGACCAAGGTGCGCGGCCTGTCCAACGCCTGGCGCGACAACGACATCGGCAAACGGCTGATGAAGGTGCTCGACAAGGCGGAGCCGATGCCGAAGAGCGAGATGCCCGACAAGCCGAAGCGCGGCGCGCCGCTCGGCAAGGAAGGCGCGCTGGTCGCCGACCTCCTCAAGCTGCTGCTCAAGATCCGCGCGCGCGAAATCGACATTGCCGCCCGCCTGCTTACCCGGGCGGACGAAATGGAAGCGCTGGCCGCAGGCGTTCGCAAGCTGCCGATCCTCGAGGGCTGGCGCTACGAGGTCTTCGGCAAGGATGCGCTCGAACTGGTCGAAGGCAGGCTCGCTTTCGCGGTCAAGGACGGCAAGCTGCTGATGACGCATATCGACGACATGGGAAGCGAACTGAGCGAAGCGCAGGCGGCAGAGTGAGTACCTACCTCCCAACCCTCAAGCAGCTGCAATATCTCGTGGCCCTGCACGAGCATGGCCATTTCGGCCGCGCGGCAGAGGCCAGCTTCGTGTCGCAATCGACCTTGTCGGCAGGCATTCGCGAACTGGAATCGCTGCTCGGCGTGACCCTGGTTGAGCGGAGCCGCCGCGTGGTGCGCTTTACGGCGCTGGGCAACCAGGTGGTCGAGAAAGCGCATCGCATCCTGCGCGAAGCGGAAGAACTGGCCGATCTCGTCCAGGCCGCTGGCAAGCCGCTGGCGGGGCAATTGCGCATGAGCGTGATCCCGACAATCGCGCCCTTCATGCTGCCGCGTTTCCTGCCCCGGCTGCGCAACGAAAGGCCGGAACTCGAACTGTTCCTGCGCGAGGAAACCAGCCAGGATGCCGTGGAATCCCTCCAGCACGGGCGGGTCGATTGCGTCCTTCTCGCCCTGCCCTTCGCGACCGGAGAGGTGGAACAGGCCCATATCGCGGACGATCCGCTCTATGTCGCCTTCCCGAAGGACGACCCGCGCGATCCGCCGGAAACCATTTCCGCCGACATGATCGACGAGGGACGGCTGCTCCTGCTGGAAGACGGCCATTGCCTGAAGGAACACGCGCTGGCGGCCTGCAACCGGCCCGAATTGCGTGGCAGTGCGACCATGATCGGCACCAGCCTGCACACGCTGGTACAGATGGTCGACAACGGCCTTGGCTTGACCATGTTGCCGCAGATGGCGGTCGATGCGGGTATCCTGAACGGCACCGAAGTCGTCGCGCGCCCGCTAAAGAGCAAGGCGGCAAGCCGCGAGATCGCGCTCATCTGGCGCAAGAACTCCCCGCGCCGGGACGATTTCGAATTGTTGGCGGAAGAATTGCGCGCCGGTTAGGCGGCGAGCGGTTCGTCGTCCTGCTTGACCTTGGACTTAAGGTAGCGGTCGGCCTTCTTCACGACGAACATCGGGACGATCACGCTGAGTGCGATCCCTGCGAGCGAGCAGAAGGCGATCCAGATTGCCATCGCCGTACCGCCGGACAGGTACAGTCCGTAAAGCACGGGCGCCGCGAGCACGAGGCCGCGGATCTCGTTGAAGATGATCGCAACAGCGCCGACCTTGAGCAGCGCCGCGAGGAGCATGTGTAGCGTGGCAGTCATGCGAACCGTTGTAATTCTTGTTGGTAAATAAACCGTTGAGCACCGGGCACGTATCCCCGCCCCGTCGCGAATGCGGTGCGACTGGTCATGTCTTGCATGCGCCCCTAAAGGTGGCTGTGCGGCGCCGATACGGGATCACGCGAGCCGCATCAGGGGGTTCGAGATCGTCATGCGATTGACCGGGGCACTTTACCGGTGAGCAAGGGAGAGACCGCACAGGTCGGCGTCTATCGCGGCGCTGCCGTGGCCGTCGCGATGACATGGGTCTTGCGCGCCATCGGCCTGGTGTCGGTGTTCATCCTCGCGCGCCTGCTGACCCCGGCGGATTTCGGCGTGGTCGGCCTCGCGATGACGGCTGTCGCGTTGGTGGAGACCTTCTCCTACCTCGGCATGAAGCAGGCGCTGCTGCGGATGGAGAAGCTGGAGCGGGACTATTACGACACGGCCTGGACCATCCAGATCGTGATGTTCGTCCTGCTCGGCGCAGTCCTGTTCGCCATCGCCGGCCCGGCTGCGGCATTCTTTGCAGAGCCGCGGGTAGAGCCGGTCATCTACGCGCTGTCGCTGCGCTTCCTCATGCTCGGGGCGATGAATATCGGGATCGTCGAGTTCGAGCGCGATTTCGCCTTCGGCCGCGACCTGAAGATGAAAGGGACGGCACGGATCGTATCGTTCTTCGCGACCGTCGGGTTGGCCCTGTGGCTTCGGTCCTACTGGGCGCTGGTTGCAGGCATGATCGTGCAGTCGCTCATCCTGATGGTCCTGTCCTACACCATGCAGCCCTATCGCCCGCGCCTGTCGCTGGCGCGCCGGGCGGAGTTGCTCGGCGTTTCCCTGTGGATTTTCGCCGGGGCTGCCGCGCAAGTTTTCTACAGCCAGGTGGAGCGCCTCACCGTGGGCCGCGTGGCCGACACCGGCACGGTCGGCGCGTTTTCCGTGAGCAAGGACGTGGCGAATATCCTGACGCAGGAAATTGCGATGGCCCTCAACCGCGTCACCTACGTAACGACGGCGCGCAGCGGGGCATTCACCGAACAGGGTCGCCGTATTGCCCGCTCGCTGGGTGGCTATGCCATGATGGCCGCGCCCATGGGGCTGGGCCTCGCGGCGGTGTCGGAACAGTTCATTCGTGTATTCCTCGGCGAGCAATGGGGTGCCGCCGCCGTGCTGGTCGCGCCGATTGCCGTCGGCACAGCCCTTATCGCCGTGTTCCGCCTGATCGCCTCCTCGCTCCAGGCAGGCGGCCACGAACGGGTGTCCGGGCTGCTGTGCCTTGGCGCACTGGCCGCCATGATGATCACGGTCGTCACGGTCGCCGCAGACGGCGGATCGCCGTTGGCCATTGCCCAGACCGGCCTTGCCGTCAGCGCAGCGCAATTGCTGGTCGGCCTTGCCATAATCTCGCACCTGTCGCGGGGCAGCGTCTTCGGCGCGATCGTGGCCGTGGCCCGGCCCTTCCTTGCCGCTGCAGCCATGTACGCGCTGGTAATCAGCCTGCCGGTCCTGTCGCCTTCGGTGCTGGTCGAGCTAATCTGGCGCGCCGGTGTCGGAGCGGCGAGCTATGCCGCGATGCTCTGGCTGTTGTGGCTTGTCTCGGGCCGCCCCGATTCAAGCGAGGCAGAGTTCCTTCGCGTCGCAGGCCGCAACCTGCGTCGGCGTTAGTCCATGTGCTTGAGGCCGACCCGCAGGTAGTCCCAGCCGGTTATCAGCGTCAGGATCGCGGCCGCCCACAGGGTCACCAGGCCGACCGTATGCGGGACATTCGCCGCGATATCGCCGATTTCCATCGTCCAGCGCGGCAGCCCCTGCCCTAGGATCAGCGAACCCAGCGACATCAGCTGGAAGGTCGTCTTCCACTTGGCGAGCTTGCTCACCGGAACCGACACCTGCAGACCGCCGAGAAATTCGCGCAGGCCCGACACCGCGATCTCGCGCACGAGAATGATCAGGCCGGCAATGACGTGCATGTCCCCGACGTAGGGCCCGGTCAGCACGCCTTGCGCCGCCAGCACGAGGATCACCGATGCCACCATGATCTTGTCCGCGATCGGATCGAGGAAAATCCCGAGTTTGGAGACCGCGCCGCTGGAACGGGCGAGCATGCCGTCGAAATAATCGGTGATGCCCATCGCGCAGTAGAGCACGAAGGCCGCAAGATAGCCGGTTTCCCAGCCCGGCCACCACAGGAGGAAGGCCAGGAGCGGGATCGCGACGATGCGCGAAAGCGTGAGGATGTTGGGCAGGCTCAACATGACGAATCGCTCTAACGACAAACTGTCCGGCGCAAAAGCGGCACATTTGCCTTGTCCGCGCCTGCGTTAGTCCGCACAAGGACCCGGAGCCGAGGTTGTGCCCGGGGGGTCATGCTTACATCTACACATTTGCTGCGCAGCAGGCGTTTCCTGCCGCTGTTCGTGACGCAGCTGTTCAACGCGTTCAACGACAACCTCTACAAGACCGCGATGGTGCTCTTCGTGGTCTACCAGATCTACAATTCCGAAGAGGCGGAAGGCCAGTTCAGCGCCATCGCGTCGGGATTGTTCATCCTGCCCTTCTTCATCCTGTCCGCGCTGGCGGGGCAGCTTGCCGACATGCGCGACAAGGCGGCGATCATCCGCAAGGTCAAGTTCTGCGAGATAATCCTGATGCTTATCGGGGCGAGCGGGTTGTACCTCGCCTGGAAAGGCTATGACCTGCCGGTCAGCCTGTTCGGTATCGATACCACCCTGCCGATCGTGCTGATGCTGTTTGCCCTGTTCCTGACCGGCGTGCAGTCGACTTTCCTAGGGCCGATCAAATACGCGATCCTGCCCCAGCACCTCAAGAAGGACGAGGTGCTCGCTGGCACCGGCCTGGTCGAAGCAGGAACCTATATCGCCATCCTGGCCGGCACGATCCTGGCCGGCTGGATCCCCGTCGAAGTCGCGGCGGTGGGCATCATCCTCACCTCCGTCGTCGCCTATTTCATCAGCCGCCAGGTGCCCGACGCCCCGCCGCAAGGCGCGCCGGAAAAGCTCGACTGGCATATCCTGCGCGCATCGGTGCAGCTCGTACGCGAAACCATGCATGCGCGCGAAGTCTATTACGCCATCATCGCGATCAGCTTCTTCTGGACCATCGGGGCAGTGCTGTTCATCCAGTTCCCCCCGCTCGCCAAAAACGTCATCATGGCCAGCAAGGAAGTGGCGAGCCTGTTCCTCGTCATCTTCTCGGTCGGGATTGCCATCGGATCGGTCGCAATCAACGCCCTGCTCAAAGGCGAGGTCTCGGCCCGCTATGCCTCGCAATCGGTCATCGTGATGGGCCTCTTCGTGATCGCTTTCTACAGCGTCGCGAAATTGTGGGAGGCCGACCAGCCCACCGAACTGCTCGATGTGGCTGGCTTCCTCGCCTGGCCGATGGCGACCGTGCTGCTGCTGTGCCTGCTCGGCATCGCCATTGCAGGCGGGATGTTCGTCGTGCCACTCTATGCCTTCCTGACCACGCGGGTGGCGCCGGAAAAGGCATCGCGCACGATTGCGGCCAACAATATCGTCAATTCGGGTGCGATGGTCTGCGGCTCGCTCATGGCTATGGGGATGAGCGCGGCGGGAGTGCCCATAGTGGAGCAGGTGCTCATCAGCGCATTGATGTGCCTGATTTCCGCATGGCTGGGACGCAAACTCCTGAAGGCGGAGCGTATCGCTGCCGCCGATAGGCGCGCTTGACGATCAGGCGATAAAGGCGAGGACCGCTGCGAAGGTCGCGAAATAAACCGTCGCCGCACCGCGTACGTCGGAAGCGGTAAGCCTCCAGTCGATCGGCTGGTCCTGCGGCACATCGGCGAACATCGCGCGGCGCTGGGGCAGACTTGCCCGCATCCAGTGGCGGGCGGCTTCGGTGTTAAGGACTAATGCGCGTCTCATGATGCAGCTCTTAACGCATTTTTAACCCTTGGGGTCCCGTACAATCAACGCTGTAGCAATACGGGACATTCATCCTGATTGGTGAGGATAAGTGGCAAGACTTGCCACCGCGATTGCGCGAAGCAGTGCGCGCGGCTAACCGCCTGATCCATGACCAAGCGCCCCACGCCCGCCGCCGCGAAACTCCTCGTCGATTGCCTGATCGAACAGGGCTGCGACCGAATCTTCACCGTGCCGGGAGAAAGCTTCCTGCAGGTGCTCGACGCGCTCGGCCAGCAGGAGGCGATCGACCTTATCACCTGCCGCCAGGAAGGCGGGGTTGCGATGATGGCGTGCGCGGACGGCGCCATGACCGGAAGGCCGGGGATCGCCTTCGTCACCCGCGGCCCAGGCGCGACAAACGCCAGCATCGGCATCCACGTCGCCCAGCAGGATTCGCAGCCGATGATCATGTTCGTGGGCGATGTCGATTCCGGCATGCGCGACCGTGAAGGCTTCCAGGAAGTCGACTTCGCAGCCTTCTTCGGACCCATCGCGAAATGGGCGGCGCGCATCGATAGCGCGGACCGCATCCCGGAATATGTCGCCCGCGCCTATGCCACCGCCATTTCCGGCCGCCCCGGCCCGGTCGTGCTGGCCCTTCCCGAAGACATGCTGAGCCATGACACTGCGGCGAAGCCCCGCAAGCGGGTGGAGCGGCCTGCCCAAGCCCCCTGCCCCGATGCGATGCAGGCGATGATGGCGCTTATCGCCGATGCCGCTTCGCCGGTCGCGATCGTCGGCGGCGCGGGCTGGAACGCAAAGGCGCGCGAGCACTTCCAGCTCTTCGCCGAACGCCTCGGCATTCCGGTCGCCACCGCTTTCCGTCGCCAGGACGCGATCAGCCCGTCGAGCCGCGTCTACGCCGGATCGCTCGGCTATGGCCCCAATCCCAAGCTGGTCGAGCGCGTGAAAAATGCCGACCTGGTGCTCGCAGTCGGCGCACGGCTCGGGGAAGCGACTACCGACGGCTATACCGTCCCGCCGCTGGAGGATGCCGATCGCACGCTGATTCATGTCCATCCCGATCCGGAGGAATTGCACCGCGTCTATTCCACCGATCTCGCCATTTGTGCCGAGATGGACGAATTCGCGGAAAGCGCAGCGCTGTGGGACGACGGCGATACGATCGATTTCGATGCGGGCGCAGAGGCGAATGCCGAATGGGAAGCCTGGGCCACGGCCTCGCCGAACGACTACCCGCTGGACATGGGTGCCTGCGTCCAGTTCATGCGCGACACGCTCCCGGCCGATACGATCATCTGCAACGGCGCGGGCAATTTCGCGGGGTGGTGGCACCGCTACTGGCGTTATGAAGGCTATCCGACACAGCTTGCACCGACTTGCGGAGCCATGGGTTACGGTGTGCCCGCCTCGGTCGCCGCATCGCTACGTTTCCCCGAACGCACGGTCGTTGCCGTAGCGGGCGACGGCGACTTCATGATGAACGGGCAGGAAATGGCCACGCTGGTCCAACACGGCGGCAGCCTCATCGTCATCGTGGTCGATAATGGCGCGTACGGCACGATCCGCATGCACCAGGAGCGCGAATTCCCGGGTGAAGAGCGCATCAGCGGTACTCGCCTCGCAAATCCCGATTTTGCTGCGTTGGCCCAGGCTTATGGCGGCTGGTCTGCGCGCGCCGAAACCACAGAGCAGTTCAAGGATGCGCTGGTTGCAGCGGAAGGCCGCACAGGCCTGCGGCTCATTCACTGCGTCATCGATGTCGAACAACTGGCTGCGAGCGGCGCAACCGTCAGCGGATTGCGCGCCCGCTAAGGCTCGATCGATAGTGGACGACAAAAGGGCCGCCTCCCTGCTTGGGGAGACGGCCCATCGTCACTGAACGTCAGTGTCGTATCGGATGTCAGACGTCGTTGCCGAGCTTGCCTTCGATCTCGCCCTTGAGCTGCTGGGCTTCGCCCTTGCGTTCCTGCTGGCGACCTTCGGCGCGGGTTTCGGGATCGCCCGACTGCTGCTTCACGTTGCCGATGGCTTCGTTGGTGTTGCCTTTGATCTTCTCTGTCAGTTCGCCCATGAGGCCTCTCCTGTAGTTTGTCGCGCTTGAAAAGAAGCGCACTTACAGGAAGATAACGGGCTATCGGATCGAAGCGTTCCGGCCCTTTGCGGCCAAAGGACCTTGTCCTGCGACGAAGCTAAATTCCGGCCATCGAGCAGATCACGGACCACTCGTCGGGTTTTATCTCTGCAACCGACAGGCGCGACAGGCGCACCAGTTCGCAATCCTCGAGCTTGGGTTCGGCCTTGATCTGCTTCAGCGTCACCGGGCTCGGCAGCTTGGTCTTCGGCACGATCTTCACGGCGGCCCACTTGCCTTCCGGATCGGTCGGATCGGTAATTCCGGCCACGCTCACTTCGCAAATGCCGACGATCTCCAGCCCTTCGCGCGAGTGGTAGAAGAACGCCTGATCGCCCACTTGCATGGCCGCAAGGTTGTTCTTGGCGCGGTAATTGCGAACGCCGTCCCAGGTCCCTTCCTTTTCTGCGACGAGATCGTCCCAGCTATATTTGAACGGTTCCGATTTCATCAGCCAGTAACGGGCCATTCGCAAAGTTCTCCTTCTAGCGGGTTCGGCAGTCTGCGGGCGGCCTAGCGCCCCCGACGCCACTTGGCCAGAAAGCGCGCCGCGACAGTGGGTTCCGGTTAACGGGTTTTTAGACATCCTCCCTTAGGCACGCATGGAACACGAGCGTGTCCGGGGGACCTTTTGGGTAAGAACATCTCAGGAAAGCGGCCGGATCGGGCGGATAGCGGGTCGCAGGACCTCGCCGGCTCGACTCGCCATGACCTGGTAACGCAGGGTATCGCCTTTGCCGCGATGATCCTGTTCGTCGGCACGGCCGGCGTGGCACTGCCCAACATCGTCAAGACCTGGAGCGGCGCCGTCGGTGGCACCGACGCCGTCCTGACCAATGCGCTGATCCTCAATATCGCTCTCATCCTCCTTGGCTGGAGGCGCTACAAGGCGCTGAACGTCGAACTGGTCGAACGCCGCCGCTCCGAGGAGGAAGCGCGCCGCCTCGCCGAGATCGACGACCTGACCGGCTGCCTCAACCGCCGCAGTTTCGCCGCCCGCCTCGCGGTTCTTCTGGAACAGGAGTGCAGCGCCGATCGCGCGCTCGCCGCGATTGCGGTCGATCTCGACAACTTCAAGCAGGTGAACGACCTCAATGGCCACGCGGCAGGCGATGCCGTGCTGCGCGCGACTGCCGAGCGGCTGGAGCGCGTGCTTCCCACCGGCGGCGTGCTGGCGCGCATCGGCGGCGACGAATTCCTGTGCGTCGTGCCCTATCATGCCTCTGCCCCCGACCGGATCGAACATTTGGCGACCCGCATGGTCGAACGAGTGGCAACTTCCGTCCAGCATGACGGCGCCGCGCTCGACGTGACAGTGTCGCTCGGCATCGCCAGTTCCGTCCACCTTGAGGCGCTCGAGGAAGGGCGCAGCGGGGCCCAGGCACTGATGCACAAGGCCGACATCGCGATGTACCACGCCAAGAAGCAGGGCAAGAACCGCTTCTACTGGTTCGAGCCGCCGATGGAAAACGAGCTGCGGTTCCGCAACAAGCTGGAATCGGGCATCCGTGCCGGGATCGCGAACGGCGAATTCGTGCCCTATTACGAACAGCAGGTCGACCTGGAGACCGACAGCCTGGTCGGTTTCGAAATGCTCGCCCGCTGGGAATCGCCCGAACTGGGCGTGGTGGGACCGGACATCTTCATCCCGATCGCGGAAGAAATCGGCGTGATCGGCGAATTGTCGGAACGGTTGATCGCGCAGGCTTTCGAAGACGCGAAGCAGTGGGACGACAAGCTCACCTTGTCGGTGAACATCTCGCCCGTGCAGATGCGCGACCCGTGGTTTGCGCAAAAGGTGCTGAAATTGCTGGTGAAGCACCGCTTCCCGCCGCACCGCCTCGATATCGAGATCACCGAAACCTGTCTGCACGAGAATATCGGCATGGTGCGCTCGATGATCACCTCGCTGCGCAACCAGGGCGTCCACGTCAGCCTCGACGATTTCGGGACCGGCTATTCCAGCCTCTCGCAGCTGCGCAGCCTGCCCTTCGACCGCCTCAAGATCGACCGCAGCTTCATCAGCGAACTGCGTGCCGATGAAAACAACACCGCCCTCGTCGACGCGATCGTCGCGATGAGCGATGGCCTGAAGCTGCCGATCACGGCCGAGGGGATCGAGAACGAGGCGATCCACGAGGTGCTCAAGACCATGGGCCGCATGAAGGGACAGGGATACCATTACGGCCGCCCCGAACCTGCGGCCAAGGTGCTGGAACGCCTCTCGGCACAGCAACTCCTCGCCTCGGAAGGCGAGGAAGTCCTCGACCTCGAGGCCGAACGCAGGAAGCGGGACGACAAGGCCGGGACGGGCAAGCGCGCGGGCTGATACTTTACGCTGGCCCCGTGAAGGCATAGATGCGCGCCAAGATGCGCATTCCCTTCATCAAGATGCATGGATTAGGCAATGATTTCGTCGTGCTCGATGCGCGCGAAAATGCCCTGCCCGATCTGGAAGAGCGCATCGTTCGCGGTATCGCCGACCGGTACACGGGTATCGGCTGCGACCAGCTGATCCTGTTGCAGCCCAGCGAAAGGGCTGATTTCCGCATGCGGATCTACAATCACGACGGCGGCGAAGTCGGGGCCTGCGGCAATGCGACGCGCGCCGTGGCCATGCTGCACGGCAGCGATGCCACGATCGAGACGGCTGGCGGCATGCTGGCCGCCTCGCCGCGCCATGGCGGCGCCAGCGTCGACATGGGCGCGCCGCGCTTCGACTGGGATGCGATCCCGCTCGCCTATCCGATGGACACGCTCTCCATGCCCGTCGCCTGGGAAATGCTGGAAAATCCCGGAGCGGTGAATGTCGGCAATCCGCACGTGATCTTCTTCGTGGACGATTGCGATACGGTCCCGCTCGACCGCCTGGGACCGGAAATCGAGAACGACCCGCTGTTTCCCGAACGAGTCAACGTGAACGTCGCGACCATCGAAGACCGCGGAAGGATCAGGCTGCGCGTGTGGGAACGCGGCGCGGGACTGACCAAGGCGTGCGGTACGGGTGCCTGCGCCACTGCGGTCCATGCCATGCGCCGACGGCTTGTCGACAGCGAAGTGACCGTGGCCCTGCCCGGCGGCGACCTGCAGATCGCCTGGAGCGAGGGCGAAACGATCCGCATGACCGGCCCCGCCAGCGAAAGCTTCCGCGGCTCTTTCGAGTGGGACGACTTCGCATGAACGCGCCTGCCAAAATGCCGCAGATCGTGTCGCTCGGCTGCCGCCTCAACATCTCCGAAAGCGAGCGGATGCGCACCATGCTGGCGGGCGAGGAGAACCTCGTCGTCGTCAACAGCTGCGCGGTCACCAGCGAGGCGGTGCGCCAGACGCGCCAGGCAATCCGCCGCGCGCGCCGCGCCAACCCCGATGCACGCCTGCTCGTCACCGGATGCGCCGCTGAGATCGAGCGCGCCGAGCTGGCGGCGATGCCCGAGGTCGATGGCCTCATCGCCAATGACGCAAAGCTCGACCCGCGCGCATGGAACGTCCCGGCGCAAGCTTTTCCGGTCCCCAAGCGCCGCACGCGCGCCTTCGTGGCCGTGCAGAACGGCTGCGACCACGCCTGTACCTTTTGCGTGATCCCGCAGGGGCGCGGTGCCAGCCGCTCGATGTCCGTGGACGCGGTGATCCGCGAAGTGGCCCTTCACGTGGACCAGGGCGCCGCCGAGGTGGTGCTGACCGGCGTCGACGTCACGTCATGGGGCCACGACCTTCCGGGCAAGCCGCAATTGGGCGCGATGGTGCGCGCCGTGCTAGACGCTTTCCCCACCCTGCCGCGCCTCAGGATGTCGTCGCTCGACGGGATCGAGATCGACGAGGCCCTGTTCGAGCTGTTCGCCGGTGAGCCGCGCCTGATGCCGCATCTGCACCTGTCCATGCAGCATGGGCATGACCTCATCCTCAAGCGCATGAAGCGCCGCCACAGCCGCGCCGATGCGGTCGACCTGGTGTGGCGCCTCAAGGACCGCCGCCCGGACCTTGCCGTGGGCGCCGACCTCATCGCCGGTTTCCCGACCGAGACCGTGGAGCATCACGAGGCCAACCTTTCGATCATTCGCGATCTTGGCATCGTGCACGGCCACATCTTCCCATATTCACCCCGCCCCGGCACCCCCGCCGCGCGCATGCCGCAAGTGGACCGCGCGACGATCAAGCAGCGCGCTGCCGAATTGCGCGAGGCGGTGGCGAAGACCCGTGCAGACTGGCTGGCAACGCTCGTCGATAAGCCGCTCAATGTCCTCGCGGAACGCGACGGCACTGGCTATGCGGAAAACTTCGCGCGGGTGGACCTGCCCGCCGGTACCGAGCCGGGGCGGATCGTCACGATCACCCCCACCAAATTCGAGGACGACCTCCTGGCATGAGCAAACCCAGCTGGACCGAGCGCCTGTTCGGCGGCTTCAAGAAAACGTCGGAACGCCTGTCCGAAAACCTGACCGAAGTCGTCAGCAAGGCGAAGCTGGACGATGCGACGCTCGACGATGTCGAGGATGCGCTCATCATGTCCGACCTCGGCCCGAGCGCGGCCGCGCGCATCCGGGAGAAGCTGCGGGACAAGCGCTTCGGCCTGGAAATCAGCGCGCAGGAACTGAAGGAAGCGGTTGCCGAGGAAATCGCGGCTATCCTGCGCCCCGTCGCAAAGCCGCTCGAAATCACGGCCTTTCCGCGTCCGCAGGTCCTGCTCGTGATCGGCGTGAACGGCAGCGGCAAGACGACGACCATCGCCAAGCTCGCCCACCTTTTCGTCGAGGACGATTACAACGTCATGCTCGCCGCCGGAGACACCTTTCGCGCGGCCGCCATCGGCCAGCTCCAGACCTGGGCAGACCGCGTGGGCGTGCCCATCGTGCGCGGGCCTGAAGGCGGCGATCCCGCCTCGATCGTGTTCGACGCCGTCAAGAAGGGCACCGAGATCGGCACCGACGTGCTGATCGTCGACACCGCAGGCCGCCTACAGAACAAGCGCGAGCTGATGGACGAGCTGGCCAAGATCCGCAAAGTCCTCGGCCGTCTCAATCCCGAAGCGCCGCATGACGTGGTGCTGGTGCTCGATGCCACCAACGGCCAGAACGCCCTGTCCCAGATCGACGTGTTCAAGGAAGTGGCAGGCGTCACCGGCCTCGTCATGACGAAGCTCGACGGAACCGCGCGCGGCGGCGTGCTGGTGCAGGCGGCGGAACAATACGGACTTCCGATCCACGCCATCGGCGTCGGCGAGAAAATCGACGATTTGCGCCCCTTCGACCCTGACCTCGTGGCGCGCGTCATTGCGGGGATTGCTTGATGAGCGAAACGAAGCCCAAACAGAAGACCGGCTGGCTCCATACGCTGGTCGATTACGGCCCCCTGCTGGTCTTCCTCGGCGTCTACAAGTTTTACGAACCGCCAGAGACTTCGACATTCGGCGAGATTGCGGCGGTCATTTACGGCACGATCGCCTTTATGGTCGCCGCCGTGGTCGCCCTCGCCTTCAGCAAGTGGAAGTTCGGCAAGGTCAGCCCGATGCTGATCCTGTCGACCACGCTGATCGTCGGCTTCGGCACGTTGACCATCTGGCTGCAGGACGAACGCTTCATCCAGTTCAAGCCGACGGCAATCTACCTGCTTTTCGGCGTCGTCCTCGTCATCGGCTGGCTGCGCAACCGGGCGTGGCTCCAGGTCCTGCTCGGAGCCGCCTTTGAGGGCGTCACCCACGAAGGATGGCTCAAGCTGTCGCGGAACTGGGGTTTCTTCTTCTTCGCACTCGCCGGCCTCAACGAGGTGCTGGTGCGCACGATGAGCTTCGAGGGCTGGCTCTGGGCGAAGCTGTGGGTGTTCCTGCCGCTGACCTTCCTGTTCACCTTCACGCAGATACCGATGCTGCTGCGCCACGGCCTCTCGTTCGAGGATACCGACGAGGTCATGCAGGACGAACCGCCGACCGGGTGATCGGGGAAACGCTTTCCTACTGCGGGTGCCTTGCGGCAGGGATGCCCAATGGCATTGCGACCGGTCCCGAAGTAGCGACGCAGCGAACTGTCACCCGCTCGGGCGCGAGAATTTCGCTTTCAATTCAGTGTAGTAAAGCCAAATGCGGAAGTTGACAGGGTGTCGCCTTTGTCACCCCGATCCCTTACGCCATCATCAAATCTCGACCTGGCTACCAAGTTCGACCACGCGGTTCGTCGGCAGCCTGAAGAAGTCCATCGCGGTTGCGGCGTTCCTCAACATCCAGGCGAAGATCTTTTCTCGCCAGATCGGCATACCGGGCTTGTCGCTGGCGAGCAGCGTCTGGCGCGACAGGAAGAAGCTGGTGTGCATCATGTCGAACTCGCCGCCACAGCGGCCCATTTCCTTCAGGCCCTGGGGCACGTCGGTTTCCTGCATGAAGCCATAGTGCAGCACCGCGCGGTAGAAGCCGTCGCCGAGATCGACCATCTCGCAACGTTCGCTGGCGTCGACATAAGGCGTGTCGGCAATCAGGACCGTCAGGATCACGACGCGTTCGTGCAGCACCTTGTTGTGCTTGATATTGTGCAGCAGCGCGGAGGGAACGCCTGCGGTCTGGCTGGCCATGAAGATCGCCGTGCCAGGCACGCGGGTGGCGCTGTTCTTGGCACTCTTGGCGAAGATTTCGATGGGCAGCGCCGTCTCGCTCATGCGTTCGCGCATCAGCTTGCGTCCGCGCGACCAGGTGGTGAGCAGCGTGAAGGCAACGAGACCGACGACCAGCGGGAACCAGCCGCCATCCGGAATCTTCACCAGATTGGCCGCGAAATAGGCGCCGTCGACGATCAGGAAGAAGGTCACCACGGGCAGAGCGTACCACCACTTCCACTTCCACACGCCAACGAACAGCACGCCCATCAGCAGCGTGTCGATGGTCACCGCACCCGTCACTGCGATACCGTAAGCGCTGGCGAGGCTGGACGAGTTCTGGAAGGTCAGGACGAGGATGATGACCGCCACCATCAGCGCCCAGTTGATGACCGGAATGTAGATCTGGCCTGCCTCGGTCTCGCTGGTGTGGCGGATCGACATGCGCGGCATGAAGCCCAGCTGCATGGCCTGATGGGTAATCGAGAACGCTCCGGAAATAACTGCCTGGCTGGCGATGAATGTCGCCATCGTTGCCAGGATGACGAGCGGCAGGCGGTATTCCTCGCTCGCCAGCAGGAAGAAGGGGTTTGCCGCGGCAATGGCCGCCTGCTCCGGCGGGAGCCCCGCAATCATCGCGCCCTGTCCGAAATAGTTCAGCAGGAGGCACGGCATCACGAAGCCGAACCAGCTCAGGCGCATCGGTCCGCGTCCGAAATGGCCCATGTCCGAATAGAGCGCTTCGGAACCGGTCACCGCAAGCACGACCGCGCCCAGCGCGAGGAATGCCACCACACCGTCGGTGACGAAGAACATGAAGGCGTAATAGGGGTTCAAGGCCCACAGGATGTCGGGGTTCTGCCAGATCTGATTGAGACCCAGCCCGGCAATGGTCACGAAATAGACGATCATGACCGGCGCGAAGAGCGCACCCACCTTCGCAGTCCCCCGGCTTTGCAACAGGAACAGGCAGACCAGAAGGACAAGGGCGATCGGTATGACCAGCGGGTCCAGGCGGTGATCGACCACCGTCAGGCCCTCGACTGCGGAAAGGACGGAAATCGCCGGGGTAATCATGGAGTCGCCGTAGAAAAGCGACGTCGCGAATACGCCCAGCAGGACTACCAGCCAGCCCCATCGCGATTTGCCGATATGGCGGCTGAGCAGCGCTACGAGGGCGAGGCTGCCGCCCTGCCCCTTGTTATCCGCACGCATCAGGATCGTGACGTACTGGATCGCGACGACGATCAGCATGGACCAGAAGATCAGGCTGACGACGCCCAGGACGTGCATCCGGTCGATGGCGATATTGGCGGCACCGGTGAAGGTTTCGCGGAATGCGTACAGCGGGCTCGTGCCGATATCGCCGAAGACGATACCGATAGCGCCGACCGCCAGCGCGGTCTTCGAGGCACCGTGACCGTGGCCGTGCGCCTGACCGGGACCTTCGCGGCGCGCACCGTCGAGCGCAGCCGTATCGACTGGAGCTGTGTTATCGGTGCTCAAAGGTGGGTTTCCGGCCGCATAATGTCATTCGCCTATCCGCGAAGTGTCTGTGTCCTTCGCAAGGTCGCGGCGCTTAGCACCGCCTCGCGACGCTCGCAATGGGCCAGACAGAGGTGTTACCGATCGGGATCGCTTGGCCCTGCCGCCATTTCAAGCAGCGCATCGAGGCGGGCAAGGCGCATAGCGAGGTCCTCGCGCCACTCGGCATCTTCGGGCGCCGCCTCGAGCGCCTCCACCCAAAGTTCGCGTGTCCGGGCAGGTTCGCCGCCGCGAAGCCAGGAAAGGCCGAGGAAATAGCGCGCTCCGCCATTCTCCGGTCGAAGCTTGGCAGCGCGTTCGAAGGCATTGATCGCCGCGGGCGTCAGATTGCCTTCCGCATGTTCGACCAGCGCAATGCCGGTCGCCAGCCAAGCCTCTGTATCAGAAGGATTTTCACTGATTGCATTGGCATAGAGTCCGGTTGCCTGCGCATAGTCCCCGCGGCGGGCGAAACCGTCGCCCGTGACGATCCAGCGGCTGGGCAATTGACCCTCGCCGAAGAATTCGCGGCGGGCGGAGACCAGGAGTTCGCCGCTCTGTGCCTCGGAACCGGCAGCCGCCTTGGGCGCGCTCCCCTGACCGGGCGAGCCCTGCATCGCATAGCCCGCGAGGCCGAAGATCAGCGTCGCCCCCAGCAAGGTCCACAAGCTGCGCGGCAGGCGCAGGAAAGCCACGGCGGCCACGAACGCAACAAGAGCGAGGAGGATGATCGGCAACCAGGTCACGCCCTGCCCTTACCGAATCGGCGCCACAGAACCGCAGCAATGGCCAGGAGGAAGACTATCGGCAGTACGAACAGTGGCCATGTCCGCGCACTCACGACCGGGGCATAGCTGACGTAATCGCCATAGCGCTGCATGAGCCAGGCGCGGACTTCTTCCGGCTGCTCGCCTGCCGCGATGCGGATGCGGACCTGGTGGCGCATGTCCCCGGCCATCGGCGCATCGCTGTCCGCAATAGATTGCGACTGGCACTTGAGGCAGCGCAACGTCTCCATCAGTTCCTGCGCCGCAGCTTCCTGCGCCGGATCGTCCAATTGCCGATAGGCGTAGGGGGCAGGCGGCGCGCTGCCCTGCGCCAGCACGGGGGCGGCGACAAGCGCCATCAGGAAGGCCGCAAGCAGTCTCACGCGCCGGCTTCCCTCAGCTTCTCGAGCAGGACGGGCACGTCGTCCGCGCGGATATCGCCGATATGCTGGTAGGTAATTACGCCGTTGCCATCGATGACGAAGGTTTCAGGCACGCCGGAGGAGCCGATGCCCAGCTGCACTTCCGAAAGGTCGTCGCGCCCGATACGGCTGTAGGGATTGCCATGCCGCGCAAGGAACTGCGCCACGTCTTCGGGATCGTCGCGGATCGCGATGCCGACGATCTCGGCGCCTTGTTCCTTCAAGGCTTCGAGCTGCGGGGCCTCGGCGATGCAGGGCAGGCACCAGCTCGCCCAGATATTGAGTAGTCGCGGCTTGCCGTGCCTGAGGTCTGCCGTGGTGACGCCCGGGTTTTCGGAATGCGCAGGCGGCAACTCGAAATAGGGCAGCTCCTGCCCGATCATGCCGCTCGCCACGACATCGTCCTTCGGCTGCGTCAGCTGATAGGCCGCGACGCCAAGGAAAAGCGCGAAAAGCATCAGAGGCAGCCAGACACGCCAGTTCATCGCAATTCCTCCATGTCGGCGCGGCGCACCTCGATCTTTCTCCGGATCGAGCGGCGCTTCAGGTCGCGGCGGACGCGGCCGATAATCGCCAGCACCCCGCCCAGCGCCATCAGCATTCCGCCGTACCAGATCAGCGTCACGAACGGCTTCCACCACAGGCGCAATTGCCACCTGCCATCGTCGGCCTCACTACCCATGACGGCGTAAAGCTGGCCATTCCAGCGCGTGAGGAGGACGCTTTCCGTGGTCTGTTGCGGCGGCGCCCAGAAATTGCGGGACTGGGGCGCAATCTCGCTGGGCTCACCGCCCTTGTAACTCGCAAGCATGCGGCCTTCGATTGCGGTCCAGTTGGGTCCGGCAACCGGCTCGATACCGTCCAGCTTCACTTCCCACGGTCCGACCTGGGTCGACTGCCCGACCTCAAGGGCTGCAAGCTTCTCGTTCGAGAACGCGCTTTCGCTGGCCATTCCGAAGAGGGCGACGGCTATGCCGAAATGCGCCACAACCATGCCCCAGACCGAGACCGGAAGGCGTCGGAGATTGCGTCCCCTCAGCGGAAGGAAGCTTGCCACGCCCAGTGCGATTGCCAGCGCCAGTCCCAAAAGCGGAAGGATCGCCACGCGCTCGAACAAGGCAAAGAAGATCAGCCCCGCGACGATGATCGCGGCAATAAGCGCCAGTTCCTTGGAAATGCGCCCGAAACTATCGCGCCGCCACCGTAGCAACGGGCCGACGGCCATCACCGCCAGCATCGGCAGGGCAAAAATCGCCGACACCGGATTGAAGTACGGCGGGCCGACCGAAACACGCACGTCGAAAGCCTCGGTCAGCAAGGGATAGAGCGTACCCAGCAGAACCACGGCGAGAATGGCGCTCAGCATGACATTGTTGAACACCAGCGCGCCCTCGCGGCTGGCCACGCTGAAGCGTTCACCCTCGCTGATCGAGTTGGCTCGCAGCGCGAAGAGGAGGAGCGCTCCGCCGATATAGATGGCGAGCAATGCCAGAATAAAACTGCCACGTTTGGGATCGACGGCGAAGGCATGCACACTTGTCAGGACGCCCGATCGCACAAGGAAAGTCCCGAGCATGCTCATGGAGAAGGCGATCACGCCCAGCATGATGGTCCAGACCCGCAAGGCATCGCGGCTCGCAAGGACACTGACGGAATGGAGCAGCGCGGTCGCCGCCAGCCAGGGCATCAGCGATGCATTCTCGACTGGGTCCCAGAACCACCAGCCGCCCCAGCCGAGCTCGTAATAGGCCCAATAGCTACCGGCCGTGATGCCGAGCGTAAGGAGTACCCATGCGCCGAGCACCCAAGGACGCATGGCGCGAGCGAAATCGGGCGTGACGGATCGGGTCAGCATGGCGCCGACGGCGAAGCTGAACGCGACCGACAGACCGACGTATCCGAAGTAAAGGGTCGGCGGATGGAAGGCGAGACCGATATCCTGGAGCAGCGGATTGAGCCCCTGCCCTTCGGCCGCAGGGATCGGCAGCCGCTCGAACGGGTTCGAACTGAGGAGCAGGAAGGCATAAAAGCCCAGCGCCACAAAGCCTTGCGCCGCCAATGTCGCCTGCATGGTGCGTTCCGGAAGGCGTCGTTCGACTGCTGCAATCAACGCGCCGGCCAGCGCCATGACCGTGACCCAAAGGAGCATGGAGCCTTCGTGATTGCCCCAGGCGCCCGAGAGCTTGAACACCATCGGCTTCATCGAATGGGAATTTGCGGCAACCAGTTTGACCGAAAGATCGGTGATTGCGAACACCCAGAGTAAGGCCGCGAAAGCGAATGCCGCCAATGCTCCCTGGAGGATCGCCGCAGGGCGCGAGAGTATGGTTATGCCCTCGGCCTCTCCGTCTCGCACGCCGAGCGCGCCAGCCACCAGTTGCAGCACAGCCAGGGCCGCCGCCATCCACAGCGCGGCATGACCGAGTTCTGCGATCATTCGAGGCCCACCGTGGTTTCTTTGGCCATCTCGGCTGCCTGATGCTCGCTCATGCCTTCCAGTTCGCGCGGCACGTAGTTCTCGTCGTGCTTGGCGAGCAGATTGTCGGCAACGAAGGTACCGCCTGCATCGAGGCGGCCTTCCGCCACCACGCCCGAGCCCTCGACGAAGAGGTCAGGAAGAATACCGGCAAACCGCACGGGAATGCGGGAGTTTTCACGTCCGGTAACAGCGAAGGTCACAGTTATACCGTCGGCCTGCTTTTCCAGTGAACCGGGTTCGACCATCCCGCCAAGTCGCACGGCCTGACCCGGCTCGGGCGGATTTTCCGCCATTTGCTCCGGCAGGTAGAAATAGCTGGCCTGATTGCGCAGAGCATAGCTCGCCAGCAGTCCGGCGCCGATCAGAGCGATCAGGGCGAGGACGATGAGGATCAGCCTTTGGTGTTTCGCCTTCATCGCGTTTTCCTCGTAGCGGAGCGCACGTTTTCGCGACGCTTTTCCGCGCGCTTCATCGCAATCCAGCTCCAGGCGATCATGCCCAGCGTCCCGATGACCGCCACGACATAGGCCGCGAGCACGAAATCCCATTGGTCGAGAGACTCACGCATTTCAGTCCGCCTCCAGCGCGCGTCGCCGCAAGCGAGCTTCCGCCTGAATGTCGGCGAGAAGAGCGCGCATCCGCGCGAGCACCACCCCGCCGAAAATCAGCGAGAAGCCGAGTACCGCCAGAAGCAGCGGCTGCAGGAAAACCGCATCGATCGCGCTCTTGCCCATGGTTATGCTGGGCGGTTGGTGGAGCGAATTCCACCACACGACACTGCGGTTGATGATCGGGATGTTGACCGCGCCAAGCAGGCCGAAAATCGCCGGAATGCGCGCGGATACGCCCTCGCGTTCGGCAGCTTGAGCCAGCGCGATGTAAGCGAGATACAGGAAGGCCAGCACAAGCATGCTGGTCAACCGACCGTCCCACACCCACCACGTGCCCCATGTTGGCCGGCCCCAGATAGAGCCGGTCGCGAGACAGATGATGGTGAACACGAGGCCCGGTACTGCCGCCGCTCGCGCAGCGATGGCGGCCAGCGGATGGCGCCATACCAGGAACACGAGGCTGGAAATCGCAATCGCGCTCCACCCGCCCATGCCAAGCCATGCGGTGGGTACATGGATGAAGAGAATGCGGACAGTCTCTCCCATCAGGCGGTCCGGGGGAACCGAGGTGACGCCCCAGAACAGCGCGACTGCCGTCACGATGAGGCCACTCGCAAGCAACAGCGGCGTCAGCCACTGGGCGAGGGAAAGGAACCGTTTGGGATTGGCAAAGCCGTGCATGATCGAAAGCCGTCGCCCGCGCTTTTACAGGCGCAGGCCTGACCCGCAAGTGAAGATCGCGCTTATCCGCGCCCGATGAGGGCCTGCGCCAGGCGGTCGGCGACCTGATCGGGCGATTCGCCGGTCTTATCGCTTTCCTGCCAGATTTCTTTCAGCCGCCCGGGGATCAGCGCGATACGCTTGCGCACCTCGTTGATGTCGCAGGGCGCTTCGTCCTGGCGGCACAGGTATTCGAGAGTTACCGAGATGATCCCGCCGGCGTTGATGACGTAGTCTGGGGCGTACAGGATGCCGCGCTTTGCCAGCATCGGGCCGTGTTCGGGCCGCTTCAACTGGTTGTTCGCGCCGCCCGCCACGATCTTGCAATCGAGGCGACCGATACCCTCGTCATCAAGGATCGCGCCAAGCGCGTTCGGGCTGAACACGTCGCACGGAACCGACATGATTGCGTCGCTTGCCACGCATTCTGCATCGAGTTCGGTCGCCAGCGCCCGGCATCGATCTTCGCTGATATCCGAGAGCGTGAGCTTGGCGCCTTCCTTGGCCAGCAGCCTCGCGACGCCGCCACCGACACTGCCGACGCCCTGGAGGGCGACATGCACGCCGTCCATGCTGTCTTTGCCGAGCTTGTGCTTCACAGCGGCCTTGATGCCGAGGAAAATGCCGAGGGCAGTGAACGGACCGGGGTCGCCGCCGGCGGCGTCCTCGCCCTCGACCGGCAGGCCGGACACGAACTGGGTGCGCTGGGCTACCGCTGCCATGTCGGCTTCGGAGATACCCACGTCTTCTGCAGTCACATACTGGCCGCCTAGGGCCTCGACCGCGTCTGCAAAAGCAGCGAGCATTTCGGGGGTCTTGGTCTTGTCGCTATCCGCAAGGATGACAGCCTTGCCGCCGCCCATCGGAAGGCCGGCCATGGCGTTCTTGTAGCTCATTCCGCGCGACAAGCGCAGGGCATCGCGCATGGCCGCTTCCGGCTCCGCATAATGCCAGAAGCGCGTCCCACCGGCGCCCGGGCCGAGATGCGTCGAGTGCAGCGCGATAATCGCAGTCAGGCCGCTCTTCCGGTCGCGAACGAGCTGCACGAGCTCGTGATCGTCAAAGTCCGTTTCGGTCCAGAAAGCCGTCATCGCTATGCCCCTTGCAAGGAGTTCAACATGCTGCGCGAAGGGCAGAAAATGGGGCGATCGACGGGGTTCGAACCCGCGACCTCCGGTACCACAAACCGGCGCTCTAACCAACTGAGCTACGATCGCCACACGCCCCCGGAACGCAGCCGGGTAGGCGGCACATAATCGCGGGCGAGCGGGCGTCAACCCGCCTTCCGCAACGGCGCGTGCCTGTTGCACAATGTGCGACCAATGGGAAGGGAAAAAAGCGTGTGCGGGGTCTGGCACGCAACTATCTTACGACCCCTTGCAGCGGCTGCACCCGCGACTATCGTGCGAACCGATGAACGGACCGGGCGAATCTTCTGCCGAAACACTGCTGGCCCGGCCAGGCGTACAACGTGTTCCTTCGGACAGGCTGGAGCTGTTCCAGTTGAAGAATTTCGTCAGCCCTTCCCTGTGTGAAACGCTGATCGAACTGATCGAGAAGGACCGCCGTCCTTCCACGCTGGCAGATGCAGGGGACGATCGGTATTTCCGCACCAGCGAAACATGCGACCTAGAGCCAGAAGAACCCGCGGTTCGCGAGATGGAGGCGCTATTCAGCGCTCTGAACGGTATCGACCCGACCCATGGCGAACCCCTGCAGGGCCAGCGTTACGATGTCGGCCAAGAGTTCAAGCCGCATTGCGACTACTTCAATCGCGGCGGACAGGACTGGGACAAGTACTGTTCCGTCGCGGGCCAGCGCACCTGGACCTTCATGATCTATCTCAACGATGTCGAAGCCGGTGGCGCGACGCGGTTCAAGGCGATCAAGAAGAATTTCCAGCCTGAAACCGGCAAGCTGGTGTGCTGGAACAACATGCGTCCCGACGGCTCGGAAAACCCGAATACGATCCATCACGGCATGAAAGTGCGCCGCGGCGTCAAATACGTCATAACGAAATGGTATCGCGAAAAGCCGTGGGGTTGGTAGGATGATCGAAGGCGGAAAAATTTACGAAGGCGGCTGCCATTGCGGGACCGTGAGGTTTCGCTTCACCATGCCCGAAGCACCTGTGATCAGGCGCTGCAATTGTACGATCTGCGCGATGAAGGGTGTGGTCATGGTCGACGTACCGATGGCCGACTGCACCATCATGGCCGGCGAGGACGCCCTCACCCTTTACACATTCGGGAGCGGGCAAGCGCAGCATCGCTTTTGCTCGAAATGCGGCATCCACCCATTCCACCAGTTGCGATCCGAACCCGATTACTACGGTCTCAATCTTGCCTGCATTGACGGCATGACGATCTTCGACCTGCCGGAGATCGAGGTGTTCGACGGACAGAACCATCCGGCCGATAGCGGTGAATACAACTACATCGGCGTGATGCGTTTCGAACGCTACGAAGATTGATCCGTATCAATTACTGGCAAGCCGTCGCTTGCTAATTATCCCTGTGATCAAGGGAGAAATCGCGATGACCGACTATAGCGGCCTCAAACAACAGCTCGAACAGCGCCTTGCCGATCTGCTCGACCGTGCGGAGGTGATCGAGGATGATCTGCGGCACCCCCTGGATGCCGACTTTGGCGAACAGGCAATCGACCTTGCCGACGACGAGGCTCTGGAAGGGGTCGACGATGTCTTGCGCGCGGAAATCGGACAGGTGCGCAATGCACTGCTGAGGATAGAAAACGGCACCTATGGCACTTGCGCCAATTGCGGCAAGCCGATCGCCGAGGCCCGTCTGCAAGCGCGCCCCATCGCGACCCGCTGCATCGAATGTGCTGCCTGACCGAAACGAAAAAGGGCGGCCCCGCAGGACCGCCCTTCGAATTCGGTGATACCCGAAAGCTTACTTCTTGAGGCTGATGCCGCCGAAGCGCTTGTTGAAGGCTGCGACGCGGCCGCCTTCCTGAAGCTGCTGCTTGCCGCCGGTCCATGCCGGGTGGCTCGTCGGGTCGATTTCCAGCGTCAGGGTTTCGCCTTCGCTGCCCCAGGTGGAGCGCGTCTGGAATTCGGTGCCATCGGTCATCTTGACCGTGATCATGTGGTAATCGGGGTGACCTTCGGCCTTCATGATAAACGTCCTTCTAGCTTCGGAACGGTTCCGACCGGTCCAGCTGTGTTTGGAGAAGGCGCGCGGTTAGCGCCGCGCGCAAAGATTTGCAAGCCTATTCGGGCGCGTCAGCGATCATCGCGGTGAAGCTGACTTCGCAGGTGACCTTGCCGTCCACGCTCGCTTCGCCGGCAAACTTACAGACCCGCGAACGCTTCTGGACGAAGCTGGCCTTGAGATCGAGCAGCACGCCCGGCGTGACGGGAGCGCGGAATTTCGCGTTCTCGATTGCCATGAAATAGACGAGCTTGCCGGATCCGGCGAGGCCGAGGCTTTCGACCGCGAGCACTCCGGCCGCCTGGGCCAATGCCTCGATCTGGAGCACGCCCGGCATGATCGGCGCCCCGGGGAAATGCCCCTGGAAGAAATCTTCATTGAAACTGACCGCCTTGATCGCATGGATGCGTTCATCGACGACCAGCTCCTGGACGCGATCGACGAGTAGCAGGGGATAGCGGTGCGGCAGGCGCTTCAGCACCTCGACAACGTCGAAACCGGTCTCGCTCATGCCCCTGCTCCCTGTTCGGCTCTTAGCGTCCGGACGCGGCCGGCTGCTGGGTCTGCTGCTGTGCGGCTGCCTGCTGCTGGCGGGCTGCGGCGACCATCAGGATCTGCTGGACCTGCTGGTAAAGCGCGACCGACTGCTGCGCGGGCTGCCAGCCCTGCGGAGGAGTGATCTGGACCGAAGGGACGCGCGTGTTGAGAGCCGCGACGACCTTTTGGGTCACGTTCGCTGCCGGAGCCGAATACTGGACCGCATCGGGCGAAAGAACGAGCTGGAGATTGTCCTGCTGGACCACGGTCTGCAGCGCAGCGTTGTACTGGAGCAGGATCTGCTCGATCGCGTAGATGCGTGCACCGTCGATCTGGTTCGAAAGCTGTGCGGTTTCGTTTTCAAGGGTCTGCAGCTGCTGGGCCTGCGGAGCGTTCTGCGCGGCCTGCTGTTCCGCCGGATCGAGTTGACCATCGTTATTCGTGTCGAGCTGCTGCAGGAGCGTCTGCATCTGCTGCTGCTTCTGCTGGATCTGCGTGATCTGCGAAGCATAGGTGGTCGAGATCTGCTGGTAGGCGGTCGTGCGTGCGGTAGCCTGTGCCACGGCAGCCGGGACACTCACGATCCCGATGTTGCCGTTCACCTGCGCGGCTGCCGGAGTGGCTGCCATTGCAGCGGTGGCGAGGCTCGCAGCTGCGAGCGACTTGGTAATCAGTTTCATTAGAATTGCGTTCCTACATTGAAGGAAATGGTCTTGGTATCGTCACCCTCTTGCTTCTTAATCGTCTGGGATAGATCGATCCTGAACGGGCCGAAGGGCGAGTTCCAGTTGATACCGACACCCGCGGTAATGCGCGGACTGATGCTGTCGCCGAACAGGACTTCACGGTAGAAGCCGTTCGGGTCGAGAACCGGGGTGTTTGCGTTTCCATCCGCGTCCACGGCATCGAACGTGTTGCCGGAAACCGGGGCTCCGTCGGCGTCGAGCTGCGGATTGCCATCGGCATCGTAGAGCGGACCGAAGAAGATCGGTTCCCCACCGGAGCGCGACTGGAAGCTGTTGGGGAAGTCATCGAGCTGCGGACGATCGATCGCGAAGAGCGAACCCACATCCAGCCAGAGCGAGGGACGAATACCCATTTCACGTGCACCCGATCCAAGCGGGATTTCGAGCTCTGCGCGTGCGAGGTAATAGGCCCTGCCGCCCAGCGCGTCGTCGAATGCGCGGTTCTTGGTTTCACGGAACTGGTCGATGGTCTCGAGAACGCGGGCAGTCGTCGGATCGCCATCGTCATCGAGATAGCGCAGGCGTACCACGCGAGGACCGACGCCGCGAATGTCGAAGCCGCGGAACTGCGGTTCGCCAAGGAAGAAGCGGTCGGTCAGGCGCACGTCGTCGAAGCCCGGCGTGTCGTTCTCGCTGAGAGCGCGGATCCAGCCACCTTCCGCGTTGAGCGAAAAGATGAGACCGCTGCCGAGATTGAACCACTTGCCCATCTGCGAGCGCATGCGAAGATATTTCACATTGCCGCCGAGGCCAGCGAACTCACCCGTGACACTGATCGTTTCGCCGCGCGTCGGACGCACGCGGCTGTCGAGCGAATTGTAGTTCAGCGTCGCGCCAAGGATCGAAACGGTCCGTTCGCCCACCGCTTCGCAGATGAAGCGCGACTGGAGGCATTCGGCCACGCCGTCGCCGTCCGTATCCTCGAAGAAGCCGTCGCCGATGGATACATCTTCGTACTGGAAGGTATAGCTACCGATCAGCGACATGTATTCCGAAAGCGGAACGCCGGCGCGCATCGTAAAGCCGGTCTGGGCCTGCTTGTACCGGTTGAAATCGGTCGCGAAGAAATCGTTATCGTATTCGCGGTGATAAATGTCCGCGCCGAGCGAGATGTTGCGATCGAATACGTAGGGTTCCGAGAAGCTGACCTGCGCCGACTTCGAGAAACGCGAGTAGTTCACGCTGAGACCGACGGTCTGGCCGCGGCCGCGGAAGTTGCGCTGGCGGATCGAGCCCGACAGGATGAAGCTCTGGATCGAGGAGAAGCCAGCCGAAAGCTGGAGCTCACCGGTGGGCTGCTCTTCGATGTTCGCTTCGAGGACGATACGGTCGGGCGCACTGCCTTCGACCTGCGTGATCTCGAAGTTCTCCTGGAAATAGCCCAGCGACTTGATACGCGCTTCGGAACGGCGGATTGCGAGCGAATTGAACGCGTCACCTTCCGCGACACGAAATTCGCGGCGCACGACCTTGTCCTGCGTCAGCGTGTTCCCGTTCACGTCGATCCGCTCGACATAGACGCGAGGAGCTTCGCGAAGGACGAAGTTGACGTCCATGGTCAGCGTTTCGGGATTGCGCGTGAACTGCGGCGCCACCTCGGCGAAAGCATAGCCGAAGGTCCCGGCCAGTTCGGTCATCTGTTCGACCGTGTCTTCGACGCGTTCTGCATCGTACCAGTCCCCGCTCTTCATCGGCAGGCGGGCGGTCATCGCGTCGCTGTCGAAATCGCGAAGTTCGCTTTCGACGCTGACATCGCCGAACTTGTAACGCTCACCCTCTTCGACGACGAAGGTGATGATGAAGTCTTCCTTGTCCGGGGTCAGTTCGGCCACTGCCGAGACGACACGGAAATCGGCATAGCCCTGCGTCAGGTAGAAGGTACGCAGCTGCTGCTGGTCGAAAGCCAGACGGTCGGGGTCGTAACTCGTGTTGGAGCTGAAGAAGGTCCACAGGCGCGACTGCTTGGTGACCATCTCGCCGCGCAGGTCGCTGTCGGAGAAGGCCTCGTTGCCGATGATGTTGATCTGGCGGATCTTGGACTTCGGACCTTCCTCGATCTCGAAGACGATATCGACGCGGTTCTGGCTAAGCTGGACGAGCTGCGGTTCGACCGTCGCTGCGAAGCGGCCCTGGCGCTTGTAAAGCTCGATGATGCGGGCAACGTCGGCACGCACCTTGGAACGGGTGAAGATCTGGCGCGGGGCAAGGCGGATTTCGGGAATGATCTTGTCATTCTTGATCCGCTCGTTCCCTTCCAGGATGATGCGGTTGATGACCGGGTTTTCGGTCACGGTGATGACCACATTGCCGTCCGTGTTCGTCACGCTGACGTTCGAGAACAGTTCCGTCGCGTAAAGATCCTTGAGGACCTGGTCGCCTGCGGCCTGGGTATATGCATCGCCCGGCCGAAGTCGGATGTAGGACAGGATGGTCTGCGGCTCGAGGCGCTGGGCACCGGCTACGGCGATCGAACGCACGACGTCCTGCTGGACCACGGTTCCGGCAGGCTGCTCGGCCTGCGTTTCTCCGGCATCCTGCGCCAAAGCCACGGCAGGCATGCCTGCCAGCACCGAACCGGCCATCAATCCGGCGACGAGCCGCGCGCCAAATGGTTTCGTCTCGCTTGCGGCGTTCGCAAAATCAGTCATCGACAAGGGAGTTCCCGTCCTCAAAAATACAAAAGACGCCTTGCGAAGCGCCTGAAGGCCCCCTGCCCCATGCGCGCCGCGCGATCAAGCCGTGTGACGCCGCAGACGCGCCTTCACCCGACCCTTTCCCCGCCTAATTCCCGAAGAACGGGAGTTTGGCGATATCTATGAAGGTGACGAAAATCATCAGCGCGAGCACAATTGCCACACCGGCCCGGTAGGCCACCTCCGTACTACGGGGGCCCAGCGGTTTCCGGCGGATCGCTTCCGCCGCGTAAAAAGCCAGGTGCCCGCCGTCGAGAGCCGGGATTGGCAGGAGGTTGATGAATGCCAAGTTAAGCGAGATCAGCGCGGCCAGATTGAAGAATGCAAGCGCCCCGAGGCTCAACTGTTCGCCAGCAAATTTGCCGATCGTGACGGGTCCGCCAAGCTCCTTTACCGAGCGTTCGCCGACCACGATCTGCTTGATACCAGTCACCATCATGTCGACCAGTCTGCCGGTCTGGACAAAGCTCAGGCTGACAGCCTCGACCGGTCCGACGCTCGCGAACCTTCGCTCGGTCACGGCAGGCGGGATACCGATCTGGCCGATGGTCGAGACGTTTCCGAACCGGTCCTCCGCCTTGATCGTGCGCGGAACCACATCGAAGTTCTGCAACTCGCCGTCGCGAAGGACCTCGATGTCGAGCGTGCGGCCCGGATACATCACGATCGCTTCGCGCAAGTCGAAGAAGCTGGAGACCTCCTTGCCCTCGACGCGCATGATCCGATCGCCGATCTCCAGCCCCGCCTCCTGCGCGGCCGAATCCTCGGCAAAAGCCGTAATTGTCGTTTCCATTGCCGGATCGGGCGACACGGGCTTGCCGAAGATCATGAAGAAGCTCGTGAAGATCGCCAGCGTCACAAGGATATTCATGGCCGGACCGGCGAACACGATCAGCGAACGCTTGCCGAGGCTGGCATGGTGAAAGCTGCCCTCGCGCTCTTCAGGAGTGGCGCGGGAAATAGCTTCCTTGTCCGGTACGCTGGCAGGGTTCATGTCGCCCTTGAACTGCACGTAGCCGCCGAGCGGCAGCGCGCAGAGTTTCCACCTCGTGCCACGTTTGTCGGTGAAGCCTGCGATTTCCTTGCCGAAACCGACGGCGAATGCCTCCGCGTGCACGCCGAACCAGCGGCCCACGAGGTAATGGCCGAGTTCGTGCAGCGTCACCAGCGGCCCCAGCAAGAGCGGGAAGCCGATGATGTACATCCAGAAGGGTATCGAACCGTCCAATTCAGCAAGTCTCCAGCATGGCGCTCGCGCGCTGTCTCGCGTCCTCATCGACGCGCAAAACCTCTTCGAGGGTCTGCGGCGGCGATGGAAGCTCGGTTTCCGTAAGGACGCGATCCACCATTACCGCAATACGGCTGAACGGGATGTTACCTGCGAGGAAAGCCGCCACCGCCACCTCGTTCGCGGCATTGAGGATACCCGGTGCAGCGCCGCCTGCCTGGGCCGCTTCTCTCGCGAGGCGGGTTGCGGGAAAACGCTCTTCATCCGGCGCATGGAAGGTAAGTTCGCCAATTGCCACAAGGTCGAGCGGGTCCATCGGCGTATCCATGCGGGCGGGATAGGCGAGGCAGGAAGCGATCGGCACGCGCATGTCTGACGGACCGAGCTGCGCAAGCGTCGATCCATCGCGATATTCGACCATCGAATGGATCACGCTCTGCGGATGGACGACGATCCTGATCTTGTCGAGCCCGACCGGAAACAGGTGATGCGCCTCGATCAGTTCGAGGCCCTTGTTGAACATGGTTGCACTGTCGACGCTGATCTTCGCACCCATGTCCCAGTTCGGGTGCGCGATCGCTTGGGCGGGCGTCGCCGCATCCAGCTGGGCCTGGCTCCACGTACGAAGAGGCCCGCCGCTGGCTGTGAGAGTGATGGTCCGGACCTCGGCCAACTTCCCGCCCTGCAGGCACTGGAAGATCGCGTTATGCTCGCTGTCCACCGGGAGCAGTGTCGCCCCGTGTTTCTCGACCGCCGCGGTCATTACCTCGCCGGCCGAAACCAGGGCCTCCTTGTTGGCCAGCGCAACAGTGGTGCCCTGTTCGATAGCCGCCATGACAGGACCAAGGCCCGCGCAGCCGACGATTGCGGCCATCACGATATCGGCAGGTCTTGCAGAAGCTTCGCACAGGGCCGCCCGTCCGGCAGCCGCCTCGACACCAGAACCGGCCAGAGCATCTTTCAATGCCCCGAGGAGATTGTCCTGGGCAATGACCGCGACATCGGCGTCGAATTCGCGTGCCAGCCTGGCCAGCTCTTCCACATTGGAATGGGCAGTGAGTGCCACCACACGCCACTGATCACGGTTGCGACGGACAAGATCAAGCGTGGACGCACCGACCGATCCGGTCGCGCCGAGGATGGAAATCGACCGCGTCATGCAGCAGCACCCAAGACGAATCCGACGATCAGGACTACGGGGATGATGCCGTCGGTCCGGTCGAACACCCCGCCGTGGCCAGGAATGAGGCGCGAGCTGTCCTTCACCCCGGCTTTGCGCTTGAGCCAGCTTTCGAGAAAGTCACCCGCCTGGGCAGCGACGGCTAGAGCCAGGCCCATGAGGACAATCGTCCCCACTTCGTTCATGTCGAAGCCCATCGTGGTCGGTCCGCTGACCTGGCGTGCCGAGAAATAGATGAACACCGCAAGCCAGATGCTTGCACCCACGACACCCCCCAACAGCCCCGCCCAGGTTTTCGACGGGCTGATCGAGGGCGCGATCTTGGGTCCGCCGATCGAACGGCCGAAGAAATAGGCGAATGTGTCGATCGCAATGACAGAGCCGACAATTCCGACCACGAGGCCGGGTGGCATCCGCGTCAGGACAAGGCCGGCGAAACCGATATAAAGTGCGCCCGCCAGGATTGCGGCCAGCCGGTAAGGCACGTTGCTTGTCGCCTTTACGACAAGCAGGACGAACTCGACGAAGGTTGCCAGCACGACTGCGGCAATGAACCAATCGAGCCAGGGATCCCCGGCAACCAGCGCCGCAACGGCAACGGCGACCATGACGGCCGCCGAGATCAGGCGCTTGGGCAGGTCCGCATTTTTCTTGGGCGTTGCTTCACCGTCCGCCAAATCGTCTCTCCCGTCCCGCAAACTGGTCCAGCGCATCCATCAGGTGCGCAGGCGTGAAGTCGGGCCACAACACTTCGGTGAACAGCATTTCCGCATAAGCGGCCTGCCACAAGAGGAAATTGGACAGGCGCACCTCGCCGCTGGTGCGGATCAGGAGATCGAGAGGCGGCAAATCCGCAGTAAACAGGTTGGCCGCGATACTCTCCTCGTCGATCGTGCCACTTTCAGCCGCCTTGCGAGCGGCACGGGCGATCTCCGCATGCGCGCCGTAATTAAGCGCAACAGCCAAAGTTCGCGAACCATGAGCCGTCTTGGCCAGCGCATCTTCGAGCATTTCCACGATATCGGGCGCAAGCGCTTGCCAATCGCCGACAATTTTTAGCTTCACATCGTTGGCAATGAATTCGGGCAAGTCCGATTTGATGAACTTGCGCATCAAATTCATCAGATCGTCGACCTCTTCCTCGGGCCGTTTCCAGTTTTCGCTGCTGAACGCGTAGAGCGTCAGGCACTCGACCTCGGTATCCTTGAGGCTACGCACCAGTTCACGCACGGCCTCGACACCCTTGCGGTGTCCCATGACGCGGGGCAGGTGCTTGCGCTTGGCCCAGCGACCATTGCCATCCATGATAATGGCCACGTGGCGCGCAGCCTTGGTGTCCTGGGTCATGGGAAATCGGAATCCCGAGCCGTTACTGGCTCAGGATTTCCTGCTGTTTCTTGGCCACCGCTTCGTCGGCATCCGCGACATATTTGTCGGTCAGCTTCTGGACTTCGGCTTCGGAACGCTTCTGCTCGTCTTCGGAGATTTCCTTGGATTTCTCGTCATCCTTGAGCGCTTCCATGCCGTCACGGCGCACATTGCGGATCGCGATCTTGGATTTCTCGCCATATTCCCCAGCAACCTTGGCCAGGTCCTTGCGGCGCTCTTCCGTCAGATCGGGCATCGGCAGGCGTACGTTCTGGCCGTCGATCATCGGATTGAGGCCGAGGTTGGCCTTCGCGATGCCCTTTTCGACAGCAGTGACATTGGCCTTGTCCCAGACCTGCACGCTCAGCATGCGGGGTTCGGGGGCGGACACGGTCGCGACTTGGTTCAGCGGCATCATCGAGCCATAGACTTCGACCACGACCGGATCGAGCAGGCTGGTGTTCGCGCGGCCGGTGCGCAGACCCGAAAGGTCGCCCTTCAGGCTGTCGACAGCGCCCTGCATACGGCGTTCGATATCGGCTTTGTCATATTTGGCCATAATGGCTTCCTCGTCTCTGTTCGTTTCTTTTATGCGGTGTGGTCGGTCACAACGGTCTGGACGCCGTTGCCCGAAAGAACCTTGGCGACATTGCCCTTTTCGCGGATCGAGAAGACCACGATGGGAATGTCGTTGTCACGGCACAGGGCGACAGCGCTGGCGTCCATGACCTTGAGATCGTCTGCCAGCACCTTGCCGTAACTGACGGTTTCATAACGCGTCGCGTCGGGGTTTTTCTTCGGGTCGCTGTCATAGATCCCGTCGACGCTGGTGCCCTTGAGCAGCGCGTCGCAGTTCATTTCGGCAGCGCGCAGGGCGGCTCCGCTGTCGGTAGTGAAGTACGGAGCACCCACACCCGCAGCAAAGATCACGATGCGCCCCTTTTCAAGGTGACGTTCCGCGCGCCGCCGGATTACCGGCTCGCAAACCTGGTCCATCTGCACCGCGCTCTGCACGCGGGTCTGCACGCCCAGCTGTTCGAGAGCGCTCTGCATCGCCAACGCGTTCATCACGGTGGCGAGCATGCCCATGTAATCCGCCTGTGCGCGGTCCATGCCCTGCGCGGCCCCTGCCATGCCACGGAAGATATTGCCGCCGCCGATGACGAGGCAAATCTCGAGGCCGGTATCCTTGGCGGCCTTCACTTCCTTGGCCAGTTCCAGCACGAAAGCCGGATCGATGCCGAAGTGCTGATCCCCCATCAGAACCTCGCCCGACAGCTTCAGGAGGACGCGGTTCATCTTTGGAAGGGTCATGCGGGGGTTCTCTACTTGTGGGGTTTGCGGCTCCTTAGCCATGAAGCGCCGGAGTCGCAAAGGGAAAGGCAAGCCGGCGATGAACGGTACGGAACGCTCCCGCCGACCTGCCGTTACCGGATAATGATCATTCAATCACAGAAATCCGTATCGCAACGTAGCGGCTGGCAGCGAATAGCGATCATCGTCGCCGTGGTGATGCAGATCGGTTCCACGTTCCTTCCCAGCCTCGGAGTGGGTGAGCCGATCGGCAGCCGCTCCGATGCGGAACGGACGCTGATCACTCCTGCCGGATGGGCGTTTGCGATCTGGGGGCCGCTTTATTTCGGTTCGGTTGTCTTCGCGATTTACCAAGCTCTCCCGGCGCAGAAATCGAACGCCTTGCTGCACCGGATCGGATGGTTCGCTGCGGCGGCTTTCCTTGGCAACGGATTGTGGGCGCTCTACACGCAGCTGAACGCGCTGGATGCCGTCTCGGTCATCATCATATCGACAGTGCTCGTCTGCCTTCTCGCGATCTACCGGACGTTCGTGGGACTTGATCGGGAATTCACCACTGCAGAGCGCTGGATCGTAATGCTCCCGCTAAGTGCCCTCGCCGCATGGCTGACGGCCGCGACCATCGTGAACATCGCCGCTGCCCTGCAGAACTACGGCATAGGACAGACCTGGCCCGAGGCGGCCACGGCGGCAGGCGTGGTTATGATCGGCGGCGTTATCGCAGCGCTGGCTATCTGGCGCGGGCGCGGAAACCCGGTTTATGCACTCGTGTTCCTGTGGGCGCTTTTCGCCATCTATTCGGCGGGCGGCCAGACTGCATCGCCCCTCGCCTATGCCACGATAGCCGCAGGCCTGCTGGTTCTCTTTGCCACTGTCTTCAAGTTGCGGTTCTCCGAGAACAGGCGACGCTGGTTCGGTTGATCAGCCGCACAAAGAAAAACGGCCGCCGGACCAATCGTCCGGCGGCCGTTTTCTTACTTATGGTGGGCTGGGATCAGCCGCCGACAGCAGCAGCCACTTCGGCTGCGAAGTCGGTTTCTTCCTTCTCGATGCCTTCACCAAGCTGGAAGCGGACGTAGTCCACCAGCTCGACCTTGGCGCCGACGTCCTTGCCAGCCTGCTCGACGACCTGTGCAATCGGCGTCTTGTTGTCGATCACGTAGATCTGGCTAAGCAACGCGTTTTCTTTCGCGTACTTGTTGACCGCACCTTCGACCATCTTTTCCTGGACGTTTTCGGGCTTGCCGCTCTCGGCAGCCTTCTCCTTGGCGATCGCGCGTTCACGCTCGATTACTTCGGCGTCGAGGCCGTCGGCGGTCAGCGCCTGCGGGAATGCGGCGGCGATGTGCATGCCGAGCTTCTTGCCCAGCTCTTCGAGCTTGGCCTTGTCGCCTTCGCTTTCGAGAGCAACCAGAACGCCGATCTTGCCGAGGTCGGGAGCGACAGCGTTGTGCATGTAGGGCACGATGACGCCGTTGGTGACCGAAACGGTCTTCATGCGGCGGATCTGCTGGTTCTCGCCGATGGTGGCGACATTGTTCGTCAGCTTTTCGGCAACGGTGCCACCGGTCGGGTAGGCAGCGTTCTTGAGCGCTTCGACATCGTCACCGTCGGTGGTCAGCGCCACTTCGGTCGTCTTGCGCACGAAATCCTGGAACTGGTCGTTCTTCGCAACGAAGTCCGTTTCCGAGTTCACTTCGACAGCAACGCCCTTCGTGGCTTCGACGGCGATGCCGACGAGACCTTCGGCCGCGGTACGGCTCGACTTCTTCTGGGCGGTGGCGAGGCCCTTGGCGCGCAGTGCGTCGACAGCGGCTTCGATATCGCCATTTGCGGCTTCGAGCGCCTTCTTGGCGTCCATCATGCCCGCGCCGGTCTTCTCGCGCAGGGCTTTCACGTCAGCGGCAGTGAATGCAGCCATGATAGTTTCCTTCTTGGTATCTTTAATGCGGAGGCACCGGGCCTGCTATGTTCAGCGGCCCGGCGCATAGTTCGCTTGTGTGACGGGAGCATGGCGCCCCCGCCTCACGAAAACGGTCTTAAGCCGCGGCTTCTTCCGGCGGATTTTCCATAGCTCCGACATCGGCACCGGAATCCGTCACGCCTTCGCCCTTGCCGGTGCGGGCAGCTTCGGCAACCGCATCGCAATAGAGCTTGATAGCGCGCGCAGCATCGTCATTGCCCGGGATCGGGAAAGCGATGCCGTTCGGATCGACATTGGTGTCGAGCACGGCGACCACCGGGATGCCAAGCACGTTGGCTTCCTTGATGGCGAGGTCTTCCTTGTTCGCGTCGATCACGAACATCACGTCGGGAATGCCGCCCATGTCGCGGATACCGCCGAGCGAAAGCTCCAGCTTGTCCTTCTTGCGCGTAAGGTTCAGCACTTCCTTCTTGGTCAGGCCGCTGGTGTCGCCCGAAAGCGTTTCTTCCAGCGTCTTGAGTTCCTTGATGGAGCCCGAGATCGTCTTCCAGTTGGTGAGCATGCCGCCCAGCCAGCGATGGTTGACGAAGTGCTGTCCCGAAGCGAGCGCAGCTTCGCGGATCGGGTCCTGCGCCTGGCGCTTGGTGCCGACGAACAGGACCTTGCCGCCCGAACGCGCGGTCTGGTTGATGAAGTCGAGAGCGCGCGCGAAGAGCGGCACGGACTGCGACAGGTCGATGATGTGGATGCCGTTGCGCGCGCCGAAGATGTACGGCTTCATGCGCGGGTTCCAACGGTGGGTCTGGTGGCCGAAGTGTGCGCCGGCCTCGATCAGTTGCTGCATGGTGACGGTAGGAGCCGCCATGGTCATTTCCTTTCCGGTTGTACCTCTGGAAGGCTGGAACCCGTGGTGCGGTATGTCCCGCGCCGGGCACCGGTATGAGCGCCTTCCATGTGGATTTGCCCGCTCGTTCAACCGGCCCGAATTGGCCGAATCTCAAGCGAACGGCGGCCCTTTAGCGGGCTTTTCGGGCGAAAGCCAGACTCGATTCATCGCAAAAAAGGGGAATCCTGGCGCTAAAAGCGCTTGACAGCATAGAACAAAACGGGAACATTGTTCTCATCGCCGGAACTACCGGCGGGCATTAGGGGTTTTCCCGTAGAATTACCCGGTCTGTCAACAGGTTTATCGACAGCACACGGGGAGGAGATGATCGGATGTTCGCACTGTTCCTCACTGCCGTTTTCGCCGCCGCCGCCATCGCGGCCGTGGCTGTGCTCGCCGATAGCGGACTGCGCTGGTGGTCCGCTTTCGGCCAGCTTCGGCACCGCCTGAAGCTGCCGACCGAAATCGAAAAGTGCGAGAGCGGTATGCGCCCGACGATCATTCACGGCGGTTTCACCCGCCCCGGTCGTACCCGTCCGGTTACGCGTCAGACGGTGCGTTGCGCCGCCTGATCCTGGAATACCGCATCAAGGTGTAGGGCAGCAGCAGCAGATAACCGACACCGATTGCGCTCAGTGTCCACCACGGTTCGACCAGCAATGCCGCGAACAGAAGCCCCACGAAGGCCAGCACCCACAACCTGATCCCCCGTCGCGGCCTGAGCGAAGTCCAGCTGGGCGTCGCCATGCTCGATATCATCAGCACGGCTACGGCAAGAAGCCATGGTCCGACCACGATCGGCGCACGAAAGATTTCGAGATCGGTCGCCGACCAGATGAAGAACGGCAGGAATGCAAGCCCCGCTCCCATGGGCGCCGGAACCCCCGTCAGGAAGCCAAGCGATTTATGCGGCTGTTCCTGCATGTCGATCTGCGCATTGAAACGTGCGAGCCGCAAGGCGCAGCAGATCGCAAGCGCGAGCGCGGCAAACCAGCCAAGCCGCGGCTCTGCCGACAGCGACCAAAGATAAATGATAATTGCCGGCGCCGTACCGAAGCTCAGCGAGTCCGCCAGACTGTCCAGTTCGGCTCCGAAACGCGACTGGGCATTGAGCGCACGCGCGATCCGGCCGTCCATTCCGTCCAGCAGTCCGGCCACGATGATCGCAATCGCGGCTGCCGCCCACTGCTCCGATATGGCGAAGCGAATACCGGTAAGTCCCGAACACAGGGCCGCCGCCGTAATGGCGTTGGGAGCCATCGCCCGCAGCGACAGTCCGCGTGACTTGCCCATAACCGGCTTTTCATCCTCGGCCGCCTTCGGGCCCAGCCGCGCACGTTCTTCGTACTGGCGATGCGGATCGGCTTCTTCGGGATGATTCACTGCGACACTCCTTCAAGCAGGCGCTGCGAACCGATTTCGGCGAGGACGGTTTCCCCTGCCACGACCTTCTGGCCGAGCATGACCCGCGACGCCGTACCTTTGGGAAGGTAGACATCTACGCGGCTGCCGAAGCGGATAAGCCCCACTCTCTGACCAACGCCCAGCGTGTCGCCCGGTTTCACGAAGGGCACGATGCGGCGGGCAACAAGCCCCGCTATCTGGGTGAAGCCGACGCAGACGCCATCGCTTCGCTCCACCAGGATATGCTGCCGTTCGTTCTCGTCACTGGCCTTGTCGAGTTCTGCATTGAGAAACTGGCCCGGCACGTAAACAAGCCGCTGGACCATGCCCGCAATCGGCGTCCGGTTGATGTGAACGTCGAAGACCGACATGAAAATCGAGACACGCACGGTCGGCTCGTCGCTGAGGCAAGGAAGGCCGTGACCATCGTCTACAACCAGCTCACGCGGTGGATTGACCTCGGTGATCTGCACGATGCGACCGTCGGCTGGCGATACGATCGCACTCTGGTCCTGCGGGACGACCCTTTCGGGATCGCGGAAAAATGCGAAAATCCCGAGCGACAGGAAAGCCATCGGCCATGCCAGCGTTTCCCACGCGAACAGGGCGAAAAGCAGCGAAATGCCCAGCGCCGCAATGCCGAACTTGCGGCCTTCCGGATGGATCGCGGGCAAGCCCCATTGCGCTTCGCCGCGCCCCTGGCTGTCGAGTAGATCACCTGCCATGTGCGAAGGCCTAGGCGCTGATTGCGCCGCTCACAAGCCGCCTACCCTGCCTTGCGCACGAAAACGGTTCCGGCGGAGTAGCCTGCGCCGAAGCTGCAAATCAGGCCCGTGTCGCCTTCTTGCAGGTCTTCGCTGTGCAGGTGGAATGCGATGATCGAGCCGGCGCTGGAGGTGTTGCCGTAGGTGTCGAGCACAGTGGGGCTCTCGTCCTCGTTCGCCTCGTGGCCCAGCACGCGATGCGCGATCAGGCGGTTCATTCCCGTATTCGCCTGATGCAGCCACAGGCGGCGAAGGGAAGTGGGATCGATGTCGATGCGCTCTGCCTCGTCCACGATCATCTGTGCGACCATCGGCACGACTTCCTTGAAAACCTTGCGGCCTTCCTGGACGAACAATTTGTCGGGACCACCTGCGTCTTCGGGATAAGCGCGGTTGAGGAAGCCGAAATTGTTGCGAATGTTGTTCGAGAAGACCGTCTTCAGCTTGGTGCCCAGGATGTCCCAATGCTCTTCGGGGGCGATGGCGGCATCTTCGACCAGCACAGCCGTGGCAACATCGCCGAAGATGAAATGGCTGTCGCGGTCGCGCCAGTTGAGATGGCCGCTGGTGATTTCGGGGCTGACGACCAGCACGCTCTTCGCGTTGCCTGCGCGAATGTAATCGGCGGCGGTCTGGATGCCGAAGGTGGCGGACGAGCAGGCGACATTCATGTCGAAGCCGAACCCATCGATGCCCAACGCCTGCTGGATCTCGATCGCCATTGCGGGATACGGGCGTTCCATGTTGGAGGCAGCGCACAGCACCGCGTCCACGTCTTCCGGCTTGCGCCCTGCCCGCTCGAGCGCGTCGCGCGCCGCCTTCACGCCGATCTCGGCCAGGATCGACAGCTCGTCATTCGAACGCTGGGGCCAGCGCGGTGCCATTACGTTTGGATCGAGAACCGGCTCCTTCGCCATCACGTGGCGTGCCTTGATGCCGCTGGCTTTCTCGATGAATTCGACCGAGCTTTCGGTCAGTGGCTGCATTTCACCCGAAGCGATCGCGTCCGCATTCTTTTCATTGTAGCGACGCACGTATTCGTTGAAGCTGGCGACCAGCTCCTCGTTGGTGATGCTCTCTTCGGGGGTGAACAATCCGGTCGAGGAAATGACGGGTCGGCCGGTCATCTGCATATGCTGAGTCATGCCGGCGTGCCTAGGCCCGGGAGCGGATGCTCGCAAGAGAGTTGCGCGACGTTTGCCTGGGAAAGAAGCCGGTGGTGGACAGGGCTGGATTCGAACCAGCGTACGCTTGCGCGGGCAGATTTACAGTCTGCTGCCTTTAACCACTCGGCCACCTGTCCACACGGGCTCGCCTGTTCTCTTCTCAGAGATATAACGTCGGAAACCCCTTGGGGTCCCTCGCCGAGAGGCGCCCCTTTGGCGAAGCGACGCTTGCCTGTCAATGCCCTCACTGGCAGGAGCGCAGCCCAAGCCGAAATACAGGATGGAAAAGATGGCAAAGGGCGAACGTAAACGCGCATTGAGAGGCCGCGCCGGCCGCATGAAGGGTGGACGCGGCAGCGGCAGGGCCAGTGCGGGTCATGTCCGCCTGTGGGGCCGCCACGCGGTTGAGGCGGCGTTGAAGAACCCCGATCGCGTGCACCGCAAGCTGTGGGCGACGCGCGAGGGGATCGAATCCCTCGACGGAGAACTCCCGCCGGACTTCCCGGTCGAATTTGCCGATGGGCAGGATCTTGCGCGGCTTGTCGCGAAGGATGCGCCGCACCAGGGCCTCGTGCTCGAATGTGCGGCACTGGAGGACAAGTTTCTGGACGAGGTGCTGGACGGCGATCCTGCGCGGCCGATCGTCCTGCTGGACCAGGTGACCGATCCGCACAATGTCGGAGCGATCATGCGCTCGGCCAAGGCATTCGGCGCGGCGGCGATCGTGACGCAGGATCGTCATGCCCCGCCCGAAGGTGGCGTCATCGGCAAGACGGCATCGGGGGCACTTGAAACGCTGCCGTGGATCCGGGTCGTCAATCTTGCCCGTGCGCTCGATGAAATTGCCGAGGCAGGATATTGGCGCATCGGCCTCACCGGCCATGCCGAGGCCACCTTGGCAGAGGCTTTGCCTGCCGGGCCTGTCGCCATCGTCCTTGGCGCCGAGGGAGAGGGCATGCGGCAGAATATCGAAGGCCATTGCGATGCGCTCGCGAGACTGCCGATCTCGTCCGAAATCGAGAGCCTTAACGTTTCCAATGCAGCTGCCGTGGCATTGTATGCCGTAGCTACGCGCAACTGACGGACCGACAAACTCGACCGGGGGGAATTCATGACTACACCGATTCGCGCAGCCACTCTGGCGGCGGCCAGCTCGCTCGCCTTGACCGGCTGCCTGCTGTCACCTGGCACTTTCACCAGCGAAATGCAGCTCATGAAGGACGGCACGTTCGCTTACAGCTACGATGGCGAAATCCAGATGCTGGCGCTGAGCAAGCTCGCGGAAATGGGCGCCAAGTCCGAAGAGAAGTTCGAAGCGGAATGCGTCGACGAGGAGACCTGGGAAGTGCGCGAGTGCTCGCTTGCGGAAGTGAATGAGCAACGCGCCGAATGGCAGGAGGGTGCAAGCGAACGCCGTGCCAAGGCCGAGCGAGAGGCCGAGCAGGCCAAGCAGATGCTCGGCGGGTTCGACCCGTCGGATCCGGAAGCGGCCCAGAAGCTGGCCGAGCAGCTGGAGCGCCAGCGCGGCTGGGAAACGGTAGAATACAAGGGCGACGGAATTTTCGATGTCGACTTCAGCGTCACGGGGAAGATGACCCACGCTTTCGCTTTCCCGATGGTCGAGAAAATGCCGATGGCGAACATGTTCGTCACGATGATGCTGCGCGACGGCAATCAGGTCCGCGTCGATGCTCCGGGCTTTGCGTCGCAGGGCGGCGGCAACCCCATGCAGGGCATGATGGCCGGGATGATGGGACTTGCATCGATGGGCAAGGCGAAGGGGGAAGGCGAGGATGGCGAGATGCCGAATATCCTCATGCCGAACGGGACTTTCACGATTGTCACCGACGGGCGCATCCTTGCCAACAATACCGACGAAGGACCCGTCAATAACCCCCGTGGACAGACGCTGGTCTGGGAAATCGACCAGCGCACCGAACAGGCGCCGACCGCGCTCATCGCGTTCGACTGAGGATCAAACTCCAAAGCCCAAAGAAAAACGCCGCAGCCACGCATGGAGCGGGCTGCGGCGTTTTATTTTCATAACTGCCAGCCGCACATTGGCGGGGCAGCAACGAAGCAGTCTTAGTTGACCGCGTCCTTGAGACCCTTGCCGGCCTTGAACTTCGGCTGGTTGGATGCCTTGATCGTCATCGGTTCGCCGGTGCGGGGGTTGCGACCGGTCGAAGCCTTGCGCTTGGCAACCGAGAACGTGCCGAAGCCGACCAGGCGGACTTCGTCACCGTTCGAGAGCGATTTGGTGATCGCGTCGAAAACGCCTTCGACGGCGCCTGCGGCGTCGCTCTTGGAAAGGCCACTCGAATCGGCAACCGCGCTGATCAGGTCGTTCTTGTTCATTTTGATGGAAACCCCCTCAATTGGTGTTTTGAAATAAAGCCGGTGAATCACGTCACCGAAGGCGAGGGAATTGAGAGGCTTTTGGGCGCGCTGTCAAAGGCAAAATCCGCGAAAAAGCGCCAACTTCGCGCCACGAATTCGATTTCTGCGATGAACCGTTCGGCTATTGTGTCCCGCAACGGGAAAAGCGCCCGGACCGCGGCCCGGACGCCTTTTCGATTCGCTGCAGTGCAACGTGTCTTTTGTTAATGTGCCGTAGGAGCCGCCGCACCTCCGGCGCCCGGGTTGACCGGCTGGCTCGCGAGGTCATCCGCCTCAGTCCATTCGATCGGTGCCGGGATCGCCGTGAGAGCATGTTCGAGAACCTCGTCGACATGGCTGACCGCCACGATCTCCAGGCCCTCCTTCACATTGTCCGGTATTTCCGCGAGATCCTTAACGTTTTCATCCGGGATCAGCACCTTCTTGATGCCTCCGCGCAGGGCTGCAAGCAGCTTTTCCTTGAGGCCGCCAATCGCCAGCACCCGGCCACGCAAGGTCACTTCGCCGGTCATCGCTACGTCTGCACGCACCGGTACGCCCGACAGGGTCGATACGATCGACGTCACCATGCCGACACCCGCACTGGGGCCGTCTTTCGGAACGGCGCCTTCGGGAAGGTGGATGTGGATGTTCTTGCGCTGGAAGATGCTGGGCTTGATGCCATAGGCAGGTGCCCGCGCCTTCACGAAGCTGAAGGCGGCGGCGACGCTTTCGTTCATCACTTCGCCCAGCTTGCCGGTGGTCTTGATTTCACCCTTGCCCGGTGTCGTGACGCTTTCGATGGTCAGCAGTTCGCCGCCCACTTCGGTCCATGCAAGGCCGGTGACGGCACCCACCTGCGGTTCGTCTTCGCTCATACCGTGCTTGAACTTGCGCACACCGGCGAACTCGCTGAGGTTTTCCGGCGTAATGGTGACTGCGGTCGCCTTGCCCTCGAGGATCTTGCGCAAGCTCTTGCGTGCCAGCCGTGCCAGCTCCCGCTCCAGCGTACGCACGCCAGCCTCGCGGGTATAGTAGCGGATGAGATCGCGCAGCGCCTCTTCGGTCAGCTCGAACTCTTCGGGTTTTAGGCCATGGTCCTTCACCTGCTTGGGCAGGAGGTGACGCGATGCGATTTCGACCTTCTCGTCCTCGGTATATCCTTCCAGCCGGATGATCTCCATGCGATCGAGCAGCGGCTGCGGCAGGTTGAGGCTGTTCGCAGTCGTCACGAACATGATGTCCGACAGGTCGAGATCGAGTTCGAGGTAATGGTCCTGGAACTTGTTGTTCTGTTCCGGGTCCAGCACTTCGAGCAGGGCCGAGGCGGGATCGCCGCGGAAATCCTGGCCGAGCTTGTCGATCTCATCGAGGAGGAAGAGCGGATTGCTCTTGCCGGCCTTCTTGAGGTTGGTGACGATCTTCCCCGGAAGCGAGCCGATGTACGTCCGGCGGTGACCGCGGATTTCCGCCTCGTCGCGCACGCCGCCAAGTGACTGGCGCACGAATTCGCGGCCGGTCGCTTTCGCGATCGACTTGCCGAGGCTGGTCTTGCCGACGCCGGGAGGGCCGACGAGGCACAGGATCGGGCCTTTCAGCTTGTTGGTGCGCGCCTGCACGGCAAGATATTCGATGATCCGGTCCTTGACCTTCTCGAGGCCATAGTGATCCGCATCCAGGATCTCCTGCGCCTTGCCGATGTCTTTCTTGACCTTGCTCTTCTTGCCCCACGGCAAGCCGAGCAGCACGTCGAGGTAATTGCGAATGACGGTCGCCTCGGCGCTCATCGGCTGCATGGCCTTGAGCTTCTTTAGCTCGGCCTCGGCCTTCGCCTTGGCTTCCTTCGACAGCTTGGTCTTGCCGATCTTCTCGGTCAGCTCGGCAATCTCGTTGCCGCCGTCTTCGTCGTCACCGCCCAGCTCGTTCTGGATCGCCTTGAGCTGTTCGTTGAGGTAATATTCGCGCTGGGTCTTCTCCATCTGGCGCTTCACGCGCCCGCGGATGCGGCGTTCCACCTGCAGCACCGACAGCTCGCCTTCCATGAAGGACATTACCATTTCCAGCCGCTTGAGCGGATCGGGCTCGATCAGCAGCGATTGCTTGTCCGACACCTTTGCATTGATGGCGGCGGCAATCGTGTCGGCGAGTTCGCCTGCATCGTCGATTTCGCGCAGCTGTTCGGCGGCGTCTTCCCCGACCTTCTTGTTGAGTTTGGCGTATTCGCCGAACTGGTCGACGACCTGGCGCATCATGGCCGTGACTTCGCTGCCTGCAGCGGTCGGCTCCTCGATGATCGAGACATCGGCCACGACATGCTCGCCTTCGGGGCGAAGCGCCTCGAGCTTTGCGCGTTCCTGGCCTTCGACCAGCACGCGCACGGTGCCATCGGGAAGCTTCAGCAGCTGGAGGACCTGCGCCACGACACCGAGGTCGTAAAGGTCGCTGCCTTCGGGGTCATCGCAGCCGGGATCCAGCTGCGAGAGGAGGAAGATGTCCTTCGATCCTTCCATCGCCACTTCGAGCGCCGCGACCGACTTGTCGCGGCCCACGAACAGCGGAACGACCATGCCGGGGAAAACGACAATGTCGCGCAGGGGAAGAAGGGGGAAACTCTCAGTCATATTCATGCGTCCGTTTGCGGTCCGCGAGGTTGGTGGGACCGTCCTTGACCCTGAATATGGGTGCGCCCCCCACGCTTCGCAACGTGGAGGGCGCAACATGTTGGGGATTGGGCGGCGCTCGGCGCGCCAGGCTTACATTCCCGGAAGGTTGAAGCCCGGCGGCAGTCCCATACCGCCCTGGATCTTCTGCATTTCTTCAGCCGACTTGCGGTCCGCCTTGTCGCGCGCGTCGTTGAAGGCGGCGGCCACGAGGTCTTCGACCATCTGCTTTTCTTCCGGCTTCATCAGGCTGTCGTCGATCTCGACACCGATAATGCGACCGCGAGCGGAGGCGCGGACCTTCACAAGGCCGCCACCGGCGGTTCCTTCGACTTCGATCGTGTCGAGCTTGGCCTGCGCCTCGCCCATCTGCGTCTGGATCGTTTCGGCTGCCTTCTGGGCTGCAGCGATCATTTCTTCCATCGATTTCATGCGTTTCGACTCCAGGGTATTTCGCGCCGTTGCGGGGGGAGCTCGGCGCCGTCTTCGATAAGTTCGGCATCGGGAAATGCCGCGAATGTGGCTTTCACCAGCGGATGTTCGCGTAGCTTGGCCTTGGCCTCTTCACGCTCCGCTTTCTCGATTTCAACCAGCGATGGGCGAGCCTTGGCCGGATCGCCGCTTTCCAGCGCCCAGCGTTCTCCGCTGATTGCGTAAAGCGCGTCCTTCAGCACCGGCTCGATCGCATCGCTGAACTTGTCCGACCGATGATAGACCAACCTGCCCTGCTCCACCAAGATCGGGCGTACCTGCAGGCGCATGATGCTGGCGGCCTGCAAATGACCGGCGTTGTCGACCTTGTCGACGAGCGTTTCCCAGTCGAGCGAAGCAGATGGCGCTCCAGCGCCGCTGGTGTCTTGAGAAGCGGCGGCAGGCGCCGGGCCGCGTTCGGCCAGTTCTTCCAGCTTTTTCGCCAGCTTTCCCGGATCGGGCAGGTTCGAAGCGTGGAGCACGCGCAACAGAGCCATTCGGGCGGATACGAGTGGATCGGGTGCCTGCCGCACCTCGTCATGCCCCTTGAGCAACAATTGCCAGAGGCGATGGACCTGACCGACTTCGAGCCGCTTCGCCCAGTCATCCAGTTGCTCGCGCTCTTCGGCGGTCGGTGCGTCGGCCTCTCCGGCCACCTGCGCAAGCGCGATGCGGTGGGTAAGATCCATGAGCGCGCGCATCAGCGACAAGGGCTCGACACCCAGTGCATACTGGTCGTCGACGGCCTTCAGTGCAGCCTTGGAATCGCCGTCGAGAAGGTGAGCGAACAGGCGCCGCTGCGCCCCGCGATCGGCAAGGCCAAGCATGTCGCGAACGCGTTCTGCAGAAACCTTCCCGCCGGTTTCCATGTCGGCATGGGCAATCGCCTGGTCGAGGATGGACAGGCCGTCACGCACCGAGCCCTCGGCAGCGTTGGCGATGATGTGCAGCGCCTCGTCCTCGGCCTCGACCCCTTCCTTGCGGCAGATTTCCGCAAAGTGCGATTCGAGCAATTCGACCGGGATACGGCGCAAGTCGAAACGCTGCGTGCGGCTGAGGACCGTGACCGGAAGTTTGTCCACCTCGGTCGTGGCGAAGAGGAATTTCACATGCGCCGGCGGTTCTTCAAGCGTCTTGAGCAAGGCATTGAACGCATTGCGCGACAGCATGTGAACTTCGTCGATGATGTAGATCTTGTAGCGCGCAGATACGGCCGCATAGCGTACCGCTTCGATGATCTCGCGAACGTCGTCGACGCCGGTATGGCTGGCGGCGTCCATCTCGATAACATCGATATGCCGACCTTCGGCGATCGCCGTACAGGGCTCGCAGACGCCGCAGGGGCTGATCGTCGGACCACCCTCTCCATCCGGACCGACGCAATTGAGAGCCTTGGCGATCAGGCGCGCGGTCGAGGTCTTCCCCACCCCGCGCACGCCGGTCATCAGAAACGCATGCGCCAGCCGGTCGCGAGCGATGGCATTGGCCAGCGTCCTGACCATTGCATCCTGGCCGATCAGTTCGGCAAAGGTCTGCGGACGGTACTTGCGTGCGAGCACACGATAAGGCTGCGCAGCCTCGGGCGCAGCTACGGCAGGAGCCGGGGCAGCTTCGGCCACGGCAACCGGGGGCTGTTCAGCAGGAGCCGGGGCGGGTTCGGGAGCGTCCCCGAACATCGAGTTCTGGCCAGCAGCCTCGAGCTCGGCAGCGCTCGGCGTGTCCGCTTCTTCAGCCTCGGCTTCCCACGGAAGACCGTCAGTATTGTCCGGTGAATCACCCATGCAGGATTAGGTAGGCGCACACGCGCCGAATGTCATGAAGGGTGTGGGAAAATAAAGGAGCCGAGCGACCCGTCGCAATTCACCTGGGCTGCTTCCTTCCGGACCTGACCCGGTGAGCGAACGCAAACGTCCACCCGACTCCCGGCGCGCCATATGGCGGCGGATTGCCCAGAATTCAACTCCGCATTTCAGGCGGAGCGATTACCGGAAATTATCGGCGTAGGCCTGCAGCTTCAGATTGTGAGGCGGCGTCGCGTGGACGCGGGCGGGAATGCCGTATTTTTCGGCGTATGCCTTGGCCTCGTCCTTGCTCGGGAACTTGAGCTGCACCTGGACCTGCGTATCGCCGCTGCCGGTCCAGCCCATCAGGGGATCGGCCTTGCGCGCTTCGGACTGTTCGAATTCCAGCACCCACTCATCGGTGCGGGCCTTGCCGGATTGCATCGCGCTTTGCGGACGTTGGTAGATTCTCGCTGCCATAGTGAGCGCCCCATAATTCAACCTCCCGATTTATGGAAGGCGTTCTTGGTCTTCAAACTCGGCTTTTCGGTCCACGGTTCCTCGGGCCAGCGATGCTTGGGATAGCGTCCCTTCATGTCCTTGCGCACATCGTCCCAGCTACCGCGCCAGAATCCCGGCAGGTCGCGGGTCGACTGAATAGGGCGTCCGGCAGGGCTGGTGAGCTTGAGCAGCAGGGGCGTCTTGCCGATCATGGGATGTCGCTCCAGCCCGAACAATGCCTGTACGCGGACTTCCACGCTGGGCGCATCGTCGCCGGTATAGTCGATCGGATGCGTGGTCCCGGCAGGCGAGGTAAATTCCCGCGGTGCCTCGCTATCCAGCTTTTGGCGAGCGTCCCAGTCGAGGAGATTGAGGAGCGCATCGACCAGCCGGCCTTTGGGCAAATCCAGATCGCGCCTGCCGGCCAGCAAAGGCACAAGCCATAGGTCGATAGTATCGCGCAAACTTTCAGGCTCAAACGCGTCGACACCGACAAAGGCAGCCCGAGCAGCAAGCGTCTGCGGAACCAGCTTTGCCGGGTTCTCCAACGCCTTTTCCACAAGGCTGTCCACAATAGCCTGCTCGTCAGGGGCCGGGTCGGGGCCGCTCGCCAACGTGATCGCGCCGAGCCGCCGCTCGAGCCGCGCTTCGATACGATTCCCGCCCCATCGCAAGACCGACCGCCCTTCGATCCGATCACCCAGCCAGCGCTCGAGATCGCCTTCCTCGAGCGCGATTGCCGAGGTGATCCGGGCGGCTTTGGCCTGCCCCTGCGCATCGCCGATAACGAGATAGGACGATCGGGCCAGCGACGACGTCGGATCCAGGGAAAAGCCCCTGCCCCCTGCGGATATCCAGCCCTCGCCACTTGCATCGCGTCGTTTGGCGATGAATTCGGGCCGACCCGCTGCGAGCATGATGGCGGCGGGTGGCGCTTCACCCCCTACCTGCTCCACAAGGTCCTTCGCCTGGGCTGCCCAACGCTTTGCCAATTTCCGGCTCGCCTCTGCACGCTGGCCGCGATCGCCGTCCCAACGTTGCAGGCGCGCTTCCAAGTCCTCTCCGCGCCCCCCCAGCGCCCTTTCCTGCAACAGGAGGGCCAGCTTGGCCGCACGTTCCGCCACGCCGTGTTCCGCCCCGAAAATGACCATCGCAGCCGAAGCCGGGTCCATCGGTAGCCGCGCCAGCTTCTCACCGGCTGGCGTAATGCGCCCTTCACCGTCGAGCGCGCCGAGCGCCTGCAAGGTGGTGCGCGCTGCAGCCACGGAAGGGGGGGAAGGCTTGTCGAGCCACTGCAACTCGGCCGGCTCGTTCGTGCCCCATTTCGCAAGTGTCAGGACCAGCGGCGCGAGGTCTGCGGTCTCCATCTCCGGAGGATCGAATGCGGGGCGTCCGGCATGGCCGCCCTCTTCCCACAATCGATAGGCAACTCCCGGACCCTGCCTCGCCGCGCGCCCTGCCCGCTGCGCCGCAGCCGCCTGGCTCGCGCGGTGCGTCACCAGATGCGTGGTGCCAGCTGCTCGGTCGAATTCGGCGCGGCGCGATAGTCCGGCATCGACGACCACCGAAACGCCGTCGAGCGTCAGCGAGGTCTCCGCAATCGCAGTGGCGAGCACGATCCGGCGGCGCCCCTGCGGATCGCGGCGGATCGCAGCGCGCTGGTCCGCGCCTTGCACCTGTCCGTGAAACGGAAGGACCACGGCTTCGGGCAGTCGCGCCTCCACTCGCTCACGCGTGCGCTCGATCTCACCCACGCCGGGTAGGAACGCCAGGATATCGCCTTTTTCGTCACGCCATGCCTGGGCGATGGCCGACGTCATGGCGTCCTCCACCCGCATTTGCGGCGAAGACCCGAGCCATTCGATGTGCAATGGGTGGGCGCGGCCTTCGCTTTCGATGACCGGCGTGTCCACGCCCAGCAAATCCGCGAACCGCGTGCCGTCGATGGTCGCCGACATGACAAGGACCCGCAGGTCGTCGCGCAGCACAGCGCGACTTTCCAGTGCCAGAGCCAGGCCGAGGTCACTGTCGAGATGACGCTCATGCGCCTCGTCGAACAGGACTGCCGAGACGCCCTCCAGTTCGGGATCCTGTACGAGCATGTTGACGAAAATCGCTTCGGTAACGACCAGGACCCGCGTTTTCGGACCCCGCTTGCTGTCGAGGCGGGTCAGGTAGCCGATCGTCTCGCCCGGCTTTTCGTCCAGCATCTCTGCCATGCGCTCGGCACCAGCGCGAGCCGCAACACGGCGCGGCGATGTGAGTATGATTGTGCCCGTGCACCAGTCCTGGGTAATCAAAGCAGGCGCAACGGCGGTCGTCTTACCTGCACCCGGAGGAGCGATGAGGACGGCGCCCGTACGCTCGCGCAGGCAATCAAGCAAATCCGGGATTACCTCAAAGATTGGAAGTATAGACACTGAATTTTCTGAACCAGCTTTGCGTGGGGATAGAGCGGACGGAACGGATTTTCCATAGCTGCACATCGAGCGTCTCATTTGCGCAGAGAAACATCCTTGAAATTAAGAAGATATTGCGATTTTTGGGCTAATCCGACGGATGGGTCACGAAGGGTAGAGATCGCGATGGGAAAATATCTCGGTTTGGCCATGTCGAGCATCGCGCTTGCGTCATGTTCTGCAGAGGGCGGTCCGGTCTTCGGGCCAGAATTCCCTCAGCGGGGCACGTATGCTTCGCAATCGACAGAGATGGATGTCGAGTTGCCGTCGTCGGAAGCTTTTATCGACATATCGTCCGAAGACGATCTGCGACGCTTCGTGCTAAGCAAGGTTTTCTCCGACAATTGCGATGACACACCGATTGAATTGGACGGAAATTCTTTCAAGTCGGTATGGAGTTGCAGGCTTCAAGGACCGCAGTCCTACCCCGTAGACGTGTCTGTTCAATGGGCGCGCGATTTCCTGCAGATTCGCACAGATTACGAGGTAAGCGGTTATCCCTTATGGCACGAGAGAAGCTATCGCCTCATCGAGGCGCAGTAGTTCTTCTCTTCGCTGGGGAAAGCTCAATGCCCGCGTGCGACCGCGAACAGTGCCGCCTGTGCCATCGCCTGGCGGGCCTTGCCATCGGGGAAGATCGATAGCGCGTCGATTGCGCGCTGGGCGAAGTGGCGGGCCCGTGCCTTGGTGTCGGCAACGGCGTTGTACTTGCCGATCAGGCGGATCGCTTCGGCCAGGTCTTCATCGCCTGAACGGAACCCGGCGATCGCCGATTTCCAGAAAGCGCGCTCTTCCTCGTTGCCGCGTGCGTAGGCGAGAATGACCGGCAGGGTCATCTTACCTTCGCGGAAATCGTCGCCCTGGTCCTTGCCCATTTGCGCCGCGTCTGCATCGTAGTCGAGCGCGTCGTCGACCAGCTGAAAGGCAACCCCGAGGTTGCGTCCGTATTCATCGAGCGCGCGCTCTTCTTCCTCACCGCATTCCGCGACGACGGCGGCAATTCGGCTCGCCGCGGCGAACAGGGCTGCGGTCTTGGCGCGGATGATGTGGAGGTAGCGTTCCTCGCTCGTGTCGATCTTGCGCTGGGCGGTCAGCTGGTCGACCTCGCCTTCCGCGATGATCGCACTGGCACCGGACAGGATCTTCAACACCTTCAGGCTGCCGTCCTCGGTCATCAGTTCGAACGAACGGCTGAAAAGGAAATCGCCGACCAGGACGGTCGCGGGATTGCCGTAGATGATATTGGCCGCCGCCTTGCCGCGCCTCAGATCGCTGCCATCGACGACATCGTCGTGGAGCAGCGTGGCGGTGTGGATGAACTCGACCGCCGCGGCGAGCTTGTAATGGCGAGTCCCGCTATACCCGACCAGTTCCGCCCCGGCGAGCGTCAGCATGGGCCGCAGCCGCTTGCCGCCGCCCGAAATAAGGTGTCCGGCCAGCGCAGGGATCAGCGGCACCTCGCTCTGCATCCGGTCGAGAATGACCTGATTGACCTGGTTCATGCCCGAGGCGGTGAGCGCGAGCATGGGATCGATCGAGGGCTGCGGGCCCTTGCGCGGGAGGGGTACGACGTCGGCTGTCATTGCAACTTGGCCATGCGCTGCACATGCTTTCTTGGCAAGAGAGCAATTGATGATAGCTTGGCAAGCAATGACGCAAACGGCGCAACCTCAACCGGGGGACGACAAGGTCCTGGCCGGCTATCGCAAGAGCATCGACAACATCGATGCGGCTATCGTTCACATGCTCGCCGAACGCTTTCGCATCACGCAGGCGGTCGGGGAATACAAGGCGAAGGTGACGCTGCCTCCGGCCGACCCCAACCGCGAGAAAGAGCAGATCGCGCGCCTGCGCCGCCTGGCAGAGGAAAGCGAGTTAGACCCCGAGTTCAGCGAGAAATTCCTGCGTTTCATCATCGACGAAGTCATTCGCCACCACGAACGGGCGCGTGGGAGTTAACCCGCCCGAGGCAGGCTGAGCTTCACGAGAAGTCCGCCGAGGTCTTCGCTCTCGTCGAGTTCGACCAAGCCGCCGTAGATTTCCGCCACGTCCCGAACGATCGCGAGGCCGAGGCCAGTGCCCGGCTTTCCCGTGTCCAGCCGCGCGCCGCGGTCGAATATGCGGGCACGCTCGCTTTCGGGAATGCCGGTGCCGTCATCCTCGACCCAGATGGTGCACAGCTCTTCATCGCGTGCGGCATCGATCGTCACGAAGACGCTGCCGCCGCCATACTTGGCCGCGTTCTCGATGAGATTGCCGAGGATTTCGTCGAGATCCTGCCGCTCGATCGAGACGGCGGACAGCTTATTTCCGTCGAGGTCGAAGCGGGTGTTCTCATAGATGCGCGTCACGGCTCGCAAGACGCTTTCCGCGCTGGGCCAGACATCGGCGCGCGCATGGCCGCTTGCCCGCCGTCCGACCGCCCTCGCCCGCGCAAGGTGGTGTTCGACGTGGCGCTGCATGGTCTTGGTTTCGCGGCACACGAGGTCGGACAGCTTGGGATCGTGCGCGGTGGCGGCATTGGTGAGGACCGTCAGCGGGGTCTTGAGCGCATGGGCGAGATTGCCCGCGTGCATCCTCGCTTCCTCTGCCTGCTTTTCACTATGCGCGAGCAATCCGTTGATCTCTTCCACCAGCGGCTCGACCTCCAGCGGAAGCGGTTCGGTAATGCGGTTCGCCCCTTCCGAACGCATGGACTGGATCGCAGCACGCACGCGTCGCAGCGGCGACAGGCCATAGTAGCTTTGCAGGATCGCCATGATCAGGAGGCCAAGGCCAAGCACGGCGAAGCTCCAGATCAGGATCGAACGGATCCGGGCAATCTGGTAATCGAGTTCCTCGCGAGCGGATGCGACGGTGAAGGTCCACACCACATCGCTATCGGGCAGTTCAACGTTGCGCTCCACCACCCGCAGCGGTTCGCCGTCGAACTGGTAGGAATCGTAATAATGCGGATCGTTGTCGCGATGCGATCCATCGACCGTCAGTGTGCGGTCCCATAGGCTACGACTGGGAAAGGTTTCGCGCCCCTCCCCGCTGATCTGCCAGTACACGCCGCTGTATGGTTCGAGAAAACGCTGGTCGCCCAGGGAGCGATAGGTCCAGACCTCGCCATTGTTGTCGATCTCCGCAGACGAGATCAGCGCGGTCAGCACATATTCCAGCTGGTTGTCGAAATTGTTCTGCACCAGCCGCGTCAGCGTGCGGTCCAGCGCAAAGCCTCCGCCCACCAGCAAGAGGCCGATCCAGACGGCCGCGATGACCATCATGCGCTTGGCAAGGCTGCGTTGCGGCGGCTTGGCGTCCGGCAGCGTCACGGGGCCGGCGGGCGGCGCAGACGCGTCACCGGGCGGAATATCCGCCGCGCGACGCGCCTCGCCAGCCGGAGTATCCTCAGGCTCGGGGCGCGTCAGCGGGGTCGTCGAGGCTGTACCCAAGTCCACGGATAGTCGTGATTACCTCTGCACCCAGTTTCTTGCGGATGCGCGTAACGAAGACCTCGATCGTATTGGAATCGCGGTCGAAATCCTGATCGTAAATGTGCTCGATCAGTTCGGTGCGGCTGACCACCTTGCCCTTGTGGTGCATGAGGTAGCTCAGCAGCTTGTATTCCTGCGCCGTCAGCTTGACCGGCTCGCCCGCCAGCGTGACGCGGCCCGAACGGGTGTCCAGGCGGACCTGTCCGGCTGTCAGTTCGCTCGAGGTATTGCCCGAAGCGCGGCGGATGAGAGCGCGCAGGCGGGCGATAAGCTCTTCGGTCTGAAACGGCTTGGCGAGATAGTCGTCCGCGCCTGCGTCGAGGCCGGCGACCTTGTCCGACCAGCTGTCGCGCGCGGTGAGCACCAGGACGGGGAACTTGCGCCCTTCCTTACGCCACATGCCAAGCACGGTCAGACCGTCGATCTCGGGCAGCCCGAGGTCGAGGATCACAGCATCGTAATCTTCGGTGGAACCGAGGAAGTGCCCGTCTTCGCCATCGGTCGACAAGTCGACCGCATAGCCGTTCTGCTCGAGAGTGGTCTTGAGCTGCTGGCCGAGCGTAGGTTCGTCCTCGACAATCAGGATCCGCATGAATTTCCGTCCTTGTAATCTGCGTAAAGCGTGTCGTTCATGTAGATGAACGCGTCAAGATGAACGGAGTTTCTTGTTCCCTGATCAGACCACGTGTTGGACGGATCAGCGGCTTCGGCGCAGCACGCGGCCGGTGCGAGCATCGACGTCGACGAACTTCACCTTGCCGTCCTTGATGAACTTCAGGCGGTAGGCCATCGCGGTCGAATCATAGTCGAAACCGAGATATTCCGCGTCGCCCATAGAAGGCACGATGCGGTTTTCGATTTCGCGGGCGCGCATGATATTGCCTGCCCGCATTTCCTTGCGTGCTTCGCCCTGGTCGGTGCGACGCTGCGCCTCTGCCGGGGTCGCCATAAGCGGGCCGGCCACGAGACCGAAAGCGAGGAAGGATGCAAGCAGGCGTTTCATGATGCTTTAGTGACTACTCCCGAGCCATTGAACAAGTCGTGAATGTGCACGTTCACAATGGTTCAGCGGGTCATCTCGTATTTCACTGTTACGTTGACGCCGGTGCTAACGAGGCCGGGCTGGACCGGAGCCGACTGGTCGGCAGCGGCCTCGAGAGAGGCGGTGCGCACCACAGGGTACGGACCCGGCGAGCGACCGGTGATCGTCTCGTTCACTTCCAGCAGGCGAATGCCGCTAAATCCCGCAAGCTGCGCATACTCGAGCGCCTGTTCGCGGCCCCGCTGCATCGCCGTGGCCCTTGCACGAGCCTTGGCTTGCGCGTCGTCTTCGAGGCTGAAGCGCGGACCGTCGAGATTGGTCGCGCCCGCCACGACAAGCGCGTCGAGCACTTTGCCGGTCTCGTCGATATTGCGCAGCTTCACGCTGACCTGGTTCATCGCCTGGTAGCCGCGGAAAACCTGGCGCTGCTGGCGTTGGTCGTAATCGTAGCGCGCGTTCAGGTTGATGCCGGAGGTCTGGATATCCCGCTCCGCCACGCCCAGCGCCTTGATCCGGTCGATCACCTTGCGCATCTCGACCGAATTCTGTCGCAGGGCTTCGACTGCAGTGGGTGCGTTGGTCACCACGCCTGCGCCCACATTCACGATGTCGGGCTCCGCCTCGATCTGCTCGGTAATGCTGAGCTCCACGACGGGGCCGGTCGCCGCGATCTGCACTTCGGCAGCCTGTGCGGTACCGGCCATCGCAAGCGCTGCGAGAGCTGGGACGGTATGGCGGATCATAACGTAACTCCTTTTGTTGAGACGCGTTTTTCGGCTCCCCACCTTTACCAACGGCTGAACGCCGAGGTTCCCTCCTTTTCATCTTCGTCCGATGGCGGTAGCGCATGCGCAGGAGTAGGGGGACCGGAATGCGGCTTGGCAAATATCTCATCGCGATGGCAGCGGCGACGCTCGGGAGCGGGCTTGCGGCGCAGATGGAGCCGGTGCCCGACATCCAGCCGGGCGAAGCGGAAGGGCCGTTCGGAACGCTGATCGTCTCGGGCGCCACGATGATCGAAGGATCGGGTGCGCCGCCCATGGGTCCGGTCGATATCGTCATCGAGGGCAATCGCATCGCGGCCATCCATGGCGGCGGTGCTCCTGCCGACGTTAAAGCATCGGCGGACCGCGTGATCGATGCCACAGGGATGGCCGTCATGCCCGGCTTCGTGGACACGCACGGCCACAATGGCGATCCGTCCAAGGCTGCGCAGCCCTCCTATGGCTATCGCCTCTGGCTCGCACATGGCGTGACCAGCGTGCGCGGGGTGAGCTTCTATTTCGGACCCGGCCAGCCCGACCTTACCGACCGCCAGCGCAGCGAGGCGAATGCAATCGTTGCCCCGCGCCTGTTCCCTTACGCCGTGTTCGGCGACAAATGGGGCCGCCCCGCCCCGACGACAGAAACCGGAGCGCGCGAATGGGTGCGCTGGGCCGAGGCACAGGGGTTCTGGGGCATCAAGTTCTTCAACTCAGCCATGCCTGACGTGCTCGGCGCGGCGCTGGACGAGGCAGAGAAACAGGGCCTCGGCACGGTCGCCCACCTCGCGCAGCCGGGGGTGCAGAGGGTGAATGCCCGCAAGGCGGTCGAACTGGGCCTCGACGGGATCACGCATTTTTACGGCCACTTCGAAAGCCTTCTCGATGACAATGCGCTGCCCCGTTATCCGCAGGGCTACAATTATTTCGACGAGCAATCGCGTTTCGGCTGGGTCGCCCGCCTCGCCGACCAGGTGGTCGAGCCGCATAGCGAGGAATGGGACGCCTATATCGATTTCCTGATCGAAAGCGGCGTGACGCTCAGCCCCACCTTCAACATCTATTCTGCCAGCCGCGACGTCATGGCCGCGAAAAACCGCGACTGGCATGCGCGTTACAGCCTGCCCTCGCTGATGGATTTCTACGCACCCAGCGCCACCAACCATGGCAGCTATTACAAGGACTGGAGCACGGAAGACGAGGTCGCCTGGCGCAAGTTCTACCGCTACTGGTTCGACCTGACTGCCGAATTCCACCGCCGGGGCGGGCGCGTCACCGCAGGAAGCGATCCGGGTTATATCTACCAGACGTGGGGCTTCGCCTATATCGGCGAGCTCGAAATGCTGCGCGAAGCAGGTCTCAGCCCGCTGGAGGTCATCCGCGCCGCCACCACCGCAGGCGCGCAGGAAATCTACGATCCGCGCGGTGAAGAGGCGCCGATGGGCACGATCCAGGTGGGCAAGCTGGCCGATCTGGTAATCGTCCCGGGCAATCCCCTTGACAATCTCAAGCTGCTCTACGGCACCGGTCACACGAAGCTGAACCGCGAGGCCGGCACAATCGAGCAGGTCGGCGGCGTGCGCTGGACGATCAAGGACGGCGTGATCTACGACGCGCCCAAACTGCTCGAAAGCGTTGCCGCAATGGTGGAAATGCAGAAAGGTTCGCGCGCAGCCGCCCAGTAGGCGCTTGCAGCTTGGGGGCGGCGCGACTACCTCGCGCTGCGTTATGGCACAGCCCCCCATCCTCAGCCTCGAAGGCATGGCCCTCCAACAGGGCGGCAAGTGGCTGTTCGGCGGGCCGGATCACGACCCGCTCGACCTGCATATTGGCCCGCGCGACCGGCTGGCGCTGATCGGCCGCAACGGTGTCGGCAAGACCACGCTTTTCCGCATGATCGACGGCCAGCTGGAAACCGATGCAGGGACGCGCAAGATCAAGCCGGGCACGCGTATCGTCCTGCTTGAACAGGACCCCGATCTTTCTGGCCACTCCACGCTGATGGATTGGGCGCTCGATGGTGCTCACGCGCCGCAAGAGCACGAGGTAGAGGCCATCGCCGGCCAGCTCGGCATCGATATGAGCCGTGCGACCGAGGGCGCCAGCGGCGGCGAGAAGCGCCGCGCCGCCATTGCCCGCGCGCTGGCGCAGGATCCCGACCTGTTGCTGATGGACGAGCCGACGAACCATCTCGATCTGGCGGCCATCGAATTCCTCGAAGGCTGGCTCGACCGCTATCGCGGCGCTTTCTTGGTCATAAGCCACGACCGCACCTTCCTGAAACGCCTGACCCGCGCGACCGTCTGGCTCGACCGCGGCAATCTTCGTCGCAAAGAAGTCGGTTTCGGCGGTTACGAAGCCTGGGAAGAACAGGTCTACGCCGAGGAAGCGCGCGCGGCAGAAAAGCTCGACGCGAAGCTGAAGCTAGAGGCGCACTGGCTGGAGCGCGGCGTCACCGCGCGGCGCAAGCGCAACCAGGGCAGGCTGGAAAAATTATGGCAGATGCGCGCGCAGCGCGCCTCGATGATTGCGAGCGCGGGCACCGCCAAGCTGAAGCTGGCGACTGAAGAGGACTTCAAGTCCAAGTCGGTTATCGTCGCGGAAGGCATCACCAAGTCTTACGGCGAGCGCACGATCATCAAGCCGTTCAACCTGCGCATCCAGCGCGGCGACCGGATCGGCATTGTCGGCTCCAACGGTGCAGGCAAGACGACGCTGCTGAAAATGCTGACCGGCGAACTGGAACCCGACAGCGGCACGGTGGAAATCGCCAAGACCCTGACCGGCGTGATGATCGACCAGCAACGCCAGTTGCTCACCGACGACAAGACCGTCCGCCAGGTGCTGGCCGAAGGCGGCGACTGGATCGACGTGCGCGGCAACCGCAAGCACGTGCAGGGCTATCTCAAGGAATTCCTGTTCGACCCCAAGATCGTCGACATGAAAGTCGCGGTCCTGTCCGGCGGCGAACGTTCGCGGCTGCTTCTGGCGCGCGAATTCGCCAAGGCATCGAACCTCCTCGTGCTGGACGAGCCGACCAACGATCTCGACCTCGAAACGCTGGACCTCCTGCAGGAAGTGATCGCGGATTACGAAGGCACCGTGCTGATCGTCAGCCACGATCGCGACTTCCTCGATCGCACCGTCACCATCACGCTCGGCCTCGACGGTACCGGCAAGGTCGATATCGTAGCCGGTGGCTATGAGGACTGGGAAAAAAAACGCCGCGCGCCCGTTCAGGCAAAAGAGAAGCGCCAGGACAAGCCCGCCGCCAAGTCTGCCGAGCAAGTCAGGGCGAAGCCGACGAAACTGTCCTACAAGGACCAGCGCGACCTCGAATTGCTGCCTGCGCGTATAGAGGAACTTGAAGCCGCCATCGCCAAGGGCGAGACGATACTGTCCGACCCCGATCTCTACACCAAGGATCCCAAGAAATTCGCCACGATCAGCGAAGGGATCGAGAACGCCCGGACCGAGAAGGACGCGGCCGAAGAACGCTGGCTGATGCTGGCGGAAATGGCAGAGGCGCTTTGAGCGCAGAAGCGCTTGCATCGCGGATCGCCGCCTGCCGGCTGTGCGAAAAGCACTTGCCCCACGGTGTGCGTCCCGTCGCCAGCTTTTCGCCCGAGGCACGCCTCCTCATCATCGGCCAGGCGCCCGGATCGAAAGTCCATGAAAGCGGCATTCCATGGGACGATGCGAGCGGTGACCGGCTGCGCGAATGGACCGGCCTCACCAAGGAGCAGATGTACGATCCACAGCAGGTCGCGCTCGTCCCGATGGGCTTCTGCTATCCGGGCAAGGCCAGCGGAGGCGACAAACCGCCCCGGCCCGAATGCGCGCCGCTATGGCATGAAAGCGTGCTCGAAATCCTGCCCAAAGACAGACTGACATTGCTCGTCGGTGCTTATGCGCAAGCCTATTACCTTCCGCGCACGCGCCAGCTTTCGATGACTCAGCGTGTCCGGAACTTTGCAGAATACCTGCCGGAATTTCTGCCCCTACCCCACCCCGCATGGCGCTCGACACTATGGATGCGACAGAACCCCTGGTTCGAGGAGCAGGTCCTCCCGCGGCTACGCCAGAACGTCGCTCAGCGGATCCGATAGAAATCGGCCACCCGGTCCAGTGCCAGCCGGAGCACCAGCTTTCCGCTCCTTGCGGGCCAGCCAAGGCCCTTTTCGGCATGGGACAGGCTCTCGCAATTGCAGACGACGTGCCACAGGACATCCTTCAGGCCGCTGCCCGCCAGCGCCATCGCTCCGTCGAAGCGAGCGCGGGCCGCAAGCTGGCGCTCACCCGGCGTCATGCCGTCACCGCCTCCGCCGTCCACGCGGACGGGGTCCCAGCGCATCGTGATTCCCGGGGCGATTTGTGCGCGCTCGTAATCGGCCCGCAACCGCTCGCCTGCATCGAACAGGCGGTCGTCGAGATGGCCCCGCGCATGCGCCCAGGACAGCGGCGATTCCGCGGCATTCACCGTTACGGTTCGCTTTCTGCCTTTCGCCGAGCCTCCCTTGCGAGGGCCTTCTTCGGTCAGCTCGCGTTCGACCAACTGCTTTCGCACCATTCACCTCCATGCCTGTGGAGAGACCGCTTGCATATTATGGCAATTATATACTTTACTTAGCAGTCCACATCTGTCATAAGATGGGTAAGCAAGGAAACCGCCATGAATATCGACATCACCAACCCCATTTTCCATGACGCTGCCAAGGCAGAGGCGCACATCGAAGAAACGCGTTGGGGTGGCGAACCAGTTTGTCCCCATTGTGGTTCGGACAACGTCCACCGCATGAAGGGTAAGACGCAGGCCGGAATGTTCCTTTGCAATGACTGCCGCGACAAGTTCACTGTCCGCACCGGCACCGTCATGGAGCGCAGCCACGTTCCCTTGAACAAGTGGTTGCTTGCTACGCACATCATGGCCGCCTCCAAGAAGGGCATGAGCGCCGCTCAGATGGGCCGCATGATCGGCGTCAGCTACAAGACTGCGTGGTTCCTTTGCCATCGCATTCGTGAAGCCATGGACGGTGCCAATGGCGACGGTCCAATTGGTGGCGCTGGCCAGATCGTCGAAGCAGATGAAACCTATGTAGGCGGCAAGGCCAAAAACCGCGCCTGGGGTCCTGTCCCCAAGAAGCAGATCGTCGTCTCCCTAGTGGAGCGTGGCGGGGCCTCGCGTTCGTTCCATGTTGCCAACGTCCACGCCAACACCCTTCGCGGTGTGCTGGTCCAGAACGTTGACCGTGCATCCAGCCTCATGACCGATGAGCACAAGGGCTACATCAGCGTAGGCAAGGAGTTTACCTCGCATCATGCCGTAAACCACCGCGCAGCGATCTACGCGGAAGGCATGTTCCACTCTAACAGCGCTGAGAACTTCTTTTCGATTTTCAAGCGCGGTGTGGTCGGCACCTACCACCACCTTAGCGAGGCTCACCTTCACCGCTACCTTGCCGAGTTCGATTTACGCGCCAGCACTCGCGACATGAGCGATGCGGAACGCGCAGGCGAAATCATTAAGGGTGGTTTTGGGCGTCGCCTTACTTATCGGCGGACTAATCGTCTCGCCGCCTAAGAAGGTCGTAGCACCCCGCCAGATTGGTGAGCGCCGTAAGCGTTGGACTCGACTCCGATAAAATTTTGCCCCACCATCCAAGGGCATCGGAAAGCATTCGGGGCGGATACCCGAACATGCCGGAAGGTGCATGGTAATGCCAACCAACCTAAACGGGCGTTTTGGACCCGGCTGTGCCGGGCCACCACTAGCGGCGGTGCCGCAATCGCTGCCGCCGAGCTTGGCGTTGGACTCCACATTACCGCTACCATGATCGGCTCGCGACCGTGAATGGTGGGGAGATTGCTCGCAACCTTGCCTCAGTGGTTGCACCAGAAGCTTCTTCGTTTGCCTCTTAGGCTGCGAGCGCTTGCGGCCTTGGGGATCAGTAATGAAAACCAAGACCACGGTAACAATGGTCGTTCAGATCAACCTAGCAAAGTGCCTCTGGCCAATTGCTTGGGCTTTAGTCTGGCTTCTTGCGTGAACGGTTGGGGCGGGCTTCGGCCTGCCCCTTCTTATGCGGCTTGTGCGGCGTTGCCAGCATCCGCTTTAGTGCGGCCTCGCGCCGCGCTTTGGTTTCCTCTTCGGAATAGGTTTCATTGTCTTCCATGGATGAAAACTCCGCTACCTATAACGCCCTCTACGCCGCGCTTGGGCAAGTTGTCTACGAATGGGCATGGCTCGAGGATGATGTAGCAAGCCTAATCATAGCCCTGACAAACGTCCAATCTAAACATCTGATGCAGGATCAGGGGTTTGGAAAGTTCCTTCTTGCCGTGGATGCCAACGTGGATCTGAGAACGAACATCCAGATCGCAAAGGCCCTGACCCGTTATGTCGAGACCGACACTGATTTTAGAGGCCGCGCCGACAAGACCCTAAATTTCATCGGAAACGAACTGAGGAACGATCGAAACCGATACATTCACGACCTTTGGTATGTCGCTGGCGAGCGCTTCATGCGACTAAAGAAGGGCACCACCGTGAAGAGGGTCAAGGGTTCGGGGGAGGTCAAGGTCGACCTTCGCAGTATTACGGAGTTCCAAACTCTAGGCGACGTAAAGGCACTTGTGACTCGTATTCAAAAAGAAAGGCGTAACCTTGGAATTCTCCACGGCGAGCTGGGCGACCTATTTACATATCTTTACGGAGACGAAGAAGGGCCTCCACCAACTCCCTAGGTGAAGCCGGACTTCGCGGGTCGTGCCACGCCATTTCCGAATACAACTCTAGCCCCGCCTCCACCATCTCAGGCGTGACCTCTATAACCTCATTGGTTTCTTTGCTATCGGATGACCGAGCCACTTTCCAAACTCCGAATCATGGGCTGCTAACTAAAGTATACAATTGCCCATATTATCGGTTAGTGTAGGAAAGTAGAAAAACCAATTCGGTTATTGGAGAGGGCGCTTGATCAACCGTATCCGCGACATTCGCAAGGAGAAGGGCTGGACGCTGGCCGACTTGGCGGAGGCGTGCGACCCGCCGACGACGCCGCAGACGGTCGGACGGCTCGAGACCGGAATGCGTAACCTGTCGCTGAAATGGATGGAGCGGATCGCCGCCGCACTGGGCGTCGAGCCGGAAGTGCTCGTCCGCTCCGAAAAAGCCGCCCACCCTCAAGTGGTCGCCACGCTGGGCAAGGATGGAGCGGAAGCACTCGACAGGACGCGCGACGCGCTTCTCGCCACCGATCTTGGGGCCGAAGGTGCGCTGGTGGTGCTCACCATCGACTATCCGCATGGCGAATACCGTCCCGGCGACCAGCTCTGGCTGCGTCAGATCGATCCGGAAGATGCCGGGCGCGCAGTCAACCGCGACGTTCTCGTCCCGCGCAAGGCCGGGCGTTTTGCCTTTGGTCGCTTGATCGATCGGCAAGGCAGCCTCGTGGGGATCCTTCCGCCCGGTCACGGGGAGAAACAGCAGGTGGTCGACGGCCCGCCCTGGATCGGGGTGGCCGAAATGCTGGTCCGCCGGCTGTGACCTCTCCCCAACCGCGGCGGGCACTGGTCCTGTCGACATTGTGGCCCAATGCTTCGGCGCCTAGGTTCGGGACCTTCGTCGCGCGCTCGATCGAGGCGCTAGCCCGGCATACCGACTGGCAGCCCGTCGTGATCAACCCTATCGGACTGCCTCCCCTTGCTCTGGGCCGATACCGCGAGGCGAAGCAGGCTGCGGTCGACGGCGAGGAAAACGGTATCGCGATACACCGACCGACGTTTCGCCTGCTTCCGAAAATCGGCGGCAGGCTCAATCCTCGCCTCATCGCCAAGGCAGTGATGCCCCTCGCGAGGCGGCTTCATGAGGAAAAGCCGTTCGATCTGGTCGATGCGCAGTTCTTCTATCCCGATGGTCCGGCAGCGGCGCGTATCGCGGCCGAATTCGACTTGCCGCTGTCGATCAAGGCACGCGGGGCCGACATCCACTATTGGGGCGGACGCAACTATGGCGCTCACGCTCTGACATCCGCGGCCAGTCAGGCAAGAGGACTGCTCAGCGTATCCGAAGCATTGGCGGACGACATGGCGGCGCTGGGCATGGACCGCTCGAAGATCCTCATCCATCGTACCGGGCTGGACCGCGACCGCTTCCGGCCGCTCGGACACACACAATTGCGCAACCGGCTCGGTAGCGAACTGGGCATTGAAATCGGCGCACGCGACCAGCTGATCGCTACGGTGGGTGCGCTCATCGAACGCAAGGGACAGGCGCTCGTCATCAAGGCCATCGCCGACCTGCCCGACGCCCGTCTCGTGGTCGTCGGCAAGGGTGAGGACGAGGCGAGCCTGCGCGCCCTGGTCCGCTCTGAAGGTGTCGCCGACCGCGTCCACTTCCTCGGCAGCCTTGATCACGACCTGCTGCCCCTCGTCCTGTCAGCTGCCGACGTGATGGCCCTGCCGTCTGCCAGCGAGGGTCTCGCCAATGCATGGATCGAGGCGCTGGCCTGCGGCACGCCCGTCGTCATTACCGACGCTGGCGGCGCGCGCGAGGTCGTGAACACGCCCGCGGCCGGGGTCATCGTTGCCCGTCGAACCGATGCAGTGCGCGAGGGGATCAGGCTGGTTTTGCAAAACAGGCGGCCACCCCTGGAGGTAGCCGCCTGTGTCGACGCTTATAGCTGGGAAGCGAACGGAAAGGCGCTGGGCGCCCATTACGATCGCCTGATCGCAGGTTAGACTTCTCCGCGCGCAACGCGCTCCTGCTTGTCCGCGACCGTTTCTTCCGGGACGAAGCTGTCCGAATTGACGCCCATCCAGATGAGTAGCGGCGAGGCCATGTAGACCGAGCTGTACGTACCCACGAAGAGACCCAGTGTGATGCCCGCAGTCAGTCCGAACAGGCTTGCCGGACCGATCAGCAACAGCGGCAGCAGTGCCACCAGCAGGGTCAGCGAGGTCATCACCGTACGCGCCAGTGTCTCGTTCACCGACAGGTCGAGAAGTTCGGGCACGGGCATCTTGCGATATTTCTTCAAATTCTCCCGGATGCGGTCGTAGACGACGATCGTATCGTTCAGCGAATAGCCGATGATGGCCAAGATCGCCGCGATGATCTGGAGGCTGAATTCCAGCTGGAACAGCGCGAACATGCCCAGTGTCAGGCTGACGTCGTGGAACAGCGCGAACAGCGCGCCGACCCCGAATTGCCATTCGAAGCGGATCCAGATGTAGAGCGCGACCGCCAGCATGGCGGCGACCAGTGCGAGGACCGCATCCTCGCGGAATTCGCCCGACACCTTGCCGGATACGTTGTCGTTCCCGTCCAGGCGGAAATCGGGGTAATTGCCCTGCAGTTCATCGACCACCGCATTGGCCGCAGCTTGCGCAGCATCCTTGTCGGCAGCGATCTCGTCGGGCAGGCGCACGCGGATGGAGACCTGGTTGTCCTCGCCGAAGCGCTGGACGACCGGCGACCCGTAGCCGAGCGCCTCCACATCGTCGCGCAGCTGCGCCACCGGTGCCTCGCTACGTTCGGTGAAGGTTGCACGTACCTCCAGGCCACCGGCGAAGTCGACGCCGTAGTTGAGGCCCTTGGTCGCCACGAGCGCCCAGCTTGCCGCGATCAGCAGGATGCTGACCACGAAGAAGGGCACGCGCCACTTGAGGAACTTGATGTTGGTGTCGTCGGGGACGAGCTTGAGAAGTTTCATCGTCCGTTTCCTCAAAGATTGATGTCGGATGGGCGCGCCTTGCGCAGCCATCCGGCGACCCACATGCGGGTCAGCGGCAGGGCGGTAAAGACGCTGGTGAACAGGCCGACGACGAGGACCACGGCAAAGCCCTTGATCGGTCCGGAGCCGAAGCTGAACAGCAGGACGCCTGCGATAAAGTTGGTGATGTTCGCGTCATAAATGGCGCGGCTGGCTTCCTTGTAGCCGTTCTCCACCGCCGCGATCACGCGTCTCCCCCGTTTCCGCTCTTCGCGAATGCGCTCGTTGATCAGCACGTTGGCGTCGACGGCCGCACCGATCGTCAGGACGAAGCCTGCGATGCCCGGCAGGGTCAGCGTCATGTTGAGCGCCGCCATGATACCGAGCAGCATCAGCACGTTGATGACCAGTGCCACCGTCGCATAGATGCCGAAGCGGCCGTAGCTCGCGATCATCAAGCCCATGACCAGCAGCGTGCCGATCACGATGGCGATCATGCCCTGCTTGATCGAATCGGCGCCGAGGTCGGGCCCCACCGTGCGCTCTTCGACCACGCTGAGGTCCACCGGAAGCGCGCCGGAGCGCAGCTGGATCGCGAGGTTGTTCGCAGTTTCGACCGTGAAGCCGCCGGAAATCTGCGACTGGCCGTTCTGGATCGGATCGCGCATGACCGGAGCGGAGATCACCTCGTCATCAAGGATGATGGCGAACTGGCGACCCGTGTATTGCGTGGTCATCCGCGCAAAGCGGCGCCCGCCGTCGGGGTTGAATGTGATCGAGACGACCGGCTCGTTGGTCTGCGGATCGAAATTCTGCTGTGCGCCGGTAAGCGTCTCGCCGTCGATCCCGCCGATGCGCTGGACGACGACCCCGTTGGGGAAGCCTTCGCCTTCGGCATAGGGATAGACTTCGCCGCCCGCCACGAAACCACGCGCCACTTCTTCGGCACTGGCCTGGCGTTCGACGAGTTTGAATTCCAGCTTGGCGGTCTTGCCGAGCAGTTCCTTGAGCTGTTCGGGATCCTGCAAGCCGGGAACCTGCACCACGATGCGGGTGTCGCCCTGGCGCAGGATCGTCGGCTCGCGCGTGCCGAGGCCGTCGATACGGATGCCGACGGTGCGCAGCGCGCCTTCCATCGCGGCATCGACCGCATTGTCGAGGCCCGCTGCGGTCTGCGTCAGCACAAAGCGCTGCCCGTCGACGACCTGGAGGTCCCATTCGCGGACCGGGCCGGTGCCGTTCATCAGGTCTTCGAGTTCAGCCCGGGCACGATCGACATCGGCGACGTCGTCGAGCAGGAAACTGAGCTGGCCGTCCGCGGTGGACACGTCGCCGATGCGAATGCGCGGCTCTGCGCGGCGCATGGCGTTGCGAACGCTTTCTTCCATGTCTTCGAGCCGCATCGAAGCCACTTCGTCCCGCTCTGCTTCGAGCAGGATGTGGCTACCGCCGGCAAGGTCGAGACCGAGGTTTACGACCGGATCGGGAAGCTGTTCGGGCCAGTCGAGATTGGCGAGCGAGAACAGGGAAGGCAGCGACAGGAGCATGCCGATGACGGCGATGCCCCACAGGAACGCTTTCCTCCAGGTTGGAAAATCGAGCATGTCTGCTGTTTGCCTCTTGCCGGATCAGTCGTTGGCGGGCTTGGCGGTGGTGCCCGAGAGCACTTCGCCAATGGTGTTGCGCACGGCGCGGACCTTCATGCCCTTCGACAGTTCGACTTCGACGAACTGGTCTTCGACCTTGGTGATCTTGCCGACGAGGCCGCCTGCCGTCACCACTTCGTCACCGCGCTTCAAACCGGCGATCTTTTCCTGGTGCGCTTTCTGCTGGCGCATCTGCGGGCGGATCATCAGGAACCAGAAGATGGCGAAGATCGCGACCCACGGAAGAATCTGCAGCCAGACCGGCGGCTGGGCTGCGGCGGAGCCGGCGGCGGCGAGAAGGTCGATCATGAAGGAAAAGCCTGTATCCGTTGATGCTGTTGTTCGTGCGAGATGGGACCGGTTGCGGAGCAATCAAGCTTCCGGCCGAAAGCCCCCTCGCCAAGAGCGCGCGCAGTTAGCAGGAACGCGATTGCAGGGCAATGAATTGCGGCAGCTTGGCGCTTGCCATGCACAGAACTCCCCCCTATAGGGCCGCCTCCACTGGTATCGGGACGTGGCGCAGTCTGGTAGCGCACTATACTGGGGGTGTAGGGGTCGCTGGTTCGAATCCAGTCGTCCCGACCAGTGGGTTACACCGGAAAATTGGATTTTTGTGGATTCGGCCGGGATCAGCCCGGGCTGATTGCGCGGTCGCCGCTGAGTGCTGCGATCAGGCCGGTCGCATAGAAAGCGACCAGCACGCCGACGATTGCCTTGGGCGATTTCCCGGCCTCGGCGATTCCCGCACCGCAGCCAGCATCATCGACCCAGTCGAGCCAGTCTTGCCAGGAATAGAGCTCGTCATCGTCGACGTCGCGGTAGGTCTTGCCGACATAGCGCCAGTCTTCCGGCGCATTGCCGTCTTCCAGCCATTGCGCATATTCCGGCTCGATCCGATCGCAATCCCACAGTTCGGGAATGTCGAGCGCGCCTTCCGCGGTCGAGGGGATCGGCTCGACCGGTTGCGCGACGGCACCGCCGGCGACCAGCGCCAGCACACCTGCAGTTGCCGCAATATTCGAAATGACCCGTTTCATCCGATGCTCCGCATCTCTTTCGACAGCGACTGCTCTAACCCACTTGCCCTTGCGACACAATCAAACCCGCCCGGCTGAGCCGATCCGTTTCCTACATGTTCCAAATTGGTTATCCAATTGCTTTTGGAGGAACCAATTATGGCAATCATCGAATCGCTTATCGGCCCTATCGCCTCGATCATCGACAAGATCATCCCGGACAAGGAAGCGCGCGCCAAGGCAAAGCTCGAACTTTTGGCGCTGGAAGGGACACACGAACTCAAATCCATCGAAGCCCGCCTTGCCGCCATCGTCGCCGAGGCCAATTCCAGTGACCCATGGACCAGCCGCGCCCGTCCCAGCTTCCTCTATGTGATGTATGCGATGATCCTGTTCGCGCTGCCGATGGGCATACTTGCGGCCTTCCTTCCGGAGACTGCCGGGGACATCGGCGATGGCATCACGCGCTACCTGCGCGGGCTTCCGGACGAGCTCTACGCCCTCTTCGGCACCGGCTACCTCGGCTACACGGCTGCGCGCCAGTGGGGGAAGGCAAAAGGAATGGAGAAATAATTCTCCCAGGACCGTGTTCCACATGTTCCACTCTGTCGGAGGCGTGCGGGGGCAATCAAACTATGTCCCTGCGCGCCCGGCTGGGCTAGGAGACGCGGCATGAGCAGCCTCGTCTACGTCCTCAACGGCCCGAACCTGAACCTTCTCGGCACGCGCGAGCCGGAGATCTACGGCTCCGACACGCTTGCCGATATCGAGACCGCGTTGCACGAACAGGCGAAGGGTCTCGGTCTCTCAATCGACTTTCGCCAGACGAACCACGAAGGGCAGCTGGTTGACTGGCTTCACGAGGCGAATAGCGCAGGCGCAAGGGCCGTCCTGCTCAACGCAGCAGCCTATACCCACACTTCTGTCGCCCTGCTCGATGCGTGCCGAGCCATCACGGTTCCGGTCATCGAAGTGCACCTGTCCGACCCCTCGAAACGCGAGGAATTCCGCCATGTTTCCTATGTCGGGATGGCAGCTGTGGATTGCGTCCAGGGCCTCGGCGCACGCAGCTATGCCGTAGCGTTGGACAAGGCCGCCTCCTTGTAACGCAATCGTCACGCCCCCTTGTCTTGCACGCCGAGCCAGAGCATAGGCGCGTGCAACAGTTAACGAGGGACCATTCATGGCCGAACGCAAAGGTAGCGCCGGAAAATCCGGTATGAACGTCGACACTTCGCTGGTTCGCGAGCTGGCTGAAATGCTGGGCGATACGGGCCTCACCGAGATCGAGGTCGAGGATGGCGATCGCAAGATCCGCGTATCGCGTGGCGGCGCCGTGGCCATGGCCGCCCCTGCCCCGATGGCAGCAGCGCCTGCACCCGCTGCCGCTCCGGCACCGGCTCCCGGTAACGACCCGTCCCCGGCTGACGCTGACGTCGCCGGTGCGCTCAAGTCGCCCATGGTCGGCACCGTCTACCTCGCTCCCGAACCGGGCGCAGCCGACTTCGTGAAAGTCGGGGACAGCGTGAAGGAAGGCCAGACCCTCCTGATCGTCGAAGCGATGAAGGTCATGAACCCGATCGCCGCCGACAAGTCTGGCACGGTCAAGGCGATCCTCGTCGAGAACGCCCAGCCCGTCGAATTCGACCAGCCGCTCGTCGTCGTCGGCTGAGGCAGGTCATGACAATTTCGCGTATCCTTATCGCCAATCGCGGCGAAATCGCGCTCCGCATCCATCGCGCCGCGCACGAGATGGGCATAGAGACGGTCGCGGTGCATTCCACCGCCGACGCCGACGCCATGCACGTGCGCCTGGCAGACCATGCGGTCTGCATCGGCCCGCCGAGCGCGACCGACAGCTATCTCAACATCGCCAACATCATCTCGGCCGCCGAAATCGCGCAGGCCGATGCGATCCATCCCGGCTACGGCTTCCTGTCGGAAAACGCCAAGTTCGCCGAGATCGTCGAAGCGCACGACATCAAGTGGATCGGCCCCAAGCCCGAACACATCCGTACGATGGGCGACAAGGTCGAAGCCAAGCGCACCGCAGGCAAGCTCGGCCTCCCGCTGGTGCCCGGCAGCGACGGCGCTGTTTCCGAGATCGAGGAAGCGCGCAAGATCGCCGACGAGATCGGCTATCCCGTCATCATCAAGGCCGCCAGCGGCGGCGGCGGGCGCGGGATGAAGGTTTGCGAAAGCGAAGACCAGCTCGAAACGCTGATGCAGCAGGCCGGGAGCGAGGCGAAGGCCGCCTTTGGCGATGCAACCGTCTATATCGAGAAATACCTGGGCAATCCGCGCCACATCGAATTCCAGGTCTTCGGCGACGGCGAAGGCAATGCCATTCACCTTGGTGAGCGCGATTGCTCGCTCCAGCGCCGCCACCAGAAAGTGCTCGAAGAAGCGCCCTCCCCCGTCATCTCGGACGAAGACCGCATGCGCATGGGCGAGGTCTGCTCCAAGGCGATGCGCGACATGGGCTATCGCGGCGCGGGCACGATCGAGTTCCTGTGGGAAAACGGCGAGTTCTACTTCATCGAGATGAACACCCGCCTGCAGGTCGAACATCCCGTCACCGAAGCGATCACCGGCGTCGACCTCGTGCGCGAACAGATCCGGATCGCCGCCGGTCACCCGCTTTCGGTCAAGCAGGAAGAACTCGAGTTCAAGGGCCACGCGATCGAGTGCCGCATCAACGCGGAAGATCCGTTCACCTTCGCGCCCAGCCCCGGCAAGGTCACTTATTACCACCCGGCTGGCGGCATGCACGTACGCGTCGATAGCGGGCTTTATGCCGGCTATTCGATCCCGCCCTATTACGACAGCATGATCGCCAAGCTGATCGTCTACGGCCGTAACCGCGAAGGCTGCATGATGCGCCTCAAGCGCGCTCTGGAGGAAATGGTGGTTGAGGGCGTGAAGACCTCCATCCCGCTCCACCAGGCCCTGCTGGAGCAGGAGGATGTCCAGACGGGCAACTACTCGATCAAGTGGCTCGAGGACTGGCTCAAGGAGCGCGAGGTCTGAGCGAACTCAGCCTTTCGCGAGACGGTGCTGAATTGCTGGCAGGCGTCGCTCGGCCGTTCCTAAACAGATTTGAAGGCTTCTTTTCCTGTGAAGGTCGAGAGGCCGGTCGGCGCTTGAGGAATCTGGGCGACGCCGCTCCCTTGCTCTCGCGCACTGGACCAATCGGCTGCGCCGTGGAGCGACGTATTGGTCCTGCTGCCAGGCCTGTCAGGGCAATTGCCTTCGACAAGTCTTCAACGATGAATTGGTCCCTTGCCTGGCATCAGGACCGGACAATCTGCGTGAAAGAACGGATTGACACCCCAGGGTACCGCGCTTGGAACAGGAAAAACGGTGCGATCCATGTGGAGCCGCCATTCAATCTGCTCGAACGGATGATGACGATCCGTATTCACATCGACAACGTCGGCAATGACAACGCGCCGTTGAAAATCGCGCTTGGATCGCACCGGATGGGACGCGTGCCCGAGGATTCTGTCGAAGATAGAGTTTCGGAATGCGAACAATTCTGCTGTCTGGCTCAAGCTGGCGATGTATGGCTCTACTCGACACCTATCCTCCATGCTTCAGACCGGTCGCTTGAAGTCGGTAGGAGGCGAGTGCTTCAGCTTGACTATTCAGTTGACGAACTACCCGATCTGCTCCGCTTTAATATGGACTGAGCGCCGCAATCGTTACAAACGCTGATCGAAGGCTAGTTGAAACTGAACCCCGCCGCCTTCGCTTTCGCGATGATCTCTTCGCCGGTCATCTTACGATGTTCGCCTTCTATGCAGGTCCAGCTGGCTGCCTCGTCGACGAAAATCTCTTTCTCGACCTTTGCGCCACTCGCGCTGTCGAATAGGCCGGCCGAAAAGCTGCAGTTGCCGGTGGGGAGAAATTTGAACCACAGGTTCGATCCGCAGGTCCTGCAGAAGGCGCGTTCGGCCCATTCGCTCGAGCGGTAAACGACGACGCTCTCCTTGCCGTGGACCGTGAATTGCTTGCTTTCCAGCGCGCTGTAGAACGCCCCGCCCCAGCGACGGCACATGGTGCACTGGCATATCTCGATCTCGCCCGAAGCGTCCGCGACCTCGATGCGGACTGCCTTGCAGAGGCAATGACCCTCGACCACGCAGTCAGCCGAGCGGGACGCCGGGTTCGCTCTTCGAAGTACGAATGGTCAGCGAGGTCTTCACGCTGGCCACATTGGGCGCAGGCGTCAGCTTGCTGGTCAGGAATTCCTGGAAGCTCTGCAAATCCTTGCTGACGATCTTGATGATGAAATCGATCTCGCCGTTCAGCATGTGGACTTCGCGCACTTCGGGCAGGTCCAGCATCGCCGCTTCGAATTCGCGCAGCGCATCTTCGGCCTGGCTTTTCAGGCTGACCATGGCGAAAACCGTGATCGAGAAGCCCAGCTTCGACGGGTCGAGTTCGGCGTGATAGCCACGAATGACCCCGTCCTCTTCCAGCGCGCGAACGCGGCGCAGGCAAGGCGGTGCGGTCAGGCCGACGCGATGCGCCAGCTCGACGTTGGTGATTCTGCCTTCGTCCTGCAGTTCCGAAAGCAGGCGACGATCGATTTCGTCGAGATTGGCCATGCGAGTCCTCGATAATTTGATGCGCCATAAGGACGCTGCGCACTTAAGAAATGTTGAAAAGGCGCAACCATCATATTGGCTAACATTATTATCTTTGCCAGCAATCGTCCCGCTTTGCAACGTGTCGGAAACATCTCGTTCATCACGTTTGTTGGAGCGATAGAAGGGACGCGCGCGTAATGGTTACCCGCCTGCAAACCACCTAAGCTTCCGGAGCTTCGATGCATTTTGACGACCGCCTTGCTACTGTGCTGCGCAATCGCGCGGGCGGGGAGCGTGCGGCCAAAACGCAGTTCCGGCAGCTGATCGACCTGCTCGGCGAACGTCCGCAAGCAGGCGACAAGGCCCTGAAAGCAGCAGCTTACCTGCGACTGATTGCACTAGGCGAGATGATTTCAGTCGCCGACCGGGCAGCGATCGTGGGCGAAAACGGCTGGCGTTTCCGCAATCCGGAACTGGTGAAATGGTTCGGCGAGGCACACCCCCATATTGCGGCGGCGGCCCTATACCGGGCGAATCTTACGGGCAAGGAATGGGAAGAAATCATCCCGCGCCTGCCGATCCGTGCGCGCGGTTTCCTGCGCCACCGACGCGATCTTCCCGCTGCGGCGGAGCGCGTTCTCGATGCCCTCGGCGTCTCGGACCGCGCCCTTCCGCAGCCCGTACTCGAGCAATTGGGCGAAGATCTCCCGATCGCCCCGCCTCCGGTCGGGGCACCCCAAGACACTCCGGAAGAGATTCTTGAAGAGCCTGCTCCTCTGTCGCTCGGCACGCTCGAAACACCCGAAGTTCCTGCCGAGGAAAAGCCAGAACCAGAGGGGCGGCCGATCGAGCCCGGAAAGGAAGGCATTCGCGCGCTCGTCGACCGGATCGAGGCCTTCCAGAAGGTGCGCAGCGAAAGGGTACTGGACGAAGACAATCCGCGCCTTCCGCTGGGCGAGAAGGACGCAGCACCGCACGCGAGGCCGCTCGACCAGTTCGTGTTCGGCAGCGACACCGACGGACGGATAGACTGGGCCGAGAGCGGTATCGCGCCGATGGTGGTGGGGATCGATCTTGCCGGAGCTGCGGCCAATCCGGATCACGCCGGCCGCGTACTGAGGATGCGGCAACCCCTATCCGGGCTTGCCGTGCATTTGCGCGGCGCGGGGCGGATCGAGGGTGACTGGATCGTCGACGCAACCCCGCGCTTCACGCGTTCGGAAGGGCGCTTCTACGGCTACGTAGGCCGCTTCCGCCGTGCGGTCTCTCAGGTCGAGGACCGGCGCGAGGCGGAGGCCGACCGCCTGCGCCAGCTACTTCACGAGCTGCGTACACCGGTCAACGCGATGCAGGGCTATGCCGAGATCATCCAGCAGCAGGTTATCGGGCCGGTCCCGCATGAATACCGCGCCATCGCCGCGACCATCGCAGGCGATGCCGCCCATATCCTCGCCGGGTTCGAGGAACTGGACCGGCTAGCCAAGCTCGAAACCGGATCGCTGGAGCTGGAGGCGGGCGATGCCGATTTCGCAGCTATTGCGCGCAAGCAAGTCGCGCAGTTGCAGCCCGTGCTCAGCCCGCGCGTCGCACGGTTCGATACCGATCTTGGCGAAGGTCGCGCCCCCATCGCGCTATCCGCTGCGGAAGCGGAGCGGCTGGCTTGGCGGTTGCTTGCGACAATTGCGGGTACGCTTTCCGCGGGCGAGACGGTTGCGATCAAGATGGAAACAGGCGGCGAACAGGTGGAGTTCGCCCTCAGCCTGCCCTCTGGCCTGAAGTCTGCGGAAGACGTGTTTTCGGTCGAAACCCGTGCCAACGCAGGCGCGTTAAGCGCTGGGATCTTCGGCGCCGGTTTTTCCCTGCGTCTTGCACGCGCCGAAGCTCGCGCTGCGGGCGGCGAACTGGCGAGGGTGGAAGACGCGCTGGTTCTCAGCCTACCGCTCTTGACCGGGGTGGAGAGCCTGCCTAGCCCTGAAGGGCAACCGGATAACGCGACCGGGTAAAAGCGGGTAACGGCCCCCTCGACCAGATAAGCTTGGGGAAGCAGATTTGTCCGAACGCAGCCTTCTCGATCCTCCGCCCCCAACATTAAGGGCACGGTTCAAACCGGGGTTCGGTCGGCGCGCGTTGCTGACAATCGATACCGAAGAAGAGTTCGACTGGAATAAACCGCTTTCGCCGACCGGGCACAGGGTCGACCACCTGATGCGGATCGAGAAGTTCCAGGAATTCTGCGAGGGCATCGGCGTCATCCCAGTCTATCTCGTCGATTGGCCAGTGGTCTCTTCGGACCAGGCGAGGGAGATCTTTCCTCCGCTGGTTACCAGCGGGCGCGCCGAACTCGGGGTTCAGCTCCATCCATGGGTCAATCCACCACAGCGCGAAACGGTGACGGCGCACAACAGTTTTGCGGGCAATTTGCCGGCTGACCTCGAGCAGGAGAAATTCGACAATCTCGTCGATGCGATCGAGCAGAAGCTCGGCGTCTCGCCCCTCATCTATCGTGCCGGGCGGTATGGCGTCGGTGCCAATACCGCCGCGATCCTGAAGCAACGCGGCATCGCCATCGACACGTCTGTCAGGCCCCATCACGATTATTCGGGAGAAGGCGGGCCGGATTTCTCGCGCCATCCAAATTATCCCTACTGGAGCGACGAACAGCGCAGCCTGCTCGAGATTCCGCTCACGACTTGCTATTGGGGAATGCTGCGCAGGCAGGGAGCCGCGCTGCAGCCGCTCGTCCGGAAATTTCCGGGTCTCGGAGGCGCGCTTGCGCGTACAGCTATGCTTGAACGCATCCCCCTCACCCCCGAAGGCACGACCAGGGAAGAAGCGATCCGGTGTATCGATATCGCGCTCGACGATGGCCTCGAACTGCTTGTCCTGAGCCTGCACAGTCCTTCCCTCGTGCCGGGGCATACGCCCTATGTGCGCGACGAAGATGATGTCGACGCGCTATACGACTGGCTGCGTGCGGTTTATGGCTATTTCGAGCTGCGCGGGGTGAAACCGACCAGCGTCGGTGAAATCATGCACCAGGTTGAGGTTTGAGCGCTTGCGCTCGTCGGACGGCGCGTCTAGGCGGCGCATTCGTCTGACCACAGATGACATGGGGCCTGTAGCTCAGTTGGTTAGAGCTGGCCGCTCATAACGGCTAGGTCGCGGGTTCGAGTCCTGCCGGGCCCACCAGTCGTCCGTGTTGTCAGCCGGGATTGCCCGTGTCGGGGAGTAGCGCAGCCTGGTAGCGCATCTGTTTTGGGAACAGAGGGTCGCAGGTTCGAATCCTGTCTCCCCGACCAGCAATCCATACGGAGGCAGGAGGAAAGCCGCATGACCGCCGCTGGCCCTGTCACTGTCGACAAGCGCGCCATCTGGGCCATCGCCCTGCCCGCCATGGTCACCAATGTGGCAACGGCGCTGATCGGGATCGGCGACATGTGGATTGTCGGGCAGTTGGGCGATGCGCCGACGCAGGGCGCAGTCGATGTCGGCGCGCGCCTGTTTGCCGTCTTGTTTACCGTGATGAATTTCCTGAAGACTGGCACTACGGGCCTCGTCGCGCAGGAGGGCACGCGGGCGGGCAAGGACGCGCAGGTCGCGATGCTGGTTCGCGGGCTTGCCGTCGGGTTGGTCATTGCGGCCGCCTTATTGATCGCAAAACCCGTGCTGCTTCCGGCTGCACTGGGCGCGCTGGGTGCTTCGGGCGAAGTGCTGGAGGCTGCGCGCATCTATGCCGAGATAAGGTATTGGTCCGCCCCGGCAGTCATGGCCAACCTTGCGCTGATCGGCTTCATGGTCGGTCGCCGCCAGATGACCGCGGTGCTGGTCTTCGAAGTCGCCTACAATCTGGCGAATATCGCACTCGGACTATGGTTTGTTCTCGGCCTCGACTGGGGAATAGCCGGTATCGGCTGGTCCAGCCTTATCGCCGAATACGCCAAGCTTTTCGCAGTGGCTCTGTTCCTGGCGCGCGGCGAATTCCTGGCGCGTTTGCGCCGGAGTCTTGCGGAGAAAGGCACGCTCGGATGGAGCGCACTGAAGCCATTCCTGTCGGTCAACCGCGACCTGTTCCTGCGCACTCTTGTCCTGACGATCGCCCTCGCCGCGCTGACCCGTCTATCGGCGGAGCGCGGTGCAGTCGTGCTCGCCGCGAACGGCATTCTCTACCAGATGTTCATTTTCAGCGCCCTCCTACTCGACGGGTTCGAGAACGCAGCGCAAGTTCTCAACGGCGAGCGCTCTGGCGCCCGAGACCGCGCAGGTTTCAGCGCATATCTGCGAGCCATTCTCTTGCGAGGGGTGGCAGCGGCAGCCCTGGTCGCAACAGGGTTCGCAATCTTCGCGGACCCGATCCTTGCAAGCTTCGCCTCTACCCCAGCGGTGGAAACGGTAGCGCAGGAGCTCGGCTGGTGGCTGATCGTGATCCCCTTTGCAGGCGTAGTCAGCTTCGTCCTCGACGGAGTTTATGTCGGTGCCAGCTGGACGAGGGCGCTGCTGGTGACGATGGCAGGAGCTGCGGCCGCCTTCGCCCTTGCACTATGGCTAACATGGCCGATGGGCGCACACGGCCTGTGGTTATCCTTCACACTGTTCCTGGGCGTGCGGGGAGTGCTGCAGCTTGGCGCGGTGCCTTATCTGCTGGGGCGCGAGTTCGGGAATGCGCGCCCGCAATCCTAATCAGGAATTGGCGGCTTTCGGCAGCGATGGCTTGGAAGAGACCGACGCGATGAGAGATGTCTCACCCGCTTTCTCATCGTGAACGGAGCGGTTTCTGCCGCCTTGCTTGGCAGCATAGAGTGCTGCGTCGCTGCGCGCGAAAAGCTTTCCGTAGCCCTCGCCCTCGCAGCGCCCTGCGATACCGAAACTCGCTGTGAGGCGGTGGTCTTCCGGCATCCCTTCGATTGCGCTTACTCCGAAGCGATTGCGGACACGCTCGGCCATGGCAACCGCCGCCTTCCCGTCGCAATTCCACGCCAAAATGCAAAACTCTTCGCCTCCGATACGTCCGGCAATGTCGGTATCGCGAATTGTCCCGCGCACGACTTCGCCGAAACGCGCGATGGCGCGGTCGCCGGTCTGGTGGCCATAGATGTCGTTGACCGCCTTGAAATGATCGATATCCGCCACAACCAGCGAAACGGGGACCCCTTCCTGTTTCGCGCGCTCGAGATAAGCGATCGCATCCTGTTCGAAGGCACGGCGCGTACGCAGGCCGGTCAGAAGGTCGAGCTCGGCGCGCTCGCGAACGGCGGCAATCTGGTCATAAATGCAGGCTGCCACCAGAACCATTGCCGCCAGCAGTGACAGCAGCGCAAGCGACAGGTTGAGGACGGAGTAGTAGAGCGATTCACGATAGGCCGCTGCCGGAATGCTGCCTTCGATCATTAGCGTCAGCAGCGGACGGATAAGGAATTGCGCGGCCAGGAGCGCCTGCATCCCGATGACGATCTTGTCGATCGTATCGCGGCGATGCGCATTGAGCAGCGACATGACCGCGACAACGTACATGACCCCATAGCCCATGTTGACGATGATAAGGCGCGATGTCAGGTCGTCCGATAGCAGGATCGCAAGCGCCAGCGTTCCCGCCGACAGCGCATAGATTATCAGCAAAACGCCGAGGTGGGGCGGCTGGTCGACGCGGCGCGCCACGCCCCAGATTCCGGACGCAGTGCTCAGCGTGTAGAAGAACTGGGTAGTGTGGAACACGTAAGGCGAACCGGTGTCGAACAGGTGCGTGACCCCGAAACCGATCGCGAAAAAAGCATAGGCAGCGGCAAACGCGAGCACGTAATTGCCCAGCGTCCCGCGCTTCCACAGAAGGAGGAAACCGACACTGAACATTACCGCCATGGTTGGCGTGATCATTCCGATGATTTGTTCGCGCATCCCCGCCCTGTCTTGTTCAATTGCCGCGTTAACCCCGAAAGGTTAACCACCCGTTGAGACTTTGCCCAAGGTCTCGAGATTACGGGTGGTTATGTATGATACCTACTCTCCCGCATCCCGCAAAATCGCGGCTTTGCGATTGGCGAGGATACCGACCACCGCAGTCCACACTGCCACGTTCTGGCGCAATTGCGCCGGGTCGATCTTGTCCAGCGTGTCGTCGGCGGTGTGGTGCAGGTCGAAATAGCGCGTCCCGTCCTGCTGCAGGTCGAGCAAGGCTCCGCCCTGTTCGCGCACCAGGTTGAGATCGGCACCGCCCGTTGCGACGATACGCGTCGGTGCAACGCCGAAACGGGCAACTGCCGCCGCCAGTTCGCGGTAAAGATCGGGATCGCTGGCCGTGAAGTTGGTTTCGATCCGCCAGATGCGATCGGCACCGAAATCGCTCTCCAGACCGACGTAGACCGGCTCATCGGCATGCGCCTCCGCATATGCTGCACTGCCCCAGAGGCCCGTTTCCTCGGCACCGGCAAACAGCACGCGGATCGTGCGCAGCGGCTGTCCTTGCGCTGCGACATGCTTTGCGGCGGCGGCGATGATCCCGCAACCTGCGCCGTCATCGATAGCACCCGTACCAAGGTCCCAACTGTCGAGATGGCAGGCGAGCAGCACCGGCTCGAGCGATGGATCGCTACCGACAATCTCGCCGACGACATTGCCGCTCGTCGTCATGCCGAGGTCTCGCGGGGTGAGAACCAGTTTCATACGGACCGGATTCCCGCGGGCGAAAAGCCGCTCCAGATTATCGGCATCCGGATTGGAAAGCGCGCCCGCCGGGATTGGCTCGACCCCTTCTGCAAAGGTAGTCGTGCCCGTGTGCGGAACGCGGTGGCTGTCCGTACCGACAGAGCGGATTACGGTTGCCACTGCGCCCTTGCTGGCCGCCGTCGAAGGGGCCATCCAGCGGGCCGGACCGGCAAAGCCGTAACTCGATCCGTCCTGGGTCTGGCGCATGTCATGACTGACGAAGGCTATCCTGCCCTGGAGGCTGGCGGCGTCCGCCGCCACGAGGTCGGCATAGGTCGGGAAATAGATCACCTCGGCCTCGACGCCTTCGGGTCCGGTCGAACTGGTGGTAGACAGTGCGGTTATCGCCATCGGCTGGGTCGCAGGCGTGGTAACCCAGGCCATTTCCTGTCCGCGCACCCAGGTTTCCATCTCGAACGGTTCGTCAGCGACGTTCGCGAAACCATTCCGGCGAAGCCAGTCCATCGCCCACACGCGGCCACGGGCTTCGGCTTCGGTACCCGGCATGCGCGGACCGACTTCGGTGGTAATCCCTTCCACGAAATCCCAGGCGATGGTGTCGCCTGCCAGCGCATCATCGGCACGATCGGCACTGGCGGGGACGGCGAAAGCGATGGCGGCAAGCGCAAGCAACTGTTTTTTCATGGCGGGCTAGCTAGCAAAAGCTGTAGCCCTGCCAAGATGCAAACGCAGCGTGCCTGTTCGTAACCGTCAGCTTGTCGCCATTTCGTCCCAGAAATCGAGCGCGCGCGTTGCTCCCTCGCTGTCGGGGTCGAACAGCGCTTCGACGGCATCCGCAAAGCGTTCGACATCGCCCATATGAGCTCGTGCCGCAGTGGCATCGGAATAGCGCTGCCAGGCTGGCTCGGACTGCGACAGTGCGAGCATTGCGCGGGCGACCCCTTCAACCGACTGTGGTTCGACCACGAAGCCGGTGACCCCATTGCGCACCAGGACATCCCTCGCCCCGACAGCCGTGGACACGATCGCTGGGACAGCAAAGGCAGCCGCCTCGTTGACGACGAGACCCCATTGTTCCTCCGTACTGACGAGGCACAGCGCCAGCGCTCCCGCCAGGCGCCGCGATACCTGTTCGGCACGCAGAAACCCCGTGAACGCGACGCCCTCGCCTGCCTGCTTTTCCAGAGCTTCGCGCAGATCACCATCGCCCGCCATCACCAGCTTGCGCGCAGCAGGACCCGCAAGCTCTCGATAGCGGGCGTAGCCGGCCAGCAAGACCGGCAAGTTCTTCTTTTCGACAAAACGGCCGACATACAGGAAATGCCTGTCCGCCCATCGCGCTTCGCTTCCGGTGCCTTGCGCACGAATTCGGTCGACGCCCACACTGTCGTAGCCTGGCAGGATCGGCTTGTCGCCGAAGCCGAGGAAGCGCAGGTATTCGCGCTGGCGCAGGCCGCCAACGATAGCCGCACGATAGCAGGACAGCAGCCGCGCCTTGGCTTGTTCCCGCGGCAGTATGCGAGGAAAATCGTCGAACTTGCTCTCGGTCATCATGACGCAGCGCGTTCCCGCCGCCTTCAATCGCCATGACAGGGCGATGATGTCGCGTTCCGAATACGGCACGCCCACACAGACCATGTCGGCATCGGCGACCGCCTTCATCGCCGCGCGGTAGCGTGCCAGGTGCCCGACATCGTCATACGAACTGCCGGGAAAAAGCGTCACGTGCCGGGCATGCTCGAACCCCGATGCTGGCTCCCATGCATAGGTTTCGCTGGAGGTCGCATACTCGACCGCTTTGACCTCAGCTCGACCGGCAAGCCTGCGCGCCGCGGCCTCGACCCGGTCGACATGGAATGCGGCATACTGGGCGAACAGAATCGCCACCTTGGGCAATGCCGATTGTTGAGCGAGCGTGTCGGTCATGGTCAGGCAGGGCTAGGCCAGCAGCCATGCGATTGCCAGACCCGGCTTGCCCCCGGCCACAGCTATGACTATCTGGCCCACAACTTCCCGTTCCGAACAGAATCGACCCAAGGATACGCCCGATGGCCGCCCAATACGCCTTTGTCATGAAGGACATGACCAAGACCTTCCCCGGTGCTTCCAAGCCCGTGCTCAGCAACATCAACCTGCAGTTCTACCAGGGTGCCAAGATCGGCATCGTGGGCCCCAACGGCGCGGGTAAGTCGACGCTGATCAAGATCATGGCCGGCATCGACACCGATTTCACTGGCGAGGCGTGGCCGGGCGAGAACATCACCGTCGGATATCTGGAGCAGGAGCCCGAGCTCGACGAGAGCAAGACCGTGCTTGAGAACGTCAAGGACGGCGCGCGCGAAATCGCCGACAAGGTCGACCGCTTCAACGCCATCAGCGCCGAAATGGGCGACCCGCAAGACGACACCGATTTCGATGCGCTGATGGAAGAGATGGGCACGTTGCAGGAACAGATCGACGCAGTCGACGGCTGGACGCTCGACAACCAGCTGGAAGTCGCGATGGAAGCACTGCGCTGCCCCCCGGGAGATTGGCCCGTGACCGACCTGTCGGGTGGTGAAAAGCGCCGCGTGGCGCTCACGCGCCTGCTCATCCAGAAGCCCTCCATCCTGCTCCTGGACGAACCGACCAACCATCTTGATGCCGAAAGCGTGCAGTGGCTGGAAAACCACCTCAAGGAATATGCGGGTGCGGTGCTGATGATCACCCACGACCGCTACTTCCTCGACAATGTGGTGGAATGGATCCTCGAACTCGACCGCGGCAGCTACTACCCCTACGAGGGTAATTACTCGACCTACCTCGAGAAAAAGGCCAAGCGTCTCGAGCAAGAAAGCCGCGAGGAAAGTGGGCGTTCGAAGGCCCTTTCGCGCGAGCTCGAATGGATCCGGCAGACGCCCAGTGCTCGCCAGACCAAGTCCAAGGCGCGTATCCGCAAGTTCGAGGAACTGCAGGAAAGCCAGAAGGACCGGCGCCCCGGCAAGGCGCAGATCGTCATCCAGGTGCCCGAGCGGCTCGGCGGCAAGGTGATCGAGGCCAAGAACATCTCCAAGGCCTATGGTGACAAGCTGCTCTTCGAAAACCTCTCCTTCATGCTGCCTCCGGGCGGCATCGTCGGCGTGATCGGACCGAACGGCGCGGGCAAGTCCACGCTGTTTAAGATCCTGACCGGCAAGGAAGAACCCGACAGCGGCACGGTGGAAATCGGCAGCACCGTCCATCTCGGCTATGTCGACCAGAGCCGCGACCACCTCGACCCGAAGAACAATGTCTGGGAAGAGATTTCCGATGGCCTGGACTATATGAAGGTCAACGGTCACGACACCTCGACCCGCGCCTATGTCGGTGCCTTCAACTTCAAGGGCGCGGACCAGCAGAAGAACGTCGGCAAGCTCTCGGGCGGTGAACGCAACCGCGTGCACATGGCGAAGATGCTGAAGGAGGGCGGCAACGTCCTGCTGCTGGACGAACCGACCAACGACCTCGACGTGGAAACGCTGGGCGCGCTGGAAGAGGCGATCGAGAACTTCGCCGGCTGCGCCGTGGTCATCTCGCACGACCGCTTCTTCCTTGACCGTCTCGCGACGCACATCCTCGCTTTCGAAGGCGATAGTCACGTCGAATGGTTCGAAGGCAACTTCGAAGCCTACGAGGAAGACAAGCGTCGCCGCCTCGGCGATGCCGCGGATCGCCCGACCCGCCTCGCCTACAAGAAGCTGACGCGTTAAGCTTGACGCAACAGTCGATCGGTCAGATATCTTTCAGGGGGTTATCGTGAACCGATCGACTGCAAACCGGAGCGAGACTTTAGTCTGGCCTGCGGCCTACAGCCTGGCCTGGCTCGCTTGCGCATATATCGCACTGGAACTGACGCAAGGCGAGGACGGCATTGCGGCAGTCTGGCCATCGAGCGGTATCTTCGTCGCCTCCCTGCTACATCTGTCCGGCAAGGGCCGCACGGCCGTGACTGTGGGTGTCGGCATCGCCAGCCTGGTTGCGAACTACATTACCGGCGTGTCGCTGCTCGCGTGCTTCGGATACACGGTCGCGAACCTCGCCGAAGGCTGGCTGGTCTTTTACCTCATGGGCGGAGAGAAAAGCCGCGGCAAGCTGCTCGCGCGCCCCCTCAACCTTATCCGCTTTGCCGCCTCGGCCACGGTAGTCAGTGTGTTCAGCGCCGGTGTCGCAGGCATCCTGAGCGCGAACTTCGACCTAGGATTCCTGATTTCCTGGGCGACCACGGTCGGCCTGGGAATGCTGATCGTAGCTCCCTTCATCCTCTTCCTCGTGCAGAGCGACGATAGCCGCCGACGCCTGCTCAGCATGCGTACAATCTGGGCGCTTATGCTCGTGGCCGTGGCCTCGCTTGCCGCGTTCGGCCAGGCAGAAGTGCCCCTGCTGTTTCTTCCCGTCCTCGCGATTTCGATTGCGACCGCCGCCCTCGGCCTGAGCGGCGCGGCGCTGTCGCTACTGGTGGTGGCGGTGATCGGCTCGATCCTGACGGTCTACGACCTCGGTCCGGTCAGCGGCTTTTTCGAATTGCAGGGGCAGAAAGTTCTCTTCCTGCAGGTCTATTTCCTCGGCCTGCTGGTCTCGGCCCTGCCCGTCGCGCTCATGCTGACCCAGCGCCAGAACGACCTCGTCAATCTGTCGAGGAGCAATCGCTTCCTGACCGCTGCGGAAAAGGCGGCCAAGGTCGGCCACTGGCGATACGCGCCCGCCGAAGGTCCCGTTTACCTGTCACCCGAAGCGCGGCGGATGGTCGGTCTGGATACCCAGCCGCATACCGTTGCGGACATCGCGGAACTCTTCCAGGATAGCGACCGCAAGCGCGTCTCCCACATCCTTCTCCAGGCACTGGCCACCGGCGTACCTTTCGTCTTCGAGGCGCGCATTGCGGGACCTTACGGTGAGATTTTCGACACCGAATGCCGCGGTGAGGTCGAATGGTCCGAGGATCCGGACAAGATCTCCATCTTCGGCACGATGATGGATATCACGGATCGGGCGAACACCATGCGCGAGCTGGCAGACGCACGCGCTCACGCAGAACGCAAGGCGGAAGAACACCGTGCGCTTGCGGAAACCGATCACCTCACCGGCATTGCCAACAGACGCAAAATCCTGGCCGACCTCGAACGGACCGTTCTGGATGCGCGCGGCACCGGCGAAAAGATCGCGCTTGCCATCGTCGACGTCGACCATTTCAAGTCCGTCAACGACCGCTTCGGGCATGAAGCCGGCGACCGCACCCTCCAGCAGATTGCGCAAATCCTGTCCGATCGTTTTGACGAAATCGGCGAGGTCGGGCGGCTCGGAGGCGAAGAGTTCCTCGTCGTTTCCCGCGGAGCCGGTGCCAGCGAACTGGACCAGCGCTGCACCGCCCTTCACGATTTCCTGTGCACTTATGCCTGGCCGGTGGAGGGTCTAAGCGAGGTCACTCTCAGCATCGGCATTGCCGAACTGGCTGAAGGCGCAAGCGATGTCACATTGCTGAATGCCGCCGACAAGGCGCTCTATTTTGCCAAGCGAGGCGGCCGCAACCGCTCGGTCGTATTCGAGGGCAATCTGGTACGGGTCTGATTGCAATAGCCTGCCACGGCCTGGTTTCAGCGATAATGTGGCGTCGATCGGTGGCGTTATTTGACTCCACCCCTTCCGGTTTGACACAAGCGGCCGCGAGGCGCCCGAAACGCGGGCCCCGTTCCCGACGGCGATCGAGATTCGCCGCGAACACGAAATTCAAGGATATTCATGACAACTCCCAACAACGGCGACACCGTAACCATCGATTATGTGCTCAAGCGTGGCGATGGCCAGGAAATCGGTAACACGGCACAGGTCGGTCCCCAGCAGGTCACGATCGGCAGCGGCCAGATCTTCCCGCTGATCGAAGAAGCGCTGACCAGCATGGAAGTGGGCGACGAGAAGACGGTCGAAATCCCTTATGACAAGGCCTTCGGACCGCGCCGTGACGAACTGGTCATCGATATTCCGCGTGCGAACCTGCCGCCTGAACCGGCCCCGCAGCCGGGCATGCAGCTCAATGCACAATCCCCCGACGGCCAGCCGATGACCCTGTTCATCCTTGAGGTCGGCGAAGAGAGCGTGAAAGCGGACGGAAATCATCCGCTGGCAGGCGAAGACGTCACCTTCGACCTGACGCTGCGCGACATCCAGCAAGCGGCCTGATACCGGCATACGGACATCGGCTGGTCGTTCCCTGTGCCTTGCGCGGGAACGACCAGCCAGTCCGGCTGTCCTTTCTTTTCCTCTACGCCGGCTCCGTCACGAAGATTACGGGCCGACGGTCTGGCGCCGCTACGGCGTAATCCACGAGGCGGTTTCGCGCCCGATCAGCGCACGGCGGTGTCCTTCGTTGGAGAGCCAATACCAGTCCGCCTGCTCCACCTTTACCAGCAGCACAGCAAAATGCTCTCGCGCTGGAGCGAGCTGCTCGTCGCTCGGCTGGATGCCCTCTGCCCAATCGGGAAGCCCGCTCGAGGGCTGCTCGCGCTTTTCGCCCGGAGGTGCGCCAAGGTAGCAGCGCCTGGCAAAGTTGCTGCTTTCGCTCCATGCGAGATCGGCCAACGCGGACTGCGTCTCGATGCGACCTGTTCCGCGCACCCTGATCTGCACCTTCTCGTCGGGATCGTAGAACAGAACCGCCATGGGCGCGCCCTCGCCTATCACGGCGGTCTTGGGAGATCGCGCATCGGTATGAAACCGTAGCATCCATTCATCCGACTCGAAATCCCTCAGGATCATGATCCGCGCATCGGCGTCCTGCGTGACCACGACAGGAGAATGCATGGGCGATTTGCGGCTGGAGGCAGCAATGCAGAAGCGGTCGGCAATATCGGCGCGGACCTTTTCGAGATCGTCGTACATGCGTTTCCAAACGCACGTGGCTCCAGTTGGTGTCAAGCCAAAACGTTCAGGATTCTAGCCCGTAACATTAACGGCAGCATGACAGGGCGGTTCAGTTTCGCGTCAGGCCGTTGTGATACATAACGGTATATCGACATTGGAGCCGCAGGTGGTGGAGCGGCTTTTGAGCAAAAAGGAACGCTCCATGACTTTTACGAAGCTGATGAAAGGCAGCGCTCTGGGTGCCCTCGCCATCGCGATGGCGGCCGCAATGGTTCCGGCCCAGGCCGAAGCCGCAACTGCAGCCGACCTGCAACGTGCAGAGCGCGATCGGGGCGAACGCCAGGAACGCCGTGACGATCGTCGCCAGGAACGGCGACTGGAACGACGGCAGGAACGCCGCGAGGCACGAAATGACCCGCGCAGCGAGCGCCGTGAGGCACGTCAACAGGTTCGCCGTGAGGCTCCGCGTCGCGAGGTCCGTCCGCAGCAACGCGCCGAACGTCCGCAGCCGGTCGCTCGCAACGAGGAGCGCCGCGGTCGGGAATGGAACCGCTCGGATCGCCGCGCCGAAACCGCTCAAATCCGCTCGGGCCGCGAGTGGAACCGCAGCGAGCGCAACGAGACCCGTCGCGACATGAGACCGTCTATCACCCGTGAGGATGTGCGCGACGCACGCCGCGCGGATCGACGCGAAGACCGCCGCGATGCCTATCGCGAGGGTCGCCGGGACGAACGCCGCCGCGACAATGGCGAGGACCGGCAGATCCGCCGGGATGCCTATCGCGAAGGACGTCGTGACGAGCGTCGTCGTGATAATCGCGAGGATCGTCAGATCCGCCGGGACGGTTATCGCGACGGCTACCGCGATGCGCGCCGCAGCGATCATCGCGAAAGCCGCAAGCGTCACTGGGACGGTCGCCGCTGGCATCACTACAATACGTGGAACCGTTCCGACTGGCGGAACAATCATCGCTACAATTGGCACGATTACCGCAAGCGGTATCGCAGCATCTATCGCCTTGGTCGTTACTATGCGCCCTATCGCGATTACCGCTATCGCCGCCTGAGTATCGGTTTCTACATCGGAGACCTGTTCTTCGGCAGCCGCTACTGGATCAACGATCCCTGGCGCTATCGCCTGCCGGAAGTCTACGGCCCCTATCGTTGGGTCCGGTATTACGACGACGTGCTGCTGGTCGACACCTACAGCGGCGAAGTGGTCGACGTGATCTACGACTTCTTCTGGTAAGCCTTCACGCTCCTGCCCGAAGGGATGAGAGTGGCCTTTCGGGCAAGATACCCCCGCCGAGTGATCGGCGGGGGTTTTTCGTGTCAGCCGGGGACTTTGCCGAAGGGAAGCATCCGGAAAATGCCACCATTCTTGTCGAAGAACGTGTGCTTCAGTCCGCCCAGTATGTGCAAGCCGATGAGGTAGATCATCACCGAGCCGCCCGTTGCGTGGAGGTCGAAGATCGCCTTGCCCGCATCCGGATTTTCACCGACCGGCAGGGCAGGCAAGGTGAAGATACCGAAGACATCGACCCCACCACCGAAATATGAGCTTCCCAGCCAACCGCCGATCGGCAGTCCGATTAGCAAGACGTAAAATATGACATGGGTCGTGCGGGCAAGGATGCGCTCCCAGGTCGCTACCGTATCGAGGGCCGGAACCGGATGCGTCAGGCGCCAGGCGAGCCGGGCCAGGCTCAGGACAAGGATAACTATGCCAAGCGCCTTGTGATTGGCGAAGATCGCGGCTTTTTCCGCATCGCCCGCATGCTCGGCCGCTTCCGCCAGCCTCCAGTTCACAATGACCGCTATTGCGATGACCCAGTGAAAGAGCATTGCGACCAGTGAGTAACGCTTGGCATTTGTGGTGGCCATTTCCATTCGGCTTCTCCCCTCGTTCGGTGCGCGAAACTATCGGTTCGGCATTGAAGTACAAGATGCCATCTTGCGAGCCGCGTAGTGATTGCTAACAATCGGCGGGATGACGAAGACAGCTACGATACCCGACCAGGATGCTCTCAAGCGCATTGGCGCAAAGGTGCGCCAGCGCCTCGAGGCGGACCCGGAAATCTACAAGGTCCCCACGGACAAGGCAGAGATATTCGCCGTGCCGAACTTCCTCTCACCAGAGGAGTGCCGCCGCTTCATCACCATGATCGACGTCGTAGCGAGGCCGAGCGAACTGCACGAAACCGCCTATATCGAGAAATTCCGCACCTCTTATTCGGGCAATTTCGATCCGCGCGATCCCTTCGTCAAAGGCATCTCTCGCCGCATCGACGACCTTCTCGGCATGAACTCGATCACCGGCGAAGCGATCCAAGGGCAGCGTTACCTGCCGGGGCAGGAGTTCAAGCCGCACAACGACTGGTTCTACACCGACCAGGAATACTGGAAACTGGAACGCAAGCGCGGCGGGCAGAGATGCTGGACCGCCATGGCGTTCCTCAACCGGGTCGAGGAAGGCGGTCACACCCACTTCACAGAAGTCGGCGCATCGATCGAACCCAAGCCTGGCGTGCTGCTGGTGTGGAACAACGCGACCCCCGACGGCGTGCCCAACGAAGCCACGATGCATGCCGGAACGCCGGTTATCAAAGGCGCGAAATACGTCCTGACCAAGTGGTACAGGACCCGCAAGCACGTCTAATCCGTCAGTTGCGCGCCAGCGCTTCGGCAATAAGCTTGCGGCTGTTCTCGATCCCGTAGAGAGCGATGAAGCTCCCCATGCGCGGCCCCTGATCGCTGCCGAGCAGCGTCTGGTACAGCGCCTTGAACCAGTCACGCAGGTTCTCGAAGCCGTATTCCTCGCGCTTGCCGATCTCATAAACCTCCGTCTGCAAATCCTCTGCGCTGGCATCGGCTGGCGCTTCTGCAAGGTACGCATCGAGCGCACGCAACGCCTCAGCCTCGTTGGCGGCAGGTGCGCGCTTGGATAAGGTCGGCACGATGTAGTCGCGTGTATAGGCGACAGCAGTCCCGATCAGCACGTCGAGCTCAGGCGTAATCCGCTCGGCTCCGATATAGCTGGCGAGATAGTCACGCAGCGATTCCTCGCTCGCCTCTGCCCCCAGCACGCTGGCGAGGTTGAGCAGCAGGCCATAGGTCACCGGCAGGCTGTCCCCGGCGCCGGGCGCCTCCGAACCCTCGAACCCGCCATTGGCGCGCGCAAGGTGCCAGACCGGATTGCCGAGCTGCTTGTCGAGCTCCTGCTCGGCCAGCCGCTCGCGGAACTGCCAGTAATCGTCGACCGCGCGCGGGATCACGCCGACGTGCAGCTGCTTGGCGCTCTTGGGATTGGGGAAGATGTAGAAGCCGAGGCTCTCCTCGCTGCCGTATTGCAGCCATTCCTCGATCGACAGGCCATTGCCCTTGGACTTGGAGATCTTCTCGCCGTTCTGGTCGAGGAACATCTCGTAGATCAGGCCCTCCGGCTTGCGCCCGCCAAGGACCTGCACGATCTTGCCCGACTGGATGCCGCTATCGGTCAGGTCCTTGCCATACATCTCGTAATCGACGCCGAGCGCATACCAACGCATCGCCCAGTCGACCTTCCACTGCAGCTTGGACATACCGCCGAGCGCGGACTGTTCGACCACGGTGCCGTCCTCTTCGGCAAACCGGATCGTCCCTTCCTCCGCATCGACGACTTCGACCGGGACCTGCAACACGCGGCCCGTGCTGGGCGAGATTGGCAGGATCGGCGAGTATGTCTTGCGGCGTTCTTCGCGCAGCGTCGGCAGCATGATGTCGAGGATGTCCTGGTTCTTACGCAGGACCTGCCGCAGCGCATCGTCGAAGCGGCCTGAATTGTACATGTCGTTCGCCGCGATGAACTCGTACTGGAAGCCGAAGCGGTCGAGGAATTCGCGCAGCTTGGCATTGTTGTGCGCCGCAAAGCTCTCGTGGCCCTTTTCGAACGGGTCGGGCACGCGGCTGAGCGGAAGGTGCAGGTTCGCTTCGAGCAGCGCCTGGTTGGGCACATTGTCGGGCACCTTGCGCAGGCCGTCCATGTCATCGCTGAATGCGACCAGACGCGTCTTGCCGTCTTCGGGCTTTGCACCGATCATTGCCTCGAACGCGCGGCGCACCAGCGTGGTGCGCAGCACTTCCTGGAAGGTGCCGATATGCGGCAGGCCGCTTGGGCCATAGCCGGTTTCGAACAGCACGGGGCTGCCATCGGGCTTGGTGCCGTCGGGATAGCGTTTGAGCAGCCGCTGCGCCTCCTGGAACGGCCAGGCCTTGGACACACGTGCGGCGGTGATCAGATCGGTCATGCTCATGCCAATCCCTCTTGCCGCTCGCCGTTCCTGTTGCAAGTGCGAAGTGTTGGAACGCAGGGCGCCAGGTCCGACAGAATGGAGCACATGGAACACGGTCCTGGGAAAGAAATCGCTCTATGCGCCTCATGGCCAGTCGCGATGCCGAATTCGGTCAGTGGAGGGGCTTGGTCCATGAGGCGAACGATAGGTCGACGCTTCGATGTAGGACAGCGACTGCTATCAGGCTCAAAGAGAGAAAAGCAGACTTTCCGCCAACGACCCAATTGCTGCCATTCGAGATTGCGCTATGATGCTGAAATGAAAATCAGTCAGCAGCCTCGCGGCTTCATCGCTCGCGGCACGAAGGTCCGCTTAGATGGACAGGACAAAGGTGGCCCAGAATACGGCGTCGTCGTCCACTGCTGGCATGATGCCGACATTGACGCCTACGACTGCTACGTGGCTTTCTTCGGTTCCAGCTACCCGACTGCCAAACCAAGCGAGAAGCCCTATGTTCTACGCTACGCGACGATCTCGTTGAATGTAGTGGAAGAATGACGGCTAGCGGCAGCTTCCCACCCGCTTCGTGACTGATTTGCCGAGTTATCGCTGCGCCAGGAGCGGACCAGTCGCAAGCTGCCCGATTGCGGACTTTAACAAACGATCTAACTCTGCCTTCAAGAACAATATGAATTTGATACCCACCTCTGACTTTATTGGCGGAATGACCATCCAGTTTGCTGAGGGTGCTTGGCGTGGAAATCCAGGTTCCGGCGTCGCGATAAGTGACGAGGCATTCGACTACATCGAACCTTTGGTCGAATCGGCTTGCGCCAATTGGACTGCCGGACACCGCTACGGAGTTTACGAAACGTCTGTTTCTGAGCGGAAGTTGTTGCTGAGGCGATTACGTGATCAAGAGAAACGCATTCTCCCGAGTGCGGCTCACGCAGACCTCGTTCGAGGCCTTGCTGACTGGATCGAAGCCTATTGCAATGACGAAATTCCCGTGAGCATTTGGGGCTATTGAAGTCCGCTAACCACCCAACCAAAGACCTCACGATCAATTGGTCTCAACCCCGGAAACGGTCATTCCTGCCCGCTAAGGCAACTCGACCGTATCCTTGACCGTACCGTAGACGAAGCTGGTATTGATCGTCGCGATGCCGGGGGTCGTGTGGAGCGTTTCGCGCATGAAGTCTTCATAGGCGTCGACGCCGGCGACCACTATCTGGAGCAGGTAATCGGAACTCCCCGTCATCAGGTGGCAGGTGAGGATTTGCGGCGTTTCGCGCACGCGCTTCTCGAAGCCGTCCACCACCTCGCGGTCGTGGCGGGCCAGCGTTACCTGCACGAACGCCGTGACCGGGTAGCCTGCGGCCTCGCGATCGACGATGGCGACGTAGCGATCGATCACTCCCGCCTTTTCCAGATTGCGGACGCGGCGCAGGCAGGGGCTTGGCGACAGGTTCACGCGTTCTGCAAGCTCCGCATTGGTCAGGCGACCGTCGCGCTGGAGCTCGCGCAAGATGTGGCGATCTTTCGCGTCCATATTATCCCTTGTCGTGGCATGATCTGCCAATAACCGCCCCCATATTGGCATACTTTGCAGAGAAATGCCACTCGACAGGGGATATACACCTCTCAACTTCAATCCAGAGAGGCTTCCATGTCCCGCACCACGCTTTCCGGTTTTTCCAGCCGCGCCATCCATCACGGGTACGACCCCGCCGAAAACCAGGGCGCGCTGACGCCGCCGATGCATCTTGCATCGACCTTCGCTTTCGAGAGCGCGGAACAGGGCGGCGCGATTTTTGCCGGTGAAGAGCCCGGCTATTTCTATTCGCGCATCGGCAACCCGACGGTTGACCTGCTGGAACAGCGCCTCGCCGTTCTCGAAGGCGCGGAAGCCGGTGTCGCCGCCGCATCGGGCATGGGGGCGATTACCGCCGTCATGTGGAGCCTGCTGGAAGCGGGTGATGAAATCGTCACCGACAAGACACTTTACGGCTGCACCTTCGCCTTCTTCCGCCACGGCCTTGCCAAATTCGGCGTGAAAGTGACCCATGTCGACCTGACCGATCCGAGTGCGCTCGAGGCGGCGATGCATGGGGGTGTAAAGGTTGTCTACTTCGAAACTCCGGCGAACCCGAACATGCGGCTGGTCGACATTGCCGCGATCAGCGAGGTGGCGCATCGCTACGATGCGCAGGTCGTGGTCGACAACACCTACGCGACCCCTGCCCTCACCCGGCCGATCGAACTGGGTGCGGACATCGTCGTGCATTCCGCGACCAAGTATCTCGGCGGGCACGGCGACCTTGTCGGCGGGCTGGTCGCAGGCTCTGCCGAAACCATGCAGAAGGTGCGCCTCGAAGGGCTGAAGGACATGACCGGCGCGGTGATGAGTCCGTTTAGCGCCACGCTGATCATGCGTGGCCTCAAGACGCTGGCCTTGCGGATGGAACGCCACAGCAGGACCGCCATGGAAGTGGCACGCTGGCTGGAAGCGCAGCCGCAAGTCGCAGCCGTCCACTATCCGGGCCTCGAAAGCTTCGGCCAGCATGCGCTAGCCAAACGCCAGATGGCGCTGGCGGGCGGCATGATCGCTTTCGATCTTGCTGGCGGGTACGACCAGGGCATCCGGTTCATGAACCGGCTGGAGATGATCATCCGCGCCGTGTCGCTGGGCGATGCGGAAACGCTGATCCAGCATCCCGCGTCGATGACCCACTCCACCTACACGCCCGAAGAGCGCGCGGAACACGGCATCGGCGAAGGCTTGCTGCGCCTGTCGGTCGGCCTGGAGGAGGCTGAGGACATCTTCGCCGACCTCGAACAGGCACTAGCCGCGTCGGAGCTGTCGATAGCCGCATAGCGGCCGGCAAAATGGTCAGCTGGGCGCTTGCCCCGCGTTCCTTTTGTGTTCTAACGGCAGGGAGTGAGCGAGCCGCTGCCCCTCCCTGCCCTCCACGCCAGCCACGCCGGAACCTGGCTGCGCGATGCCAACGGCTCCACCCGCGGCTGCTCCAAGGGCGAGGCGGTGATGGCGGCGGCGGATACGCCGCTCCTGATGATGAACGCGCCGCTGGTCGCCAGCAGGCTGGGCTATCCCGACCTTTCCGGCCTCGACCTGCTGGAACTGTTTGCCTTCATCCACCCGGCGAAATTCTGCGTTCCCACGCCCAAGGGCCTTGCCGACGCGCTCGGCCTCGAAGAACCGGCAGACGACGCCGATGTGCCGCTGCTGTTGCAGAAAGCAGCTAGCGCACTGGTGGCCACCTGCGAGAGCGACGACTGGGCCGAGCGCGAGGGCGCATGGTCGACGCTGCAATCGCTCGCCCGCCTGCGCTGGCCTTGGGCCAATGTCCTCGCCCCCCATGTGCGCAAGCCGGAAAAGGCGGAGAAGTGGCTCTTTACCAAGCTGCCGGAGTGGGAGGAAACGCCAGATCGGCCGCAACCTGCGCAGGTCCTGATCGACGAGCCCGAGATAGAGGCACAGCTGGAACGCCTGACCGGCGAGGGGGCAGAACGGCGCGAGGGCCAGCGCCTTTTCTCGCGCGGAGCCGGTCACGTCTTCGGGCCGCGCGACAGGCAGAAACGGCCCCATGTGCTGCTGGCCCAGGCGGGCACCGGGATCGGCAAGACGCTGGGCTATCTCGCCCCGGCATCGCTGTGGGCGGAACGATCGGGCGGGACGGTGTGGGTCAGCACCTATACCAAGAACCTCCAGCGCCAGCTGCGCCGCGAGAGCGCGCGCGCATGGCCGGCAACCCGCGCCGATGGCTCGCCGCCGGTGGTCGTGCGCAAGGGGCGCGAGAATTACCTCTGCCTGCTCAACCTTGAAGACGCGCTGCAAGGCGGCTTCACCGGACGGCCCGCGATCCTGGCGCAGCTGGTGGCGCGCTGGGCGGCCTATACGCAGGACGGCGACATGATCGGCGGGGACCTGCCCGGCTGGCTCGGCACGCTCTTCCGGAAGCGCGGGATTGCGGCACTGACCGACCAGCGCGGCGAATGCGTTTATGCCGGCTGCCCCCATTACCGGAAGTGCTTCATCGAGCGGAGTGCCAGGAATGCAGCGCAGGCCGATCTCGTAATCGCCAACCACGCTCTCGTCATGGTGAACGCGGCGCGGGGGCGCGATCTCGCCAGCCGCCCGACGCGCATCGTCTTCGACGAGGGCCATCACGTTTTCGACGCTGCCGATTCCACCTTCTCCGCCGCATTGACAGGGCAGGAGGCGATCGAGCTGCGGCGCTGGATCATCGGCCCCGAACGCAATTCGCGCGGAAGGCGCCGCGGTCTTGCCGCTCGCCTTGCCGACGTGGCCAGCTATGACGATGCAGGCGGCGAAGCGGTGGAAGCTGCGGTAGAGGCAGCGCAGGCCCTCCCTTCCGAGGGCTGGCTGGGACGACTTGCGGAAGGAACGCCCTTCGGTCCGGTCGAAGCCCTGCTCGCGCAGGTTCGGGCTACCACATATGCGCGCGACGAAAGCGGGCAGGAGGCAGGCTACGGTATCGAGACCGAGACTGCACAGCTTCCCGGCGAACTGGTAGAGGCTGCGGGGACCGCCGCGCAGGCGCTCGCCGCTATTCGCACACCCTTGCTGAAACTTGCCGGAAGGCTGGAAGCCGTGCTGGAGGACGCGCCCGACTGGCTCGACGGCCAGGGCCGCGCGCGGATCGAGGGCGCGCGCCATTCGCTTGCATGGCGCATCGACCTGATTGCCGCTTGGGAAGCCTTGTTATCGCGCCTCGGCGGTCCGGCAGATCCCGATTTCGTGGACTGGCTGGCAGTCGACCGAAACGATGCACGCGAATTCGATGTCGGGCTCTACCGCCACTGGCTCGATCCGATGAAGCCCTTCGCCCATACCGTGCTGGAGCCTGCGCATGGCGTCATGCTCACCAGCGCAACCCTGACCGACCGTGACGAGAGCGGCGCGGACTGGCCACACGCCATCGCAAAGAGCGGCGCGCCGCATCTCGAACTGATGCCGAAGACCGCGCAATCGGACAGCCCATTCGATTATGCGTCGCGGGCCGAAGTCCTCATCGTCACCGACATCAAGCGTGGCGATATCCCCGCCCTCGCCGGAGCCTACGCCAGGCTGATCGAAGCGAGCGATGGCGGCGTGCTCGGCCTCTTTACCGCGATCCGGCGCATGCGCGCGGTCTACGGACGGATTGCCGACCGCCTGGCGCGCGCGGGCCTGCCGCTCTACGCGCAGCACGTCGATCCGATCGACACCGGCACACTGACCGACATTTTCCGCGACGATCCGCGCGCCAGCCTGCTTGGCACCGACGCCCTGCGCGACGGGGTCGACGTGCCTGGGGAATCGCTACGCTGCGTGGTCATGGAAGCCGTCCCCTGGCCCCGCCCGACCATCCTCCATCGTGCCCGCCGCGCGGCGGCGTCCGAACAGGAAGGCGGTGCCAAACGCTATGACGACCGTATCATCCGCGCGCGGCTGGCACAGGCATTCGGTCGCCTGATCCGCAGCCGCGACGATGCAGGACACTTCGTCGTCCTGTCCTCCGCCTTCCCCAGCAGATTGCTGTCCGCCTTCCCCGACGGCACGCCAGTTCTGCGCGTAACCCTCGACGAGGCTTTACAGCGCGTGGCGAAGGGTGTTGGAGAGGTTGGGAACCCCCCAGCGGAGAAACAAGACTCGTGAAAATCCTCGGCCTTTTGCGTCACGCCAAGTCCGATTGGGGGCAGAGCGACAAGCGCGATTTCGACCGGGGACTGAACGATCGCGGCCGCAAGGGTGCACGGCTGATCGGGGAACACATCCGCGATCACGGGGTCAAATGGGACCGGTTGGTCGCCAGCCCTGCCGAACGCGTCAAGCTCACGCTGCAAGAAGCCGCCATAGGGCCCGAACCCGAATGGGACCGTCGCCTCTACCTCGCCTCCACCGAAACGATCTGCGAAGTGGCGAGCGAGATGGGCGGCGATGCCGACACTCTGCTGCTGGCCGGGCATAATCCGGGCTTCGGCGACATGGTTTTCGAACTGGTTGCGCCCAAGAACGAGAACGACCTCTTCGACGAAGCCAAGGTCAAATTTCCCACCGCCGCTTTCGCGGTGTTCGAACTCGATATCGACGACTGGTCGGAGCTTTCCGAAGGCTGCGGCAAGCTGGTCCACTTCGCCCGCCCCCGCGATCTCGACGCGGAACTGGGCCCGGAATATTGAAGATTCGGGATCGACGACATGACCGACGATGAAATCCCCCAGAAGGAAACCCGCCGGATCGAGAGATTCATCAAGGGAATCGCGGTCCTTGGCATCCTCACTCTGATCGTGAGTATCTGGTTCGCTTTCCAGCTCGACGTCGAAACCGAAGTCACCGAGACCGCCGATGGAAGCTTTATCGTGGAAGGGCCGGAGGCCGATTTGCTTGGCGTGATGCGTTCCGATTCCAGCAATCGAAGCCTGGAAGTTAGGGGCCTTCCGAAGCCTGAAGCCTTCAGCGATTACCCGGAAGTGCGCTACGCCCTCTGCGCAGCGCGCAATGCCCCGGATACCGTGTGGGAAGAGCCGAGCGGGACCATGCGGGCCAACCTGCAGTCGGAAGGTTTCGACGAGCTTTGCGCGGTATACCCCGATCTGTGACCAAGCGCCTAGATCTTGAGGTCAGGGAAGAGCTTTGGACGCGCTGATCCCAGTGCCTTTTGCCGTTTTCCCTCCTCGGCTCACTCCTCTCGTCCAACCAAGGTAACCAACAATCGCGCCAGCAAGGAGACCGAACGCCATCGTCAGCTCCTGCGGGAGCCGGGCGTAGGCTTCGAAAAATGCTCGCAGGAATTGGATGTCTGGCGCCAGCCACATGACCGCAGCTTGCATGAGGACAAAAAACGTTGCGACTAGCCAAGGCGCACCATTTTTCCGATCTCGGAGGTAAATGGTAATCGCGAACGCAGCTACGAGCATGTCGCTGATGGCGATCGCATCGAGGACTTGGCGCGGCCCCTCGCTACCAATAAAGTTCATCCACGGAAGGAACTGGTCGATAATTCGACTAAAGGGCGACTCAAACAAAATCAGAGGCGTTGCAAGCATGTATCCCGCATGCAGCTTGATATTCCGGCGATGCCGAAGCGCGAGATAAAATAGCGTTAGATATGCGGCAATGGCGATGGCCATGCCAGTTCCAAAAGCCGGTCCCAACAGAGCGATAAACGGACTCTCCTGCGATGCGAAGCGCTCCGCCGTTACGTTGATGATCATCACGAAACCGAGAATCAGGAGAGGAAAAAGCGCGAAGCTCGCCTTGCCGGTCAGCTTATGAAGCGCAGCATGCCCCTTATGTATCGACATGCTTTGCAGGATGACGAGCAGGAGCCAACTCGTCGCGGTAAACGCGTGAACGTGAAACGCGAGCGGAACGCCATTGATTTGCGTGAAATAGCTCGCCCAAAAACCTGCGAGTGTCACTAGCAGAACGAAACCAACGAAATAGTGAGCGTGCTTGTAAGGCATCGAAACCTCCCCCAACACGACCCATCTCGATCAATATCACACAGTGCGTAACCTTCAAAACTGCCTCGCCTCGCACTGTCGCCATCTAAGCGACAATCCGCTTTTCACCGCAGCACGCGCGGCCCCGCGCCGCTTTCGCCCCATTTGTCATCGGCATTGTAAAGCGCACATTTTTTCAGGCTAAGGCAACCGCAGCCGATGCACCCATCCAGGCTATCGCGCATCTTTTCGAGCGAGGCGATCTGGTCTTCGATGCGTTTGCGGATCGAGCCGCTGATGCGTTTCCAGTCGGCGGCGTTGGGCGTGCGTCCTTGTGGCAGGCCGACGAGCGCCTCCTCGATTTCCGCCAGTGACAGCCCCAATCGCTGCGCAATCAGAATGAAGCTCAACCGCCGGATATCGCCGCGCAGGAAGCGGCGCTGGTTTCCGCTTGTGCGCAGCGCTTCGACCAGCCCACGCTCTTCGTAGAACCGAATTGCCGACACGCTGAGGCCGGTCCGGCGGGCCAGTTCACCGATGGGAAGGAGGTCGTTCGATTTCATCGATCACAGCGATAGCGAAAACGAAGCTTGACCTCAACTAAGCTTGAGGTTGCATTGAGTGTGCATCGCATTTGCGGACCATCCCGGTGCCGCATCGAACACAAGGAGTTTAGCGATGCCAAAAGGACGTCTCGAACACGCCAATATTTCCGTCACCGATCCGGATCGCAGTGCCGCCCTGCTCAAGGACCTGCTCGGCTGGCACGAACGCTGGAGCGGACCTTCCATGGGGAACGGCCGGACGATCCATGTTGGCGGCGAGGACAATTACGTCTCGCTCTATACCAGCGAGGCTGTCGTCGGCGATTATCGCAAGGGCCAGCCGCTCAACCACATCGCCTTCATGGTCGACGATCTCGATGCGGCGGAGGTCATCGTGGTGAAGCACGGTCTCGAACCTTTCAGCCACGGAAAATACGAGCCCGGCCCGCGTACCTTCTACTTCTTCGACTGGGACGGGATCGAGTTCGAGGTGGTCAGCTATGAATGAGATCGTCCCGCGCCGTCCGCTCTTCCAATTCCGGCCGAAAAAACGCCAGCAAGCCACCGGGAAACCGGTCGAAAAGCCGCACTTCCCTCCCCGCCCGCATCCTGTATGAAAAGCGGGCGGCCGGGGAGCGCCGCAACAAGGGGAATTTGACAATGAAGCCTGTCCTGCTGGCCGCCGCCGCCATCGTGTCTCTCACAGCCTCGCCCGCACTTGCGGAAACGGTAGTGGTGACGGCAGACCGGATGCTTGATGTGGAGACCGGGCGTTATCTGGCCGATCCGGTCGTGACCGTGGTCGATGGCAAGGTGGCGAGCGTGCAATCCGGCGTCACGCTTCCCGACGGTGCGAAGCATATCGATCTGGCCGGTCACACGCTGCTGCCCGGCCTCATCGACATGCACGTCCACCTCGACGGTCGCCCGGAATACGGCGGCTATTCGGGACTGCAGTTCACCGACCGGTTCTGGACCGCAGTCGGCGTCGCCAATGCCCGCACCATGCTGGAAATTGGCTTCACCACCGTGCGCAATGTCGGCGATGACGACTACAACGTGATCGGTATCGACCAGGCGATCGAGGAAGGCTGGATCATCGGTCCGCGCATCGTCGTCGCCAATCATTCGCTCGGCGCGACCGGCGGACATTGCGACGAGACGTTCCTGCCCCCCAGCTTCGATGCAAAAAGTCCCGCCGTGGGCGACAGCCCCGACGAATTGCGCAAGCGCGTGCGGGAGCAGCGCAAATACGGCGCCGAAGTCATCAAGGCCTGCGCCACGGGCGGCGTCTTCAGCCGCAACACCGCGCCCGGTATCCAGCAACTGACCTTGGAAGAGCTGACCGCAATTGCCGACGAAGCGCATTTCTGGGGCTTGAAGGCCGCCGCCCATGCCCACGGTGCACCCGGGATCAAGGCTGCGATCCGGGCCGGCTTCGATACCATCGAACACGCCAGCTATGCCGATGATGAAGCCATCCGTCTGGCCAAGGAACGCGGCACCTTCTTCTCGATGGATATCTTCAACACCGAATACACCCTCTCTCAGGGCGCCGCGAACGGTGTGCTGGAAGAGAACATCGCCAAGGAACGCGCACTAAGCCAGGCGCAGCGCGACAATTTCCGCCGCGCGCACGAAGCAGGCGTGAAGATGGTGTTCGCCAGCGATGCCGCCGTCATGCCGCACGAGCTGGTCGGCGGTCAGTTCCGCGTCATGGTCGAATACGGCATGACCCCGCTCGAAGCTATCCGGGCCGCCACGGTTACGGCTGCAGAGGCGCTGGGTCAGGAAGGCGAAGTCGGCGTGATCAAGCCCGGCGCCTGGGGCGACATGATTGCCGTCAGCGGAGATCCGCTGGCCGATGTCGGCGAACTCGCCGACGTCGATGCCGTCATCAAGGGTGGTGTGCTGGTCGAATAGCGGGCGCCGCATGGAAGCCGGATAACGAGCCTAGCGGCACGTCTTCGAACCGGACGAGCCAGCGCTTCGCCATCTTCGCCAGCGGCATCGGGTTCAGGTAGTGCCGCTTGCACCGCCCGTCCCGCTCGCTCGCGACCAGCTCGGCGCTTTCCAGCACGGCAAGGTGCTTGGCCACCGCCTGCCGGGTCATCGGCAGGTCTTCGCTCAATTCCGATAGAGTCAGTCCGCCCTGCTCGCTCAACCTGTCGAGCAGGAGGCGGCGTGTGGGATCCGACAAGGCGACGAAGGTATCCGTCATGCGGTAAAGGCTAGGCTCCTGCACGCGAGTCGCTCAAGTTCGAGCACGCACGCAGGAGCCTGTTTTCCCCAATGGGAATTTCTCAGAGGGCGCTCGCTCCGCCAAATACGCCGATGATAAGGGGGTCGTTGGTCGCACGGGGATTGCGGCGAATCTCCGCTTCCTCGAACCCCATCTCGCGCCAGATCGTGTCATCGATGCTGTTCGCGACCCTGCTGGCGACTTGCGACACGTTCACGCCGGTCAGCGCGCCGAGCGCCTGTCCGACGAGCGGATCTTCGGCAAGGCGCATCGCATCGCCCAGTTCGGGAATCATCGCATCGACCAGGCGCATGCCCATCTCTCCGCGCAGGAAGCTGGTCGCCGCGGTCGGCCCGCCGTTCACAAGTGCTACGGCGTTCGAAATGCCGATCACGCGCACGGTATCCGCCACGATCGGCGCGGCACGCTCCGCGCCTTCATAGGCAATGTCGCCAAACGCATCGAACAGGCGATCCTTGAAGAGGTTGGACGTCAGGATGCTGCCGAGGACACCGCCACGAGCACCGAGCAGGTTTTCCAGCCCGACCTGCGCAACCTGTTCGTCCCAGAAACCGCCATCGTCGAGCATCCGGGCAAAGGCCCGCTCGCTCGACAGGAACAGGAGGCGCTGGATGGCGTCGACGAAACCGAAGCCGCCAAGCGATGTGCAGGACGGCAGCGCCAGGGCCGCCCCGCCGAGCGTCAATCCGCCCAGGAACTTGCGCCTGTGAGTGGTGGCCGTGAGAATATCGTTCATTATTTCTACTCCTCGAAGGTCCCACCCTTGTCGTGTGCGACATAGGCCGTCCATATGAGCCCTCCGATGAACCGCGTGCGCTGCCTCGTCCTCAATGCCGCCCTCGGCCCGCTCGACTACAAGGTGCCCGAAGGCATGTCAGTCGGTCCGGGCCATGTGGTCGAGTGTCCGCTTGGTCCGCGCACGATCATCGGAATCGTCTGGGAGAGCGAACGGCTTCCCGGCACCGAGGTTCCGGCGGAAAAGCTGCGCCCTTTGCGATCGATCCTGCCGGTACCTCCCTTGTCTGCGCCGCTCAGGCGCTTGATCGAGTGGACGGCTGATTACTACGTCGCCTCCCTTTCCAGCGTCGCGCGCATGGCGTTGTCTTCAGGCGGCGCGCTCAAGGGACCGGCCACGATCACCGAATACCGCCTCTCTGGTGGTATGCCCGAACGCATGACCCCGCAGCGCCATGCGGCGATGGAGGCTCTTGAGGGCGAACAGGCCACTATCCGCGAGCTGGCCGGGATCGCCGGCGTATCGGATGGCGTACTTCGCGGCCTGGTAAACCAGGGCGTGCTGGAGCCGGTGGAGGTCGACTGCGACCGTCCTTTCGACCAAGCGCGTCCCGATTTCACGCAGGTCGACCTGAGCGAAAGCCAGAAGATCGCGGCAGACACGCTGAGCGAAGCCGTGCGCCAGCAGAAATTTGCGCCTTACCTGCTCGACGGCGTGACCGGATCGGGCAAGACCGAAACCTATTTCGAACCTGTCGCCGAAGCGCTGCGGATGGGCCGGCAGGTACTGGTCCTGCTGCCCGAAATCGCGCTGACCGAAAACTTTCTGCACCGCTTCGAAGAGCGGTTCGGGGTCACGCCCGTGCTGTGGCACTCCTCGCTAAAGTCGACCCAGCGCCGCCGTGCATGGCGCAATGTGGCGAGCGGCGATGCGCAGGTCGTGGTGGGCGCGCGTTCGGCCCTGTTCCTGCCGTTTCGCAACCTCGGCTTCATCGTCGTCGACGAAGCGCACGAAACCAGCTTCAAGCAGGAAGACGGCGTGCGCTACAATGCCCGCGACGTCGCCGTCATGCGAGCACATTTCGAAAGCATTCCGGTTGTCCTCGCCAGCGCGACCCCGGCCTTGGAAAGCCTCCAGATGGCGGAAAGCGGCGTTTATGCGAAGCTCGATTTGCCAAGCCGGTTCGGCGGGGCGGAACTGCCCGACATCGACACGATCGATTTGACCGAGGAAAAGCCGCCGCAAGGAATGTGGCTGGCCCAGCGGCTGATCGACGGCATCGCCGAGCGGCTGGAGCGCAAGGAACAGTCGCTTCTCTTCCTCAACCGCCGCGGCTATGCGCCGCTGACCCTGTGCCGCAACTGCGGTTTCCGCTTCCAATGCCCCAATTGCAGCGCCTGGCTGGTCGAACACCGCTTCACACGCCGCCTGGCCTGCCACCATTGTGGGCACGAGACGCCAAGCCCCGCCGCCTGCCCCGAATGCGGCGAGCCCGATTGCCTCGTCGCCTGCGGCCCGGGTGTCGAGCGCATCGCCGACGAGGTCGCGGAGCGCCTGCCCGATGCGCGCGTCTTCGTCGCCACGTCGGACACGCTCAATTCGCCGGGTCGCGCCGCGGAATTCATCGCGCAGGTCGAAACAGGAGCGATCGACGTGATCGTCGGCACCCAGCTCGTCACCAAGGGCTTTCACTTTCCGGAGCTTACGCTGGTCGGCGTGGTCGATGCCGACCTCGGCCTCGAGGGAGGCGACTTGCGCGCAGGCGAGCGGACCTATCAGCAGGTTGCACAGGTTGCCGGACGGGCCGGGCGCGGCTCCAAGCCGGGCGAAGTGCTGATCCAGACCCGCCATCCCGAAGCCAGCGTGATCGCCGCCCTTGCAGCGGGAGACCGCGACGCCTTCTACGAGGCCGAGACCGAAATGCGGCGCGAGGCTGGCGCCCCGCCCTTCGGTCGCTGGGCGTCGATCATCATTTCCTCCGAAGACGAGGCGGAGGCGCGCGAGGCGGCCAGGCGGATCGGCGATGTGCGCCCCGACGTGCCTGACCTCATGATCCTTGGCCCCGCACCTGCTCCCATGGCGCTGCTGCGGGGGCGGTATCGCTATCGCATGCTCATGAACGCACGCCGCAGCGTGCAATTGCAGGATGTGATCCGTCGCTGGCTTTCCAGCCTCGACCATCCTCCGGGCGTCCGTGTCGGGGTGGATGTCGATCCCTACAGTTTCGTGTAAGTAGCGCTGCCATGTGCAATCTCTATCGCATGACCAAGAACGCCACCGAAGTCGCGCAATTGTTCGACGTGGCGGCGGAAATCGGCAGCAATGCGGGCGGCGAGATCTATCCCGGCTATTCCGGCATCGTGATCGCAGGTGGCAAGGTCGAAACCATGACCTGGGGCTTCCCCCTCCAGCGCAAGGGCGCAAAGGGCCAGCCGCTCAAGCCCAAGCCGGTTAACAATGCGCGGACCGACAAGCTCTCCGGCCCCTTCTGGAAGAGGAGCTTTACAGAGCGGCGTTGCCTGATCCCGCTGGAAAGCTTTGCCGAAGCGCAGGGCAAGAAAGGCGCCATGACCCGCACCTGGATGACCATACCCGATGTCGAGGTCTTTACCGTGGCGGGCATCTGGCGCGGCAGCGCGGAATGGGGCGATTGTTATTCGATGGTGATGACCGACGCTTCCCCACAGATGAGCGAGATCCACAACCGGATGCCTGTCATCCTGACGGCGGATCAGCGCGAAACCTGGCTGGACGGATCGCCCGACGATGCTTTTGAGCTGTGTCGCCCGTTCGAAGGCTTGCTCGCGATCGACCGGACCGACGTACCGTGGGCGGGTCGCCCGGCGCAGTCCTCCATGCTTTAGGCACCTGTCGTGCGCTCGCGCATTGAAGGCGCATGGCAGACAATACCGACGGCCCGATCCTCGTCCCGATCCTTGGCGACCAGCTCACCCGCGACCTCGCAAGCCTTCGCGGGCGGATCAAGGACGACACTGTGATCCTGATGATGGAAGTCTGGGACGAGGCGACTTACGTCATGCATCACAAGCAGAAGATCGTCCTGATTTTCTCCGCCATGCGCCATTTTGCCGAAGAATTGCGTGATGCAGGGTGGATCGTCGATTACGTAAAGCTGGACGCGAAGGACAATGCCGGGAGTTTCACCGGCGAAGTGGCCCGCGCCGTCGAAGAGCACTCCCCGCGCGCTATCCATGTGGTTGAGCCCGGCGAATGGCGCCTCAGGCAGGATTTCGACCAATGGGCCGACAAATTCCCCTGCGAAGTCGAAATCCTTGCCGACGACCGCTTTATCTCGACCCAGGCCGAATTCGACGAGTGGGCGGAAGACCGCAAGGAAATGCGGATGGAGTATTTCTACCGCGAAATGCGCCGCAAGACGGGCCTGCTGATGGATGGCGACAAGCCGGAAGGCGGCGAATGGAATTTCGATAGCGAGAACCGCAAGCCGCCCAAGGAGGGGCTCGATGCGCCGAAACGTCCCTTGTTCGAACCCGATGCCATCACGCACGAGGTGATCGAGCTCGTCGAGGATCGCTTCGGCGATCATTTCGGATCGCTGGATAGCTTCGGCTGGCCGGTCACGCGCGAGGAGGCGGAAGAGGCGGCGGATGCTTTCTTCGCCGAACGGATCGAATGCTTCGGGCCGTACCAGGACGCGATGGTTCACGGGCAGGACGACCTGTTCCATTCGATGCTGTCGACCAGCATCAATCTCGGACTGCTCGACCCGCTGGAACTCTGCCGGAGGGCTGAAAAAGCTTACAAGGACGGTCGCGCGCCGATCAATTCGGTCGAGGGGTTCATTCGCCAGATCATCGGCTGGCGCGAATATGTGCGGCGGTTCTACTGGCACCAGATGCCGCACCTGAAGAAAGCCAATGCGCTCAATGCGCAGCGCGGCCTGCCCGAATTCTACTGGACCGGCGAAACCGACATGCGGTGCCTTGCCGACAGCATCCGCTCCACCCGCGACAACGCCCATGCCCACCACATCCAGCGGCTGATGGTGCTCGGCAATTTCGCCCTGCTCGCCGGGATAAACCCGCGCGAAGTGCAGGACTGGTATCTGGTGGTTTACGCCGATGCCTACGAATGGGTGGAACTACCCAATGTGGCGGCGATGATCCTCTACGCCGACGGCGGAAAGTTGGCGAGCAAGCCCTATGCGGCCAGCGGAAACTACATCAACAAGATGAGCGATTATTGCGGAGACTGCCGCTATTCGGTGAGCAAGAAGACGGGCGAAGGTGCGTGTCCCTTCAATCCGCTCTACTGGCATTTCATGGACCGCCATCGCGACCGGCTGGAAAAGAACGCCCGCATCGGGCGCATCTATTCGACCTGGGACCGCATGGATGAGGCGAAGAGGCAGGATTATCTCGACAGCGCAGAAGCGTTTCTCGACAGCCTGACGCCTGCCGACAGCGGGTGGGCGCGCAATTAGGCTTCGCGTGCCTGTTCGTCCATCTGTGCGATCAGCTTGGTTTCCTCCGCCTTGCGGCTCATCGAGATGACATGGTCGACGCCCTCGATGGTGATCGCCAGCTTTCCTTCCTGGGTGATCTCGATGAAGCCCTTGGACTTCAGATACCAGGTGTGGAACTCGAAATTCTCGTCCGAGCAATCCAGCGTTTTCTGGATGTAATAGCCCATGATGCCCGGGTCTTTTGCGTGCTCCCGGCGGCGCTTGTAGAGGTGGTAGAGCACCTTTTCATGCGCCTCGGCATCGTCGAGTGCGGACTTTTCGTCGATCTGTAGGTCTTCGCCGCCCGGAAACTGGTAGAGATTGTCCTTCTTCAGTTCCTTGTAGCGCTGGTCGTATTTGGCGCGCTTCTCCGGGTCTCGCAATATCTGGTAAGCGGCGATCACTTCCTGGAACTTGTCAATGTCCGCCGTATCAGTGTGATCTGGATGGTACATCTGCGCCGCGTGCCGATACGCTTTTTCCAGCATCTTGCGGTCGCAAGCCGGACTGACCTGCAACAGGGCGTAGAAATCGACGAATTCCTGACCGCTATCCATCGCCTAAACCTGCTAATACTCAGCACGATCGACACGACCGCACGGGGTTAATCCAAAAGCCGGTTATTATTGGCCCACGCGATTGCTTCGGCGGGTTGCGACGTTGGTGTATAGTCTTTCTACTACAGGCTGCATTGTCAAAGGAAACTTGCCGCGGTCACGAATTATCTCGTGTTCGCAGAAGCTTATCGGGGTTTTTCCCGCTCGAGCAGCCTCTCCTTGATTTGCGTTCCGTAAGCATATCCGCCGAGCGAGCCGTCCGCTGCAATGACCCTGTGGCACGGGATCAGCACGGCGATATTGTTGGCGCCATTGGCCCCGCCCACCGCGCGTGACGCCTTGGGATTGCCCAGTGCGGCCGCGAGTTCGCCATAGCTGCGCGTTTCCCCTGCCGGAATTTCGCGCAAGGCCTGCCAGACCCGCTGCTGGAACGCCGTGCCCTTCACGTCGAGCGGAATGGATGCGAGCGTCGCCTGCGCCGGGTTTTCGACTGCAGCGGTCACCTGCCGGAAGAGTTGGCGGAATTCCTCACCCGCCGCCACCATCTCGGCTTCGGGAAAGCGGCGCGCGAGATCACTCTCGTCTTCGTTGAACGACAGGCAGCACACGCCCTGCTCCGTCGCAGCGACGAGCATCGCGCCGAGCGAGGTCTCGATCACGCTCCAGTGAACCGTGCGCCCCCTGCCGCCGTTTTTCCAGTCGCTTGCCGTCATGCCGAGCTTGCCTTTCGTATCGTCGTAGAATCGCGAGGGAGAGGAATACCCGGCCTCGTAGATCGCGCCGGTGACGCTGTCGCCAGCACCGAGGGCCTCGCGGGCGCGATCTTCGCGCAGGGCCCTCGCATAGGCGGCAGGTGACAGGCCGGTCGCGCGCTTGAACACCTTCTGGAAATGCGTCGGCGAGTAGCCGGTTATCTGCGCCAACACGGCCAAGGTCGGCGCATCCTCGGCCCGGCGGATTTCGTCGATTGCCGCCATGACGGCAGCCTCGTCTCGCCCGACTTCATCGGGCAGGCATCGCTTGCAGGGCCGCAGACCCGCCGCCCGTGCGCTTTCGCCATCGGCGAAGAATCGCACATTCTCGCGCAAAGGGTGCCGCGCAGCGCAGGACGGTCGGCAGTAAATGCCGGTACTCATCACTCCGGTGACGAAGCGACCGTCGAACGCGCGATCACGTCGCTTAACCGCTTGCCATGCCTGTCCCTGGTCGATCATCGTCCTGCTCCATAGCGCATCTCGGCCGTCTTTGCGGAGGATTTGCACAACGCGCATCCTGTAGCTTGCGGTCAAAGCGATTGGGCGGCACAAGCGGCGGGACGATGGGACGCATTCTCGCAATCTTTGCCGCCATGTGCGCGCTCTTGCTGCCGCAACTGGTCCATGCCGAGCCGGCCGATATCGACGCAGCCTCGCGCGGGGTCGTGCGCGTGGTCATCATCGGCAATGACGGCGACGAGCTTTATCCCGTCAGCCACGGCACCGGCTTCGCCGTCACGCAGAATGCCATCGTCACCAACGCCCATGTCGTGCGCGACGCGATGCGTGACGAGGATTTGCGTATCGGCATCGTGCCCAATGGCGGCGGCGAAGCGGTTTACGGACAGTTGGTCACCGCCAGTTCGCGCAACGATCTGGCGCTGGTTCGCCTGACCGGAAACCTTCGCCTTCCCCCGCTCGCCATCGCGGGCCAGCCGGTTTCCGGGGCCGGAGAGGTGACCAGCGTCGGCTATCCGATGAATGTCGACCGCGCACAGGGGCTGGACCTCACAGATCTCTTCCGCAGCCAGCCCCCGGTAAAGAGCCGCGGCTTTATCTCCGGCGAGAGGCCGAGCCGCCAGTTCGACACGATCCTGCACACCGCACCCATTGCTCGCGGCAATTCGGGCGGTCCCCTGCTCGATCCCTGCGGGCGTGTCGTCGGCGTCAACAGCTTCGGGGCAGACAATGAAGGGGGAGACGCAGAATTCTTCTTCGCCGTGTCCAACCGCGAACTTATCCCGTTTCTCAAGGCTAACGACATTACGCCGCGCCTGGCCGACCAGCCTTGCCGCAGCCTCGCCGATCTCGACGAGGCCGAGCGCGAACGTATCGAACGCGAACAGGCCGAAGCGCGGCAAAGCCTTGCCCAGCGCGCGGAAGAAACCCGCGCCAAGCGCGAACGTGCCCTGCTTCGCGCACAGCTCTCGGTGGCCGAAGATCGCGAAGACCGCATGGCACTCGCTTTCGTCCTCATGCTGGTCGCCTTCGGCCTCGGCCTGTGGGCATGGAGCCAGCGCGAACGGATCGGCGCTGATGACGAGGATGCAGCGCTCCGCATCAAAAAGACCAATATCGCCTTCGCGATGGCAGGCTTCCTTGTCGTGGTGGCCTTTATCGCCTTCGTGACCCGCCCCGGTCTTGACGAGGTCGATCGCCGGGTCGCTGCCATGATGGCCGAAGGCGAGGACACCGATAATGGCGCGCCGCAGGCAGGGCAGGACGGCTCAGACCTCTCGCTCGTTTGCAATGTGGTTCCGGAACGCAGCCGCATCACCACGTCCGAAGCGCCCGAAATCGAATTCGAATGGACCGCAGACGGATGCGTCAACGAGCGCACCCAATATGGCTATGCCTCCGGCAACTGGTCGCGGGTCTTCGTGCCCAATGAAGAAGACGCGGTGTCGGTGAACAGTTTCGATCCTGATCGCCGGATATTCCGGTCCGAACGCTACCTTCTGCAGCGCGGCGCCATGCGCGAGGCACGAAGCGCGCGGGCGAAATATACCGCGCCCAAGTGCGGCGTGGACGGGGCGGCCACGTCTCTCGGCGATCTGCAGGGCGAAGTGCTGAGCCAGCTACCCCAGCAGCCGAACGAGCGGCTCGTCTACCAGTGTGAGATGCGGGACTAAGTCAGGCGGCGAGAGCTTCACCCGACAAGGTGATGCGATGCATCTCGCGTGCATAGCCCTGATAATCGTTCTTCGCGTAATGCCAGGTCGTGCGATTGTCCCAGATCGCCACCGTGCCCGGCTCCCATTGCACGCGGCACTGGAGATCGGGCGACATTGCGTGTGCGAACAGCTCCTTAAGCAGCGGCAGGCTTTCCTCACGGGTCTGGCCGACGAAATTGATCGTGAAACCCGGATTTACATAAAGCAGCTTCTGCCCGCTTTGCGGATGGCGGATGACAACCGGGTGGGTCGCACCGGTCTTCAGGTCCTGACCGCGCAAATCGCCGCCCTGGTCGGTCTGGGCATAGGCGCCTTCGGGCGAATAGATATGGTCCGCGGTATGAAACGCGCTCAGCCCGTCGATCTTTTTCTTGGTGTCCTCTGGCAGCGTGTCATAGGCAGCGCCCATGTGTGCCCACAGCGTGTCGCCACCCGAAGGCGGTAATTCGCGCGCGACGAGAATCGAACCCATGGCCGGGACCTGGTCGTAGGAATGATCAGTATGCCAGCCACCGCCGATATTGGTGGTCTGGTCCTTGCGCTTGCGAACGACGGCGATCTCGGGATGCTCGTCGGTCAGCGGGAAATAATTGTTGATGTCGATCCCGCCCCAGCGCCTGGCAAAGGCGATATGGTCTTCGGGACTGAATTCCTGGTCGCGGAACACGGCCACGCCGTGCCTATATATAAGGTCGCGAATGGTATCGAGCACATCGCCCTCGGCCTTGGAGAGCGAAACGCCTTTCACTTCGATGCCGCAATGCGGCGACAGTGCCTCAGTCTCCATCCCGTCTCTCCCGCTCGATCGGTTTCGATAGAGGACGAATTTACGCCTCACTGTCCAAAAGTCGAATCTTTCACAGGCGGAGTCGGGTTGCCTTCGTGGGGACCCTTTGCTAGGCGCGCGCCAACCTTGCCGGAGCGACTCATTTTCGCTCACCCCCGGCTTGGAACGACAGACTTTTTTTCCGACCCTTAGAGGACGAGAGACGCGTGGATATTTCCGCCGGTATTCAGGCTAGCCTGGCAGGGCGTTATGCCTCGGCCCTTTTCGATCTGGCCAGCGAGGCCGGGACCGTAACTGCGGTCGAATCGGACCTCGACAAGCTGGAAGCGGGGCTCGCCGAATCGGCAGAGCTCAAGACGCTGACCACCAACCCGCGCGTGAGCCGCGGCGAAGCAGAAAAGGCACTGTGGGGCGTTTCCGCCATCATGGGCCTTTCCGACCTGACGCAGAAGTTCCTCGGCACGCTTGCCGCGAACCGTCGTCTTGGCCAGCTTCCCGGCATCATTCGCGCATTTCGCGCCATCGCTGCCGCGCAGCGCGGCGAAGTGACTGCCGAAGTCACCAGCGCCCACGCGCTGACCGACACGCAGCTGGACCAGCTCAAGACGAAGCTGACCGCGCGCGAAGGTCGCACTGTAAAGATTAATTCCAAGGTTGATCCCGATCTTCTGGGCGGCCTTGTCGTTACCATCGGTTCGAAGCGCATTGACGGTTCGATCCGCACCCGCCTCAATTCCCTCGCCCAGGCGATGAAAGCCTGATCAAAGGACGATAATCATGGATATCCGCGCCGCAGAAATCTCCAAGGTCATCAAGGACCAGATCGCCAATTTCGGCACCGAAGCCGAAGTCAGCGAAGTTGGCTCCGTGCTGTCGGTGGGTGACGGCATCGCCCGCATCCACGGCCTCGACAATGTCCAGGCCGGCGAGATGATCGAATTCTCCAACGGCGTTCAGGGCATGGCGCTGAACCTCGAAGCCGACAACGTCGGTGCCGTTATCTTCGGTGCCGACACCGACATCGGCGAAGGCGATACCGTCAAGCGCACCGGCACCATCGTGGACGTTCCGGTCGGCAAGGGCCTGTTGGGCCGCGTCGTCGACGCTCTGGGCAACCCGATCGACGGCAAGGGTCCGATCGAATCGACCGAACGTCGCCGCGTCGAAGTCAAGGCGCCGGGCATCATCCCGCGTGAATCGGTTTCCGAACCCGTGCAGTCGGGACTCAAGGCCATCGACGCCCTCGTCCCGGTTGGCCGTGGCCAGCGCGAACTGATCATCGGCGACCGCCAGACCGGCAAGTCCGCCGTCGCGATCGACACCTTCATCAACCAGAAGGACGCGCACCAGGGCGACGACGAGAAGAAGAAGCTTTACTGCATATACGTCGCCGTCGGCCAGAAGCGCTCGACCGTCGCACAGATCGTCAAGAGCCTCGAAGAAAACGGCGCGATGGAATACTCGATCGTCGTCGCTGCAACCGCATCGGAGCCCGCTCCGCTGCAGTACCTCGCACCCTATACCGGCTGTGCGATGGGCGAATTCTTCCGCGACAACGGCATGCACGCCGTCATCGTTTACGACGACCTTTCCAAGCAGGCAGTGGCTTACCGCCAGATGTCGCTCCTCCTGCGTCGTCCTCCGGGCCGCGAAGCTTACCCGGGCGACGTTTTCTATCTTCACAGCCGTCTCCTCGAGCGCGCTGCAAAGATGAACGGCGCCAATGGCGGCGGCTCGCTGACCGCGCTGCCGATCATCGAAACGCAGGCTGGCGACGTGTCGGCCTACATTCCGACCAACGTGATCTCGATCACCGACGGCCAGATATTCCTCGAGACCGACCTGTTCTACCAGGGCATCCGTCCGGCAATTAACGTCGGCCTGTCGGTCAGCCGCGTCGGCGGTGCCGCGCAGACCAAAGCGATGAAGAAGGTTTCGGGCTCGATGAAGCTCGACCTCGCACAGTATCGCGAAATGGCTGCCTTCGCGCAGTTCGGCTCGGACCTCGACGCCGCTACGCAGAAGCTGCTGAACCGCGGTGCGCGCCTGACCGAGCTGCTCAAGCAGCCGCAGTTCTCGCCGATGCCGTTCGAAGAGCAGACCGTGTCGATCTTTGCCGGCACCAACGGCTACCTCGACGATGTCGCGGTCGATCGCGTCACCGACTACGAAGCCCAGATGCTGAGCTACATGCGCTCCGAACACGCCGATGTGCTCGCGGAAATCCGCACCACCGGCAAGTTCGAGGACAGCACCAAGGACAAGGTCGTCGACGCACTGAAGACCTTCGCCAAGCAGTTCGCCTGAGCCAACCGAGAGCACACGAGATAGGGAGCCGAAATGGCTAGCCTCAAGGAACTCAAGGATCGGATCGGGTCGGTCAAATCGACCCAGAAGATCACCAAGGCCAAGCAGATGGTCGCCGCGGCAAAATTGCGCCGTGCGCAGGCCGCTGCCGAAGCCGCACGTCCCTACGCCGAACGGCTGTCGGGCGTCATGGCATCGCTTGCCAGCAAGGTAAGCGGCGACAGCGCGCCCCTGCTGCTGCGCGGAACCGGATCGGACAAGCGCCACCTGCTGGTGGTCGTGAACACCGACAAGGGCCTGTGCGGTGGTCTCAACGCCAACATCGTCAAGGCCGCCAAGGCCAAGGCGCGTGCGCTGATCGCCGAAGGTAAGGACGTGACCTTCTATCTCGTCGGCAAGAAAGGCCGCGCGCCGATCAAGCGTGACTTTGCCGACAAGATCGAAAAGCACTTCGACACTTCCGACGTCCGCCAACCGGGCTTCGAAGAGGCCGATGCCATCGCCGAAGATTTGCTCGAACGCTTCGAAAAGGGCGAATTCGATGTGGCGCACCTCGTCTACCCGATCTTCCAGTCGGCACTGGCGCAGGATCCGACCGTCGACCAGCTGATCCCCGTCCCCTCGCCCGAAGGCGAAGGCACTGGCGGCGATGCAGTCGTGGAATACGAGCCGGGCGAAGAGGAAATCCTCGAAGACCTGCTCCCGCGCTACGTGAAGACGCAGCTGTTCGGCGCCCTGCTCGAACGCGAAGCATCGGAACAGGGCGCGTCGATGACCGCCATGGACAACGCGACGCGCAATGCAGGCGATCTCATCAACAAGCTGACGATCCAGTACAACCGCAGCCGCCAGGCCGCGATTACTACCGAACTCGTCGAAATCATCGCAGGCGCGGAAGCGCTCTGACAAGGACCGGATACGTGAAGAAACTCGCCCTCATCCTGCCCGTCGCACTCCTCGCCGCTTGCGGTGAAGAGCCCGCGCCCGAGCCGACCCCGACCGAGACCGCAGCACCGGAACCGGTTGCGAGCCTGCCTGCCACGGACCAGGACTATTTCCGCGCCAAGTTCGCAGAAACCTGCGAAGGTGCAGAACCGGTCAACAACGCCGTTTGCCGCCGCGCAATGGGTGCCGACCAGGCGCTGTGCGAATATGGTCTCGGCGAAGACGAATACATGCGTCACGAAGCCACGCTGGTTGCGAACGAAGACGGTTCGGACTGGATGCTGAGCGACGCCGACGCCCTTTGTGCCGAACACGGCGCCCACCACAAAGCCTCTTGAGCCAGTAGGAAACCTTATCATGGCCACTGCCCCCAAGCTTAACCAGAGCCCCAACGGCGTTATCTCGCAGGTCATCGGCGCTGTCGTCGACGTTGCCTTCGAAGGTGAACTGCCGCCGATCCTGACCGCGCTTGAAACGAAGAACGGCGACAACACGCTGGTTCTCGAAGTTGCACAGCACCTCGGTGAAAATACCGTGCGTACCATCGCAATGGACGGCACCGACGGTCTCGTCCGCGGACAGGAAGTCGTGAACACCGGCTCGCAGATCTCGGTCCCGGTCGGTCCGAAGACGCTCGGCCGCATCATGAACGTGGTCGGCGCGCCGATCGACGAGCGCGGTCCGATCGGTGCTGAAACCAGCAGCCCGATCCACGCGGAAGCCCCGCTCTTCGTCGACCAGTCGACCGAAGCGGCCATCCTCGTCACCGGCATCAAGGTCATCGACCTTCTCGCACCTTACGCAAAGGGCGGTAAGATCGGCCTGTTCGGCGGCGCAGGCGTCGGCAAGACCGTTCTGATCCAGGAACTCATCAACAACATCGCGAAGGGCCACGGTGGTGTGTCCGTCTTCGCCGGTGTGGGTGAGCGTACCCGCGAAGGTAACGACCTCTACCACGAATTCCTCGACGCCGGCGTTATCGCCAAGGACGAAGACGGCAACGCCACTTCGGAAGGCTCGAAGGTTGCCCTCGTCTTCGGCCAGATGAACGAACCTCCGGGCGCACGTGCCCGCGTCGCTCTCTCGGGCCTGACCATGGCGGAATACTTCCGCGACGTCGAAGGCCAGGACGTTCTGTTCTTCGTCGACAACATCTTCCGCTTCACGCAGGCGGGTTCGGAAGTGTCGGCACTGCTCGGCCGTATTCCTTCGGCCGTGGGCTACCAGCCGACGCTCGCCACCGACATGGGTAACCTGCAGGAACGCATTACCTCGACCACCAAGGGTTCGATCACCTCGGTCCAGGCCATCTACGTTCCCGCCGACGACCTTACCGACCCGGCACCGGCAACCTCGTTCGCCCACTTGGACGCAACGACCACGCTGTCGCGCGCCATCTCGGAACTGGGCATCTACCCGGCCGTCGACCCGCTGGACTCGACCAGCCGCGTTCTCGAGCCGCGCGTTGTCGGCCAGGAGCACTACGAAACGGCTCGCCGCGTCCAGGAAACGCTGCAGAAGTACAAGAGCCTGCAGGACATCATCGCCATTCTCGGCATGGACGAACTGTCGGAAGAAGATAAGCTGACCGTGGCCCGCGCCCGCAAGATCCAGCGCTTCCTCTCGCAGCCGTTCCACGTCGCCGAAGTCTTCACCAACATCCCGGGCGTGTTCGTCCAGCTGGAAGACACGGTGAAGTCGTTCAAGGCTGTCGTCGACGGCGAATACGACCACCTGCCGGAAAGCGCTTTCTACATGGTTGGCGGCATCGACCAGGCGGTCGAAAAGGCCAAGAAGATGGCGGAAGAAGACTAAGCCATGGCTTTGCACTTCGAACTCGTCACGCCGGCCAAGCTGGTCCGTAGCGAGGACGTCCACATGGTGGTCGTCCCCGGCGCGGAAGGCGAATTCGGCGTGCTGGAGGGCCATGCGCCTTTCATGTCCACGATCCGCGACGGCGCGGTCCAGGTCTACAAGACCGAAGGCGCCGCTCCCGAGACGATCGAAGTCCGCGGCGGTTTCGCCGAAGTGGGCGAGAATGGTCTCACGGTCCTCGCGGAGCACGTCGAGGGGTAAGCCCTTCGGGACAATCGCAAACAGAAAGGGGCGGCTCTCAGGGCCGCCCTTTTTCGTTCGACGAACAGTCACGTCACACCGGCGAACGACATTGCGCGCCTTAGTTCTACCGTCAACACTGGCCTGGAAGAACTAGAGGGACGCACAATCATGAAACGCGTATCGACACTCGCCATGGGTGCCGCCATGGCATTCAGCATGAACACTCAAGCAATAGCCCAGGACGGCGTGCCCGGACCCGACGAGGATCCATACATCTGGCTCGAAGAAGCCCGTAGCGAGGAGGCGCTCGACTGGGTGCGCGCGGAAAATAACCGCACCATGGCGCATATGGCGCAGGATCCGCGCTTCGACGAATTGACAGCGGAAGCGCTGGCCATCCTCGATGCGGAAGACCGCATTCCCTACGTCTCGATCCGCAAGGACGGCCTGTATAATTTCTGGCAGGACAAGGAAAATCCCAAGGGTGTCCTGCGCCGCACGACGCTGGAAAGCTACAAGACCGACGATCCTGAATGGGAAACCGTTCTCGACGTCGATGCCCTGGCTGCCGTGGAAGGCAAGGAATGGGTGTACAAGGGTAGCACCTGCCTGCCGCCCGACCAGCGCCAGTGCATGATTGCCCTGTCCGACGGGGGCGAGGATGCGACCATCCTGCGCGAATTCGACATGACGACCAAGCAATTCGTCGATGGTGGCTACGTCATCGAGGAGAAGAGCCAAGGCGGCGTCCAGTGGCTCGACGAGGACACCCTGCTGGTCAGCCGCGATTTCGGCGGCGGCACCATCACCGAAAGCGAATATCCCTTCACGACACGCCTCTGGAAGCGCGGCACGCCGCTGAGCGAGGCCGAGGAAATCTTCCGCGGCGAGGCGAGCGACGTCTGGGCCGGAGCCGGCCTGATCCGCGACAACAAGGGCGTGGTGCACGGTCGCACCGCTTTCCGGGCGATCAGCTTCCATGAAAGCATCAACTACGTCTGGCACGAGGGCGAGTGGGTTGAACTCGACATGCCGAAAAAGGCCAGCATCGGCGGCATCATCGACGGCCAGCTGACCTTCTCCACTGATGTCGACTGGGAAACGCAGGGACAGGTATTCCCTGCCGATGCGCTGGTCGCGGTCGATCTGGAAGAGTTCAAACGTGACCCGAACGGAGCGGAGAAAACGCTCGTTTGGGCCCCGGCAGAACGCCAGACCAAGCAGGGCGGCGGCGTGACCGCCAACAGCGCCTACATGGCGATCCTCGACAACGTCGTGGGCAAGGTGCTCAAGATCGACTTCGAGAATGGCGAATGGGTAACCACCGAAGTCAACCTGCCCGATAACGCGACGCTCGGCGTGCAGGCCACCTCGTCCGAAACAGACGAGATCATGTTCACCTCGACCGACTTCCTGTCGCCGAGCACGCTCTGGTATTCGGACGGAACCGGCGACCCGCAGGTGCTCAAGACTTCGTCCGAATATTTCGATGCTACGGGCATGGAAGTCGAACAGTTCGAAGCGACCAGCAAGGACGGAGCCAAGGTCCCGTATTTCCTCGTGAAGCCAAAGGGCATGGAGATGGACGGGAAGAATCCCGCCCTGCTCTATGGCTATGGCGGCTTCCAGATTTCCCAATTGCCGAGCTACCGTGCGTTGACCGGCAAGATGTGGCTGGAGAAAGGCGGTGCCTTCATCCTCGCCAATTTGCGCGGTGGCGGCGAGTTCGGACCCGGTTGGCACCAGATGGCTATCCGCGAGAACAAGCAGCGCACCTGGGACGATTTCATTGCCGTGGGTGAAGATGCGGTGAAGCGCGGGATCACCAATCCCGGCCAGCTGGGTATACAGGGCGGCTCGCAGGGGGGTCTGCTGGTCGGCACTGCCTTCACGCAGCGTCCCGACCTGTTTGACGCGGCGATCGTCGCGATCCCGCTTTTCGACATGCTACGCTATCACCTGATCGGCCGCGGCGCTTCGTGGATCGGCGAATATGGCGATCCGCGCATTCCCGAGCAGCGCGAGTGGATCGAGGGCTATTCGCCATACCAAAAGATCGTCGACGGGGTGGATTATCCCGCGCCCTTCCTGTGGGCTTCGACCGCCGACGACCGAACCCACCCGGCGCATGCCCGCAAGGGCGCAGCGAAGCTCAAGGGGCTTGGCCAGGATTACTGGTATTACGAGGACACGACCGGCGGCCACTCGGGCGGCGTCGACAACGAGCAGCGTGCAAAGCTGCAGGCATTGCAGATGGTCTACCTGATGCAGCGCCTGATGGACGACGACGAGGCCGGCGAATAACATCCGGTCCAGGCCAATAAGAAAGGGGCGGCCTCACGGGCGCCCCTTTTCCTTTCCGCGCCTATTCGACGGGAATGATGACCTCGTTGCGCCTCAGCGGCGGCGGGACCATGGGAGCGTCGTAGAACGCGAACTCTGCAGGACCGGCAATGGTGAGGTCGCGATCTGCGATCCACGCGCGCAATTCCTGCTCGCGTGCCGCCAGGTCATCACTCGACCCCCGCCCCGAGAAGCGGATTGCAGCAACCTTGCGCGGAGGCATTTCGACCAGTGTGACGTCTTCCGGCGGAGTGGGCAGCGTCTCCATCGTGTATTCGGCAGGCATCACGAAACGCGTGCGCCAGCTTCCGCTCGTCTCGCCTCCATCCTGCAGCACGGGCGAAGTCATAGCGATCTTCTCGCCCTGGTCCTGCATAACCGGGCTCGTCATGGCGATCTCCTTGCCCGGACGATCCTGCGCGAAGATATAGGCAGCGAGGCGCCGGAAGCCCGCGTTGAGCGCGCGCCTGCGATCGCCGGTATGCGTCACCTCCGCGACGATCATCGGTGCATATTCGCGAAGTTGAATATCGCCGTCCTCGGTCACGAGCGAATACTCCGGCTCGTCGACCGAGTTGCGATACTGCGCGTAGGCACCAGCGGCGCCAATGGACAGGACTGCTGCGCCCGCAGCGGCGTATTTCCAGAATTTCATGAAGCCATGCTCCCTTGCGTTTCTTTTCCAACGCCGGGGTATGGAAGGCTGTTCCGCCAAGCGACCTACTTTGGCCTTCGGGTCGGAGCATGGAAGTCGGGCGGCTTGTCCGAAACCCAGTCCACGAACTTCGCCAAGGCCTCATTCTCGAGCAAGGCGGCGCGATCCTCCCCGATCCGCGCAAGCTGCGCATTGGTGAAATTCGCGTGGATGGCGCGGTGGCAGATAGGGTGCACGGAAACCGTGTCGCGACCTTTCTTCGCCTTGGGCACCGTGTGATGCTGCTGGACCTTTCGCCCCAGCGGGCGTTCGCAAAGCCAGCAGCAGTCCACCAAGACCCTCAGTCCTTCTTCGCCGCGGCCTTCTTCTTTTTCATCGTGTCGTGGAAACGATCGGCCCAGCCGGGTTTCACCATCTGCTCTGCGCGGACCATGCGAAGTTCGCCCGGGGCCACGTCGCGGCTGACTGCGCTTCCAGCAGCAACGATAGCATCCGCCCCGATAGTGACCGGCGCGATCAATGCGCTGTTCGAGCCGATGAAGGCCCGTTCGCCGATCGTGGTCCGGTGCTTGAAATAGCCATCGTAATTGCAGGTAATCGTGCCAGCGCCGATATTCGCGCCTGCGCCGACGGTGGCATCGCCTAGATAGGTGAGATGGTTGGCCTTGGCTCCTTCGCCAAGCACGGCTTTCTTCATTTCGACGAAATTGCCGACCTTGCTGCCCTTCTCCATTACCGCGCCGGGACGAAGGCGGGCATAGGGACCGACTTCGCAACCTTCACCGACGCTCGCGCCCTCGAGGTGGCTGAAGGCACGGATGGTCGCCCCGCTTGCGACTTTCACCCCAGGTCCGAAGACGACATTGGGTTCGATCGTCACATCGGGGGCCAGTTCGGTGTCGTAGCTGAAAAACACGGTTTCCGGCGCACGCAGGGTCGCGCCTTCGGCCATCCAGTGTTCGCGCTGTTCGCGCTGCCATTGCGCTTCTGCCGCAGCGAGCTCGCTCCGTGAATTGATACCCGCGACTTCAGCGGGATCGTCGGTAGTAACGGCCGCACACACGCGACCGTCCGAGATTGCGATATTGACGATGTCGGGAAGGTAGTACTCGCCCTGGGCATTGTCGTTGCCGACCCTGTCGAGCAAAGCCCACAGGTCGTCCGCCTTCGCGGCCATCAGTCCCGAATTGCACAAGTGGCAGGCGCGCTCGCTCTCGTCGGCGTCCTTGAATTCGACCATCTTGGAAATGCGCCCGTCGTCATCGGTAATGACACGGCCATAGGCGAGTGGATCTTCCGGCTCGAACGCGAGCACGACGGCGGCCGGAGCGTCATCCGCATTAAGCCGATCCAGCATCGCCCCCATCGTGGCAGCGCGCACGAACGGCACGTCGCCGTACATGATCAGCACATCGCCCGAATATCCGCTCAGCTCTTCCTGCGCCTGCTGGACGGCATGGCCGGTCCCGAGCTGCGGTTCCTGCAGGCAAGTGCGCGCATCGTCGCCAAGTGCCTGTTCCAGTTGCTCGCGCCCCGCCCCGACGACCACGACCTTGTGGTCGGGCGACAGGCTGTCGACGCTCGCCATCAGGTGGTGCAGCATCGAACGCCCGGCGATGGGGTGCAGGACCTTGTGAAGTTCGCTCTTCATGCGGGTGCCCTTGCCCGCTGCAAGGATGACGGCGGCGAAGTGTCTGGTCTGGCTCATGAAGCGGCCATGCCACCAAATGCTTGCGGATTGAAGAACCATCCTGCAACGCCTGACGCCATGACGGCATTTCCCTTCCAGTCGGTCGGCTTCGACCTCGACGGCACGCTCCTCGAAACCCATCGTGACCTCGGCGCTGCGGTGAACCATGCGCTGGAGTTGGGTGGATTCGACCCTGTCCCGGCAGACCATGCAAGCGACCTCATCGGTGGCGGGGCCAAGATCATGCTGGCCCGCGCGGTCGACCAGCAGGGCGGGCTGCCCGAGGATGAGTTCCGGCGTCTCTACAAGCAGATGCTGGGCTATTACGCGGAAAACAACGCGGTGCATTCGCGTCCCTATCCCCATGCCGTCGAAACGCTCGACGCACTGGCCGAGCGCGGTGTGAAGATGGCCGTGGTGACCAACAAGTTCGAAGGCTTTGCGCGCGATATCCTGACGACCCTGGGCCTTGCCGACAGGTTCGAGACGATCATCGGCGGCGATACCATGGGCAAGGGCCGCGCCAAGCCGGAACCGGATGCCGTGATCGAAGCACGCAAACGGTGCGGCGGCGGCGCGATGGCCTTCGTTGGCGACAGCTCCTACGATGTCCGCGCTGCACGCGCAGCGGACGCTCCGGTGATCGCGGCGGCATATGGCTATTGCGACAAGCCGCCACACGAACTGGGTGCGGACGCCGTCATCGAATCGCTCGATCGCCTCATTTCCGCCCTCGAAACCCTGTAGGCGCTCGCTTCGTCTTCACCCTGCCCCTACGGCATGGCGGATCGCCGCGCATACGGTTGCAAGATGCACGCAAAAATGCCACGCCGCAGCGCACAATTGACCTTTACGTAAACGACAAAGCAGGAGCCCCCACCCATGAGCATCGATTTCAAGGACAAGGTAGCCATCGTAACCGGCGCAGGCGGCGGGCTTGGCCGCGAATATGCGCTTGAACTCGCGCGCCGCGGCGCAAAGGTCGTCGTCAACGACCTCGGCGGTGCACGCGACGGTACCGGCCATTCCGACATGGCCCTCCAGGTCGTCGAGGAAATCGAGAAGATGGGCGGCGAAGCCATGTCGAACGGCGGCAGCGTCACCGAATACGACCAGATGGAAAAGATGGTCGCCGACGCCAAGCAGAAGTGGGGCGGCGTGCATATCCTGCTCAACAATGCAGGCGTCCTGCGCGACAAGACCTTCGCCAAGATGAGCCCGGAAGATTTCGAGTTCGTCCTCAAGGTCCACCTGACCGGTTCGGCCTTCGTCACCAAGGCTTGCTGGGAACTCATGCGTGAGCAGGCTTACGGCCGCATCATGATGACCGCGTCCTCGACCGGCCTGTTCGGTAACTTCGGCCAGGCCAATTACGGCGCAGCCAAGCTGGGTCTCGCGGGCCTGACCAAGACGCTGGCTCTCGAAGGTGCGAAGTACAACATCAAGGTCAACACGCTGTCGCCAGTCGCGGGCACGCGCATGACCGAAGACCTCTTCCCCGAAGAAGCCTTCAAGCTGTTCGATCCGGTGAACGTGGTCCCGGCCGCCCTCTTCCTCGTCAGCGAAGATGCGCCGACCAATGCCATCGTCGGCGCGGGTGCCGGCGGTTTCCACTCGGCATGGACCGTCATGAACGATGCCGTCTGGCTTCCCGATGGCGAGCGTACGGTCGAAGGCTTCGCCGCCAACTGGGACAAGATCAGCGAATTCTCGAATCTCAAGGCCCCGCAGTCGGGCAGCGAGCAGTCGGGCGCGATCCTGACCGCCATGCAGAAGGTTACCGGAACCGGCCCGAGCAGCGCTCGCGGCTAAACCCCCTTCCCGAACTAGCGAAAACCCCGCTGCACCCAAGGATGCGGCGGGGTTTTTTCGTTTGCGGAGAGTGATTTAAGACCACCGTATTGACGTATTAATACACCAAGTGTATTGCCCATGGTCACTCAATGGGGAGAGACCATGTACAGTCAGGAAGACCTGAATTCCGCAGTGGCTTCGGGCGCCATCAGCCAGGAGGCCGTCGACGCTTTGCGCGCACACGTCGCTTCGACGCGTGATGCAGTGCCAGCCGATGCGGAACATTTCCGCCTCATCACCGGGTTCAACGATATCTTCGTAACCATCGGGGTGATTATCATGCTGGTTGCCATGGGCGCCATCGGCCAGGCGATTGCCGGCGCGATCTGGCCTGCCCCGCAATGGCCCGAATTCGGCAGCGATCCCGACTGGTGGGAGAACAATCGCAGCGCCATGGCCATCGCACGCGGCATGGGCCTCAGCTTCGCGGCGCTGGGCGTTGCCGTCACCGCTTGGCTGCTCGCCGAATTCTTCACCCTCAAGCGCCGAATGGCCCTTCCCAGCATCATCCTGTTGCTGGCCTTCGTCGGGGGCGTGTTCCTCGCCCAGCTTGGCGGGATCATGGCCTATATGGAAAGCGGGCCGGAGCGCAGCAAAACCATCGGTTTCCTGTGGGCCAGCCTTGCCCTGCTCATCACCGCAGGCTTTGCCTGGATGCACTGGAAACGCTTCATGGTCCCGATCACCATCGCGGCAGGCACGGCTGCGATCGCGGGCACGGCGATAGCGCTGATCGTCGCGATTATCGGTCCCGATACGGCCAACATCGAGAATGTCCTGCTGTCGCTCGTGTTCGTCGCAGGCCTGGTCGTCTTCGGCTTTGCCATGCGCTGGGACATCAGCGATCCAGGCCGTGAGACCCGTCGTAGCGATGTCGCCTTCTGGCTCCACCTGCTCGCCGCGCCGATGATAGCCCACCCGGTATTCGCCTTGATTGGCGTAACCGAAGGCGACAACATCGGGGCGCTGGCAGCCGTACTGGTTCTGGCGGTCTATATCGTCTTCGGGATCGTGGCCCTGGCCATCGACCGCCGTGCGCTGCTCGTCTCGGCTCTGGCCTATGTGCTGATCGCGCTAACCTTCCTGTTCCGCGAATTCGGAGCGGTGGAACTGAACTTTGCGCTGACCGCACTGGTGATCGGTTCGGCCCTGCTGACGCTCAGCGCTCTGTGGACGCCGATCCGCCGTGCAGTGGTCCAAGGGCTGCCTTCCGACCTCAAGACGAAGCTTCCCGCTACGGCCTGAGGTCCATACCTGCTCACAAGGGGAAAGGCCCGCACTCCGGTGCGGGCCTTTTTCGTTTGCTCAGTCGTCGATTGCCTTCAGGAGGCGGCGTTCGATCGGCGCCATCACGCCGGGCAGTTCGTGCCCGCGTTTCAGCACCTGCCCATGCTCGCCATAAAGAGTCCACATGCCCTGCTTGCCGCGCAGGGAGGGACGCTTTTCGATCCGCGCCTGCGGACGTTCCGCAGCGCGCCGGAAGGCAGCGAAAACCGCGACATCGCGCGTGAAGTCCATTGCGTAGTCCCGCCACTCCCCGGCTGCGACCATGCGTCCGTATAGATCGAGGATTCGCGTCAGTTCCTCGCGGGAAAACCCGACCTGCAACGGTTTGCGACCAGGGAAGGCGACGACCTTGTCACCGAGGAAATTCATCAATCGCCGGTCCCGCTGCGCTGATCGGGTTCACGCTCCGCCCTGAGAGCTGCGATCTCATTCTTCAGCGATTTGAGCTCGGCCTCGAGCTTTTCGATGCAGTCGCGGCTTGGCTCGCACGGATCGTCGCAAGGCGTGCCGTAGGGGATGAATTCCTTGATCCAGTCCTCTGCCGGGACGAGCGTGCTGCGGGCCTTGAGACCGACCATCGTCGCGCCCTCGGGCACATCGTCGGTTACCACGGCATTCGCGCCGATACGCGCCCGGTTGCCGACCGTGATCGGACCGATCACCTGCGCGCCCGAACCGATAATCACATTGTCCGCAATCGTGGGATGGCGTTTGCCGCCTTTGCCATTGGTCGGGTTGGTCCCGCCCAGAGTCACACATTGGTACATGGTGACATTATCGCCGATCTCCGCAGTTTCGCCGATCACGGAAAAACCGTGGTCGATGAAGAAGTTGCGGCCGATCTTGGCGCCCGGATGGATATCGATGCCCGTAACCATCCGGCTCCAGTGGTTCACGAGCCGCGCCAGGAAGAACAGCTGCGCTTCGAACAGCCAGTGCGCGATCCGGTGGTAACCCATCGCCCATACACCCGGATACAGCAGCACCTCCCACCGGCTGCGCGGTGCAGGATCGCGTGCTTTCACGCTGTCGAGGTAGGCTATCAGCCGTTCCAGCATCGGGGTAATTCTCCCACCAAGGGCAATTTAAAGCAAGCGGCCCTGTTCGGGGCCTTCGACAGCCTCGAGCGCGTCGCGCCATATCGACATGGTGGCTGGAGCCATCCGTTCAAGGCTGAGGCGGTCGATCTCGGCAACGATGCGCTCGATCGCGGCATAGGAGCGCTCCATACGAGGAACGAGGTATGCCGGAGCGCCCTCGCCCAGTGCCAGACCTCGCTGCGCTGCATGGCTGAGCATGAGTTCTGCCGCCATGTCATCGTCCGGCGGACCGATTTCCAGCTGCAGTGCCGCACCCATGCGGCTGCGCAGGTCGGGCAGAGAAATGTCCCATCCGCCTTCTCCCACAGTCATCAGCAGCGGGTAGCCGTCCTCCTGAGCCCGGTTCCAGGCGTGGAATATCTCGGTCTCGTCGCGCGCATCGGCATCGTCGATGGCCCCACCACCGGTGTGGGAGGCGAACCATTTCGCGATCAGCGACTTGCCCGATCGCGGTGGTCCGGCAAGAATGGCGGTGCGAAAGGGCCAGCTGTCCGAAGCGGCAAGCGCATCGGCAACCGGCCGGTTGCCCGAACCGATCACGATCCGCTCGGGCTCGCCCGATGCAGCTTGCATGAGCGGGAGGGCGATCTGCGATTGCGACATGGCCGAACCCGGTGCTCAACGGCTGATAAGCAGCGCGTTGTCTCCCCGGCGTACGGTGAAGCCTCGCTCGCGCAGGGCATCTGCCAGCTGCGAGATCGATCCGGCATAGCTGACGGTGAGGACGGTCGTCCCGCCTATCGCCGTGCTGCGAACGCCGATTGCGCGCACGCCGCTCCCGCCGCGGATACCGGCCATGGCTTCGTCGAACGAGGGCGCGCTCGGCGTCTCGACCTGGACGGTATAAAGCGCCACTGACCCTTCCGGCGGCGGACGTTCGATCGGGGCCGAAGTGATCGTGCCGTCGCTTTCGGCGGTCGGCGTGACAGCCCGCTCGGCCGCTGCGGCGTCCTGCGCCTTGAGCCTGCGGCCAAGCTCGACCAGCCGCGCAATCGCAGGATTCAGATCACCCATGCGCACGTTCAGCGTCGGATCGGGACGCAGCGTCCCGTCGGCCAGCGCTTCGGTGAAGATAGCATCGAACCGCCGGACCGCCTGTCCCAGCATCTGCGGAAGCTGGTCCGGGTTTTCCGCCGTCAGCGTGAAAGATCGCAGGAATTCGCTGTCGGGACCGTGCCGCGCGGTGAAGCGCCCTTCCACCGGACCGCCCGGGAAAGTGTAGTGAAGCTCGGCAATCGGGATCAGCACATCCGCCGCGCCGAAATCGTCAAGGATATCGCGCCACCATACGCGGCTGCGCCGACCGGTCTGGCCATAGGTGAGCAAAAGCGAATCGCCGCCCGCCCCGCTGGGCCGCACATAATTGATCCGGCTGGCCCCCGTCTGGTAGCTCGCCCAGGCGCGCTGCCAGGGATTGCGCTGTTCGTAGACCATGGCGGTGCCGCCGGAGATGGTGACGGGCAGCAGCAGCATAGGCGCGCTTCGCTGAGCCTGACCTTCTGACCCGAGGTAGCGCGAGGCGCGCGCCCGGTCGAACACCACGCCGAGCGTCGCGACATAGCGCTTCGGGCCCAGGCGCTCACGTTCGATCACGATCGCAGAGACCATGCTCTCGATTTGCGAATCGGGCAGGCTTGGCCCGTCGATCTTTTCCCATGCCTTTACCTGGGCTTCTCGCCAGGCCTGGTCGCGCGCTTCGAGGCCGGAGTCCGCCTTCACGTCCACCTCGATGCCGGAAACCTCGATGTCGGTGGACGAGGCGATCGGCGCGATCCCGCGCTCCCCGCCTACCTGCGCATAGGCGAGCCATCCGGCGCCGCCGGTCATGGCGAGGCCGGCTGCGATGATCGCAAAGCGCTTCGAGCGGGGAAGGGAAAAATGATGCCGCATGGGGAAAACAGCGGGCCTTTTGCCCAATCGCTTCTGGAAATCCAAGCGCGAATGCGCGAGGGGCAATATATGAGCAGCGACAACCAGTCCTACACCTACGAACAGGCGGGTGTTTCGATCGATGCGGGCAATGCCCTCGTCAAGGCGATCGGCCCCCTCGTGAAAGCGACCATGCGACCCGGTGCCGACGGGGAAATCGGCGGATTCGGAGGATTCTTCGATCCCAAGGCGGCCGGTTACAAGGACCCGCTGCTTGTCGCGGGCAATGACGGCGTCGGGACGAAGCTCAAGCTCGCGATCGACACTGATCGGCATGGCACGGTCGGGATAGATCTCGTCGCGATGTGCGTGAACGACTTGATAGTCCAGGGAGCGGAGCCGCTGTTCTTCCTCGACTACTTCGCCACCGGCAAGCTGGAGAACGGCGTTGCCGAGCGCGTTATCGCCGGGATCGCCGACGGCTGCAAACAGGCAGGCTGCGCCCTCATTGGCGGCGAAACCGCCGAAATGCCGGGCATGTATGCGAGCGGTGACTATGATCTTGCCGGTTTCTGCGTCGGCGCGGTTGAGCGCGGCGAACAGCTGACCGGAGAACGGGTGGCCCCGGGCCACATCCTGCTCGGCCTCGCGAGTTCGGGCGTCCACTCCAACGGTTTCTCGCTCGTCCGGCGGCTGGCCGAAGACAAGGGCTGGAAGCTCGACCGACCCGCCCTGTTCGACCAGGACCGGCTGCTAGTAGAGACCTTGCTCGAACCGACACGGATCTACGTCAGATCGCTCCTGCCGATCGTGCGGGACGGGTTGGTCGATGCTCTGGCCCACATCACCGGGGGCGGATTGCTGGAAAATATCCCGCGCGTACTGCCCGAGGGCGCCCATGCCGAAGTCGATGCCGACAGTTGGGAACAGCCGGGACTGATGGCCTTCTTGCAGGCGCAGGGCAATATCGAGCCGGGCGAAATGGCGCGGACCTTCAATTGCGGCGTCGGCATGGTCCTTGCGGTCGATCCGGCAAATGCGGAGATCGTGCGCACCCGTCTCGAAAATGCGGGCGAAACCGTGCTCGCCGTTGGCCGAATTGTGGAAGGCGAGAAGGGCTGCACGGTGCGCGGCTCTGCCGGAACATGGTCTGGTAAGGCAGACTGGGAGGCGATACACCTTGGCTGAGAAGGCGCAGGTCGCGATCTTCATATCCGGGCGCGGCAGCAATATGGCCGCGCTGCTCTATGCCAGCCTGATCGACGACTGCCCGTATGAGGTATGTCTCGTCGCCGCCAACGATCCCGAAGCGGAGGGGCTTTCCATCGCCGCGGCCGAAGGTGTTCCTACCTACGCCCTGTCCCACAAAGGTATGGCGCGCGCAGACCATGACGCTGCCATGGAAAAAGCCGCCCGGGATGCGGGCGCGCAATATATCGTGCTCGCCGGATACATGCGCATACTGACCGAAGGGTTTGTCGGCAGGTGGCGCGGCAGGATGCTGAATATCCACCCATCGCTGCTCCCGAAATACACCGGCCTCGATACCCACGCCCGCGCGATAGAGGCGGGGGACAGCCATGGCGGCGTATCCGTCCATCTCGTCACCGAAGAACTCGATGCAGGCCAAGTCCTGGGCCAGATGGCAGTCGCTATCCGTGACGGCGAGACTCCCGACACGCTTGCAGAGCGCGTGCGCTTTGCCGAACACCAGCTCTATCCGCAGGTCGTGACACGCTATGTCGCGCGCGAAAGCGATCCGGATTTCCTGCTACAACGCGTCAGGGAACTGGCTCTGGCTCTGCCCCAGACGCACGAGCGCGAGAGCCACGGCTCACCCGGATGGCGCGCGGGCAGCGAGAAGTCGGGCAAATATTTCGCTTATTTCAACGACCGGCATCACGGCTCCGAACATATCGCCCTGCTGGTGAAGACCGGCGGCCCGGACGAGCTCTTAAACCTCGTTGAAACGCAGCCAGACACCTATTTCAAACCGGCCTACTACGGGGCGAGCGGCTGGGTCGGGCTGATTCTGAACCGACCCGATTGCGATTGGGACCACGTCGCCGAGTGGCTCGAGCGTAGCTGGCGCGCCGTCGCACCGAAATCGGTCACGAGACTGCTCGATGCGGCAGAGAATTTCTGATGCAGCGCCTTACGCCCTATCTGTTCTTCACGCTCGCTATCGCAGGGCTCGCCTGGATAGCGATCAAGGGCGATACCGGCTTCGATGAAGAAGTCGAACCGCTGACCGCAGTCATCGTGGTGACAGGTGTGTTTCTGACTGCGCACGCGCTGCGCCATCTTGCAGCCCGGCTTTTCCGCAATACCGGAGCCGGGCACTAGTTCGCCGTAGCGCGCCGTGCGGTGGCAAAACGCGGCAGAGTCATCTCGTTATTGGCCCGCGTGACCTCAATACGACTAATCAGTGGGCCCTCGAACAGAAACCTCCACATCGTTGCCGAGCGAACATTCGACGTGGTGTCTTCCAGATGTCCGCGAACGAGCACTTCCTCTCGGTTGGGATCGATCGAATCGAAAACAAGCTTGGGGTCACCCGCGACTTTGTAGAAGTCCAAGAGCGAACTGAGGAATTCCTCAGCTCCGACGACCTCGTTTCCGAACTGGTCGGCCATGGTGAAATCGGGAGTGATCAGGCTTCTCGCGGCGTCCCAGTCGCGCCGATTGATGGCGTCGCCGATCGCTGTCACCGCACGCATGTGGCGGCGGCGCTCTCGCGTGGAAGGGAGAATCGCCGAAAACATAACGGGCGCGATCCTAACAGAGATCGCGCCCGTCACCTAATCCGTTAGAAAATCAGGCTTTTTCCCGATCTTTTATAACAAATGATATGCCGCTTAACCGACGATTTCGTCGTCGTTGAAGAAGAATGCGATCTCCTTGGCAGCGTTTTCGTCGCTGTCCGAACCGTGAACCGAGTTGGCTTCGATCGATTCCGCATAGGTCTTGCGGATGGTGCCTTCGTCGGCGTCGGCCGGGTTGGTCGCGCCCATCACGTCGCGGTTGCGCTTCACGGCGTCTTCGCCTTCGAGCACCTGCACCACGACCGGGCCGGAGATCATGAATTCGACCAGTTCGCCGAAGAAGGGACGCTCGCGGTGAACGTCGTAGAAGCCTTCGGCCTGTTCGCGGGTCATGTGGATGCGCTTGGAAGCGACGACGCGCAGGCCGGCTTCTTCAAGCATCTTGGTGACCGCGCCGGTCAGGTTGCGACGCGTGGCATCGGGCTTGATGATCGAAAAGGTGCGGGTAACCGCCATGATGTGTGTTCCTTGCGAAGTGTATTTTATGGGGGAGAATGTTCTCGCGCGCGCCCCTAGCGCCGCACGCGCCGACGGGCAAGCTTTAGCCGATTCCGGCGCTCACGGTCAGTTCCGCTTCGCTGCCGCCATCTGACGCGCGGATGGTGGCTGCAAAGGTAGTTCCGTCGTCGGCACTCTCGCCTGCCAGCACCAGGGCATTTTCGCCCGGTATGTCGGAGGTGACGGAAAATCCTGCTTCACCGGCGAGGTCTCGATAGAATTCGGCCAGGGCGTTTCGGTCGAGCTCGCTTGTGAAGACGATGGTCACAAGCCGCCCCTCGCCCTGTTCGACGCGGGTCACGCTTTCGATAGTCGCATCGGGAGGCAGGACGAAGGGTGCCGGAAGCACCGGGTCGACCGTCCGGCCTGCCGCCATGGTGGTGCGTGTGCCATCGGCATCGGTGTGCACCGCGCGCACTTCGCCCGTTTCGGGATCGACGGTGTAGCTGCCGATCGGCTCACCATCTTCTGCCGCAACCTCCGCTTCGGAAGCGTCCTGCGTCTCGGCGCAGCCGGCCAAGGCCAGGCAAGATGCCATGATGAGTGGTAATGTGCGCCCCATGCCCAACCGACGGGCGAAGCGGCGAAGGGTTCCAGCGGGTCTAGCGGCCTTCGCGCCAGCCGCCTTCGGGGGTCTGCTTGAAGATGCGGTTGTCGATATCTTCGCGCGGGGCGAGTTCGCGCCACAGATTGCGCGCGGCGTCGGTCGCTTCTTCTCCGAACAGCAGCATGACCCGCTCCAGTGCGGTCGCTTCCTCGCGCCAGGTGCCATCGGCGAGGATAAGGATCTGCGCTTCGTTCACCGGCTTGCAACTGTCCGAGATCGTGATCGGCTGGCGCGCGGCATGCGGACCGTCGGCGGGACCGTTGGCGAGGAACCCGCCTGCTGCCCACAGAGCCTGGCCGAGGCTTTCGCGGAGCCCTTCATCGGCAGCGACGACCGCAAGCCGCATCCCGGCCTGCATCGCCTTGCCAGCCAGCTTGACCACGGTCACATCGACCGGGTCGCGGCTGAGCTGGTAGAAATCAACGCGCGTCATGCGGTCCCGCTACCCTTGTTGCGCCTGCACTTCTCGGAGCAATAGCGCACGTTTTCCCAGTCGCGCTCCCATTTCTTGCGCCAGGAAAAGGGCAGCCCGCAGGTCTCGCAGACCTTGCTGGGCAAATCCCCTTTCCTGCGCATCTTGGGAATGGCGAAAGCTCCCGCTTATCCTTCGGCCGTGTCGGAGACGATGCGGTCGATCAGGCGCACGCCATAACCGGTCGCGCCCTTGCCCCAGGTGCGGCCGGGCTTGTCCGACCAGGCCTTGCCCGCGATGTCGATATGCGCCCAGGCAACATCGTCCGCGATGAAGCGCTGGAGGAATTGGGCCGCCGTGATCGAGCCTGCGCCCTTGCCGCCGATATTTTTCATGTCCGCGATCGGGCTGTCGATCAGCTTGTCGTAGGCCTTGCCGAGCGGCATGCGCCACACGGTGTCGCCAGTGGCTTCGCCAGCAGCATCGATGTCCTTTGCCAGCTGGTCGTCATTCGCGAACATGCCGGCGTGCTCGTTGCCAAGCGCAATGATGATCGCGCCGGTGAGCGTTGCGAAGTCGATGACGCGGGTCGGCTCGAACTCCTGCTGCGTCCAGTGAAGGGCATCTGCCAGGACGAGACGGCCTTCGGCGTCGGTGTTCAGGATTTCGATGGTCTGTCCGCTCATGGAAGTGACCACGTCACCGGGACGCTGGGCGTTTCCGTCGGGCATGTTCTCCACGAGGCCCATGACGCCCACGACATTGGCCGCGGCCTTGCGCTTGACGAGCGCCAGCATGCCGCCTGCGACAGCACCAGCGCCGCCCATGTCCCACTTCATGTCTTCCATGCCGGGTCCCGGCTTGATCGAGATCCCGCCGGTATCGAAGGTCACGCCCTTGCCGACGAAAGCGATCGGGCGTTCTCCTTCCTCGCCGCCATTCCAGCGAATGGCGAGGATGCGCGATTCGCGGGACGAACCCTGGCCCACGCCGAGGAGCGAACCCATGCCGAGCTTTTCCATCTCGGCTTCGTCGAGCACGATCAGTTCCGCACCAGTGCCCTCGAAACGCTTCTGGCAGCGTTCGACGAAAGTCTCGGGATAGATGATGTTGGCCGGTTCGGTGACCAGTTCCCGCGTGAATTCGACGCCCTCGGCAAGTGCGGTGAGCTCGTTCCACGCGGTGTCGGCATCGTCGGGCGCGCCGACGACGGTGACCTTCTTGAGCGTGATCTTCTGCTCGTCCTTCATCTTCGTGCGGTAGATGTCATAGCGCCAGTTGCGCAGGCGCATGCCGAGCAGGACATGACCGACTTCTTCGGCCGAAAGACGGTTTTCGGTCACGTCGAGGACGAGTTCCTCGTTGCCGGTAGACTGGTACTTGGCAGCGAGCGCAGCGCCAGCCTTTTCGAGGTTTGCGAGCCGCGCGTCGTCGGAGGCGTCGCCCGCCCCAGCCACTGCCACGCGGGCAGCGCCGTCGCCGCTTGCCACGAAGCCTTCGAAGGTCTGGCCGACACCACCCTTGAAGCGGGCTGCCTCTGCGCCTGCCTTCATGGCGGCATCGAACGATTGAGGAAGCTTGCCCTTGTCGGCGACATGCGCAATGAGGCGCGCCGCCTGCGGTTGGGTCTTGCTGAATTGGATGTGCATGGAAACTCCCGGAAAACTGTCTGACGCAGCCCGAACGCTGGATGCGGGGCCGCCGAGGATGGCGATTGCGATTAGGCGTGGGCGATGCGATAGGCAAGCCATGCTCCTGCGCCCCCACCCTTCGCGCAATGCCTTTTTGCACGCTCTCGGCGCGGGTGCAGGTGCGCTTGCCCTTGCTACCGCCGCTCCGCTGGCGGCGCAGGACGGTGCAGCGACGGGTGCAGGCTCGGTCGAGGAACCGGAAGGCGAAAGCCCCACGGACCTGCCGCCACCGCCGGAAGCGGTCATCGTTGCGCAAAGCGAACTCGATCCGCCACCGGCGGCCGAATTCAATGCAGCGGGCGAACGGCAGATCGCATTCGCTTCAGACATCCTCAGCTATGATTCCGATGCGGATATCGTTACTGCCGAGGGTAATGTCGTTCTGCGCTCGGGCGAACGCTCGGTGCGCGCGGACAGCGTCAGCTGGAGCAGGCGGACGGGCATTATCCTTGCCAGCGGCAACGTCCGTTTCGTGGACGACAACGGCAACCAGCTGTTTTCCGACCAGGTCGAACTGACCGACGAATTCGAAGCCGGGGCCTTGGAGAATTTGCTCCTCGCGCTGCGCCAGGGCGGACGCCTTGCCGCGCGGCGTGGCCTGCGCGAAACCGACGGGACCATTGCGCTGGAAGAGGCAGCCTACAGCGCCTGTGCAGTCGTCACGCCGGAAGGCTGCGACAAGGACCCCAGCTGGCGCATTACCGCCGACCGCGTGATCTACGATCCCCAGGACTCGCGCGTGCGCTTCCAGGGTGCCTATCTCGAGCTGTTCGGGGCGCGCATCCTGCCCCTGCCCGGCCTTGCGATCCGTACCGACGGCGGCGCAGTCAGCGGGTTCCTGGTGCCGGACCTGCGCTTTTCTGAAAGCAACGGGGTCGAGGTTTCGGGAAGCTATTACATACGGTTTGCCGATAACAAGGACCTGACGGTCTCGGCTTATGCGTTCACCGAAGCGCCGCCGATGGTGTCCGCACAGTGGCGCCACCTGACCGACAAGGGCGCCTACCAGATCACCGGCTACGCCACGAACAGCCGCCGTTTCACCGACGCCACGCGAACCGATACGTTCGAAAGCGAGCCGCGCGGCTACCTGTTCGCCAACGGCAAATTTCAGTTCACGCCCGAATGGAGTCTCACCAGCTCGGTCAGGCTCGCGAGCGACCGCACTTTCCTGCGCCGCTACGACATCAGCCGTGACGACCGCTTGCGGTCCATGGTCGACCTGGAGCGGATCGACCGCAATTCCTACTTTTCGCTGGCAGGCTGGGCGACCCAGACGCTGCGGCTGAACCAGGACCAGGGGCAGGTGCCGATTGCCCTGCCGGCCATGGATTACCGCCTGCGACTCGATGAGCCGGTGCTCGGCGGGAAGGTCGAATTGCAGGCAAATACCCTCGCGATCCTGCGTGACGAGGGACAGGACACGCAGCGCGCCTTTGCCCGCGCGAAATGGGACCTGCGCCGTATCCTCGGCCTTGGCCAGGTGGTGACGCTGACCGGCCTCCTTCGCGGGGACGTCTACCATTCGAGCGACAATTTCCTGACGCAGACCGTATCCTATCGCGGCGACAGCGGCTGGCAGGCGCGCGGCGTTGCTCTGGGCGCGCTGGATATCGAATGGCCTTTCGTGGGCGAACTCCTGGGCGGCACGCAGGTATTCACCCCGCGCGTCCAACTGGTCGTGACCCCGCCGATCAGGAACCTGGCGATCCCGAACGAGGATGCACGGGCGATCGACCTGGAAGATTCAAACCTGTTCGCGCTGAACCGCTTCCCCGGGTACGACCGGATCGAGGACGGTGCGCGGATCACGTACGGCTTCGACTGGGAATTGCGCCGTCCGGGCTGGGAAGTGAAGACGACGCTCGGACAATCCTACCGGCTCGATGCGGACCGCGACATTTTCCCCGACGGCACAGGCCTGTCGGAAAAGGTCAGCGACGTCGTCGGCCGGACCGAGCTGCGCTTCCGCGACTTCGTGAAGCTGACGCACCGTTTCCGCCTGGACAAGGACAACCTCGCCGTACGGCGCAACGAATTCGACGCGACCGTCGGGACCAGCGCTACTTATGTCGAGGTCGGATATTTGCGCCTCGACCGCAATATCACTTCGGTGGAAGATTTGCAGGATCGGGAGGAACTGCGCGCAGCCGCCCGCCTGTCGTTTGCGAATTACTGGTCGGTCTTCGGTTCGGGTGTCTTCAATCTTACCAATCGCGACGAGGACCTCAGCCTGTCCAGCGATGGATTTCAGCCGATCAGGACCCGCCTGGGCCTTGCCTATCAGGACGATTGCCTCGAACTCGGCCTGACGTGGCGGCGCGATTACGTATCGGCGGGCGACGCCGAACGGGGCGACACGTTCCAGCTCTATTTCAGCCTGAAAAACCTTGGCTTCAGATAGGCGTTGAACAGGCCGTGCCATGTGGTTGGCAGGGCGAGATAAACGCGCTATCCGCCCACGCAATCAGCAACGGTTAAGCCGGGCTTTGGCAAGGCCGTTACCTATCCGGGTGCGCTGTGCGCGCCGCAAATGGAATTTTACGCGTGAACGCAACCAAGCTTGCCAAACTTAGCGGTTCCGCCGCTGCTCTCGTCGCCACGCTCGCCCTTGCCATTACGCCGGCAAGCGTCGGGGCGCAGGCGTCGGTAACGGCCAACACTCTCGATCTTCCGGAAGAGCTGACCATGCTCACCAATCCGGATCCGAACGTGCGCCGGGCAACTGCCGTCGTGAACGGCCACGTCATCACCGGCACCGATCTCGACCAGCGCGTCGCCCTGCTCGTGGAAGCAAGCCAGTCGGACCTCGCTTCGGAAGAGATGCGCCGTGTGCGCGAACAGGTTCTGCGCAATCTGATCGACGAAACCTTGCAGATTCAGGCCGCCGAAGCCGAGGACATCCAGATTTCCAGTGCGGAAGTCGACCAGACCTACGCGCGCATCGCCGCACAGAACAATCGCCGTCTCGAAGACATGGAGAGCTACCTGCTCTCGATCGGATCTTCGCCGGCCTCGCTCAAGCGCCAGATCCAGGGCGAACTCGCCTGGCAGCGCCTGCTGCGCCAGAAGGTGGCGTTCTTCGTGAATGTCTCGGCTGAAGAAGTGAACGAGCTGATGGAACGGCTCGAAGCATCCAAGGGCACGGAAGAATATCGCCTTGGCGAAATCTACTTGTCCGCGACGCCCGAAAATGCGGCCGCAGTCGAAGCCAACGCGCTCAAGATCGTCGAACAGCTTCGCCAGGGCGGCAGCTTCGTGGCCTATGCACGCCAGTTCTCCGAAGCATCGACCGCCGCAGTCGGCGGCGATCTCGGCTGGATCCGCCTGCCGCAGCTCAAGAATGCGCAACTCGAAGCCGTGGCGCAGGAAATGCAGCCCGGCCAGCTTGTCGGCCCGATTGAAATCCCGGGCGGCTTCTCAATTCTCTACCTGATCGAAAAACGCCAGGTGCTTACCGCCGACCCGCGCGATGCCATCCTCAGCCTGAAGCAGATCCAGATCTCCTTCGACCAGAACGCAACGCAGGCAGCCAACGAAGCACGCCTCCAGGAATTCCTTGCAGGCGTTCAGACCATGCGCGGCTGCGGCAGCGCCAACGAAATCGCCGACCGGATCGGTGCTTCCGTGGTCGACAACGACCAGTTGCGCGCCCGGGCACTTCCGGAACAGCTCCAGCAGATCGTGCTGGGCCTCGGCATCGGCGAAGCCACCCCGCCGTTCGGCGACCTGAAGGACGGTGTGCGGGTGCTGATGCTGTGCGGTCGTGACGATCCGGAGGTCCAGTCGGGCCCGAACTTCGACCAGCTCATGCAGCAGATCGAGGACGAGCGGATCAACCGCGCGGCGCAGCGCTATCTGCGCGACCTGCGTAACGACGCCTATATCGAATATAATTGACGCCCGCCCCGCTCCCCCTCGCCGTATCATTGGGCGACCCTGCGGGGATCGGGCCGGAAATCATCGCCGCCGCCTGGGCGCGCCGCTACGTGGAAGCGCTCGCGCCGTTTTTTGTGGTGGGCGGTTCGGGAGTTCTCGCGTCGGCGGCGCAATCGCTGGGGATGTCCCTTCCGGTGGAGCGCATCAGCGATCCGTCGCACGCAGCGCAGGTTTTCGGGCGAGCGCTTCCGGTGCTCGGGCTGGAAGACGAACCGTTCACGCCGGGTGAGCCGACCGAAAATGGCGCGAGGCTTGCCCTGTATTCCCTGAAACGCGCGACTCAACTCGCGCTCGAGGGGGAGGCTGGAGCGCTCGTCACCGCCCCGATCGCGAAGTCCGAACTCGCAAAGGTCGGCTTCGATCATCCCGGCCAGACCGAGTTTCTCGCTTCCGCCTGCTCGCGAGACCAGCGCGATGCCGTGATGATGCTGGCCGGTCCGAGCCTTCGCGCCGTGCCATTGACCGTTCACTGCGCGCTTGCCGAAGTACCCGGCAGGTTGAGCGTCGAATTGATCTGCCACCGGGCGCGTATCGTCGCTCAGGCCCTGCAACGCGATTTCGGCCTTGAGCGTCCGCGCCTCGCAGTCTGCGGTCTCAACCCACATGCGGGCGAGGACGGGCGATTCGGCGACGAGGAACAGCGCGTAATTTCGCCCGCGATCAAGGCATTGCGCGAAGAAGGTTATGAGGTAAACGGTCCCCACCCAGGAGATGCTCTGTTCACCCCCCGCGCACGCACGACTTTCGATGCCGCGCTGGCCATGTATCACGACCAGGCCCTGATCCCCTTGAAGGCCCTCGATTTCGACGAGGGTGTCAATGTCACGCTCGGCTTGCCGATCGTCCGGACGAGCCCCGATCACGGCACAGCCTTCGATATTGCGGGCAAGGCCATCGCCGATCCCGGCGCGATGATTGCCGCACTGCGCATGGCGGGAGACATGGCACAGCGGCGCGCACGCCATGGCTGAGTTGCCGCCGCTGCGAGAGGTGATCGCCCGTCATGGCCTTAGCGCGAGCAAGGCGCTGGGCCAGAACTTCCTGTTCGACGAGCAATTGCTCGACCGGATCGCCGCAATCCCCGGAGATCTCGCAGGGAAGAAAGTCCTCGAAGTCGGACCGGGCCCGGGCGGCCTCACCCGCGCGCTCCTGCGTGCCGGTGCCGAGGTCACCGCAATCGAGATGGACAGCCGCTGCCTGCCTGCGCTGGCGGAAGTTGGCGAGGCGTTTCCAGGCAAGCTCAAGGTCATCCAGGGCGATGCGCTCAAACTCGACCATGCCGATATCATGGGTGGCGAACCCTTCGCCGTCCTTTCCAACCTGCCATATAATGTCGGGACTGCGCTGTTCGTGCGCTGGCTGGGCGGGGAAAGCTGGCCGCCGCTGTGGACCAGCCTCACGCTGATGCTCCAGCAGGAGGTTGCCCAGCGCATCGCGGCCACTCCCGACAATTCCGCGTATGGCCGCCTCGCCGTACTCGCCCAATGGCGTAGCGAGGCGAAGATGGCGATGAAGGTGCATCGCAGCGCATTCACGCCACCGCCCAAGGTGATGAGCGCTATCGTCCATGTTGAACCGCGCGAGATGCCCGATGGCGTCAGCGCGCGGGTGCTGGAGCGGCTGACCGAAGCCGCCTTCGGCCAACGCCGCAAGATGCTGCGTCAGAGCCTGAAAGGCGTGCCCGGTGCGGTGGAGGCGCTGGAACAGGTCGGCATCGACCCGCAGCGCCGCGCGGAAACGCTTTCCGTCGACAATTTCGTGGCGTTAGCCCGAGTGCTTTCGGCCTAGGCCGCGTCGCGCACGATCCTGCGATAGAGGTGCCAGGTCGCGTGCCCGAAGATCGGCAAGGCGACCAGCAGTCCCAGGAATGCCGGGGCCAAGGCGATTAGCAGCGACACGGCGATAATCGCCGCCCATAGGGTCAGCATGAGTTTGTTGGACCGAAATGCGGCCACGCTGGTGATGATCGCCGTCAGGAAATCTACCTCGAGATCGACAAGCATCGGCAGGCTGACGACGGTCACCGCATAGAAGGCGAGCGCCATGATCGCGCCGACCGCCGTCCCCACGGCCAGCATTGCCAGCCCCGCAGGGGTCAGGAACGCCTCGACCGTTTCAGCGCCGACGCCCGATTCTGCCATGAAGATCGCGAAGATCCCGTGGGCGATGATCATCCAGAAACTGAAGGCGACGAAGACAATGCCGCCCATCATGATAAGCTGTTCGTCGCCCTTGCCCCTTACAGCCCCGAGCACTGCGCCCCATTTGACCGCAAGGCCAGCCTCCCGCCTTCGGCTGACTTCATAAAGGCCGACAGCAGTAAATGGCGCGACGAGCGGGAAGCCAGCGACCACGGGGACGAACCACATCGTCTCGCCCCACTCGACCGCCGCGACATAGAGGAACAGCCCTGCCGCCACGTAGATTGCGGCGAAGAACAGGCCGTAGATCGGACAGGCGAGGAAATCGGCGAGGCCCGCTTTCAATGCCCTGCCAAGATCGGTCAGTGACAGATTGCTAGCCACCCTCACCGGCGCGATTTGTACTTCGCCTGCCGAGTCCATCGTCCCGCCTCCTCTTCACCGATTGGTGAAGCGGCAGTCTGCTATAGCTTCAGCCCTGCATCAAGCGTCCGCCTTTTTCCTCAGGCGCCAAGCGTGGAGGAGCGGTTCGGTATAACCGCTCGGCTGTTCTACTCCCTTGAAAATCAGGTCCTTGGCGGCGTTGAAAGCGGGGGCGTCTTGGTTCTCGAGCAGCGGCTCGTAGAAAGGATCGCCCGCGTTCTGCTCGTCGACCTTGGCTGCCATGCGTCGCAGGCTGTCCATCACCTGCTCCTCGGAAATGACACCGTGAAGCAGCCAGTTGGCGATATGCTGGCTTGAAATCCGCAACGTCGCGCGGTCTTCCATCAGGCCGACATCATTGATGTCCGGCACCTTGGAACAGCCTACGCCCGCATCGATCCAGCGCACCACATAGCCGAGCAGGCCCTGGCAGTTGTTGTCCAGCTCCTCGCGGATTTCCTCTTCGGACCAGTTCGCGCCGTCTGCCAGCGGAATGGTCAGCAGTTCTTCCAGCTTGGCCGCATCGCCGAGCCCCTTCTGGATTTCGAACACGTCCTCGCGGTGGTAATGGATTGCGTGGAGCGTTGCTGCCGTCGGGCTCGGCACCCAGGCCGTGTTCGCACCGGCACGCAAATGACCGATCTTTTCGATCATCATCTGGCCCATTAGATCTGGGGCCGCCCACATGCCCTTGCCGATCTGCGCGCGGCCGGAAAGCCCGTGCGCAAGACCGATGCCGACATTGCGCGCCTCGTAAGCCTTGAGCCAAGCGGACGATTTCATCTCGCCCTTGCGCATCATCGGTCCTGCACGCATCGAGGTGTGGATTTCGTCGCCGGTGCGATCGAGGAAGCCGGTGTTGATGAAGACGATCCGGTCCCGCACCGCGTGAATGCAGGCGGCGAGATTGGCCGAAGTACGGCGCTCCTCGTCCATCACACCCACCTTGACCGTGTGGCGCGGCAGGCCGAGCAGGTCTTCCACCCCATCGAACAGATCGTTGGTGAAGGCGCACTCTTCGGGCCCGTGCATCTTGGGCTTTACGATGTAGATGCTGCCCTTGCGCGAATTGCCGTACTTGCCGAGGCCGGCGACGTCGTGCGCGCCGATGGCCGAGGTGACGACCGCATCCATGATGCCTTCGGGAATATCCCCGCCGTCCCAACGCATGGCCGGATTGGTCATCAGGTGGCCGACATTGCGCACGAACATGAGGCTGCGGCCCGGCAGGGAAAACTCGCTGCCGTCCTGCGCGGTGTAGGTGCGATCGCCTACCAGAGCGCGCGTGACCGTCCTGCCGCCCTTTTCGAAGCTTTCCGACAGATCTCCGCGGATCACGCCGAGCCAGTTGCGATAGGCGAGCAGCTTGTCCTCTGCATCCACGGCAGCGACCGAATCTTCGCAATCGGCAATCGTGGTCAGCGCCGCTTCGAGATTGATATCGGCGATATTGGCCGGATCGCTGCGACCGATCGGGTGATCGGCATCGAACACGACCTCGATATGCAGGCCATAGTGTTTGAACAGGCAGGCCTTGTCGTTCCAGCCGTGGCACTGCGCCGGATCGGCAAGCGGGATGCCGTTATCCTTGACGTCGGACAGTTCGGACCACTTCTTGCCATCAGCCAGCGGCACGGCCTCGTCCATGAAGGCCTTGGCCTTCGCGATCACTGCCGCGCCGCGATCCTCGTCATATCCGCCAGGCCGCGCCGCAGGGGCGTCGAGCGCATCGGTCCCGTAAAACGCATCGTAGAGGCTGCCCCAGCGCGCATTGGCCGCGTTGAGCAGGAAGCGCGCGTTGAGGATCGGCACCACGAGCTGCGGCCCTGCCATCGTCGCGATCTCTGGATCGACATTCTGCGTCCCGATGGTGAAGTCGCCCGGCTCGGGCACGAGATAGCCGATCTCTTCGAGAAAGGCGCGATAGGCGCTCGCATCATGCGGCTGCCCCGCGCGCTCGGTGTGCCACGCATCGATCTTCGCCTGAAGATCCTCGCGCTTTTGCAGCAGGGCGCGGTTGCGGGGCGCAAACTTGCCGAGCAGATTGGCGAAACCTGTCCAGAATTCATCCGTATCGCGGCCGAGCGGTGCGATCACTTCGGTTTCGATAAAGGCTGCCAGAGCCGGATCGACTTCGATCCCTGCGCGCGTCACGTAATCTGTCATGGAACTCCCTTGGGGTATTCGAATGGCGATGTGTACCCGGGGAGGAGCGATCCGACCTATGCCGCCAGCGGTTGACGATTGCAAGCGGCGGGGTGGACACTTGGCGCATCCCGACTAAGGAAGTTGCCAATGAAACCGGACAGTGCCCCGCAAGCCCTTCTCGACGCAATCGATGCAGACACCATGCTGCGTGAAGTCCAGGACTGGGCGGCCATCAATACCGGCACGGCCAATATCCAAGGCCTCGATAAAATGGCCGGCGTGCTGGCCGATGCCTTCAGCGCCCTTCCCGGCGAAGTCGAGCTGGTCGAACCCGCCACCGTAACCGCCATCAGCGCGGATGGACGCGAGTACGAAAAGCCGCATGGCAAGCACATGGTCCTGCGGGTGCGCCCCGAGGCCCAGCGGCGCTTCGTCATGACCGGCCACATGGACACAGTGTTCCCTGTCGACCACCCCTTCCAGGAAACCGTGTGGCTCGACGACGAGTCCATCAATGGTCCCGGCACCGCCGATATGAAGGGCGGGCTGAATATCATCCTCCACACGCTCAAGCTGTTTGAGACGATCGAAGGTTCGCAGCGCGTCGGCTACGATGTGATGATCAATTCGGACGAGGAAACCGGCAGTCTCGCCAGCCGCAGCCTCATCGAGGAGCTGGCGCGCGGAAAATACGCGGCGCTGACCTACGAGCCGAGCGCCCTGCCCGACGGCACGTTGGCCCACGCACGCGGCGGGACCGGAAACTATTCGATCACGATCACCGGCAAGTCCGCCCATGCCGGACGCAACCCGCACGATGGCCGTAACGCCATTGTTGCCGCCAGCGACCTGGTGCTTCGCATCAAGGCGCTCGAGGCGGATGACATCACCATAAACCCGGCCAAGATAGAGGGCGGCGCAGCCAATAACGTCGTGCCGGACCTTGCCATCCTGCGCTTCAACATCCGTCCTAAGTCGACCGATGCAATGAACCGGTTCGACGGCGAACTCGACGCGATCCTGCATATGATCGAGGCCGACCACGAAGTCGGCATCCACCGCCACGGAGGCGTTACCCGCCCGCCAAAGCCGGTCGACGAAAAGGCCCAGCGCCTGTTCGATCTCGTCAAATCCTGCGGCGCCGAACTCGGCCAGGAGATCGGCTGGAAGAGCACCGGCGGCGTTTGCGACGGCAACAATATCGCCGCCACCGGCGTCCCCGTGGTCGACACCATGGGCGTGCGCGGCGGCGCAATCCACTCACCGGACGAGTTCATGATCGTCCCATCCTTGCGGGAACGCGCGGCGCTGTCCGCGCTGGTCCTGACCAAGCTTTCCACCGGAGACCATTTGTGACTTTCCGCCTCCGCGCTGCCCATATCAGCGACCTTGAACACCTGTACGAAATGGCCAAGCTGACTGGCGGTGGCTTCACCAATCTTCCCGCAGACAGGGCCGCATTGACCCGCAAGCTGGAACGCGCCGAGGCCGCGTTTTCGCGCACCGACGATGAGCTTGGCGACGACCAGTTCACCCTCGTGCTGGAAAACACCGAAACCCGCCAGGTGCGCGGCACGTGCCAGCTGTTCACCCAGGTCGGACAGCAATGGCCGTTCTACAGCTATCGCATGACCACGCTAACGCAGCACAGCCAGGAACTCGACCGCACCGTGCGCGCGGAAATGCTCAGCCTGACGACCGATCTCGAAGGTTCTAGCGAAGTCGGCGGCCTGTTCCTCCACCCCGGCGAACGCGCAGGCGGTCTTGGCCTCCTGCTGGCACGCAGCCGCTATCTCTTCGTTGCCATGCACCGTGCGCGCTTTGCCGACCGCATCCTCGCCGAATTGCGCGGCGTGATCGACGATCGCGGCGGATCGCCCTTTTGGGACGGCGTCGCAGGACGGTTCTTCGGCATGACCTTCCAGGAAGCGGACTATTTCAACGCCATCAATGGCAACCAGTTCATTGCGGACCTCATGCCCAAGCATCCGGTCTATATCGCCATGCTGGGCGACGAGGCGAAGAAGGTCATCGGCGTGCCCCACCCGAGTGGACGTGCGGCCATGCGCATGCTCGAGAACGAGGGATTTGCGGCCGAAGGCTATGTCGATATTTTCGATGGCGGCCCCACGATGACGGCCCGGACGGATACGGTGAAAAGTATCGCGAACGCAAAGGCTGCCAATATTTCTGCAACCGACCTGGAAGAGGGCGAACGCGCCCTTCTCGCCACCGGGAAATTCGACGATTTCCGCAGCTGCTATGGCCTGCGCGCATTCGGTGACGACGGTAGCATGACGATCGACGCCTCTGCCGCCGAGACACTGGGCGTGAGCAAGGGCGACGAAGTATGGAGCGTCGCGCGATGAGCCTGGTTGAGATCAATTTCGACGGCATCGTCGGGCCGAGCCACAATTACGCAGGCCTCAGCCTCGGCAATATCGCGAGTTCCAGCCATGGTGGGGATACCAGCTATCCGCGCGCCGCAGCGCTACAGGGACTCGGCAAGATGCGCTCCAATATGGAGCTTGGACTTGCACAGGGTTTTCTCCTCCCCTTGCCGCGCCCCAATCTCGGGTTGATCCGCGATCTGGCATTGGACGCCGATGCCCCGCGCCAGCTGATCGCAGCAGCTTGGTCCGCGAGTTCGATGTGGACCGCCAATGCCGCCACCGTCAGCCCCGCTCCCGATACGGCAGACGGGCGGTGTCACCTGACGCCTGCCAATCTCGTGACGATGGCCCACCGCGCGCAGGAATGGCGCGACACCAAGGCGCAGCTCGACATCGCATTCGGCGACACCCAGCATTTCGCCGTCCACGACGCCATCCTGCCGACCTTCGGCGATGAGGGTGCAGCCAACCATATGCGCTTTTGCGAAGGGCATGGTGCCGAGGGCGTGGAAGTGTTCGTCTATGGTACGCAGGGCGGAAAGTTTCCCGCCCGCCAGCACGAACAGGCCAGCCGCGCGGTCGCACGCCTGCACGGCCTCGACCCGGAAAAGTGCGTCTTCATCGAACAAAACCCGGAAGCGATTGCTGCAGGCGCGTTCCACAATGATGTGGTTTCCGTTGCCAACGAGCGCGTCTTGTTCACTCACGAACGCGCCTTTGCCGACAAGCAGGGCGCGTACGACGCGATTACAGCGTCATTCCCCGCCCTCCAGGTGGTCGAAGTGCCCGAAAGTGCCGTCAGCCTCGAAGAAGCGATCCGCACCTATCTGTTCAACGCGCAGCTTCTCACCCTGCCGACCGGCGAAATGGCTCTTGTGGTGCCGACCGAATGCCAGGAAAGCGCTGCGGTCTGGTCGTGGTGCGAACATATGCTCGCGACGAATGGCCCGATCCGCAAGGTCATCCCAGTGGATGTGAAGCAATCGATGGCCAATGGCGGCGGCCCCGCCTGCCTTCGCTTGCGCGTGGTGGCCGATCCGGCAACTGTCGATCCGCGCTTCATTCTAAATGAAGCCAAGCTGGAACGCGTGGAGGCCGTCGTTGCGGAAAATTGGCCGGAACAGATCGATCCGGCCGATATCGGCAGCGATGCCCTGGCAAAGACGGTAATCGAGGCGCGCGAGGCGCTGCTATCTGTCCTGTCCTTGGACACTCTCGCTTAAACCGGCCCAACACGGTTAACGCGCTGGACTCGGCTTCCGCGCCGCGCCTACACTCCTTGACGCATTAACCACCGGGAGCCGCAGGCTGGCGTCGAAACCCGCCTGATCACGCACCCGGAAGTTAACAAATCGAGGAAGCGCACATACCCATGTGGACCAAGATCAAGCGGCTTTTCGTGATCAAGACACGCTTCGAAGCGTTCTTGATCATCTACGCCCTTGCTCTTGGCGCCATGACGCGCGGCGCGCATTACACGGTCGAATACCCCGGCGTCGGCGGCTGGCTGCTGATGGCAGCCACCGCAGGCGCTGTGTTCCTGGGCGGTGCAAAAATCCTCGACGCGATCCGCTACGAGACCGAAGCGCGCAAGGCCGAAGAGGCTGAAACAACCAGTACCGACGCGTGAACCGAGCAGGTCGAAAACTATTCCATCGCGTTGGAATAGGGTTCGTACCCGAATCCCTAGCGGGATGGGGGTGCGTTTTTCTCGTGATCTCAATGATTTTGCTTGTAATATTTCTGGCAAACAACAGCGAGAGCGCCTTCGTGCAGGCAGGCGCAGGCGTGATTGCGATCGCGACTTTCATCGCGCTCATGGTCTTTGCTAAAAACAACAGCTGAAGAAGGTGGGGGTTTCTGTTGCTAGCTACCCCCGGAGCCCCGGAATCCGCTTCTGTTGCCCGGTGGGTCCAACCGCGCTTTAGCTTTGTAAGATCAGGCCGTTAGGCCGTCAGGTTACGCAGCGATTGCGAGTGCTTCGTTATCGTTGGCACTTGTGTGTTGTGAACAGTTTTACGGGTTACTCAGCCCGGGCGAAAACACTGTCTTTCAGCACACGTCGATCCTAGTTCGGCCCCGTCAAAAACCGCGCATTTACCGCGGGTTATGGTGGAGCCGCCGGGTACTGCCCCCGGGTCCGTTGTACCTATTGCACAGCGCAGTTTATCGCCATAGCCGGCCGAAACCGACAGGCCTCATATAGCGATCAAAGCCTTAATGTGAAGTGAGCGCGAAAAAGGGGTGCGGGAAGCACGATTGCGCTCCCCGCATCGCCAGACCTCAACCCATGGGGCCTTTCTCAGGCGCATAGTCCGGACGCGTCGCGCGCAATTCGTCGCGGATTTCCTTGAGCAGGTCGATCTCGCTCGGACCTGCCGGTGCCTCTTCCTTCTTTTCCTCGAATTCGGCCATCACCTTCTTGGCGTAGCGAACGAGGATGAAGATGATAAAGGCCAGGATCAGGAAATTGATCACCGCAGTGATGAAACTGCCATAGCCGATCATTGCGGCGCCCGCTTCCTGCAAGGCGGCGTAATCGTCCATCGGACCGTCATAACCTTCGGGCACGTCGAGCAGGAAGAAATACCGGCTGAAGTCCGCGCCGCCGAAAATGGCGCCGACGATCGGCATGATGATCTCGTCGGTCAGCGACTTCACGATGGTGGCAAACGCACCGCCGATGATCACCGCGACGGCGAGTTCCATCACATTGCCCTTGGCAATGAATTCCTTGAAATCCTTGAGCATGAACTGTGTCCCTCCACTGCGACCCGGATAAAGGATTCCTGCCAAAATTGATGCAGGTCCACAAGCGCTGCAATCCTTGAACGCAGCTACAACCGTGCTATCTATATAAAACAGTATTCGAAAAAGGGGTTTCTCGATGACACGTTTCGCCAGCTTCCGCGTCGCTTTCGTTGCCGCGGCCGCGATGGCTCTCTCGGCCTGCGGCATCAACTCGGTTCCGGCAGCGGAAGAAAACGCCAAGGCCAAGTGGGCCGATGTCGAGGCACAGTTCCAGCGTCGTGCGAACCTGATCCCGAACCTTGTCGAAGTGGCGCAGGGCGCCGCCGAGAACGAGCGCTCGATCCTGACCGAGGTCACCGATGCCCGCGCCCGCGCAACCAGCGTGAATATCGACGCGGCCGATCTGGGCGATGCCGAAAAGATGGCTGAATTCCAGGCCGCACAGAGCCAGCTTGGTCAGGGCCTCGGTCGCCTGCTCGCGAGCTTCGAAGCCTATCCGCAGATCCAGTCGAACCAGAATTTCCTCGCGCTGCAGAGCCAGCTGGAAGGCACCGAAAACCGCATCGCTGTCGCCATTCGCGACTACAACGAAGCGGTGCGCGAATATAATACGACGATCCGCACCTTCCCCGACACAATCGGCGCTAACATCATCCACGGCGCAGAACCGCTGGTTCCCTACGAGGCTGCGACGGAAGGGGCCGAAGTCGCTCCGACCATCGACATGACCTCGAACTGAGCGCGTTGATGCGCCACCTCCTTGCCGTGCTCGCCTTGGCGGGGGCGCTGCTTGCGTCCCCTGCCCTGGCGCAGGAGTTTCCCGAGCTGACCGGACGGGTCGTCGATCAGGCGGACCTGCTCAGTCCGGCGGAAGAGGCAGAGCTGACGCAGAAGCTGGCCGCGCTGGAGGACCAGTCGCAGCGCCAGCTCGTCGTGGCGACCATCAGAGACCTGCAAGGATACGACATTGCCGATTACAGCTACCAGCTGGGTCGCGAGTGGGCGCTTGGTGACGCCGACCGAGACGACGGTGCATTGCTTGTCGTCGCTCCGAACGAAAGAAGGGTACATATAGCGACCGGCTATGGCGTGGAAGGTTACCTAACCGATGCTCTTTCTGCGGTCATAATCCAGAACGACATCCTTCCGAGGTTCAAGGAAGGTGATTATCCCGCCGGTATCAATGCCGGTGCCGATGCGATCATCGGCCAGCTGGTCCTGCCTGAAGACGAAGCGCGCCGGATCGCCGCAGAGGCGAGCCAGACGCGCAAAGCCGACAGTGGCTTCCCCTACGGCGGCCTGATCTGGCTTGGCTTCATCTTCTTCTTTTTCATCCTGCCCATGCTGACCGGTCGCGGGCGCAGGCGCCGCTACAAGCGCGGTCCGTGGGGTAACACCGCACGCGACATCATCCTGTGGGAAGTCGGCTCGGCCATCGCGCGCGGCGCGTTGTCGGGCGGCGATGACTGGGGTGGCGGCTCTGGCGGCGGGTTCGGCGGAGGCTTCGGCGGCGGCGGATTTTCCGGCGGCGGCGGCAGCTTCGGCGGCGGCGGCGCATCGGGGGGTTGGTAATGGCGAGCTATCTGAACGCAGAACAGCACAAGATCGTTTCGGATGCGGTCGCTTCGGCAGAAGAGACGACCGCGGGCGAGATCGTAACCGTCCTGGCCGACCGGAGCGACGGGTATACCGACGTCTCGCTGGTCTGGGCGATCGCGCTGGCCTTTACGGCCATGAGCCTTTTCGCCCTCTTCCCCGTGCCCTTCCAGGACTTGTGGGATTCGCTCTTCGGCGGGTGGCGACACGAATGGACCACCGGCGAGATTGCCAGCCTGACCATCGCGCTGGGCCTCATCACCTTCATCGCCGCATGGGCCATCCAGCTTTGGGATGCTCTCCGCTTTGCTTTGATCCCCGGCCCGGTGAAATTTGCACGGGTCCACGCGCAAGCGGTCAAGCACTTCAAGGTCGGCGCCGAGCGTCGCACCCATGGTCGCACCGGCGTGCTGCTCTATCTCTCGATGCGCGAACACCGCGCAGAGATCGTCGCCGACGAACCGATCGCAGCGAAAGTCGATGCGGAAGTCTGGGGCGAAGCGATGGCCGACATGCTCGCGGAAATCAAAGAGGGCCGGATTGCCGAAGGCCTGGCAGCAGGCGTTCGCGATGTCGGCGCCGTCCTTTCCCAGCACTTCCCGCGCGCAGATGACGATGTGAACGAGTTGCCCGACCGCCTCATTGAAGTCTAGGGAGGCCGCATGGCCGAACCTATCGAAGTGCCGGGCCGCGATGCGGATGCCGACAAGCTTGAAGAAACCATGTGGCAGGGCCGCTTCGTCACTGCCAAGCGCCGTGGCCGCTGGGAGTACGCCAGCCGTTCGCGCGGGATCAGGGCCGCTGCCATCATCGCCATCGACGAGGAGGATCATGTCATCCTCGTCTCCCAATACCGCGTGCCGCTGGGGCGGATTTGCCTGGAAATTCCAGCCGGTCTCATCGGTGACGATGAAGGCAAATCGGGCGAAAGCGCCGAAGACGCCGCAGCGCGCGAGCTGGAGGAAGAAACCGGTTACCGCGCCGCTCGAATGGAGAACCTCGGCGAATTCTATTCCTCGCCCGGAATGGTCAGTGAAAGCTTCACGCTCATGCGCGCCCATGGGCTTGCAAAGGTCGGCGATGGCGGCGGCACGGAGAGCGAGGACATCGTCGTTCACCGCGTCCCGCGAACCAAACTCGCGGAATTCGTTGCCCGCTGGCGCGCGATGGGTCACGGTGTGGATGTAAGGATCGCGATGCTCATGGCATCGAACACAATGATATCGGGAGAGTAGGAATGGCGAAACGGTGTGCGGGCAAGCTGGCGCTGGTGACCGGCGCGGCGCAGGGCCTTGGGCGTGCCCATGCAAGAAGGCTTGCCGAAGAAGGCGCACGGGTACTGTGCACCGACATCAACGGTGAAGGCGCCGAAGCGACCGCCGCTGAAATCGTCGAAGAAATGGGTGCCGGCCACGCCTATGGTGTGCAGCATGACGTGACCAATCCCGAAGACTGGGAACGTGTGGTCGAGACGGCCGATGCAGAACTCGGCGGGCTGAACGTGCTGGTGAACAATGCGGGGATCGGCGTCGCCGGGAATATCGAGACCTGCGATTTCGACGACTGGAAACGGTGTTTCTCCGTCAATGTCGATTCGATCTTCCACGGCTGCCAGAAGGCCCTGCCGCTGATGCGCGAACACGCGCCCGGTTCGATCATCAACATTTCGTCGATCGCCGGGCTCATCGCCAGCGACACGATGCCTGCTTACAACTCATCGAAGGCTGCGGTGTGGATGCTGTCGAAGTCGATCGCGCTGCATTGCGCGAAGAAGCAGATGCAGATCCGCTGCAATTCCATCCACCCGACCTTCGTCGATACGCCGATCCTTGACGGGACGGCACGGCATTCGGGGCTGGATAAGGACGTCCTGATGGACAAGCTGGCCCGGCAGATCCCGCTCAGGTTTGTTGGCGAGCCGAACGATATCGCCAACGCGGTGGTTTATCTCGCCAGTGACGAGAGCCGTTTCATGACCGGTGCGGAGCTCAAGCTCGACGGCGGTATCTCGGCCATGTGACGGATTAGAGGACGCGGTATTGCCCCCGCGTCCTCTGTCAGTCTGCGATCAGTCCGATCGCCAGGTAGATCAGGATTAAGCTTCCGAAGCCGAGCAGCGTTCCCAGGACGAAGCCGACGCGAACCAGCGTGGTGTCGATCCCGAAGTAGCGGCCGATACCGGCGCATACACCCATCATCTTTGCATTCGTGCGATCCAGTTTGAAACTGCGGCTGGGGCGCACTGCATTGTCGTCGCGGAATTTCAGGTCGCTCATGCGATCATTCCGGTCGGGGTGGCATAGGCAATGGCGGTTGCGAAGAAGCCGGCCGAGATCATAACCGAGACGGCAGCGGCCATGACGCGGCTACCGATGTTTTCATTGTCGAACATGATGGTTTCCTTAGATTGGGTTGGCTGGTGATCAGGCGACGAGGCCGGCGGGCGTGGCGGGGATGATTGCGAAAGCCATGCTGAGTGCCGAAAGGCCGAGTGCGAAGACAGCTGCGAAAGCCTTGTTGGTGTCGAATGCGAAAGCGGACATGAGTGATACTCCCTTTGTAATTTCTGCTTCCCTCCGGACCATCCGGGGGACACCAGAATGATTGCAACAGGCGTGCCAAATTCGAAAAACGGCGGAATTCTGCGGATGCCCGCTTAATCTGGCAGACAGGTTTCGTTCATCAATCCGAAAGGTTGGGAAATTTCACCAACTATTGGATTTGGGTAATTTGCTGGCGGCGAGAGAGTGCCCGCGCTAACGCTTTCGTGCCCATGCTCGAGCGCATTTCCCTCACCCAATTCCGCAATCACGCCTCTACCGACCTTGAGGAAACGGCGCGGTTCAACCTGCTCGTGGGCGAGAACGGCGCGGGAAAGACCAATGTCCTGGAAGCGCTCTCCCTGCTTGCCCCCGGGCGCGGCCTGAGGCGTGCGGCGCTGGTCGACATGGTGGCCCACGGCTCGCCGACCGGCTTCACTATCGGTGCCGATCTCGCGCAGGACGAAGAGCGGGTTCGGCTCGGCACTTACACGGAAAGCGACAATCCCGGTCGCCGCAAGGTCAGGATCAACGGGGCCGAGGCCACGGCTTCGGCATTGGGGGAATGGCTCGCCCTGACTTGGCTGACACCTGCGTTGGACGGCCTGTTTACCGGGCCTGCTGCCGACCGCAGGCGGTTCATGGACCGCATGGCGCTGGCCCTAGACCCCGCTCATGCAAGCTATGCCTCGCGCTACGAGGCGGCGCTACGCGAACGCAATCGGCTGCTGGCAGACGACCGCCCGCCGGACAGTTCATGGCTCGACGCGATAGAGGCGCAGATGGTCAAACACGGCGGACGCCTGATCGCGGGGCGCGCTGCGCTGGTCGACACGCTGATGGCCAGCATCGCGCATATGCCTGCCGAACCCTTCGCCAGGCCCGCCCTCACCTATGCCCCCGGCGGAGCCGACAATGCAGATGCCTTGTCGCAATCCCTGTTCGAGAACCGAAAGCGCGACCGTGCGGCACAGCGCACGCTAACCGGCCCGCATCGCGACGAGCTGGAGGTGATCCACGCGGCCAAACGCGTACCTGCCGCCCAAAGCTCGACCGGAGAACAGAAGGCCATGCTGGTCGCAATCACGCTCGCCCACGCAGGATTGGCCGCGAAAGGGCGCAGCGGCATCCTGTTGCTGGACGAAGTCGCCGCCCATCTCGACCCGATCAGGCGCGCGGCCCTGTTCGATCAGTTAGCAGCTAGCGGGGCGCAAGTCTGGATGACCGGCACCGAACTCGCGCCCTTCGAGGCAATCGCGCCGCAGGCAGCTACCTGGCGGGTCGCAGGCGGCGAGGTCACACGGATTTAGTCCGCCGCAGGTATAGCGGCCTCGATCCGGTCGACGGTCGCTGCCACCAATCGGTCGATACCTTCGTTGGTGGGGTGAATACGGTCATCCTGGAACAGCGATGGGTCCTGATAGATGCTCTCGAGCCAGAACGGGACCAGCGTCGCGCCATATTCCTCTGCCAGTTCGGGATAGAGGTTGTCGAAGTCCTGCTGGTATTCCGGCCCGTAATTGGGCGGAGCGCGCATCCCCATCAGCACGACGGGAATTTCCCGGTCGCGCAATTCGCCCAGCATGCTTTCGAAATTGGCACGGGTCTGCGCAGGCGAGAGGCCGCGCAGCATATCGTTGCCCCCCAGTTCTAGGAGAACCAGGTCCGGCTTCACTTCCTGCGCATCGAGCGCGAATGCGAGACGTTTCGCACCCGCACCGCTGGTCTCGCCCGATACCGCAGCGTTGATCATCTGCGCGTTGATGCCGCGTTCGCGCAGCGCCCTTTCGAGGTCTGTCGGGTAGCTGTTCTCGAGACCCACGCCATATCCTGCGAAGAGACTGTCTCCAAAGGCGAGGATGTGGCGCTCGGGTCCCGAGACCTCGATCGTCTCCGCGCTCGGAGCGGCAGCGCTCGTTTCCTCGGTCCGCTCGAGCGTCTCTGCCTCGCTGCCACAGGCAGCAAGGGACAGGGCGGCGGCAAGCATCGACAAACTACGCAGAACCATCGGCGGACTTCCTTGAGAGTTGCTGTGCCATCTGCCATCGCAGCCACGTGACCACTTCTCAAGATGCGATTTGCGCTCGCGACCTGCGCCTCACCCTCGGCTCCACCCAGGCCCCCGTCGAAATCCTCAAGGGACTGGACCTCACCATCAAGCATGGCGAGACCGTTGCCCTGCTTGGTCCGTCCGGATCGGGCAAGAGTTCGCTCATGGCGGTGCTGTCGGGGCTGGAACGCGCGACAAGCGGCACGCTGAGCGTTGCCGGGCAGGATTTCGCCGCAATGGACGAGGACGACCTTGCCCGTGCACGCCGCGGACGGATCGGCATCGTGCTGCAGGCGTTCCACCTGCTCCCCACCATGACCGCGCTTGAAAACGTAGCGACGCCGATGGAACTGGCAGGCGAAAGCGACGCGCAAGCGCGCGCTAAGGCTGAACTGGAAGCAGTAGGGCTCGGCCACCGTCTCGATCACTACCCGCAACAGCTTTCCGGCGGCGAGCAGCAGCGCGTGGCCATCGCCCGCGCCATCGCCGCGCGCCCCGAGCTCATCTTCGCAGACGAGCCGACAGGCAATCTCGACGCGGCGACGGGCCACGAAATCGTCGAACTGCTCTTCGCCCGCCGGGCCGAAACGGGCGCGACACTGCTGGTCATCACACACGACCCCGAACTGGCCGATCACTGCGGCCGCGTCCTGACCCTGGGTGACGGACGCATTGCCAGCGATAGCGCCGCATGAGCTGGTCGACCGCCTGGCGGATCGCGCGGCGCGACCTCAATGCCCGCTTCAAGGGCCTGCGCCTGCTGCTGGTATGCATTTTCCTCGGCACGGCAGCGCTCGCCGCGATCGGCACGCTGACCGCCGCAATCGAACGCGAACTGGCTGCGAACGGACAACAATTCCTCGGCGGCGACCTGCAGGTCGAACTGTGGCAGCGCTCGCTCAACGAAGAGGAGCGCGCGGCTCTGGAAGAGCTAGGCACCGTTTCGGCGGGCACACGCCTGCAAGCCATGGCGCGCAAGGACGACAATGCGGCGCCTATCGAGCTCAAGGCCGTTGACGAACTTTACCCTCTATATGGCGAACTGGTTTTGGAAGGCGGACGCAAAGTTACCGCGCCTTCGGGCAACGATGCCTATATCGCCCCCGGTGCCGCCGACCGGCTGGGTCTTGAAACGGGCGACAGCTTCCTGATCGGTACCGAAACCCTGCAGGTTGCCGGGATCATCGAAGATGAGCCGGACAGGCTGGGCGAAGGCTTCCAGCTCGGACCGACCATCATCGTGGCCGAAGACGTTCCGCAGCGGGCCGGATTGCTGGCCCCGGGCGCCATGTACCAGAGCAAGACGCGCGTCGCCTTCGACACGCCCCGCGATCTGGAAGCGGCCGAAGAGGATCTCGAAGAGCGTTTCCCCGAAGCCGGCTTCGATATCGACACGGCCGAGCGCGCGGCACCCGGCACCGACCGGTTCGTCAGCCGGATGAGCGAATTCCTCACCCTTGTCGGTCTCGCAGCACTCGTCATCGCAGGGATCGGCATCGGCGGCGGTGTCTCCTCCTATCTCGATGCCCGGCGCCAATCCGTCGCCACCCTGAAGATCCTCGGCGCAACGAGCCGGGATATTGCGCGCATCTATGCGCTACAGATCTTCGCAGCGGCCGCCGTCGGCAGTATTGCAGGGCTTGCCGTGGGCGTTGCTGTCGTGCCGCTCCTCGCTGCGGCGCTGGAAGGGCTCTTGCCGGTCGATACCGGTTTCGTCATCGACCCAGGGGCCTTGCTGCTCGCCACTGCCTACGGGCTGCTCGTCGCGCTGGTGTTCGCCGCTCCGCCCCTTATGCGGGCACGACATTTCCCGGCCATGGCGCTGATGCGCTCGAACATCGCTCCGCTGGCGCGCGATCGATCTGCACTGGTCGTGGTCATCGCAGGCCTTGCCGCCATCGTCGGCCTGGCGCTTATAACCGCGAGCCAGCCGCTGCTTTCCGGCGGGTTCCTGCTGGGCGCGGCAGTGGTCCTCGCCCTCCTCGCTCTGCTCGGTTGGGCAATCCGCAAGATCGCCGCCGCACTGCCACGTCCGGCCAGCCCCATCGCACGCACCGCCCTCGCCAATATCCATCGCCCCGGGTCGAGCACCGGAGCGCTCGTCACGGCGCTGGGCTTCGGCCTGGCGTCTTTCGTCCTTCTGGCTGCAGTACAGAGCGCCATCGATGGCAATATCGAGAAGCGCGTGCCTGCGCAGGCGCCCGACTATTTCGTGCTCGACGTGCCGCGTGAACAGGAGGACCGCTTTCGCGAACTGATCCGGCAAACCGACACCGACGCTGAAGTCCGCACCGTTCCCGCATTGCGCGGCTCGGTTCTCGCCTTCGGGCCGGAAGGCAATATGACCCGCACGTCCGAGCTGGAAGAAATTCCGGATGGCGCATGGGCCCTGCGCGGCGAACGCGGCCTGACCTACGCCGACGATGTGCCGCCCGGCAACAGCCTGACCGAGGGGCAGTGGTGGGGGGCAGGCTACGACGGTCCGCCCTTGGTCTCTATCGATGAGGAGTTTGCCGAGGCGGCTGGGCTCGAGATCGGCGACCGGCTGACCTTCGGTGTGCTCGGTGTGGAGGTGGAAACCCAGATCGCGAGCCTAAGACAGGTTGACTGGGAAAGCATGGGCTTCAACTACGTGTTCGTGCTCAGCCCCAACGCCTTGAGAAACACGCCGCACAATCTGGCAGCAACTGTGGAGCTGGCCGAAGGCACGCCGACAGGCCCGCTGCTCCAAGCGCTGGTACGCGAATTGCCCTCCACCTCAGTCATCGAGGTCGGCGGCGTCCTGCAGCAGGCACGCACGATCCTCGAGCAGGTCGGGCTGGCGACGCTCGCGGCGGCGAGCGTGGCGGTGCTGGCGGGGCTTGCCGTCCTGCTCGGCGCGATCGCGGCAGCGCGCGCCTCGCGCACTTACGATACGGTCGTCCTGCGCGTATTGGGAGCCGACAGGCGGCAGGTGCTGGTGATGCAGCTGATCGAATACGCCCTGCTCGCAGGTGCGCTCGCTATCGTGGCGCTTGGGCTTGGCAGCCTGACCGCATGGCTCGTCGTGACCCAGCTGTTCGAATTCGACTGGTTACCAGACTGGACCGAGGTTCTGTTGGTACTTGGGCTTGGTTTGGCGACCGTCCTGGTCTTTGCCGTGGGTGGCTCGTTGCCCCTGCTGAGGGCCAAGCCTGCACAGGCCCTGAGAGCGCTGTAAAAGAAAATCCCCCGCTCCGGGGCGGGGGATCAAGGCTGGGTCAGTCAGGGGACAAACCCTCGGGTCGCAGCGCCCTTATAACCCGCCTTCAGTTTCATTTCCGCGACACCGATACCTGCGTCCCGCAATGGGACCGCCAGCACCCGATGTATAAACGGCACGAAAAAGGGGGCCCGAAAGCCCCCTTCTCCTTGTTTCGATTCTGCCTGACTTGCGATCAGAACTTGAACTTCGCGGCCACACCATAGGTGCGCGGCTGGTTCGGGTAGCCCGAGATGGCCTGGCCCTGTGCAACCGACGGGAAGATCGTCGAGATGTAACGATCGTCGAGCAGGTTGCGACCCCAGACCGTCAGTTCCAGGCCCATGTCGAATGCATAGGTCAGCGAAGCGTTGAGGCTGTTCACTTCGCGCGTGAACGGAAGTGCCGCATCGCGCGCCGGACCGAAATCGCGCTCGCCCGTCGCCGGGTCGACAACGATATAGTTGGTCAGGCCGTTAAGCACCTGGACCGGCGACTGGTAGGAGAAATCGCCGCGCAGGATGATACGATCGCCTGCATCGTTGATTTCCTTGTCCCAGGTCGCCCCGAAGACTGCCGAAAGTTCGGGAACGCCGGCAACCTGGACACCCGAAAGATCGCCGACCGGCGAGTTTTCGAAGCTGTCGTAGATCGGGTCGAGATAGGTCATCGCGACGTTCAGCGTCAGCGAATCGGCCGGGCGGACGTACCCGTCGAATTCGATACCGAAGGTTTCCTGCTTGCCTGCGTTCGACAGGATGAACGAGGTCCCGGTGAACGTATTCGCCTGGAAGTCGTCGATCGTCTGCTGGAACACCGTCAGGTTCGCGCCTGCATAGGCCCAGTTGCCCTTGATACCGATTTCGTAGACTTCCGAATTCTCGGCTTCGGCGAAACGGGTGCCCGGACGCAGGTTCGTAACTGCAAGACCCTGGGCCTGGAGCTGTGCGAAGTCGCCCGGGAGCGGACGGCTGTCACGCGACAGGTTGAAGCTGGGTGCTTTGTAGCCCGTTGCCCAGCTTGCATAGACGTTCAGCGTCGGCGAGATTTCGTACGCCAGGCGTACGTTCCAGCTCCAGTCGTCGTCATTGGTGCTGCAGGTTTCGACCGCGTTCGGGCAGTTCTGCAGCGGCGGCAGGAACTGGAACGGGGTCAGCGCCAGCAGCGGATTGACGGCCGGGTTGGTATCGTTTGCATCGGCGAATGCCTGCACGCCTGTCGAAACCTGCTGGAAAGCAGCGGGGTTGCCACCGGCGAATGCGCCGATTTCTGCCTGCGTAGCCGGACGGCCGAGGCCGAGGATCGTGCCTACCTGGGTGGCAAGACCCTGAGCGAAGATGGCGCGATTGCCCGAGGCGACCAAATCGATGTTCGAGAACACGTCCGTGCTCGTCGAGTCGGTGACGATCTGCTTCTTGTCCTTGGTGTAGTTGGCACCCAGCGTCAGGACGAGGCTGTCGACGATCTCGAAGTCGACGTTACCGAAAATCGAGTAGGCTTCGTTGTCCTGGACGATGTTGTTGAAGAAGCCCTGTCCTGCCGCGAAGAACTGTCCGGTGTAGTTCGTACCGTTCAGGGCGGAGAGCGTGGCTTCGAGCGTGTTTACGTTCTGGGTCCCTTCGGTCGCACCCTGCAGAAGAAGGTCGGCATAGGGGCGGAAGCCGTCACCGAAGACGAGCTGGTCCGACGTGTCGACGGTTTCGTCGAAATAATAGCCGCCGAGCAGGAAGTTCAGCGGTCCGTCGAAGTCCGACGAAATGCGCAGTTCCTGCGTGAAGGTGTCGATCGCCGCATCGCCGATGTTGGCGCCGGTCACCGCGTCGAGGCTTGTGAAGTCGACGTCCTGGTCGGCCATCAGCGAGGTTTCGCGATACGACGTGATAGAAGTCAGCGTCAGCGCGCCGATTTCGTAATCGAGGTGGCCCGAGATGCCGTAGTTCTCGATTTCGTTGATCGGGTCCACATCGGTGAAGACCACGTCGCCATCGGGATTGTTGCGGAAGTCGTTGACCTGTCCGCCGAGCAGCTGGATCGCACCGATTTCGGCCGAGGGGCGCACGTTGACGACGCCGCAGCAGCGCTCTTCGATCTTGTCGTAGTCGCCGATAATGCGTGCCTTGAAGGCACCGCCATTGTCGAACAGCAGCTGGCCGCGGGTGAACCAGCGGTTGCGGTCGTTGATGTCTTCACCATTGAAACCGTTCGTCAGGTAACCGTCACGGTTGTTCCAGCCTGCGCCGGCGCTGAAAGCGATCGAGTCGGTGATCGGTCCGGTGACGTAGCCCTTGACGACCTTCGCGTCGTAATTGCCATAGCTGGCTTCGACCATGCCGCCGAACTCGAATTCGGGTTCCTTGGTCACGATCGAGATCACGCCGGCGCTGGCGTTCTTGCCGAACAGGGTCGACTGCGGGCCGCGCAGGACTTCGACGCGCTGGATATCGGGAAGGTCGGAAATCTGCGAAACCGCACGGCTGCGATAAACGCCGTCGACGAACATGGCGACCGACGGTTCGAGGCCGATATTGTTACCGTCCGTACCGAAGCCACGGATGGAGTAGCTGGTGGCGAAAGCGCTCTGCAACTGGCTCACACGAAGCGAGGGAACGACGGTCGCGAGGTCCGAGATATCGCGGATCTGCGCGCGCTCGATCGTTTCGGCGCTGGTGACGCTGACTGCAACGGGGACTTCCTGCAGCGTCTGTTCGCGCTTGGTTGCGGTGACGACGATGACATTGCCCATCGCCTGGTCATCGGATTCGACTGCCATTTCCTCGTCGGAATCGGCGACATCCTGGTCCTGCGCGACGGCAGCGCTCGGCAGCGTAACGGCTGCGGCACCGGCCAGCAGGGCGGTACGAACGGCCGAATTCCGGCCGAAACGATTGAATTTCATGAATAATCCTCTCTCAAAACCATAATTTGGTCGGCTGCGTAGTCCCCACAGCGACGCAGGCTGGTGCCGAATTATTGCCCCAGTCGTTTTCATACAAGCATTTAGCAAGGTCCTTCGCGTGCGCTCGAACGGGTGTGGTGTTTGAGTCACACCCTCAAATACTTGCCGCATTGCAGCATCTAAGCTAGGGGCGCGCACGAATTGCCGCAGGCCGAATCCGGGCCCGCCGCTCCGATACCCTTACGAAAGCAAAATCATGTCCCGCGATCTACGCAACGTGGCGATCATCGCCCACGTCGACCACGGCAAGACCACGCTGGTCGACCAGCTCTTCCGCCAGTCCGGCACCTTCCGCGAAAACCAGCGCGTCGAAGAGCGTGCGATGGACTCCAACGACCTGGAAAAAGAGCGTGGCATCACGATTCTCGCCAAGTGCACCAGCGTCGAATGGAACGGGACGCGGATCAACATCGTCGACACGCCGGGCCACGCCGACTTCGGCGCCGAGGTCGAGCGTATCCTCTCCATGGTCGACGGCGTTATCCTGCTGGTCGACTCCGCAGAAGGCCCGATGCCGCAGACCAAGTTCGTGACCGGCAAGGCGCTCGGCCTCGGCCTGCGCCCGATCGTGGTCGTCAACAAGATCGACCGCGGCGATGCGCGTCCGCAAGAAGTGCTCGACGAGGTCTTCGACCTCTTCGCCTCGCTCGATGCGAATGACGACCAGCTCGACTTCCCTTCGCTCTGGGCCTCGGGCCGCGACGGCTATGCCAGCGACGACGAAACCGCGCGTGACGGCAACCTCGAACCGCTGTTCAAGCTCATCGTCGACCACGTGCCCGCTCCGGGCCTCGACACCGAAGCGCCGTTCAGCTTCCTCGCTACCCTGCTCGACCGCGACAACTTCATGGGCCGCGTTCTCACCGGCCGCGTGCAGTCGGGCAAGATCAACCTCAACGATCCGATCCATGCGCTCGACGGCGATGGCAATGTCATCGAAGTCGGCCGCGCGACGAAGCTGATGTCCTTCGACGGTCTCGACCGCGTGCCGGTCGAAAGCGCTGTTGCGGGCGACATCATCGCGCTCGCCGGCCTTGAAAAGGCGACCGTGTCGAACACCATCGCCGACCCCAGCGTAAAGACGCCGATCGAAGCGCAGCCTATCGATCCGCCGACGCTCGCCATGCAGTTCTCTGTCAACGACAGCCCGCTGGCCGGCCGAGAAGGCAGCAAGGTGACGAGCCGCATGATCCGCGACCGTCTCTACCGCGAAGCCGAAACCAACGTCGCCATCCGCATCACCGAAAGCGCCGACAAGGACAGCTTCGAAGTGGCAGGCCGCGGCGAACTGCAGCTGGGCGTGCTCATAGAAACCATGCGCCGCGAAGGCTTCGAACTCGGCATCAGCCGCCCGCGCGTGCTGTTCCGCGAAGAGAACGGCCAGCGCATGGAACCGTTCGAGACCGTCGTCATCGACGTCGACGACGAGCACTCGGGCACGGTTGTGGAAAAGATGCAGCGCCGCAAGGCAGAGCTCACCGAAATGCGTCCTTCGGGCCAGGGCAAGACCCGCATCACCTTCTCCGCCCCTTCCCGCGGCCTTATCGGCTATCACGGCGAATTCCTGTCCGACACGCGCGGCACGGGTATCATGAACCGCCTGTTCGAGAAGTACGACACCTATCGCGGACCCATCGAAGGCCGCCAGAACGGCGTCCTTATCTCGATGGTCCCGGGTGAAGCCGTTCCCTATGCGCTCAACGCGCTGGAAGACCGCGGCGAGCTGTTCATCAGCGGCGGCGCCAAGATCTACGAGGGCATGATCATCGGCGAGAACGCCAAGCCTGACGATCTCGAAGTGAACCCGATGAAGTCAAAGCAGCTGACGAACTTCCGTTCGACCGGCAAGGACGACGCCATCCGCCTCACTCCGCCGCGCGTCATGACACTGGAACAGGCCATCGCCTATATCGACGACGATGAAATGGTCGAAGTGACGCCGGAGAACATCCGTCTTCGCAAGGCCATTCTCGATCCGCACGAGCGAAAGCGCGCCAAGCGCGCCGCACAGGCCTGATCCGGAAGGAAGACAGGTAAGGCGGTGACAATGCGGTCTTGGAACCGGTCACCGCCTTCGCTAACCGTGCAGTCGATTATGGCAATGCAGGGAGAGTTAGCGCTGTGCCGAGCGACGACGAAGCAGCAATAGACCGCGTCATTGCGTCCCAACCCGGCAATGTCGGCGCGCTTATCCGCAAAGCCGATTTGCGCGCTGCTGCGGGCGACGACAAGATTGCCAACGCCTTTTACCAGGCTGCGCTGAAAGCGGCGGCGGCAAACCCCGGCACCGTTCCCGCCAGCGAGTTGGGCCGCGCACAGCAGGCGGTGCAGCAACTGGCACTTCGTTTCCAGGATTACCTGGAAAGCTCGCTGGCAAAAGCGGGGTTCGCGCCGGGGAGCCGCCCACCGCGCTTCGCCAAGGCAGTCGACATCCTGATGGGTCGCCGCCAGGCTCAATCGGAACTGCAGAACCCGCGCAGCTTCTTCTACCCCGACCTGCCCCAGCGGCGCTATTACGAGAACCACGAGTTCCCATGGGCAAGCGAACTTGAAAGCCGAACGTCTGAAATCCGGGATGAACTGCTGCCGCTGATGGGCCAGGCGGATGGCTTCAAGCCTTACCTTTACAGCGATCCCACTCGGCCGCCCAAGCATGGATTGGTAGACAATCCCGACTGGAGCAGTCTGACCTTGTGGGAAAGCGGGAAGGAAATCCCCGAAAACGCCCAGCAATGCCCCCGGACACTCGAGGCTTTGGACGGAGTCGATCTGCTCAAGCTCGACAAACGGGCTCCGCAAATCATGTTTTCCAAGCTTGCTGCGGGCGCGGCGATCGAACCGCACCTTGGCCTGCTCAACATCCGCCTTGTCTGCCACCTGCCGCTGATCGTGCCCGAAGGCTGCATGTTCCGTGTCGGAGGAGAAGACCGGCAATGGCATGAAGGCACGCTGCTGACCTTCGACGATTCCATCCTTCACGAAGCGGTGAACCGGGGCACGCAAGACCGTGTCGTGTTGATATTCGAGATCTGGCGCCCCGAACTGTCGGAAGAAGAGCGGGCAGCTGTCACGGCGCTGTTCGACGCTGTGGATTCCTACTGACGCGAAAGCCGGGCGCGCAGTGCAGGTACAAAAAAGGGTCGCTTCACATCGAAGCGACCCTTTTTCTGTTTCAGGGCAAGCGCCTTAGAAGCGGTAACCGATGGTAGCCCGTACCGAATGCTTGTCGAAATTGCCCGCATTGGTTTTCAGGTCGGTGCTGCCGCTGCGCAGAACGAACGGGTTGGTGGCCGGAGCCGTTCCCTGACCGACCAGCACGTAAGCGTCATCATCGTCGTAGCTGGAATACAGGTACTCCACGCCGAAGGTGACGCCGCCTGCCACCATGACTTCGGCGCCGCCGCCGAACTGGGCACCGAATTGCCACTTGTCGCCATTCACGACATCGAAGCTGTTCGCGCCGTTCGTGGTGATGAATTCGTGATCGATCTGGCCATAGGCAAAGCCGCCCGTCGCATAGATGAGGCCACGACCGTCGCCCGGCGATGCCCCGATCCGGCCGCGAACGGCGATCGATTTATCGAGTTCCCGTGCGAAGGTGTAGCTGGCGGGCGTCGTGCTGAAGCCGGTGGTGTAGTCGGTCGCATCCGACATCTCGCCTTCCACAAGGAAGCCCGCGACAAGCGCCGAGTTGTTCACACGCTTGTCGAATCCGAGACGTACCGAATAGGCGAGACCGTCATCGTCGTCGGAACAGCCCGCGCTGAATTCGGCACCGTTCGCGATACCGGCGCAAAAACCGGGCAGAAACGCATCCGTCCCCGCAGCCGTGACGACGGTGTCTCCGAAAATGCCGTTGTCGTCGGTTTCGAACACAAGGCGATCGTCGCGCATGCCATCCAGGAAGTCGCCCCCGAGCGTGGCACCGACATAGAACCCGTCATAGGTATCTGTGGTCACCTCTTGGGCGGCCGCAGGCACAGCAACAAAGGCCGCAGAAGCGGCCGCAACAGTAATAAACTTTTTCATAAGTCAGACCCTTAAGTAGTTCACGAAATCGAACTGCCGTCACTTGGCTATGTTCCCGAGATATTTATTGTTTTGTCCTGCCCAATGCACAGCACACCGTCGAAACCCGAGATTTGGGCGGTAAAAATCTAGGATTGGCCAAAGCCGGTTGCGTTTGTTACCTGCCGGTCCATGCAGACCGGAACACTCATCTCTCTTACGCTCTATTTCGTCCTCATGATCGGCATCGGCCTGTGGGCCTGGCGCCGTTCCACCGATACAAGTGAGGGTTATCTCCTCGCGGGACGCAACCTGCCGCCATCCGTCGCCGCGCTTTCCGCAGGGGCAAGCGACATGAGCGGCTGGCTGCTGCTCGGCCTTCCCGGCGCGCTTTACGCCGCCGGCCTTGTGGAGGCGTGGATCGGTATCGGCCTTTTCGTGGGTGCGCTCTTCAACTGGATCGTGGTCGCCCCGCGCCTGCGCAAGCAGACGGAAGAACTGGGCAATGCCCTCACAATCCCGGAATTCCTCGCCAACCGCTTCCCCGACAAGGCGGTCGCCTTGCGGGTTGTTTCCGCCCTGATCGTCGTGGTGTTCTTCGCGGTCTATACCGCTGCGGGTCTCGTCGGTGGCGGCAAGCTGTTCGAGACGAGCTTCGCCGGATTACTGCCCGACGTCGGGATGAGCGACTACATGCTCGGCATCTGGATCACGGCCCTCGTCGTGCTCGCCTACACGATGGTCGGCGGGTTCCTCGCGGTCAGCCTTACCGACTTCGTGCAGGGCCTGATCATGGTCACTGCCCTCGTTATTATGCCGCTGGTCGTCATGTTCGGCGAAGGCGGCAGCGGGGGCGGATCGCTCACCGAAGTGGATGTCCCCGGCTTCCTCAGCCTGACACAGGGTCTGACGGCGCTCGGCTTCATCAGCGCGGTGACCTGGGGCCTCGGCTATTTCGGCCAGCCGCATATCATCGTCCGGTTCATGGCCATCGACACCGTCGCCAAGGTAAAGACCGCGCGCAATATCGGCATGACCTGGATGGGGGTGGCCTTGCTCGGATCCATCGGCATCGGCATCGCCGGGCGCGCCTTTGCAGAGCGTAACGGCATTGTGGTGGACGACCCCGAAACGATCTTCATCGTCCTTGCGAACCTGTTGTTCCACCCGCTGATCACCGGCTTCCTGCTGGCAGCCCTCTTGGCGGCGATCATGTCGACGATCAGCTCGCAATTGCTGGTGGCCTCTTCCTCGCTGACGGAAGACTTCTACAAGCTGTTCTTCCGCAAGCAGGCGAGCGAGCGCGAGAGCGTCAATGTCGGCCGTATCTGCGTCGCATTGGTTGCGCTGGCCGCCATCTGGATCGCCAGCGATCCCGACAGCCAGGTGCTGGGCCTCGTGTCCAACGCTTGGGCCGGATTCGGCGCGGCCTTCGGCCCGCTGATCATCCTGTCGCTCACCTGGGACCGCATGACTGGCGCAGGCGCGGTAGCCGGACTGGTGACGGGTGCCGCTGTCGTGATGGCCTGGATCGCGCTGGGCTGGAATTCCGCCCTGCCCGGCTTCGATGGTGGCCTGTACGAGATCGTACCGGGCTTCATCGCCGCGTGGATTGCGATCTGGCTGGTCAGCAAGGCGACGGCGAAAACCGCAGCCCCCTTGCAAGCCTGACGAAGGCGCTTCACACCGCTCTCCAAAGGAACAGGAGAGTGAAATGCGAGCGATACTGGCAGGCGCCACGGCACTGGCGTTGATCGCGGTCCCTTCGACCGCACAGGAGCAGGCAGAAGAGCGACCCGTCGAGCAGCAGATCGGCGCGGGCGGCAGGCCGGTCGGCGCCAACTGGTCGCGTAGCCCCGTTATCGCGCAGAACGGCATGGCCGCGACGGCGCATCCGCTGGCAACGCAAATCGCGCTCGACATCCTCAAGGCAGGCGGCAGCGCAGTCGACGCCGCGATTGCCGCCAACGCAGCGCTCGGCCTGATGGAGCCGACCGGAAACGGCATCGGCGGCGACCTGTTCGCCATCGTCTACGATCCGGCGAGCGGGAAGCTGCACGGCATCAACGGGTCGGGTCGCTCGCCCAAGGGGCAGACGCTGGACCAGCTGCTCGAAAAGCTTGACGGCGCGGACAGCCTGCCGCCGGTCGGCCCCCTGCCCGTCACTATCCCCGGTACGGTCGATGCGTGGTTCGCCATGCATGGCAAGTTCGGCAAGCTGCCCATGAGCGACGTGCTGGCGCCGACGGTTTCCTATGCCCGTGAAGGTCACCCGATCGCGCCGGTCATCGCCATGTATCTCGACCGCTCGCTGCGCGCCTATACGGCCCGGCAAGAGGCCTATCCTTTCGAATTCGACAACGCCCGCAAGGTCTGGTTCTCCGACGGGACGGCACCCGAGGCAGGCGAGATGTTCCGCAATCCGGACCTCGCCGACACGCTGGAGGCCATCGGTCGCGACGGGCGCGACGCATTCTACGACGGCGAGCTGACCGATGTGATGGTCGCCTACCTCCAGGCGCAGGGCAGCGCCTTTACGCGCGAGGATTTCGCCGACCACGAAAGCGAGTGGGTGGACCCCGCCTGTGCGCTCTACAAGGACGGGTACGAACTGTGCGAGTTGCCGCCCAACAGCCAGGGCTTTGCCGCGCTGCAGATGGTCAACATCCTGAAGAACGTCGACCTGTCACAGTGGGAGCGCGGTAGCCCCGAAGTCCTGCATTACATCACCGAAGCCAAGCGGCTGGCCTATGCCGATGTCGCACGTTTCTATGCCGATCCCGACTTCGCGCGTTTCCCTGCGGAGTTGCTGAGCGAAGAATATGGACGCGAACGTTTCACCCTGATCGATCCGACGCGCGCAGTGCCGGAATTCGGTCCCGGCGAACCGAAACTAGAGGGTGAAGGCGACACCACTTACCTCACCGTGGTCGATGGCAATGGCATGATGGTCAGCCTGATCCAGTCGAACTATCGCGGCATGGGCGGCGGGCTGGTGGCGCCCGGTACAGGGTTCATGTTCCAGGACCGGGGCGAGCTATTCAGCCTCGATCCGGCCCATCCCAATGCCTACGAGCCAGGCAAGCGCCCCTTCCACACCATCATTCCGGCCTTCGTGAAGAAGGATGGTAAGCCTTACATGACACTCGGCCTGATGGGCGGTGGCATGCAGCCGCAGGGGCATGTGCAGGTGCTGGTTAACATCGTCGATTACGGCATGAACTTGCAGGAAGCAGGCGATGCCGCACGGCTAAACCATGATGGCGGCAGGCAGCCGACAGAAGCGCTGGAAGGTCCCTCGGCCGATCCGCTCGGCACGCTATACGTCGAACCGGGTATTCCGGTCGCGACGGTCGAAGCGCTGCGGGAGATGGGCCACAAGGTCGAGGTCGTCTCGAACGGTATCATGTTCGGCGGCTACCAGGCGATCGCGCGGGATCCGGAAACGGGCGTGCTCACCGGGGCAACCGAAATGCGCAAGGACGGACAGGCAAGCGGGTACTGACAGGAGGTCCAGATGGCCAAGATCACGGGTTTGGGCGGCGTCTTCTATGTGGTGAAGGACCCGAAAGCGACGCGCGCCTGGTATCGCGACACGCTGGGCATAGACGGCGAATACGGACCGCAGCTGAACTGGAGCGAGGAGACCGGCGACAAGCCCTACTCACTGATCAGTCATTTCAAGGACGACCAGTACCTCAAGCCGGGCCGCGGTGGCTTCATGATCAATTTGCGCGTCGACGATCTGGATACCTTCGTCGCGCAGCTCAAGGATAAGGGCGTCGAGGTGCTGGACAGCGTCGACGAGGGTTACGGCAAGTTCGCCTGGCTGCTCGATCCCGATGGCGTGAAGATCGAGCTATGGGAACAGGTTCTCGCTCCCGAGTAACCGGCGTGCTTGCCGCGTTCCAAACGCCGATGTAGCTTGCCGCTCCATGAGGATCGCAGCCTTTACAGCATCGCTTGCAGCTGTGGCGCTGGCCGGATGCGGCGCCGTTCCGGAACGCGCGGGCGAAGCGCCGTCCCGCCCTTCGGGATCGGCACAAGCCCTGCCAGAACCTACCCGCGAGGCGCGGCAATGCCTGGCGGATCTCGGCAGCACGCGCGCACAATTTGCCCCCTTGCCCGACAAGCTCCAGGCCGGCGGCTGCTCGACGCAGAACACCGTTCGCCTCAGCGCTCTCTACGGTGATGCGGGACCCTTCGACGTAACCAATCTGACTGCCGTCGCCTGTCCCGTGGCCAAGGATTTTGCCGCGTGGGCGCGCTTCGGCGTCGATCGCGCCGCACGCCAGATCCTGGGCAGTGGGCTGGAGCGGATCGAAACTATGGGCAGCTATTCCTGCCGCAATGTCGCAGGCACGAACCGGCTGTCCGCCCACTCGCGCGCGCAGGCGGTCGACGTGTCCGGGTTCGTCCTGACCGATGGCCGCAGGATCACTGTCCTTGGCGGCTGGAACGCCTCCCCCGCCGAGCGAGAGTTCCTGCGCACCGTTCATTCCAGCGCTTGCAAGCGTTTCGGCACCGTGCTGGGCCCCGATTACAACGCCGCCCATCGCGATCACCTGCACCTGGAATTCGGCCGCGGTTCGTTCTGCCGCTGACCTGCCTGTCGGTGCGACCCGCAGGCCCGAGACGCGACCCGATCAGGCCGCGGAAATCTGGGTGCTGTCGAGATGCGCTTCGATGCGCAGGCGGACAGCTTCGGCGGCGTGATGCGCGCCGAGTTTGTTCATCATGTTGGCCCGGTGGATTTCGACCGTTCGCGGGCTGATTTCCAACTCGCGCGCGATCATCTTGTTGCTGCGCCCTTCGGCCAGCCAGTCGAGCACTTCGCGTTCACGCGGCGAAAGGGACGCAATCCTGCTGCGCGCTTCGATCATCTTGCGTCTTGCAGCGCCGTAGGCTTCCGCTTCCTGGGCAATCCGCGCAATCGCTTCGCTAAGGCGACTTACTTCGAAGGGTAGCCGCAGGTAATCGAGGGCACCTGCCTTGATTGCAGCGACTACCCGCCCCGGTCGCGGGTCCTCCGAGGTCCCGACGACCGGCAACCAAATTCCCCTGGCCGCCAGACTTCGCAGTACGACCGTGACAGCGCCATGGCCCTCGTCGTCGCGGGCTAGGACCAAACCGCTCTCGGGCGAGGTCGCCAGCAATTCGCCGACATCGGCGTAGACCTCGCAATGATGCCCCATATCGAAACCGATATGCGCCTGCGCCGCGCGTGCCCTGGTCGAGCCGTCGACGATGTGGAGTATCTGTTTGTTTTCCATGCCCGTAATGCTGACAGCATAAGGGACAATGCGCATTCCGGAAGACTACGGATATGGATGCAAAATATTATTGCCTAAGGGAACACCAAACAGACTACGTACGAAAGTAATAAATCCGAATTGGATGCTTCGTTCTATCAGTCATCCCCGTGATAGAAGCTGTAATCTGGGAGCGAGTGGAACGCGTTCTTCAAGGCATCGCCCCAACTCGACGAAATCGCCTGGAAATAGGGATCCTCGTGAGTCACCCGGTGCTGGTGGCTCGCCTCGAAACTGTCGCGCCTGATGACCTGCAGATCCAGCGGCAGGCCCACGGACAAGTTCGCCTTGAGGGTCGAGTCGAAACTGACCATCAGCAGCTTCACCCCGTCTTCCAGGCTCATCGTGCGGTCGTAACCGCGGATGATGATCGGGCGGCCATACTTGGTCTCGCCGATCTGGAAGAAAGGGGTATCGAGGCTGGCCTCGATGAAATTGCCTTCCGGATAGACCATGAACAGGCGCGGCTCCATACCCGCGATCTGGCCGGCGACGATGATCGAAGCGGTGAAGCGTCCACGCCCGCGATCGCCATTGGCGCCTTGCCGGTCCGCAATTATGTCGCGCAAGAGTTTGCCGATCTCGGTCGCCACCTGGAACATCGTGGGCGACTTCAGGATCGCATTGTCACGGTCGTCGGGCTGTTTGCTGCGTTCTTCGAGCTGGCTGATCACGGCTTGTGTGGTGGCCAGATTGCCTGCCGTCATCACGGTGATGATACGTTCGCCGGGCACTTGCCAAGTGAACATCTTGCGAAAGACGGAGATATTGTCGACGCCCGAATTCGTGCGGGTGTCGCTCATCAGCACGAGGCCCCTTTCGAGCACCATTCCTACGCAATATGTCATGTCGATCCCAAAAAACGTCGTCTATTGTTGGACTTGCTGCTGTTCGACCGAGACGTCGACTTCCAGCACCTGCTCCGAATTGCCGAAACTGATTCCGGTCACGGGCGCTGCATCGCGATAGTCGCGGCCCGTGGCAACCCTGACGTAGCGCGCATCGGGGCTGATCCCGTTGGAAACATCGAAGCCGACCCAGCCCAGCCCATCGACGAAAGCTTCCGCCCAGGCATGGGTCGCTTCCTGTTCGATCCGGTCGTTCATCATCAGATAGCCCGAGACATAGCGCGCCGGAATATCCAGTGCGCGCGCCATGCCGATGAAGATATGGGCATGGTCCTGGCAGACCCCCGCCTTGGCCGCGAAGCTTTCTTCGGCGGTGGTTTGCGGGATGGTAGAGCCGATCTTGTACTCGACCTCTTCGAGTATACGGCGCGATATTTCGTGCAGCAGGTCCAGCTTCTCGTCCTCGCGACCTTGGAAGTCCTTGAGGAACTTGCGAATGCCCAGGCCGGGCCGCGTGAGCGATGTCTGCGAAAGGAAGCTCCACAGCGGCAGGTGGCCTGCATGGCGACCGATGACGCCCGCATGGTCGTGCGTGTCGACCGTCCCCTTGCAGGTGACGACCACTTCCTTAGTACCCGGTTCGACCGCAATCAGCGTTGTGGTGTTGTGATGCTGGTCTTCAAACTGGAGCTCTTCATGAGCGTTCTCATACTCCATAGACCAGTCGAGGATTTCCTGGCCTTGTGTCTGCTTGGGTACCAGCCGCAGGCGCTGCAGCGCATGCACGACGGGCTGGCCGAAACGGTAGCGTGTGGTGTGGCGGATCGATAGGCGCATCAGGCAAGGAACCTGTAATCGGTGGAAATGGCATCGGCGATTGCTGCATTGTCCTGCGTGAACTCGACGAGGAATTCATGCAGGCCCTGGTCGAATATTTCCTCGATCGTCAGATCGGTGAGGCGCGTATCCGCATCGCGCATGAGCATGTTGCTCTGCCCCTCGGTGCCATGCAGCCTCGCAAGAGCGGCCAGGTCGTCGCGCAGGGCACAATAGCAGAACGCCAGGCTGCGCGGAAAACGCTCGTCCAGGATCAGGAATTCGCAAATACCCTTGGCATCGATCTGTCCGGCATTCAGCCAGCGATAGGCGCGGTCGCCGGAAACGGAGCGCAGCACCTGGTCCCACTGGCCTGTATCGAGGCTGGAGCCGACATAGGATAGCGACGGCAGGAGCAGGTAGTACTTGATGTCGAGAATGCGCGAGATGCTATCGGCACGCTCGATAAATGTCCCTGCACGGGCGAAATGATAGCCTTCGTCCCGCAGCATCGAACCTGCCAGCGCTCCGTGCGCCAGGGTCCCTGCCCGCCGGATGGTGGCGACGGTGTCGAGAACCCGGTTCTCGGCCACCGGCTTATTCAACTGTTCGTCGATGACGAGCCAATTCTCGTTGATGGCTTCCCACAACTCCCCGCTGATAGCGTTGCGGGCAAGGCGCGCATTCTGCCGGACCAGACCGAACATGGCGAGGATGGACGATGGATTGGCCTTGTCGCGCAGCATGAAGTTCCACACCTGGCTGCCGGTATAGGTGCCATGCTTGGCTTCGTAAGCCGCGCGCTGTCCGGCGGTCGAAATTACCGAGCGCCACTCTTCTTCTGCCGTCACCAGGTCGCGGGTCAGGGCCATGCGCATGCCAGCATCCAGCAGGCGCGCGGTGTTCTCCGCCCGTTCGAGATAGCGGAACATCCAGAACAATCCGTTTGCGGTTCTGCCCAGCATCAATCTTTGAGCACCCAGGTATCTTTCGTGCCGCCACCCTGGCTCGAATTGACGACCAGCGACCCTTCTTCGAGAGCAACGCGGGTCAGGCCGCCGGGCGTGATGTCGATCTTGTCGGGCGAGACGAGCACGTAAGGGCGCAGGTCCACGTGGCGCGGGGCGAGGCCTTTCTTCGTGTAGATCGGACAGGTAGACAGCGAGAGCGTGGGCTGCGCGATATAGTTGGACGGGTTCTCGACCAGCTTGGCGCGGAACGTCTCGATTTCCTTCTTCGAGGATGCAGGGCCCACCAGCATGCCGTAGCCGCCCGAGCCGTGGACTTCCTTCACCACCAGTTCTTCAAGGTTGTCGAGCACGTATTTCAGGCTGTCCTCGTCCGCGCAACGCCATGTCTCCACATTCGGCAGGAGCGGTTTTTCGCCCGTATAGAATTCGACGATGTCGGGCATGAAGGAATAGATGGCCTTGTCGTCGCACACGCCCGTCCCAGGTGCATTGGCAATCGTGACGCCTCCTGCGCGATAAACGTCCATGATGCCCGGCACGCCAAGCACGCTGTCGGGATTGAATGTCAACGGGTCGAGGAATTCGTCATCGACCCGGCGGTAGATGACATCGACCGCCTTGTATCCGCTGGTGGTGCGCATCGCGACACGGCCATCGACCACGCGCAAATCGCTGCCTTCGACAAGCTCGGCACCCATCTGGTCGGCAAGGAAGGCGTGTTCGAAATACGCCGAGTTGTAGATGCCCGGCGTCAGCACAGCCACGACGGGTCGATCGCCGGCAGCAGCGGGTGCGCAGGCAGCAAGGCTCTTCGCAAGCCGGCGCGGATAGTCGGACACACTTTCGACCGGGACCCGCATGAACAGTTCGGGATACATGGCCATCATGGTTTCCCGGTTTTCAAGCATATAGCTGACGCCGGACGGGGTGCGCGCATTGTCTTCGAGGACGAAGAATTCGTCCGGTCCGGTACGCACCAGGTCGATGCCGACGATATGGGTGTATACGCCGCCCGGCGGGGTGAAACCGACCATGTTCGGCAGCCACGCCGCATTGTCGCGCAGCAGGCGCTGCGGCAGGCGACCCGCCCGGATAATCTCCTGGCGGTGATAAAGGTCGTGCATGAAGGCATTGAGCGCGCTGACACGTTGCTCGATCCCTCTGGTCAACTTGCGCCATTCGTTCGCGGTGATGATGCGCGGCACCATGTCGAAGGGAATCAGGCGTTCCTCCGCCTCGTCCTCGCCATAGACATTGAAGGTTATGCCGGTCTTGCGGAAATTGGTCTCCGCTTCCCGGTGCTTGCGCTTGAGGAGCCTGGTGTCTTGTTCGTCGTACCAGTCGCAGTAGGAGGAATAGGCATCGCGAACCGAGCCATCCGGCTCGCGCATTTCGTTGAAGAAGTCGGCGGTGCCGCTCATGATCCCCCGGAAGTTGCAACGGACCGCAGGACGCGGCCCTTCGCGTGACGCAATGTCCCGCTCCACGAACTAAAGGTTCAGGAGCGATCCAGTTCCGACAAAAGGGCGGAAACGGCCTCGTGGGTCAAGACGAAGCCCATGTGCGTGCAGCGCAAGGCCACCGCACGGTCCCGTTCGCCGGGCCTGCCACAGGCCGATCGCGGATGGACGATACCATCGCGCGGGGACCAGAAGGCGACCGTTTCTACCGGCGGCTTTTCACTGACTATCGTGTCGATCTCGGGTTCGTCCACTCGGTGGCCGGCAATCGCCTGGTAGGCACGCCAGCCGTTGTTGGCGCGAGGCGACCCTGAAAAAGGTGACCCCATGGTCACGACCTTGGCGATCTTGTCCGGATGCTTTTTCGCCAGTTCGCGCGCCATCACCCCGCCGAGGCTCCACCCGACCAGCACGATCGGCTCCCCGCGGCGATGGTAGAGGTCGATGAGACGATCTTCGACCCTCGCAAAGCGATCGGCCGTCGCGCCGAGATTATATCCCATGCCCCAGCGCTTCACCGTGTGCCCTGCATCCTCGAGCGTGCGCGCCATCCAGCGCATCCGGATAGGGTGCGCACCGAAGCCGGGCAACAGCATCACGCGCTTGGGATGCGTGGCAGGAGTTGCGGTGAACTTTTCGAAACGACGCTTGACCGGCTCCAGCGGCCAGAGAAATTCCTTGGCCAGCAAGAGGGCACGTGGTCCGCGCGCATCGTCCGGGCTCGGCTCTGCGGCAAGCGCCAGCCTGCGGCTCATTTCCTCGCGGGTTTCCTGAAACGACGGCGTCTGGAACATCTACACAGAATGCACGAGGCCGATGGCGGTTTCCTGAACGCCCCCGCTTCGCGTCAGGTGCAGTCGCCGGTACGGGTCATGCCGACTTTCATCGTGACGCGCTTCGTATCCTCGCTGCCGGAAACCGGCTCGACGGCCGTCATCGTCATTTCGCTGGCCGTGCCGGTCGACTGGCTGTCGATAGTGATCTTCGCATCGCCGCCGCCAGCCTTGCAGGTCATCGCAGCCTGCATGCCTTCGGCATCCGAAGTCAGGCTGTCCATCGTGCAATCGCCGTTCTGCAATTGCTCGGCGATACCGATCATCCCCTTGCTCGCCTCGTCTTCCGTGAGACAGCGCGCCGGGGCCGCGTTCGCCATGGCGTTCATGAACTCCTTGGCCTTGGCGATGTCGCCTTCGCTCATGGAAGGATCGACCAGTTCGACCAGCTCCATGTTCATCTTGTATTCGCCCGCCTCCAGCGGCTTCACCTTGGCCGCCGCCGCTTCGACCTCGTCGGCCGACACGCTGCCATCGCCGTCGGTATCGGCATCGCTGGAACTGCCGCAAGCGGCGAGCGCGATGGTGGCAATGGCGAGGGTAAGGGTATTGCGCATGGAATTCTCCGCGTGATTGGTCGCACGACGCTAGCAGCACGCCGGTCTTGCGCAAGCCGCCGTTGCACCTGCCCCATTCGTTCCCCATATGTGCGCACATGTCAGAACTCGTAATCAGGCGCGGCCTCGAAGAACCCGACACCACAGGCGAGTTCGTACCGCACAAGCCCGCACGCCCCGAAAAATCGATGGGTGGCCGCAAGTTCAAGCTGGTGAGCGACTATACGCCCGCAGGCGACCAGCCGACTGCGATCAGGGAACTGGTCGCATCGGCGCGCGAGGGCGAGAAGACCCAGACGCTTCTGGGCGTCACCGGTTCGGGCAAGACCTTCACCATGGCGAAGGTCATCGAGGAACTGCAGCGCCCTGCCCTGATCCTGGCGCCGAACAAGATCCTCGCCGCGCAGCTTTATGGCGAGTTCAAGAGCTTCTTTCCCGAAAACGCGGTCGAGTATTTCGTCAGCTATTACGACTACTACCAGCCCGAAGCCTACGTGCCGCGGTCCGACACCTACATCGAGAAGGAAAGCTCGGTAAACGAAGCGATCGACCGGATGCGCCACTCGGCGACGCGCTCGCTGCTGGAGCGTGACGACGTGATCATCGTCGCCTCGGTTTCCTGCCTCTACGGCATCGGTTCGGTCGAAACCTATTCGGCCATGATCTTCGATATCAAGAAAGACCAGACGGTCGACCAGCGCGAGCTGATCCGCAAGCTGGTGGCGCTCCAATACAAGCGCAACGATGCCGCTTTTGCGCGCGGCAATTTCCGCGTGCGCGGCGACAACCTCGAAATCTTCCCGAGCCACTATGAAGACATGGCCTGGCGGATCAGCTTCTTCGGTGACGAGATCGAGGAAATCAGCGAATTCGACCCGCTCACCGGCAAGAAGGGTGCCAGCCTCGACAAGGTGCGCGTCTATGCGAACTCGCACTACGTCACCCCCGGCCCGACGATGAAACAGGCCTCCGAGGCCATCAAGTTCGAGCTGCAGGAACGTCTTAAGGAGCTGCAAGAAGAAGGCCGCCTGCTTGAAGCGCAGCGGCTCGAGCAGCGCACCAACTTCGACCTGGAGATGATAGCCGCCACCGGCTCTTGCGCGGGGATCGAGAATTACAGCCGCTTCCTCACCGGACGCCTGCCGGGGGAACCGCCGCCCACATTGTTCGAATATCTTCCGGAAAACGCGCTGCTGTTCGTCGATGAAAGCCACCAGACGGTGCCGCAGATCGGCGCGATGGCGCGCGGGGACCACCGCCGCAAGATCACGCTGGCAGAGTACGGTTTCCGCCTCCCGTCCTGCATCGACAACCGCCCGCTGCGCTTCAACGAATGGGACGCGATGCGCCCGCAGACCTTTGCCGTCTCGGCAACGCCCGGTTCGTGGGAGATGGAACAGACGGGCGGCGTGTTTGCCGAACAGGTCATTCGCCCGACCGGCCTCATCGACCCGCCGGTCGAGATCAAGCCGGTCGAAGACCAGGTCCAGGACTGCATCGAGGAGTGCAAGAAGACCGCCAAGATGGGCTACCGCACGCTCGTCACCACGCTGACGAAGCGCATGGCGGAAGACCTTACCGAGTTCATGCACGAGGCGGGCGTACGCGTGCGCTACATGCACTCCGATGTGGAGACGCTGGAGCGTATCGAGCTGATCCGCGACCTGCGCCTGGGCGTCTATGACGTGCTGGTCGGCATCAACCTACTGCGCGAGGGTCTCGACATTCCCGAATGCGGGCTCGTGTGCATACTCGATGCCGACAAGGAAGGCTTCCTTCGCAGCGAAACCTCGCTCATCCAGACCATCGGCCGCGCCGCCCGCAACGTCGACGGGCGCGTTATCCTTTATGCCGACCGCATTACGGGAAGCATGGAACGCGCCATGGCGGAGACCGACCGCCGCCGCGAAAAGCAGCGCGCGTATAACGAAGAACACGGCATCACGCCGCAAACGATCAAGCGGCAGATCGCCGACATCGTCGCCGATACCGCCTCGCAGGATGGCGTCACGGTCGATACCGGCGATGACGAGCGCAACAATCTCGTGGGCCACAACCTTCGCGCCTATATCGAAGACCTGGAAAAGCGCATGCGGGCCGCTGCCGCCGATCTCGAATTCGAGGAAGCCGGACGCCTGCGCGACGAAATCCGCCGCCTCGAGAACGACGAACTCGGCCTTGGTGATGAGGAAAAGAAGGCCCCGCGCGTCGGGCGGAGCGATGCCGGACGCCCCGGCACGCGCAAGACGCGCTACGGCAAGACGCGCTACAAGCGGATGGGCGGCAAGCCCTGATCGAGCGCCGTGTGCGAAGCTGTGAGGTTTCGCTCACGCCGCGTTGACGCTCGCGCACCCTTTCGCATAGCTGCGCGTCATGTTTCGCACCATCGCGCTGGGCGCACTCCTGCTGGTTTCGGCGTGCAAGCCTCCTGCCTCCGATGAATACGTCACGCGTGAGCGCATTGCGACCGAACGCGATGCACCGCGCGCGCCGATCGATTCGCCCGACACCGAAGGTTCCGTGTGGGCCTACAGCGAAGATCGCGAGCGGCTTCTTTATGGCAAGCCCGGTGCGACGCCTCTCATGGCTCTCGCCTGCGAGGGCGAGATGCTGCGCTATACCCGGTTCGTCGAGGCCGATGCCCACGCCAAGGCCGTTCTGGCGATGATCGGCAACGGCCATGTGGAACGCTTCTGGATCGATGCCGAACAGGATGGCGAGGTCTGGATTTGGCGCGGGCGCACGCCTGCGGACGATCCCCGGCTCGAAGTGCTGACCGGTCCGCGAACTGTCGAAGCGACGGTGCCGGGCGCCGGGTCGATCATCTTCAATCCCAGCCGCCTCCCGGCGCAATTTATTGCCGATTGCGCGCCGTTTCCTGACGGACCAGATCCGGAAGAAGATCAGGCGTAAGCACCTGCGGCAGTTGCCGCGCGTCCCCGCCCGCCGGATACCACAGGTAGAGCGGAACCCCGGCAGCGCCCTGTTGCGACAGGAAGGCGGCGATATCGTCGTCGCGCCGCGTCCAGTCCCCGCGCATCGCGATTACGCCCGCTTCCTCGAACGCCGCGCGTGTTTCCTCGCGCTCGATCCCAACGCTCTCGTTGACCTTGCAGGTGATGCACCAGTCGGCGGTGAACCAGACGAAGACGGGCTGGCCGCTGGCGCGAGCCGCTGCGAGGTTGGCGGCCGAAAATTCCTGCGGATCGAGAATGCTCTGCGCGCTATCGGCGACGGGCGGCTCATAGCTCCGCGCCATGGCGATCGCCGACAAGACCGCCATCGCCAGGCCGACCATTGCCGGGAGCGTTCTCGATCGACCGGCAGCGTGGCCTTCCGGCGAGAGCATTCCGGCGAAATAGACGAGACCCGCCGCGACGCCGGTCGCCGAAAGCAGAAACAGTCCGCCGCCGATCCGCCATAGCAGCCAGCCGAGCGCGAGAACGGTCAGCCCCATGGGCAGTGCCATCCAGCGGCGGAAGCGTTCCATCCATGCTCCGGGCTTCGGCAGCCGCTTGCGGAATGCGGGCACGAAGCCGACGAGGAGAAACGGCAGTGCCAGTCCGATGCCGAGTGCGGTGAAGATTGCAAAACCCTCGATCGGTCGCAGCACCAGCGCAGCGCCCAGGGCGAGCGCCATGAACGGTCCCGTACAGGGCGTGGCCACGAACGCTGCGAGCAGGCCGGTTGCAAAGGATCCGCCCGAACTCGGCTTGCCGCCGGAAATGGCGAGGCCGGGGATGGCGAACAGGCCGAGGAAATTTGCCGTGATGAGCGAAGCGAGCGCGAACAGGCTCGCCACTATGGCGGGCTCCTGCAGCTGGAAGGCCCAGCCGACCTGCTGACCGGCCGATCGCAGCAACAGGATCAGCGCACCCAGACCGGCACATGCGATTACCACGCCTGCGGTGTAGGCGAGCGCATCGCGCCGGGCTGCACCCTCGTCGCCCCCGGCCTTCGCCAGGGCCAGCGCCTTGAGGCTGAGGATCGGGAAAACGCACGGCATGATGTTGAGGAGGAGGCCGCCAACCAGCGCGGCGAGTATCAACAAGCCGAAGGCGGGCGCCTCCTCGGCCCCGCGGAACGGCTTCACGCCTTCCAGCGGGACGTTGGCGGGAGTCGCCACGAAACGGACGCCTTCGCCATCACCCAGAGCAAGAATGCCCTCGATGCGTTCTGGCGGTGCGCCGCCCACACCCTTGGTCCGCTCAAGCTCCAGTTCGGCAACCAGCAGGTTGCCATCGCGGATCCACGTCTGGACCGCCGCGTAGTTCGGCACCAAGCCATTGCCCAAGCTGCTATTTTCGAGAAACAGGTGTAGCTCGCCAAGGTCCAGCGCAGCCGGTAGCGGAATACCGATACGCAGGCGCTTGCCGGAAATCTCGAAGCCGGCCTCGCTGTCGAGCATGGGCGCGATCCGCCCGCGCCACTCGTCGAAATCGCCGCCGGGCCCCGCCTCCAGAACCGCATCCTGCGGCACGCAGATACGGTCCGTGCAGGCGAGATATTCGACATAACCGGAAACCGGTGCGAGATTGGCAACCGCCGCGTCCCGGCCCGGAGTGACGGGCACGAGAACCACATACTCCCCCTCGAAAATATGGTTCATCAACCCGCCGATGAGCAGCGTCTGCGGCACGGGATAGAGCGGCTTGCCGACTTCCCACCCATCGGGAAGGTCGAGCTGTAGATCCATGCCCTGCCCCGCATCGCCGGGATTGGACCAATATCCGTGCCATTCCTCGCTCGACGGCTTGAAACGCAGCGCAAGGAGCCATTCCTCGCCGGGCGCGGGCGTACCGTCGGCATACAGGTCGACCGAGATGTTCTCGTCACCGAAGCGCGCGGTGCGATCCTGCGCGAAGGCAGCAGCGGGCAAAAGGCACGTGAGGGCAAGCAGGAAAGCGGCCAGCCGGGCCAGCGAGACGTCCATAATCCTTGCCAGTGTCACGCCGCCCGCTCTAGGGACCGTGTCCATGACAGACAAGCGCGACTTGCTCATCCTCGGCGGCGGTCTCGTCGGCTCCACACTGGCGCTGGCAGCCGCGAAACAAGGTTTTTCGAGCCACCTGGTCGACCGGGCCGATCCCGCCGACCTGACGGCAGACGGTTTTGACGGGCGTGCGTCGGCGATTTCGACCGCCAGCTGGCGCCTGTTCCGCAATATCGGCCTGGCGGACACGCTTGAACCCCATGGCTGCCCGATCGAGAGCATCGCCGTGCTCGATCAGATGAAGCCGGGGCGCATCGATTTCACGCCGGAAGAGCACGAAGGCTCGCTTGGTCGCATGTTCGCCAATCGCGTCCTGCGCACGGCCCTGTTCGAAGCGGTGAAGGACGAAAGCCTCATCACGCTGCACGCCCCCGTCGAGGTGGTCGATCGCCAGCGCGATGCTTACGGCGTCTCCGCCACGCTTGCGGACGGGCAGGTCCTGACCGCAGACCTGCTGGTCGGCGCAGAAGGCCGCAGTTCGCCGACTCGCGAGGATGCGGAGCTGAAAATGGCCAGCTGGGACTATTCCCACCGCGCGATCATCGTCGGCCTCGACCACAGCAAGCCGCATGGCGGCGTGGCATGGGAAATCTTCTATCCGGCTGGCCCCTTCGCCCTGCTCCCGCTGCTCGACGGGCCAGATGGCCAGCATCGCAGCGCGCTCGTCTGGACGGTCGACGAGAAGGATGCAGCAGGCGTGCTCAAGATGGGCGAACGCGCTTTCCTCGCCGAGGTGCAAAAGCGCATGGGCGATCTGCTCGGCGAACTTGCGCTCAACAGCGCGCGCACTTCCTATCCGCTCAGTTTCCAGCACACCGTTCGCATCGTGGGCGAGCGCATGGCGCTGGTCGGCGACAGTGCGCATGGCATGCATCCGATCGCCGGACAGGGCCTCAACCTGGGGCTGCGCGATGTCGGCGCGCTGGTAGAGGTGCTGGGAGATGCGCGCCGTCTTGGCCTCGATCTCGGCGATATGCAGGTGCTCGAACGCTACGAAAAATGGCGCGCACTCGATTCCATCATGGTCATGGGCGCGACCGACAGCCTGACGCGGCTGTTCGGCGTTCCGGGCAAGGCCGCCAGCGCCGTCCGGCGCCTCGGCATGGCCGGCGTGCAGCGGTCCGGCATGCTGAAGAAGTTCTTCATGGACGAGGCCCGCGGCGTGTCGGGCGATGTGCCCGAATTGATGAAAGCCTGAGCTACTCTTCGACCGGGCTCGGCTGTTCGATCCGGTTACCCGCACCATCGCGCAGGCGCCGCGGTTCGAGCACCGCTGCGGTTTCGATGAGATCGAGAGCGCGCTGGGCCGAGGCATAACGCTCCGCATCGCGCAGCCATCCTTCGGCATTCACCGCACCTGGCAGGTTGCGCACTTCCGCAACCGCCGAATCCGCGCGGCCGCTTTCAAGGAACAGGCGCGCACGTTCGAGCCTTTGCTGGGGCTGTGGCGACGGCGCGCTTTCGCGGCGGATCGTGAAGAGCGAGCCCAGTTCGTCGGCAAATCGCTCGAGGCTCGGCTTGCCTTCGCCCGATTGCAGGCTCGGCGCGAGACCCTCGAGCCGGAAGATCAGCTGGTCCAGCGTGACCGGGTCGCGCGAAAAGGTGAGGATGGTGTTCACCGCATTGGGCAAAGCGTCGCCGAAGCGGAGCCTCAGCTGGTCGGCGAGGTAGCCGAGCTCGGCCCCCTTATCGACAGCGCGGCGGGTTGCGAAGGCAATGAGAAGGCCCTCCGCGCGTGCCACATTGCCCGCAGCCGCCTGTGCTTGCAGGTCGAGCCGGGACAGGCGCTGTTCCGCTGCAGCGAGACGCTGGTCGATCCCGCCCTGCTGTTCGGCCACACGTTCCACCGCCTGGGCAGCAGCCGCGCTTTCGCTGGCGCTGGGTGTGGGCGACGGCTCGCCGCCTTCGACCAATGTGTTGTCCGCAATTCGTGCGGGTTCCGCGTCGCTGGCCGGTGCGGCGTCCATGCGCCAGGCGATATAGCCGGCAACGCCCGCTCCCAGGGCGAAAGCGCCGCCCACGGCAAGCAACATCGGGCGCATTCCACCACGCGCACGCCGAGTTCTCGAAAACTCGTCCATCTTACTCCAATCCACGACCCCGGACGCCTCTCATGCGGGGCGTCATATCAATTGGACATGGTCTGACACAATTGCTCGGCCAAGGCCAGTAGCTCGGCATCGCGAGGGTGGTTGGCGATGTGGACGGAGTGCCAGCCCTCCCCCGCAAGGTCGGCAATCCGGGCGCCCAGTACTGCCAGCGCGAGCCTGGAGCGGTCGATCTCCAGCCTTTCGCATTCCTCGAACAGGCGCTTGGCCGCCTCGCCCGAATGCAGCAACACCACGCCGCCGACGCGCATGGTATCGGCCATCTCGTCGGCGACATTGAGCGGCTTGGTGCGGTAGACCACGCGGGTGTCGATCGTCATGCCTTCGGGAGGCTGCAATTCGACATGGGCCTCGCCTGCAAGGCGCAGCATGTGGCGCTCGCCCGGTTTCATCTTGTCGAGCAATGCCTGCAAGCCGCCGGTGCCCGTACGCGCGACCATGTACCCTTTTTCGCGCGCACCCTCTGCCGTGGCTTCGCCAACCGCATAAACCGGCAGGGATGTGAGGCGCGTGAGGTGGGTTCCGCCGTGACGGAAGACGTTGGAGCTGCCGACCAGCAACCCGTCGTAGCTGTCGGCCTTGGGCGCGCCCCATTCGACCGGCTCGACTTCGAACAGGGGGCAGCCCTTCACGTCGAGTTCGAGTGCCCTCGCGGTCTCGAGCGTCACCGAAAGGCCCGGTTCAGGGCGGAAAACGAAGACCCGGCAAGTCATTCCATATGTCCGAAATTCGCTGCGACTTCCGGCGGTGCATCGGCCAGCAGCATGCGTGCCAGTTCGCCGGGGGCCGCCGTGTCGTCGCATGCGAAGCTGGCCTGCCCGTCGACGCGCTGGCTGCCGTCCGGGCTGAAGATGGCCGCGCGCATGGCCAGGCGGTTGTCGGCGCGGGTTGTCAGGACGGCAATCGGGCTGTGGCACGTGCCGCCAAGACCCTGGAGCAAAGCGCGTTCGGCGAGCACTTCATCGTGGCTCTCCGCGTGATTCACTTGTGCCAGGGCCTCGCGCGTGCGCTCGTCACTGGCCCTGCATTCGATACCGATTGCGGCCTGTGCCGGTGCCGGAAGCCAGTCTTCGGGTTCGAGCCTCATGCCGACATTGTCCTCTCCGAGACGGGAAAGGCCCGCCGCCGCAAGGAAGGTCGCATCCGCTTCGCCCGCTTCGAGCTTTGCCATGCGCGTCGCCACATTGCCGCGGATACCGACCACTTCGAGATCGGGCCGCACATGGAGCAGCTGGGCCGCCCGGCGTGGCGCACTGGTGCCGACCTTTGCGCCTTGCGGTATATCCGCGAGGGACGCGGCACCCAGCAGGACGTCGGCCTTGTCCGCCCGCGGCAGGATCGCGCCGATGGCGATTTCGTCGGGGCGAATTGTCTCCACGTCCTTCATCGAGTGTACCGCCGCATCGATGCGCCCTTCGGCGAGCCACAGGTCGAGTTCGCGCGTCCACAGCGCCTTGCCCCCGATCTCGGCGAGCGGGCGGTCCTGTATCTTGTCGCCGCTAGCGATCACGGGGACCAGTTCGACCGCGCCAACGTCCCAGCCGTGAGCGGCGCAAAGCCGGGCGCGTGCTTCCTCTGCTTGCGCCATGGCAAGCGGCGAACGGCGGGTTCCAAGGCGAAGGATGGGCGTGTCTGGCATATCGGCGGCTTGCCCTAGCGAGCGAGACCGCTAAGGGAAAGCGAAGTTATGACGCTCGTACTCGGCATCGAAAGTTCCTGCGACGAAACCGCAGCCGCGCTGGTCGATGGCGAACGGCGGATTATCGCCCAGCGGATCGCCTCGCAGGACGAGGAACACGCGCCCTTCGGCGGGGTGGTACCGGAGATCGCCGCGCGCGCCCATGCAGAGCGGCTGGCCCCCATGATCGAGGGCGTGCTTGCCGATGCAGGCGTTACGCTGGCGGATTGCGATGCGATCGCCGCCACGGCAGGTCCAGGCCTCATCGGCGGGGTGATGGTCGGCCTCGTCAGCGCGAAGGCTTTGGCCATGGCGAGCGACACACCGCTGATCGCGATAAACCATTTGGAAGGTCACGCGCTGAGCCCGCGCCTGGCTGATGCAGAACTGGCATTTCCCTATGCCCTGCTCCTCGTTTCCGGCGGCCATTGCCAGATCCTACGCGTCGACGGGGTCGGCGAATACCGCCGCTTTGCGACCACCATCGACGATGCCTTGGGCGAGGCCTTCGACAAGACCGCAAAAATCCTGGGCCTCGGCTTCCCGGGCGGCCCGGCGGTCGAACGGCTCGCGAAAGAAGGCGATGAAAGCGCCGTCCCCCTGCCCCGTCCCATGGTCGGCAGCGGCGAGCCGCATTTCTCCTTCGCCGGGCTCAAGAGCGCGGTCATGCGCGCCCACCAGTCCGGCAAATATGCCGCAGCCGATATCGCAGCCAGCTTCCAGAAGGCTGCCGTCGACTGCGTGATCGACCGGCTATCCATCGCATTGGAGGCGATGGGCCGCACCGACACGCTGGTCGTTGCTGGCGGCGTGGCCGCCAATGCCACGGTGCGCGCGGCGCTGGAGGAACTGGCCGAGCGCCATTCGATGCGTTTTACCGCACCGCCGCCCAAGCTGTGCACCGATAATGCCGCGATGATCGCCTGGGCCGGTGTCGAAAGGCTCGCCATGCAAGACTTCAAGCCCGACCCGCTCGACATTGCGGCGCGCCCGCGCTGGCCGCTCGATCCGCAGGCAGAGCCGGTGCGCGGTGCAGGGGTGAAGGCATGAGCAGCGTAGGGGTTCTCGGAGCCGGTGCATGGGGCACGGCGCTGGCACAGATGCTGGCGAGCGATGGCCGCGCGGTGAAGATCTGGGCGCGCGAGGAAGAACTGGTCGACGAGATCAATTCCGCGCACACCAATTCGATCTACCTGCCCAGCGCCAGCCTGAGCGCGCACATTACCGCCACCAGCGATCTTGCGGAAATGGCCACGCTTGATGCGCTGCTGGTCGTCACGCCAGCCCAGCACATGGGCTCCGTTCTGGCCGCCATGCCATCCCATCCGGCCGACCTGGTTCTGTGTTCCAAGGGTATCGAGGCTGGCAGCGGCAGGTTGATGAACCACGTTGCGAAGGAAACGGCCCCGAACAGCGCGATCGCTGTCCTTTCCGGCCCCACTTTCGCGCATGAGGTCGCCGCAGGCTTGCCGACCGCCGTGACGCTCGCGTGCGGCGGCGGAGCAGAGCAGTGGGACCGCCTGTCCCCGCTCATCGCACGGACTGCCTTCCGGCCCTATTATTCCGACGATGTCGTGGGCGCCGAGATCGGCGGGGCGGTGAAGAACGTGCTCGCGATCGCCTGCGGCGTAGTGGACGGCCTCGGCTTGGGCCAGAACGCGCGCGCGGCATTGATTGCCCGCGGCTATGCCGAAATGCTGCGCTTCGGGGAAGCGCTCGGGGCGCGGGCCGAAACGCTCGCCGGACTGTGCGGGCTTGGCGATCTCGTTCTTACTTGCTCCTCCACTTCCAGCCGCAATTTCTCGCTCGGCAATGCGCTGGGCGAAGGGGAGAGCGCCGATGCCCTGATGAGCGACAGGCGCACCGTGGCGGAAGGCGCGCACACCGCGCCAGTGCTCGTCGAACTTGCCGCGCGCCAAGGCGTCGCCATGCCGATCGTGACGGCTGTCTACGACCTCCTCAAGGGAGACGAGCCGAAGTCCGTCGTCGAAGGCATCCTCGCGCGGCCCCTCAAGGCCGAACAGGGCGATGCGGGATGACTGCCGCTGCCAATGACGAAGACCTGACCGCCATCGCCAAGGGCGGGCGGCAGAACTTCATCGGTTTCCTGCTTCGCTTGCTGGCGCGCCTGCCGTTCCTGTTCATCGCGGGCCGCCTCTACGGCCCCGAGGCGCTGGGACGCTTTGCCTCCGCCCTCGTCGTGGTCGAATTGGTCGCACTGATGTGTTCGATGGGCGAAAAGCGCGGGCTCGCACAGCGGCTGGCCGATGGCGAAGAGGGGACGCATCCTGCAAACCTCGTCTACGACGGCATGCTGCTGGCAATCGTCTTTTCTGCGCTGGCAGCTGCATTCTTCTGGCTGGTTCCCGCGCCTCTTTTCCCGAGCGGCGAATTCACGGAACTTGACCGGCTGATCGTGCTGGCCATTCCCGGCTACGCCCTGACAGAGATCGTGCTGGCGGCGCAGGCTTACAAATACGATATTGCGACCACCGTGCGCGCTAGGGCGGTGGTCGAGCCGTGGACGATCTCGATCATGGCGGGCGTGTTCTATTTTGTGCCTGCCCTGTCGGATTCCGGCCTCTCGCTCGCCTATCTGGTGTCGATCTACGCGGGCCTGTTCACCGGCCTTTACGCCTTCTTCCGCAGCTACGGACCGCCGAAACACTGGCGTCCGGAACTGGGCTATATGCGCAAGGTGACGGCCCGGGCACTGCCGCTGGCGACGGCCGATGCCATCGAGTGGGGAACGCGCCGCCTCGACATCTTCATCCTCGGCCTTTTCGCAGCGCCCGCCGCGGTCGGCGTTTACTACATCGCCCAGCAGGTCGCGAGCCTGCCGCAAAAGCTCAAGACCAGTTTCGAACCGATCCTCGGGCCGGTGATTACCAAGAACCTGAAGACCAAGAACTACGCCGCGATCGCCAAGCAGGTCTGTCAGGTCGGCTTCTGGATCATCGCGGCGCAGGCCGGGATCGCACTGGCGCTGGGCGTACCCGGCGAAGCCGTGATGGGCCTGGTGGGTCCCGAATTCGTCGGCGGCACAGGCGCGCTGGCGTTCCTGCTTGCGGCAGAGGTCGTGGCGGCAACCGCAGTCGTGTCCGAAGCCGTGCTGATCTACGTCGCTCGTGGTCGCAACCTCGCGATTTCGGTCGGGACCATCGCGTTCCAGGCGGCGCTCACCATCACACTTATCATGCTCGTCGAAAGCCTAGGCTATGGCGAGCCGTACAAGGCCGCCGCAGCTGCGCTCGCCCTGATGATCGCGCTGGGTGTGGCAAGCCTGGTGAAGGCTCTGCTGCTTACCCGCATCCTCGGCCATCCGATCAACAATTGGCGCTGGGCACTGCTCTACGCGGTCGCCCCGGCGGTCCTCGTCGGCTGGCTGGCGACACAGCTTCCCGAGTGGGCAGAACTCGCCTTTGGCGTGCCGGCGATCCTGCTTACTTACGGTTTTGTGATCTGGAAACGCGGCTTCGGTCCTGAAGATCGGGTTCTGTTTAAGCGAAATAAGGCAGAAACGCCCGAATAGGGCCGCCCCTTCCTCACTTCTTAAAACCTCAATAATATCAGTGAATTATAATTCGCGAACCGCCCTTCGCGTTGCTGATACTTCACGCCCCGATTGACCCTTGCCCTACTTTTGCCACATTCTTGCCTTGTTGATGCCGTAATTTATGTAATAACATCACACTGGGAGAGCGAATCGTGGAGAGGACAAAAATGGACAACACAACACGCATAGCTGGAGGCTCGCTTGCCTTCGTTTCGACTGCCGCCCTGATCATGGCCCTCGCCGGATGCGAAGGGGTCAAGGATGGCAGCGAAAAGCACGAACGCCTGACGACAGTCGATATCGAGGAATCCGCCGATGCCTCGGTCATGTACGAAAGCGCGGAGATGGCCATGGCCCCTCCCCCACCGGTTTCGGTAGCCGCGCCCTGGATCGGCGATCACGGCATGGTGATCCCGCCGGAAGACCGCGAACGTTACGCGGGAGAGGAAGTCTCGCCGATCAGGGTCACCGCCAGTGAGCCGGTTTCGACCTTCTCGGTCGATGTCGACACCGGTGCTTATGCCAATGCGCGCCGGTTCCTGACAATGGGCCAGCTGCCTCCGCAGGACGCCGTGCGGACCGAGGAGATGATCAACTACTTCCGCTATGACTATGCCGCGCCCGCAGATCGCAGCAAGCCGTTCTCGGTCACGCTGAGCACGGCGGCGAGCCCCTGGAACGAGGAGGCCAAGCTGGTCCGCGTGGGCCTGCGCGGATACGACCTGCCGCGTAGCGAACGCCCGGCGGCGAACCTCGTGTTCCTCGTCGATGTATCGGGTTCGATGGACAGCCCGGACAAGCTGCCGCTGGTCAAGCGCGCACTGTCCGGCCTCGCTTCGGAAATGAGCCGCGACGACAAGGTATCAATCGTCGTCTATGCCGGCTCCACCGGTGTCGTGCTGGAGCCGACCAGCAATCCTGCCAAGGTGCGCGCGGCGCTTGCCCGGCTGGGTGCGGGTGGCTCCACTGCCGGCGCGGCCGGGTTGGACCTCGCCTATTCCATGGCGGAGCAGGGCTTCATTGAGGGCGGCGTCAACCGCGTGATCCTCGCCACCGACGGCGATTTCAACGTCGGCATGTCGGACACCGATGCCCTGATCGACAAGATTGAAAAGAAGCGCAACAGCGGCATTACTCTGACCACGCTCGGCTTCGGGACGGGCAATTACAACGAAGCCATGATGGAGCAGATCGCCAACCACGGTAATGGCAATTACGCCTATATCGACAGCGCGCTCGAAGCGAAAAAGGTGCTGCGCGACGAAATGAGTTCGACCCTCTTCACAATCGCCAAGGACGTGAAGATACAGGTCGAATTCAATCCCGCCGTGGTCAGCCAGTACCGCCTGATCGGATATGAAAACCGCGCGCTCCGGGAAGAGGATTTTGCCAACGACCGGGTAGATGCAGGCGATATCGGCGCCGGTCACCAGGTGACGGCACTTTACGAGGTCATCCCGACGGGCGCGAAGGGCTGGATCGGGGAGCGCCGCTATGCAGGCAATCGCGGCAAGGCCAAGGCGGGCGATGCGAACGAGGCTGCCTTCGTCCAGCTGCGGTACAAATTGCCCGGCGGCTCTAAATCGAAACTGCTGCAATATCGCCTTCCGGCCGAACGGCTGGCCACGCAGCGCCTGCCGCAGGGCGATTTCGCCTTTGCCGCGGCCGTGGCTGCCTATGGCCAGAAATTGCGCGGCGACGAGCTTCTCGCCGAATATTCCTGGGACGACGTGGTACGCCTTGCCGGGCGCCAGCGCGATTTCTGGCGGCAGGAATTCGTCGAACTCGCCCGAACGGCCGAAGCGCAGATGTAAGTCTGCGCATAGCGCGCGCCGTGGGCCTTGCACCCCTGCGGCGCGCGGCTAGAAGGCGGGGACCATGAATGCCCGCCCCGCCCTTGCCATCTCTCTCGGTGCCGCCCTCGTCGTGGCCCTCGGCTACGTCGGCAGCCAGCCCGGCGCAGAAGCGCTGGCGCAGCGCCTCGACGAGCGGGCGAAGGCCGCGATTGCCGAGGCCGGATACGAGCCGGTCACCGCTCGCTTCGAAACCAGCGAAGGCGCACCGATCCGCCACCCCATGCTTTCGGGCGGCGAGAACCTCGATGAAGGAACGCGGGATCGCGCCGCCAAGCTGGTGGCCGCACTGCCGGGCGTCGGCGGCATCAGCTGGGAAGACGGCTGGGCCAACGCATCGGCCGGGGACCTCGATTTCGAGCCGCTGCATTGCGAGGACGATGTCGAGACCCTGCTGCGCACGCGCTCCATCCGCTTCGAGGAAGGTAGCGCCGCATTGCTCGACACCAGCAATATCCTGATCGGCGAAGTGGCCGACGCGCTGCGCCCGTGCCTTGGCTCGATCATCGCTATCATCGGCCATACCGACCGCAGCGGAAGCGAAGAAACGAACCTTGCGCTCAGCCAGGATCGCGCCCGCGCGGTGCGGGAAGCCCTCGTGCGCCGCGGCATTCCGCGCGACGGGTTGCGCGCCCGCGGGGTCGGGTCTGCCGAACCGGTCGAGGGGCTGGAGGCCGACGATCCCGCCAATCGCCGCATCGAATTTTCCGTCATCCGGATCGAGCCGGTGACCCCCACCCCTGTCGACACGCCGGGACCACGCTGATGCCGATCTGGCTGGAAACCACCGCCCTGATGCTGGCTGCCTACGGGCTCGGCCTCGCTATCGGATGGCTGGCCTGGGGCCGCGCGCCCGAGCCATCCGTCACTGAAGAAAGCCAAGAGGAAACGTCATGAGCGAATTGGTCGCCGAACAATGGCCGCTGATACTGGTCGCCCTGCTGATCGGTATCGTCGTTGCCTTCTATCTCTTCCGCTCGACCCGGCGCACCCGCGTGACCGGCGCGAAAAGCGACGTGCTGGACGAAGGCGCGGACAAGGCCCATCGCAACGCCGCGCTGATCGATAGCGCGCCTGCCGCAGCGAAGGATCCTGCCGTTCCGACAACTCCGTCCGTGGCAAAAGCTACCGGCGGAGACGATCTCACCCGGATCAAGGGCGTGGGACCCAAGCTTGCCGCCACGCTAGGTGACCTGGGCGTGACCCGTTTCGACCAGATCGCTGCATGGGACGATGCCGAAATCGAGCGCGTGGACGCCCAGCTGGGGCGCTTCCAGGGCCGCATCCGCCGCGACGACTGGGTCGGCCAGGCGGCTCTCCTGGCAGGCGGCGATACCGAGGCGTTCAAGCAGAAGTACGGCTCCACCGTCTAAGCGCGGGAACCTTTTCTCCTACGCGCGTTGACTCCACTGGGTCAGCGCGCGTGAGGAGAGCAGGATGGGACAGCAGCAACCACTGCGCATACTCGTGGCCGAGGATGAACTGATCATCGGCTACGATCTGTGCGACACCGTTTCGGAAGCAGGATATCTGGTCGAAGGTCCCTTCGACGACCTATCCTCTGCCATGCTGGCCTATCAGAAGAACAAGCCCGACATCGCCATCCTCGACGTTCAGCTGGGTGACTGCATCGTCTATCCGCTGGCCGAACAGATGATGGCGGAAGACGTGCAGGTCATCTTCCATTCCGGACAGATCACGCCGGCACAGGTCGCCGAACGCTTTCCGAAAGCCACTGCGCTGTCCAAGCCCTGCCCGCCGGCAGAGGTGATCCACTCGGTTCAGCAGGCCGCCGCACACCACTGATCCTGCCCGACGGAACGAAGGGGCCGCTCCCGCCATTGCCTTGAATAAGAACAAAGCAATTACAGGAGACCCCCAATGTCGCTTCCCTCAATGATCGCAGCCCATCCGCAAGTTCAGGACGAGACCGAAGAGCTCGTCCTCGCCGCGCGTCACGCCATGCTGTGCTCGCTTTTCTGCACCTCTTGCGCCGATGCCTGCGTGGCAGAAGAAATGGACATGGCGCAGTGCATCCGGAACTGCCTCGACTGTGCCGATGTCTGCGCCGCCACCGCGCGCCTCGCCGTCCGTCGCACTGCCCAGAACATCGATGTCCTTCGCGCCCAGATGGAAGCCTGCATCAAGGCGTGCGAGACCTGCGCCGAAGAATGTTCGCAGCATGACAATCCGCATTGCCAGCTCTGCGCCAAGATGTGCCGCGAATGTGCCGAGGACTGCCGCAAGGCGTTGCCCCACGTAAATTGAGGCTTTCCGCCCGAAAACGTGGTAATCTGGCGCGGTAATGCCGAAGCTGCGCACCTTTCTCGCGCTCGACAGCGCCGACCGCCTCGCTACGTTCGAGGCCATGGCCGCGCTACTGTATGCCAAGGCATTGGTGGCCGGCGTGGCCTCGGGGCGGTGGCACGAACGCTTCGCTTCTGTGGGCGCGCCGCGTACCAACGCTCCGCAAGGGGCCGAGCTGGAAGTCACGAGGCGCATCCGCTTTGCCATCGCGCGGGCGCTGCGCAACGTGCCCGGTTCACCCACCTGCCTGCCCCAGGCGCTTGCCGCGCGCAGCATGTTGCAGCGTCGCGGGATCGAGGCCGACCTGTTCATTGGAACGCGCCTGGACGGCGATCGGGAAAACCGGTTCCACGCCTGGCTGAAAGTGGGCGACGAGTGGGTGACGGGCCTATGCGACGAGACGGAATACGCCCTGTTCACCGGACAGGGCGGGGAAGTCGCCTGACACCCCCTTGCGCCGCACAGCGCATGGTGCCATCGGCAATCACGTAACAGAGGAGACTATATGGCCGGCATGGTGCCTTTCGCCTGGGACGATCCCTTCAATCTCGAAGACCAGCTGACCGAGGAAGAACGGATGATCCGCGATGCCGCGCACGGTTTCGCGCAAAGCGAGCTGCAACCGCGCGTCACCGACGCCTATCGCGAAGAGCTCGATGCGCCCGAACTCTTCCCGCTGATGGGACAGGCCGGTCTGCTTGGCGCCACCGTACCCGAAGAATATGGCGGCGCCGGTGCCAGCTATGTTGCCTACGGCCTGATCGCCCGCGAGATCGAACGCGTCGATAGCGGTTACCGCTCCATGGCCTCGGTCCAGTCCAGCCTCGTGATGTACCCGATCCATGCCTATGGTTCGGAAGAGCAGAAGAAGAAGTATTTGCCCGGCCTTGCCAGCGGTGAACTGATCGGCTGCTTCGGCCTGACCGAACCCGACGCGGGCTCCGATCCGGGCGGCATGAAAACCGTCGCGAAGAAGGATGGCGACGGCTACAAGATTTCCGGTTCCAAGACCTGGATTTCCAACGCTCCCTTCGCCGACGTCTTCGTCGTCTGGGCGAAGAGCGAGGCGCATGGCGGCGGCATCCGCGGCTTTGTCCTGGAAAAGGGGATGGAAGGTCTTTCCGCTCCCAAGATCGAGGGCAAGCTGTCGCTGCGCGCATCGACCACCGGCATGATCGTCATGGACGAGGTGAAGGTCGGCGCCGATGCGCTGCTGCCCGAGGTCCAAGGTCTCAAGGGTCCCTTTGGATGCCTCAACCGTGCGCGTTACGGCATTAGCTGGGGCGCGATGGGTGCTGCGGAATTCTGCCTCCACGCCGCGCGCCAGTACGGCCTCGACCGCCAGCAATTCGGCGTGCCGCTCGCCTCCAAGCAGCTCTACCAACTCAAGCTCGCCGACATGATGAGCGAGATTGCGCTCGGCCTGCAGGGATCGCTGCGTGTCGGCCGCCTGATGGACGAAGGCAAGTTCGCGCCAGACATGATCTCGATCGTGAAGCGCAACAATGTCGGCAAGGCGCTCGATATCGCCCGCAAGTCGCGCGACATGCACGGCGGCAACGGCATTTCGGAAGAATATCAGGTCATCCGCCACATGGTGAACCTTGAAACGGTCAACACCTACGAAGGCACGCATGACGTCCACGCGCTGATCCTCGGCCGCGCGATCACGGGAATCGCCGCTTTCTGATGTGCTTTCCTACTTTCCGGAACGCGGGCATCAGGCGCTCATGAACTGCTCGGAACCCGTCCTGTGCCCCGGTTTTCACGGGGTTGGCGGGTCCGGCGAATATTTCGCCTGGACCGTGTTCCACGTGTTCCACTCTGTAGGAGACGCCGCATGATGAAGCTGCACGGTTACTACCGCTCCTCGACCAGCTACCGCCTGCGCATCGCGCTGGAGCTGAAGGGGCTGGACTATGAGTACGTCCCGGTGAACCTGCTCACCTCTGAGCAGAAGGGCGAGGCCTTCACCAGCCGTAACCCTTTCGGCTCGGTGCCGCTGCTGGAAGCCGACGGCAAGGACCGGGTCCAATCGATGGCGCAGCTGGAATGGCTAGACGAAGCCTATCCCGAACAGCCTCTGCTGCCTTCCGATATTGAGGACCGCTACGTGGCGCGCGAACTCGCCTACGCCATCGCGACAGAGTTGCATGCGCCGCTGAACCTTCCGGTGCTCAAGTACCTCGCCAACGAATACGGCAAGTCGCAGGACGAAATCGGCGTATGGTATCGCCACTGGCTCGCGCGCACGCTCGACCCGCTCGAAGCGCGGCTCGCGCAATTGGACACGGGCGACTTCCTGTTCGACGCGCCCGGCTTCTTCGAAGTCTGCCTGCTGCCGCAGGTCTACAACGCGCAGCGGTTCGGCTTCGATTTCAGCGACAAGCCCCGCATCACCCGGATCGAACAGGCCTGCCTAGCCCTGCCCGCCTTCCAGCGCGCCCATCCGGACAACCAGATAGATAACCCTGAGAGGAAATGACCCCATGAAGCTCGCCACACTCAAGGACGGAACCCGCGACGGCAAGCTGGTGGTCGTGTCGAAAGACCTCACCCGCTACTGCGCCGCCGACAACATCGCGCCCACCATGCAGGCCGCGCTCGACAATTGGGACGAGATCGCGCCGAAGCTGAACGCGCTTTACACCGATGTCGAGCACCAGACCGTGCCGTGCGAACGCTTCCACGAGCGCGAGGCGCATTCGCCGCTGCCGCGTGCCTACCAGTGGGCCGACGGCTCGGCCTATATCAACCACGTCGAATTGGTGCGTAAGGCCCGCGGTGCGGAAGTGCCGGAGAGCTTCTACCACGATCCGCTGATGTACCAGGGCGGCAGCGACAAGTTCCTCGCCCCGCGCGACGACATCCCGCTCAAGGACACCAAGTGGGGTTGCGATATGGAAGGCGAAATCGCGGTCATCACCGACGACGTGCCGATGGGCGTCTCGAGCGAAGAGGCGGCGGACCACATCAAGCTGGTCATGCTGGTGAACGATGTGTCGCTGCGCGGCCTGATCCCGGGCGAACTGGCAAAGGGCTTTGGCTTCTTCCAGTCCAAGCCTGCCAGCGCCTTCTCGCCGGTCGCCGTCACTCCCGACGAGCTTGGCGATGCGTGGAAGGGCAGCGTCATCCACCTGCCGCTGGTGGTCGATTACAACGGCGAACCCTTCGGCCGCGCCAATGCTGGCGTCGATGCAACCTTCAGCCTCGCGGACCTGGTGGCCCATGCCGCCAAGACGCGTGAGCTTGGGGCGGGCACGATCATCGGTTCGGGCACGGTCTCCAACCAGGGGCCCGATGGCGATCCGGGCAAGCCCGTTTCCGAAGGCGGCCTCGGCTATAGCTGCATCGCGGAAATCCGCATGATCGAAACTATTGCCGATGGTGAGGCCAAGACGCGCTTCATGGCGCCCGGCGATACCGTCCGCGTGGAAATGAAAGACGCGGAAGGCCACTCGATCTTCGGCGCTATCGAACAGAAGGTCGTCGAGGCCTGAGCAACCCCTCCCCCCTCGCGGGCAAGCGGGTCGGCCTGCTGTCCTCGTGGGTCTCCCGCCGCAATGGCGGCGTGTTCGAAGCCGTTGTCGCGCAGGCAGATATGCTGCGCAGCCGTGGCGCCGTGCCCGTCGTACTGGGTGTCGAAGACGAGGCCGCAGCACAGGACGCTTGGCGTCTGGAAGGTGTCGAGCGGCATCTGGCCCCGCCCCGCGGGCCCGCCACGCTTGCCTATGCGCCCGGACTACGGGGTTTGCTCGGCGCAGCGAAGCTAGACCTGCTCCACCTCCACGGCATCTGGCAATACCCGGTCAAGGCAGCTGGCGACTGGGCGCGGCGAACGGGCAAACTGCTGGTGGTGAGCCCCCACGGCATGCTCGATCCGTGGATCACCTCGCGCAACGCCTGGAAAAAGCATCTCGCTCGGTTGCTGTGGGAAGACGCCGCCCTGAACCAGGCATCGCTGTTCCATGCCCTTACGCAGAGCGAAGCGGCGGATATCGAACGGCAGCAACCCGCTACCCCGCGCGTAGTGATCCCGAACGCCGCTCCGGATGCAGCTGCGGCACCCCTCTCCCCTCGGGGGCCGGTTGCACTGTATCTTGGCAGGATCCACGAAAAGAAGAACCTCGGGGCCCTGATCGCAGGATGGCTGGAGGCCCACGACCGCCTCCCTGCCGATGCCTCGCTCATCATTGCCGGCTGGGGTGACGAGGACGGTATCGCCGCGCTGGAACAGGCTTTGCCTCAGGCGAATGCGGCGGGGGTCGAGTTCGTCGGAACGGCATTCGGTTCGCAAAAGGCTGCCCTCTTCGACCTTGCGCGTTTCCTCGTCCTGCCCTCGCATAGCGAAGGCTTGCCAATGGCGATACTCGAGGGCTGGTCGGCGGGCGTCCCGTCCCTGATGAGTGCCAATTGCAACCTGCCCGAGGGTTTCACCACCGGAGCTGCGCTGGACTGCGGAACCTCGACCGAAAGCATCGCGTCCACCCTGGTTGAAGGCTTTGCGTTGGCCGGAGATGATTGGAAAGCCATGAGCCGGGCCGCACAAGACCTGGCTTGCGGGGTCTTTTCGCGCGAAGCAGTGGCTTCGCGCTGGGAGGACGCATACGCCGGGTTGCTCTAGTCGGGTTGTCCGACCGCTTCCAGCCGCACATTGTCGATCGCGACGGAGCCTGCCCCGGGCCGCAGCCAGATACCGAAGACCTGGTTGTCGCAGTCTGGTGCACGCAGCAATTGACCGCGCCCCAAAGCCCCGCCGCCCTGGCCGGGCCTGATAGGATCGCCGCAGTCGAGCGAGGCGAGAAGGGCATCGGAACTCTCACCGGAAACGCTTGCAAAGGCGCGATATTCTCCGCCCGCGAGGGCTACAGGTTGGGACAGGACGAGCCGGGTCACGCTCGTCCGATTGCTCAACTCGACCCTTTGATTGTCAACGCCGGCAGTCATGATGCGCACATCGCCGGAGCGATGGCGGCGCCAGCCGAACAGCGCATCCTTCCCCAGCCGCTCGAAGCCGGGATCGATCAGCAGCTGGTTGCTGTCCGGATTGGTGCAATGCGCCGCCTGGAGTGCCTGCGCATCCGCCCGCAGATTTCGATCGGCAAGCGCCCTTACCAGCGGCTCCACACGCGTGCATCCCAGGCCGATCCGGTCCGCCCGTGCGGTTAGAAACCGCGCTCTTTCGCGCAGGATGGCCTGGCGCTGGCCCTCGGCGCGAAGATAGGCATCGCTCCACACTGTTTCGTCCGCCAGCCGCCGGGCAAGCTCCGCTCTCCCGTCCTCGCTCGCTTCCATCATGGAAAACAGGACATCGAGCTCCCTGGCTGCAGGTTGCGCGCGCAATAGGGCGTCGAAATGCAGCGCGGCTTCCCGCACCTCGCCGCGCTCTATCGCATGCGCGGCCAGCGCAGCCCGGCTCAAGGGCTCGCGCGGGCTCAGCCGGGAGGCGGTTTGCATCGCCCGCTCCCCAAGCTCCGGCAGCCCCGCCCGATATGCTGCCGCGCCGAGAAACGCGGGGCCTCGTGCATCGAGGGGATCGGCAAGGATCGCGCGACTTGCAGCGACCTGTGCACGCCCCGCATCGCGCTCGAGCAAATATAGCGATGCGGCAACACGGTCGGCATCGACGCGGAACGGACCGGGGATCAGGCGCTCGTCATTGGGTTGGTGCGCCGTGATCCGGTCGAACCCGGAGAAAAAGGCGACCACGGCGAAGATCGCAGCGCCCACCGTCACGAGCCAGCTGGCTCGCCGCCCGCTCATGACGAAACGGGACTCTTCTTATCGGAATAGGCGTAATAATCGTAACCATAATAGGCCGAGTAGCGGTTGCCTGACCTTGAAGGATCGAACTTTGCAAGCGCGGCGCCAAGGATTGTCGGCTCCATCGACCGCAGCCTGCGCAGTGCCGCCTTGAGCGAACCGCTCCGGCCCCGCTCCGCCTCCACGACGAAGATCGTGCCATCGGCGATCGCAGCCAGCATAGGTGCATCGGCAAGACCGAGGACGGGAGGGCTATCGACTATAACCACCCCATATTGCTGTCCGAACATCTCGAGCAGTTGCGCCATACGGGGCGAGGAAAGAAGCTCGGTCGGACTTGGCGGCAAGGGCCCGGCAGGTAGCACGTCGAACTCGGCCTCGCCCAAGGAGACGCGCGTTGCCGCATCGCGCGGCTCGTCTCGCGAGATGAGGAGGTCGGTCAGGCCCCTTTCGCTGCTGATACCGGCGATCTTGTGCAGGGTCGGCCGGCGCAAATCGGCATCGATGAGCAGGGGCGAAACACCGATCCGTGCAAGCCCCGCCGCGATGGCGAAACTGGTCGTGCTCTTGCCTTCGGCCGCTTGCGCGCTCGTCACGACGATGATTTTCGGCAGACCGGTCGGGGTCGAATAGAGCAGCGCACCGCGCATCGAATTATACGCTTCGGAGATCGCCGACTTGGGCTCTGCAAGTTCTTCCAGGGGCGTTCCGTCTTCCGTGCGCGGCACCACTCCGAGCAGTGACAGGCCAAGCTTTTCCTCGACGTCTTCCGGAGTGTGGATCACATCGTCGAGCTGGTCGCGAAGGAAGATCGCGATACCTGCCAGCGCGAGTCCGAGCAGCAGTCCGATCGCAAGGTTGCGCGGAAGGCTGGGCGAGGACGGCATATCGGGAGCCTGCGCCCGATCGATGATCGTGATGTTGCTGGATGCAATACCCGCAGAGGCGTTCAATTCGCGATACCGCTGCAGCAGGCCCTCATAGATCGAGCGCGCCGTATCGGCTTCGCGTGCAAGCACATTGTAGCGCACGGACTGATCCTGCTCGGCCAGCGTGTCCCCCCGCGCCTGGTTGACCTGGCTGTCCAGACGGTTTTCGGCCGCCTGTGCTGCGAGATATTCGGCCCGAACCGATTGACGGACCTCGTTAGCGGTGCGGTTGAGCTGCCCGTTCACCGCTGCAAGGTCGCCTTCGATGCGCGCGGCGGCGGGATGGCCGGGAAGATAGCGGTCGCGTGCGGCGTCCAGTTCGCTCTCGAGCTGTGCGCGGCGGGTCATCAAGGCCTGAACCGTTGGATTGGCGAGGACGATCTGCGATGACAGCAGGGGCGAATTTCGGACCGCATCCCAGCGGGATTCAGCGGCGATACGTGCCTCGCGCGCGCGGATTGCAGCCTGGTTGTATTGCAGCAGGCTGGAAGAAGTCACTGTGCCCGCAGCCAGGTCCGCGCCGCCCGTGGCGATGGCATCCCGCGTGCGGATAAGCCCTGTCTGGCGGGCGTAATCGTTCAATGCGGCTTCCGATTCCTCGAGCGAGGCCCGCGCCTCGTCGAGCTGTTCGGCCACGAAATTGCGGGCGTAGGAAGAGCTGTCGAAACGGCGCTGGAGATTCTGCTGGATGAACTCTTCGGCAAAGGCATTCGCGATGCGCGCCGCGACTTCGGGGTCCGTGCTCGAAAATTCGACCATGGCGATGCGGGTCGTACGGCGTAGCTCGACCTCGGTATTGCCCTGCAGGAGCGCGACCGCCAGCTTGCGCTTTTCCGCCTCGCTCACAGCGCCGGTCTGGGCAGGCACTTCCATCGCGGCGAAGAAACGCTCGTCATTAGCGAGATCGAGCGCGTCGGCCACACGCTCGGCCAGCGCCCTGCTGCGCAGCACGTCGAGCTGGGTATTGAGGAAGCGGTCGATATCCCAATCCGAGGGAGGGGCGATCTGCGGGTCGAGATCGGCGCCCAGGACCTCGTCGCTCTGGTCGTTGATCTGCAGGCTGGCAGCGGCGGAGTATCGCGGCGTGTCGAGCATGGTCACGATCACGGAAAGCGCCACGGCGGCACCGACGATCGCGATCGCCATCCAGAAATAGCGCCGGATCGCACCGATAGCGTTGCGGATCGCTGCGCTTACGGCGTTCTCGCCCGCGGCAGCATAGGCCGCTGCATACCGGTCCCGCTCGCCGATCAGGGGGGGAAGTGTCTGGTCCGTCATCCGATCGGCCTGAAGATGCCGAAGACCGGGACCGCGCGCAGCACGTCCTGCCAAGCGCCGCGAACGCTGGAGTAGCCAACGACCACCACATCGCCCGGGACCAGGGCGACATCGGGCATGCGCCCGCCGCGGATAGCCCTCAGGTCGAAGCGCCCCGCAGTGCGTTCGCCGCCCACCGTGCGGAAAATCATCACTTCGTCGAGTTTCGCCGTATCCGTCGGGCTGCGCGCCAGTGCGAGCGCAGACAGCAATGTCTGCCCTTCGGCATAAGAAAACACGCCGGGCTGTTCGACTTCGCCTTCGACCGCGATGGTGCGATCGCGGGCTTCGAGCACAGCAACGGACACGCGTGGATCGCGCAGGTAATTCGTGGCGTAAGCGGCCTCGATTGCGGCACCGAGTTCGCTGGCGCTGCGGCCGACGGCCCGTACGTCGCCGATCAGGGGAAGCGTTACGACACCGGCATTGTCCACGGCAATGCGTTCGACCGACAGATCGGCTTCCCCGAAGACCGCGACCGAAAGGACATCGCCAGGTGCAAGCGTATACCGTTGCGGCAAGGCGGTTTGCGGGTCGATGACGACCGCGTCATATCCCGCCTGGCCTTCAGGGACGACCGGATCGAGCGGCGTCTGGCAAGCGGCTGCAGCCAGGGAGGCGGCCAGCATCGCAGATCGCGCCAAGAGTTGTGAGAGGGTCCGACCCGTCATCTGTCCCCGTCCGCTTCCCGTCTGTCCTCACGCGTCTGGCGTGTCGGAGTGAGCAATCCCGCTGCCACCGCGGCAAGGCAGGCGATTGCCATGTTGCGAAGGGGATAATCGACGAGCGAATGCAGCGCAATGACGGCCAGCGTTCCCATGGCAAAGATCTGTGGAGCACGGTCCCAGGGGGCGTGGGTCCACGCTGCCCTGCCGGACCGGAGGAGCAGATAGCTCCCGCCCGCGAGTACCAACGGGGCCGCAATTCCTGCCTCGAGCAGAAATTCGAGGTAATCGTTGTGAGCCCGGTTGATGAAGGCTGCCGATATGCTCTCGAAACTCTGGTGGGGAGCAAAAGCTATGGGAAAACTACCGATACCGCTGCCTATGGGGAAAAATGCCTCGATCGCGGACAGCGTATCGCGCCAAAGCGTCAAGCGGGCATCGCCCGCGACGTCGAAACGCGATGCGACGGCCGCCAGGCGAGGATTGCCGGCGAGGATAACCGGCAATGCCAGCAGCAGGATGACGAAAAACGAGGCCGCGCGACCAACGAATTTGAGTGTGCGTCCCTCGGCGATGGGCCTCAGTATCGCCGCGTTCAATGCGAGGACCGGCAGTATCAGCAAGACACCCATCCGAGAGCCGGTCAGGACGGCCGCGACCAGCAATACGGCCTGCCCCGCAACAAGCACGGGGATCCGCCGCCGCAGGACCGCAGGAGGCATGGCTTTCGATGCGAAATACGCGCTCATCGCCAGCGAACCGATCAACAGCACATCGACTGCGGCATTCCGGTTGGCTTGGAACCCGGTCAGCCAGCCGCGATGGCTCATTTCGTAAAGCTGGAACGCACCATTGCCGCTCGCCAGCTGGAGGGCACCCAACAACGCTCCGGCAAGCGCCAATCCGGCTATGACAAGGACCAGAAGGCTGCGATCGCGCGAGGGCAATTTCGCGGTCGCCCACATGATGGCGACCGCCGGGACCAGCGCCAGCAAGCCGGCGAGCGTCCTCGAGGGACTGACGCTTATAGGCTGCCAGGTGCCCGCCCCGTCGACGAGGGAAAGCGAGGCAATTTCCAGTTCGCGGCCTGGGAGGGCCTGCCATAGGCCCGGTGGCAGCGGGATCAATTGCAGGAGTGGTACGAAGAGGAGCAGCCCGCCAAACCACAGCAGCTCTCGCGGAACGGGCAGCAAGGCTTCGTCGTTTTTCGCAGGTGCCCACCAGACCCAGCCGACAAGTGCTGCGACAAAGCCCAGTTGCACGATGATTTCGGCCTTGGGGCTCGGCGAGCCTCCGCCACCGAAGATCATGGCTACCGCCAGAATAGCCGCCACCAGCAAGCCGTATCGCGATATCGGTCTGGCGTTTCTTCTGCGCAAGCGTCCGCTCCCCGTCAGGCTTGGTACCGGCCTAGCCCGAGCGGGGAGGGGAAGGAACTACATCGAACGGGCAATCACCATCTTCATGACTTCGTTCGAGCCGCCGAAAATGCGGGTGATACGACTGTCGCGGTACATGCGTGCGATCGGGTAGTCGTTGATGTAGCCGGCACCGCCATGGAATTGCAGGCACTTGTCGACCACTTCGCCTTGCAGTTCGGTGACCCAGTACTTGGCCATGCAGGCCGTATCGACGCTGAGTTCACGCTTGAGGTGCTTTGCAATGCAATCGTTGACGAAGACCCGCGCCGCGGTCGCCCGTGCCTTAAGGTCGGCCATGACGAACTGCGTATTCTGGAAATCCCAGATGGTCTGGCCGAAGGCCTTGCGCGATTTGACGAATTCCATCGTCGTCTCGAGCGCTTTCTCGATTCCCGTCATGGCGCCCATGGCGATGATCAGGCGCTCCTGCGGCAATTCGCCCATGAGCTGGTAGAAGCCCTTGCCCTCTTCACCGCCAAGCACGTTTTCGGCCGGGACGAAGACATCGTCGAAGAACAGCTCCGACGTATCCGCCGCGTCCATACCGATCTTGTCCAGCTTCTTGCCGCGCTGGAACCCTTCGGCACCTTCCGTCTCGAGCAGCATGAGCGAAATGCCCTTGGCGCGCTCGTTCGGGTCGGTCTTGGCGACAACGATGATGAAATCGGCTGTCTGACCGTTCGAGATATAGGTCTTGGCGCCGTTGATGCGGTAGCCGTTGCCGTCCTTCAGTGCCGTGGTGGTGATGCTTTGCAGGTCGGAGCCGACGCCCGGTTCCGTCATCGCAATCGCGCTCACCAGCTCGCCGGTGACGAGCTTGGGCAGGTACTTCTTCTTCTGCTCTTCGGTGCCGTGGCGCACGAGGTAAGGCAGGATGACGGTGTTGTGCAGGCTGGCAGCGAAGCCTTCGACGCCGTGCTTCGCCTGCTGGTCGATGACCACCATCTCGTGCCGGAAATCGCCGCCGTGGCCGCCATATTCCTCCGGCACAGATACGCCGAGAAGGCCCGCCTCACCCGCTTCACGCCAGAAATCGCGTTCGACCTGGCCTTCTTCGCGCCACTTGAGGATGCGTTTCTCGGGGGCATGCTGCTGGTAGAACTTTCCGACGGCGTCGGCGAAGATCGAGATCTCCTCGTCTTCCATGAATTCTGGCTGCGGTACGTCGATGACGGGCATTTGCGGTGTTCCTCTCGATTATCCTCTTGTCGGTATGGGGCGCTTATTTGCCCTTCCAGTTCGGCTTGCGCTTTTCGGCAAAGGCGGCCGCGCCCTCGCGCGCATCTTCGGACACGAACACAGGGCCGATGAGCTGGGCCTGCCTGTCATAGCGTTCGTCCATCGCCCAACCGCGCGATTCCTTCATGATCTGCTTCGACACGCGAACCGCCAGCGGTCCGTTTTCCGCGATCTTGGCAGCGAGTTCCTTCGCCCCGTCGAGGGCCGAGCCATCGGTCACGCGGTTGATGAGACCAAGCTCGTAAGCCCGTTCCGAGCCGATGAAGTCACCGGTCAGCGCCAGCTCCATGGCCACGCGTTCGGGGATCTGGTCGGGCAGCATCATCACGCCGCCTGCCGCCGCCACGAGGCCGCGCTTCGCTTCGGGGATGCCGAATTTCGCATCCTTATGTGCAACGACCAGGTCGCAGGCGATCATCAATTCGAGACCGCCGGCCAGTGCATAGCCCTCGACTGCGGCGATCAGCGGCTTCTTCGGCGGAGCCTGGACGACCCCACCGAAACCCCGACCTTCGATGCTGGGCGACTCGCCGCGCAGGAAGCCCTTGAGGTCCATACCCGAACAGAAGGTGCCGCCCGCTCCGGTTAGGATCCCGACGCGCAGGTCGTCTTCCGCATCGAGCCGATCCATCGCTGCGGCAATCCCCTCGGCCGCGGCCTTGGTCATCGCATTCTTCGCTTCGGGCCGGTTGATCGTGACGATCAGGACACCGTTGTCGACTTCGGTCAGGACTTCTTCCGACATGCTCGCTCTCTCCATTGCAAATAGAAACTGTTCTTGCGCCCTTGCTGCGGGAGGTTTACGCAAACGTCAACCGGCAAAAGCCGCAAGATTCGACAAGACGAGAGAGGAACACGCCATGTCCGAAGCCTATATCATCGATGCCGTCCGTACCCCGCGCGGGATCGGCAAGCCGGGCAAGGGCGCGCTGGCGGCGATGCATCCGCAGCACCTCGCCGCGACCTGTCTCAAGGCGATCAAGGACCGCAACGATCTCGACACCGCGACTGTCGACGATGTCATCTGGTCGGTCAGCACGCAGGACGGAATGCAGGCGGGCGACCTCGGCCGCATGGCTGCGCTCGATGCAGGCTATGACATCACCTCGTCCGGCACGACGCTTGACCGGTTCTGCGGCGGCGGCATCACCAGCGTCGCCCTCGCCGCAGCTCAAGTGATGAGCGGCATGGAAGATTGCGTGGTGGCAGGCGGCACCGAAATGATGAGCCTGACGGCCGCCATGTCGAAGGAAAAGATGGCCGCCGGAATGCGCCCGCCGATGATGGGCAGCTATAACGAGCGCCTGATGCGCAAGCACCCGCAGAGCCATCAGGGCGTGTGCGGCGATGCCATCGCAACCATGGAAGGCTTCACCCGCGAAGAGCTGGACGAGGTCGGCTATCGCAGCCAGCAGCGCGCCGCCGCAGCGATCGAAGAAGGCCGCTTCGACAAATCGGTCGTGCCGGTGCTGGACGATGACGGCAACGTGGTGCTCGACAAGGAAGAGTATCCCCGTCCGCAGACGACCAAGGAAGGCCTTGCCGAACTGGAACCGGCCTTCGCCAAGATCGCCAACGTCCCGCTCGACAAGAACGGAACCACGTTTGCCGGTCTCGTGAATGCCAAATATCCCGACCTCGAAATCAAGCACTTCCATCATGCAGGCAACAGCTCGGGCGTGGTCGACGGTGCTGCAGCCGTTCTGGTCACGAGCAAGGAATATGCGCAGAAACATGGCCTGAAGCCGCGCGCGCGCATCGTCGCGACTGCCAACATGGGCGACGATCCGACGCTGATGCTGAACGCCCCGGTGCCGGCCGCGAAGAAAGTCCTCGAAAAGGCAGGCCTGACCAAGGACGACATCGACCTTTACGAGATCAACGAGGCTTTCGCTGTCGTCGCTGCCAAGTTCGTGCGCGACCTCGACCTCGACTGGGACAAGGTCAATGTGAACGGCGGCTCGATCGCATTGGGTCACCCCATCGGCGCCACCGGATCCATCCTGATCGGCACCATGGTCGACGAGCTGGAACGCCAGGACAAGCGTTACGGCCTCGTCACCATGTGCGCGGCAGGCGGCATGGCTCCGGCAATCGTGATCGAGCGGGTCGACGATTTCGTCGATTGATCGCGTCGCTTATTTCAGCGGCAAGATCTTCGAAATCACGTAATCCGCGGCTTCCTCGGGGCTCATCGCCACGGTGTTGACGCGGATTTCGGGCTCTTCCGGTTCCTCGTACGGACTGTCGATGCCGGTGAAGTTCTTGAGCTTGCCCTCACGCGCCTTCTTGTAAAGGCCCTTCACGTCGCGTGCCTCCGCCACTTCGAGCGGGGTGTCGACGTGTATCTCGATGAACTCGCCCTCGCCCATCATGTCGCGCACCAGCTGTCGATCCGCACGGAATGGCGAGATGAATGCGGTCAGCACGATGAGGCCCGCATCGGTCATCAGCTTCGCCACTTCGCCGATGCGGCGGATATTCTCGATCCGGTCGCTTTCGGTAAAGCCGAGGTCCTTGTTGAGACCGTGGCGAACGTTGTCGCCGTCGAGCAGGAAGGTGTGGCGGTTCATCAGCGCCAGCTTCTTCTCGACCTCGTTGGCGATGGTCGATTTGCCCGAGCCGGACAGGCCGGTGAACCACAGCACGCGGGGTTGCTGGTTCTTCATCGCGGCGTGATCGTCACGCGTAATGTCGGTCGCCTGCCAGTGCACGTTCTGTGCGCGGCGCAGGCTGAAGTGCAGCATGCCCGCACCGACCGTGCGATTGGTGATCTTGTCGATCAGGATGAAGCCGCCGAGCGCGCGGTTGTCGGCATAGGCCTCGAACACGATCTGCTTGTCGGTGGTGATCTCGCTCACGCCGATCGAATTGAGTTCGAGCGTCTTGGCAGCAAGATGCTGCATCGTGTTGACGTTGATCTCGTATTTCGGCTCGGCAACGGTCACGCTGACCGTCTGCGTGCCGATCTTCATCCAGTACGCACGGCCGACGACGAGCGGATCCTCGTCCATCCAGACGATCGTGCTTTCGAACTGGTCGGCCACTTCGGGTGGGTTGTCCGCAGCGGCCAGCACATCCCCGCGCGAGCAGTCGATTTCATCTTCGAGCGTGATCGTGACCGACTGGCCCGCAATCCCTTGTGTGAGATCGCCGTCCATCGTCACGACCGATTTGACCGTGCTGGTCTTGCCCGAAGGTAGCGATCGCACCTGGTCGCCCGGCTTGACGCTGCCAGTCGATATCAGGCCGGAGAACCCGCGAAAATCGAGGTTCGGACGGTTGACCCACTGCACCGGCATACGGAATGGCTTGTCGAGGTTCGCATCGGAACGGACCTCCACCGCTTCAAGGTGCTCCATCAGCGTGGGACCATCGTACCAAGCCGTATTGTCCGACTTCGTGGTGATGTTGTCGCCCGCAAGGCCCGAAATCGGAATCGCAGTGAAGCTCTCGATGCCGATGCTCTTTGCGAACTCTTCGTAGTCGGCGATGATCGCGTCGTACTTTTCCTGATCATAGCCGATCAGGTCCATCTTGTTGACGGCGAGGACGAGGTTCTTGATGCCGAGCTGGTGGCACAGGAAGCTGTGGCGCTTGGTCTGGACCAGCACGCCCTTGCGCGCATCGATGAGAATGCAGGCGAGATCGGCGGTCGATGCACCGGTGACCATGTTGCGCGTGTACTGCTCGTGGCCCGGGCAGTCGGCGACGATGAACTTGCGGCTCTCGGTCGCGAAAAAGCGATAGGCGACGTCGATAGTGATGCCCTGCTCGCGCTCTGCTGCAAGACCATCGACCAGCAGCGCGAAATCGATATCCTGGCCCTGCGTCCCGACGCGCTTGCTATCGCTTTCCAGCGCCGCAAGCTGGTCTTCGAAGATCATCTTGGAATCGTAGAGCAGGCGCCCGATCAGGGTCGACTTGCCATCGTCCACGCTGCCGCAGGTGATGAAGCGCAGCATCGTCTTGTGCTGGTGCTTGTCGAGATAGGCCTCGATATCTTCGGCGATCAGCGCGTCGGTCTTGTAGGTATCGGAAGACATCAGAAATAGCCCTCCTGCTTCTTCTTCTCCATCGACGCGTCACCTGAATCCTTGTCGATCACCCGGCCCTGCCGTTCCGACGTGGTCGTCAGCAGCATCTCCTGGATGATTTCGGGCAGTGTCGCAGCCTCGCTTTCGACCGCACCGGTCAGCGGGAAGCAGCCCAGCGTGCGAAAGCGGATCGAGCGCTCGGTGATTTCGGGGCGCTTGCCCATGACGCGTTCCAGCCGCTCGATATCGTCGGCCATGAACAGGCCGCCTTCGTATTCGAAGGTCGGGCGCTTGGCGGAATAGTAGAGCGGCACGATCTCGATATTCTCGAGATGGATATACTGCCAGATGTCGAGCTCGGTCCAGTTGGAGAGGGGGAAGACGCGGATGCTCTCGCCCTTCTTCTTGCGGGCGTTGTAGAGATTCCAGAGCTCGGGGCGCTGGCTCTTCGGGTCCCAGCCGTGAGTGGCCGTGCGGAACGAGAATATCCGCTCCTTCGCGCGGCTCTTTTCCTCGTCGCGGCGTGCCCCGCCGAAGGCCGCATCGAAGCCGTATTTGTCGAGCGCCTGCTTCAGCCCCTGCGTCTTCCACATGTCGGTGTGGAGCGGGCCGTGGTCGAAGGGATTGATTCCCATCTCCTCGGCCTCGGGATTGCGGTGCACCAGCAGTTCCATGCCCGCGTCCTGCGCGCTGCGTTCGCGCAGTTCGTACATGTCCTTAAACTTCCATGTCGTATCGACGTGAAGCAGCGGGAACGGCGGCGGCGACGGGTAGAAAGCCTTCTTCGCAAGGTGCAGCATCACCGCGCTGTCCTTGCCGATCGAATAAAGCATGACGGGCTTGTCCGCCTCGGCCACCACTTCGCGCATGATATGGATGCTTTCGGCTTCAAGCCGCTGCAAATGGGTGAGGGACATTAAGGTCTCTTGTCGCGTATGGGTCTAACGTGCCGGGGGAGCCGTCAATCTGGGGCACGCAATACCCATCGGCAAGCAGCGAAAGGTCGCCCGCCGGAAAGCAGAATTTGCAGAGCCTGTTCGAAACTGCCGGGGCCGTAGAGGCTTACCGGGAAGGCTGGCGACCGCCCTTGTTGAGCAGGCGATACCCCCACGCAGGAAGTTCAACCGTCGTATCGGGAGCGATGACGACCTCGTCGCCCGTCGCGAAATCGCGGTAGGTTCCTACCGGCAGTCCATCGCTGAAGCCGGCCGACAAAGGGCGTGCGCTCATGTTGAACAGGCCGAGCACCTTGTTCCCGTCCTCTTCCCGAACCCAGGCAAGGAGCTGTTCGGGAGCGCTGTTTTCGACCTTGTGCATCACCGCGCCCCATTGGCCGTTCTCCAGCGCGGGGTTGGCCTTGCGGAAGTCGATCAGCCGGACAAGCAAATCGCCGTATTCGCACCCCTCGCCCTGGCTCCAGTCGATCGGGTCGCGCTCGAAAAACTCGAGCCGCTTGGCATTGCAGGCTTCCATCCCGTTATGGATCAGGGGCAACCCTTCGCCCGTGAAGGACAAGGCGGTCATCGCCTCGAGCGCGGCGCCATAATTCTCTTCCATCGTGCCTTCCCACGCATTGCTGTCGTGGTTCTCGATGTAAGTCATGCGCATGGCCGAGCGCGGCCACAGGCTCTCGTTCTCGGCGTAATAGCCATAGAAGCTGGTCGCATTGCCCTTGCCCTGCGCCACGTTCTTCGTGGTGTTATGCCAGTCCCACGCATAGGTCGCATCGAAGGCCTTGTGGTGGAAGGCTGTCTGCTGGACTTCGCCGAGCATGAAGACCGGCTTGATTGCTTCGAGACGGTTACGCGCGGTCTCCCAGAAATCGAGCGGTACGTATCCCGCCACATCGGCACGGTATCCGTCGATGTCGAACTCGCGCACCCAGTATTCCATTGCCCCGCCCACGTGCTCGCGCACACCCGGCTGCGACCAGTCGAGATCGATGATATCGGACCAGTCCCACCACGGGGTCGGGCGGAAATCGTCGTCCCAGGTCTTCTCGTACCAGTCGGGATGCTCGCTGCGGAGGGCATTGTCCCAAGCTGTGTGATTGGCGACGAGGTCGAGGATAACCTTGAAGCCCTGTTCGTGCGCGGCATCGACGAAGGCGCGGAATTCCTCCTCAGTGCCGAACTCGGGGTTGACCGCATAATAGTCCTGCACCGAGTAAGGGCTGCCGAGTGTGCCCTTGCGGTTCTCCTTGCCGATCGGATGGATCGGCATGAGCCAAAGGATGTCGACGCCAAGTTCCTTGAGGCGTGGCAGCTGTTCCTGCGCGGCCTTGAACGTGCCTTCTTCGGTGAAATGGCGCGTATTGATCTGGTACAGGATCGCATCGCGCGACCACTCCGGGTGTTCGATCGTGACGGTATCCCGCGGTTCCCACGCCGTGCTGCCGGGGTCTTCCGGCGCGTTCGACATGGCGTATGCGCCGCCTGCGGCCAGAGCCGCTGCCGCTACCGATAGAATTACCTTACGCATGGGCACTCTCCCCCGGAATGGATACTCGAAGCATGGCAAGCGCCGCTATCGTCCAGCTTGCGGCGGCAAACAGCATCGTCCAGATCGGATCGGCGGGGAAGAAAGCGTTCATCACGCTTCCCATGACCGTCGCCACCAGCAATTGCGGCACCACGATGAAAATGTTGAAGAGCCCCATATAGATGCCAAGCTTCGACTGCGGCAGGCTGCTGGCGAGGATGGCGTAAGGCATGGCAAGGATCGAGGCCCACGCAATTCCCTTCAATATCTCGCATACGATCAGCAGGTTGGGATCGCGCAGGAAGAAATAGCCGAGGAAACCGAGCGCCCCAAGGAGCAGGCAGGTCATGTGCGTTCGCGCCTTGCCGATACGCCTGGACAAAACCGGCAGGACCGCCAGCGCCGCAATCGCCGCCACTGCGTTCTGCACCGTGTAGATCAGGTTCCACCAGTTCGCGCCCTCGTTATAGGCAACGGTGGTCGGATCGGCGCTGCCGTAGAAATACTGCGAGACGATCGGCCCGGAATAGATCCACATGATGAAGAGCGATGACCAGCTGAAGAACTGGACCACGGCCAGTTTTTTCATCGTGTCCGGCATGCCGGAAAAATCGCCGACGATGCTGGACAGCATATTGGCGTGTTTGCCCTGCTTGGCCATCGAGATCCCAATCGCGCTGAGCAGCCCGTATGCGACGAGCAAGCCGCCCAGCAGCAGGATTTCCTTCTCCAGACCGAGCGGCGAGACCGCGAGAATGACGGCGACACCGGCAACCAGCCACATGGCTGCCGAGGTGTAGGTTTTGGCGGCGAGAGCGCGCACGCTCTGGCCCGCCTCGACCTCTCGTTCGGCCTCGAATGCAGCCATTTCTTCCGGGCTGTATTCCTTCGTCGAAACGACGGTCCAGCCGATCGCCGCAAACAGGGCGGCTGCGCCGGCCCAGAAGCTCCACCTCACGGTATCCGGTATCTCGCCCGCCGCTGCGACATTGCTGACGCCGAATTGCTCGAGCAACCATGGGAAGATAGCCGCGACCACCGCGCCCGCCCCGATAAAGGCGGTCTGCACGGCATAACCCGTGGCGTGCTGCGACTTGTCGAGCATATCGCCGACGAACGCGCGGAACGGCTCCATCGAGATGTTGAGGCTGGCGTCGAGAACCCACAACAAGGCCGCAGCAAACAGCAGCGGCGCGCCGAAGGCAGGTGCGAGAGGCATGAGCAGCAACGACAGCGCAGCCAGGATCGCACCGGTCATGAAATAGGGCCGCCGGCGCCCGAAACGGTTCCAGGTTTTGTCCGAAAGGTGACCGATGATCGGCTGCACGATCAGGCCGGTCAACGGTGCCGCGACCCACAGCGCGGGCAGATCGTCGAGCGATGCGCCGACGGTCTGGAATATCCGGCTCATGTTGGAGTTCTGAAGAACGAACCCGATCTGGATGCCGAAGAAACCGAAGCTGATATTGGCGAGCTGTCCCCAGCCCATCTGCGGCTTGCGCGTCGGTAATGGTGCGGCCGAAGTCGCCATCGTACAATCCTCTCCCCGGCCGGACTTATTGCCCGGTCACGATGCGATGGCTCGCACGAAGTAGGCCTTTGCGCAAACACGTATACGAATACGTAGCGCGTCAGTTTTTTGCGGTGCTGCCCCGGATCACCAGTTCTCCAGCCAGCTTGCGCGGCTTCACGTCGCGCTCGTCGATCTGGGCCAGAAGCGCCTCGACCAGTGTTTCGCCAGCGCCCTTCACATCCTGGGTTACGGTGGTCAGCGGCGGGGTGGTCAGGCTGGCCGCGGGAATATCGTCGAAACCGACCACGGCGATATCGTCGGGTACGCGTTTGCCCGCCTCGGCGATGGCCCGCATGGCGCCGATTGCAATGAGGTCGCTTGCGGCAAAGATTGCGTCGCATGCCATCTCGCTGGACAAGAGCGCCTTGGCCGCTGCGTAACCCGCCTCTTCGGTCGTGATGGCATCGAAGCGCGGCGGCGCAGGGAGGTCCGCCTCCTCCATGACCTTACACAGGCCCGTGTAGCGTCCGAGAAATTCGGGACATGTTTCATCCGCGTCGCCGAGAAAGGCGATATCGCGCTTTCCGATACCGACCAGATGTTCCCCGACCTTGCGGCCTGCATCGACATTATCCGTACCGACGGTCGCCCCGCTGGAGTCGAGGCTGACCGAACCCCAGCGCGCGAAGTGAGTGCCTTGGGCGATGAGCTTCTGGAGCTTGGGGGTATATGTCGTGTAATCGCCATAGCCGAGCAGGATCAGTCCGTCCGCACGGTGGCTGTCCTGGTATTTGACGTGCCAGTCGTCTTCCATGCGCTGGAAGGAAATCAGCAGGTCCAGCCCCCTGTCGGCGCAGGCCCGCGTGATCGACCCGAGCATGGCGAGGAAGAACGGGTTGATCATGCTTTCGTCGGGCGTGGGGTCCTCGAAGAAAAGCAGGGCGATCGTGTTGGAGCGCTGGGAGCGAAGGGAGGATGCGTTCTTGTCGACCGTGTAATTGAGGTCGCGCGCGATTTGCTGGATCTTCTGGCGGGTCTGCTCGCTCACCGAGCGATCGCCGCGCAGCGCACGGCTGACGGTCGGCTGCGATACTCCGGCAGCATAGGCAATGTCGAAACTGGTCGGGCGACCAGTCGGCTTGCGTCCCATCTCTCTCCTCCGGACCGGAATACCGGTCCACGGCAGGACCATAAGCGCGGCGAAGCGATCATGCAAAGTTGCAGACCCTTCAAAGCGAATAAAAACGCGGTATGGGGCTAGTTCACGATGGAAAGCCCCCTCGCCCTTTCGCCCCGTGCCGCGCTCTCGACCGACACATTCGGCCTCGAAGCGCAGCCAGTCGTTGCCGTGTCCGAGGCGCTGGTGGATGCCGATGCGGTGGTGGAGATCGCCGCGCGACACCGGTTCGGGACCCACGGACTATTCTATCCCGGCATCCGCGCCGCCGTCTCCGAAAAGATCGCCATGCCTCTGGTCGAGCCGCTGCGGGACCACCTGATCGAAGTCTTTCAACTGAACCGCCAGCCGCGGTTCCGCGAATGCTACCTGTCTCTCGTAACGCATAAGCCTGGACAGCTGGCACCAATCCAGCGCCTGCCGCATTTCGACGGCACCGAGCGGGAACGGCTCGCGGTTCTCCTTTACTTGGACAAGGCCCATCGCGGCGGGACTGCCTTCTACCGCCAGCGGGCTACCGGCTTCGAAAGTGTCGATGGCGAGCGGTTCGATACCTACCGCTTGGAACTCGAAGCCGCGATTGCCGAATATGGCCTTCCGGGTCCCGCCTACATATCCGGCGACACCGAGATCTTCGAGCAGATCCACCGCGTCTCCGACACATTTAATTCCATAGTCATCTATCGCGGAAACACGCTTCACTGCGCTGATTTAAAGCCGGATTTCATGCCCGATCCGGATCCGAAACTCGGCCGCCTAACGCTCAATCTGTTTCTCGACTGACCGGCCTCGAACTGTGTGACATTTGCGCGACTCAGCTCCGTGCGAACCGGTTGCGTATACGTATGCTGTCTTCCGGAGCCCGCCTCCTGACCCGTATTCAGGACGACATACGGGCGAGTTTCCGCCGCCTGTGGGGTATCGAGTCGGTCCAAAAGATAACAGGACCGGCCATCAGGGAGAGCACGATTATGGCATTTCGTTCCAAGCTCGTCGGGGGCATCAGCGCCGGCGCCGTCACCATCGCACTGGCCGCAGTCGCTACGCCTGCAATGGCGCAGGAAGCCTCGGTCGAACCGGGCGATGAAACCGCCTCGCAGGAAGAGCCGGGCGAAGACAACATCATAGTCGTCGAAGGCTACCGCCAGGCGCTTGAAACCGCGATCAACCTGAAGCGCGACGCGCCGGTTATCGCCGAAGCATTCAGCTCGGAAGACATCGGCAAGCTGCCAGACGTCTCGATCGCCGAAACGCTGGGCCGCCTGCCCGGCCTCGCCGTCCAGCGTATCGACGGCCGTGCGCAGAGCCTCTCGATCCGCGGCCTCGGTCCCGATTATTCGACCTCGCTGCTGAACGGCCGCCAGCTTGTGTCCTCGGGCGACAACCGCGCCGTCGAATACGACCAGTACCCGGCCGAACTCATCGACCAGGGCGTCATCTACAAGGTGCCTTACGCCGGTCTCATCGGCCAGGGCCTCGCCGGTACAGTCGACCTTCGCACCATCCGCCCGCTCGCCAAGGGTGAGCGCATCGTCTCGCTCTCGGGTCGCCTCGAATTCAACGAAGACGGCTCGCTCAACCCCGACGTGAAGGGCTGGGGCTATCGCGCAACCGGCACCTATGTCGACCAGTTCGCCGACGACACGCTCGGCCTCGCGGTCGGCGTTGCCTATCAGTCGAGCCCGAGCCAGGTGAAGAAGTTCAACGCCTGGGGCTATCCCAACGACGCCGGTTACACGGTGCTTGGCGGCATGAAGCCCTTCGCCAAGTCGGTCGACCTCGACCGCCTCGGCGTGTTCGGCACCCTCGAATGGGAGCCGAGCCTCGAGTGGAACACCACGATCGACATCTTCTACGCCGACTATCGCGAGCGTATCCCGCAGCGCGGCATCGAGTTCCCGCTCAACCCGGGCTGGGGTTCGGGCGCGACCATCGCCGACAACAGCGGCGGCGATTTCCCGAACAGCGTGACCTTCACCGGCGTCCAGCCCGTGGTCCGCAACGATTACGACCGCAAGGACACCGAAACCTTCGCTGCCGGCTGGAACACCAAGTACGAGAACGACGACGTCCTCCTCAATTTCGACGTCTCCTACTCGAGCTCGGACCGCCGCCTGCAGCAGATCGAAAGCTACTCGGGCCTGACCTACGCGGCCAATGCTTCCGGTCCGTCGGACACGGTGACCTACACCCGCCCGTCGAGCGGTTTTCCGTTCAACTTCAACAACACGATCGACTATTCGGACACCAGCCTCATCCAGCTGACCGACCCGCGTGGCTGGGGTGCCGACGGCATCGTGCAGGCAGGCTTCATCAACGACACCTCGACCGACGACGAACTGTGGTCGGCCCGCGCGGAAGTAGTCGGCAAGGTCGACAGCGGCTGGGTCAAAAACCTGGTTGCCGGCGTCGCCTTCGACGATCGCACCAAGTCGCGTGACATCGTGCAAAACTTCCTCAGCCTGGCCGGCGGACCCTCTGCCTACGCCGCCGACGGCGCGGTAACCCGCCTGCCGATCCCGAGCGATGCGCTGCTGACCCCGATCGCCAGCCTCGACTTCCTCGGCTTCGGTCCGCAGGTTGCTTACGATCCCTTCGTCCTGATCAACAACGGCACCTACCTCCTGACCGACGTGCAGAGCTCCAGCCTGCCGTTCCCGGGCGACTGGTCCGTCAACGAGAAGGTCTGGAACGGTTGGCTCCGTGCCGACCTCGAAGGCTCGCTCGGGTCCATCCCGGTCGAAGGCAATATCGGCGTGCAGCTGGTCTTCACCGACCAGAGTTCGGACGGCTTCCAGTCGAATGGCGGTATCGGCGCTGCTCTCGTCCCCGTGGAGGGCGGCGACGAATATGCCCACGTCCTGCCCAGCGCGACGTTCAACTTCGAAATCACGCCGGACATCAAGCTGCGTCTCGGTGCAGCCCGTACCCTGGCCCGTCCGCGCATGGACCAGCTGAACGCGTCGTATAACGCCAGCATCGCCAACCAGCCGCCGACCGACGGGTTCAACTCGATCTTCAGCGGTGGCGGCGGCAACCCGCAACTGCGTCCCTATGTCGCAGACGGCATCGACGCGTCGTTCGAATGGTATTTCGGCGGCGAAGGCTATCTGGCGCTGGCGACATACTACAAGTGGCTGGACGATTTCGTGAACCCGAACGCTCCGGTCGTGCGCGACTTCTCCTACCTCGTCCCGACGCTGACGCCGACCCAGCAGATTGCATTCGCTGCCACCGGCAACCAGACGCTGGGCCTGGTGGGTGGTCCGGACAATGGCGCAGAAGGCTACATCTTCGGCGTGGAAGGCAGCATCGCCCTCCCGCTGGGCGACATGACCGGTTTCCTGCCCGGCTTCGGCGTCCAGTCCAGCGCGTCCTACACCGACAGCAAGCTCGATGTGACCCTGTCCAATGGCGAAACGTTCAATGTCGACACGCCCGGCCTGTCGAAGTGGGTGGTCAACTCGACCGCATACTATGAAAACAGCGGTTTCGAAGCGCGTGTCAGCCACCGTTATCGGACCGGCTTCCTTGCCGAATTCATCGGCATCTCGGCCAGCCGCTCGTTCCGCCAGACCTATGCGGAATCGATCTTCGATGCTCAGATCGGCTATCGTTTCCAGGAAGGCTCGTCGCTCGACGGTCTCGCCTTTACCCTGCAGGCGCTCAACCTGACGGACGAGCCGTTCATCAACTATACCGATGGCAATCGCGAGTTCGTGATCGACTACGAGGAATACGGTCGGACCTACCTGGTCGGCGTTTCCTACAAGTTCTGATCGGCTATCGACGGCGGGGCGGTCACCATCTCCTCCCGACTGCCCCGTCCCCGATACGCCGGATGCGCTGCCATGCTATAGCCGCGCATCCGGCGTGACGGGAGCCCAGAGCCATGACCCAGGACACCATTCAACGATACGTAATTGCCGGGGGCGGAACCGCCGGCTGGATGGCAGCGGCGGCCCTTGTCCGTTTCGCTCCGCCCGGGACCTCGATCACGCTTGTCGAAAGCGATGCAATCGGCACGGTCGGCGTCGGCGAGGCAACGATCCCGCAGATCCATCTGTTCAACGGCGCACTCGGCATCGACGAGGCGGAATTCGTCCGTGAAACCAAGGGCAGCTTCAAGCTCGGCATCGAATTCGACGGCTGGCGGCGCGAGGGCGAAAGCTACATGCACGCGTTCGGCAACATCGGCCGCGGCGTCGGACTGCTCCCCTTCCAGCACTACTGGCTGCGCGCCGCAAAGCTCGGCCTGGCCAAACCGCTGATCCGCTATTCGCTCAACGAATTGGCTGCGCGCACCATGCGCATGCAGCGCGGACGCCGCACGCCCCAGTCGCCCGAAATGCCCTATGCCTACCATTTCGATGCCGGGCTCTATGCCGCCTACCTCCGGCGCTTCTCGGAAGCCCGCGGGGTCGAGCGCAAGGAAGGCATGATTGCGCAGGTCGAACAGCACGGCGATACCGGCACCATCGCCGCCCTCTCGCTCAAGGGAGGAGAGCGCATCGAGGGCGATTTCTTCATCGACTGTACCGGTTTTCGCGGCCTGCTGATCGAACAGGCCCTGGATGCAGGCTTCGACGACTGGACGCATTACCTGCCCTGCGACCGCGCCATGGCCGTCCCATGTGCCAATGGCGGCGATTTCACACCCTATACACGGTCCAGTGCGCGCAAGGCGGGCTGGCAGTGGCGCATCCCGCTGCAGCACCGCATCGGCAACGGCATGGTCTATTCCTCGGCGCACCTGTCGGACGACGAAGTTGCCGCGACCCTGCTCGCCCACCTCGATGGCGAACCGCTGGGCGATCCGCGCCCCATCCGCTTCACCACCGGCAAGCGCCGCCGCCACTGGCAGGGCAATTGCCTTGCGCTCGGCCTGGCAGCCGGTTTCATGGAGCCGCTGGAATCGACCAGCATCCACCTCATCCAGAGCGCGATCAGCAGGTTCCTGTCGGTCCTCCCCGCCGGCCGGCCCGATCCGGCCATCGTCGACTGGTTCAACGACCAGGCCGACTTCGAATGGACCCGCATCCGCGATTTTCTCGTCCTTCACTACACGGCCAACGAACGTGAGGGAGAGCCCTTCTGGGACGCAGTCCGGCACATGGAATTGCCGGACACGCTGGAGGCCAAGCTGGAAAACTGGCGGGCCTCCGGTTTCATTCACCGCGAGCACGAGGAACTGTTCACCGAAGTGGGCTGGTTCCAGGTGCTCGTCGGACAGGGCGTGGAAGCGAGGGGCTACAACCCGATCGCCGACACGCTCGCAGAAGAGGAACTGCGCCAGCTCCTCGACGGCACGGAATTCGCTCTCATCGAAGAGGTGAAGCAGATGCCCCGGCATCTCGATTTCGTGCAGCAATTCATCAACGCCTCTCCCCAGCAGGAAGTCCCCGCATGATCCGCAAGTCCCTTCCCCTCCTGGCCCTGGGCCTCGCGGCCTGTGCAACGGCGCAGACCCCGCCTGCTGCCATTTCTAGCGGGCCGGAAGTGAATTTCAGGGACCGCCTGCCGAGCGAGGAAATCGTCTATTTCGTCCTGCCCGACCGGTTCGAGAACGGCGATCCGACGAATGATCGTGGCGATTTCACAGGCGACCGGCTGCAGACGGGTTACGACCCCACGGCCAAGGGCTTTTTCCATGGCGGCGACCTTAAAGGGCTGACCGACCGGCTCGACTATCTGGAGAAGCTGGGTGTCACTGCCATCTGGTTCGCGCCGATCTTCCAGAACAAGCCGGTGCAAGGCCCTCCGGGTGACGAAAGCGCGGGATACCACGGTTACTGGGTCACCGATTTCACCCGCCCCGACGGCCATTTCGGCACGCGCGAGGAATTCAAGGCATTCGTCGATGCCGCCCATGCGCGCGGGATGAAGGTCTACATGGACATCATCACCAACCACACGGCCGACGTCATCACCTATGCCGATGGCGATGCGACCAATTTCGAATACCGCAGCAAGGGGGACTATCCCTATTCGACGCGCGGCGGCCCCGATGGTGCGCGCATCAACGAAGGCTTCATGGGCGATAGCGACAGGAGCGAAGAGAATTTCGCCAAGCTGACTGATCCGAACTACGCCTACATCCCGGTCGTGCCCGAGGCGGAAAAGGACGTGAAGGTCCCCGCCTGGCTCAACGAGCCGATCTATTACCACAACCGCGGCAACAGCTCGTTCACGGGCGAAGACAGCCGGTTCGGCGATTTCTCGGGCCTCGACGACCTGTTTACCGAACACCCGCGCGTGCGCGCCGGCATGATCGAGATTTTCGGCGACTGGGTGCGCAACACCGGCGTCGACGGCTTCCGCATCGACACCGCGCGCCATGTCGATCCCGGTTTCTGGCAGGAGTTCGTGCCCGCTCTCGAAGCCGTGGCGAAAGAGAACGGCATCCCGAACTTCCACATGTTCGGTGAGGTCTACAAGGATATCCCGGAAAACGGATACATCGCCGAATATACGCGCCGCGACAAACTGCCCGCCGTGCTCGACTTCGCTTTCCAGGCAGCGATGCGCGAACTGCTCGGGCGGGACAAGGGAACGGTCGTCCTGGCGCATATGTTCGACGGCGACGTGTTGTACGAAGGCGGCGAGGAGACCGCGGGCAAGCTGCCCACCTTCCTCGGCAACCACGACATGGGCCGCTTCTCGACGCTCATCAAATGGGACAAGCCCGATATCTCGCAGGACGAACTGCTGAAGCGCGTCATGCTGGGCCACGCGATGATGCTGAGCCTGCGCGGCAGCCCGGTGATCTATTACGGTGACGAGCAGGGCTTCGTCGGCGACGGCAACGACCAGCTTGCGCGCGAGGACATGTTCCCTTCGCGCACCGCGGTCTACAATGACAACAACCTGATCGGCACGGACGCGACCACTGCCGATAGCAATTTCGACGAGAGCCATCCGCTGTTCCGCCTGATCGCGGAATTCTCCGCCATCCGGCGCGCGCACCCCGCCCTCACCCGCGGCCGCCAGGAAGTGCGCCATTACGAGCAGGAGCCGGGCATTTTCGCCGTCAGCAGGTTCGATCCGGACGACGGGACGGAATATCTCGCCGTGTTCAATACCACCGGCGCCCAGCGCAGCGCCAATGTGATGCTCGGCTACGATGCCCGCCGCCTCGTTACGCTTGCAGGATCCTGCCCGGCAGCGGTAACCGCGCCGGGCAGCGCCGCCTTTACCCTTCCCGCCTTCGGCTGGGCCGTGTGCCGCGTTTCGGAGACCGCCGAATGAGCGACAACCTGCCTTGGTGGAAGGGCGCGGTGATCTACCAGATCTATCCGCGCAGCTTCATGGATTCCAACGGTGACGGCATCGGCGACCTGCCCGGTATCACCCGGCGGTTGCCGCACATTGCCGAACTCGGCGCGGATGCAATCTGGATTTCGCCTTTCTTCAAATCGCCGATGAAGGATTTCGGCTACGACGTTTCGGACTACTGCGATGTCGACCCGATCTTCGGTACTCTGGAAGACTTCGATGCGGTTATCGCCCGGTCCCATGAGCTCGGCCTCAAGGTACTGATCGACCAGGTCTATTCGCACACCTCGGACGACCATGAATGGTTCGCCGAAAGCCGATCGAGCCGCGATAATCCCAAGGCCGACTGGTATGTCTGGGCCGATGCCAAGCCCGACGGCTCGCCGCCGTCGAACTGGCAGTCGGTCTTCGGCGGTCCGGCGTGGACATGGGACGCGCGGCGCGGGCAATATTACCTGCACAATTTCCTTTCCAGCCAGCCGCAGCTCAACCTGCATAACCGCGAAGCGCAGCAGGCCGTTCTCGATGTGATGCGATTCTGGCTTGAGCGCGGTGTGGACGGCTTCCGTATCGACGCACTCAACTTCGCGATGCACGACCCGCAATTGCGCGACAATCCGCCCGCCCCGCCGACCGACAAGCAGCGCACCCGGCCGTTCGATTTCCAGCTCAAGACCTACAACCAGAGCCATGCGGACATCCCTGCATTCATCGAGCGCATCCGCGCGCTGACAGACGAATTCGACGGCATCTTCACCGTGGCCGAAGTCGGCGGCGACGATGCCGTACGCGAGATGAAAGCCTTCACCGAAGGCGAAGCGCACCTCAATTCTGCCTACGGATTCAATTTCCTCTACGCCGAGGCACTGACGCCGCAGCTGGTCTGTTCCGCCCTCGCCGAATGGCCGGAGGAGCCGGGCGTCGGCTGGCCGAGCTGGGCGTTCGAAAATCACGACGCGCCCCGTGCGCTCAGCCGCTGGTGCAAGCCGGAAGATCGCCAGGCCTTCGCGCGCCTCAAGGCGCTGCTGCTGATGAGCCTGCGCGGCAATGCGATCCTGTATTACGGCGAGGAACTCGGCCTCACGCAGGTCGACATCCCGTTCGACCAGTTGCACGATCCCGAGGCAATCGCGAACTGGCCGCTGACGCTGAGCCGAGACGGTGCGCGTACCCCCATGCCATGGGACGATAGCGAATGTGCCGGCTTCGGCAGTACCGCGCCATGGCTCCCGGTTGGCGACGACAACCGTCCCCGTTCGGTCGCTGCACAGCAGGGCGATGCCAACTCCTTGCTCGAATTCACCAAGCAGGCGATTGCCCTGCGCAAGGCGAATCCCGCGCTCCACCACGGACGCGTCACCGAATGCAATCACGACGGCGACCTGCTGGAACTGGTCCGCGAAGCCGGCGGCCAGCGCCTGCGCTGCCGCTTTAATTTCGGCAGCAAGCCGGTACGTTGCGAAGATTGCGAAGGCCGCACATTGCTCGCGATCAACGGCGCAGAGCCCACCGTCCTTCCCCCCTTCGCCGCCATCATTCTGGAGACCGACACATGATCCGCCACATCGCCCTGTTCCTCGGCGCCTCTCTCCTGCCGATCGCTGCGGCGCAGGCGGAAACGGTCACTTCGCCCGACGGGCGGATCGCGGTAACGCTCGACGCCGACGGCGAAGGCATTCCCTATTACAAAGTCACGCGCGACGGCGTGCCGGTCATCGCCAAGTCGAACCTCGGCTTCGCCTTCACCGACGCGGATCCGATGCGCCGCAATTTCGAGGTGGTTGCATTTCGCGAGGAAAGCCACGCCAGCACATGGGAGCAGCCCTGGGGCGAGCGCCAGTGGGTGCAGGACATTCACAACGAACTGGCCCTCACCTTCCGCCAGCGCGATGAAGACGCGCGCGAGATTACCGTGCGCATGCGCGTGTTCGACGATGGCCTGGGCTTCCGCGTCGAATTCCCGGAGACGGAGCGCCAGCCCGTCTATCGCATCGCGGATGAACTGACCGAGTTCAACATCGCCTCCGACGGCACGGCATGGTCGATTCCCGCAGGCGACTGGAATCGCTATGAATATCTCTATTCGAAGACCCCGGTGAGCGCACTTTCGACCGTGCATACGCCGGTGACGATGGTCCTCGACAACGGCTTGCACTTGTCGTTCCACGAGGCGGCACTGGTCGACTATTCGGGCATGTGGCTGCGCCGCGTCGACGACACGCGCTTCCGCGCCCAGCTGGCCCCTTCGCCGCGCGGGCCAAAGGTAATTCGCGAAGGCGCATTCACGACGCCATGGCGCACGATCCAGATCGCAGGCGGCCCCAAGGGCCTGTTCGAGAGCAATATCATCCTCAACCTCAACGAGCCCAACAAGCTCGGCGATGTCAGCTGGTTCACGCCGCACAAGTACATCGGCATCTGGTGGGAAATGCATCTCGATGACAGCAGCTGGGCGAGCGGAGAAAAGCACGGCGCGACCACCGAAAACGCCAAACGGCACATCCATTTCGCCGCCGAGCACGGCTTTCGCGGCGTCCTGATTGAGGGCTGGAACCTGGGCTGGGACGGCACCTGGTTCGGCAATGGCCGTGAATTCGACTTCACCACCGCCTATCCCGATTTCGATATCGTGGAGGTGGCGCGCTATGCCGAAGAAAAAGGCGTGCGCATCATCGGCCACCACGAAACGGGTGGCAACATCAAGGTCTACGAAGAACAGCTCGAAGACGCGATGGCCTTCTATCAGAGCCTCGGCATCGACGCCGTGAAGAGCGGCTATGTCGCCGACGCGGGCGGCATCATCGCACCCGCAGGTGAAGGCGGCATGGGCGAGACCTTCGTCTGGCACGACGGGCAGGAAATGGTCCGCCATCACCTGAAGGTCGTGAAGGAAGCGGCCGAACACAAGATCGCCATGAACCCGCATGAACCGGTCAAGGACACCGGCCTACGCCGCACCTATCCCAACTGGGTCAGCCGCGAGGGCGCTCGCGGGGCGGAATACGATGCATGGGCGGTGCCGAAGAACGATCCGGGTCACGTGCCCGAACTCATTTTCACGCGGATGTTGTCGGGTCCGATGGACTATACTCCGGGCGTATTCTCGCTCGAAGGGCGCGGGGCGACCGCTCCCGACCTCCCGAGCACCCTTGCCCGCCAGCTGGCATTCTATGTCGCGATCTATTCGCCGATCCAGATGGTCGCCGACCTGCCCGAAAACCTGGCCAAATATCCTCGCGCTCTCGATTTCGTGAAGCGCGTTCCTGCCGACTGGGCAGAGAGCCTGCTCGTCGACGGCAAGGTCGGCGAATATGCCGTCATCGCCCGCCGCGATCGCGATACGCTGAACTGGTATGTCGGCGCCGTCACCGATGCCGAAGAGCGCGTCGCCTCAGTCCCGCTGTCCTTCCTCGATCCAGGCAAGTCCTATGCAGCCACGATCTGGCGTGACGGCGCGAATGCCGATGGACTTGGCGCGGATCGCCATGCGATGGATGTCGAGACCATGACCGTAACCGCCGACCAGACGCTCGATCTTCGCCTTGCGCCCGCAGGCGGTTTCGCGATCGAGTTCGTGCCGCAGGGGTGAGCACAGGCTCAGTTCCTCGCGTCGTCGTCCTCGGCGGTGGCAGTGCAGGCTGGATCACCGCCTGCCTGCTGCACCACGAATGGGCTGGGCGCGGGGGCAGTGTCACCGTCGTGGAAAGCCCGGCGATCGGCATCATCGGCGTCGGCGAAGGCTCTACGCCGCAATTAAAGGCGTTCTTCGACCACCTCGGCATAGAAGAGGCGGAGTGGATGGCGGCCTGCGATGCCACCTACAAGCTCGGCATCCGCTTCACAGGCTGGAGCGAGCGCGAGGGTTGCGAGAGTTATTTCCACCCGTTCCCGGGTCCGGTCGACCTCCATACCGAGCCGGGTTTCGTGCGGAACTGCGGCCTGCGCCGCCGGGGCATCGACGTGCCGGCACATCCGGACGACTGGTTCCTCGCTGCGCAACTCGCCGGTTCGAGGCGTGGCCCGGTGCCGGAGGCGAACTTTCCTTTCCCGCAAAGCTATGGCTACCATTTCGATGCCCACAAGCTTGGCGCGTTCCTGCGCGACTGGGCAGTGCCGCGCGGTGTTCTCCACCGCCCGCTGAAGGTCGAAGATGTGGAGCTTGATCAGAGCGGCGATATTGCGGCCTTGCTCTGCGACAACGGGGAGCGGATCGAGGGCGACCTGTTTGTCGATTGCTCGGGCTTTGCTGCCCTGCTTTCCCGGCAGAAACTCGGTGCGCGCTTTCTTCCATTTGCGGAGAACCTTTTCAACGATTCAGCGGTGGTGATGCCGACGCCGCACACCGGGCCGATCGTCCCGCAGACCGAGAGCATCGCGATGAGCGCAGGCTGGCGCTGGTCGATCCCGCTCACCTGGCGTGTGGGCAATGGATATGTCTATTCTTCCCGCCATATCGGAGATGACGACGCCGCTGCGGAACTGGCCCGCGCCCTCGGGGTCGATGCAGACGATGCGCAGCCGCGGTTCCTGAAGATGAAGGTCGGCAGGCTCGAGAACAGCTGGGTCCGCAATTGCCTCGCCACCGGCCTATCGCAAGGCTTCATCGAACCGCTGGAGGCGACGGCCTTGCATATCGTCATAGCCACCGCCCTTGAATTCGCAGAAGCCTACGAGAACGCGGGATTTACCGACGCGAACCGCGATGCTTTCAACCAGAGGATCGCGGCGCGGTACGAGGGGATCCGCGATTATATCGTGGCGCATTACCGCCTGAACCAGCGGACCGACACCGGGTACTGGCGCGAAAACGCCGCCAACCAATCGCTATCGGATAATCTGAAAGCGATGATGACCGCCTGGTTCACGCAGCGCTCGCTCGAGGAGGCAAATGCGGGGACCTATGGCATTGCTGCGCCCTATGCCCCGATGAGCTGGCACGCGCTTTTTGCAGGTTACGGCACGTTCCCGCCCTCTGCCAAGATGCAGGCGCCTCCCCCGGGGCTCGACGTGGCCGACCGCGAGGCAACCGCCAAGATGCTGGCTGCCTGCGCGCTCAACTTCCCGCAATACAATCCGGTTTAGGCAGACTCAGCTCTGGGGATCGGGCGTATCGTCCGGCCCGGCCTGAACCTCGCCCTGTACCACTTCGCCCGACTGGAAGATCGGACCTTCGGTTGGCAGCGTAGACACCGTTGCACCGGTTTCATCGTCCTGCGTGGCGACGATCACCGGCTGGACACCGGCTGCAGGCGGCAGATCCACCGGGGCCTGCGTTTCGCTGGCCACGGTGACCGGCGTGGTCGCGGGCATGGAGTTCACCAGTGTCTCACCCGGAGCGACAGTCACATCTGGACTGAGCGGATTGGTGTAGCCTTGCACCGTCGTGTTGACCGTAGGCGGGCCGTATTGCGAATTCCACGCGGCGAGGTTCACACGGTATTGTTCGTATGCGCGGTAGAAATCGTTGAAGACGCTCTCGATACGCGGGAGCGCGGCGGCAGCGAAGCTGTCCAGCGTGCCTACTTCCGCAGTCAGCGCATCACGGCTCACAGCCAGCGCGGCATCGCAAAAATTGCCCATGGCGGGCGGCAAGGCGAAATAGTTGTAGACCTGCGTCATGTAGGAATCCTGCACGTCGCGATAGGTCGCGCCGTACTTCTGGCGGAATTCCCCCTGCAGGGCGCGGTTGGTCGCCGAAAGCTGGCGCGCGTTGCGCTTCAGGAAGGCACCGTAATTGTCGACCAGCATGGTCGCCTGCGGTTCGGGGCAATTGAGCGCCGCGACATTGAGGGCGGAGCGCAGGTTCCACACCGTCTGTGCCGGGGTCAGGTTCGCATTCACCGTCTGGCGCACGCCGTCGGCAGCCACCAGTGGAATGGTCATGCCCGTGGTTGCACCCATGGGCGGAACCGGACGGGGCGGGATCACAACCGGCGCGGGCGGCGGCGGGGGCGGCGGCGGCGGTGGGGGAGGAGGCGGTGTAGCACAGGCCGAAAGAGCGAGCAGGCCGCCGGCGATGGCGGCGAAGCGAATGGTTATGTGCGAATTGCGGCTCACGGCGCGCGTACCCTCCTCAAGGAATTTTCTGTCTTCACCATGAACGCGTCTTGATTGACGGGCGATGAAGCATATCGCCTCCTACTCCCTTGAGCGGACAAAGAAAATGCCCGGGACGTGAGTTACGCCCCGGGCACGATCAAACGACTCGCTGCTGCGGTCGGCGGTTGGGATTATTCCCGACTGCCGAGGAACTGCAGCAGGAACATGAACAGGTTGATGAAGTCGAGATAGAGGCTGAGTGCGCCCATCACGATCGCCTTTCCCGCATATTCGGTACCGCGGACATAGTGATATTCATTCTTCAGGCGCTGCGTATCGTAGGCGGTGAAGCCTGCGAAGATCAGCACGCCGAGGATGTTGATCACCAGACCCATCGCGCCCGACTGGAAGAAGAACGCGTTGAGCAGCATCGCCACGATGATGCCGATCAGGCCCATGAGCAGGAAGCTGCCCCAGCCCGAAAGGTTCTTCTTCGTGGTGTAGCCGAACAGGCTAAGGCCAGCGAACGCCGCGGCCGAAGCGAAGAAGGCGGATGCGATCGATTCACCGGTATAGGTGGCGAAAATCGTCGACATCGACATGCCGAACAGCACAGCGAAACTCCAGAAGAAGACCTGGAGCGTCCCCTTGCTGAAACGCTGTACCCCGCCGAAGCTCAACACCAGGATGAAGGCGAGCGGCGAAAGCGAGATGATCCAGCCAAGCATCGTCGGCTGAACAGCGGCACCGCGGGGCGTTTGTACGACCTGGTAGGCCGCTTCGAACAGGCCGGTGTTGACGAACAGCAGGGCGACGATGCCGGTCAGCAGCACGCCCGAAGCCATCATGTTGTAGATCGACAGCATGTGCTGGCGCAGGCCAGCGTCGAAAGTGGTCTGGCGGGATACGGCATCACCCGCACGCGGCACGGACGAGGTCGCCTGCCTCTGGTCGGTGTCGTTCCAATCGGCCATTTTCAAAAACTCCCAATTGCGGAGACAATTCACCCCGCTTCTGGGGGGAATATCGGCATTATTCCCGCCGATTTCAAGCGAAACCGGACGGGGTTTGCCTAATGGAAATCAACCATTTGCGCGGATTTGCCCGGATGCGGCAGTTCAGGCTTCGCCAGCCGCATCCACCATTGCCGCCTTCAAAGCATCTGCGGGGCTCTTGTCACCCCACAGCACGAACTGGAAGGCAGGGTAAAACCGGTCGCATTCCTCGACCGCGATTTCGACCAGCGATTGTGCCTGTCCGAGGCTGAGCAAACCCTCGTCGCCGAGCATCGTGCCATTGCGATAAAGCAGCACGCCTCCGTTCGACCAGATATCGAAATGGCCGAGCCACATCTGCTCGTTGACCATGGTGACGAGTTCCTGCGCAACCGCCCGTTTTTCATCGGAAATCCGGATTTCCGGAAGGCACAGCAATTGCAGGACCATATCCTCGGGACGCCAGATCCCGCGCAGCTGGTAGGTGGTCCAGCTGCCCTGCACTTCGCCGCTCATCTCGTCGCCGGTGGACCCGCACGGCCAGCCGCGCGCCTCGAACAGGGCAGTCAGCATATCAAGCGGAGCAGCGTCCTCTTCTGCCTCGAAACGGCTTTCGGAGGTTCTCATCGTGGCGATCCCGTGGCTCTCATGCGAGCCTTGTGCAGGTCGCGCCGCCCGCTTGGCAATCGAAGGTCCCAAGCGGGTTGGGGAGAACGCAATCGGCTTGTGCAAAGCTTGTGCACAAGCCCAACTTACGGATGGGCGGACACCCTAATCGAGCTTGGCGATTTCCTGCCCCTCGTCGCTCGAAAAGGGGAAGCTGTCGATCTCGAGCGCACGCAGGCGGTTCACCACGTCGCGCGCGGCATCGCGTGATTCGTAAGGTCCGGAAAGCAGGCGATTGGCCTCGACCCATGGGGTAACGAAAGGCCCCTTGCCGTCCAGCAAGCCCTCCGCCTTGCGGGCGATGCGCCGCCAGTCGAAGCGCAACGCAGAGGTATCGCGGCCCGTCGCGACCTGCACCCAGTGGCGTGCCGGGTGCGCAGGTGGCGGCGGTGCAGGTGGCTCCGCCACTTCGCGAGGCGCCTGGATGCGGGTGATATCGACCGCACCCTGCCGCGGCGCAGCGCTCGCCCCTGTCAGGTCGAACCCTGCGAAGGCATCGGCAACGCTTTCTTCTTCCTGGCGCTGGGGGAGCAGGGCTGCGGGCGGGGTCGTGGGCGAGACAGTTGCCACGGTGGTTGCCTGCGTTGGCGGCACCGCTTGCGGCTGGGCAGCTGGCGTTGCTGCCGGAGCCGCAGCCTGGACAGGTTCCTCCACCCTTGCCGGGCGATCCGCACTGCGGGCGGGCCTGAAGATCGAACGGTCCGAGCTGGCGCTCGCTTGCTCCGCACGTTCGCGCGGCGGGGAAGTCCGCTGGCGCGCGGGCCTCGTCGGTTGGGTCGGCTGGCCCAACGCAGGCCCGGTAGGAGCGAGCGCGGCGTCGGCGGAGCGGACCGAAGGGCTGTCATAGCGCGCGATCGCCGGATCATCGCGCCCGATCGACGCCGTACGCGGAAAGACGCCGAGAGTACCGGCCGCCGCCTGTTGTGCAGCGGTAAGCTGCGGCATGTATCTGAGGTAAGGTTCGACCCTCCCCGCCATGGCGCGCGGCATCATGTCGCGCGCGATCTGGATCGCCGCTTCGGTTTCTCCGAGGACTGCAAGGCCGAAGGCGCGCGTGCGGAAAGCGGCATTGTCGCCCTGTTGCAGGAGCGGAAGCAAGGTCGCCTCGAAGCCCGCCTTGTCGCCCGAGATTGCCTGGCTCAGCGCGAGGTTGCGACGCACAGCGGCGTCCTCTCCCTGTTGCAGCGCAAGCCTGTATAGCGCCTGCGCGCTGGCGGAATCGCCCACGAGGTCGAAGGCGAGCGCCCGGGTCTTTGCCATGCGCTGAGGCTGCACCCCTGCCCGCTCGGCCTGCGCGAACAATTGCAGGGCTTCGACCGGACGGCGCGAATAGGTGTAGGCTTGCGCAAGCCCGAGAGTGACGCGGCTATTGTTGGGCGAAATGTCCTGCGCCCTGCCGAAAAAGCCGATTGCGGCGGGAATATCACCCAGCTTGAGAGCCGCCTCGCCTGCATCGAGCAAGGCGCCGACATCGCCGGAATCGCGGGCCAGCCGCTGTAGGGCGGAATTGAGCTCGCTCGTGCCTTCGGGCGGCAGCGGCTGGACGATTTCCTGCGCAGCCAGCTGGCCCGGCACGCCGAACGCAAGGACGCTGGCAGCCAGGCGCAGGGCGCTATGTCTCACGGAACTGGTCATGATCTCCCCTTGCAACGCCTGACGGGTCGCGAGAGTTTCAGGACTTTACTGGTTGTTCTGGCGACCGAGGAAACGCGGGATGTTGAGCGAACCGCTGCTGCTGTCGTCGCCATCATCGTCTTCGTCGTCGCTATCGACGTCGCTTTCGGAAGAACCCGAACCGCGCGACAAATTGGCCATGCGCTCGAACAGCGTGCTGCCCTGCGATGCGCCACCAGCATTGCCGCCGCCGAGGACCGGCTGCTTCTTCGCGGGCTTGCTCTGCAGCGGGCTGTCGCCATCCGCAAACTGATCCGCGCCGAGCTGCAGTTCGTCCTGACCGGCACCATCGTCGATAGGATCGGACAGGTCGAGCGGGGAGCCCGATGCGCCTTCGCCCTCGTCGGTCCAGCCGTCGCCGGAGCCGAACGAGCCGTCTTCGGCCGGTTCGGGCGCTTCGCTGCCGAAGGAATCGAACCGTTCGGTCTCTTCGTTGCGCAGGCCTGCGAGCGGATCGACGATGCCGTCGACATCGTCTTCTTCCTCGTCCTCGTCACCGAAATCGTCGGCGCTTGCAGCGGACAGGCCGGTCGAGCTCACTTCATTGTCGTGGGTATCGTCGTCGAGACCGGCGGAGAGGCCTTCGCTCAATTCGAACGGCTCGTCGTCTTCCTCGACGCTTTCGCTCGGCAGGTCGAGGACCGGGCGCTGCGGTGCACGCGCGTCGGACATCGAGAAGCTCTGCGACTGCGGAGCGACACCGACGCCGGACTGTTCGATACCCGTGGCGACCACCGACACGCGGATCTTGCCTTCGAGGTCGGGGTTGAACGCGCTACCCCAGATGATGTTCGCGTCTTCGTCGACCAGTTCGCGGATGTGGTTGGCGGCTTCGTCGACTTCGAGCAGCTTCATGTCTTCGCCGCCGATGATCGAGATGATGACGCCCTTGGCGCCGGTCATGCTGACGCCGTCGAGCAGCGGGTTCGCAATGGCCAGTTCCGCAGCTTCGAGCGCGCGGTTGTCGCCTTCGCCTTCGCCGGTGCCCATCATGGCCTTGCCCATTTCGCTCATCACGGAGCGCACGTCGGCGAAGTCGAGATTGATGAGGCCGGGCATGACCATGAGGTCGGTAATCGAGCGGACGCCCTGCTGCAGCACCTCGTCGGCGAGCATGAAGGCTTCCTTGAAGGTGGTTTCCGCCTTGGCGACCAGGAAAAGGTTCTGGTTCGGGATGACGATCAGCGTGTCGACGTGCTTCTGCAGTTCTTCGATACCCGCTTCGGCGGCGCGCATGCGGCGCGAACCTTCGAACAGGAACGGCTTGGTCACGACACCGACGGTGAGGACGCCCTTGCGGCGCGCAGCCTCGGCGATGACGGGCGCCGCACCGGTTCCGGTGCCGCCGCCCATGCCGGCGGCGATGAAGAGCATGTTGCAGCCTTCAAGCGCGTCTTCGAGATCTTCGACGGTTTCTTCGGCTGCAGCCTTGCCGACTTCGGGACGTGCACCTGCGCCAAGGCCGCCGGTGATATCGGGGCCGAGCTGGATGCGCTTTTCGGAAGCGGAAGTAGACAGTGCCTGCGCATCGGTGTTCGCAACGAGGAAATCGACGCCCTCGATCTTGGCTTCGATCATGTTCGCGATTGCGTTTCCGCCTGCACCGCCAACGCCGATGACCATGATCTTGGGGCGGAGATCGTCGCTGGATGCTGGACCGATATTGATGCTCATTGAGCTTTCCTCGAAGTAAAAAGTCGCCTGAAAACGGTTATGTCACACCTACGCGCAAAAGCGAATCGCTGTGACCTTGGTAAATAGCCTTATCCACAAGGGCTGAAGCAGGGGTTACGCTACGTATCACCCCCTAAAAATACTCTCTGACTGCCTGCATGACGCGATTGACCAGCCCCAGGCCCGAATAGCGGCGAGTGGGTTGGTAGCCGGGACCGATCGAACGGATGTCGACGGGGTCTTCCGCCGCGTAAAGGCACAGGCCCGCAAGTGTCGCGAAGCCGGGTGTCGCATGCGCTTCGGGAAGGCCGCGAAGGGATGGTGGCTTGCCGATCCGGACGGGCATGCCAAGCGCGCCCTGCATGAATTCCGCGATCCCGTGCAATTCCGCCCCGCCGCCGCTCAGCACGACCTGTCCGCCGCTAGCGCCCGAAAAGCCCATGCCCTTCAGGCTCTTGCCGACTTCGCTTGTCAGCGCGCCGAGGCGGTCGGTGACGATGGAGACAAGCTCTGCACGCGGGATACGGTTGTGTTCGTCCGCGCCGCGCGCAGGCTGTCCGCTCGGCTCTTCCTCCGGCGAATTGACAGGGATCATCTCGCGGTGGTCGCTGGGCGTGGCGATGGCCGATCCCGACACGCATTTCAGGCGCTCCGCCTGGCTGCGGCGGATGCCGAGCGAGGAGGCGATTGCATCTGTAATGTCGTTGGAGCCGACGGGAATGGACCTCAGGCCAAGCAGCATGCCGCCTGCATGAACGGAGACATTCGTGACCTGCGCGCCGATTTCGACCAAAGCCACGCCGAGGTCGCGCTCTTCGGCGCTGAGGCAGGCATAGGCCGCGGCGAGCGGGCTGGCGACCACGCCTTCCACGTCCAGGTGCGCACTCTGCACCGCTTCGATGAGGTTCCGTACCGGCGCGCCTTCGGCCAGCGTCACGTGAACGTCCACGCCAAGCGATTCCGCGTGCAGCCCCGATGGGTTGGCTATGCCATGCGCCCCGTCGAGCGAATAATGCGCCGGCTGGGCGTGCAGGACCATGCGTCCGTCGGGCTGAATATGGTCGCGCGCGGCGAACAGCAGGTGTTCGATATCGTCTTCGTCGATCCGGCGCCCGCCGATGGCGATTTCGACGCTCGCGACCTTGCTCGACAGGCCTGCGCCCGCGCAGCCGATCCACACGCTGGAGACGGAGGTGTTCGCGTTCGCTTCCGCTTTCTCGACCGCATTGCGGATCGCATGCGTGGCAGCGCGCATATCGGTGACATAGCCGCGCTTGATGCCTTCGCTCTTCCGGTGGGAGGAGCCGAGCACGACCATCTCGCCGTCTTCGGCCTGGCCCATGATCATCGCGGAGACGCGGAACGAGCCGATATTGACGGCGCCAAAGACGCGATTGACGCGGGGGAGAGGAGCTGCGGAAGCCATTATTGTGCGTTCATCCCCCTTGGACACGGACCGTCGTGGCAGCGCAGATAGGCACGGTCGGGCACCCGCATGTCGATCGCCACGGCCTTGCCCCCGATCAGGCGATTGCGCCCGTCCATTTCGGCGAATTTGACCAGCGCGGCCGGGCCCTGGTCGCCTTCCGGCAGGGCCAGCAGCTGGCCGGTCTTGAAAGTCAGGTTCCAGCGGCGATTGCCGACCCATTCGGCGGCCACGATCTGCGGCTTCAGGGCCGGCGCTGCATCGAGCAGCTTGCCGAGTTCGGCGACCTGCTTCTGCGCGCCGGGACCGGAGATCAGGAGCTGGCCCTTGGCGTCCTCGGAAGAGACGGGCTCCAGCTCGTGGCCTTCAGGATCGACCAGGACGAGCCGGTCGGGTTTCACGAGCACGGCGTGCGGCGCGCGTTCGACGATGTCGATCCGCAAGGTATCGGGCAGCTGGCGGGAAACGCGCGCATCCTTCACCCAGGCGAGGTCCAGCAGGCGGTCGCGAACCTCTTCCACATCGACGAGCGGCATCGGAAGATCGGTCTCGCCCAGTACGCGCTGGTAGACCAGCTGCTCGCTCATCCGGTCTACGCCCGTGACGCGCACCGTGCGCACTTCGTAGCCTGCGCGACTGGCCGATTTCGCCAGCTCGGTCCGCGCAATTTCGGGCACGCCGGCATAGCTCGCGACTGTCCAGGCGATACCCAGCCCGGCCGCCACGATCAGGAACAGGAAGAATTTGTGCCACTGCTCTTCGGTGAAGGGCAGCGCTGTCATCGCCCGGTCGAGGAAACCCGACGTATGCCGCTTCGCCGCGCGTGCCTTCTGGCTGCGATTGCGGGCGGCGGCAGAGCGCCGCACCCCCGTCGGCTTGCGCTTGACCTTAGCCATCGCCGCCCCCCGTGCGCGCGGCGAAATCGCGCAACGCGGCGGCAATGATCGTCTCGACCAGTTCGCCATAATCCAGGCCGGCATAGCGGCCCTGTTCGGGCACGAGGCTGAGCGGGGTCATGCCGGGCTGCGTGTTGGTTTCCAGCACGAACAGGCCGTCTTCGCCCTGCGTATCGTCCCAGCGGAAGTCGGTGCGACTGGTGCCCTTGCATCCAAGCAGCCTGTGCGCCTTCAGCGCTGTCTCGAGGCACAGCTTCTCGATCTGCTCGGGGATTTCGGCGGGACAGATGTGGTCGGTCATGCCATCGGTATATTTCGCGTCGAAATCGTAGAACCCGCTCTTGGGTTTGAGTTCGGTAACCGCCAATGCGCGCGGCCCTTCCTCGAAATCGACCACGGCGGAGGTCAGCTCCAGCCCGCGAATGAACGGTTCTGCCAGCAATTCGCCAAAGTCCTGCCAGGGGCCTTTCGCGTCCCGGGCGATGGGATTACCGTAATTGCCGTCGTCCGTGACGATGGCGACGCCCACGGAGCTGCCTTCGTTAACGGGTTTCAGCACATAGGGGCGCGGCATGGGATCGCGTTCGAACAGCTCCGCGCTCTTGACGATGCGCCCGCCGGGCATGGGAATACCGTAGGGGACCAGCGCCTGCTTGGTCAGCTGCTTGTCGATGGCGACGACCGATGTGGCGAGGCCCGAGTGGGTATAGGGCACGCCCATCAGATCGAGCATGCCCTGTACCGTGCCGTCTTCGCCGGGCACGCCGTGGAGCGCATTGAACACCACGTCGGGCGCGGCTTCTGCGATCCGCGCGGCGACCTGCCGGTCCATATCGATGCGCGTGACTTTGTGACCGCGCTCTTCCAGCGCTTTGGCCACGCCTTCGCCCGACATCAGGCTGACAGGGCGTTCATTGGCCCAGCCGCCCATGAGGACGGCGACATGCAGTTTGCGGTCGAGAATGCTCATTGCCTCAGGGCCTTCCTACCCGCTGGATTTCCCATTCGAGTTCGACGCCCGAATGCTCGTAGACCCGGCGCCGGACTTCCTCGCCCAGCCCTTCGATATCGGCGCTGGTGGCATCGCCGGTGTTGATCAGGAAATTGGTGTGTTTCTCGCTCACCTGTGCGCCGCCCATGGTGAGACCGCGACACCCGGCGGCATCGACCAGTTCCCACGCTTTCCTGCCCGGCGGGTTCTTGAAGGTCGAACCGCCGGTCTTGGTGCGTAGCGGCTGCGAGTTTTCGCGCGCTTCGGCGATCCGGTCCATCTCCGCACCGATTTCTTCGGGATCGCCCGGGTGGCCCTGGAAGCGGGCGGAGACGACCACCGCGCCTTCCGGCAGGACGGAATGACGATAGGTATATTCGAGATCGGTCGCGGGCAGCGTGACAAGTTCGCCGCCCGGCAGGATGACGTCGCAATCGATCAGCACGTCGGACACCTCGCGCCCGTAAGCGCCGCCGTTCATGCGCACGAACCCGCCGACCGTGCCGGGGATGCCGCGCATGAATTCGAGGCCGGCCACGCCAGCATCGCGCGCCGCGCTGGCGACGAGGATGCCATGCGCACCGCCGCCGCAGCTGACGACCTCGCCGTCGATCGAGACATTTGCGAAGGGCTTGCCGAGCTTGATGACCACGCCCGGTACGCCGCCGTCGCGGATGATCATGTTGGAGCCGAGACCCAGCGCCATGACGGGCAGATCGCCGTCCAGGCGTTCGAGGAACAGGCGCAGGTCTTCGAGGTCTTCCGGCTCGAACAGCCAGTCCGCGCAGCCGCCCGTCTTGAACCAGACCAGTTTCGCCAGCGGGGCCTGCGCCGTCAGCTTGCCGCGCAGCCCTTGGGTCAAAACCGGCGCTGCTACGCTGCCCTCGACCTCGCAGTCGGGAGCCATGCCGCTATCCCAGTTGGGTACGTCATCGGGCTGCTGCATCACGCGCCGCGCTCCTCGGTGATGGCGTCGGCGAGGCCTGCGGCCCATTTCGTGATGTCGCCTGCGCCGAGGCACACGACGATGTCGCCCTGCTCGATCTCTCCGGCGAGTTTCTGCGCAAGGTCGCCCTGGTCCTCGACCGTCGACACGGCGCGGTGGCCGCGCGATTTGATACCTTCGACCAGAGCGTTGGCATTGACGCCTTCGATCGGGTCTTCACCTGCGGCATATACCGGCGTGACGTAGACGACGTCGGCCTCGTTGAAGGCGCTCTGGAAGTCGTCCATCAGGTCCTGCAGGCGGGTATAGCGGTGCGGCTGCATGACAGCGATCACGCGGCTCTTCGTCGCTTCACGCGCTGCGCCCAGCACTGCGCGGATTTCGACCGGGTGGTGGCCGTAATCGTCGATGATGGTGGCCTTGCCTTCGCGGCACGGCACTTCGCCGACCTTGGTGAAACGGCGCCGCACACCGCCGAAGCTGGAAAAGCCGTTGCAGATGACTTCGTCGGGGCAGCCCATCTCGATCGCCACGGCAATCGCGGCGAGCGCGTTCTGGACGTTGTGACGGCCCGGCATGGGCAGGGTCACGTTTTCGATCCGGCGGTCTTCCTCGCCGCGCTGGCGCACGATCACGTCGAAGCGGTTGCCGCCTTCGTGCGGCTGCACGTTCACGCCGCAGATGTCCGCCTGCAGGCTGAAGCCATAGGTCATCACGCGCCGGTCGCGGACCTTTCCGATGACGGCCTGCACTTCGGGATGGTCGATGCACAGGATCGCCGCGCCGTAAAACGGGACGTTGTGGATGAACTCGACGAAAGCGTCCTTCACCCCGTCGAAATCGCCGTAATGGTCGAGGTGTTCGGGATCGATATTGGTGACCACCGCGATCGTCCCGTCGAGCCGCAGGAAGCTGCCGTCGCTTTCGTCGGCCTCCACCACCATCCAGTCGCTGTCGCCAAGGCGCGCATTGGAGCCGTATTGTTCGATGATGCCGCCATTGATGACGGTGGGATCGACATTGCCCGCATCGAGCAGCGCTGCGATCATGCTGGTCGTGGTGGTCTTGCCGTGCGTGCCAGCGACGGCGACCGTCGACTTGAGGCGCATGAGTTCGGCCAGCATTTCCGCGCGGCGCACCACCGGGATGCGGTTTTCCAGCGCGTGGGCGACTTCCGGATTGGTTCGGCGCACGGCGGTGGAAGTGACGACGACAGCCGCGCCTTCCACGTTTTCCTTCTCGTGGCCGATCTTTACGGCAATGCCTTGCGAGCGCAGGCGCTCGACCGTCGGGCCTTCGTTGATGTCGGAGCCTTGCACCGTGTAGCCGAGGTTGTTCATCACTTCGGCGATGCCCGACATGCCGATGCCGCCGATGCCGACGAAGTGGATCGTTCCGATGTCGGTGGGGACACCCTTCATTCCGAGATCTCCCTGCTTGCGCCCTGCCCGGCGGGCGCGCCCTGCGTTGCGCCGCGGGCATTGTTTCCGCCGACGCGGATGACGTCCATCATGTCTGCCCCGCCGAAGCTTTCGACGAGATCGGCGAGGTCTTCGACCGCACGCGGACGCCCGCAGTTCCAAGCGGCATGCGCGGCATTGGCGAGGCCCTTGGGATCGTCTGCCAGGACGCGGATCTGCTTCGCCAGTTCCTTTGCCTCGAACCTGTCCTGCCGGATCATGCGCGCACCGCCCGCCTTCACCATTTCGCGGGTATTGGCGGCCTGGTGGTCGTCGGTCGCAATGGGGAGCGGGATCAATATACCCGGACGGCCCACGGCGGTAAGCTCCGCAATCGTCGAGGCGCCTGCGCGTCCGATGAACAGGTGCGCATCGGCAAGGCGCGTGGCCATGTCTTCGAAATAGGTCGCGAGTTCGGCCGGGATGCCGTGGCTGCGATAGCGTTCGCGCACCGTGTCGAGGTCTTCCGGGCGACATTGCTGGGTGACCTGCAACCGCTCGCGAATGGCGGGAGGAAGCATCGCCAGCCCGTCCGGCACGATTTCCGAAAGGACCCGCGCGCCCTGGCTACCGCCGGTGACCAGCACCCGCAACAAGCCGTCTTCGCCATAGGAGGGAAACGGCTCGTCGCGCAGGGACAGCACTTCTGCGCGCACCGGATTGCCGACGAGGTGGACCTTGTCGCCATGCTTGGGCTTCAGCCGCTGCACGTCGGGATAAGCGGTGGCGATAGCCTGCACGCGGCCCGACAAGAGGCGGTTCACGCGGCCCAGCACCGCATTCTGTTCGTGCAGCACCGTCGGGATCTTCGCCGAGGTGGAGGCAAGCACGGCAGGAAGGGAGGGGTAGCCGCCGAAGCCGACAACCGCGCTCGGCTCGAAACTTTCGAACAGGCGCAGCGCCATCTTGCGGCCTTCCAGCACTGCCTTGGTGCCCTTCACCCATTGGAGCGGGTTCTTGCCGAAGCGCCCGGCGGGCAGGACATGGGCGGGCATGAAATCGGGCTTTCCGGGGATTTCCGCCCCGCGCTCGTCCGTGATCAGGGCGACGTGATGGCCACGCCGGTCGAGTTCGGCGGCCAGCGCGAAGGCGGGCAGCAAGTGCCCTCCGGTGCCCCCGGCGGCCAGCACGTAATGTCGGTTCGATGTCGTCATTGGTAGATATCGCGGGACAGGGGCGATGGTTTATCGTTCATCCGGTCCGCCTGCCCGAAACCGATCAGGTCGCCAAGCCCCCGGGTGGACCTTTTCAGATAAGGATTGCGCCGCGTGATCGCGATCAGCAGCCCGATGGCAAGGCACACGGCGATGGTGGACGAGCCGCCATAGCTCACCAGCGGCAACGTCATACCCTTTGACGGGAAGAGCTGGAGGTTCACCAGCATGTTGATAAAGGCCTGCCCGCCCAGCAGCGAGACGAGGCCCGTTCCGGCCAGCAGCGCGAACAGGTCGTCCTCGTCCACCAGCCGCATCAGCACGCGCACCACGATCGCGAGATAAAGCAGCACGATCAGCGCGCAAGCAATCAGGCCGAACTCTTCCCCGATGACGGAGAAGATATAGTCCGTATGCGCTTCGGGCAGGCTCATCTTGCGAATGCCGAGGCCATATCCCGCGCCCGTCCAGCCGCCCGCCAGCAGCGTACGGCTGGCAAGATCGACCTGGTCGAAAGCCGTGCCGCCACCGAAGAAGGCATCGATACGGTGGCGCGCGTTGTCATAGAGAAAATAGGTCGCGGTAATCCCTGCGATCCCGCCGCCGATGACAGCACCCAGGCGCTTCACCGGCACACCCGACAGGATCACCATCACGAACCATACGCCGCCGAACAGGATCGTGCCGCCGAAGTTCGGTTGCAACATCATGAGCGCGGCAATCAGCACCAGCAAGGCGGTGGCAATCAACAGGACCGGAAGGTTGGGATCGCGCATCCGCCACGACAGGATCCACGCCATGGTGATGGCGAAGCCGGGCTTCAGGAATTCGGACGGCTGGAACTGCATGCCCAGGTTGATCCAGCGCCGCGCGCCGTTGATCTCCACTCCGATGAAGGGAACGAGGAACAGGAGGCCCAGCATTGCCGCAGCCAGCACCACGCCGAGGCGGCGCGCATTCTCGCGGCTGAGCATGGAGACGCCGACCAGCACGCACAGTGCCAGCGCCTGCCAGACGATATGGCGATAGAAGAAATAGAGCGGGTCGAGCGTGGTGCTCGACGTGGACAGGCGATCCGCGCTCGCGGGGCTCGCGGCAGCAACCGCGATCGTGCCGAGCGTCATGACCAGCAGGACGAGGCCGAGCAGGACGCGGTCGATCTCGCGCCACCAGATCTTGATCTCGCTCCAGCGGGACATCTTGCCAGCAGGGATATGCGCAGGCTTGCGCTTCGCGCCGGGGACGTAGGGCTGCATGGTGCTCATTCCAGGCCCTCCACCAGCGCACGGAAATGCTCGCCGCGCTTTTCGAAATCCTGATACTGGTCGAAGCTTGCGCAGGCGGGCGAGAGGAGGACGGTGTCGCCTGCCTCGGCCTTGGCGGCAGCGGAGGTCACCGCGCGGTCGAGCGTCTCGCACTTCTCCACCGGAACGCGGCCTTCCAGCAGGGCTGCAAAGTCCGGCCCGGCCTTGCCGATGGTGTAGGCGGCTTTGACGCGGGGCAGTTCAGCCTCGCATTCGCCAAGCCCCGGCTCCTTGGCGAGTCCGCCGAGGATCCAGTGGATGTTGTCGAATGCTGCGAGCGCGGGGGCAGAGGCAGCGGTGTTGGTGCCCTTGCTGTCGTTGACATAAGCGACGCCGGAAATTTCCGCGACCCGCTCCATCCGGTGCGGGAGGCCGCGGTAGGTCTGTAGTCCTCTTTCAATGTCGTCGTCGGATATTGCCAGGACATGCGCTACGGCAATCGCGGCTGCCGCATTTGCCAAGTTGTGTGGCCCATGAAGTGTCGGCCAAGCGGCTTGCCGCCACGGGTCGAGCGTGTCCATATAGGTGGTCCCGTCCACCACTGCCGCCCCAAGTCTGTCGCTGTGACGTTCGAGAATGTTGTCAAATCTGTCGGAACATCGCTCGCGTTCCGTGCTTACTGCAGCGCTTGACGGTGACTGCATCTCGAACAACCGAGCCTTAGCCGCCGCGTACTTCGTAAAATCCCCATCATACCGGTCGAGGTGATCCGGCGTGATGTTCAGCAGCACCGCCACGTCGCAATCGAGCGAATAGGTCAGGTCGATCTGGTAGCTCGACAGCTCCAGCACATAGACCCCGCCTTCCGGCAGCGGCTCCTGCTCGAGGATCGGCAGGCCGATGTTGCCGCCCATGGTGGTCGGCACTCCTGCGGTCTTGAGGATGTGGTGGACTAGCGCGGTGGTGGTCGATTTGCCATTGGTGCCCGTGATGCCGACGACTTTGTGCGGCGGCAGGTCCGCCCTCGCCTGCGCGAACAGTTCGATATCGCCGATGATCGGGATGTCCTGCTCGCGCGCAGCAGCGGCGAGGGGATGGGTATTGAGCGGGACGCCGGGCGACAGCACCAGCGCGTCGAATTCGAAGATTGTCCAGTCGGTGAAGTCGTCGATGAACAGCCGGTCGTCCATCAAGTCGCGATGCTCGTCGCGCACCGCCTTCCATGCCTCGGGATTGTCGTCCCAAGCCAGCACCTCGGCCCCGGCAGCCAGCAGTGCCTCGACCGTCGCCCGGCCGGACCGCGCGAGGCCGAGCACCGCGTATCTCTTGTCCTTCCAGGCAGGTGAAGTGATCATCTGAGCTTGAGCGTTGCCAGCCCCAGGAGTGCGAGCACGATGGCGACGATCCAGAAGCGGATCACGACCTTGCTCTCGGACCAGCCGAGCTGCTCGAAATGGTGGTGGATGGGGGCCATGCGGAAGACCCGCTTGCCCGTGCGCTTGAACCAGACGACCTGGATGATGACCGAAAGCGCCTCGAACACGAACAGGCCGCCCACGATGCCGAGCACGACTTCATGGTGCGTCGCCACGGCAATCGCGCCGAGCGCGCCGCCGAGCGCCAGGGAGCCGGTATCGCCCATGAAGACTGCGGCAGGCGGGGCGTTGAACCAGAGGAAGGCGAGACCCGCGCCCATGATCGCCGCACACATGATCGCCAGCTCGCCCGCGCCTGCGACATGCGGGATGCCGAGATATGCGGAATAGTCCACGCGGCCCACGAGATAGGCGATGATCGCGAATGTCCCCGCGGCAATGATGACCGGCATGGTGGCAAGCCCGTCCAGCCCGTCGGTAAGGTTCACCGCATTGCCTGCGCCCACGATCACGAAGGCGGCGAAGACGTAATAGAACGGCCCCAGTTCGACCCCGAAATCGTTGATGAAGGGGACGTAGACGAAGGTGTTGATCTGGCTGACGATGATCCAGCTTGCCGCGCCCGCGACGATGAATTCGAACAACAGGCGCGTACGGCCCGACACGCCCTTGTGGCTGGCCTTCGACACCTTGTCGTAATCGTCGAGGAAACCGATCAGGCCGAACCCGCCGGTGACGGCGAGACAGGCCCAGATGAAGGGGTTGGACAGGTCCATCCACAGCATCATCGAAATGAACAGGCTGACGAGGATCATCAGGCCGCCCATTGTCGGCGTGCCCCTCTTTGCAAGGTGGCTCTGCGGTCCGTCTTCGCGGATCGGCTGGCCCTTGCCCTGCCGCACGCGCAGCATGTCGATGAAGCGCGGGCCGATCAGCAAGCCGATCAGCAGTGCGGTAAGCAGCGTCGCCCCTGCCCGCGCCGTCTGGTAGCGGACCAGGTTGAACAGGCCTTCGAAATTGAAATACTCGGCGAGGAGGTAGAGCATCGGGCCGCGCGGGGCCTCCTATTCAGGGCGGGTGAAACGGTCCACGAGCCGGCCGAGCCCGACCGAATTGGAGCCTTTGACCAGCACCGCGTCGCCCGCCACGATGCCGAAATCCTCGAGCAATCCGATCGCCTCGTCGGCAGTCAAGCAATGCTCCCACTCGAGCGGCTTGCCAAGCGAGTTGAGGACGGGTTTCCCCAGTTCGCGGGCCAATGCGCCCATCTCGTCGCCCACCAGCACCGCATAGTCGATATCCGCGGCAATGATGTGTTCCGCCAGCGCGGCGTGGAACTTGGGAGCGAAGTCGCCCAGCTCCTTCATTGCGCCGAGAACGGCGATGCGGCGGGTGGATGGAGTGGTGCCGAGCTGCGCCAGCGTGGCGCGCATACTTGCGGGATTGGCATTGTAGCTTTCGTCGATCATCAGCGCCTTGCCACCGGGTGCATCGATGCCGTGGCGCTCGCCCCGGCCCTTCAGCCCGCCCATTTCCGCAAGCGCGAGACCGGCTGCGGCCATGTCGCCGCCCGCCGCGCGCACTGCCGCCATGACGGCGAGCGAGTTGGCGACCCAGTGCTCGCCCGGTTCGGCCACCGTGTAGCACAACCGGCCAGTGTCGAATTCGCAAGTGACGAGGCTTCCGCCATTGGCGCTGGGGATCGCGTCGAGGAGGCGCATGTCCGCATGGCGCGCCTTACCGAAGCTGACGACCTTCGCGCCGACACGCAGGGCAGCCAGCTTGAGCTGCTCGTAATGCTCGCTGTCGGCGGGGATCACTGCCGTGCCGCCCGGTTCGAGGCCGGAAAAGATTTCCGCCTTGGCGTTGGCGATCGCCTTCATCGAACCCAAATTCTCGATATGCGCCGGGGCGATGGTGGTGATGACGGCGACATGTGGGCGAACCTGCGCGGTCAGCCCCTCGATCTCGCCGGCATGGTTCATGCCCATCTCGAACACGCCGAAGCGGCTGCGCGCTCCCATCCGGGCCAGGCTGAGCGGGACGCCGACATGGTTGTTGTAACTGCGGGTCGAACGATGCGCCGCACCGCGGCTCGCACGTTCCAGCGCTGCAAAGATCGCTTCCTTGACGCCAGTCTTGCCGACCGATCCGGTGACACCGATGATCCGCGCCTCGGTCCGGCTGCGCGCCGCCCGGGCAAGCGCTGCGAGAGCTTCGGTGGTGTCTTCGACCAGCACGTGCGGATAGTCGACCGCGCGATCCACGACGGCTGCCGCGGCGCCGTTTTCGAAAGCCTTGTCGATGAAGCGGTGTCCGTCCATCGCTTCGCCCTTGAGGGCTACAAAAAGGTCTCCGTGCACTACATCACGGCTATCCATCTCTACACCGGAAACCTGGAATTCGCAGCTTGCCGTGCCGCCCGTGACTTCGGCTATCGTATTGGAATCCCACAGGGTAAGCGGCAGGCGATCGCGCGGGTCGCTCGTCCATTCGACATAGGCGGGGTGGCGCAGGATAGCCGCGCTCATGCATCACCTCTGGCGATGGCAGCCGCACATTCGCGGGCGACTTCCACGTCGTCGAAGGGAAGGACCTTCATGTTTTCTCCCGATCCGATGATCTGACCCGTTTCATGACCCTTGCCCGCGACAAGCACGATGTCGTCGGGTCCGGCTTCTGCGATGGCGGCATGTATTGCTTCGCGACGGCCGCCTATCTCTCTGGCTTCGGGCGCGCCTTCAAGCACGGCGCGGCGGATATCCGCAGGATCCTCGCCGCGCGGGTTGTCATCCGTGACGATAACCACATCGCTCGCCTTGGCCGCCGCTTCGCCCATGGGCTTGCGCTTGCCGTGATCGCGGTCGCCGCCGGCACCGAACACGGTGATGAGCCGTCCGCCGACGTGGGGTCGGAGGGCAGCGATGGCCGCCTCTATCGCGTCCGGAGTATGCGCGTAATCGATATAGACCGGCGCCCCGCTCGGCGCGATAGCTGCACGCTCAAGCCGTCCGCGAACCGGTTGGAGCCGGGCGACGCCGTCCCATACGCGGCCCGCATCGATGCCCGTTGCAAGAGCAAGGCCCGCCGCGGTCAGGGCGTTGGACACCTGATAGGCGCCGATCAGCGGAAGGTTGATGGTGCGCTCCGTCCCTTCGTGCGAGACCTTGAGTGTCTGGCCGAGCTGGGTGGGCTGGCGATCGAGGAGGCAAATGTCCTCACCCTTCTCGCCCACGGTCATTACATTCAGGCCGCGGCCTTTGGCATGCTCGACTACCCGCGCATTCCATTCGCTGCCGTCGAGCCAGACAACCGCGGTCGCTCCATCCGATACCACTTCGTCGAAGAGCCGCATCTTGGCCGCGAAATAGTCTTCCATGTCCTTGTGATAGTCGAGATGGTCGCGGCTGAAATTGGTGAACGCCGCCGCTTCGACCGGAACGCCCTCGTTGCGCGATTGCGACAGGCCATGGCTCGACGCTTCGTAGGCGACATGTGTGACGCCCTCGCGCGCTAGCCCGCTCATGTTCGACAGGAAGGTCACGATGTCGGGCGTGGTCAGGCCGGTCGACACGCTCTCGTCGGGGGTCGTGACTCCGAGGGTCCCGATGCTGGCCGCACGCTCGCCTGCCATGCGCCAGATCTGGCGCGTCATCTCGACGGTCGAGGTCTTACCGTTCGTCCCCGTTACCGCGACGATATGTTCCGGCACCGGCGTGAAGAACCGCGCCCCGAGCTTGGCAAAATCCTTGCGCGGTTCGTCGCTCGCGATGTGGATCGCCCCTTCGACCCTGGCCTGCGGACAAGCAACGACGGCAATGGCGCCAGCTTCAATCGCGGCGGGAATGAACTCCTCGCCATTGACCACGCTGCCCTGAAAGGCTCCGAACACAGTGCCGGGCGCGACCTTGCGGTTGTCGATGGCGAAACCTGTAACATTGGCGCTGCCGTCACCGGGGCAGGCGATGCCCGCTTTTTCGCAAAGCTTGTCGAGCCTCATTCCATGGCTCCCGGGATCAGCGGCTTGATTGCAGATATGTCGATGTCCCGCGTGTCGTCAGGACGCACGCCGATCAGGGGGCCGATGCGAGGCACCAGGCGGCCAACGATGGGCGCTGCGTTCCAGGCAGCCGTGCGCTGGTAGGAACTGGCGAGCGTACCGCGCGGCTCGTCGAGCATGGCGATAATGACGTAGCGCGGGCGGTCCATCGGGAAGGCCGCGGCGAAGGTCGATACCAGCGCGGTCCGGCGATAGCCTGCCTTGCCGCCCGGCTTTTCGGCCGAGCCGGTCTTTCCGCCGACGCGATAGCCCGGAGCGTCCGCATTGCGGCCCGTCCCGTAGATTGCCGTCGCGCGCAGCATCTGGCGCATCCGGCTGGAGGTCGAAGCCTTGAACACACGGCGGCCCTTTGGCGCTTCGCCCGCACCCAGCTTGTGCAAGGTCGCCGGGCGCCACACGCCGCCATTGACCATGGCTGCATAAGCGCTGGCAAGGTGGAGCGGGGTAACCGCGATGCCGTGCCCGTAGCTGACCGTCATGCTGCGCAGGCGCGGCCATTTCTCGCCTGGCCAGATGGGGAAACCCTTGGCCGGCAATTCGATATGCGGGCGCTCGTTCATACCCATGTCTATCATGTAGCGACGCAGGCGTTCCGGACCGAGTTCGTCCGCGATCCGGGCTGTTGTGGTGTTCGAGGAATGGATGAGCGTTTCGACCACATTGAGCGTCGGGCCCATCGCGTGGCTATCCTTGATTGAGAACCTGCCGACCTTCACGGGCGAGGCATCGTAGCGCTTGCCCAGATCGCGCACGACACCGGCGTCGATCGCGGCTGCGACAGACAACGGCTTGAAGGTCGAACCCAGCTCGTAAACCTGATTGGTCACGCGGTTGAACATCAGCGCCTGGCCATCCTTGTCGATCTTGTTCGGATCGAATTCGGGAAGCGATGCCAGCGCGAGGACTTCGCCTGTATCCACGTCGAGAACGATGCCCGCCCCGCCCTGCGCCTGCGTCAGCTTCATGCCGCGGCGCAGTTCGTCTTCGAGCGCGCCCTGCACGCGCACATCGATCGACAGGGCGACCGGCGTGCCCCGCGTGTCAGGATTGCTCAGGTGTTCGTCGAGCACCTGCTCCATGCCGACGCGGCCGCTGCCGTCGGCAGCGACATAGCCCAATACGTGGGCCGCCATCTTGCCCTGCGGGTAGTGGCGGTCTTCTTCCATGGGAATTTCGAGAGCAAGCTCGCCGATTTCCTGCACCCGGTTTGCTTCTTCGGGCAGCAGGCGGCGACGCAAGTAACCCTGCGTACCGGATGCGAGTTGGCGCGCGACCTTGGCCTGATCGAGATCAGGAAAAATCTCGCCGAGTTTCGCGGCAACTTCCTCGGGTGCACGAACCAGAGGTTCACCGTCTTCACCCAGCGCCTTGGGATTGAACCACAGGGCATAGGCCGGGAAAGCACGCGCCATCGGCACGCCGTTGCGATCGGTAATTTCCCCGCGCGGGGGTAGCAGTGCGTCGGCCAGCGTGGTCGCCCGCGCCTCGGCTCCGTTCATGCCGAGGTAGGAGATGCGCATCACTGCGATGAGGGCGAGGAAAGCGAAAGCCGCCACGATCCACAGGATGCGCCAGCGCGCAAGGTCCAGCGAGCGCTCACGCAAGGTAACCAGTTGGACCCGGCCGCTTGCAACGGCCATGCTGACTGCGCCCGGTCCGCCATTGATGGCGGAAAAAGCGTTCACCGCGCCACCTCTGCAGCGGCGAGGGAGGCGTTACCCGGTTCGGCCAGCCGCTGGGCGAGCGATGTGGCGAGGCCCCGTGCAGGCGTGGTGCTGGCGACGGCGGGAGGTTGTTCCTCCTCGCCGAGCCAGTCCCCGAAGAGGCTTTCTTCGTCTTCACCCTGGCTGACAGGGCGCAGCATCGCGACACGAATGGGCTGCGGGGCATCGTGACCGCGCGGAGTTCCCAGCACGGCCAATTGGCGCTCCTGCTCGACATACTGGTCGGCACGGGGCGCGGAGTATCCGAACTCGACCTGGTTCCAGGCTGCCAGCTGGTGCTGGCTGGCGCGGGTCTGGAATTCGGTTTCGAGCATGAGCTTGGAGCGTTCGGCAGCGATGATCTGGCGTTCGACGAGGCGCACGTCGCTCTTCACCGCGTTCACCTTGAACGTGAGCGCGAGCAAGGCGGCGAGGCAGGCGCCGAGCGCTAGGAGCCAGCCGATCTGGCGGAGGCGGGAGGAACGTACCATTACGCGGCCTCCCTCGCCGGGGTGGCGGTACGCGTCGCATGGCGCAGGACCGAGGACCGGGCGCGCGGATTGCGTTCCAGCTCGGCCTTGCCGGGCTTGATCGCTTTGCTGACTTTCGAAAAAACCGGATCGTCCGGCGTCACCATTGGGACATGACGCGAGGCGCTCGGGGTTGAGGAGGCCTCGCGAAGGTAACGCTTGACGATCCGGTCTTCGAGGCTGTGGAAGCTGACCACCGCGAGGCGGCCCCCTTCGCGCAGCAAGTGTTCGGCAGCCGACAACCCTTGGGACAGTTCGTCGAGTTCGCCGTTCACGTGAATTCTGATGGCCTGGAATGTGCGGGTGGCCGGGTCTTTCTTGTCATGCGGCTTGTGGCCCAGAGCCTTGCGCACGACGCGCGCCAGCTCTCCGGTCGTCTCCAGGGGACGCGCAGCAACGATGGCGCGGGCCACGCGGCGCGACTGGCGCTCTTCACCGTACTGGTAGATGACGTCCGCGATCGCGCTTTCGTCGGCGGAATTTAGAAAGTCGGCAGCGCTTTCGCCGTCCTGGCTCATCCGCATGTCGAGCGGTCCATCCGAGGAAAAGGCAAAGCCGCGCTCCGCCTGGTCAAGCTGCATTGAAGACACGCCGATATCCATCACCACGCCATCGACTCGCGCCACTCCGGCCGACGTCATGACGTCGAGCATTTCGGAGAAACGGTGGGGATGGAGAATAAGGCGCGGCGGGTTTTCCCCCGTCTCGCGCCATGTGCGACCCGAAGCGATTGCGTCGGGATCCCTGTCGAATGCGTGCACGGTCGCGCCGCGCTCCAGCAGCGCGCGCGTATAGCCGCCTGCGCCGAAGGTCGCGTCGATGATGACATCGCCGGGCTGCGGATCGAGAGCGTCGATCACTTCATCGAGAAGAACGGGAATGTGGGGCGCGCCGCTCATTTGGCTTTCGCCTTCGCTTCGGCGAGAAAGCTCTCGCAGGCAGCTTTCGCACCGGCCCAGTCGTCGCCCATCTTGGCGAGTTCGGCGGGGTTCCACAGGGTGAAGAAGCGTCCGCCGCCCTGAAAATAGAGCCCGTCCTCGATCCTGCCGAGGGCGCGCAGATGCTCCGGCATAACAAAGCGGCCGCTGTCGTCGAAGGGCATTTCCTGGAAGCCGAAGAGCTGGCTTGCGCGGGTGTCGCGGTCGAAGTCCCTGCCGAGGCGCACGGCCATTTCCTCTTCGCGGTCGAGCTGGGCGTTGAGCTCTTCCTTGCGGGACAGGCCGAAGCCGACGAGACAATCCCAGCTGGTGTGCTTCATCAGGCACAAAACGCGCCCGTCGCTGGATTCCTTCAAGGCCTTGCGGAAGATCGGCGGGAGCACAAAGCGGCCCTTGTCGCCAGCAGGCGAGTAGGCTTGTCCGCTATACCCTCCGAATTGCAACGCCTTGTCCCCGGCTCGTGTTCAAATCCCCCTCGGACACATCCTCCCCGTCCGCCCGAGCGCGTGCTCGACCGGCTCGCCAACCCGATTGGGAGAGCGCGCAAAGACACTGGCTGTCCGATGTGGGAAAGATTTATCGCGGGAGACGCGGGGATGGAAGGGAAAATTGCGGGATTTTACGGGATAAACAGGTAAGTCACTGTTTTTCCATATATAATTTCTCTAACAAGTACCGGCCATCCTTACCATAACACTAACGCAAGTGGCGGATTTATACGGGGAATCACTTGTCCGCCCGCGATTTCCCGCACCGCTTCCCGTGAATTCCCGCAAGGGTTGGGTTTAGTCGAGTCGACCCAACAGGCCGGAGAGCGCAGTGCGGCGCTGCGCAGTGTCGTTTTCCGTGTCGAGCATCGCGGCATCGGCGACCAGCACCACACGCCCTCTCCCGATGGCGCAGTCCGCGATGAGCGCGTCCGCGGACAAGGCGCAGCGCGCATCTTCGCCTTGGTCGCCAAGCGAAAAACGGCCCGCGAGTTGCACGGGATATTCCCCGTCCGGCCCAGCGATCACGCGTTCATCCTGGCTTTGCGTATCGTCGAACTCCAAAGTCAGTCCCCACCGCGCCAGGATGGGGGAGATCAAGACTACATCGAAAGGACGGCGGGGATCGCCAAGGGCGAATTCGGAATGCTGCGTCAGAAACGGATCGGCGAAGACCAGCGCCTTGCCGCCGCCGCGCACCCAATCGTCGAGCGCGACATTTTCCGAAGGCGCCAAGGCACGTGGCTGTGCGAGGATGAGCTCTTCGAGCCCTTCGAGCGATTCCGCCTCGAGCGTGTCCAGCGGCGCGAGGTCATATTGCTCTTCCAGCAACGAGCGTACCCAGCTCATCTCCTGCGAATTGCCTTCCAGCATCGCAGCGATGTCCTGCCCTTCGGCCCAGTAGATGGGAAGCGAGGTGAACAGCCCCAAGCGTTCTTGCGAAACCTTGACCTCGCCGCGCGTTGCCTCGTCGCCGGAAGAACAGGCGGCAAGGAAGAACACGGCAGACAGTAAGGCGAGCTTATTCAGCAGGAGAGTTCGCTTTGCTGGCGCCCGTTTCCGGCACGACGGCAGGGCTCTGGGTGCCGGACGGCGATGGCTCTGCGGGAAGGTCCGGGACCACGCCCGCTTCCACCAGGGGATCGGCCTGTGTCGGCTGTGCACTCGGTTCGGTCGTCGCAGCCGCCTGCGGGACGGACGAGGCATCCACTTCGCGGGCCCTGTCCTGCACCAGGCTTGCAAGGCCGACCAGCAGCACCATCAGCACGACGCCGGCAATGCCGATCTGCAGGCGATGGACCGCCTGCGCTCGCGAACCGCCCAGCGGAGCCTCGGGCAGGCCCCCGATTTGCGGCTTGCTGGTGGATAGATCGAAATAGCGCGGCATTTTCATGATTCTGCGCTCCTTCGCGGCTGGCGTCAATCGGAAGCCTTCAGCCAGTCGAACACCGGAAGGCCTTTCGCCTCCAGCCATTCGGCGTTGTAGAGGCTGGAAAGATAGCGGAATCCGGTGTCGCAAAGGATTGTGACGACTTTCGGACTTTCGCGCCCTTCCGCGACGAGCTGTTTGCCGAGCGCGACCGCGCCTGCGACATTGATGCCGCTGGACAGGCCGAGGCACAGCCCTTCCTCGCGCAGCAGGCGTGCGACCCAGTCGAGACCTTCCTCGTCCGAGACGCGGAATTGCGTGTCGATCGGCGCGCCTTCCAGGTTGCCGGTGATCCGGCCCTGCCCGATCCCTTCGGCAACCGAAGAGCCTTCTGCCTTCAGCTCGCCGCTCGCATAATAGCTGTAGAGCGCCGCGCCATGCGGATCGGTCAGCGCGATGACGACATTTTCGTCGAATTCCTTCAGGCCCATGCCCACGCCAGCAATTGTGCCGCCGGTGCCTGCCGCGCAGGTGAAGCCATCGACCTTGCCGCCCGTCTGTTCCCAGATTTCCTTCGCCGTACCTTCGATATGGGCCTTGCGGTTGGCGGTATTGTCGAACTGGTTCGCCCAGACCGCGCCTTCGGTTTCTTCAGCCAGGCGGCGCGAGGTGTGGACGAAATGGTTGCTGTCGGCGAATTTCGTCGGCGGGACGGTGACCAGCTCCGCGCCCAGCGCACGCAGCGTATCCATCTTTTCCTTGGACTGGTTGTCCGGCATCACGATGATCGTGCGATAGCCGAGGGCATTGGCCACCAGCGCGATGCCGATACCGGTATTACCCGCGGTGCCTTCGACTACGCAGCCACCGGGCTTCAGCTCACCGCGCGCCTCTGCATCGCGAATGATGTAGAGCGCAGCGCGGTCCTTTACCGATGCGCCCGGATTGGCGAATTCGCACTTGCCGTAAATATCGCAGCCGGCTTCCGCGCTCGGTCCCTCGAGACGGACGAGCGGCGTGTTACCGATCAGGTCGAGCGCATGCTCGCGAATGGGAATTTGTGTCATGCTGCGTGAGGTAGGCGCGGCGCCCCTACCTCGCAAACAACATCAATCTTCAGGGGCGATAGTAACCTTCAGCCCGTCCAGCTCGCCGGTGAAGGGAATCTGGCACGACAGGCGCGAAGTCTCGACGCGGTGCTCGGTCGATTCCAGCAGGTCGTCTTCGTCTTCGCTCATTTCCGGAAGCTTGTCCTTGAAGGCGGGATCGACATGGACGTGACAGGTCGCACACGAACAGCAGCCGCCGCACAATGCCAGCAATTCGTCGAAGCCGTTGTCACGAATGGCTTCCATGACGGTCAGACCGTCTTCGACTTCGATCTCGCTCGTCTCGCCTTCGCGGGTGGTGACGATCAGCTTGGGCATCGATTGCGTATCCTTGTTGCCTCGCCCGCCAAACGGGCCCTATGCGTTGCGCTGCTATTCAATAGGGAGCGGAAGCGCAAGGTGGGCCTGACCAATTCGCAATTGCGCGAGCATCTCGATGCCGTGGCCGCCACCGATGCCGCGGTGGCCGCCGCGATCGAGCGCTGCGGCTATCCCGAAGAACGCATTCGCCCGACCGGCTATCGCACCCTGCTGCGCACTATCGTGGGACAGCAGGTCAGCGTCGCTGCGGCGGCCTCGGTTTGGAACAGGCTGGAGGCGGAACTTGGCGAGGAGATGGCGGCGCGCGATTTGCTCGACCGCGACTTCGATACCCTGAGGGCGTGCGGACTTTCGCGCCAGAAACAGGGCTATGCCAGATCGCTGTGCGAACTCGTAGAGAGTGGGGAACTCGACCTTGAGAGCCTCCCGCTGGAGGACGAGGAAGCCATCGCCGAACTGGTCCGGATCAAGGGCATCGGACGCTGGTCGGCCGAGATCTACCTGCTGTTCGCAGAAGGCCGGCAGGACATCTGGCCCGCAGGAGACCTGGCCGTCCAGGAAGCCGTCGGGCGCCTGCTCGACCTGCCGGAACGCCCGAGCGAGAAACACACCCGCGAACTGGGCGAACGATGGCGGCCGTATCGCGGCGCCATGGCCATTTTCACGTGGCACACCTACAACAATGCCGCGCTCTGAGTAGCGCCGGAGGGAGAGAGACATGAGCGAACGCAAAGCGATTTTCATCACGGGTGGCGGATCCGGCATCGGCCGCGCGATCGCGCTGAAATTCGCGGATGAAGGCTGGTTCGTCGGCCTTGGCGATATCGACCAGGCAGGCATGGACGAAACGCTTTCCCTTATCGAGAACGGGTTCACCTTCGCTCACAAGTTCGACGTGCGTGATCGCGAGGCATGGGACCACGCACTCGACGGCTTTGCCACCGCCAGCGGCGGCCGGATCGACGTGCTGGCGAACAATGCTGGTATCCCGCTCGGCGGATCGCTGATGGAAAACTCGACAGCCGAGATCGAGCGTTGCCTCGACATCAATTTGAAGGGCGTCCTGTTCGGCGCGCAGGCGGCCTATCCGCATCTCAAGAAGACCGCGCCCGGATCGTGTCTGCTCAACACCGCCAGCGCTGCCGGGATCTACGGCACGCCGGGCGCAAGCGTCTATTCCGCGACCAAGTTCGGAGTGCGGGCGATCACCGAAAGCCTCGATGGCGAATGGGCGGAAGACGGTATCAATGTCCGCTCGATCATGCCGAGCTTTATCGACACGCCGTTGCTCGATCATACGCCCAATGCACAGAGCAATGAGGGCATTCGCCAGCGCGTGAAGGATGCGGGGCTCGAGATCACTCCGGTTGTCGAAGTCGCGCAGGCTGCGTGGGACGCTGTTCACGGCGACAAACTTCACACGACCGTCGGCAAGACGGCAAAGCGCATCGCTTTCGGATCGCGCTGGATGCCCGGCCGCGTGCGCAAGCAGACCCGCCAGTCGGCCCGCCCCCTCGGCCAGTAAGGATACTGCCGGTCCCCGTCCCTGCCCTCGCGGGCGCGATTTACGCCAGTAAAGCGTCGATCTTGCGCGCCATTTTCACGTCGCGCAGGCTCAACCCGCCTGCGTCATGCGTGGTCAGCGTGATCTCCACGCGGTTGTAGACGTTGAACCATTCGGGATGGTGATCGCGCGTTTCCGCAATCATCGCGACGCGGGTCATGAACGCGAAAGCCTCGGAAAAGTCGTCGAATTCGAACTTGCGCTCGATCGCATCGCCGTCACGGGCCAGCGACCATTCGGGCAATGCCCGCAGCCAGCTGTCGCGTTCTTCCTGGTTGAGCTGTTCGACGGAACCCATTTGCGAATCTCTCCTGCTTGTCGCTGGCAGCGCTTTTGCCTATCGCTCCCGCCCATGCAAGCGCGCCTAGCAGCATCCGACCTCGCCTGCCGCCGCGGCGAGCGGCTGCTGTTCCGCGCGCTGTCGTTCGAAGTCGAGTCCGGCAGCGCTGTTCACATTGCGGGCGCGAACGGGATCGGCAAGTCGAGCCTGATCCGCATCCTCGCTGGATTGCTGCGCCCCTTCGCCGGAACCGTGGAAAACGATGGCACAATGGGCCTGGTCGACGAGCGATTAGCTCTCGATCAGAACCTGCCGCTGGGCAAGGCGCTCGCATTTTACGAGAAGCTCGACGGGTGCCTCGATCCGGGTCGCGCCTTCGACCTGTTACATCTGGGACCCCTGATGGATGTGCCCGTCCGTTACCTGTCGACCGGTCAGAAAAAGCGCGCGACCCTTGCCCGCCTGCTCAATCGCAATTGTCCGATCTGGCTGCTGGACGAGCCGCTGAACGGCCTTGACGCGCAGGCCGTCGCAATCGTGGAGACGCTGGTGGCGCAGCATTGCGGTAGCGGAGGCATTGCGGTGGTGGCATCGCACCAGGAAATGGCGCTTCCCGATGTACGAACCATCGACCTCGCCGAGTACGCGGCATGAGCGCGCTCGCCACTCTCCTTCGCCGCGATCTCGGCCTGCTGCTGCCGGGCGGGCGCGGCGGAGCAGGTGTATTGCCGCTGCTGTTCTTCCTTGCGGTGGCGATGCTCTATCCGTTTGCGGTCGGCCCCGATGCGCAATTGCTGGCGCGGACGGGCGGCGGCGTCATCTGGGTAGCGGCTCTCCTTGCTGCCATCTTGCCGCTTGAAAAGCTGGTATCGGGCGATCTGGAAGCGGGCGTTTTCGACCAGCTGGCCTTGCGCGGAGTGAGCGAGGAATGGGCCATGCTGTCGCGCCTCGTCGCACACTGGCTGGCCTTTGCGCCGCTGCTGCTGGTCGCGACCCTGCCTGCAGCCGCATTGCTCGGCCTGTCGGGAGAGACCACGCGTATCGTACTGCTGGGCCTGCTGTCCGGGACGCCCGGTCTTGCGGCAGTCGGCCTTGCGGTCGCAGCCCTGACTGCCAGCCTTAAAGGAGGCGCTGCGCTGGCCGGACTGATGGTCATTCCGCTGGCAGTGCCGATCCTGATTTTCGGCGCGGGCACCCTCGCCCGCCCGGATGCGAGCGGCCTGCTGCTGACGGCAGCGATCAGTCTTGGGCTATGTGCGCTCGCCCCGCTGGCGGCAGGTGCCGCGATCAAGGCAGCGCGGGAAAGCTGACTGCTTACGAATAGGGCGGTTTGTGGAGGCCCTTGGGGCTTTCGGTAAAGATCTCCACCCCGTTTTCGGTAATCCCGATCGAGTGTTCGAACTGCGCCGACAGCGATTTGTCGCGCGTTACCGCGGTCCAGCCGTCACGCAGCAGCTTTGCGTGCGGGCGGCCGAGGTTGATCATCGGTTCGATGGTGAAGAACATGCCCGGCTTCAGTTCCGGACCCGTGCCCATGCGGCCGGTATGGATCACCTCGGGCGCATCGTGGAACAGGCGGCCGAGGCCATGGCCGCAAAATTCCTGCACCACGCCATAGCGGTGCTGGCGCGCATGCGATTCGATGACCGCACCGATGTCGCCCAGCCGTGCGCCGGGCTTTGCAGCGGCCTCGATGCCGAGCATCAGGCATTCGTACGTCACATCGACGAGCTTGCGCGCACGCAGCGGCACATCGCCGACGAGAAACATGCGGCTGGTATCGCCATGCCAGCCATCGAGCAGCGGGGTCACGTCGACGTTGACGATATCGCCGTCCTTCAGCGCCTTTTCACCTGGAATACCGTGACAGATCACGTGGTTGATCGAGGTGCAGCAGCTATGCGCATAACCGCGATAGCCCATGGTCGCAGGCACCGCGCCGCCATCGAGCGTCATGGTGCGGACAAGGTCGTCGATCTCGCCAGTCGTGACGCCGGGCTTCACGAAGCCGGTCAATTCGTCGAGGATCTCCGCAGCCAGCCGTCCGGCCTTGCGCATGCCATCGAAGCCATCCGCTCCATGCAGCTTGATGGTGCCGTCACGATAGACGGTCTGGTCGCTCTCGATTACCTGATATTCGGTCATGCGCGTCCATGTAGCGATCATGCGCGCAAATTGCGAGGTCCGTCAGTTGTGGACGCGAAAGGCCCCGGCATAGGCGGGCTTCACGGCATCGAGCACCGATGCACTTACGGGGAAGTCGAGTTCGTAGCTGCCCTCGGCATAGGGACCGGCGACATAGGGCCCGTAATACACGCCAATCCGATCGAAATACCGGCCATCCGAAGAACCAATGAAGACGCTGCTTTCATCGAGACTGGGGCAATCCTCGAATATCGCATCGCTTTGCGGATCGACCGGGCTGCCGCGCCGTTTCTCCCGTTCGGCGTTGAGAGTGGTGCACAGTTTCGCACCCAGCGCATTTTCCAGTGCCACTGCGGATTCGAAAAGCTCCACTCCCTTCATCCCGACACCATTGGCACGGTCCCAGACCAGCGAGGTGCGGCCGGACATTCCGTGCGCGCCCCCTGTGTAGAGATACATATCGCGGGTGAGGCTGAGCCAGCCGGGAATGTCCGCGGCCACCTTCCACGTGACCTCATAGCCGCGGCCAACGCAGCTAACGCAATCCTCGCCGGCGAATTCGGCCAGCGAGCGCTCCCACTCGGCTTTCTGCTCGGCCAGCGCATCGTCGCGCTCGCTGCGCAGGGTTTTCTCCAACGAGGGGATGGCGGACACTTCCGCCGGCCAGCTGTAAGCGAATTCGCGAGCCGCGTCCCCGTCGCGGGCATCGTCCTCGAAGACCACCTTGCCAGGCGCGTCGCTACCGGAAGAAACCGCCTCTGCACTCGCGCTGGCCGTCGCCGCAGGCGCATCGTCCTGGACCTCGGTGAAGGCAGGCGGTTGGGTACAAGCAGCACTCGACAGGGCGAGTGAAATCAGGAACAGGCGGTGTCGCATCTCATTTCCATGCCCGAGATCAAATTAGTACGGGGTGAATACGAATGGCCGAAACCGCAGCTCTCATCCAGCCCGACCAGGGCCAGGACGCAACGCTTATCCACCTTGTTAACAAGGACGGGTTCGAAAACTGGGCGAAGAAGCTGTCCGCAGGCCAGCGTGAAGCCTTGAAGGCGCAGAAATTCGACGGCGGCGGATACCAGACCGCAATCGTGCCCGACGGTGACGGATGGTTTGCCGTGGGCGGCGTTGCCAACCCGGACGAGCTTTCAAGCTGGTGCATGGCCAAGCTGGCCGAGGTGTTGCCGGAAGGAACCTATCGCCGCGCCGAAGGAGAGCCCGGGCCTGCCATGCACGGCTGGCAGACGGCGCAATATACGTTCGAACGCTACAAGAAGCCGGAAAACCCGACCGGGCCGCGCATCCTCCTGACGAAGCAGGCCGGACGTATCGACGGCGCGATCGCCGAAGCGAAGGCCGTGTGCCTGGTGCGCGACCTGGTCAACACGCCTGCCGAAGACATGGGACCAGCCTCGCTCGAGGCACAGGCGGAAAAGCTCGCGAAGGCCCATGGCGCCGACCTCAAGGTCGTTCGCGGCGATACGCTGGAGCAGGACTATCCCATGGTCCACGCAGTCGGCCGGGCTGCGGAACGCAAGCACGCACCGCGCCTCATCCATCTCACTTGGGGCAAGGAAAGCGATCCGGTTCTGGCCGTCGTCGGCAAGGGGGTCTGTTTCGACAGCGGTGGCCTCGACGTGAAGAGCGCAGCCGGAATGAAGCTGATGAAGAAGGACATGGGCGGCGCGGCGCACGCGCTGGCGCTCGGCGGGCTGATAATGGGCGGCAAGCTGCCTGTTCGCCTGCACCTGCTGGTGCCTGCCGTCGAAAATGCCATTGCAGGCAATGCCTTCCGTCCCGGCGACGTGCTGTCGTCCCGCAAGGGACTGACGGTGGAAATCGGCAATACCGATGCCGAAGGTCGCCTGATTTTGGGTGATGCCCTCACCCGCGCGAGCGAGGAAAACCCGGACCTAATCCTCGATTTCGCGACGCTGACAGGCGCGGCGCGTGTTGCACTCGGCCCCGACTACCCAGCGCTTATGACCCGCCGCGACGAGACGGCAGACGCGCTGATCGAAGCAGGCCGGGGGGTCGACGACGAGCCATGGAGGCTGCCGCTTCCCGATGCCTACAAGGAATGGCTGGCATCCGACATTGCCGACACGAACAATGCGCATGGCAATTCTTTTGCAGGTGCCAGCGTCGCTGGCCTCTTCCTCGACAAGTTCGTGGGCGAAGGGCTCGATTGGGCCCATTTCGATACCTTCGCGTGGCGACCCGCTGCCAAGCCCGGACGCCCCAAGGGCGGCGATGCCTATGGCCTGCGCGCTGCGTGGCACATGCTCAAAGCGCGCTATACGGGGACATGACCGGCGCATGCCTTGCGGGAATTGGCGTGCGCGGCTAAGCGCCCGAGCTTGTATCGAACAGCAAGCCAGACAGGTTTCGTGAGCGAAGACGCACAGTATTCCCTGCCGGACGGTATCGTCGGACTGAAAGGTCCGGTGGATCGGCCTGCGCCCGGCACCCTGCCGCTCAGAGGCGACTTGGCGCATATCGCGTTGGCAGGACGCTATCTGGCAGCGCATTATGTCGTTCCCGTGAAACGTGCGATCGGTGCAAGCGATGCCGTGCTGAAACTGGCCATGCGCGACGACGCGGACGATGGCTCCACGCTCGCTGCCAACAGCGATGTCGAATTGCTCGACGTGGCCGGCGACTGGGCGTGGATTACCAAGGGACCGGAAGGGCCGAGCGGCTATGTCCGCATGAACGCCCTCGCCCCCGACACCGGTGCATAAGGTCTTCATTGACGGCGCTGCCGGGACAACCGGCCTGGAGATCGCCGCGCGTCTCGAAGGCCGCAGCGAATTCGAACTGATTACCCTCGGCGATGACCGGCGCAAGGACACCGCTGCACGGCGCGAGGCACTGAACGAAGCGGACGTAGCCATCCTGTGCCTGCCGGACGATGCCGCACGCGAGGCTGTCGAACTGATCGACCCGGTCGGCGGCACCCGCGTCATCGACGCGTCGAGCGCCCATCGCACCGCCGAGGGCTGGTGTTACGGATTCCCCGAACTCGTCGGCCGCGAACGCGTCGCCGATGCGCGCCGCGTGAGCAATCCCGGCTGCTATCCGACCGGCTTTATCGCCCTCGTCGCCCCGCTCGTGAAGCAGGGCCTGCTGCCTGCCGACTGGCCCTACACGATCAATGCGACGAGCGGATATTCCGGCGGCGGCAAGGCCATGATCGCGCAGTTCGAAGAGGAAGGCGCGCCTGCCTTGCAGAGCTATGGCTATTCCATGGCGCACAAGCATCGCCCCGAAATGAAAGCCCATGCTGGTCTCACTCACGGGGTGATCTTCGCACCGTCCGTGGTCCCCGCCTATCGCGGCATGATCGTGGAAGTACCTCTGCACCTCGGCGCAATGGAGGGCGATCCCACGGCCGACAAGCTACGCGAGGCGCTGCGCGAGTTCTATGCCGACAGTGCGGTCGTCTCGGTGCGCGAGAGCGCCGGGGTCGACAAGCTCGTGCTGGAAAAAAATGCGGAGCCATCGGATGCGATGGACCTGTTCGTGTTCGGCAATGAAGGCGGTTGGCACGCGCGCCTCGTGGCGCGTCTGGACAACCTTGGCAAAGGTGCCAGCGGGGCGGCGGTGCAGAACCTGAACCTGCTGTGTGGCCTACCTGAAACGGCAGGACTTGCCCTCCCTTCTGCCTAAATTTTAGGCAGGCCCAGACTGCGCATTGGGCAATCACTCCCGGCTACCGGCTGCCCCCCCCTTCGAGAGAGCACGCAATTGCGCGATTCCGCTCAATCCCATCCCCTAACGACCGCTTGGCACGATTCTTGGAACACCGCGCGCAGAGGCGCATTCGTTAATCGTGGGCGCACTCACAAAAGCAGGCGGGAACCGGACGACGTGAAAAAGATCGAAGCGATCATCAAACCCTTCAAGCTCGACGAGGTGAAGGAGGCGCTGCACGAAATCGGCGTGTCCGGCATCACCGTGACCGAGGCGAAGGGCTTCGGCCGCCAGAAAGGCCACACCGAACTGTATCGCGGCGCTGAATACGTCGTCGACTTCCTGCCCAAGGTGAAGCTCGAGGTGATCGTTTCCAGCGATATCGCCGAACGCACCGTCGAAGCCATTGCCGCAGCTGCCCAGACCGGGCGCATCGGCGACGGCAAGATCTTCGTTTCCGCTATCGAAAGCGCATTGCGCATCCGCACCGGCGAAAGAGACGAAGACGCAATCTGAATTTCAAACCGGCCAGAAGCCGGGACCAACACGAACTACCCCTACTGGAGGCAATCTAATGGCAAATGCGAAGGACGTCCTGAAGCGTATCAAGGACGAGGAAATCGAATGGGTCGACCTGCGCTTCACGGACCCGAAGGGCAAATGGCAGCACCTCACCATGGTCGCCAAGACGCTCGACGAAGACCAGCTTGAAGACGGCCTCATGTTCGACGGTTCCTCGATCGCCGGCTGGAAGGTCATCAACGAAAGCGACATGATCCTGAAGCCCGACCTGGAACGCGTCTATGTGGACCCGTTCAGCGCCGAACCGATGCTGATCATGTTCTGCGACATCGTCGAGCCGTCGACCGGAGACTGGTATTCGCGCGACCCGCGCACCACCGCGAAGCGCGCCGAAAACTATCTAAAGTCCACCGGTATCGGTGACACCATCTATGTCGGCCCCGAAGCCGAATTCTTCATGTTCGACGATGTGCGTTTCGAAGATGGCTATGCCGGTTCGGGCTATGCGATCGACGATATCGAACTGCCGACCAACAGCGGCAAGGAATACGAGAGCGGCAACCTTGCCCACCGTCCGCGCGCCAAGGGCGGCTACTTCCCTGTCGCCCCGGTCGACAGCGCCGTCGACATCCGCGGCGAGATGGTTTCGACCATGATCGAAATGGGCCTCAACTGCGACAAGCACCACCACGAAGTGGCCGCAGCGCAGCACGAGCTGGGCCTCACCTTCGGCACGCTCGTCGAAACCGCCGACCAGATGCAGATCTACAAGTACGTCGTGCACCAGGTCGCGCATATCTACGGCAAGACAGCGACTTTCATGCCCAAGCCGATCAAGGACGATAACGGCAGCGGCATGCACACCCACATGTCGATCTGGGACGGTGGCAAGCCGACCTTTGCGGGCAATCAGTACGGCGGCCTGTCGGAAAACTGCCTCTACTACATCGGCGGCGTCATCAAGCACGCCAAGGCGCTGAACGCCTTCACCAACCCGACGACCAACAGCTACAAGCGCCTGGTCCCGGGCTTCGAAGCACCGGTCCTGCTAGCCTATTCGGCACGCAACCGTTCGGCATCCTGCCGTATTCCCTACGGCACGGGCGACAAGGCGAAGCGCGTCGAATTCCGCTTCCCCGACGCGATGGCGAACCCCTACCTTGCCTATGCAGCCCTGCTCATGGCCGGCCTCGACGGGATCACGAACAAGATCCACCCGGGCGAAGCCATGGACAAAAACCTCTACGACCTGCCGCCTGCAGAACTGGCAGAAGTGCCGACCGTCTGCGGCAGCTTGCGCGAAGCTCTCGAAGCGCTGGAAGCCGATCACGACTTCCTGCTCAAGGGCGAAGTGTTCACCAAGGACCAGATCGAAGCTTACTGCGAGCTCAAATGGGACGAAGTGCTGCGTGTCGAAACCACGCCGTGCCCGGCCGAGTTCGACATGTATTACAGCGCCTGATTTGCGCCGGTAATCCGATACATAAGCGCTTAATCTTTCAGCATTATAGCGCAGTGATCACCGAGTGGGCGTCCGGAGAAATCCGGGCGCCCTTTAATTTTGCCCGCGATATTTCGTGTGCATTGCTGAAGCGTTCCGCTCGCTATTTTCCTACTCGGCCAAAATCTGCCTAATCCCTCTGCCTCACTGATCTGCGAGGTATGAGAATTATGAACCGCAAACCGATCTTCGATTATGTCCGCCGCCTGCTCGGGCGGGGCTTTCGTCAATCCGAGGTCGAGGCCCTGGACGAGGCGATCGACCGGTCCTCGGAAAATTTGTCCCAGGACCGTGTTCCACCCGTTCCACTCTGTCGGATCGGCGAAGCAGGAATCCAATTGATCAAGAGCTTCGAAGGATGCGCGCGCTTGCGCCGCGACGGCATGATCGAAGCCTATCCAGACCCCGGAACCGGCGAAGCCCCCTGGACCATCGGTTGGGGCGCGACAGGCCCCGGCATCGGTCCCGGTACCGTCTGGACGAAGGAGGAATGCGACGCCCGGCTCGAAGCCGATCTGGAACGCTACGCGGCAGAGGTCGCAACTGCGATCGGCGACGCTCCCACGACGCAAGGCCAGTTCGATGCACTCGTCAGCTTCCATTACAACACCGGGGCTATCCGCCGCGCCACCCTCACCCGCCTGCATCGCGCCGGCCGCTTCGACGAGGCGGCGCTGGAGTTCGCGCGCTGGAAGCATGCGGGAGGCAAGGTGCTGAAGGGTCTGGTCAGAAGGCGCGCAGCGGAAGCGCGGATTTATCGGTCTTAGGCTTCGCGTTTGAAAACCTTGCCGAAAAATGAACCGGAACCGGATGGGCCGACCCTCCGTTGAAGCTCGCAAAGGAGACTAACAAATGCGTATTTTGCTGGCAGGAGCAGCTGCTTTCGCGCTCGCCGCAAGTGGAGCCTACGCCCAAGGAAACGGCAACGGTAACGGTAACGGCGGGGGCAATGGAAAGGATCGCGGAGGCGGTCCGCCCGCGGCTGCACAAAACAAGGGCGGCGGCAATGCCAAAGCCGACCGCGGACCGCAGGCCCAGCAGGCTCGCGGCAATGGAAACGGAAATGCCAAGGCCGACCGAGGCCCCGACCGTCGCCCGGTGGCGGCTGTCAATTCCAACCGCGGCAATGGCAACGGCAACGGCAATCGCAACGCCGTGCGCACCAATGATCGCGGCAATGGTCAGGGTAACGGCAATAACGGCAACGCCAATCGCGGTCGCTATAATGATCGCGGCAATGACTATCGCGATGTCCGTGTCTCATACGACGGTCGCGGCTTCTGGCTCGAACGCGAGCAACGGGACCGCGGTCTGGTAAACGGGTGCCCGCCCGGCCTTGCGAAGAAGCGCAACGGCTGCAACCCGCCCGGACAGGTCAAGGACGACTATCGCCGCAGCCTGTTCGGCAACGAATATCGCCCGAGCCTGTTCGGCCTGAGCAATTACGGTCGCGGCGACTACTACTACCGTGACGGCTATCTCGTGCGCTATGGCGACAGCGGCATATCAGGCTGGCTTCCGCTGCTCGGCGGCGCCCTGGGCATCGGAAACGTCTGGCCCAGCGGTTACACGAGCTACGACGTCCCGGACTATTACGTAGACTATTACGGCCTCGGCGGCCCCGATCGCTATCGCTATGCCGACAACGTGATCTACCGCGTCGATCCCGAAGATGCGGCCATCATGTCGGTCGCAGCGCTGATTACGGGCGATGAATTCAGCGTGGGTCAGCCGATGCCGCGCGGATACGACGTATACAACGTGCCTGCGCCGTATCGCGCCCGCTATTACGATACGCCGGAGTCCATGTACCGGTATTCCGATGGCTATGTGTACCGGGTCGATCCCGAAACGCGCGTTGTCGCGGCTGTCATCGACCTGCTGACGTAAGGAAAACCAGAAAATGACGAAGACATCAAAGCGCTTCGCGCTCGCGCTCGCCCTCGGCGGACTCGTACTCCTCCCGGCCTGCGGCGAGACTGCAGAAAATACCGGCGAGGCGGGCGTTACCCATTCCAACGACAACCAGACCATGGCCGCAACCCTGGGTGGCACCGCCGATCTTTCGACCATGAACGAGGCGTTCGTCAGTTCCGACCTCATGGGCGTGTTCGACGGCGTTGGCAGCTATACACTACTTGCCCCCAATGACGCGGCTTTCGAGGCGCTGGGCGAAGCGGGTGCGCAACTCCTCACCGAGGATCAGCGCCCCCTGCTGGTGGGCGTGCTGCGCGATCACATGCTTCCCGGATATTTGCGGCCCGAAGACATTCTGGCGGCAATCGAAAGCCAGGGCGGCGAGGTTACCGTCACCACCATGGGCGGTAGCGACGTGGTCTTCAGCAGCGAAGGCGAGACGGTTACAGTGGCCCGCGAAGACGGCACGAGCGCTACATTCGTGGGCAACGCGGAAGCGGCCACGAACGGCGTGATCATTCCGATCGACACCGTGTTGACGCCTCAGTAATCGCGGCTGACTTCGGCAACGACGCTTTCACGTCCGACTGTCGAAACACTCGCAAGCAAAGAAAGCCAGCTGGTGACACGGAATTCGAGTTCCGTGGCACTGTATCCGCGTCCATCGGTGATGATCTCGACGTAGAAGCGGCGTCCGATGTTCTTGCCTAGCGCAACGCCGGTACCGCGCCCAAGGGCCGCATCGGCGCCGACGATGCGCAGGCGGTCGAGGCCGATAGCGGAGCGTAGCTGGTTGATCGGGTCCATCCCGCCGCCGCCACGCAGGCTCGCCACTGCCGCACCCAGCTGCAGGGCATCTGTCGCCGACAGAGTTGTGATCGAGCCGCCGAACAGCAGCCGCGCTAGGATTTCTTCTTCCGGAAGGGAGGGGTCGGAGTTGAACGTAATTTCCGGCTGGGTGGCGCTTCCGGCAATCGTCACGATGACGTTCACCCCGTTGGCCTCGGTCTCGGCGCGAATGTCCAGCCGCGGATCGACCGGGACACTTTCGTCGAAGTCGATTTCGCCGCGCGTCAATTCGAAGCGCGTTCCCGCAAAGGTGTAATCTCCGCGGACCACCTCTGCCGTGCCCCCGATACGCGGATCGTCGGTGGTACCCCGCAATATGATGTCGGCACTCCATTCGCTGTCGAGGCCCATGCCGTCGACATCGATGCGGCTGTCGGCCTTTGCGTCGATGAGGTAGCGCCACGGCCTGCTCGCGGCCACGGTGCGACGACGGTCGGCCGGAAGGTTGATTTCACGCGTGCTGATCCGTGGCAGCCTTAAATCGTCGCTCGCCGTGCCCAGCCTCCAGCTTGCACGGTCGACGCGAACACGCCCAGCAATCGTACCGCCAAGACCGTTCGAAACGATCCGAAGCGGGCCGGTGATGGTCGCCGACAAGCCATTAGCGTCGAGCAACTGCGCATTGGCGGCAGCCGCTCTCAGATCGAGCGTGGGACCGCGGATTTCCACGAAGCGTCCTTCGACGCGTTCGCCCAGCCCTTCGAGGTCCACGACCCCGCTTCCCGATACCCGCCCGCCGTTTGCGGTGGATCCGGCGAAGCTGGTCAGGCGCAGGCGTGAGCCGGCGAACGAGCCGCGCATAGTCACATCGCGAATATCGGTACCGGAGAGAGAGCTGCGCACACGCAAATCGTCGCTCGAAACAGTGCCTCTGACACGCGGAGATGCCAGCGATCCGGTCGCATTGGCCGCGATGGAGACCGGGCCGGTAAGGTCGAAGGCGTCGATTGCAGCAAGCCTCCAGAGGCTTTCGGCAGCACCTTCGAAGCGCAGCTGGCCATCGAGCCGTCCTGCTCTCAATCGCTGCGTGATGTCGCCCTGTGCCGGGAGGCCGGTAATCAGCACCTGAACTCTTCCGCGCCGTATATCCTCGTTGGCAAGCGTCGCCCGCGCCTGAAAACTGTCCGCTTGCAATCTCGCGACAAGCGCCAGGTCCATGGGCTTGGACGAGAGGACCAAGCCCGAGCGGGTGAGATTGTCGACCTTCACCCGGGCGAGGCCTGTCGGCAAAGCACCCGCGGCATTGGTATACTCGACGGTGCCCGAGATCGTACCTCCGAGACCGAGATCGGAAACAGCCACATCGGCGAGCGAGAGCGGCATGCGCGACAGCTTGAGGTCGAGCGACAGATCGCCTCCACCGAAGCGGCCCGAGGCGATCGCTCCGCCGTCACCATAGGAAAGCTGCGTCGGGGAGAGGATCCAGCCGCCACCCTCCTGGGCCGTCAAGACAGCGCGCCGGGGCATGCTGATCGAGCGACCGGCAAATTCGCCCTGGGCGGCGATCGCGATCCGCTCAGGGCGGAAACGCGCATTGAGGTCGAGCGCAAAGCGCACTCCGCGCTGGCCGGTGATACGCGCATCGACGCTGCCGATGCCATTCTCCACCTCGCCCTGCGCCGCCAATCTGGCGATGAAGATATTACCGTATTGCACGCCTTGCGCATTCGCCGTGCCGCTGAAATTAGTCGTTCCGGCGCCGATCAGGCCCTCGGCATCAATGTCCGCGCGAGCGATAGTAATCGGGGTATCGCCGCCGAAACTTGCATTGCGGGCCGTGACATCGAGATCGACGAACTGCTGCTCTCCGCGCGGAGCGAGGCCGATCGTTCCGGAAAGCCCGCCCCCCGAAAGGTTGAGAACACCATCCGCGCCTCCATCTACCAGGGTCAGACTGCCTTCGACCGAAGTGTCCGACAGCGTCAGCCGCTCGACGTCGATACGGGTGGGGCCGTCAGCAGGCGCAAACAAGGCAAGCGTCCCGTCGAAAGGTCCAAGGACCGAACCACCCTGCGTGTCGATGGCAAAGCCGTTCTCCGTCGGAGCGATCGCAACCCGCACGTCTTCCAGGCCCGTGACCGGGCGCGCGAACACGAGTTCTGCTGTCGGCCCGTCGTCGGCGATGCTCGCCTGGATTGTGAAGTCGCCGTAATCCGTATGTGTACCCGAACCGGCGAGGCGGGTGGTTCCTTCCGCCACCGACCCGTCGAGCACCATGCGCAGTTTCTCGGCATCGACCCGCATGGTCGTGAAATCCAGCGCGGCCGCGCTGCCTGTCGCGATGCCGCCGCGCACGCGAATGGTTCTGCCGGCAAGATTTGCCAGCGTGTCGTTGGTCACGGGCGCAATGCGAGCGTCCAGATCGGCGCCGAGACGCCATCCCGAAGGCAGGAGATCGAAATCGATCATGGCAGTGCCGCCAGCCCTGCCCACATTGTCGAGCGCGAGACCATCGGCGCGCACAGGACCGCGAATCTGGTACCTCCCGGCCGCGAGATCGCCCCTCAGCGCAAGATTGGCGGCAAGGCCCTGGAACGCGACGCGCAAGTCGTCGCCGACCAGGCTGTCGCCTGCCAATTGGATGCGGCCCCTGAGGTCGCCGTTCACCAGGCGCGGGTCGACAAGGGCGTTCCCGGTAGAGACCCGGTCCACACTGACCGACAGGGGGAGCGTCCAAGTTGTGCCGTCGAACCTTGCCGTGCCCTGCTGTGCAAGACCGGTAAGCCGAGTGTCGCCCGAGACCAGCGCGCCGACGCGCAGGTCGTGGGCGATATCGAGGTCGGTGAAAGCGCCATCGAGCGTTGCCATGGCAGTCGTGTTTTCAAGCCTCAGGCTCTCTCCGAAAAGTTCGGGATCGCGCAGGCGAAGGGAAACGTCGTAGTCGCTCACCCGGTTCTCGGCGAGGTCGACAAGTCCATCGCCATCGAGGAAGATGCCCCGTCCCGACAGGACAGTGCGCCCCTCGAATGTGCGGTTGTCGATCTTCATGCGCGAGCGCAGGGCAACGTCATCGCCAAGTGCATCGGCGGGGAGCCCTTCGAGAAAATCGGAAGGGTCGATCTTGCCGAGCAGGCCGAAGGTGCCTTCGCGGTTCGACAGCTTGAGCGCTGCCACGCGCTCGCCCTCGCTCCGCGCGTAGAGATAGCCGTTCCAGGCCGACCAGGTGCCGTCTCCGCGTACCCGCACCTCGTACGGATTCGAAAGGCCGAGCAGGGATGCGACAGCGCCGTCCGCCGACGCCGAGATATCGGCTTCGATATCGAAATCATCCCCGTCCGGTTCCGCATGCAGAAGCACGGCGAGCCTGTCGTCCTGCCCGAGGCGCGCATCGCCGTCGACGTAAAGACGGCGATCCTCCACCTGCACTTGAGCCGTCAGGTCGACGCGTTGCGCCTCGTCTCCGGCAATACCGGGAGCCAGCGTAAGATTGTCTATCTCCAGTTCGTCGATCGAGATGTCGAAACCGGGGAGGATTGGACCTTCCTCTTCGCTGGGAAGAAACTCGGGCACACGTGACAGGGTCGCGCGCCTGGCGATAAAGCTGTCGATCTCGAGCCTGTTGTTGAGCCAACCACGCGGGTTCCAGTCCACTTCCGCCCGGGGAATGGTAAGGAATACGCCTTGCGGATCAGACAGGCGAACGTCGTGAAGAACCGCATCGCCGTAGATATTGCCGTCGATCCGGCCGATGGAGATGTTGAGACCGTTCGGAAAAGTCTGCCGGGCAATCCTGTCGGCGAGGAAACGCTCGCCAATCGGCGTGTTCAGGATGATCAGGGCACCTGCGATCAGGAATACGACTGCGGCGAGAACGCCAAGCAACCACTTGCCCGCACGCCCAAGGCGCGACCGGCGCTTCGGCGGGCTGGCTTCGGCCTGGGTGTCCACCTCCGACATCAGAAAGCCTGGCCCAGTGAGACGTAAACCGCGACCGGTGCATCGTCTGGTTCGGGATTGAGCGGTACACCGACATCGAGACGCAGCGGCCCGAAGCCGGATTCATAGCGGACGCCGACCCCCGCGCCGTATTTTATAAACCGGAAATTGGGGGTGGATTCGATGGATACCGAACCGACATCGAAGAAGGGGACCACAGACAGGGCACCGTCGAAAAATCCGGTCCCGACCCGGGCTTCCACAGAGGCCTCAACGAGGCTGCGACCGCCAACCGGTTCGCCAAGATCGTTGCGCGGGCCGACGGCTTGGTAGCCATATCCTCGCACCGATCCGCCGCCACCGGCATAAAGCCGGCGCGAGGGCGCAATGGCGAATAGGGGAGCGCCGGGAATGCTGGCGAAGCGCACACGTCCGGCGAGAACCGTATCGCTACCGACCTGCTGGTAATAGGAGGCATCCGCCTGGTTGCGAAGGTAATAGTACTGCTGCCCCGCAGTTCGCGAGGTTTCGGGCGCCAGGTATCCGGTCAGGCGAAAGCCTTCGGTCGGATTGAGTAGGGAATCCGTCGTATCGATCGTCGCGCGCCCGAAGACTGCCGCGATGAAATAGGTCTGCCTGGGGCGCGGGATGCCCGAAATGACGCGGTTGCGTTCGTCGGTGGCCAGAATTTCCGCGCCGAGTGCCCAGGCCAGCGGTTTCTGGAACAGCAGCGTCGATGAACGCTCGTAAGTCCCCGTTATAGCAACCGTACGGGCCTCGTAAGCGACATTGTCGACACTCGAAGCGTAGGCATCGAGGGTGAGAACCTTGTCCCGGCCGCCGAAATTGTTCTTGCGGAAGGTGATGCCAGCCAGCTGCTCCTGTGTGCCCGCGATCCCGCGAACACGCAGCGAGCCCTCCGGTGGAAACAGGTTCCGGTGTTCCCAGCTCGCCTGGACGCGGAAGCCTTCTTCCGAGCCATAGCCGATCGCCCCGGCGATGGTCCGCAGCTTGGCCCGGGTCATCTCGACGTCCATCGCAACGACACCCGGCTCATCGCCTTGGGGCGCCTGGACTTCGCGAGGTGTGACGGAGACTGCCGACACGAGGCCGGTCGCTGTTACTGCGCGCCTAAGGTCGAGGGACAGGCTGCGCTGGTAGGTGTCGCCAGGCTCGAAGCGCGCGATGGAGGCAATGTGCCGACCCGAGAGGAAGCTTGGATCGCTGCTTACGACGTCACCGAAGACATACTTGCCGCCCGGTTCGACCGGTAGTGTAAGATCGCCTTCCTGGCGGTCGTGATCGATCAGCAATTCCGGCTCGTCGATCTCGGCAAAGGCATAGCCGTTCTCGCCGAGCGCACGGTCGAGGTTGAACTGTTCCTGCAGGATCTTGTCGCTTTGCAGGTAGTCGCCGGGCTCAATATCGAACGTCTCACGCAGCAGCGCGTAATCGGGCGCGCTGCCCAGATTGCCGAGGTCGATCGCGCCGTAACGGAAACGTGTGCCCGGAATGATGTCGAACCGCACCGCCGGCCGTTCCAGCGATACTTCATCCCCCGGCGCGACCGTACCTATCGAACGAATGATCTCGCCGTCGTAATAGCCGTAGACCCGCAGGAGATTGCCGAGCAATTCTTCGTCTTCACGGGCGCGCGCCGCCAGCTGCGCGACGTTCGCGTCCGCGTCATCCAGTTCCTCGATCGTGGACAGCGCTTCGTACCGCGCGACGAAGTCACCACGCTCGGAAAAAGGTGGCTCGGCCTGCGGGAAGCCGAGCACCAGATTGTCGGCGAGCTTCTCGATTTCCGCATCGTCGAAAGCGATGACGGGCGCGCCGGTGTCGAGATCGGCAAACTCGATCTCTTCTTCAGGCTCCAATGATTCGAAGCCATCGATCTCAAGCTCGTTGGGCCAGGCCACTTCGATGCCGATTGGGTCCGCGATCGGTGTGCTGGGATCGGGTGCGGTCTCGGCGCCCTCGTCTTCAGGCACATCGACACCCTGCTGCGCCCAGGCTTCTGGATCTTCGAGCGCGCTGTCGGGAATGAGGTCTTCCAGGCGCTCGGGCGCCTGCGCATCCTGCGCGAGCACAGGATAGCTGATCAGAGCCAGTGCCGCGGTGCAGGTTCTCAGGATCAGGCTGAAGCCCTTAGTCTGCGAGCTTGTATTCGCGCTGGCTTCCGTCCTTGGCAGGAAGGGGTTCAGCATCGCGCTGTTCGCGCGGTCTGGTGGCGGCGGCGATAAGGCGCTTCTGTTCGGTTTCGGGCATGCGCTCCCACCCGCCGCGGGTAAGTCGTTCGAGCGGCCGGTAGCGAACCTTGTATTGCATCCGGTCGGAGCCTTCGACCCAATATCCGAGATAGACATAGGGGACGCCATGCGCGCCGGCGCGGCGGATGTGGTCCAGGATGATGAAGTTCCCAAGTCCCGCGCGATCCTCGATCTCAGGGTCGTAGAAGCTGTAGATCATCGACAGCCCGTCACCCTGAATGTCCGTGAGGCAGGCACCGACCAGACGACCTGGCTCCGACCCAACTCCCGGCTCCCTATATTCAACCACATAGCTGGATACGGGCGTATGTTCCACCATATCTGCAAAGTCGGATTCGTCCATCTCCGCCATGCCCCCTCCCGGGTGGCGATGGGCGAGATATTTGCGCAGCAATTCGTACTGTTCGTCGGTCGCCCAGGGACGGCATTCGCTCACCACGAGGTCGTCGTTCACCTTGAGCGTGCGCTTCTGGCTGGAAGACGCCTTGAACTCGTTCGCAACGACGCGAACGGACACGCAGGCCTGGCAATCGAGGCACGAAGGCCGATAGGCGACGGTCTGGCTCCGCCTGAAACCGATGCGGCCGAGCGCTTCGTTAAGCTCGTCAGCGCTTTCGCCGCGCAATTCGGTAAAGACCTTGCGTTCGCTCTTGCCCGGCAAATAGGGGCACGGCGCAGGGCTCGTCACGAAAAAGCGGGGGAAGCGGATCGGGGCCGTCACGAGTGAAAGGCATCCTTCGAATTGCGTGCGATTATTTATGTTTAACGCATTCTTTATGCAGGATCGAAGGCCCGGTTAAAAGTGTCTTAACCATGAAAAAGGAAGCTGCGGCGGAAAAGCCTTGGGATTCCGCCGCTTGCGAGCCGAATCTATTCCAGCTCCGCCATTTCGACCGAATAGCCTTTGGCCTCCAGCGTCTTGATCAGGCCGTCGATCTGGCTCTGATCGCGCGCTTCGCACTCGATTTCGGTTACGAGTCCCTTGGCCGGCAGGGTCGTGAAAATCCGCTGGTGGTAGATTTCGATGATGTTGACGTTGTGGTCGTTGAATTCGCGCATCACCTTGTAGAGCGCGCCCGGCCTATCCTGCAGCGTCACGCGCAAGCGTGCGAGGCGCCCGCTTCGCGCAAGGTCTCGGATCAGGACGTTGGCGAGCAGTCGCGTGTCGATGTTGCCGCCACACAGGACCAGGCCGACTTTCTTGCCCGCGAACTTCTCCGGGTTCGACAGCACCGCTGCCAAACCTGCTGCGCCTGCACCTTCCACAACCGTCTTTTCGATCTGGAGCAGGAGCGACACGGATCGCTCCAGCGCGGGTTCGCCGACCAGCAGCACGTCGTCCACCAGCTCGGCGATGATCTGCCGGGTAAAATCGCCGGGCTTCTTCACCGCAATCCCTTCGGCCAGCGTGTCGCCGCCGCAGGGGAGCTCGTCTCCGGTGACCGCCGAGTACATCGAGGGATAGAGCTGGGCCTGCACGCCGATCATCTCGATCTCAGGGCGCAGCGCCTTTGCGACGGTCGCCATGCCGCTCATCAATCCGCCGCCGCCGATCGGCACGACGAGGCAATCGAAATCGTCCTTTGCCGCCAGCATTTCCAGCGCGACTGTACCCTGCCCAGCAGCCACCTTGGGATCGTCGAAGGGATGGACGAAGGTGAGGCCGCGCTCCTTCTCCAGCTCGAGCGCATGGCCATAGGCCTCATCGAAAGTCTCGCCGAACAGGACTACATTCCCGCCAACGCTCTCGGTCTGCATGACCTTCACGCTCGGCGTGGTCGACGGCATCACGATGGTCACCGGCACCCCGAGCCGTCTGCCGTGGTAGGAAAGCCCTTGCGAATGGTTGCCCGCAGAGGCGGCGATGACCCCGCGATTGCGTTGCTCCTCGGTCAGGTGAAGCAAGGCGTTGAGCGCGCCGCGTTCCTTGTAGGCGGCGGTGAACTGGTGGTTTTCGAACTTCAGCCAGATATCCGCGCCGGTAATTTCCGACAGGGTGATGGAGTGCATCAGTTCGGTCCGTACGACCGCGCCATCGATGCGCTTGGCAGCTGCGCGCACATCGTCGAGTGTCAGGAGATCGGTGGCCTTATCTCCGGCGGGCATGGGATTTGCCTGGGTCATACGGCAGGCCTACGTGCCACCAAGGCAGCGCGCAATCGGCGAAAGGGTTTGCCCGTGCCAAGCTTTGCCTTATCGACGGACAACGAATTTCTCCGGATTGGGATTACCTGATGAAAACCAAGTACCTCGCCGCATTGCTCGCTACGACCATCGCGGTTCCCGCTCACGCCGACGTTCTGATCGATAACGTCTCCGGCATCACGATGGACGCCGAGGGCAAGGTGAAGCGCTTCGAAGCGCTGGTGATCGACGACGATGGCCGCATTGCCCAAGTCATCGAACGCGGTGAAGACCGCCCGCGCACGGACTACCGCGAAGACGGAGAAGGCCGCGTCATGCTGCCCGGCATGATCGACGCGCATGCCCACGTCATGGGCGTCGGCTTCGGCGCGCTGACGCTGGATTTGTCGGATACCAATTCGCTCGAAGAAGCGCTGGACAAGATCCGCACCTTTGCCGCCGAAAACGAAGCGCGGCCCTGGATTCTCGGGCGCGGCTGGAACCAGGAGAAATGGGGTCTCGGCCGCTTCCCGACCGCAGCCGAACTCGACAGCGCAGTTGCGGACCGTCCCGTCTATCTCGAACGGGTCGATGGCCATGCCGGATGGGCCAACTCGCTTGCGATGCAGGCGGCCGGCATCACTGCTTCCAGCAAATCGCCGAGCGGCGGGAAGATAGAACTGCTCGCCGACAAGAAGACGCCCTCGGGCGTTTTCATCGATCTCGCCATGGACCTCGTGAACAAGGCGGTCCCCCCACCGCGCGCGGTGGAACGCGACCTTGCTCTGGCAGAGGCGCAGAAGGTCTTCCATCGCTACGGCATCACTGCGGTTGCCGACATGGGCACCACCATCGAAGACTGGCAATCCTTCCGCCGCGCCGGCGATGCCGGATCGCTCAATCTGCGCATCATGTCCTATGCCTTCGGCCCGGAACAGATGGTGCTGATCGGCGGACCGGGGCCATCGCAGTGGCTGTACGACGACAAGCTTCGCCTGAACGGCGTGAAGCTCTATCTCGACGGCGCGCTGGGTAGCCGCGGGGCGTGGCTCAAACGTCCCTATGCCGACGACCCGGGCAACTACGGCCTTCCGCTCCAGACCCCTGCCCAGCTGCGCAACAACCTTGTCCGCGCTGCACAGGGCGGGTTCCAGCCTGCCGTCCATGCCATCGGCACGGCGGCCAACGCGGAACTCCTCAACGCGATCGACGAGATTGCGGAAAGCTTCGACGGCGACCGGCGCTGGCGGGTCGAGCATGCCCAGATCGTTGATCCGGCAGACCTGCCCAAGCTTGCCGACAATGGCATCATCGCCTCGATGCAGCCGCTACACCAGACTTCCGACCGCCTGATGGCGGAAGCGCGGCTCGGCATGGACCGGCTGGACGGCGCCTATGCCTGGAATACCATCCTCGATCTGGGCGGCACGCTCGCCTTCGGGTCGGACGCGCCGGTCGAACCGGCCGACGCTTTTGCCGGTTATGCAGTCGCCATTACCCGCATGGACGCGAATGGGGAGCCTTTCGGCGGATGGCTGCCGAGCGAACGCGTAAACCGCGAACAGGCGCTTGCAGGCTTTACCTCGAAGGCGGCTTACGCGGGCTTTGCAGAGGGGCGCTTCGGACGCCTCTTGCCGGGTGAGAGAGCCGACTTCATCCTGGTCGACAACGACCCGTTGCTGGCAACTCCGGAAGAAATCCGCGCGACTAAGGTATTCGAGACCTGGGTCAATGGACGAAAGGTTTACGAAGCCGATTGATCGGCCGAAGCTTCGGGTTTCTCCGGCTCGGCCTTGGCTGCCCGCCTGTCGAACAGGCGCATCAGGACGAGCGAACCTTCGTAAAGCAGGATTAACGGGATCGCGAGCAGCAGCTGCGATCCCGGGTCCGGCGGCGTAATGATGGCCGCCAGCGCCACGACCAGCACGATGACGTACCGCCGCGCGCCCACCAACTGTTCGCGTGTCACGATCCCTGCGCGGTGCAATAGGAGCAGAAGCACGGGAAGCAGGAAGCTCATCCCGAAGGCGAGGATGAACTGCATCACGAGGCCGAGATATTCGTTGGCCGCCGGCAGCGCGTTGATGGCAAGTCCGCCCGCTTCCCCTTCGAAGCCGAGGAACCACTCGAACGCGGTCGGCATGACCACGTAATAGGCAAGGGCCGCGCCGCTCAGAAACAGGAACGGGGTCGCCAGCAGGAATGGCAGGAATGCCTTTTTCTCGCGCGCGTAAAGGCCGGGGGCGACGAAGGCCCAAAGCTGGTTCGCGATGTAGGGGAAGGCGATGCAGAAACCTGCGAAAAGGGCGACCTTCAGCTCCACGAAGAACACTTCGTAGAGCTTGGTGAAAATCAGTTGCCCCTGCCCTTCAGGAAAAGCAGATTTGAGCGGCTGGATCAGGAAGCCGAGGATCTGGTCGGCAAAGAACAGGCAAACGCCGAATGCCACCACCAGCGCCGCGACGCATCTCACGAGGCGCGAGCGCAGCTCCACCAGGTGATCGAGCAGCGGTGCCTGGCTTTCGTCGATATCCTTCATCTCGAACGCCATCTCAGTCGGCGTCCCTTACCGGCGGGGGCGGAGGCGGATCTCCCAGTGGAAGGCCAGGCTCGGCGTCGTCTGGGCCACCGTGCTCGGGCGCTTTCTTCGGCGCCGCACGCTTGATCGCAGCTTCCGCTGCGGCATCGGCGTCGGGCACTTCTTGCGCCGAGGCGAGCGGCTGCATCTCGGCACCGGGATGGATTTCAGGGCCGCCCCCTGCCGCTTCGGAGCCGGTCGGGTATTTCGCCATGATTTCGGCGTTACGATCGGCCCACTTCTTTTCCATGTCCTCGATCTCGGCCTGGCGGACCATCTCGTCGATCCCCGACCGGAAATGCGCGGACATGCGGCGCAGCTTGCCGATCCAGCGTCCGGCCGTGCGCATCGCGCGCGGCATTTCCTTCGGGCCAATGACGATGATCGCCACCACGACGATCAACAACAGTTCGGCGGCGCCGATATCGAACATGCGCGTGTGCGCCTTCTCGTGAGGTTACTTGGTGTCGGAGGGCGTGTTGACCTGGTCCTTGGTGAGGCCTTCGTCGGCGGGCTTCGCCTCGTGCTCGATCCGCTTGGAAGGAGCCGCATCCTCTTCGTTCATGCCCTGCTTGAAGCTTTTGATGCCTTTGCCGAAATCGCCCATCATCTCCGAAATCCGGCCGCGCCCAAACAGGACGAGGATGACGATGGCGATGATGATAAGCTGCCAGGGGCCGAGCGACATGAGAATACCTTTTCAATAGTGTTGATACGGATATAGGCGCTCCGTGGGCGATACGCCAGTCAGGCAACGTCTTCCGCCTCTTCCCGATCATCCCCGCTGTCGGTCAGCGCTTCGAAGGCATCGTCGACCGGGTCGAGCAGGCCGGTCGCCTTCAATTCCGCGATTCCAGGCAGGTCGCGGCGGCTGGTAAGACCGAAATGGTCGAGGAATTCGGGGGTGGTGGAGTAGATCGTCGGCCTGCCGGGTACTTCGCGGCGGCCTGCGATCTTTACCCAGCCCGCCTCCATCAGCACATCCAGCGTACCGCCGGAAGTCTGCACGCCGCGGATCGATTCGATCTCCGCGCGGCTGACCGGTTCGTGATAGGCGATGATCGCCAGCACTTCGGTAGCCGCACGACTGAGCCTGCGGACCTGTTCTTTTTCCTTGCGCAGCAGGTGCGCGAGATCGGGAGCGGTTTCGAAGTGCCAGCGCTTGCCCCGCTCCACCAGGTGGACGCCGCGCTCGCTATACATATCGGCCAGCGACTTCAGGCCGTCGCGCACATCGGAATTGGCCGCATCGCCGAGGAACCCGGCAAGAGCCTCCACCGTCATCGGCTCTTCTGCAGCAAACAATGCCGCCTCGATCGCGCGCTCCAGATCGGTCACGTGACCCGCCTCAGGCGCAAGGGTCCGAACGTGTCTTCCTGCGCGATCTCCGCCTTGCCCAATCGCGCCAGTTCAAGCGCGGCGACGAAGCTGGACGCCAGCGCAGAACGCCGCAAACGTGGTTCTGCATGTGGCGGCAGGAAGTCGCGGATTTCCATCCATTCAAGCGTCACGCCGAGCATGTTCGACACGCGCTCGAGCGCGGAATCGAGCGTCATGACCGGTCGCTCGCGGACCATGTGGACGGCGGGTGCGGTGCGCGCTTTGACGCGGCCATAGGCCTCGATCAGGGCGAACTGGTCGCATTTCCACTTGGTCTTGCGGACGATGTCGAGACCCTCGGGCGCGCCGCGAAGGAACACGTCGCGGCCGATCCGGTCGCCGCCCATCAGGCGTGCAGCGGCATCGCGCATCGCGCCGAGGCGTTGGAGCCGCAATTGCAGGCGCAGCGCCAGTTCCTCGGGGCTCGGGTCTTCCTGCTCTTCCTTGGGAAGCAGCATCGCCGACTTCAGGTAGGCCAGCCAGGCCGCCATCACGAGATAGTCGGCGGCAAGCTCCAGCTTCAGCGCCTCTGCCGTCTCGATGTAGTCGAGATATTGCTCCACCAGCGCGAGGATCGATATTTCCCGCAGGTCGACCTTCTGGCGGCGCGCAAGGTCGAGAAGGAGGTCTAGTGGCCCCTCCCACCCGTCGAGTTCGAGATAGAGCGCGCCTTCATCGACCGGCGCTTCCGCTGCGATCCCGTCCCATTCTTCCTGTTCGGGGGCGGTTTCGGAAAACAGCAGGCCGTCGCTCATGCAGCGGCCTCCGCAATGGCAAGCAGGGCGTCGCGCTTGGCGAGGAGTTCTTCCGTATCGGCGCATTCACCAGGTTCGCCCATCATTGCGTGGACCCGGTTCAGGCGGCTGGCGGTTTCGTCAGACATGGCGCCGAGGCGCTCGGCAATGGCGACTTGGTCGTCCATTTTCGCCCAGCAGTTGAGGACGATGTCGCACCCTGCAGCGAGGGCCTTCTCGCTGCGGTCGGGAATGCTTCCCTCGAGCGCCTGCATGTCGATATCGTCGGTCAGCAGGAGACCGTCGAAGCCGATGCGGCCGCGAATGACCTCGTCGATCACGGTGGGAGACAAGGTAGCGGGCCGTTCCTCGTCCCAGGCGGTAAAGACGATATGCGCGCTCATGCCCAGCGGGTGTGCGGCCAGCGTACGGAATGGTTCGATGTCCGTTTCCAGTTCCGCGTCGCTCGCCTCCACGCGCGGAAGCGTCTTGTGGCTGTCCACGGTTGCGCGGCCGTGACCCGGCATGTGCTTCAGGCAGCCGACCACACCCGCATGGCTCATCCCGTCGAGGACGGCCCGCCCCAATGCGGCAACCTGCATGGGGTCGCTGCCCAGCGAACGATCGCCGATCACATCATCGGTCTCGGGACGGCGTACGTCGAAAGGCGCGTGATAATCGACACTTACGCCGACCAACGCCAGTTCGCGGGCCATCGCCTCGGCATTCACCCGCGCCGCCTCGATCGCGCTGGCAGGAGCGATTTCGAACAAGCGCGCAAACGCCTCTCCCGCCGGGTATTTCGGCCATTCCGGCGGCTTCATGCGCACGACCCGACCGCCTTCCTGGTCGATCGATACGATCAGTCGGTCACGCCCGTGAATGCTGCGCAAATCATCTGTAAGTGCCCGCATTTGCTCGCGATTTTCGCAGTTGCGGGCGAACAGGATATAGCCTGCCGGATCGGCGTCCTTGAAAAAGGCGCGTTCGTCGGCCGTCAGTTCGGGGCCGGAAATGCCGAAGATTGCGGGCAACATAGGCGTAAAAATGCGCTTCTTCCCGCCGAGTGGCAAGCGACTTGGAGGCAGGAAGTGTGGAAATAGCGCCGCTTGGGCGGCTTATTTCACAAAACAGGGCAATCCGTCGGTTTTCAGTGCATTGCACAGGCGATTGGCCGATGCGCGGTCACCTGCGACTGCCTGCAGCCTGTAGACCGTGCCGATATCGACCTTCGCCTCTACAATCCTGTGGCGTACGCCGTTGAGCGCTTCGGTCTGCCGCATCAGCCTGGCCCAGGCATCCTGCGCGTCGGTGCGCGTCGGAAAGGCGCCCACCTGCACCGCAACGCCGGATAGGGCCGGCTCGGCAGATGTAGAGGAAGTAGCCGTTGGCGTAGCATCATCGTCGTTTAGCGTAGTCGCGATGGAGGGGCCGCTTGCAGACGTTGCTGGATTGTCGGCCAGGCGGCCTTCGCGTGTCTGGCCTTCACCGACTGCGAAGCTGGTATCGCCGGTTCCGGCATAGGTCTTGCCGCCGGGATTTTCCGGGCGGGTCTTATAGGGTTCGTCCGGCGCGGCGATCAGGCTGCCATCGGCCGGCGGCTCGTCCGCATGGCTGCCGAGGAAGTACCACGCCCCGCCTAGGAACGAGCCGACCAAGAGGATCGCCAGCACGCCGAGCAGCACGATGCGCGAGGTGGCAAAGCCGGTGTCACCGTCGTCCTCGTCATCGGCTTCGAGCCAGGGCAACCGCTCGTCGTCTTCGAGCAGTTCGAGGTTCTCGCCCTCTTCCCAGTCTTCGTCCCGGCCGTATTCCCCGCCCGCCATGCTCACATCTCCTCGACCGCTTCGACCCCCAGTATCCCGAGGCCATTGCGGATCACCTGTCCGACCTGCGCTGCCACGAACAGGCGCGCCCCGGTCAGTTCGGCATCACCTTCCTGGATAATCCGCTTTGCCGGATCGTCGTTACCCGCATTCCAGTAGCTGTGGAAGGCGGCGGCAAGATCGCCGAGGAAGAAGGCGATACGATGCGGTTCGCGAGCGCGGGCCGCGGCCTCTACGATACGTGGGAATTGCGCGGCTTCGCGGACCAGCGCGAATTCACCTTCGCCCAGCCGGTCGAGATGGGCATCGCTCGGCTCGACACCCGCCTTGCGCAGGGTCGAGCGGATACGGGCGTGCGCATATTGGAGGTAAAAGACGGGATTGTCCTTGGAGGCTTCGACCACCTTGGCAAAGTCGAATTCCATCTGCGCTTCGGGCTTCCGGGTAAGCATGGTGAAGCGCACCACGTCCTTGCCGACTTCCTCGACCATGTCGGCGATGGTGATGAAATTGCCCGAGCGCTTGGACATCTTCACCGGTTCGCCGTCGCGCATCAGATTGACCATCTGCACCAGCTTGACGTCGAAGGGCACATCGCGGTCGGCACCCTGCGTGAGCGCGGCCACGGCGGCCTTGATCCGTTTCACCGTACCGGCGTGATCCGCACCCCAGATGTCGATCAGGGCATCGGCCTTCTCGGCCTTCTGGAAGTGGTATGCGAGATCGGCCCCGAAATAGGTCCATGAACCGTCCGACTTCTTGATCGGGCGATCCTGGTCGTCGCCGAACTGGGTCGAGCGGAACAGCGGCAATTCCACTGGCTCCCAGTCTTCGGGCGGTGCCTTGCCCTTAGGCGCTTCGAGCACACCGTCATAGACATAGCCGTGTTCGCGCAGCCACTTCTCGGCCTCTTCGGGTTTACCCGCTGCCTGCAATTCGGCTTCGGAGGCGAAGATATCGTGGTTGATGCCCAGGAGCGCCAAGTCGGCGCGGATCATGTCCATCATCGCCGCGACTGCCTTCTTCTTGAAAAGCTGCAACCACTCGGCTTCGGGAGCTGAGGCGTATGTATCGCCGAATTCGGCGGCCAGTGCCTTGCCGACCGGCTTCAGATAGTCGCCGGGGTAGAGGCCTTCCGGAATGTCGCCGATGTCTTCGCCCAGCGCCTCCCGATAACGCAGGTGCGCCGAGCGGGCGAGCGTGTCGACCTGGCCGCCGGCATCGTTGACGTAATATTCGCGCGTGACGCCGTGACCGGAAAATTCCAGCAATCCGGCCAGCGCATCGCCGACAACGGCGCCGCGGCAATGGCCCATGTGCATGGGTCCTGTCGGATTGGCCGAGACATATTCCACATTGACCGTGCGCCCGCCGCCCATGGCCGAGCGTCCGTAATCCGGACCGAGGGCTGCAATCGCTTCGAGCTCGCGCAGCCACGCGGTGTCGGCAAGGCGCATATTGATGAAGCCCGGGCCGGCAATACTCGCCTCGGTAATGTCGGGCTCGCGGCCGAGATGCTCGACAATGAGTTCCGCCAGCGCGCGCGGATTGGTCTTGGCCTGCTTGGCCAGCACCATGGCAGCATTGGTCGACAGATCGCCGTGCGAGGGATCGCGCGGCGGTTCGACCGTCACGTTTGCACGGCTAGCGCCCGCGGGAAGGTGCCCTTCCATCTCTAGCGCATTGAGAACGGCGTCGATTTTCGCCGCGAACGAGGCGTGGAGTGTCTGCATGTCAGCCATGTCGGCGCGCCTAAACGAATCAGGCGAAATGGCAAGATGCGAGGGCGTTGCCGCCCCCGGATCGCGCGCCCCTGTACGCGGCGATCAGCGGGTGGCGTTATAGCCCAACTGTTCCTGCGTCAGCTGGAAGCCGACCAGCAGTTCGAAAGTCGCGCGCTGGACTGCGGCCCGCACTTCGGGATCCGCCAGCGGGTCGAGCGCCGCATCGGGATCGCCCGCACGGCGCTTGCGCGTAATGCGCTCGCGAATGTCGGCCGGCAGCGTCGCTTCCGCGCGATTGACGAAGGCAGCCGCCTTGCCACTCGCGCTGGCGCGTTCCTGGCCGTCCGCGAAGGTCAGCGTGACCGTGCCGACACGCTTGGAAATGACGGCGCTGCCACCGCGCAGGACGGTCGAGAAATAGGGCAGCTCGACCGTGCGGGCGCCACGCACATCGGTGCGGCGGGCGACGACATCGAAGCTGGCTTCGGAATAGACCTGTTCGCCCTGTTCGTTACACGTCGAGGTGAGGTTCGTTATCGCCGCCGTCACGTCCATATCGGCAAGCGTGCGCGAATTGGCGTTGCGGAACGTCGTCACGTCGCCCGTGTAATCGGGAATGCCCACTGCCGGACATGCCGTCCTGACCGCCGTAATGCCGACCGCATTGCCGGCCACGACCAATTGCCCGTCGCTCTTGCATCCGGCGAGTGCGAGACCCATTCCAAGAGCAGTCAGGAGGCGAAAGCGGTTCATCATGTCGGCGGCATTCCTCATGTGTTCGTATTCAATGACCCTGCCGGGGCGTGCGTGCCCTAGCTTGGCGCGATGCAAAGCGCTAGAGGGACGCGCATGAACGCCCCCTTTCCATCCACCGCTTCGGGTAACGACCCGCGTCTCCCGCTCCAATTGCTGATCGCCGCACCGCGCGGTTTCTGCGCCGGAGTCGACCGTGCCATCGAAATCGTGGAGCGCGCGCTCCAGAAATACGGAGAGCCGGTCTACGTGCGTCACGAGATCGTCCATAATCGCTATGTCGTGGACAGTCTGAAGGCCAAAGGCGCGATTTTCGTCGAAGAGCTGGACGAAGTGCCGGACGACGCGCCCGTTGTGTTTTCCGCCCATGGTGTGCCGAAATCGGTCCCGGCAGAGGCCGAGCGCCGCAACTTGATGTACGTCGATGCCACCTGCCCGTTGGTCAGCAAGGTTCACCGCCAGGCGGAACGGCAGATCGAAAAAGGCCAGCACATCCTCTTCATCGGCCACGAGGGTCATCCCGAAGTGATCGGGACCATGGGCCAGGTGCCGGAGGGCCAGATTACGCTAGTGGAAACCGTCGAAGACGTGGCCAACCTGCCTTTCACGCAGGAAGACGACCTGTCTTTCCTCACCCAGACCACCCTGTCGGTCGACGACACGCGCGAGATCGTGGAGGCTCTGGAGGCCAGATATCCGCAGATCGTCGCACCGAAGGCAGAGGATATCTGTTACGCCACCAGCAACAGGCAGGCCGCGGTCAAGGATATCGCCGGCGGGTGCGACCTCGTTCTGGTCATCGGTGCGCCCAACTCGTCCAATTCGCTGCGGCTCGTCGAGGTCGCGCAGCGCATGGGGACCGATGCGCGCCTGATCCAGCGCGCTTCCGAGATCGAGCCCGAATGGCTGGAAGGCGTCGGCACGCTGGGCCTTACCGCAGGTGCATCGGCGCCGGAGAAACTGGTCCGTGAAGTGGTGGACCGGCTTTCAGACTGGCGCGTCGTGACCGAAGAAATCATCACGACCACCGAAGAGAACATGATCTTCAAGCTGCCCCGCCAGCTGATGGATTAACCGGGCCGATAGCTTGGCCGTTTACACCCATCTCGGTGCCGAAGACCTGGCGGAACTGATCGCGCATTACGATGTGGGCGAACTGGTGTCGGCCAAGGGCATCGCGGAAGGCGTCTCGAATTCGAACTGGCTGATCGAGACGACCGACGGGCGCTACATCCTCACCATGTACGAACGGCGGATCGATGCGGGCGAACTGCCTTTCTTCCTCGGCCTGCTGGATCACTTGGCGGAGCGTAACTGCCCGGTCCCGGCGACGATCCACGACCGGTCGGGTGCGGCCTTTCGCACGATCGACGGCAAGGCGGTTGCGCTGATCGAATTCCTGCCCGGCGTTTCCCCGAACCAGCCGACGGCAGCGCAGGCGCGGGCTGTCGGAAAGGCGCTGGCGGAATTGCATGTGGCTGCGCAGGACTATGCTCTCTCGCGGGAAAACGACCTTGCGCCGCAGGGCACACTCGCCATGCTTGAAGCGCTTGATCGAGATGCGCTGGCCGGGATCGACCCTGCCCTTCCCGCTACGGTCGACAGGGGCCGCGACGTCGTTGCTGCATGGCCGGACGACCTGCCCTCCTCGATCATCCATTCCGACCTGTTCCCGGACAACGTCCTGATGCTGGGCGATGCGGTATCGGGAATGATCGACTTCTATTTCGCGTGCCATGGCGCGATGGCGTACGACCTTGCCGTGACCCACGCTGCATGGTCGTTCGATGGTTCAGGGCGCCACTACGATCCGGCGATCGGGCACGCGCTGGTCGAAGGGTATTGCTCGGTCCGTCCACTCGGCGATGACGAGCGCGCGGCCATGGCGCTACTCGCCCAGGCCGCCTGCCTGCGCTTCGTCGCCAGCCGCGCGGAGGACTGGATCGAAACGCCTGCAGACGCGCTGGTTATCCGCAAGGATCCGATGGATTTCGTGCGCCGGTGGGATTTCTACGCCGAAAACGGTACCGCGCTCTTCGCCTGAGGCGCTTTGCACGCTAGGGCCGCGCCGATGAAACAGATCGAACTCTTCACCGATGGATCGTGCAAGGGCAATCCCGGCCCCGGCGGCTGGGCGGCCCTGCTGCGCATGGGGCGGCACGAGAAGGAATTGTCCGGCAGCGATCCGGAAACAACCAACAATCGCATGGAAATGACCGCCGTGATCCGCGGCCTGTCGGCGCTGATCGAGCCGTGCCAGGTCGATATCTATACCGACAGCAAATACGTGATCGACGGGATCACCAAGTGGGTACACGGCTGGAAGAAGCGCGGCTGGATCAATGCCAGCAAGAAGCCCGTCAAGAATGCGGAGCTATGGCACGACCTCATAGAGGCGGTAGCCCGGCACCAGATCGAATGGCACTGGGTGAAGGGCCATTCGGGTCACCCGGAAAACGAGCGGGTAGATGCCCTCGCCAACCAGGCTGCGGATCGCGCGCTCGTCGGCGAGGGCTGAATATCAGGAATTGTCGACGGTTTCCGCGCCGGGGCCGTTCTTCTGGATCGAAGCGATGGCGTTTTTGGCGCTTTCCTTCGAGCTGTAGCCTTCGGTCGAGAACATCACTTCCGAATTGTACTTGAACCGCACGCGGTATTCGCCGGCCTTGTCCTTATAGATTTCGAAATGATGTCCCATCGGTCTTCTCTCCCTTTGCGGATTGGATTCGGCCCCTACCCTAACAAATGATGCACTCGTGGCTAGGGGAAGCGGTCCGGAGCGTAGATCGAGGCGTCGATCGCTTCTGTCATCTCGTCCCGCGGCCTCCCCAACAGCAGCTGCGAGGCCAGCCGTGCTGCCGCAGGCGAAGTCTGGATGCCGAAGCCTCCCTGCCCTGCAAACCATGCGAAGCCTTCGATCTCCGGGTCGTAGCCATAAACCGGCGCGCGATCGGGCGCGAAGCTGCGCAGGCCCGCCCATTTGCGCTCCACCGCCTGGATCTCCCAGTCGACCACGCCCTGAAACCGGTCGATCGCCTCCGCCACCGCCAGCTCTTCCGGCGCGGCATCGCAAGCGGCACTGGGTTCTTCGTCATGAGGGCTGAGCCAGACCCGCCCGCTTTCCGGCTTGAAGTAGAACTTGCCGGAGATATCCAGCACCAGCGGCTGGTCCGGTGCAGGCGCGGGATCGGTGCGCAGCTGGATCACCGTGCGCCTGAACGGCTGGATGCCGAGCGGCCTGGCCCCTGCCAGCGTCGCCACCTCGTCGGCCCATGCACCTGCCGAATTGACGAGGACCGATGCGGCAAAGCTGCTGCCACGTTCCGTCTCGAGCGTCCAGCTGCCCTTATCGCGGGTAGCACCGGCCAGCTGCGACCGGCATTCGAGTTGCACCCCGCCAGCCTTTGCCCGCGTCAGGTAGTGCGCATGGAGCGCCGCAACGTCGATATCCGCGCAGGCCGGCTCCCAGATCGCGTCCGACCACTGCGGCCTGATCCCGGAGATCTTCCCCGCCAGGTCATCCGCGCCGATCCTTTCGATGGTCGCCCCGGTATCCCGGAAGCGCGTCATGAAGGCATCGAGAGCCATCCTGTCTTCGCCCCGCCCGATGTAGAGCGCACCGCGCGGCGAGAGAAAACCGTTGTCCCGCAGATACTCTCCCGATGCGAGCGTAAGGGGCACGATCTCCGGTCCGCCGTAACATTCCTCCCAGAAGGCCGCCGAACGCCCGGTCGAATGATAGCCCGGCCGGTCTTCCGCTTCCAGGACGAGCACGCTGGCGCCTGCCTCGGCAAGTTCTGCCGCGAGGCTCGCACCGGCGATGCCGGCTCCGACAATGGCGAAATCGAAGACGGTCACTGCTTCGCCGGTACTACCCGGTCGAGGAATTCCGCAATGCCGGCCAAGGCCTTGTCACGCACAGCGTCCACTTCGCGCAGGATTTCGTGCCGCGCCTCGTCACCGAACACCAGGACCTCGCCGCGTGGCAGGCGCTGGGCTGCCCGCACCGCGGCCTTGTGGCTGACCAGCTTATCGTTCGCGGTCGAGAAGATGAACACCGGCACCTGGACCTTCTCCATTGCGCCGGGCGCCTCGATGACGCGGGTAGAGGCATAGGCGCGTTCCACCCAGCCCCAGCTTCCCGGGCCCATCACCAGTTCGGGGCGATGTTCGCGCCACCACAATTCGTCTTCGTACCGATCGTCGTCATGGGTGAGCAGGTCGCGCCGCCTTGCAGGCACCTCGCCCGGCTTTTCGCTCCATTTCCATGCCGGGCGCGTTGGGGCACCGATTCGCGTCATCAATTTCGCAACGCCGTGCAGCATGGGTAGCGGCAAAGGGGGACCGCTCATGCCGAGCATGGGCGCGGACAGCACGACCGCATCGGGCGATATCACCCCGTCGACCAGCGCGCGCATGACGATGTGCCCGCCCATGGAATGCGCCGCCAGCACATGAGGGCCGGGCGTGGATCGCACCCAATCCGACCAGAAATGTTCGAGATCTGCCACCCAGTCTGAAAAATCCGCCACGTGACCCGTGATTGCATCATCGCCCAGCCGGCCCGATCCCGCCTGCCCGCGCCAGTCGGCGGCGGTGACGCGCCAGCCGCCGCGATGCCACCCGTCCAGCGTCTCGAGGTATTTCTCGTAGAAATCGCCGCGACCGGGGAGGAACAGGATCGATCCGCGCGCCGCCCCTGCCGCTCCCGGCCAGTCGATTCGGCGTAGCTTGTGGCCGTCCGACGCCTCCCACATGCTTTCGGTGGCGCTGGCCGGAATGGCGCGCCGGTCGATGGCGGTGTCTGTCTGCAAGTCGGCGTGGCTGATGGGTGCCTCCCGGTTCTGCGCAAAGGGCATGGTTACTATTTGGTAAGCATGTTTGGGTAGCACTGGCCCTCGATACTTACGTTCGGGGACGTCATGCACGACCAGATTTTCACCTACGTTCTGCTTGCCGGATTGGCAATCGGCCTGCTGTGGGCGGCGTTTACCGACCTGCGCAGCCGGACCATCGGCAACCAGTTGAACATCGCGATCGCCGCCGGCGCTCCGCTGTTCTGGTGGGCTACGAGCCTCGACCTGTGGCCGGGCGTTGCCTTGCAGTTCGGACTGGCTGCCGCGACCTTCGCGGTGTGCTGCCTGTTCTTCGCGCTGCGGCAGATGGGCGGCGGCGATGTTAAACTGCTTACCGCACTGGCGCTGTGGTTCCCGCCCACCAATTTCGTCGTCCTCGTCATCATCATGGCGATGGCCGGCTGGGTCCTGACGCTTGCCATGGGCATGTGGGGCGTTGCCCATTCGCGCGTGGTCGGCGGCAAGCCGGTTCGCGATACCGTACTGCTGGGCGCCTTCACCCTGGTCTCGGCCAACTTCGCGAGCGCCGTCATGGGCGGACCGAAGCTGGCCATTCCTTCCGCAATCATCGAGCCGCTGGCAGCCAACGGCGCGACCTCCGTTCTGGTCGCCCTGGTGCCGGTGGCGATTCTCGCGTTCGTCACGCTGGCATCGATCAGGATCATCCGCCGACACGACCAGCAACCACGCATTCCATACGGGCTCGCCATTGCCGTCGCAGGGCTGTGGGTCGTCGGCGGCGGGTTCGTCACACAAATTTCTGAAGCCGGGATCGGCTGACAACCCGATTTTAACCAATCGGGGTCTAGACACGGAAACCATAGCTGTCCGCACAAAGATCACGCGGGCCATATGAGGGGGCTTAAAAGCCATGGATAGGAAGAAGCTGGTTCTGCTGGTTGGTGCACTGGTCGTTGCGATCGGTACGGCACTCGTTGCCCGCAGCATGTTCGCAGGAGCATCCGCTCCGCAGGCCAACGCGGCATCGCAAGTCGAAGCTGCAGGGCCCAAGGTCCTGGTTGCGCAGCGTGCGCTGCCGACCGGTACGATCATCACTGCAGATGCCATCGGCTATCAGCTGTGGCCGGAAGAGCTGGTTCAGGATGCCTACTTCCTGGACGGCGAGGCCGACATTACCAAGCTGATCGGTACGGTTGTACGCCATCCCGTGACTGCCGGTGAACCGGTGACCCAGGGTTCGCTGGTGAGCCCGGGCGACCGCGGCTTCCTTGCAGCGGCCCTCACCCCCGGTATGCGCGCCATCACGGTGCCCGTCGATGCGAAGAGCGGCGTTGCCGGCTTCGTCTTCCCGGGCGACCGCGTCGACATGGTCCTGACCCAGACGGTCCAGGGCACGAACGGCCAGGCGCTGAAAACGTCGGAAACCATCCTTCGTAACCTTCGCGTGCTGGCGACCGACCAGTCGACCACGCAGGAAACCGTGGACGGCGTAACGCAGGTCAAGGCCTTCCGCACGGTCACCATGGAAGTGACCCCGAAGATCGCCGAAAAGGTCGCCGTCGCCCAGACGATCGGCACGCTGAGCCTGGCTCTGCGCGCTATCGCCGACAGCGAAGGCGAACTGGAACGTGCCCTCGCCTCGGGCGACGTCAGCATCCCCGACGATGCGACACCCGAAGAGGAAGAGCGCATCCTTCGCGCCGCAATGGGTCGCCCCGACGACAGCCGCGGCACCTATGTCACCGGCGGCGACGTCTCGCGCTTCCAGCGCAGCTCGATGCCGCCGCGCGGCGGAGCAGCACCGCAGTCGAACGACGACGGTCGCACTTTCTCGCACACGTCCGGTGCCACCACCACGACAGCGGCTCCGGTGAGCCGTGGTCCGATGGTTCGCGTCACCCGCGGCAAGGCCACGGAAGCGGTTCCGCTTTCCATGGGCAGTGCAGTGCACGGCATGAACGCCGCAGTCGGTAACGGTGCAGGCCGCGTCGGGGAAACCGCCCCGGTCGCGCTCAGCACCCTTCGCTAAGAATTCAAGAGCTCAGGAAGCCATTCAGGGGGCAATTCCATGAAACGTCGTCTTTCCACCAAACTGCTGCTTGCCGGACTGGCCCTCGCGCCGCTGGCTGCCGCTCCGACGACCACGGCCACGGCCCAGTCGGTCGTAAGCCCGAGCCAGGACATCGTCCTCTCGATCGGTCGCGGTGAGCTCATCAACGTGCCCGGCGCGATGACCGATGTGTTCATTGCCAACGAGAATGTTGCCGATGTCCAGGTCAAGTCGCAGCGCCAGCTGTACCTGTTCGGACGTTCGGGCGGCGAGACCACGGTCTACGCCAGCAACGCTCGCGGCGATATCATCTGGTCGGCCAATGTCCGCGTCGGCTCGAACATCGGCAGCATCGACCAGATGCTCGCTCTCGCCATGCCGGAAGCCAAGATCAATGTCGCGACCATGGGTAGCAACGTCGTCCTGCTGACCGGCACGGTTGCCGCACCCGAAGATGCCGCCGAGGCCCAGGCTCTCGTCGAAGCATTCGTCGGTGAGGAAACGAACGTCATCAGCCGCCTGCGCATGGCGACGCCGCTGCAGGTCAACCTGCAGGTCCGCATCGCCGAAGTCAGCCGCTCGGTCGTTCGCGCTCTTGGCGTGAACCTCCAGTCGCTCGACAGCACCAGCGGTTTCAAGTTCGGCATCGGCCAGGGTCGTGCAGCAAAGCTGTTCTCGCCCGGCACGACGCTCGGCATGAACGCCAACACGGTGGACGTATTCACCGATCCTTCGACCGGTGAGTCGGTCGAAGTTCCGGCAACCTCGATCCTCGGCGCCGACCTCGGCAGCACGCTCGGCTTTGCCGGCAAGCTGCTCGGCCTCGACATCGGCGGCGCGCTGGACCTTGCGGAAACGCAGGGCCTCGTGACCACGCTGTCGCAGCCGAACCTGACCGCGCTTTCGGGCGAAACCGCCGAATTCCTTGCTGGCGGCGAATTCCCGATCCCGCTCAACCAGGGCCTCGGCACCACGACCATCGAATACAAGAACTACGGTGTGAGCCTTGCCTACACTCCGACGGTCCTCTCGAACGGCCGGATTTCGATCCGCGTACGTCCGGAAGTCTCGGAACTTTCGGCACAGGGCGCGATCGAATTCGAAGGCTTCCGCGTTCCCGCGCTTATCACGCGCCGTGCGGAAACGACCGTGGAACTCGGCTCCGGCCAGAGCTTCATGATCGCCGGCCTGCTGTCGAACAACGCATCGAACCAGATCGAAAAGGCTCCGGGCCTCGGTGACATCCCGATCCTGGGCAACCTGTTCCGCTCGACCGACTATCGTCGCGGCGAAACCGAGCTGGTCATCGTGATCACCCCGTACCTGGTGAAGCCGGTCAATGCGAGCGACATCCGCCTGCCGACCGACGGCTTCCAGAAGCCGACCGAATTCGACCGCCTGCTGCGCTACCGCGAAGCCGACGGCGTGAGCGGCGGCCAGGGTCGCCCGGTCCCGACCGTCCGCGGCGCTGCCGATGCGGCACCGCAGATTTCCTACGAGGGATCGAATGCAAGTGAACAGGTCGCCATGCCTTCCGAGGCGCGTCGCGACGAGAAGACCGCCGCTGCCAAGCCCGGCTTCAGCTTCGAATAAGGGGACGAGACATGCCTAAAGCAATCAATCGCAAGCTCACCGCTTCGCTCGCAGCCTCGCTCGCCCTGACACTGGGCGCCTGTGGCGGCATGAACATGGACAACCGCACGCTCTACAGCGTCAAGCAGCCGGTCGTGGAACGCTCGAACTATACACTCGACGTTGCCACGAATGCCGATGGCCTGCCCATCTCCGAACAGCAGCGTCTTGCCGGCTGGTTCGAGAGCATGGACCTTCGCTACGGCGACCGCGTTGCCATCGAAGACAGCACCGCTTCTGCCGCCGTGCGCGAAGACGTTGCCGAACTGGCAGGCCGCTATGGCATCCTGCTCGCCGAAGGCACTCCGGTCACCGCTGGCTATGCCGAACCGGGCCAGGCCCGCATCGTTATCACGCGCTCGACTGCCTCGATGCCGCAGTGCCCGGACTGGTCGCACACGGCCGAAGCAAACGAAAAGAACGCCACCAATCCGAATTACGGTTGCGCCGTTTACGGCAATCTCGCCGGAATGGTCGCCAATCCGGAAGACCTGATCCAGGGCCAGCAAGGCACTGGTGAGACCGTCGTTACCACCTCGACCAAGGCCATCAGGGCCTATCGTGACGCAGAGCCGACCGGTGTGGACGGCCTGGCGACGATCAGCACGACCGAAGGAGGGTCCTAAACCATGAGCGCTTCCTTGAAATCCAGCATGCCGGGCAACCGCGATCCGTTCGCCGCATTCATGTGCGATGAAACGGCGCTGGATGTCCTGCGTCCGGTCGTGATCGAACTCGGCTGGCAACCCGAGAAGTGTAACAAGGGCGGTCTGCGCAACGCGATCCAGTCCCTGTCGGTATCGGCCAGCCCGAATATCCTCATGGTCGACCTGTCGGAAAGCGGCGACCCGCTGAACGACATCAACGCCCTTGCCGAGGTTTGCGAGCCCGGGACGGTGGTGATCGCGGTCGGCCAGGTGAACGATGTGCGCCTCTATCGCGACCTGCTCGCCAGCGGCATCCACGATTACCTGCTGAAGCCGCTGTCGGCAGCGGTCCTGCGCGATTCCCTCAACGCTGCACAGGCGGTCTTCATGGCCCCGCGCGGCGGTGAAGGCGAACAGGCCCAGCGTCACATCTCGACCGCCGTGGTCGGCACCCGTGGCGGTGTCGGTGCCTCGACGATCGCGACCTCGCTGGCCTGGATGTATGCGGAAAAGCACATGCCGACCGCACTGCTCGACCTCGACGTGCACTTCGGTACCGGCGCGCTCACGCTCGACCTCGAACCGGGTCGCGGCCTGACCGATGCAATCGACAACCCCAGCCGCATCGACGGCCTGTTCATCGAACGCGCCATGATCCGCGCGAACGACAATCTGGCCATCCTGTCGGCAGAAGCGCCGATCAATTCGCCGCTGATGACCGATGGCTCGGCCTTCCTGCAGCTGCAGGAAGAGTTCCGCCACGCCTTCGAGATGACGCTGGTGGACTTGCCGCGCAACATGCTGATCAACTTCCCGCACCTGCTGAACGACGTGAACGTCGTGACGCTGGTGACGGAAATGACGCTGGCTTCGGCCCGGGACACGATCCGCCTCCTGTCCTGGCTCAAGACCAATGCCGCGCACGCCACCCCGGTGATCGTGGCCAACAAGGTCCAGCCCGGCGCTGCAGAAATCAGCAAGGCCGATTTCGAAGCGTCGATCGAGCGCGCGATCGATATCTCGATCCCTTACGACCAGAAGGCCGCTACCAATGCTGCGAAGCTCGGCAAGACCTTTGTGGACGCGAATGCTTCGAGCAAGTCGACTGCTGCGATCAAGCAATTGTCGACCCGCATCATCGGTCTCGGCGACGAGGAAAGCGAGGAAGCGGCACACGTTTCCGGCGGCAAGAAATCCCTCCTCGGCAGCTTCGACATCAAGTCGCTGCTCGCCAAGAAGGACAAGGGCCAGGTCGAAGAGGCCTGAACGGGGATGACGGAGTGATCCGGCTCAATGCGGGCCGGGTCATCCGCTCCTCACGGTAAGTTTACGGTACGGGACGGAGAGACACGATGAACATTGTCCAGCTCATGCTGGTTGCCGGCGGGATCCTCGCGCTGCTCGTGCTCGGATACGTGGCATTTGCCGGTCCCGACGCAGGCAAGCAGAGCCAGCGTCGCCTGCAGCAACTGCGGTACCGTCACTCGGAAAGCACCGACGCCAAGGTCGAATCGCAGCTCAAGAAGGCGATCGCTGCCCGCAAGCCCAAGCAGTTCAGGCAGGCCGGATCGGGTTCGCGCATCGAAGCGCTCGCCATCCGCCTCGACCGGACCGGCAAGGGCTGGACGCTCAGCCAGTACGGATATGCATCGCTCGGCCTCGGCCTCGTCGCTGCACTCGCGATCTTCCTCAAGTCGGGCTCGTTCGGGCTTGCGGTCGGCATCGGCGTGTTCGTCGGCGCAGGTATCCCGCACTTCGTGGTCAGCCGCGCGATCAAGAAGCGCACCAATCAGTTCAACGTGAAATTCCCTGATGCGATCGAACTGCTCGTTCGCGGCCTTCGCTCCGGTCTTCCGGTTACCGAGACCCTCGCCGTCGTGGCGCAGGAAGTTCCCGGCCCGGTCGGCGTGGAGTTCAAGGGCATCGTCGAGCGTATCAAGATCGGCCGCACGATGGAGGATTCCCTCCAGCAGACCGCCGACCGCCTCGGCATCCCGGAATTCAACTTCTTCTGCATCACGCTCGCCATCCAGCGCGAAACCGGTGGTAACCTGGCAGAGACGCTGTCCAACCTTTCGGACGTGCTGCGCAAGCGTGCCCAGATGAAGCTCAAGATCAAGGCGATGAGCTCGGAATCGAAGGCTTCGGCCTACATCGTCGGCGCCCTGCCCTTCATCGTCTTCGGCCTGATCTGGTGGATCAACCCGTCCTACATCGGCGCGTTCTTCACCGATGATCGTCTCACCGTGGCTGGCCTTGGCGGCCTGGTCTGGATGAGCATCGGGGCCTTCATCATGGCCAAGATGGTCAGTTTCGAAATCTAAGGCACGAGGAAGCGATATCATGGAACCCGCAAGCGGCCCTACCCTCCTCGGCTTCGACGTCATCCTCGTCGGCTCGATCCTTGCCGGGATCGCGGCACTGGCCGTGTTCGTGGCGATCTATTCGGCCGTCACGATCAAGGACCCGATGGCCAAGCGCGTCAAAGCGCTCGAAGGTCGGCGCGAAGAGCTGAAGCACGGCCTTGTCACCACAAGCGCGAAGAAGCGCCAGAGCCTCGTTCGCAAGAACGACACGGCCGACAAGGTGAAGGACACCCTGGGCAGCATGAAGGTGCTGCAGCAGAGCCAGGTCGAGGACATGCAGCAGAAGCTGGCCTGGGCCGGCTATCGCAACAAGGAAATCGCGGTCGTCCTTATCGGCCTGCGCATGATCCTGCCGATCATCCTCGGCGGTATTGCCTTCACCCTGCTTTACGTGGTCGAGGTCCAGCCCGACTGGCAGTTCAAGCGTGTCGCGGCCCTCGCTGCAGCGGTTTTCGCCGGCTACAAGGGACCGGAACTTTTCCTGTCGAACAAGGCGGCCAAGCGTACCGACGCGATCCGCAAGGGCCTTCCCGACGCGCTCGACCTGCTGGTCATCTGCGCCGAAGCCGGCCTGACCGTCGACGCGGCGTTCAACCGCGTCGCCAAGGAACTTGGCCGCGCCTATCCGGAACTGGGTGACGAATTCGCCCTGACCGCGATCGAGCTGTCGTTCCTCAACGAACGCAAGACCGCGTTCCAGCATCTCGCCTATCGCGTGAACCTCGAAGCGGTTCAGGGCGTGGTGACCACGATGATCCAGACCGAACGCTACGGTACGCCCCTGGCCAGCGCACTGCGCGTCCTGTCGGCTGAATTCCGTAACGAGCGCATGATGCGCGCCGAAGAAAAGGCCGCGCGTCTTCCGGCCATCATGACCGTTCCGCTCATCATGTTCATCCTGCCCGTGCTGTTCGTGGTCATCCTCGGACCGGCAGCCTGTTCGATCGCGGACGCCTTCAGCGGCGGGGTCGGAAAGTAGGCCTTTAACAAAACCCGAAAAAACGGGTCGCTATAGGAAAGCCTGGTCGACTGTTTAGTCGGCCAGGCTTTCTGCGTCGAAGTCCCCGGCATTGTCGCGCACGCGCGAAAGCATATCGCGCAGCGCCACGCGTTCGTCTTCACTCAGGACCGAGAACATTTCCTTCTCGATCTTGAGAGCCAGCGGCATGATGCCCGCGTGGACCGCCTTTCCTTCAGCGGTCAGCGCCAGCAGGTGCGAACGGCCGTCCTTGGCATTGGGCGTGCGCTCTGCCAGCCCGCGGGTTTCAAGCGTCTTGCACGCGCGGTTGACCGGCACCTTGTCCATCAGCGTCTGCTGCGAAAGTTCGCGCTGCGTCAGCGGGCCGCTATCGCCGAGGACAGCCATGATGCGCCATTCGGTCGTCTTGAGCGCGAAGCGCTTGCGATACTGTTCCGCGATCCGGGTCGAAACCGCATTGGATGCGACCGAAAGCTGGTACGGCAGGAAATCGGCGAGACGCTGGGCGGGCTGGCGGGTGGGCATGACGGTAGCTGTAATGCCCCCGCCCGCCATGGCAAGGCCGTTGCGCGTGTGACTATCTCATCTGCAACTATTCGAAACCTGGTTCGTCCCACCACGGATAGAAGTCGGGCATGTTCTCGCCCACCGTGTCGGGATAGGCGGGCGGCCGCTTCTCGAGGAAGCTGGCAATGCCTTCTTTCGCGTCCGCGCTGCGGCTGAGGCGGTAGATCGCGCGGCTGTCGATCCGGTGGGCCATCATCGGATGGTCGGTGGTGGAGAGGCGCCACAGCATCGCGCGGGTCATGGCGACCGACACGGCCGAGGTATTGTCCGCGATCTCGCGCGCAAGCCCCATCGCGGCGTCCATCAGTTCGTCCTGGGGGTGGAGCGAGCGCACCAGCCCGCGATCGAGCGCTTCCTGTGCATCGAAGACGCGGCCTGTCATGCACCATTCGAGCGCGGTCTGCATGCCGACGAGACGTGGGAGGAACCAGCTGGAGGCAGCTTCGGGCGTGATCCCGCGCCGCGCGAACACAAAACCGAAGCGTGCATTGTCGCTCGCCAGCCGGATATCGAAGGGCAGCTGCATGGTGGCGCCCACGCCCACGGCTACGCCGTTGCAGGCACCGATGAGCGGCTTCTTGGAATTGAACAGGCGCAAGGTCAACCGTCCGCCGCCGTCACGGACACGCTCGTCCGAAAGGTCTTCGACCGGGTTTGGATCGGAGAAGACGTGGCCCCCGCCCTCCGGCGTCAGGTCCGCCCCCGCACAGAATGCCCGGTCGCCGTGCCCGGTCACGATCACCGCGCGCACGCTGTCGTCGGCGTCGGTCTTATCCAGCGCATCGATGAACTCCGCCATCATGGTGCGGGTGAAAGCGTTCATCTTCTCGGGCCGGTGCAGCGTGACGGTGGCGACGCCATCTGCGATGTCGAGCTTGATCTGCGTGTAGTCGGTCATTCGTTTTCCCTCGTGTCTCTCGAACGTGATGGAACACGGGGAGCAGCGTCGTGGCAAGTGGGAAAGCCCCTCGCCAAAGCAAACGAGGCGCGCCCAGCGGACGCGCCTCGCGAATTTGCGGGTGTTTCCTACGCCCGGATCAGAACGACTTGCGCAGCTCCACATGGAACTGCCTGCCGCGTGCGGAGTGCAGTTCGCTGAAGTAGCCATAGGTCTCGTCCGCCAGCGGTGGATCTTCACCGAACAGGTTGTTGATCGCAAAGCGCAACCGCGTTCCGTCGAGCGCGGTGTCGTTGTTGATCGTGTAGGCGATCGAGAAATTGACCGTGAAGAAGTCGTCGACCCGGTAGAAATTCCCGTTTGGATCGTCGGTTTCGATCAATTCGTCGCGGGTGACGCTCGTGTCCCACACCTCGCCGACGTACGACCCGAAAAGGCCGACATCGACCGGTCCGCTTTCCCAGTTGATGGCGCTGCTGAAACGCCATTTCGGGCGCCCTTCGATCTCGAGCAATTCGCCCAAGCCATCGACGCTAACGTCCGGCGGAAGCAGGCCGCTCTCGATAGCATCGAGCAGTTCCTGCCCTTGCGGACCGGCGGACTGGACGAAGCTTTCGAGACGAGCGGCATTGAAGCGCAGGCGGAAGTCGCCGAGGCCGAAGTTCGGCACGTCGTAGAACATCCCGAAGTCCCAGCCCTTTGATACGCGGCTGTCGAGGTTGAGGTATGGGTCGAGCACCTGGATGATCGCACCTGCCGGGGCGAGGCTCGTGCCTGTGAACAGGGCGATGTCGTCCGCCGTCGGATCTTCGCGGATCACGTTCGGGTTTGTGCTGCCATTGAGACGGCGCAGCAGGTCGAGAGCGATGGCATTGTCATCGCCGAAGGTGCCGACCAGCCCTTCCTGCTTCACGCGCCAATAGTCCGCCGTCAGCGTCAGGCCCGGGATGAAGACCGGCTCCAGAACCACGCCGAGGTTGATGCTGGTGCTGTCTTCGGGTTCGAGATCGCGAGCGCCCGAACGGAAGCTGATCGTGCCTGCACCCGGGCAGGCGCCGAGGTTTTCCAGCGTGCCTTTTTCCACGCGGGCCTGGCAGACCACGAAGTCGTCACGCGTGTTCGAACGCGTGGTTCCTTCATCGTTGACCTGCACGAGGTTCGGCGCACGGAAGCCCTGCGACCATGCACCGCGCAAGGTGACGCCCGGGAAGGTGGTCCAGGACGCGGCAACGCGCGGCACGATTGCCGTCGCATCGATATCGGCGAAATGCTCGATACGGCCAGCAAGCTGGAGGTTCAACTCCTCCACCAGCGGGATATTCATGTCGGGCGCGACCAGCGGGACAAAGACTTCGGCAAATGCCGAATAGACATCGCGCGTGCCGTCAGTATCGGGAGACGGGCTGGTGCCCGCGACATCGCTGCCGTTGAAATCGCCCGTCACGCTGTCGGTGAAGGTAATCGTGCCATCTAGACGCGGATCGCGGTCGTCGTAGAAAGTCTCGCGTCGGAACTCGATCCCGGTCGCCACGCCGACATCACCGCCCGGCAGAGTGAACAGGTCATCGCGGCTCAGCTTGAAATCCGCCAGCGCCAGGCTGGTGCCGCCCTTGCGGAAGACGTCGATGCGGAACGGGTCGATCGACGAAGCGGGATTGGGCGTGCAATCGCCCTCGCCCGGATCGTCGAGACAGCCGCCGTTGAAGGGGTTGTAGGCGTCGGGCGTCGTCAGGTTGATCTGCTGCTGCATGAGCGTGAGCGACACGCGATTGCGGGCAAGGTCGACCAGATCGGCCTCGGAATACAGGACACCGGTGTCGAAATCCCACGCGCCGAACGAACCGCGCAGGCCAGCAACGAGGCGGTAGGTGTCCTTGTCGACGCTCACGTCGCGGTTGCCCACATCGACGAAACGATAGCGTTCCATGATGAGATCGGCACCGCCCGCTGCAATGGTCGTGCCCGGCAGGCGATTGGGATTTGGCGAACCGTCGGCCAGCGTCGTCGGGCCGAAGGGGTTCCAGTAGGCATCGCGCGCAATGCCGACCGGCACCGCGCTCAGGATCGCCGAAGCCTCGATATTGCGGCGGTTTTCGGAGCGGTAGTAGCTGCCTTCGAAATAGGCTTCCACATTGCTCGACAGCTCGTAGCTGAGCAGGGCCATCGCGTTGTAGCGCTTCTTGGCGCTGATGAGATTGTTACCGAAATTGGTGTTGTAGCGGACCGCGCTGGTCGGCGTGGTGCCGTTGCGTGCGCAGATACCGTTACCGAAATCGAGGCGGCAGCCCGGGAAAGTGGACGGCTGGAGGTAGAAGTCGTCATCCCCGATCGGTGTGCGGCTGGACGGGGCCTGGATGTCGAACTGGCCGAACGGGCCGAAGGTGTTGCGGTTGTTGAACGATGCATCGCCTTCGAAGTCCGTGCCCTCGACCAGCGGGAGCCGGTTGTCCTCACCCGCGTAATCGCGTTCGGACGCAGGCATGCCATTTTCTTTGAAATAGCCGCCGTAGACGGTCAGGTTGCCGCGGCCACCGCCGAAGTCGAAGCCGTAACCGCCGCTGATCGAGTAATTGTAAAGGCTGGTGCGCTGCGATGCGCGCCAGTCCGCTTCGAGGAAGCCTCCGGTACGATTGCCACGCAGGACGGTGTTGATCACGCCGGCCACGGCGTCTGCGCCGTAGATGGCCGATGCACCGTCGCGCAGGACTTCGAGGCGACGCACGCTACCGGGAGCGATTTCGTTGGTATCGGCGCTCACCACGGGAACGAGCAGTTCGGTCTGGAAACCCGGGTGCAGCGTCATGCGCCGCCCGTTGATAAGCAGGAGCGTGTTGCCTGTGCCGAGATCGCGCAGGTTGATCGACCCGACGTCGCCGCGCGCACTGTTCTGGGTGGTGGCGTTCTGTTCGTTGAACGCGACGGTGCCTGCCTGCGGGATGGATCGGAAGAGTTCGTCGCCCGACGCGGCGCCGGTGTTCTCGATAGCTTTTTCGTCCAGCACGGTCACCGGCAGGACGTCGTTGATCTGGGCGCCGCGGATTTGTGTCCCGGTTACCACGATCTGGTTGGAATCGTCGCTTTCTTCAACCGGAGCAGGAGCGGGCTCTGATTGCGCATAAGCCGTGCCCTGCATCAGGGCAAAAACGGCAGTAGAAGTAACTAAAGAACGGATTTTAGAGAATTTCTGGGCCATAACTCCCCCCCTGCTAAAGCAACCCTTGGGAATGCTTGCCCCGGGGAATTTCTTCGGCAACGAAAATCGGCGCAGGCCCCTACCGAATTCTGGCGACTTGCAATTGGACTTGACAATTTCTTGGATTGAGCATCGCCACACTCATATTCCAAGTAACCGAAAAGTGAGTCGGTTTCGGATTGTGGCCGGACCGGAACCGTCCGTCCCCGCGAAACGCTTTGGGTTCAGACAGGTTAGTCAGACAACGGGGAAACCATGAACCAGGACGATTCCAGCCACGGCGGCAAATGGGCCACCTTCTTCGCCATGATCGCGACTTCGATCGTGACGATGTTCGTGCTGAAATATTCCAACATCTACGAGGCGGATCACGCCTTCTTCAGCCAGACCCGGATGTGGATGGCATTGATGATGGGCATGGCGATGATCGTCATCATGCTCGGTTTCATGTGGGGCATGTACAAGACCGTCATGACCAAGGTGCTGGTGATGATCGGCGCAATCGCGGGCTTCTTCCTCTTCCTGTTCCTCGCGCGCAGCCAGGCGACGGTGGAGGACGAGGCCTGGATGAAAGCGATGATCCCGCACCACTCCATCGCCGTTCTCACCAGCCGCCGCGCCGAGATAAGCGATCCGCGTGTGCGCGACCTGGCCGACGCAATCATCGAGGCACAGGTGAAGGAAATCGCGGAGATGAAGCTCCTGCTCGCCGATATCGAAGCGAACGGGGAAATGGGTGATGGCACTCCCCTGCCCCCGCGCACAGCAAAGCTGACGCCGGAGCTGCTGGACGAAGCCGAAAAAGTGGTCGAGCGCGAGATCACGCCCGAAATCCGCGAGGAAGTCGAAGTCGCGCGCTAGCTGCCGCTGGCCGGATAGCTCGACCAGACGACCCGCTTGTCCGGGCCAAAAGCTATGACCTGGTAGGCCTGCCGCCGTTCGCCCATTTCCATACCGGGCGAACCGAGCGGCATGCCGGCAACAGCAAGGCCCGTGATCCCATCCGGGCGTTCTTCGAGCAGACGCTCGATATCCGCGGCCGGAACATGACCTTCGATCACCATGCCGTCGACAATGGCGGTGTGGCAGGACACCAGATCGGCAGGCACGCCATTGGCCGACTTGATCGCGGCGATATTCTCGCTCTCGATGGTTTTGGCAGCCACCGCATCGCCATCTGCGGAGAAATGCTCATGCGCGTGCTTGAGCCACGAGAGGCAACATCCGCAATTCGGATCGCGGTACATTGCGATGTCAGTCGCCTGCACCGCACCGGCACAGCCGACAAGCGCGAGCCCCAGTGCAATGCGAAGGGGCGAACGAGATATGGTGGTAATTTTCATCGAACTTTCTCCGTATCAAATCTAGGCAAGATGGTTCGCCCCGTGGGCAAGTTCGCCGCCCCAAAAACCCTGAATGACAAAAGCTACGCACATGGCCGCGAGCAAAAGGCGCAGCGCTCCGCGCGTCGACCGTCCGGCAAGGAATACCGCCAGGATCCCGGCTATCGCAAGCGCAGTACCGGTCCAGCGATGCCACTGCATCATGGTATCACCGCCGAACCACAGGCCCGTGTGTATCCATCCGAGGACTGTCGCGACGATAGCTCCAATCGCTCCCGCCTTTATTAGCACGTTTACGGTATCGCGCATGGCAGACGCGCGCTTCCCGATCGATGTGAATTCGAGCGCTCCGGCGAGAAGGAAGAAAGCGATCGGGAAATGAACGGAAGCAGGGTGCAACGCGCGAAAGAATGCGCCGGTCGGTTCACCCAGAGTGATAGTTGGGCGGGAGGGCTTGGCGCCAGTGTCCGCGCCGACCTCGCCCAAGGCGGGGCTATTTACATCCGATAGCCCGGCGTCTTCGACTGCGTTCTGCTCCTGCGCTTCGGCAATTGCACGGCCCTCGTGTCCCTTAGGGCCATGCGCGATGGCAGACACCGACAGCATGCTGCACGCAGCAGCCAACACCAAAAGGACGGGTAGCAGACGATGGAGTGCCATCATTTGCGGTTCTGCAGCAACTCGACCAGTTCCTCGAATTTCTGGCGCTGGTCTTCGGCGTCTCCGCTCGATATCGCTTCGGCCACGCAGCAGGCGGCGTGATCCTTGAGCACCTGCGTTTCGACCTTGGCCAGCGCGGACTTGATCGCCTGGATCTGGGTGAGAATATCGATGCAGTAGCGATCGTCCTCGATCATCTGTGCAACGCCGCGCACCTGACCCGCAATCCGGTTGAGTCGATTGATTTTCGCGGTCGAACTGTCGGCCATAATTCCGATCCCGTTGAAATACCCTGCGGGGGTATATATGTGCAGGTCACCACTGGATCAACAGAGCCGGACAATCTCCTACGCTATGCAGTTCGATCGCCGCCGTTTCATCACCAGCACAGCAGGCCTCGCCGCGGCCACTTCGCTCTCGATGCCCGCCTGGGCCAAGGGAGGTTCGCTGACCCATGCGAAGCGCGGTTTCGGAGAAGTATCGGGCGAGGATATCCGCCTCGCCATCGGCAATCATCACTTCATGACCGGCGGCCGGTCCGGCCACGCGGTTGCCGTCAACGGGACCGTTCCCGGGCCATTGGTGCGCCTGCGCGAAGGGCAGAACGTCAAGCTCCACGTCACCAATCACCTGGAAGAAGACAGCTCGATCCACTGGCACGGCCTCCTCGTCCCGTTCCAGTTCGACGGAGTTCCGGGCGTCAGCTTTCCCGGTATCAAGCCGGGCGAAACCTTCACTTATGAATTCCCGATCCGGCAGAGCGGCACCTATTGGTGGCACAGTCATTCGGGCCTGCAGGAGCAGGCGGGGCACTACGGACCGATCGTCGTCGAGAGCGCCGAACCCGATCCGCGCTACGACCGCGATTACGTCGTCCTGCTGAGCGAGTTCACGCCGATTCACCCGCACGAGATCATGCGCAAGCTCAAGGTCGGCGAACACTATTTCAACCGCCAGATGCAGACCGCCACCGACGGCGACATGTCCGGGGAAATGCGCCGCATGTGGGGCGAAATGCGGATGAACCCACGCGACATTTCCGACGTGACCGGCACGACCTACACCTATCTCATCAACGGGCACGGTCCGGCCGACGATCTCCAGCTGGAATTCCAGCCGGGAGAGCGTGTGCGCCTGCGCGTCATCAACGGGTCGGCCATGACCTTCTTCAACGTCCGCATTCCCGGCGTGCCGATGACCGTAATCCAGGCCGACGGGCAGGACGTCGCCGATGTCGAGGTGGATGAATTCCAGATCGGTGTCGCGGAAACCTACGACGTGATCGTTACGCCGCCAGCCGGCAGCCATGCAGTCGTTGCAGAGGCGATGGACCGCAGCGGCATGGGCGTTGCCAGCCTCACCTCGCACAAGGGACATATCGCCACCCCGCCCGCGCTGCGGGAGCCGGTGACGCTGTCGATGATGGACATGGGCATGATGGACCATTCCGCTCATGGCGGCGGCGGTTCGATGGATCACTCCATGCGCGACAAGGACGCGGTGCCGGACGATGTGAAGGTCGGCCCCGGCGTCGACATGATCGCGCCCATGCCGATGGACCGGATGGACTTCCCCGGGCTCGGCCTCGACACGGTGAAGCACCGCGTGCTGCGCTACACCGACCTCAAGGCCAAGCGGATGAACCCGCACCGGACCGTCGACCGCGAGATGCAGATCCATCTCACCGGGAACATGGAACGCTATATGTGGAGCTTCGACGGCAAGAAATTCACTTCCGTCACCGACGACCCGATCCGTTTCGGTTTCGACGAGCGGGTGCGCGTCAAGCTCGTCAACGACACGATGATGGCCCACCCGATCCATTTGCACGGCCATTTCTTCGAGCTCGTGAACGGGGCCGATCACATGCACCAGCCGCTGAAGCACACTGTCGTGGTCCAGCCGGGCGGGACTGCCACTTTCGACCTGACCGCAAACGAGCCGGGCGACTGGGCCTTCCACTGCCACCTCCTCTACCACATGCATGCAGGCATGATGCAGGTGGTGACGGTGCGTCCCTTCCCCACACCGGGAGAAGCATGATGCGTAGCCTCGCCCTCCCCCTCGCGCTGCTTTCCGCGCCACTCGCCGCGCAGGATCATTCGGGTCATTCTCAGCCTGCACCGCAAGAGCCCGATCACTGCGCGATGGGGCACCTGCCGCCGGAAAAGTGCCCACCGAAGAGCGGAACAGAACCGGCCGCCGATATGGATCACTCGGCGATGGACCATTCCAAGATGGACCATTCGACCATGGATCATTCGGCGATGAGCCAGCCATCGGTCGACCATTCCGCCCATGGCGCGATGACCGACAAGTCCGCCCCCGGCGCCGCTCCCGAAAGTGCCGTCCCGCCCCGCGCATTGGAAGGCCCGCGTCATGCGGCCGACCTCATCTGGGGCGAGAGCGCCATGGCGCCCAGCCGCACGCAACTGGCCCACGAAAATGGTGGTATGAAGACCGGCATGATCATGCTGGAACGGCTCGAGGCCCGCGTACCAACAGATGGCGGCGACACCGGCTATGTCTGGGATGCGCAGGGCTGGTACGGCGGCGATCTCAACCGCTTCGTTTTCAAGACCGAGGGTGAAGGCGAGTTCGGGGCAGAACTGGAGGATGCAGAAATCCAGGCGCTCTACAGCCGTGCGATCGGGCCGTTTTTCGACCTTCAGGCGGGTGTTCGATACGATATCGAGCCCGACAGCCGCGCCCACGCCGTGATCGGCATTCAGGGTCTCGCGCCCTACATGTTCCATGTCGACGGCGCATTATTCCTTTCCGACCAGGGCGACCTGACGGCGCGCATCGAGGGCGAATACGACCAAAAGATTACGCAGCGCCTGATCCTGCAGCCGCGCGTGGAACTGGAACTGTCCGCACAGGACATCCCTGAGCGCGAGATCGGCGCAGGCCTTACCAAGGTCGAGCCGGGCCTGCGCCTGCGTTACGAATTCACGCCCGAATTCGCGCCCTATGTCGGCGTCGAATACGAAGCCAAGCTGGGCGAAACGGCCGACATAGTAAAGGCCGCCGGGGAGGACCCCGACGGCCTCAAACTGTTGGTCGGCCTGAGGGCCTGGTTCTGACCGCTTAGCGTGGTGCCATGCGGATCGCGCCGTCGAGTCGGACGTCTTCGCCGTTGAAATAGCCGGTCTCGATCATGCACATGGCGAGCTTGGCGTATTCTTCCGGATTGCCGAGGCGCTTGGGGAACGGGACGCTGGCAGCCAGCGCTTCCTTCACCTGCGGCGGGGCGGCATTCATCAGCGGAGTGTTGAAGATACCCGGCAGGATGGTGTTCACGCGGATGCCTTCGCGCATCAGGTCGCGCGCGATGGGAAGCGTCATGCCGACCACGCCGCCCTTCGAGGCCGAGTAGGCAGCCTGGCCCATCTGGCCGTCTTCGGCAGCAACTGATGCGGTGTTGACGATCGCGCCGCGATCGCCCTCGTCCGTCAGCGGGTCGAGGGTCATCATGCCGGCGGCCGACTTGGCGATGCAGCGGAAGGTGCCGATCAGGTTCACCTGGATCACGAAATCGAAGGCCGAGATCGGGAAGTGCTTGATCTCGCCGGTCTGCTTGTCGCGGCTGGCGGTCTTGATGGCGTTGCCGATACCGGCGCAGTTCACGAGGATGCGTTCCTGGCCGTGGGCCTCGCGCGCCTTGGCGAAGCCAGCGTCGACGTCTTCGTCGCTGGTCACATTGACCTTGCAGAACACGCCGCCGATGTCCTTGGCGACCGCTTCACCCTTTTCTTCGTTCATGTCGAAGATGGCGACCTTGGCACCCTTGGCGGCGAGCGCACGCGCGGTGGCTTCTCCGAGGCCTGATGCACCGCCGGTCACGACTGCGGGGGTATTTGCTGAAACTTCCATGAAAAATCCTCTCAATTCAGATAATTAAAGCGCCTCGACGCCGATAAGCGCGAATGCGCTTACAGCGATTCAACGATAGTGACGTTGGCGACGCCGCCGCCTTCGCACATCGTCTGCAGGCCGTATTTCTTGCCGCGCGCCTTTAGCGCATGGACCAGTGTGGCCATCAGCTTGGTCCCCGATGCACCGAGCGGGTGGCCAAGTGCAATAGCCCCGCCGTTGACGTTGAGTTTTTCCGGGTCGGCACCGGTGTGCTTGAGCCATGCCAGCGGCACGGGCGCGAAGGCTTCGTTCACTTCGAACAGGTCGATGTCGGAGATCTTCATGCCCGCCCGTTCCAGAGCGCGGTCGGTGGCGAACAGCGGCTCTTCCAGCATGATCACCGGATCGCCTGCCGTCACGGTCAGGTTGTGGATGCGCGCCAGCGGGGTAAGGCCGTATTCCTTAAGTGCCTTTTCGCTGACCACCAGCACTGCGCTGGAGCCGTCGCAGATCTGGCTGCTGGAGGCAGCGGTAATGGTGCCTTCGGGGCTGAGCAGCTTGACCGACTGGATGCTTTCGAGCGTGGCGTCGAAGCGGATGCCCTCGTCCACCGTGTGCATTTCCGTGCCTTCGGGTGTCTCGATTTCGACCGGCACGATCTCGGCCTCGAAAGCGCCCGAACGCGTGGCTTCGATTGCCTTTTCGTGGCTCGACAGGGCGAAGCGGTCGAGATCGTCCTTGGTGAAGCCGTGCTTCTTCACGATCATTTCCGCACCCATGAACTGCGACCACTGGATGCCCGGATATTTCTCTTCGAGACCCGGCGATTTGTAGTTACCGAGGCCCTCCTTCATGTGGAACATCGCGGTCGAACCCATCGGCACGCGGGTCATGCTTTCGACGCCGCTCGCGATGACCACGTCCTGCGTCCCGCTCATCACGGCCTGCGCGGCGAACTGGATCGCCTGCTGCGAAGACCCGCACTGGCGGTCGATGGTGACGGCGGGCACGCCTTCGCCGAGGTGCTTGGATGCAAGCACGGCGTTGCGCCCGACCTGCATCGCCTGTTCGCCGCCCTGGCTCACGCAGCCCATGACGACATCGTCGATCGCCTTGGCCTCGAGGCCCGAGCGTTCCATCACGGCATCGAGCGACTTTGCAGCCAGATCGACGGGGTGGACACCGGCAAGCCGGCCCCCGCGCCTCCCGCCTGCAGTGCGAACGGCTTCAACGATATAGGCGGCGGGCATAGTCATCTCCGGATTCGAGTTGCTGTTTGCTACTGGCTACGTTCCGTTGACGTAAAGGTCAATCGGGAAAGGGTGGCCCGTCAATCCCCCCTCCGGCCAGAAATTGTCGCATTTCCGCCATTTTCAGGTTGTGTCCATTTCGCCACACACCATTCGCGAACGCGCCGGTTCGAGATAAACATTTTGCAATTTGAAGACACATTTGAGCACATGCGGCATCCGCAAATCCAGGCGCCTCCCCGGCGTCTGCCGCGGTATAAATTAGAGGGGTTTCTCACCGGGTCTCTTCCGGTGAGAGCAAGAAATAAGGATTGAAGCATTATGAGAATGCAAAGCAAGCTTAAGCTGGCAACGGCGCCTCTGGCGCTCGGTGTCGCGCTTTTTGCGCAGCCTGCACTTGCCCAGAATAGCGATGACAACACCGCTACTACCGTCGAAGACGAAGTACCGGCCATCATCGTCACGGGTTCGAGGATTCAGACCGCGGTCGAGACCACCGCGCCGGTTATCACCATCGGTGACGAACTGATCGAATCGCAGGGTTTCATCAACGTCCAGGAAGCTCTCCTGCAGAACCCGGTCTTCGGTTCGCCCGCGATCTCGCGTACGAACTCGTCGTTCAGCACCTCGGCTTCGGGTATTGCGACGATCGATCTTCGCAACCTCGGTACCGCGCGTACGCTGACCCTGATCAACGGCCGCCGCGTCGTTTCGGGTGTTGACGGCACGTCCGCAGTCGACCTTAACATGATCCCGACCGCTCTTGTCGAGCGCGTCGAAGTCCTGACCTCGGGCGGCGCGTCCGCAATTTACGGTTCGGACGCTGTTGCAGGCGTCGTGAACTTCGTCCTCAAGGACGACTTCGAAGGTGCAGAACTCGAAGGCCAGGTCGGCATCAACGAAACCGGCGCTGGCGACAACTACACCGTCAACGCAACGATCGGCGGCAACTTTGCCGACGGCCGCGGTAACGCAGTCCTTTACGGCGGTTACTCGAACGAAGGCGCCGTCTTTAAGGGCGACACCAAAACCGAACAGGGCAGCGCTGCTCTCGACAGCATCTCCGACATCTTCTTCGGTGGTGCATACTCGGACCGCGTCGCACCCTTCTTCTCGAGCTTCCCGCCCCAGGGCCGTTACTCGACCGACAACTTCACCTGGACCTATGGCAACAACGGCGCAGGCGATCTTCGCAACTGCTTCAGCACCAACGGCGGCACTGCCCCGGCATCGTGCTCGGTAGCAGGTCAGTCGATCGGCCCCGACGGCTTCAACCGTAGCGCTTTCCGTTACCTGGCTGTTCCGATCGAGCGTTTCGTCGTTGCCGGTTCCGCAACCTACGACGTTTCGTCGTCGCTCGAACTGTTCGGCGAAGTCCAGTTCACCAGCACGTCGGCCAACTCCAACATCGAACCCTTCCCGTTCGATACGGCGTCTCCGGTTTTCGCATCGGGCCAGTACCCGATCGAAACGCTTGACCCGACCACCGGCGACATCATCCGCAACCCCTTCGTTCCCGATGGCATCTACGACGACGCTTCGGACACGGATGGCGACGGCCTGCGCGATATCTACTTCGCAAAGCGCCTGACCGACTTCGGTCCGCGTCGCAGCTCGGCAACCCGCCAGACGTTCCGCGTCGTCGGTGGTGCACGCGGCGATGTGACCGACACCGTGAACTATGAAATCTTCGCGAACTACGGTTCGACGCAGATCGCACAGCTCGGCGACGGTCAGATCAACATCCCGAACCTTCGCGAAGCTGCGAAGATCATTCCCGATGGCGCCGGCGGCTTCCAGTGTGCGAACCCCGATGCGGTTTCGGACGGCTGTGTGCCGGCTGACTGGTTCGGCCTGAACTCGCTGTCGCCTGAAGCTGTGGCTTACCTGGCCGCTCCTTCGTCGTTCAATGCCGACATCACCCAGCTGCAGGTTGGTGCCAACCTTGGTGCCGAACTGTTCACGATCTCGGGCATCAACCCGGTTTCGACCGTGGTCGGCGTCGAGTATCGTAAGGAAACTTCGGACAGCCGCTGGGATGCTCTTCAGCAGCTCGGCCTGAACGGCGGTAACGCACTTCCCCCGACTTCGGGTGAATTCGACGTTCGCGAAGCTTACGCCGAAGTTCTGGTACCGCTGATCGAAGACGGCTTCATCGACACGTTCCTGGTTCGCGGTGCAGTCCGCGTTTCGGACTACTCGACTGTCGGCAACACGCTCAGCTGGAACGCGGGTGCGGAAATTACTCCGATCCCGGCAATCACGTTCCGCGGTATGTACTCGCAGACCGTCCGTGCCCCGAACATCTCGGAGCTCTTCGACGGCCTCAACCAGACCTTCCCGACGGTCAACGATCCGTGTGAAGGCGTCACCGCTACCGACACCAGTGCACTTGCACAGAACTGCCGTGCAGCCGACGGTGTGAACGCGAACATCGCAGCCAATGGCGGCGTGTTCACCGTTTCGCAGCCTGACCGCCAGGGCGTTTCGGGCTTCACCGGTGGTAACCCGAACCTGTCGGAAGAAAAGGGTAAGACCTGGACTCTCGGCGTCGTTCTCGATCCGGGCGCTCTCGTTCCGGCTCTGGACGCGTTCAGCCTGAAGGTTGACTACTACAACGTGGAAATCGAAGACGCGATCGTCTCGACCCCGCGCCAGTACATCATCAACCAGTGCTACATTCAGGGTAACCCTGAGTTCTGCCAGTTCATCACCCGTCGTGCTGCGGCACAGGGCCTGAACAACGCAGGTTCGCTCCAGTTCGTGAACACCGGCCCGTCCAACTCGGGTGGTATCACCGCTGACGGCATCGACGTCGAACTGACGTTCGCGGACACCTTCCGGATGTTCGGAACCGATCTCGATATCGGCATCAACACCATCTACTCGCATGTTTTCGATCAGAAGATTCAGCCGCTCGTGACTGAAGACGACATCGACAACATCGATGGTGAAGTCGGCGCATCGAAGGACCGTTTCACGGTCAACACTTCGGTCGGCACGGATGACTTCCGCTGGACGATGACCGGTGTCTACATCGGCGAAGCGTTCCTCGACGACCAGTTCGTCGGCGTGGAAGAAGGTACGGACGACGAATATCGTCTGCACCCCGAGTTCTACCTCAACACGCAGCTCCGTTTCTTCGCTGCTGAGAACTACGAACTCTACGTGGGTGTGAACAACCTGCTCGACAACAGCCCGATCTACACCGCAAGCATCCCGGGTGCTTCGGTTACCGGCATGGACGCTGAAACCGGCGTCTACGACCCGCTGGGCCGTCGCTACTACGCAGGTGTGAAGCTGAAGTTCTAATCTCGAACTTCAGGCAACTGAATGGAAAGGGGCGCCTCGCGGCGCCCCTTTTTTTGTCCATGGACAAGGGGAACGTGCTGCCTTGTTCCAAGCCGCAACCTCACGCCTGCTTCGTCCGGTACCGGTCTGCCCCGACAGAACCGAGGATGCTGCGGTTGCACCGGAAGGGGCTCGATAGTGCCAACATGACCATGCGGCTTTGACGAGTGTGCAAGGACACCCCCTCACGCTGGCTAGACCGGATTGAAAGCATCTCCGCGTCGTACCGGGGTTGCCGGAAGCGAGGCGTCCACACTCCACGCACCCCTCAGTCCGGCCCCGAGGCTCGACCCCCGCGCGGTGACAACTAACCCACGCGAGGACGGCTTTCCTAAGCCAAGCCCACCGGATAGCGAGCTCTGACGGAAGCCGCCTCGAGCCAGCGAGCTTGAGCGAGGTTTGCGCGTCCCCTCATCTTCCCCGCTCCCTCCAGGATGCCCCCTCTCTCTCGCAGAGGCTAAGGGTGCCATTCGACTTCGCAGCTCAGGCTTTCCCCATGGGTCGGGCCCAACGCCAAAAGCGCAAAGAAAACGGCCGGTACACCGCGAGGTGCACCGGCCGCTTCCGGATCAGAGGCTGAAGATCAGATCAGAGGCCGCCCGGGCCGCAGTCGTTCTTCAGGAAGTCGAACATCTTCGTATAGAACTGCTGCTGGTGCTCGAACATCAGCGTCGTGTAGAAGTGGTCGGCACCCTTGAGGGTCAGGAACTGGGCGTCCTGGATACCGGCCTTCTCGATCGCGTCCTTGTAGTCTTCATAGTGGAAGTAGAGGACACGGGCGTCGACATCGCCGTGGACCATCAGGATCGGGACGTTGACCTTCGAAACTTCCTTGATCGGGTTGATGCCGATCATGCCGCGACGCTGCGCCCAATCGTCGATCGCCTTGGGCGAATAGGGGCTGCGACGCTGCTTGTAGCTCTTCTCCGGATCGGAGACGGCGGCGCCGGCGATCACGCACTGGTAGATATTCGGCGACCGCGAAGCTGCGACGAGCGCCGAGTAACCACCGTAAGACCAGCCCATGAAGGCTACGCGATCGGGATCCACGAGGCCCTTCTCGATAAGATAGAGGGCGCCGTCATCCTTGTCGTCCTGCATGGCGAGGCCGTGTTCGCCATAGCCTGCATCGAAGTGCTTCTGGCCCCAACCGGTCGAGATACGGTTCTGCGGACGCAGCACAGCGTATCCGGCGTTGACCAGCATCTGGTCCCATTCGTCATAGCCGACCACACCGTTGACGTGCGGGCCGCCATTGTGACGGACGATCAGCGGATATGGGCCTTCGCCCTTCGGACGCATGAAATAGGCCGGGATGGTGAGCTTGCCGTCACGCGACGGGTAGCGAATGAATTCGACATCCGCGAGCTGCTCGGGCTGGATCAGCGGGTTGCGGCTGCCCAGCTTGGTCATGGTACCGTTACGAACCAGCCAGTAGGAGCCGGGATCGCGCGGACCGCTGTTCGACACGATCATCGTGCCGCCGTCGGTCGAACGACTCGTGATCCTCACCTGGTGGGCATTGGGAATCTGGGCTTCGAGAGCGTCGTAGAGTGCCTTTTCGCCCTCATCGAACCAGATCGTGCGATATTTGTCCCACGGATAAATCGCACCGACGAGCGTTTCGTCGCCCGGCATGGAGCTGGTGCGAATGCCCATGATGTCGGCCTGGTCCGTGGCAGCGAGTTTCTCGCCGAATTGGCCGGTGTCGAAGTTGAACTCCCACAGGGCAGCCTTGTCTTCGCCGCGGTTGTCGATGACATAACCGATGCTGGGGTTGTTGGGATCGAAACCGGCGAGCCCCATGAAGCCCGAAAGCGTGCGATACAGGTTCTCGTGCTTGTCCTGATCGTAGCGCATCAGTTCCGTCCACGAGCTTTCGCCCGGCTTGCGGTAGTAGGTGATCGCTTCCTTGGTGCCTGCGTCGTAGCCGACGGTCCAACGCGGATTGCCTTCATTGTCGAACTGCGCGGTCGGATACTTCTCGCTGCCCTTCAGGACGAGGCTGCGCGTACCGCGGGCCAGGTTGACCTTGTAGTAGGAGCGCGGACGGAAGGCTTCAAACGGATCGACGCCCGAAGGATCGGGGATGGCCGTCCCGGTTTCGACGATGATGTGATCGGGGTCGTTCGGGAGGCGGTTGGCAATCCCGAAGTTACCGTCGATCTTCTGGAACTTGTTGGTTTGCAGGTCGTAGGCATAGCCCGCGTAGTCGTAGGTGCCCTGTTCCGGACCGTTGACCTTGCTGCGGTTCTGCTGCCACGCCGAGCCGAAGATGTAGCGATCGCTGACCCACGATGCGCTGATGATTTCCATCGGATCCGCATTCAGCACGCGGAACGGCTTGGACATGTCTTCGGTCTTGTAGATCTTGAGGAGGTATTCGCCCTCCTTGCTTTCCACCACGTGGACCAGGACATGCTTGCCGTCGGGCGAAACCTGCACGGCGTTGACGACGTCGCGCAGCGCCCAGACCTCGATCGGAACGGTCGGCATGCCGGTCGTGTTCTGTTGCGACGCAGCCGGGGCGGCGACGATCCCGAGAGATGCGGCTGCACCGGCAGCCAGCAGAGCGGATTTGATGATTTTCATGAAGCGACTCTCACAAGATATTCAAAAAGGGTGACCCTCAATAGCAAAGGGCGGCACCGTGTCCAAAAACACGGAACCGCCCTTTCCTAAACTAACTCAGATGAACCGAATTAGAACTCATAGGTGATCGAGGCGAAGAATTCGCGTCCATCGTAGTCGTAACCGTTACCGATTGCGGTGTTTGCGATCGCGAACACTTCGTTACCGTCCACCAGCGGCGGTGCGGTGTTGAAGATGTTGTCCACGCCCACAAGGATGGTGAACTTCTCTGCACGGTAACGCACCGAGGCGCTGTGCAGGAACTGGCCATCCGCGAAGCCGATGTCGCGGCAGAACACTCCGTCGCCGGCCACGATGCCGTCGGGGATGAATTCGCCGGTGACCGGATCGTTCGAACCCGAACCGTTACCGAGGCAGGTGTTGCCGTCGAAGCCGGTCGGCTGACCGTCCGGACCGCGACCGAATGCATCGCTGAGCGGGTCGATACCGTCAGCCTGCTGTTCCACCGGACCCGTGTAACGCACTGCGTAGGTGACGCGGAACTTGTCGACATCGGCAGTGAAGGTCGAACGGCCGGTCCATTTCGGGAAACCGAATTCGCCTTCGTCGTTGTCGATGCTCGGATCGCCATTGTCACCGATGAACAGGTTGCTGCGTTCGATCAGGTGGTTCGCACGCAGGTTGATGCCGAGATCGACCAGCGTACCGAACAGGCCGACTTCCTTGCCGAAGTTGGCATTGAGGTCGAGACCGCGGACACTTTCCTGGTTCAGGTTGATGAAGCCGGAGTTGATGTCCGAGATCAGCAGGCGCGTGTTTTCTGCATCCGTGTCGTAGGTGAGACGGTCACAGAACGGGCTGCGCGTGCCATCCTGACGGGTGAAGCAGTCGTTGACGATGAACTGCGACGACGGGCTAACGATCGAGTCCTTAACCTTGATGTCGTAGTAGTTGATGCCAAGCGACACATCGAAGCCGTCGCCGAAGGTTTCTTCGAACGCGGCACCGGCCGTGATCGAACGCGAGGTTTCGGGATCGATGTCGAGCGTACCGCCGGTGAACACTTCCGGGCTGGCCAGCTGCGTCGAGTTGGTGCCGAGCGGGCTGATGCCGACGCGGGTCGGGTCACGGCCTTCACGACGGCAGTTCTCGAGCGTGGTCTGCTCGCGCTCGTCGTTCTCGGCATTGTAGCCGCCACCCAGCGAGTCATACGCTTCGGGCGGAACAGCACAGGGATCGACGATGCTGCCGAAGCCGGTACGACCGCCGAGGAAGTTTTCACGCAGGTTCGGCGCACGGAACGACGTACCATAGCTAAACTTCAGGAGCAGCGGATCGATCGGACGCCAGCCGGCCTTGATCGCATAGGTGTAGTTCGTGCCGTAGAACTCGTCATCCGTGATACGGCCCGACAGGTTCAGGTCGAGTTCGCGGACCCATTCCTTGCCTGCCTGCAGCGGGATGTCGATTTCGGCGAACGCTTCCTTGGTCGACTTGTCACCGGTGGTGCCTGCATCCGAAGCGAACTGGATGAACAGACCGTTGGTGGTGACGAAGTCAGCCTGCGAATCGATCTTGTCGTGACGATATTCGAGACCGAACACCGCGCCGACCGGTCCGGCCGGAAGCTCGAACAGGTCGCCCGTTACGAAGGCGCTGACCAGCTTCTGTTCGTAAACCGTGTCGAACAGCTTGGGGCTGAAGACATAGTCGCGTTCCGCCTGCGTCGCGAAGTCGCCGAAGGGGAGACCGTAAACGCTCGGAGCGAAGATGTTGACCGGCACACAGCCCTGGAGAAGGTCGGGTGCTGCAAGCTCCGGATTGGCGAGGCCATCCGCGTTACAGGCACCGCCCGTGAGCGGCGGATTGGAAGCGTTGCCGTTGTAATCGTCGGCAATGCCGTCACCGTCACGATCGGCAATGCCATCTCTGTTGAAGTCAGCAGTCGGGTCGACGCCCAGCGCGAACGCAAGCTTGTCTTCACGAACGCCGAGACGGATCGATTTACCTTCCGAACGCGAGTAGACACCCGCGACTTCAAAGGTCCAGCTCGGCGCGATGAAGGGCAGGTCGCCCTTCAGGCCGATAACGCCGCGGTACTGTTCCTGCGTGACTTCGACGTTGTCGCGGTCGCCACGGATCGAGAAGAACGAACGCGCAGCAAGATCACGACCGGTAGGCAATTCGAAACGGGTGCCGGTGACGCCGAGAAACTCGTTGTCCGCAGCAGCACAGTCGACGCCGTTCGGATTGATGGTGAAGTTACACGGGTTGAAGGCGTTGTCGCGGGGTGCGTACACCGCGATGTTGCCGGCACCGTTGTTGTCCGACGTGATTTCGGCGCGGGTGTAGTTCGCTTCGAAGAACGGCGTGAGGTTCATCTCGCCGGGGAAAGTGTACTCACCGTAAGCCATGACGTTGTAGAGGTCCTGGCCGCTCTGGAAAGTCTGGCCGGGGTTGAGACCCGCTACGTTGTAGTCGGCATAGTCGACGTCGAGGATGCCGTCGTTGTTGTCGTCGCGGAAATCGCCGAACGCGTCGCTGCGGACGCTGAAGTTCGGGATGCCGGTGTTACCGCCCGGTACGCCCACGTTGCCGTTGGCGTCCTGGAAGAACAGGACTGAATCGTAGATGCCGGGCACGATGATCGCGGCGGCGCCGACGAACGACTTACACGGATCCTGGCGCACGCCGATTTCGCCGTCGGTCTGCGAACGAATGATCGCATCGTTACGCACGTTGACCGTACGAATTTCGCCGGAATCGGTGATTTCGTATTCGGTGTCGCAGCCCGCGAAGAAGTCGCGGTCACGCAGACGAATGGTGTCGCGGTGATCGTATTCGGCGCCGAAGCCGATGAAGCCGCGGTCGAAGTTGATGCCGTAGGCTGCGCTGATTGTGTAGTCTTCACCAGCACCCTGCGGGTTGATTTCGCCACGTGCGAAGAGTTCGAGGCCGTCGAAGTCCTTGCGCAGGATAACGTTACCCACACCGGCAACCGCGTCCGAACCGTAGATCGACGAAGCACCGTCGAGCAGCAGGTCGTAACGGTCGATGAGCGAACCCGGCAGCAGGTTGATCGACGGGCTCGAAGGCGCGCCTTCCACACCGGCGGGAGCCAGGCGGCGGCCGTTGAGCAGGAGGAGGGTACGGTCTGCACCGAGGCCGCGCAGGTTCAGCGTCTGCGAACCCGGGCCGTTATCGAGGACGAAGCCCTGGAAGGTGGCGTCGATCTGCTGACCCGATGCGCTTTCCGAGCGCTGCAGGATCTGCGAGGGATCGAACAGACCGGCTTCGTTTTCGACTTCCGAGGTGATGACCTGGAGCGGCGAGATCGAGCTGTAGGTGTCGCGCTTGATACGCGAACCGGTAACGACGATTGCGCCCGGAGCGCTCTGACCGGTGGCACCGGTGTCGGTTACATCGACAACGTCCTGTGCGGTCGGATCATTTGTGGTGACGCCGTCGGGGCCATCCGATTGGATGACGCATTCGCCGGCTACTTCTTCCTGACCTTCGGGGCAGTCTGCGTCCTGCGCATATGCCTGGCTACCCGCAGTAAGCGCGAGCGCCGACGCCGAGAAGGCGAGACCCCGGATTGTTTTCGTGTGAATTTTTCGCATTGATTACTCCAGTCGCGACAACTGGAACTGCGCCCCCATCCGGACGACGAAAAGGACGCACCCCTAGCGGCGTCCGGTTCGCTCGAATTGTCCGGGTGGATGACCCCCAGTCCCAACACACGGGTTTCTGCGGGATTAACGATGCAGTGTCAAAGCACTGGGACGCTTTAGAATCTCTTGTTGCGCAAATCCCACACATTTGGCGATCGGCAGCGAAAGCGTGAAATATTCATTCTCGCAATCGGTTAGCGCACAGAATTTTGTTTCGCCTATCGTCGTCGCAATCGCTGTAGGCGTTTGAACGACAAGCGAATCACCGGCGCCCGGAAACCAAAGAGGCGGGCCATTGCAACCCGCCTCTTTTTATTTGTCAGGTGACCTGCATCTCGAGCGAGCCGTCGCCCTCGTCGATCTTGACGGTCGATCCATCCGGCACCGTGCCCGAGAGGATCATGTCGGCCAGCGGGTCCTGGACATAGCGCTGGACCGCCCGCTTGAGGGGCCGCGCGCCGTAGACCGGATCGTAGCCTACCCGCCCCAGCCACTTCTTGGCGGCTTCGGTGAGGTCGAGCACGATCTTGCGATCCTTCAGCAGCTTCTGCACCCGCGCGACCTGGATATCGACGATCGGTGCCATGTGCTCCTGCGCGAGGCGATGGAACAGGATGATCTCGTCCAGCCGGTTGAGGAACTCGGGACGGAAGTGGCCGCGCACCACGTCCATCACCTGCGGCTCGACATCCTCGACCTTCTGGTCGTCGTCCATATTGGCAAGATACTGGCTGCCGAGGTTGGAGGTGAGGATGATCAGCGTATTGCTGAAATCCACCACCCTGCCTTGCCCGTCGGTCAGCCGCCCGTCGTCGAGCACCTGCAACAGCACGTTGAAGACGTCGGTGTGGGCCTTCTCGACCTCGTCGAACAGCACCACCTGGTAAGGCCTGCGTCGGACGGCCTCGGTCAGCACGCCGCCTTCCTCGTAGCCGACGTAGCCGGGAGGCGCGCCGATCAGGCGAGCGACCGCGTGCTTCTCCATGAATTCGCTCATGTCGATGCGCACCATCGCGCTGTCGTCGTCGAACAGGAAACCGGCGAGCGCCTTGGTCAGCTCGGTCTTGCCGACGCCGGTGGGGCCCAGGAAAAGGAAGCTGCCCAGCGGACGGCCCGGGTCCTGCAGGCCGGCGCGCGCACGGCGCACGGCCTTGGACACGGCATCGATCGCCTGGCTCTGCCCGATCACCCGCTTGCCGAGGATGTTTTCCATGTCGAGCAGCTTCTCGCGCTCGCCTTCCATCATCCGGTCGACCGGAATGCCGGTCCAGCGGCTAACCACGCCGGCGATGTCGTCTTCGGTGACCTCTTCCTTGAGCAGGGCATTGTCGGTGTGGCCGCTCGCCTCCTCGAGCTTCTTCTCGAGCTCGGGAATGCGGCCGTATTGCAGCTCCCCCGCCTTGGCGAGATCGCCCGCGCGCTGCGCCTGTTCCAGTTCCAGCCGCGCCTGGTCGAGCTCTTCCTTGACCCGCGCCTCGGCGTGGATCTTGTCACGCTCGTTCTGCCAGCGGGTGGTGAGTTCCGAGGACTGCTGTTCGAGTTCGGACAGCTCCTTGCGCAGCGCCTCGAGGCGATCCTTGGACGCGCTGTCGGTTTCCTTCTGTAGCGCTTGTTCCTCGATCCGCAGCTGGATGATGCGGCGATCGAGGCCTTCGATTTCCTCGGGCTTGCTCTCCACTTCCATGCGGATGCGCGAGGCGGCCTCGTCCATCAGGTCGATGGCCTTGTCGGGCAGGAAGCGGTTCTGGATGTAGCGGTTCGACAGCTGCGCCGCCGCGACAATGGCACCGTCGGTGATGCGGACGCCGTGGTGCAGCTCGTACTTGTCCTTGATGCCGCGCAGGATCGAGATCGTGTCCTCGACCGTGGGCTCGTCGATATAGACGGGCTGGAAGCGCCGCTGCAGAGCCGGGTCTTTCTCGACATACTTCTGGTATTCGTCGAGCGTGGTGGCACCGATGCAGTGAAGTTCGCCGCGCGACAGGGCGGGCTTGAGGAGGTTGCCTGCATCCATGCTGCCTTCGGACGCGCCCGCGCCGATCAGCGTGTGCATTTCGTCGATGAACAGGATGATCTGGCCTTCCGCGCCCTTCACCTCGTCGAGCACGGCCTTGAGCCGTTCCTCGAACTCGCCGCGATACTTCGCGCCGGCGATCAGCGCGCCCATGTCCAGCGCCATCAGCGTGCGGCCCTTGAGGCTGTCGGGGACGTCGCCATTTGCGATGCGCAGCGCGAGGCCCTCGGCAATCGCGGTCTTGCCGGTGCCGGGTTCGCCGATGAGGGCGGGATTGTTCTTGGTCCGGCGGGCAAGGATCTGGACCGTGCGGCGGATTTCCTCGTCGCGGCCGATTACGGGATCGAGCTTACCGTCGCGCGCCGCCTGCGTGAGGTCGCGCGCGTACTTCTTCATGGCGTCATAGCTCTCTTCCGCACCCGCGCTGTCGGCGGTGCGGCCGCCGGTGACTTCCTGGATCGCCGCTTCGAGCGACTTGGCATCGATCCCCGCCGACTTGAGCGCCTTACCGGCATCGTTGTCCGCGAGCGCGAGTGCCTGCAGCAGGCGCTGCACGGGCACGAAGCTGTCGCCGGCCTTCTCTGCCAGCTGCTCCGCCTGGTCGAGCGCGCGCACGGCGTCGTTGTCGAGGCCGGGCGTCTGCTGTGCTCCGCCGCCGGATACGGCAGGGATCTTGCCCAGAGCCGTATCGACTTCGGTAATCGCAACCCCGGGATTGCCGCCTGCGCGCTGGATCAGCTGCGCAGCCATGCCCTCATTATCTTCGAGCAGGGCTTTCAGGATATGCGCCGACGTGATGCGCTGGTGGTTCATGCGAATGGCGACCGTCTGCGCGCTCTGCAGGAAGCCCTTGGCGCGATCGGTGAATTTCTCGAGATTCATACTGGTCCCTCAAAAAGAATTGCCGCCCGGATATGGTGTTGCCAATTTGCAACACAAGACCTCCCCCGCAAAAATATGCGAGGTGTGTTAGTCGGATATAGGGGTGCCTGCGCGCTTGGCGAGAGGCAAGGCGAAATTTATTCGGCGCTCACGCCTTCGAGGCCCGGCACCATCACCGTGCGGCCGCCGCCGAAATCCTCGCGCACGACGATCAGGCCCTGCCGTTCGAGGTGGTCGAGCAGGCGGCGGATGCGTCCGGGAGAACTGGTGCCGTAGGCGCGCGCCAGTTCGTCCTCGTCGACCTGCGTTTCGCCCGCATGGGCCGCTTTGGCGATCACCAGGAAGGGTCCCAGCAAATCTTCGTCCACCGCGCTTGCGAGGCGCATGATCCGCGCCTGCAAATCCTCACCGAGATCGGCAAGGCCTGCGCCTGCGATAGCAAAGCGGCGGCGGAAGGCGTGCATGTCCGGCATCGGCCCGATCAGCCGTTCGCGGCGGCAACGGGTGAGGAAAGTCTGGTATTGCGCACTGGCCGACTGGAAGGCGATGCCCTCTTCGCCCGCAAGCTCGCCGATCAGTTCCTCGATCCGCTGCGCGACGGCAGAGGTATCGGGCTTCTCCGCCGGCGCTTCGACCTGCCGCTCCTCGGCATGGGCGATGCTGTCCTCGATTTCCTCCAGACGCGGTGCGGGCGGAGGAGCAGGAGGCGGCGGAGCCTTGGCGACATCGCTGGCAAGATCGCGCGTCAACAAGTCGGCCATATCTTCCGGCGCCGTATCGGGAAGCGCCATCAGCCCTTCGCTGCGTGCCTGGTGGCCGGTCTTTACCGGGCCGATCTTGCAGGCGACCGGCAGCCGCGTGATCGCCGGTCCCAGCGCGAGGAAATGTCCGCGCTCCAGTTCGCGGATACGTTCCGCCTGCCGGCGCTCCATGCCTAACAGGTCGGCCGCGCGGACCATGTCGATATCGAGGAAGGTGCGGCCCATCAGGAAGTTCGACGCTTCTGCCGCGACATTCTTTGCCAGCTTGGCCAGTCGCTGCGTGGCGACGATTCCCGCCAGCCCGCGCTTGCGCCCGCGGCACATCAGGTTCGTCATCGCCGACAGGGTCATGCGGCGCGTGTCTTCGGCCATCTCGCCTGCTGCGGCAGGCGCGAACATCTGCGCTTCGTCCACCACGACCAGCGCAGGATACCAATGCTCGCGCGGGGCATCGAACAGTGCGGTCAGGAACTGGGCCGCGCAGCGGATCTGCTGTTCCACCTCCAGCCCGTCCAGGTCGAGCACCACGCTAGCGCGGTGCTCGCGGATGCGGCGAGCCAGCGCTTCTATCTCGGGCGGGGAATAGGCCGCCCCGTCGATGACCACATGGCCGAATTCTTCCGCGAGGCTGGGAAAATCGCCTTCCGGATCGATCACCACCTGCTGCACCATCCCCGCGCTTTCCTCAAGCAGGCGGCGCAGAAGGTGCGACTTGCCACTTCCCGAATTGCCCTGGACGAGCAGGCGGGTCGCGAGAAGCTCCTCGATATCGAACTCGACCGGCTTGCCGGACGTTTCATGGCCGATGGTGATGTTGGCAGTCACACGCACATGGCTAGACAGCCGAATCCCCAAAGCGGAATAGGCCGCGAGAGGTTTTGCCCAGACCGATTGCACCGCTCGTCGCACGACGCTAGGTCGGTTGCGAGAGAGGACTGGATTTCATGACCAAATGGTTCGGGCGCATAGGTTTCGCCCTTTTGTTGCTCGTGCTTGTCGCATTCGTCGCGCTGGCAACCTGGGAACCGCTGTGGGCAGAGCGCGACGATGTCGTCGAGCCGCAGCGCACCTACACCGCAGAGATCATTCGCGACGAATTCGGCGTGCCGCATATCTATGGCGATACGGATGCGGACGTCGCTTACGGCGTCGCCATCGCCCATTCGGAAGACGATTTCTCGACCTTGCAGGACGTGATCGCCATGGCCCGGGGCCGCTATGGCGCGATCGCCGGCCAGGACGGCGCGGCAATCGATTATGTCTACCACCTGCTCGATGCGCGCGGCACGGCAGAGCGCCACTATCCGAACCTGCCCGAAGACACCCGCGCGCTGTTCGATGCCTATGCGGCAGGGCTGAACCAGTTCGCGGAAGACAATCCGGACGAGCTGAAGCTCGGCAATCTGTTTCCGGTCGAGGGCGAGGACGTGGCGGCAGGTTTCGCGCTGCGCCAGCCGTTCTTCTTCGGCCTCAACGGCGTGATCGAGCCGCTGGTGACCGGCGAGCCGCTGCGCCGCGAATACGGTCCCGACATTCCGGGCTTCCCGCGTTCCACTGATACCGTCGATACCGCACTGCCCTCGCAAGAGGTAGCGATGTCTCCCTTGGGCAAGGACAACGGGATGAGCGGGTCGAACGCCTTTGCCGTCACGCCGGAGAAATCGGGCGGACCCACCATCCTCGTCTCGAACAGCCACCAGCCCTGGCGCGGCGGCGTGGCGTGGTACGAACTCGTCGTGGAAAGCGGCGAGGGCTGGCACTATGCCGGGGCCAATTTCCCCGGCTCGCCCTTCCCCTTCCTCGGCCACAACCGCGATCTGGGCTGGACCAATACGGTCAACACCCCCGACATGATCGACGTCTACCAGCTGGAAATGGACGCAGATGGCAATCGCTATCGCTTCGGCGAGGAATGGCGCGAGCTCGAGCGCAAGACGGTGACCCTGCCCGTGCGGCTCGGCCCGCTCGTCCTGCCGATCCAGCGCGAGGTGCTGCGCAGCGTCCACGGGCCGGTCATCAAGAACGACAATGGCTATTTCGCCTTCCGCTATGGCGGGATCGACAATCTGGGCCAGCTCGATGCCTATTACCGCCTCAACAAGGCCGAAACGCTGGAAGAGTGGGAGGGCATCCTTGCGCGGATGGACATTCCTTCGACCAACTTCATCTACGCCGACAAGACCGGCAATATCGCCTATGTCTACAATGCCGCCCTGCCCGACCGTAGCGAGGGGCCGAACTGGCGGACCGTGCTGGACGGAAGCGATCCGGCGCTCGTCTGGAGCGGTCCGGTCGAATACGGCGAATTGCCGCGTTACCTGAACCCGGCCTCGGGCTGGCTCTACAATGCCAACAACGCGCCCTACACCGCCGCGGGGGCGGGAAGCGATCTCTCGCCCGATGACTTCGCGCCCGAACTCGGTGTCGAACTCAAGCAGACCAACCGTTCGCGCAGGGCTTGGAAACTGCTGAGTGAAGCCGACCGGCTCGACCGCGCCACGCTGGAAGAGATCAAGTACGACACCGGCTATGCGCGTGAAGGTTACGTTGCGGACCTGTGGGACGAGTTGGAAGCGCTCGACCTGTCGGACGAGCCGCGCCTTGCCGAGGCCCGCAAGCTGCTGCTCGAGTGGGATTTCACCGCCGACAACATCGGGCGCGGCGACAGCCTCGCCCTGCTGATGATCCGCGAGTTCATGTCCTGCCGGTACCAGAACAAGGCCTGCCCCAGCGCACGCGACGAGTTGGTGAAATCGGTGGACCATCTGGAAACGCATTTCGGCCGGATCGACCCGCCGATGGGCGACCTGCTTCGCCTGCGTCAGGGCGATGTAGACCTGCCTCTGGACGGCGGATCGGACACGTTGCGCGCATCGACGCTGTGGGATGTCGACGAGGACGGCAGGCTGTCGGTCCGCCACGGCGACAGCTTCATCCAGTGGGTCGAATGGCTGCCGGGCAAGCGAGTGTCCTCGCGCTCCATCCAGCCCTTCGGTTCCGCCACCACGCGGCCCGATTCACCGCATTACGCCGATCAGTCTACGCTGTTCGTCCAGCACCGGTTGAAGCCGGTCCATTTCTGGCGCGAAGATGTGCTGAAAAACGCGAAGAGCCGCAAGACCGTGACAAACGGTCGCTGAGCGTCCAGGCACTTCAAAAAAGTATACCCTTCGGAGCCCCCATGAAACGTATCATTTCCGCCAGCGTCATCGCTCTCGCCGTATCGGCCTGCTCGACCTATTCGCAGGAACCCGTCGATACCGCATCCACCGATGCCGCCGTCACCCAGCAGGCCGTCAGCTACGAGCCCGCCCCGCTCTCGCAGCTGGTGGCGGAAGTCGACATTCCTTACGACAAGTTCATCCTCGACAATGGTCTGACCGTGGTCGTCCACGAAGACCGCAAGGCGCCGCTGGTGGGCGTTTCGGTGTGGTACGACGTCGGCTCCAAGCACGAACCCAAGGGCAAGACCGGCTTTGCCCACCTGTTTGAACACCTCATGTTCAATGGCACCGAGAACGCGCCCGAAGACTGGTTCGAATATATCCAGCAGATGGGCGGCACCGATGTGAACGGGACGACAAATCCGGATCGCACGAACTATTTCCAGACCGTGCCGACTGGCGCGCTCGACCGCGTACTGATGCTGGAAAGCGACCGTATGGGTCACCTGCTCGATGCGGTGACGCAGGAGAAGCTCGATAACCAGCGCGGCGTCGTCCAGAACGAAAAGCGCCAGGGCGACAACAATCCCTTCGGCCTGCTGCGCTACGAAATCTTCGAAAACCTGTTCCCCAAGGGGCACCGCTATCACCACTCGACCATCGGCTCGATGGCCGATCTCGATGCGGCGACCATGGACGATGTGCGCAACTGGTTCATCGACCACTACGGGCCGAACAACGCTGTGCTGGTGCTGGCAGGCGATATCGACACGGCCACCGCGCGCGAGAAGGTGCAGAAGTGGTTCGGCGATATCGAGCGCGGGCCTGAAGTGGTCCACCCCGCCGTCGACGTGCCCACGCTGGCCGAAGAGAAGACCAAGGTCACGACCGACCAGATTTCGACCACGCGCCTCTATCGCATGTGGACCGTGCCCGGTTCCAATTCTGCGGAATCGGTCCCGATGAACCTCGCCTCTGCGGTGCTGGGCGGCCTGTCGAGCTCGCGGCTCGACAACGCACTGGTACGCGAAGACCCGGTCGCGGTGTCGGTAAGCACTTTCAATTACACGCTCGAAGACGCCGGCATCTTCGTGGTGCAGGCCGATGTGAAGCCGGGCGTGGACCAGGACGAAGTAGCAGCCAAGCTCGACGCGCAGATCGCCGATTTCCTCGCCACCGGCCCGACCGAAGACGAGCTTCAGCGCGCCAAGGTCTCGACCATGGCCGGGGTCATCCGCGGCCTTGAATCGGTCGGCGGCTTCGGCGGCAAGGCCCCGCAGCTTGCCTCGGGCGAACTATTCGCGAACGACCCCGGCTATGTGCAACGCCAGCTCGACCAGATGGCCGCCGCAACGCCGGAACAGGTCCATGCCCTGGCGCGCAAATGGCTCTCGCGCCCGGTCTTCAACCTCGTCTTCAACCCGGGCGAACGCACCGAAGGCGGCGAAGATCGCGGCGGCGCCGTAACCGGCCCCGATTCCATCGCGGATATCGCACAGGCGAATTACTGCGCCGAGGAAAGCTGCGACCTGTCGCAGATCGCCACGCAGGCGCAGGCCGATCGCGATACCTTGCCGGAACTCCAGCCGCTGCAAGGTCTCGACTTCCCGGATATCGAGCGCGCGACCTTGTCGAACGGCATGGAAGTCTATTTCGCGCACCGCGATGCCGTCCCGACCGTGTCGGTGCGCGTCGAATTCGATGCCGGTCGTGCCGCTGAAAATGCGGACACGCTGGGCACGCAGCGCTTGCTGCTGAGCACGATGGGCGAAGGGACCGAGCGTCTCGATGCGACCGATTATGCGATCGCGCAGGAACGTCTCGGCGCGAATATCTACAATGGCTTCGATGCCGACTACACCAACTTCTCGCTCGCGGCGCTGGCCCCGAACCTCGCGCCGTCGCTGGAACTGCTGGCCGAAACCATTCGCCAGCCGGGCCTGCGTCCCAATGTGATCGAGCGCGAACGTGCGCAGCTCCTGAACGCGCTGTCGTCGGAACTGAAGAACCCCAATTCCATCGCGGATCGCGTCGGCCGCCGGACGATTTTCGGACCGCACCCCTATGGCCTGCCCAGTTCGGGTCTCGGTACTGCGGCGCGACTTGAAGCGATAACCGAAGCCGACCTGCGCACCTTTCACGATACATGGCTCCGTCCCGACAATGCCCGCATCTTCGTAGTCGGGGATACCTCGCTGGCCGAGGTGACGCGCCTGCTGGAGGCAAGCTTCGGCGACTGGCAGGCCCCTGCCACCGCCAGGCCAGAGCGTAATTACAGCGCCGCTATCCCCGAACCGCGCCAGCGCATCATCCTGGTCAACCGCCCCAATTCGCCGCAGTCGATCATTTACGGCGGCCAGGTGCTCGGCCTGACCGGCCGTGACGATCTTATCCCGCTGATCGCGTCCAACGAGGCGCTTGGCGGGGGCTTCCTTGCGCGGATCAACATGAACCTGCGTGAGGAAAAGGGCTGGTCCTATGGCGCGGGCAGCCAGATCGCGAGCGGGCTCGACCGCGTCTTCTATGGCGTGCGCGCACCGGTCCAGTCCGACCGCACCGGAGATTCGATCAGCGAGATCCGCCGCGAGATCAACGATTTCGTGGATGCGCGCGGCGTCCAGCCCAACGAACTGGAGCGGATCGTCAATTCCAACATGCGTGAACTGCCCGGCCAGTTCGAAACTGCGGGCGATGTGCTCGGCGGGCTAGTCAACATCGTGCGCTACGACCGTCCGGACGATTATTACGAGACGCTGGCGGCACGCTACAACACCCTCACCGCACCGCAGCTCGACCTCGAAGCGCGGCGGAACATAAACGAGGGTGATATCGTCTATATCGTAGTAGGCGATGCCGAAGTGGTCGCCCCGCAGCTCGACACGCTCGGCCTCGAAGTCGAGGTGATCGAACCGCAGGAATGAGCTTGTTGACATCGGTGTAAGTAACGCCGATGTCATCACCACTAGATCCGGCCCGCAGCAGCGGGTCACGCAAAAGGAGAATATGCATGTCCGTAGCCGGTACTTATGACACCGTCGTCAAGAGCCCGATGGGTGACCAGAAGGGCACCTTCACCGTCGTTCCAGGCGATGACGGCAAGACCTTCACCGGCTCGATGGCTGGCGGCATGGGCTCGATGGACGTCAAGGACGGCACCATCGACGGCAATGCGCTGAGCTGGAAGATGGACATGACCGTCCCCATGCCGATGACGCTGAACTGCAATGCAACGGTCGATGGCGACCAGCTGACCGGCACCGTCAACGCCGGCGCATTCGGCGACATGGCGCTGACAGGCGAACGCCAGGGCTAACCCCATCGTCAGACCAGAATAAGGAAGGGCCGTCGGAGCGATCCGGCGGCCCTTTTTCATGCGCGGTGCCTGTAAGGTTCTCGACGAATGTCTGCGCGAGCCACATTCCTGCCATCATTCGCGGTAGGTTGGTCGCGAAAACAACAGTTTCGGGTCGATTCGTTTCTGATGATTTTGCTCCCAGTCCGGGGGCGAATGGGAGGTCTCGCATGACTATTGGACTGAAGCACTTCGTCGCCGGCACCGCGCTGGCTGCCATGACCGCCGTTCCGGTTCTGGCCGAGAAAGCCAGTGAACTAACCTACATCAACGGCTCCTACGGACGCGACGCCGAAGGCCAGCTGCGCGAGCGCGGCTTCGCGCATATCTCCACCCACAAGAACGATATGGGCTACGTCTACAGCTATTGGTGGGACGAGGCCGACGACGACTGCGTCAATGTCGAAGTCTACAATGGGCGGGTCGAAAGCATTACAGATGCAAGCGACCAGGATTGCGGCCATCACAAGGGCAATGCCGGCGCAGCAGTCGCCGCAGTGGCGGGCGCGGCGATCCTCGGTGCGCTGCTCAGCCACAAGTCGCATCACCATGAAGACGACAAGCACCATGACGATCGCGAAGCCGAAGCCCAGTACGAGCGCGGCTACCAGGACGGGCTGCACAACGCATCCTACCACAATTACGACCGCTCCGACGCCTATTCCAGCGGCTACAGCGCAGGCGTGAGCGAGCGCAATGCCAATCTGAGTCACCACCAGGGTCATGGCGGTTACCGTCAGACAGCGCAGATCGCGGATCTTAAAGATGCGCGGGCAGCGGGCGGGATGAGCGAGCTCGAAAGCCGTGGCTTCCGCCAGGTCGACAATTTCACCAGCGGCAATACCCGCTATTCGATCCAGTGGCGCCCGCAGTCGCGCCAATGCGTGCAGGTGACCATCGCAGACGGTCGCTTTTACGACATTCGCGACATCGGCCAGCATCCCAAGTGCCGCTGAGCGAGGGGGACGAGCGATGAAATTCAAGGCTATCGTGGCGGGCGCTTCGGCGCTCGCCCTTGTCGCATGCGGTGAAAGCACTTCCGAACCGGAAGCCGAAGCCGCCCCTGCCGAAGAGCTTGCCGTAATTCCCGAAAGCCTCGCCCCGTTCGGCGATGGCTATCCCAATGCAGGCGATCCTTGCCAAAGGCTGGGTGAAAGCGCGGCGACCTCGAACTATCTCGACGACAGCGCGATGCTGGTCGGCTGCCCGAGCGAAGCCTCCGCCGAGGCGCTGGGCGGCACCATCGTCGGCAATGTCGAAGGCGTGCGCCTGGTCAGCGTGCCGATGGGCGATGCCAATGCAGGCACGGGCGAAGCGATGGGCGAGAACGGGCCGGTGGCGGCTGCCACGCAAGCCGCTGCCCCGGCGCAGGTTCCGATCCGCGGCGCGAACAGTCTCGAGAGCCGCTGCGCCGACAAAGTCGCCAGCACGGTCGGGGCGCCCGTTCTGGGGACCAACCGCATCGAAGAAAGCGAAGCGGCGATCGGGATATACGTGAACGTGCAGGGAGCCGAAGCACCCTGGCGCTGCCTCGCCTATCGCGACGGGACCATCGGTGAGGTCATGTACACCGGGAGCGAAGGCGCGCTCTGACACGACTACAAAGGAGTATCCGGCATGAGGATTGCCATTTTGACATCCGCCCTTGCCCTCACTCTCGCGGCGTGCGGCGACGGCGCGGCGACCGACGAGATGGAGCCGGCGAATGAGGTTATCGACACGGATGCTGCCGCGCAGACCGAAGAGGCCGCAACCCCTGCTTACGGCGAGGGCGATGCCATGGTCGCAGGCACCGATTACAATGCCACGACCATTCTCGACTGCGGCTTCGACAACGCACCGCCCACCCAGAGCTGCGAGGCGGGCGTAAAGCGCAACTGGGGCGAGGATGGCACGCATCTCGTCGAGGTGAGCAAGCCGGATGGTAGCAAGCGTGCGATCTTCTTCAACGGCACAGAACCCTATGGCGCGGACAGTGCGCAGGCGGACGGTTCGGCAGGCTGGGATTTCACTACAACGCGTGATGGAGACCAGGTGACGGTCAAATTCGGACCCGAAACCTATGTCCTCGTCGACGCGCTTATCACCGGTGGCTGAAGCGGGTCAGCGCTTCCACAACCAGTAGAGGATGGCCGCGTTGATCGCAGGCGCAAGGATTGCGACCCACGGTCCCACCAGGCCCAGCCGGTCGGCGAGGATGTTCCATGGCAGGCCCAACGGCATCAGGAACACGCCGGACAGTGGGTCCTGCTCCTGCCCGAACCAGCCGACGGTGCCCACGGCAAGCAGGAAGAGCGCGATGGCGTAAAGCGCTGTGAAGACGATGAAGGCCCACTTCATGTGGCGCAGACTATACCCGATCGCGCAAAACACAAAGGGCCGCCGGATCGTCTCCGGCGGCCCCCTTGTCTTAGTGCTGTCGGACTGACGTCAGTCGACGATGTCCATTTCCTCGATCAGGCCCTGCGCCCCGTCGACCTTGTCCATGACCCACAGCATATAGCGGGTGTCGACATGGATCGTGCGCGTGGTGCGCGGGTCGAAGTCCCAGTCCGAATTGACGCTTTCGAACGTGCCGTCAAACAGCAGGCCGACCAGCTCTGCACGTGCGTTCAGCGTGGCTGAGCCGCTATTGCCGCCGGTGCTGTCGAGATCGGAGAGGAAGTTCACCGGCACCGAGCCGATGCTGTCGAGCTTATACTTACCGTAATCCTTCTCGCGGATTTCCTGCAGTTGCTTGGCCGGAGCGTTGAACGGGTCTTCGCCGGTGTCTTTCTCCAGAATGCCTTCCAGCGTCGTGAACGGCAGGTAAGCCATGCCGTCCTTCGGCGATCCGCCCATCACCGTGCCATAGGTCACGCGCAGCGTGGAGTTCGCATCGGGATAGGTCGAGAGCCCCTGCGAACGCTGCCACTGGGTGATCGCCTCCATATAAGCGGGGCGCAGCGCCTGTGCGCGTCCTGCACGCTCCTCTGCTTCGGCTTCCTGCTCGCGCTCGTATTCGTAGAGCGCGACGGCAAGCTGGATGAACGGGTCTTCGCTCGCCTCGAAATCGGCCGGGCTGGCGTCCATCAGCGCAAGGCGCGTTTCGCTGTCATCCAGCGTGGTGCCTGCATAATAGCTGTCGAGCTTGGCCGACAGGGCCGCCGCATCGACATTGCCGGTGAGGCCCAGCGCATTGTCGAACACGCCCACGCGGTTCTCGGCCGGTTCTTCGAGATAGGTGTCGAGGAACAGCAGCCACTGCGCCTTGTCGACCGAAGCCTCATACCGGCGATCCAGCGCCTGCAGGCCCTGCGCGAAGAAGGTCATGTCGCGCTCCTGATAGCCCGGCTCGCGCTGCGCATCGGGCTTCAGCCGTTCCTGCGACAAGCGATAAAGGCGCTGCGCTGCCGAAAGCAGGGCAGGACGGGTCGCGAAATTGTACCAGAAGGCCTTCTTCGCGGCGGCCGCACCTTCTTCGTTCAGCGCCTGCAAGCCGGTGATCGCCTCGCCATAATTCGCGCGCGAAGCATCTGCGGCAATCCATGCAGCCAGTGCTTCTTCGCGGGCACGGCGGCGGTCGACGAGACCGACACGGCGCGCGCCTTCGAGCTGGCCGCGCGTGTTCTTCTCGAAATTGTTCAGGCTGGCGAGCAGCGATTCGTACTTCACGCGCGCATCCGAACCTTCGGGAGCGGCCTCTTCGATGGTGTCGATCCAGTCGTTCACCAGCGTGACGTAGGTCGGATAGCTCCAGCTGAAGGTGTTCTCCACCTCGGCCAGCGTGGCATAGCGCTGGGTCGATCCGGGATAGCCGGCAGCCATCACGAAATCGCCGTCATCGAGACCTGCTGCGCTGACCTTCAGATGGTGGTCGGGGCGGTAGGGCACGTTGTCTTCGGAATAGTCCGCAGCCGAACCGTCGGGTGCGACATAGGCGCGGTAGAAGGCGAAGTCGCCGGTATGGCGAGGCCACATCCAATTATCGATATCGCCGCCATACTTGCCGATCGAATCGGCCGGCGCGTAGACGAGGCGCACGTCGCGCACTTCGAGGCGCTTGATCAGCGTGTATTCCGCGCCGCCATAGAAGCTGGCGACCTGGCAACGCGATCCGGCATCCTGTTCGCACTCGGCGGTAATGTCCTTCATACGCTGTTCAAGCGTGTCGTAACGCTCGGTCGCCGACAGGGCATCGACGCCGTCGCGCATGCGGGCCGTCACGTCGGTGATCTTGGTCGTCACATAGATCCGCGAGCCGGGCGCGGCAGGCAGCTCGTCGCCCTTCGCCTTGGCGAGGAAGCCGTTCTCGAGATAGTTGTTCTCGGCGGTGGAGTTGTACTGGACCGAACCACGGGCGCAGTGGTGGTTGGTCACGACCAGGCCTTCGGGAGACACGAAGCTGGCGGAACAGCCGCCGAGCGACACGATCGCACCCATCGGGAAGCCGGTCAGGTCGGTCAGCGTTTCCGGATCGATTTCGAGGCCGGTTTCCTTCAGGTCTTCGGCGATCTCCGGCAGCTGGCCGGGCGTGAACATGCCTTCCTTGGCGGCAAGCGGCGCGGTCGCGGTGCAAGCGAGCAGCGCCGCGAGAGTAGCGGTCTTACGCATTGATTTTCAGTCCCTCACATGGCGCGCGTGAAAACGCGCGAAACGCGCAGAGGGCTAAAAGCTGGCAAGGTGTTGTGCAAGCGAGACTTCTGTCAGGGACTTACCTGCCCGACGAACGGCGTTCAGATATGGGCGCGCACCGCCTGGTAGGCGGCAGCCGCCACCGTGTTCGCCAGATTGAGCGAGCGCACCTTGTCCGATCGCATCGGCAGTCCGACCAACTGCACCTCATGCGCGGAGACGATCTGGTCTGGCAGTCCCTTGGTCTCGCGTCCGAAGACGAGATAGGCGTCGTCAGGGTAGTCGGGTTCGTAGAAGCTGCGCTTCGCGTATTCCTCGAACAGGAACATCTGGTCTTCGCGCGGGGCGCGCTCGGCAAGGAAGGCCTCCCAGCTGGCGAATTCGACCAGCCGGATATGCGGCCAGTAATCGAGGCCGGAGCGCTTTACGCGCTTGTCCGAAATCTCGAAGCCTAGCGGGTGGATCAGCACCAGTTCCATGTCGAGCGCCACACAGGTGCGCCCCACCGCGCCGGTGTTGCCGGGTATCTCGGGATGGACAAGGACGATGGAGGTCATCGCGCCCGGAAAAGGCCCCACAGGAACAACGCCCAGCCAAGGGTCAGCGCCGCGCTCGAGGCCAGGACTATCAGGCCGACCACGGCTTCGGCTGCGGGTGTCCCGGCATATCCTTCGCCAGCCATCGGCAGGGTCTCGCTCGCACCGGTAACCGCGGCAAGGGTCAGGCCGAGCCATAGCCCCACCATGCCCACCGCCAGCGCCCATCGCGCCGTGGCTTCCATGCGTTCGCCAAGGCGCGCCGAGGACCACAGGATGCCCGCAATCATCACGGCCATACCGCTTTGCACGGCGTCGAGATGTGCGGACAGCGCCATCCGCGGATTGGCGTGAAGCTCGATCACTGCGCCCTGGACCAGCCCGGCGAGGAAAAGCGCCGCCCCGGTCACCACCAGCGAACGGCCTGCCGGGGAAAGCACGATTTGCATCAGCCCAGCTTGTCCTTGAGGATCTGGTTCACGACCGCCGGATTCGCCTTGCCCTGCATGGCCTTCATGGTCTGGCCGACGAAGAAACCGAACAGCTTGTCCTTGCCGCCGCGGTATTCCTCCACCTTGTCGCCATTGGCGGCGATGATCCCGTCGATCGCCTCCTCGATGGCGCCGGTATCGCTGACCTGCTTCAGACCCTTTTCGTCCGCGATGGCTTCCGGATCGCCGCCGGTGCGAAGGACGTGTTCGTAGATTTCCTTGGCCTGTCCGCCGGAGATTTCGCCCTTGTCCTGCATCGCCAGGATCTTCGCCTGCGCTTCTGCAGTGGCATTGGCCGGATCGGCTTCGTCGCCCAGCGACTTCATGACGCCGGGAGCGACCGAAAGCGCCCAGTTCGCCACCTGCGTCGCGACTTTGGCTTCGGGCTTGCCGATCTGGCTGGCCGTTGCCGAAAGCAGCGTTTCGAAGCGGCCGAAGGTTTCGACCTCTGCCGTCAGTTCGCGCGCGTTGTAGGGCGTAAGACCCAGCTCGTTCTCGTAACGCTGGCGCTTGGCGTCGGGCAGTTCCGGCAGGCTGGCGCGGCATTCTTCGATGAAGCTGTCTTCCAGCTCCAGCGGGAGGAGATCGGGATCGGGGAAGTAGCGATAGTCGTGCGCGTCTTCCTTGCTGCGCATGGAGCGCGTTTCATTGCGGTCGGGATCGTAGAGCCGCGTTTCCTGCACCACGCTGCCGCCGTCCTCGATCAGGTCGACCTGGCGGCGCGCTTCCTGTTCGATCACCGCCATCACGAAGCGGACCGAGTTCACGTTCTTGGTTTCGGTGCGAGTACCCAGTTCGCTGGAGCCGACCTTGCGGACCGAGACGTTGACGTCGGCGCGCATGGAGCCCTGCTCCATATTGCCATCGCAGCTACCGACATAGCGCAGGATCGAACGCAGTTTGCGCACGTACGCCCCTGCTTCCGCAGGCGAGGTCATGTCGGGCTTGGAAACGATCTCCATCAGGGCGATGCCCGTGCGATTGAGATCTACATAGGACATGGTCGGATGCTGGTCGTGCATCAGCTTGCCCGCGTCCTGTTCGACGTGGATGCGCTCGATCCCGATGATCTTGTCTTCGGGAATTCCGGCCTTCTCGTCCGCCTCGATCACGAGCTGTCCTTCGCCCACGATGGGGTGGTAGAGCTGGCTGATCTGGTAGCCTTGCGGCAGGTCGGCGTAGAAGTAGTTCTTGCGGTCGAACCGACTCCACTTGTTGATCTGCGCCTCGATCGCCATGCCGGTGCGCACGGCCTGACGGATGCATTCACGGTTGGGCACGGGCAGCATGCCGGGCATGGCCGCATCGACGAGGCTGACCTGCGTATTCGGCTCTGCACCGAAAGCGGTGGAAGCGCCGCTGAATAGCTTGGCGTTGGAAGTGACCTGCGCATGGACTTCGAGGCCGATCACGACCTCCCATTCGCCCGTTGCGCCCTGGATGCGATACTTTTCCATTAGAGAGTCTCGTTAATTTCGTTGCTGAAGGTCCGGCACTCAAGGGCATCGAAAAGGTACAGGGCAGCGATAAGAAAAGCCCCGAAGAAAAATGGCGTCAACCCGCAGCCCAATACTAGCGCGCATATCGCACAGATGGGATAGAGGACAAGCCAACCCTTGCGTCGCCGTAGGCGCTCATCATTCTCGTCCGATCGTTGCTGCCGGCTTCTTCTGAATGCGGAGTTGGCCGACCAAAGTGTCAGTGTCGCAAAATAAAGAGCAAACCAAATCGATGCGGTCTGCAAGTCGGGCAAGGAGATCGCAGCAACGGCAAGAAGTACGTATGCGATTACGCGGTAGGTCACCGTTGGCGCCAAGCTGAAGCCCGAAGCATAATCGGATTCATAGGTCTTAAAATCGTCAATTCCGTCTTTGAGGTTCCACACAAAAATCAACATGAGAAAAGCATATTCGGCCAATCCGCTGGCCACCGCAATCGCCTGAGCGATGACTACGAAAACATTGGCAGAAAGTGCGGCACCGAGAACTTGGGGAAGCCTAATGACGGCTCTGGGTGTCACCACCACTTCTCCGGCTTGGCCTCGAACCCGGCACGCTGCTGGATCGCCAAACCGGCGTTGAGCACGCCCTGCTCGTCGAAAGGCTTGCCGACGAGTTGGAGGCCGAGCGGCAGGCCGTCCTCGTTGATCGTGGCCGGAACGCTCATCGCGGGGAGCCCTGCCAGCGATGCGGGAACGGCGAAAACGTCGTTCAGATACATCGTCAGCGGATCTTCGTTGAGCGAACCCAGCGGGAAGCTGGCGGTCGGCGTGGTCGGCGCCAGGATCACGTCGCACTCGGCCCAGGCATTCTCGAAATCCTGCGCGACAAGCGTGCGGATCTTCTGCGCCTGCGTGTAATAGGCGTCGTAGAAACCGGCGCTGAGCACGTAGGTGCCGATGAGGACGCGGCGCTTCACCTCGTCACCGAAACCGGCGGCGCGGGTGGCAGCATACATGTCCTGCAGACCCGCCCCATCGGGCAGGTCGCGCAGGCCGTAACGCACGCCGTCATAGCGTGCAAGGTTGGACGAGGCTTCTGCAGGGGCGATGATGTAATAGGCCGGCAGCGCGTACTTGGTGTGCGGCAGCGAGATATCGACAATCTCCGCACCGGCATCGCGCAGCCATGCCTTGCCCTGTTCCCAGCTGTCGAGAATGGCCTGGTCGGTGCCGTCCATGCGGTATTCCTTCGGGATACCGATCTTCTTGCCCTTGAGGTCCGCATCGAGCGCCGCTTCCCAGTTCGGCACATCCATCTGGAGGGACGTCGCGTCCTTGGGATCGAAACCGGCCATGGCTTCGAGCATGATCGCGCAATCTTCGACGCTGCGCGCCATCGGGCCTGCCTGGTCGAGGCTGCTGGCAAAGGCGACGACGCCCCAGCGGCTGCAACGGCCATAGGTCGGCTTGATGCCGCAAATGCCGGTAAACGCCGCGGGCTGGCGGATCGAACCGCCCGTGTCGGTGCCGGTCGCGGCAGGCGCAATGCGCGCAGCGACGGCGGAGGAGGAACCGCCCGAGGAACCGCCCGGGCTCATCGCGGCATTGGTGCCGTCCTTCTTCCACGGCGAATTGACGTTGCCGAAGTAGCTGGTCTCGTTCGAGGAGCCCATCGCGAACTGGTCGAGGTTGAGCTTGCCGAGCATCCCTGCGCCGGCATCCCACAGGTTCTGGCTGACAGTGCTTTCGTACTGCGGCTTGAACCCTTCGAGGATGTGGCTGGCTGCCGTGGTCTGGACGCCGTGGGTTGCAAACAGGTCCTTCATGCCGATGGGCACGCCGCCCATCTTGCCGAGGTCTTCGCCCTTGGCACGCTTCGCATCGACCGCATCGGCGGCTGCGAGCGCATGATCGGGCGTGGTGACGATGAAGGCGTTGAGCTCGGCAGCGGCTGCGACAGCGGCGTTGAAGCTTTCGGCCACTTCGCGCGCGGTGAAATCGCCGCCGGCCACGCCGTCGCGGATTTCCTTCACGCCGAGTTTCGTCAGTTCGTTTGCGGTTTCTGGCATTATTCGATCACCTTGGGCACGCCGAAGAAGCCGTGTTCGGCTGCCGGAGCATTGGCCAGCACATCGTCGCGCCGTCCGCCGGACGTTTCGGGAATGGCGTCGACCACATCGTCGCGCAGGCGCAGCGTGTTCGGGATGACCGCGGTCATCGGCTCCACGCCGGAGGTGTCGACTTCGCCCAGCTGCTCCACCCAATCGAGGATGTTGTTGAGCTCGGGCACCATGCGATCCAGCTCCGCATCCTCCATCCGGATGCGGGCCAGAGAGGCGATTTTCGCCACTTCTTCTCGGGTAACTGACATGGGCGCGCGTTAGCCGTGTGGCGCGCGCGCTTCAAGCAGGCTTTGCGCCTTATTCGACCGGCGCTTGCTGAGGGGCACCCTGGGGCCCGTCGGGGCCGCCCTGCGCACCCATCTGGGCCTGCAATTGCATGAAGCGCTGCTGCGCTTCTTCGAGCGACATGATTTCCGTAACTTCGACCTCGAAGATCAGGTCGCTATTGGCCGGAATGTCCGATCCGGGAGGCGGCGTTGCGCCATAGGCCTGCTCTGCCGGGATTTCGATGCGGTACTTGCCGCCCTTCTGCGTCTGCATCAGGCCTTCGGCGAAGCCTTCGATGATGCCGCCCTGCTCGTCGAGCGGGAACGGCGTGCCAGCCGGGAATATCTCGGGCGGGAACGGGCTCGGCTGCGAACGGTCGAATTCCGTGCCGTCGGGCAGCGTGCCCACGTAATTGGCAAAGACAACATCGCCGATCTGCGGCGACGGACCGACACCTTCGGTCAGCGTTTCCACTTCCACGCCCTTGGGCACGGCGGCCCATGCCAGGCCTGCCCCCAGAAGGATGGCGACGATAACGCCAAGCCAGAGCTTGGTGAGCGAGCCCTTCTTGATGGGGCGGAGCGGTACGCGGGTGATCTCGGTCATGTAAAATTCGCCTGTGATACGCAAAGGGCGCGGATTTCTCCGCGCCCTCATGGCTTAGCTTGTCGTAGGTCGCAACCCGGGATTACTTGATCCCGTCACGCTCCATGCGCTTACGCTCCAGCTTGCGAGCGCGGCGAACTGCAGCAGCCTTTTCACGGGCGCGCTTTTCGCTGGGCTTTTCGTAGTGGCGGCGCAGCTTCATTTCGCGATAGACGCCTTCACGCTGCAGCTTCTTCTTGAGCGCGCGGAGGGCCTGGTCGACATTGTTATCGCGAACCATGATCTGCATAAAATTCAATACCTCGACTTACGGGCCAGAGCCCGCTTGTAGCGGGGTATGCCTCCTTGAATAGGGTTTCGCTTTATCAACGAAAAGCGCGCCGAATCCGTTCCGGACCGGCTCGAATGGCCGCCACATACGGATTCGAGCCATAAAAGGCAAGCGTGCAGTGCCGCCTTTCGCAAACCCGCGCGAGCGGCTAGGGGATCGCGCAATGTCCACCCTCTCCCCACTCGCCGCAACCTTGCACGTCGCCATCGGCGGCGGGATCGGCGCGGCCATGCGTTACCAGGCCGGGCGCGCGATGACGCAATGGCTCGGCGCGCCGATCATGGGCGCCTTCCCCTTCGCCACCCTCGCCGTCAATGCAATCGGCAGCCTCCTTATGGGAGTGCTCGCCGGCTGGCTGGTGCGATCGGGTGCCGACACGAGCGAGCAGACGCGCCTGCTGCTCGGCGCAGGCGTACTGGGCGGCTTCACCACTTTCAGCGCCTTCAGCCTGGAAATGGTGATGCTGATCGAGCGCGGACAATATCTCTTCGCAACACTATATGCCGTCCTTTCCTTCGCGCTCGGCATTACCGGGCTGATGGTCGGGCTTGCAGTCATGAGGATGGCAGGATGAAAACCTCCGACGAAGTACGCCAGTTCACGGTCGAGGCCGACGATGACGGCATCCGTGTCGACCGCTGGTTCAAACGGCACTTGCCGCAAGTGGGCTTCGGCACCGTCAGCAAGTGGGCGCGCACCGGCCAGGTCCGCGTCGACGGCAAGCGGGTAAAGCCCGACGACCGGCTCGAACAGGGCCAGCAGATCCGCGTGCCCCCGGGCGGCGATGCGGCGCACAAGAAGCCCAAGGCCAAGCGCGAGCTGAGCCAGGCCGAGATCGAACAGGCGCACGACATGGTCATCAAGAAGACCAAGTCCGCAATCGCGCTCAACAAGCCCGCGGGCCTTGCCACGCAGGGCGGCACCAACACCTTCAACCATGTCGACGGGCTGCTCGATGCCTTCGTCGAAGGCGAGGACGATGTGCGCCCGCGCCTCGTGCACCGGCTCGACAAGGATACCTCGGGCGTCCTGCTCGTGGCGCGGACGCCCGGTAGCGCGGCGTTCTTCTCGAAGCGGTTTTCCGGTCGAAGCGCCAAGAAGATCTACTGGGCGCTGGTGGTCGGCGTGCCGGACATCAAGCAGGGCGTGATCGAGGCACCGCTCGCCAAGCAGCCCGGATCGGGCGGCGAGAAGATGCATGTCGACCATGAAGGCGGCGCACCTGCCAAGACCAAGTATCGCGTCGTGGAAACGGCGGCCAAGACCGCCGCGTGGCTCGAACTCCAGCCTATGACCGGTCGCACCCACCAGCTGCGCGTTCATTGTGCGGCGATGGGCCATCCCATCGTCGGCGATGGCAAATACGGCGGGCGCGATGCTTTCCTGACCGGATCGATCAGCCGCAAGATGCACCTCCACGCGCGCCGCCTGATCATCGACAGCCCGGATGGCGGCAAGCTGGACGTGACCGCCGACCTGCCCGAACATTTCGCCGCCTCGCTGGAACAGCTGGGTTTCGACGAGAACGCCAGCGACGCCACGCCGATGCGTGACGATCCGCCGCCCAAATCGCGCGAAGAGAAGAAGCAGCAGGCTCGCCAGCACGCCAAGAATTACCGCAAGGCCCAGCGCGGCCCGCGCAGAGCGCGTGGCGGAACCGGCGGAAAGGGCCCGGCAAAGGGCAAGGGCAAGGGCAAGCACTGATGCATCCCAATCCGCTCTTCCGAACCGACGACAAGGAGCTAATCGAGTGCATTGTGGCGGAGGCCGGGTTCGGGATGGTGTTCCTGACCACGCCGGACGGACCGCGCGTCGCCCATGTCCCCCTGATCGCGAGCGGCGATGGCGCGCTGCGGTTTCATATTGCGCGATCGAACGCGCTGGCCGCCCATCTGGGCGGAGCGAAAGCGCTGATCGTCGTCAACGGACCGCGCGGATACGTCAGCCCGCGCTGGTATGCCGACCGCGCTTCCGTCCCCACCTGGGATTATGTCGCGATCGAACTGGAAGGGGTGGTGTCGCGCCTCGATGACGAGGGGCTCGAGGCGTTGCTGCACACTTCCATAACGCAGTTCGAGGATGGTCTCAGCGGAGAACCTTGGCAGGCGAGTGAAACGCCGGACAGCCATTGGGCGAAGCTGTTCAAGGGAAACGTCGGCTTCGAACTCGCAGTGGAAACCATGCGCCCCACGCTCAAGCTGTCGCAAAAGCAGCCCGCCCCTGTCCGCGAGCGGATCGCAGAGCAACACGCGGCGCACGGCAACCCGCATCTGGCGCGCTGGATGCGCAAGGTGCCGGCATGACCCGGCTCGCCGTATTCGATTGCGACGGCACGCTCGTCGATGGCCAGGCCGCCGTGTGCGAGACGATGGAACGCGCTTTCGCCGCCATCGGCAGCCCCCCGCCCGAACGCAACGCGATCCGCCGCACCGTCGGCCTCAGCCTGCCGCTCGCCGTGCGCGAGCTCATGATGGACGGACGCGAAGTGGACTGGTTGCAGGTGGTCGAAGCCTACAAGCGCCTGTTTCGCGAAACGCGGCTGTCGGGGGCGCTGCACGAACCTCTCTATGACGGCATGGCCGACCTGCTTGCCCGGCTCGACGAGGATGGCTGGCTGCTTGGCGTAGCCACGGGGAAGAGCGACCGGGGCCTTCATTCCTGCCTCGAAACGCATGGCATCAAGCAGCGCTTCGTGACGCTGCACGGCGCGGATCGCTATCCCTCGAAACCCCATCCCGCCATGCTCGAAGCCGCACTCGACGAAGCAGGCGTGAGTGCGGACGACGCGGTCATGATCGGCGACACGAGTTTCGATATCGAGATGGCCGGGGCCGCGGGCGTGCGGGCTATCGGCGTCGCCTGGGGCTATCACGATCCCGCAGAACTCATGGCAGCGGGCGCGCAGTCCGTTGCCTCCACCATGGAAGAACTGGAGAATATGATCCGTGGCCGATGAAGAGACTGTCGCCCGCCGTTTCTGGGTGATCCAGATGGCCCGCCTGAGCGCCTTCGTCATGGTGTTCATCGGCGCGCTGATCGTCAGCAAGATCATCGATCTGCCCGTTTTCGTCGGTTACATCATCCTCGTGATCGGCCTCGCCGAGTTCTTCGTGGTGCCCGCAGTTCTCTCCAAGCGCTGGAAATCGGGCGAGTGATGAAACGCTTCTACAAGGACGTGAGCGTCGCGGAGACCGATCTCGGCTGGACGGTCCATCTCGACGGGCGGCCGATCAAGACGCAAGCCGGCCAGCCGCAGGTCCTGCCGAGCGAGGCGATGGCCGAAATGCTCGCCGCGGAATGGCGCGCACAGGGCGAAAAGATTGACCCTGCCTCCTTCCGCTTTCGCGACATGGCGGACTATGCGCTCGACGTGGTCGCACGCGATGCCGAGGCCGTGATCGAAAAGCTGGTCGGTTATGCGGAGACGGATACGCTGTGCTACCGCGCCGATCCAGAAGAGCCGCTCTACCGCCGCCAGCAGGAGGTGTGGGAGCCGATCCTTGCAGCCATGGAAGCGCGCGAAGGCGTGACGCTGCACCGCGTGAGCGGGATCGTCCACAAGGCGCAGCCTGCATCCAGTCTCGACACATTGCGCCAGCGCCTCGCCGCGCTCGGCCCCTTCCACCTCGCCGCGCTGGAACAGCTAACCTCGCTCGCTGCATCGCTATGCGTAGGGCTCGAAGCGCTGGAAGAAGCCGCCGACGGTGACGGATTATGGGCCGCTGCCAGCCTCGAAGAAGAATGGCAGGCCGACCTCTGGGGCCGCGAGGAAGAAGCCGAAGAACGCCGCGCCAGGCGCAAGGGCGATTTCCTTGCAGCGATGCAGTTTGCGCGGGCCGCCTCCTGATCATCATGTCTGGCGCGATAGCCGCCGGCAACATATGGTCGTGACATGAGCACGACCTTGTTCAATCGATACCTCGACAGGATCATCGACCGCGGCACGCTGCACGTCACCTTCGCCGACGGGTCGGTTTCCCGTTTCGGGTCTCCGGCAGAGGGCTTCCCGGACGTTGCGATCCGGCTCGCCGACAAGAAGGTCCCACGGGACATCGTGCTCGATCCGCGGCTGGGTGCGGCAGAAGCCTTCATGGACGGGCGCCTGGTCATCGAGCAGGGCGGGATCATGGAGCTTGTCGAACTGCTGCGTTCCAACCAGCCGTGGGACAAGGGCGGCACCATCGGCTCGCCGAAGCTGGTGCGACGGATCGTCAACCGCATCGGCTTCGCGCGCGAGGCGGTGAACGACCGGATCCGGTCGCAGCGCAACGTGTCGCACCACTACGATATCGGCAACGACCTCTATAAACTGATGCTCGACCCCGAGCACATGCAGTATTCCTGCGCCTATTGGGCCGACGGGGTGGAAACGCTGGGCGAAGCGCAGGAAGCGAAGCTTGCACACATCGTCTCCAAGCTCGCGCTCGCCGACGGACAAAGCGTGCTCGACATCGGTTGCGGCTGGGGCGGCATGGCCATCTATCTTGCCAGGCATTTCGATGTGAAAGTGCACGGGATCACCCTGTCGCGCGAGCAGCTGGAACTTGCCAAAGAGCGCGCCGCACAAGCCGGTGTGGCCGATCGCATAACTTTCGAGCTGGTGGATTATCGCGAGTTGGCGAACCGGGGCAGCCGGTACGACCGGATCATTTCGGTCGGCATGTTCGAACATGTCGGCAGGCCGCAGTTCGATACGTTCTTCCAGACCTGCGCCAACCTGTTGGCGGACGACGGGGTGATGCTTCTCCACACCATCGGCCGCATCGGTGGGCCCGGCATGACGGATGCCTTCACCCGCAAGTATATTTTCCCCGGCGGCTATATCCCGGCGCTGTCCGAAACCGTCGCCGCGAGCGAGAAGTACCGCCTGATCGCCAGCGATACGGAGATGCTGCGCCTGCATTACGCAAGAACGCTGCGCGCATGGTATGCGAACTGCATGAAGCACCGGGAAGCGATTGTCGGTATGTACGACGAACGCTTCTTCCGGATGTGGACCTTCTACCTCGCGGGGGCGACGTCGAGCTTCGAGAACGGCGGCATGTGCAATTACCAGATCCAGTATTGCCGCGACCGCCGCGTCTTGCCGCTGACGCGCGATTACATGATGCAATGCGAGCAGGAACTGGCGTCACGCTAGCGGTGGTCGGGGCGGTGTAAGCGGCTCGTTAGCTTCGTTTCATTTCTGGTGCCGGAGTAGGCTGCCGAAACAGGCGCCTAATGGGTGGAAAGCGGAAGCTAGAGGCGGTTCGGGTTTTTGGGATTGGAAGCACGGCGCTGCCAGACGCCGCGAACGGTCTGAACGACATTCACGACCAGCAGCGCTGTAAAGACAGGCCAAAGCCAAGTGTCGGAGATTCCCTCCACCCAATCGAAGTGGAGGCAAGCCCAGCAAGCACCGAAGAACGCTAGCGTGCTCAACCAAAGATAAATCGAATTGCGTGCGTCTTCGCTCATTGAACTCGTCCTACCAAGCCGCAAGGATAGTGGCACGCACACCCAATGTCCGCAATCGGGTCGTCAGCGGACTTTCAGCGCCCTTACGGCCTAGCCAACCCACTCCGCGACCTGCCCCGCGACATCGTTCGCGGCGCGGTTGAGGGCGGGGCCGACGCCTTGCACGTCGGGCGTCACGCCCGGGACCACGGCTTCGAAGCGGCGGGTTTCGACTGCGCTGCCCTCGCCTGCGCGCACGGCGTCGAAGACGACCACTACGCTGGAGGTCGAGGCGTCGTAGCCGAACTGGCGCAGCGTGCCCGAGATGCGGTTGACCGCCATCGCGCCCGGATCGTCACCGTCGACGACCACGCGGCCCGACTGCGTGCGGATGGTTTCGGCGATCAGGCGGCGGAACAGGCGGGCGGGCTTTTCCACCCACACCGCATCCTTGAGATAGGCGAGCTCGGTGGCGTTCACCTGCACAGGCACGCGCGTCACGTCGAGCGCGGCCGGGGCCTCGAACTCGGTCAGCGCCAGCGCGGTGCCCGCATCGCTCGATCCGCCGGTTCCGGCAGGCGCGGTGGCCGTGGGCGTCAGGGTCAGCAGGCTTTCGGGCGGTTCTGCGCCGAAGCTGATGCAGCCGCCCAAGAGCAGGGCCGGGGCAAGGATGGCGAGGGTCTTGGTCGTGTTCATCGCGCGATCCCGTCTCATGGTTCGTATTCCGGCAGCGGCTGGCTGGAAAGCAGCGAGCCTGCGCCCTTCTCGTCGATCTTTTCGGTCACGCTGCGCAGCGCCTTGCTGGTGGCGCGCAGGTCGCGCAGCGTCGCTTCGGCGGCGGGCAGCGTGCTTTCGGTCAGCTGCTTGGTCGCCGGGCGCGCTTCTTCGAGCGTCTGTTCCAGCGCCTTGGCCGCGCCGCCAGCCGAAGCCAACGTCTTGCGCAGTTCCTGCGCCAGCTGCTCGCCCTCGGTATTGATCAGGCGGTCGGTCGATGCCGTGACCTTTTCGAATTCGTCGAGCGCTTCGGCCGCTTCGCGCAGGGTAACCTGCAATTCGGCCATGGTCCGCTCGATCTGCGGGGCGGTTTCGGCAAGGCTGCGCGTCATCTGGTTGGTATTGGCAAGGATGCCGGCGATCTCGCCCTGGTTTTCCTCGTCCAGCAGCTGCGTCAGGCGTTCGGTCAGCGTCGCCAGCCGTTCGAGCAGCAGCGGCGCGTTGGACAGCAGCGCGTTCAGGCCCCCGTCCTGCGGCGGAATGATCGGCACGCCTTCGGTGCAGGCCGTGGTTTCGCAAGTGATGGGCGGCGCACCACTGCGCGCACCATCCAGCAGGATGGTCGAGACGCCGGTAAAGCTGCCCTGGATGGTCGCGGTGGTGCCGACCAGAATCGGCACTTCTTCCTTCACGCTGATGCGCACGCGGACGAATTCGGGATCCTTGTCCCACAGCACGATCTGGTTGACCTGCCCCACGGGCACGCCCGCAAAGCTGACCTGGCTGCCATTGGCGAGGCCTGCGACCGACTGCTTGAAGAAGATGTCGTATTCCTTCTGGGCGCCTTCGCCCCAGCGCGCCAGCCAGACGATGAAGAGCGCAAGCGCGGCCAATACGGCCAGCGTTACAGCCCCCACCCAGATGTAATTTGCCCGCGTTTCCATTGGTTAGGCCTTATCCTTGCCCGGAGGCGTTTTGTCCAACGCTTTGACAGCATGGGCGGCGACCGGCCGGTCCATGTGCTGGCGCAGTTCGTCGAGCGCCTGCGCCGTCAGTGCGGCACGACCGCGCGGTCCGTTGAAATATTCCTGTATCCAGGGGTGATCGAGTTCCATCAGGTTCGGCACCGTGTCGACGGCGATGACCTTCTTGTCCGCCAGCACCGCCACCCTGTCGCAGATTTCGTGCAGCGTATCGAGATCGTGGGTGATGAGGAAAACGGTCAGTCCCAGCGTTTCCTTCAGTTCCTTGGTCAGCCGGTCGAAGGCCGATGCGCCGATCGGATCGAGGCCCGCGGTCGGTTCGTCCAGGAACAGCAGTTCCGGGTCGAGCGCCAGCGCACGCGCCAAGCCTGCGCGTTTCTTCATGCCGCCCGAAAGCTCGCTCGGGTATTTGCTGACCGCTTCTTCGGGAAGGCCGGAGAGCATCACCTTGTAGCGCGCGATTTCGTGACGCAAATCGTCGGAGATGTCGGGGTAGAACTGCTTCAGCGGGACTTCGACGTTCTCGCCCACCGTCAGGGTGGAGAACAGCGCGCCGCCCTGGAACAACACGCCCCAGCGATCGCGCACGCCAAGCACCTCGTCGGGCTCTGCCTCGGTGATCGACTGGTCGAACACCTTGACATTGCCGCCCGACGGCGGCTGCAGGCCGATGATCGAGCGCATGAGTACGGACTTGCCCGTACCCGAACCGCCCACCACGCCGAGGATTTCGCCGCGCCGGACCTTGAGGTCGAGATCCTCGTGCACGGTCTGCTCGCCGAAGCGATTGATCAGACCGTCCACGACGATGGGATAATCGCCGCGAAAGCGCTCGTGCTTGGCCTTGCCGCCCTCTGCCATCACGCCCACCCGATTTCGGTGAAGAAGACCGCGAAGAACGCGTCGAGCACGATAACGGCGAAGATTGCGGAGACCACCGAGAGCGTGGTGCGCTTGCCGACTTCTTCGGAATTACCCTTCACCTGCATCCCGTTATAACAGCCCGCCAGTGCCACGATCAGGCCGAATACCGGCGCCTTCACGAGACCGACCCACAGATCGTAGGTCGGCACGACTTCCTGGATGCGGCTGAGGAAGGTCCAGAAGGGAATGCCCAGCATGGTGTCGCCGATGACCGCGCCGCCGATGATCGCCATGCACGAGGCGTAGAAGCCGAGCAGCGGCATCATCAGGACGGCCGCCAGGATGCGCGGGATGACCAGCGCCTCCATCGGGGAGATGCCGATCGTGCGCATGGCATCGATTTCTTCGGTCAGCTTCATCGTGCCGATTTCGGCGGCAAAGGCGCTGCCCGAGCGGCCGGCGACCATGATCGCGGTCATCAGCACGCCCAGCTCCCGCAGCGTGATTCGCCCGACGAGGTTGATCGTCAGCGTTTCCGCGCCAAACTGCGCCAGTTGGACCGCGCCTTGCTGCGCGATAACGATGCCGATAAGGAAGCTCATCAGGCCGATGATCGGCAGGGCCGACACGCCCACAAGCTCCATCTGGCGGAACAAAGCGACCGTGCGGAAGCGCCGCGGATTGCGGATCAGCGAACCGGCAGAGATAAGCAGCGCGCCGAGGAAACTCACGACCCCGACAATGCCGCTGCGGGCATTGAAGATTTTCTCGCCCATCGCCTCGGGCACCCGGCTCCAGAACGGCAGGCGCGGCGCGGAAAGCTTCTCTTCCCCGCCGAGGCCCGAAATCGCGTCCAGCAACCGCTGCGCCCGCGAGCTTGCCCCGGTGATTTCCGCATCGTGTTCGGTCGCCAGCGTACAGGCCAGCCACGCGCCGACGGTATCGATTTCCGACACGTCGGAAATGTCGATCGTGGCGACGTTTGCGTCCACCGTGCGCAGTTCGTCGTCGACCGCGCCGATCGTGGACACGAGATAGGGCCCGGTGAGCACCAGCGCGGAGCCCCCGTCCCCCTCGACGATCTCGAATTGTGCAAGCCCTGTCATTCGGCCCCCCGTATGGGCGGATTTCACTCGCCAAACAAGCACGTAAGCGCGCAAGGGCTATATCCCGTTGCATCGCACAATGCGCACTGGCATTGGCACCAGCATGACCACCGAGCTTTCAAAGACCTTCGATCCCGCCGATATCGAGCAGCGCTGGTACGCGCATTGGGAGGAAAACGGCCTGTTCCGCCCCGAGCGGCCCGATGCCCAACCCTTCACCATCGTGAACCCGCCGCCGAACGTGACGGGCTCGCTCCACATCGGTCACGCGCTCGACAACACGTTGCAGGACGTTGTGATCCGTTACGAACGCTTGCGCGGCAAGGATGCGCTGTGGGTGGTCGGTATGGACCATGCCGGTATCGCCACGCAGATGGTCGTCGAACGCCAGATGGAGGCCAACCAGGACAAGCGCACCAATTACTCGCGCGAGGAGTTCGTCGACAAGGTCTGGGAATGGAAGGCGGAAAGCGGCGGTGCAATCACCAAGCAGCTGCGTCGCCTCGGCTGCTCGATGGACTGGTCCAGAGAGCAGTTCACGATGGACGAGCATTTCTCGAACGCCGTGCTCAAGACCTTCGTCGATCTCTACAACGACGGGCTGATCTACCGCGACAAGCGGCTGGTGAACTGGGACGTCAAGCTCAAGACCGCGATTTCCGACCTCGAAGTGGAAACGGTCGATGTGAAGGGCGGCTTCTGGCATTTCCGCTACCCGCTGGCAGACGGCGTCACGACGTCGGAAGGCAAGGATTACCTCGTGGTCGCCACCACGCGCCCCGAGACCATGCTCGCCGATATGGCGGTCGCGGTTCACCCCGATGACGAGCGCTACAGGTCGGTCGTGGGCAAGGACATCCTCCAGCCAATCACCGGCCGCCGCTTCAAGGTGGTGGCCGACGAGCACGCCGATCCGGAACTCGGCTCGGGCTGCGTGAAGATTACGCCGGGTCACGATTTCAACGACTTCGACGTGGGCAAGCGCGCGGGCTTCGCTCCTGCCGAAATGCTCAACATGCTCGATGCGGAAGGCAATGTCTGCCAGACGGCGGACGGCTTGGTACCGGAAGAATTCCTCGGCCTGCACCGCTTCAAGCGTGACGGCGTCGACGGCGCACGCGAGCTGGTCGTTGCGCGCATGAAGGAACTCGGCTTCCTCATCCCGCATGTCACCAAGGACAAGGAAGGCAACGAGGTCGAACACGACGCCGAACCGCGCACCATCGCGACGCCCTTCGGCGACCGCGGAGGCGTGGTGATAGAGCCGTGGCTGACCGACCAATGGTATGTCGATGCCGAAACCCTCGCCAAGGCGCCGATCGAGGCGGTGAAGGACGGCACCATCGAAATCGTCCCGAAGTCGTGGGAAAAGACCTTCTTCAACTGGATGGAGAACATCCAGCCCTGGTGCGTCAGCCGCCAGCTGTGGTGGGGTCATCGGATCCCGGCCTGGTATGATGCAGAGGGCAATCCCTACGTCGCAATGACCGAGGAAGAAGCGCAGGCGAAGGCAGGAGAAGGCGTCGCCCTGACCCGCGACGATGATGTCCTCGACACGTGGTTCTCTTCCGCGCTCTGGCCTTTCGCGACGCTCGGCTGGCCGGACAAGACCGACCTGCTGGACAAGCACTATCCGAACGATTTGCTGATTTCCGGCTTCGACATCCTGTTCTTCTGGGATGCGCGCATGATGATGCAGGGCATGCATCTGACCGGCAAGGCGCCGTGGCCGCGGCTGTACCTCCACGGGCTGGTCCGCGCCGCCGACGGGGCGAAGATGTCCAAGTCCAAGGGCAATGTCGTCGACCCGCTGGGCCTGATCGACCAGTATGGCGCGGATGCGCTGCGCTTCTTCATGTCGGCGATGGAAAGCCAGGGCCGCGACATCAAGATGGATGAGAAGCGCGTGGAGGGCTATCGCAACTTCGCGACCAAACTCTGGAACGCGACGCGGTTCTGCCAGTCCAACGGCATCGGTGCGAGCACCAGCATCGCCGCACCCGCTGCCACGCAGGCCGTCAACAAGTGGATTATCGGCGAAGTCGTCGAGACGAAGAACGCGCTCGAACAGGCGATGGCCGATTTGCGCTTCGATGCCGCCGCGAACACGATCTATCACTTCGTGTGGGACCGGTTCTGCGACTGGTATATCGAGCTTATCAAGGGCAATTTCGACGAGGAAACCAGGGCCGTCGCCGGCTGGGCGCTCGACCAGATCCTCGTCATGCTGCACCCCTTCATGCCCTTCATCACCGAAGAGCTGTGGTCGAAGCAGGGGGATCGCCGCGACTATCCGCTGATCACCGCCAAATGGCCCGATCCGCAAGCCGAAGTCGATGCGAGCGCCAAGGCCGAAATCGACTGGCTGATCGCGCTCACCAGCGCGGTGCGCACGGCGAAGAACGAACTCGGCATCGCGCCGGGGGCGAAGCTCGAAGCCTATTGCCCCGCCCCGTCGGCGCTCGGCCGCAAGGTCGTGGAAGAGAACGCCGCCGCGATCGAGCGTCTCGCGCGCCTCACGCCGGTCCGCTTCGAAGAAGCGCCCGGCGGTGCCGCCATGCAGGTCGCTGCGGGCGACGATGCCTTCATCGTGCCGCTCGAAGGCGTCATCGACATCGAGGCGGAAAAGGCGCGCCTGACCAAGGCGATGGAAGCCTCCACGAAGGAAGCCAAATCGCTCGAAGGCCGTCTGAACAACGCCAATTTCGTCGAACGCGCCAAGCCCGAGGCAGTCGAAAAGGCGCGCGCCGACTTCGCGCATCACACGGCCGAGATCGAACGGTTGAAGGCAGCACTGGCGCGGCTGGGCTAGGAAATTTTCCTACCCGGCCCGGCTGTGGCACAAGACAGGCATGAACACCGCTCGCCCTCGAATTCTCCGCGCCAAGTGTCACCCTGGCGGGGACGCTGCATTTGCCAGCGAATCCAGTGCTTTGATGGCTGTGCCGCCGGGTGACACGGTGTCGCCTTCGTCGCCTTCGGAGATCGCCCGATGGCGCTAGTCCTCGCCACGGACGATACGGGTGGGCCTGAAATATTCGCCTCCGTGCAGGGCGAAGGGCCGAGCGTGGGACGGCCCGTCGCGTTCATGCGCCTGTCGCGCTGCAACCTTGCCTGCGTGTGGTGCGACACGGCCTACACCTGGCATTTCGAAGGCGACAATCGCCCGCACCGCGACGATCGGACTTTCGAGCGAAAAGCCAACCAGGTCACTCTGGACGAGGCCGAGGTCGCCGAGCGCATACTCGCGTTGGGGCAGGACCGGCTGGTGATTACCGGCGGGGAGCCGCTGCTGCAGGCACCGGCGCTCGCCAAGCTGCTGGACCACCTGCCCGATATCAGCGTGGAGATCGAGACCAACGGAACGACCAAGGCCCCGGTCCCGCTCGACATCCGCATCGACCAGTTCAACGTCAGCCCCAAGCTGGCGCATAGCGGCAATCCGGCGGACCTCGCGCTGATCCCCGAGCGGCTCGACGCCTACGCCACCGACCCGCGCGCTTTCTTTAAATTCGTGATCGCGGAGCCTTCCGACGTGGATGAGGTCCTCGCGCTCCACGAACGCTATCGCTTCCGCCCCGGCCATGTCTTCCTGATGCCCGAGGGCACCGACAGCGAAACGCTGCGCACCCGCGAGAAATGGCTGGCCGATCTATGCCTCAAGCACGGCTTCCGCATGAGCGACCGCCTGCATATACATTTGTTTGGAGACACAAGAGGGACGTGATTTTTTCGCACCCGCCTCCGCGGGTGCGTCCTCGCTAGACGTGCAGCAAGCTGCACCCGCTGCGGGCGGCCGGTCGGCCTTGCCTCGCCTTCGGCTCGGTCAGATCGCCTGCCGCGAGACCCTCACTAACCCTGGCTGCGCCAGCGCTGGACGGTCCGCTGGACGATGTCCTCCTCGCCGCCGCTCTGGCTCCACATCTCGACGAAACTCGGGTCTTCCGAAGCCGGGCGCTTGACCTCTTCGAGATTGTCGAAGCTGACGCGGATCGGGATGGCGACACCCTCGCCGCAAATGATGCACTCGCGGTTGCGGAGCGCGGGAATGGCATCGAGAAAACCGCGCGCACCTTCGGGCATCGCGGCGCGCACGAAGTCCTGGTCGCGGTCGTTGTTGAGACGCATGGAGATGATCGTACCGCACTGCGACAGCACGCCTTCTGCAAGGTCGGACGGACGCTGCGTGATGAGGCCGAGGCTGATGCCGTACTTACGACCTTCCTTCGCGATCCGCGACAGGATGGTGCCGACAGAGTTGCCGTCGGCGTTCTTCTCGCTCGGCACGTAACGGTGCGCTTCCTCGCAAACGAGGAGGATCGGCGTAGTTTTTTCCTCGCGGCCCCAGATCGCGAAGTCGAACACGAGGCGGCTGAGCACGGCAACCACGGTCGAGGTGATGTCCGAAGGCACGCCCGAGACGTCGATGATCGAGATCGGCTTGCCGCCAGCGGGCATGCGGAAGATCTTGGAGATGAAGTCGGCCATCGTGTCGGCGACCAGCATGCCGGAGAACATGAACTGGTAGCGCGGGTCGGTCTTGAGCTCCTCGAGCTTGTTCTTGATCCGCATGTAAGGTGCGGAGTTGGTTGCCTTGTCGAGCTTGCCCATCGCGTCTTGGATCGCGTTCGACAGGTCCGACAGCAGGTACGGAATGGGCGAATCCACCGTTATCTTGCCCATCTGTTCGGCAAGGCGGCTTTTCTGGCGCGCCTTCAGCAGGCAGCGGGCGAGGATATCCGCGTCGATCTGCCGGTCGTTACCATTGCTGGTCAGCAGGACTTCGCAATGCTCTTCGAAGTTCATGATCCAGTAGGGCATCTGCAGGTTCGACACGTCGAGGATGACGCCGGTCTGGCGGAATGCGGAAGCGTACTCGCCGTGGGGGTCGATCATGACGATGTGACCTTCGGGCGCTGCCTCGCAGATCCGGTGAAGGATCAGGGCTGCACTGGTCGATTTACCCGTACCGGTCGAACCGAGGAGGGCGAAGTGCTTGCCCAGCATCGCATCGACATAGATGCCGGCGCGAATGTCCTTGGTCGGATAGACCTTGCCGATGGTGACCGCGCTGCGGCCATCGCTGGCATAGACCTGTTTGAGGTCGGCGGTGCTTGCGGGATAGACCAGCGCGCCGGGGACCGGGTAGCGGGTCACACCGCGGCGGAAGCCGTGGAGCCTGCCGGTCAGCTTCTCTTCCACGCCTTCGCCGAGGAAGTCGATATTGGCGAGGATGCTGCCCGCCTTGCGGTCCTGTTTCTGGTTGCGGACGCTGGCGAGCAGCCAGCTGTTGCCGACGCGGATCTTGATTTGCGAACCGACCTGGCCGGCCATGGCAACGGACGGATCGCTGTCGTCGGCGCATTCGGTCAGGCGCTGCAGGTCGATGGCTACCTGCGAGCCGGAGCCTGCGATTTCGAGGACCACGCCAATGGGCTGCATCGCATTGTCGCTGTCGCTTCCCTGCTCGGGGGCTTCGTTACGGCTTTGCTGCGGCTCGGCAGGAGCGGCGACGGGCGCGGGTGCCGCCTCTTGGCGGGGTGCAGGTTGCGGCACCGGGCGTTCGGCCTGTTCCTGGGCAGGAGCGGGCGCATGATCCTGCCGAGGGGCGGCAGCTTCCTGCGGGGCGGGCTGATGGGCGCTTGTAGCCGGAGATTCGACTTCCGGCTGAGCCTGAGGCTGCGTTTGGGGCTGGTGCACATAGCCGGAACGCGATGCAGCAGGAGCGGGTTGCTGGGACTGTTCGGAACGGCGAATGCGGTCACGCAGGCTGTTCCCCCGCGGCTGCGGCGGCTCCGCGCCGTCTTCCTTTGCCGGGTCGAAAGTCCGGAAATTGCCCTTGCTCATGTCGTTCATAACTCGGCCCACATCCCTCGTGCAGATCACGCAAAATTGCAGGGGTGGAATGCCGCAGAACGGTTAAAATCGCGTCAACGATGAACGGGAATCTGGCCTCAGAGACGGGCGAACAGGCGACCCGCGCCCCAGCCCATTCCGACCGACAGCAGCACGGCGATGAGGCCGTAGGCAAGACCCCATTCGTTTGCGCTGTCCTCGACGAAACGTTCGAAACCGACCTTCTTTACCTCGACCTCCGAGACGGCCGAGGCAATCACGCGGCCTCTCGTGACGGCGAATGTCTCTGCGGTATAAGTGCCGGTCGTCACGTTGGAGGGGAGTTCGATGCGGGCCTGGTAGAGCACGCTTTCGCTGATCTGCACGCCGCCGAAATCTTCGCGGTACAGGCCGAGCCTGCGCTTTAGGTCCACGAGGCCTGCGGCAAAACGCCGCTGCTCTTCAGGATCGAAAGATCCGCTGGGCGACAACTGGATGTAGTTCGTGCCGAATTCGTAAATCGCAGCCGTCTTGTCATCGACGATCTCGGTAATCGGGCGAGAGGAGGCGACCGCGAAATAGCTGGGCACGGAGCGGAAATCGCTGCTCTCCGCATTCACCCAGACTCCGATGAAACGCTCTTTCTCGCGCAGGCGGATCGGTTCGCTCGGCCCCTTGAGGACCACGACGATGTCATAGTCCTGTCCCGCCCGGCCCGCAGGGTCGAGGACGGCGCCGAACAGCAGCAATTCCTGGCCAACGAAGCCCTGCCTCACCTGCACCTCGTGCTGCGAGACTTCCGGAACGAGGACCGGATCGCGCTGCCCCATCAGGAAGAAGGCAGCAACAAGGAGCAATGCCGCCCTCACAGCGGGTAGACCGTGTAGATTTCATCGGGCCGGTAAAACAGGCCGAGGAACATGCGGAAGGCCACCAGCAGCACGATGGCGGCGAGGACGAGACGCAGCGCCTCCGGCTTGGCCTTCACTGCGAATTGCGAGCCGATCTGCGCGCCCGAGACCGAACCCAGCAGCAGCAGCGCGACCAGAACGATGTCGACCGCTCGCGTCGTGACCGAGTGCATGATGGTGGTCGCGATGGTAACAAAAAGGATGTTGAACAGGCTGGTGCCGACAACGACATTCGCGCTCATGCCCAGGATATAAAGCATGGCGGGTACGAGGATGAACCCGCCGCCTACGCCCATCAGCATGGTCAGTATGCCGACCACGATACCCACGATTAACGGCGCTAGCGGAGAAATATAAAGGCCTGACCCGTAAAACCTCCAGCGGAACGGAAGGCTGGCGACAAGCGGGTGGTGGCGCCGCCGCGCGGCCTGCGACCCGCCGGTCCCGCGCAATGTCTGGATCGCCTCCTTCGCCATCAGCAAGCCGATCGAACCCAGGAGAACGACGTAGAGCGCATTAATCACCACGTCGATCTGGCCAATCGAGCGGAAGAAATTGAACAGCAGCGCTCCGAAGCCGGACCCGATCACGCCGCCGCCGATCATGACGGCGCCCATGCGATAATCGACGCCGCGACGCTTGGAATGGGCGATCACGCCGGAGACGCTGGCGCCGGTGACCTGGGTCGAAGCAGAGGCTGCAGCCACAGTCGGGGGGATGCCGTAAAAGATCAGCAGCGGCGTGGTCAGAAAGCCGCCGCCCACGCCGAACAGGCCGGACAGGATGCCCGTCAGCGCCCCGAGCGCGACGATTACCAGTCCGTCGACGGACAGGTTTGCAATGGGGAGGTAGACATCCATTGCGCTGCCCTATCGCAGCACCTCGCTCTATTAAAGCTGAACCGTGTCAAAAGCCCGTCGAAAGGGTAAAAGCCGGTCCGTTTTCAGGTTCGGCATCGCCGGCGACACGGATCCGGTAATCGAGCGAAACGCGCGCGGATACCTCGCCAACGCGCAGATCCATGCTCGTCGAAGGGCCGACATCGAGACGGCTCGCGCCCTTCTGTGCTCCGCCCCATATGCCGGCGCCTGCACGAACATCGGCATTCACCGCCGCAAGGTCGAAGCGTGCCACTTCGCGCTCTGCAACGGCCAGCCCGTCGACAAAGGCGCTTGCATCGCGTCCGGCGACATAGCCTGCCTGCGCGTAGCCGCGCATGCCGATCCCAAGGGGAAGGCTTTTGCGCTCGAAGCCCACGGTTGCGAAGACAGCCGGGCGCACCTCCGCTCGTCCCCGACGCTCTGAAAGACGCGCCTCTGCGTGGAAAGTGACCGGTAAATCACCAACGGGTCGGGCACGCAGACCAAAAGCCGCCTCGGTTTCAAGCGGCTCGCGCAAGGCTGCGCTGGCCCTCAGGTAAAGCGCCGGATCGTGACCGGACGCACCATCGAGATGATAGGCAAGCACGCCTCCAAGCTGGCTGCCCCCGTAGCTCGCTGGCCGTTCGCCGCCTGAAAATGCCGTCTTTCCGGCGCCGCGCAGCAGAACCCATCCATCGAACCGCCAAGGCTTGCGATCCTCGCGGACGGATTGTGGCAGCGGCACTGCCGCGCGCTCCACTCTCGAACTCCGGTCGAGGGCCTCGGCGACGCTGGTCGGCATCGGCAAGCGGGACATGGCGGCCATCCACACGAGGTTATGCCCGGTCATCGACCTGCCGGGGGCGAAACCCGACGGGCGATCGCCGCTTGCCGGCAGTATCGACGGTGGCGGAGCGGTCAGTGAGACTGGCATCGCCACAGGTGGAGCGTCGATCAGGGCTGACGGCTTCTGGGCCTCTGCGATCGCGCGGTCATAGAGCGCACCCGGTCGATCCTGCGCCGGCTGGCCGATGGTACGCAGTATTTCCTGAGGCCACGGGTTCTCCCACATCGCCAGCCTCAACGTCATCCAGCCGCCAAGGAGGACGAGCAGGAAAACCAGCGGCTGTCCGCGCCTTGTCGTGGCAGAATGACTCATGCGTAGGCTGCCGATGGAGCCGCGAGAGAGGGATGGTCGTGATGCTGGGTCTTGTCCCACACGATCGGCGCCCCGCGCAGGCTGCGCCAATATGCCACGAGCGCGCGGCGTCCGCTCATGATGGCGATCACGTTGGAGACGACGACCCGCGGTATCGCGAGCAGTCCCTGCTTCAACCCGTACTCGCGTCCGGTGAAAAGCGCCCGCATGGCCAATCGCCAGAACAGGCCCAACATTGTAAAGACGAGCAATGCCTGCAGTAGCGGTGACGGTTCGATGGGTGCGATCAGTCCGGCGGCCGCGGAAACCTGCGAGATCACGGACACCAGCACCAGCAAGTAGGCGACGGCGAGAACCAGCGCTGCCATCGGCCCGCGCCTGTCGCGCAGGGTCATCCAGCGTTCCATCAACGAGCCGCGCCAGCCGAGCCGGTCCCATCCCTGTAGAGCAATTCCGTGGGTCCAGCGGGTTTTCTGCCGGACGGCCGCAGACAGGTCGGACGGGAAAAACGCCCGTGTCGCCACCAGCCTGCCGTGGGCGGTCCGTGCACGCAGGAAACGGCCCGTGCCGCCGAGCGCTCCGATCCGCTGGCCCAGCTCGTAGTCTTCCGTCAGCGATGCGGCCGCGAAGGGTCCGCCTTCATGTCTCTGCGCCAGGCGAGCGAGCATCGAGCGTCTGATCGCCGAACCGACGCCTGCCCCCGGCACAGAAACGCCGAGAGCATCTCGTACGACCATGGCTTTGGCATGAGATTCCGCGAATTCGTCCGAATAATGGCCCGCGATCCAGGGTGAATCGGATTGCGGCAGCGCCATGACCGGCAATTGCACGAAGTCGTCCTGCCAGATCGCCCTGTCGAGCAGGACAAGCGCGACAGGATCGACCATATCCTCCGCATCGTGGAGCACGACCATATGCGCCTTGGTCCGCAGCCGCGCCTCGTCATCGCATAGCGCCTGATAGAGACGGTTGAGGCAGTGCGCCTTGCTGGTCGGCCCGTCGTCACCGACGATCACGACGCGGATCCGATTGTCCTGACGCGCTGCGACCGCCACGGAGGCGATCGTCGCCGGGTCGTTGCGATAACAACCGACATATATGCGCACATCGTCCTGCGGCCAGGCTGCGAGCGCATGGGCTAGGGTCGGCCCGATCACGGCATCTTCTTCCCATGCGGGAATGAACACGGCAGCCATTCCGGAAAGGTCCTGGCGAGCATATCCGCTGCTCCCCACCTCCACCGGTTTCGCTCTTCCCGTAAGCCTCAGCCAGCCATAGGTGAGGTCGATCGCGAGTTCGTCGATCAGTCCGATTGTGAAGAATACCGCGGCAAGCAGCAGCAGCTCGTGCTGAAGCAACGCAAGCCATTCGGCAGACGTAAATTGTGCGACCGGCAACCCTTTATCCCCCTGTCGCGTTCCTAACCTGCACATTCGCCCCTTGCAACGCACGATGCTTTGCGAAAGAGAGCAGGCGCTATGAGTAACCGCCCTTCACCGATCCGCCTCGTATTTGCTCCTGTCCGCGCGCTGTTCGTCAGCGATGCATCAGCGGGCATCCTGCTGATCCTGGTCGCCATAGCCGCAATGCTGGCGGCGAACTCTGCGCTGGCCGAAGATTACCACCACCTGTTCCATGGCGAATTGTTCAGTGCCGACGTGTTCAAACTGAACACGCTGCACCTGTGGATCAACGACGGGCTTATGGCGATCTTCTTCTTCGTCGTCGGCCTTGAGGTGAAGCGCGAGTGGATCGAAGGCCAGCTGTCCGACAATGACCAGCGCAAGATGCCGGTCCTGGCCGCCGCGGCAGGGATGGTTTTCCCGGCTCTGGTCTACCTGTTCTTTGTCAACGCAGAAGGCGCCGGTGAACTGACGCGCGGCTGGGCAATTCCGGCAGCTACCGACATCGCCTTCGCCATGGGCGTGCTGGGCCTGCTGGGCAGCCGGGTGCCCGCCTCCCTGCGCCTCTTCCTGCTGACGGTCGCAATCGTCGACGACATCGGTGCGGTGCTGGTCATCGCGCTGTTCTATACCGCCAATCTCAAGGTCATGTGGCTGCTAGCCGCGGCAGTCGTCGTTGGTATCATGCTGGCGATGAACCGTGCGCGCGTTTCGGCTTATACGCCGTTTATCCTGATGGCGGTCGTGCTGTGGTTCCTGGTGCTGAATTCGGGCGTCCACGCCACCATCGCCGGGGTCGTGGCGGCGCTGACGATCCCGATGCGCGGCAAGGACGACGACACCATGCTCGAACATCTCGAGCACGGTCTCGCGCCGTGGAGCGCCTATCTCATCGTGCCGGTTTTCGGTTTTGCAAATGCGGGTGTCGAAATCGGCAATCTCGGCATGGAAGGCATTATCGCACCGCTGCCGCTGGCGATTGCCGCAGGCCTCTTCTTCGGCAAGCAGGTCGGCATCCTGTCGGCCATCTATGCCGCCGATCGCCTCGGCTTCGCGCCGCGACCGGATGGCGCCAGCTGGACCGAAATCTGGGGCGTCTCGATCCTCTGCGGGATCGGCTTCACGATGTCGCTGTTCATCTCCGGCCTTGCCTTCGCCGGAAACGCGCTACTGATCGAGGAAGCCAAGATCGGCATCCTGATGGGCTCCTTCGTGTCGGCGGTGGTCGGCTACACCATCCTGCGGATGACCACCGACCATCCCGACGACGAGAAGTCGCCATATCTCGATAAGGAAGACCTCTGAGCCAGGAGGCTCACCAGCTGCCGGTATTTGGCATGCTGACCCAGGGTTCGGCGGGATCGAGGTAACCGTCCTGCAGCAGCTCGATGGAGATACCGTCGGGCGTGCGGACGAAGGCCATGTGCCCGTCGCGCGGAGGACGGTTGATCGTGTACCCCGCATCGACCAGCCGCTGGCAGGTCTCGTAGATATCGTCGACGCGGTAGGCGAGGTGGCCGAAATTGCGGCCACCGTCATATTCTTCCGGATCGCTGCCGTCCTCGGGGGGCCAGTTATAGGTCAATTCGACCTCGGCGATGCCTTCTTCTCCGGGTGCTGCGAGGAAGATGAGGGTAAACCGTCCCGTCTCGCTTTCCTTGCGGCGGACTTCCTTCAGGCCGATCAGGCCGAAAAAAGCGACGGTGGCGTCAGGATCGCTGACGCGGATCATTGAATGCAGATACTGTGTCATGGGCGCCAGATAGGTGATGTCCCGAGCAAGGAAAAGGGGCGCATTCTTTCGAATACGCCCCGTGCCGTTTCCCGCCAGCGAGTTCTAGAAACTGGCGGTCACGGTTCCCACAATCGCATCGTCGGTAAAGCCGTCGATCGAAGGTCCTTCGACGCCGACATAGGAAATGCCGACTTCGAGCGGGCCCGCCGCATAGCTGGCACCGATCGACCAATCGATACCGGTTTCGTCCGTATCCCCAGCGAGCAGCGGCGGCGCAAGAACGCCGTCGGTGTAGCCGAGATGGCCGGTCACGGTCAGCGGCGTGCCGGGCAGACCGGTGCTGAGGTCGGTATAGATGTAAAGGTTGTCGTCCCCGCCGAGCGAATCCTGTTCCCAGGCATAGGCTGCGCCGACGGTTGCTTCTGCCGGACCGAGGTTGAAGCCGATAGAAGCATAGGGCTCCCAGTAATCGGTATCGAGGCCGAGTTCTTCGGACGGGTAGAGATAATAGAGCAGGCCGACATCGACGCTTACGCCTTCGCTGAGCTGGCCTGACCACCCGCCGTAAATATCGAATTCCATTTCGCCGTAGGACGGGCCACCATCGATCGATGACGCCCAGACGCCGGCATAAAAGCCGCTATCATGCGCGATATCGAGCCCGCCCTGGATAGCCGGATCGCCGCCGGACAACGATACGCCGCGGAAACGGTAATCCGTCACCAGCGACACATTTGCCGAAACGGTTACGCCGTCGGCATCGGTTTCGTCCTGCGCAAGAGCGGGGGAAGAAAGGCCGCATGCAAGAGCGGCGAGCGAAACGGCCAGTCGGCCGCGAAAGGACGTGAGCATATTCGAACTCCTTGGGTTCGGTTTGGTGCTTCGTCCCACCTGCGTACTCGCCGGGTCCCGGTTTTTAGAAAGGGCTCCTCGGTCGAAATCGCAATGATCGTGCAGCAACGCTTGATTCGGCGCAAGATTACTTGGGCTAGTTTTAGCTATCGCAACATCAAGCGTGGCTATTGTGCAACTGCGAAGGCGTTAAGCTGGCGCTCAGCGCTTGCCGCTATATCGGCTGTGCACTAGATGCGCACTGCCGACAGTGCCCCTCCCGAGAAATCATGATCCAGTCCCTACGCAATATCTTCCGCAAATCCGAAAAGGCCCGCCGCATCGCGCGCGTGCCCGATGGCGAGCGCTGGTATGTGATCGGTGACATTCACGGCAGGCTCGACCTGCTCGAAGCCTTGCAGGTTGCCATCGAGGAAGACGACGCGAATGCTGGTGCGGCAGACACAACGGTCGTCTTCCTTGGCGACCTGGTCGATCGCGGCCCCGACAGTGCAGGCGTCATCAAGCTCGCCCGCAAGTGGGGCAAGAAGCGCAAGGTCCGCTATCTTGCGGGCAACCACGAGGAAATGTTCCTCGACAGCTTCACCGACAAGGAAACGCTGCGCCACTTCCTGCGCCATGGTGGGCGCGAGACGGTGCTCAGCTACGGGGTGAAGAAGAAAGAATACAATCGCATGCAGCTCGAGGAGGTGCAGAAGGCGATGCAAAAAGCCGTGCCTGTCAAGGACCGCGAATTCCTCGAAAGCTTCGAAGAGATCATCGTGGTCGGCGATTATGTCCTCGCCCATGCCGGGATCAATCCCAAGCGCGCTGTGGACGACCAGAAGCGCAAGGACCTGCTGTGGATCCGCGACCGCTTCCTGTCCCACGAAGAACCGCTGAGCCATGTCGTGGTTCACGGCCACACCATCTTCGAGGATGTCGAGGACAACGGCAACCGAGTGGGGATCGACACCGGTGCTTTTCGCACCGGGCGCCTGACGGCACTGGTGCTGGAGGGCGATAGCAGGCGCACGATCCAGGCCGCGCAGGCCGAAGACGGCAGTATCACCACCTCGTAACACGCGTTACTCGATTAAATTGCCAGGGGGCCTGTAAGCCGGGTTCTGTCTCCGCAGACGGTATCCGAAACCGGACCGTATCCGCGGCGGCAGCCATTCGTCTGGGCCGCGGATCGCTCCGCGGCTCAAGCAGCCAACCCGGGCGGTCGCAGCTGTTACACTCGGGGCGAAACACCCCGGCCCTCTTGCGAGAGCGCGCCACCCCTATTCGGCCTTGCTCCGGGTGGGGTTTGCCATGCGGGCGCTGTTACCAGAACCCCGGTGCGCTCTTACCGCACCCTTTCAGCCTTGCCTGATCTTCCGAAGAAGCCATCGGCGGTCTACTCTCTGCGGCACTTTCCCTACGGTTGCCCGCGGCGGGCGTTACCCGCCACCCTCGTTTCGTGGAGCCCGGACTTTCCTCGGATGCAAGCACCCGCGGCTGCCCGGCCCCCTGGCAAGCGGCTATATAAGGCGGGACGGCTCGAAGGGGAAGCGTCTTAGCGCGTCACGCCCCGGTCGCGGTCGAGCAGGAGCTGGAAGAGGATCGCACGCACTTCGCCGTCGATCTCTCCGTCGATCTTGCGCGGACGCCAGCGACGCTGGAAGGCTTCGACCGCCTTGTGCCCATCGGTGATGTCGTAACCGAACCGTTCGAGCGCGAGATAGAACGCGCCGTCGTTGTCGAACGGGTCGCCCAGTTCGATCTTGGGCGTGGGCAGGCACAGTCCATATTCGGCCAGCCTTTCCCACGGGAAGAGCTCGCCCGGATCGATCTTGCGCGCCGGAGCCACGTCGGAATGGCCGACCACATTGGCGCGGGGAATGTTGTGCTCTTTCACCATCCGCGCGACCAGCGGGACGAGGGCTTCGAACTGCGCTTCGCTGAAATCCCTGTATCCGTGCAAATGGCCGGGATGATCCAGTTCGATGCCGATGCTGGCGGAATTCACGTCCTTGTGGCCGCGCCAGTATGACAGGCCTGCGTGCCACGCGCGCTTTTCTTCAGGGACGAGACGGGTCACCTCGCCCGCTTCGGAAATGAGGTAATGCGCGGAAACCTTGGCTTCCGGATCGCACATACGCTCCAGCGCGACATCGGGGCCGGTCATCTCGGTATAGTGGATGACCACCATCGAGACCGGCAGGGTGCGCTCGTCGAAATTGGGCGAGAGACGCTCGCGATGGACGAGTTCGTCTCCGGTCGAGCCGCCCTTGCCGCTCAACCGATCAGCCCTTCCGGTTCCGGCAGGACAGCACCAAGCACCAAGGCCTCGTCGGTACGCGCATATTGCAGACCGCCGCCCGATTCCTCGGCGAGCAGTGCAATCATGTGCGCTGCGGCAGTGCGGCTCGACAGTTCGGAAGAAGGCAGGCTGCCTTCGATCGCCTTTCCGATGGTTTCGTCGAAGGCGATCTTGGGTCCGGTGGCGCGGACCACGATCTCGCAATTGCCGTCGCGGACTTCCGCGCCGACATCCAGCGTGCCGCCGCGCACCAGCGCATCGATCGCGATCTGGGCGAAGTTGAGCAGGACTTTCACGGAAGGCTTGGAAAGATTGGCGGTCTCGATCGCCCAGTTGATCCGGATCTTGTCGTTATCGCCCGCCAGCGCCTCGATAAGCGAGCGCGGTTCCGCCACATCGACGCGGTCGCCGAAGCCGCCTGCCGCACCGAATGCGAGGCGGAAGAACTTGAGCTTATTGGTGGAAATCGTCGCGCTCTGTTCGAGCAGTTCCATCACGCTCTTGCGCATTTCCGGATCGGTTTCCATCGCCAGCAATTCGAGCCCGTTGCTGAGGGCCCCCACCGGGCTCAACATGTCGTGGCAAAGGCGCGAGCAAAGCATTGCCGCAAGATCGGTGGGATTGCTGTCGGTCATTAAAGCCCCGTCGGGAGTGGAAATCGGTTGCGGTCTTCTAGCGTTCGCGAACCACATAGGGAAGCGCTGTGAAGCCGCCATCCCCTGCCCGCCAGAAGGTGACTCGATCCAGCGCGATTATCCCCCATACCGCCCCGTCGCCTGCAGCCATGGCCGCGTCTTCGGGTGAAGGACCTTCGCGGCCATTGGGGTGGGAGTGATAATACCCCATCACTTGCGGGCCGCCACCACGGGCATCGCGGTGCGCGTCGATTAGGTGTTGCGGGTCGATCTCAAAATGCTTTTCGGGATTCGGATGGACGTTAGCCGCGGGGCGGATGTCGACGATCGTTCTGCCCTCGCCCAACAGCAACCCGCAGCATTCGCGCGGGTGCGCCCCGGCGGCCTCGGATAGCATGGCCTCGACAAGGCGGCTTGAGAGTTCGAGCGTCATCGCCCATGGCCGATAGCATGTCTTCGCCGGAAATCCTTACTGGAGTGCTGACCTCGCCCGGAAGGCTCGACAAGTCGCTGGCCGAAGCGTCCGGCCTGTCGCGCGAGAGGATCAAGGCGCTTATCGCCGAAGGCGCGGTGACGATCGGCAAGACCGTGGCGAAATCGGCGTCCGCCAAGGTACAGGGCGAGGAGAACTGGCGCATCGCCCTGCCCGCCCCGACGCCGCTCGACACGCCCGCGCAGGATATTCCGCTGGTGGTCGTCTACGAGGATGACGACCTGCTGGTCGTCGACAAGCCCGCCGGAATGGTCGTCCATCCCGCCGCGGGAAACCAGGACGGGACGCTGGTCAACGCGCTGCTCCATCATTGCAGGGGCAGGCTATCGGGAATCAATGGTGTCGAGCGGCCGGGTATCGTCCACCGGATCGACAAGGATACGAGCGGACTGCTAGTCGTCGCCAAGTCGAATGCCGCCCACGAAGGGCTTGCCGCGCAATTCGCCGATCACTCTATCACCCGCCGCTACCTCGCGATATGCGCAGGCCACCCCAACCCTCCCTCGGGTACCGTATCGGGCCGAATTGGCCGCTCCGACCGTGACCGCAAGAAGATGGCTGTGCTGCCCGACACCTCTCCGCGCGGGAAACACGCGGTCACGCATTACGAGACGCAGCGCCTGCTCACCCACTGCGCGCTGATCGAATGCAGGCTCGAGACAGGGCGCACACACCAGGTCCGCGTTCACTGTGCATCAATCGGTCACGCGCTATTAGGAGACCCTGTCTACGGTCGCACTCCAAAGCCCCTGCGAGGCTTGCTCGACGAGCTGCATTTCGAACGCCAGGCCCTCCATGCGGCACGCCTGGGATTCAGGCATCCTATCAGCGGTGAAACCCTGGATTTCTGCGCCGAATTGCCTGCCGATATGCGGGAACTTATCGACGAAACCGCACGTTGAAATCGACGAAAGACAGATGCATTTTTCCGCGGATTGCGGTATAAGTAACCCAGTGGCCCGATAGACCGGATGCCCATCAGGGGTCTGGCAAACGAGGTCGACGCTAGAAAGGTCAGGAATACGTGAGCAACACCAAATCTTTGAGCGTCCCGGCGCTCGGCGGGGAGCAGAGCCTCAACCGCTATCTTTCCGAAATCAAGAAGTTCCCGGTGCTTACGCAAGAGCAGGAATACATGCTCGCGAAGCGCTACGAGGAACACGACGATCCCGACGCGGCGGCGCAGCTCGTGACCTCGCACCTGCGACTCGTCTCGAAAATCGCGATGGGTTACCGTGGCTACGGCCTGCCGGTTTCCGATCTCATTTCCGAAGGTAACGTCGGCCTCATGCAGGGCGTCAAGAAGTTCGAAGCCGACCGTGGCTTCCGCCTCGCGACCTATGCGATGTGGTGGATCAAGGCGAGCATCCAGGAATATATCCTGCGCAGCTGGTCGCTCGTGAAAATGGGTACCACCGCCGCGCAGAAGAAGCTGTTCTTCAACCTGCGCCGCATGAAGAAGAACCTCGACGCTTATGAGGATACGGATCTTCATCCCGACGATGTGAACAAGATCGCGACCGATCTCGGCGTGCCCGAGCAGGAAGTGATCAACATGAACCGCCGGATGATGATGGGCGGCGACGGTTCGCTCAACGTCTCCATGCGCAACGGTGAAGAAGGCTCGGGCGAATGGCTCGACTGGCTTACCGATGATCGTCCGCTCCAGGACGAGACGGTCGCCGACGCGGAAGAAAAGGAAGTCCGCCACGAAATGCTCGTGGAAGCGATGGACAGCCTCAACGATCGCGAAAAGCACATTCTCACCGAGCGTCGTCTGACGGACAATCCGCAGACGCTCGAGGAATTGAGCCAGGTCTACTCGGTCAGCCGCGAACGCATCCGCCAGATCGAGGTGCGCGCTTTCGAAAAGCTGCAGAAGGCGATGAAGGCCATTGCCGGCGAGAGGCTTCTGCCGGGCGCTGCTTAAAGCGGGAACAAACGACATCGAAACGGCGCGGGGCTTTCCTCGCGCCGTTTTTTTATCCAAGGGCAATCCATGCGTTTTCTCGTCCGCTTCCTGTTCAAGTTCCTGCTCGGCTTCGTCGCCCTCAGCCTGCTGCTGGTGCTGACGTTCAAGTTCGTGCCCGTTCCGGTGACGGCGACCATGGTGATGAACGGCGACGGGATTACCAAGGATTGGGAGCCGCTGTCGAATATCGACCGGAACCTTGTGAGGGCCGTCATCGCGGCGGAGGACGGCAAGTTCTGTACGCATGACGGCTTCGACCGCGAGGCTATCGAAAATGCCATCGAACAGAACGCCAAGGGTGGCCGGATTCGCGGCGGATCGACGATCAGCCAGCAGACCGCGAAAAACGTCTTCCTGTGGCAGGGCGGCGGCTATTTCCGCAAAGGGCTGGAAGCCTGGTTCACCGTCCTGATCGAGAATATCTGGGACAAGCGGCGGATCATGGAAGTCTACCTTAATGTCGCGGAGACGGGCATCGGCACCTATGGCGCAGAAGCCGGGGCGCAGCGCTATTTCCAGAAGTCGGCGGCGAGCCTCACGCCGCTCGAGGCAGCACGCATGGCCGCAGCCCTTCCGCTGCCGCAGGAGCGCTCCGTGACAAATCCCGGCGGCTGGCTGCGCAGGCACGGGAACACGATCTCGGCGCGCATTGGTGTGGTGGCGCGGGACGGGCTCGACAGCTGTATCTACGAATAGACCCCTTCTCCTGACAGGATATCTCGCTGTATTGTTTGCCTTTCGAGGCCGGTGATGGTCTGAAGGCGGGAAGCAACGGAAGGAAGGCACCGGCACTTGGGCATCGGCCACAGCCACGATCACGCAAGCGGACACGACCACGACCATTCGGGGCACGGGCATTCCCACGCGCCTAAGGATTTCGGCCGCGCATTCCTGATCGGCATCGTCCTCAACACCGGCTTCGTCATAGTCGAGGCGGTATACGGATGGATCTCCGGCTCGATGGCCCTGATCGCGGATGCCGGGCACAACCTCTCCGACGTGCTGGCCCTGCTACTGGCCTGGGGTGCGAGCGTTGCCGCAAAGCGCCCTCCGAACGAGCGGTTCACTTATGGTTACAAGAGCTCGACCATCCTGGCAGCCCTTGCAAATGCCGCACTGCTGCTGGTCGCGATCGGCGCGATTGCGTTCGAGACGGCGCACCGCATTTCCAATCCCCAGCCGGTCCAGGGCATGACCATGGTCATTGTCGCGGGTATCGGCATTGCCATCAACACCGGCACTGCTCTCCTCTTCCTGCGCGGGCGGGAGCACGACCTCAACATTCGCGGCGCGTTCTTGCACATGGCAGCCGATGCGCTGGTGAGCCTGGGCGTGGTCCTTGCCGGGATCGCAATCCTTCTCACCGGAGCGCTGTGGATCGATCCTGCGGTCAGCCTGCTCATCGTCGCGGTCATCGCCTGGGGTACCTGGGGTCTCCTTAAGGACAGCGTTGCGATGAGCCTGCTGGCGGTGCCCAAAAACATCTCCGAAAAGTCCGTACGTACCTACCTCGCCTCGCTCGACGGGGTTGAGGCTGTCCACGACCTCCATATCTGGCCGATGTCGACCACCGAGACAGCACTGACGGCGCACCTTGTAATGCCGGCTGGCCATCCAGGCGATGAGTTCCTCTCAGAAGTCGCGGACGAACTGGAACATCACCACCGGATTCACCACGCCACTATCCAGATCGAGAAAACACGGTCACAGAGATCGAATTTCTGCGCCTAGAAAACCGCAGAATTTAGCCGTTTCTCCGGAACGTCAGTCCTGCCGGGTGCTTGTGTCACTGGACGGGCAGAAAATTCGGAGAGTTTCCATGCCTATTACTAAGAAAGTCAAAGCCGCTGCTGCTGCTTCGGTCCTCGCGATGGGCGGTCTCGCCCTTGCCGCCGGCGCGCCGGCCCTCGCCCACAATCACGGCGCGAAGAAATCCCAGCCCAACATCGTAGAAGCCGCTATGAGCACCGGCATCCATGAGACGCTGGTCACCGCGGTCGACACTGCCGGTCTCGTCGAGACGCTGTCGTCGCCCGGGCCCTACACCGTCTTCGCGCCCACCGACGATGCATTCGGCGAACTGCCGGACGGCACGGTCGAAAGCCTGCTGCTTCCCGAAAACCGCGACACGCTCACCACCGTCCTGACCTATCACGTGGTGGCTGGCCGCATCCCGGCAGCACGCCTGTCGCAGGCCATCCGCCAGGCTGGCGGAAGCTATGAATTCGAGACGCTGGCCGGCGAAACGCTGACTGCCAGCTTCGATGGCAGCGCAATCGTTGTCACGGATGCCGCGGGCCGCGAAGCCGAAGTCATCCAGGCCGACGTGAAGACCACCAACGGTGTCATCCACGTCACGGATAGCGTCTTCCTGCCCGGTTAAGGCAAAGCTCCCGGCACTGCCGAGAGCGTTGCATCCCCTTCGCGCCCAGTGCCGACTGTCCCGCCCGGTTCCGCAAAGCGCCGGGCGGGACTTTTATTTGCCCCTGAGCGTCAGTGACCAGTTCTGCGGAGCGGTCGAGGCGACACCGACCGGCGTTTTCGGCGAGTAGGGATTTTCGAGGCTTTCTACCTCTTCCTGCGTCAGGTCGAGCGACATCGCTGCGACTGCCGCTGCGATGTGACCATCCTTGGTCGCCCCGATAATCGGCGCTGTGATCCCGTCGACTGCGAAATGCCATGCGAGCGCCACGGTCGCCCGCGACACGCCCCGCGCCTCGGCGATCTTGCCGACCGCCTCTACAATCGCGCGATCGGCATCGACGTTCTGCGTGTAGAGCATCTTGCCGAAACCATCGGTCTCGCTACGCACGGTGCTTTCGTCCCACGCCCTTGCCAGCTTTCCGCGTGCCAGCGGCGACCACGGAATGATCCCGACGCCCTGGTCCCGGCATAGCGGGATCATCTCGCGCTCTTCTTCGCGGTAAAGCAGGTTCACGTGGTTCTGCATCGAAATGAACGGCGTCCAGCCGTTCGCGCGCGCCACCTCCTGCGCCTTGGCGAATTGCCATGCCGCCATGGAGGATGCGCCGATGTAACGCGCCTTGCCCGCTTTCACGATGTCGTGCAGCGCCTCCATCGTTTCCTCGATCGGCGTCGTCTCGTCCCAGCGATGGATCTGGTAGAGATCGACATAATCCATTCCCAACCGGTCGAGGCTGTCGTCGATCGCCTGCATCAGGCTCTTGCGCGAAAGCCCGCCGGCATTCGGTGCCTGCCGCCATGGCAGGAAGGCCTTGGTCGCCACGACGATCTCGTCACGCTTGGCAAATTCGGGCAGCAGCCTGCCGACCACCTCTTCGGACGCGCCCATCGAATACATGTTGGCCGTGTCGAAGAAGTTGATCCCCGCCTCCACCGCCTCGCGGATGAAGGGGCGGCTCTCCTTTTCGGACAACACCCAGTCGCCGTGCCAGCCCCTGCTGGTGTCGCCATAGCTCATGCAGCCAAGGCACAGGCGGGAGACCTTGAGGCCGGAGCGGCCGAGATTGACGTATTCCATGTTCACATCCTCGCCGGGTGACGAAGGCGACACTGTGTCGCCTTTGCAAATCGGCCTTTAATCCCTGTTTTAAAACGCATTTTCAACACTTCGACCAGTTGACACCTCGATGAACCCTTTCGTCCATCCCCACTCATCAGGACTGCCATCTACCCCCCGAGTAGGAAAGGCGAAGCGTCGGCGCGGTCAGGCCAGCGACAATCCGCCATCGACGCTGATCGTCTGGCCGACGACGTAATCGGCAAGCGGCGAGGAAAGGAACAGGGCCACCCCCGCCATGTCCTGCGGCAGGCCCAGGCGGCCCCGCGGCGTGCTTTTGATAGTGGCGTCGCGGAACTTCTCGTTGCCGAGGAAAGCATCGTTGATCTTGGTATGGACATAGCCCGGAGCAATGCCGTTCACGCGGATACCCTCTGCAGCGAACGCCACGCCCAGCGATTTGACCATGCTGATCGCAGCCGCCTTGCTGGCTCCGTAAGCCGGATTGCCGATCAGTCCGCGATAGCCTCCGATGGAGCTGACGATGAGGAGCGAGCCGCCCGTATCGGCCAGCTTCATGCGCACCGCATTGGCGCAGTCGAGCAGGGAATCGAGATTGACCGCCATCACGGCGTCCCAGCCTTCGCGGGTGAATTCCTCGCGATTGTAGCGGGCGATGCCCTGGCACAGTACTACCACGTCGAGCCGCTCCGGCCATTCGAAGGCATCGACCGCAGCGCGGTCGCTGACGTCGAGCGAATGGAAGGTCAGCCCTTCCATCACGCTGCCGTCAGCCTCTGCATAATCGTCTGCCTTGGCGCGGGTGCCAGTCACATGGACGTCCGCGCCGTGATCGCGAAAGCCGTGCGCGATACCGTTGCCAATCCCGCTCGTCCCCCCGATCACGAGGACGCTCTTGCCTGAAAAATCCAGCGGGTCGGTCATGCTATTCTCCTCAGATCGCGCGGCTGACGACTTCCTTCATGATTTCGTTCGTGCCGCCGTAAATGCGCTGGACGCGGGCATCGCGCCACAGGCGGGCAATGGGATATTCGTTCATGTAGCCGGCGCCGCCATGCAGTTGCAGTGCCTTGTCGCAGCATTCCCATTGCAGGTCCGTGTGCCACAGCTTCGCCGCGCTGGCTTCGTCCGTGGTCAGCTTCCCTTCGAGATGGCGCAGTATCGCCCAGTCGAGATGGGCCCAGCCGACCTGCAGCTTGGCAGCGAGATCTGCGAGCACGAATTTCGTGTTCTGGAATTCGAATACCGTCTTGCCGAACGCCTTGCGGTCCTTGGTGAAAGCCACCGCTTCGTCGAAGGCGCGCTGGGCACCGGCCTGCGCGCCGACCGCGATGGAAAGGCGTTCCTGCGGCAATTCCTCCATCAGGTGGATGAAGCCGCGCCCTTCGCCGCCGAGCAGATTGTCCCTTGGCACACGGCAGTCCTGGAAGAACAGTTCCGAGGTATCGGCAGCGTGCTGGCCGATCTTGTCGAGATTGCGCCCGCGTTCGAAACCGGGAGTATCGGCATCCACCAGGATCAGTGAGGTGCCTTTGGCGCCTTGCGAAGGATCGGTCTTGGCGACCACGATCACGACATCGGCATTCTGGCCGTTGGTGATGTAGGTCTTCGACCCGTTGATGACCCATTCGTCGCCGTCGAGGACCGCGGTGGTGCGCACGCCTTGCAAATCGCTGCCTGCACCCGGCTCGGTCATGGCGATGGCGGTGATGATGTCGCCCGAGACCATGCCGGGCAGGTACTTCTTCTTCTGCTCGTCCGTGCCGAGCCGTTCGAAGTAATTGACGGTAATGTCGTTCTGCAGCGTGAAGCCCGCGGACGAGCCGAGGTAGCTTAATTCCTCGGCAATCACGCAGTTGAAGCCGAAGTCGAGGCCAAGGCCGCCGTTCTCTTCGGCCACCGTTGGGCACAGCATTCCTGCCTCGCCCAGGGCCTTCCATGCTTCGCGCCCCACGATGCCCTCTTCCTCGTGCTTGTCGAGGAAGGGGGTCATGTGCTCGGCAAAGACCCTGCGAACCGTGTCGCGGAAAGCCTCGTGGTCCTCGTTATAGGCGAAGCGTTTGGCGGTATCGAGCATGGCGAGAGGCTCCTAGGCGTCGACGAAACCGGCGAGGCGCTGACGGATGATCTTGTCCGCATCGGCCATGATGCCGTCGATCAGTTCCTTGCAGGTCGGGATGTCGTTGATGAGCCCTGCCACCATGCCGCACGACCATGCGCCTGCATCCATGTCGCCTTCGGTCATGATCCGCGGATAGACGCCCGCGACCTGTTCGATGATGTCCTCGAACTTGAGATCGTCGCCCTTCTGCTTCTCGATCTCGAGCAATTCCTCGACCGCGTCGTTGGTCATCACGCGCTCGGTATTGCGCAGCGGGCGCATGACGAGGCGGGTGTCGAGCTCGCTCGCCGCGACGATAGCCTTCTTCACGTTCTCGTGCACCGGCGCTTCCTTGGTGGCGATGAAGCGCGTGCCCATGTTGATGCCGTCCGCGCCCATCGCGAGGCTGGCGACGAGGCTGCGCGCATCGGCCTGGCCGCCGCTGGCGACGAAGGGGATTTCCAGCTCGTCCGCCGCACGCGGGAGCAGGATCATGTTCGGGACATCGTCTTCGCCCGGGTGGCCGCCGCATTCGAAGCCGTCGACGCTGACCGCGTCACAGCCGATCGACTGGGCTTTGAGGCTGTGGCGCACGCTGGTGCATTTGTGGATCACCTTGACGCCTGCATCCTTGAAGAAGGGCAGGACCTGTGCCGGGTTGTTGCCGGCCGTCTCCACGATCTTCACGCCGCCTTCGATGATCGTGCGCACGAGGCCGGGATAATCGGGCGCATTGACCGTCGGCAGGAAGGTCAGGTTCACGCCGATCGGCTTGTCGGTCATGTCCTTGCAGCGCGCGATCTCGTTAGCCAGCTTTTCGGGCGTGCCCTGCGTCAGCGCGGTGATGATGCCGAGGCCGCCCGCATTGGAAACCGCCGCCGCCATTTCCGCAAAGCCGACGTAATGCATGCCGCCCTGGATGATCGGATGCTCGATGCCGAACATTTCGGTGATGCGCGTTTTCATGATGGCTGCCTCTCCTGCTGGTTGCTTTTCGCAACCGGTATCGGGGCAAGGGAGCCGAGTCTAGCGCTTCGACAGGCGCTGGAGCGCTTCCATCAATTCGCGCCCGCGTTCCGTAAGGGCAAGGCCGCCGGAAGTTTTCTCGGCCAGGCCTTCATGCTCGAGGTCTTCGCCGGTGGGCGAGCGCATCACGCGCCCGTAGCTGCCCGAATGATAGATCAGCGGTTCCGCATCGCGGCGTTCGAAATCGACCACTTCGCCAAGGAAGATGGCATGGTCTCCGCCTTCGTATTCGAACCTGGCCCGGCATCCGAAGCGCGCGGCATAGCCTTCGATGAGCGGGGCGCCTTCCGGCCCGTCTGCCGCGTCCAGCCCGTCGAACTTGTCCTGCCCCGGCCGGGCGAAGCGGTCGGACATCGGTTGCTGGTCTGCGGCGAGCACATGCACCGCCCAGCTCTTCGCTTCGCGGAATACCGGCAGGCTGCCGGAATGCAGCGACAGGCTCCACAGCACCATCGGCGGATCGAGGCTGACCGAATTGAAGCTGTTCGCCGTCAGTCCGATGGGGCGCCCGTCCTCGCCCCGCGTCGTCACGATGGTGACGCCGGTTACGAAGGAGCCGAGAGCGCTGCGGAAAGCCTGCGGGTCGAACATTGCCGGTGAGCGCTAACCCGCGTCGTGGCCAAGGGCAAGGATTACGCCGGAGCCGGGCTGTATTTCTGAAGGTACTGGCCGTGTCCGGGCATTCTTTCGACCAGCCAGCGGATGGATTTTTCCATTTCGTCGACCTCGCCCGCCATATGCGTTGCGACATTGTCGGCCATCGGGCTGTTGCCTTCCATCGCGATGCCCTGCCCCATCATGACCGCCGCCCAGCTGGTAGTGGTGAACAGCTCGTCCTCTTCGCGGAAGACCTGCCCGTTGGCCTTGAAGATCTCCACCTTCTCGGTGAGCGTTTCCGGCACTTCCATCGTCCGCACGTAATCCCAGAAGGGGGAATCGGTCCGGCGGGTGGCGTTGTAATGCAGTACGAGGAAATCGCGGATCCGCTCGTATTCCTTGCGGGTGAGGCGGTTGTAGGTGCTGATCTGGGCCTCGTTCACCCCGTCGAGCGAAAGGAGGGCGATCAGCTTGTTCACGCCGGTGTTGATGAGGTGGATCGAGGTCGATTCCAGCGGCTCCATGAAGCCCGAAGCAAGGCCCAGCGCGACCACGTTCTTGTTCCAGAACTTCTTGCGACGCCCGGTCACGAAACGCAGGAAGTTGGGCTCCGCGGTAGGTTTTCCGGCGAGGTTCCTGACCAGGATATCGTGCGCCTCGTCGTCGGACATGAATTGGCTGCAATAGACATGGCCGTTGCCGTTGCGGTGCTGCAAGGGGACCTGCCACTGCCACCCAGCCGAATGCGCGGTCGCCTTGGTGAACGGAGGCGGCGGGGACCCGTCGTCGCGATTGCACGGCAGTGCCACTGCGCGATCGCACGGCAGGAGATGCGTCCATTCCTCGTACCCCGTCTCCAGGGCCTGCTCGATCAGGAGGCCGCGAAAGCCCGAACAGTCGACGAAGAAATCGCCTTCGATCTTCTCTCCGCTCTGAAGGGTGACGGAAGTGACGAAGCCGGTTTCGGGATGGAGCGCGACGTCATCGACCCGGCCTTCCTGGCGCACGACGCCGTATTTCTCGGCGTACTGGCGCAGGAAGCCCGCATAGCGCGAGGCGTCGATATGATAGGCATAGTTCATCGGCGGCAGGTCGTCGCGATTGTAATCCTGCGTGCGCGAGAACCGGCCGAAATAGGCGGCCATGGTTTCGAGGTTGAAGGCCTGGATCGGGCGCTTGTCCCCCCGCTGGCGCATGGCATGCCAGACCTGGTGGAAATTGATCCCGCCGATATCGTAACCGTAATTGCCGAAGGGGTGGATGTAGCTTTCGCCGACCTGGCCCCAGTTGCTGAACTGGATCCCCAGCTTGAAAGTACCCTGCGTCGCCGAAAGCATCTCGCGTTCGTCGATTTCCAGCGCCTGGTTGAATTCGACGAATGGCGGGATCGTCGCCTCGCCCACGCCGACGGTGCCGATCTGCTCCGATTCGATCAGCGTGATCTTCAGGTTGCGCCCCTCGCGGATGCGCGAAAGGGCGGCGGCAGCCATCCAGCCAGCCGTACCACCACCGACGATGACGATATGTTCGATAGCCATTGAAACCCCATGCCACCAAAGGGCAGCTGTTGCCAGTCTGCCACGGATGATGTGAACGTTCATATTGCATGTTGTGAACGCTCACAAGTAACGATATATGACAAAATGAATGCAGGATTCGTCCTGACATATCGCTTGGGACCAGGGAGGATACATGTCTCGCACCAAATCAGGTGGCGCCACGTTCGGGCGCCGGATTGCCGCACTGACGACCGCGTCGAGCCTTGCGCTCGTCGCCGCGCAGCCCGCGTTCGCGCAGGACGCCGATGAAGATCTCACCGAAGAAAGTGCCGGCGGCACTCCGGAAGAGCTCGACCAGGAAAACGTCATCATCGTGACGGGTATTTCCGCATCGCTCAGCAGTGCGCAGGACTTCAAGGAACGCGCCGACACCGTCGTCGACGTGATTACCGCAGAAGACATCGGCGCACTGGCCGACCGTTCGGTCGCCGAAGCGCTGCAGCGTGTCCCGGGCGTCAACATCGGCCGCTTTGAGAAGACCTCGGACCCGACCCGTTTCTCGGTGGAAGGCACCGGCGTCATCATCCGCGGCCTGCCCGACAATTTCGGTCGTTCCGAACTGAACGGCCGTGACATCTTCTCCGCCACCGGCGGTCGCAGCCTGAGCTTCGAAGACGTCTCTCCCGAACTCGTCGGCCGCGTCGAAGTCTTCAAGAACGTCACCGCGGACATGATCGAGGGCCAGATCTCGGGCCTCGTCAACCTCGTGACCCGCAAGCCGCTGGACAAGCCCGGCCTCAACATCGCCGGCTCGATCGAGGCAAACTACGGCGACCTGCGCGAAAAGTGGTCGCCGACCTACAACCTCCTCGTATCCGACACGTTTGACAGCGCGCAGGGCACCTTCGGCGTCCAGCTGAGCTACTCGAACTCGAAGCTCAAGAGCCGCACGGACTCCTCGCAGGCGATCGACCCCTGCTATCGTCCGGCAGACCTGAGCGGCGGATGCCAGCGCGTATTCGACCTCAACTCCGGCGGCTTCGGTGACGAGCCGAACTACCAGCCGAGCGAATTCCCGCCCTCCGGCTCGGTTCTCGTGCCGCAGTATGCCGGTGTTCGCACCACCGACCTCGACCGTGACCGCGAAGCGATCTCGGGCGTCGCCCAGTTCGAATCCGTCGACGGCGGCCTCTTGATGACGCTGGAATACCTGCGTTCGGAAACGACTTTCTCGACCGAGGAATTCGCGCTCATCGGCCGCATGGACGACGGCGTATCCTCGCCCGAACCGCGTTCGGACAGCACCTGGCAGTTCGCAGACGGCAAGTTCGTCAGCGGCATCCTCACCGACAATGTCGGCGATGCCTATGCAACGCCCTTCGGCCTCGGCGGCATCCCGCTCGACAGCCTGCGCTTCCTGCGTGACACCAAGAGCGTCACCCAGGACATCTCGTTCGACATCGACACGATCTTCTCGGATCGCTTCCGGGGTAACTTCGAAGCGCAGTACATCAAGTCGGACCTGACCCGCGATTCCGTCTTCGGCGCGATGAGCACCTGGGCCGACATCGACCTCGACCTCTCGGGCGAAACCCCGAACGTCCAGTTCATCGCTCCGCTCGGCGCACCGGCAGACTATTTCAGCTCGGGCTTCTACACCTATTACTGGTTCGGCCTCGACAGCCGTGAAGACAACGATGCCGACATGTTCAGCCTGCGCGGCGATTTCGAATACGACATCAGCGAAGACGGCTTCTTCAAGAAAGCCCGCTTCGGTGCACGCTGGGCCGCTCGCGACCGTACGACGCGCAACACGAATTTCAGCACCTGGGGCAATTTGTCCGCACCGTGGGCCGGCCGTGGCGGCTGTGCGCCGTGGGGCGAAGGTCCGGGCTGCTTTACCGGTCCCCAGCCGTGGACGGCCGACTGGTCGGGCTTCACTCCGGGTCGTTTCTACACCGGGCTTCCGGGCCAGGAATTCGCCATCGCCGGCGGTGCGTTCACGGATGAATTCCCGAACTACTCGCAGCTGCGTTCGCCCTTCGCGGACGGTTTCCAGCGCGGCGAAGTCGCGACCCCGATCCCGGGCGGCGAAGCCTGGTTCTACGGCGGCGACGACTTCCTGCAGGATTACCTCGACGGCGTGATCGACGGCCAGTGGGACGAAATTACGACCTTCTCGCAGACGCCGGAACGCTTCAATCTCGGCGTCAACGGTCGCCAGCGCACGCTGCTCGACGGCACGGTCGTCGATTGCGATCCGTTCTGCCCCTCGGAAATTTCCGACGTCGCCGAAACCACCACCGCTGCCTATGCCCGTGTCGATTACGGCATGGACTTCGACAACGGTTGGTCGATTGGCGGTAACATCGGCCTTCGTTATGCGGACACGCTGGTTCGGACCGACTCGCTGGTCGCATTCCCCGATCCGGCACAGTTCGATGCAGTGGCCAACGGCGGCAATGGCGACGGGGTCGTCCAGCCGGACGAAATCTCGGGCTCCTGCCCGGTCCTCCCGCCGGATGCTCCGGTCGATCCGGACACCGGATCGGCGTTCGGTCCGCAGATCCTCTATTGCGATCTGGAAGGCGCGCGCCTGGCCGAATACGCTTCGCTGTTCACCGGCGAGGTCATCCGCGACAACCGCGACATCACATTCGATCACTGGCTGCCGAGCTTCAACATAAGGCTCGACACCGGAACCGGCTTCGTCCTGCGCGGCGCGGTTTCGAAGGGTATCGTGCGGCCTGACCTGAATAACTTCAGTGCAGGCGGCGTGTTCGGCTTCAGCGGCCGTGTCGACAGCGGTCCGCTGCTCTCGATCACCACGGGTAACCGCGGCGTTCGTCCGGTGGAATCGTGGAACTACGATATCTCGGCGGAATGGTACTTTGCCGAAGTCGGCTCGCTCACCGCGGCCTTCTTCCTCAAGGATATTACCGGCCTGATCGACCAGGGTACGGGTCTGCAGACCTATACCGCGGATAGCGGCACGACTGCCGACGTAATCGTTCGCGGTCCCGCCAACGATTACGACGGCACGCTCAAGGGCTTCGAACTGGCTTACCAGCACAAGTTCGACTTCCTGCCGGGTCCGCTCGACGGCTTCGGGGTGCAGGCATCCTACACCTATATCGACGCTAACGACTTCACGAACCCGACCCTGTCGGACATCGGCAACCCGTCGGTCGCCGACGGTGCCTCGCCGCAGAATGTCGGACCGTTCCAGGCACAGCTTCCGCTGCGCGGCTTCTCCGAGCACACCATCAACGGTGTCGTGTTCTACGAGAAGGGTCCGTTCTCGGCCCGTGCAGCCTACAACTGGCGCAGCGAGTTCCTGGTCACGCCGCGGGACGATCTCTTCCCGTTCTCGCCGACCTTCCAGGAAGCTGGCGGTCAGCTTGACGCGTCGATCTTCTACACGGTCAACGAGAACCTGAAGCTTGGCGTGCAGGGCGTGAACCTGCTCGACGAGGTTACCAAGCTCTCGACCGTGGTCGATTACGACGGCACGCGCTTCATCAGCAACGCCTTCCGTAACGACCGCCGTTACACCTTCCTCGCCCGGTTCAACTTCTAAGCTCCGGGGAAGAAGGCTGGAAATGAAGACGGGCCCCGGTTGCAAGACCGGGGCCCGTTTGCCTTCCACCTCTTGAAAAGAATGCCCGGTGCATTCCCAATCGTGATCCTCGCGATTAGGTTGGCGGTGGACCGGTCGATATCGAGTTGACCATTCGGGGGTTTTGTTATGGGCAGGCGCCGTCAGGCCGTGACCATCAAGCACGTGGCAGCAGACGCTGGGGTTTCGCTCCAGACCGTCAGCCGCGTCATCAACAACGAGCCCAATGTCCGCCCCGCCATGAAAGAGCGGGTGCAGGCGAGCATCGACAAGCTCGGCTACGTCCCCTCGATCGCGGCGCAGCGGATGAGCGGCTCGCGGTCCTACCTCATCCTAGCGATCAACGACCGCGACCTGACCATCGCCGACTGGCGCGCACGCGAAGGGCGTGACTGGGTCGACCAGATGCTGCTTGGCGGGATGCTCACCTGTGCAGAACACGGCTACCGCATGCTGATCGAGCTGGTCGATACGCACAACGACCATGTGGAACGCGAGCTGGGTGCCGCCATCGCGGCCCTCCAGCCCGACGGCGTGATCCTTACCCCGCCCCACTCGGGCAACCCGCTCATCACGGGCCTTCTTGCCGAACGCGGCATACCGTTTGCGCGGATCGGCTCGACCGACCCGGGTCCGGGCATCCCCATGACCATGGGCGATACGCACAACGCACGGATCGCGACCGAGCACCTGCTCGACCTGGGCCACGAAAGGATCGGCTTCATCGCCGGCCCCGAGGAATTCAGCCTCAGCGACTGGCGTATCGCCGGATGGAAAGAGGCGATGTTTGCGGCGGACAATCCCACGAAGGGCTTGTGCGAACGCGGTGACTTCGGCTTCGATAGCGGCTTAGAGGCGGCCGAGAAACTGCTTTCGCTGCCCGAAAGGCCGACCGCGATCATTGCCAGCAGCGACCAGATGACCTTCGCGGTCCTGCAAGTCGCGAAGGACAAGGGCCTGCGCGTTCCCGAAGACCTCTCGGTCGTCAGCTTCGACAACTCGCCGATCGTTCGCTTCACGCAGCCGCCGCTGACCGCCGTCGACCAGCCGATCGCGGCCACGGCTTCGCGCGCGGTGGAACTGCTGATCGACGCCAAGAAGGGCAAGGTCCCGACCGAACCCGTACGCGTGAAAGGCGAACTGGTCGTGCGCGGATCGACCGGACCGGCTCCTGCGGCAACGAATGCAGCCTAGCCAACCGCAGGTCGCCCAGACCGAACGCTTCCTGTGGCTTTATGCGCTGGCCGTAGCAGGCGGCGCCGTCGCCTATGTGCCCTTCCTGACACTGTTGCTCCCGGTCCGGGTCGGCGAACTGGAGGCGACCGATACGATCGGCGCCCTCGCCTATATCGCCTTTGCCGGAGCCATTTCGGCCAGCATCTCGAATATCCTCTTCGGCTGGCTCAGCGACCTGACCCGCAGCCGCCGCGGCTGGATTCTCGCCGGCCTCGCGCTTTCTTCGGTCCTGCTGATCGGCGTGCGGGCGACCGACGATGCGGCGCAGCTGCTCGGCCTTATCGTCGTCTGGCAGATCGGTCTCAACATGATGCTGGCCCCGCTGGCGGCATGGGCAGGCGATTGCGTACCCGACCGACAGAAGGGCAAGCTCGGCGGGCTGCTCGCCTTCGCTCCCGCGCTGGGCGCCTTGTCAGGTGCGCTGATCACGATCCCCGGTGTCGCGGATGCAGACACGCGCCTCGTCCTGGTGGCGTTAATCGTCGCCGGCTGTGTTCTTCCCGTAGTGCTGTTCGGCAAACCCGTCCCGATGCCCCACCTGATGGGGAGCGCGGATGCGGCCACCGATACCGCGCAGGATGCCGGGAGGCAGCCGCGCACCACCGTTGCGCGCATGTGGCTGGCCCGCCTCCTGGTCCAGATCGCGGAGGCGGCGCTGTTCGCCTACCTCCTGATCTGGTTTGCCACGATAGACCCCGATTTCGGCGACAACCGGACCGCCACCGTCTTCACCGTCGTCCTGGCCCTGTCGATCCCGCTGGCCATGCTGGCAGGGCGCTGGTCCGACAGGAACGACAGGCCGCTGCTGCCGCTGTCGATCGGGTCAGGCATCGGCGCGGTCGGCCTCGTCGTGATGGGCCTTGCCGACACGCTGACAAGCGCCATCGTCGGCTATGTCGTCTTCGGGCTTGCCACCAGCGTGTTCCTGGCCCTGCATACGAGCCAGACGCTGCGCTTCCTGCCGAAGCCTGCAACGCGTGGCCGGGACCTTGGCATTTTCAACCTCACCAACACCGTGCCGAGCCTGATCATGCCCTGGCTGATCGTTGCCCTCGTACCGCTCTTCGGCTTCGAGGCCCTGTTCTTCGTCCTTGCCGCCTTGGCCGCCATCGCGATGCTCCTCCTGGTGACGGCAAAACGCCACATCTGACGGCTTGATTTTACGTAGAAGTCGTGTCACTTCTCGCAGTTGATAACGTTCTCAATCCAATGGGAGCGCGGAGGGACACAATGAAGAAGGCGTTTTGGACGGCATCGGCGGCGGCCCTTGCCCTGGCAGGTTGCTCGGCAATTCCGGCAGAGGTCGCAACCACCCCGGTTGCAAGCGCGGACATGTCGGAAGACGCGCGCGTCGCCGACCTGATTTCCCGCATGAGCCTGGAGCGAAAGGTCGCCCAGCTTATCCAGCCGCAGATCAACTCCTTCACGCCCGAAGACATGCGCCGCTATCGCTTCGGCAGCTACCTCAATGGCGGCAATGGCGGCCCCTATGGCGACGAGCTTGCCCCGGCATCCGAATGGCTTCGTTACGCGGACGAAATGTACCTCGCTTCCGTACAGCCGCAGGAAAACGGCGAACCGGTCATCCCGACCATCTGGGGCACCGACGCGGTCCACGGACATACCAATATCGTGCAGGCGACCATCTTCCCGCACAATATCGGCCTTGGCGCGACCCGCGATGCCGACCTGCTGCGTCGGATCGGCCATGCCACCGCAGTCGAGATCGAGGTAACCGGCATCGACTGGAACTTCTCGCCCACCGTGGCCGTCGCGCGCGACGACCGTTGGGGCCGCACATATGAAAGCTATTCCGAAGATCCGAAGATCGTCGCCCCGCTCGGCGCGGCACTGGTGGAGGGTCTGCAGGGCGCCAAGGGCGATCCGAACCGGCTCGGCGCGGGCCACGTCATCGCCACCGCCAAGCATTTCTTCGGCGACGGCGGGACCGACCAGGGCGTCGACCAGGGCGAGGTCAACGGCGATATCGAGGAGCTGAAGGCGCTGCACGCCTATCCCTATCCGGCGACGATCGCGGCCGGTGTCGAAACGATCATGGCCAGCTTCAATTCGGTCAATGGCCGCAAGATGCACGGTAACGAGCCGCTGCTGACCGATTTCCTGCGCGGTGAGCTGGGCTTCGATGGCCTGGTGGTGGGCGACTGGAACGGCCACGGGCAGGTCAAGGGCTGCACCAACACCGACTGCCCGCAGTCGCTGCTTGCCGGGCTCGACATCTACATGGTTCCCGACGACTGGAAGGGCCTGCTCGAAACGCTGGTTGCACAGGTCGAGGACGGCACGATCCCGATGGCGCGCCTCGACGAGGCTGTCGGCCGCGTGCTGCGCATGAAGATGCGCGCGGGGCTGCTGGACGAGTTCGTGAAGCCGTCCGACCGTCCGAACGCAGGCAATTACGCGCTTCTGGGCTCTGCCGAACATCGTGCCATCGCGCGCGAAGCAGTCGCCAAGTCGCAGGTCATCCTGACCAACAACGGCGTGCTGCCCATCAAGGAAGGGGCGAATGTCCTCGTCGCCGGTAGCGCCGCCGACAGCATCGCGCAGGCTTCGGGCGGCTGGACGCTGACCTGGCAGGGCGGCGGGGACCTTACCAACGCGAACTTCCCGGGCGCGACCTCGATCTGGTCGGGTCTCGAAAGCGCTGTCGAAGCAAGCGGTGGCAACGCCACGCTGTCGCAGGACGGCAGCTACACGGCTAAGCCCGACGTTGCAGTCGTGGTCTTCGGTGAAGAACCCTATGCGGAATTCGCAGGCGACCGTAAGCACCTCGGCTTTCCGGACACCGAAGGGCTCGAACTGCTGCGCAAGTTCAAGGCCGAAGGCGTGCCCACCGTGGCCGTGTTCCTTTCGGGGCGTCCCATGTGGATGAACCGCGAACTCAACATCGCCGATGCCTTCGTGGCCTCGTGGCTGCCGGGCGGCGAAGGCGCGGGTATCGCCGACGTGCTGACCGGCGCGATGCCGGCCACCGGCAAGCTCGGTTTCAGCTGGCCCGCCACGTGCGATTTCGGTCCGCTCAACGGGCCTGACGGAGCGCTGTTCACCGTGGGCTATGGGCGCACGCTGGCAGACACCAGCGCACTGCCGACCCTCGATGAAAGCTGCGCTCCGCTCGAACAGGGCGCTGCGAAGGACTGGTACGTCAGCGGCCGCCTGGCCGACGGCGTGCTCGCCAACACGGCAACAGGCAAGCTCGACAACCTGCGCGGCTCGGCCGGCGGCATCACCGCACGCGGGATCGACCGCACCGCGCAGGAAGATGCGCGCGAATTGACTTTCGAAGCCGGATCGACCCTCGAACTCGTCCAGGGCGATGGCGATGATGGCTATGGCTACCGCATCGTCTACGAGGTCGAAAACCGTCCGCTTGCGCCTTTCTTCGTAAAGGTCGGCTCGGGTGAGCCCCTCGACATCACGCAGCAACTGGCTGTCGCTGCGGGCAAGGGTTATCGCGAGATGATCATCACTTCGGCCTGCGCAACGGACCTCGGCCCGACGCTGGCACTGGGTTCCGAAGGCGATTTCACGATCAATATCGGATCGATCGTGCGCGAAGAATTTGCAGAGGGGACCGACTGCTCGTTCTGACGGGCATTCGTATTTGCTTTGCGCAGCGGCGCTGTGCTGGCACACCGATAGGGATAACGGGTCGCACGGCGTTTGACCGGCGATCATTGGGGAGAAAATTGAATGGCTTTGGCACCTGACGTTGCGTCAAGCACCGATCCAAATCCGATCGAAATCGACGACGACACTCCCCCGGTAAACGCACCGGGGCTGCAATATTTCGTCTTCGGACTGTTTTTCATCTTCGGCGGGATCACGTCCCTCAACGACGTCATCATTCCGAAGCTGAAAGAGCTTTTCACGCTCAGCTGGACCGAAGCGATGCTGGTGCAGTTCTGCTTCTTCGCAGCTTACCTCATCATCGGCATTCCCGGTGCAAAGCTGGTCAAGAAATTGGGCTATATGCGCGGCGCGGTGGCGGGCCTCCTGACCATGATGGTCGGCTGCCTGCTCTTCATCCCCGCCAGCCAGACAGCGACCTATATCGTTTTCCTTGGCGCGCTGTTTGTCCTCGCCAGCGGGGTCGTGATCGTACAGGTCGTGGCCAATCCGCTCATCTCTCTGCTCGGCCCGCCCAGCACGACGCATAGCCGTCTTACTTTCGCCCAGGCGTTCAACTCGCTCGGCACGACCGTCTTCCCGATCGTGGGTGCGGTGGTGATCCTCGGCAGCCTTGCAACCGTGAGCGCCGACGAATTGTCGGGACAGGCGCTGATGGAATATCGCCAGGCGGAAAGCGAAGCGATCTGGCAGGGCTATCTCGGCCTCGCAGCCCTGATCGCCGTCGTGGCCATCGCAGTCTGGCTTTTCCGCAACCGCCTGCCGCACGATTCCAAAATCATGGGCGACGGGGAGCTGGTCACCTGGGGCCGTTACCTCGTCGGCCTCGCCCTCGTCATTGCCGGCGCTTTCTCGGCCATCCAGATCAGCCCCTGGCTCGGCATGGCGCTCATCCTGGCGGCACCTGCCGTGTGGCTCTATGACAACCCGCTGCTGACCCGCACCCGTTTCAGCTTCGGCGCGCTGTGCATCTTCCTGTATGTCGGCGCCGAGGTTTCGATCGGGTCGGTGATCATCAATTACCTGTCGCAGGAGCGCGTTCTGGGTGAGCCGGAAAGCGTAATCGGCTGGATGATCGGCCTTTACTGGGGCGGTGCAATGGTGGGCCGCTTCATCGGCTCTTATTTCCTGCGCATCTTCAGCCCGGGCAAAATCCTGGCCTTCAATGCGACGGGTTCGATCCTGCTGATCATCATCAGCGCGATGACCGCCGGCGAAGTGGCAGCTTACAGCCTGCTTGCAGTCGGCCTGATGAACTCGATCATGTTCCCGACCATCTTCTCGCTGGCCTGCGAAAAGCTCGGCCCGCGTGCGGCAGACGGCTCGGGCATCATCAATGTCGCGATCTTCGGCGGCGCGGTGGTTCCGCTGCTCTACGGTGTGGTGGCCGATGCCACCGGCGGCGACCTGGCCTTTGCCATGATCATCCCGATCATCTGCTACGCCATCATCGCAGCCTTCGGCATCTTCGCAAGAAGGCCTGCCGTAGCCTGATACCGGCCATGACCGGAACAATCGGGGGTTCGCATGGAGGCTTCGGTCTGCCATGCGGCCCCCGAACTGGTTTTTACTGACGGGATTTCGCATGACCGACGCCGAACTGGCAGCCCACCTCGCCGAATGCGCAGGCAAGATCCTGCTGGAAGTTCGGGCGAGCGGCATGTTCGAGGGAAAGGCACTGGGCACTGCGGGCGACGAAACCGCGAACCAGTTCCTGTGCCACGCCCTGCGCCACCAGCGCCCCGACGACGGCCTCCTTTCGGAAGAGAGCAAGGACACCAGCGACCGCTTGTCCAAGGAGCGCGTGTGGATTGTGGACCCCGTGGACGGCACCCGCGAATATGGCGAAGAGCGCAGCGACTGGGCAGTCCACGTCGCGCTGTGCGTGGGTGGCAGGCCGGAAGTGGGCGCGGTCGCCCTTCCCGGCCTTGGCAAGGTGCTCTGCACCGGCGAACCGGGCGAACTGCCCGAAATGGCTGCAAAGCCCCGCATGGTCGTCAGCCGCACGCGCCCGGCAGCGGAGGCAGTTGCCGTAGCCGAAGCGCTTGGCGCGGAACTTGTGCCGATGGGGTCTGCCGGAGCCAAGGCGATGTCCGTCGTGCGCGGCGAAGCGGAAATCTATCTTCACACCGGCGGCCAGTACGAATGGGACAGCGCGGCACCTGTCGCGGTCGCCCTCGCCCATGGCCTCCACGCCAGCCGGATCGACGGCAGTCCGCTCGTCTATAACCAGGCGGACACCTACATGCCCGACCTGCTCATCTGCCGTGCGGAATATGCCGAAACCGTGCTTTCCGAAGTGGCGAAGCTTTCCGCCTAACCCTCCACCTGCGCCAACAACTGGCGCGCGCGGGAGAGGTGCGGACGATCCAGCATCTTGCCGTTATGGCCGATGGTCCCTGCTCCCGGGTTCGCTTCGAACAGCGCTACAATTTCGCGTGCCTCGGCGATTTCCTCGGCGCTGGGCGAGAATGCCTCGTTGATCACCGGCACCTGCGCCGGGTGGATCGCCAGCATGCCGCGATAGCCGTCGCGGCGCACTTTCTGCGCGCGGTCCTTCAGTCCTTCGAGGTTGCGGAAATCCCCGTCGATGGTCTCGATGGCCGGGACCCCGGCCGCCGCAGCGCCGAGCAGCGTGAGGCTGCGCGCCAGTTCATAGGTGAAGGTATAGGCACCGTCCTCGCCAAGGTTCGACATGGCGCCGATGGAATCGGCAAGGTCCTCTGCCCCCCAGGTCATCGCTGCGAGCCGCGGGGCTCCGGAATAATCGCCGGTAGTGAACATGGCAGCGGCCACTTCGGTCACGAGAGCGATTACAGGGGTCGAGCCCGGTTCGATCCCCAGTTCCATTTCCAGCGGCGTCATCAGCGCATCGAGCGCCTCCACATCGTGCCGCCCGCGCGATTTCGGCAGCATGATCCCGCCCGGCCTGCCCGGCAGGATTGAGGCAATGTCGTCTGCCGTATGCGGTCCGTCGAGCGGGTTGACCCGCACCCACAGGCGCGAGCGCTCCTCTTCGCTGCGCGCCAGCAGGAAAGCGCGAATTGCCTCGCGCGCGGCGGGCTTAGCGTCCTCGGCAACAGCGTCCTCGATATCGAAGATGACAATGTCCGCCTCGGCCTCTGCCGCCTTGGTCATCTTGCGCTCGCTATCGCCGGGCGCGAAGAGCCAGGAGCGGAAGCGGTTGGGAAGCGATGGCTGGGTGGTCACTTGGGCAAACCTCTCATTTCGATCGTCGTTCTACAGGCCCAGCTTGATGCCGGCCCAGACGGTCCGCGGCACACCGAGGTCGATGGAGCCGCTCTGGTTTCGGGTCACGATTTCCTCGTCGAACAGGTTTTCGCCGCGCAGCACCACGGTAAGGCGCCTGGTCACGGGCACCTGTGCGTAAACGCCGAAGGTGGTCGTGGCCGGCAGCACATCGGTCTCGAGATCGTCCTCGAACTGGTCGCCGGTGTGGCGCAGTGATGCTGCCAGCAGCCAGTCCGTCGCGGGCCGCCAGCTTAGCGTCGCCCCGCCCGCCCAGCGCGGCGTTTGCGCAGGCCGGTTGCCGTCGAAAGCGGCGCCTGCATCGCGTGCCTCGGCATCGGTATAGGCGAGCGAGAGATCGAAGCGCAGCGTGTCGAGGGAAAGGCCAGCGGAGACTTCAACGCCGCGCGCCCTGATCTCGTCGATATTCTGGCGCTGGCGGGTAGTGGCATCAAGCGTGACGTTCGCGATAGCCCCTTCCACCTTGTTGTCGAAAACCGTGGCCGACAATTCCACGCCTTCCGCCGGGGTCAGGTCGAAGCCGGCCTCGACGCCTTCCAGCCGCTCGTTACGTAGCGAGGCATTGGCATTCGTCGTGACCGGAAACACGACGAAGGGCCGGTAAAGTTCGTTCAGCGTGGGCAGGCGCAGGCCGGTGTAGGCCGCTGCGCGCAGGCGCAAGGCATCTGAGGCCTTGAACAACACGCCGCCGCGATAGGAATCCTGCCATCCGGAGCGATCCTCGAAGCGGTCCGAACGGATAATATTGCCCGAAGCATCGCGCGCCTCGTAGAAGCCGTCCGAAATCGCATAACGGTCCACCCGCGCACCGCCTGTCAGCGTGACGGGGCCGAGCAGCCATTCATGCTCCACAAAGAAGCCGAGATCGGAATTGGTCCCGCCGGCATTGCGCCGCTCGTTGACCCTGCCACTGAAGGCACTGATCGCGGTTTCGAACAACTCCCCGTCGGAGCGGCGGTAATCCACCCCCAGACGCAGCACCTGGTCCTCCTGGACCGGCGGACGCACTTCCAGCTTGCCGCCCAGCCCGGTCGAGGGCGTGTTACGCTGGTCGAGGACCGGCACGAACCGCGTCGAGCTGATGACCGTATTGGTGAAATTGCGCGCCTGCACATAGGCGAGCGCTTCATACTGCCAGTCGCCCCGCCCGACGAGGCGAATGCTCGCATCCTGGCCGGAGCTGGAACTGTCCGCGCCATCGAAGCGCAAAGTGCGGCGGTCGTCATAGACAAGGCCGCGCACCTGCAGCTCTGCGTCCTCACCCGCGGGGATTACGCCGCGAAGCTGCGTGGACCAGCTGTCGTAAGCCGATTTGGCGCTGGCATCGACGCGGTCGGCCTCCGGCGTAGTGAAGAAGCCCGGACCCCGGTCCCACCGCGCCGAGATCACCGCGAACCCGTCAGACAATTGTGAAGATCCGTGGATTGCGCTTTCCGTACCGCCGCGATCATTGACGAGGACCTGGCCGCCGAAGCCGTCGAGATCGGCACCGCCCGCGCTCACCAGTTCGATCGTCCCAGCCAGCGCGCCTGCACCGAAGGAGCCGGCACCGCCCCCGCGCGTCACCCTGATTTCGCCCAGGCGTTCGGGGGCGATGGCCGTGAAAGGGATGAAGCCGAAGAAAGGGTCGGCCATCGGCACGCCGTCGAGCAGCACCAGCGCGCGACTGGTCGCATTGCCGCCGAGGGCACGCAAGGTCGCGCCCTGTGCGCTGGGATTGGACGAGCGGCTGTCGGACCGGCGGAATTGCTGGAACCCCGCGACCGAAGACAGCACGTCCTCTATCCGACCCGAGGGCGCCGAGACGATCTGCTCGCGCTTGATGGTCTGCGTGTCGTAGGCTGGGCTGGCAGGCGTTTCCTCCAGGCCTTCGCCGGTGACTACGATCACAGGTTCCTCGGCATCCTGTGCGATTGCAGGCGATGCGGCAGCGGCTGCCGCCACGAAAAGGCCTGCACGTAGCGGGAGAGAAGCTGGAGCGAGCAATTTCATCGGCGGTGCTTTCGGGGACCCTCGCCAGCGGGTCAAGGCAATGCTCTCAGTCTTCGTCCGATTCGAGGACCGCCGCCATCGGCGAGGTGCGCGGTAGGCTTTGGAAAGGTTGCTGGTCGTCGGCTGCGACGGGCGGAGCCGCCGCCATACGCCAAAGGCCGAACAGACCGCCGAGCAGCGCCATGGAACCGATGGCAAAGAACAGGCCGGCCGGTCCGGCAAGGCTCATCGCGGTCGACCCGATCAGCGGCCCTGCTACCGCGCCTGCCGAATAGGTCAGTACCAGTCCGCTGCTCGCCCCGATCCGCTCGTCTTCTTCGAGGTGGTCGTTGGTATGTGCCACGCACAGGGGATAGAGCGCGAAGGCGAAGCCGCCGAACATCGCACCGAGCAGGATCGTCCCCTCGTTTGGCAGTTCGAGCACGGCAAGCCCCGCACAGATCGCCGCCGCAATGAGGCTGCACCACACGATCACCTTACGCCGGTCGAACCGGTCGGACAGCAATCCGAGCGGGTATTGCAGCAGCACGCCGCCCGCGATCACGCTGAAGGTGAAGAAGGCGACCTGCGAGAGGTCCATACCGATGCGCTGTACGTAGACCGCACCCATGGCGTAGAATGCGCCCAGCATTGCGCCGGTCGTCAGCGTGCCGACGATGCCGAGCGGCGATGCGGTATACAGGCGCTTCAGCGAGAACGGCACGGTGCGTTCGATATGCGGCTGCTCCATCCGGGTCAGCAAGACCGGTAGCAGCGCAAGCGACAGCAGCACGGCCGAAACCATGAAGGGCAGGTCCGGCGAATTGTCGCCCAGGTTCAGCAGGAACTGTCCCCCGGCCTGTCCGCAATACAGCGCGATCATATAGGCCGCGAGGATCGTGCTGCGGTTGTGCGGCTGGGCTTGCTTGTTGAGCCAGCTTTCGAGGCACACGAAGACGCCCGCCATCGCAAAACCGTCCACCAGCCGCAGCGCGATCCACAGATAAGGGAAGTCCACGATCGCATAGGTCAGGCTGCTTGCCGAGAATACGGTGACAAAGGCGGCGAAGGCGCGGATATGGCCGATGCGGGCAATCAGGGCTTCCACTTTGAGCGACCCCCAGGTGAGCCCCGCGAAATAGCCTGTACCCACGATACCGATCAGCAGCGCAGCCGCACCCGCCTCTTCCAGCCGGATGGCGATGAGGGTCGAGAGGAAACCGCTTCCCGCCATCAGGATGAAGATGGCGAACAAGAGGGACCGGATCGGAAGGGCCGAAGATAACATCGAATCGCCCCTAACACTCATGGCACACGCTTCAAGGTGCTGCGGAAATCGCAGGTTTGGACCTAGCATAAAAAACGCGGCCCTGCGGGACTTCCCGCAAGGCCGCGCAAGGCGGGCCGGCTGGCGTGCGAGAGCCGGCCGATCCCGTCAAAAGCGGTAGGCGACGCCAGCGCTCAGCACCCATGGGTCGAGATCGTGTTCGGTCTGGATCGCCAGCGTGTCACCCGCATACCAGCTCGCCGTGGTACCGACGAAATAGCGCTTCGCATCAACGCTGAAGGCGAGGCCACTGTCATTGACCGGGACATCGAAACCGGCCTGCAACACGAAGCCGAATTCGTCCGAGAGGTCGGTCCTGGTCACACCCAGCGGCAGGGTCGCTTCGCCGGGGTCCACATCCACCCAGAGGAAATAGGTCGCGCCGGCGCCGAGGTAGGGCTTCGCACCGCCGAGATCGAAGTGGTATTTCGCGGTGACGGTCGCCGGGATGAGCTTGGCATCCGACACCAGCTCGGCACCCGTCAGGCCCGAGACGGAGTCGACATCGTGCTGCGTCATGCAGCAGATCGTCTCCAGCGAGAAATTGGGCGAGACGAAATATTCGATCGCGAGCGTCGGCACGACATTGTCGTTGGCCTCGGTCTGCGTCCCGGCGGGCAGTCCGACGATATCGGTTTTCACCTCGGTGATCTTGCCATCGGGGAGCACGGCCGTGCCCAGCAGCTTCACCTGGATGGCGCCCTTGGCGTCCTGTGCCTGCGCCTGGGCGGGGATGGCAAGCATCGCGAGCCCCGCGACGGTTCCGGCAAGCAGTTTCTTCATTTCGCATTCCTTGGCGCGGTGCAGCGGCCACCCCATGCGGCCCAGGTTGTTGCATCGCGTGGCAAGGCAACTGCACCACCTTTCCAAGGCGCTCCTTGATCTGGATCAATGAGATACGCTTTTAGCCGCGCGATAGGGCGTGCATGCACACTTGCACCGACGCCTTCGACTGCTTCGTAAGCCGCGTTCTGCCCAAGCGCACAGGGCCGGAGACCGTGCGCCTGTTCCGCACGCTCGGTTCGCACGTCCACCTCAAAGCGGACCGTCAGCTCCACTACCCCGAGGACGAGCCGACCCTCGTCTTCCTGTGCGACGGTGCGACGAAACTGGTCGCCCATGCTTCGGACCATCGCGAACAGGTGCTCGCCTTCCATTTCACCGGAGACCTGCTGACACTGCCCGCCCATGGCGCGCACAGCTACACGCTCGAAGCACTGATCGAGTGCGACCTCATGACTTTCCCCTACGCACAGTTCCTGCAAGCTGCCGAAAAGCACCAGCAGGTCCTCACCCAACTGCTGGAGCGCAGCACCGTCTCGCTGCAGCGCAGCCGAGAGAAGACACTCACCCTCGGGCGCAAGTCGGCGCTCGAACGCGTGTCCAGCTTCCTGCTCTCCATGGCAGAGCGGATTGGGCGCGGTGATGGGTCCGAGGTGAAGCTGGACCTGCCCATGTCGCGCAGGGATATCGCCGACAGCCTCGGCCTCACCATAGAGACCGTCAGCCGCCAGTTCACCTTGCTGCGAGACCAGGGGCTGATCCGGACCCAGGGCCGCTCCGGAGTGACGCTGCTACGCGTCGACGAACTCGATCGCCGCGCAGGCCACCTCAGGGTCGCTGCGTGAAAAATCCATCAAATTTGATCCACATCAATGCCGGATCCCGGTGGCCGCGTTAGGCGCGCAGGGATTGCACGGGAGGTAATATGCAAGCGGAAACCGCACTAGGCCGCACAATGCTGTGGTTTGTCCTGTTCCTGGTCTCGATCGTGGTTGTTGCCACGGCGGCCGACGGGGGCTTTGCCGCACACGCGGTAATCGTGGCACTGGTGTGCTTCGTCCTGATGTGGATGAGCGCATCGCGATACGACCCCGCAGGCAAGCTCAACAGCTTCTTCAAGATGCCCGATACGCCGTCGAAATACGACGACGACCCCATCCGCTGGGGCGTGCTGGCGACCATGTTCTGGGGCATTGCGGGCCTTGCCGCAGGCCTTTTCATCGCCTTGCAGCTGGCCTTCCCGCAGCTCAACTTCGAGCCCTATTTCAATTTCGGCAGGGTTCGCCCGCTCCATACCAGTGCAGTCATCTTCGCATTCGGCGGCAATGCCCTGATCGCGACGAGCTTCTATGTCGTCCAGCGCACCTGCCGCGCGCAGCTGGCCTTCCCCGGCCTCGCCCGCTTCGTTTTCTGGGGCTACCAGCTATTCATCGTTCTGGCGGCGACGGGTTACCTCCTTGGCGTCACGCAATCGCGCGAATATGCAGAGCCCGAATGGTACGTCGACCTGTGGCTGACCATCGTGTGGGTCGCCTATTTCATCGTCTTCGTCGGCACCATCGTCCGCCGCCGCGAACCGCATATCTACGTCGCGAACTGGTTCTACCTCGCCTTCATCGTGACCGTTGCGATGCTGCACATCGTCAACAACCTCGCCATGCCGGTGAGCCTGCTTGGCGCGAAAAGCTACAGCGCCTTTGCCGGGGTGCAGGATGCGCTGACGCAGTGGTGGTACGGGCACAACGCTGTCGGTTTCTTCCTGACGGCGGGCTTCCTGGCGATGATGTACTACTTCGTGCCGAAACAGGCCGAACGCCCGGTCTACAGCTACCGCCTGTCGATCATCCACTTCTGGTCGCTGATCTTCCTCTACATCTGGGCGGGTCCGCACCACCTGCACTACACCGCGCTGCCTGACTGGGCGCAGACGCTGGGCATGGTGTTCTCGATCATGCTGTGGATGCCCAGCTGGGGCGGCATGATCAACGGGTTGATGACCCTCAACGGGGCATGGGACAAGATCCGCACCGACCCGATCATCCGCATGATGGTCATGGCGCTCGCCTTCTACGGGATGAGCACGTTCGAAGGGCCCATGCTCTCGATCAAGAGCGTGAACAGCCTGTCGCACTATACCGACTGGACCATCGGCCACGTCCATTCTGGCGCGCTTGGATGGAACGGCATGATTACCTTCGCCTGCGTGTATTTCCTCGTGCCGCGCCTGTGGGGCCGGGAACGGATGTATTCGCTGCGGATGATCAACTGGCACTTCTGGCTCGCGACGCTGGGCATCGTTTTCTACGCTGCCACCATGTGGGTCGCCGGGATCCAGCAGGGCCTGATGTGGCGCGAATACGGCCCCGACGGATACCTCGTCTGGTCCTTCGCCGACAGCGTCGCCGCGATGTTCCCGATGTACGTGCTGCGCGCCTTTGGCGGCCTGCTCTACCTCTCGGGCGCCTTCGTGATGACCTACAACATCTGGATGACGCTCGCCGGGAAGCTGCGCGACGAAGCGCCGATGCGCGACGCCGCCTACGACGCGGAGAAAGACCGTCCGATCGTCGAGACTCCCACCAGCGCCGTTCCGGCCGAATAAGGGCTGACTGCCATGAGCATGACCGAACGCCACAAGAAACTAGAACGCAACATCACGCTGCTGGCGGTGTGCACGCTGATCACGGTTGCCATCGGCGGCCTGGTGCAGATCACACCGCTCTTCTATCTCGACAACACGATCGAGAAAGTCGACGGGATGCGGCCCTATACCCCGCTGGAACAGGCCGGGCGCGACATCTACATCCGTGAAGGCTGCTATGTCTGCCATAGCCAGATGATCCGCCCGTTCCGCGACGAAGTGGAACGCTACGGCGCATACAGCCTCGCTGCGGAAAGTATGTACGACCACCCCTTCCAGTGGGGCTCCAAGCGCACGGGGCCTGATCTTGCCCGCGTCGGCGGCCGCTATTCGGATGAATGGCACGTCCAGCACCTCGTCAATCCGCAAGCCGTGGTGCCCGAAAGCGTCATGCCGCAATACGGCTTCCTCGCCGAAACCGAGCTGGCCGTGGGCGACCCTTCTGCGACCCTCACCGCACTCAGCCGCGTCGGCGTGCCCTATTCGCAGGAAGACATCGACAACGCCCTGATGGACCTCTTCCTGCAAGCCGATCCGGATGCGGAAGGCGATTTGGAAGACTTCCAGCGCCGCTATCCCAAGGCACAGGTGCGCGATTACGACGGCGATCCCTCGCGCATCACGGAGATGGATGCGCTGGTCGCCTATCTCCAGATGCTGGGCACGCTGGTCGATGTCGACAGCGCCGCCGCACAGCAGGAACTCGCGCAGGAGAAAGGCCGATGACCTCCTACGAAAGCCTGCGCCACTTCGCCGACAGCTATGCGCTGATCGCCACGGTCGCGCTCTTCCTGTTGCTGTGCCTGTGGCCGTTCCGCCCAGGCGCCGGCAAGCGCAACGAAGAGGCAGCCAATTCGATCTTTGAAGGAAACGACGATGGCGAATAAGCGCATCGACCAGCCCACGGGCACCGAGACCGTCGGCCATGAATGGGACGGCATCGAAGAGCTCAACACCCCGCTGCCGCGCTGGTGGCTGTGGACCTTCTACCTCACCATCATCTTCGCCATCGGCTATGTCATCGCGTATCCGGCATGGCCGATGATCGACCGGGCGACCGCAGGCATGCTGGGCTGGTCCAGCCGCGGCGCGCTGGCTCAGGAGATGACCGCCGCCGACCGTGCCCAGCAGAGCTTCCGCGAACAGCTTGCCGCGATCGACGTGGTGAAACTGCGCGACAATCCGGAACTCATGCAGCGCGCCGTCGCGGGCGGCGCAGCGGCGTTCAAGGTGAACTGTTCGCAATGCCACGGATCCGGCGCGGCGGGCAGCCAGACATTGGGCTATCCCAACCTCAACGATGACGACTGGCTGTGGGGCGGCGATCTTGCGGCGATCCACTATTCGATCGACCGCGGCATTCGCCAGCCGGACGATAACGAGAAACGCCAGAGCGTCATGCCATCGTTCGACGGCGCATTCGACAGCGCGCAGCTCGAAGCCGTGACGCAGCACGTCCTGTCGCTAAGCGGCAATGCGGATGCCAGCGCGGCGGGCGCGCAGATCTATGCCGACAATTGCGCGGCCTGCCACGGCCCGGCCGGACAGGGCGACCGTGCACAAGGCGCGCCGCGCCTCAACGACCAGATCTGGCTTCGTGGCGGAACCGCTGCCGACATCAAACGCCAGATCCTCAACCCCAGGATGGGCGCAATGCCCGCATGGGGCGAGAGGCTGGACCCGGTGACGGTCAAGATGCTGACAGCCTATGTCTATTCGCTCGGGGGAGGCGAAGAGGCGCAAGCGGAGATTTCCGACAGCGCCGAAACCCAACCCGAAGCGGAAGCCGGAAACGATGGGCAACCCTGACCAACCGGACGATGCGAAACGCGACTGGGCGGTGACCGTCGAGGACGGCATCGCCAAGTCGAACGAGCCCGTATCCAGCGCGGTTGCCGATCCGGCGGCAGCCACGCGGCGCCACGAACCGCACGAACCGCCGCGCGAAACGCTGCCGGAAAAACTCTACGAAGCGCGCAAGTCGATCCATAACAAGCGTATCGACGGGCCTTTCAGGCGCTTCAAATGGTTCGTGATGCTGGTCACGCTGGGTATCTATTACGTCACCCCGTGGCTGCGCTGGGATCGCGGGCCTTACGCACCCGACCAGGCGGTGCTTGTAGATCTCGCTAACCGGCGGTTCTACATGTTCGGTATCGAGATCTGGCCGCACGAATTCTATTTCGTCGCGGGCCTGCTGATCATGGCGGGCATCGGCCTGTTCGTGATCACGAGCGCCGTTGGCCGTGCCTGGTGCGGCTATGCCTGCCCGCAGACGGTCTGGACCGACCTGTTCCAGCATATCGACCGCTTCGTCGACGGGGATCGCAATGCGCGCATCCGGCTCGAGAATGCGCCCTGGACCTGGGGCAAGGTCTTCCGGCGCGGCTTCAAATGGTCGATCTATCTCGCCATCGGTTTCGTGACCGGCGGTGCATGGATCCTCTATTTCGCCGATGCGCCCACGCTGTTTCGCGACTTCTTCGCGCTGGAAGCAGCGCCGGTTGCGTACGCCACCGTGGCGATCCTGACGCTGACCACCGTCACTCTGGGCGGCTTCATGCGCGAGCAGGTCTGCATCTATATGTGCCCCTGGCCGCGCATCCAGACTGCGATGATGGACGAGAAATCGCTGATGGTGACCTACAAGGACTGGCGCGGCGAACCGCGAGGCAGCGTGAAGAAAGCCGCCAAGAATCCCGGCCAGTTCGGCGATTGCATCGACTGCACGCAATGCGTCCAGGTCTGCCCGACGGGCATCGATATCCGCGAAGGTCCGCAAATCGGCTGCATCACCTGCGCCTTGTGCATCGATGCCTGCGACAAGGTCATGAAGGATATCGGCAGGCCGCGCGGTCTGATCGACTATGCCACGCTCGAGGATTGCGAGCGGGAAGCGGCAGGCGAGAACCCCAAGCCTGCGTGGCGTGCCCTGCTCCGCCCGAGGACGATGGTCTATTTCACGATCTGGGCAGGCATCGGCGCGGCCCTGCTGTTCGCACTAGGCGTGCGCACGCATACGGAAATGACCGTCGCGCCCGACCGCAATCCGCCATTCATGCTGATGAGCGACGGATCGATCCGCAATTCCTTCACGCTAAAAATCCGCAACATGGAAAGCCGTCCGCGCGACATGGAAATCGCGCTCGATGGGCTGGAGGGCGGCGTCATGTGGACCGATGCCATCGGCCGTGACGAGGCAGCCGCCACGCAGACCATAACGGTCGCTGCCGACCAGGTTCGCACCATCAGGGCCTATGTCATGGCGCCCCGCGATGCCCGGACCCAAGACTTTGCCTTCACCGTCACCTCGCTCGACGAACAGCGCGAAAGCGACCGTGTCGAGACCCGCTTCGATGCACCGGAGACCCCATGATGCAGAAGGAATTCACAGGCAGGAAAATGGCCGCAATCCTTGTGGCGGGCTTTGGCGTGGTGGTAGCGGTCAACTTCACCATGGCCGCCATCGCCTCGGGCAGCTTCAGCGGCGTCGTGGTCGAGAACTCCTATGTGGCCAGCCAGAAGTTCAACGGCTGGCTCGACCAGGCAGAGCGGCAGGAAGCGCTGGGTTGGAATGCCGAAGCCAGCCGTTCGGGCGATCGCTTGGCACTCGACCTCGCAAACGTGCCCGCCAGCGCAACGGTATCCGCACAGGTGCGCCGTCCGCTCGGCCAGGCCGACACGCGCGAGCTTACCTTCGTGCACACCGGCGAAGCGCGGCTGCTGTCGAGCGAAGCCCTGCCCGCAGGTCGCTGGATCGTGCGCGTTTCGATCGAACGGGGCGATGACCGCTGGGTTTCGGAGGAGCAGATCGGGTGACCGCGCCATTCCGCCAGCAAGATCTCAAGGATAGCGCGCTCGCCGACACGCGCCTGACCGTCCCGGGTATGCGCTGTGCAGGATGCATTGCCAAGATCGAGCGCGGCCTTGCCGAGATCGAGGGTATCGACGCCGCCCGCGTGAACTTTTCGGCCAAGCGCGTTGCGGTGCGGCACAGCCCGCGGCTGGATCAGGGCGATCTGGTCGAGGCGCTGCGCCATCTTGGCTTCGAAGCGCAGGCTCTCGCCGATAATCCGCTCGGCAGTGACGACAAGGAAAGCAAGGCCCTGCTCCGCGCGCTCGCGGTCGCCGGGTTCGGCATGATGAATATCATGCTGCTTTCGGTCAGCGTCTGGTCGGGGGCGGGCGGCGTCACCCGCGACCTGTTCCACTGGCTGTCGGCAATCATCGCGCTGCCCGTCGTGGCCTATTCGGGCCGCCCCTTCTTTGCTTCTGCCTGGATGGCGCTGCGCTACGGGCGCACGAACATGGACGTGCCGATTTCGATCGGCGTGCTGCTTGCGACGGGGCTGAGCGTATACGAAACCTTCGCGGGCGACGGGCACGCCTATTTCGACAGCGCCGTCATGCTGCTGTTCTTCCTGCTCGCCGGCCGGGCGCTTGATGCGACCATGCGTACCAAGACCCGCGCAGGCATCGGCGCGCTTTTGTCGAAGATGGGCAAGAGTGCGCGCGTGCTCGGCCGCGATGGCGGCACTTCCGAGATCAAGGCGGAAGACCTCCAGCCGGGGATGGTCATGCTCGTCGCTTCCGGCGATGCACTGGCCGCCGATGGGGTGATCGAGAAAGGGCGCGGGTCGCTCGACAACTCGATGCTGACCGGCGAGAGCGATCCGGAACACGTCGAGACCGGGTCCGTCGTTCATGCCGGCGCCATCGCCTTGTCCGGGCCGATGGAAGTGCGCGTGACCGCAGCATCCTCCGATACGGTGATTGCCGAGATCGCCCGCCTCATGGACGAAGCGGGCCAGAGCCGCAGCCGCTATACCCGTATCGCGGACCGCGCATCGCGGCTTTATGCACCCGCCGTCCATTCGCTCGCCCTGCTGGCATTCCTTGGCTGGATGCTGGCTGGCGCAGGCTGGTACCAGTCGCTGGTCATCGCGATAGCCGTACTGATCATCACCTGCCCCTGCGCAATGGGCCTGGCGGTACCGGCGGCGCAGGTCGTGACCTCCGGCGCGCTCATCAAGCGTGGCTTGCTGGTCAAGGACGGGAGTGCGCTGGAACGCCTGGCAGAGGTGGATATCGCGATCTTCGACAAGACCGGCACCCTGACGCTCGGCGAACCTCAGGCCGACATTTCCATTCTCGGCGAAAAGCAGCGTGAAGTAGCCTTGGCGCTCGCACAGGCCAGCCGCCACCCGCTTAGCCGCAGCCTCGCAAATGCTCTTCAGGGCGAGGGTGCGCGGCCTGCACAGGTCGAGGACATTACCGAAGCCGAGGGTCAGGGTCTTGCAGGCACATGGCAGGGCATGCCGGTGGCGCTCGGTCGCCCCGAGGAGGAGATCACCGGCATGGCCTCCCTCCTCCGCATCGGCCCCGCACAAACGATCATCACCTTCGCAGACGGCCTGCGCGCCGATGCGAAGCAAGCACTCGCCAAACTGGCGGAACAGGGCATTGCGAGCCGCATCCTATCGGGGGATCGCCAAAGAGCGGTCGAAGCGGTCGCGAAGGCTCTCGATGTCCCCGCGACCGCCGAGGCCAAGCCGCAGGACAAGCTATCCCTTCTCGAAGACCTGCAGTCTCAGGGGCGTAAGGTCCTGATGGTGGGAGACGGCATCAATGACGGTCCCGCGCTTGCCGCAGCGCATGCCTCGATTGCGCCGGGTAGTGCCAGCGACGTCAGCCAGCAGGCGGCGGACGCGGTGTTTACCGGCAAAGCGCTGATGCCTGTAGCTCTCGCTGTGGCCCACGCGCGGCGGTGCATGACGATTGTGCGCCAGAATTTCGGCCTTGCGGTGGTCTACAACATCTGCGCCGTGCCGCTCGCCCTTGCAGGGGTGGTGACGCCTCTGATTGCGGCCATTGCGATGTCGGGCAGTTCGCTAATCGTGGTTGGCAACTCGCTGAGACTGGCGAGGGTCAAGCAATGAGCGGCCTCTTGGTCCTGATACCCATTGCGCTGGGCCTCGGCCTGCTGGGCCTTGCGATGTTCTTCTGGGCGATGCGCGACGGCCAGTTCGAAGACCTCGACGGGGCCGCACAGCGCATCCTCATCGACGAGGAGGAGGAAGAGTGAACGGCGCGGCGCTTGGCTTGCTGGCGCTGGTGCCTGCGATTCTAGGCCCACTGCCAGAGGAGCAGCAGGTCATCTCCGCGCGCATTTGCGGCAATGGTGATGCAGTGCAGATCGATATTCCCCTGCCGCCAAGGAAATCCCCCCTGAACCAGCCGTGCCATGCGAAGGGATGCCGCAGCACTTCCCGCAAGCACAATTTGATCTGACGCAAAGACGCTCGGTCCGTGGTTCGGCAATCGGGTGTCATGTGGACCTATTATCCCGAGCTGCTCGCCACGCCCGTGCCGCGCTATACGAGCTATCCGACCGCCGCCGATTTCGGCGACCTTCCCGGCGATGCCTATCGCGAGGCGCTCGAAAGTGCGCATGGCGATGTGTCGCTTTACCTGCACATCCCGTTCTGCGAGCAGATTTGCTTCTACTGCGGTTGCAATACGGGGCGCGCCAACCGGCAGCACCGGCTCGCCAGCTATCTCGATGCCTTGCATGCGGAAATCGCGGCCGTCGGCGCCCTGTTGCCGAGCGATGCGCGCGTGCGCCGCATTTCCTTTGGCGGAGGCAGCCCCAACGCCATTGCACCGGCCGAGATGCTCCGCCTTTTCGATGCCGTTGCATCGCATTTCGATCTCGACACACCGGTGCTTTCGACAGAGCTCGACCCGCGCACGATGTCGCAGGACTGGGCCGACGGCATCAAGCAAGCAGGCTTCGACCGGGCAAGCCTCGGGGTCCAGACCTTCGCCAGCCACTGCCAGGAAGCGATCGGGCGGGTGCAGGACGAAGATCTCATCGTGCGCTCGGTAGACTGGCTGAGAGAGGCCGGGGTCACATCGATCAATTTCGACCTGATGTACGGGCTTCCGGGGCAGAGCGAAAACGACTTGCTGGACAGCCTCCAGCGCACGCGCGCCCTCGGAGCCGACCGTGTAGCGCTGTTCGGCTATGCCCATGTCCCGCATATCGTCCCGCGCCAGCGCGCGATCGACGCGTCAGACCTGCCCGGACAGGAAGAGCGCTTTACCATGGCCGCCCTAGGATATCGCTACCTGGTCACGCATGGGTATACGCCCGTCGGCTTCGATCACTTCGCCAAGCCGGGAGGCGACCCGTTGGCTTCAGCCGCACTCGCCGGAACCCTGCGACGGAATTTCCAGGGTTTCACCGACGATAGGGCTCAGAATCTCATCGGTCTGGGCGCATCCGCGATTTCATCCTTTCCCGGACTGCTCGCGCAGAACGAGAAGAACTCGGGCCGGTATCGAATGCGGGCTTCGCAGGGCCTGCTGTGCGCCGACCGGGGGATCCACCGTTCTGCCGAGGACCGCTACCGGGCAAGCGTCATCGAGGGGCTGCTGTGCGAGGGCCGCGCGCGGATAGGGGCGAGGCTGATGACAGAGGTGCGCGGCGCCCTGCTGCCGTTTCTCGAGCGCGGTCTCGCATCGCTCGATGAGGATCGGCTGACGATCCAGCCCGACGGGCTTCCTTATGCGCGCACGATCGCTGCCCTATTCGATTCCTACCGTTCTATCAGCACACGCCAATTCAGCTCGGCTGTCTGAACAAGGCAGTTCTGCAAGCATCCACTCAGGGTTAATAGGCTTGCAAGCAAACCTTCTATTTACCATCGTGTTGCAGCGTAGACGGTAATCAGCGTCAATCCGGCGTTGACGACTGCTTGAAATTGTTAGGAAATCCGGAACGGCGACGTTCCTGCAAGTGTTTTTATGGGCATGAGCCGCTTCAATCTTGCACGAAGAAAAACCGCTGTTTCAGCGGCTTGCGCGCTCATGTGCTTGTTCGCAGCATCCCCTGTCGCGAGCAACAGCCCCCAGGTTTCGGTGCAGAATCCGGCGGCCCTGCGCTTCGGCACTTTCGCAGTGCCGACGTCCGGCTTTCGCGAAGTGTCCCCCAGAGGCGGAATATCGAGCGGCGGGATCTTCGCGCTCGACAATACAGGCGTCGGCCCCGCGCAATTCGTCGTACAATACGATCGCGGAAACAACGGTAGGCGCGAACTCAATCTCGTGATCGAGATCGTCTTTTCGGCACCCGCAACCTTCGCGCAGGGCGGCCTGACCGCCCGCCTCTCCCGCTACCAGATCGATCTCCCCGGCTATGGTGCCGTACAGCCCGGCCAGGTAATCCGGATCGAACTGTCCAATTGCCGGCAACGCGTGTGTTCGCGCTCGTTCAATCTGGGCGGCCGTATCGATGTCGATCGCAATTTCGGCGGCGGGCTGGTGGAAATACCGATCATCGTCGACGCAGCCGTGATTTCGGTCAAATGAGACAGCTCTCTCCCCGCCTCCTTTCCGTCCTGTTCGTTGCAACCGCTGCTGCCGTTGCCCCCTCGGGCCTTGCGCTGGCACAGGAACGCGCCCAGGCATCCGGCACTGCGACGGCAAGCGTCGTGGCGCCGATCACCGTGCGGCAGGTCGAAGCCCTGCGATTCGGAACCGTGGCCACCGGCGATACGGGTGGCACACTGACGCTTTCGCCTGCGAACGGCGCCACGAGCGTGACGGGATCGCTGCGCAGCCTGTGTCCCGCAGGAAGCAGTTGCACGGCGCAGGCCGGCACCTTTGCGGTCCGGGGAGAAGCGGGGCGCAGCTACCGTATTTCCGCCCCGGGGCAGGCGCTTGCCGCGCGGACAGGTGGCGGCGGCATGCTGACCGTCTCGGAGATCACCGTCGCTACGCAGAGTATTCCCGGCACGGGCTTGCGCGGTGTGCTCGACGACGCGGGCACCGACAGTTTCAAGGTGGGTGGTACGCTCCAGGTGTCGCCCGGCACGGCAGCCGGGACCTACGTCGCGGAGATGGAGATGGTAGTCTCTTATGACTAACCCGAGGTAAAGGTGCCCCGTAAGATCACGTAGTTCCGCGTTGTTTTCCCGGTAATCTTTCCTTAAAGCCTAGGTTCTATCCCTTAGGTCGCACCGGCAATAGCTGGGCGCGCTATTGTACGAACCAGGGGACACCTAATGAAGAAGATCATCCTCGCGGCTGCCGCAGTCGCATTCGCAACTCCTGCGATGGCTGCTCCGGGCGACACCGCTCAGGATTCGGGTACCGCAGTTGCTGAAATCGTTGCTCCGATCGCTATCACCCACGATGGCGGCGCACTCGATTTCGGTATCATCATTCCCGCCACCACTGCCGGCACGGTTGTCGTGACGCAGGGCGGCGCTGGCTCCGTGACCGGCGACACGCTGTTCGTATCGGGCAGCACGAACGCAGCCGACAGCTTCACCGTGACCGGTGACGCAGGCCGTGCGTACAGCATCGTGACGACCGGCGGTTCGGTTACCTCGGGTGGCAACTCGATGACCTTCACTACCGACGCCCCGGCTTCGGGCACGCTGTCGGCTACCGGTAGCGACAACTTCTCCGTCGGCGGTACGCTGAACGTTGGTGCGAACCAGGCTGCTGGCTCCTACAGCGGCAGCTACGACGCAACGGTCAGCTACAACTAATCGGATCGGGCAGCCGCCGGCATGGTGCCAGCGGCTGCCCGCCGAACTTTCCTGACCGATGAGCCGGCGCATGTTCAGGACATATCTTTCGGGGTTCCTGGCCCTCTTTGCCGGCCTCCTGGCTCCCCAGGCGCTTGCGCAGTCCAGCGATACCATGACGGTATCGGGCAGTTCGCAGGTACGCGTGGTCGAGCCGATCTCGATCGTCAACATTTCCGACCTCAGGTTCGGCGCCCTGATGCAACCGGCTGCCGCGGGCATCGTCGACGTCAATCCCGATGGCTCGGTCTCGAGCAACCTGGACCTTTCGACCTTTCCCAACGGCAGGGCACCCGCCCGTTTTACCGTTCTCGGGGAATCGCGTCGGCGGTTCATCATTTTCGTGCCGAACCGGATTGATATCTCCAACGGCACATCCACCATGCGCGTCGATCGTTTCCGTACCAATCTCGACCTGGGGTTCGGCCGGTTCGATGCCGTGGGAAGCTACGACCTTTATGTGGGCGGACGCTTGCAGGTGAATGCGAACCAGGAACCCGGAACTTATTCGGGGACTTTCGAGGTCGCCGTTCTTTATCTGTAAATTAACCATGCCTAGGATATGACCCGGACTGGGCTTAACGCCCATGTTTTCAAGGGCAAGATAATGAAATCCGGGTCTAAATTCCTCGCATCGATGATTACCGGCGCAGCACTGGTGCTGGCGATGGGCGCTGGCAGTTCTACAGCGCAGGAAGCTTCAGCCCCGCCTCCCCCGTCCGCGCCTGCCGGATCGGTTGGCGGATTGGGGGACGTGAACCTCTTTCCCAAGCGCGTGGTGATCGATGGACGCCGCGCGATCGCGACCGTCGGGCTTTACAACAAGACGGTCGACGCGGGCGATTACGAGATCAAGATCGTCGACATGGCGATGACGCCGGAAGGCCAGCTGATCTCTTTCGACAACGGCCTCGACGAAGCTACGAAGGCCAAGGTCAGCACGGCCAGCCAGATGCTGCGCTATTCGCCGCGCCGGGTACGCCTTGGCTCGTCTGAATCGCAGCTGATCCGCGTCATGGCGCGCGGTTCGAGCGACTTGCCCGACGGCGAATACCGATCGCATTTCATGGTCACCTCCGTCCCGGAGTCCGAAGGTTTCAGTATCGAGGAAGCGACCGGCGCCGGACAGGCAGACGGGATCGGTGTCAGCATCCGTCCGCGCTTCGGCATCGCGATCCCGGTTATCGTCCGCGTAGGCGAAACCACGCTGAATGTCGGGATTACCGGCGCCACCCTGCTCACGGCGCGCGACGGAACGCAGGCGGTGGGCTTTGTCCTCAATCGCAGCGGCACGCGCTCCGCTTTCGGGGATGTCGTGATCAAGGCAGCCGGGCGCTCGGAGCCGATCGCTTTCTCGCGCGGGGTCGGCATCTATCCCGAAATCGACGCGCGGCAGGTCATTGTGCCGATCGATCCGGAAACCGATCCCAGCTTGCTGGCTTCGGGAGCTCGCCTGTCGATCGAATTCATCGACGACGACTTCGCCCCCGGTAGCAAACTTGCCGAGCATAGTTTCGTAGTGCCGTGAACAAGCGGATTATCGTTGGTGGTGCCGGAACCGCTTGCCTGATTACGGCAGCCGTCGGTTTCGGCCTCTGGCCGGGCCAGGACCAGCAACGCACGAAACTACCCCAACCCAAAAAGCAGGATGCCGAGGCGGACGCCCCTTCGGTCAGTCTCCGCAAGCCCTTGCCCACGCCGAGCTTCGGCCCGGCTGCGGCAGCAGCCGAGAAAGCTGTTCCAACGCGACCTCGCCTTTTGGGCTCGGCCAGCGCGCTGCCAACCGTTGCTAAAAGTCCGGAAGCGAAAGGTGGCGGCGCACCCAAATCCGTGCTGCCGAATGCAGCGAGCGAACTCGCCGACCTTACCCTGCCGGAGACCATCGAGCACTACACACCGCTGGTCCCCGGTTCCGCGTCGACGGCGCCTGCAGAACTGGCGAATACCGATGCCGCAAAAGTTGGCGACGATCCTCTTACGGCCAGTGTCGTGTCCGTCGGAACCGCGACGGTAGGCGAGCCGGCGCTTGCTCCTGCAACTCTGGCATCACCAGACGACGAACCCATACTTCTCGGCAGCGATCAGCGGCCCGCGATCTCGATCGGCACCGCGCGGCTCGAGCTGACCTCCGCACTTGCCCCGCTCACACTCGATGCCTTGCCGGAAATAGATGCCGGGCCGACGAAACTGGCCGAGGTTTCCGCGCCGAGCGATGACGGGACGATCGGCGACGGTTTACTCCCCTCGCCAAGTCCGCTCGCATCGAGCCAGATCACCCCCCTCCAGGTGGATATGCACACCTCAGCTCCAACCGGAACGGGCGCGGTCTGGGGCGAGGAAGGGCTGATTGTCGGGGATCGGGAACTGGCGGCCTCACCCATTACCGGCGCCGAGCTTCCCGGGCCGCAGGCGGAAGAACTTCTCTCCATCGCGCCGCTTGAAGAGCCTGCCTCTCCGGTGGCCGCGAGCGGAAGCGCGAAACCGGCCTCGCCTGCCTTGGCCGCACGCCCCGGCAGTTCCTCTGCCGCCCTCCTTCCGAACTTAGCGCCTACGTCGCCAGAACGTGTCGACGAGGCCGGGGTAATTGCCGCGCCGTCCAGCCCGGCATCGGTCACTCAGCCGTTGAGCGAAAGCCCGAGTGTGCCGGTCACGAGCACGAATACCGCTCGGCTGGAGCCACAGCCGGCAGCTCTTTCTGCCGCAGCCGTCGCATCTTACGCGCCGCTGACGGCTGCGCTCGTCAAAAGGCCTGCAGCCCAGGCGAAAAGCGGGCCAGTTCTTCCCGGGGTCGACGAAGCCGCGTCGCCCGCTTCGACTGCCAACACCGCTTTCGCATCTGCGCCGGGCCTCGGCGGAAATCTGGGCGATGACGGCCCCCTGATCTCGTACCAGGACGAATTGATCCTGGAGGTCCGCGTCAACAATGCGCAGGAAAGCGACACGATCATCGCTTACGGCACCCGTCAGGGCCTATACCTGCCCCTCGGCAGCATCGCGCGTATTCTCGATCTCGCGATTACCGTCACGGACGAAGGCCGCTATGCGCATGGCTGGATCCTCAGCGAAGACCGTACGCTGACGATCGACCTGCGCGACGGCACGATCCAGGCCGGCGACAAGACAATCGCGATAGACGGGATCCTTGCGGCGGATTTCGACGGGGAAATGTTCCTCCGCCTCGACCAGTTCGAGAGCCTGTTCCCGCTCGAGGTGAAGCCCGACCTGCGCACACAGACGGTCCACATAACCACGCTCGAGCGCTTCCCCTTCGAAGAGCGATCCGCGCGCGAAGCCCGCCGCGCCCGGCTGGAAGCGCGGCAGGGTAAGGCACTAGCGAAGGACTTCGAGCGGCTGGACCTTGCCTATGAACCGATTTCCTTTCCCAGTGCGGATATCGAACTGCGCGCGGTTTCCGATCAAACCTACGGAACGCGCGCGGAAGCCGACATGCTCTTTGCCGGAGATCTCGGGTACCTGACTGCGGAAAGCTATCTCAGTGGCGACACCGTCAACGGATTGACGGCATCGCTGTTCAAGGTCGGGCGCATGGATCCCGATGCTGACCTGCTCGGACCGCTGAATGCGACGTCCTTTGCGATCGGGGATGTCAGTTCGAACACGATGCCGCTCGGCCTGCGCAGCGTTGCGGGGCGCGGCTTCACGGTCACCAACGCCCCTTCCGACGTGGGCTCGGTGTTCGACCAGATCGACCTGCGCGGCATTCTGCCCGCCGGGTATGAAGTGGAACTCTACCGCAACGACATTTTGATCGGCTCGACCCGCGAAGCGGTCAATGGCCAGTACGAATTCCTGCAGGTTCCGGTCGATTTCGGTCTCAACGTGTTCCGGCTGGTATTTTTCGGTCCCCAAGGGCAGCGCAGCGAGAAAGTCGAACGCATCAGCGTGGGCGACGGACGCCTCGCCAAGGGCAAGCTGGTCTACAGCTTCGACGCCACGCAGCGCGAAAAGAACCTCCTCGGCGTCAAGGCACCCAACTTCTTCGAACCGCGGGACTACGGTTCGCTCCGCACATCGGCCCAGCTCTCCTTTGGCCTCACCTCCGACGTGACGACGGTCCTGGGCGGCGCATGGTTCGAACGCGATGGGGAACAGCGCTGGTTGGGCACCGCAGGCATCCGGACCGGCTTCGATGGTATCGCCGTGCGCGCCGACGCCGGGATTGCCGATGGCGGAGCCCTGGCGCTGACAGCCGGGCTCGGGGGACGGTTCGGACGCTCCGCACTTACGGTCAACCATACCGAATATACCGGTGAATTTCCGGACGAGACGGTCGCATTGGGCACCGAATACCTGCGCCGGGCAACCGAGGTGGATTTCAATACCACTCTCGGACTTGGCAGCGAAGGCGCGGGGCTAGCCATCCCGGTTAGCGCCCGGTTCCGCACCTACGAGACGGTCGATGGCCGCAATACGCTTGCCACCGGCCTTCGCGCCTCGACCCGCGCGGGCGGTCTCCTCGTCTCGAACAGCATGGAATTTTCCCGCATCAGCGGCGCCGGTCTCGAAGCGACCAACCGGCTCTTCGGCAACTTCGACCTTGCAACCCTCGGTCGGTCGAAGACGCGCGGGCGCTTGTCGCTGGGCTACTCTCTCATGCCCGATACCGATATCCTGAGTACCAGCGTCCAGATCGATCACGCGCTTGACGAGCGAACTTCGATCAGGGGCCAGGCGGGCTATGTCTTCGAAGAGGCCAAGCCCTTCTTCGGCGCATCGGGCATCAGGGAGTTCGAGGAATTCAGCCTGGCGCTCGATGCGAATTATTCGTTTGTCGACCAATCCTATTTCGTCGGCTTGCGGCTCGGCTTCAGCCTCGGGCGCGATCCGCTGAAACGCAGCCTGTTCCTGGCCCGCCCCGGGATGGCCAGCTCGGGCGGCGCCACGTTGAGGGCTTTCCGCGACATGGATGGAGACGGCATCTACGGTCCTCGCGACGAAACCATCGAGGGCGTGGACTTCGTGGCGTATAACCAGACCGCCACGTCCGACGATGAGGGCGTGGCCCGCCTCGTCGGGCTGGGCATCGGGCAGCGTGTCGGAATCCAGGTCGACAGCAGCACCTTGCCGGACATCGATCTCGCTCCCTCGAAACGCGGCATCGATGTTGTCCCGAGGTCGGGCCGCATCCATGCGATCGATTATCCGATCGTCGCGCTCAGCGAGATCGAAGGGACCGCGCGCTTCGTCGATGAAGGACGCGACAAGGGAGTTTCCGGTGTCCGGCTGAGGCTGCTCGACGAGGCGGGCGAAATCGTCAGCTACGCAAAGACCGAGCTCGACGGCTATTACTTCTTCGAGCGCGTCAAGCCCGGGCGATACCAGCTCCAGATCGATCCCGGCCAGGTCGAACGTCTGCGTCTGTGCCCGATTGGAGCCGAGTCCATCACCGTGTCCTACACTGGCGACGTCATCCAGCGCGATCTGGATATCCGCACATGCGCAGGGAATGTTGCTTCGGCCCGGAAGTAACCACGGTCCAGCGAGCGATGGCTACTGAAGCCCCGTTCGGGAAGCTGAAGATTGAAGCAATGCACCGGCTTTGAGGGGAAGTTTTCTTGACCACACCGTGTGGTCGAAGTTCCAACCGGGCCGTAAACAGCAAAAAGGCCGCCACCCTCAAGGGGTAAGCGGCCTCTTTCATGGTTGCGGGGGCTCGCATCGGACGGTGTAACACAAGGGCCATCGTAGAAATTTAGTAGCGTATTCGTTCACCATCGCTGACTGGAAAGGGGCCGCTAGCGGTCAGTCGGCTATTAGTGTTGTTCTCAAGCAGACAAGCCGTTCGGCCAAACTCTCAATCCACGGCAAAAAGCGATCAATCACCAATCGCTAGCAGTTTAGGTCTCCGCCTACGGATCTGCGATTGGCAGCGACTAGCAGCCCTTTTTGGCGGATATCCGTCTATTTCCGCGCTGGTTTTGCGTCTGAGATCGAATGAAATACTCTGCTCGTCGATTGGACGAATGCGGCCGTTCTACTTCGGGCTCAATCCATAGACGCTAAGTGAACCGCTTACCTTCGTCCTCCCAAGCCGACAACGCTCCGGCTTTTCCCGATTCCGACAGATGCGGTTGCTTTCATAATCATCGAGGCGATTTTCTGCGCGCTGCTCACATAGCACAATGCCATGCCGGCAAGCGCCTGGCACGGGGACAGCAAAGCCGGGCAAGCGGAACCCCGCGAGTCGGGTTGGGCTTCACGCGGGGTTCCTGGACGGCCCCTTGGGGGCACCTGCAACCCGCAGGGCTTCGGGGGGAGGCGGGGCCGTCCTTTCCTGATCTTGCGATGTTCGTTGCGGTTTCCTGCCCAGGGTATCTCCTGAATAGCCGTGTCACCGGGGAACGCGCCCGATCACATGCTGTCCATGTCGTGATCGGCCATCGAGGACATGTCATGGCCCGCATGGGGATCGGCGGGCGGGGTCGCCTCGCTCGCGGGTTGCGTGCGCGTTGCTGGCGCTGCGGGTGTGGCAGTTGCGCGTGATGCGGGCGGGACAGCGCGCCGTGACGCAGGCGTGGCGGCGCCAATTGTCGAAAGAGCGTCCTGACGTGCGGCCGCTGCCTCATTTTCGGAGGGAGAGGTTGCCGGGTCTGCAAGACCCGCCTCGGGTGCCGTGCCAGGCATCACCGCAGTTCCGCCCATAGGCGAAACCTCAGCAGCCGGTGTGCTCTCCTGCGCTTGGTCACAAGCGGCGAGAGCGAACGTCAATGGCGCGGTCGCGAGAAATGCTATCGCGGTGTTCGATTTCAGAATTCGCATGTTATTCAACTCCTTCAGAGCCACGAAACGCCAAGATGGTCCGGTCCGTGCGCGAGCTCGCCGCCAAGGAACCCCTGGATGAGAACGAGTGCCGCCATGGAGAAGATCGACGCGCGCAACCATGCGCGGCTCTGGCTCGGCCTGCTCGCGAGGTATGCCATCGCAATACCGAGAACCGCGATCAGCATACCGGTCCATCGATGGACTTGCATGACAGTATCGCCGCCGAACCACAGACCGGTGTGAATCCATCCGAACAGAACTGCGACGACTGCGCCGATTGCTCCGCCGTAGACGAGTACGCGCACCGCACTTTCCAGGCCCGCTCCTTTCCGGCGCATCACGAACAATTCGGTGGCCGCAGCCATGAAAAACAAGGCGATCGGGAAGTGGATCGTTGCCGGATGCAGCTTTTTCAGTACGGCCATGACGCCGGTTTCGCTCTCATCCGCATGGCCACCGGCCTCATCATGGGCTGCGCCCGCTTCATCGTGCGCGCCGGAGGACTCGCCAGCATCCGCAGTCTCGCCCATCTGTGCCATGGCCGCCTGGTCGTGCACATCGCCATTGGTGGCAGCAGGCGCGGCGCTCGCCTCTTCGCCGTGCTTTTCGTCGCCATGAGCCTGAACGGGTCCGACGAAGAGCAGGCTTGCGGCGAGCAGCGCCAGAAATGAGGGGGCTTTCATGTCTCGTATGTCTCCCGACCCTGCAGTTAAAGTGCGACCTATGTGCCTGATACGCACGGCAGCCGCGTGCCCCTCGCATTAATTTGATAGTTCAGCGCGACTGAAGTGCGCCCGGGTGGTCACGCTTGCTGGCGGCATCACCGCGATCGTCGAACGCATTCGGCTCCTGGCCGCGTTCGGCCTGGCGAACGAGGGTAAGGCGTTCGCCCACGCGAATAAGCCCCATGGGCTCAGGCGAGCTTGCTCTTCTTTGCGCGGCGGCGCAGCCTCGGCATCCGGTTCGCCAGCAGGACGAAACCCGACAGGGCTATGATCGTGCCGCCAATGCCGAACAGCAGCAGCCACCAACTGTTGATGCGGTCGCGCTCGGTCCAGTCCATGATGTGGAGGCCCCAGATGAAATCGAACAGGCGCCATGTATCGCTGCGCGCCGCCCCGAGCGTGCCGCTGGCGGCATCGATGTAGATGCGCGTCGAAGCCTCGTCAGCATAGGTGACCTGCCAGGCCGGAAAAGGGCCGCGAAACTCGGTTCCGATGGGGTCATCGACGATCCGTGCGGCCTCGATGGTCGTGCGCGGCCCGGTCCATGCGCGCAAGGCGATGGATTTTGCCGTTGCCGCCGAGATGGGGGAGAGTTTACGCCCAGTCACCGGATCGTGGAGGCTCACGCTACCGTCAACCTTGCGGACCTCGGTCACGGCATCGCCGTCGAGCGAACGTGTCGTTACCGCTGCAAGAGTACCGTCGTTTGCGACCCAGGCCGGGAGCGGGGCATCGGCGGGCAGCGCCTCTTGTTCACGCGAAACGACATGTTCGGAGCGAACTTCTTCCAGGTCGAGAAACGACATGAGGGCGCCGGTTCCCATCCAAAAGAGAACCTGGACACCGACGAAAATCGCCAGCCATTTGTGGATCTTGCTGCCGAGCACATGCAGGCGCAGCTTCAGCGACGGCGTTGCCAACCGGTGCTACCTCTTCGAAAGCCGTAATCAGTTGCGCGGCGCGCGCGACGAGGAATGGTACTGGACGATTCTCCACCCGTCCGCATCGTGAGCAAGCACCGATGTCGCCACGCCGTCGCGCTCGATCACCCGGCCATCGCTAAGTTCGATGCGATAGCCATACGTCTCATAGGCATGGGCCATGTGCCCCATCCGGGTGACGGTCAGCGTGGGGTCGGTAAAGGTGAAGCTCACAATCGCGTCGAGCTCGGGGCCCAAATGGTGCTCCATGTAATTGGCAAAGCTTCCTTCGGCCTTGCCATTCTCGAAGATCGCCGAGTCCTCGGCGAAGAGCGCGCGCATTGCCTGCGCGTCGCGCGCTTCAAGAGCGGTGCGATAGGCCTTGAGGGTTTCTTCAGCGCCCGCGACATCGTCCGCCGAAGCGTCCATCGCGTGCATCTGATGGTTCGCATGGGAAGAGTGGTCCATCTGCTGCGCGAAGGCTGGCAGCGGTATCAGCGTGGCAACAAGCGCAGTCGCCGCGATGCGTGTCAAAGTCTTGGTCATGGAAGTTCTATCCTTTTTGAGATTTCAGAACCAGAATCGCACACCGACGACATAATTGGTGACGCTCGGATCCTCTCCGGCGGCCCGCGCAAAATCCGCGCTGTCGCCGATGCGCCATTCCTGGGAAACGCCGACATAGGGCGCGAATTCGCGTGCGAACTCGTAGCGAAGACGCAGACCTGCCTCGATCCGGTCGAGGCCAGCGCCAATGCCGAGTTCGGGAATATCCTGAGCGGAAAGTGCGATTTCGGCACGCGGTTGAAGGATCAGCCGCTGCGTGATGCGCTGATCAAGTTCGCCCTCAAAACGCGCCGTCACATCGCCCTTGGTGGAGACGAAGGCCGCGGCATCGACCTCGAACTGGTAAGGCGCGATCCCTTGGATACCGATAACCGCGTGCGTGCGTTCCGGACCGGTCAGGTCCTGGCGAACACCCGCCTGGAAATCGAAGAAGGGCGCAATGGCGCGGCTCCAGAGCGCCTGGACATCGGCGCCTTCTATGGGTTCGCCGAAGCTGCCCTCACCCTCGGACTTGAACCAGAATTTGTCGATGTCGCCGCCATAATATCCCTGGATGTCCCACAGATATCCATCCTTCCCCTCGCGGGCGCGGTACTCGAGCCGGTCGCCCTGAAACCAGAAGCGCATTCCTCCGTCGGTCTCGCGGACAAGCTCGCGGCGCGCTTCGTTCATGGCTTCCTCGCCCCAGATGGCGACCGCCGCGCGCGCTGGGCCGCTCCCTCCTTCTGGAGGAGGCGGCAGCAGCGGGATATCATCGTCCGAGCCCATCTGCATCGCCGAATGGTCCATGCCCTGCCTGTCCTGCGAAGGCGTCTCCCCATGGTTCATCTGGCTGTGATCCATCTGCCCATGGTCCATCGACGAACTGGCCTCCGCCTGACCCATCTCGCCGTGATTCATCTGCGAATGATCCATCGCGCCTTCGGCGGGCTTGCCCTGCGGCATCGAGCCGTGATCCATTCCTTCATGACTTTCGGGCGATGCCTGTGGACGGGCAGCGTCCACAGGCATTGTCATGCCAGAATGGCCATCCTGAGCGGTCATCGCACCATGATCCATGGTTGAGTGATCCATCTGCGAGCGGTCCATGGCGGCTTCAGGTTGAGCAGCCGGTTCGCATGCTCCATCTGCAACCGGATGCCCCATCGCGCGATGGCGCTCGGCTTCTTCCTCGCACTTCGTCTTCGCGTCAGCCTGCGCCTCGGCGCTTTGCTGCGGCTCCGCCGGCGAATGACCGGCATGCTGCGCCGCCGCGGGGGAGGCGAGAACTGAGCCGGCTGCGACCGATGCGAGCAGGCTGACAATACGAATTTTCATGCTTCGCTCCCGTCGGGATTGGCGACCGTGACGATCTGAAACATCCCGGCATGCATGTGGTAGAGAAGGTGACAGTGGAAGGCCCAGTCGCCCGGCTCGTCCGCCGTCAGGTCGAACTGCGCGCTGCCACCCGGCTGCAGGTTTACCGTGTGCTTGAGCGGTTGACGATCGGCCGGCGCGCCATTGACCAGCTCGAAGAAATGACCGTGCAAGTGAATGGGGTGCGCCATCATCGTGTTGTTGACGAGCTTCACGCGCACGCGCTCGTTATAGGCGAAACGGATCGGCTCGTCTGAGACGGCGGAGAACTTCTTGCCGTCGAACGACCACATGTAGCGCTCCATATTGCCGGTCAGATGAATTTCCATTCGCCGGGACGGCGTGCGGCCCTCGCGGTGTGGAGTCAGAGCGCGCAGCTTGCGATAGTCGAGCGTACGATGCGGCACATCGGCGAGACCGATGCCGGGATCGCCCATGCGGTCGACCGGGTTCATCGAGACCGTGTCGAGACCGGGCCCGACCTTCACATCGGGCGGCAGAAGCGACGTGTCGCGCATCTGCATCCCCGACATGCCGGCCATGCCTGCCATCTCGGATTGGCCGGACGAACCATGATCCATCCCCGCCATGTCGCCGCCACTTCCATGGTCCATGCCCGACATGCCGGCATCGCCAGACGAGCCGTGGTCCATGCCGCTCATGCCCATGTCGGCCATGGTCAGAAGCGGCGGATCGCGCAGCGGCGGAATGGCGGCGCGAGCGCCGGGTGCGCTCGCGAGTGTGGCAATACCCATGCCCGAGCGGTCCATCGACTCCGCGACCAGCGTGTAGGCTTGTTGCGCGCCCGGCGTCACGACGACGTCGTATGTCTCGGCCACACCGATCTGGAACTCGTCGACCTCCACCGGCTCGACGTTCTGCCCGTCCGCCTGAACGATGGTCATCGGCAGGCCGGGAATGCGAATATTGAAGAAGGTCATGGCGCCGGCATTGATGAAGCGCAGCCGCACGCGTTCGCCCGGGCGGAAGAGGTATTCCAGATTGTCGAGCGGGCCATGGCCGTTCAGAAGATAGGTATAAGCCGCGCTCGACACGTCGAGGATGTCCGTCGGCATCATGCGCATTTTCGCCCACATCCGGCGATCCTCGCCCGAAAGCGGGTAATCGTCGGTCCAGGTGTTCTGGTTGTAGTTGAAGTAGCCTTCGCCCTTCTTGAGCTTGTCGAAAATCGTGTGGGGCGACATTTCGCTGAATTCGCTCAGCACCACGATATATTCGCGGTCTGCCTGGACCGGATCGGGTCCCGCGGGATCGATCACGATCGCGCCGTAATGCCCGGCCTGTTCCTGGAGGCCGCTATGCGAGTGCCACCAGTAAGTGCCCGATTGGCGCACCGGGAATTCTGCGGTGAAGGTCTCTCCCGGTTTGACGCCTGGGAAGCTCACGCCGGGTACGCCGTCTAGCTCGAACGGCACGAGCAGACCGTGCCAGTGTATCGAGGTATCTTCCTCGAGCTGGTTATGGACATTGAGCCGGACGGTCGTGCCTTCCTGCAAACGCAACAGCGGACCGGGGATCGTGCCATTGACGGCGATCGCGCCGCCGCGCCTGTTGCCGGTCGCGAAGGCCGATCGGGCAACGGTGAGGTCGATATTGGGGCCGGATATCTCGTCCAGCCCCTTGCGGGCGTTACCGGCGAGGATGTCCGCGCCCCGTGCCCAGGCAGGCATCGCCCCGGCAAGGCCGAGCAGACCCATTCCTCCTGCTCCGGCTCCGAGAAACTTGCGTCGATTGACGGCGATCATAAAGGGCTCCTGACTTGGCGTTTACCGTTACTTACGCGCGCGCCCAGCCAACCCCTCAAAGTTTTTCGAAGCGCTCCTTCAGCCTGTTGCGCGCGCGATATACGCGGGTTTCGATCGCCTTTTCGGTCGTTCCGAGAAGATCGGCCGCCTCGGCCTGGCTACGCCCCTCGATGGTCACGAGCACAAGCGCTTCGCGCAGCCTTACAGGCATTCGCGCGATCTCGGCCTGAACGAGATTGAGCTCTTCCCTGGAAACGGCCAACGCTTCAGGACCCGGCAAATCGTCGGCGATGGAATGGAGTTCGGCATCGCCCGACAGTCCGAAAAAGCCCGCGACCTTGCGCCTGCGCAAACGGTCCCGGCAGCGGTTGAGGACGACGGTTGTCAGATAGGGTCCGATCGGCTTGTCCGGATCGAGCCGATGGCGCGTCAGCCACACCGAAGCGAGGCTGTCCTGAACAACGTCCTCGGCCTGAGAAGGAGAGGAAAGCATGCGTGTCGCAAGCGCGAGAAGCCGACCGGTTTCATGCTCGACGAGTTGGCTGAAAGCCCGCTTGTTTCCAGCCCTCGCCTGCGAAACAAGGGCCTCATCCGGATTGTCGCCCGCCCCCGACATGGCGCTTCAGTCGCGCGGGTCGCGGGTCAGGGCGTCGGAGACCTTGCGGTCGAACTGGCGTTGCTGCTCGGGTTCGAGAATTTCACGCATGTCGAAGACATGGCGCACTGTTGCCTTCTGCAGATCGCCCATGCGTGCATGCACCTCGTCGATCGCGGCCGAGACCTCGGGGCCGTATTCATGCTCGTTTTCCATCGCCTGGGCGAGCCGGGCATTGGCTGCGCGCGCCGATCCTTCGAGCCGTGCCCTTTCGACAGCGAAACGGGCCTCGAGCGCATCGAGACGCTGCTCCTGGTCGGCCGTCAGGGTGAGCTCGTCGTGCACGAAATCGTGGAGGCCGGAGCCGGCCTCGTGATTGGCCCAGCGATCCGCGGCAATCGCGCCGAGGCATCCTGCAAGTGCTGCGAGAAGCACCGCGAGAACGATATGCGTCGTCTTCAAACCCTATTGCTCCACATGGAGGAGCGCCGATGGGGACAGCTGTTCGCCGAGGATAAGACCCTCGCCAAATGACGCGGAAGACGTGCCATAGCCGCCGGGCCAACCGCTCGTTCCGGCGCCAGCTCCAAGCCCGACGACGAACAGACCGACGAAAAGGGCCGTCCGGCGGCGTCGGTCGGCGATTTCGCCAAGCTGTCCGGCGCGCTGCCAAACGCCATCCATGAAGTCGGCTGGGACCTCGTTGGCGGCGGTGGTGGAAAGCGTTCCGAGCACCGCATCAAGAGAGTGATTGTCACGCATCCGAAAAACTCCTGTGGGTTGCACGTGTCCTATACGCGCTCGCCTGCACAATCCCTTAAACTTCTTTTTTTGAGGGAATGTCCAGCGCCATACGTAACCGAGACGGGTCTGTCAGAATCGGGTCGAACCCGGGATGAATGGGAACCAGCTCGTGAACAATATCACCGCACCTGAAGATCACGGCGAATTTACGCCTCTTCTTGGCAAGAGCTTTCTGACGCCGCTTTACGACCGGGCGATCGGTCTGTTCACCCGCGAACATCTCTGGCGCCAAAGGATTGTCGAAGAGCTGCACCTTGTCCCCGGCGACCGGGTGATCGATGTTGGCAGCGGAACCGGCACTCTTCTCAAGGCCTTGATGACGGATTGTCCGGAAGCGGGTCTGATCGGTGTCGAACCCGACCCGGATGCGCTCGCGCTTGCGCGGCGCAAGTTTGGCGCGGGAGCCGATCTCGTGAAATGGCACAATGGCTTTCTCGAAAGCCTCGAGCTGCCCGCAGGGTGGCGGCCGAACAAGATCGTCAGCAGCCTCGTCCTTCACCAGGTTCCCTTGCGCAAGAAGCAGGCAATCCTGGAAACCATCGAAAGCTTGCTCGTGCCAGGCGGAACCGTCTTGATCGCCGATTATATGAAGCAGGATAGCCCACTCATGCGGAGCCTCTTCCGGGCGACCGTCCAGTCGCTTGACGGCGTAAGCGACACGCAGCCCAGCGCCGACGGCGAGGTCGAAAAACTATTCGCCGAAATCTTCACCGAGCCATGCCTGCTCCACCGGTTCCCGACGGTGACCGGGACGATCTCGCTATGGCGCGGATACAAGAAAGGAATTGCACAATGATCTGGAAAAAGCCTGCCCTGTTCCGGCGATCGATTAGCGGCGCGGCCTTGCTCGTGCTGGCAGCCTGTTCGAACGTGGCACAGGCAGCGACCTATACGATGTTCCGGGATCCAGGATGTGGGTGCTGTCTCAACTGGGCAGGCCATGTCGAAGACGGGATGAACACGAAGGTGGCATCGGTCGACAGCAACGACATGGCGGCGATCAAGACCGCGCGGGGCGTACCCCAAGAGTTATGGTCATGCCATACGATGGAGGTCGATGGATACATCATCGAAGGTCACGTGCCTGCAGAAGCCGTCGCCAAGCTTTTGCGCGAACGGCCCGCCGGCGTTGCCGGCCTCGCGGTTCCGGGAATGCCGCTGGGATCTCCCGGCATGGAGGCAGGAGACCGGGTGCAGCCCTTCGAGGTCATCGCCTTTGGTTCAGCCGGACGGAGCGTCTTCGCGTCCTTTCCGTGAGTGTGTGGAACCACACCATGCGTCACCGTGAAAGGGATGAAGGTGATGAAGATTATTTGCGGGAAGCGACACAGAACCCGGTAAAACCGGGACAGGCGGTAAGAAGCCTATCGAATTCTCGCAGGGTCCGGGGCTGGCTGCCCCCACCGCCCCGGACCCGTCCAATTGCATGATTTCAGCACGCACGAAGTGGGAGAAATGCGATGGTAAAAGGATCAATCAAGAGCTCGATATTCGCATGGGGCTGGACGCTTAGCGTGTTCCTGCTTGTCAGCTATCTCCTTTGCATCGCCTTTGGAGTCCTCGCGCCCGAGCGTTTTCACATGCATGAAGCCTGGGCTCCGTTGCTGCCATGGTTCGAATGGCTAACGCCGCGCGGGTTCCTCGCCGGAGCGGTGGGGAGCTTTCTCTATGGCTGGTACATCGCACTCATCGCGGTTCCGCTCTATCGGTATTTCCGGAGACGAACTGGTAATTCGGTCTGATTTCCCGATGCCCTTCGCGGGACAAGACGTTTTGCATGCGAAGCCATTAGGCCGGTAGCCTGAAAAAACGAAAAAAGGGAATGCGCGATCTACAGGACAAAGCCTTCACATAGCGCTCGAACGCTAACCGCCCATGCGGTTCTTGGTGCTGCCCTCGGCATCACGATCCTCCATCCGGTAACCACCCTCGTCTTCTGGTACGAGTTCGGTCCGTCGCACGACACCGGCAGCAATACTGCCATTGGGTTCATGATCGGCCGGCTGGTAAATGCTTTCGCGTTCGAAATGCTTCCCATGAGCGCCATCTACGCGGTGATCGGCGGCGCCCTTGGTCTGGGATTTGGCATGTATCACATGCGGTTGGCGCGAGCTCAGTCCAAGGTACTTTTTCTCGAACGCGAACTCGACGAGGAATTGCCGCTTCTTATCGCACGCGGCGAGGGCGAGCGATTGGAATTCAAATCGTCCTTGCGGTGGGACAGGCGTGAGAACCGGGTCAACCGGTCACTCCAGCAGGTCGTACTCAAAACGGTTGCCGGCTTTCTCAACCATGAGGGCGGAACACTGCTTATCGGGGTTGGAGACGATGGGAACATCACTGGCATTGAAGCCGATATGCAGACACTCAAACATGCCAATCGGGATGGGTTCGAGCGCCTTGTGATGGACCTCGTGAAGGATGGTTTCGGCGGTCACGCGTGCGCTTTGGTCCATTGCCGTTTTCACGAAATGACAGAGAAGACGGTATGCCGGGTCATTGCTGAAAGGAGCGCTGATCCTGTCTACCTCGTAGAGGGAGGTACCGCGCGCCTGATGTTACGTATCGGAAACAGCACGCGTGAGCTCGACGTGCGCGAAGCGCAGGCACATTTGCGCAATCGATCCCCCGGTCGAGCTTAATCCGGCTGCTGGGCACGTCAGATTGGTCGAACAGGGCCAGTTACCTCTCGCGAGACCTGCTAGAGAAAATTCACAGTGGGCCACCCTGGCGATACGCGTCGCCTCCTATCGACGCACCTTGTGCTGAGAGAAGCCTCGCGAAAAGCGGACTCCCTATCTTGCCAAACCGCCCCCTGGGGCAGGCGCGCACCATGTCGAAACTTTTTTGAGGGGTGAGGCGCTACGCAACGTACTGTCTGGCGTGATGTTTCTCGGACGGGAGGACATCGACAGGGGAAAGACTTGCAGACAGATGGCGACGATCAACATAACGAGAGTGCGGCCTCGATAACATTGCTGGGCGGCGTCGCGATGGGAACCGGCGTCATGATCGGCGCCGGTATCTTCGCACTGACTGGCCAGATTGCCGAACTGGCTGGACCGCTATTTCCGCTTTCGTTCATTGCCGGCGCGCTGGTTACTTCGCTCGCCGCCTACAGCTACATCAAGATGTCGAACCGCTGGCCCTCCTCGGGCGGCATCGCGATGATCCTTCAGAAAGCCTACGGACCAGGCGTCGTGGCAGCCTCGGCATCGCTCCTGATGGCGCTGTCGATGGTCATCAACGAAAGCCTGGTCGCTCGAACCTTCGCGACCTATGCCTTGCGGCCCTTTGGGCTCGAGAGCAGCGGCATTCTGGTTTCCGTCGCGGCACTGGCGCTCATCGTCTTCGCCTATTTCGTGAATGCCGCCGGCAACAAATCGGTCAGCGGATTTTCGCTCATTATGTCGGCGATCAAGATCGGCGGCATCGCCCTGTTCGCGATTGCGGCGATCTGGGCCAGCGGATTTTCGGACGGTGCCTTCTCAGAGCCGGTCGTGCTTTCGGGCCTCGACGCGCTGCTCGCGTCGGTCGCCTTCTCGATCCTTGCTTTCAAAGGTTTCACCACCATCACCAACAGTGGCGGTGAAATCATCAATCCGCACCGGAATGTCGGTCGAACCATAATCATCTCGATCGCAATATGCGTGGTCGTCTACCTGCTTGTCGCGGCGGCGGTCGGTGCCAGCCTCAGCACGTCAGAAATAGCTGAGGCGCGCGATTATTCGCTTGCGGCGGCTGCGCGTCCCGCGCTCGGAGAGCTTGGCTTCTATTTCACAGTGGCAATCGCCATCGCCGCCACGACCTCGGGTGTCATCGCCAGCGTTTTCGCCGTTTCGCGTATGCTGACCATGCTGACCGAGATGAAGATGATCCCGCATAGCCATTTTGGCATGAGCGGACCGATCCGCAGTCACATGTTGGTCTATACCGTTGTTGTCGCAGGCACGCTCGCGGTCCTGTTCGATCTTTCGCGGATCGCCTCGCTCGGAGCGTTCTTCTATCTCGTAATGGACATGCTCGTGCATTGGGGCGTGCTGCGCGGTTTGCGGGAAGAGATAGGCGCGCGTGCCTGGATCCTCTGGTCGGCGCTCATGGCGGACGGCGTAGTCCTGACGGCTTTTGCCCTCGCCAAGCTCAAAACCGACCCTGCGGTCGTTGCCTATGCGGTCGCAGGTATTGCCGCAGTGTTCGGAGCCGAATGGTTCTATCTCCGTCGGAATCCTGCGCTGCGGGAAATGCCCGCCACACACGATGGAGATCATCGATGATCGCCGCACTAATTCTCGCCATTGCACTTTTCCTGGCCTCGGTCGGCATGCATCTGTCGATCCTCGGCGCCGGGCATCGCGTGCTCGACGCACCCGGAAGTTTCTCCGCCAAGCTTGGGGTCGCGCTTCTTGTCCTGGCATCGCACCTGCTTGTCGCGACGCTCTTCGCTGGCGGTTTCTGGCTGGGCGCGGAACTGGACCTCGGCGGGTTCGACAAGACGCCGGCGATGAGGGCGATGGACTATTTCTATTTCTCGCTGATCAACGTGACCACGCTGGGGCTCGGCGACATCTACCCGACCGAGCACCTGCGCGTCATTGCCGGCGTCGAAGCCTTGACCGGCTTCGCGCTCATCAGCTGCTCGGCACAATTGTTCTGGACCATGATGAAGGAAGGAGAAAACGCATGACTGAAAGCACATGCCACTCGGATAAGGGAGGGGGCGGCAACTACTGGCGGTTCATGGCCATGGTATCGACCTCGACCGTGATCATGTTCTTCCTGATGTATGCCAACAGCTTCGACATGGACGACGTTTTCTGGAGCGAGACGCGCTTCTGGATGATGTTCGTCATGGGCGCGATGATGATGGTGGTCATGCTTCTCTTCATGTGGGGCATGTACAAGGACCGGACCAAGAACTTCATCATCCTGGGTGTCGGAGCCGTCGTCTTCGCGCTCGCGCTATGGCTCGTACGCAGCCAGACCACGGTGGACGATACCGAATACATGGCCGCGATGATTCCGCACCACTCGATTGCGATCATGACCAGCGAGAGAGCGAGCCTGAAGGATCCGCGGGTTCGCGAACTCGCGCAGGCCATCATCGTCGCGCAGCGGCGCGAGATCGCCGAGATGAAATATCTCATCCAGGATATCGAGGAGAACGGTCCGCGCACCGAGGAACGTCTGCCCGAGGAGATGCAGCAATGAACAAGATCGCAATTCTGACGCTTGCAGCCCTCCCGCTGGCGGCCTGCAACACCAATACCGCGGTCGGCAATGATCGCGAAGCACAGCTCGATCCTCCGGCAACGGCGGCGCCGATAGAGAGTGCTGCGAGCGCTCTTGCCAATCTCAGCCCCGGCCTCATGCTGCCCGAGACGATGAGCGAGGCGGACCTCGCCGCGCTGGGAGCCGAGAACACGTGTCAGTTTCGCCTGACCGAGGTCGCGTTTCCGTCGTTCGTCTACGACAACAGCGGTCGCGGGGCGATCAAGATCAACGGCAAGCTGATCCCTGTCACAGCAAGCGCCTCGGGTGAGTATGCGAATGGTGAGCTTCGTATCCGCACGCGCCTTCTCGATGACGAAGGAGACGCGGGCCTGCAGATGCAGGAACTCATCGTCGCCGGACCTCGGATGAAGGACGAGTTCGGGTTCTGGGGGTACACGACCTGCGGCAACAGCGAAGCGTGAACACGAGCGAGCGGGCGCCAGCGTGCCTCGGTGCCCGCTCTATGATCATGTTCGGCCCGGCACGCGCGGCCGAATTTATAATGAGGTGCTACAGTGGAAGCTGAGCCTGTGAGCGATGCAGCCCCCCTTGCGGTCTTCGGTGCCGGAGGAAAGACCGGCACGGAAATACTGCGCCATGCGGTTCACAAGGGCATCGAAGTTCGAGCGTTCGAGCACACCTTGCCCGAACCATCGGACCGGGTCGACAACGTCGAGTACCTCCAGTGCGATGTACTCAATGACGACTTCAGCAGCGAGCTCGAAGGTTGCCGTGCTGTTATTTCCGCACTCGGTATAGAGTTTAGTCCATCTACGGCGATCGATCCGCCTCCGCTTTATACGGAGGGAACCCGCAAGCTGGTGGAAGCGATGTCGACGACCCGCATTTCCCGGATCGTCGTGATATCGGCGGCGTTTGTAGAGCCGCAGCCCAGCGTTCCTGCATGGTTCGAGCTCACGGCAAGACCAGCCTTGCACAATATTCTCGAACAGATGCGCGCCATGGAAGATCTTCTGGAGCGCGCGAAAGGCCTGAATTGGACGTCTGCGCGACCGGGCTGGCTCCTCGACGAACCCTATACGGGTGAAGCCGTCATTACCGACGAGCGTCTTGCCGAGGGTTGCTTTCGTTGCCGGCACGCCGACCTCGCGGCAGCCATGCTCGAATTCGTCTGTGAGAACACCTGGGTCAACGCCAAGCCCGCTATCGCCCGGCCAGAAGCAGACCGCTTCGAGAATGTCTCGGCACTCAAAGCCGAACTCGGGATCGACTAGATCGACGCGGTCTCACGGAAACACTCCAACAACGAGGCAAAACATGCTGCTCGAGAAGATAAAGACCCCCGGCCTCTCCCACCTTTCCTATCTGATTGGTTCGCAGGGCAAGGCAGCGGTCATCGATCCGCGCCGGGACTGCGAGATTTATGTCGAGCGTGCCCGCGCCGAAGGGCTGGAGATCACGCATATCTTCGAAACGCACAGGAATGAGGATCTCATCACGGGATCGCCGGTATTGGCCAAAATGACCGGTGCCCGCGTTCTGCACGGTCCAAACCCTGCGGACGAGATTGTTTTCGCCGACACCGCGCGAGAGGGCGACGTTTTCGAGATCGGGAAGTTGCGGATTTCGGTGCTCGAAACTCCCGGTCACACCGACGATCATCTCGCCTTCGTCCTCCATGACGACGATTTTCCCGAAGGACCGATCGGCGTGTTCACCGGCGATGCGCTCTTCGTTGGCGACGTCGGACGCACCGATTTCTATCCCGAGCGCGCGCGGGAGGTCGCGGGCCTCCTGTACGATTCACTGCAGAAGATTTGCGGTCTGGGTGACCAGACGATCATTTACCCCGCGCATGGAGCAGGCTCGGTCTGCGGTTCGGGAATGGCGGACCGGGAATTCTCGACCATAGGCCACGAACGTCGCAACAATCCCCGGCTCCAGATCGCCCATCGCGAGGAATTTATCGAGGCCAAGCTCGCCGAGCATCATTACCAACCGCCCTATTTCAGGCTGATGGAGCGCCTGAATGTCGAGGGAACATCTCCTGCGCCACGGATTTTGCGACCAAAATGTCTCATGCTCTCGGACATTCGCGAAATCGACCCCGATCATGTCGTCGACGTACGGGATCCGCTTGCATACGCAAGCGGGCATCTGCCTGGTTCGATATGCCTTCCGGTCGGCATGATCTCGGCGTTTGCGGGCTGGTTCATCAGGGAGGGTGAAACAATCGCCCTCGTCGGATCGGCGGAAGACCAGCTGGCTTCGGCCATGACACACCTTGTGAGGATCGGGCTCGACTCGATCGACGGCGGCTATGTCGGTATCGTCCCGGCTGCAGCGCAAGGAATGGACATGGCGAACCTTCCGATGATCGGGACGAGCGAGGTTCAGGATCGTCTCGAGCGCAAGCGCGACAACTGGACCTTGCTTGACGTGCGTGACCTCGATGAGCGGCGCAGCAGCGCGATCGAGGGATCGGAACACATCTACGTGGGCGAACTCAATTCCCGCTTCGCCGAGCTCGATCGCGAACGCGCCTATTCCGTCATGTGTGCCAGTGGCATGCGTGCGAGTGTGGCAGCGGGCTGGCTGCAAAGCAAAGGATTCGAAAAGCTCGATATATATCTGGGCTCGATGGGTGCCTGGCAGCACGCGTCGTGATGAACCATCGCACCCGATGCGAGGTCCTTGTCTTGCGCTCTTCAAAGCTTTACGCCTTTTTTATGCGAGTCTTGCGCACCCTTGGACTGCTACTGATCGCCTGCGGGCTGTTCGTCCAGTCGGCAGCGCATGCATCTGCCCTGCCTCAGGCGGTCGATGCAGGCAAACCGGCCTGCGCCGAGATGGAGATGATGGCGGGCGCAGCTTCCATGGACGATCATGACGGCGTGCCTTGCAAGAACCTTCGGCTGGATTGTCTCGTGGCATTCGGCTGCATCCCGCCCCTCGTTCCAGGGGGTGATGCGACCCTGGTCGGTGAAATACCGGCGCAGGCTTCTCAGTTCAGCAGATTAGTCTCCAATTCGCTCGCAGCCACAGGACTAGGGCCAGAGCCGCCACCTCCGCAACTTCCGGCATGACCCGTGTGCAGGCTCAAGCCTGCGCGCTCCTGCCTCTGGATGAACGGCCTGCGCTCGACGCGGGCCGGTGATCCGGAACGCGTGTCTGACGCGCTCCTTTTGCGGATGAACGATCATGAAACGAATAAGCTGGACCGCGCTTCCGGTCCTGCTGGCCCTCGCGCCGGCGAGTAATGCCCAGTCGGTGGGCTATGAGGAAGCTTTGCGAGCAGCAACGAGCGACCAGCCCCAGGTTCGAACAAGCGAGCTAAGACTGGACGCCCGGCGCGAGATCGCCGACGCTGCCGATGAATTGCCCGATCCGCGGCTTCGCGCGAGCATCCAGAACCTGCCGGTAAGCGGGCCGGCTGCGTTCGAGCTGAATCGCCAGCTCCCAACGCAGATCCAAGTCGGTATCGAACAGGAGATCCCCAATCTCGCGAAACGTCGGGCCCGGTTCGGAATGGCGGAGGCCGACATCGACCTTGCCGCAGCACAGTTGCGTCAAACAAGTTACAGGGTGCGCGTGGGAGCAGGAATGGCATGGATTTCGTTGGCTTATGCCCAACGGGCTCTGACCGTCGCCGACGATGCACTTGCTGAAATCGGGGGGCTCGTGCCACTCGCGCGCAGTTCTGTAGCCGCCGGTTCGGCCAGACCCGCCGAAAGTCTCGAAATACGCCGTGCCGTGCTCGAGGTCGAAGATATGCGGACCAGGATTGAAGCCGACCGAGAGGCCGCGCAAGCCATGCTGTCGCGCTATACCGCTCTGACGAACGCTATCGCGACCGGAACCACGCCTTCGCCCGATCTCGATCCCGAAGGTTTGCGGGCAAGTTTGCAAAGCAATCCGGAACTTGTCGTGGCGCTTGCGCAGGTTCGTCAAGCGGAAGCGCGAAGTGATCTTGCCCGATCGGAAAGGCGTCCGGATTTCGGCGTCAATGTGAGCTATGGAAGGCGCGATCCCGACTTTGGCGATGTCGTCTCGGTGATGGGTTCGATCACGCTCCCGATTTTCGCCGACCGGCGCCAAAACCCGCGTGTAGCCGCCGCCGACGCCGAGGCGGCGGCGGCGCAGTCGGCCAGAGCAGACCGGCTCCGTGAACTCGAAGCCCAGTTCGAGACCGATCTCGCCGCATGGCGCAGCGCTTATCGACAATGGCAGCGCGCGACGGACGAACTGCTCCCTCTTGCCGAAAGCCGCGTGGACCTCGAACGCGCGAGCTTTGCCGCAGGCCGCGCGGATCTGCTCGACATCATCGACGCCATCAAAACGCTCGCCATGCTGCGGGTGGAAATTCTGCAACGCGAAGAGGCGTCCGTCGAGGCCGCCGCGAACCTGCGACTGACTTATGGGGAGTATGGCCGATGAGACCCGCAATGGGAGCCGCGTGGGACAGGCTGTCGCCGCGCCAGAAATCCTGGATGATGGCAGGCACGGTCGCGCTCATCAGTCTTGCCGCCGGCTATGGTCTCTCGCAGCTCGGCGAAGGCCAAGGTGGTGCAAGCGACGCGGGCGGCAGTGCGACCGAATGCGAGGAGGTCCTTTACTGGTACGACCCGATGGTGCCGGGGCAGCACTTCGACGAGCCGGGCAAGTCGCCCTTCATGGATATGCAGCTGGTGCCCAAGTGCGCGGGCGAGGAGGCCACTGCAGGCGTCAGGATAGATCCCGGCCTGGTGCAGAATTTCGGCATCCGCACCACTGAAGCCGAGTACGGCGTCCTCGAGCCGGAAATAACCGTCACAGGCGTTCTGGCCTACAATGAACGCGACGTCGCGATCGTCCAGCCACGTGCCGGAGGCTATGTACAAAGAACCTACGGCCGCGCGCCCGACGATGTCGTTGGACGGGGCGCGCCGCTCGCGGATATCCTGGTTCCCGAATGGGGCGGAGCGCAGCAGGAGTATCTGGCCGTCCTGAACAGCGGTGATGAAGAACTTGCGCAGGCCATGCGCGAACGCATGCGCCTTTTGGGCATGCCTCCAGGCCTGATCTCATCGGTAGGGCGCAATGGACGTCCGCAGTCCACGATCACCGTTACCGCGCCGATTGGAGGTGCCATCACATCGCTCGGCGTGCGTCCGGGAATGACAGTCATGGCCGGACAGACGCTCGCCGAGATAACCGGTTTCTCACCGATCTGGCTCGAAGCCGCGGTGCCTGAAAGGCAGGCGGCGACTGTCCGCGTCGGGCAACCTGTCAGCGCGACGCTGACCGCATTCCCCGAGGAACGCTTCTCCGGGCCCATCATCGCTATCCTGCCGAGCGCGCAGGATGCAAGCCGTACGATCACCGTTCGTGCGCAACTGCCCAATGCATCCGGGCGCCTCAAGCCGGGCATGTTCGCACAGGTCTCGCTGACCCCGGACACACGCCGCGCGCTGCTGGTACCGTCCGAAGCGGTTATCAGGACCGGACGTCGAACCATCGTGATGGTGAAGCAGGACGAGGGCGGTTTCATGCCCGCCGAGGTCCGGATCGGCCGCGAAGCGGGTGGAAGGACCGAAGTGCTGGCCGGTCTGTCGGCAGGCGACCAGGTCGTGACATCGGGTCAGTTCCTGCTCGATTCCGAAGCAAGCCTCACCGGACTGGACGTCCGTCCGATAGATCAGGCAGATGACGCTTCCACCGGCGGCGAGGACGCACCAGCGACCTTCGGTGCCACCGGCACGATCCAGTCGATCGCCAATGGTTCGGTGACGCTGCGGCATGGTCCTGTGCCCCGGCTCGATTGGCCCGCGATGACCATGACCTTCCGCACGAAGAGCGCGGCGCAAATGCGCGGGCTCGAGACGGGAGACAGGGTGCGCTTCACCTTCACCCAGCAGGATGCAGGCCCCCGGATCGAGTCTATCACGAGGGCCGGACAATGATTGCTCGGATAATCGATGCCTCGATCGCCAACCGCCTGTTTATCGTTCTCGCCGCCGTCGCGGTAACGCTGGCCGGTTTCTGGGCGGTGCGCACGACGCCGGTCGACGCGTTGCCCGATCTGTCCGATGTGCAGGTTGTGGTCCGGTCAAACTATCCGGGTCAGGCCCCCCGGATCGTCGAGGAACAGGTCACCTATCCCCTGGCAACGACCATGCTCTCGGTGCCGGGGGCGAAAACCGTCCGTGGCTATTCGATGTTCGGTGACAGCTATGTCTATATCATCTTCGAGGACGGTACCGACCTCTACTGGGCACGCTCGCGCGTGCTCGAATATCTCAACCAGGTGCAGAACCGCCTGCCCGATGGCGTCACGAGCACGCTTGGGCCCGATGCAACCGGTGTGGGGTGGATCTACGAATATGCGCTCGTCGACCGGACCGGCGGGCACGACCTTGCCGGACTGCGCAGCCTGCAGGACTGGTTCCTGCGCTACGAGCTCAAGACGATTCCCGGCATTGCCGAGGTCGCCAGCGTCGGCGGAATGGTCAAGCAATACCAGGTCGTGCTGGAACCTTACCGGATGGCATCGCTCGGCGTGACTCACGCCGAGATCGTGAGCGCAATCCAGGCCGCCAACCAGGAAGCGGGCGGCTCGATCGTCGAGATGGGCGAAGCCGAATATATGGTGCGTGCCTCGGGCTATCTCGGCGACCTCGAGGATTTTCGGCAGATTCCACTACGCACTGCGAGCGGCGGCATTCCGGTCACGCTTGGCGACGTAGCGACAATCCAGGTAGGCCCCGAGCTGCGCCGTGGCATCGCCGAGCTCAATGGCGAAGGCGAGGTTGCCGGGGGCATCATCGTTCTGCGCCAGGGCGCGGATGCGCGAAGCGCGATCCAAGCCGTGGAACTCAGACTCGACGACTTGCAGGCAAGCCTTCCCGAAGGCGTCGAGATCGTCACGACCTACGATCGCTCTCAGCTCATCGATGCGTCTATAGAGAACCTCACCACGAAGCTCATCGAAGAGTTTATCGTCGTGGCGCTCGTATGCGCGCTGTTCCTCTGGCACGCGCGTTCGGCACTTGTCGCCATCATCACCCTGCCTTTGGGCGTGCTCGCGGCCTTCATCGTGATGCGCATCCAGGGCGTCAATGCCAACATCATGTCGCTGGGTGGAATAGCCATCGCGGTCGGTGCGATGGTCGATGCCGCCGTCGTCATGATTGAGAACGCGCACAAGCATCTCGAGCGATGGGAACACGAGAATCCCGATACCGCGCTCGCGGTGAAGGAACGCTGGCGGATCATCGCCGATGCATCGAAGGAAGTGGGACCGGCGTTGTTCTTCAGTCTGCTGATCATTACGCTGTCGTTCCTACCGGTCTTCACCCTGCAGGCGCAGGAAGGGCGGTTGTTCGCTCCGCTCGCTTTCACCAAGACCTATGCCATGGCGGCCGCGGCCATTCTGTCGGTAACGCTGGTGCCGGTAATGATGGGATGGCTGATCCGTGGGAAGATCCCTTCGGAGGATTCCAATTTTCTCAACCGCTGGCTGACGAAAATCTATCGTCCGGGGCTCGACTGGGTCATGCGGCGCCCAAAGGCAACGCTGGTGATCGCGGCGCTGATCTTCCTGACCACCGCGATCCCCTTCACCCGGCTTGGCGGCGAGTTCCTCCCGCCGCTCGATGAAGGCGATTTGCTTTATATGCCGAGCGCGCTGCCCGGCCTTTCCCCCGGCGAGGCTTCGGCGCTGCTGCAGCGCACCGATCGCCTGATCAAGTCGGTCCCCGAGGTGGAAACGGTGTTCGGCAAGGCGGGGCGCGCCGATACAGCGACGGATCCGGCTCCCCTGACGATGTTCGAAACGACGATCCGCTTCAAGCCGCGCGAGGAGTGGCGCGAGGGAATGACGCCCGATCTGCTGGTCGAGGAACTTGACCGGGTCGTTCAGGTGCCGGGCCTCGCCAATGTCTGGGTGCCGCCGATCCGCAACCGGATCGACATGCTCGCGACCGGGATCAAGAGCCCGATCGGGGTCAAGGTTTCAGGCGACGATCTCGATCAACTCGAACGCGTTGCACTCGATGTGGAGCGTATCGCCAAGACCGTGCCTGGCGTGAGTTCCGCCCTGGCGGAGCGCCTGTCGGGCGGTCGCTATGTCGATGTCGATATCGACCGGATGGCGGCCGCGCGATACGGGCTCAACATTGCCGACATCCAGCAGATCGTCTCTGGTGCAGTTGGCGGTGCCAATGTCGCACGGACCGTCGAGGGGCTGGCGCGCTATCCGATCAATGTGCGCTATCCCCGCGAAATCAGGGACAGCGTCGAGGAACTCAGGGCCTTGCCGGTTCTGACGCCGTCCGGCCAACAGATCACGCTTGGCACTGTCGCCCGTATCGCCGTCAGCGACGGTCCGCCCATGCTCAAGAGCGAACAGGGCCGACTGACCAGCTACATCTACGTCGACGTCCGGGGCCGCGATCTTACTTCGGTGGTCGCCGATCTGCAGGAGGTCGTCGCCGCGGGTGTCGATCTTCCTGCCGGCGTCAGCCTGTCCTATGCGGGCCAGTTCGAATATCTGACGCGCGCCTATGAGCGACTGAAGGTCGTGGTTCCCGCGACGCTTGCGATCATTTTCCTGCTGCTCTATCTCATTTTCCGGCGCTGGGACGAAGCCTTGCTGATCATGGGCACGCTGCCCTTCGCGCTGACGGGCGGATACTGGTTGCTCTATCTGATGGGCTACAACCAGTCGGTGGCGACTGCGGTCGGTTTCATCGCGCTTGCCGGCGTCTCCGCCGAATTCGGCGTAGTGATGCTGATTTACCTGAAAGCCGCACTGGAGCGGCGACGCGGTGATCTGAGCGCCGAAGAAGTAGACGAGGCCATCCGGGAAGGCGCGCTCCTGCGCGTGCGGCCCAAGGCGATGACCGTCGCAGTCATCCTTGCGGGTCTCTTTCCGATCCTGATCGGCACCGGCGCGGGCTCGGAAGTCATGAGCCGCATCGCCGCGCCGATGGTTGGCGGCATGATCACCGCCCCGCTCCTGTCCATGTTCCTGCTTCCCGCCGCCTATCTGTTGTTGCGGCGCCCCCGTCCGGAAAAACCGGCCAACCCTCAAGGAGAAGAAGAGTGCGTACCCCAACCTACATGATCCTGCTCGCGGCACCGCTGGCGCTTGCAGCCTGCGACGCTGCAGACGACAGCTCAGAGACCATGATGTCAGACGACATGGCGAACTCGGACAGCATGCCCATGTCAGGCGAAATGCCGATGGCGGAGGAGACCGGCGGCGAGCAGAGCGCCAGCGCGGAGGGAACGGTTACAGCCATCGATCCCGAGGCGGGCACGGTGACCATCGAGCATGGTCCGGTCGAAAGTATCGGATGGCCCGCGATGACCATGACCTTCGAAGCCGACGCGCAAATCCTCGAACAGGTCAGTGTCGGTGAGGGAATAGCCTTTGAATTTCGTACTGGAACCGAAGGCAGCGTCGTTACCTCGGTAACGCCGCGATAGGACGGTGGGTGGGAGGCGCTCGGTTGCGCCGGTGCCTCCCACGCAAAAACAGGTGAATATGCCAGGTATCGACAGGCCCGACTTTAAGGATCGCCGCGACTTCATCAAGAGCGCCGGCCTCGCGGCGACGGGTTTCGCCGCGCTGCCGCTGCTGGGTTGCGGTACGCAAAGCAGGATGTCGCTCGATCAGGGAGGCGAAAGCAATCCTCTTGCCATACCTCGGCTACAAGCAGGAACGATCGAACGGGGCGAGCGTGTCTTTCGCCTGTCCCTGACACCGGGCGAGAAAGAATTCGTGCCCGGCACGGCGTCACCGACGATCGGTATCGACGCATCCTATCTCGGCCCGACCCTCGAAATGCGCCGCGGCGAACAGGTTCGCTTTCACATCGACAACAAGCTTGCCGAAGATGCGACCGTTCACTGGCATGGTTTCGAACTTCCCGCCACAGCGGATGGCGGGCCGCACCAGCTCATACGGCCCGGTGAGCGCTGGAGCCCGTCCTTTGAAATACGCCAGCGCGCTTCGTTATACTGGTATCATTCGCATCTGCATCGCCGGGCCGGACCACAGGTCTATGCCGGACTTGCTGCCCCGATCTACGTGCGCGACGAGGAAGAGGATCGCCTCGATCTGCCGAGCCGGTACGGTGTAGATGACATACCGCTCGTCGTGCAGGATCGCGTGATCGACGGCGCGGGTCGCCTTGTTTACCCGCTCGATATGCACTCGCGGATGATGGGGGTGATGGGTGAGCGCATCTATGTGAACGGAACGGCCAATGCCGTTTTCGAGGCCGCCGCCGGTCCGCTGCGCCTGCGGCTTCTCAATGGATCGAATGCGCGGTTCTACACCTTCTCGCTCGAAGGTGATCGTCCGATGCAACTCATCGCAAGCGATGGCGGCCTGCTTGCCGCGCCAAGCGAGGTTCGCAGTCTTACCCTTGCCCCAGGCGAACGCGCACAAGTGATCGTCGATCTTTCCGAAGGGCGCCCGCTCCGGCTGATTGCCAGCAGCCCTGCTAACGCCATGGGCATGATGGGCGGGCAAGGCGGGGGTATGATGGGCGGCGGAATGATGGGAAACCGGGCCGATCGCGAGAGGCAGGGGCGCACGTTTTCGATCCTCGATATGCGCCCCTCAGGCGCGTCAACTCCAGTAATGCTCCCGCCCACTCTGGCCGCGCTTGCTGCGCCAGACCCCTCACTCGCCGTTAGCAGCCGCCGTTTCGTGCTCGATATGGGCATGATGGGCCGGGGCATGTCGATTAACGGCGAAACCATGGACATGGACGTCATCAATCAGCGCGTACCGGTGGGTCAGTGGGAAATATGGGAAATCGCCAACGCATCGATGATGGCCCATCCCTTTCATATTCATAACGTGCAGTTCCGCTTGCTCGACCGGGACGGTCGGCCTCCGCGGGCGGAAGAGGCGGGCTTCAAGGACACCGTAATCGTCAACCCGCGTGAACAGGTCAGGCTGCTGTTGCGGTTCGAAGAAAATACCGATCCCGACACTCCCTACATGTATCACTGCCATATCCTCGAGCACGAGGACGCAGGCATGATGGGGCAGTTCGTGGTGATGGCCAATTAGGGGAGAACGACAGATGAGCGATGGGCACAATGCAATCGAGGGTATGGCGACCGACCCCGTTTGCGGAATGAGCGTGAAGATGGACGGCGCCCGCTTCGTCGATCGACACGAGGGTGGCGACCATTACTTCTGCTCCTCGCGCTGCCTCGACAAGTTCCGCGCGGATCCGGAGATGTATCTTTCGAAGGCGCACCTCGATGCTGTCGAGGATGTCCCGGAAGGTACGATATACACCTGTCCGATGCATCCGGAGATCCGGCAGCCGAGGCCGGGCTCTTGCCCGATATGCGGGATGGCCCTCGAACCCGAAACGGTCACTCTGAACGAGGGCCCCGATCCCGAACTCGTCGACATGCGGCGAAGGTTCTGGTGGAGCGCGCTCTTCACGCTGCCGCTCTTCGCCTATGCGATGGGCGACATGATCCCGTCGCGACCGTTCGATCAGGTCATCGAACCCGCTATCGCGCAGTGGCTGCAGCTCCTGCTGGCAACTCCGGTGGTGCTTTGGGGCGGCTGGCCCTTCTTCACCCGCGCGCTGCAATCGGTCCGGACCATGAACCTCAACATGTTCACCCTGATCGGCTTCGGCGTCGCCATCGCCTATCTGTTCAGCCTTGTGGCAACCCTCGCCCCGGACATCTTTCCCGAGGCATTCCGCGATCATGCGGGCCGGGTCGGCGTCTATTACGAGGCCGCAGCGGTTATCACGACCCTCGTGCTGCTCGGGCAGGTGCTCGAGCTCAAGGCGCGCGGATCGACATCGAGCGCCTTGCGAGCGCTTCTCGAACTCGCACCCCCGACCGCGATGAAGATCTTCGGTCGCGGGGACGAGCGCGAAGTACCGCTCGATGAATTGACGTCGGGGGACCTGCTGCGCGTGCGTCCGGGCGACAAGGTCCCCGTCGATGGCACGCTCGAGGATGGAAGCAGTGCCATCGACGAATCCATGATCAGTGGCGAACCCATTCCCGTCAAGAAAAGCGCGGGCGATCCCGTGATCGGGGGCACCGTAAACCAGACCGGCAGCTTCACCATGCGCGCGACGCAGGTCGGCGCGGACACCATGCTCTCGAAGATCGTGCAGATGGTCGCGGAGGCCCAGCGCAGCCGGGCACCGATCCAGCGGCTCGCCGACCAGGTCACCGGATGGTTCGTACCCATCGTCGTCCTTGTCGCTATCGTGAGTTTTGTCGTCTGGGCCATCTGGGGACCGGCACCGGCCCTTGCCTACGCGCTCGTCAACGCGGTCGCCGTTCTGATCATCGCGTGTCCCTGCGCGCTCGGACTGGCGACGCCGATGTCGATCATGACCGGTACCGGCAAGGGCGCGCAGCACGGGATCCTGATCAAGAACGCCGAAGCGCTCGAAACGCTGGAAAAGATCGATACGCTGGTCGTCGACAAGACCGGAACGCTGACCCGGGGCAAGCCTGATCTTGTCGACGTAAAACCGCAGCCAAATTTCGACGAGCAGGAATTGCTGAGCCTTGTCGCTGCCGTTGAGAGAGGAAGCGAGCATCCGCTCGCCCACGCGATCGTGGAAGGGGCTCAAAACAGGGGCGCTGCCATTCTCGACGCTTCCGATATCGAATCCGTGACCGGCGAAGGTATCCAGGCAAATGTCGACAAGCGCCTGGTCGCGATCGGGAATGAAAAGATGATGGAGCGTATAGGGGCGCTCGAAGAAGGCTGGCGGTCAACGGCGGACGAAGGCCGAAGCCTCGGACAGACGGTGATGTTCGTGGCCGTGGACGGGGCACCGGCAGGCCTTATCGCGGTCGCCGATCCGATCAAGGCAACCAGCCGCACCGCTATTGCCGCGTTGCATGAGCGCGGCATCAAGATCGTGATGCTTACCGGCGACAGCGAAGCCACCGCGCGTGCGGTAGCAAGCCAGGTCGGTATCGACGAAGTCGAAGCGAATGTCTCGCCCGAGGACAAACATCGCAAGATCGAGCAGTTGAAGAGCGAGGGTCGCCGGGTCGCTATGGCCGGCGACGGCATAAACGACGCACCCGCGCTTGCCGCTTCGCATGTCGGCATCGCGATGGGAACGGGTACCGATGTCGCGATCGAAAGCGCGGGCGTGACATTGGTGCGCGGCGACCTCGTCGGCGTTGTTCAGGCGCTCGTCCTGTCTCGGGCCACTATGCGCAACATCAGGCAGAACCTGTTCTTTGCCTTTGCGTATAATGCGCTCGGAATTCCGGTCGCTGCAGGTGTCCTCTATCCATGGACCGGGTTGCTTTTGAACCCGATGATCGCGGCCGCAGCGATGAGCCTGTCTTCGGTATCGGTGATCGGCAACGCCCTGCGCCTGCGCGGCCTCGCTCTTCCCAAATTCGATACCTGAGCGGTGAGGGCGGGACGGAGATGGCGCGAGTAACGGATAAGACGATGCAGGATCAAAACCCAATCTCTGAGAAATCGCGCGAATGGCGCGGTGCTCATCCAGCCCTCTGGATCGCGATATTCGGAATTCTCATCGCTTTCGCCTGGGAGATGCTCCAGCTTCCTTTCTACCAGTCGGGAGGTCTGTCGCCTGCCGAGGCAGCACGTCGCTGCGGCCTGGCCTCGTTCGGCGATGCCGGGATCATGGTGGCCGCTTATCTCGGCGCCTCTGTCGGCAGTGGTAAAACGCCGTGGCTCGTAGACTGGCCGATCTCGCGTTTTGTCGTGTTCCTGGGAATCGGCCTGGCCATTACTGCCATGGTCGAAGTGCTGGCTGTCGGTGCCGACTGGGGGTGGTCCTATAGTGCAATCATGCCGCTTGTGCCCGGAACCAAAATCGGTCTCATACCGATCGCGATGTGGGTCGCGGTTCCCACAGCCTCCTTGTGGCTCGCGCGCCGTCTCGGCACCGGACCCCGCTGATCGCAAACCGGGATCACCTATCCCTCGACAGCTGCCGGCTGCGGTCCCGATGGTGATCGACTTATCCGAAATCCGGCAATCAGAGCGAGCAGCGTGAGCAATTGCGCGCCGATCGTCTCGACAGTCGGGAAGAAGCCGAGTTCGGCGAGGCGCGGCAAGCCGGCAATGAAAGTGGCGGAAAGAACTCCGGCCTCCTGGAAAGCGCCCACGCCCTTGCCCGCGAGAATGACCGCAAGGATCGCAATCAGGATAGCACTATAGCGGAAGAACTGGGTGATCGGCAGTTTGCGGCTGTAGCGCAGCATAACCCATGCGATGAACGCTAGCAGCGCGACTGCGGACAAGGCACCTGCCAATATGATGCCGCTGCTCTGCGGGTTCCACAGGGCAGCGTAGAACAGAATAGTCTCGAACGCTTCCCGGTAGACGACCACGAATGCAAGACCAAAGAGAAACCATGCCGATCCGCGCGAAAGCGCCTTGCCCATTTTTTCCTGGATATAGCGCCGCCACTCCTCGGCCTGGGATTTGCCGTGCATCCAGATCCCGACCGATACGAGAATGACAGCCGCAAGCAGCGCGCCGATCCCTTCGGTCATCTCGCGGCTCGCCCCGCTGATGCTTACGAAGTAGGTTGCTACGACCCAGGTGGCGACACCTGCGAAAAGAGCAGCGATCCACCCACCATGGATATAGGGCAATACCTCGGAGCGCTGCGACTTTTTCACAAAGGCGATCATGGCGATCACAACCAGAATTGCTTCGATCCCCTCGCGCAGGAGAATGGTGAACGCCCCGAGAAAGGTCGAGATTTCGCTGGCCGCCTCAGGAGCCAACGCTTCCTCGGCTCTTGCCAGCAGACTATCGATGCGAGCCCTTAGTTGCTGTAGTTCGGATGGATTCGCACCGGACTCTATTCCGGCCCGGAATTGCCCGAGCGCCTGTTCTACCTCCCGCATCAAACCGCCATCGCGCGTTGCCAGGAGGGCCTCCAGGGGTTCAAACCCGTCGAGATAGGCAGACAGGGCAAGCTGCCGCGCTTCCTCTCGGTTGCCAGCCCGATAAGCTGACAGGCTGCGATCGAGCGTATCGCGAACGAAGGCGAGCGAACCTGCGTCATTTGCCTGTCCCACCGCATCGGGATTGGCGCGAAGATAGGCCATGACGGCGAGCGCACGGTCCTCGCCGATCTGCTCGGCCAGACTTTCCGGTGTGAGCGCGGCGAGCGTCTCGAGATCGGGGACAAGCTGGCGTATGCCATCATCTTCCCGCCAAATACGCTCGCCCTTGGCCACATCTTCAAAAGCAATGCTGCCGGCATGGAATGCAAGCGCCCAGCGATCTTCGTCGGACAGCGATGCGAAGCTGGCCATGGACGTTCCTTCCAGCCCTTGCGTGATGACCTGGTAAAGCCCGAACGCACTGCGCTGCCGCGCCCGGTCGATATCGGTGAAGTCGATCGGCGGGGGATCAAGTGCCTGCATTGCGGCCGGTGGCGCACTTCCGGCGGCGCCGTGACACGAGGCGCAGTTCTGCGCGAAGAGAGTGCGGGCGCGGTCAAGGTCGGGCGCTTGCGAAGGGGCAAGCGGAACCGGGTAGGCTGTCAGCAACGAGGCTGCCAGCGCGCGCGCTAAGCGCCCAACTCGCTCGGCGGGTTCCTTATTGGCGATCAGAGCTCGCAGCTGGTCCGATCGGCGGATGAGTGCTTGATTGTCTTTAGTATCCGGCAATGCAGCGATCTGCCGCGCCACGACATCGGAAAACTCCACCATTTCGCGATATTCGAATTCGTCGGCAACACGTCCCTCGGAAACGGCGGAGGCGTAGTCGACCGCGATATAATCGAGCAGACGCCAGGTGGTTCGCACGTCGGGTTCTTCCGCGTTCGCGGTGACGGACAGACACAGCGCAAGCGCCAGCAGAATGAGCCGCAGTGCCGGATGGACGGTGGCGGAGACGATGCGATGCATGAGGGGTCTCTATATCTGTTGCAATTAATTCGCAATAGCAGGGTGTAGACGGAAATGTATTTCCTCCAACCCCCGATCGCGGGGATATTCTGGAGTTTAGGTAGAGCGCAGTTCGCCACGGGCCTGTTTGGAGACTTCGGCACTTCCCCACACCGCCAGTCCTGCCATGATGCTCGCCACAACCAGATCGGGCCACGCACGGCCGGTGCCGAAAACGCCAATCGCTGCCGCCAGCACGGCGATATTACCGATCGCGTCGTTGCGCGAACAGATCCACACCGAGCGCATGTTCGCATCGCCCGAGCGATACCGGAACAGCATCGCGGCGACGGCGAGATTTACCGCCAGAGCAAGAGAACCGATGGCGCCCATCGTTCCCGGGTCGGGCGACGCCCCGACAAAGAAACCCCAGATGGCCGAGCCGAGCACCCACAGGCCGAAAGCCAGCATGGTCGCCGCCTTTACGAGAGCCGCACGCGCGCGCCAGACGAGCGCCATCCCCGCTACACCGAGACTGATAGCATAGTTTGCCGCATCACCGAGAAAGTCGAGCGCGTCGGCCTGCAAGGCGCGCGAATCCGCAGCAATGCCTGCCACGATCTCCACGCCGAACATGATTGCATTAAGGCCCAGTGCGATCCACAGAATGCGCCGCCATGTCGGATCGTTGTTGTTTGCACCGGCCTCATCGGGGCCGCAGCAGGTCTTTCCCATTTACTCGACTCCTTGCGTCGATCCGCCCTATGCACCTTGTAGTAACTACAAGGTCAAGCGGCAGGAGCCTTTGTCATGAGAATTGGTCAACTTGCCCGGATAACCGGCGTCAAATCCGAAACAATCCGCTTCTACGAGCGTGAGGGTATCCTCGCTGCCCCTCCACGCACGCGGGCCAATTATCGCGATTATGGACCAGCAGAGGAAGCGCGCCTTAACTTCATACGGCGCGCGCGTGATCTCGGCTTCTCCATGGCACGCATCAGGGAATTGCTCGATCTCTCCGATGATGCCGACCGGTCCTGCGCGGGCATCGACGCTCTGGCCAGAAGCCATCTCGGCGAGGTCGAGCGCAAGATCGCGAGCCTGGAGGCGTTGCGGACGGAACTTGGGCGTATGATCGCTGCCTGCGAGCAAGACACTGTAGGCGATTGCCGCATCATCGATGCACTTGCGGGTACCGCCGAGCCTTGATGTCCGCGCCTCGTGCGCCAGTTCGGTCAGGCTCGCCAATGCACGGCTTTTGTCGGCCGCCCATAAGAGACTTAACTTCGGGAAAGGCCGACGAGTGCGAAGCTGCCCGTGTCGCCATCCCGGGTCTGTCGAACGGGCTATGATGCCGCCGCAGGCCAGTTCCAGACGGCCATTTTTTCAATGCTCATATCCGCCATAGTGTAGGGGATCCCGCCGACGCCAAGCCCGGAGCGGCGCAGCCCTGCAAAAGGCATCCAGTCCACGCGGAATGCCGTATGGTCGTTCACCATCACAGCCGATCCCGCCAGAGACTGTATGCAATGATTGGCGATTGACAGCCGATCGCTGAATACAGCGGCCTGAAAGGCGTAAGGCAGGGCATTGGCCTGCTCGATAGCCAGGTCGATATCGTCATAGCCATACACGCAGATCACGGGGCCGAAGATTTCTTCCTGGGATACCTTGGCACTTTCGGGAGGATCGACAATGACGGTCGGGGAGAAAAGAGTGTCACCCAGTCGGCTTCCCCCGCAGACCAGGGTGCCGCCTGCTGCAATGGCTTCATCGACCCAGCGTTCGACGCGGTCGACTTCCTCCGTTCGGATCAGGGGTCCGCATTGGGTTTCGGCATCGGCGGGATCGCCCACGACCAGCTTTTCGGCAGCTCGCCCTAGGTCATTGGCGAAGTCTTTCAATTCTGCAGCAGGGACGAATACGCGCTGCACGGAAACGCAGACCTGACCCGAATGATAGAACCCGCCTTTGAGCAACGAGGCGATCACTGCTGCGCGCTCCACGCCGCTGTCCACGATTACCGGCGCCGCGCCGCCGTGCTCGAGAGCAATGCGGGTTCCCGGCGCCAGCTTCGAGCGAAGCATCCAGCCGATCTTCGCAGAACCGATGAATGAGAAGAACGCCGTGCGCGGATCGGTTACCATTCTTTCGGCAATATCGTTGCCGCAAGGTGCGAACCGGCACCAGGCCTCGGGCAGGCCGGCTTCATGAAGAATGCTCACGAAGCTCTGGCATGACAGAGGCGTTTCCAGCGCAGGCTTGATGAGAACGGGGCACCCGGCTGCTACCGCCGGTCCAACCTGATGGACGATCAGGTTGAGCGGGTGATTGAATGCCGAGATCGCCACGACAGGACCGATCGGCTCGCGGAAGGTATATGCCGTCCTTCCCGCACCCGCTTCTGTCAGGTCCATGGGGATCTCGTGACCGCCGCCATCGCTGAGCGCCTGAACGCATAAGTCGACGCTGTTGATCGCGCGACCGGCTTCCACGCGCGCATCGACCAGCGGTTTGCCGCCCTCCCTGACGATCTGGAGAGCCAGATCCTCGGCTCGTTCGCGCATGATATCCGCAGCCCGCCGGAGGATGGCGACACGCTCGTGCACGGCAAGCCAGCCATGGCGGTCGCGGTGGAGCAACTGCGCTTCACTCAGCCATTCATCGATTTGAGGCCAGTCGACAAGCGGCACTTCTGCAACCGGCTCGCGGTCGAACGGATTGTGAACGATCGTCTTCATAGCTCGCACACCTTTGCGCCGAGTTCGTCGATCAGCACCTTCTTGTTTTCGGAGTAGTCGACGGGCAGATCGACAAGGTGCACGCCGCCCGCCTCGAATGCGGCGTTCAGGACCGCCACAAGATCTGCGCTCCGCTCGACCCGGTGACCGGTCGCTCCATAGCTTTGTGCGTAGGTGACGAAGTCGGGATTGGAAAAGGTTAGGCCGTAGTCCGGAAAGCCGAGCTGGTCCTGCTTCCAGCGGATCATGCCGTATGCTGCATCGTTCAGGACGAGTACGACGAGGTTCAGGCCCAGCCTGACGGCCGTTTCCAGTTCCTGCGAGTTCATCATGAACCCGCCATCGCCGCATACCGCGAGCACTCTGCGCCCCGGCGACAGCATCGCCGCCATCATGGCCGATGGAAGGCCTGCGCCCATCGTCGCCAATGCATTGTCGAGAAGGATGGTACCCGGTTCATTCGCAATGTAGTTTCTGGCGAACCAGATCTTGTAGACACCGTTGTCGAGCGCAACGATATCATCGCGCGCCATTACGCTGCGTACGTCGGCAACCACGCGCTGGGGGACCATCGGAAAACGTTCGTCATCGCTGGTCTCGGAAATGTGCGAAGCAATCTCGTGGTGCAGCACAGTGTAATAGCTGCGATCGCACTGCAGCTTGCCATCCAGACGGTTTCCCAGCCGCTCGACCGATCCGGCGATGTCGCCGATGACCTCGAGCTGCGGGAAGTAGACCTGATCGACTTCGGCTGCCTTGTAATTGATATGGATGACGGTCTGCCCGCCCGGCTCCATGAAGAAGGGCGGCTTCTCCACCACGTCGTGACCGATATTGACGATCAGATCGGCCTTTTCGATTGCGCAGTGAACATAATCGCCCGACGATAGCGCCGCGGTGCCCAGATAGAGCTCGCTATCTTCATCGACCACGCCTTTGCCCATCTGGGTGTCAAAGAAGGGAAAGCCCGTATCGGATACGAATTTGCGCAACGCCTTCGAAGCGCGGCGGCGGTTCGCTCCGGCTCCGATCAGTAGCAGAGGTCTCTGTGCAGCGAGGATACGTCTCGCTGCCTCATCTAGAGCGGCGTCACCCGCTACGGCATAGCGCCTGTCATGCGGCGGTATGACAGGTTCGACCGTTTGCTCTTCAGCAATGTCTTCGGGCAGCTCGAGCAGCACAGCGCCCGGCCTTTCTTCCTGCGCCAGGCGAAATCCCTCGCGAACGAGCGACGGGATGCGGTTGCCGTTCACAATCTGGGTCGATGCCTTGCACAGCGGGGTGAACAGGGAAACGACGTCGACAATCTGGAACTGGGCCTGTTTCGAGGTCTTGATCGGTTTCTGCCCGGTAATGATCACGAGCGGGAAGGCTCCGAGCGCGGCATAGGCCGCCGGTGTGGTCAGGTTCGTGGCACCTGGCCCGAGTGTTGCCAGGCACACACCTGCCTTGCCGGTCAGGCGGCCATAAGTTGCCGCCATGAAGCCAGCGCCCTGTTCGTGACGGGCCAGAACCAGCGTGATGGTGGAAGTTCGCAGCGATTCCAGAAGATCCAGGTTCTCTTCGCCTGGAACGGCGAAAACATACTCGACACCCTCTGCCTCGAGCGCGGCGACCATAAGATCGGAAGCTTTCATTCGTCGGTCCTCATTTACGAGTTGCAGGGCGGTTCATGCCGTGCGCTACCAAACTGCTTGCTTGCAGCGGCCGACCTGATCGCCGCGCTTGTCAATGGTCGTGATCATGGTCTTGGCATTGGTTCTTTTCGACCTGATGGCCCGGGACCATAACCGGATCACAGTTGGCAGCGAGGCAGGCTTCGAACGTTGCATGGGTGATGGCGTGCCGCGTCTCGAGCATACCGCGAGCCCGCGCCTTCACATCCTCGAAAGCCTGCAACGAAGATTCGGCAGGAACGACATGCGCCTCAAGCGCGCGATAATGCTCGCTGATGCTCCAGACTTGGACGTGATGGACGTCGGCCACGCCTTCTGCGTCACGCAGGTCGCTCACAATGCGATCGAACTCGCTTTCGTCCGGCACCGCGCCCATCAAGAGACGCACCGTGCGAGGCAACAAAGTAACGCCCTGCCAGATCACAAAGTCACCAATGACCACCGTGATGGTCAGATCGGCGATATAAAGTTCGTATCGCAGAATGAGCACGCCAGCCACGATCACACCGGCCGAAGCCAGCGCATCGGACACATTGTGCAGGAAGATCGAATAGGGTCAATTCCTCTTCTCGCCGTGTTTGGTTCCCGCATCGTCGTGGCTATCCATGTGAGCGTCGCGCAGAATCTCGATGCCGCCATAGAGAGCGATGCAAGCTACCGCGATGCCCACAACGAGGTCGGGCCAGTTGGTTCCGGTCAGCATCACAATGATGCCGGCGATAATGATCCCGCCATTAGAGATAAAGTCGTTGAAGCTGAAGGTGGTCGCCGCCCGCATATTGACGTCCTTGTTCTCCATCTTCTGCAGCAGGCGCAGGCAATAGAGATTGACCATCCCCGCGATGAACGCCATCGCCATCATCAATATCCCGCCCGGATCGGACCCTTCCACAAACCGTCGGTAAGCATCGAAGATAACCCCAGCAGAGAAGATCAGCAGCATGATGCCGGAAAAACGTGCGGCCCCGCGTTTCCAGGTCCGTGAGCGGGTCAGCGCGAGCAGGCTGAGCGCATAAACGATGGCATCGGATGAATTATCGAGGCCGTTCGCCAACAGCGCATTAGAATCGGCAAAATACCCGACCGCGAAAAAGCCGATCGCGATGGCCACGTTAAGCCACAGGACAACCCACAGGGTCTTGCGCTTTTCAGGCGACCCGACATCGACCTCATGTCCGCCACTCATGCTGCGTCCTCCTCGGTTTGTACCCAGCTTTCCGCATGACTACGCTGTGTTGGCCGGAAGAACTTCATTTCGGTGCGGAAGAGTGAGGATGACAATTTCGTGCCCCACTCTTCCCATTCGCTGTCGCCGATTATGGCGATCCGGCCGAAACAATCCTTATGCCGGATGTCGAACTTGAGATCGCGCCAGAGACCTCCGAAGTTCCAACCCGAAAAGTCAGGCGCGAGCTCGATCACCATCGGGACGGTACCGGCCTCGCGCTCTGCGATATGTTCGAATTGGGGAACAAAGCGGTCATAGGCTTCATCCCCCTGCCTGCCTCCGGCACGTATCCAGAGCAGTCCGTTCTTTTCCTTCAGTGCCAGCACCGTATTCTCCTTTCCCGATCGGTCATGTGATGTCCTTCAGCTCGCGCTGCTCATCGCTTGTCACATTGCGCCGCAGCCTGTCCCACCAACGCTGTCGCCAGGTCCGGTCATCTTCTCTGGTCCCGAAAACCAGCTTCAAGATTGCGGGCAAGACGAAAAGGGTCAGCGCGGTGGCGGTGATCAACCCTCCAATGACGACTGTCGCCAAGGGACGTTGCACTTCCGCGCCGGTCCCGGTCGCAATGGCCATCGGCACGAAGCCGAGCGATGCAACGAGCGCGGTCATGAGAACCGGCCTTAGGCGCGCCAATCCACCATCGACGATGGCGTCATCGAGCGCCATGCCCCTGTCGAGCCGCTGACGGATCGCAGTCACCATCACGAGGCCATTCAAGGTCGCCACACCCGACAGGGCGATAAAGCCTACCGCCGCAGATACCGAGAATGGCATCCCGCGTAGAGCCAAGGAGAAAATCCCGCCTGCCAGGGCCAACGGGATCGCGCTGAATACGGCGAGCGCCGGCACCCAGCCCCCAACCGCCATGTAAAGCAGCAAGAGAATGACCGCGAAAGCGATAGGAATGACTATCTGAAGTCTTTCCTGGGCAGCCTGGAGGTTCTGGTATTGACCGCCCCACTCGATAAACGCGGCAGCGGGCAGTTCGACCTGCGCCGCAACCCTTTCCTGGGCCTCTTCTACAAAAGACCCGAGGTCGCGTTCTCGCACGTTGGACGAAACGATCACCAGTCTGCGTCCCTGTTCCCGGCGAACCTCCGCGAGACCATCCACCACACGGAACTCGGCAACCGAGCGTAGCGGTATGGTTGCCCCGTTCGGGAGCAGCACCGGCAAAGCACCGAGCTGGTCGAAATCGTCGCGGGTCGCGTCCGACAACCGCACAACCACATCGAAGCGGCGATCGCCTTCGAAAACGAGGCCCGCAGGCCGACCGCCCAGTGCGATCGCCACCGATTGCGCAACGTCTTCGACCTTCAGCCCGTAACGCGCAATCGCTGGCCGATCGAAGGCAATATCGAGGGTGGGGAACCCGGTCACTTGCTGGACCTTGACGTCCGCGGCGCCGTCGACATTGCGCAGCACGCCCGCAACCTCGTTCGCCGCCGAGGTCATGGCGCTGAGATCGTCTCCGTAGATCTTGACGGCAACATCTCCGCGAACGCCTGCGATCAATTCGTTGAACCGCAATTCGATCGGTTGGCTGAACTCGTAAAGGTTGCCGACGAGACTGCTGAGGACGCTCTCCATTTGCGCGACCAACTCGTCCTTGGCGAGGTCGGGATCGGGCCATTCCTCACGGGGTTTGAGGATCACGTACGCATCGGAAGCGTTCGGCGGCATCGGGTCACTGGCCACTTCCGCCGTGCCCGTCCGCGAAAAGACAAGCTCGACTTGCGGAAATTGCTCGAGCCGGTCCTCTACCCGCCTTTGCATCGCGAGCGAACGTTCGAGCGATGTCGAAGGAATACGCAGCGATTGCACGGCGATGTCGCGCTCGTCCAATTGCGGTGTGAACTCGCTCCCGAGGAAGCTGAACACGAAGGCCGCAAAGGCGAAGATGCCGACGCCCATGCCGATGACCGGCCAGGGGCGGGTGATCGCCTTGCGGACCAGCGGTCCGTATCGCTCCTTGGCGATCCGGATCGGCTTGACCTCCTTTTCCGTCAGCTTCTTGTTGAGCAGGATGGCGATCATTGCCGGGACGAAGGTCAGCGACAACACGAACGCCGAGGCGAGCGCGAGCATGACCGTGATCGCCATGGGTGAAAAGGTTTTGCCTTCGACGCCGGTAAAGGTGAGAAGCGGTGCGAAGACGAGAAGAATGATCGCCTGGCCGTACACGGTTGGCTTGATCATTTCCTGCGCGGCAAGCCGCGTTTCCGTCAACCTCTCACCAAGTGTAAGAAGTCGGCCCTCGTGTTCCTGTCGAGCCGCGAGCCTCGCGACGCTGTTCTCGACGATGATGACGGCACCATCGACGATCAGGCCGAAGTCCAGCGCACCCAGGCTCATGAGATTGCCCGAAACGCCGAGCCGGTTCATTCCGATCGATGCCATCAGCATGGAAAAGGGGATGACCAGCGCCGCGATGATCGCTGCCCGGATGTTGCCCAGCAGCAAGAACAGGATCGCAATGACCAGAAGCGCGCCCTCGACAAGGTTCTTCTCGACGGTCGCGATCGTCGCATCGACCAGGGAAGACCGGTTGTAGACGATCTCCGCGACAATTCCTTCCGGCAGGGAGCTGCGGACTTCCTCAAGCCGTTCGGCCGCCTGGGCCGAAACGGTGCGGCTATTCTCGCCCGCGCGCATGAGCACGGTGCCCACGACCGCTTCATCGCCATTCAGCGACGCCGCGCCAGTTCGAAGGTCACCGCCGATGCTGACCGTGGCGATGTCCCCTACGCGAATAGGCACTCCCTCGCGGGTGGAAACGACCGCCTGCTCGATATCCTCGACGCTGCCGAGGCGCGCATCGACCCGGGCGAGGAGGGCTTCACCGGCCCGTTCGACGAAATTGGCCCCTTCGGCGAGATTGGCCGCTTCCAGCGCGTCGATCACCTCGTCGAACGACAAACCGTAACCGGTCAATCGTGCGGGATCGGGTTGGACGAGATATTGCTTTTCGAAGCCGCCGATGGAGTCGACACCTGCCACACCGTCGACCGACCGCATGAGCGGTGCAACCACCCAGTCCTGAATGGTTCGCAGATAGGCAGCCTTGGCAACATCGCTGTCGAGCCGGTCGCCACGTTCGGTCACGAAGCTCCCGTCGGACTGCCATCCGACCGCTCCGCCCCGCGGCGCTTCCTTGCCGTCAGGATATTCGTACTCGATGGTATACATGAGCACTTCGCCCAAGCCGGTCGAGATGGGTCCCATCACCGGTTCGGCACCCTCGGGCAGCGAAGCGCTTATGGGCGTCAGCCGTTCGTTGACCTGCTGACGCGCGAAATAGATGTCGGTCCCTTCCTCGAAAATCGCGGTCACCTGGCTGAACCCGTTGCGCGATATCGAGCGTGTCATTTCCAGACCCTCGATGCCAGCAAGCCCGGTTTCGACAGGATAGGTGACCTGCGTCTCGACTTGCGAGGGCGAAAGGGCTGGTGCCTCGGTGTTGATCTGCACCTGTACGTTGGTGATATCGGGCACAGCATCGATGGGCAGGCGGAGCAAATTCACCACGCCAAAGATTGCCACACCGAGGGTCAGCACGACCATCGCCCAGCGAAAGCGCACGGCGACGTCGAGGATCATGCCGATCAGGCCATGGCGGTGGGGGCGATCCGCGTCCTGCATGTGATCAGTGTCCATGCTCGGCCTCCTCCTTCTCGAGTTCAGCCTTCAGCAAGAAGGCGTTGGCGGTGGCTATCCGCCAATTTGCTTCGAGACCGGACTCGATGACCACCCGTCCTCCCGAACGCGCACCAGTGACCACTCGACGGGCTTGAAACCCGCGGCGCGTGCGAACGAAGACCACCTCTGCGCCATCGATTGTCTGGACGGCACTTTCCGGCACCGACATGCGGCCGGTATCGACCTCACCCGAGGGGCGGATACGTGCCTGCAAGAACGCACCGGGTTGCAGGCCGGGGATCGGCCTTGCCAGCGACAGGACCGCCGTAGCGCTGCGGCTTTCGGGATCGAGCGAGGGAGTGACGGATCGCACGCGCGCACCCACTTCCCGGTTGTCCGCGATTTCCAGCGTGGCCTCGTCGCCAGGCTGGATGCGGCTTGCTTCAGCCGACGGGAGGGCAACCTCGACCTGCATGCCGCTCGGGTTCACGACCTGGTAGAGTTCTTCTCCGGCCTCGACGAAGGACCCGAGAACGATAGGCGCCGAGGTCACTCGGCCCGCGAGCGGGCTCGTAACCGCGAGGGAGCGCCCGTCGCCGCTAACACCCGCCGCCGAGACTGCCGCTTGGGCACGCGCAAGTTCCGATTGAGCAACCTGCAGATTGGCTCGGGCGGCCTCGAGATCCTGCCGCGCGGTGACATTGGCTTCGAAAAGGCGGCGCTCTCGATCGTAGGCAGCAGACAATTCGTTGACCCGCGCGCCCGCTGCGCTGAGTTGCGCCGCAAGAGCAGCGGCGTCGGCGCTCTCGATGCGGGCAATCGTCTCTCCCTGCCTCACGTAATCACCCAGCGTTTTGCCGACACTGCGGACTACGCCCGCTGCGCGGGCATCGATGCGGGCACTTGCCGTCGGGCTTGCCGCGACGGTGGCCGGAAAGACCAGCTCGACCGCCGATCCCTGACCGACGGTTTCGACCTCTATCTGGGACGCTTCGATTTGTTCGGCGCCAAGCAGGACAAGCCCTTCGGGAAGCTCGGCCTCCTCGCTCGTTTCCTCAATGTGCTGGTCGGCACTGCCACTTGGCCACAGCATAAACACTGCAGCGGCGATTGAAACGATCACGCCGATAAAAACGGCCAGACGTCTACGGTTCATTTGGAAATACCTCATTGTGCGCCGAGCCAGATCAGCGTCGCCGCCAGGCGGCCACGATCTTCCTGGGCTTGAATCAATGCTTCACGGATGGTGTCGCGCGCTTCGGCCGCAGCCAGAACTTCGATCAGCGGAAATCTGCCGTTGCGGTAGCCAATCCGAACGAGGCGCAAGGCTTCCTCGGCTTGGGGCAAGGACGTCTCCGCGAGGGTCTCGACCCGCGCTTCGGCTGCCAGAAATTGTCCGCGAGCCTGCGTGACTTCGAGTTCGAAATCGGTGCGGGCAATCGCCTCCCGTGCCGTCGCGGCGCGAAGCCGCGCCTCGGCAGCAGCGATGTTTCCTTGGTTGCGATTACTGAACGGAAACGGGATCGAAACGCCTACGAGGAACGCCTGGTCTCTGCTTTCCTCGAACCGTCGGACACCGGCGGATATCGCCGGATCCGGAATGCCTAAAGAGCGTTCCCGGGCGATCGCGGCATCTGCAGCCTCGCGTTCGGCACGGGCGATCTGGAGACGTAAGGCCGAAGGCGAGGCGAGCAGCGTTGCCGGAGGTTCGATCTCGGGGAACACCGAAGGCACGTCCGCAGCAGGTGCTGCCTCGCCCCAAAGCGCGGCCAGCGCATTCCTCGCCGCACTGTCGGCAGCCAGGGCCGCTTCAAGCTCCGCGAGCGCCTCCGCAAGTGCCGCTTCGGCACGAAGCGAACGCAAGGGAGGCTCCCGCCCGACATCGACCAGTACCCCTGCGATCCTGGCAAGCTCGCGGTTGCGCTCGACTATGTCCCGCGCGAGTTCCAATCGGGCTGCCGCAGCGACGGCTTCCACATAGCGCTCGCGCACCGATCGCCCGAGCTGAGCAACCGAGAGCGCTCCTGAAAGGGTCGCGACGCGCGCCTCCGCCTGGGCGGCGCGGACGCGCGCTCCTCGTTTGCCGCCCAATTCGAGCCGCTGGCTCAGGGACAAAGTGTACTCGGTGGCCTGCAATCCCGAAAATGCGCCGCTTCCGGCAATGTTTTCGGCTTCGAAAGCAATTTCGGGGTTGGGCCGCAGCCGCGCCTGGTCGACCAGGGCCCGCGCCGCGTCGGCTTCGGCCCGCGGTCCGATCAGGCGCGGATTTTCTGGGGGCTCATCTGCGCTGTCGACGATGCCCGCACGAGCGAGCGCAGCTTCGAGCGTCAGAAGCTCACGCTCCTGCGCCGCCACGGTCGTGGCTTGAGCGGCGAGGAACAGCCCTCCAAGGAGGACCCCTCGCCAATGAATGGCTGACATTTTTCGAAAATTCCTCTGCTGACGATCCGAACTGCGCTGCGGCATGCAGCGCGGTGACGGTCGTCAGGCGCGAGGGGGGCGCTTCAGTCGCTCGGTAATGTCGGAAGCGAGCGCTTCGGCGGGAGGCGCATCGGGAACCACGACCAAGTGAGGGACCGAATCCTTCTGCACGGTGCCGGCAAAGCTCGCCCCGTGATGGCAATGGCCGTGTCCACACACGCCGTGTTGCTCGGCCGGCGCATCCGGATCGCCCGGCACTTCGTCGGCGGCTGCGGATAACGCAGAAGCGCTATCGAGCGAAGCCAGAACGGGCGTGCTTCCGGGCGCCACTTCGGCACCGCAAGCAGCAGCATCCGCCGCCGTCACGAACACCATCGCGACCAGCATGAGCAGGACGACGAAAGGGTGCAGGACAAGGCGACGATAGCTTGTAGTCATGGATTCCAACGGCTCCTAGCAAACCGCATCAAGATTGCAAATCCCGTAACACGATGAAGTATAAGTCTTTGTTACAGTATAACATTCCTCGAATACTGTTTCGGTCTTTAAGAACGGCGCGATCAGGCCGCGCGAAGCTCGGGATGCGGATGCTCGCAGCGATGAACTTCGATCGTGACGTGCACATATTCTGCATGCTCTGAAAGTCGGCTGGCATAATTGTCGGGCGCGAGCGGATCATCGGCGATGAGCGAGGCGATGACTGCATACTTGCCGGGACCGATCCGCCAGATGTGCAGATCGCCGATCGCGGCGTCCCGGTCCTCGAGCGCCTCGCGCACCTCTGTGTACCGTTGAGAGGCCGCTTCGGCGTCGACAAGCACGGCAGCGGTATCGCGCAGCAGTGACCATGACCAGCGCCCGATCACGAATGCACCCACCAGCCCCATTGCCGCGTCCATCCATGCCCAGCCGAGGTACATGCCGGCGAGAAGGGCCACGATAGCCAGGACCGAGGTCAGGGCATCGGCAAGCACGTGGAAATAGGCGGAGCGCAGATTGTTGTCGGCATGCGCATGGTCGTGGTGATGATGATGGTCGTGATCATGGCCATGGTGATGATCGGCACCAAGCAGCCAGGCACTCGCGAGGTTCACCACGAGGCCGAGCACGGCGATCCAGATCGCCTCGGTATAGGCAATCGTGAGCGGACTGACGAACCTTTGGGCCGATTCAACCGCGATCCCGATGGCGAAGATGGCGAGGACAAGCGCGCTCGCGAAGCCGGCCAGGTCGCCTACCTTGCCGGTACCGAATGTGAAACGCGGGTTGTTCGCATGGCGCCTGGCAAACCAGTAGGCGAAGGCCGCGACGCCCAAGGCACCTGCATGGGTCGCCATGTGGATACCATCGGCGAGAAGTGCCATCGATCCGGTCCACAGGCCAGCGACGATTTCGACCACCATCATCGCGGCGGTCAAGGCAACGACATAACGCGTGCGCCGCTCATGGGCGTCGTGCGAGGCGCTCAGGAAGTTGTGATCATGGGCGAGCGGATTGGAGTCGGCGTGATGCATGCGAGGCTGATACCCCGAGATGCCCTTTCCAAGAAATCCCCTCTCCAACCGAAAAGGCAATCGACGACGATTGTCTGTGATGATCGCCGCAGCCAACCGATCATAGAAATGCTGCGGCGACCAACAGACTATTATCCCTTAGTCTTGGATCGGGACGTGACGGCCCTGCGATCGACCACGGTGATTCGGCGCGTCTTGGCATCGATCACCAGTCGTTCGGTGACGCCATTGCCCGGAAAGGCGACGACGTAACGCGGATTGAGCGCGGCATCAAGATCGTGATGCTTACCGGCGACAGCGAAGCCACCGCGCGTGCGGTAGCAAGCCAGGTCGGTATCGACGAAGTCGAAGCGAATGTCTCGCCCGAGGACAAACATCGCAAGATCGAGCAGTTGAAGAGCGAGGGTCGCCGGGTCGCTATGGCCGGCGACGGCATAAACGACGCACCCGCGCTTGCCGCTTCGCATGTCGGCATCGCGATGGGAACGGGTACCGATGTCGCGATCGAAAGCGCGGGCGTGACATTGGTGCGCGGCGACCTCGTCGGCGTTGTTCAGGCGCTCGTCCTGTCTCGGGCCACTATGCGCAACATCAGGCAGAACCTGTTCTTTGCCTTTGCGTATAATGCGCTCGGAATTCCGGTCGCTGCAGGTGTCCTCTATCCATGGACCGGGTTGCTTTTGAACCCGATGATCGCGGCCGCAGCGATGAGCCTGTCTTCGGTATCGGTGATCGGCAACGCCCTGCGCCTGCGCGGCCTCGCTCTTCCCAAATTCGATACCTGAGCGGTGAGGGCGGGACGGAGATGGCGCGAGTAACGGATAAGACGATGCAGGATCAAAACCCAATCTCTGAGAAATCGCGCGAATGGCGCGGTGCTCATCCAGCCCTCTGGATCGCGATATTCGGAATTCTCATCGCTTTCGCCTGGGAGATGCTCCAGCTTCCTTTCTACCAGTCGGGAGGTCTGTCGCCTGCCGAGGCAGCACGTCGCTGCGGCCTGGCCTCGTTCGGCGACGCTGGCATAATGGTTGCGGCTTATCTCGTCGCCTCGATCGGCAATCGACAATGTCCGTGGTTGACCCGTTTTGAGGCTTGGCGCTTCGCCGTCTACCTTGCGACCGGCCTCGTAATAACGGCTTTCGTCGAAATCCTGGCGGTCGGCGCCGATTGGGGATGGACGTACAGCGAGAGCATGCCTCTGCTGCCGGGGACCGACATTGGCCTAGTCCCCATGCTGATGTGGATTGTGGTCCCTTCAGCGACTTTGTGGTTCGCGCGGCGAATGGGAACCGGACCCGCGCGATAGGAAGTTGATCAACTGGTTCAGCAGCAACTAGCCGAGGTGGAGCGCAAAATCTCCGATCTAATGGCTTTACGAGACGAGCTGGGACAGATGTTACGGTCCTGCGAGTCGGACAAGATCGGTGAATGCAAGGTCATCGGATGCCTCGGGCACCATAGCGTTGTGCAAGATCTCAATGGCTGTCCGCTTGTGGATCACCCATGGAAGGAGTGGAACGGCCGAAATGGGGGCGCGTTGCTGCCCGGCAGCTTTCGCCAAGAGCAGCCTGACGGCTATGGGGCCGGAAGCGGAAAGGCAGCTTTTATATCTTTGAGCGGATTAAGCGGACAGCGACTGCTGACCGAATCGCAAGCCGGTGCATTAGACAATGATCTGGAGAAACCCCTCTTGGTATAGACCTTTGCCGTCGTTAGCCTTGCAGGACAGCCAACACGGAGCCGAGAGCCACAAACTAAATCGGTTTACTATTTTGCGCGCCTTTCCTACCATCCAGAGATGGCGAGAGAAACCTTTACGATTGAGGGCGCAGGCGCGATTTCTCTTACAGCCGAGGCTGAGGGGGATGCCTACGCTAAACCCGTCCTTCTTGCGCACGGCGGCGGGCAGACACGGCGCGCGTGGAGAAGGGTGGTCAGCGAACTGGCTCAAGCCGGCTTTCGCGCAATCGCCTTCGACATGCGCGGTCACGGAGACAGCGATTGGTCGCCATGCGGAGCTTATGAAATGCGCGACTTCGCGGCGGATCTGGTCGCTGCAGCGTCGCGCCTGGACCAGAAGCCAGCGCTGGTCGGCGCTTCACTGGGCGGGCTCGCTGGACTGATTGCCGCAGGGGAGCTTGCTCCAGGTAGCTTTGCTTCACTCACATTGGTCGACATTGCCCCGCGCATGGAGCCCAGCGGTGTGATGCGCGTGGTTGGTTTCATGGAAGAGCATGTCGATAGCGGCTTCGCCTCACCAGAGGAGGCGGCCGACGTGATCGCTCGCTACATGCCGCATCGTCCCAGGCGGGGCGCGAGCGATGGTCTGAAAAACTATCTGCGGCAGAAGTCGGATGGGCGCTTCTATTGGCACTGGGACCCGGTGTTTATCCGTAATATAATGTCAGCCAGACAAGGCGACCCAGACAGCCAAGAACGTCAATCGGCAATGCTGAGCCAAGCTGCGGCGAATCTCACGCTTCCGCTTCACCTCATCCGAGGCGGCTCTAGCGATCTTATTTCCGAAGAGGCCGTTTTGCATCTGCGACAACTCGCCCCCCATGCAGAATACACCGATATTGCCGATGCCACGCACATGGTCGTGGGCGATGCGAACGATGCCTTTTCCGCCGCTATCGTCGATTTCCTAGGGCGCCATCACTCTCGCGATACGGCTCAGCCACAGGGGACAAGGGAGCTATGATCGATCGAGAGCGCTTGCAGGAAATGCTGCATATCGCGCCGTTTCACCGATGGCTTGGGCTTGAGATTGCGACATGCTCCGACCGGGGAATCGCGATCACCATGCCATGGCGCGAAGAGATCGTGTCGAACCCTATGATTGGGTCGGCGCATGGAGGGATCCTGGCTTCACTGGTCGACCTCACCGGGCTTTATACTCTGCTTGCGGGGGGCGTCGCGGCGAGAGCGACGGCCGATCTGCATGTCGATTACCACCGTCCTGCAACCTCAGGACCTCTCACTGCTCACGGACAGATCGTGAAGATCGGGCGACAGATTTCGGTGGCGGAAACCCGGGTTCTCGAGCCCGACGGCAAGTTGGTCGCCAGCGGCAGGGGCGCCTACTTCTCGTCAACCGGATCACTTGATCATCGCGGCGGGACTATTGATCTCGAACAGGCTCTTGCCACCCAAGGCCCAGCGACTTCTGCAGCGCGATCCACGCCAGCGTAAGGGCGCCTTTTGCCCGGACGAGGTCTGCTGAGGCCTGCTGCTGTTCTCGCAGGGCCCGGTTGAGGTCAGCCTTCGAGATCGCTCCTGCGGCAAAACGTTGGCGGTTCAGATCGGCGGCGCTATCCGCCTGGCTCTTGATCTGCGCGCTGGCTGCCAGCGCGACGCGTTGTTGGCCAAATCGTGCCAGAGCGCGCTCGGCATCCCGTAGCGCCGCGAGGACGGTTTGACGATAGTTGGCGACAGCTTCGTCGCGGACCGCCCCGGCGCGATCGACCGACGCGTCGACCCTTCCAAAATCGAGGAAGTTCCATTCCAGGCGGGGTATCGCCAATGCCGAAAATTCGCCTACATCGAAGATATCGTCGGGGGAAGATCCGCCAAGGCCCAGAATCCCCATAAAGGACAGCTTCGGGAACCTTGCCGCTTCGGCCACCCCGATCCTGGCCGTTGCAGCGGCGAGAGTGCGCTCAGCCGCCCTGATGTCGGGCCGACGCGCGATCAGACTCGCCGGATCGCCGACAGTAACCTCATCCGGGGGCAAAGGGATATCTCGCGGCGTCGAAAGGTCTTCGGCCGTCGATCCAGGAATCCGTCCCGACAGGATCGCAAGCGCGTCTAGCAGGACGGCTTTATCGGCCTCCGCCTCGGCGAATTGGGACTTGAGCACCTCCAGCTCCGCGTTCGCATTGCCCACCGGGAACAGCGGCAGCGCGCCTTGCTGATACCGCTGATAAGTTAGGGCCAGGACTTCTTCCTGCAGCTTGATCTGCGTCCGGTATTGGTCAGCGCGGAACTGGGCCTCCCGCAAGTTGACGTAGTTATTGGCAACCTCGGCGGTCAGCTGAACCTTTGCGTCCTCCGCATTGGCGACCGTTGCCGCAGCCTGCGCGTTGCCGGCCTCGATACGCCTCCGGGAGCCGCCCGCGAACTCCAGCTCCCAGTTGGCATTGAGACCAACATTGTAAAAGCTGAGGGCATCGTCGCTTCCCGCCTCCGGATCGGGTTGCTGTGAGGACGGGGGTGCCCCCTCCTGAATTTCAAGGCCGGGAAGCTGGCCCTGAATAATGGTGGCCTGGGTTCCGAGTGTCGGCATTCTGCCGGCCCGATCCTGCCTGACCGATGCCCGGGCCTGCGCGATGCGCGCCTGCGCTGCCTGGAGCGACGGATTTTCGGACAACGCAGTTTCGACCAGCCGGGTCAGTTCAGGATCGTCGAGCAGCACCCACCATTCGGCAAGGGCCGGGTCCATGACGCCTACATCCTCGCCAGCGCGGACAAACCGATGGCCCGTATCCGCCGACAATATTTCCGGAGGGCCTGCGTAGTCCGGCCCAGCCGTACAGCCAGCCAGCAAGGCGATGAGGAGAAGCGATGGTATCGAACGGCGCATCATATAGGGCTCAGTGCATCGAAAGGGAGACATTTTTTGGAAGCGGCCTCAGGAAGAGGACCAGCGGAACCGTCGCGAGGGTCAGAATCCCCATAACCAGGAACACGTCATTGTAGGTCATTATGAACGCCTCGCGTTGGAGGGTGCGGCTCAGGACGGCCATCGCCCCCTCCATGCCGCCGAAGTTTCGCGCCAGCCCTTCGAGATAGTCCTGTAGCGAAACGCTGTTCGCATTCAGGGTCTCTTCCATCCGCCGGCTATGATGCCAGATCCGCTGGTCCTGGAACGAAGCGAGGGCCGAGAGGGCGAATGATCCGCCAAGATTGCGGGCCGCGTTGAAAATGCCCGAGGCATCGCCCGCGTCTTCCTTGGCCACCGAAGCCACCGTTGCCTGATTCAGGAACATCATCGCAAGGATCATGCCGACACCGCGCAAGAGCTGGCTCTCGGTAAAAACGGCACCACCGGATTCTGCTGTAAGGCTGGTGCTGACAAAGCAGCTGACCGCCATCAGCAACATGCCGGCGCCGACGGCGATGCGAATGTCGATCTTCCGGATCATCAAGGGAAGCACAGGCATCAACAGGAAGGCCGGGACGCCCATCCAGAAGATCACCAGCCCGGTCTGAAGCGCGTTATAATCAGAAATGATCGCGAGGAACTGCGGGATGACGTAGGTCGAACCATACATCACCATACCCAGGGCGAGCGCCATGATCGCGACGCTGGCGAACTGTCGATTGAACAAGAGCTGCAACTTCAAGACTGGCTTGCGTGCCTTCACCTGTCCGTAGATCAGCGAGGCAAATCCGACGACTGTGATGATTGTGAGCCAGCGAATGAGAGAGGATTCAAACCATTCCTCGCGGTGGCCCTCCTCAAGGACGACCGTAAGTCCGCCCAGCCCCAAGATGAGCCCGACAATGCCCGCCCAATCCGCGTCAGTGAGATAATCCCACTTTGGCTTTTCGTGGGGCAAGCCAACGAACAGCAGGAGCAGCAGCAGGCCGCAGACCGGCACATTGACAAAGAAGGCATAGTGCCAGCTCAGATTCTCGGTCAGCCAACCCCCGATCAAAGGCCCCATCACGGGGCCGAGGATCACTGTCATGCCGAACAGGGCCATTCCGATGGGCTGCTGATGTGGCGGCAGCCTTTTGGCCACGATGGTCATTGCCGTCGGAATGAGCACGCCGCCCGTGAAGCCCTGACCCGTGCGGCCGATGATCATTGTCGTAAGGTCGGTTGCAATCCCGCACAGCACCGAAAAGGCGGTAAACGCGCTGACCGCGATGATGAGGAGGGTTCGCAGACCGAACAGCCGTTCCAGCCAAGCGCTCAGCGGAATGACGACAATCTCAGCAACGAGAAATGACGTAGCAATCCAGGTGCCTTCGGCGCCTGTGGCACCGATCTCGCCCTGAATGACGGGGAGTGCGGAATTGACGATTGATATGTCCAGCGTCGCGAGCATGGCGCCAAGCGCGCCCGCGGCCACAGCGACCCAGGCAGTAACGTCTGCGTTCTTTCGGCTCCCGGCCGGCCCGATCGAAGTGTCCTGCGCTGCCAGTATCTCGGTCATTGAGTCCGACTCGAGATCTCTTCCAATTCGCCGGCAGCATTCCGAGTGTCGACCGTAGCCACTACCGACATGCCGGGAACGAGCAGACGCCGCACTTCAGGGGGAGCATCGATAGCGATGCGGACGGGTATCCGTTGAACGATCTTGGTAAAGTTGCCGGTGGCATTTTCGGGGGGGAGGATGGAAAATTCCGCGCCCGTTCCCGGCGATATGCTGTCCACTCGTCCCGCGATCTCAAGGTCTGGCAGGGCGTCAACTTCGAGCCTGACGCTCTGGCCGGCCCGGATGAGGCCGACCTGCGTTTCTTTGAAGTTCGCGGTCACGTAGATCGCGCTCACCGGAACCACCGTCATCAAACGTTGACCCGGTTGCACGAACTGGCCCACCCTGACCGAGAGATCGCCGACGCGGCCGGCCTTGCTGGCGCGCAGCAAGGTCGATTCAACCGTAAGGTCGGCTGTTTCCAGCTGAGCGCGAGCAGCGTCCGCCTGCGCCTGGGTCTGGCTGATCTGCTCGAACAGGGTCCCCCGGCGAGCGGTCGCGGCAGCCACCGCCGCCTGCGCAGCGGCGAATTCGGCCCGCGCCTGCCGCGCCTGCGCCTCATACTGGTCTAGCTTTTCCCGCGGTTCGGCTCCTGTCGCGGCAAGGGGCCGATATCGCGCCACCTGGTCGTTCGCGAGGTCCAGTGCCGCGCTCGCAGCGGCGAGTTGGGCCCGCGCCTGGCGAATGGCTGCATCCTGTTCGGATACCTGAGAACGGATTGTGTCGGCACCGGCCAGGGTCGCAGCGATCTGTGCGCGCGCCTGCTGCGCTTGCGCCTGATAATCCCGCAGATCCAGTTGTACGAGGGCTCCGCCGCGAGCTACTTGCTCGTTCTCCCCTACGAAGACCTCTTCGACGTATCCCGCTACCTTGGAAGAGATAACGACGCTGTCGGCAGCGACATAGGCGTTATCGGTCGACTGCATGTACTGTCCGTAGGTTACGTGCCGGTAGTACCACCAGATCCCGCCAAGCAGCACGGCAAGACCAACGATGATTAGCACGATGCGCAAGCTACGCCGCGATTGCGGTTTCGTTGGGGTTGTGCCCTCCTGCTCCGGTTGGTTGGAGTTATCGGTCATCTGACTCTTTCGGCAGCCTCAGTAAAAGGTGAACGCGTCTCGCGCCCTATGAGCCGTGAGTCAGATAGTAAAGGCATTTAGCAGTTTGCATTTGGGCATCCGAGGCTATCCGACTACACAGCCCTATGGATGAAAAACCAGATACCATGTCACGGTCTCAGCGTCGGCAGAAGGTCATCACCGATGATGACCGCATTCTCTATCTTATGGACGAGATCAGTCGCGGCGCGCGCAGAATGTACGATGCGAGGGTCGCCAGGATCGGTCTCAATCAGACACAGTGGAGGATCATCGGACAACTTCTTCGCGATCCTGCCCTTACGCAGGCTGAAATCGCCAAGAAACTGGAACTGGAATCGGCGACCATCGGCCAGGCGGTTGCAGGTCTTTGCGCACGCGGGCTGATGAAAAGGCTTCGAGCTGAGACGGATCGGCGAGCGTGGCAGCTCATCCTCACGGAGCAGCTAGATGATATGCTGCCCGAACTGAGAGGCTCCGCGGATAGGCTTCATGATCTGCTTTGGCGCGACATTGCCGCCGACGAGAAGCAAACGTTGCAGCAGATTCTTGCAAGGGTATCGGAAAATCTGGACCAACTCCGGGCCGAGGCTGAGTAATATCATGGCATCGCCCCCGGAAAAGCCTATCAGCAGCATCGCTCGCGCCGCGGAGATTGGCCGAATCTTAATGAGGCACGGTGCGAAGACTCTCGCCGGAGCCCTCGGATTTATTCCCTCTTCGAGCAATGTCATCGATCCTCGCGAATTTCGTCCGGCCGCAGTTGTCGCGTTCCTCCGTGACATCGGGCCAGTCGGCATAAAGCTGGGGCAGCTCCTCGCCACCCGAAGCGATCTGTTTACCGAACACTGGATCACTGCATTCTCAACCCTGCACGATCAGGTGTCGCCGGTGCGCTTCGCAGATATCGAGCCCGTACTTGCTTCAAGCTGGGGTGAGGACTGGCGGACCGACTTTGCGCAGTTCGACGAACAGCCTCTGGCGTCCGCCTCGATTGCACAGACCTATTCCGCCAAGCTACGGGACGGTAGCGAGGTCATCGTGAAAGTTCGCCGCCCGGGCACCGCCGCGCGCATGGAAGCCGATGTGCGCCTGCTTGTGCGTCTTGCCGAGATCGCGGAAGCACGCTCGCCTGACATCGCGCGTTACCGGCCAGTCGAGTTTCTGCGGACCTTCGGCCGCAATCTTGCCTGGGAGATGGACCTCGCTGCGGAATCCCGAGCCTGCGAGCGGATCGGCGCATATCTCGAAACCATCGGCGTCAGGACCCCGGCCATCCATTGGGAACTGACCGGGCTGCGGGTGAACGTTCAGGAACGCCTGTACGGCAGGCCCGCGTCTTCGCTGGGCGCCTCATCGGGCGATCCGGAGGTGGCGGCGTTCGCCAAGTGCTATGCCAACGCAGTCCTGCGCATGATCATTCTGAACGGCGAATTCCACGGCGACCCTCATCCCGGCAATGTTTTCCTGATCGGCGAGCAGGATGTCGGCTTCATCGACTTCGGATCGGTCGGGACGCTCACCAAGGCCAGGCGCGACGAGATCGTCCGCCTCGTGCTTGCGATTGCTGGTGAGGAAACCAGCGATGTCGCGGATGTCCTGCTCGCATGGGCGGGGGAGCCGAAGGTGGATCGCGATGCGCTCGCGGTGGATCTGGATCAGTTGATTGGAGAGTTCAGGGGGACCGTGCTATCTGGCATCGAGTTCTCGCAGATTTTTTCCCGCGTTTTCGATCTGTTGCGGGATTATCGACTGGTTCTGCCACCTGATCTGGCCATTCTTCTGCGTACCTTGTTGACTGCAGAGGGCTTCGTCCGATCGCTGGCACCGGACTACAACATCGCCGAAGAGACACGGCCGATCATGACGGAGCTTCTCGCCGAGCGGTTCTCGCTCGGCAGCGCTCGGTCGGGTTTGAAGAGACTTCGCGGTCAGCTGCTGGGGTTGTCGGCGTCCTTGCCCGACATACTTGCCACTGCGAACTCGATCGCAAAGTCAGGATATGTGCCGGTTCAGCTCGATCCGCTCAGTATCGAGCAGCTCGCTGGACTTCGCAATGAGCGTCAGTCCTTGAAAGGCCCTCTAGCTGCCGCATTGATCATAGCTAGCGCGTTGCTTGTCGATCAATCCTGGCTTCTGGCTGGCGGCGCGCTTGTGATTGCTGGGGTGGTGCTCATCCGAAAGTCATAATGAAGGAGCAACTTAATTCGTGCACGGTCACGATACGGCAAAGCCGAACTTAACGAGGATTTGATGCGCCTCACTTCAGCGACCAAAACGCATCGCGAAGAAAATTTTTCGACCTATTGCGATTGAAGGCTTATTTTCCTCAATCAGACGAAACTTTGGAACGGCAGCTTTCAGGCTTGTCCTCGCCTGACTTTATGGCCGCTATGAGGGCGCAGTGCCGACCGGCAGCTTTGTTGCCACGAGCAGCCATTCGACTGTGAGTACACAAACGAACTGGAGCGGGAATTTGGACCGAGAGGTCGAACAATCTTCTGCTCGATGCTTTACTCGCGCCCAAAGTTCATACCGACCATCTGGCTCGATCAGCATCACCGGGGCAACGGACCTTCGCGCGGCGGAAACCCTAAGTGCGTCTCCATCAGTTTGGAAGCCAAACGTAAGGCATCTTCAGCTGCACGATGCGGTGGAACATGCTTCCCAAGCAGATACGCTAGATGGCGATGCTGGTCAGCGCTGAAGTCTCGCGTGAGGACCTGGAAGTCGAATATCCTGAACTTCTGCTCGCGACCCGCAGCAGCGAATAGCGTGTCGAGCCAATCCTGATCGTATCGGGGAGCATCCGTAGCGACGATTGTATTGCTTCCGAGCAGAGCATTGAGCCAGTCAGCAACGTCGTCCACAGATTGACCGTCTTGCTGCAAGCGTTCGAGAGAAATGCCGTGTACCGCTTCGGACGATTTCGACCACACGCCGGTATCGAGCCACTTCTTGGTCGGCCGGATGAGTTTAGCGCCGACACCAATCGGCTCGGAAGGTCCGCGAACGAGCGCCACCCCCACTTCGATGGGATAGCTTCTCGCCTCCAGCGCCGATGCTTCGACGTCGAGGATCGCAATGCGCCGGTCGCTTCGGTTCAGGATGTTCCTCATTTCTATTGTTCTCTTTCCTATCTCACGGGAATGCGTGGGCGTCCTCGCCCGGTCCTGCTGAACCAGGCAGAGAGCCTGCAGGCAGCAAGCCGTCACGCGCGATTTTCATGCCACTGACCGAGGTAGAAGAACCCCGCTGGCGCATTCCTGCCTTCATCGAACTTCTGGAGAGTCTGGCGAAGCGACGGCGAGATGAAGGTCTTGAATAGCGGAAAGTCTACAAGTCCCGCCTTAACACCCGCTCCATTGGCAAACGTGTGTCCAATGTGAGCTGCCAACTGCCGACGGAACTCGTCTTCATCCCGAGCGATGCCAGCCGCGAAGTAGACCGTGTGGCCGGTGCCCGTTGCCAGGTCACTCACCGTTCCAAGGAAGATACGCCTTGGAGCATTTCTTTGAACCTCGGTGATCTCCCAAGGATATGGAGGCAGTTCGAACGGGTTTTCCCCTTCCGCGTATTGCTCGACCTCCCCGCTCGCCAGTAGCTGGCGACCGAGGTCAATGGTGGCTTGCAACTTGTCGAGTTCTTCCGGTCCCTTGCGCGCCAGGTGCTCCGCAAGGAAGGCTGAGGGGGCAGGTTTTGCTTTGTCGCTCATGCTGCTTCATCCACCCAGCTCTCCTTGTGTTCGCGCCAGGCAGCGAGCGCCGCTTCATATCCACGATCGCTGCACAAGTCGGTGCACGCACCGCCGAAGCCATTGATGGTGATCTCGCGCGAGAGAACCGCGCAATGGATGTGATTGCCCTGCCCCTTGAGGCCAGCGAGCCCCGGGACATGTGCGATCAGGACCGTCGCGAAGCGATGCGCGAAGTGATGACGCGCGTAGCTGCGAACCCGTTCGAACCCGACATGCCAGGCCTCGGCCGGATTGAGCATGATCTTCACGTGGATCATCGCGTGCTGCTCATAATCCGGAAGCGTGTCATCGAACCGATTAACGAGGGTCCCGAACCGGCCGAGGTCTCCCGGGGCCATCGGAGGGAGAAGCAGATCGTATTTCGCCGCGCACCCAAACCGCTGATCGCTGCCAGGGAAAAGCTTCTTATTGAACCAAGGTTTTACGCCGACCCTGTTCGCCTCTTCCTTGTACCAATGGCGCGAGAACTCGAAATCGGGATGCTCGTCGCACCGATGGTGGATGAACACGCTCAGTTTGGTCTGCGGCGGTTCAGACGCATCCTCGCCAATGTCGATATCGTTGGAAGTGATCTGGGCCATGATTAGAACCCTCCGTCGAAAGAGGGACGCTCAATGGCGCGAATGATGCCGGCGTAGCGCTCCGACCCATTGGCGAAGGGAGCGCCTTCGCACGCTTCGAGCCCGTTCTCATTCAGGCAGAAGTACGGTCCCGAGGCCCGAGCGGGCACCAGCCACATGTCGCCGCTATCGCGGCGCCAGGCGAGGAAATCGCAGAGCCAGCCCTGGCTGCCTGCCATCAGCACATCGAACGACGCGCCCAGGAGCGGATCGAACCGCAGCAAGACAAGGTCCATCTGCAGGAACTGCGCAAGCGTTTCGCATTCGGGGAAGAACAGCGGCCTGTCGCAGGATGTGGCGGTAACCACCACGCCCGCTTCCTGGTCGGCATAGAAGCCTTCCCTGGTGCGAGCGCTCATATCTTCGCCCTCGCACGAAAGTCCGGTTGCGCTCAGGAACGCGCCGAACCGGCTTTGCGTCCTGAAGGTCCTGTAGGTAATAGGCGGCAGCACGGGTTCGCCCTCGAGGGGGCGATGCAGGCTAATCATAGTCATGTCGGATATTCCTTCGGGGGAGGCCGCTCTGGCCGAGCTCGCCCTCCCCCCTTATTTCATATTCTACTCGGCCTTACCGCCGAGCACTTGTTCTCTTGATGGCTCAGCCCTGCCGGTTATCGGCACCCTCCCCATCATCTGGTAGGAGCAACGTCCTGGCCAGCTCCAGACCGCGACTGCGATCGGCTTGGTCCGTCCACGGCTGCGGTGCATTGCGGAGACCCTTGTCGAACTGGAAACACACAGCCGGTTCCTCGCGGTCATTGGTATCAGTCAAGAGAAAGATACGATGCTCGCTATCGCACCACGCGCGCAGTTTGCCTTGGCGCGCGGCCTTTCCGTTTTTGGGCGTGAGAACCGTAAACTCGATCTGCTCGTCGCCTTCAGCATCGAGCGTCGACTTCACAGCGACGAATGTGGTCCCAATCTTGGCGACAGCCTCGACGGCACTTGCCGATACCTCGTTTACGACTGGCAGCAACACCAGGGGTCTTGGTTGCGATGACGTGCCCTCCTCTTCTTTGGGTAAGAGGACCTGACCGCCTATCAGTTCGTAGACGGTCAGTCTGGCCAGATTCTGGCATATCTGGATGGCGCGAGTGTAGGCTACCTCGCGGTTCTTGTTTTTCGATGACATGAGGAATCTCAGAGGCGGCGCGCAGCTGGCTGCAAGTCTGCACACCTCAGGTGGAATTTTCACCTTCCGGCGTCAGCCACCTTTTAACAAAGTTACCTTCGGATTCTTCGAATGAGCGCATAGTTCGTAGCCATGCGCTTTGCGCTGTCATCTTCGTCTGCTTCGCGCCCTATTCCGGACGCTAGATCGACCAAAATTGGTTCCCGAAAGCTGCCAAACCTGTACCTGCCTAGGTACCTAAGGGATCAACATGGTGTGAGTGCAAAGCTAGCCCTGTTGCCCTCGGAGTGCTGCTTCTGCCAGCAGCAAAGTTCCAGTCACGCCAGCCTTATCTCCGAGCGCCGGAGACACTATCTTGTGCTTTTCTCGGCTGGGGAAATAACCTGCCCCAAGTTCCTCCGCCCGTTTGACGACCTTGTCCAGTAGCCCCGGCGTTTTCATGACCCCTCCGCCCAGCACGATTATCTCTGTCGCCATTGAAGCATAAATACTGTGACACATCTGTGCGAGATAACCCGCCACAAGATCATGGGCTTCGTGGTTCGAGGATAGGTTCGAAAGGCTCGATCCCCAGCGCGCAAGAATCGCCGGGCCGCACGCCAGTCCTTCGAGGCAGTCTCCATGAAAAGGGCAAAACCCTGCAAAATCCTGATCGCCTGGGACACGTCGCGGGTAGATGTGACCCAGCTCCGGATGGCCTGCTCCGTGCACGAGGCGGCCATTTATGATGGTCCCGCCTCCTATTCCAGTTCCGACCGTAACGTAGGTGAGCGAGGACGCTCCCCTCCCGGCGCCGTGGTGATACTCTGCAAGCGCCGCGCCGTTTACATCGGTCTCAAATCCGATCGGGATGGAAAAAGCCCGTCCGAAAAATCCTGCGAGGTCGCAGTCAGACCAGTTGGGTTTAGGTGTCTTGAGGATATGGCCCCAGGCGGGTGACGCCTTGTCGAGTTCGACAGGCCCGAAGCTGGCAATGCCGATAGCGCAAAGCTTACCCTGCTGCTCAAACCATTCTCGCGCCTCCGCAAAGGTTGCGGACGGGTCACGGGTCGGGATTGTGTGCGTGGCGCGTACGCGGTTTGAACTTTCACCTACCGCAAGGACGAACTTGGTGCCGCCCGCTTCAATCCCTCCAAGCAGACCGTCACTCATCTTACCGCCTCCATCCGAACTGGCCGGGCATCTTTGGCCTCAGGTCCGATAGCCAGCGCACAAAAAGGCGCTGGAGCGCCTGCGAATTCGCTACACTCGTCATCTGCGCATTCGATGAAGCTGGATACAAGCAATTCCTTTGTCACCGACCAGCTATAGGCCTGTGTAGGGCGACCAGCAGGGTTGGCCAGTACCAGTCCAGACCCGTTCAATGGTGTGTAGGATCCACGAAGGGTCTGGGCGGACATTCCGTATAGCCCGGTCGGTGCATGCTGCAATTCCGGCGCGAAGGTACTCGACTGGGTGGCCCAGAACGCAAGATAGCGTCCCTTGTGAAAGACGATGTGCGCGCGCTCCAACTCGTTGTTCACTCCGCCAGAATGGATGATGGGTGGCAGCAAAGTCCATTTTCCATCGACCTTTTCGGCTAGTGCGATTGCGCCGGTATACTCGCTCTCGCCTGCTGGGCGCGATGCGGAAAACACCAAGTATTCGCGCTCATCCGCCGGATCCCTGAAATAAGCAGGATCGCGATAGGCTTTGATACGTCCCGCCTCACCTTCGTGAGCATCGGCGGCGATGTAGTCCGAGGTCAGTTCTGTCAGGATCGGTTGCGGGCTACTCCATCCGATTGGCAGACCGCTCGAGTCCGTATTGGCTTTGGTTTCGAACAAAGCCTGCTGGTAGCCACCCGGCGACGCTGCCAGTCCGGCCCCGGTGAACCAGAGCACGTATTTCCCCTGATTCCAGATCGAGGAGCCAGACCATTCCCGCTCATATGGTCCGCCGAAGTCGGGCAGGAGAGGACCGAGATCGACCCACTTGGCATCTTTTCGTTCAAGCAGGTGTATCTTGGCGTTGAAATGCCTTCCTGCAGGATCGCCGTTGTCAGGGGCAGTCAGGATCATCCAGAACTCGCGCCCAGCGACATCGGCGATGTTTCCATCACGATCCTGTACCGGCCACATGTCCCAGTAATAGAGTTCCGGCCGGGGTCGCACGACCTCGGTCGCAGCCAGCTTCGGCAGCTGCGCAACCTCCAGGTTTGCTACGGCTTCGACGTGTGTTCTGGTCCAGGCAGTGGTCACAAGTTCACCCTAGGATTGTCGTCGGAAGAAATTGGCCGGCGAACCGGGGAGGATCGGTTCGCCGGCCAGTCAATCTGATCGTAGGGAGGATCAGAAATCGATGCGAACCGAGGCCGTAACCGTTCGGCCTGCGATCGACCTTGCGCGCACGATGCCGTTACCCGGAATCGAACCTTCTTCGGCCTCGGTGTAGCCGAATGCGTCGAACAGGTTGCTCGCATTGAGCGACACTTCCAGACGCTCAAGCGGGCGCACGGCCAGGAAAGCGTTGACCTGCGTATAGGCCGGCAGGACGAGTTCGTTGCTGTCCTGGGTGAAGCTTTCCGTCGTGCCGATCATATTGATACCGGCGGTCAGGAAATCGTCTTCGTACTGAGCGGTGCCCTGATAGACGAAATCGGCCTGCCTGCGGGGCGTGTTGCCGATGACCGACGCGTTGAGCGCATCCACGATTTCAGAATCTGTGTAGGTGGCGCCGCCGGAGATTGAGAACGGACCAAAGAAATAGCTTCCTTCCAATTCGACACCGATTGCTTCGTAACGGTTATCGGTCAGTTCGAGCGGCGCAATCTCGACATTGGTTTCCGCGGTTTCGGCATAGAAGACCGTACCGTAGAGCCGCAGCCCGCCAGCTTGGTATTTCACGCCGCCTTCAAGCTGGTCGACTTCGGCGATGACGCCGCTGTCGTCGCCACCCGGCAGGCTACCATCCAGCGTACTAACGGCCGGCGAGAACAGGCTGCGGTCAGCGGTGTGCCGCCCGCCCTGGCTGTATCGCGCAAAGACCGAAAGATCGTCCGTCACAAGGTAATTGGCGCCGAGCGAAAAGCTGAAGTAATCGAAATCGTAATTGACCGGACGTGAATTGCCGAGAGGCAGTACCGCCGTCGAAGCTTCTGCGGGGCTGATCGTGCCGTCATTGTCGAAATCGAAGCTGGTTATACCACTGCCATAACCGCTGTCCGATCCGGTGATCGAGCCGTCCGCACTACCGTAGTCATACCGAATGCTGGCATCGAGCGTAAGCGCACCGCTTTCGAACGACAATGAGGCAAAGGGCGCATAGGTGTCGTAACGCACATCGTAGTTGCGGCGACAGCAATTGCCGAAGAAGCTTGCGCTGTAGCCGACGACGCCATTCTGCGTGACGGTGTTGCCGCTCGCGTCGACGATATCGACCAGCACGGCGTTGCCGTCACCTTCCACGGTCTGCACATGCGAAGTCCAAAGCCAGTCGGTGTCGACATTCTGGCGGCTGGCGTAGAACCCGCCAGTGAAGGTCAGCGCCCCTCCGCCGACATCGAAATCGCGCGAAATGCGAAGATCGTTCGCGATCAGACCGAGATCGTTCAATCGTGTGTTGAAGTTCACGATATTGGTCAGCAGCCCGTTGCCACCGATTGAGGATGCTGTGGCGGTTTGCCCAGCGTTCGGACCAGTCGCGAATACGATCGAAGAACCCGGACCGCCGATGCCATCGGCGATATCCTGCGCATCCCCCGCGCTGGCCGGGAACGGCGACAGGAAAGCTCCCGAATTATCCGAGTAACGGAAGCGGTTCGTGGCAGTCCATCCGGGGGCGAACTCGATTTCCGCTTCGACACCGAACGATTTCGATTTCACCGAGAGCCCGTCATGGAAGTCGTAGACGGCTGGATTGTTGCTGCCGTCAAGCGTCGCCACGGTATTGATGTAGCGGCTGTAGAGGGCATCGTCGCGCGGATCAAAGTTGGCGATGGCCTGATAGTCGGGGTCGGCGTTGGTGCCTCGGACGAACACCGGCTGCGGCAGGATTGTAGGGGTCTTGTCGTCAAGATACTTGCCGAAGAAGCGAATGTAGCCACCATCGAATTCCTGCGTCAGGTTCGCACGGATCTGGCCCCCATTGCTGCCGTTGTAGCCGATATCGCGCGGGCCTTCGCCGGTGCGATAGAAGCCGCCGACATGAAAGTAAGTGTCGTCGCCAAGCGGCGCACCGTAGTCGAAGTCGATCCGATAAGTCTCGTGGCCTAGCCCGATCGATCCAACGATCGAACCGCCCTGCTTCTGACCGGTTTTTGACACGAAGTTGATGATGCCGCCCGGCGAATTCGAAGCAAAGGTGGAGGCCGAACCGCCGCGAACGGCCTCGACGCGACCGACATTGCGATCGGCGCGAACGAAGTTGTCCGAGTTGCCGAAGATGATGTCGCCGAACTCGAGAACCGGCAGGCCGTCTTCCTGGAGTTGGATGTATCGCGCACCGCCGGTTGAAACCGGGATACCGCGCACGGCGATATTGGCATTGCCTTCACCGCCCGAAGCTTCCGAGCGGATACCCGGGATCTGGCGAACCAGGTCCGCAGCCGAGCGTGGGTTCACATCTGCAATGGATTCGGAGTCCAGCACACTCAGCGAAACTGAACTCTCGAGGCGGTTCTGCGCCCGCGCCACGCCGGTCACGATGATGACTTCATCTTCCAGAACTGGATCGCCATCTGCGGCAGGCGCCGCGTCCTGCGCATTGGCGGTGGTTGATAGGGCCGAGAGGGCAACGCCCACGGCCAGAACTGCACGAAACTTCATGGCATCCACTCCTTATCCCAAGATCGCGACGCTCTGTCGGCCCACGATTCGCTATAAGGCATAAGACGATTGCAAACGTTTGCAACCCATTTTTGCAAACGTTTGCAATATCGCTGGATTCGTGTCAGTCGATGGATGGGAGCAGGCTCGAGACCTGCCGGGGAAGAGGATTGGAAGGTATGCAAAGCATCGCAAAACCGCGGCTTTCGCTGTTGCGAATCATCGAAATGAACATCGGCTTCTTCGGCCTACAGTTCAGTTTCGGGCTACAGCAGGCAAACATGGGTCCGATCTACGGTTTCCTGGGCGCAGAAGAGGCGACGATGCCTTTGCTATGGCTGGCGGGACCGATGACCGGATTGTTGGTGCAGCCGATAATCGGCGCGATGAGCGACCGGACGTCGTCACGGTATGGCCGGCGCACACCCTACTTCCTGATCGGCGCGATCATCTGTTCGCTCAGCCTGTTCCTGATGCCGTATTCCAGCACGCTTTGGATGGCGGCCGGTCTGCTGTGGATCCTCGATGCGGGTAACAACATCACGATGGAGCCTTACCGCGCATACGTCGCAGACCGCCTCGTACCGGACCAGCGTTCGATAGGGTTCCTTACGCAAAGTGCCTTCACCGGCCTCGCGCAGACCCTGTCCTATCTTGCTCCCACCCTGCTTACGAGCTTCGTGGCGCGAGACGTACTGGATGCCAACGGTATCCCGGTGGTCGTGAAGATCGCCTTCATCATCGGTGCGATCCTGTCGATCAGCACTATCGCTTGGTCCGTCTGGCGCGTCCCCGAATTGCCGATGAGCGATGAAGAAAAGGCGACACTGGCCGACAGGCCCCTTACGCCAGCCGCTACTCTTGCAGACATAGTCAGTGCCATACGCGAAATGCCCAAGGCCATGCGTCAATTGTCGCTCGCCATGCTGTGCCAGTGGTACGCGATGTTTGCTTATTGGCAGTACATCACATTCGCCGTCGGGCGGTCGCTCTATGATACGTCCGATCCTTCGAGCGCGGCATTCCGCGATGCGACCCTGACGACGCAGCAGGCTGGTGCGCTTTACAATTTTATCGCTTTCCTTGGAGCGCTGCTCCTGATCCCTGTCGTAAGGAAGCTGGGCGCACGGTTGACGCATGCATTCTGTCTCACGGCGTCGGGAATAGCCATGCTGCTGATTCCAGGAGTAGAGACCACGGCCGCCTTGTTCATGTTGATGCTGGGTATCGGAATCGGCTGGGCAGGCATGATGGGCAATACCTATGTCATGCTCGCCGACGCCATCCCGCCGGAACGAAACGGCATATACATGGGCATTTTCAACATGTTCATCGTCATCCCGATGCTGATCCAGACACTGACCATGCCGCTGTTCTATGAGCCGCTGCTTGGCGGGGATCCGCGCAATGTGTTGTTGCTTGGCGGAGGCTTGATGATCCTGGGGGCGATCGCCACGATGTTCGTCGATGCAGGACGTCCGGTGCCAAAAGTGATGCAGCCTCAGGCTGGCTAGGCTAGGAGGCTAACATGCCCGTAGACCGCAAACCTGACGACCGACCCGTTCGCACGATTACCGATCTTGCGAAACTGGCCGGTGTCTCACCGGGCACTGTTTCGCGAGCCCTGGCGGGTAACAGCCTCGTCAATGATAAGACGCGTGAAAAAATCGAGGCCATCGCTCGCGAGCATGGGTTCCGCCCGAACCAGATGGCTAGTCGCCTGCGGCGTCAGAAAACTGGCGTGATCGGCGTCATCATTCCGCTCGGACACGAACAGAAGCAGCAGGTCTCGGACACGTTTTTCCTCACCCTGCTCGGGCACCTCGCCGACGAGCTGACAGAGAAAGGCTACGACCTGATGCTCCGCCGCGTGGTACCGGCGAGCAACGAAGACTGGCTCGACCCTTTTATCGGCTCTGGAATGATCGACGGGGTTATCGTCGTTGGTCAGTCGGATCAGTTCAACCACCTTGAAGAGGTGGCAGACGGATATCGGCCAATGGTCGTCTGGGGCCAGCACCGCGAAGGACAGCGCCATTGCGTGGTCGGATCGGATAACTTGCTAGGCGGCAAGCTAGCCATGCAGAGACTGGTGGCTGCGGGCGCTAAGCGAATGGCTTTTGTAGGGGATGCGAACGCCCCGGAATTCGCGGCACGATATTCCGGGGCTAGCCAAGTGGCCCAGTCCTTCGGCCTGACACTTTCCGAGCTTCCTGCCCATCTCGCGACTTCGGGTATGACAACCGAAATCGCCGCCCTGATGAAAGAGGCAGTCGAGAATTACGACGGCCTTTTCGCGGCGACCGACTTGCTTGCCTTGGCTTGCCTAGGAGAGTTGCGCAAACTTGGCAGGAACGTCCCGGAAGAGATGAAACTCGTTGGTTTCGATGATCTTCCAATTGCACAGCAAACCGCTCCACCGTTGACGACCATTCGGCAAGATATCGGAGGTGGCGCCCGTGCGATCGTTCAATTGCTTCTGAGACGAATTGCTGGCGAAGAGACAGAAAGCATCGTTATGCCGCCGACGCTCGTTGTCAGGGGCACAGCGTGAGCGAGTTGCGGCTGTTCTTCTAACAGAGGAAACTGCGGAGCGGCAAAGTGTGTAAAATGCACCAAAGCCTCGATTTGCAGGCAACAGCTTCTCTCGATATCCCGCCTCCAATCTCGATCGTTCGGATATCGTGGCTGTATTTTCAAGCAGGTCTCCGAAAGCCCCGTCCCAAGGTCTTGTTCAGCTCATTTTGGCGCGTAGCGTTGTCGTATTTTTTCGGCCAGTCGGACAAAACCTGATAGTCCGCAATCGGCCCCACCTAAGACTTAGCTCAAGTGGGAAAATGTCTTGGGTGGCCGACGATGTATTGCTTCAGCGCGGTACCGCCGCAAACCAAGCGATGTGACTGCATCTATCCACGTAGCGTGAGCAGATCAGTCCTCACCCCGCCCCCCATTTCCGTTCAAAAAGAACTGCATTTCTACTGCGCTCAATCCCGCCTCGGCCTCGCCCTGACCGTGCGTCCCACCTCGGTTTGAGATTCGGTTCAATGCCTTTTCTCTTACTTGCCGGAGCAACTCTTCAAAGTCATTGTCGCCGAGCATCACTTTCGCAGCACGTTGGAGCCGGTCATCGCCTCTCAGTCCCTCAAGTATGCTCGTAGCTGGCTTAAGGCTACGAGCGCAGTCAGTATCGGGACCGATCGACCGGATACTGTTGAGCGTTTCAGTCCGGAGTTCCTCAAGAACTGCTTGCACGCGCGAATCTGGATGGAAGAGCGCGTCCTTTCCCTTAGAATTCGGCGTCTGCAATACGATCTCGAGCGGCCCTCTCCGCCCTGTTTCGACCGTGTCGCCGCGCTTCTTTCGTCGACGCAAGGCCAATGTGGGGTGGCTTCGCAGAAAGCGAATGATCCGCTCGATCTCATCTTGATCGTATATCTGAGAGGAAGAGAGCGGCTCGGGAACAGCGGCTTTTTCCGATGATGCCCTAGGATCTTTTTCCGTTATTTCCGTTGGAACTCTCCCTTCCTGACCCGCTAACGGTATACCGAGTGCGAACGCACGCTCGGTGGCGAGCTTTACGAACGCTTCGGGGCCTTGGACTGAGATCTTTCCCCACCTCTCGGCTCCAATGCGAAGTGCTTCATCGATAGCATCAACCCGATCGTCGCGGTGGACCAAGATTACAATTCGGTGGTCTGTGAACAGCTCATCTCCGCGTTCATCCAGATAGGTAGTGGACCAGCCATCACTTCGGGTCGCAAACCGGCCAGAGATAGCCCACTCATTTTCCGCCCCTTCTCTGTTTGATGGTAAGAGCAGGCTCGGCATCGGTACCCGCTTATAAGGTGGCTGACCTGCCGCCTTCCATTTCTCCAGCGTCAGTCTTTGACTCGTGCATTGCTTAATCGCTTCCGCGAAGGCGGACTGTAGCGATTTCCTTGCCTCTTGAGTTTCCCGCCGAATTGCTGAGCGCAGCACCTCACGCCGCTTAAGTTGAAGAGTAGCTATGGTCGTGTTTGCCCATGTCGCAAGTTTCTCGGTCTCTTTGTCTCTGGCACTCCGCAAATCAGCAAGCTGCTTGTCTAAGTTGTATCGAAACGCTTCGTACTGCGGATCTAGACGATGGATATCAGGCTCGAAGGGCCCCCAATGTTTTTCCAGATTCACACGCGATAGTTTGGGGTGAACTTCCGATGCTTTGCAGGAGCTGTGCGATGTAGTAATTCGTGCTCCGCTTCCCTTTTTGTCATAGGTCATGTCGCAGCTGGCGCAGGCTTGGTGAAACTCCGACCAAGTCCGGCAGCGATCGACGGCCGCAATCAGCTCAACACGGCGTTGCCTGATCTCCGCGGAAACGCGAGAACGCTTTCGCCCCAAACTCTTGTGCCAACCGGCTTGGAAACGTCCGTTCTCATCGCGGACGAGAGTACCAGTATCGGAATCGTAGACCGCCCCGTTTTTCGCCACATAGAGGGCGCCCGGCTCCTTTGCACGGCCTTGGCGTTCCTCTATCAACGCTACCGATTGGTGGAGATCTTCAATAAGCCAATCGCTGCCGGCCACCTTTCCGGTTCGAGGATTTACTCTGATGATCGATAGATGAAGGTGCGGGTTGTTCGTATCGCAGTGTTCAGCCCAAACGACCGGGCAATTGGACAGGTCGAGCGTTGCGAGAACAATGTCCAGCGCTTCCTCGCGCTGTTCCGCGGTCCAGCTCTCGTCCTGCTTGAGCGAAAGGATCACATGTAAGACCGGAGACTTAACTCGCGGTGCTCGCGCAGCCACTGCAAGCATTTGCGCCTGCCAGGACGCAAGGTCGTTCGAGACGAGATTTCGGGATCCGTGGGCCGCGACCTTCTCCCCTGGTTCGACAGCGGCGCTCTGCGCGGCCAGTGCGTAATCGGAGAGCGACAGGATATCGTGCTCAACTTCCATTAATGAGAATGGGTCTGCATCGACGATGTATCTCGTCAGACCAAACACCGCCTGCCGCATTTCTCGGATGCGTCCTCGTTGAGCAGCTGCAAGTGTTCGACTCGCTCGATTGCGATTCATACGGATTAGTTTGACAATCACAGATCAATAACCTCTTGCCGAGCGGCAGCGGACAGCGAATCGACGAGCTTCTCAAGTTCGCGGAGCTGGTCCTCGGAGATTTTTCCCGAGTTCTCGACCGTCGCGTGAAGACTGACCAAAGCTCCCAAAGCCGCCAGTGCCGGACATTGTTCGGAGTCAGCTTCATCGATGATGAGGCCGACGTATGCCGACACACTCAACTGGCTTGCCAGTGCCTGTGCTTTCAGCTTACGCAGCCTTTCACTCGACAAGTGAAGGGTTATACTGCCCTTCCCTCTTCCGACTTTCTGTCCCCGCGCCGTCACAGTCGCGTCCCTGTGTGCGAGAAGGCTCTCCGCCGAGCAATCCCTTGTCGGTCATGCCGGTGAGTGCATGACCCATCCTGCTTCAAAAAAACCCTTTCCTTTCGGACGATCGCAGGGCTGCGACCGGACGTTGAGTAGTGCATGGGTCGGATCTTCTGAGGACCGCGTTCGGTAGCGTATGGGACACTTTGAGGGCGTGAGCGGCCAAGATTCGGGCAGATGAGGGGTTGAAGGACAGACACGGACACCAAGCCTCTTCGATGTAGGTTTGAACTCCATCGGTCATATTAAGTGACATCGGCGATGTCCTGCGGCCAAATCGAGCACTTGCTTCGAGCCTTTCATACCCAGCAACGCGTTCAAAGGCGCCAAAGCGGCCTGCGAACGCAAGTCTGTTTGATGCACCAAAGTTGTCCGGCCAATGACCGTAAGGGTCTGCTCGTGTCTTGGTTCAAGCTCCACTGAGGAGCAGCTAAGTGAATACCAACGAAAATGATGAGGTGGCGAAGAGGCTTCGCAAACCCGCACAGCGCCAAAATAAAAGCAAAGCGGGTTTCATTACTCAGTACCTGCCGGAGATCGCGGAAGCGCGCCGGAACGGCAAGACCTGGGAAATGATCGGACGGGACCTTTGCGAGGAAGATCCCTTCAAGGCCGATACCGTTCGGCGGGCGGTCGAGCGCGCCACCAAGGAGTCCGCGCACAAGCCGCGGGCAAGGAAAAAGCACAAGACTGCTAGCAGTTCTGCATCCCAGAATGGGGAACCACAGCTCACACTGCACATGGCCTCACCTGAGAACCCGTTCGGTCGACGGGTCGATCCCATCCGCAACCTGAAGTGAGAGACACGATATGCGTAAGAAGACAATCTGCTTGGTAGGCCAGCAAAAGGGTGGAAGTGGCAAGACGACCTTTACCGACATCCTCAACGCAACTTGCGAGGCAGGAGGAAACGAAACGTTGGTGGTAGACGTCGACGACGGGAACAGTGGGTACATTCGGCGATGTGGGCAAGGTTCTGCCCTGTCACTTTCGTGGGCCCAGCCAGCGGGCGGAGCTTCCACTTGGATCGACAGTCATTTGACGGGCAAAGATGTCGTGTTGTTTGACCTTGGCGCCAACCTCTTCGCCAGCGGTACTGCAGTGACGCAGTTTCTGGCTGAGGTCTTCTCAGATTTGCGGGCATCGGGTGCGCGAATTATTTTCTTTGCGGTGGCGTCGACGAACAGCCCCGGAACCGGGCGCCTGATTATGGACATGCGAAATGACTTTGGCTCTTTGGGCGAAGTGCGAATAGTAGAAACCAACATCGATGGCTCAGGTGCGTTTCCTCGAGAAATCCATACGCTCGGCCTGCCGCGAGTGCAGGTCGCCCACATCGATCCGGGCATCCAAGCAGCCCGTCTATTAAAGGAACTCCCTTTACTAGAGGCGCTGGAAAACCCTCCCGCAGGCTATGAGCTGGCCATGGCCCTCTACGCACAGCGGCTAGTAGAGTTTGCAAAGCAGGAAACTGTCTCGGATATCGCTGGAACGGAGGGCGTAGCTCGCATCCAGCGACTGGCTCGAAATGCGCCGAGTGAGAACGCTATAGTTCCGTGCCTCGCGAAGGCTGACAATTCTTCGATTCAGTCCAAATGTGCATTCATGACAGCTTTCTTCGAACTTTGCGAAATCAATCAATCTGACCACGAAGCGGTTTATCGAGCGGCTATCGCAATGCTGGCTGCGCGAGAACGCCATTTAACGTGAAGTTGGGTGGCGAGATTAATTCGAATTTGCCACCCTCGACTCATGATTCTGTATTCCGATTTTTCCTTCTGCCAAGACGAACCTTGCCTGCCGACCTAACCTCCCAAAGTTTGCTTACCCCCCAAGAGTGTCAAACCATAAGTTAGCCTGGCCGTCCAATCTCAGAAAGGACGACGAATGCTCGACGGAAATCCATATCAAATCAAAACCGACAAAGATGGTCTGGTACTCTACCAGGAGGTCCAGCGGGTCACCCGAATGAGCGCAAGCACGATCAAGCGCCGGATCAAAGAAGGTCAATTTCCCGCGAGCCTTCCCGGCCTCCCTCGCCCGCGCTGGGAGAGGACAGATATCGAGACCTACCTCGTATGGGCGCAGATCAAGCCTTGGAAACCTTGGCAGCCGCCAACCTGATCGCATTTCAAAATTCAGCTGGACAGTTGATCGGCGACGTACCATAAATGTTCTCGTTGTCGTATCCAGGCTGAGTGGCAAGAGGCCGATGCGACACATGATTATGCAGGTCGAAATATATCGACCTGACCACGACTAGGTCGTGGATGGCAGACACGGTGGGGCCCGCTCAGCCCCCATGGTCGACCCGGCGCAGCAAGTCCGGATCATCCCTTATTAGTTCACGCACCGCAGGTGCGTCTACCTGCCGTGCAACCGGCAGGTCTATCCACGTTATGGTCTGCCACGATGAAACATGATCCGAAACTGAAAATACCCGTCTCACAGAGGCCCAAGTTAACAACATGGGGAAAGCAGAAAGATACCAAACCCACTCCCGTAGGTCCCAATCCAGCGCTTGCCGCTCGCCTCAATGTCACGGGCCGAGGGCTTGAAAACGAGTTCTTTGTCGAGGCCACGCTACATCTGCTATCCGGGGGAGCTGGACAAACTCTTTCCTCGGCCATCGATGAACTTCGGACTAGGCGCATGACAGGAGAGCAGGTGCAGGAGGCGCTACATTCGTATCGCTACGATCTATCCAACCTGCCCTCCGCTCACTTTGAGCAAGCTTATGTCTTCCCACCGCCGAATTACCCCGGTCCTGTGTCCTGCGCGGGGTACGCTGCGCGTTTCCTATCGCGAAATGCGGACCCCAGCATCATTGACGTGTTCGAGAACAAACTGGCCGTCAGCCACGAAAGCCATGGAGACGATCTGAACAGACTTCGCTCCTGGAACCGAGAAATCTACGCGGCGCTGGTTGGTGGTTACCCAGTAGACGCGCTGAGGGTAGCAAAGCAGAAGGGCCGTGAGGCGGTCTCCTTCGTGCGGCCGATCGTCCAAAATCATACGATGCTGCTGTCCGTCGCCACTGCTCATGTGCGGATGGCGCAGCTGGCTCAATGCGCGAAGGCCCCCTTGGGCCGAGCGTGGACCGGGCAAGCTATTTGGCCGACAATGAGCTCGGTTGCGCATGCAGCGTTGATCGCGCCTACTCAAGCAATCAGTCGCCTCCTGACACTCCCCGCGGATAACGATGTCGCTGACGATGAAGCAGAGGAGCTTTTAAAGACCGCTGGCCTTCTCGATGATGATGCCTCAAGTCATGTTTTGATCTCGATGGCCAAGGATATTCAGAAGCGACTGCCCGAGCACAGTCTAACCTACGCACACTTCCGCCACACCGCACGCGAAATCCTCAAAGCCATTGATCCTTTACAGGCGATGACTGCAACGGACCTGTCCGGGGCTGGCTGGACACGTCGCTCTTTCGTTCGAGAGCGCTTTGGAGTTGATGCAACAGAGGGTGCCGCGCTCCTCGCTATGAATTTGCTAACACAGCGCGCCCGCATTCACGCCTGTATCGAAGCCTTGTTAAGCGAGAAGAAACTGCCAGAGTTCGAATTCAATCACGATCTTCAGTCGCTTGGCAAAAAATCCTTGGCTCGACTGACCGAAGCCCTTCGGATCGCATGCAAAGCCGACAGGGCGGCGCCGGATCAGCTAAGTGCTCCAGAAAACAACACTGCTAAAAAGCTGGTAAAGGACACTCTAGCGAAGGTGGAGCAGGGCCAAATTGATCGAGCTATCGAGATACTCCGAATTGATCCCGCCGTTTTCTTTCGTCGTAAAATGGCCCCATCCACTTCGGCCAATCGAGGATCCTCCCCACAGGAGCCGCAAGATTGATGGTTGGAGAACCAGTTTTTCAGCGAGATCGCAATCCAGTCGGCTTCACCTCGCCGATGAACTCAGCACAGCGATCGAGGACATTGCGTAGTTTGCTTACCCCCCGGACCGGCAACGTCTTGGTGCATCTCATGGAACATGAAACACCAACGCATAGCCGCAGACCAAACTGCCACTGGCGACGGACTCAACGACAGTGCCTCCGAAATGATCACTTCGACAGAACTGGATGTTTTAGTCGAGATAATAATTCGGTTCCTCGCGAAGCGGGAGGCAGCGTCCATGATCAGTCGATCAGCCAAACCGGTGTAATTGGTGCCCTAAGCGGCGACGTCCCCTCCAGTCACTTTCTCGTAGACGGCGCTCCTCGCAGTCCGAGCCTCGACCAAGATTTCATTAGAGATGGCCTGTGAGAATTCGCGCAATTGGCTATGGCCGGAAGAGTTTCGACGATCCGGAAAACCGCACTTCCTCTGTCCAAGATCAAGAGCTGTTCGCGCGCAACTACGCTGCGCAGCATGACTTTGACTTCGTTGGATTTGAAGGTGACAACGGCATCACCGGCGCCACCATGGAACGGCCGGGTCTTCAAGCGGCGCTGGCAGCGCTCAAGGCTGGCGAAGCGGAAATCCTGATCATTGAGGATGTGGACAGACTAGGTCGTGACCAAGAACACCTGTCCTATATGCGCAAGCTGTTCACCGCTTTTGACGTGACTGTGCACACTGTCGCGGCGGGTCGGCTTGATGATTTAACTTTTAGTTTCAAATCAATCATTGGTGAGCAACAGCGATCACGCATAGCGTACACTACCCGGCGCGGCCTTAAGGCGAAAGCAATGCGAGGAGGTTCGACGGGCGGGAAAGTTCTCGGATATCATAGGGAAGTCACGGGCTCCGACACTCAGGGTCGTCCAACCGACCGGCTGGCGGTCTGCCCGGAGGAGGCCGCCCTAGTTCGTAGGATCTTCGAACTTTATGCGGACGGTAAAAGCCTAAAAGCCGTCTGCAGTGTGCTGAACGGCGAGGACATTCCTTCTCCACGTGCGCGAGAAAGTGGTCAGTACAGCGCAGGTATTTGGAATCCCTCAACGTTGTCGGGCAGTATCGAATTGGGCGAAGGAATTCTCAACAACGAAATTTATATCGGGCGACGCGTCTTCAATAGGCGCCGCTGGGTTGAGATTCCCAATGAAAATCGAGGGTTTTCGCGCCGACCTCGTCTCAATCCCAAAAGCGAGTGGATTGTTAGCGACGTCCCTGACTTGCGCATTATTGACCAAGAACTGTGGGATCGCGTGAAAGCCCGACAGATCGAGGCCCGCGCTGCTCTCAACGCGAATTTCAAAAATACGGGCAATCCCCTCTCGGGGGCCAAGCGTCCGCAACATCTTCTGAGCGGTCTGGTCGGCTGCGGCATCTGTGGCCAACCCTACGTGAGTACCGGCGGGCGCTGGCGATGTAAGGGTTCGCTCCAGAAGAAATGCACCAACGGGTCCGTCGCGGGCAAGCATCTCGAAGAGCGAGCGCTAGCTGGGTTGCGTGATTGCTTGCTCACGCCAGAGGTCATCAGCCGATTTGCGCAGCACCTAGAACGCGAACTCTCTGCCCAACATCAGGCAACTGACAAGCGGCAAGGCGAAATCAAAGCTGAGTTGCGGGGAGTACAGAGTAAGATCGCAAAAATCGTGCGGCGCATCGAAGAGGACGATGAAGCGCCACGCGCTCTTACCAACAGGCTTAAGGAACACGAGGCTGCGGAAGAGCTCCTGAAGGAGGAACTTGCGACCATGCCGACGCGCACCGTGGTACGCCTACCGGCGAACTATGAAGCGGTTTACCGCACTGCGATCGCCGAACTCAAAGACCATTTGGAGAGCAAGGATGCTGCTTCATCGCGAGAGGCTATCCGCGCATTGATTGAGAAGGTCGTTGTCCATGCCGGCGACAGCCGCGGTGGCAAGGTTCGCCGCCTGGAACTGCATGGCGATCTTTACCGGATGCTGGAGTTCACAGAGGAGGCGGCCAGCGGCGGCGCCAAAAAACGAAAACAGCCCCAAGCGACTGGCGCTGGGGCTGCAAGTGTTACACCGGTGGTTGCGGGGGTTGGATTTGAACCAACGACCTTCAGGTTATGAGCCTGACGAGCTACCGGACTGCTCCACCCCGCGGCACCGTGTTGTCTTCCAGACATGGTGTCCAGAGACACAAAAACCGCCGCTCGGTTCACACCGGCAGCGGCTTTTGAAACTGTGAATGGGTTTGTTACCAATGTCCGCCGGCTGCAATGCCTGGCGACGACCTACTCTTCCAGTGCTTGAGCACTAGTACCATCGGCGCTGTCCGGTTTCACGGCCGAGTTCGAGATGGGATCGGGTGGGTCACAGACGCTAAGGTCACCAAGCAATGAAGCAGGCGGACATGGGTTTAAATCGATGCACGATACTGGGCGTTATCCGGCTAGAGTTTCCTCCACCTCGCGGACAACCCACAGGGCTGTCGTTGATGGTATGGATCCTACAAGCGCGAAAAGAACTATTAGGACCGGTTAGCTTCACACATTACTGCGCTTCCACACCCGGCCTATCAACGTCGTGGTCTACGACGGTTCGAAGATACCTTATCTTTAGGGAGGCTTCCCGCTTAGATGCTTTCAGCGGTTATCCCGTCCGTACATAGCTACCCAGCGGCACCCTTGGCAGGATGACTGGTACACCAGAGGTACGTTCACCCCGGTCCTCTCGTACTAGGGGCAACTCCTATCAAGTATCGACGCCCACGGCAGATAGGGACCAAACTGTCTCGCGACGTTCTGAACCCAGCTCACGTACCACTTTAATTGGCGAACAGCCAAACCCTTGGGACCTGCTCCAGCCCCAGGATGTGATGAGCCGACATCGAGGTGCCAAACGATTCCGTCGATATGAGCTCTTGGGAATCATCAGCCTGTTATCCCCGGCGTACCTTTTATCCGTTGAGCGATGGCCCTTCCACGAGGGACCACCGGATCACTATGACCGACTTTCGTCTCTGCTCGACTCGTCAGTCTCGCAGTCAGGCAGGCTTATGCCATTGCACTCTTGCAGACGGTTTCCAACCGTCCTGAGCCTACCATCGCGCGCCTCCGTTACTCTTTAGGAGGCGACCGCCCCAGTCAAACTACCCGCCATAGAGGGTCCCTGATCCGGATAACGGATCTAGGTTAGACATCAGAAAACAACAGGGTGGTATTTCACAGGTTGGCTCCACTCGGACTGGCGCCCAAGTTTCAAAGCCTCCCACCTATTCTACACAATTCTTTCCTAATGCCACTCTAAAGCTGCAGTAAAGGTGCACGGGGTCTTTCCGTCTAACCGCGGGTACTCCGCATCTTCACGGAGAATTCAATTTCGCTGAGCATATCCTGGAGACAGTGGGGAAGTCGTTACGCCATTCGTGCAGGTCGGAACTTACCCGACAAGGAATTTCGCTACCTTAGGACCGTTATAGTTACGGCCGCCGTTTACTCGGGCTTCAATTCGGAGCTTGCACTCCTCCTCTTAACCTTCGAGCACCGGGCAGGCGTCACACCCTATACGTCGTCTTGAAGCCGACTTAGCAGAGTGCTGTGTTTTTGCTAAACAGTCGCTACCCCCTGGCCTGTGCCCCCTGAAAAGAGTTGCCTCGATCCAGGGCCTCCTTCTTCCGAAGGTACGGAGGCAATTTGCCGAGTTCCTTCAGGATACTTCTCTCAAGCGCCTTGGTATACTCTACCTGACCACCTGTGTCGGTTTCGGGTACGGTCTATAGTGAAGAGGCTATTTCCTGGAACAGCTTGGCTGCCCAACCAATCCAATAAGGTTGAACAACTTCCACCATCCGTCACACATCTTCAGGCCCACGAATATTTACGTGGTTCCCATCGACTACCCCCTTCGGGCTCGTCTTAGGGGCCGGCTAACCCTACGCTGATTAGCATTGCGTAGGAACCCTTGGTCTTTCGGCGACAGGGCATCTCACCCTGTTTGTCGCTACTCATGTCAGCATTCGCACTTCCGATACGTCCAGAGTCGGTTACCCTTCTCCTTCACTCGCTTACGGAACGCTCCGCTACCGCTGCAGTAAACTGCAACCCTAAGCTTCGGTGCATATCTTTAGCCCCGTTACATCTTCGCCGCAGGAACCCTTATTTAGACCAGTGAGCTGTTACGCTTTCTTTAAAGGATGGCTGCTTCTAAGCCAACCTCCTGGTTGTTTTGGGATTCCCACATGCTTTCCCACTTAGATATGACTTGGGGACCTTAGCTGTAGGTTAGGGCTGTTTCCCTTTTGACGACGGACCTTAGCACCCGCCGTCTGTCTGCCGGATAAGACTCGATGGTATTCGGAGTTTGGTTAGGTTTGGTACCGCTCGCGCAGCCCTAGCCCATCCAGTGCTCTACCCCCATCGGCATACATCCGACGCTCTACCTCAATAGATTTCGCGGAGAACCAGCTATTTCCCGGCTTGATTGGCCTTTCACCCCTAAACACAGCTCATCCGAGAATTTTTCAACATTCACCGGTTCGGTCCTCCAGTGCGTGTTACCGCACCTTCAACCTGGCCATGCCTAGATCGCCGGGGTTCGGGTCTAATCCATCATACTCAGTCGCCCTATTCAGACTCGCTTTCGCTGCGCCTACACCTAACGGCTTAAGCTTGCATGGTAGATTAAGTCACTGACCCATTATGCAAGAGGTACGCTGTCACCCCCTATGGGGCTCCAACTGCTTGTAAGCATCCGGTTTCAGGTACTGTTTCACTCCCCTAATCGGGGTGCTTTTCACCTTTCCCTCACGGTACTGTGTTCGCTATCGGTCATGTGCGAGTATTTAGGCTTGGAGGGTGGTCCCCCCATGTTCAGACAGGATTTCACGTGTCCCGCCCTACTCGAGTCTTCTTCGATCATTTTCGCGTACGGGGCTGTCACCCGCTATGGCCACTCTTTCCAAAGTGTTCCGCTAATTAACGAAGAAGCACTG
>NZ_JAIGNS010000002.1:0-292500 GCF_019711615.1 Qipengyuania intermedia | reverse complement strand
ACATAGTGCAAGCCTTCATCACCAACGCGCTGATGGCAGGCGCGATGGCCTATACGGTGTGGGGCTGGAGCCGCGGCGAGCTGTCGGTCGGCGATCTGGTGTTCGTGAATACCTATCTCATGCAGCTATTCCGCCCGCTCGACCTTCTGGGATGGGTCTATCGCACGATCCGGCAGGGCCTGGTCGACATGGCCGCCATGTTCGACCTTATCGACACCAACGTCGAAGTAGCCGACCGGCCTGGCGCACCGGCGCTCGTCGTACGCCAGCCCTCGATCGCTTTCGAGAAGGTCTCATTCGGATACGACAAGGACAGGCAGATCCTTAACGATCTTTCCTTCGAAGTTCCGGCCGGAAGCCATGTCGCCATCGTCGGACCTTCGGGCGCAGGCAAGAGCACGATCGCCCGCCTGCTATTCCGCTTCTACGATCCGCTGTCGGGCCGCATCCTTATAGACGGCCAGGACATCGCCGAGGTGACGCAGGAAAGCCTGCGCGCCGCAATCGGCATCGTCCCGCAGGACAGCGTCCTGTTCAATGACACGATCGGCTACAATATCGCCTATGGCCGGGAGGACGCGAGCGAGGACGAAATCGTGGCTGCGGCACGCGACTCTGCAATCCTCCCCTTTATCGATAGCCTGACCGAAGGCTTCGACACAGAAGTCGGCGAGCGGGGCCTTAAGCTGTCGGGCGGCGAGAAGCAGCGTGTGGCGATTGCGCGGACGCTGGTGAAGAACCCGCCGATCCTGGTGCTCGACGAGGCGACCAGTGCGCTCGACACCAGGACCGAGCAGGATATCCTCCAGACGCTCGACCGGGTCAGCGAAAACCGCACCACCCTCGCCATCGCCCACCGCCTTTCGACGATCGCAAATGCCGATAGGATTTTGGTGCTCGATCACGGCCGTCTCGCCGAGAGCGGAACGCACGCCGACTTGCTGGCCCGCGATGGGCTTTATGCGGAGATGTGGGCCCGCCAGGCGGCAGAGCGCCAGGCGGACCCGGTCACCTGATTACCCACCGCCCATGGTGAGGGTTGGCGTCGAGAGGTCGATTGCTTCGGCATCGATCACTTCGACATCGGGGCGAATGGCCTTGAGGTCGTCGAGGAACTCGCTCGCATTGCCGACCACGATGACTGTGGCCTTTTCCGATCCGACGTAATCGGCCGCTGCCTGCGTCGCTGCTTGCGGCGACACGGCGGCGAGCCGGTCGGCGTAGCGAGCGGCCTCGGCCGGCTCCAGTCCGTCGAGAAGAAGGTTCGCGACGATCGAGTTGAAGCCCGACGAGGTTTCGAGGCTGCGGGCATAGCCGCCGCTGAGGTATAGGCGCCGCTTGCCGAGCAGGTCGGCATCGATGGCCTCATCGCCCAGCCGGTCGAACTCGTCGAGGAAGACCTGCACGACCTCGTCTGCAGTGCTGTTCTGCGTCTGCGCGGATGCGAGCAGCATGTCCGTGCCCAGCCCGCTGCCGGCGCCATAGCTGATCGACCGCTTGGTGCGCACTTCTTCGAACAGGCGTCCGCTCGATCCGCCGCCGAGGATGGCATTGGCGATCTCCAGCGGGTGATAGTCTGCATCCGTACGGGCAGGAGCGCGCATTCCGGCATAGACGGCCGCCTGCCCCGCGTCGGGCATGTTGATGACGACGGTTCGGACGGGTTCGCCCTGCCCGGTCGGATCGGCAATATCCGCAGGTGGCGGCGCGTCCACCGTCCAGCCGCCCAGCAGGCTCTCGGTCAGCGCTATCGCCCGCTCCGGCGATACGCCGCCGCTGACGATGACCTTCGTCCTTTGCGGATGCCAGTAGCGCGCGCGATGGGCGACGAGATCCTCGCGGGTAAGCGATGCAAGGCTCTCCTGCGTTCCGCTCGGGATCGTACCGAAGGGCGCGTCGCCATAAAGAACGGGCCGTGCGACCATCCGGGCAAGCCCGCCCGGGTCCTTCAACTGGATCGCAAGCCCGTCGACCGCCCGCTTGCGCTCGCGCTCGAAGGCAGCTTGCGGATAGTCGGCACTCGTGATGATTGCCGCGAGAACCTTGCCCGCTTCGTCCATATTCTCGACCGGGGCGGTAAGACTAAAGAAAGAGCCTTGCGACCCTGCAGTCGCTCCGAAGCTTGCGCCCAGGCTTTCCAGGCGGCGCGCGATCTCGCTCTCGTCCATTCCTCCCGCGCCCTTGTCGGCCAGCGTCGCAGCCATCTCGGCGATACCTGCCTTGGCGCGCGGATCGCTGATCGATCCGCCGGGCACCAGAACGGTCATCGTCGCAAGCGGGACATCGCCGGTTTGCGCGGCGACCACCTCGATACCGTTGTCGAGCGTTCGTTCGACGATTGCAGCCGCCTCGACCACCGGTCGCTCCCCGGGTCCGGGGACTGGTTGGCGCTCGCCTTCGGGCGCGACCGACAGCGGCTCACCGTCCGCAGGCGGCAAGGTGCGGAACTGCGGCATGGGGACCGGATTGGCATAGGCGGACGGATCGTCCTCGCCAGCCGTATAGGTAATGTCCGTACGCCTATCTTCTCTATAGTAGGTGCGCGCGACGCGCTGGACGTCCTCGATGCTGACCGCAGCGATGGCAGCAAGGCGCTTGTCGGCGAAGCCGGGATCGCCGGTGCTGACCAGCGCCTCGCCCAATTCGAATGCGCGGCCGCGAGCCGTTTCGCGCTGGCGCAGGGCAGAGGCGATAAGCTCGTTCTTGGCCTCGGCCAGCTCGGCCGCCGAAACCGGCTCTTCCATCATGCGCCGGCGTTCCGCCTCGAGAATGGAGCGCACTTCCTCTGCATCGGCCTGCGGATTGGTTACCGCGAACTGGGCCAGCATCCCGCCTTCTTCCTGTAGGTCGGCGAAGTGAACCGCTTCAACCGCCTTGCCGGTGCGAACAAGGGCGCCATGCATCCGGCTGTTGTCGCCGCGCGCCATGATTGCGTCCATCACTTCGAGTGGCGCGGCATCAGGATGCGTGAGCGGAGGCAACTTCCACACCGTTCCCACCAGCGGGAGCGGTACGTTCGGCGCGGTCGCGTTGACCGTGCGCGGCGCTGTGCGCTCCATCGCCCGCACGTTCAGGGTCACGTCGACCGGGTCCGATCGGCGTGGGATATCCGAGAAGTAGTCCGCGACGAGTGAGCGCAGGTTATCCATTTCGAAATTGCCGGCAACGATCAGTGTCGCCGTGTCCGGCCCGTAATAGGCCTGATAGAATGCACGCGCATCGTCGAGCGTTGCGGCGTCCAGTTCTTCGATGCTGCCGATGCCGGGGCGGCGATAGGGCAGAGTGTCATAGGCACTTTCGGGGAGCACAAATCGGCTGAAGCGGCCATAAGGAGGCGCAAGCACGCGCTGGCGCAGCTCCTCCTTCACCACGTCGCGTTCCTTGTCGAAGACTTCCTGGTCGATCACGGGGAAGCCCATGCGTTCGCGGTGGGTCCACAGCATGGCCTCGAGATACTCCGCCGGAACGGTCTCGTAATAATTGGTACGGTCGGGACTGTTCGAGGCGTTGCGGGTACCGCCGACATCGGCGGTCAGGCCATAGATCATATTGTACGGCATGTTCCGCGTCTTGCGGCTGAGGATGTGCTCGAACAGATGCGCGAACCCGCTGCGGCCTTCGGGGTCGAGCTTCGAGCCGACTTCGTACCACATGGAGGTGGTCACCGTCCCTGTGGACGCGTCGGGAATGGCGATGACCTGCAGGCCATTGTCCAATGTCCAGCGCTCGTACTCGATGGCAGGTGCGGAGATCGCGCCACTGCTATCGGCATGGTCGTCGGCGATGGCCGGAGTTGCGGCGAAGATCGCAAGCGAAGCTACGCCGGCGCTCAGAATGGCGGATTTCATCATGTCCCTACCCCTGTCGATTGATTTGCCGAATCTGGCTAGCAAGCGGCAGCCTGTAAACGACCCCGGCTCGACGGAGGGGCGAGAAGGTTCTGCGAACCACAAAACGCGGCCTTTGGCCCGAAGGTTGTGTTGCAGCGCAACATAGGCCAAAGGGGCGTCACATGCAGGCCGCCGCCTGCCCATTCCAAGTAACACGAACGGACAAACGCATGCTCGACCGCAGCGCGATCAAACGCGACTGGTTCTCCAACATCCGCGCAGACATCCTTGCCGGCATCGTTGTGGCCCTGGCCCTCATTCCCGAAGCGATCGGCTTTTCGATCATCGCGGGCGTCGATCCGCGCGTGGGTCTTTATGCCTCGGTCGCGATTGCCATGGTCATCGCGTTCACTGGCGGCCGCCCGGGCATGATCAGCGCGGCCACCGCCGCTGTCGCAGTGGTCGTCGTCCCGCTGGTACGCGACCACGGGGTCGAATACCTCTTCGCAGCGACGATCCTGATGGGCATCTTCCAGGGCATCGCAGCGCTGCTGCGGCTCGACCTGCTGATGCAATTCGTCTCGCGTTCGGTGATCACCGGGTTCGTCAACGCGCTCGCCATCCTGATCTTCATGGCGCAGCTGCCGCAGCTCGACCCGACCGCAGCGGGCATCGGCTGGATGACTTACGCAATGGTCATTGCCGCATTGGCGATGATCTACATCATCCCGAAATTCACCACCGCCATCCCCAGCCCGCTCATCGCGATTATCGTGCTGACTGCGCTGACGATCTGGCTGGATGCACCGGTCAACACCGTCTCCGACATGGGCGAACTGCCCGAGGGCCTTCCCTACTTCGCCCTGCCCGACGTGCCCCTGACCTGGGAAACGCTCGCGATCATCGCGCCCTATGCTGCGACCATGGCTGCCGTCGGCCTGCTCGAATCGCTGCTGACCGCGCAGATCGTCGACGACATGACGCACACCGGTTCGAACAAGCGCCGCGAGAGTGCAGGCCAGGGCATCGCCAATGTCGTCGCAGCCATGTTCGGAGGCATGGGTGGCTGCGCCATGATCGGCCAGTCGGTCATCAACGTGACCAGCGGTGGTCGCGGACGCCTGTCGACCTTCACGGCAGGCCTGTCGCTGCTCATCCTTCTGGCAGTCCTGGGCGACCTCGTGGGTCGGGTACCGATGCCGGCCCTGGTCGCGATCATGATCATGGTGTCGATCGGCACCTTCTCATGGAACTCGATTCCCAACATCTCGAAGCACCCGTGGCAGTCGAGCGTGGTCATGCTCGCCACCGTCGTGGTGGTGGTCGCGACCCACAACCTTGCGCTCGGCGTGCTGGCAGGTGTGATCCTGTCGGGCGTGTTCTTCACCCACAAGGTGATGACCATGTTCGAGGTGGTCCGCGAGCGCGAGGGCGACACTGCCATTTACCGCGCCAAGGGACAGATCTTCTATGCCAGCGTCGAGCGGTTCGAAGCTGCGCTCGGCCCGGAAAGCACCATGCCGGATCCCGCCGACCACGTGATCATTGACGTGCGCAAGGCCCACTTCTGGGACATCAGCGCGGTCGGTGCGCTCGACAAGGTGGTGGAGCGCATGCGCCGCAATGGTCGCAGCGTTCAGGTCCGCGGGCTGAACCGCGCAAGCTCGGACTTGGTCGACAAGTTCGCCCTCACCGACAAGACTGGTGTCGAAATCGGGCTGGCGCCGCACCCCTGAGGCTGAGTTTGCCCTTGCGCATATTGGCCGGTGTTCCATACTCCGGCCATGGCGGAGGGTAAGACACCGGTATTTCTGAGCAGGATCGCCGCGCATCTGCGTGAGCAGAACTGGTTCGCTCTTGCGGCTGAGTTCCTGATCGTCGTGAGCGGTGTGTTCCTCGGTCTGCAGGCCGCGAACTGGAAAGAAGAACGTCAGGAGCGCGAAGACGAGGCGAAGATCCTTGCACGGCTTCAGGCCGAAACCGCAACGCTTCTCGGGGTGGTTCGTCAGGAACGCGAAGAACTGCAAACCAGAGCGGACCTATACACGCAGGCCCAAGGCGTCATTTTCACTTCGGTAGTTCCGCGGCAGCTGACCGAGAAGGAATGCAGCGTAGTGGCTGCATCGCATATCTATCGGCGCGAAGCTGACCAGTTACCAATTCTCGAAGAATTGCTGTCGACCGGGCGATTCGACCGCCTGAAAGATGAGGGGATCAAGAGCCAGCTGCGTCGCTATATCCTCTTTCGGGACCGTCAGCGCGCCAATCACGAAGAACGCACGAACGAGTTGTTTCGCCTGTACAGCCGCCACCCCGATGCAATCCAGATTGCAGCTCTCCCGAGGGGGTCGGATACGGAACTCGATTGGGGCTACATGAAGAATCCGGACGTGCGGTTCGCTCCGCAGTGCAATGTCGAAGAGATGCGCTCCAACCGGCAGTTCCTCAACGAGCTTTTCGACAACATGGGCCGCAACGGACATGTGCTGCTTGGCTATGAAGAGCGCGAAGCCCTGCTGGCCGAACTGCAAAGACGACTGGACGAACTTCCTGGTTCGTGAGCCTGGCCTTGGGCGACACACACCAGGTCGAAATACGCCGCAAACAAGCCCCGCCATGTCAGGGAATTGGCCAGGCATAACCGCCCGGCCTCAAACGAAGCGGGACAGGCGCGAGCACTCGCTAGCGCCTGTCCCATTGCGAGTTACATTTTCATTCGTAGCTCGCGAAGGATGTAGGTCCCCTTGATCTTGCGGATCTTGTTGTAGAGTTCGCGGACCGTCTGGTTGCTGCTTTCCATATTGGAATTGCCCCAGGCTTCCATGAACTTGTCGTATTCGGCCTTGTCGGGATCGAGCGATTCCATGTTGGGATAGTTGATGCGCAGGACGAGGTTCACTTCGTTGCTGCCGAAGGGCACGACATAGATCCCGTAATCGGTGATCCGGCCCAAATCCTTGGCCACTTCGTTGGCTTTCACCCAGGTCGACCTCAGCCCTTCGAGATAATAATCCAGCTGGCCTTCATCGACCTTCACATAGGTAAGTTCGATCACGGTTTCCTGGGGAGTGTAATCTTCCCAGACGTTGAGCTGGGCAGACGCCGGTGCGCTGAGGGCCAAGGTGCCCGCTGCAGCCGCGATGATCGACGATTTGATGATACGCTTCATATGTATTCTCCGGTTCAGGAGTTAGCGACCCTGATCCGAGGAAATGAGCGACTTGTTCTGGTGTGTTCCCCCGCCCGGATAATGCCACCGCTCAAAAACGGAGTCAAAGCAAGGGCGAGGAACCTGCTTCGAGGCCTCCGGCAGGAACCTATTCGTCTTGCTAGTCGACTGGAATCGCACCCTTTCGGCGAGATTCGCTGCTCATCGCACCAGTGATCAGGCGTGTTTGGCCGCCAGCTTCTGGAGAACGAGAATCGCTTCGGCGCTTCTGGCGGCAGGCACGAAGACATGATCGTGGTTCAAGGCGGCGACCATATTGCAGGCAATGCCCGCGTCGGCCAGCGCGGTCGAAACTGCGGCGGTAAGTCCCACGCCCTCAAGGTCGGAATAAACCTCCAGAGTAATCCGTGCCATGTCGGCGCCATCGACATCGGCCTGGTCGGCAATCGCCGCCGGGACGATTGCCGAGACACCTTCTTCTTCGCGAAACGTGGCGATTGCCGCGCCAAGCAATTGCGGGGCGTTCGACGGTTCGATCTGCACATAGCGATAACGGTCCGGGTCCAGCCGCGGCGATAGCTGTTTGAGCATCGCGGCAAGATCACGGACCGTTTCGCGCGTCACAGGATGTACTTGCTGAGGTCGGTGTCGCCGGCGAGATCGTCGAGCCGTTCGCGGACATAGGCGGCGTCGACCGTGATGGTCTCGCCCGTGTGCTCTTCCGCTTCGAAGCTGATGTCTTCCAGCAGTCGCTCCATGACCGTCTGCAGGCGGCGTGCGCCGATGTTCTCGACGCTCTCGTTCACCCGCGCGGCGATCTTGGCCACTTCGGCGATCGCGTCCTCGGTAATGTCGAGGGTGACGTCTTCCGTCCCGATCAGCGCGCGGTACTGGTCCACCAGGTTCGCCCGGGTTTCGGTCAGGATGCGCACGAAGTCCTCTTCGGTCAGTGCGCGTAATTCGACGCGGATCGGCAGGCGGCCCTGCAGTTCGGGGAGCATGTCGGAAGGCTTGGCGACGTGGAATGCACCGCTGGCGATGAAGAGCACGTGATCGGTTTTCATCGGGCCATACTTGGTGGCAACCGTCGTGCCCTCGATCAGCGGCAGCAGGTCGCGCTGTACGCCTTCACGGGACACGGAGCCGCCGCGCACGTCGCTGACGGCAATCTTGTCGATCTCGTCCAGGAAAACGATGCCATTGGTTTCCGCATTCTCCAGCGCGACGCGGTGCACGTCGTCCTGGTCCATGCGCTTTTCGGCTTCTTCCTCGACCAGCTTGTCCCAGGCATCGGGGACCTTGAGCTTGCGGCGCTTGGTCGGCGCCTTGCCCATCGCCTTGCCGAGCATGTCGGAAAGGTCGATCATGCCCACATTGCCGGGCATGCCGGGAATTTCCATATTGCTGGTCGGCTGGTCCTTCACGTCGATTTCGACTTCGGTGTCGTTCATCGCATTCTGGACGATACGCTCGCGAAAGGCCTCGCGCGTCGCTTCGCTGGCGTTCTCGCCGACAAGCGCGTTGAGCAGCCGATCCATGGCAGCCTTGCTCGCAGATTCGCGCACCGCTTCGCGGCGGCGCTCCTTCTCGAGGCGGATGGCTTCTTCGACCAAATCGCGTGCGATCTGTTCGACGTCGCGACCGACATAGCCGACCTCGGTAAACTTGGTTGCCTCGATCTTGACGAAAGGCGCTTCGGCCAGCTTGGCCAGGCGGCGGCTGATCTCGGTCTTGCCGCAGCCGGTCGGGCCGATCATCAGGATATTTTTGGGCGTCACCTCGTCGCGCAAATCGGCATCGAGGCGTTGACGGCGCCAGCGATTGCGCAGCGCCACGGCCACGGCGCGCTTGGCATCCTTCTGGCCGATGATGTGTTCATCCAGCGATCCGACGATCGCCTTGGGTGTCAGATTGTCCATGAATTCTCAGACCTCTTCGAGGGTCACATTGCCATTGGTGAAGACGCAGATGTCCGCGGCGACCTGCATCGCCTTGCGCGCAATCACTTCGGGGTCGTCTTCATATTCGGCGATCGCCTTGGCAGCGGCGAGTGCATAATTGCCGCCCGAGCCGATGGCCGTGATGCCGCCTTCCGGTTCCAGCACGTCGCCATTGCCGGTAAGGACGAGGAGGTTTTCCTTGTCCGCCACGATCATCAGGGCTTCGAGATTGCGCAGGTACTTGTCCGTGCGCCAGTCCTTGGTCAGCTCGACCGCCGCGCGCAGCAACTGCCCGCTATATTGTTCGAGCTTCTTTTCGAGCCGCTCGAACAGGGTGAAGGCATCCGCCGTGGCGCCGGCAAACCCGGCGACGACCTTGCCGCCTTCACCGATCCGGCGGACTTTGCGGGCATTGGGCTTCATGACCGTGTTGCCCATGGAGACCTGTCCGTCCCCGGCAACGACGATCCTGTCGCCCTTGCGCACGCCGATTATCGTGGTGCCATGCCACTGGGTCAGCCCGTGGCGATTGTCTTGTTCACTCATGTCGCCGGATATGGGGAGCCGAGCGAAGGGGTCAAGCGATCAGCGACCCGGACCGCCCTGGCCGCCCAGGCCCGGCTGGCCGACCGTGCCGATATTGCCGAACAGGTCTTCGAGGAAGCCACGCTCACGGCCCAGGGTCGGCGTCTCGTCGCCATCGGGCGAAAGGTAGACGACCTGTTCGATACCGCTGCGATCGGCGGACAGGACATTGCCTGCCGCATCGAACTTGACCGCCAGCACCTGATGCTCGCGGATGGAAGGCCTGACGAACGGTTTACGGCCCGTCGTGCTCGACACGTAATACCAGGTCGGCTCGCCATACTGGCTGGTGAAGGTCGGACGGCCCAGCGTCGCCTCCACGCTGCGCTGGTTGTCGATGCCGGGCTGCACGGTGCCGACCAGCAGCGAATCGACGATGTAGCCGCGCGGCTCGCGAATCGAGGAGCAAGCAGTCGTTGCGAGACCCGCCGTGAGAATGGCAGCGATACCGAAAATCTTGGACCTGTTCATGGGAACAGCATGTCTCCATCCTGGTGCGCGCTTGGCGTGCTCGCCAGCGCATCCTATATGCGGCTCACGCCCTAAACCGAAAGGCGCGCGCCTTGCAACGTGCGTCTCGCGAACCGGTGGGGATGGCGGCTTGAATTGCCGCTGAACGATAGTCGAAGAAAGCGCTTTACCCGATGACCTTTTTTGCCCGCCTGTTCGGCACCCAGGAAGACCCGCGCGAGCAGTGGCGCCCGCTGTGGCACCGCGTGGTCGAGGAAGCCCGCGACCCCGACTGGTACCGCATGTGCGGGGTGGCCGATACGCTGGAGGGCAGGTTCGACATGGTCACGCTGGTCCTCAGCCTTGCGATCCTGCGGATGGAATCGGACGAAGACCTTGCGCCGCATACCGCGCTCCTCACCGAATTGTTCGTAGAAGACATGGAAGGCCAGTTGCGCGAAGCCGGGATCGGCGATCCCACGGTCGGCAAGAAGATCGGCAACCTCATGAGCAGCATGGGCGGCCGCCTCGGCGCATACCGCACGGCGCTCGCCGCAGAAGACCGCGTCGCGCTGGCAGATGCGCTGAAGCGCAACGTCACCATGTCCCAGGAAGACGAGGCCGAAGCTCTCGCCGAAAGGATGATCCGCCTGCACAAGCGGCTCGCGCGCACGGATGCGGCGCAGCTGCGCGCAGGGGAGTTCGCCGCGTGAGCGCAGCCGAGCTCTCCCGCTCCATCAAGCCGCGCGCCTTACCTGCGGGCACCATCACCATTGAGGCGGACGCGGCAGAACGCGCCGCTTTGGCCAGTCGCTTCGGGATCACCGCCATCCACAGCCTCGCCGCGGAGGTGGAGTTCGGGGAGAAGGACGGAGCGGTGCTCGCAGAGGGCAAGCTGGCCGCAACACTCGAACAGCCCTGTGCGGTGACGCGGGAAGACTTCACCTACGAAGTGTCCGATAGCTTCTCGCTGCGCTTCGTGCCCGAAGGCCGGATGGGCGAATACGAGGAAGACGCGGAATTCGAGCTGACCGAAGACGATCTCGACGAGATCGAATACGAGGGCGACAGTTTCGACCTCGGCGAAGCCATCGCGCAGGAGCTGGCTCTTGCCATCGATCCTTACCGCGAAGGCCCCGGCGCCGAAGAAGCGCGCGAGAAAGCGGGCATTGAAAGCGACGAAAGCCGCAAGCCCAGCGGGCCGTTGGCGGAAGCCTTGGCGTCGCTCAAGAAGGACTAGAAGGCGGCCTGATCCAATTCCTGGTTTCGCAAGACATCATCAATGGATGCAGGAGCTTGAATTTCGGATCGGTGTAGACATACGCCCGACCGTTCGCGGTATCCAGAATTCCATCATCGTTGAGCGTGGTCACGCTCGCGCCTTGTTGTCCGAAATCGGGATCTTCCAGTGTGAGAAGCACTGCGATGACGTCACCTGAATCGTTCAGGAATACCGATCCTCTAACGTCGGCCGATACGTTTCTTGCGCCGATTCTATAGGTCGATTCACCCTCGAAATCGTAGAGCGTGTTCTCGAACGGGTCGTAGACGTCGCCGACGACGGTCAAGGCTTCCAAGGGCGCGGTATATCGCCCCAGGCGCAAGGGCGATTGCCCCGGTTCGGCTGCAAACTCGCATTCGATCTTTCCGTGAGACGTTACGGCAGATTGATCGCCGTAAACTACGAAGCTTGCCGCCACAATTATTCCACCTATCGCGAACGGTAGGAGCTTGCCGATAATTTCACGAAGCCAGGCCACGTCGAGAAACGCTGTCTAAGTGCTTCAGAACGGGATGTCGTCGTCCAGATCGTCGTAGTTCGATCCGCCGCCGCCGGAACCGCCACCCTGCGAGCCGCTCGACGAACCGCCGCCGCTGCGCCAATTGTCGCCGCCACCCGAAGACTGGCCGCCGCCCTGGTCCCAGCTGGAACCGCCGCCACCGCCGCCGCGATTGCCGCCCTGGGCACCGTCCAGCATGGTCAGCGTGCCATTGAGGCCACGCAGCACGATTTCGGTCGAGTAGCGGTCGTTGCCGCTTTGGTCCTGCCATTTGCGGGTCTGGAGCTGGCCTTCAATGTAGACCTTCGAACCCTTGCGCAGAAAACGCTCCACCACGCCGATCAGACCTTCAGAGAAGATCGCGACGGTGTGCCATTCAGTGCGTTCCTGGCGTTCGCCGGTATTGCGGTCCTTCCACGTTTCGCTGGTCGCGATGCGGAGGTTGGCGACCTTGCCGCCGTTCTGGAAGCTGCGGATTTCCGGGTCTGCGCCCAGGTTTCCGATCAGCATGACTTTGTTGAGGCTACCGGCCATCGAATCGTTCCTTCGTAACTGTTAGCCGTGGCCTAACCGAGGGAGCGCACAGGTTCTAGGTCGCAGGCGAGGTTTCCACCGAAGCGGAGCTAAAGACCCGCTGCCGTCGCGATCCAGTAGGTCGCCCCGGCGAACAGCCACGCGAGCGCGAATAGGTAGACGACCATGACAGTCGGCCACTTCCACCCGTTCGTCTCGCGCCGTGCGACGGCAATGGTCGACAGGCATTGCGGAGCGAACACGAACCAGGCGAGGAAGGCCAGCGCGGTCGGCAGGCTCCAAAGCGCAGCGATCTTCGCGGTCACGCCCTCGGCGGCGATATCTTCGTCCTCCGCGTCGACGGCATAGGTCGTCGCGAGCGCGGACACGGCAACTTCGCGCGCGGCCAGTGCCGGAATGATGGCAAGGCTCATTTCGCGGTTGAAGCCCACCGGTTCGAGCACCGGGTGGAGGGTATCGGCTACTGCGCCTGCTAGGCTGGCGTCGAGCTGGCTTTCGCCCGGCTCCGCCTTGGGGAAACTGAGCAGCACCCACAGCGCGATCGTGGCGACGAAGATAATCGTACCCGCGCGGCGCAGGAAGACCCAGGCGCGCTGCCACAGGCCGATGGCGAGGTCCTTGAGGCGCGGCAACTGGTAGCGCGGCAGTTCCATGATGAAGCCCGACGCCGCGCCCTTGGTCACCGTGCGGCGCAGGACGAGCGCGACGACCATCGCACCCACGATGCCTGCAACGTATAGTGCGAACAGAACGAGGCCCTGGAGGCCGATGCCCGGCCCGACCGTGGTTTGCGGAATGACCGCGGCGATGACCACGGCATAGACCGGCAGGCGCGCCGAACAGGTCATCAGCGGGGCGATCAGGATGGTGGTCAACCGGTCCTTGGGATCGGAGATCGAGCGCGTCGCCATGATGCCCGGAATGGCGCAGGCGAAACTGGACAAGAGCGGGATGAAGCTGCGGCCCGAAAGCCCGACCAGCGCCATGAGCCGGTCCATCAGGAACGCAGCGCGCGCCATGTAGCCACTGGCTTCCATCACGAGGATGAAGAAGAAGAGGATCACGATCTGCGGCAGGAAGACGACCACAGATCCGACACCGGCAAGTACGCCTTCGACGAGGAAATCTCGGAATAGGCCTTCGGGCAGCCGCTGTGAGACCACGCCCGAAATCGCACCCACGCCGCCTTCCAGCGCATCGGCGAAAGGCGTCGCCCAGGCGAACACGGCCTGGAAGACGACGAACAGAAGGCCGAACAGGATGACCGGTCCGATCCACGGATTGAGGAGAATGCGGTCGACACCGTTCTCGATGGTGTGGCGGGTCGATTTGGACAGGATCGCGCTGCGGGCAATGTGCTTGGCCGTCAGGCGCCGTTCGGGCAGCGTCAGGTGCCAGCGCGTGTGCGCTTCCTCGTCCGCATGGCTGCGCGCTTCCGCGATCGCGTCGGTCAGTTCCGCGATGCCCTTGCGGCGCACGGCGACGGTCGGCACCACCGGAACGCCGAGCGCTTCGGACAGTGCTTCGGGATCGAGGGTCAGTCCATCGCGCTCGGCCAGGTCGACCATGTTGAGCGCCACGACTGTCGGCTTGCCCAGTTCCAGCACCTCTTGTGCGAACACGAGATGCTGTTCCAGATTTGCGGCATCCAGGACGAGGATCAGCACATCGGGCGCCGCTTCCCCATCGAAAACGCCCTTCACCACATCGCGGGTGACGGCCTCGTCAGGGCTCGCCGCATCGAAGCTGTAGGAGCCGGGAAGGTCGAGCAATTCGACCGGCGCACCACTGGGCAAGGTCAGGCGCCCCGCCTTACGCTCGACCGTCACGCCGGCGTAATTCGCAATCTTCTGGCGCGCGCCGGTGAGCGCGTTGAACAGTGCCGACTTCCCGGAATTCGGGTTGCCGACGAGCGCTGCTGTACGTTTCGTGCTCATGCTGCTTCCACCTCGATGGCGCGAGCATGGATGCGGCGGATAGCGATGGTCATATTGCCAAGCCGCAGAGCCAGCGGGTCGCGCCCACCGAACACTCCGCGGTGCACGACGGCGATTTCGGCGCCTTCGTCCACGCCAAGCGCCTTCAACCGCTTGCCTTCGTCTTCGGCCAAACCGGCCCAGTCCACGGCGACAATGCGCGCCGGTTTTCCGCTGTCGAGAACGTCCAGTGTCATGCTGCCGCCCCTGTCAGAGCGCACAGTTAATTGCAACTGGTTATCAATAGCGTCTTAACGCGCCGGATAGCGCAAGCGGCCGAGGAAGCGCGACAGGCTGAAGCTTTCGCGATCGGGATTGAGCCATTTGGCCTTCACCTTTTCGAACTTCATCACACCTTCGATCCGGCGATCGAGGAAAGCCTTTGTTTCCGTCTTGCCCCCGCTCTCGTCTTCTACGAACACCGCGAGAGTGGCCCCATAGAGCGAGGCGAGGATCGCCCGCTTGGTATAGTGATTGTAATCGGTCGCCGTATCGCCCGCGAGCCGCCACATCAGGTCGGCGGTCTGCCAGCCGCGCTTGGCCGAAGCCGGGGCGTTCTGCGGCATCGCCATGATCGCGAGCGCGCGGCGCAAAGCTTCCTCCTGTCCGGCGACAGCATCGAGGCGGAACTGGACGAGGCTGCGAATCCGCTCGCGGATTTTCATCGGCGCAACCACCTCTTCTGTGAAGGCTGCTGCCATTGCCATATCGACCGCCTCGATCCAGGCAAAAACCATATCGATGGCACCGCCCTTGAAGGCGAGGCGCGCGACATCGATGTCGGCACCCATCTGGTCTGCGGCCATTTCGAGAGCCGCATTGCTCCAACCGTCGAAAATCGCGGCGTCCGCAATTGCGGGAGCCAGTGCGAGCCTCAGCTCGTCAAGCGTGAGATCGGCGAAATCGGGGGTTTGTGTTTCGTCCATCAGCTGGGCCCGTAGGTTTCGGGTTCACCGTCACGCGCGGTTTCGGCCTTTTCGATGGCGGCCATCACCTTCTCGTTAGAGGCAAGCAGCTTGGCATAATCGCGCGCCGTCCGTCCGCTGTTGTCGGTCCGGTCGAGATCCGCTCCCGCTTCGATGAGGACCTCGATCATGCCGGTATCACGGCGATGGATCGCGGTCATCAGGGGGGTTTCGCCCGTCGAATTGGTGACATCGACGTTTGCCCCGCCCTTGATCAGCCGCGCGACGCCTTCGATGAAGCCCAATTGCACGGCGATCTGCAGCGGCGTGACGCCGTTGTTGTCCGCAATATTCGGGTTCGCACCGCGTTGCAGCAGAAAGCGCACCCACGTGAGGTCGCGCCGCTGGACGACCGCGTGCATGGCGGTTTCGCCAGTCGTGATTTCACGCGCATTGACGATCGTGGTGCCCGGCTGGTCGAGCAGGGCAGTTGCCTCGGTCCCGTCACGATCGCGGACCGCCTTGATGAACTTGTACCCATCGGATTGTCCCTGCGCGGCAAGCGGCGTTGCCACCAGGCTTGCCATGCCGATGGTGAGGGTCAGGAAACGAGTGACCGGATTTACGCGCACCTTGTGGGGACTCCCGTGATTTTCCGTCTGAGAACAGTCTGCATGCCCTTGAATGCGGGCGCTTAGCAGACCATGAACCAACCTGTCATGTCCTACAAGTTTCCCGCCGTATTGGCCGCGCTCCTCCTGACCGCCTGCAACGCCCAACCCGCTGAAGAACCGCCACTGGCGGGCGCGGCTCTTGGCGGCGATTTCACGTTGACCGGCGAAGACGGCACGCCCGTTTCGTGGAACGACTTCGACGGCCAGTACCGTATTATCTATTTCGGCTATGCTTTCTGTCCCGACATCTGCCCGACCGACGTGCAGCGCGCGATGGCCGGCCTGAAGCGGTTCGAGGCGGATCAGCCCGAACTTGGCGCCCGCATCCAGCCCCTTTTTGTCAGCGTCGATCCGGAACGCGATACGCCGGAGGTCCTCACCGAGTTCACCGATGCCTTTCATCCGCGCCTCATCGGCATGACCGGCGATGTTGAAACCTTGAAGGAAGTGGCCAAGACCTTCGCGACCACCTTCTCGCGCGGGGAGACGACCGAAGGCGGCGGCTATCTGATGAACCATTACGGCTACACCTATCTCTTCGGCCCCGAGGGCGAACCAATCGCAATGCTGCCAACAGATCAGGGACCCGAGGCCGTTCAGGCGGAATTGGCGAAATGGGTGCGTTGAGGGACCGTTTCTGGGAGCTTCCGCTGGCGAAGCTGAACCAGGAAGAATGGGAGGCGCTGTGCGATGGCTGCGGGCGCTGCTGCCTGCACAAGGTCGAATACGAGGATACTGGCGAGATCGAGGAGACGAATGTCGCCTGCACACTGCTCGACTGTTCGACGGCCCGCTGCAAGGACTACAAGAACCGCAAGGCCTTCGTGCCCGACTGCCTGCGCCTTACACTCAAGCTGGTCGACAAGGTTCCCTGGCTGCCCGACACCTGCGCCTATCGCCGCCGCGCCGACGACCGGCCGCTGCCGAGCTGGCACTACCTGATTTCAGGCGATCGCGAGGCCGTGATTGCCGCGGGAGTCTCGGTTGCGGGACGCGTGATCAGCGAGGACGAGGCAGGTCCGCTCGAACACCATATCGTAGAATGGGGCGACGGCGAGGAGGAGGCCGCGTGATCGAATGGCTCCGGTCCGAAGCGCTCGAGCCAGCCATCGAATTGGGCGGCCGCAAGATACCCATCGAACTGCGTCGTCACGCCCGCGCCAAACGCCTGACGCTGCGCCTCGCGCCCGATGGGAAGGCGGTGCTCATCACCCTGCCGCGATGGTGTGCCAGCAAGGAAGCTATCGCCTTCGCCCACGCCCGTGCGGCGTGGCTGCAAGCCCAGCTCGACAAGGTCCCCGAAACCTTCGATCCGGTCGCCAGCCGCCGCTTGCCATACAAGGGCAGCGAGCTTGTGATCGACTGGCGCGAGGATGCCCCGCGTAGGCCGACGCTCGAAATGGACACGCTGCGTCTCGGCGGGCCGGAATACACGCTCGGCAAGCGTTTGCAGCGCTTTCTCGAAACCGAAGCACAATCTCATTTTACCGACGATGCCGCTTTTTATTGCGGGCGCGCCGCCCTGCCCGTCGCACCCGTCAGGCTGACGCGTGCGAGGCGCCGGTGGGGCAGCTGTTCGAGCGAGGGCGTGCTGCGCCTCAACTGGCGGCTCATCATGGCGCCCGATTTCGTGCGCCGTTCGGTGGTCGCCCACGAAGTCGCCCATCTCGTGCATTTCGACCACAGCGAGGCGTTTCACGCCCTGCTCGACGAACTCTACGAGGACGACATCGAGCGGGCCAATCGCTGGCTGTCTGCCAGCGGGCGCAAACTCTATGCCTGCTTCACCTAGCGCCCGGCGCGCAAGCCTACTATCTGTATAGCATGCGCTATTTTCGCAGAGTGAACCCCGTCGGGGGCATTTCCGATTTCTGGAGCTATATCCGGCAGCCGCAGCCCTACCGCTGGGCTTTCCTGCTGGTTTCGCTGCTCGCCTGCCTCGGCCTCATCTCCATCCTGACGCATGAACGGGTCTTCATGCCGCCGGAACAGCCCGAGGTAGAATATATACGTACCTTCGCGGCGGATCGCACAGACGAGGAAATTCGCCAGTCGAATCTTGAAAACCAGCGCCTGAAGGAAGAACGCCAGGCCGAACTCGACCGGATCGAACAGGAAAAGCGCGACCTGTATCGCCGCGTCGGCGCAGCAACGGGAATCGACACAACCGAAGCGGAAGCCAGGGCCGAAGCGGAACGCGCCGCTGCCGAGCGGGCCGAACGCGAGCGGTTGGAGCGATTGTTCGGCGAACAGAACCAGGAAACGGATGCAGCGGTTGCCGACGAAGGGGAGTGACATCCGCTGGCTGAATGCGGCAGCGCGTCTGGCTGCGCGCGGTCGACCGGTATCGCACCCCAATCCGGCAGTCGGCTGCCTGATCGTCAAGGATGCACGCGTCGTCGGTCGCGGCTGGACTCAGGCTGGCGGGCGCCCCCATGCGGAAGCCGCGGCACTCGGAGAAGCGGGGGAAGAGGCAAAGGGCGCAACCGCTTTTGTCACGCTCGAACCATGCGCCCACGTCTCGGCGCGCGGACCTGCCTGTGCGGACCTGCTGCGCGAAGCTGGGATCGCGCGCGTCGTAGTCGGCCTGCTCGACCCGGACCCCCGCACGGCTGGCGAAGGGATTGCAAGGCTGCGCGGAGCCGGGATTCCGGTAGACATCGTCACGACGCCGGAAGTGGAATTCAGCTTGGCCGGGTATCTTACGCGCGCGCACCATGGTCGACCCTTTGTGACGCTGAAGCTTGCTGTCTCGCTGGACGGACAGATTGCCACGGCTGCTGGCGAAAGTCAGTGGATCACCGGTGAAGTCGCGCGCGACCATGTGCATTCCCACAGAGCCATCCACGACGCGATCCTGGTCGGCGGTGGCACGTGGCGGGCGGACCAACCGCGCCTGAATGTGCGCCTGGCCGGCCTCGAGCAACACTCGCCGCGCCGGGTATTGCTGTCGCGCGGCATTGCGCCCGACGGCGTCACCGTCATCAACACCCCGTCGCAGATCGACCGGCTGGACCAGGTTCAATATCTTTACGTGGAAGGCGGGGCGCAGACGGCGGGCAGTTTCCTTGGCGAGGACCTCGTCGACCGGATCGAGCTCTACCGCGCTCCGATTCTGATCGGCGAAGGCCGCTCGGCCCTCGGAGACATCGGCCTCGAAAGGCTTGCGGATGCACACGGACGCTGGACCCTGACCGAACGCCGCCAGCTTGGCAGCGATAGCTACGAAGCCTACAGCCGCTCGCGTCCAGAGGAGAATTGACCGCAATGTTTACCGGCATCGTCACGGCGATTGGCACTATCGAGAAGATTGAGAAGCGCCAGGACACGCGCGTCACAGTCGCTTGCCCCTTCGATCCTGCATCGATCGACATCGGCGCCTCGATCGCCTGCTCCGGCGTCTGCCTGACGGTGGTGGAGCTCGCCGGTGAGGCGGGCGCGGCGAAGATCGGTTTCGACGTCTCCGACGAAACCATCCGCCGCACCGTTCCTTCGATGTGGCAGGAAGGCCGCTCTCTCAATTTGGAACCTGCGCTGCGGCTGGGCGACGAGCTGGGCGGCCATCTCGTGACCGGTCATGTCGATACGGTCGGACAGGTCGTGGCGGTCAAGGATGCTGGCGGATCGACCATGCTGGCCATCCGCATCTCGCGAGAGTTTGCACCTTTCGTGGCCGAGAAGGGTTCGATCACTGTCGATGGCGTATCCTTGACGGTGAACGACGTGCGCGACCGCGAGGACGGCGCGTGTGACTTCGCGCTCAACATCATCCCGCATACCGGCGAGGTCACGACGCTGGGCACTCTTCGCCAAGGTGACAGCGTCAATCTCGAGATCGATGTACTCGCCCGCTATCTCATGCGGATGCAAAGCCTGAAGGGCTGACCTCGGTCTGCACCCACACAAAACGGGGCGGCCCATCGGACCGCCCCGCTCGATAAATTCGGTCGAATTCGAAAATTCGATTACAGTCCGTCGACGCTCTTGCTGACGAGAATGTTGACCGAAACGCGGCGGTTCTGCGCCTTGCCTTCGGCTGTGCTGTTGTCGGCCAGCGGATCCGACGCAGCCATGCCGGTCGGGGTCAGCATACGCCAGGGCTGCCAGCCGCATTCCTGCTGGAGGAAGTTGACCACGCGTCCGGCACGCCGTTCGCTCAGTTCCTGGTTGATCTCGTAGCTGCCGGTCGAATCGGTGTAACCGACGACGAGCAGGAGAGCGTTTTCCATCGCGTTCGCCTGGTCGGCTGCTGCGCACAGGTCCTGACGGGCTTCTGCCGACAGGTTGTACTTGCCGGTGTCGAAGAACACGTTCGTCGAACCCTTGATGTTGTACTTGTCGATATCACCCATGCGACCGCGCAGCGACTCGGCAAGGGCCGCGTTCGCATCGATGTCTTCGCGCTGCTCGGCGAACTGCTGCGAAGTGCCGTTGCGGATCATCGCAGCGGTTTCGAGATCGTCGTCCTTCAGGCGAACGTCGGTCGCGATCAGGCCGCGGCCGCCCCACTGGACCGTCTTCACGGTAACCGGCAGGCCGTTAAGCAGCGACGAAGCGGCAAGCTCCTTGCTGCCGAGGCCGAGAAAACCGCCCTTGGCGCGGATCTCGGTGGCTTCGCTGATCACGATCAGGGTGTTCTGGCCGCCAAGCGTGGTCACCTGCATGCGATTGCCGCTGCGGGCGGAAATGAAGCCCTCGACTTCGGGGCCATCGGGCAGACCTTCCAGATCGGTCGGCACGCTGCCCTCGACCACGGTCAGAACTTCGGCTTCCTCGACTTCGGCCTGGGCTTCGCCGACGGGGCGCAGTTCCTGGGCCGAAAGGCTGGCCGAAAGTGGCAGCGAAAGCGCGGCAAGCCAGACAAGCGTCTTCGGCTTCTTGGAAATGGTAGTCATTGCAATCCTCCTTCAAACTCTGACAGCCGACCCCGCGAATACGCCAGTAAGGTCCGTTCGCCCCCTGATGGCGCACCCGGCTATCCTAAATCCATGCGTTTGGCTGTAAGCGCCCCGCGACCCGAATGCCGCATGTCGACGCTATGGATTTCGCCCCCTGTTCAGAGCCACCTTTCGCTCGGGTGAACATTCTCCGCGACTCCCATGAACTGGCAGGCGGTCTGGGCGGAAGGTGCGATGAACCGTTAAATTTCGTCAGAACGAATGCCGTAAACGGGTCGGCAAGAATCGGCCCAATTGCGCCGAATCCGACCTAATCTGCGCCAGCAAGCGGCCCGTTGGCGAAGCTTTCGCGAGTGATCTCATAGACCAGATGGACGATGCGCTTGCCATCGTAGCGCCCCAGTTCATAGCGATCCGTGCGCTCGGCCCCGATCGCCTCCAGCGCATTGCGCGACCGGTAGTTCGTGTCGCCGACGCGGAACTCGACGAGCGCGACATGTGCAAAGGCGTGCTGCAGCAGCGCCGCTTTCATTTCGGTATTGAAGCCTTTGCCCCAGCACGCGCGCTCGAGGTAGGTCCAGCCGATCTCGACCACGCCGCCTTCATCGGGGTCGTATTGATCGAGACGCGTGTGACCGACGATGCGGTCCCTATCCTTTCGGACCACGGCAAGCGCCCCGCCACTTGCGAGGCATTCGTCGAAGAAGCCGTCGAAGACCTCGCGCCTCCAGCGATCATGAATGGGATGCTGCTCCCACACCATCGGATCGCTCGCGACTTCGTACAGGGCGCTGCGATCGTCCTCCTGCAAGGGCCGGAGCAGCAAGCGCTGCGTTTCGATGTCCGGCTGGCGATCCATGCGCGGATCAGCCTTTGGTTACGTCCGCAAGCGCCGCGATGAACTTCTCGGTATTGCCTGCATGAAGCCCGGCCACATTGATCCGGCCCGAACCCGCCATGTAGATAGCGTGCTCTTCGCGAAGCTTTACGATCTGCTCCTTACTCAAGGGGAGCATGGCGAAGAGGCCATTCTGGTCGGCAAGCGATGCGAGGCCGAGGCCGGGCGCGACGCTGTCGGCATCGGCCAGCCGTTCGCGAACGCGGCGCATACGTGACCGCATTTCGTCGAGCTCCTCCTGCCAGACCTTCGTCATGTGATCGTCGCACAGGGCGATCCTGACAGCGGCGCCACCGTGATCCGGCGGCATCGACCAGTTCGCCCGGGCGAGCGCATTGGCGTTGGACGCGATGGCAGCGAGCTGCCCCGGTTCCTTGGCCATCATGTAGAAAGCGCCCACGCGGTCGCGATAGAGACCGAAGTTCTTGTCGCAGCTGTAAGCGATCAGGGCCTCTGGTACGCGATCGAGGACTGTGCGCACGCCCGCGACATCCTCTTCCATTCCCTGCCCCAGCCCCTGATAGGCGATGTCGAGGATGGGCAGCGCTCCGGAGGCGACGAAGGCCTCTGCAATCGCAGTCCACTGCTCGGGAGTGTAATCGATGCCGGTCGGGTTGTGACAGCACCCATGCAGCAGCACCGCGTCTCCGGATCCGGCAGCCTCGATCGTCGCCAGCACCGCATCGAGATCGGCCGTGCCGTCTTCGGTCGAGTGCCGGAAGGTAATGGTCTCCACACCGACATCGTCGAGGATCTGTGCGTGGTTAGGCCAGCTGGGCACGCCAAGGTGCACCCGCCCTACTCCGGCCTTGGCGGCCAGCGCGACCGCAAGGCGGACAGCCCCCGTACCGCCGGGCGTCTGCATGCCCTCGATGCGCTTGGCGAGAGCTTCGTCGTCGCCGAAGATATACGGCATGAGCGCTTTCACGAATCCGCTATCGCCTTCCGGGCCGAGGTAGGACTTGCTGTCCTGCTCGTCGATCAGGCGCTGTTCCGCCAGCTTGATCGAACGGAAAACCGGCGTCGCGCCGTCATTCGTGCGATACACGCCGACACCGAGGTCGATCTTGTCCTCACGCTCGTCGGCTGCATACATCTTGATGAGTGCGAGGAGGGCGTCAGGCGGCTGGGCGTCTAGTCTGTCGAGCATGGAAAGCCCTTTCGCCCAACAAGCTGAAGGCCGCAACCGAAATACGGTTGCGGCCCTTCAAGATCGCCTATTTTTTCCGGAATGCGCCGGATCAGAAGGGGAGCCAGCGCTGCTTCTTCGAAAAGCGGAGATAGCCCGCGTTGACCCCGAGGCGCAGGCCTGCGCCCATGCGGATCGGGATCAGCACCACGTCGCCCTTGCGCACATAGCTCGCGTGCAGGCCGCCGATCACATAGGCCTGGCCTTCTGCGGCCGGGAAGCGTTCGTAAAGTTCCTCGGTATCGTAGAGATTGTAGACCAGCACGAAGGTGCTGCCCGCATTGGCGCCGGCATCGAAACCGACGGACGGGCCCGTCCAGTACACCGGCATCTCGCCCTCGACCTTGTGGAACAGCGTCCCGGAACCGTAACGCGCGCCGACCACGAAGGCACCGCCAGCTTCGCGCCCGACGATGTATCCGTTCGGTTCGCCCTGGTCGGCAAGGAGTTTGCGGATCATGTTGGCGACGCCTTCGGCACCCTTGCCGAACACGCCCTCTGCCGCGCCGATCAGGTCGTCTTCGCGATAGGTCGTCGCCGGATTGTCGACGTCGGCGCCCTCGACCGCCGCAGAGGCGGCTTCTTCGGCCTGCTGCTCGGACCAGACTGGCGGTGCCCCGGCATCGGCCTCGTCCTCGATCCCGTACGCGGGATCCTGAGGCGCGTCGTCGCCCGGTGCCTCGTATGGCGAAGGTTCTCCCGGAGCTTCTTCGAGATCGCCATCGATTGCTGCGTCATAGGCCGCATCCGGATCGACGGTTTCGACCTGCGCGGAAAGCGGGGCTGTCATCAGCCCCAGTCCGGCGGCAAAACTCACCAGGAGCGTGCGTGCGGTGTTCATTTCGAAATCCCTTCCTGTGCCTCGTCGTCGATCGAGCCGACAAGGCTGCGCCGATGAGGAGAATCGCTTTGGAGCAGGCGGGCAATGACAGGGCGATGAACCGAATCGAATTCGCGGCGAAACGAGTCTTTTGCGCGTTAGGCAGATGACGACGGATTCACCCTTGATGGCATTACAACCCCTAGCTATAGCGCGCCCCTCGCAGCCGAGGCTTGCGATGCGGAGACGTGGGTGAGTGGCTGAAACCAGCTCCCTGCTAAGGAGCCATACCTGGTAACGGGTATCGAGGGTTCGAATCCCTCCGTCTCCGCCACTTCCTGATGACCCGGACGGAATCCGGCCTCCATCAAGGTCGCTTCTTGGCATGGCGCCCGGCGGGCGGTATCGAGAGCCGATGGATAGTATCCCATCCAAAGCAGCCCTGAACTTCTGCCAGGCTTGCGCCGTCCGCAATCGCGCCATTTGTGCCGATCTGGACGATGCCGAGATTCGCCTCCTCAATTCCATCGGTCGTCGGCGCCACCTCGATGCGGGCGAGCAATTGTTCTGGGAAGGCGACGAGGCGATCGTGGTCGCCAACGTGATCGAAGGCCTCCTCAAACTGTCGACGCAGACGAGCGACGGCAAGGAACAGATCCTCGGCCTCGCCTATCCGAGCGATTTCATGGGTCGTCCGTTCGGCACCTCCAACCCCTATGGTGTCGAGGCGCTTACCCCGGCCCTCGTGTGCACCTTCCAGCGGTCCGACTTCGACCGCTTTGCCCGCGAACATCCGCGGCTCGAACACAAATTGCTCGAACGCACGCTCTCGGAGCTCGACAGGACGCGGCGCTGGATGCTCCTGCTCGGACGGATGAATGCAGAGCAAAAGCTCGCTACATTCCTGCTCGACATGGCGGACCGCCTTGCGCCCAAGGGCTGCGTGCCTTTCGAAGAGGCAGGGAACTCCTTCGAACTGCCCCTCTCCCGCCAGCAAATCGCGGACGTGCTTGGGCTGACCATCGAAACCGTGAGCCGCCAGTTCACGAAGTTCCGCAAACAGGGCCTGATCGACCTGCCCTCCCGCCGCGAGGCCGTGATCCAGCATCGCGAGCGCCTGGAAGAAATCGCGCAGTAAGCGGGCATTTTGTAGAGATGGTGGTGCCGCTTACGTGACTCGAACACGTGACCCCATCATTACGAATGATGTGCTCTACCAACTGAGCTAAAGCGGCACATTCTCATCGAAGAGAAGTGGAGGCCCGAGCCGGAATCGAACCGGCGTGCAAGGATTTGCAGTCCTCTGCGTAACCACTCCGCCATCGGGCCTCGCCCGCCCTCTCGGAACGGGAAGCGGCCCACTAGCGAGTCTGTGCAGCCTTTGCAATCGGCTTTGCGCGAACGGCCTTCCGTAACGTCAGTCTGGACGCAGGCGCGGCCAGCGGCAATGAAGCGGGCATGAGCATTGCCAGCCTGATCGATCCGATCACTCCCGATGGCGGTCACACCCGCTTCGACAACCTCGACCACTGGTTGCAGGGCCGCACGCTTTACGGCGGGGCGTCGGCGCTGATCGGATATACCGCGGCCGTCCGCGCCTTTCCCGACCTGCCCCCCTTGCGCGCCGCACAGGTGGCCTTCGTCGCCCCGACCGCGCCCGAAGCGGAATTGCGCCGCGAGATCGTGCGCCAGGGTCGTAATGTCGCACAGGTTCGCAGCGAGATCTGGTGCGAGGGCAAGTGCACCCTTACCGCCTTCTGGCTCTTTGGCACTTCGCGCGAGGCGAATGCGACCCACCCGGCCGCACCCATCGCCGACTGGCCCGGACCGCCCGAGGAAGCGGAGACCGCGATGAACGGCAAGGGTCCCGCCTTCATCCAGCACAATTTCGAAATCCGCCGCGCCCAGGACATCCGCGGTCCCGGCGATCCGGTGGTGCGCCGCTGGGCGCGGCTGGAAGACCGCGAGGGCCTCGACCCGGTGAGCGAGCTCATCCTGCTGGGCGATGTCATGCCGCCGGGCGCCATGCGCGCGATGAAGCGCCAGGGCCCGATCAGTTCGATTAACTGGTCCTTCAATTTGCTGGAGCCTGCGCCGACGACGCGCGACGGCTGGTGGCTGTCCGAAAACGCCAGCCAGCACGCCGACGACGGCTATTCGTCGGAACGGCTGCGGTTGTGGAATGCCGACGGCAAGCAGGTGATGGACGGATTGCAGAGCGTCGCCATCTTCGGGTGACGAAGGCGACAGGGTGTCGCCTTCGGTTTCGCCTCCCAAGACGCTGAAAACATGGCGATAATAGAACGCGAGACAGGGTGACACCTGCGCGCCTTGTTTTCTCTCGCCTCATTCGGCGCCTGCCTCTCCATCCTCCTCATACCGCAATTCGAGTTCCGCATCGGCGTCCTCGAGCCAGCTTTCGGGCCCGTGCTCGACCCGGTCGGCGAGCTCACGCACTTCATCGGGTTCATAGGCATAGGCGGGATGGTCGACCCACTCCGGTCGGCGCACGAAGTGGGACCGCATGGCAAGCAGTCCCAATGTCAGGCGTTCGTCGAAACGGCGCGACGTGCCGATCAGCTCGCCCTTGTGGTAATGCGGGACTTCCACGCCGTTCAGCGCACGGTCGAGCGCGGCTTCGGCAAGCACGTCGAAACGCTGGACGAAAGCGGCTTCCCACCCCTTGTCGAACGGCAGTCCGCGCAGGCGCGCCCGCAGTTTGTAGGCGGACTGGCGGCTCATCCCTACCGCCTTCGCGGCAGCAGTCACATTATGCGTCGCCGCCAGTTCGCGCAGGAACGCCGCCTGCCGGGCGGGCGTCCAGCCGTCGTGGCGCTGGGTCTCGATAACAGGGGAGGAAGTTCCGGGCGCGGCGAAGGCTTTGCCTGCCGGCACGAGCGATGCGATGGGCTGATGCTTGGTCATTCACCAGGATAAGGCAAATTCCGCGCGAGTAGGAAAGAGGATAGCTCCGGGAGGAGCTGGGTGCGGTCCCGGTTAGAAGATTGATGTCCCCTAGAGCAGCAATCTATAACACGCGGGAACGTCTGGGAATGGGTCGACAGCTGCCATCGCCTCACGTAGCGTTGCCTCGTGACCAAGACCGCTCCGGAAAGTCCGCATCCTATAGGCAAGAGGCTGCTTCTCACCAGCATCCTTTGTGCCGTCGCCATAGTTTGGGGCATTCCGATTGCAGCATCGATCCTAAATATTGGCTTCGACTACTTTAAGTGGATCGTCGGACCGTTGATGGTAGCTTGGCTCCTCTATTTTGGCATTTCGAGCTTGCTGCTGGCGTGCCCCAGGTGCGGGCGCTCCCTCTTCAAGCGAGGGTCACTTTGGTACGTTCCATGGCCTGCGAAGACCTGTGGGAAATGCGGCACCGACCTTACGGTCAATCAGTAAGCGTAGGTCCGCCAACGGGTCGTTAGCGGCTGGTCCACCTCTGGCACACTGTTAGTTCGGCGAAACTGTCGTCAGATGGGAGGAAAGCTGACAAAAATGGCAGTTAATGATAACGCCTCAGAAATGTCAGAAATGAGAGTTGCGTTCCTGTGTTTCGCTTTAGGTGCGATCTTGATTTGGGGCTCCGCAATATTGATGCTGGGCTGGCACGCCGTGAGCGCAGTCCTGAGTTTTGATTCACCCCTTTATTCTGCGATTATGCTCTCAATCGCCGCAGCGCCGTGGCTGTATCTGCATCATGCGAAGAACAAGCGAAGGTAACGTCCGCAATCGGGTCGTTAGCTGCCCGTCCGTCCACCGCGGCAAACGGACGGGCTTCGCTTGCGGGCTCAGTGATCGTCGAAGTGGACGATGCCGAGGTTGTTGCAATCGAGGTCCGGGTTCCACTGCGCGTACAGCCCGCTCGGATTGCTTTCGTACAGCCAGATATGCAGGTCGTAGTGCGGCATGAAGCCATGGGCTTCGTCCTGCGGTGTTGCCGGATCGTCGGCCATGTAGTCGTATTCGCGGCCGCGGAACTTCGGCGGCTGCTTGGATTCCGCGTGCCATGCCTCGGCAAAAACCAGCAGTTCGATGCCGACCAGCTTTTCGCCGCCATGGCCATCGGGCGCGTAGAGAAGGATGGGCGGAGGATTGACGCCGGTGTAGGTGCCTGTGCCGTTCACGCGTCCGTCCACCGGCGGGGTCAGGCCGAGCAGGTCCGGGCGGACATAATGGAAGCCCATCGCGCCCAGCGTCGGGTGGACTTCGCAGGCAGAGGTTTTGATATACCCCTGGTCCATGGCGTATTCGACGCTCTTGTAGGGTTCGAGCTGCCGGGCCAGTTGCTGGAGAGACTGCTCGGGCTGGTCGCGCGGCACTTCGGCAAGGGCGTTTGTCGCAAGGGCGGCGGACATCAGGCCGCATAGCTTGAGTGTTCTGGTCATTTCGATCTTCCCGTTTGTGGTCAGGTTGCGCGCCCGTTCTTCTCTGGTCTTGGTCTCCGATTTGCGTTGATGCGACTGGCAGCGTCGGCGGTTATTGGGCCGATCGCACCTGCCAGTTCTCGTGGACGATCTCCCGCGATATGAGGCCGTCGCGCATGTGGAACACGTGGACGAGCCGCAGGGCCACGGGACTGCCGATGGGGACCGGCGCCCCGTCCATCCCTTCGCCTGCCAGCGTGCAGTGGACCAGCATGTCGTCGACCACGCGATCTTCGGTGGCGAACCGTTCGAAGGGGATCAGTTCGACGTCCTCGATCGCTTCGAACATGCGGCGATAGTTCGCCTCGATCGCGGATTTCCCTTCAAAGCGTAGCCCGCGCGTGGGGAATTCCTGGACGATGTCGTCGGTATAGAGCGACAGGATCGCTGCCGGGTCCCGCGCCTCGTTTTCGATATGCGCTGCCACCGTCGCCAGGTTCTGTTCGATCGTCGCCATGCCCTATCCCCGGTTTGTTGCCGGAGATAATAGACAGAATGTCTGTCTAATGGCAGGTGCGGCGCATGAGTGATGCCTTGGACCCCCGCATTGGTCGCCTGCTCGGCCAGTCGTACGGCCTCTGGCAGAGGCTGACCTATGCCGGTCTCGCGGACCGGGGTTTTCCGGAAGTCAGGCCTTCGCACTCGCCGGTTTTCCGTCACATCGATGACGGCGGCACGCGGATCGTCGACCTTGCAGAGCGGGCCGGGATCACCAAGCAGAGCATGACCTATCTGGTCCGCCAGCTCGAGGATAAGGGCCTGGCGGAGGTGCGCGAGGATCCGGCAGACGGGCGCGCGCGATTGGTCGCTCTCACCGCTCGGGGCCACGCGGCGTCGCAGGCGCTGGTAGACTCGAGCCTCGCTTTAGAGACCCGGTTCGCCAGCGAGTTCGGGAACGCGAAGCTGGAAAGCCTGCGCATATTCCTGGCAGAGCTGCAGGACTGGAAATTCGGCGAAGAGGGCTGACGCGGGACGCCGAGCCGCCATGGGCGCGCCAGCCCGCCTCTCACACGTCGGTGAATTTCGCTGGGCGCTTCTGCATCCCCGCCATCACCGCCGCGACCTGGTTGGGCTTGCGCATGATGGCGGCCTGTTCGACGCTTTCTTCCATCAGGATGTCGTCACCCGATCTTTCCAGCATGGCTTCGGACAGGCGCTTGGCGCCGCGGATCGCCTCGGGATTGCGATTGGCGATTTCATTGGCGATGTCGTTAGCCTTGCCGAGCGGGTCTTCGCTGACGAAGGTGGCGAGGCCGTATCCCTGTGCCTCTTCGCCGGTGAATTCGCGATTGGTGTAGACCAGTTCGCGCAGCACGTCGTCGCGCACGAGACCGCGCCACAGGTGATAGCCGCCCATGTCGGGCACCAGGCCCCATTTCATTTCCATGATCGCCATGCGGCTGGCGGGGTGGACGACGCGGATGTCCGCGCCGCTCGCGATCTGCATGCCGCCGCCAAAGCATACGCCGTGCACGGCCGCGATGACCGGCACCGGGCACTTGCGCCAGGTCATGGCGACTTCCTGGAAGGTGTTCGCATTGCCATGCGTACGCTCGGTCAGGGGCTTGCGCTCCCCGTCGGGCGCAGCGGTAAAGCTCGACACGTCGAGACCGGCGCAAAAGCTGCGCCCCTCGCCTGCCAGAACGACGGCGCGCAGGCCCTTCATCGTGCGCAATTCCTCGCCCGCGGCGATGATCGCTTCGAACATCGCCGGGTCCAGCGCATTCATCTTGTCCGGACGGTTCAGGCGGACCTGGGCAACGCCGTTATCGGCGAGTTCAATCGTTACGCGTTCGCTGGACATGACACTCCGCAAGGTTTGGCTGATCGGGCCGGCGACCTTGCGACATGGCGGATGCGCTGTCCAGCATGGACCTGCGCTCGCGGGCGAACGCGGGGAAGGTCGAACGCGCTTCGGTGCAGATGAAATACCCGCCATCGATATGGGTCTGGACCAGCCAGCCGAGACCCGAGACGGCCAGCTTGGCCCTGAGGCGCGATACGTGGACTTCGAGCGAATTCGTTTCCGGTTCGTGGCGCAGGCGCCAGACGTCCTTCAACAGGGCTGCCTTGTCGACCCGCTGCCCCGGATGCGCCGCCAGCCGCCATATCAGCGCGAATTCACGCGGGTGCAGCCCGATCCAGCGGCCGTCGACATAGGCATCGCGGTAGAACAGGTCGAGCCGGACGGGGCCGATGACCCGGTATTGCGGGATCATTTCGCGCAAGCCTTCGAGCTTGAGCATCCGCGCGCCCAGTTCGACCAAGGCAACCTGGCTCGACAGCGCATCGGCGAAGCCCTGCTCGATCAGTTCGGCCCTTGTCCGTGCATCGTCGGCACCGACGATAACGGCGCACTTCCTGTCGGCGACTCCGCTCCATTCGGGACAGCGCCCTCCGATGCGCCAGTCGATCAGCAAGGGCTGTCCGCGATGGGTATCGTCGGCGCGGAATGCAGGTGTCATGCGCCAGTCGAGCAGGCGCAAATCCCACCTCCCGGGCGGACTGGCGGACATGGAGAGCCAAGTGAAATTCGGTTGCGACACGGCCCGTCTCCTAAGGCTTCCCGTCGACTTACCCAATATGAAAGGTTCAAGACCCGCCCAATCGGGACGAATACCTAAGAGGGCGGGGCTTATTCGGGATCAGGCCGCGTGTTCGCTGAGGAATTTCTTCACGTTTCGGGCCGCCTGGCGAATTCGTTGTTCGTTTTCGACCATGGCGATGCGCACATAGCCTTCGCCTTCTTCGCCGAACCCTACACCGGCAGCGACTGCGACCTCGGCTTTTTCCAGCAATTGCTTGGAGAATTCGAGGCTGCCCATGTGCTCGAAGCCCGGGGGCAGCTTGGCCCAGGTGAACATGCTGGCAGGCGGCGTGGGGATCGCCCAACCGGCGCGCGTAAAGCTTTCGACCATCACATCGCGCCGGTGCTGGTACCGCGCGCGGTTTTCCGCGATCACGTCCTCCGGCCCGTTGAGCGCGGCACAGGCAGCCGCCTGGACCGGCGTGAAGGCCCCGTAATCGAGATAGCTCTTCACGCGGGTCAGCGCTGCAATCAGCTTCTGGTTGCCGACGCAAAAGCCGATCCGCCAGCCCGCCATGGAGAAGGTCTTCGACATGGAGGTGAATTCCACCGCGACATCCTTCGCCCCGGGCACTTCCAGGATCGATCGGGTCGGCTTGCCGTCGTAATAAAGTTCCGAATAGGCGAGGTCGGACAGTACCCAGACCTCGTTCCTTTTCGCCCAGGCGACCAGCCGTTCGTAGAAATCCAGGTCGACGGTCTCGGCCGTCGGATTGCTGGGATAGTTGCACACGAGCACGGTCGGGCGCGGCACCGTATAGGCCATCGCATTGTCGAGCGCGCGCCAGTAGTGCTCGTCCGGCGTCGTCGGCACGCTGCGGATCGTGGCCCCGGCGATCATGAAGCCATAGGTGTGGATCGGATAGGCCGGACTGGGCGCAAGGATCACATCGCCCGGCGCGCTGATGGCCGTCGCCATCGAGGACAGCCCCTCTTTCGAACCCATCGTGACGACGACTTCCCGTTCGGGATCGAGTTCCACCCCGAAGCGGCGCTGGTAGTAATTCGCCTGGGCTCGGCGCAGGCCGGGAATGCCCTTGGACTGCGAATAGCCATGGGCGTCGGGCTTGGCCGCGACTTCGCACAGCTTGTCGATGACGTGCTGCGGGGGCGGCTGGTCGGGATTGCCCATGCCGAGATCAATGATGTCGCGACCCGCCTGACGTGCCGCGTGGCGCATCGCATTGACTTCTGCGATGACATAGGGCGGCATACGTTTGATGCGGTAGAATTCGTCGGACATTCATTGCTCCTGCGACGCCGGCCGAAATGCTGGCCGAAAGTGATATGCGTCGTCACATTGATTACCTATTCACGATGCAAGCGCAAAGCCGCTCGCTATCACAAGTGTGCGAATTATCGTGTAAGTGACTAAAGACGCGCTTCGACGCCAGAGGATTGCCATGACCGATACGCCCGATCCCTTCACCAACATGTACGAAGGCCCCGCCAAGCTGATGCGCGCCATGTTCGCGCCGATGATGGGCACGATGGATGCGGCAAAAGGGATCGACGGCGCGGTTTCGCCGGAAGATGCGCAGCATTGGGCAGAAGTCGGGGCTAAGCTGCAGGCCATGTGGCTGCAGTACCAATCGGAACAACTCGCCAACCCGCAGGCCCTGGTGCCCTATTTCGATCCCGCGCGCTGGATGGCGCTGGCGACCGACTGGTACCAGAAGATGCCGCTGGCGCAGGCGGAACAGCAGAAAGCCCTGATGGAAGAGGGCATGCGCCTGTGGGAAGACGTGCTGGGCCAGTACGGCCTTGGCCCCAAGGCAGCGGAAAAGCACGGCGGCGAGGTCGAGTTGCCGCGCAAGGACCGCCGCTTCGCCGACGAGAAATGGCGCGCCCATCCCGCCTACGCCCTGATCCACCAGACCTACCTGTTCCTGGCCGAACGCGTCGCGGAAATGGTCGAGAAGGCGGACAATCTCAATCCGCAGCAGCGCGAGCAATTGCGCTTTACCACCAAGGCGATCACCGAAGCGGCGAGCCCTGCGAATTTCCCGCTTCTCAATCCGGTGGTGATGGAGCGCACGCTGGAAACCCGCGGCGACAACCTCGTCAAAGGCATGGAGCACATGCTGGCCGACATGCGCCGGGGCCAGCTGTCGCATACCGATGCAAGCGCGTTCACCCTGGGCGAGAATATCGCCACCACGCCCGGCAAGGTGGTACACGAGACCCCAATCTACCAGCTGATCCAGTATTCCCCCACGACCGACAAGGTCATGGCAACGCCGCTCATCATCTTCCCGCCGTGGATCAACCGGTTCTATATCCTCGATCTCAACGCGAAGAAGAGCTTCGTGAAATGGGCGGTCGACCAGGGCGTGACCGTTTTCATGGTCAGCTGGAAATCGGCCGACGCCAGCATGAAGGACGTGATCTGGGACGACTACGTGCGCGCACAGATCGACGCGATCGACCATGTGCGCGAGCGGCTGGACGTGCCGAGCGTCCATGCGATCGGTTATTGCGTGGCCGGGACCACGCTGGCCGCCACGCTGGCGATCCTCCACCGCCGCGAGCAGGAGGATAAGGTCAAGAGCGCGACCTTCTTCACCGCGCAGGTGGATTTCGAAAAGGCGGGCGAGCTGCTCAACTTCATCGACGACCAGCAGCTGGCCGCGATCAAGGGCCTGTCGCCCGACGGCTATCTGGACGGGCGCTACATGGCCGCGACCTTCAACCTGCTGCGCGGCACGGACCTGATCTGGAATTACGTGGTCAACAATTACCTGCTGGGCGAAGACTATCCGGCTTTCGACCTGCTGCACTGGAACGGGGACGTCACCAACCTTCCCGCCAAGTGGCACCAGCAGTATTTGCGCGACCTCTATCGCGACAACCGGCTCGTCGAGGGCGACGCGCTGACGGTCGACAATACGCCGGTCGATCTTGGCCGGGTGAACACCCCCACCTATGTGCAGGCGGGCAAGGAAGACCACATTGCGCCGGCCGAAAGCGTCTGGCGGATCACCGAACATTTCGGCGGTCCCTTGCGCTTCGTGCTGGCCGGATCGGGCCATATCGCAGGCGTGGTCAATCCTCCCTCCTCCGGCAAGTACCAGTACTGGACGAATGACGGCTCACCGCGCAGCCTCGCCGAATTCCGCGAAGGAGCCGAAGAGCATCCGGGAAGCTGGTGGCCGGACTGGATCGACTGGCTGCGCCAGCAGGACGGCGAAACCGTGCCCGCGACCGGCAAAAGAAAGCCGGGCGGAAAGGGCGACAAGGTCATCGAGGACGCGCCCGGACGCTACGTCGCCACCCGCTGATCGCGGTATAACCTGCTGAAAACACGCCTCGTCGCGACTTATTGTGCACTGCACAAAAAAGCCTTGACTTCGCAGTTGCAATGCCTATTTTGTGCACTGCAACAAAACGAGGTTTCCCATGGCTGACAGCCAGAGCAAAATTGACGCCGCCGCAGAAAAGGCATTCGCCGATGCAGCGGAAAAGAAGACCGCCGACGCGGCCAAGGGCGAAGTGAACGTGAAGGCCGTCGAAAAGGCAGTCGAAGCGGACACGAGCGCACCGGTCAAGACCGACAAGGTCGCCGAGGCCGTTGCCGCACCTGCCAAGAAGAAGCCGGTAGCCAAGAAGAAGGCTGCTCCGGCCAAGGCCAAGAAGGTCGCTGCCAAGAAGGCACCGGCCAAGAAGAAGGCCGCTCCCAAGAAGGTCGCCGCCAAGAAGGCAGCGCCTGCGAAGACCAAGGCCGCAGCCAAGAAGCCCGCGACCGCTACCACCCCGATTTCCAAGTTGAAGGATACCATCATGGCCACTGCCAAGAACGCAAAGACCACCGACTACACCGCCAAAGCGAAGGAAGTTGCTGCCGACGTGCAGACCCGTGCCAAGGCCGCTTACGACAAGGGTGCCGAAATGACCCAGGACGTCGTCGAATTCCAGAAGGGCAACTTCGAAGCTCTCGTCGAATCCGGCAAGATCCTCGCCAACGGCATGCAGGACATGGGCCGCACCTATGTCGAAGAAGCAAAGTCGGCTGCCGAAACCGTCCAGGGCGACGTCAAGAAGTTCGCTGCGATCAAGTCGCCGACCGAACTCTTCCAGCTCCAGGGTGAAATCGCACGTCGCAACTTCGACGCGATGGTTTCGACCACTTCGAAGAACACCGAAGCCATGGTCAAGCTGGCCAACGAAGCTTTCGCTCCGCTTTCGAGCCGCTTCAGCCTCGCTGCCGAAAAGGTCCGCAAGGCTGCCTAAGGCAAACTGACTTCAATCCACCGGGCTCTCTCTCCTCTCTCCCTCGCCCGGTGGTTGGACAGGACGGGTCGGACGACATCACTGTCGTTCGGCCCGTTTCCTTTTTCGTACCGCAAGCGCGCGTTTCGACATTTTCTTAACCCGCGACGGCGCACGGGGCGACTGACGCCTTGCGATTTGGTGAAACGATACGATATTGCCGCTTCTGATGACCGACTACACCGCCCTCCCCGCTATCCGCGCCGCTAATGGCGACGACGACGATACCCGCGAGGGCGAAGGCCAGACCGGTCTCGCGACCAAGACCCGCGCCAAGCCCAAGAAGCCGAGCCAGTACAAGGTCCTGCTACTGAACGACGACTACACGCCGATGGAATTCGTCGTCATCGTGCTGAAGCGCTTCTTCCGCATGAACATGGAAGAAGCGACCCGCGTCATGCTCCACGTCCACCAGAAGGGCGTCGGCGTCTGCGGCGTCTTTCCCTATGAAGTGGCCGAGACCAAGGTGAACCAGGTGATGGATTTCGCCCGCGAGAACCAGCACCCGCTGCAATGCACGTTAGAAAAGGCCTGACAGCCATCTCTCTCCTCCTTTCCGGTAGGGCATGACGTGCGGGTAATTTCTCGCTAGAGCCGCCCGAACGCCAAGAAACCGGAAACCGCGTGCTCAATTTCCTTCCCGCCATCGACCGCTACATCTTCCGGCTGGTGATCGTGCCGATGCTGGGCGTCTTCGCGCTCGCCGCATCGCTGCTCACGCTCGACAAGATGTTGCGCCTGCTCGATTTCGTGGCGGTGGAAGGCGGGCCGATCGGTGTCGTCTTCAAGATGCTGGCGACCCTCGTTCCCGAATATGCCAGCCTCGCGATTCCGCTGGGCCTGCTGCTGGGCATCCTGCTCGCCTTCCGCAAGCTAGCCACCACGAGCGAGCTGGACGTCTTCCGCGCCGTGGGCCTCAGCTACGGCCGCCTGCTGCGGGTGCCCTACATCATCACCATGGTCTTCATGGCCATCAACGTGGCGCTGGTTTTCTTCGTCCAGCCCGTCAGCCGCTTCACCTACGAACGCCTCGAATACGAATTGCGCTCGGGTGCGCTGGGGGCATCGATCAAGGTGGGCGAGTTCACCACGCTCGCCGACCGCATGGCGCTCAGGATCGAGGAAAGCGAAGACGACGGCCGCCGCCTGATCGGCATTTTCGCACGCGTCGCCAACGACAAGGGCCAGGTGCTGTCGATCTCCGCACGCGAGGGTGCGTTTCTCGCCACGACCGACGATCCCGACACGATAATCCTGCGTCTGACCGAGGGCACCATAATCCAGGACACGGGGGGCCAGACCCCCCGCGTACTGACATTCACCCGCCACGACCTGCCCATCGACCTGCCTGCGATCGAGGAGTTCAGGGCGCGCGGAGAGGACGAGCGCGAATACATCCTGCCCGAACTTCTTCGCATCGGCTGGGCCGACAACCAGACCGAGGACAAGCGCGACGCCAGCCAGGCCAGCTTCAATTTCCGCTTGGTCGAAGTGGTCATGATGGCGCTGATGCCGCTGCTCGCTGTCGCACTCGGCATACCGCCCAAGCGATCGACCAGCGCGCTGGGCGTCTTCCTGTCGATCATCATGGTCGTCGCCTACCACAAGATAAACCAGTACGGAGAGGACGTGGCCGCGCTCGGCCTTGCCGATCCCATCCTTGCCCTGTGGGGGCCATTCGTGGTCTTCGCCGCGCTGATATTGTGGATGTACTGGCGCGTGGCCTTCGTGCCGGGCGGGCAAGCGATCGGCGCGCTGGAGAGCTGGTTCGCCAAGATTTCCAAGAGGATCGGCAAGCTATTCAGGCGTAGGCGCCGACCCCATCTCCATACCGACGACGATGAACTGGCGGCGGAGGGCTGATCGGTGCAACTCGACTTTTTCCCCTCGCGCACGCTGACGCTCTACCTCGCGAAACTTTTCGTGGTCCGCATCCTGGCGGTGCTGGTCATGCTGGTGCTGGTGCTGATGATGCTCGACCTGCTGTCGAACAGCGGCAAGATCCTGGCGGTCGAAGGCAATGGCCAGGGCGAACTGCTGACCTATGCCAGCCTCAGGATACCGCAGCTGATCCAGCGCTTCCTTCCCTATTCGGTGCTGCTGGCAACACTGATCTCTTTGGTCACGCTCAACCAGAACAGCGAGGTCATCGCGATGAAGGCGGCCGGATTGTCCGCCCACCAGGTGCTTGCCCCGCTGCTGCTGACTGCGCTGGTCGTAGGAGCCCTCAGTTTCGTCTTCAACGAGCGGCTGGTCACCCGCGCGACCGCAACCCTGAAGGCATGGGAGGCGGCGGAATACGGTCCCATTCCCGAAGAATCCAACGTGCGCGCCAATGTCTATTTGACCGATGGCGAGAATGTCATGACCGCCGCCCAACTGGCCGGACGGGGCAATGCCATCGCCATGCGCAAGGTCACCTTCTATCGCCGCAATGCCGAGGGCGCGATCCTGGAACAGATCGTGGCGGACCGCGCCACCTACGCGGCGCCGGGCTGGAAACTGGAAGACATCGAACGCTTCGAAGTCGCCACGGCGAATTACGCCACGGGTGACGAGATCGTGGTGGGTGAAGGCCTCACCCCCGACCAGATCGACCTAGCCCGCATCGATCCCGATGCCGTGCCTTTCTGGGAGCTCGGGCCGACGATCGACGCCTATGAAGAAGCCGGCAGGCGCACCGGCGAAATGCGCGCCAAGTGGTGGCACAAGCTGTCCGGCCCGCTGTCTTCATTCCTCATGCCTCTGCTCGGCGCAGTGGCCGCCTTCGGACTGGCGCGATCGGGCCAGCTTTTCGTGCGCGCATTGATCGGCATGGCACTGGGCTTTGCCTATTTCGTCGTCGACAACGCTGCGCTGGCGATGGGCAATTTCGGCGGGTATCCGCCCTTCCTCGCCGCTTGGGCGCCCTTCTTCCTCTTCCTCCTGATCGGTGAAACCGTCCTGATCCGGACCGAGGAATGACCGGCTGGAGCATCCGGCTCGCAAAGCCGGACGATGCCGAGGACCTGCCGGCGATCGAACGCGCGGCAGGCAGGCTATTCCTCGAAGTCGAAGGCCTGTCCGGCGTGGCCGGCATGCATGCGATCACCGCGGAGAAGCAGCGCGCCATGATCCGCAAGGGTCATTGCCTGGTGGCCGAAAGCGAAGGGCGCATCGTCGGCTTCCTGTCCACCGAACCACACCGCCGCGAATTGCACATCCGCGAGTTTTCGGTTCTCCCCGCCATGCAGGGGCAGGGGATCGGTGCGGTCCTGTTGCGAGCCATCGGTGTCGATGCGCTCAACAGCGGGTTTGCCGCGCTCACCCTGACGACATTCATCGACGTGCCCTGGAACGCGCCGTTCTATGCGCGACTGGGTTTCGAGACGGTCGAGGATTTCGAGGCCCATCCACGGCTTGCAGCCGAGATCGAGCAGGAGGTCGCGCACGGCCTCCCGCGTGAACGACGCTGCGCGATGATCAGGTTTTTAGGCTAAGGGCGCTCAGCCCTTGCGGCCACCCATCGTGCTGCGGGCAATGCGGGCTACCAGCACGCCCATCCCGGCATGGTTCGCACCGTGATAGGTCGATTCCGTGCCCAGTTCGCGCACGAGGCGGCGGTGCGCTTCGGGCAGCGAGTGGTAGGGCATCGATGGCATGAGGTGGTGCAGCGCGTGATAGCGCAGGCCCACCGGTGCCCAGATTTCGGCGATCACGCCCGGCGGCGGCACATTCACGCTGTCGAGGAACTGCGCGGTGACGGTCATGGCCTCACCCTCGTTCTCCCACAGATGCGCGACCAGCGTGCGCAGCTGGTTGAGCAGTGCGACGACGGAGGCAACGCCCAGGGCGAAGAGGAGCGGCTTCCAGCCGAAAGCGAAGACGCTGCCGATCAGCATCCACGACCACACGAAACCGCCCAGCTCCAGCAGCATGACCCGTGGACGCAGGTCGCCTTCGGGCGGGCGACGGCGGAATTCCGGATTGATCGCCAGCGCGCTGGCACGCTGCCAGGTCAGGCGGCGGATCGGCGGAATGATCGCGCCCAGCGGCACAAGGATCGCAAAGCGGAACAGCAGGGCCACCGGCGCAAGGATTGCGATAATGACGAACAGCGGCAGGCTCCACGGCTTCATCAGGGCGAGAGGGAGATATTCCGGATCCTCGACCGTGCCGTATTGCGTGCGCTTGTGATGCAGCGTGTGAACCTGCTCGTACATGAAGGATGGCGTCAGCATCGGGATGCCGACCAGCGCATTCCACGCTCCGCGGAAACCGGGCAGCGCCCCGTTCCGGAAATGCGAGATTTCGTGGATGAACAGGAGTGCACGATAAAGCGCCAGCACCGATACGATCGCCAGCACGACTGCCAGCGCAGTGCTTTGCGTCAGGATGGCACCGGCGAGCGAGGCGTAACCCAGCAGCGCCGAGCCGACCATGTCGGTCCAGTAGATCGAGGCACGGTGTTCGGCGATATCCTTGGTCAAATCGCGCGCACCGCGCAGCATCGCCTTGTCGTCGGCGATTTGCGAATGCCAGCCGCGCATATCGCGCGAAGGCGCGGGATTTGCAGCAGGAATTGTCTGTTCAGCGTTCATGGTCGTTTCCTGGGGGGAGCCTTAGTGGATCGGCGCGAAAAATGACAGTCTCGGGTCTCGATCATAGTGATCGGTCGCGCGCGATTCCTTGACAAAGATCATGTGCCATACGCAGGGCTAACCCCGGCTGAACAAGGGAAGTGCTGCGTGGCTGACCAGAATATCGTAATCGAAGAGGCAAATGGCAAGAAAGGGCGCGCGGCCTTTGTCGACCTGGGCCGGGAATTTTCCGCGCGGGAGCCGCATTTCGTCCCGCAATTACGCTCCGAGCAGCTGGAACTGGTCAATCCGGCGAAAAACCCGTTTTTCGAGCATGCCGACGTCCAGCTTTTCATTGCCCGCCGCGACGGAAAGCCCGTCGGACGGATTTCGGCCCATATCGACCATCTCGCCCTTGAGCTGCCACGCGAACAGGGCATGGGGCCCGGGACCGGCCTGTTCGGCTATTTCGATGCCGAGGACGAGGCGGTGGCCAGCGCCCTTCTTGCCAAGGCCGAGGAATGGCTGCGCTCACGCGGGATGACGCGCGCCCTCGGCCCGATTTCGCTGTCCATCTGGGAAGAACCGGGCCTGCTGGTCAGCGGCCAAGACCATGCCCCCATGATCATGATGGGGCACCACCCGGCCCACTATGCGCAGTGGATCGAGCAGGCCGGATACGGCGAAGCCAAGCGCCTCCTCACCTACGATCTCGACGTGCAGCAGGAATTCCCGCCCCTGATCCGCCGCATCGTGAAGTCGGGCGAGCGCAACGAGCGCATCCACGTGCGCAAGGTCGACAAGAAACGGTGGGACGAGGAAGTCGAGACGATCCTCCATATCCTCAACGATGCATGGTCGAAGAATTGGGGCTTCATCCCCTTCACCGAAGCCGAGATCGAGCATGCGGGCAAGAAGCTGCGGCCCATCATCCATGAAGATCTCAACATGATTGCGGAACTCGACGGCAAGCCGGTCGCGTTCATGCTCACCTTCCCCGACATCAACCGCCCGCTGAAGGAAATCGGCGGCAAGCTGCTGCCGTTCGGCTGGTTCAAGCTGCTGCGCTGGCTCAAGAAGCCAAAGCAGGCCGATATGCGCGTACCGCTGATGGGCGTGCTGAAGGAACTGCACAACTCGCGCCTCGCGAGCCAGCTTGCCTTCATGATGATCAGCGAAATCCGCGATGTGGCAGCGACCAAGTACAAGGCCCGCCGCGGCGAGATCGGCTGGATCCTCGACGACAACCAGGGGATGAAGGCGATCGCCGATGCGATCGATAGCCAGATAAACCGCGAATACGTGGTCTACGAAAAGGCTCTGTAAGCCCGGAAACGTTGCGCCGGGGCAACTCTGCGTCCGATTGTGTTGCCGGTGGGAACCGGTTGGCCCCTTCGTCCTTTCGGGAATAGGCGCCGAATTCACGGGCCTATCAATCGGGACCGACCATCATCGCACGCGCGCCATCATCTACCTGCAAAATGCCCGAACATGTCCTTGTCGTGGAAGACGAGGCCATTCTTGGCGTCATGCTGGAAGACGCGCTCGAAGCTGCGGGCGTCAAGCAGGTGGAAATCTGTTCGACGACCGACCTTGCGCTCGAGGCGCTGCGCCGCAAACAGCCCGACGCGATCGTTCTCGACGTGCACCTCGCCGACCGCGATGATGGCTGGGCCATAGCGGAGCTGGTGAAGGCACTGGGTCCCGACAGCCCCCGGATCATCTTTTCGACCGGCCAGCCCAAGGACATTCCCGAGCATATCGCCGAAATGGGCAGCATCCTCGAAAAGCCCTATGATCCCGCCGTACTGGTCGATGTGCTGTGCCAGCCCGAAAAGCGTGGCATGATCTCGCGCCTGCGCGGCGCCTTGCGCCCCGGCTAACCTCTCCCTTCCGTTCTACAAAGCGCCCGCGGCAGATCGGACCTGCCTGTTTTTCGCCGTTTGCCTGCTGTCCAAGAAAAAAGGCCTCCGCTCTCTTGGAGCGAAGGCCTTTCGGGATCGTATCACCAGCCGCTTGGACGGGAGGGGGGTCTCGGCGGTGACATAGTAGAAATGTCTCGACGGGAATGGGGTTCCCCGCCCATCGAAATTTTTTGAATTTTTTTCTTCCGCCGGTTCAGACGAAGGGTCGGTGCCCCTTTTCGGACCGCTCGAAACTGGCGAACTGCGCCGCCTTGTCCATGTCCGGAACACAGATTTCGCGAGAGCTCCACTGGACCAGCCCGTCGCGATCGAGCGACTTGATCGTCCGGTTGGTGTGAACGAGCGACAGGCCCAGCATGTCCGCGATCTGCGACTGCGTGATAGCCATCGATAGCTTGTTGCCGTCCCGCGCAATGCCGGTGGCAAGCGCACGGTCGAGCAGCCAGGCAGCAAGGTATACGACCCGCTCGCGCGCGCTGCGCTGGCCGAGGGATACGATATGCCCTTCCAGCGCGTTTTCTTCCTTGGCCGCCAGCCAGGTAATGTCGAAGCCGAGCCGCGGGTGCTCCCTGATAAGATGCACGAAGTCGCTGCGACGGAAACGGCACAGGCGCAGCGGCAGGACCGCCTCGACCGAATGGCTCAGCGGTTCGTCGAAGGCGCCCTGCAGGCCGATGAGATCGCCGGGGAACATGAAGTTGATGATCTGGCGCCGACCGTCCTCCAGCTCGAGATAGCGAATTGCCACCCCGTCCAGGACGGTAAAAAGGTGGTCAGTTTCATCGCCCTCCTTGAGAACGATGTCGCCGCGCTCGCAACTGAACTCGGCATCCTTGACGGACTGCATATATGCCAGCTGTGCATCGTCGAGCGGGCGCAGTCCGGGACAGTCCTGCAGCGGACATTCCTGACACGCATAGGGCTCAGCAATCTCGAACACTCGCACCCCCTTATTAACCCTCTCCAGCGCGCACTTGGTCGCTTCGATTGAAACATTTGTCAAACATCATGATTTCCCGAGCGGAACTAGGAACCGTTCGCTCGGCGGCGCGTTCAATGCGCGCAAACCACGGAAGGGGTTATATGTCGCTTGGTGACCAAATCGCGAAAAACTTGCCTTACCTGCGCCGTTATGCGCGGGCACTTACCGGATCTCAGGCAACCGGTGACGCGTTCGTACGCGCAACCTTGGAAGCTGCTCTGGCAGACGACGACCTGAAGGCGTCGCTGGAGGGTGGCCGCGTCCCCCTCTACCGCGCATTCAACAAAGTCTGGTCGAGCGCCTATCTCGATGTGCAGGAACCGGCCGGAGGTGATCACGAGACTGCCGCTCAGGATCGGCTGAAATCGATCACGCCGCTGAACCGGCAGGCCTTGCTGCTGACCACGCTCGAGGATTTCTCCGTCGAACAGGCGAGCGAGATCATGGAAGTCGAGCCGTCCGAGATCGAGAGCCTCGTGCAGGAAGCGGTCAGCGAAATCGACCGCGAAAGCTCGACCAGCGTCCTCATCATCGAAGACGAACCGCTCATTTCGATGCAGCTGGAAGACCTCGTCACTTCTCTGGGTCACGAGGTGTGCGGTACCGCCGCCACCCGCACGCAAGCACAGGAAGTGGTCGCCCAGAAGACGCCCGGCCTGGTGCTGGCCGACATCCAGCTGGCCGACGGATCTTCGGGCCTCGATGCAGTCGATGATATTCTTGCGATCGACAGCGTACCGGTGATCTTCATCACGGCCTATCCCGAGCGTTTGCTCACCGGCGATCGTCCCGAACCCACCTATCTCGTGACGAAGCCGTTCCAGGAACAGACGGTGCGCGCTGCCATCAGCCAGGCCCTGTTCTTCGGATCGAGCCGCCCGCTGGGCTGATCTACGCCCCAAAAGCAAGACGCCGCCCGGACCCATGTCCCGGCGGCGTTTTTTGTGTCCTGCTCCGGCAAGCCTGCCTGGCCGGGCCTATTGTTCCTCAAGCTGTGTCGGCGGACTTCTCAGCGCAAATTCGCTGGGTTCGCGCACCGGCACCAGCAGCTTGCAGCGCACGCCGGTCGGCAGGAATTCCAGATCGACCGGATGGCGCAGCTCATGGGCCACGATCTTTTCGATAAGGTCCGTGCCGAAGCCGCGCTTGGTCGGCTCTGTTACGCGCGGACCACCGCTCTCGGTCCAGTCGATCCGGGCGAGCCGCTCGTTGACGAGCGTCCAGATAATCGACACCTTCCCGCCCCTGGTGCTGAGCGCGCCGTATTTCGCAGCGTTCGTCGCCAGTTCGTGGATGGCGAGCCCGAGCGACAGGGCATCGTTGGGCGCCAGTTCGACCGGCGGCCCTTCGATCACGAGGTCGTGATCGGCATCGTTGGCATAGGGCGCCAGTTCGACTTCGATGACCGACCGGATCGGGGTGGTGCCCCATTCAGATTGGGTCAGAAGATCGTGGGTTGCCGAAAGGGCCCGGATGCGCTGGTCGATGCCTTCGGCAAAATCGTCGAGATTCTCCGCCCTGCGGCGCGTGAGCGAGACGATGGAAAGCACGTTGGCGAGCGTGTTCTTGACCCGGTGATTGAGCTCGCGCGTCAACGAATTGCGGATCGAGTTCTGTTCGGCGAACCAGTCGAGCGAGCGACTGTCTTCCTGCGCCTGCTGCGTCAGGAGGCGCGCGACGACCAGTAGCAGGCTGGCGACCGCCAGTCCGAACAGGAGCGTGATCATCGAGAGCGATGAGAGCGTGTTGTCATTGCTCGCCTGGACGACCAGCAGCATCTCCCTGCCTGCCAGGTCGACCTGGCGATCGACCGTCGAGCGATCCGGATCCCAGCCCTGCCGCTGTGCCATCAGCACGCGTTCGCCCTCGTCGATATCGAACAAGCGAACAGGCGTTTCTTCGCCCGAGACGAGTTCGGCCGCAGAGGTGAGGAACTGCGATGCGGTAAACGGGCTGTAGACGAAGCCCTTGAGTGTCCTATTTCCGATGCCGCCCTCGAACACGGGCATATAGATCAGGAAGCCCGGCTCCTTGCCGCCCCCTTCCTGCACCAGCGTCACACGGCCCGTTGCGGTCGGTCGCTCGGTACGGGTCGCCTCGTCGAGCGCTTCGCGCCGGACAGGCTCGGAATACATGTCGAAGCCGAGCGCACGCCGGTTGCGCAGGGTATCGGGCTGGAGGAACAGCACCGGGACCAGTTGCGAGCGGGGTTCTTCGACAATGCTCGGTCGGAGACGGAGCGAGCGCAGTTTGCCCTGGTTCAGGACGGATTCGACTTCTGCGACCTGCCCTGAATCGATTGCCGGGGCCCAGCCGATACCTTCCGCGCCGCGATAGTCGGAATCCAGCCTCAGCTCTGCCACGAACTGGCGGAAGGTCTCGGAATCCACTTCGTCCTGCGAGCCGAACAGCGCGCCGGCAGCCCTGAGGAAAGCGGAGTTGGAGTAGGCCCGCCGTTCGATCGCGAACGCCATGGCCTGCGCCTTGCGGGTCAGCTCTGCTTCCTCGCGAATGCGTTGTCCGCTCTCGATCGAAAAAACGCTGAGCGCGGTGACTGCGGCAACGAGCAGAAAAATGGCGAGAGGAACCAAGCGCGGATAGTCGACCAGCCATCGCTGGCGCACCCCCTTGCGCATGAGCCTTTCCTCAACCACCTGTTCTTCCCCGTCTGGTCTTGCGGTCTGCCCCCTAATATCCCTCGCGCACCGGATGGTTCCAAGGCGGCGGGCAGTCCACTTATTTATATGGGCGCGGCTGGAACCCGATCCCGTTTGCGACGTTACGGGTGCACTAGAGGGATCGTAAGCAGCGATGGGGCCGGTACCCACCGGACCGCTTGTTGCGAGGACAAGGACTTATTTTCAGCACGATGACTTCCCCTGCATCTTCCGAAGGAAAGCTGCCCGAAAGCGCAGACCGGACGTCGAAGAGTAAGAGCGAAAGCCAGCCCCAATGGGCGAATGGCTTGCGCCAGCTTTACGATTCCGTTGTCGATGAGCCACTTCCTGATACATTCAAGGACCTCTTGTCGAAGCTGGACTCGAAGGACTGATGGAAAGTGAGCAGCGGACGGCTTCCGAGAAAGCCGATTTCAAACGCGAACTGACTGACGTCGTGCCGCACCTTCGTGCGTTTGCACGCGGGCTTTGCGGCCGTGCGGACATGGCCGACGATCTCGTCCAGGAAACCTTGCTCAAGGCTTGGGCGGCACAGGAACGCTTCCAGCCGGGCACCAGCATGCGCGCCTGGACCTTCGTGATCCTGCGCAATGCCTATCTGACCGACATGCGCCGCAATCGCTTCCGCGGCGAATATGACGAGACGGTTGCCGAACGGGTGCTCACCGCACCTGCCGGACAGGAAGAACCGATCCACCTGTCCGATATGCACCGTGCCTTGCTGACGCTACCACCCGAACGTCGCGAAGCCTTGCTGCTCGTCGGTGCCGGCGGCTTCTCCTACGAGGAAGCGGCCAACATCTGCGGCTGCGCTGTCGGGACCATCAAGAGCCGTGTGGGCCGTGCGCGCGCAACGCTCAATTCGATGCTCGCAGACGGATCGATCCCCAAGCGCTCGATCGACGACGACACGGCCCATCGCGCAATCCTGGAAGAGCTCGACGAAGTCGCCGCCGGCCAGGGCATGGCGTCACGCAACTGACGGGAAAGCCCGAACTTGTCCCGCCGACCGCTGCACGGCACATAGGCCAGACATGACCGACCAGGTGCCTGCCCCGCAAACCCCGCCCCCGGTTCGCCGGCAGGGGCAACGCAATGCCTTTGCGCAGCAGGAACTGCGGCTGATTTCTGCTCTGGTGCTATTGCTGGGCGTCGGCCTTTTCCTCGCCCTCCCCTTCGTTCTCTCGATCGGGGCCATCGTGTTCCTGCCCGTGGTCACGGCCGTGATCCTCACGGTCATCCTTTCTCCGCTGGCGGACAAGCTGAACGGCTGGGGCCTCCCCAATGCGCTCGCCTCGCTGGTCTCGTTGCTGATATTTTTCGCGATCCTGCTGCTGGCGCTCGCGCTCATCCTGCAACCGGCGATCACACTGTTCGACGAGCTGCCGGCTCTGGTGCAGCGCGTGGGCGAACGGTTCGGCGAATTGCAAGAACGCTTTTCATGGGTCGCGCAGGTCAACGACCAGCTGGCCGACCTGATGGCCCGCGAAGGGCAGCCGCGCGAGGTCGTCCTTGCCACTCCGAGCTTCCTCGAAGAAATCGCCTTCGCCACCCCGACGGTGGTGATCGAGGTGATCCTGACCCTCCTTATGGCCTTTTTCATGATCGAATCGCGCATTCGCCTGCGCCAGAAACTGCTGTTCGGCCGGACTAGCTTCGGGACCAGCATCAAGGCGGCGCGCGTATTGCGGGAGGTCCAGGACCGGGTGGCCGCCTACATCCTCACCGTTGGCTGGATCAACGCGGTGGTAGGCGTGATCGTGGCGCTGGGCGCATGGGCGCTCGGCGTGGATGCGCCGATCATGTGGGGCGGGCTCGCGGCCATCCTCAACTTCCTGCCCTATATCGGCCCGACCCTGATGGTCGGCCTCCTCGCGCTTTTCGGGATCGGGACGGCGGACACGGTCCTGCTGGGTCTTGTCCCGGCCCTCGCCTACCTCGGTCTGCATACGATCGAGGCCAACGCTATCACGCCCTCCATCCTGGGCGCGCGCTTCACCATGAACCCGGTCATGATCCTGATCGCCCTGTCCTATTTCACCTGGATCTGGGGCGCGTTCGGCGCCTTGCTCTCGGTGCCGATCCTGCTGATGCTGACCGCCCTGTTCGACCATATCGGCAGGCCGAACCTGGTCGGCTTCATCTTCGGCGAGCCGCTGTTTACTGCCAGCGTGTTCAGCGACGAAAACGACGAGCAAACCGCTTCCTGACACGAAAAAGCCCGCCGCACCGGAGTGCAGCGGGCCTTCCCTGAATCTTGCCGGACTTACGAGGGGTAGGTCCAGGTCGAGCCGCGCGACAGATTGTCGTGCGCGAAGCTCCAGTTCAGCTTGCCGCTGACGGCGTCCAGATAGGCCGGACGCGCATTCTGGTGGTCGAGGTAATAGGCGTGCTCCCACAGGTCGATCACGAGAAGCGGGTTCACACCCTCGTGGTCGGCAAGGGTGTCGCCGTCGTGGGTTTCCTCGATGGACAGCTTGCCGTCCTTTTCGGCGAGCCAGACCCAGCCGCTGGCGAAGTGGCCTGCACCGCGGTCCTTGAGTTTCGACTTGAGTTCATCGACCGAACCGAAGGACGCTTCGATCATGCTCTTGAGTTCATCGGAAATCGACGTTTCCGACGGCGCCATCGAATGCCAGTAGAAACCGTGGTTCCAGCTCTGTGCGGAATTGTTGAACAGGCCCTGGTTGCTGTCACGCGCAGCGGCGATGACTTCTTCCAGGCTCTTGTCCGCAAGATCGGTGCCCTCGATCGCGGCATTGGTCTTGTCGATATAGGCCTGGTGGTGCTTGCCGTGGTGGTAGGACAGCGTCTTGGCGGACACGGCCGGCTCCAGCGCGGTGTCGTCGTAAGGCAGGTCGATCAGCTGAAATGCCATGAATGGATCCCCTTTTCGGTATTCGTGTTGAACTTTCGGTTTGCCCTGACAACGCATGGGCAGGCACGAGGTTGCATAGCGGCTCGGAAAAATGGCGCCATGGCTTTTATTCCGCATCAATCACGGCCAAGAAGCGGTCACAGGCAAGGGAGCGCATAGAAAAATGTCACGCAAATTCTTCGGCACCGACGGCATTCGCGGACGCACGAACGAGGGCGTGATGACTGCCGCCACGGCCATGCGCGTAGGCCAGGCCGCGGGAACACACTTCCTGCGCGGCGGCCACAGGCACCGGGTCGTCATCGGCAAGGACACGCGGCTTTCCGGCTACATGATGGAAAGCGCGCTGGTAGCCGGTTTCACCAGCGTGGGCATGGACGTGATCATGACCGGCCCCCTGCCCACCCCGGCCATTGCCCTGCTAACCCGCGAAATGCGCGCGGACCTCGGCGTGATGATCTCGGCGAGCCATAATCCGTTCGAGGACAATGGCATCAAGCTGTTCGGCCCCGACGGGTTCAAGCTTTCCGACGAGGCGGAGGCATCGATCGAACTGCTGCTCGAGCAGGAACCGCTTCTCGTCCAGGCCGACCGGATCGGCAGGGCCCGCCGGATCGACGATGCGCGCGGCCGCTATATTCACGCGATCAAGCAATCGGTGGCCAGCGACATCCGCTTCGATGGTCTCAAGGTGGTGGTCGATTGCGCCAACGGCGCTGCCTACCAGGTCGCGCCGTCGGCGATCTGGGAACTGGGCGCGGATGTCATCGCCATGGGCGTCGAGCCCGACGGCACCAATATCAACCGCGATGTCGGCTCCACTTCGCTCGATGCAATCAAGGCCCGTGTGGTCGAGGAAGGCGCCGATATCGGGATCGCGCTCGATGGCGATGCCGATCGCCTGATCGTGATCGACGAGAAGGGACGCGCGGTCGACGGGGACCAGATCATGGCCCTGATCGCGTCGCGCCTGCATGCGCGCGGCGACTTGTCGGGCGGCGGTGTGGTTGCGACCGTCATGAGCAACCTTGGTCTCGAGCGCTATCTCGAAGGGCTCGGCCTGACGCTGGAGCGGGCCAAGGTCGGCGATCGCTATGTGCTCGAGAAAATGAAGCAAGGCGGGTTCAACATCGGCGGCGAGCAATCCGGCCACATGATCCTGCTCGACCATGCGACCACCGGAGACGGCACTGTCGCCGCGCTGCGCGTCCTTGCCAGCCTGGTGCGATCGGGCAAGCCGGCCAGCGAGTTGCTACATGTGTTCGACCCCGTGCCGCAGCTTCTCAAGAATGTGCGCTACTCCGGCGGCAAGCCGTTGGAGGCCGACAGCGTCAAAGCAGTCATCGCGGAAGCCGAAAAGGAACTCGAAGGGAGCGGCCGCCTCGTCATCCGGCCTTCCGGCACCGAACCCGTGATCAGGGTCATGGCCGAGGGCGACGATGCAGAGCAGGTCGAACGCGTCGTCGACCGGATTTGCGATGCCGTGAAGGATGCCGCCTGATGCTGGAAATGCGCCCCGACTGCGAACGCTGCGGCGCGGATACGCCAGCCGACAAGCCCGGCAGCTTTATCTGCAGCTTCGAATGCACCTTCTGCACCGAATGCGCGGATGAACTGGACGATCTGTGCCCCAATTGCGGGGGCGAGCTGATGGACCGCCCGACCCGCTCCAAAAAACTGCTGGAAAAATATCCGGCAAGCACCGTGCGAAAGCACAAGGCATGATGGGTGCGCCTCCCCGTATCCTGACCATTGCCGGCTCGGACAGTTCGGGCGGGGCGGGCATCCAGGCCGATATCAAGACGATCACCATGCTCGGCGGCTATGCGATGAGCGCGATCACTGCTGTGACGGCGCAAAACACGCGCGGCGTCCAGGGTGTCGAGGTGATGCACCCCGAATTGGTGATGGACCAGGTCGAAAGCTGTCTTGGCGACATCGGGGCCGATGCGATCAAGATCGGGATGCTGGGATCATCGCAAATTGCAATGCAACTGGCGGAACGGCTGGACACCTTTGCCGGACCGATCGTCTTCGACCCGGTCATGGTTGCCACCAGCGGCTCCGAACTGGCGAGCGAGGCCACTATCGGTGCGTTCGGGGCGCTGATGGAAATAGCTACCATCGTCACCCCCAACCTGCCGGAGCTGGCAGCGTTGACAGGACGCGAGAACATTGCGGACGAGGATGTCTTCGATGCCGCGCGCGAACTGGCGGAAAAGTACGACACCATAGTGCTGGCGAAGGGCGGGCATGGCGAGGGCGACGAGGTACTCGACCGGGTGGTTTCCTCCACCGGCAAGGTCGCCAGCTTCGGCCATCACCGCATCGACACACGCCACACGCACGGAACCGGCTGCACTTTGTCGGCAGCGCTGGCGACTTTCCTCGCCTATGGCCAGCCGACCACCCACGCGATCAGGCTCGCGCGCGGGTTCGTCTATGCAGCGATCGAGAGCGCACCCGAATTCGGCGGAGGCTCAGGCCCGCTCGGGCACCAGGCGGTGCGCAAGCTGGGCTGAGCCTTCCGGTTGGCAGGCCTTAGAGGCCGTAGAAATTGCTGATGTGCTGCCAGGCGTCCTCGGCCGTTTCGCACCAGCGGAACAGGTCGAGGTCCTTTTTCGAGATCGTGCCTTCTTCGGCAATCGCCTCGAAATTGACGACGCGCTTCCAGAAATCCTCGCCGAAGAGAAGGATCGGCATGGGCTTCATCTTGCCGGTCTGGATCAGCGTCAGCAGTTCGAAGAACTCGTCGAATGTACCGAACCCGCCCGGGAACACCGCCACGGCGCGCGCACGCAGCAGGAAGTGCATCTTGCGCAGCGCGAAATAGTGGAAGTTGAGCGAAAGGTAGGGCGTCACGTACTGGTTGGGTGCCTGCTCGTGCGGCAGGATGATGTTGAGGCCGATGGATTCGCCGCCCGCTTCGCTGGCGCCGCGATTGGCTGCTTCCATGATCGAGGGGCCGCCGCCCGAGCACACGACGAATTGGCGTTTGCCGTCTTCGATGATCGACTTTTCGGTCGCCATTTTCGCCAGCTTCATGGCTTCGGCGTAATACTTGCTCTTGGCGACAAGGCTTTCGACCACCTTGCGCTCGTCTTCGGGCAGGTCCTTCGCGCCTTCCAGCGCTTCCTCGGCCGCTTCGGGCGGAGGAATGCGGGCGCTGCCGTACATGACCAGCGTCGAGCCGACACCGGCTTCGTCGAGGATCATTTCGGGCTTGAGCAGTTCGAGCTGGAAGCGGACCGGGCGCAGTTCCTCGCGCAGGAGGAAGTCCTTGTCCTGGAATGCCAGCTTGTAGGAGGGATGTTCGGTCTGCGGCGTGTGCTTTTCGAGGCCCTTCTTTTCGAATTGGGCTTCCTGCTGTGCCGGATAGAATTTGCGATCGGCTAGATCGCGCTTTTGCTTTTCTTCTTCTGTCATGACCCGCGCGATAGTGCGCGGAGCCATCATCGACAAGCCATTGAAGAGGAAATGGCCTTCCCGAGAGGAAATGGCAGGGGTGACAGGATTCGAACCCGTGGCCCTCGGTTTTGGAGACCGATGCTCTACCAGCTGAGCTACACCCCTGCAGCCGAGCGGGCGCATTAGTCGCAACGCGCCCCGCTGGCAAGATGCGTATCGCATATCTGCGCAAACTGTTAGGAACCGCGCACTATGCACGCCCCCGTCCCAGAAACGATTCCCGTCGATCTGCTGCTGCATGCCTATCGCAGCGGCGTTTTCCCGATGGCCGATCACCGGGACGATCGCGAAGTATACTGGGTCGAGCCGCGCGAACGGGCGGTGATCCCGCTGGACGGATTTCGCATGTCGTCGAGCTTGCGCAAGATCCTGCGCCAGAATCGCTTTCGCGTTACCTGCGATACCGACTTCGCCGCAATCATTGCCGCTTGCGCCGAGCCTCGCGAAGAACACGCGGAAAGCTGGATCAGCCACCAGATCGAGGCGAGCTACATCGCCTTGCACAAGGCCGGCCATGCCCATTCGATAGAGGTATGGCGCGATGAAGAACTCGTGGGCGGGCTATACGGTGTCGCCTTCGACCGAGTGTTTTGCGGGGAAAGCATGTTCAGCCGCGCCGACAATGCAAGCAAGGTGGCGCTGGCGTGGCTGGTCGCCGCGATGCGCGAGGCGGGCTACCGCCTGCTCGACTGCCAGTTCATGACCGACCACCTCGCCTCACTGGGCGCGGTGGCCATGCCGCAATCGGATTACCTGCAATTGCTGCGGGCGGCACGCGGAGAACCCCAGGGTTCGATCCCGCAGATCATCGCTGTGGCGAACGCTCATTCTTCGCCCGGGAACTCCATCGCGCAGTCCTTGACCCAGACGTCATAGATCGGGTGCTCGACCACGTTGAGGCTGGGCGAGTTCTTGAACAGCCAGCCGGAAAAAATGCGGTTGAAGTCGTTCTGGCTGCCGCGTTCGCGCACCAGGACCTGCACGAAAGCGCCCGTTTCCTGCGGCATTTCCCACGGAGCGGTCCGCTCGCACGAAGCGAGGCTGATGATGACATCGCCCACGCGCTTCTGGTCGCCCGGACGCATTTCGAGGTCCTGCGTCTCGTTGTTGCGCTTGTTGAGCAGGCCGATGGTCGCCACGCGCTCTTCCAGCGGCGTGCCGATCCCCGCTTCGGCAGCGGCGATTTCGGGCAGCTCGACACGCTGCAATTCCTCGGGAATTTCGGTACTGACGGCTTCCGGCTCGGGCGGGTCCTGCGAGCACGCGCCAAGCACCAGAGCAGCGCCAAGGAGCAGGCCGGTGCGGGCCATGATCAGGCGTCCGGCGACCAGGCTTCGTAATCGCCGACCGCACGCGCCCGCTTGCCGCCACGCTCGAGCGCGCCTTGCGGACGATAGGCATTGCCAGTCCCGGTGGCGTTCGGCGTATAATCGGCTTCCCAGATGCGCGGTGCCGGAAGGAAGCTTTCGGGCACATCGTCGCCCGATCCGTGGAGCCAGCCGTGCCATTCCGCGGGGACGCGGCTGGCGTCGTTTGCACCCTCGTAGATCACCCAGCGGCGTTCGCGCTGGCCTTCGCCCTTCTTCTTGGAGCGGTAATACTTGTTACCCTGCGCGTCGGTGCCGACGTGTTCGCCATTGCGCGAGGACCACAGCATCGTGCCGATGGTGGCACCGTTCCACCAGGTGAAGATCTTTGCGAGAGGATTCATAATCGGCGCGCCTAGCTGATTCCCGCGCGCGCGCCAAGCGCATGCGTAGTGTATTTCGCTCTCACCATTCGACCATGTCGCCGGGTTCGATGCCCAGTTCTTCGGCAAGGCCGCCGCGAATCTCCAGAACGCCGCTTGTCACGCCCACCGAATAGACCGATTCGAGCGAATAGGGCTGTGTCATGGCGGCAATATTGAGGATGCGCCCGTCGGTCCCGATGAAGATGATGTCGAGCGGGATGGGGGTGTTCTTCATCCAGAAGCTGCGCGCGGTCTGCGGCTCGCTCGGGAAGATCATCGCCTCGTCGTCGGCCAGTTCGGTGCGGAACATCAGGCCCTGCGCCTGCGCCTCGCGCGACTTGGCGAGTTCAGCGCGGAAGGTATGGACCGTATCGCCGCTGCTCACGGTAACCGGGATAATCTGCAAGCCGGAAACCGGGTGTACCGCCTCCGCCTGTTGCGACGCGGCGCTGGCCGGTTCCTCGGCGGTCCCGGCAGGCGCACAGGCGGCCATGGCAAGCGCCAGGCAGATTGCGCCGCTGCGCAACACCGGCAAAGCGAATTCGAACTTCATCTCATCAATCCCACAGATCGGCTTCTTCGAGCCATTCTTCCAGCGCCGCCTCATCGGCAGCGGAAAGGATGGCCTGAGCGTGCGCGAAGGTGTGCCCCGCCCTAACCATCGCTGCAAGCTGCTTTTCATTCCGTTTGTGACGCATTTCGCCCGTCTCGTCTGCGGGAGGCGTGGAAAAAGGTCCGAAACGCCTGCGCCGGGCCAGTGCGAGCGCCGCCTCGCGCGCCTCGCGTTCGCCGGGGGCGAGTTCGCTGCGCAACCCCTCGTCGATACCCGCTGCCCGCAGCGTTTCGTCGACCCGCCGCGCGCCATATCCGCGTGACAGCAGGCCGCCCGCCTTCATTTTCCCGTATCCGCGATCGTCGACATAGCCCTTGTCCACGAAATCGGCGACGAGAACATCGACACCGGGATCGCCTTCGTCCTCCCACCCACGCTCGCGCAGCTTGCGCTTGAGGTAGCTTTCCAGCTTGCCCGCACTGGTCGCAAAGCGCGCCACATAGGCCAGCGCCAGGTCGCGCAGCCGCATGCGGTCGAGCGGCTTCGGCTTGCGACGAGTTCGGCGCTGTGTTGCGTTACGATCAACCATCGGCCATATTCGTGCCACAGTCCTTACCGAATGGGAAAGCTCGATATAGCGTTGCGACAGTGATCGTGGCGCATAGGGATCATGAGGGATGCCGCAAGGCTCTGTTATTTCACGGGAATCGCGAAAACTAATGACCGACGCCGCATTGACGCCGACGCCTAATGATTGCGACCTGCCACGGCGCAGGGCCGATTTCGCCACCTTCAACGAGGCGGTGGATTATGCCGCCCGCAGCGAAAAGGGGCTCAATTTCCACGATATGCGCGGCGACCTCGTGCGCCCCTATCCCTTCAGCGAAATGCGCGAGGATGCGCTCAAATTCGCGCGCCAGCTGGCCGCCTACGGCATCGGCAAGGAAGACCGCGTCGCGCTGGTCGCGGAAACCTGCCCCGAATTCGCGGCGCTGTTCTGTGCCTGCACCTATGTCGGCGCCTGGCCGGTCCCGCTGCCCCTGCCCACCGGCTTCGGTGGCAAGGAAGGCTATATCGACCAGCTTGCTGTCCAGCTGCAGAGCAGCGATCCCAAGATCCTGATCTATCCCGAAGAGATCGCGGAAATGGCCAAGGCCGCTGCCGACCGGCAGGGCTGCGACGGGGAAAGCTGGCAGGAATTTGCCCAGCGCCCCGATCCCGAATGCGACCTGCCGCAAGCGCAGCCGAAGGACATTTGCTACCTCCAGTATTCCAGCGGTTCGACGCGTTTCCCGACCGGTGTCGCCGTCACGCACGAAGCGCTGCTGCACAATCTCTTCGGCCACTCGACCGGCGTGGACCTTGGCGTCAACGACCGCGTGGTCAGCTGGCTGCCGTGGTACCATGACATGGGCCTCGTCGGGTGCCTGCTCTCGCCCATCGCGAACCAGGCATCGGTCGATTATCTCAAGACCGAGCATTTCGCGCGCCGCCCGCTGGCATGGCTCGACCTGATCAGCCGGAACAAGGGCAATACGCTCAGCTATTCGCCGACCTTCGGCTACGACATCTGCGCGCGCCGCATCTCCAGCCAGAGCCATGTGGACGAACGCTTCGACCTCTCGCGCTGGCGCACCGCAGGCAATGGCGCCGACATGATCCGTCCCGACGTCATGCAGAGCTTCGTCAACGCCTTTGCACAGGCCGGTTTCAAGGCCAGCGCCTTTACGCCGAGCTATGGACTTGCCGAGGCGACGCTAGCCGTCACCGTCATGCCCCCGGGCGAAGGCATCCGCGTCGAACTGGTCGAGGAAGAACGCCTCTCCGGCCGTCCGCGCAATCTAAACGGCCCCGCGCGCTACCGGGCGATCGTCAATTGCGGCAAGGCGTTGCCCGGCATGGAAGTCGAGATTCGCGACGAGAAGGGCGCGGCCAAGGCCGACCACCAGATCGGCAAGGTCTGGTGCCGCGGCACAAGTGTCATGCACTCCTATTTCCGCAACGAGGAATCGACCGAGGAATGCCTGGTCGACGGCTGGCTGGACACGGGGGACATGGGCTATCAGGCCGATGGCTATCTGTTCATCGTTGGCCGCGCCAAGGACATGATTATCATCAACGGCAAGAATCTCTGGCCGCAGGACATCGAATGGGCGGTGGAACAGCTGCCCGGGTTCAACCACGGCGACATCGCGGCCTTCTCGGTCGATACCGAGAATGGCGAAGAAGCGCCTGCCGTGCTCGTCCATTGCCGCGTTTCGGAACCGGAAGAACGGATCAAGCTGCGCGACCAGATCGCCGACAAGGTCCGCGGCGTGACCGGCATGAGCTGCGTGGTCGAACTCGTGCCCCCGCGCACACTGCCGCGCACCAGTTCGGGCAAGCTCAGCAGGGCCAAGGCCAAAAGGCTTTACCTGTCGGGTGAAATCCAGCCGCTCGAACTGGCTGCCTGAAGCCTCGATACTGTCAACTTGAAGCTTTGTAGCTGCCATCGCGTGATGGCATCTTGAAACTCGTGTTATAGAGACCTAATACAGAGAAGAGTAATCTTCCGGGAGGTCTGCGTAAATTCATGAGTGACGAAAAGCCCCAGGCAGCCGCTGCCACGCCCGCTGCGAAGCCCGCCGCTACCGCCACGATGGCGCCGCCGGAATTCGACCTGACGCCGCCCGATCCGGTACCGGCCGTCGCGCCCGAAAAGGCTGCCGGCCTCGTCCCCGTTTCGGAAGAGGTGAAGAGCAAGCTGGAAAGCAAGGTCGACGGCTTCGTCGACGATTTGATCGCGCAGGACGCGAACTCGCCCGAATTCGGCAAGAAGGTCGACCAGCTCACCAACATGGGCCGCAAGGAAATCATGGCGGCGGCCGGCATGTCGAACCGTTTCCTCGACCGCCCGGTGCGTGCGATGGACAAGGACGAAGGCGTCGGCGCAAACCTTGCCGAACTGCGCCGCGTCGTGGAAGACCTCGATCCGGGCAAGCGCGGCAAGCTTTCGGGTACGCGCAAGATCCTCGGCATCATTCCCTTCGGTAACAAGCTGACCAACTACTTCCGCAGCTACCAGAGTGCGCAGACGCACATCCAATCGATCCTTTCTAACCTTGCCAGCGGCAAGGACGAGCTGATCATGGACAATGCGGCGATCGACGTCGAACGGCAGAAGCTGTGGGAGGCGATGGGTAATCTGGAACAGATGATCCATATCTCCAACACGCTCGACGCGAAGCTGGAGGAGAAGGCCGCCGAACTCGACGCGACCGACCCGGCCAAGGCGAAAGCCGTGCGCGAGACCGCGCTGTTCTATGTCCGCCAGCGCACGCAGGACCTGCTCACGCAGATGGCGGTTAGCGTTCAGGGCTATCTGGCCCTCGACCTCGTGAAGAAGAACAATGTCGAGCTGGTGAAGGGCGTCGACCGCGCCAGCACCACCACGGTCGGCGCGCTGCGCACAGCCGTGACCGTTGCCGAGGCGATGACCAACCAGCGCCTCGTGCTGGGCCAGATCACCGCACTCAACGACACAACCGCCGGCATCATCGATTCGACCAGCACCATGCTGCGCGACCAGACCGGCAAGATCCACGAACAGGCCGCCGCCAGCACCATCCCGCTGGAGACGCTTCAGCGCGCCTTCCAGAACATCTACGACACCATGGACGAAGTCGACGAATTCAAGCTTCGCGCCCTCGATTCCATGAAGCAGACGGTCACGCTGCTTGGCGAAGAGGTCGAAAAGTCGAAGGGCTATATCGCCCGCGCCGAAGGCCAGGCCCAAGCGCAGAAGCAGATGGCGACAAGCGACCTGTTGAGCATCGAGGGATAAGGGAACAACCTTGAGCGACCTCAGCCGAGATTCCGACCGCATCCTTTCCGAAGGCAGGGCCCTCGTGCGCGACAACCAAGAAGGTGGGCGCCATCGCCGCGCTGTATCGATCGGCGAAGGATCGGCCCGGGTGCGCCGCAAAAACTGGACGAAACGGATCACCTATTTCGTCGGTGCCGTTTTCACTATTCTCGTTGCGGGATCGGTCGCCGGGCTGGTGCTCGACGGGATCGGCTTCGTCGGCGTGATGGCGATCGCCCTCGCGGTCGTCGTGGCTGCGGCTGTCTTCGCGAACTACCCCAAGGTGAAGGTCCCCAAGCGGAGCGACATCAACAAGGGCGATGTGAAGCAGATGGTGAGCCGCACCGAGCTATGGCTCGAAGCGCAGCGCCCCGCCCTGCCCCCGCCGGCCGTCAACCTGGTCGACCAGATCGGCGTGCAGCTCGACAATCTCGGTTTCCAGCTCGAGGGGCTGGACCAAAACCATCCCAAGGCCCGCGAAATCCGCAGCCTGGTGGGTGAACAGCTTCCCGAGATGGTCGATAGCTACCGAAAAATCCCGGCGCATCTCCGCACGGAAAAGCGTGCCGGGGCGACCCCCGACGAACAGCTGACGGGCAGCCTGTCCAAGATCAGCGGTGAAATCGATTCGATCACGCGCCAGCTGGCAGAGGGCTCGCTCGACGACCTGGCGATCAAGCACCGGTTCCTCGAATACAAGTTCGGCGAAGGCGCCGAGAACAGCCCGCAATTGGAGCACAAGAGCTGATGCGCGTCCCGATTTCCCACGATCTTCCCAAGGAAGAAGTGCGGCACCGTCTCTCGAGCCGCAGCCATGAGATCGCAGATGTCGTGCCTGGCGGTATGGCAGAAGTCGACGTGTCGTGGCCCGACGAAGACACCATGGCGGTGAACGTCGTCACCATGGGTCAATCGCTGAATTCGCGGGTCCTCATCGAGGACAAGCAGGTGGTGTTCGAAGTCGACCTGCCGATGGCCCTGAGCTTCGTGAAACCGATGATCGAAAGCGCGATCCGCTCCAAGGGCGAAAAGCTGCTGAGCGCCCCAAAAGCCTGACGTTCGAAAAATTTGATCTGCGGCGGGAACCCCCTTATCATTCAATCGCTTGTTGCTGGGGACCGCTATTCTGGCGGCCAATTCGCGTTTGAAAGCCGGACCGCTCCGGCGCCCGAATGCGGCCGTAGGGGGAGCGGACTTGAGACAGAGACTACGGGCAGCGACGGCGACGTTACACGATCAGCTGGACGAAGCAATGGGCGCCATGCCGGTCGGCAACGATGCTTCCTTCGCGCGATTTCTGAAAATACAGTATGCCAGTCGTGAATGCCTCGACGCGGGCTTTGCCGAGCAAGAGCTTGGCCCATTGGGAGCACCTCCCTCGCAACTCGAGTTGCTGGATCGCGATCTTGCATCGCTCGGCCATGAACCGATGCACGCACACGGTGGCGCCTCGTTCCATTCTCCCGCCGCAGCCTTGGGCGCGGCGTGGGTGGTTTCGGGTTCTTCGATGGGTAACCGCGCGATGCTTTCGCAGCGCCGAAAGCATGGGTTGGACCATGCAAATGCCTTTCTCGCCGACTCTCGCATGCCAACCTATTTCCGAACCCTCCTTCCGCTGCTAGCGGGCCAGTTCGACAGCACTGAGCAAGACCAGATGATCGACGGCGCAACGCTCGCCTTCACCGTCTTTCTGGACGTGCTCGCCCGATCCGAATTGAAAGAAGCCGCATGAGCGCCCCCGACTACCAGGTCGATCTGACCAATTGCGATCGCGAGCCGATCCACCATCTCGGGCGTATCCAGAGCTTCGGCGCGCTGCTTGCGGTGAACGCGGACTGGTTCATTGCGCAGCGTTCGACCAACCTCGAAGAACTTCTCGGGCTGGAAACCGAGATCGAAATCGGCTGCAAGCTGAAGGACGTGCTGGCAGAGCAGGCAGTCGACCGGCTGCGCAGCGCGGTCAGCGGACTTGTCGATAACGACCAGATAGAGCGCCTTTTCGGCCTCGACCTGTGCGGTGACGGCACACTGTTCGACTGCGCTCTGCACTGCTCCGGCCCCTATTCGGTCATCGAGATCGAACGGCACAGGCAGGGCGATATAAGCCGCCAGCTTGGCCTTCTGCGTCCTGCCATGCAGCGTCTCGAAAAGCAGGATGACCTCGATACCCTCCTCGAAGAGGCGGCTCGCCAGGTGCGCACGACGCTGCACATGGACCGCGTCATGGTCTACCGCTTCCACGGCGATCTGTCGGGCGAAGTCGTGGCCGAGGCAGCACGCGAGGATCTCGAGAAATTCCGCGGCCTGCGCTATCCGAAATCGGACATTCCCGCCCAGGCTCGCGAGCTTTACGTCCGCAACCGGTTCCGCATCATCAGCGACGTAAACGACGAACCTGTCGCGATCGAACCCGGCATGACCGCGGAAGGCGCGCCGTTCGACCTGTCGATGAGCACGCTGCGATCGGTTTCGCCCATTCATATCGAATACCTGCGCAACATGGGCGTCGAGGCATCGCTTTCGATTTCCATCGTGATCGGGGGGAAGTTGTGGGGCCTGTTCGCCTGCCACCACTATTCGCCCAAATTCCTGCCCTATTCGCAGCGCACCGCGGCCGAACTGTATTCCGAGATGGTATCGCTCTTGATCGAGCGGGCGCTCAACAAGAAGCACGCCTCGTTGCGCGAACGCGGACGCGAGGTTCACGACCGCCTGATGCGCGATCTCGTTGCCGGGCAGAGCCTGCTGCAAAGCCTGCCCACGCTCGACCCCGTGATCGGTCAGATCATCCCGCACGACGGGATCAGCATCTTCGTCGACGATATCTACAAGCTGAGCGGCAAGGGTCCGAACGAGGAAGAATTCCGCGCTATCGTAAAATCGCTCAATGCGGCAGCGACCAGCCGGGTGCTGGCGGTAGACGAGATGGCCAAGCGCTTTCCGCGCGCCGAACGCTTCGCCGATCGCGCCGCGGGGGCGCTCATCATCCCGGTGTCGCGCTCTCCGCGCGACTACCTCGTCCTGTGGCGCTCAAGTCTCGACCAGGTCGTCACCTGGGCGGGCAATCCCGATAAACCCGTGGAGATAGGTCCCAACGGCGCGCGCCTGACACCGCGCAAGAGCTTCGAGGCGTGGCAGGAAACAGTCGAGGGCAAGAGTAGCCCCTGGACCGAAGGCGAAATGCAGATGGCGGAGCAGCTGCGCGTCACCCTGCTGGAAATCATCCTCCGCCTGACGGACAAGGACCTGGAAGAACGCCGCAAGGCACAGGCCCACCAGGAATTGCTGATTGCGGAGCTGAACCACCGCGTGCGCAACATCCTCAACCTGATCCGCGGACTGATCAACCAGTCGCGCGGGGATGCGCGCGATATCGAAACCTTTACCGAGATCGTGGGCGGCCGCGTTTCCGCGTTGGCATTGGCGCACGACAACATCACCAAGGGCAATTGGTCGTCGGCTCCCTTGAGCGAGCTGATCGATAGCGAAGCCAGCGCCTATCTCGCAGGCAAGACGGACAGGTTGCACGTGACCGGTCCCGAGGCCCAGATCAATCCCGAGGCGTATACGGTGCTCGCCCTCGTCATCCACGAGATGATCACGAATTCGGCAAAGTACGGTTCGCTGAGTGACAGTGCGGGACTGCTCGAAATTGCGACCAAGCGTGACTATGACGATTCGCTCATAATCGAGTGGACGGAAAGCCAGGGCCCGCCCGTCAGGCCCCCGTCCCGCCGGGGTTTCGGCTCCACCATTATCGAGCGTTCGATCCCGCACGAGCTAAGCGGCGAAGCGAAGGTCGATTTCAAACTTAGCGGCGTCGAAGCGCACTTCCGAATTCCCGAACGCTTCGTGACCTGGAACGAGAGTGCCTCGAGTGCAGCCACAGCCGCGCAAAACGCCAGTGAAGGCGCGAGTACCGATACTGCTCACGCTCCCAAACCTGCCCCCGGCAGCGTGCTGCTGGTTGAAGACAGCATGATCATCGCCCTTGATGCGGAAGATTGCCTCAAGGAACTGGGCGTGGCGCAAGTGCGTGTGGAAAGTTCCGTTGCGGGAGCGATGGAAGCCCTGTCGAAGCACGAGTTCGAAGCGGCTATCCTCGATTACAATCTGGGCGGTGAGAACAGCGAAGCTATCGCCAAGGAACTGGCAGGGCGTGGAACGCCCTTCTGGATGGCGACGGGCTACGGCGAAATGAAGGATCGCGTGACGGAACTCGGCGCGCGCGGCCTGCTGACAAAGCCGTACGGAAAGAGCGAGCTCGAAAAACTGCTGGCCGACCTGGCCGGCGGTTGACCCACCCTAGTTGAAGAACCGCTGCTGGTAATAGAAAGGCGCCGCGACCGGCTGCCCTTCCGCATTGCGCGCTGGCTCGAAGCGGAGTTGCTGCAGGGCCAGTTCGCACACCTTGGCATCGGTCTCGGGAAACGGGCTGGGTCGATAGATCGAACAGCTCGTGGCGCGTCCTTCTGCCGACACTCGCAGTTTGACGATTACGGACTTGCCGATCCGCGCTTCCCGCCCACCCGGCGGAATGGGAAAAGCACTCGCATCGGTAATCGCGCGCACCAGCACCGGCTTGGTGGCCGCAACGCCGCCTTGTCCGCCTCCGCCACGCCCGGCTCCCGTTCCCGTGCCGCTTCCCGCAGCGCCGGTCCCGGTTCCGCTATCGGTGGCTCCCGAATCGGTTGCCGTACCGGTCGATGAAGCGCGCGGGACCGGTCGGTCTTCGCGAACCTGTTGCCTCGGCGTCGGCGCGGTAACCGGTTGAGGCACCGCCTCGCGCCCCGGATCGCCCTGCGCCCCCTCGTCCGGTTGCGGCTCGACTTCCGGGGTTTCCTCCGGCGGCGCAGTGACGGTTACCGTAAATGCGGACACCACTTCGCGTTCGACAGTCGCGACCACACCCGGTGCCAGGCTACGTATCAGTGCGTAGAAGATACCGATGTGAATCAGCAATATAAGCAGGATAACCCAGCCGTTGGGCCGTCTCTTCTGGGTGCTGAACCGGGAGTTTGCTTCGCTCATTGCCTCTCAACGGGAAAACGGGAGGGCGCGTTCCACGGCCCGGAAGGTTCATTACCGAACCTACGAGGAGATGCCATTATCGCAAGTCTTCCATCGAGTACCGCACTGTTCGGGGGTCTGGCCCTTCCCGACCGCAAGAGCCTGATTACCGGCCTGGTCGGCTTTGCCGGCTTCGCCCTGCTGGCTTTCCTCAGCATCGAACTTACCCGCGGGGACGGTCGCATTGCGGTAGTGTGGTTGCCCAATGCTCTGGCCGTCGCTGCCCTGCTGCGGTTGAAGGTTCGCCACGAGCGAACGGTAGTTGCGGCGCTGTTTGCCGGTAACACCTGCGCCAACCTTTTCGTCGGCGATGCACTTGCGACTGCCATAATGCTGTCCATCGCGAATATGGTCGAGATCGTCATCGCACTGTACCTCGTGCGAAGGCTCGCCAGCGCGCATCCGACAATGGACGACACGAGCGACCTGCTATGGTTCGTACTCGGGGCCGGCCTGATCGCGCCGCTGGCTTCCGCGACCGTCGCATCGCTCGCGCTGGCCGGTGGGAATGGCACTTCGCTTTCGGGAGTCCTGCAATGGGCGGCCTCCGATGCGCTGTCGATGGTGATCATCGCTCCCGCGGTCCTTGTCCTGTGGGATGCGTTGGCGAGCCCGCGCTGGCTTACGCGCAGGGAGACGGGCGAGTGGCTTGTGCTTACCCTGCTCGGCACCTCGATAACCTTGATGGTCTTTGCCCAGACCTCCTACCCGCTGCTCTTCCTCATCCCCCCCATCATCATCTGCCATGCCTTCCGGCTGGGAGCGCTCGGCACGGCCTTTTCGGTGATGAAGGTCGCCACGATCGCCATCCTGGCCACCCAGTGGGGAACCGGGCCGATCAACCTCCTGCCCATGCCCCTGCATGCCCAGTTGCTCGTGCTGGAAGCGTTCGTTGCATCCTCGGTGCTGGTCGGCTTCCCGGTTGCCGCCATCCTTTCGACGCGCAAGCGCCTGACGGACGAGATGGTAGCCGGACGCAAGCAGCTTGCCCTGCTGACCGAGAATATCACCGATGCGATCCTGCGCTACGACCTGCACGGCGTGTGTACCTACGCCTCGCCCTCGGTCGCGCGGGTGCTCGGCGCACCGCCAGCCGATTTCGTCGGCATGACTACCGCAGAGCGTGTCCATCCCGAAGCCCGGAACGTAATCGCCCGGACCGAGGAAAGGCTGCTGTCCGGCAAGAGCAGGAGCGAGCGTTTTACCTACCGCCGTTTCCTCGACGGTCCCGAAGGAGAGCCCGTCTATATCGAGGCAGACTGCGCCATCGCCTATGATCACGCGACCGGCGAGAGGGAAGGTATCGTCGTGTCCGCGCGCGACGTGACCGAGCGGGTGGAGCTGGAGGGCAAGCTGAAGCGCGCCATGCGCCACGCGGAAAACGCAGCGCGGGCCAAGGCCCAGTTCCTCGCCAACATGAGCCATGAAATCCGCACCCCGATGAACGGCGTGCTCGGCTTTGCCGATCTGCTCGCCCGGATGGAGCTGGATCCCGAAGCGGAGCGATATGCCGAACTCATCGCGCGCTCGGGCCGGTCGATGATGATGTTGCTCAACGACATCCTGGACATTTCGAAGATCGAGTCCGGCCAGCTGGTGATCAACTACGAGACCTTCGATTTGCCGCGTCTCGTCGAAGACTGCGCCGGCCTGTACATGTCCGGGGCAAAGGAGAAAGGCATCAAGCTCGGCGTATCCTGTCCTCCCGCCCTTCCCCGGCATATCCAGAGCGACCCGCTGCGACTGCGCCAGATCTTGCTCAACCTCATCGGCAATGCGGTCAAATTCACCGAAAGCGGGGCGGTAACGGTAAGTGTCCTGCAAGAGGAAGGGCGTCTGGCGATCGCGGTCGAAGACAGCGGCATCGGCATCGATCCCAAGCGCTTCGAGCACATCTTCGATCCGTTCATCCAAGAGGAAGCGAGCACGACCCGGCGGTTTGGCGGCACAGGCCTCGGCCTATCGATCTCGCGCCAGCTGGCGGAATTGCTCGGCGGTGATCTGACCGTCGATTCCATGCCGGGCATCGGCTCGCGCTTTATGCTGCGCATTCCCCTGCAGGAGGTCGATCTCGACGGGATGACCGATGAGACACAGGAACGGCGTGCCGCAAACAGGCTCGCTCCGCCGCCGTCGGCCAGCGTGCTGCTGGCTGAAGACCACGATGTGAACCGGATGCTGGTAAGCGCCATGCTCGAACAATTGGGACAGCGCGTGACCGTGGCGCACGATGGTGCGGAAGCGGTGAAGATGACCCTCGACGCAGCGCAAAGCGATGCGCCCTTCGATCTCGTCCTCATGGATATCCAGATGCCGGGCTGCGACGGCTACTCCGCCACGCGGACGATCCGCAAGAACGGCGTCCCGTCCAGCCAGCTCCCCATCATTGCCCTCACCGCAAATGCGTTTCCGGAAGACATCGCGGCTGCGCAGGAGGCGGGCATGCAGGCCCACCTGGCAAAGCCCCTCGTTTTCGAGGAATTGACTGCCGCCCTTGCCCGGTGGCTGCCTGTCCGCATAGTGGCCGATGATCCGGGTCTGCGGCCGCCGCGCCCTAAGGCAGAGCCTGTGCGGAAGCATTCGGCGGAACTGCTGGAACGCTGGAGCGAACGGCGCACCGAAGCGCTGGCGGCTGTCAGCGCAGCCGTCGAGCACAACAAGTTGGAGGGGGTGCACATTGAAGAACTGGCCCGGACGGTACACAAGCTGGCCGGGACTGCCGGCATGTTCGGCGAAGAAACGCTGGGGGAGAAGGCTGCAGCGCTGGAGCGGGCACTGCGTTCCGGCGTCGAACCTGTCGTAAGGCGAAGGCTTGCCGAAGACCTGCTGGCGACCGCCTGAGCGATCGGGCATATCCGAGCGGCAAAGAAAAAGGGCGGCCCCCGCTGTGGGAGCCGCCCTCTTTCGTTAGCGGATCGTCAGGACTTAGTAGCCGATGATCAGCGAGATGCTGCCGGCACGCGGAGCGCCGATCTGGGCGAAGCCGAAGTCGTCCAGCGAACCACCGAAGTAGCCGATGTAATATTCATCGAACAGGTTGGTGAGGTTCAGCTGGATCGCCGCGTCGCCACCGGTGGCGAATTCACCGAGCACGATGCGGGCGTCGAGATCGACCGTCGTGTAAGCCGGAGCCTTCGAACCGTAGTTGTAGCTGACTTCCGAACCGTCGGGACCAAACTCTTCGATCACGTCGAGGTTGGTATCGTTCAGGTAACGCGGACCAGTGTGCTTGAACTGTGCGCCCAGTTCCAGGTCGCCGAAAGCGATCTGGCCGCGTGCACCGAACGAATAGGTCGGCGTACCCGATTCCGACTTCCCACCGGTCGGCAGGAATTGGATGTCGCCAACCGCATTACAGCTGTAGAACTCTCTAGTGACTTCGAACTGGTTGCAGGTGCCGTCAGCCACGTCTTCCGCGATTTCGGAGTCGTTGTACGATCCGAAAACGTAGATGAGCGAGTTACGGGTCGGGCGGTAAGCGATCGAGCCGTCGAGGCCCCACTTATCGACCTTGCCGAGGTTACGATAAACGAATTCACCTTCACCGTTGTTCGCTTCCGGATCGAAAGCGGTCGCGAGGCGGTCGTTGTACTTCGTGTACCATGCGCCGAACTGGGCTTCGATGTCACCGCTCTGGTAACGCAGGCCGAGGTCGAAGCTGTCGGTCGTTTCCGGAACCGGGCGAGCGAACGCATCGTCTGCGAGATACAGCGAGTCGTACAGCGGGTCGGTACCGGGGACCGAAAGGCCCTTCGCGTAGTTGGCGAACACCGACATTTCATTGCTGAAGTCGTAGGTGAAGCCGACGTTCGGCAGCAGCTTGTCGTACTTATAGGTACGCGAGAGCGGTGCCACATAGTCGGGATTCGAAGCCTGATAGACCGAAAGGTCCGAGTTTTCATTCGGACAGTCGACGAAACCACCGGCGGAAGTGGTGAAGCAGTTCTGGTTCAGCTCGCGGGTGAAGAACGGAGCGCGCAGAGCGAGCTTCGCCTGGAAATCACCGAAGCGGCCGACATATTCTGCCGAAACCTGGTGCAGGATCGCGTAGGACAGACGATCGCGCTTGTTCACTTCGTTGCCGTAAACGTCGAGCAGCGGCTTATCGATCGCGAAAACATCAGCCGGTTCGCCGTTCTGCAGCATGGCAGTGATCTGGCCGGTCTGGCGGTGACGCGCGCGGTCCCAGGTGTAGGTGAGACGTGCACGATGATCGTCGGCGATTTCGTAGATTAGGTTGGCGATCACGCCGTAACGCTTGGTCTGCGTCTGGCTGGGATCGTTACCTGCGATTTCGTCGATCAGATCGCTGTCGCCATTGAGGTCGCGACCGAAGTAGTAACCGCCGCCGAATGCACCGGTGAGAGCCGGAGTTCCGTTATCGGTGGTCGTGCAACGACCGAAGTTACGGTTGTTCGGATCGTCGATTACGTAGCAGAAGCCTTCACGAAGATCGTCGGGGCCACCACCGTTTGCTTTGACGTACTGGTAGCTCGGGTCGAAGGTGAACGTCAGCTTGTCGCTGATCGTGAAGCGCGATGCACCGCGGATGTTACCCGTGTCGGACGGGTTGTAACGACGGTAGAACGCTGCACCACAACCGTTGCGGTCATCGTAGTCGATGCCTGCGCCCGGGCTGCCCGAACCGCCGACTTCATAAGCGATGACGTTCGAGTTGCTGGCGCAGGGATATTCACCCGACAGGCGATACAGCTCGAAACGCGATTCCTTGCCGCTCGTGCCGAGGGTAGCCTGGACGAGATCCGCGAGGTCTTCATCGCCGAGGATGATGAGATCGCCAATGCTTTCGGAACCGGCGAAGTTGTTGCGGTTCTGGTTGTAGTGACCCGAAACGGCAACGAAGTCGCCATTCGAACCGATGTCCTGCCAGATACGACCGTTGAACTGCGTCTTGTTGACGCGGCCATACGGGTTGTAGGGAACGCCGTAGGTCGTGTAGCTGACCGAACCGAACATCTTGGTGCCCATGCCGGTCATGTCGCCGCTGTCGAACATCACGAAGCCGCGGGTGTAGATGGTGTCTTCCGCACCGCCGGCGAGCACGTCGCCGAAGGTCATGGTCGCCACAATGCCGGCGTCTTCGCTGGGTTCGCGGGTACGGATATTGATCGTACCGCCGGTTGCCGAAGCGGTCGGGCTATCGACGTCGGTCGTACCGAGGTTGACGTTCACTTCTTCGAGAACTTCGGGGTCGACCTGCTGGTTGGTGTAGAGGGCGTAGTTACCCGAATCGTTCAGCGGCAGGCCGTCGAGCGTCTGCGACACGCGGTCCGCACCGAAGCCGCGGATGGTGAAGCCACCGCCCGAAGAACCCCAGGGGTCGTTGTTCTGGAAGCTGACGCCGGGAACGAGGTTCACGATGTCGTTGACCGTCTGGCCGGGGCGCTGGCGACGGATGATCTCTTCGTTGAGGACCTGCTTCGCCTTGGTGGTGTCGGGAATTTCGACGCCGCCGACGCCATCGTCACCGCGACCGGTAACGACGATTACATCGTCTTCTTCAAAGTCGATCGAGCCGGTCGACTGGGCTGCTGCGGGCATCGCGCCTACCGCTGCGATACCAGCCACCGAGGTGGCCAGGAGATATTTGAACTTCATCGAGAAGACCCCTTCGTCTCTTCGGGTGTGAATTTGCTTTGTTGGAAGCGCAGCCCCGCTAGGCCGTGCATGTTTCCGCAAAGCGTTGGTTTTATGACAGAGTCAAGACAGCCACCCACACCCCTGATTCACCATGGCAACACTCGCCATTAAAGGTCGATAAAACAGTGGCTTAGGTGCGTTGCAAAATTGCACCACCGGGGAAAATTTTATGCTTTGAGGCGCGGCGGCGCAAATCCCGCCCCGAAAATTGCTGCAACGCAGCAATCAGGCCAGATTGATCTCGCGCAGGCGCTGCATGAGGAAATCATGGCTCGATATGGGTTCGGGATGCGCATCGGGGCGCTCGGGATCGATGCAGCTTTCCAGCGTCTCGATCGTGTAATCGGGACGGAAATGCAGGAAGAAGGGCATCGAATAGCGTGCCCGGTACGCCGCTTCACCGCGCGGATTGACCACGCGGTGCGTTGTCGAACGCAGCTTGCCGTTGGTCAGCCGGTCAAGCATGTCGCCGACATTGATGACCAGCGCGCTTTCGGGCACGTCCACGGCCTTCCACTCGTCCTGCTTGGTCAGCAGTTCGAGACCGGCTTCTTCCGCACCCAGCAGAAGGGTAATCGTGTTGATGTCGCCATGTGCGGCAGCGCGGATCGCGCCTTCCGCCTCTTTACCTTCCAGCGGCGGATAGCGCAGCAGGCGCATCACCGAGTTGCCATCCTCCACGGTCGCCGCAAAGAAATCTTGCGGCAGTCCGAGATGCAGCGCAATCGCTTCGAGGACACGGCCGCCCGCTTCTTCGAATGCGGAATAGAGTTCGCTGAAGGTCTGGCGGAAACCGTCGACTTCGCTCGGCCAGACATTGTCGGCCATGTATTGCGAGAGCGGATGACCTTCGGGCAGTTCGCGCCCGACGTGCCAGAATTCCTTCAGGTCGTGAACGTTCGCGTCCTTGGCTTTTTCCGTACCGAACGGCGTATAACCGCGCGCACCTCCGCCGCCCGGGATGTGGTAGGCCTTCTTCACGTCGTCGGGCAAGGCGAAGAACTGCTTCGACAATTCTTCGGCCCGGTCGATCAGGTCCTGCGGGATGCCGTGATCGCGGACGACGGCGAAGCCGTATTCCTGGAAGCTGCGGCCAAGTTCGTCGGCAATGGATGCGAGCGGCTGTGCCAGGGACACAACCGCAATGTCGGTGTTCGAGTCGGTCATAATGAATGCGGCCCTTAATACGGCAGGAATAGTCCCGCCAGTGCTGCGCTCATCAGATTGGCAAGGCTACCGGCGGCAAGCGCGCGGATACCGAGCTTTGCGATCACGGGTCTTTGATTTGGCGCAAGACCGCCCGTCACCGCCATCTGGATTGCGATGGAGCTGAAATTCGCAAAGCCGCAGAGCGCGAAAGTCACGATGGCGCGGCTGCGGTCGGTCAGGATTGCGGCATCCATTGCGCCAAGTTCGATAAAGGCGACGAATTCGTTGAGCACGATCTTCGTGCCGAACAGCCCGCCTGCAGCACCGGCCTGGTCCCAAGGAATGCCGATAAGGTACATGACCGGCGCAAAGACGAAGCCGAGCAATTGCTGGAAGCTGATGTCGGGATAACCGAACCAGCCGCCGATCCCGCCGAGGATGCCATTGGCCAGTGCAACCAGCGCGACAAAGACCATGACCATCGCACCGACGGCTACCGCCAGCTTCACACCCGTCTGGGTACCTTGCGCGGCAGCCTCGATGACGTTCGCCGGCTTGTGGCCTTCTTCGAAAGTCTCGGCCACTTCGACTTCGTGCGGACGTCCGCTTTCGGTGAGCGCTGCCGGTCCATCGCCGCTGATACGGGCATCGGGCAGCTTGACCTCGGCCAGTTCGGCCGCGTCCTTTGCAAGGTCGCTTTCGTCGTCGGGCATGATGATCTTGGCCATCAGGATGCCGCCCGGCGCGGACATGAAGGCCGCCGCGAGGAGGAACGGCACCGCTTCGGCACCGATGAAGCTGGCATAGGCTGCCAGGATCGTGCCCGCGACACCGGCCATGCCGACGCTCATCAGCGTGAACAGGCGGCTCGGCGTCAGCGAAGCGAGATAGGGGCGCACGACCAGCGGGCTTTCCGACTGGCCGACGAAGATGTTCGCCGCACTGCCAAGCGCCTCGACCTTGCTGATGCCGGTGATCCAGCCGATCGCGCCGCCGACCCAGCGCACCAGGCGCTGCATGATGCCCCAATGATAGAGGATCGACACCAGGGCAGCGAAGAAGATGATGACCGGAAGGGCGGCGATCACGAAGGTATTGGTGAAGGGGTTCGCATCCATCGGTCCGAAGATCGCGGTGATACCGGCCTTCGAATAATCGAGCAGGGCAATGACGCCGTTCGACATCGCCTGGATCGCTTCGACACCCCAAGGGGTGCGCAGGACGAGGAGCGCCATCAGCGCCTGGAGCGCGAAGGCGGCCCCGACGACGCGCAGCTTGATGCGCCGCTTGCCCGTCGAAAGCAGGAAGGCGATGAAAAGTATCGCGAGGATACCGAGAGCATTGATAAGGAAAGGCGGCATTGCGGACCCCTTCGCGATGCGACTAGTTGCGGATGAAATTAGCCGCTACCTTGCGCGGCGGCTCCGCTTAGTCAATTTTCGCGCGCTCCGCCAGCTTCGGCTGTCACCAGTTTGTAAAGATCGGCCCCAATCCAGACATGACCGACCACCCGGCCAATGAAACCCGCCTTGCCGCAGCATCCATGCCGCTGGGCCTCTTTGTATTCCTCGTCCTGTATGGCGGCCTGACCGTTATCGCGGGCGTCCTCGCCTTCAAGCAGGTGCAGCTGTGGCCGACCGAGCTGGCGGTGGAATCGGGTATCTTCGCGTTTCTCGGCCTGGTCGTGATTTCGAGCACGATCGCCCAGCTCTACGGAGAGAAATTGGCGCGCAGGCTGGTCTGGTGGGGTTTCCTCCCGCTGGCCGTCTCGGCGGCACTGATCTTTCTGGTTATGTCGCTCCCGGCCTCGCCGGAAATGCTGGAATATCGCAGTGCCGATCTCGACGCGTTCAACACTGTGCTGGCGCAAACGCCGCGCATCATGGCGGCAGGGCCTGCAGCCTATATCGTCTCTCTTCTGCTCAACGTGTGGATATTCTCCCGCCTGCGCGGCACCGGTGAAGCCAATACGCTGGGGCTCATGGCGCGCGGGGCCATCGCATCGGCGCTGAGCCAGGCCATCGATTCGGTGATCTTCGTGACTCTGGCCTTCTACGGCCAGTTCGACATCACGCCGCTCCTGATCGGTCAGGTGCTGGCCAAGGTCGCACTTAGCATCGTCCTGGTGCCGTTCCTCATCACAGGCGGCGTGGCGCTGGCGAAATACCTCGACAAGAAGACGCTCTAGGCTTCCTCGACATCCTGGGTGAGGCGCTCGTCGAGCGTCTCCCCGTGCAGGACCGACACGTCTCCGGTTGCCTCCAGCACGACTGCGCGAACCTCGTCGAAATGCATCACATTTGCCTCGCGCAGCTTCGCGATAAGGTCGCTGTGTGCCACGCGGGTCTTGGCCAAGGCTTCCTCGTCGATCACTCCATCCCGCATCAGGTAAACGGGGCAATTCTGGATCGCGGCCTCGATGGTTTCCGACTGCCGTCGCAGGAGAGCCGCAGCGACTTGCACGACGAACAGCATCGCCACCCCGACTAGGATCTGCACATAGGCGCCCCACTCGGTGACCTGGCTCGCGCTGGCGAGCAGCGAGCCGAGTGCGACGGTCATCACGAAGTCGAAATTGGTCATCTTGGATAGCGAGCGCAATCCGACGATGCGGATCACGAGAACTATCCAGACGAGGGCGAGAGCGGTGAGGATTGAACCGCGCGCGACGATATCGAGCCATTTGTCATCGAAGAACATGGTCCCTCAACGGCCACCGGACAATTTGGCTCCTAGGCAGAACAGCTGGCCCCGCCGAGCACGCAAAACCGAGCGCAATGGGGATGGTTGAGAGGGACCTCCTGCGTCGCCTCTTCAATGGAGGTGCCGAGCAGGAATTCAGGATCGTAAGGGATCAGGGTGCAGGCAGCGACTTCCGGGGCATCCTTGCCCTTGCGATGGACCACCATGCGGCTGGTGGCGCACATGATGTCGGACGGCGATTTCCCGAGAATGTCCCAGCACGCCGTCGTGATCTCCGCGATGTCCTTGCCTGCATCCATCTCGGGAAAGAGGACCAGCCGTGCTAGATCGTATGCGTCGATGGCTATCCCTTTGGCCTCGAACAATCGGGCGTAGGCTATGCGCGCGTCCTGTTCGCCTTCAAGTGGCAGCAGGCGCCCCGCGACAGCGATCGAAAATCCGTTGGCCGATAGCCATTCCAGCCCGGCCATCGCTGGCGCCCAGCTGTTTGCCCCGCGCTCTCCCTCGTGAACGGTCCGCGAGTGATGGTCGAGACTGACGCGCAAGGTCAGCTTATCGCCATAGGCCTCGCGCAGCTTCAGCAGATGCGCCTCGTGCCGCCGCATGGGCCGCATCGCATTGGTGAGGATCAGCACCTCGAAACCGCGGGCGAGGCTGTCTTCCAGCATGGCGGGGAAATCGGGGTTCATGAAGGGCTCGCCGCCGGTGAACCCGATCTCGCGCGTGCCCATCGCCTCCGCTTCGTCGAGGAAGCGGGCGGCATCACTCGCGGCGAGATAGATCAGCGCATCATTGGTCGGGCTGCTCTCGATATAACAGGTCGCGCAAGCGAGATTGCACAGCGTCCCGGTGTTGAGCCACAGCGTATCCAGCTTCGTGAGCGGGACACTCGCGCGCGGCTCGCCCTTTGCCGTCCATTGCGGATCGGAAAACTTTTCCGCCGGCAAGAGGTCGCCCGCCACCGCAAAGGGTGACGGCCCGGCCGGCGCATTGCGCATCCTTGCCTGCTTGCTCATCCCAGTCGGCGCCGCATGGAGGCGAGGAAACCGGCCCATTTCTTCGGGATCGGGCCGAACACGGTCGGCTCCCACGCCTGAAATGCGGTTGCCTTCGTGATCTCGCTACGGGTGGGATAGGCAATGATCGCGGAACCGAGCGCGAAGGTGCTGCTCTTGCCGGTGATCGTCTGGCTGAACGGCAGGAGCAATTCGCCCACGTTCTTGCCCACGAGGCTGGCACCGACCACTTTCTTGCCCTTGAACAGGACCTTCACCTGCCCCTCGTCATTGCCTTCGGTGAGAGCGCGTTCGTTGTCATGGAAGCTTTCGGTCACCACACGGATTGCATCGCCATGTTTTGCCCGCGCTTCGGTTTCGGTGAGGCCGATCTGGGCCACCTCAGGTTCGGTATAGGTGCACCAGGGAAGCGCGGTGTAATCGACCTTGGTGGGCACACCGAGCGTGATTTCGAGCGCCACGTTGGAGCCCTCATAGCCCGATACGTGCGTAAGCCGGGGACCGTCGCGGCAATCGCCGATCGCATAGATGCCTTTCACGGACGTGCGGCGTCGCTGGTCGGTGATGATGCCGCCCTTGCCCATCTCGACACCGATCTCCTCCAGCCCGAAGCCCGTGCAGTTCGCGGTGCGTCCGGTGGCAATCAGGAGATGCGAACCGGCGATCGTTTCGTCACCGAGCGTCAATTCCACCGCACCGGCAGAACCGGTGACGGCCGAAGCAAGCCCTTTGACGAACCGGACGCCCTCGCCTTCCATGGTCTCGCGCACGATAGCGACGCTGTCGCGGTCGTCGCGGCCCATAAGCTCGCCCGGCTCGACCACGGTCACCGCGCTGCCAAGGCGCCGGAAAGCCTGCGCCATTTCCATGCCGATGACGCCGCCGCCCACGATAACGAGATGGTCGGGCAATTCCTCGATCTCGAAGATATTCTCATTGGTGAGATAGGGGACGCTATCGACGCCTTCGATAGGCGGAATTGCAGGCTTGGACCCGGTAGCGATGACGATCCGCGGAGCACTCAGCGTGCGCCCGGCGACCTCGACGGTTTGCGGCCCCGTGACGCGCGCCCAGTCGCGAATGACCTCGCAGCCCATTTCCTCGAACCGTTCTTCGCTGTCGTGCGGCTCGATCGCGGCGATGGCATCGCGGATGTGCTGCTGTACCCCGCGCCAATCGACCTTGGGCGCGGCGAGCGTGATGCCGTAACGTTCGCTTTCGCGCGCCTCGGCAGCACGCTTTGCGGCAGTGATGAGGGCCTTGGAAGGGACGCAGCCGTCGTTGAGGCATTCGCCGCCCATCTTGCGGCCTTCGATCAGCGCCACGTCGAGGCCGAACAGCGCACACCCTCCGGCGGCCGTCAGACCTGCAGCACCGCCTCCGATTACGATAACGTCATGCGTAAATTTCATTGCTTGTCCCGTAACCGAATTTGATCAAGATGCGAACTTTCTCGCAATCTCCTTTCCATTCGGCGGAAAAATCCCATCGGTTACATCTTGCGAAAGCGCGGCACGTGAGAGTGCTGGTCACGGGCGCGGCCGGCCTTCTCGGCGGCGAGATCTGCGCGCGATTGGCGCGTGAGAGGCACGAGGTCACCGGACTGGTACATCGCAATCGCGACATTCGCGCAAACGATGGCTCGCCGGTCGACATTGCGACTGTTGCTGGCGACGTCTCTGTGCCGCGGTTCGGTTGGGAGGAAGGCGAGTTCGCCCGGTTGGCCGCCAGCCACGACCTCCTGGTGCATTGCGCAGCAACGGTACGCTTCGACCTCGACGAGGCGGACTATGCCGCCGTCAATGTGGACGGAACGAAGCACGCGCTGGCGCTTGCCCGGCAGGGCGGGATGGACTTCCTACATGTGTCGACCGCCTATGTTTGCGGCAGGCGCGACGGCACAATCCTGGAAGGCGACCCCTTGCCGGAGGCCGGTTTCGCGAACGGTTACGAAGCGAGCAAGGCCGCCGGAGAGCGGCTCGTGCGCGCTTCCGACCTGCGCTGGGCGATCGCCCGTCCGTCCATCGTGGTCGGCGCGCACGAGAGCGGCGCGATCCGCCAGTTCGACACCACCTACGCCGCCTTCAAGCTGATCGCGGAAGGGCGGGTAAAGCATATGCCCGCGCGCGCTGGCGCAACGCTCGACTTCGTGCCGATCGATCATGTCGCGGCTGGCATAGCGGCTCTGGCGCTCGCGATGGAGCAGGCCGCCGGCCAGACCTTCCATCTCGTTTCGGCCCAGCCTCTGCCGGTCACGGATTTCACCGGCGCGATTGGCGATTTCGCGCAATTTCACGAGCCCGAACTGGTCGAGCCCAGCGCATTCGACCCGGCCACTCTGCCTGCATTGGAGAGGCGCTTGTTCAAGCGTGTAGCCGGCCTCTACGCCAGCTACTTCCAGCGCGATCCCCATTTCGACGATGCGAATGTGCGCGAGGTCCTGCGCATGCAATGCCCGCAAACCGGCCGCGCCTATATCCGCCGCCTCATCGAACACTGCATAGACGTGGGCTTCCTGCCTGCGGACTAACGCACGTCGGGATAGTGTTTCGCCATGCGCGAACGCAGGCCGAATGCCCACAGCATCCCGACCTTGAAGTAGATCCAGTTCGCCTTGAGCGCCCCCCACTCTGCTATGCGCCGGTCGGAGGTGTAGACCCTACGCGGCACCATGCGCACCTTGCCGAGGCGCGCGAACTTCACGCAGAGATCGGCCTCTTCCATCACCGCATCGCCGGGCGTGCAGCCCCCGATGGTGAGAAAGTCGGCTCGCCGGAAAAACATCGCGTGATCGCCGAACAGCAACCGCACGCCTTGAAAGAAGCGATGCGGCCGCGTCAGCAGGGGCGCGTACCAGGTCTTGGCCCAATTATGCACGGTGGTGCCCCAACGGGTTTTTTCGGGTCCGCGAATGACCGGTGTGAAACTGGCAAGGGCAATGCCGCAATCTGCCAAGGTGTTCTCGATAACCTCGACCATATCGCGCGGGGGCAAGGTATCGGCGTGGACGACACATAGGTTTTCGGAAGTCGCCGCTTCGACGCCGGCGTTGATCTGCCTGGCACGCCCCCGTTCGGCGGAAAGGATACGCCATCCCGCGTCTGTCGCGATCTGCACTGTCTCATCGGCGCTTCCGCCATCGACAAGCAGGATTTCGGCCGGACGCGGCTCGAGCTCGGCGAAACGGGCGACCAGCGCCGGGAGGGCCTTGGCCTCGTCGAGCACCGGCACGAGAAGCGTTGTGCTCACTCGTATTCCGGCCAGGCAGCCAGGTCTTCGGCAGTATCGATATCGGCCAGTTCGGGAAGGATGGCCGGACCGATACCGCGTGCCGCCAGCCGCACGAGCGTTTCCGGCAGGACCTTGGGGGTGGACCATTCCATGTTGTCGAAGAGGAACGGCATCCGTTCCCGAAAGCCGATGAGGTAATAGCCACCATCGTTTGCCGGACCCAGGACCACGCTGCGATCTTCGAGCGCCCCGGCCGCCGCCTGCAACAACGGCACGCTGATGCCGGGGCAATCGCTACCGATCAGCAGCGCAGGCCCTGCGACAGCGGCCATTTTATCGCCAAGATCGCCCTTTCCCTGGTCAACCACTGCGATGTCGGTGCCGAACAGGTCGTGGAAGGCCGCGATCTCGCCGCCGGTGACCCGCAGTTCGAAATCCAGGCCGCTGTCCTTTGCAACCTGCACCGTGTGAGCAAGCAAACGCGCATAGATTCGCGCCGCCCCCTCGGGCCCCAATGCGGGAATGAGGCGCGTCTTCACCTCTCCCGGCACAGGCAGGCGGGCGAAGATGGAGAGCTTGGGAGAGAACATCTTCGGTGTCGTAACGAATGCCCGCAATCGAAGGCAAGTAAACGATGACTTGCCGATGATGCGCTGCTAGTCGCCGCGCAATCATGTCGATGATCAATCCCATCATTCTCAGCGGCGGGAGCGGGACGCGCTTGTGGCCGCGCAGCCGCCGCAGCCACCCGAAGCCCTTCCTCCCTCTGCTCGGCGATCGCACGCTGTTCCAGCAGGCGCTGGATCGTGTCTCGGATACTGCCTCTTTCGCACAGCCCATGATCGTCGCCGGCGAAGCGCATACGCGTTTCATTACCGAGCAGGCAGGACAGCACCGCCTCGTCGTCGAACCGGCCGCGAAAAATACAGCGCCCGCCATCGCCCTCGCCGCCAGCCTCCTGCCGCGCGAGGCCATCATGCTCGTGTGCCCCAGCGACCATCACATCGCCGATGAAGCGGCCTTCCTTGCCGGTGCCCGCAAAGCCGCATCGCTGGCCGCTGACGGCAATCTGGTCAGCTTCGGCATCGCGCCCGATCGGCCTGCGACGGGTTACGGCTACATCAAGCTTGGTGACGTATTGGGCGAAGGCCACCGGATCGATCGCTTCGTCGAGAAACCCGACCTCGAGCGCGCACGCGAATTTCTCGCATCGGGCGATTACGTCTGGAACGGCGGGATATTCGCGTTTCAGGCGGGCGCGTTCCTCGACGAGCTGGCGAAGCACCGGCCGGAGATGGCCAAAGCGGTCGCAGCCGCTGTCGAGGGTGGCAGCTGGACGGACGACCGCTTCGATCCCGATGCAGACCGCTTTGCAGCAATCGCTGGCGAAAGCGTCGACTACGCCGTGATGGAGAACACGGCACAGGCTGCAGTCGTCGCAGCCGACATGGGCTGGTCCGACATCGGCGACTGGAACGCGCTTTTCGAAGCTCGCGCGACCCAAGTTGGCGGCGAGAACGTCGTCTCCGGTCCTGCCGAGGTAAAATCGGCGAAGACCGTTATGATCGATACCGACGGCCCGCGCGTTTCGCTGGTCGGTTTCGACAATGCCATCGTGGTCGTCGACGGCGACGAGATACTCGTCCTCAATCGCGATTACGCGCAGGAGGTCGGCAAGCTGGAAGGGGCAACGAACCAATGAGTTCGGGGCATCTGCCGATCAAGAGCGTCGAGAAGGTGTGGGGCATGGACGATCTCCCCGCTCCTTTCCACCAGGACGGCCAATCGGCGCGGATCGGCGAAATCTGGTTCGAGCCGCCGCCATCCATGGCCGGGCTGCTCGTGAAATACCTCTTCACCAGCGAAAAGCTGTCGGTGCAGGTGCACCCGCCCGCCGGAGCCAGCCCTACCGGTCGCGGCAAGGAGGAATGCTGGCTTATTCTCGACGCCGAGCCCGGAGCGAAACTGGCAATGGGCTTCGTGCGCGAAGTGTCCGAAGACGAAATGCGTGCTGCTGCGCTTGATGGGACCATCGAGGAGTTGCTCCACTGGCGCGAGGTCAGCGCCGGCGATTTCTTCTACATCCCCGCAGGCACGGTGCACGCAATCGGTGCGGGACTGACCTTGCTGGAGGTGCAGGAGAACACAGATATTACCTATCGTCTCTACGATTACGGGCGCCCGCGCGAGCTGCACCTCGCCGAAGGCCTGAAAGTCGCCAAAGGACTCCCGTATTCCGACGAGCTGGCACGAACGGTTCCCGCAGATCGCGAGCTGATGCTCGTCGATGGTCCCCGCTTCACCCTCGCGCAGGTCATCGGGCAGCCTTCGCAGTACATCGCGTCCCGCTTTACCGGCACCGTTCAGGTCATGCCGCTGTCCGGGTCGGTCGCAATCGGCGACAGCCGGGTCGAACCCGGCCAGAGCGCGCTGGCCGACACGCTCGACGATGTCGCGTTCGATGACAGCGCACGGGTCATGATCGCACGCGCCGCCTGAACCGGAGCGGCGCTGGCGCCTGGCGAGGCGCTGTCCTCCTTCAGGCCGCTCCCGCAAACTTTTTTCGCAGTCATCGGACACCCCCGGCTTCCCGATAGTTGGGAAAGCAAAGGAGGCGATTGTGTCCGATACTATTTCCGTCAACGGCAAGCAGCACAGCCTGCCGTCAGATCCACGAACCTCGCTGCTCGACTTCCTCCGCCACGATCTCGGCCTGACCGGCACAAAGAAGGGATGCGACCATGGTCAGTGCGGCGCCTGCACTGTCATCATCAACGGTATCCGGATCAACAGCTGCCTGACCCTGGCAGCCATGCATGATGGTGACGAGGTCACGACGATCGAAGGACTGGGCACGCCAGAGAATCCATCGGTGCTTCAGAAAGCTTTCCTCGAGCATGACGGATTCCAGTGCGGCTATTGCACGCCCGGGCAGATCTGTTCGGCAACGGCCATGCTTCAGGAAATCGCCAATAATTGGCCGAGCGACGCGAGCGAAAGCCTCGAAGGTGAAATGGCAGCTACCGGCGAGGAAATCCGCGAACGGATGAGCGGCAATCTGTGCCGCTGCGGCGCCTATGCCAACATCGTCGCGGCGATAAGCGAAGTGGCGGAGGAGAGTGCATGAGACCGTTTTCCTACACTCGGGCGAGGACGCTGGACGACGCCGCGCAGCTTACACATGACGACACCGCCGTTGCCATAGCAGGCGGGACCAACCTCCTCGACCTCATGAAACTGCAGGTCGAAACGCCGGAAACGCTCGCCGACATCAATCGCATTGGCTTTGGCGGGATCGAGGACACTGACGACGGCGGCCTCTCGATTGGCGCCCTGGCGTCCAATACGGAAACCGCCGTTCACCCGCGGGTACGCTCCGACTACCCGGTTCTGGCGCGCGCGATCCTGGCCGGCGCGACCCAGCAATTGCGCAACAAGGCCACCACCGGCGGCAATCTGTGCCAGCGCACACGCTGCTTCTACTTCACGAACATCGACCAGCCCTGCAACAAGCGCGAACCGGGAAGCGGCTGCGGCGCGATCGACGGCATTGCAAAGCTGCACGCGGTGCTCGGGACGAGCGATCAGTGCATCGCAACCTATCCCGGGGACATGGCGGTTGCGCTGAGCGCGCTCGATGCGCAGGTCGAGATTGCAACGCCGAACGGCGATACACGCAGGGTGCCGGTACGCGATTTTCATTGCCTTCCCGGCGACACGCCCTGGCGCGAAAACGTGCTTGAAAAGGGAGAGCTCATCACGGCAGTCACCTTGCCCGCGCCTGTCGGCGGCACCCAGATCTATCGCAAGGTACGCGAACGCTCGTCCTATGCCTTCGCGCTCGTATCTGTCGCAGCCATCATAGAGATCGAGGACGGCAAGTTTACGCGCGCTGACCTCGCATTCGGTGGTCTTGCCCACAAGCCCTGGCATGATCCGCGCATCACCGATGCTCTGGTGGGGACGGTCCCCTCGGACGAAATCTTCGACAAGGCCGCGGACATCCTGCTGGAGGATGCGCGCGGGTTCGGCGAGAACGACTTCAAGATACCGCTGGCCCGGCGAACGCTGCACGCCGTCCTGCAGAATGCGACGGAGGCCGCGGCATGACCGTACATTTCAAGCAAGATAAGCCGGACGACAGCAACCGCCTCGACGGGATGAAACAGGGCGTGCTCGGCAAGCCTCTCCCCCGCGTCGAAGGCATGGCCAAGGTGACCGGCACCGCCCCTTATTCTGCCGAATATCCGATAACCGATTGCGCCGAAGGCGTGCTCGTCACATCGACGATCACACGGGGCAAGGTCCTCTCGATCGACAAGGATGCGGTGCTTTCGATGCCGGGCGTGCTTGCCGTGATCGACGATCCCGCGATGACCACCCGCGCTGCCCAAGGCACCGCCGACGAGGCGCCGCAGCAGGAACCGGGCACGGTTTGTTACTGGGGGCAGCCTATCGCCCTGGTCGTGGCAGAAACCTTCGAACAGGCTCGCGATGCAGCAAAGCATCTCGGTGTCGAATATCGCGAAGATCCCGATGCTCCGCTCGATCCGCAAGCCGTCGATGGGGAAGAGCAAGAGGATGAAACCGTAAGGCAGGGCGACCTCGAACACGCCATGGCGACTGCCGCCCATTCGGTGGACGTTGCCTACACGACCAAGGGGCATGCCTCGGCGGCAATGGAACCACACGCTTCCATTGCGCAATGGGACGGCGACAAGCTGACCGTTTACGCTTCGCTGCAGATGCTGAATTACAATATCAGCGAGCTGGCTGATGCGCTGGGGATGGAAGAGGAGAACATCCGCCTCGTTTCGCGCTTCGTGGGTGGCGGATTTGGGTCGAAACTAGGCGTCAGCGAAGATGTCGTCGCTGCGGCCATCGCCGCCAAGGAAGTCGGGCGGCCGGTGCGCGTCGTCCTGTCCCGGCAACAGGTGTTCCAATGCGTGATGCGCCGTTCGGAAACGAAACAGCGTCTGCGGCTGGCGGCCGATGAGAGCGGCAAGCTGATCGGCTTCGGTCATCACGCGCTAGTCTCCAACTTGCCCGGAGAAACATTTGCAGAGCCGGTCCTGCAATCCTCGCACTTCCTTTATGGCGGCGAGAACCGTGACCTGATGCTCGAAGTCGCGCGGATTCACCGCATGACTGCGGGATCGGTCAGGGCGCCGGGCGAGGCGGTCGGCATGCCCGCGCTCGAAGGGGCCATGGATGTGCTGGCGGAGAAAGCGGGTATCGACCCGGTCGAACTTCGCCTGAAAAACATTCCCGAAGAAGACCCGGAAGAGGGCCTGCCCTTCTCGTCGCACAAGCTGGCCGAGTGCCTCAAGCAAGGGGCCGAAGCGTTCGGTTGGGACAGCGGCCCCCGCAGCCCGCGCCATACGTGCGAGGGCGAGTGGTGGGTGGGCACCGGCATGGCGAGCGCCGCACGCGTCCACAACATCGCCGAGGCCACGGCACGCGTCACGCTGAAAGCCGATGGCAGTGCCGTCGTCGAAACGGACATGACGGATATCGGCACGGGAACCTACACGATCCTCGCCCAGCTTGCCGGGGAAATGCTGGGCCTCGATCCGGCCCAAGTGCTGGTCGAATTGGGCGATACGAAGCATCCGCGCGGGCCGGGATCTGGCGGCAGCTGGGGTGCGGCTTCGATCGGATCGGCGGTTTACATTGCGTGCAAGGCGATCCGCGAAGAACTCGGCCAGCGCCTCGGTGTCGATGAAGCCGAACTCGAACTGAAGGACGGGAAAGCCGCCTCGGGAGAAAACCTGGTCTCGTTGCTCGATGGCAACGACTTGTCCCGCGAAGGGCATTACGAGCCGGGCGACATCAAAGACGATTTCACCGCCTCGGGCTTTGGCGCGTTCTTTGCGCAGGTCAGGGTCAACCGTTTCACGGGCGAAACCCGCGTCGACCGGATGCTGGGTGCCTTCGGGTTCGGCCGTGTGCTAAACCACAAGACCGCTCGCTCGCAATGCCTTGGCGGAATAACATGGAGCATCGGGGTGGCCCTGACCGAAGCGCTGGAATTCGATCCGCGCGACGGGCACCTGGTGAATTGCGACCTCGCCGAATATCACGTCCCTGTCCATCGCGACGTTCCCGACCTTGAGGTAGTCCTTGTCGAGGAGCGCGATCCGGCGGCCAGCCCGATCCAGGCGAAGGGCATTGGCGAACTCGGCATGTGCGGCGGAGCGGCTGCGATTGCGAACGCGATCTACAATGCCTGCGGCGCGCGTATTTTCGACTATCCGATGACGCCCGACCGCGTGCTGGCGGCGATGCCAGACTGATGCTCGACCTAGTTTCCGGGATTGCCCCCCGCAGCGCCGATCACGAAGCGCTGGCTGCTGCTTGCAGACCGGGCGTGGGTCTTTGTACAATCGTGGGGATCGAGGGAAGTTTCTCTCGCAGGATAGGCGCGCAACTGGCAGTGCTGCCCGATGGTTCGACCATTGGCAGCCTGGCTGACGGTTGCCTTGAGGCGCAATTGGCCGCCGACATACTCAAGGCCAGCAAGCCGGAGGTCATCCGTTACGGCGCCGGCTCGGACACAATCGATTTCCGCCTGCCATGCGGCGGCGGTCTCGACATCCTCGTCGACCCGGATCCCGATCGCACCGCATGCCGTAAGGCTATGGAGGGGCTGGAGCAACGCGCTCCGGCGAGCATCGTTTTGCCTGCCAACGGACTGCTTTCCGAGCGCCGCTACCTGCCTTCGCTGCGCATTACCGTCTTCGGCGAAGGGCCCGAGCTGGAATCTCTCGAAGCCTTATCCAAGGCACTCGGGATCGAGCTAATGCCCTACGACAAGTCGGTTCTCCATCTCGGACAAGGTGCAAGCGATTTCCGGGCCGACCGCTGGACGGCCTGCCTGTTCCTGTTCCACGATCACGAGTGGGAATTGCCCCTACTCGAACAGGCGCTTGCTTCCGACGCCTTCTACATCGGTGCGCAAGGCGGAGAAAATGCCCGAATCGCGCGTACGCTCGGGCTGGCGCGCCGCGGCCTGGCGGAAGAGCAGGTCGCGCGCATCCACAGTCCTCTGGGCATGATCCCGTCCTGCAAGACGCCCCAGGCGCTTGCCCTCTCCGCTCTGGGTGAAGTCGTCGCCCAATACGAAAGACTGCATGAAGCCGCCTGATCCCGGCGTCGCACTCATCCTGCTCGCTGCAGGTCGCAGCGAAAGGTTTGGCGGCGACAAGCTCTCGGCCATCTTCAAGGGGCAGCCGCTGTGGACATGGGCTGCGCAGGCAGCCGAAGAGGCGGGATTTCGCGATCTCTATATCGTCACGTCACCTCGCAGTTCGATCAAGCCGGGCGCCCGGTGGAATTGCGTGGTAAATGCCGAGGCAGAGCGCGGCATGGGCACCTCGATCGCGGCGGGAATCGCGGCGGCGCAGGTGCACGACCGCGTCGTCATCGCCCTTGCGGATATGCCCAGGGTGCCCCCGTCGCACTTGCGAGCACTCGCCGATGCTACTGGATCACTCTTCACCCGGCAACCCGATGGCATGGCAGGTTGTCCTGCAGGTTTCGACAAATCGGCTTTCGAGGATCTGCGTCAACTCGACGGAGATCGAGGCGCCCGCATTCTGGCATCTCGTGACGCGGCCATGATCGCGCCGGCGAACGCAGATATGCTCGTCGATATCGACCGCAAAACCGAACTCGACGCTGAAAACGCGCGTTGAATGTGATCAGGCGTTAGTGGCCTCGACCTGCGGCGAGGCGCGATGCGGCCACTGCTTCTCCAGGCACTTGGCGGCACGCCAATAGCAGAAAGTGGCAGCCGGGGTTGCGCAAGCGATACCGAATAGAGCCTGCCAGAGAGACTCCTGCCCGTACTCTGGCGCGAAATAATCCGAGAGGACACCGACCATGGTAGGCCCGAGGCCAAGCCCGATGAGGTTGATGACGAGGATGGCCTCGGCCAGCGCCTCGCGGTTATTGAAATAATACCGCAGGCTGGAAGGCTTGAGGCCGACCGTGGCAACGATATGGTTGAGCTCGAGATCGGCGATCCCGCCAACAGCAAGCGCCTCGGCTCCGGCCTGCAAGATCCGCGATCGTTTCATGCGGGCCTTTTTAGTGCGCTTGGCCGGAAGGCAAAGCCCATCGGCCAAGCCTGGCCCAACCACGTGGCCTCGGGGCCTTCGTCCGCGCCGTTGGAGAGTTTTGCCAGAGGTAAGGGAAAGGGTGGTGAGCCGTGCTGGGTTCGAACCAGCGACCTACTGATTAAAAGTCAGTTGCTCTACCGACTGAGCTAACGGCCCGACCACGAGGGCCACCTAGGCATGCTATCGCGGGTGGTCAAGCATGGTTTCTCCTGTCATCAACCGGAGCGCAATTTAAGCCGTTGCACGGCAGGCAGATGGAGCGAATACAGCTTGGAACCCCTCGACGCCCGAACCGCTCGAAGCCGTGACGGAGGGCCATCTTTCCCGCTCCGCTCACGCGTTCTTCGCGCGATATGGACGGCCTCCTGGTTCCTGTTTGCGCGCTGGACGCCGCCGCCGCTGCATGGATGGCGCGCTTTCCTCTTGCGCTGCTTCGGCGCCAGGCTGGGTCCGAAGTGCCGGGTCCATGCGAGCGCGCGAATATGGTGGCCGGGCAATCTGAGGTGCGGCGCAGGCGTCCTGATCGGTCCCGGCGCCATCATCTACAACCAGGGCCGGGTCGCGATCGGCGAGCGTTCGATCATATCGCAGCGCGCGCATTTGTGTGCCGGCACCCACGACATCGAGGATCCTGACTTCCAACTGGTTCTTGCGCCTATCGAAATCGGCTCTTCCTGCTGGGTCGCCGCCGAAGCCTTCGTCGGGCCGAGGGTGTCCATGGCAGAGGGATCGGTGCTCGCCGCAAGGGGCGTTCTGTTTACGGACACCGAGCGGTGGACCGTCTATTCGGGAAATCCCGCCACCGCCCTCAAGACGCGCGCGCCGCAAGCTGGCGCAACGTCAGCCCGGTAAGCGGATCGCGCCAACGCGGAGCAATCGTTGCTGCAGGCTGCAATACGAAGCTGCGTTGGCGGAACAGGGGGTGCGGTATGGCGAGGTCCGGCGACGCCCACGCTCCGCCGCTCCACAGGATGATGTCGAGATCGAGTTGCCGCCGTCGCCATGGGGGCCCTGTCCGCCGGCGGCGGTAATTGCTCTCTATTCCCTGCAGCTTGAGCAGAACTTGCCTGGGCTCGTCATCGCAAGCCACTACTGCCGCAGCATTGGCGTATTGGCGCTGCGAGGGGCCGATCGGGCGGCTGCGTATGATCGGCGAGAAGCTCTCGAGATGTAACCCTGCCCCTTCGATATCCGTTCGCACTGTTTGCAGGACCCGCCTCGGTCCACCGACCCCTGGAACACGCATGTTCGATCCAAGCGCGATGAGATAGCGGTGTTGCGGGCCGTTCGACTTAGAAGATCGCATTGGGCGCTGCCTTGGCGGAGAAGTCACCGAGCGTGACGCGGCGCCGACGCTTGATGAGACCTTCGATCCCGATCTCGAACGGAACCTCGATATCCTGGCTGTAATTGGCCGCTCGCATCTGCACGCAGAAGTCCTTTTCGGAGACACGGTGCGTGACGATGGCAGCCGCATGGATCAATCCGGTTTCCGCGCGGGGACGAAGCAGGGCGGCGAGGCGATCCTGCACCCCCTCCTTCCCGTCGATGGGTGCGAGGTCGAGCACGGCCAGATTGTGGATGATCCCGCTCGCCCGCAATTCGAAGATCAGCGGGAAGAAGTGGCCGTCCTTTTCGATCCGGGCCACCGCCGCTTCGAGCGCGGAGGTGAACAGGCGGTCAAGCTGACCCTGGTCGATGCCCCCATCGCCCAAGGTCAGATGTCCTCGCAAATCCGTGAATAGAGCTGCGGCCTGCGATCGCGGAAAAAGCCCATTCCCGCACGATGCGTCGCGGCGCGGTCGAGGTCGAGCGTCGCTACCAGCACCCCGTCCTCGTCGCGCCCGTATTGCTCCAGCAGGTCGCCCCACTCGTCGCTGATAAAGCTGTGGCCGTAGAAGCTTTGCTGGCGATCAACCGGCCCTTCGTGGCCGATCCGGTTCGCCGCGGCGACGGGCATGCAGTTCGACACGGCATGGCCGATCATGGCCCGCCGCCACATGCGGCTGGTGTCGAGATCGGCATCGTATGGCTCGGAGCCGATCGCCGTGGGATAGAGCAGGACTTCGGCACCCTTGAGCGCCATGACGCGGGCGCATTCGGGATACCACTGGTCCCAGCAGATACCGACGCCGATCCGGGCAGTTCCGCCGCTGCAGGGCACGTTCCAAACCTTGAACCCGTCGTTCCCGGGCCGGAAATAGTACTTTTCTTCGTACCCCGGGCCATCGGGGATGTGGCTCTTTCGATATGTCCCCATGATGGTGCCATCGGTGCCGATCATTGCCAGCGTGTTGTAATAGTGGTGCCCGTCGCGCTCGAAATAGCTGGTCGGGATCGCCACCTGCAGCTTCGCCGCCAGCTCCTGCATGGCGAGGACCGAGGGATGCTCCGCCGTCGGGCGCGCGCGGGCGAACAGCGCTTCGTCCTCTTCGCGGCAGAAGTACTCGCCGGCAAACAGCTCGGGCGGCAGGATCACCTGCGCGCCCTTGCCTGCCGCCTCCTCCACGAGCGCGGCCACGGCGGCCACGTTCTCGCTCTCGTCCTTGCGGGCAAGGGCAAGCTGGAGGACGGCGACGGTCAGCTGGCGCATGGCGGGTCTCAGGGGCGCTTCTTGAACAGGAGCGTCATGCGGTCGCTCTCGCCCTTATCGGCGAGATCGGCGCGCTTGGTGCTCTGGACCGGGGGCATTTCCCACACGCCGCCTTCATGGTCGGCACTATCCAAGGGGTTGGCGTTGATCTCGCTCGAAGCGACGAGGTCGAAGCCGTTGAGGCGCATGAAATCCACGACGTCCTGCTGGCGCAGGTACCCCTTGGTGCCATTGGCATAGGACCACGGCGCATCGGCTTTCGCGCGGTGCTGGACCACGCCGAGATAGCCGTCGTCCTTGAGCAATTCGCGCATGGCGCGGATCTCGGTATCGGCAATGCCGGCGCGGGTGATGCCGTGGAGGCTGCGGATGACTAGTATCCGGTCGAACGTGCCCTTCTGGTCATCCGGGATCGTCTCCAGCGTCATGCCGGAGAAGTTGTTTGCGGATAGCCCGGTATAGCCCGCCACTTCCTCGCCGAAGCCGGCAGCTGCGGCACGAATGCGGTCTTGGCGTTCCGGGTCGCTGGTGGCGTTGAGCGGGTTTGCATAGATACCGACCAGTTCGCCCTCGCCGCCGAGATAGTGGCCGAGCAGGCGCGAATACCATCCGCCGCCGGGGGCGTATTCGCCCACCTTCATGTGCGGGCCGACGTGGAAGAAGGCGAGCGTTTCGGCCGGATGGCGGAATTGGTCGCGCTGGCTGTCCTCGGCGCGGGTGGGATGCTGGATGGCACCCGACAGGGCCTCGCCGTGGTGCTTCATGAAGGTGGCGGTGTCTTTCACATGCTCGGCCATATCGTGACCGGCGTGATGACCCTTGTGCTCTCCCTTGCCGTGACCGTCGGCAATGGCAGGCGCTGCAATCGCCAGGGTGGTTGCGGCGGCAGCGGCGGCAAGCAGTGTACGCATCATGTCTCTCCTAGAAACTGTCCCGCGCCTCCTGCCTGCACACGCACAGGATGACAAGCGGGGAGAGGCTTCCTATCTCGCAGTCCAACAAGGAGAATGACTATATGGCGCAGCAACAGGCGATTGTCGCAGGCGGATGCTTCTGGTGCACCGAAGCGGTGATGAAGGACGTGATCGGCGTGAGCGAGGTCGAGAGCGGATACATCGGCGGCGACAAGCCGAACCCCACCTACAAGGAGGTCTGCACCGGCACGACCGGCCATGCCGAAGGCGTGCGCGTCACCTTCGACGACGAACAGCTTGCGCTGGGCGATCTCTACGACGTCTTCCTCGGCACGCACGACCCGACCCAGCTCAACCGCCAGGGCGGCGACATCGGCACCCAGTACCGCAGCGCCATCTTCCCCTTGGACGACGAGCAGCGCGCAGAGGCCGAAGCGGCGATCCAGCGCTGGAACGACGACCACGCCGGGCAGAGCGCGGTGACCACGATCGAGACCGGCGAATGGTACCCGGCAGAAGACTACCACCAGGAGTACTGGGATGGCGAAGGCCAGCGCAATCCCTACTGCCTCGCGGTCATCCCGCCCAAGCTGATGAAGCTGAGGAAGAGCTTCCAGAAGTACCTCAAGCCCGAAGCCTGAGCCCCCCATTCCCGTTGTAGGACGCAGGTAGGATTGCCCCCTGCCTGCCCTACAGAGTGGAACGGGTGGAACACGGTCCTGGGGGAGAAATTGCCGACCACGCGCAAGCGTGGAGTGCCCCTCACGGGAGATGTCTCTCTCGAATTGGACGTCCGGGCTTTGCATGCCTTGAAGGCTGCCACGAAGGACTAAACGTAGGAAAGGTGCGAGTGTCGGCTAACGACCCGGTTGCGGACTTTGAGGGCTGCTGCGAATGTTCGCATATGAAGTATGATGATGCGTCATGGCACTACGGCGGTGACTTCCCGACCGGGTTGCCCCCCGAATCTGGTTCCACACACATCGCAATGTTCGTTGCGTGGGCCGTCCTCAACGGTTTGGCAGGTGATTATCACACCGAAGATACTGCCGAAGACCTTGCGCTCCTCAAGTCGCGCGAGGTTACTCCAACCCAATGGTTCATCCGTGTATGCGACGAGAAGTTTACCAATGAAGATCTGAGTGACGAGGGTAACTCGTTCGCGACGAGTTATTATGGTAGCGGAGAGGGCTTGCACAGTAGCGCTGGTTCGTACCTTGATGATTATTGCGAGGCGTTCCCAAACGCTGTGTCACTCTACGACGTGGACGATAGCTGGGCCTCGTTCGAAGCGCTTTCCCCAAGACTCCTCGGCCGCTTAGAGGCTTGGCGCGCACGCCGACGCTGAGGTCCGTCCGCTTTCCACCCATTCTCAGACATCGAGCTAACTAGCTGCTAGCCCGCCCGCCAGCGCGCCATGAAAAAGCCGTCGAGGCCGCCATGGTCGGGCAGCATTCCGGGATCGGTGCGCAGCCAGCCTGCGGGAGTGGGTGACAGGCCCTCCGGCAGTTCGGCCTGCGTGATCGGCAGTGGCTGCAGCCCCACGCGTTCGGCCTGCGCTTCGCCTTCCTCATCTTCCAGCGAGCAGACAGCGTAGACCAGCGTGCCGCCGGGCTTCAGCCAGCCCTGGGCGCGCTCCAGTAGTGCGGACTGGAGCTCGGCCATTTCCTCGATCTGGCGCTGGCCGATGCGGTGGAGCACGTCGGGGTGGCGGCGGCAGGTGCCGGTTGCGGTGCAGGGCGCATCGAGCAGGATCGCGTCTAACAGGTGCTTCGGCTCCCACGCCAGGGCGTCGGCGCGCACGGTTCCGGCCTTCAAGCCAGTGCGTTTCAGGTTCTGTTTCAACAGGTCGAGGCGCCGCTTGGAAATATCGAGCGCGGTGACCTTCCAGCCCTGCGCTGCCAGCTGCAGGGTCTTGCCGCCCGGCGCCGCGCACAGGTCGAGCACGTGGCGTCCCTCGCCTTCGCCCAGCAGGCGCGCAGGAAGGGAAGCTGCAAGGTCCTGCACCCACCACGCGCCGCCGCCGTCTTTCGTGCCGAAGCCTGCCAGCTTCTCGACATTCTCGCCGCGCGGAAGGCGCAAGTGGCCCGTCATCAGGCTGTCGGCGGCAAGCTTCGCCTTGAAGATCTCGGTCTCGTCCGCATCCTTCAGCGTCAGGTCGAGCGGGGGCGGTTCGGCGAGGCCGCTGGCGATCGGCCCGGCCCGCTCTCCCCATCGCTCCGCCACATCGGCCGGCAGCGTCGGCGCTTCGGGCAGTGCCAATTCCTGTTTGGTCAACGTCGAGAATACACCGTGAGCAAGCCGGCGCGGGCCGCCAGCCAGCAGCGGGAGTCCCGTCGCCAGCACCGCATGCGGCGGCGTCTCAAGCCGCAGCCACTGGGCCAGCATCATGCGCAGCACCATGCGCGCCTTGGCATCGCTGGGCAGGTTACTCTTCGTCGCGCTGTCGATCGCCGCGTCGAGATCGACCATCCAGCGCAGCACTTCGCTCGCGATGGCGCGCGCAAGCGCCTTGTCCTCGAACTTGCGCACGTCTTTCGTGGCCGCGCCGAAGGCGGTGTCGAGCGTCTCGCCGCGGCGCATGATTGCATCGAGCAGGCGAAGCGCGGCCTTGCGCGCGTGAATTCCGGGGGGCTGTGCCATGGGCGATGCGCCTACCCGCTCTTGAAACCGTGCGCCAGCCTGCGCATTTCATAGGCATGACCAAACGCGCGACCAAGCGGCCCGAGAAATTCGAGAAGCCCGAACACTGGAGCAGCGAACCGCCGCCCAAGCCCGAGAAAGGCAAGGTCGACGAGGACCTCAGTCCCACGCGCTATGGCGACTGGGTCAAGGACGGCATCGCGATAGATTTTTAGTGGTCCGACCCGATCCGCTTGAATCGCAAGAAGCGCCGCAGGACCTTCGCTACATCCTCGCCAGCTTAAGCGGCGGCGCGGCACTTCTGACCGGTCTGGCGATCAGCTGGAATGTCATCCAGGGTGGCACCTTCACTGGCAACGTCGGCAGCGAGATGTCCTTTTCCGAACGGCTCGCAACCGGGATATTCATCGCCCTTCTCGGTGCAGGCCTGCTTAATTACGCGGTGCGTGGAATGCGCCGGATCAAATCGCCTTCAGACGAATCTTGAGCCCGTCCTTGGGCTTGGGGATCGGCCAGGCCTGCCAGTCGGGATCGCCGCCAGCCAGTTCGATACGGTAGCGCGGCAGCATCTGCGCCATCAGCACCTTCACCTGCATATAGGCAAAGTGCAGGCCCAGGCACATGTGCGCACCACCGCCGAAGGGAATCCATGCGTATTTGTGACGCGCCTTCACCGCTTCGGGCGTGAAGTGCATGGGATTGAATTCGTGCGGCGTTTCCCAATGCTCTTCCTCGTGGTGGACGAAGTGCGCATTGATCCCGACATGCGCGCCCGCCGGGATACGGTACCCGCCATATTCGAACGAGCGTAGTGCGCGGCGCGGGGTAGAGGGCACCGGCGGCACCATGCGCAGCGCTTCCTTGAACGCCATTTCGGTGAGTTCGAGCTTGCCGAGATCCTCGTAGGCAAGATCGCGCGGCTTGCCCGAAGCGTCGAGCCCGCCGGTCACACTTTCGATCTCCTGCCGCAGCTTTTCCTGCCATTCGGGGTTCTTCGCCAGCAACCAGACGAGCGAGGTCGCGCTGGAGGTGATCGTGTCGTGCGCGGCCATCATGAGGAAGTTCATGTGGTCTACCACCTCATCGACCGGCATGAGCGAGCCGTCGTCATATTCCGCCGTGGCGAACTGGCTGAACATGTCCTGCCCGCCCCCTTCCGCGCGGCGGCGATGGGTTTCCTTCGTGAAATAGTCGACCAGGAATTCGCGGCCCTTCACGCCCTTGCGCATCAGGGTGAACGGCAGCGGTTTGCGCACCGGCGCGACGCTGGCCTGGACCATGTAGACGAAGGCCTCGTTGATGCGGTCCGCTTCCGGGCCCCACGGGATGCCGATGAAGCTGTCTGCAGCGAGGTCGAGGGTCAGTTCCTTGATCGCCGGATAGAACTGCAGGTTGCCTGCGCCCCATTCATCCATTCGCTGCGCGATGCCGCGGTTGAGGCTGCCGGAATAGTGGCGCATCGGACCGGGCTTGAAGGCGATGGAAAGCGCCCGGCGGTCGACGCGGTGATGGTCGAAATCCATCAGCATCAGCCCGCGCGGAAACAGCTGGTCGAGGATCGGTCCCCAGCCCTGTTCGCTGCTGAACAGCTTCTGGCGATCGAACAGCACCAGCTCGTTTGCATCCGCTCCGATCAGCGCGATATTCCAGCCGCCGAACGCCTTGTTCTTGTAGACTCGGCCGTACTTCTCGACCGCGCGGCGCGTGAAACCGTGCGGATCGGCCAGCATCTTGAAAGTGTTGCCGACGACCGGCCAGCCGCCCTCGCCCGGGATATGCGCCAGTTCGTCGGACGAAGGATTGCCTTCGGTCCAGTGAGTGGGTGCGATTTCAGCCGGTTGGTGCGGTGCGAGGGTGGCCATAATTAGGTTGCTCCTGACTACTTACCTCCTTGTAAGTAATCGCGCAGCCTAAATCCAGCCCGACAATTCCCTGCGTAAGATATGTTCGAGCATGTCGAGCCCGGCATCCGACGCATTGAGGCAGGAAAGGGCGGCGAATTGCTCGCCTCCCGCCCCGGTAAACTGCTCCTTGCCCTGGATTGCGAGCTCTTCCAGCGTCTCGAGGCAGTCGGCCGAAAAGCCCGGCGCCGCAATGGCGAGCCGCTTGGTCCCGGCCTGTGCTTCTTCTTCCAGAACAGCATCCGTCGCAGGCTCCAGCCACTTGGCAGGGCCGAAACGCGACTGGAACGTCGTGCGGAAACGAAGGCCCGTCCCGGCGAGCTTTTCCTGCAAGAGACGCGAGGTCTTGTGGCAATGGCAGTGATAGGGGTCGCCCAGTTCCAGCGTGCGCTGCGGCATGCCGTGAAAGCTGAGCAGGAGAACCTCGGGCTCGAAATCGAGCGCATCCAGCTGGCGGGTCAGATCCACTGCGAGCGCATCGATATAGGCCGGATCGTCGTGATAGGGCGGCAGGGTCCGCAAGCTCGCCTGCCAACGCATTTCCCGCAGCTTGTCCGCAGCCTTGTCCACAACCGTCGCCGTCGTTGCGCCGCTATATTGCGGATAGAGTGGGGCCAGGAGGATGCGTTCACAGCCCTGGTCCATCAGCGCCTGCATCCGCTCGGGGATCGACGGCGTGCCGTAGCGCATGGCCCAGTCGACGATCACGCCATCGCCCAGCCGCGCCTGCATCGCTTCGGCCTGCTTGCGGGTGATTACCGCGAGCGGTGAGCCTTCTTCGGTCCAAACCTGCGAATAGGCATGCGCGCTCTTCTTGGGGCGCGTGTTGAGGATGATGCCGCGCAGGATCGGCTGCCAGGCGATCGCCGGGATTTCCACCACGCGGCGGTCCGACAGAAATTCGGCAAGGTAGCGCTTCACCGGCCCCTTTTCCGGCGCATCGGGGGTGCCGAGGTTCACCACCAGCACGCCGATCTTGCCCGATTTCACGGGGAGATGATCATGGGGAAGCTTCTGATCCTGCCAGGTCAAAACGAACCTCTCACAAACCTTCTGACAACAACGGGAGGCGCCGCATCCTGAGACCGGTCGCCGCAAAAAGGGCGTTGGCGATGGCGGGCGCCGCCACGGCTACACCAAGTTCTCCCGGATCGAAGGGTTCCGCATCGCTCGAAATGAAATCGACCACGATGTCCGGGCAATCGGCAAGGCGCGGCAGGCCGAGCGCGCCCATGTTACGCGGCACCGGGTGGCCGTTCTCGAACCTGACCGAAGAACCGAGCGCCAAGGAAAGTCCGAAGACCAATCCACCCTCGATCTGCTGGCGGGCAATATCGAGATTGACGATCCGGCCGATGTCGACCGTGGCCGACAGTTTTGTCACCCGCGCACCGCCGGCACCCATGCCGGCCTGCGCGACGCAGGCAATATGACCTGCCGTCTGCGGATCGTTGCCCATGCGGACCATGGCAACGCCCTGCCCGCTGCCCGATCGGGCGCCGTCCCATTCGCCCAGCCTCGTCGCACGGCGCAGGCATTCCGCCATGCGCGGTGCGCCGCCCAGCAACGCCATGCGATAGAGGAAGGGATCGCGTCCGGCCTCCGCCGCCAGTTCGTCGATGAAGCATTCGGTGAAGAATGCCGTCATCGCCTCCGCCCCGCCGCGCATCCGCGTGACGGGAAGGCGAATGCTGGCCGGGACGTGATCGACCGCCACATCCGAGATGCCGTAGGGCGGCATCCCTCCGGCCACTGCCAGCGCGTCCGCCTCGCCCCTGCTTTCCGCGCGCGCCGCCTCGGGCACGAGGTTGTCGAACAGGCGGTGCCCCATCTCGCGCATGAAGGGAGGGGTTGTGATCCGTGCGCGCCATGCCAGCGGCTGGCCGTCCGCGCCTGTCCTAGCTGCCATGTCCGCCGTTGCCGGAGCGCGCGGGGGTACGGCCTGCAGGTCCTGCACCCGCGACCATGTCAGCTGGACGGGTCGGCCGATCTCCACCGCGATCTGGGCGATTTCGATGGCATGCTGTTTCTCCAGCCGCGCGTCGAAACTGCCTCCTGCGGCGACGGGATAGAGCACCACGTCTTCGGCCGAGATACCGATCGCCTTTGCCGCACCCTCGCGCGCCAGCGAGGGCACCTGCGAGGCCATCCACAATTCCAGCCGCCCGTCGACGAAGCGCGCAGTCGCGCTCGCCGTTTCGAGCGGGGCATGGACCGCAGGCGCAATCTCATAGCGGCGGACAAACGCCGCGTTGACGAGCATGGTGTCGGGATCGCCGACCTCCACGATCCGCTCTGCCAGTTCCTCGCGCTGCTCAGACGCGCGTTCGAGATCGGTGTCGAGCACGGCCTGTTCGAGCGCGCCCGGACCGGTGAAATGGGCGCGCATTCGCGAAAGCGCCTGGTCCGCGATCCACCAGCTTTCCGCGACGGCGGCCAGCCAGCGCTTCGATTTGACGACCCCAACCAGCCCGCGCATGCCGGCAGCTGCATCGGCGTCGAACCGGAAAAGTTCGGGCAGGCCGACCGGCCCGTGCCGGATAGAGGCGAAGACCATGCCGGGCAGGCGGATGTCGCCTGCGAACAAATGGCTGCCGTCGACCTTGGAAGGCAGGTCGATACGCGGGAAACTGGTCTGCGCGTCCGCTTCCCCGAATACGGGCTGTTCGAAAGCAGCCTGCGGGCGCAGCGGCGCGGGATCGGGCGGATCGAGTTCGCGGGCCTCGTCCACCAGTTCGCCGAACCGCAGCGCACCGCCGGTCGAGTGGCGTACGAAACCGTCTGCAACCTCGCATTCTTCGGGCACGACGTCCCAGCGCTCGGCAGCGGCGCGCACCAGCATGTCACGTGCGCTGGCGGCAGCGATGCGCAGGGGCATTTCGTAGGCGGCAAGACTGGTGCCGGCGACGGTCGCATTGAAGGCCTGCGCGGAAGCGAAGCGGTCGACCAGCCAGGCGTCGGGCGTATCGGCCAGCGAGGGGAAGTTCGCCCACAAAGGTGCCCAGTCCGCGGCCAGCGGCAGGTTCGGGAATAGGCCCGAAGGCATGACCGGCTCTGCCCCTACCTGGCGCCAGTCCGCGCCGAGTTCTACGGCAGCGACCTGGGCAAGTAGCGTCGTGATGCCCTGACCCATTTCGAGCTGCGGGATAGCGACCGTCACCACCCCGTCGCGCCCGATCGTAAGCCATCCGCCGAAGTCGGCCTCATTCGCGCCCGGAACCAGCGTAGTTGCGTAATCGCGCGGCCAAAGTGTCCAGGCGAGCAACAGGCCGCCCGCCGCCGCGCCGCCGACCAGCAGTTGGCGGCGGGAGACATCGGGCAGCTTTACCCGGTCCTTGGCGGAAATCAGCTTCTCGCGGAAATCCATCCGGCCAACCTGTCGGCGATTGCGTTGAATGGTGCTGCCAGCTCGGTGTCCCCGGCAGCGGGAGGATCGCCCGCGTCGCTGCCCTGCCTGATTGCAAGGTCGAGCGGTATACGCCCGAGGAACGGCAGTTCCAGCCTCTCCGCAGCAGCTTCCACGCCGCCTGCACCGAAGGGATCGGACACTTCGCCGCAATGGGGGCAGGCATATCCCGCCATGTTCTCCACCAGCCCGATGACCGGCACTCCGGCTGCCTCGAACAGCTGCCCGGCGCGCGCGGCGTCGATCAGCGCAAGATCCTGCGGTGTCGAAATCAGTACGGCGCCGGCCGGCTTGTATTTCTGGAGCATGGTCAGCTGCACATCGCCCGTGCCCGGCGGCAGGTCGATGAGGATGACCTCGCGGTCGCCCCAATGTGCGTCGATCATCTGCGACAGGGCATTGCCGACCATTGGCCCGCGCCATGCGATTGCCCGGCCTGGCTGTACGAGGTGCCCCATGGAGAGCATCGGGATGTCGAAGCGGCTTTCCACCGGCACCAGCTTGTTGTCGCGTGCTTCGGGCTTGGCATCGGCTGTCCCGAAAATCACCTGCTGCGACGGACCGTATATATCGGCATCGACCAGCCCGACCTTCATGCCGCGACGGGCCAGCGCGATGGCGAGGTTCGCCGTCAGCGTGGATTTGCCCACGCCGCCCTTCCCTGATCCGACTGCGATCAGCAGCGGTCCGCTACGTTCTGCCGTCATGACGACGCGCACTTCGTCTACATCGTCGCGCGCGGTCAGGCGCTGGGTGATGTCGCGCTCCAGCGCAGCGCGCTGTTCTTCACCCAGCCCTGCGGCATCCAGCACCAGTGTCGCGCGCCCTTCCTTCAGTGTCGCACCGCTCACGCGGTCGGCAAATTCAGGGGGCAGGTTGTCGGTTAAATCGCTCGTCGCCATGCTGGTGGCTGCTGTAGCATCGAATTACAGGCCGCAACCCCTGTTTTTCCCGCAAAGGCTACCTATAAGACATTTATGAGAATTATGGACGGGTTTGGAAAAAGGATCGGCCTCGCAATGGCTGGTGGCAAGAATCCCTGGGGATCCAAGGGCGGATCTTCCGGAGACGGTGATGGCGATGCGCCCAAGGGCGGCAAGTCGAACGGGCCGAAGAACCCGTGGCTCCCGCCAGGCAGCGGAGGCAGCGACGGCGACCGTCGCGGTCCCAATATAGAAGACATCTTCAAGAGCCGCGGCCCCGAAGGCCCGCGCCGCACCGGCGGTCCCGGCGGCCCCAATTTCCGCATGCCTCAACGCCCCGGCGGCAAGAGCTGGTTCCCGGTCGCCGTGGTGGCGATCATCGTGCTGGGCCTGCTGGCAACCAGCGTCCACCTGATCGGCCCGCAGCAGGCAGCGGTGGTGAAGACACTGGGGAATTATACCCGATCGATGGAGCCGGGCCTCAATTTCTCGGCCCCCTTCCCGATCGAGACTGTCGACGTGGAAGACGTGCAGGGCGTCCGCGTCGTGCGTGTTCCCGAAGGCAGCCAGCAGGTGAAACTGATCCTCACCGGCGACCAGAACCTGGTCGATCTCAGCTTCATCGTGCGCTGGAACATCAAGAACCTGGAAGACTACAAGTTCGAACTGGTCGATCCGGTCGAGACCGTGAACGAAGTCGCCGAAGCCGCCATGCGTGCTGCGGTTGCGGAAAAGGAACTGGACGAGACCTTCTCGGGCCAGGGCCGTGCCGCCATCGAACTGGACGTGCGTGAGCGGATGCAGCGCACGCTGGACAGCTATGAAGCGGGCGTCCGCGTACTCGGTGTCGAAATCGAAAAGGCCGACCCGCCCGCAGAAGTCGTCGACGCCTTCCGCGACGTGCAGGTCGCCGAACAGAACGCCGACGCGGCGCGCAACCAGGCGCGCGGTTACGCGCAGCAGGTGCTGGCGCAGGCAGAAGGTGAGGCGGAGGCCTTCGACAAGGTCTACGAACAGTATCGCCTCGCCCCCGAAGTGACGCGCCAGCGTCTCTATTACGAAACCATGGAGCGCGTGTTGTCGAAGACCGACAAGACCGTGGTCGAAACCGGCGGGGTGCAGACCTACCTGCCGCTGCCCGAACTGAGGCGTCGTGCCCAGCAGGCCAACCCGACCACAACTGTCACCGCGCAGGAGGGCCAGTAACATGGCCGTGAACATGCAACGCATCTGGGAAGATCATAAGGCGACCCTCGTCGTCCTCGGCCTCGTACTCGTCGGCCTCATGATGAGTGCCTATGTCGTGCCCGAAGAAGAACAGGTCGTCATCGTCCGGACCGGTGAGCCAGTCGGCGTGGTCAATACGCCCAATGGCAACACCGGCGCGGGCCTTTACTTTCGTGTACCTTTCATCGACCGCGTCGTACGCATCGAGAAGCGCCTGCTCGACCTCGAAATGAGCGACGAGGAAGTGTTGTCGAACGACCAGCAGCGCCTGCTCGTCAATGCCTATGCGCGCTTCCGCATCACCGACCCGGTGACCATGGTCGAACGCGCAGGATCGACCGACGGGGTGCGCAACGCGCTCGAGCCGATCCTCAACTCGGTCCTGCGTCAGGAACTCGGTCGCCGCACCTTCCAGTCCATGCTGACCGCAGAGCGCGGCAGTGCGCTGGAGAATGTGACCGCCAATCTTGATCGGCAGGCACGCCAGTACGGTGCCGAGGTAGTGGACGTGAAGATCACCCGGACCGACCTGCCGGACGCGCCGCTGCAGTCGGCATTCCGCCGCATGGAGTCGGACCGCGAACGTGAAGCGCGCACCATTCGTGCACAGGGTGGCCGCGATGCACGGATCATCCGCGCCGAAGCGGACGCCGAAAGCGCGCGGATCTACGCCGAAGCCTTCGGCAAGGATGCGCAGTTCTACGACTTCTACCGCGCCATGCAGAGCTATGATGCCACCTTCGCACCCGAGAACGGCGATGCGGAAAGCAGCATCATCCTGTCGCCGGACAATGAGTATCTGAGGCAGTTCCGCGGACGGCGTTGACCGTTCGTCGAACCGCCCGTGCGGCGTTCAAGGGGCATTCAGCGCCCCTTTGCACTCTCTTCTTTCCGGAACCGCAGGCGCGGGACCGCATAGAAGAGATGCGTGCCGCGCGCAGATAATATCGAAGAGGAAATGAAGGACGTGAAGCCAGTGCGATATGCCTATTCCGTAACCGCCGCCCTGCTTGCCGGAGGCGCAGCCCTTTCGCTCGCAGGCTATCCCGCAGGTGCCCAGGTCGCCCAGAACGACGACATGCGCATGTCCAACGTCGTGCCGCGTGCCGGAGCGCCCGCAAGCTTTGCCGACCTGACCGAGCAATTGCAGCCCGCCGTGGTCAACATTTCGACCCGCCAGCGGATCGAGGTGCCGACGAACAACGGCAATCCTTTCGCCGGCACTCCCTTCGAAGACCTGTTCAACCGCCGCAACGGGGGCCAGGAACGCGAACCGCAATACCGTGAAGGCCAGTCGCTGGGTTCGGGCTTCTTCATTTCGGCAGACGGTTATGTCGTCACCAACAACCACGTCGTCAGCCCCTCGGGCCGCGGCACGGTGGAAGAGATCACCGTGACCCTGCCCGATGGCAGCGAATACGAAGCCGAACTGGTCGGCACCGATGCGCAGTCGGACCTCGCCGTCCTTAAGGTAAGCCGCCGCGAAGATTTCCCCTTCGTTCGCTTCGGCGATTCCAGCCAGGCCCGCGTGGGTGACTGGGTGGTCGCCATCGGCAACCCCTTCGGCCTTGGCGGAACCGTGACGAGCGGCATCGTCTCGAGCGTGCTGCGCAACACCGGCGCGGGCGCATACGACCGCTACATCCAGACCGATGCCGCCATCAATCGCGGCAACTCGGGCGGTCCGCTGTTCGACATGCAGGGCAATGTCATCGGCATCAACAACGCCATCTATTCGCCGTCGGGCGGCAGCGTGGGGATCGGTTTCGCAATCCCGGCAGAGACCGCAGCCCCCATCGTCGCGAAGCTTCGTGAAGGCGTGGAGATCGAGCGCGGGTATCTGGGCATCCAGATCCAGCCGGTCACCGAAGACGTGGCCGCATCGCTCGGCCTGCAGCGCAATCGCGGCGAATTCGTACAGTCGGTCCAGCCCGGCCAGCCTGCCGAGGAGGCCGGACTGGAACCGGGCGATATCGTCCTGTCGGTCAACAACCGCGCAGTGACGCCCGACCAGACGCTGTCCTATCTCGTCGCGAATATCGCGCCGGGCACGACAATTCCGCTCGAAATCTTCCGCGAGGGTGAACGTCGCCGTCTCAACGTGACGGTCGGCAAGCGCCCCAGCGAAGAGGAACTTCGCCAGAGCCAGATGTTCGATCCGGACGCCGAGCCCGAAGAAGACATGGGCCCTGCCGACAGCGAGATCATCGAAGACCGCCTGGGTCTCCAGGTGCTCGAAATCACGCCGCAGATCGCCCGCCAGCTTGGTGCAGGTGCGGACACGGACGGTCTCGTCATTGCCGCCGTCAACCAGAACTCCGATGCGGCCCGCAAGGGCCTGCAGCGCGGCGATATCATCCTGAGCGCGAACTATCGTGCGGTCACCACCGTCGCCGATCTGGAAGGCGCGGTCCGCACGGCACAGGCAGAAAATCGCGAAGCCGTTCTCCTGCGCGTCCAGCGTCGCGGTCGTCCGGCCCAATATGTGGCTGTCCGCCTCAGCCGCTAAGGCCGAGGACGCAGCCACAGAAAAGGCCCTCCCGGTTCGCGCCGGGAGGGCTTTTTTCTTGCCCGACGACCTACGCCGCTACTGGCGCGGCCTGTCGCTTTGCTGGCGCGGCTGGTTCCGGCCCGTTGCCCGGTCGAGAAAGTCGTCCCCGATCGCCTGCGGAGCGCCGTCCGCACCGCGACCGGTGGCCGGTTGCTCACGCAAGGGCGGGCGCGTCGGGTCGGTGGGCTGCGGGCGCGGCTGGGGCTGCATCTGCGGTTGCTGCTGAGGCATGCCTTCGCCATCTACCGGGAAGGGTAGCTGCCCCTCCGGCCCGCCGGGTTGCCGTCCCGGCTCGATCAGATTGCCCTGCTCGTCGATGTAATAATAGTCGTCCGGATCGCCGAAGAAGTATTCGTCATCCTCCTCGATCTGCCAGTCGGGCAGCTTGAGGTCGGTGTCGAATTCCTCGACCGGGCGATCCTTCACGGCATAGCGCATATAGGCGGAGAACGCCTGAGCGGGTGCCCGGCCACCCTGCAAGCCTCCTACGCGGCGGTTGTCGTCCCGGCCCATCCAGACCCCGGTCGTGATGCCGGAGGAGAAGCCGACGAAATAGCCGTCCTTGTTGGAACTGGTCGTGCCGGTCTTGCCTGCCACGGGCCGCCCGATCTGGGCAGCACGCCCGGTACCGGTCTGGACCGCTGCCTGCAGGAGATCGGTGATCCCGGCGGCCACATGGTCGGGCACGAGCTGCGAACTGCGGGCAGGCTTGTGTTCGTAAAGCGTTTCGCCGTCCGCCGTCGTTACCTTGACGATGCCATAGGGTTCGACCGAGGCGCCCTTTGCCGAAATGGCCGCGAAAGCACGCGTCATGTCGATGAGACGCACTTCGTTCGATCCGAGCACCATGGCGGGATAGGTGTTGATCGGCGTGGTGATCCCGAAACGGCGCGCCATCGATGCAACCGAGCCAAAGCCGACTTCGTTGCCGAGTTGTGCCGCCACCGTGTTCACCGAATAGGCGAAGGCGGTACGCAAGTCTGTCTCGCCGATATTGCGGCCGTTGGAATTGCGCGGGCTCCAGTCGCCGATTTTTACCGGCGTATCCACCACCCGGTCGTCGGGCGTGTAGCCTGCCTCCAAGGCGGCAAGATAGACGAACAGCTTCCAGCTCGATCCCGGCTGGCGCAGCGCATTGGTGGCGCGGTTGTAATTGGTCTCGACATAATCGGTGCCGCCCACCAGCGCGAGGATAGCCCCGTCGCGGTCGAGGCTTACAAGCGCGCCCTGGCTGCCTTCTGGTACGTTTGCTTGAACGGCGGCAGTGGCAGCGCGCTGCATCCCGACGTCGAGCGTGGTCCAGACCTCGATCGGCTCGAAGGTTTCCGGGAGCAGCAGGTCGAGCTGCGGAAGCGCCCAGTCGGTAAAGTAGCGGACCGAGTTCTGGCCCACCTCTTCCTTCAGATTGACTGCCGAGACATCCACGCGGGCCTGGTCCGCGGTAATGCGGCCCTGTTCGCGCATGAGGCGCAGCACCACGCTCGCGCGGCCGACTGCCGCATCGACATCGGCGGTGGGCGAATAGCGGCTGGGTGCCTTGACGAGACCGGCGATGATTGCGGCCTCGGCCACCGACAATTCGCTTGCGGGGTGGCTGAAGAACTTCCGGCTCGCTGAATCGATGCCATAGGCGCCGCCGCCAAAATAGACCTTGTTGAGGTATAGCTCGAGGATCTGGTCCTTCGAAAACTTCCATTCCAGCGCCATGGCAAGGACGGCTTCGCGCAGCTTGCGGTCGACCGTGCGGTTGGAATTCAGGAAGACGTTGCGCGCCAGCTGCTGCGTTATGGTCGAGGTCGCGCCCAGCCGGTTCTGCCCGGTCGCCCAGACATAGACGGCACGGGTCAGGCCGTACGGGTCGACGCCGGGATGCGAATAGAAGCGCCGGTCCTCGACCGAAATCATCGCATCCTTCATCACCTGCGGAATTTCGTCGGACGACAGCCACTTGCCGTAGCTGGGCCCGAGCTCGACAATTTCCGTGCCGTCGCGGGCACGCACGACGATAGTCTGCGCGTTCTGGGTCGCCTTCAGCTGGTAGTAGCTCGGCAGCGATCGCGCGGCAAAGCCGACCGCGATGGCGAGGAATATCGCGCCGAGGACTGCGGCGACGGCGCCCCACAGGAACAGCCGCTTGGTCCAGCGCCAGAACCTGCTCGGCGGATTGCGGCCATCGGCCTCGGCACGTTTCGCCCGCTCTGCGCGCGTTGCCTTCTTGCGCCGGCTGCCTCGTTTATCCATCCGTCGAAAATTCCCTCATGCGGCAAGCCGTGCCTCATAGATGCCGCAATTTTGCATGGCGACCCTCAACCCCGGCTGAACGCACGGTTATCTCCGCCACCAGCGCCTAGCCTTCCGGTTCTTCCGGTTCGAAATCCAGCGCTGCGGAGTTGATGCAGTAGCGCAGGCCCGTTTCACCCGGCCCGTCGGGAAAAACGTGGCCGAGGTGGCCCTCGCAATTGGAACACACAACCTCGGTGCGGATCATGCCGTGGCTGGTATCGCGGTGCTCCTCGACGGCGGTATTGTCTGCCGGAGCGGTGAAGGCCGGCCAGCCGCAGCCGCTGTCGTATTTCTCGTCGCTTTCGAAGAGCAGCTGCCCGCACGCCGCGCAATGGTATTCGCCGTCCTGCGCGTTCTTGTCGTACTTGCCGGTAAAGGCGCGCTCGGTGCCCTTCTCCCTAAGGATATGGTATTGTTCGGGCGTGAGCTCTTCGCGCCATTCGGCGTCGGTCTTGATCAGCTTGTCGGTCACGTATTGTCCTTTCGCATACCCTTCCCATATAATGGCAACAGGAGGCGGTGCACGCGGTTCCTCGCCCAGGGACGATCGCCGCGACACGCCGGGCTGGACGATATGCTTGACGATTCGCACGCCCGCCGCTAAGTGCGCCGCTTTCCGGCGGGGCATCCGCCTCTTTCGACACGACCAAACAGATTTCCGCCGCAAGATTGATGCGGCCCGACCGAGGACAGACATGGCCAATACGCCGCAAGCCAAAAAGCGCATCCGCCGCAACGAACGCCGCGCCGAAATCAACGGTGCGCGCATGAGCCGCATCCGCAACTTCGTGAAGAAGGTCGAAACGGCCTGCGAAGCTGGCGACAAGGATGCCGCCAAGACCGCCCTCCAGGCAGCCCAGCCCGAAATGGCTCGCGGCGTTGCTCGCGGTGTCCTGCACAAGAACACGGCCTCGCGTAAGCTGAGCCGTCTTACGAAGCGCGTCGCTGCGCTCTGATTCGCGGCCCCGGCGGTGACGCCGGACACGAAATTGACAAAGGGGTCGACGCCGCAGGTGTCGGCCCCTTTGACACATCTGGGGTCCATCGGCGGATTTGCGTGAGAGCCTCTCGCAGGCCCTTCAGGCAAAAGTGAGCGTTTCCAACGATTCGCCTTCGCCGGACAGGCATATCGACGGAAAAACAGGGGTTTGAACGGCGGTCTGCGGCCTTCGGCGAGTCAACAAGTTTATTTCAGATTTTTTGCAGTTATCCCCCTTGCGACTCATCCCATCTGGGACCTATCAAATGGGTCTGCCTGGGGGGGACAGCCCAGGCCAATTACATCGACGGTCGAATTGGGGGGATGCCCGTGAATCATGCGATTCCGGGCAACGGCGGAGCCGTGCCGCCCCCGCGACGAAAACAGAATTTTCCGCCCTCGGACGGGGCCGGATACGGGGGGTTGAATTCACATGGTCAAATCGGGTGACCTCGCCAATAAGCGGAAAGCGAAAGACGATATGGAGGATCTGGAGGCAGTAAACCTGGCAGCCGACTGGGCTGACATCAGCCAGGGGCTGCGCAAGGATCTCGGTCATCAATTGCACAGCCAGTGGATCAAGCCGATCCAGGTCGGGAAGATCGATGCCGAAACCGGCACGCTCGACCTTTTCCTGCCGACGGAGTTCAGCGCCAACTGGGTGAAGGACCGGTTCGCCGACCGCCTCAGCCTGGCCTGGAAGATCGCCCGCAGCGAAGTGCGCAAGGTGAACATTTCGGTCCATCCGGGACGCCGCCAGGTCGCCGACCTGCGCCTTCACGGCGATGGCCGTCGCCCCGCCAACGACAGCGACACTTCGATGATGGCTATCGGCGCCGATACGCTCGGCGATCAGGGCTTCACCTCCAGCGTCGGCCTCGATGCCTCGCTCAGCTTTGCCGCTTTCGTTACCGGCGAGGCGAATATCCTTGCGTTCAACGCAGCTCAGCGCATGGCCGCGACCGAAAAGCCGCAGTTCAGCCCGCTCTACCTCAAGGCCGCGACCGGCCAGGGCAAGACGCACCTGCTTCACGCCATCGGTCACACCTTCCTGAAGACCCACACCCGCAGCCGCATCTTCTACTGCAGCGCGGAACGCTTCATGGTCGAATTCGTCCAGGCCCTGAAAGCCAACCGGATGATCGAATTCAAGGCGCGCCTGCGCAGCTTCGACCTGCTGCTGGTGGACGATATCCAGTTCATCATCGGCAAGGCTTCGGCTCAGGAAGAGCTGCTCTACACGATCGATGCGCTGCTCAACGAAGGCAAGCGTCTGGTCTTTGCCGCCGACCGCGCACCGCAGGCGCTCGACGGGGTGGAACCACGCCTCCTCAGCCGCCTGTCGATGGGCCTGGTGGCAGACATCCAGCCCGCCGACATCGAGCTGCGCAAGAAGATCCTCCACTCCAAGCTGAGCAAGTTCGCTCCGCTTGCCGTGCCGGAAGACGTGATCGAGTTTCTCGCCCGCACCATCACGCGCAACGTGCGCGAGCTGGTCGGCGGCCTCAACAAGCTGATCGCCTATGCCCAGCTGACTGGCCAGGAAGTTTCGCTGCAGTTGGCCGAAGAGCAACTGACCGACATCCTGTCGGCCAACCGCCGCCGGATCACTATCGACGAAATCCAGCGCACGGTCTGCCAGTTCTACCGGATCGATCGCTCGGAAATGAGCAGCAAGCGCCGTGCCCGCGCAGTGGTACGCCCGCGCCAGGTTGCCATGTACCTCTCCAAGGTGCTCACCCCGCGCAGCTATCCCGAAATCGGGCGCAAGTTCGGCGGACGCGATCACTCGACCGTGATCCATGCCGTGCGCCTGATCGAGGACCTTCGCGAACGCGACGCCGACATGGACGGCGACGTGCGCAGCCTGCTCAGACAGCTGGAAAGCTGACGGCGGACACCGCCGCAGCCCTTCGGATCGCTCCACAACCAGCACACCGCTTGTCGACACCCTGTTCACAGGGTTGTCGACAGCGCGTGTCTTAGGGGGCAAAGGCTCCGCATGCCCCTCGACGATCCATCGGCCAAGCGCCCCGACCTGCCCGCCTCGATCTGGGAGACGCTGCTCCGCGGAGCGCGCTGCCGCTGCCCACGGTGCGGTGATGGGAAAATCTTCCGCCGCTGGCTGAAGCCGGTGGACACGTGCCCCTCCTGCCGGCTGGATATCTCGGGCCAGCGGGCAGACGACTTTCCCGCCTACATCGCGATCTTCGTCACCGGCCACCTCCTCGCACCCGTCATCATCGCCCTGGCTTCGAGCGAGAACCTGTCCGCGTGGGGCGTGCTCGCCATCGTCATACCGCTGGCGGTCGCCATGATGATGCTCATGCTCCAGCCGTCCAAGGGCGCGGTTATCGGGCTCCAGTGGTGGAACGGGATGCACGGCTTCCGCAAGGAGCGCCTGCCAGAAAGCAGCGAGGACACGACACAGTGAGCCTCGACGAACAGCGCCTCGAACGTTTTGCCCGCCATATCGTACTGCCCGAAATCGGCGGCGCAGGACAGGTAGCGCTGGCGGACAAGCACCTCGTCCTGGTCGGCCTCGGCGGGATCGGCTCTCCCGCATTGCAGTATCTCGCCGCCGCCGGGATCGGCAGGCTGACACTGGTCGACGACGACAAGGTCGATGCGAGCAACCTACAGCGACAGACGCTCTATAACGAGCGCGATATCGGCTATGGCAAGGCCACCTGCGCCAAGCGCTGGGTGAAGCTGTTCGACCCCGTCCTGGAGGTGGAGATCAGCGACCGCCGGATCGATGCGGACAATGTCGATGCGCTGGTGGCAGGGGCGGACCTCGTGATGGACGGGACCGACAATTTCGCCACGCGGCTGGCGGTCTCCGACGCCTGCGTCAGGGCGAGCGTGCCGCTGCTTTCTGCCGCAGTGGGCCGCTTCCAGGGACAGGTCGGGGCTTTTGCCGGACATCTGCCGGACCAGTCATGCTATCGCTGCTTTGTCGGCGATGCCTTCGATGCCGAGGATTGCGACACCTGCGCGGAAGACGGAATGCTGGGGGCTATGGCGGGCTGGGTCGCCAGCTTCGCCGCCATGCACGCGGTCCGTATCCTGCTCGACGGGGTGAGCGCCTTCGGACGGTCGGACTGGGGGAAAGTCTACCTGCTGGACGGACTAAACCCGGGTCTCAGGGCTTTTTCCATCACCAAGGATCCGGCCTGCAAGGGCTGCGGCTAGCGCCACCACTCCTGGCGGCGCTTCTCATTGGCCTGCTCAAGCGCCGATTTCTTGCGTTCGGGATCCGTCCTGCAACGCACGCTCGACCCGTTGGGGCTTTCCTCGCATATCCGCCCAAGCCGGTCGCGACCGGGCTCCGGCGTATCGAGCACCCACCACACCATTCCGGCCAGCAGCAGCCCGCCGCTGATCAGTGCGCGTAGGCCGTAATAGGCGCAGCCTCCGCTTTTCGCTGCACTCGCATAATCGTGCTGCGCGAGGCTCGCTTTCGTATTGCGACGCGCGCTGACGAAAGCAGTGCCGCCTGCAAGCACCATCACGAGCGGGGTCAGCACCAGGAGGGCCAGCGTGTAGAAGATCACGTCACCCGTGAGCAGGCCTCTTTCGGACGAAAGGATCTCCCACCACAAATAGGCGACATAGAGATATGGCAGCACCAGGATGGCACAAATGATCTTGGCTCTCCGCGACATGACCCCTCTATAGCCGCGAAACCTTGAGAAATTACCCAGTGCCGAGCACTTCATCGACCCAGTCGGGGACCAGCTTGCCGGCCGGTCCCTGGCGCGATTCGTGGAACCAGTGCGATCCCTCGCTGCGTTCGAGGTTGAGTTCGAGCGTCTTTACGCCAAGCTCGCGCGCGTCGCTGACGAAGCCTGCGGCGGGATAGACCGCGCCGCTCGTGCCGATCGACACGAACAGGTGCGCGCTCCGCAAGGCGGCATAGATGCGGTCCATCTGGTAAGGCATCTCGCCGAACCAGACGACATCGGGCCTGAGCGAGCGCGCCTCGCAACTGGGGCATTCCGGGCGATCGATGAGGGGGCCGGTCCAGCGGTGGCGACGCTCGCACATCGGGCATAGCGCGCTAAGCAATTCACCGTGCATATGGACCACGCGGCTCGCCCCGGCGCGCTCGTGCAGATCGTCGACATTCTGGGTGACGATCAGCAACCCGCCTTCCCATTCCCGGTCGAGCCGCGCCAGCGCCTCGTGCGCCGGATTGGGCGCGACTTTCTGCACCGCCTCGCGGCGCGCATCGTAGAAGCGCTGAACAAGCACCGGATCACGCTCGTAGCCCTGCGGCGTAGCCACATCTTCGACCCGGTGCTTCTCCCACAGACCGCCTGCGTCGCGGAAGGTATCGATCCCGCTTTCGGCGGAAATGCCGGCCCCGGTCAGGACGACAATGTTGCGTAGCTCGGCCATAGGTTCCATGAACCACACAACTGCAAGGAGGGGCAATGGCAAGTTTCGGCGTAATCGGCAGCAAGGGTGCGATGGGCGAGGCGCTGAAGCGCGTCATCGAGGCATCGGGCCACACCTATGCGGGCGGGATCGACAAGGGCGGCGATCCGTCGGCGCTTGCCGATGCCTGCGATGCGCTGATCGACTTTTCCGCACCCGGCGCGCTGGCCGCCAACCTCCACGCAGCCGTCGGGGCAGGCGTGCCCATCGTGATCGGCACCACCGGCCTCGAACAGTCACATCATGAAGCGATTGACGAGGCGGCCCGTGCGACAGCGGTCTTACAGACCGGCAATACCTCACTGGGCGTCACCCTGCTGGCATACCTGGTGCGCGAGGCGGCAGAGCGCCTTGGCGACGACTGGGATATCGAGATCGTCGAGATGCATCACCGCCGCAAGGTTGATGCGCCTTCCGGTACAGCCCTGCTGCTGGGCGAAGCTGCGGCCAAGGGCCGCGGGATCGATCTTGCCGACAAGCGCGAAAGCGGGCGCGACGGACAGACCGGCGCACGCGCTCGCGGGGCCATCGGCTTTGCCGCCCTTCGTGGCGGGACCGTTGCCGGCGAACACAGCGTCATCCTTGCCGGAGAGCAGGAGCGCCTGACGCTGTCGCACAGCGCCGAAAACCGCGAGATATTCGCGCGCGGCGCGGTGAAGGCCGCCGAATGGCTGCTGTCGCGCGAGGCAGGGCGCTACACCATGGAGGAGGTCCTCGGCCTCTGACACGATGAACCTGCGGCAGTTCCTCTACCACCAGCTTCATATCGGCGCGAAGACCGATGGCCGCCTGACGCTGCTGAACATCGTGCTGGTCTGGGTCATCATCGCCGCCGTCGTCACCGCGATCATGTCGACCGAGGTCGAGTTCGACCGCCAGTGGCACGACGAAATCCTGATGGCGGAGCTGGCGTTCGGGATCGTCTTCCTCGCCGAATATGCGGCGCGTATCTATGCCGCGCCGGAACATCCCGGCCTTGGCTCGGCCCTGTCGAAACGGCTGCGCTTCATGCTCTCGCCGCTCGGGGTGATCGACCTCGTGGTCATACTCGTCACCTTCGCCCCGTTCTTCATCGCCAATGCCGCAGCCCTGCGCGTCGTGCGCCTGCTCAGGGTCATCTCGATCATGAAGTTCGGCCGCTTCACCGCGGCGACGAAGGAAATGGCGATGGCCATTCGCGAGCGCAGTTATGACCTGCTCGTCTGCATCGCTTTCGCTTTCGTTTTTCTGCTCTGCGGAGCAAGTGCGCTTTACTGGATCGAGGGCGAATTGCAGCCCGAAGCATTCGGCAGCATCCCGCGTGCGCTGTGGTGGGCGGTCATAACTTTTACCACCGTGGGCTATGGCGATGCCTATCCCATTACCTCGGCGGGCCGCGTCGTCGGATCGCTGGTGGCGATCACCGGCGTGCTGCTGGTGGCGCTGCCGACTGGCATCGTCGCCGCCGCCTTCAGCGATGCGATGCAGCACCGCCGCGAAGAAATCCAGAAAGCCCTCGAGAAAGCCCGCGAGAAGGGCGAACTCGACGACGAAGACACCCGCGAGGATACGTGACCAAGGACCAGATTTTCGAATTCTTCCGCCGCCTGGCGGAGGACAACCCCTCGCCCGAGACCGAGCTGGAATACGGCAATTGCTACCAGCTGGTGGTGGCCGTGGCCCTGTCAGCGCAGGCGACCGATGTCGGCGTGAACAAGGCCACCCGCGCCCTCTTCCGCGAGGTCGAGACGCCGCAGCAGATGCTGGAGCTGGGCGAAGAGGGCCTGAAAGAGCACATCAAGACCATCGGCCTGTTCAATTCCAAGGCGAAGAACGTGATCCTGCTCAGCCAGCTGCTGGTCGACGAATATGGCGGCGAGGTTCCGGACACGCGCGATGACCTCGTCCGGCTGCCCGGCGTGGGCCGCAAAACTGCGAACGTCGTGCTCAATTGCTGGTTCGGGCAGGAAACCTTCGCGGTCGACACGCATATCCTGCGCGTCGGCAACCGAACCGGCCTCGCCAAGGGAAAGACGCCCGAGCAGGTCGAGGCGAAACTCGAAAAGCGCGTGCCCCAGCCCTTCCGCCTCGGCGCGCATCACTGGCTGATCCTGCATGGGCGATATGTCTGCAAGGCACGCACTCCCGAGTGCTGGCGCTGCAAGGTGGCTGATCTGTGCAGCTACCAGAAGAAGGTGCTGGAGAAGCCGAAGGGGCGGTGAGGCTACCTTTGCCTGATGGCTTCTAACGCGGTGTCAACGAGGCGCTGCTGTTCCGCACGGTCTTGGCCGTAGTCGGTAGCGGTAATACTGTATTTCCACGTACACCCCGCAGACCAGTCGCAATTATTGTCAAATTTGTGCTGCACCAAGACCGTAACGTCGTCGTTCGAGAGCAAAAACATCGGAAGGCTGTCATTATCTTCCTGTAGGTCCCGCACAGGGGCTTTTATCGATGACGATATTTCTTCAATTTCACGATCAAGTGAAGCCCGATTTTCGACCTCCACCAAACCCTCTCGGCTGTAGAGCTTCTCTCCTGCCGATGGACCACAAGCCGCCAAGAAGATCGGCAACAGAAGGGTAGGCTTAAACATCGTCCGCCGAGACCATCTCGGCCTTGTCGATCTCGCCCGTCATCACTGCCACGGTCGTCGCCACGGCAGCATCGCCGCTGACGTTGGTCGTGGTGCGCATCATGTCCATGATCCGGTCCACGCCTGCCACGAAGGCGATGGTTTCCAGCGGCACGCCGACCGCGCCGAAGACCAGCGCCATCATGATGAGGCCTGCGCCCGGGATACCCGCCGCGCCGACTGCGCCGAGCGTCGCCAGGATCGAGATTAGGAAGTAGTCGCCCCATGACAGGTCGACCCCGAAAATCTGCGCCCCGAACAGCGTGGCGAGGCCGAGGTACATGGCCGTGCCGTTCATGTTGATGGTCGCGCCGAGGCTGATCACGAAGGCCGCGACCGAGTTCGATACGCCCAGATTGCGCTCTGCACAGCGCAGCGTCACCGGCAGCGTGGCGTTGGACGAAGCGGTCGAATAGCTCACCGCCATCGCGTCCACGATACCGCGGAAGAAGTCGCGCACCGGCAGCTTGGCGAGGAATTTGATCATGCTGCCGTAGATCAGGCCGATGATCAGCAGGCAGCCGAGGTAATTGAGACCCACCAGCTTGGCGAGGCTGACCAGCGCATCGAGGCCGAGCGTGCCCGCCACCCAGGCCATCAGCGCGAAGACGCCGAAGGGGGTCAGTTCCATCACGATCATCGTGACTTTCTGCATGACCACTGCGCCGCTATCGAAGATCTTCTGGACCGGCTCGCCCTCCTTGCCGGCCATCAGGATGCCGATCCCGATGAGGAGCGAGAACACGATCAGCGGCAGCACCGCGACATCGGCCATCACCTGCACCGGACTTTCAGGCACGATGGACAGGATCATGTCCACCGCGGTCGTCTCGTTCGGCACCGGCGTCTCGCCGCGCGCGATGGCGCTGGTGTCGACGCCTGCACCGGGCTTGACCAGCGTGCCCAGCGCCAGGCCGAGCCAGACCGCGATCTGGCCGGTTACGACGAAGAGCAGCATGGCCCTGCCTCCGACAGCGCCCAGTTTCCTGAGGTCGCCGATGGCAGCGACACCAGCCACCAGGCTGAAGAAGATCAGCGGGACGACCAGCATCTTGATCGACTTGATGAAGAAGTCGCCGATCCACTTGATGCTTTCCGCATCCGGGCCCCAGCTATAGCCGGTCAGCACGCCCAAGATCAGGGCGGTCAGCACGCGCTGCCAAAGCGGAATTTCGAACCAGACCTTCAGCATTTCAATCCCCTACCCTCCCGGTCTTACTGCCGGCGTGTCTTATCCCAGCGCGTCTTTCGCGATCGCCGTGTAGATGCGGCTTAGCGTGGAAAGGTCCTCGATGGCTACCGCTTCGTCGCGCTTGTGCATCGTCGCGTTGCAAAGGCCGAATTCGATCACCGGACAGACGGCGCGAAGGAAGCGCGCATCGGAAGTGCCGCCCGTGGTCGAGGGTTCGGGATCGATGCCCGTTTCCGCTTTCACGGCGCGGGCGATGATGTCCGAAAATTCGCCCGGCGGCGTCAGGAACGGCTCGCCGGAAATGATCGGGAGGGCCTTGCCGCCGTGCTTTTGCGCGATCGCGCCGATCTTTTCCGACAGTGACGCGCCGGAATGCGTGTCGTTGAAGCGGATGGAGATACGCGCCTTGGCCACCGCAGGAATGACGTTGTGCGCATCATTGGGCACGTCGACTTCGGTGATCTCGAGATTGGACGGCTGGAACCAGTCGGTCCCCTCATCGAGCACCAGCGCATCGAGTTCGGCCAGCATGGCGACCAGCTTCGGGATCGGATTGTCGGCAAGGTGCGGATAGGCGACATGGCCCTGCGTGCCCTCGACCTCGAGCCAGATGTTGACCGAGCCGCGCCGCCCGATCTTCATCATGTCGCCGAGGCGATTGACGCTGGTCGGCTCTCCGACAAGGCAGAGGTCGGGCTGGTGGCCCTGTTCGCGCATGAAATCGATCAGGGCGCGGGTGCCGTGGAGCGCGGGGCCTTCCTCATCGCCCGTGATGATGAAACTGATGGTACCGGCCTCTGCGGGGACATTCGCGACGGCATCGACCATGCAGGCGATCGAGCCTTTCATGTCCACCGCCCCGCGTCCGAAAAGCAGGTCCCCCCTGATTTCCGGTTCGAAGGCATCGCTGGTCCAGCCATTGCCGGGCGGCACCACGTCGAGATGTCCGGCGAAGGCGAAGTGCTTCGAGCCTTCCGGACCGCGGCGGATGGCGAACAGGTTTTCGACCGGCGCTTCGGGCGAGCGCGGCTCGCCGTCGCCGCGGGTGAAGCGGGTGATCTCGAACCCCAGCGGCGCGAGCATCGCTTCCATCGCGTCGAACACGGCCCCCGTTGCCGGGGTGACACTGGGAGCGGCCATCAGGCGCTTGGCGAGTTCGAGGACTTCGGTCATGCTGTGTCCGCTAGCAGGAGTGAGTGCCAATGCCCAAGCTCGATCTCGACGCCATCCCCCAGACCAATGCGACCGGCTACCCGCCGCCCTTCGATGCCGACGTGGCGGGGCGCAACTATCGCCGCCTCGCACCGGTCGCCGGGCTCACGAAGCTTGGCGCGAGCCACGTGGTGCTGGACCCGGGTGCCTATTCCTCTCAGCGGCACTGGCACGAGGGGCAGGACGAGCTGGTGATCATGCTCCAGGGCGAGGCCGTCCTGATCGAGGACGAGGGCGAAATTCCCGTCGGCCCCGGCGATATCCTGGCCTGGCCCGCAGGAGAGCCGAACGGCCACCAGCTCCACAACCGCGGCGATATTCCCTGCGTTTTCATCGCCATCAGCGGGGGCGACAGGGATGCGGACAGGGGTGAATATCCCGACATCGACATGGTGTTCACGCCCGATGGCTATTTCAAAAAGGACGGCACGCCCTACCCGACCAGTCGCGTACCCTAGTCGCGCTCCGGCTCCGGCAAGGGGCCCGGCGCGAAGGCGGCATCGAGATATTCGGCCATGCGAATACCCGCCTGCACGACACGGCGCTGCGAAATCGGGATCGCGCGCTCGATATCTTCCTGCGTCAGCGCCGTTTCCTCGGGCAGGTCCGCACCTTCGCACGGGGGGCGGTCGAAGGCATTGGGATAGACGAAATCGCGGCTTGTCTCCCAGCTCTCGCGGCCCCAGTCGGCAGGCGTCCCGCCGCCCAGCTCCGCGCGTTCGTCGGCGCTGTAGCGACGCACCAGCGGAGTGGGCGAGGAGGTGATGGCGCGTTCCGCCAGCGGGCCGTCCCAGATCCAGTGCAGGTTCAGTCCCGGCGCGATGCCATAGGCGGTTTCGATATCGTTGCCCCCGCGATCCTCGTGATCGCCCGAATGCAGCGGCATATGCACGTCGCCGATGAAGTGGACGAGGAAAGCAAGCGCTTCCAGTCGGACATTCGCCGGCAGGCCTTCGTCGGCAAGGATCCGCTGGTTGCGTTCGATCTGGGCGAGGATGCAGTTCTGTCCCGAGCAATTCTTGCGCGGCTCATACGCCTCGCACACCGGCGTGGTGCGATAGTGCCAGGCGAAAGTGTAACCCCAGCGCCAGTAATCCTTGCGCAGGCAATCGGGCCAGACGCTCGCGTCCTCAAGCGTAGCGAGGTCGCAACCGGCGACACCCAGTTCCGGCGCCGCGCGCAGCAACTTCACGATGCCGGCGCGCGTTTCCGGACGGATGTTCTCGTTCGCGATCTCGGCCGTGGTGCGGTGGGCGTAAAAGCCCCACGCGCTCGCTTGTGCCGGAAGCAGCGCGGCCAGCGCCGTCAGTGCGGTCAGGAGACCGTGTCGTATTGCTCGATAGCCCATTCTTCGCTTTCCGATGCCGAAATCCATGCCTGCATCCACTCGTGCTCCCACAGCGCCTGCATATAGGACGCCGCGAAGCCGGGGACCGCTATCTGGTAGCTGATGAACCGGCTGACAACAGGCGCGAAGAAGATGTCCGCCGCCCCGAAGGTGCCGAACAGGAACGGCCCGCCGCTGCCGAAGCGGCTGCGCGCTTCCGCCCATAGGCCGAGGATGCGCAGGATATCATCCTTGCAGGCCTCGCTCGGCTCGAAACCGTCGAAGCGCTTGCGCACGTTCATCGGGCATTCGCTGCGCAATGCGGCGAAGGAGGAATGCATTTCGGCAACCATCGAACGCGCCATGGCGCGGGCCGCGTCGTCCTTGGGCCAGAAGCGGTCGCGCCCGACCTTGTCCGAAAGATATTCGAGAATGGCGAGGCTGTCCCACACGACGACCTCGTCGTCCCACAGGATCGGCACCTTGCCGCTGGAGGGGCGGATTTCCCCGCCCTGCTTGGTGGCTTCCCAGTTTTCGCCGAACAGGGGCACGACGATCTCTTCGAACGACAGTCCCGATTGTTTCGCGGCCAGCCAGCCGCGCAGCGACCAGCTCGAATAATTCTTGTTACCGACGATGATCTTCATGCGGGCTCCACCATTGCCTTGCGCCATGCGGGGTAGGCGTTCAGCAACCTGCTGTCGAGCCTGAATGAGCGACGCGGGGGCGGGTGACGAAGGCGACACTCTGTCACCCGGGGTTCAAGGACTATTCCGATTTTAATTCATGGCCTTATGCAATTGGTGATAGGGTGACACTCCTCCCGCCGCACCGTGCACCAGCCGACGCTTTCGGTAACCGGTCATGCACAGCCACTGCCGCGTAGGAAAACCTTTATTGCAGGCGGTCGGTCCACTATCCTTGGGCCATGAGCCTGCGCCCCTTCCACCTCGCCTTTCCCGTCCGCGACCTTGCAGAGGCACGCGCTTTCTACGGCGGGTTGATGGGCTGCGCGGAAGGACGATCGAGCGAGGAATGGATCGACTTCGATTTCTACGGCCACCAGATCGTGGCCCATACCGGCGGCGAAGCAGGTGATCGCGCGAGCAATCCGGTCGACGGGCATGACGTGCCGGTGCCGCATTTCGGCGTGGTGCTTACGATGGAGGACTGGCAGGCGCTGGCCGACCGTCTCGTCGCGGCAGGGGTCGAATTCGCTATCGAGCCGACGATCCGTTTCAAGGGGCAGCCGGGCGAACAGGCGACGATGTTCTTCCGCGATCCCAGCGGCAATGCGCTGGAGATGAAGGCCTTTGCCGACGATGCGATGCTGTTTGCGACATGACCGCGCGCCCACAGCTTTTCCTTTCTACGTAATTGTAGGCTAGGCACGCGCGGCAATGCCCGAACTACGCGAATACGAGAGCCCGAGCGCCCAGACCTTCAGGGACGAGATATACCCCGCCGCCCGCCCGGCGATCCTGCGACAAGTGGCCGCAGACCTCGCGCCCGTGCAGATGGCGAAACGCTGCACGGGCGAGCTGGCCGACTATCTCAAGCAGGCGATCGGAGAGCGTGCGATCAACGTGCTCGCCTCCAATCCCGATGCAGGCCCGACCTTCTTCTTCGACGGCGATGTCTCGCGCCTCAATTTCCAGCGCGGCAATATGCCGTTCTCGCGCTTCATCGACAGAGTCCTGTCACCCGTCAGGGGCGACCAGATGCTTTACCTGGAATCGACCAAGGTGGCAGACCTCAGCCAAGAGCTGGCGAGCGCGCTGCACCTGCCGATCCTGTCAACGCAGGTCCAGCCGCGCGTCTGGATGGGCAACAATACCGGCACACACACGCATTTCGACGTGATGCAGAACGTCGCCTATGTCCTCAGCGGCAAGCGGCGCTTCACCCTCTTCCCGCCCGACCAGACGCCCAATCTCTACATGGCTCCTTTCGAGGCGTCTCCATCGAATGCGCCGGTGTCGATGGTCAAGCTGGAAGATCCCGATTTCGAGCGCTTCCCGCGCTTTCGCGAGGCGCAGGAACAGGCGCTGGTCGCAGATCTCGAGCCGGGCGACGGTATCTTCATTCCCTATATGTGGTGGCACCATGTGAAGGCCGAGGGCGATCTCAACGTGCTCGTGAATTACTGGTGGAACGAGCACGAGGGTATGGGCACCCCGCTCGATGCCATGCTGCATTCGATCCTCGCCGTGCGCGACCTGCCCGAACCCATGCGCAATGCGTGGCAGACCATGTTCGAGACCTTCGTGTTCAAGCAGCATGGCGAGCCGATGGACCACGTCGAACCGCACCTAAGGGGCGGTCTCGGCCCGCATACCGAACAGAGCCGGGTGCAGATGTGGCAATCGCTGGGGGCGGGTCTATCGAAGACGATGGAGAAGGTCTTCAACCCGCGTTTCCGTCGCTAGGCCATCGCGCGACAAGCCGCTGGTGTTGTCCGGCCCTCTCCGGTAGATATGACGGTCAAGTGAACCGCCATCGGAGAGTTCGCAGTACTAGATCGCGCCGCAAACCTGGATACGGGTGTGACAGTCAGCTACGCGCTGCCTGCTCCTGCCTTGCGGCCTTACGTCTCCACCTACTCGCTGACCATCGTCGATCCGGACACCCCGAAGATATTCGACCAGGTCTATCCGGAATGGCCGAATATCCGCATGTCGGTGGGTGGCGACATGGCAGCCTGCACCGGTCCCGGCCCCTTGGTCGATTGCAACCCCATCTGCGCGATTGGTCCGACCACGCACGCCACGCATTTCTCGCTCGCGCCGGGCCGCTACTGGTCGATCAGCCTGCTGCCGCTCGGCTGGGCGCGGTTCCTCGACCTGCGCGCAAACGAGTTCGCCGACTATTGGGAGGTGATCGGCGATGACAGCCCGTTTGCCGATTTCGCCCCGCTGCTCGAATGCGACCGGCGTCACCAGAGCCTTCCGAAAGTGGCCGCGCGCATCGACAAGCACCTGCTCGCGATGCTGGATCGTCCGGCGCACAGGGAAGAGGTGATCTACAAGGCGCATCGCGCCCTGCTCGATCCGGAGGTCAATTCCGTCGCTGCGCTCGCGGAGCAGACGGGGATCGGGGTGCGGGCGCTGGAGCGGCTCTCGCTTGCCGTCTTCGGGTTCAGTCCCCGGCTGCTGCTGCGCCGCCAGCGTTTCCTGCGCAGCCTTGCGCAATTCATGCTCGACCCGTCGCTGGCGTGGATCGACACGCTCGACAGCCAGTATGTCGACCAGGCGCATTTCATTCGCGACTTTCGCCGGTTCATGGATACGACGCCCAGCGCCTATGCGGCCCAGCCTCATCCGGTGCTGTGGGCCGCCGCCAAGGCGCGCACGGAGATTGCCGGCAAGCCGATGCAGGTGCTCCAGCCGCCAAGCGGCTTCATTTCCGACGAGGAATGACAGCCGGCGGCAATGCCGGGTCTTAGATGCCGGCGTCCTGAAGCAGTGCGGCGCGCAATTCGCCGATGCCCATGCCTTTTTCGCTGCTGGTCACATGGATCTGCGGATAGGCGGCGACGTGGGTCTTCGCCTCTGCCTCGACCGCGGCCACGGTCTTGGCCAGTTCGCTCGCCTTGATCTTGTCCGCCTTGGTCAGCACCACGCGGTAGCCCACGGCCGCCTCGTCGAGCATTTTCATCATCTCGCGGTCGACGTCCTTCAGCCCGTGGCGGGCATCGACCAATACGAGGTTGCGCACCAGCACCTGGCGGCCGCGCAGGTATGTGCGCACCAGGTTCTTCCATTTCTCGACGACCTTCACCGGCGCCTTGGCAAAGCCGTAGCCGGGCATGTCGACGAGGCGGAACTGGGTCGGCTCGCCCACTTCGAAGAAGTTGAGTTCCTGCGTGCGGCCCGGCGTCACCGAAGCGCGCGCGATCGAGCGGCGACCGGTGATCGCATTGAGCAGCGAGCTCTTGCCCACGTTCGAACGGCCCGCAAAGGCGATTTCGGGCACGGTCGGCTCGGGCAGGAATTTAAGCTGCGGAGCCGAGAGGAGGAACTCCACCCGGCCCGAAAACAGCTTGTTCGCGCGCCGTTCCAGCTGGGCCAGTTCGGCGGCTTCTTCGTCGGTCATCGTCTGCCCAATCAGCCCTTGGCCTTGGCCGCCGCAGCGGCTTTCTCGGCCTTTTCCTTTTCAGCCGCGGCTTTGAGCTGCGGATGCTTGGAGTAGAGGTATTTCTGCTGCGCCAGCGTCAGGATGTTCGACGTTACCCAGTAGAGCAGCAGGCCTGCCGCGAACGGGGCCATGATGAACATGAGCACCCACGGCATGATCGAGAACACCTGCTGCTGGATCGGGTCCATCGCCGACGGGTTCAGCTTGAACGTCAGCCACATGGTGACACCCAGCAGCACGGCCAGCACGCCGATGGCAAGGAAGCTGGGCGGCGTGAACGGCAGCAGGCCGAACAGGTTGAGGATGGTCGCCGGATCGGGCGCGGACAGGTCGTCGATCCACAGGAAGTCGCGGTGACGCATCTCGATCGCGAGGTAAAGCACCTTGTAGAGCGCGAAGAAGATCGGGATTTGCAGCAGCAAGGGCAGGCAGCCGGCCAGCGGATTGACCTTCTCTTCCTTGAACAGCTTCTGCATTTCCTGCTGCTGCTTGACGCGGTCTTCCTTGTACTTTTCCTGCAGCGCTTTCATTTTCGGCTGGATGGCCTTCATCGCAGCCATGGAAGCGAACTGCTTCTGCGCGATGGGGAACATCACGCCGCGCACCACGATGGTGAGGCCGATGATCGCCACGCCGAAATTGCCGACCAGGTCGTAAAGGTTCTTGAGCAGCCACAGCAGCGGCTTTTCGAACCAGCGGAACCAGCCCCAGTCGATAGCGAGGCCGAACTTTTGGAGGCCGGCATCTTCGTAAGCGTCGAGGATGGTGGAATCCTTGGCGCCCGCATAGAGGCGCGAATCCGTCGTGTACTTGCGGCCGGCCGGAATGGTCACCGGATCGTAGATCATGTCGGCGCGATAGGTATCGTTGCCCAGCGCGCGGAAAGTCGCCTCGGGCGCGGCGCCGTCCTGCGGCACGAGGGCCGAGAGCCAGTAGATGTCGGTAAAGCCGAGCCATTCGGCGCGGCCTTCCGGATTGGCCGGACCGTCATCGTCGAGATCGCTGTAGTCGAAGTCGTAATTCGCGCTGTCGCCGAACACGCCGATGGGGCCGGAATGCGCGATGAAGAAGTCGGCGCTGGCCGTGTCCGACGTGCGGCTGACGAGGCCATAAGGCTGCGCCACGATGGGCACGCCCGAACGGTTGGCGATGCTCTGCTCGACCGAGATCATGTAGTTCTCGTCGATCGAATAGCGCAGCTGCAACTCCAGCCCGTTGCCCGCATCATGCGTGAGCGTGACGGGGCTTCCGACCGACAGAACTTCTCCATCGGCACTCCACACGGTCTCGTCCGGCACCTTCTGGCCGTTCACGAGGAAACCGTATTGCGCGAAATGCTGTGCGGGGGTGCCGCGCGGCGAATAGAGGCGCACGGGGCCGCTATCCTTGTCAGTCGTCTCGGCGTAATCCTTGAGCACGAGGTCGTCGACGACCGCGCCCACGAGATTGATCGACCCTGCGACCTTGGGCGAATCGATGGCAACGCGGTTGCCCGACGTGAGCGCCGTGTCGAGATCGGCCACTTCCTGCGCGATGGCCGCCGGATCGGTCAGCCCGCCGGTGCGCGAATGCACGACTTCGCCGCCTTCGACCGGAGTCGTGGCCGTCTCTGCCGCCACCACGGGTTCGTCCGGCTGCGGGTAGAAATAGTTCATCGCAGCGTCCCAGCCCAACAGCAGGGCCATCGAGAGCACGACTACGAAGATGATATTGCGCGAGTTTTCCAAGGTCGATCCCGGGTTTGATTTCGATTCAGATGGGAATGGTGTGTTATCTAGTCAAGACAGTAGGCGGTGCTTACGGTACTGGGTCGTGCCCGCAGCCCCCCCATGGCTGGCAGCGCAATAGCCGCTTGAGGGCCAACCATCCACCCTTGATCGCCCCATATTTTTGTAGCGCCTCGATCGCATACTGGCTGCACGAGGGGGTGAAGCGGCACGTCGGCGGGAGGATGCGGCTGGGCCCGAGCTGCCAGGCGCGCGCGATCCAGATCAGCGGATACTTCATGCGCGCGGGCTCCGCCGCTTGCGGGGGCCGCGCGCGCGGTCGCCCTTGCCTTCGCTCGCTCTCGACAACGCTGCCTCGAGTTCCTGCGTCATCGCGGCGAAATCGCGCTCGACCGAACCGTCGCGGCCGATGAGGATGTGGTCGTGATCGGCAAGGCCGTGTTCCGGCAGCGCGGCCCAGAGCAATTCGCGAAACCGGCGCTTGATGCGATTGCGGACCACCGCATTGCCGACCTTCTTGGTCACGGTGATGCCATAGCGCTTGCCCTTGCCCTCGTTCGGCCGCGTCAGTAGCACGAAACCGGGCTTGGCATTGCGCAGCCCACGGTTGGCAGCAAGGAAGTCACTGCGTTTGCGGATGACGGAAAGACCGTGGGGCATGGGTAGCAGATACGCAAAACGGGCCGAGGAGTCTTTGTTTTCCGCACTCGCATCCGCGAGCGCGATATCCTCGCTCATGCGACCTGAAGGTCGCGTCGCTGCGGGCGGCCGGTTGGCCTTGCCTTCGCTGCGCTCCGGTTGATTGCGCTTTTCCATGAGGCTCAAACCAGAACGGGCTCCCGCCTGGGAGCCCGCAAGGGCGACTGCCCGTCGCGGCTATTGCCGCGAAGCCAAGAAGCGCGGATGCGCGCCGCCCGGCGTCTGAGAGTCTATAAAGTTAAGCGCAGAGGTTCTTGCGGCCGCGATTACGGCGAGCGCGAAGCACCTTGCGGCCACCCGGGGTAGCCTTGCGCGCAAAGAAACCGTGGCGACGGGCGCGCACGAGGTTCGAGGGCTGGAAAGTCCGCTTCATCGGATGGTCCTTCAAAAAATTCGTTGTTCGTCGGGCAACACGCGAAGAGGCGAATCGCGCCAACAAAAAGGGCCGCCGCTTCCGGCGACCGCATTGGTGGAGGGGCGCTTAGGCCAAAGCCAGGTGTCGGTCAAGTCCTTCAAGGCGCTCAAAACGCGGCATGGGCAATCTGCGCAGGACGCGGCGCTCCGCCGATCCAGCGCCGCATTTCGCGCGCACCCAGCCAGCGCGCTTCGCGATGCGGGACCGAGTTGGTGAAGCTGTAGAATGCGCGCGCGTCACCCTCGCTCATGCCCATCTCGCGATAATAGCTCAGATAGCGGCGGTTCTGCGGCGCATCCATGGCAAATTCGTGCGCCTCGCGGCCCTGCTCGTCCATCCAGCTGTGCACTGCGAACTCGGCGCCCTCCGCGATTTCGCGCACCGCGCCCGCCAGGAACAGCTCGACCGCACCCGAGCGCACCGAGCCGCGCCGCGGAACGTAGGTCGAAAGGCCAGCGGAACGGATCATCCGGCCCAGCTGCAGATTGGCGATATCGTCCCGCGTCCCGGGGCATTCGACCATGTCGATCTGCGAAAGGCCGGGATGGTTGCGCAGCATGACGCGAAACCAGCGCGGGCTCTCGCGGTCGGTCTCGCCCACCAGCGCGACGCGGTTCTCGTCGATCACCCGGAACGGGCCATATTGCGCGATACCCCCCGCATAGCTGCGCGCGCTGGTGTCGATCGACGGCAGGCGATGCGCCACGGCAGAATAGGGTTTTGCCATTATCACCTGTGGCTGCGGCACGGGACGCGGCACGAAGCGCGTGGTGGCGGCGGGCGGCGGCGGTGCGAGGACAAGCGTATCTGCGCTGACCGGGGCCTTGTGCGGTGCCACCTGCGCGATGGCACCAATCGCTACCTTGTGCACGGGCGGCTGCCCGACGAAGGCAGCTGGCAGCTTCACGAGGCCCAACGACTGCGCCACAACAGGGGAGGCAAATCCAGAGGCAAGCATGGCTAGCAGAAGGAGGGCCGCGCGAAGCATGGGCAACCCAATGCGCCCGGCTCCCTTTCCGACCTGCCAAGGGTCATGGTCAACGCCGCGTTAACCGCACCTCTTGCCCACGCCTTTTCGCGTGCAAGCCTCGACAATCAAAGGCTTTCTTGCCAGTGCCTGCGGACGAATACTCAGGCGGGGGTTAAGCGTGGTCGCATTGGTCCGGACGGTGGCCTATCTCGGGCTGGAGGCGCGCAGCGTGGAAGTGCAATGCTCCCTCGCGCCGGGCCTTCCCAACTTCAATATCGTGGGCCTGGCCGACAAGGCGGTCGGCGAAAGCAAGGAGCGCGTGCGCGCGGCGCTTGCCTCGATGGGCCTCGCCCTGCCGCCCAAGCGGATCACCATCAATCTCTCGCCTGCCGACCTGCCCAAGGAAGGCTCGCATTACGACCTGCCCGTGGCGCTTGCCGTGCTGGCGGCGATGGGTGTCACCGATGCCGAGCATCTGGGGGACTGGGTCGTGGTGGGCGAACTGGCGCTCGACGGGCGCGTCGCTCCTTCGCCTGGCGTCCTTCTCGCCGCGCTGCATGCTAGCGAAGCGGAAAAGGGCCTCATCTGCCCCGCCGCGCAAGGGGCGGAGGCGAAATGGGCGAGCGATGTGCCCGTCCTTGCCGCACCCGACCTCGTCAGCCTGCTCAATCATCTCAAGGGTACAGCCCAACTCGCCGAACCCGACCGCGGCCTTATCGAAGAGCCCGCGCCCTTCACCGATCTCAAGCAGGTGAAGGGACAGGAAACCGCCAAGCGCGCGCTGGAGATCGCGGCGGCGGGCGGGCACAATTTGCTGATGGTCGGCCCTCCGGGCGCCGGCAAATCGCTGATGGCGAGCTGCCTTCCCGGCATACTGCCAGAGCTGACCCCGGCAGAGGCGCTGGAAGTGAGCATGGTGCAATCGGTGGCGGGGATCCTCGAAGAAGGGCGCATCAGCCGCGCGCGCCCGTTTCGCGCGCCGCACCATTCGGCGAGCATGGCGGCGCTGACCGGCGGCGGATTGCGGGTCAAGCCGGGCGAGGTGAGCCTGGCGCATCTCGGCGTCCTCTTCCTCGACGAATTGCCGGAATTTCAGCGGGCCGTGCTCGATTCGCTGCGCCAGCCGCTGGAAACGAACAAGGTCGATGTCGCGCGGGCCAATGCGCACGTTACCTTCCCCGCCAATGTCCAGCTGATCGCGGCGATGAACCCGTGTCGTTGCGGGCACCTGGGCGATCCGGCCCTCGCCTGTTCGCGTGCCCCCAAATGCGCCGCCGACTACCAGAGCAAGGTTTCGGGCCCCATGCTCGACCGCATAGACCTGCACGTAGAGGTCGATCCCGTCAGCGCGGCCGACCTCGCCCTGCCGCCTCCGTCAGAAGGCAGCGCCGAAGTCGCAGCGCGGGTGGCAGCCGCCCGCCAGCGCCAGACCGCGCGCAAGGAAGAGACGGGCGTGCGCACCAATGCGGAATTGCAGGGCGACGCGCTCGACCGTTTCGCCGCGCCGGACGAGGACGGGCGGGCGCTATTGTTGCAGGCCGCCACGGCCATGCGCCTCTCCGCGCGCGCCTATACGCGCATGCTGAGGGTGGCGCGCACGATTGCGGACCTCGCAGGCGCGGAGCAGGTCGGGCGGATCCATGTGGCGGAGGCGCTGAGCTACCGCCGGCAACCACCGCGCGCCTGATGCGTTATGTCCTTCTATCGGAAGGAGAAATGCAATGCTTGCTGCAGGGTCGAAGACGCTTCTCTCTACAGCCATTGTCGCCTTGATGGCGGGCTGCACGACGCCGCCAGCGGACACCTCTGGCGCAGAGGAACCGGCAGCCGTCACCGAGCAGCGCGATGGCGCCATGGCGCTCCTGCCGGTGCTGGATGCCGAGGCCGGACCGGAAGAGAATGTGGTCTTCTCTCCTGCCAGCATAAACCTTGCATTCGGGCTGCTTTACGAAGGGTCGGGGGGCGACACCCGCGCCCAGATCGGCCGCATCCTGCCGCCGCCTGCCGACCCGCTCGGCTATGCGAGCGACGAGAAGGACGTCGAGGTCAGCGTGGCCAATGCCCTGTTCCTGGATCGGGACTTCCGGTTCCGCGACAGCTACGTCAGTCGCACGCGCCGGGCCTATGATGCTGCTGCCATTGCGGTCGACTATTCCGATTCCGTCGCTTCGGCCAAAACGATCAATGATTGGGCGGACAAGGCGACGCGGGGGCTGATCCCCAATGTGATCTCTCCTCCGGCGATCGACGAATCCATGATCGCGGTCCTTGCCAACGCCCTTTATTTCGAGGGGCTGTGGAAGACGAAGCTGCTCTATCGCAAACAGCATCCCTTCCTGTTCGGCAACGGAGCGGAAGAGCCCTTCACTTTCGTCGGCCAGACGTTCGACGTAGCCTATGCCAGCAGGGGCGACTGGGAGGCGATCCGCCTGCCCTATCGCAACGAACGCTATGCCATGGACATCGTGATGCCGCGCAATCGCGAGGTAATGGAGCGGGCCGCATCCGCGCAATTGCTGGAAAGCTTTGCCGGCGACCTGGCAAAGGCAAAGCCCGACCTCGTCGAGGTCGAGATACCCCAGTTCGAGACCGATTATTCGCAAAGCCTGGTCGCGCCGCTCAAGGCGATCGGCCTCACATTACCTTTCACGAAAGGCGAGGCGGATTTCTCGGCCATGGTGGAACCGGGCCAGCCGCCCGTGGTGGTGAGCGACGTTCGCCACCTTACCAAGCTGCAGGTCTATGACGAGGGGACCAAGGCAGCGGCAGTGACGACCGTTACGATCATCACGACCGGCGCGCGCATCCTGCCCAAGGAGCCGCGCCGGTTCCGCGCCGACCGGCCTTTCATGATCGTGTTGAGGGACCTCGAGCAGGATGCGATCCTTTTCGTCGGCCGGATCGCAGATCCACAGCCGTTCGAACCCGAAGTCGAGGAACCCTGATCGCTCAGCTTTCCGACAGGTCGAGATTGAGCCTGGTCGGCTCGTGCTCTGCGTCGCCTTCGAATTTCTTCAGGAAATCCTCGATCGGGACGGCCTGCGCCTTGTCGACCATGGGGTTCGACTTGGCCATTTCGACCGCCTTCAGTTCGTCCGGCGTCATGCGGACGTGGATGTAGGGCATCCAGACTTCGCCGAAATCGGCCTGCTGGTACCATACGTCGAGGATGTCGTAGGACGCCCACGATCCGCCCGGTTCGCGCAGCCGTATGCCCTCGCCGATGCGCGGCACCGCGACGGTCTTGATCCGGAAGACCGATTGGTGGGTCTCGTTCTGAACTTCGATTTCGATCACATTATGGCCCGGCTTGTTGGGGAGTGAATCCCGTGTGCAGCCACCGCAATGACAGCAAGGCGTTGAGATCGTTTTAACGATGACGTCACGGAGCCACCTTGGAAAGTGACGTCACTTTTGCGCGTAGGGCGTGTTCTTCACCAGGTGCCGGTTGTAATCGGGGGCGCCATCGTCCCACCACACGGGCCCGCGTTCGCCCAGCGCCACCTTGGCTTCATGCACCTGCTGGCGGGCGGCACGTTCTGCCGCTTCGTCTTTATCGCGCAGCGCCGCACCGACTGCACGGCGCGCATCCATTAGCTGAGCGACGAGACGCGCTCGCTCGCTTTCCGGCAAGTGGGGATTGGAGGCACGCCACAGCCGGCCGCGAACGATGATGTAGCGCCCGTCTGCGGTGCGTTCGACGGAATCGCTCAGGCGGCGTCCTTGGCCTTGCGCGCGGTGGCGATGTCCACCACCGAGCCGTTCTTGAGCGTCATGACCGGGCTGGCGGTCGAGCCGTCGGCGCGCACGCCGAGGTTCTTGCGCTCGACGAGAGCGAGATCGGCCGGGCCGAGGATGCGCCCGTCATGACTGAGGATCGAAGTCGGCCCGATCGGCAGGCGGTCGATCTCGTCGACCAGTACGGGGTTTTCGACGATCTCTCCGCCGTATTTCTGGCCCCACTGGCGCAGCGCCACCATAGCCGGCAGGAGGTCGAAGCCCTTGTCGGTCAGGCGATATTCGATTTTTCGGCGGTCGTCCGGGCAGGGATCGCGCTTGAGGATGCCGTGTTCCACCAGCTTGGCGAGGCGGTTCGAAAGGATATTGCGCGCAATGCCCAGCTCGCTGAGGAATTCCTCGAAGTGATGCAGGCCGTTGAAGCTGGCGCGCAGGATCATGAAACTCCAGCGTTCGCCCATGACCTCGAGTGCCTGCGGCAGGCCGCATTCTGTCAGTTCGCGTAGTGGTTCGCGGATATCGCCCATAAAATCAGTCCTTCTGGTGCAACCTATTTACCGGTTTTCCCGCCAAAGCCAAATTCTTTGAAAAAATGAGTTGCATCGCGCAACCTAATTATCTAGGTGGTGATTCGCAACTGGTTGCAAATTGAAACTTACATTGCATTTTTCGCACGGCCAGTTGAGAAAAACGCAATGCACTGAAGGAATGATACGATGACCCTCTCCCTCGATCGTAGCGCCAAGATCAGCGTGTTCGTGTCGGCTTTCGCCTACACCGCCCTCACCTTCGGCGCCCTCACCACCCCCACCGCTGCCGAAGCCCGCAGCGATGCGCCTTACTACACTGCCGAACTCGCCCAACCTGCTGCAGAGCGCACCACGGTTGCAGGCGGGGTTGCCTGGACCTGCGCGGACACCAGCTGCGTCGCACGCAAGGGCACCTCGCGCCCGGTCCGCATCTGCCGCGATCTCAAGCGCGACCTCGGCGAAGTGAAGGCGTTCACCGCCAAGGGTGAAGAGCTGGACGCCGACAAGCTGGCGAAGTGCAACGGCTGATCCCGAGCACCACCACATCCCCCACCCCCTCTCCATCAGGGTGGACCTTGGAGCCCCGGCCACAGTGCCGGGGCTTTTTTCGATCAGATAAGCCCGCGCTCGCTCAGGTCGTTCTCGAGCAGCCGCGCCTCGGTGAAGTGATGCACCTGCCAGCCGCAGTTGCGCGCCGCGTCGATATTGGCCGGGTTGTCGTCGATGAAGAGCATGGAGGCGGCAGGCAGGCCGAACCGCCGTTCCGCCAGCGCGAAGATCGCCGGATCGGGCTTGGCGACACGCTCTTCGCCCGAGACCACGATATCACGGAACCGGTCGAAGATGCGTTCCTGCGGGCGGAAGCCGGCCCAGAACTCGGCACCGAAATTGGTGATGGCGAACAGCGGCATGCCTGCCTCGTCGAGCCGTTCGACCAGCGCATGGCTACCCGGGACCGGGCCGGGAATGGTCTCGTTGAAACGCGTAGCGTAGGCGCGGATTTCCTCCGCAAAGTCCGGGTAGAGCGCGATACGTTCCGGCACCATCTGCGCCAGCGGACGCCCGGCATCGTGGAGGAAGTGCCATTCCTCGGTCACGACTTCGCCCAGCACCTTTTCCAGCCGCTCGGGATCGTCGACGATCTTTTCGAACAGGGCACTCAATTGCCACTGGTAGAGCACCCTGCCCACGTCGAATACGACCGCCTCGATCGGACTATCACTCATCACACGCCTTCCATACGCGAACGGCCCGCACTCCCTTCCGGGAGCCGGGCCGGTTCATGACGCTTGCGGGGCAAATGCCCCACATCGCAGCTTAGCCCTGGCGGGCCTTGAAGCGGCGGTTGGTCTTGTTGATGACGTAAGTCCGCCCGCGACGACGGATCACGCGGCAGTCGCGATGCCGGTTCTTGAGCGACTTGAGGCTGTTGCGGATCTTCATGGTAGGTCTCGTTTCACAAATAAATACGCGCCGGAGATGGTGCCCCGACGCGCCAATTTCAAGCGCGCCCGTTAGCGGCGGTGGTGATTCCCGTCAAGCTTCACCACGAATTTCCGCAAGCTTGCGTTCCCATTGCAGCGCGTGGGTAATGATCTCGTCCAGGTCGGCGTGGCGCGGCTCCCACGGCAGGGTCGCGCGGATACGCGACGGGTCAGACACCAGTTCGCCCGGATCGCCTGCGCGGCGCGGTTCCATCCGACGCTTTATCGCGACATTTGTCACGCGGTCGACGGCGTCCAGCACTTCGAGCACGGAAAATCCGCGCCCGTAGCCGCAGTTCATCGTCAACGAGCGGTCCGGCTGCTCGATCAGCGCTTCCAGCGCCAGCACATGGGCGGCGGCAAGGTCGCTGACATGGATATAGTCACGTACGCCCGTCCCGTCCGGCGTATCGTAATCGGTGCCGAACACCGAGACCGCGTCGCGCTTGCCGGTCGCCGCTTCGCAGGCAACCTTGATGAGATGCGTGGCGCCGGCGGTCGACTGGCCCGAACGGCCTTGCGGATCGGCGCCCGCGACATTGAAATAGCGCAGGGCGCAATGGTTGAACCCGTGAGCCGCGCTGGCGTCCGACAGCATTTGTTCGGTCATGAGCTTCGACCAGCCATAGGGATTGATCGGCTGCTTGGGCGCGTCTTCGGCCACCGGCGATGTTTCGGGCGTGCCATAGGTCGCCGCGGTCGAGGAGAAGATGAAGTGATCGACCCCGCCGCGCACGGCGGCCTCGATCAGGGCGCGGCTCTTCACCGTGTTGTTTTCGTAATAGCCGAGCGGGTTCTCGACCGATTCGGGCACCACGATCGATCCGGCGAAATGCATGATCGCCTTCGTGCCCTGTTCGAGGAATATCTGCTCCAGCAGGACGCTATCCGCGATATCGCCCTCATATAAAGGAACGTCGTCGGGAACGGCGAAAGCGAAGCCGGTCGACAGATTGTCGATCACGGCCACCGGCCAGCCCGCATCGCGCAGGGCCAGCACCGCATGGCTGCCGATATAGCCTGCACCGCCCGTCACGAGCACCGGCACTTTTGCGTCCCTGTCCATGGAAGCGGCACCTAGCAGATATTGCGAAGCGGGCAATCTCGGAGCCTTGCCGGTTCTGGCGCGTTCTTCTTTCTTTAACGCCCATATCGGAAAGACCCCGCCCATGAGTCGCATCACCCGCCGCATCGCGCCAACGCTGGCCCTGTTTTCGGCCCTCGCCCTGTCCGCCTGCGCCACCACGCCCGGCCCGGTCGAGGTCACGCGCTTCGTCGCGCCGGAGGCCGCCGCGCAGCTTGGGCAGGGGACGATCTTCGTCGCCAGCGCGGAAGATGGCGAGGACAACAGCCTTGCCCTGATGCCGTACAAATCGGCCGTCGCCGACGAGCTTCGCAGCCTCGGCTATGTCGAGACCGACCGCGCAACGGCAGACCAGATCGCCACCGTGCGGATCGAGCGTTATGTCCTCACCGCGCAGGGTCGCCGCTCTCCCGTCAGCGTCGGCGTCGGCGGTCGCACCGGCTCCTATGGCTCTGGCGTGGGTGTCGGCATCGGCATCAACCTTGGCGGCGGAGAGCGCGACAAGGTCGGCAGCGAACTGTCGGTCACGATCCGCAGCGCCGCATCGGAAGCAAACCTGTGGGAAGGCCGCGCGGACCTGCGCGTTCCCGACAATTCAGAGCTTGCGCAGGCGCAGGCAAACGCACAAACCCTCGCCGCCGCGCTGTTCAGCGATTTTCCCGGCAACAATGGCGAAACGATAGAAATCGAGGTTCCCTAAGTGAGCGATATCCGGATCGATGCGGCTTTCGACAGCGGCAATATCGAAGTTCTTTCCATCGACGGCGCGAGCGCGAAGCTCGCCATCCCGCTCGATACCAGCAGCGAATTCAAGCAGTGGTTCCACTTCCGCGTCAGCGGGGCACGGGGCCGCGAACTGGTGCTCAGGATCACCGACCTGGAATCCAGCGCCTATCCCGGCGGCTGGCCCGGCTACGACGCCTGCGTTTCGGAAGACCGCGATTACTGGGGCCGCGCCGCATCGTCCTATGACAAGGACGAAGACGGCGGAACGCTGACGATCCGCTATACGCCGGCCAGCGATATCGCCTGGTTCGCCTATTTCGCGCCCTATTCGATGGAGCGTCATCACGACCTCGTGTCCGAGGCGGCGGCATCGGAAGGCGTCGATCACCTGCACCTTGGCACTACGCTCGACGGCCAGCCGATCGACTGCCTCGAAATGGGCGAAGGCGAATTCAAGGTCTGGCTCTATGCCCGCCAGCATCCCGGCGAAACGCAGGCCGAATGGTGGATGGAAGGCGCGCTCGAAGTGCTGACCGACCCGAGCGACAGCGTAGGTCGCCTCCTGCGCGAGAAATGCCGCCTCCATATCGTGCCCAACTGCAATCCCGACGGGTCGAAGCGCGGCAATCTGCGCGTCAATGCCGCAGGGACCAACCTCAACCGCGAATGGGACAATCCGAGCGCGGAGAAGAGCCCCGAAGTCCTCGCCATCCGCAACCGCATGGATGAGACCGGCGTCGATTTCGCGATGGACGTCCACGGCGACGAAGCCATCCCGGTGAGCTTCCTTGCAGGCTTCGAAGGCATCCCGAGCTGGACCGACGAGCAGGGCGACAGCTATTACAGCTACGAGGCGATCCTCGACCGCCGGACCCCCGATTTCCAGACCGAGCAGGGCTATACCAAGTCCGCTCCCGGCAAGGCGAACCTGTCCATGAGCACCAACCAGGTCGCGGAGCGTTTCGGCGCCACCGCGATGACGCTGGAAATGCCTTACAAGGACAATCCCGCGAGCCCCGAGCCCGAACAGGGCTGGTCGCCCGAACGCTGCAAGATGCTGGCACGCGATTGCCTTGCCAGCCTGCTCGAATGGCTGGAAGCGCGCGAAGCTTAAGCCACCGGAAATGCTGGGTTAAGCGAGCGCGGGGTAGGCGATCCCCATGCGCTTGCCCATCGCCATTGCCGGCCTGATCGGCCTTTCCGCTATCGCCGCTCCGGCGCAGGCGACGGGCGGGTTCCTGTGCAAGACTGCCAGCGGGCCGCAGATCGAGATCGCGCTCGGCTTCGGCCATGTGCCGGGCGCCCCGCTGGTCGGGCACCGGCTGCGCGTGGACGGCAAGCTCATCGCCTCGCACGCGCCGCAATGGTGGCTCGACGACAAGGACATGCGGCTCCAGCTCACCTCGCCCGATGCGATGAAATCGCTCCTCGTGATGCGCACGAAGCGGGTCGGATACCATTTCGACGGGCAGGTCGAATATGACGGCCGGACCCGGTGGATCCGCTGCAAGGAAAGCTGATCCGGCCCGGCTAGGCGGTGACCGGTTCCAGCGGCGTCAACTTCCCGCCATCCGCATCGAACGCGACGCGCGCGCCATGCGGCAGGCAGAGCTGGCCGCGAATATGGCCGACGTTCGCGCCGGTCACGACGGGGCAGTCCAACGTTCCGAGATGCTGGGCGAGCACATCGTCGAGCGTGAAGCTTTCGCCCTCCGGATCATCGACACTGCAAGCCCGGCAGCGGCCAAAAATCACGCCCGCAGCATTATCAAGTACGCCCGCCAGTTTCAGCTGCTGGAGCATGCGGTCGATCCGGTACGGCTCCTCGTTCACGTCCTCAAGGAACAGCACCGCGCCCTCCAGTGCAGGCAGGCGGCCCGTGCCCATCAGGGTGGAGAGGATGGTGAGGTTACCGCCCAGCAGCCGTCCCTCGCCCCTGCCGGACTTGAGGACTCGGTCGGCAGCGAGGTCGATCTTGGGCATTTCGCCCGTGAAGGCGAGCCGCCACAGGCTTTCCCAACTCGCCGCCTCGTTCCACGGGCTGGCCGCATTGGGCGCGTGAAGCGTCGGAAATCCAGCCTCGCGCGCGATGGCGAGGTGTAGTGCGGTGTTGTCGCTATAACCGATGAAAAGCTTGGGATTGGCCCGGATGGTCGGCCAATCGAGCAAAGGCAGGATGCGCGCCGCGCCATAGCCGCCACGGATCGCGAAGATTCCGCGAACGTCCTGGTCGGAGAAAGCAGCGTTCAGGTCCGCTGCGCGCTGGGCATCGGTGCCCGCGAGATAGCCGTATTGCGCCTCGGCATTCGCTCCGAACTGTGGGACGAGGCCCATGCTCGACACCCAATGCCGCGCACGCTTGATCTCGGCTTGTGCAACTGCGCTGGCCGGTGCGACCAGCGCCACCTTGTCGCCCGCTTGCAGTCGTGGAGCACGCCCCGGCCTGGTTGCTGCGACCAGAGGCGAAGCGGACAGCGCAGCGCAGGCGGCGGCAATTCCGCCCATCGCGCTGCGCCGCGTGATCAAACGAGGCTCGCCGGGCCGAAGGCGTCGGGCAGGAGCGCGCTCAGCGTGGTGCGGCGCACTACTCCGGGGCCGACGCACAGGATCACCGGATCGGTCTCGCCCAGCTGCGCGAGTTCGTTGAGGACCTGGCGGCAACGCCCGCAGGGCGTGATCGGCATGTCGCCCGGCCCGGTAACCGCGACCGCTTCTAGCCCGCCGCGCACGCCGTCGGCCATGGCTTTCGACACCGCGACCGTCTCTGCGCACAGCGCAAGCCCGTAGCTCGCATTCTCGATATTGGTGCCGGTCACGACACTTCCATCGGCAAAGCGCAAGGCGGCGCCGACCGCGAAACTGGAATAGGGCGAATAGGAGTTTGCGGCAGCCTCCCGGGCGGCGGCGATCAGGTCGTCATCGGTCATTCGTCAGCACCTAGCCGGATCAGGGCCGCACGACCAGCCAGCGCAGCGGCGTATCGGCAGCCTGCGTGGTATGCGCCGCATTGGCGGTCCAGACCGTCCACGGCCGTCCCGCATAGCCCGGCTCGTCCATGTCGCCTTCGAGCCACAGCGCCCGCTCCAGCCGGGCGGCGGGGCGATAGCGTTCCTCGAAATCCCGGCTGGGGGCCAGCACCACCGGCGCACCGGCATGCGCTTCGATCTGGTTGACCAGCGTCAGCAATTCGCTCTGCACCGCGGCATCGGACACCCGCGTCGGGCACTCGTCCGCGGTTCGCGCAAGCCGGATCGCGGGCGGGAGCAATTGTTCGTCGCGCGGAACGATGGTGACATAGTTCGCCGACTGGCCATCCGCGCGCTCGCACGGGTCGAATTCGTGGACGGTGCCGACTTCCAGCCCTGCCTCGCGGGCAGCGGCGAGATTATCGGAAAAGCCTGCATCCTTGTCGCGCGCGCCCTTGCTCGCTTCGAGATAGACGAAGCTTGCCCCGAGCCCGGCGAGCACTTCGAAATCGACGTTCTCGTCTTCTTCGCCGATCAGCGCGCCCTGGTCGGGATAAGTGTCCTCATCGGGGCGCCAGTTGCGTTTCTCGTTCCACAGCCAGATCGCCGCGACGCCCGCGATGACCGCTGCCAGCAGCACCAGCTTCAGCAGCCAGCCCGATCCGGGCTTCTTCTTGCGCCGCGCCATGCCCTCAGCCCTTGATGTGCAGGACGCAGATCAGCGTGAACAGCCGGCGTGCGGTGGCGAAGTCGGTCTCGATCTTGCCTTCCAGGCGTTCCAGCAGCAGCTCGGCCGCCTGGTTGTGAACCCCGCGCCGGGCCATGTCGATCGTCTCGATCTCGTTGGCGGTCGCCTTGCGGATCGCCTGGTAATAGCTGTCGCAGATCGCGAAATATTCGCGGATCGGGCGGCGGAAACGCGCCAGGCCCAGCAGCAATTCCTCGACCATCTCTCCGTCCGTATTGGCGATGGTCATCAGCAGGCGCCCGTCGCGAACGGCCAGTGTCAGGTGATAGGGGCCATCGGCGCCGCGCTCTACCGCGCGCAGCGGCTTAAAGGTGTTTTCCTCGATCAGGTCGAAGATCGCGATCTTACGCTCCTGCTCGATATCCGCGTTGCGCCAGATGATCGTCTCTTCATCGAGATCGATGTGCGCGATGCGATGATCGGGACTGGAAGATGCGGATTCGGTCATGGTCTTATGTGACGCTTTCGCAACTGGCGCAGATGCATTCAAGGGGTTGCGCGATAATCCCCGCTATCCACAAGCGACAGGGCCAATTTGGCCACATGCTTCGCTTGTGGAGCCGATGCCCCTCGACCATGGTGGCGCGCATGGCCGACACCGATCTCCTCTTCCCCGCCGACGATTCGACTTCCACCCCCGACAAGCAGGGGCAGACCCTGCCCAGCAATATCGAGGCGGAGGCCGCATTCCTTGGCGCGGTGCTGATCGACAACCAGGTCGTGCAGGAGCTCAATACCCCGCTCCAGCCGCATCATTTCTACGAGCCGGTGCACCAGCGCATCTATGAGCGTATCCACAAGCTGCTCGACCGCAATTCGATTGCGACGCCGGTTACGCTGAAGCCCTATTTCGAAAGCGACGAGGCGCTGAAGCAGCTGGGCGGGATCACCTATCTCGCCAAGCTGACACAGGACGGACAGGGCCTGCTCGCCACCGGCAAGCTGGCCGAGCAGATCTACGACCTCGCGCTGCTGCGCGAGCTGGTCCACGTGGGCCGCAACCTCGTCGAAGGGGCGCTCGACACCTCGGACGAAGTCGCACCGATGGACCGCATCAGCCAGGCCGAAGCCGATCTCTACAAGGTCGCGGAAGGCGCGACCTCGGGCAACGAGGCACAGGATTTCCGCACAGCGGCGCTTGGCGCCTTGAAAATGGTCGAGGCGGCGATCAATTCGGGCGGGCGGTTCTCGGGCAAGACCACGGGCCTCGATACGGTCAACGACAAGACCTCGGGCCTGCACAATTCCGACCTTATCATCCTCGCCGGGCGTCCCGGCATGGGCAAGACCTCGCTTGCGACCAACATCGCCTTCAACGCCGCGCGCCGCCTGATGGACGATGAAAAGATCGGCATCGACCGCAGCGAATCCCCGGGTGCGGGCACCGCCTTCTTCAGCCTGGAAATGAGCGCGGACCAGCTGGCCACGCGTATCCTTGCCGAGACTGCGGAAATTTCCAGCGAGAAGCTGCGTTCGGGCAAGCTCAGCCGCGAGGAATTCCAGCGCCTGTCCTTCGCCAGCCAGGAATTGAACGAACTCCCGCTCTATATCGACGACACGCCCGGCCTCACCATCGGCGCCCTGCGTACCCGCGCCCGCCGCCTGAAGCGCCGCCACGACATCGGCCTCGTCATCGTCGACTATCTGCAGCTCCTGCAGGGTTCGGGCCGCGCAAACGACAACCGCGTGAACGAAATCTCGGAAATCAGCCGCGGCTTGAAGACGCTCGCCAAGGAACTGAACGTACCCGTCATCGCGCTGTCGCAGCTCAGCCGTGCAGTTGAGCAGCGCGAGGACAAGCGCCCGCAGCTGTCCGACTTGCGCGAATCCGGCTCGATCGAGCAGGACGCCGACATGGTGTGGTTCATTTTCCGCGGCGAATATTACCACAACGCCCTCAAACCCGACACGCCGGACGAGACCAGCAGCGAGGACGTGCGCCAGAAATATGCCGACTGGGAAGCGCGGCACCTCGAACTGGTCAATCGCGCCACGCTGATCGTCGCCAAGCAGCGTCACGGTTCGACCGGCAACGTCCCCCTGCTGTTCCAGAGCGAATTCACCAAGTTCACCTCGCCCGAACTGCGCGGCGGCTACGACGATTACGAATAAGGCTCAGATGCCGAGGTTGAGCCGGCGCGTAACGGTGTAGTCGACCACGGAAACGAGCAGCCAGCTCAGGTTCCAGCGGATCCGGTTCCACAAGGTCGCGCGCTTCTTGTGCAGCGGGATCGTCACCTGCTGCGATGCCGCGATGTGATCGCTGACGAACTGCCGCATACGGTCGGCCAGCGCGGCATCGTCGATCTTCAGGACCAGTTCCAGGTTGATGTAGAGGCTGCGCATGTCGAAATTGGCGCTGCCGATATAGACCGAGTCGTCCAGCACGATCAGCTTGGTGTGCAGCTTGCACGGCACGAATTCCCAGATCTTGGCCCGCTTCGACAGCAGGAAATCATAGAGCGATCGGCTCGCCCCAATGGTGGCGCCATTGTCCGACTTGCCCGCCATCACAAGCCGCGTCTCACCCTTCTGCGCGATCCGGCCCATGTGCTTGAGCAGCTTCTTGGGCGGGCTGAAATAGGCCATGAACATGTCCAGCCGGTCGCCTTCGACCAGATCGTCCGAAACGCAGCGCGCCCAGCTCGACAGGCCGCGCGTCGGCCCGCCCACCAGCCAGGTGGCGTTCGGCTCCTTCCATTCCCAGTCGCGCACGGTGCGCGCGATTTCGCGGGCGTGCTGCTCCTCCCGCTCGGTCCAGGATCGCAGCTTGGCATACCAGTCGTTCAGCCCCTCGACCGCCGATCCTTCGATTACGATGCCAAGATCATTCCAGCCGTTCTCTTCGGGCGGGGCGAAATAATCGTCTGCGATATTGAAGCCGCCGAACATCGCCCTCCTGCCGTCGGCGACCACCAGCTTCTGGTGGTTGCGGATCAGATAGCGCCGTGTTTTCTTGGCGGAGAACACCAGGAAAGTGCCCCCGGCATCGATAAGCGGGCGCAGGAAGAGATCGGATGCATCCGCCCCGAACCGGTCGACGATGAGGGTGACTTTTACTCCGCGCTTCGCCGCCGCGACCAGCGCATCGCGAAATTCGGTGCTGACCGTGTCCTCGGCAAAGATATAGAAGCACACGTCGAGCTTCTCTTTTGCGCTTTCGACGAGGTCGAACAGCGCGGCGCGGCGATCGGCACCGGCCGGATAGAATGCCAGGTGCTGGCCTGCCGCATCGACTTCGAACGGCTCCGGATCGCGGAATTGAGTGGCCTCGCCCTGCATTTCGCTTGCTCCCATCGTCCCTGCCTTAGCGGCTGGCGCGAAAGGCGCAAATTCTTGACCTTTTGCGCCTGTGCACCTATTTGGCCCTCTTTCCCGGATTCTCTAGAATATATCGGAGTGCCCAATGGCGCGCGTTACCGTCGAAGACTGCGTAGACAAGATCCCCAACCGTTTCGATCTCGTGTTGCTGGCTGCCCAGCGCGCACGTGAAATTTCGGGCGGTGCGGAAATCACTCTCGAGCGTGACCGTGACAAGAACCCGGTCGTCGCCCTGCGCGAAATTGCCGAACAGACGGTCAAGCCGAAGGACCTCAAGGAAGCTGCGGTCACGAACCTGCAGAAGATCCTTCCCGACGACGATGACGAGATGGACGAAATCGGTTCGCTCAGCCAGTCGGCAGAGGCCCTGCGCATCACTGCTTCGGCCCCGACCCGTTCGACCTCGATCGGTGCCGATTACGAAGGCTGATCGCCTTTCCAGTTTTGCAAATCAGGTAAAAGGCCGTCCTTCGGGGCGGCCTTTTGCGTTGCGGCGCAGGGAAAGCGCGCATAGATTCGCCTGCGACAGGAGGATCGGTTGAGCGATATCGGGGAAGGTCTGGGAACGGTCGTCGAAGGGGGGCTCTTCGCCAAGGCGGTCAGCGGCGGCGCAGGACGCGCGGGGAATACGCCGCTCGCAAAAGGCCATTTCGCCGAAAACGCCTGCCTCAATTGCGGCACCGAACTGATCGGGGCGCATTGCCATAATTGCGGCCAGCAAGCGCATCTCCACCGCACGATGGGCGCATTCCTGCACGATCTGATGCACGGCGCGCTTCATTTCGACGGCAAGACCTGGCGCACGCTGCCCAAGCTGTTCTTCAAGCCCGGAGAACTTACCCGCCGCTATATCGACGGGGAGCGCATGCGCTTCGTGTCGCCCATGGCGCTGTTCCTGTTCTCGATCTTCCTGATGTTCGCCGTGTTCCAGCTGGCCGGGATCAGCGCGCCGACCGATATACCCGGCGACAATAGCGAAGAGCTGGCCGAATTCACCGCGACCGAACTCGACCGCCGGGAGAAACTGCTGGAGAGCACAGAAGAGGAGCTGGCCAAACCCGACCTCGATCCCGGGCGCAGGGAAGTTCTCGAGCGACGGCAACAGGAATACACCGACCAGATCACGGCGCTGCGCCAGGCGCAGGAGAACGTGCCTTTCCTGCGGCAGGAAGGCACGGGCGACGAATTGATCCGCGACGGCGAAATGGTCATCCCGCTCGAAGAGGTCGACGGCACCACCATGCGCGTCAGTGGCACGAGCATCGACTGGATCGACGGCGCAATCGAGAAATGGCGCAAGAACCCGGGGCTGATGCTCTACAAATTGCAGACGAACTTCTACAAGTTCAGCTGGCTGCTGATCCCGCTGTCGATACCCTTCGTCTGGCTGATGTTCGCGTGGAAGCGCCAGTACAAGGCCTATGACCACGCCATTTTCGTCACCTATTCACTCGGCTTCATGACGCTGCTGACCCTCGGCCTCACCATCGCGGGGCTAAGCGGCATCTCGAGCGAAATCGTGGCGCTGGCGAGCATCTTCATCCCGCCGATCCATATCTACAAGCATTTGAGGGGCACTTATGGCCTCTCGCGCTTCTCGGCGATCTGGCGGCTCGCGCTGATGTCCGTATTCATCATCGTGATCCTGGTGCTGTTCCTGCAGTTGCTCCTCGTGCTCGGAGCGTTCTGAGACCGCTTAGCTGGCGGGATCTTCCCGGTCCTGGTTGAGATCGTCGCCCAGGATGGGGGCGGTGTCGGGCGTTTCCTTGTCGCCCTGCTCGATGTGGCGCTCGACATCGGCTGCGCCTTCGCTGACCGCGCCGGCTCCATTTTTCGCGCCTTCTTCGATAACCTCGCCGACCACTGCGGCATTGGCCTCGATATCGTCGCCCGCCAGCTCGGCTGCACGCGCGGCATCTTCCTGCGTCTGGTCGGAGCAGGCAGAAGCACCCGCAAGGGCAAGGGCGGACAGGCTGGCAATGGCAAGACGGTTCATGGGCGGCATCCTCGTGATTTCGGTGGTTCGATCTTCATAACGCCCGATGTGCCTTCCGCGTTTCCGGGCGCTCATGAGCCACAAGGATATTCGCGGATCAATCCGGCACGCCAGGCCTGCGCGAGCGTCATTTTGCGGCGATCGTTTTCGGGCACGGCACCAAGGATCCTAACAGCCTTTTTCGCATCGATGCCCTTCTTGCGCTCCGCCTCGCTCACGCAATAGATCGGCTTGCCCCTGGCCTTTCCCGCCTCGTTCTCATCCCGCGCCAACTGCCCTGCTGCCTTCAGCTGGGCCATGCGCGGCTTGGTCCGCTTGTCGAACAGGGCGCCCATGCCCTTGTCCACGAGCTCCACTGCGTCGGCGTAGAATGCCTGCGCGTTCACATCCGCCGGACCGGCCGTGGCGGCGGTGGCCAATGTCAGAGCGCCGAGGCCGGCAAGGATCTGTTTGTACATGAAAAAGCTCCGCTCCCCGATCAGGGAACGGAGCTTTCGATCACTGGGGCTGAACGCCAGCCGAACAGGAATTATCCCGCCTGGGGCGCGGTGCCTCCACCGAACTTCTTGCCCGATTTGGGAACGGCGCTGCCGGTGGTCGGCTTGACCGCGACCGGGCCGGTCGGAGCATCGGGACGGTCGATCTTTCCGCCCTTCATCAGCTGGTCGATCTCTTCACCGGTGAGGGTCTCGTATTCGAGCAGCGCCTGGGCGAGCAGGTGGAGCTTGTCCTCCTGCTCCGTCAGCACTTCGGTAGCCCGCTTGAGACCGCCCTCGACCAGTTCCTTGATCTCGGCGTCGATCAGCTTGTTGGTTTCCGCACCGCCCATCGTGCGCGCGGTCTGGCCCATGCCGAGATAGCCTTCTTGGCTCTGCTCGTACTGGAGGGGTCCGAGCTTGTCGCTCATGCCCCACTTGGTGACCATGTTGCGCGCAAGGTCGGTGGCATACTGGATGTCGCCGCTCGCGCCGCTCGAGACCTTGTCGTGGCCGAAGATGATTTCTTCCGCCACGCGGCCGCCCATGGCGACGGCGAGGTTCGCGTGCATCTTGTCGCGGTGATACGAGTAATTGTCGCGTTCCGGCAGGCGCATCACCATACCCAGCGCACGGCCGCGTGGGATGATCGTCGCCTTGTGAATGGGATCGGATGCCGGTTCATTGATGGAAACAAGCGCGTGGCCTGCCTCGTGATAGGCGGTCATCTTCTTCTCGTCTTCGGTCATGACCATGGAGCGGCGTTCCGCGCCCATCATGACCTTGTCCTTCGCGTCCTCGAATTCCTGCATGGCAACGAGACGCTTGTTGCGGCGCGCAGCCAGCAGGGCCGCCTCATTGCACAGGTTAGCGAGGTCGGCGCCCGAGAAGCCCGGGGTGCCGCGCGCGATGGTGCGCGGGTTCACATCGGGCGCCAGCGGGAGCTTGCGCATGTGGACGGCGAGGATCTTCTCGCGCCCGTCGATATCGGGGACCGGCACCACGACCTGGCGGTCGAAACGGCCCGGACGCAGCAGCGCGGGGTCCAGAACGTCGGGGCGGTTGGTCGCCGCGATGATGATGATGCCTTCATTGGCTTCGAAGCCATCCATCTCGACCAGCAACTGGTTCAGCGTCTGCTCGCGCTCGTCGTTCGAATTGCCGAGGCCATGGCCACGGCTGCGGCCGACCGCGTCGATTTCGTCGATGAAGACGATGCAGGGCGCGTTCTTCTTCGCCTGCTCGAACATGTCGCGCACACGGCTTGCACCGACGCCGACGAACATTTCGACGAAGTCCGAACCCGAAATGGTGAAGAAGGGCACGCCCGCCTCGCCCGCGATGGCGCGGGCCAGCAGCGTCTTACCGGTACCCGGCGAGCCGACCAGCAGCGCACCCTTGGGAATCTGGCCACCGAGCTTGGAAAAGCGGCTCGGGTCCTTGAGGAATTCGACGATCTCTTCCAGCTCTTCGCGCGCCTCGTCGATGCCGGCCACGTCTTCGAAGGTCACGCGGCCCTGCTTTTCGGTCAGCATCTTGGCCTTGGACTTGCCGAAGCCCATGGCGCCACCGGCGCCGCCGCCCTTCTGCACCTGCCGCAGCGCGAAGATCGCGATGCCGAGGATCAGGATGAAGGGGAGCATGTTGATGAGCGCGTAAAGCAGGATATTCTGGCTGCCTGCTTCCTTGCCCGAATACTGGACGCCGTTGTCTTCCAGCAGCTTGGGCAGAGACGTGTCGCTGGCAACCGGGACGGTGCTGAACACCTCGCCTTCCTTGGTCGTGCCGGTGATCTGCTCGTCGGAAATCTCGACCGATTTCACATCGCCTGCCGCAACGCGTTCCTTGAAGTCGGAATAGAGCAGCGGCGTACCGCCGCCACCGGACGAGTTGCCGAACATCGAGACGACCAGGAGCAGGCCGAGAAATACCCCGCCCCAGACGAGGAGGCTCTTCAGCCAGGGGTTAGGGCCGTTACCCTCGGGATCGGGCTGCTGGTCCTGATTCTGATCGCGCATGAGCGGACATTCCTTTCAATCTCACCAGAATGTAGGATCGCGCAGGTGAATGGCAAGTTTAGACCACTCGCCAATTCGTCCTATTTCCGATCACACTCTTCGACGGCATAGGCGCGGCAGAAGACATCGACCGCGCCTTCGATGCGCCTGCGTTCCAGTTCCGCGTCGACCGGGCGGCCGAAACGCCGCTCCAGATCGCCCATGCCCTTGCACATGGAAACGAACTGTTCGACCGCGAGCGAAGTGTCGTCGATGGCGAGTTCACCGCTTGCCACCATCGTGTCGAGCAAGCCCGCGAAAGCCTTCCGCATACGGTAGGGGCCCGCCTGCAGGAACGCCTCGCCGATGGTCGGATCACGCTCTGTTTCCGCGGCGATGCGCCGGTCGAACTGCACCATTTCATCGCGCGTCAGGAATGCGACCATTGCCTCTGCGATCGCGGTCAACCGCTGGCGCAAGGTCCCCGTCGGCAGAGACGTCAGTTCCAGGCTGGAGCGCATGGTCGCGCACTCACGGTCGACCGAGGCCGCAAACAGCGCCTGCTTGTCGCCGAAATGATTGTAGATCGTCACCTTCGATACGCCGGCATCCGCAGCGACCTGCTCGATCGAGGTGGCGGCAAAGCCCTTCTCAAAAAAGGAACGGGCAGCCGCGGCGAGAATCGCTTCCCGCTTGGCCTGGTCCGCCGGCCTTCCGATCGATCGCTTTTCAGCAGCAGTTGACAAAGTGAACGGTCCCGTTCAGTTGAACGCCTCCGTTCACTAATGAACGAGTCGCACAGCAAAGGCAACCAAGCGCCGTGATCTGGATCGCAATCAGAATGCTGACCGGGGATGCCCAGAAGTTCTACGGGCTGGTATTCGGCATCGCGTTCTCGACGCTCCTCATCACCCAGCAGCTGACGATTTTCGTGAACCTGCTCGAACGCGGGGCTAGCGGGGTCTACAATGTCTCCAGCGCCGACGTCTGGGTCATGGACCCGGTCAGCCGCACGACCGATGTTTCCTATGCCCTACCCTCCACCGCACTCGACAAGGTTCGCGGCGTTCCGGGTGTCGAATGGGCCGTGCCACACATCCGCGCGCAGGCCAGCGTGCGCACCAAGAGCGGCGACCTGGAAGGCGTGGCAGTGATCGGGGTAGACGACGCGACGCTGATCGGCCTGCCCAAAAACATGGTCGAAGGCTCTTCCGACGTCCTCTCCCAGCCCGACAGCGTGATTATCGACGATGTCGGCATGACCCGCATGTTCCCCGGGCAATCGCCGATTGGCGAGCGGTTGGAGTTGAACGACCAGCGGGCAGTGATCCGCGGCATCGCCGATGCGACGCCCAGCTTCACCAGCACCGTCGTGCTTTATACCAAATACAGCCAGGCGCTGAATTACGTCCCTGGCACGCGCAACCGCCTGTCCTTCGTGCTGGTCGGCGCGGAAGATCCCTCGCAGGCCAAGGCGCTATCGGAAAAGATCGAGCGCGAGACGGGACTGAAAGCGCAGACGCGCGACGAATTCGCCCGCGACGGGGTCGATTTCATCATCGAGAACACCGGCATCCCGCTCAATTTCGGGATCACTGTCGCGCTCGGCTTCATCGTGGGGGTCGCCATCGTCGGCCTGACCTTCAGCCTCTTCATCCGCGACAATATCAAGCAGTTCGGGGCGCTGAAGGCGATCGGCGTCACCAATGGCAAGATCCGCAAGATGGTGGCCGCGCAGGCCGCGCTGGTCGGCTTCGTCGGCTACGGCCTCGGCGTGCTGGGCACGCTGGCCTTCATCTGGAGCTTTTCGGCCAACCCGACCTTCAAGGGCTTCTATATCCCCTGGCAGATACCGATCATCAGCCTCGTCGCGGTCACGCTGATCCTAGCGCTGACCGGCTGGCTGGCCCTGCGCAACGTCCTCAAGACCGAACCTGCGGCGGTGTTCCGGTGAGCGAGGCCCCTGCCATCTGCACGCGCGGCGTCACGCGCGACTTCAAGGCCGGTCAGCAGACGATCACCGTCCTGCACGGCATCGACCTCGACATCCGCGCGGGCGAGCTGACCTATCTCGTCGGGGAAAGCGGCTCGGGCAAGACGACCATGATCTCGATCATGTGCGGCATCCTCTGGCCGACCGAGGGCGAGGTGAAGGTTTTCGGCACCGACATATACGAATTGAGCGACACCGAACTGGTCGAGTTCCGCCTCAACAACATCGGTTTCATCTTCCAGCAGTACAATCTGATCCCCGCCATCGACGCGGCCAGCAATGCCGCCGTCCCGCTAATCGCGCAGGGGATGGACCGTCACGAGGCCCGCGAACGTGCGGTAGAGATGATGGCAAAGCTGAATATCGCGGACCAGGCCGACAAGCTGCCGAACCAGCTTTCGGGCGGCCAGCAACAGCGCGTCGCCATCGCCCGCGCGCTCGTCCACGAACCGCGACTGGTGGTGTGCGACGAACCCACTGCCGCGCTCGACGCATCATCCGGCAGGCGGGTGATGGACCTCTTGCGCGAAGTGGCCGTCGCCGAAGATCGCGCCTGCATCATCGTCACTCACGACAACCGCGTTTTCGATCTCGCCGACCGCATCCTCGTGCTCGAGGACGGCAAGATCATCCATGACGGCACCGAAATGCCCGAGGAACACTGATATGGCTTTCAATCTCCGCAATCTCAGCTTTTCCCGGCAGGTGCTGCCCGCCATCGCCGGGCTGGCGCTGCTGCTCGCCATTATCTTCATCGTTTCGGGTCTGCCCGATCGCGAATTGTCCGAACCGGAGAACGAGCCGCCGCGCGCGCCCGAGCAGCTTGCCGATGCGCCGCGCGTTGCCGGATCGGGCGTGGTCGAACCGTCGAGCGAGGTCGTGCAGATCGGCTCGGCCTTGTCGGGCCTCGTCACCGGCCTGTTCGTCCAGCCCGGCGACCGCGTGAGCGAAGGCCAGACGCTGTTCACCGTGGACGACCGCGCCGCCCGCTCTGCCCTGCGCGAAGCGGAAGCCGCCATTGGCGAAGCGCGCGCCGCGATTGCCGAGGCGGAGACCGCGCGCGCTACGGCATCGCAGCAATTGGCGCTCTATCGCGATGTCGATGATCCCGCCGCCGTCAGCCGCTCCGAAGTCATCCGGGCCGAGGGCGAAGCGAGTGCCGCTGCTCAGCGCCTGTCGCTTGCCCGTGCACGCTTGCAGGCCGCCCAGGCGCGTGCCGCCAGCGCGCGGACCGAAATCGGTCGCCTGACCGTGCGCGCACCCATCGCGGGCGAAATCCTGGCGGTGAATATCCGCAAGGGCGAATATGTAAGCACCATGGGCGGCGGCGGATCGCAGCCCTTCATCGAGATGGGTCAGACACGACCGCTCTATGTCCGGATCGATATCGACGAGGAGCAGGCACCCCGCCTCGACATGGGCGCAGTGGCGACCGTCAGCCCGCGTGGCGCATCCGACCAGCAGGTAGAGGCGACCTTCGTGCGCGCCGAACCGCTGGTGGTGCCCAAGCGCTCGCTGACCAATTCCGCTGCCGAGCGCGTCGACGTGCGGGTCCTGCAAGTGCTCTACGAATTGCCCGAGGCGGCATCGACGGGCGAAACGCTGTTCCGCGTGGGCCAGCAGGTCGATGCCTATATCCCGGCCAAGGGCGGCGAATGATGCGCTTGCTACTCGCTTCCACATGCGCGCTGGCGCTGGCCGGATGCGTTGCCGGGCCGCCGCCCGAAATCGCCACGCCCGCACCGGTCCTGCCGCCGGAATATTTGTTCGCTCCCGACGCTGCGTCTGCGACCAGCCTCGCCGCGCTGCTTCCCGCTGACGATCCTGCTTACGACACGCTGGCCGCGCAGGCTCTCGCCAGTTCGCCCACGCTGGGCGAGGCGCTGGCGCGGATCGACCAGGCGCGTGCAGGCGCAGACCTGCGCGGCGCGAACCGCCTACCCTCCGTGGGCGCGAATGCAACGGTCGAAGGACGTCGCAGCAATCCGGCGCAATTCGGCGGCGACCTGCCATCGGCCATTTCTTTCGATACCGAGCAGCTTTCCTACGCGGCCAATGTCACCGCGCGCTGGGACCCGGACATCTTCGGCCGCCTGCGCGCGCAGGAACGCGCAGCGCTCGCCCGGATCGATGCGGCATCATCCAGCGCCCGCGGGGTACGTAGCGCCCTGCTCGCCGAAATCGCCGCCAGCGTGATCGACTGGCGCACGCTCGATGCGAGGGCCAGCGCCATCGAGGACGACCTGGCCGCAGCCGAAGAACTCGCGCGCCTGTCCAGGGTCCGCGAAGATGCGGGCATCGCGCCCGGCTTCGACCGCGTGAGAGCGGAAAGTGCCGCCGACGCTTCGCGGAGCCGCCTCGCCGCGCTGGAGAGCGAGCGTGCCCGCCTGATCGGCCGCCTCGTCACCCTTACCGCGCAAGGCGGGGCACAGGTCCGTTCGGCACTGGCGATGTCGCCTCGCGAAAGCGGACTGCCTGCTGCCCCCGCCACCCTGCCCAGCGCCTTGCTTGCCAATCGCGCAGATGTCCTTGCCGCCGCAGCGACGCTCGCCGCGGAAGATGCGGAGCTGGCCGCGGCCGCCCGCCGCCGTTTTCCGGTTTTCGACCTGTCGGCCGCCATCGGCCTGCTGGCCTTCAGCCCGGGCGACCTGTTAGACAGCGATTCCATCATCGGCAGCCTCGCCGCCTCCGTCGCCGCGCCCCTGCTCGATTTCGGGCGGATCGAGGCCGAGATCGACGGTGCCGCGGCCGAAAAGCGCGCCGCATTCGAAGCCTATCGCGGGGCCGTCTACACCGCGCTCGGCGATGCAGAAGGGGCCTATGGCCTCGTCGCTGCCGCCGACCGCGAAGCCGCCGCTGCCGCGCAGGAAGCTGCCAGCCTGCAACGCGCCGCCTCGCTCGCCGAAACGCGGCAACGCGCTGGCCTTGCGGATTTTCTCACCGTGCTCGAAGCGCGCCGTGCGGCCGATGCCAGCGGCGAACGCGCGGCGGCGGCGAAGGGACGGGCGGAGCGCGCTCGGGTCATCTTGTGGCAGGCGCTCGGCGGCGATACTCAGCCGATCACGCGGTCCACCAGCCAGTAGGCCCCGGTAATGCCAATGGCGTAGGAGGCGATACGCAAGGCGCGCGCTTCGGCCCCAGCCCGCACGCGTCGGATCACTGCCAAGGCAGCGAGGACAGCGGCAATCACCAGCAGTTGCCCCGCCTCCACACCGAGGTTGAAGCTTACGAGCGCTGCAGGCACCTCGCCCTCGGGCAAGCCTATCTCGCGCAAGGCCCCTGCGAAACCGAAGCCGTGGAGAAGGCCGAAGGCGAAGGCGACCAGCCATGGCAGGCGGCGCGTGATCGTCTCTTTCGTGCCGCGCGCGATCTCGACCGCGAGAAACACGATCGACAGTGCGATCAGGGCCTCGACCGGACGCTGCGGCAATCCGGTGACCCCCAGCGTCGTTGCCACCAGCGTGATCGAATGCGCGACGGTGAAGGCCGTGGCCGCCTTGACCACCGGCCAGGTCCGCCCGACCAGCAGGACGAGCGCGATGACGAACAGCAAATGGTCCCATCCCGCTAGGATATGCTCGACACCAATTATGAAATAGCCGCGCCAGACCTGCATGCTCGATGGTCGCGCTTCGACCTCGGCGTAGGGCTCTTGCGCGGTCAGGCGGTAGACCTGGACGGGTCGGCCTAGAGGGGCCACGCGCAGGATTGCATCGCCCTGTCCGAAGAGGGCGGGCCAGCCGATGCGGCTCCCGGCAATATCGCTTTCGCAAGCGACTTGCGCTCGTCCGACCACCGCGAGCGCGGAGTTGTCGAGCATCGGTTCGCCCGAAAACTCGCAGTACTCCGGCAAATCCGGACGCGCGGTCCGGTCGGCCTGCGGCGAGGCGAGCGGTTGCCTCCAGCCGAGGTTCCAGCGCGCCTCGTCGATTTGCTCCAGCTGGATCGAGACGGGCCGCAACTCATCCGCCAAGGCGGGGCTTGCGATAAGGAGGACGGCGAGCGCCAGCAGCCAGCGGATCATTCGACCTCGATCCGGTAAGCTTCGCGAAGGAGATCAAATGCCCTTGCCCGCCGCGCAGCAGCCGTCGAACTGCGCCAGTCGGCCTCCACCCTGTCGCGGATTTCCGAGAGGGGCCGTTGCCGTCCCTCGACCCGCTCTTCGATGTCGACGAGGTGGTAGCCATAGCCTGACGTCACCTGCGCACCGGAGGTCTCCTGCATCCGGGCAATCTGCGACGCGAATTGCGAGCCGAAGACCGCCTTGATGTCCGCATAACTCGCATCGGTCATGCGTTCGGGCAGTGAAATGGTGTGCCCGTTTGCATCTCCCGCTGCGTCAAGTGCCTCGTGCAGCGCATCTTCGCTACGGAAATATTTCTGCGAGAAGGTGAACCGCTCCCCTTCCGCGAACCGTCCGGGATGGTCGCGCAGCCACGCCGTGAGCGTCTCCTCGCTCGGCCGGGCGGTTTCCACTTCGGCTCCTGCCAGATCGTCCATCTTGGTCGACAAGCGCCGGCGCACGACCGGATCGCCCGCATCGAGCCCAAGCCGCAGCGCCTCGCGGTAGAGCACCTCTTCGCGCACCCAGCTTTCGATCTGCGCATCCAGCTCCGCATCGGTGGGCGGACGGCCCATCGTGCGCTCGAAGCCGAGGACGAGGTTCGCCTGCTCCTCTTTCGTGAGCAGGATAGTCCGCTCGGCCGGATCGACCGGCTCGCCCGCGAAGGCAAGCACCGCCCAGATTGCAGCGCCTGCCACCAGGAAATGCGCGAGCGGATCGCGCAGGAGGCGGCGCATCATCGCATGATAGGCGGCGCATCGCCCGGGGTCCTGCGCGGACGCAGCCAGACCGGCGAGGAATAGGCGCGCTGCTGGATAACGTTGGCCTCCACGACTTCCTTCGGCAGCGTCAGGCCGAAGCGCTTGGCATCGTAGAGGACCCAGCTCGGCGTCGGGATTTCGAGTACGCGCACATAGTAGAAAGCGCGCTGTCCCCGGCGATATTCGGGATCGGTCCAGGTGGCGCGCAATTCAGCCGCCCCGATCGAATTCTCATAGGTCGCCTCGGACCGGTTCACCGTATCGCCAACGGGCGGCACGGGCGAATTGGAGGCGGCATCCATGGGCCGCGCGCTCCACGCGACGTCGAACACCTTTTCCTGCTCCGCCCCATTGGCATCGACCCAACCCTTCACGATCTGCACCCGGTCCAGATTGGCCCCGTCCGGGTCCTTCAGCGCGCTGACGAGGAAGGTCGGCGCCTTGCCGTCGTCCACCAGGTCACCGCCCATGGGGACACCGCGCGAATAGCCTGCGCGCACCCAGTCGCCTTCCCAGTCGCTTTCGCCGAAATCGAAGCCTGCGAAGAGGCGCACCACCATGCGCGGACCGGTCGTCGCATAGACCTCGCGCCGCATGAAGGCATCGAAGATTTCCGCCCGCGTATTGCCGCGCGCCCAGGCGGCCGCATAGCCGCTGGCGAGATAGTGCCAGCCGAAACGGCCCTCTCTCGTCCCGAGGTTCTGAGCGGACATAGCGCGGTCGGCACGCGGTTCGTTGCCGGTATGCTTGCCGAAGAATTGGTCGTCGTCTGCCGTGGCCAGCGCCGTGTGACTGTCGGTCGAGCCGATCAGGCCGAAGGCATAAGGGTTCTCGCCCATCTGCTGTTCCAGCGTCAGCCCGCGCAAGAGGGCCGAGCGGATATAGCTGCCCGCGAACATATCCGGCGTGCTGCGTGCGGTCAGCGGAAGGTTGCCTAGCTCCCATCCAGCCACGCCGAAGCTGGCGAATTCGTCGTTCGGGGACAGGAACGGGTGCGTCTCGCTGTCGCCCTTGATCTGCGTCACTTCGACCACCGGTTCGTGCCGCGCGCGGAGGCGGGCATAGTCGGCGTCCATCGGCCCGCCGTCGGGGCCTGAAAATTCGAACATCATGCCGTTCGACAGGTTCGAATTGTGCGGGATCGCCAGCACCTTGCCGCCGGTGCTCTGTTCGTAGGAATCCATGTAATCCCAAAGGCCGGTGACGTCCCCGTCCAGACCCGGATAGGGCAGGACCTGCGCGGTCCGCGCGCTGCCGTCGCGAAACATCACCACGCGGTGGAGATTGTTGCCGCCCGGCATGAGCGTCCATTCGAAGCCAGCGAAGGCGGTGAAGGTGCCCGGCTCGTTATAGCGGTCGAGCAGGCCCAGGTGCCGGTCCCACAATTGGCGCGTCGCACGCGCCTGGCGTTCGGGATCGCGCAGTGCCTCGGGTATCTCGTCGTTCGCGGCGGCTGTGATCAGTTCCGCCACGGCGCGCGTCGATTGCTCGGGGCTTTCGTGCATCATGTCGCGCCAGCGCCGCAGCGTGGGATCGCGCACCATCATGCGCGGCGCATCATAGAGCCTGCGGGTCGCCCCCATCGCATCGGAGTGATCGGCAATGACGAGAAAATCGAGCGGCCGGTCGAGCTGTGCGCTCATGCCGGTGGTCGCAGTGACCTCATCCCCGCGCGCGAACTTCAGCGCGTCTTCCGGGCCGAGCCGCACTCCGAAGCCGAAGGCATCGACCGAAACATCGGTATGGAGATGGGTGTCTCCCCAATAGGGACGGTCGGGAAATTCAGCCAGTTCGACCGTGTCGGTGCCATCGCCGCGCTGTTCCTCGCTAACGCCGCCCCCTGCGAACAGGTCGCAGCCTGCCAGCACCAGGGCACCTGCGATTACGCCGATCCGGTAGTCCATGCCTTATCCCCTCATCCGCGAGGGAATGTGCAGGAGCAATCGCGTTCAGGTCAAGCAGCTATGCGATATGCAACGGGTTCGACGATGGCCATGCCGCCGCCCGAACCCTCTTCGTCCGAAGTGTAGTAATAATAGGTGCCGCCGCCGATCGCCGCGATGGCGAGCGCCAGTGCCGCGAGCATGATGACCCCGTCGCGGACCGTCAGCGCCAGGCCGATGGCGGCGATCGCCAGCATGGGCGCGCTGCTGGCGAACGGCAGGACTTCGAGCGGCGGAACCGTTGCGCACAGCAGCAGGATGACCACCGCCGCGATCTTGATCCATAGGCCTTCGGTGAGGCCCTCGAGGCGTCCGTGGCTGTGTTCGTCCAGCCAGTGGGCGATCCCGCGAAGCTTGGCGATGCCCTTGTGCAGCTTCTTGCTCTCCACGGCACGGTTCTGGAGCCATTGCGGCATCCAGATATGATCCTTGCCGAAGAGAAGTTGCACCGCGATCAGCGCGATGACTGCGGCAAGGAAGCTCGGCACGCCCGGAATGCCGCCGACCGGCGTGATCTCCAGCAAGGCCGGAATCATGATGAAGGGACCGAAGCTGCGCCCGCCGAAATCGTCGAGCACATCGCCGACGCGAACCGTGTCGTTCTTGGTCGTCAGGTCGTCGAGTTCGCCCAGCACGCTCTCGACGCCATCGGCTTCGGACTGGGATTTTTCTTCGGCCATTGCGCTCCCCTTCGCCCTTCAACGCGCGAAGGGCGAAAAGGGGTGCACGCGATCGTCAGCCCTTCTTTTTGAGGAGGGCTGAACGTTCGCAGCGGCAGACCACTTCGCCGCGCTGGTTTACCGCTTCGTGCAGGAAGGTAACGATGCCGGTGTCGGGCCGCGACTTGCTTTCACGCAGGGCGATGACCTCGCTGGTGGCGTGAAGCGTGTCGCCGATGAATACCGGCTTGGGCATCACCAGCTTGTCGTAACCCAGGTTCGCGACCAGCGTCCCGAGCGTGGTGTCGCCCACACTCAGGCCCACCATCAGCGAGAAAGTGTAAGTCCCGTTGACGAGAATTTGCCCGAACTCGCTCTCCTTCGCCGATTCCACGTCCAGGTGGAGCGGCTGCGGATTGTGGGTCATCACGGTGAAGAAGAGGTTGTCCGCTTCGGTCACCGTGCGGCGGATTTCGTGGGTCAGCTTGTCGCCGACCTGCCATTCGTCGAAATGCCGGCCCGCCATCAGCTATGCCCCATGACGGCTTTGACCTCGAGGAAGTCGTGGAAGCCCCACTCTCCCCATTCGCGGCCGTTGCCCGATTTCTTGTAGCCGCCGAAAGCCGCGTTCATGTCGTAGCCGCCGTTGATGGCGACGCGGCCTGCACGGATGCGCTTGGCGAGCTTCTTCGCGGTCTCGATATCCTCGCCCATGATGTGGCTGGCGAGACCGTATTCAGTGTCGTTCGAGATGCGGATGGCGTCGTCGTAATCATCATAGCCGATCATCGCGAGGACCGGCCCGAAGATCTCCTCGCGCGCGATCGTCATGTCGTTGGTGACGTCGGCGAAGACGGTCGGCTTCACGTAGTGTCCGGTCTCGAGGCCTTCCGGCTTGCCGGGACCGCCTGCGACCAGCGTCGCGCCCTCCTCGATGCCCTTTTCGATGAGGCCCTGGATCTTGTCCCACTGCGCCTTCGACACGACCGGACCGATGGTGGCATTGCCCTTGGGATCGCCCGGGATCACGCCCTCGGCAGCTTCCTTCGCTGCGGCCTTGGCTTCTTCCATGCGCTTGTGCGGCACGAGCATGCGGCTGGGCGCAGTGCAGGTCTGGCCCGAATTGCCCATCATCGCGGTAGTGCCGCGCATGACCGACTGGGTGAAGGCGCTGTCGTCGAGGATGATGTTGGGGCTCTTGCCGCCCAGTTCCTGCGCCACGCGCTTGACCGTATCGGCGGCGTTCTTGGCAATGAGGATGCCCGCACGGGTCGAGCCGGTGAAGCTGACCATGTCGATATCGGGATGGCCCGAGATCGCTTCGCCCACGCCGGGGCCATCACCATTCACGAGGTTGAACACGCCAGCCGGAACGCCAGCGGCATCCATGATTTCCGCGAAGATATAGGCGTCGAACGGTGCGATTTCCGACGGCTTCAGGATCATCGTGTTGCCGGTCGCCAGCGCGGGGAAGACCTTGCAGGCGATCTGATTCAAGGGCCAGTTCCACGGGGTGATCATGCCGACCACGCCGATCGGCTCCCACATGTGGAGCGTCGGGCCGTCCTGGCGTTCGAATTCGAACTTCTCCAGCACCTCGATTGCGGTCTGGCAGTGCCCGGCGAGCAGGCCGGTGTGCGGGCCGTTGGCAAGGCTCATCGGGGCGCCCATCTCGTCGGAGACTGCCAGCGCGAGATCGTCCTTGCGATTGGCGATCTCGGCCTGGATTGCGCGGAGCAGGGTAAGGCGCTCTTCCTTGCTCGTCTGGCTGAAGCTCTCGAACGCATGACGCGCGGCCTTGACCGCCTTGTCGACATCGGCCTTGGTGCCGAAGCTGATGTGGCCGATGGTTTCTTCGGTCGCGGGGTTCTCGACCGGCTGGGTATTCTCGGTGACCGGGTCGACCCACTGGCCGTCGATGTAGAACTTGGTGCAATCGCGCATGGGAATTTCTCTCCTTATGCGCGGTCCATTAGCCCCCTTGCGACCAGCGCGCCACCACCTCTTCGCCGTCCTGTGCACTGTCGCGGATCGTGCCCGGCGTGCGGTCGAAGCGCGGAGCGGGCGCCGTGTGCGAGCGACCGCCATGTTCGACGAAAGCACCGCGCGCCTTCATGTGCGGATGGTCCTTCGCCTCGTCGAGCGGGACGACCGGCGCGAAACAGGCATCGGTACCTTCGAGCAGTTTCACCCATTCCGCCTGCGGCTTCGTCTTGAACAGGGCGGCGAGCTTTTCGGTGTAATCGTCCCAGTTCGCCGGGTTCATCTGGCCTTCGCGCAATTCCTCGGGTGCATCGGCACGCTGGAGCAGCTCGGCATAGAACTGCGGCTCGATCGCCCCGACGCTGACTTCCTTGCCATCCGCACATTCATAGCAGCGGTAGAAATGCGCCGCCCCGCCAAGAAGGCCCGCGCCGCGCTCGGTCGTCCGCAGGGCGCTGTGCGGCTGGCCGTAGAAAAAGCTCATCAGGCTGGTCACGCCGTCGACGATAGCGGCATCGACGACCTGCCCCTTGCCGCTGCGTTCGCGTTCGTAAAGCGCGGCGAGGATACCCATGGCGCAGTACATGGACCCGCCGCCGAAATCGCCGACGAGGTTCTGCGGCGGTATCGGCAATTCACCTTTCGCCCCGATGGAGTCGAGAGCGCCGGTGATCGCAATATAGTTGAGGTCGTGCCCGGCAGCCTGCGCCAGCGGACCGTCCTGCCCCCAGCCGGTCATGCGCGCATAAACGAGGCGCGGATTGGCTTCGAGCAGCACGTCGGGTCCGAGGCCCAGCCGCTCCATCACGCCGGGACGAAAGCCTTCGACCAGAACGTCCGCGTGCTTCAGCGCCTCATGGACGAAACGCTGGCCTTCCTCGCTCTTGAGGTCGACGGCGGCGCGGTGGCGAGCCCGTTCTACGACGGGGTTCATCGGCTGGTGTCCCGGACGCTCGATCCGCACGACTTCCGCGCCGAGATCCGCCAGCATCATGGCGACGTGTGGTCCCGGGCCGATCCCCTGGAACTCCACCACCTTCAATCCGGTCAGCGGTCCATGCGCGGCGTGTTCGGCCATTCTTCTCTCTCCACGATTTCAATTTCTCTCTCACCCGGAGACAAGTCGAAACGGTTCGCAATTGCAACGCTTTTCGCGTCTAGCCTCCGGTAACGCTCATATGGCGGGAGGTCGCAGGCGTATCGGCCGCAATATCGAAGTCGTGCCGCCGGGGCTTGCCCGCCAGCAGCGCATCCATCGCCGCATCGAGCGCGCCCTCGCCGCCTTCACGCATGATGTCCCGCAACTCGACCTTCTGGTCGTGCCCCAGACAGCCATAGACCGTGCCCGTGGCCGCGATCCTGATGCGGTTGCAGGAAGAGCAGAAATTCTCGCTCAGCGGCGTGATGAACCCGATCCGGCGCCCGGTCCCTGCGACCTCGAAATAGCGCGACGGCCCGCCGGTCTGGTAGGTCGTCGGCATCAGGGTCAGTTCGCGTTCGAGAGCCGCGCGCGCCTGCGTCAGGGGCAGGTAGGTGTCGGCCCGCTCACCCTCCACTTCGCCCAGCGGCATCGTCTCGATCAGCGACAGGTCGCAGCCACGCTCGCCGCACCAGTAGGCCATGGACACGAACTCGGTGTCGTTGACGCCGCGCATGGCGACCATGTTGATCTTGACCGCGATGCCTGCCGCACGCGCTGCATCGATCCCCTCGATCACGCGCGCCACATCCCCGCCCCGCGTAATCGCGGCGAAGCGCGACGGGGCGAGCGTATCGAGGCTAACGTTGATCCGCTCGATCCCGGCATCGAAAAGTTCTTCCGCCATCCGGGACAGGAGCACGCCGTTGGTGGTCAGGGTGAGCTCTTCTAGGCCGTGTTCGCGAAGGGCGCCGAGTTCCCTCGCGAGGTCTAGAAATCCGCGCCTTACCAGCGGTTCTCCACCCGTCAGACGGATGCGCTTCACGCCGCGAGCAACGAGATGGCGCGCAAGTCCGGCAAGCTCTTCCAGCGTCAGCAGGTCGCGCCGGGGCAAGAACTGCATGTCCTCCGCCATGCAATAGGTGCAGCGCAGATTGCACCGGTCGGTGACCGACATCCTCACATAGTCGATCCGCCGACCGAAGCCGTCGATCAGGGGTGCTGCATCCTGCATAAGCGAAGAGTAGCCCTGCCCGGTCAGAAGTCGAGCGCCTGAACGGTCTGTCCTGCCGAAAGACCGTCGGAGCCTCCCGCCTGTCGGAGCAGCAGGTCGGCCTTGGCGAGCAAGGCCTGCGCTCCCGATTGCTGGTTGGCGAAGGGCACGGCCTTGCCATCCCATAGCGCACCGCGACCGAAATGCTCGCGCGGTCCGGGCGCGGGCAAATCTTCTGTCAGCTCCAGTTCGCGCCAGCCCAGCACCTCGTCATAGCCCCCTCCGGCAAGCGCGGTCACGAGAGGCGCGAGGAAAAGCCGGGCGGTAACGAGCGCCGACGTTGGGTTGCCGGGCAGGCCGAGCACGAGGCGCCCACCTGCGCCCTTCGCGGACCAGACCGGTTTTCCCGGCCGCATGGCGATCCGTGAAAACAGGGTGCGGAAATCCTGTCCTTCTATCGAGCGGCTTGCGAAATCGCGTTCACCCACGGACGCACCGCCGATCGTCACAAGGACATCACACCGCGCCAGCAATTGCGCCGCCAGTTCCTCGATCCGGTCGGGATCGTCCGGTGCGACCTCGCTGCCGACGATCGTCGCACCGTACTGACGAGCCATCTCGGCAAGGGCCGGCGTAATGCTGTCGGGCAATGCGCCGGGACGATCTGCCGCCGCGCCGGGCGCGACCAGTTCGTCGCCGGTGGCAAGAAATGCGACCCGCGGAGCCCGCCAGACTCGGACCCCTGCGCAATCGGCGGCGGCGGCCCCGACCAGTTGCCGTGGCCCCAACCGGGTCCCCGCCTCCAGCAAGGTGTCGCCTTCGCGAAAATCGGAGCCGCGGGCGCGAATGTGCCGCGCCTCGCCATAGTCGCCGGCGATCTCGAGTCGCTCGCCCCGCGCCTCGACGATCTCCTGCACCAGCACACGGTCGGCCCCTTCCGGAACCGGGGCGCCGGTGAAAATGCGGACCGCTTCGCCCTGCGATATTCCCGCCGGCGCCTGCGAACCGGCATAGGATTTACCGACGATGCGCAAAGGGCCCGGCAAGTCGGTATCGCGCACGGCATATCCGTCCATGGCCGAGACATCGAAACGGGGCGCATTGATGCGGGCTTCCACGGAGCGCGAAAGGCGCAGTCCGGCAGCTTCATCGATAGCGACCAGCGCTTCTTCCAGCGGTCCTGCCGCTTCGCGCAGGATGGCGCTTGCTTCGTCGAAGGAAATCAACCCGTCGGCCTCGCCATGCAAGGGACTTGGTAATTCGTCACGCGATCGCTCATTCGCTTTCTCCTCATCCCGCTCCATAGAAGCCCCACCCCTAGCGAAGGGCGGCTGCCATGCAACCGTGCGAGAGCGAACTTGAGAGCGCGGCGGTCATGGGGCACAAGCTTTCCTAATGGACGAAGGGGGAGGAGCGAGCGCAATGCAAAGCGGACTTGAGCGGGCGTGCGCACGCCTCGGCCTTGGAACGCCCGGCGAAGCGAAACGGCTCACCGGAGGCGCAACGATGGAAAGCTGGCGCTTCAGCGCAGAGGGGAAGGACTATGTCCTGCGCCGCGCGCCGAGCATGGAGTTCATGACAGAGCGACCCTTCGGCCACGCCAGCGAAGCCGCCATCATCGAGGCCTCGCGGAACAAGGGTGTTACCGCGCCCCGCATCGCAGGCGTGCTAGCGGAAAGCGACGGTCTCGGCTCCGGCTTCATCATGGAGGCGCTGCCCGGCACGCCCGATCCCCGTGCGATCCAGGCGATGGACTTACCGCGGCAAATCCTCGTCGAAGCGGCAAGGGACCTCGCCCGCATCCATTCACTGGGCGCGGCCGGCCTGCCCGCCGATGTTCCTGTCATGGACTACGCCGAAGCCGTGGCGAACCTGCGCCAGCAATTCGAGGATGCAGGCGGCGACAGGCCGATCATCGCCTTGGGCCTGCGCTGGCTGATGGACAATTTGCCCGACCCGGTCGAACCCGTTCTCAACCATGGCGACTTCCGCCTTGGCAATATCCTCGCCGAGTACAGCCATCTGACCGGCGTGCTCGACTGGGAGCTGGCTCATTTCGGTGACTGGCACGAAGACCTCGCGTTTGGCTGCATGGCAGTGTGGCGTTTTGGGGGGTATGACAAACCGGCACTCGGCCTCGGCTCGCTGGAAGAATATTTCACGGCCTACGAAGAGGCAGGCGGCAGGCCGGTAGACCCTGCACGCTTCCGCTTCTGGACGGTCTATCGCACCGTCTGGTGGGCGCTGGGCTGCCTCAAGATGGCAAGTTACTGGCGCAGCGGGGAAGACCGCATGCTGGAACGCGTCGTCATCTCGCGCCGCACGAGCGAGCAGGAACTGGACCTCCTGCTGTTGCTCGAAGAAGACGCGCCGGATGAGGAACGCAACCAGTCGATTGCTCCTCCAGAAGCGCCCGAAACGCATGGCGAGGCGACAAGCGGCGAAGTTGCGACCGCGATTTCCGAATGGCTGGAGACGATCAAGGACCGGATGGAAGGGCACGACCGCTTCCAGCTTGCCGTGGCCCGCAACGCTTTGGGCATGATCGCACGGGACGATGCGCTGATGCCGGTCGAAGGCGACGCCGAACTCGCCGAGGCGCTGCTGGAAGGTGAGATCGATCTCGCGTCCCCTGGCCTGCTTGCAGAATTACGCGAAACCGCTTTCGCCAAGCTTTCGGCGGATGTGCCAAAATACCCCTCGCTCGCGGTGGCGCGGCGTCAATGGATCGGAGACGATTGATGGATTTCAGCATTCCGCAGGATCTCGAGGACTACTACGCCGAACTCGTTTCCTTCATCGAGGCAGAGATCGAACCGCTGGTCGCAAGGGATGATAACATCCGGTTCTTCGACCATCGCCGCGAGAATGCGCGCACCGATTGGGAGCGGGGCGGCCTGCCCAATCACGAATGGGAGGACCTGCTGCGGCAGGCGCGCAAACTGGCGGACGAGGCGGGCCACTGGCGCTTCTCCGCGCCGAAGAAATATGGCGGCAAGGACGGGTCGAACCTGTGGATGGCGGTCATCCGCGACCGCTTCGCGCAGCGCGGGCTTGGCCTGCACAACGACCTGCAGAACGAACATTCGATTGTCGGCAATTTCCCTTTCGTCGCCATGTTCGAGATCTTCGGAACCGAAGAACAGAAACAGGAATTCATCCTCGGCGGTTTCGAAGGCTCGCGCCGCGTCGCCTTCGGCCTGACCGAGCCGCACCACGGGTCGGACGCCACCCACATGGAAACCCGCGGCGTTCGCGAAACGCGCGAAGGTGTCGACGGCTGGCGGATCGACGGCGAGAAGATGTGGATCACCGGCATGCACGTCGCCACCCATTGCGCGCTCTTCGCCCGCACCGACGGCGAGGACGGCTCGGCCCGCGGTATCACCTGTTTCCTCGTCCCCAATCCGACCGAGGGGCTGGAGATCGAGGAGTGGCTGTGGACCTTCAACATGCCTACCGACCACCCGCGCCTGTCGCTCAAGAATGTCTGGGTGCCCGACAGCGCGATTCTGGGGCATGAAGGCCGCGGCCTCGCGCTGGCGCAGAGCTTCGTCCACCAGAACCGTATCCGGCAGGCTGCTTCCTCGCTCGGCGCGGCGCAGTATTGTGTCGAGGAGAGCGTGAAATACGCCCGTGAGCGCAAACCATTCGGCGAGGAACTGGCGCGCAACCAGGCGATCCAGTTCCCGCTGGTCGAACTGGCCACACAGTGCGAAATGCTGCGCCTTCTGATCTACAAGACCGCGTGGGAGATGGACAACATGCCGCACGAGGAGATCGAGCGGACCATCTCCGACAAGGTGTCCATGTGCAATTACTGGGCGAACCGCCTCGTGTGCGAAGCGGCCGACCGGGCGATGCAGGTGCACGGCGGCATCGGCTACTCACGCCACAAGCCGTTCGAGCACATCTATCGCCACCACCGCCGCTATCGCATCACCGAAGGCGCGGAGGAGATCCAGATGCGCAAGGTGGCCGCCTACCTGTTCGGCTATCTCGGGCCGAGGCGGAAGGGCTAGGAAGCCCCCTACGCAAACCCGGCCAGCAGCCGGAGCAAATGGCAATTCATGGCCGGTCGGTCGCCAGTAGTTCCTCCATCATGGCGATTGCCGCTTCGCGCCCGATGCGGCGGATCAGCGTCCGGTCGGTCTCGTCGCCGAGTTCGAATGTCACGGCAGGCACGCCATAGGTATCGAAGGCATAGGCCTTGGATATCGGGCGGCCTACTTCGTGGCGTGCGTCGCGATAGACCTCGTAACCGTCCATCCGGTCCTGGTAGCGCGCCAGCCAGTTTCGGGTGAAGAGCGGTGGATCCGTCTCCAGCTCGTCGGGGATCGTGTAAAACACGTCGCGCCCGGTCGAATGAAAATCGAGCAACAGCCGCAGGCGCTTGCCGGGATCGTCATCGATTGCCGCCAGCAGGTCCCGCATCAGCTGTGTTTCCGGCTGCGTGAAAGGCCCCCAATCGCGGTTCAGATCGACGCCGCCGGTATTGTGCCGCCAGTGCCCCCTCACCACACCGTCGGGATTGAGAAGAGGCACCGCCAGGACGCGGAAACGTTCGCGGAAACGCCGGGCCAGTTCGGTATCTTCGAGTAAGGTCTCGACGAATGGGAACATCGCCAGCGCGCCGGTTACTTCGGGAGGATGTTGGCGACCCACCAGTACGACCTGCTCCGATGCCGCCGGATTGCCGATCCGCACGATCTCGATCGCGCGGCCCTCGGCGGACAGGCCGAGAGTTGCGCGCTCCACCGACACCTTTGCTTCCAGCCCGTCCAGCCAGCTATCGTAGGCAGCAGGAGCGATAATTTCCTGCGCCGAAACGAACAGGGGTCGTCCATCGGTCGGGATGGAAAGGCGTGCCACCCGCGACCCGTCGATCTCTTCCACTGCGACGTTAGCAGGATCGAGACTGGTCCAGTCGACCCCGTCGTAGCTCACTTTCGGTTCGTAGCGGTGCCCGCAGGCCGTATAGTCGAGATCGACACCGACCACGCGCGGCGCATTGCTGTGCAAGCGAAACGCATACCAAGGGCTGCAATTTATCGGCGGTGCATCCTCCGGCGACAGCGTGATGGCAATGCGCCCGTCGTCACCCACGGTGCAGGATGCCAGCGCCCCCGCGTCGAAAGCCGTGTCGATCGCCATCGTGCCATCGCCGCAGCGCGCATCGGCAACAGCCAGCATATCCGGAAAGCCTTCGCCGGGTGCCGCGCCCGGCATGGCACAGCCGGAAAGCCAGACTGCGGCGATAACCAATGTACTCAGGCCGCGTTTCATCGATTTCTCCCGAGAGACGGGTTGCCAAGTTTCCGTACGCAGATCGATCGAGAGCCGGCGCCCCCGAGCGTTGTGCAAGCTGCCATAGAGCCCGTCGCTTTCGTCGGCAATCGGCGGCGCTTCAATGGCGATCTTCCGCCAGAGAAAACTTCGATGGTTCGAACCATCGAGGCGAAAGAGAATATCTTCCCGCACCGGCACCTGCGCCAATAACAGCATGGCTTGCAGATTGGGCAATCTGGGCGCATCACTCGGTCGGGGACTGGCCGGATCAGGCCGCGATCGGGGGATGAGGAATGGCGTTTTTGCGTGCAGGCTTGTTGCTCCTGGCAGCCGCTTCGACGATGCCGCTTGCTTCGGGCTGCAGCCCCCTCTCGGCGCAATCCGCCACCTATGGCCTGCCGGCGCCCGAGGTCACGCAACTCGACCATGCGCCGCCGCAGACGATCCTGTTCATCGGGAACAGCTACTTCTACTACAACGACAGCCTGCATAACCATGTCCAGCGCATGGTCGCTGCCTCCGGCGTTCTGGGAGAGGCTGAGCCATCCTACAAGTCGGCGACCATCGGCGGTGCGGCGCTGCGGGATCATGCGGTGGAGCATCTGGTCGATCACACCAAACTGAGTGTCGATCGGCCCTTCGAACTGGTAATCCTGCAAGGGATCAGCTCCGCCGCCCTCACCGAAGAGAGTCGCGCGCGCTTCAACGAAGCGGCCACCAGGCACGCCGACACGATCCGCTCAGCCGGTGCAGAGCCGGTGCTTTACATGACACCAGCCTACGCGCCCGAGCATCGGCGCTACTCGCCAGACATGACCGCGCAGACAGCACGGCTCTACATCGACACTGCAAACCGGCTCGATGCCATGGTCATCCCCGTCGGGTTGGCGTTCGAAGAGGCATTGCGGCGGCGGCCCGATATCGTCCTGCACAAACCGTTCGATTCCTCTCACCCGAGCATGCTCGGCACCTATCTTGCCGCGGCGACGGTCTTCGCGACGCTCTACGGGCAATCGCCGGTCGGCAATCCCTACGACTATTTCGGCGCGGTGAGCGCTGAGGACGCGCTCTTCCTGCAGCAGGTCGCGCAGGATACCGTATCCAGCTTCTTCGGACGGACAGCGAATGACCAAGACTAACCCGGCCGCCAGCGCCGACCAGCCGCGCGGATTCAATCCGGTCGGCCTCATCGCGGGCCTTGTCGCCTTTGCCGTCTTCTTTTTCGCGTTCAGTCCGGATGAACTGGATCGTCCTGCGCAGGTCGCCGCCGCAATCGGGGTGCTGATGGCGATCTGGTGGGCCACCGAAGCGGTGCCGTTGCCGGTTACGGCCCTCATCCCGATCATCGCGTTCCCGCTGGCCGGAATTGCCACGGTAGACGAGGCTGCAGCACCCTACGCAAATCCTATCATATACCTTTTCCTCGGCGGGTTCCTCGTCGCCCTGGCGGTAGAGCGGAGCCAGCTTCACCGCCGCCTCGCCCTTGCGATCTTCCGCCACATGGGCAGCACCGGGAAGGGGCTCGTCGCAGGTTTCATGCTGGCTGCAGCCCTCCTCAGCATGTGGATCTCGAACACCTCGACCACGCTGATGCTGTTCCCCATCGCGGTCTCGCTGGCCCTGGTCGTGGGCGAAACCTCACCGGGACTGGGCGAAAAGGGAAAGCGCGATTTCACGCTCGCCCTGTTGCTCGGCCTCGCCTACGGGGCCTCGATCGGCGGTGTCGCCACGCTGGTCGGCACCCCGCCCAATGCCTTCATGGCCGGGTTCCTGCAAAGCGAATACCAGGTGGAGATCCCGTTCGCCCAGTGGATGATGATCGGCGTACCGGTCTCCGTCATCCTGCTTCCGCTCGGCTGGCTGCTGCTTACGCGCTTCCTGTTTCCGGTCGAATTTGTGTCGTCTGCCGAAACGATTGCCGAAATGGACCGGCGCCACGAGGCGCTTGGCAAGATGAGCATCGCCGAAAAGCGCACGGCAGCCCTTTTCGCCCTGCTCGTTTTCGGCTGGATCATGCGCAAGCCGCTTTCGGGCCTGCTCGGTATCGAAGGGTTGTCCGATGCGGGCATTGCGATGGCCGTTGCCCTGCTCGCATTCCTGATCCCGAGCGGCGTCGATCGCCACGCGCTCGTCACTTGGGAAGACACCAAGCGCCTGCCCTGGGGCGTCCTCATCCTGTTCGGCGGCGGCCTGTCGCTGGCCGCGGCGCTATCGTCCACCGGCCTCACCCTGTGGCTGGGCCAGCAGCTCGCCCCGCTGGGCGAAATCAATCACATTCTTCTCGTGATTGCGCTGACTACGCTGGTGATCTTCCTGACCGAGCTAACCAGCAATGTCGCGACCACCGCGACCCTCTTGCCGGTCGTTGCGGCGCTGGCGATCGAACTGGGGATCGATCCCCTCATCCTGGTGGTCCCGGTGACTATCGCTGCAAGCTGCGCCTACATGCTGCCCGTCGCCACCCCGCCCAATGCGATCGTCTTCAGTAGCGGCGACGTCGCGATCAAGGACATGATGCGCGCGGGGCTGTGGCTCAACATCGTCGCGATCATCCTGGTTTCGATCATCGCGGTCTGGCTCGTTCCGGCAGTCCTCTGACGCAGGGCCCTCGGCGGGTCAGGCGTAGGATACGACGAGGTAGCAGACCGCGTCTTCGCTGCCGCGGTTGGCGATCTTGTGCTTGCGGTCGGCGGGGTAATGCGCGGTATCGCCCTGCGCTAGCGCGGTGGGCGGTTCGACCCCGACTGCGACTTCGACAGAGCCCTTGGCCACGCTCAGCATCTCGCGCGTTCCGGCAAAATGGGCATCGCTGTCGAGCTCACCGCCCGGCGCGAAGGTAAGCTCGTAGAACTCGACGTTCTTTTCCATGTGCAGCGGGGTCAGCGTGCGCAGGCGGCAGCCGTTCTTCTCGCTGAACAGGGCCTGCTCGTCGTCCGCGTCGACGACTTCGACCAGCGAGGGGCGGATTTCCTCTTCGATCAGATGCACGATCGACAGGCCGAAGGCATCGGCGATCCGCGCTGCCACGGCGAGCGTCGGATTGGCCTTCCCGCGCTCGATCTGGGAGAGCATCGAACGGCTTACACCTGACCGTTCGGCCAGTTGGTCGAGAGTGATCTTGTGCGTGCGCCGCATCACCCCCACACGGCGACCGAACTCCTGGCTGATGGCATTATCCGACATGCTGGGACCCTTGTTGCACCGTTGCGCTTTTCCAGTATAGAGGCGCCATTCTGATATAGTGACGGAGACGTTTTGTGAAGGCATTGGTCAAGGCCAAGGCGGAAAAGGGGCTCTGGCTCCAGGACGTGCCCGAGCCCGAGGTCGGCTCGAACGACGTGAAGGTAAAGATCCGCAGGACCGCGATCTGCGGCACCGACATGCACATCTGGAACTGGGATGAATGGGCCCAGCGCACGATCCCCGTCCCCATGACGGTCGGTCACGAATTCGTCGGCGAGATCGTCGAGTTCGGCGACAACGTCTCTGGTTTCGAAGTCGGCCAGATCGTCTCGGGCGAAGGACACGTCGTGTGCGGACGCTGCCGCAATTGCATGGCCGGTCGCCGCCACGTGTGTGCCGACAGCCAGGGCATCGGCGTGAACCGCCCGGGCGCTTTTGCCGAATATCTCGTGCTCCCGGCAGCGAACCTTTGGGTGCACCAGCCGGGCATCGACCTCGATGTCGCATCCATCTTCGATCCTTTCGGCAATGCCGTGCACACCGCGCTGCAGTTCGACGTGCTGGGTGAAGACGTGCTGATCGTCGGGGCCGGTCCCATCGGCATCATGGCTGCCGCCGTCTGCCGTCACGCAGGCGCGCGCCACGTCGTCGTCAGCGATCTCAACGAAGACCGCCTCGCTCTCGCGCTCAAGATGGGGGCAACCGCGACGGTCAATCCCACCAAGCGCACGATCGAGGACATGCAACAGGAACTCGGCATGGCCGAAGGCTTCGACGTGGGCCTCGAAATGTCGGGATCGCCGGCGGGTTTCGCCTCGCTCATCGACAACATGGCGCATGGCGGCAAGGTCGCGATCCTCGGCCTGCCTGCAGAAGCGCCGAGGGTCGACATGGACAAGGTCATCTTCAACATGCTGACGCTGAAGGGCGTCTATGGCCGCGAGATCTTCGAGACCTGGTACAAGATGTCGGTCTTCATCCAGTCGGGCCTCGATCTTTCGCCGATCATCACCCACCGCCTACCGGTCGACCGTTTCGAGGAAGGCTTCGCCGCCATGGCCTCGGGCGAGGCCTGCAAGGTCGTGCTGAACTGGGATAATTGAGGAAATACGATGAGCCAGCGCTTTTACGAATATCTCGCCCAGGAACTGGAGAGCATCGAGGAACAGGGCCTGTTCAAGTCCGAACAGGAGATCACCTCGCCGCAGAGTGGAACCGTCGACCTCGGTTCGCGCAAGGTCGTGAACCTGTGTGCGAACAATTATCTCGGCCTCGCCGATAACGAGGAAATCCGCGCGGCATCGCGCGAAGGGCTCGACACCCACGGTTTCGGCATGGCCTCGGTCCGCTTTATTTGCGGCACGCAGGACATCCACAAGCAGCTGGAGCAGAGCATTTCGGACTTCGTCGGTTTCGACGAAACAATCCTCTACCCTTCCTGCTTCGACGCCAACGCGGGCTTGTTCGAAACGCTGCTGACGGCCGAGGATGCGGTCATTTCGGACGCGCTCAACCATGCCAGCATCATCGACGGTGTGCGCCTGTGCAAGGCGCAGCGCTATCGCTACGCCAATAACGACATGGGCGAGCTGGAAGAGCGGCTGAAGGAAGCCGATGCGGCAGGTGCCCGCTTCAAGCTGATCACGACCGACGGCGTGTTCTCCATGGACGGCTTCATCGCCCGCCTCGACGAGATCTGCGCCCTTGCCGAAAAATACGACGCGCTGGTCCATTTCGACGATTGCCACGCCACCGGCTTCCTTGGCGAGAACGGCCGAGGAACGCATGAATATCGCAATTGCATGGACCGGGTGGACATCACGACCGGCACGCTCGGCAAGGCGCTGGGCGGGGCAAGCGGCGGCTACACCAGCGCGAGGCCGGAGATCGTGTCGATACTGCGCCAGCGGTCGCGCCCTTACCTGTTTTCGAATTCGGTCGCGCCGCCCGTGGTTGCCGGTTCGATCAAGGCGCTCGAACTCGCCCGCCGCGGCGAACAGCGCGCCAAGCTGTGGGAGAACACCCGCTATTTCCGCGAGAAGCTGGAGGCGGAAGGCTTCGACATCCTGCCGGGCGAGCATCCGATCATCCCGATCATGCTCTACGATGCCAAGGATGCGGCCGATTTCGCCGCCCATGCCCGCGCCAACGGGATCTACGTGACCGCCTTCTCGTTTCCCGTCGTTCCGAAGGGCAAGGCCCGTATCCGCACGCAAATGTCCTCCGCCATCACGCGCGACGACATCGACCATGCGGTCGAGGTCTTCACGAAGGCGCGGGCCAGCCTGGGTAAGTAACTCTGAGATTGGCCTCGGCACCGCTGTGTGTCGGGCCAGTTCAGACCTTCAGCCAGAAGCGGATAACCATCGCCACAGCGCCAAGGACTGCGACGCTGGCGAGCCAGATCGCGGCCATCCACGCCAGTCGCTTCCATAGCGGCGACTGCGGACCGGTGGGCTCCGCCATCAGTGGTAGCCTTCGTCCGAGACCTTGCCGCGGAATACCCAATATGCCCACGCGGTATAGGCGATGATCAGCGGCATGGTGATCGCGACACCGACGAGCATGAAGACCTGGCTTCGCTCGGGCGCTGCAGCGTCCCAAATGGTGAGACCCGGCGGCACTACATAGGGCCACATGGTCACGCCCAGCCCCAGCATACCGAACAGGAACAGCGCGATCGAGAGCCAGAACGGCTTGCTGTTCCGGTCCATGCCGATCGCCCGCAGCATCGAAACCGCGATGATCGCCGTGATAATCGGCACCGGCGCGGCAAAGTAGATTTCCGGCGCTGTCAGCCAGCGTTCGGCATATTCGGCGTTGAGGAAGATGTTGTAGAGGCTCACCGCTCCCATCAGCACGATCGTGGCAATTGCGGCGCGCAGAGCGAGCCAGCGGGCATGCTTTTGCGCGCCGCCATCGAGCTTCCAGATGAGCCATGTGCTACCGAGCAGCGCATAGCCTGCGACCACGCCCAGCCCGCACAGCAATGTGTACGGCGTCAGCCAGTCGAACCAGCTCCCGGCATAGGCCCGGTCGACCACTTCGACCCCCTGCAACAGCGCGCCGAGCGTCATGCCCTGCGCCATAGCCGCCACCAGCGATCCGCCGAAGAACGCTGCGTCCCAGAACGGCCGGTGTGCCGGATCACGCCAGCGGTACTCGAAGGCGACTCCGCGAAAGACTAGGCCAAGCAGCATGGCGATGATTAGCGGATAGGTGGCAGGCAACACGACTGCATAAGCCAGCGGGAATGCCGCGAAGAGACCGCCCCCGCCGAGCACCAGCCAGGTTTCGTTGCCGTCCCACACCGGAGCGATGGAGTTCATCGCCCGGTCCCGTCCCTGCCCGACCTTAAGGGTCGGGAACAGGATGCCGATGCCGAGGTCGAACCCGTCCATCACCACGTAGGCGAAGACGGCGAAGGCGATGATGAAGGCCCAGATGACTGTCAGGTCCATCACACGTCTTCCTTGTCGGCCGGAAGCGGCTCGTCATGGCCCGGGTTCTGGGTCGGGCCCGGGGTGATACCGGCGGTGCGGATCGGACCGGTGTCGCCGCGTTTGACCCCCACCTCGCCCACGTGCGGGACCTTGCCCATCAGTCGCAGGATGTACCACACGCCAACGCCAAATACGGCGAAATAGACGACAATGAAGGCCAGCAGCGATGCCGCGACGGCTGGCGCGTCCAGCGGGCTCGCCGCATCTGCCGTGCGAAGAAGGCCGTAGATCACATATGGCTGGCGGCCGACCTCGGTGGTGATCCACCCTGCCAGCACGGCAACGAAGCCGGATGGTGCCATGACGAGCGCGGCCCTGTGCAGCCAGGGCCAGTCGTAGAGCTTGCGGCGCCACCGCGCGAGCAGGCTCCATGCACCGATGCCGAGCATGGCGAAACCGATCCCCACCATCACGCGGAAGGACCAGAACACCACGCCGACCGGGGGTTCCTCGTCGTCCGGGATCGTATCGAGCCCCGCCATTGGCGCATCGAGATCGTGTTTGAGGATCAGCGAGGACAGTTTGGGAATCTGGATCGCGTAGCGGACCGTCTTGGCCTCGCTGTCGGGAATGCCGAACAGGATCAGCGGCGCACCGTCCGGATGGCTATCGAAATGCCCTTCCATCGCCATCACTTTTTGCGGCTGGTGCTCGAGCGTGTTGAGGCCGTGCATGTCACCCGCGAAGATCTGCAGGGGAGTCACGATGGCCGCCATCCACATCGCCATCGAGAACATCTTGCGCGCGTGCAGGTTGGTACTGTCCTTGAGCAGGTGCCACGCTCCCACCCCGCCCACCACGAACGCGGTCGTCAGGTAAGCGGCCATGACGGTATGCACGAGGCGATACGGGAAACTGGGATTGAACACGATGTCCCACCAGCTCGGACCGGGCAGGAACTGCCCGTTCGCAGCGATCTCGTAACCCGTCGGCGTCTGCATCCAGCTGTTCACAGACAGGATCCAGAACGCCGAAACGAATGTGCCAAGCGCCACCATGCAGGTCGCTGCGAAATGCAGCTTCTTGCCGACCTTGTTCATGCCGAAAAGCATGACACCGAGGAAGCCTGCCTCGAGGAAGAAGGCGGTCAGCACCTCGTAAGCCATGAGCGGCCCGATGACCGGCCCGGCCACGTCGGAAAAGACCGACCAGTTCGTGCCGAACTGGTAGCTCATCACGATCCCCGAAACGACGCCCATGGCGAAGGCGATGGCGAATATCTTGAGCCAGTATTTGAACAGGTCGAGATAGATCTGCCGCCCGGTTTTCAGCCAGAGGCCTTCGAGCACCATGAGGTAACTCGCCAAGCCGATCGAAAACGCCGGGAAAAAGAAATGGAAACTCACCGTGAAGGCGAACTGGATGCGCGCAAGCATCAGAGCGTCGAGAAAATCGAGCATGAAACGGCCTTACATGATTCGGTGCGGCTGGAGCAGTCGAACAAACACAACGGAACTTGCCTCAGGCGCAACAATCAGATCATTCCGCGGGCGAGATAGTGATCCACCGGAGGCGGCGGTTCGCCATTGTCTTTCGAGACTTCGGCAAATGCCCGGTCCTGCGACAGGAATACCTTGCCGTTCAACTCATCCAGAAAATGCGTGCGCTTCAGCCGGTCCATCACCGGGCCTTTGACCTCGGACAGATGCAGGCCGATCCCGCCGTCACCGAGCCGGTGGTTGATCGCTTCGAGGCTTTCGAGGCCCGAAGCATCGATCTCGTTCACCGCACTGCACATCAGGATTACGTGCCTGAGCTCCGGCCGCTCGGCGACGCGTTCGAGTACATATTCTTCCAGCCAGCGCGCGTTGAGATAGGTCAGCGCCTCGTCGATGCGGATCGAAAGGACATGCGGGACGGTGAAGACGCAATGCCGCTCGACATTACGGAAGTGTTCGGTCTCTGGCACGCGCCCGACAATGGCTGCGTGCGGACGGCTGGCGCGGTAGAGATAGAGCAGGAGGCCGACCGCCACGCCGGTGATCACGCCAAGCTCGACCCCAGCGATCAGGGTGACGGCGATGGTGGCGACATGCGCGGCGAAATCGGCCTTGGAATAGCGCCACAGTTGCCCGGGTGTCTTCATGTCGACAAGGCTCAGCACCGCCACGATGATGGTCGCGGCCAAGGTCGCAATCGGCAGACTGAACAGCAGCGGCGTGAGGAACAGCGTCGCCAGCGCGATACCGACGGCGGTGAAGGCTCCGGCAGCAGGCGTCTCAGCGCCGGCATCGAAGTTTACTGCCGAGCGGGCAAAGCCGCCGGTCACCGGATAGCCTCCTGAAAAAGCACTGGCGATATTGGCAGCACCTAGGCCGATCAGTTCTTGGTCAGGCTCGATGCGTTGACGGCGCTTGGCGGCCAGCGTCTGGGCGACGGACACGCTCTCTACGAAGCCGATGATCGAAATAAGCAACGCCGGGACCCACAATTGCTGGATCAGCGACAAGTCCGTCGATGGCAGGGCAAACGGTGGCAGGCCCTGCGGGATAGCGCCCACGAGCTTCACACCCTTGTCGCCAAGGTCGAACGCGATTGCGGCCATGATCGTCAACGCCACCGCCACGACCGGCCCGGCCTTGGCCGTCATGTCGGCGGCGCGTGCGGGAAGGCCCAAGCGTTGCAACGCGGGCTTGGCGCCCTTGCGCACCCAGAACAGGAAGATCGTCGCCGGGATGCCGATGGCAAGCGTCCAGGGATTGGTTTCGGTGATCGATCTCGCCAGAGACCCGAGCATGCTTGGCCAGTTGTCGCCGCCAGCGGTAATGCCGAGGATGTGCTTCAACTGGCTGGTTGCGATAAGAATGCCGCTGGCGGTGATGAACCCGCTAATGACCGGGTGCGAAAGCAGGTTCGCCAGGAATCCGGCGCGCAGAAGGCCGAGGATGGCCAGCATGACACCGGACAGCATCGCCAGCGTGATCGCTGCTTCCAGATACTCCGCCGTCCCTTGCGCCGCCACCGCGCCCGCCGCGCTTGCCGTCATCAATGATACGACCGCCACAGGCCCGACTGCCAGGGTCCGGCTGGTGCCGAAAATGGCATAGAGGACCAGCGGCAGGATCGAGGCATAGAGGCCCACGACCGGCGGCAGCCCTGCCAGCAAGGCGTAGGCGAGGCTCTGCGGAATAAGCATGATGGTCACGATAATCGCGGCCATCAGGTCATTGGTCAGGATCGACCGGTTATATGTCCGACCCCATTCGAGGATCGGCAGGTAACGCGAGAGCATCAGGAAGGCCCCTCGTTATTGGGCGATGAGCCCGCCAGGACTGGCAAGCCATTCGCGCCCTTTGAGCATGCCGTTCCAGTAGATCCACGGCAAGACGTCCGCCTTGAGCATCCATGACAGGCGTTGCGGCTTGGTGCCGTCGATGAGCCATGTGGGGAAGCTGGGCGCGAGCTTCCCGCCGTAGCCGAATTCGGCCAGCACGATCTTGCCGCGTTCGACCGTAAGCGGGCACGATCCATAGCCGTCATATCCGGCGGTCGGACCCTTGCCGTCCAGCTGTCGCAGGGCGTTCACAGCCACTACGGGCGCCTGCTTTCGGGCAGCAGCGGCGGTCTTGGCATTGGGCGCAGAACAACCGTCCCCCAATCCGAAGACGTTGGAATAGCGTACGTGCTGCAGGGTGTGCTGGTCGACATCGACGAAGCCGCTTTGCGCAGCAAGCGGACTGTCGGCGACGAACTGCGGCGCGACCTGGGGCGGAACGACATGAATCATATCGAAGTCGCGCGTCACTTCGCCTTCGTCGGTCGCGAATGTCGCGATCCGGTCGCGGCCATCCACCGCGACGAGGTTGTTGCCCAACTTGAGCGCGATGTCGTATTTCTCGACATAGCTCATCAGCGCCGGGACATAATCCTGGACGCCGAACAGCACGCCGCCTGCATTGCAGAACTCGACCTCGATATCGGCAAGATTGCCGCTGCGGTTCCAGTGGTCGCAGGACAGGTACATCGCCTTCTGCGGGGCGCCTGCGCATTTGATCGGCATGGGCGGCTGCGTGAAAATAGCCCGCCCCGATTTCATCCGCTGCACCAGTTCCCAGGTGTAGGGAGCAAGGTCATAGCGATAGTTGGAGGTAACGCCGTTCTTGCCGAGAGTTTCTTCAAGACCCTCGATCCTTTCCCAGGCGAGACGGATGCCCGGCGCCATGATCAGGACTTCGTAGCCGATCTCGCTGCCATCCCCGAGCTTCACGAGATTGTTCTCAGGCTGGAAGGACGCGGCGCGTGCCTTGATCCAGTTCACGCCCTTCGGCAGCACACTCGCGGTGGAGCGGCGTGTCTGTTCGGGTTGGAAAACGCCGCCGCCGACCATGGTCCAGCCGGGTTGATAGGCATGGAAGTCGGACGGCTCGACGATGGCGATATCGAGATTCGATCGCCGCCGTAGCATGGAAGCAGCCGTTGCGATCCCCGCAGAACCCCCGCCGATCACAACAACCTGATGGGATTGTCTCAATTCAGCTGCCCTTTGATGGCGGAAAGATCGTAGCCGGCGGCGATCGCCCGCTGGATGCGTTCCGCGGGGCTTACGCCGTCAGGGTCGGCGAGAGTATCCAGCGTGATCGAGCGAGTGCCGGTCCGACAGAAAGCGAGGATGGGACCTTCCGTGCCGCGCCTGACCGCGCGGAAAGCCGCCACCGCACCGTCGGGAAAATTGCCGCCGGAGACGGGGATATGATGGAAGGCCATGCCCTGCTCTTCGGCAGCGCGCCTCATGGCCGCCACTTCGGGCTGGCCTTCTTCCTCGCCGTCGGGCCGGTTGCAGATCAGTGCGACGATCCCGCGCTGGCGCAACGCAGCGACGTCTTCCGGGCGGATTTGCGGAGCGACCGCAAATTCGGGGGTCACCTCGAAAATTTCCATCATGCGTTTCCTTCGACCAGCCGGACAAGGAACATGCCCGCCAGCATCGAAACGACGAAGATAGCCGCGCTTGCCGGTTCGATTACCAGCGCCGCGATGCCCGGCCCCGGACACAGTCCGGCTATCCCCCAGCCGACCCCGAACAGGGCAGACCCGCCGATCAGCCGTCCGGTGAGGTCGCTACGGTCTGGAAGGGAGAACTTCTCCGCGAACAGCGGGTGCGCCATGTGCTCGCGAAAGCGCCAGGCGATCGCCATGACGATGACGGCTCCGCCCATGACGAAGGCCAGGGTAGGGTCCCAGTCACCGAATATATCGAGGAAGCCGCGAACGCGTGCCGGATCTGTCATACCGCCCAGCGCGAGACCCGCACCGAACAGCGAACCGGACACCAGCGGGGGAAGGAGACGGCGCATCATGGCAGCACCTCCAGGCCGGCGGCATTCATGATCGCGACGGTGGCGATGCCGGCCGCCATGAATGTCAGCGTTGCGACGATAGACCGCTGCGAAAGGCGGCTGACACCGCAAACGCCATGCCCGCTGGTGCAACCGCTGCCGAGCCGCGTACCCACTCCGACGAGCAGGCCGGCAACGATCAGGAACACCGGGCTGGCGAAGCTGGGCTCCATCCCGCCCGAGGCGATAGCGACGATAGCGGCACCGACCGGCAAGCCGATCAGGAACATCCAGGCGCTCGATGTGGACATGCCGCTGTCGCTAATGCCCGTGGCCCGCGCCGCGATGCCGGAGACGCCCGCGATCCGGCCAGCGCCGAGCAACATCAGGGCCGCCGCCAGGCCGATGAGGATGCCCCCGAACAGGCCGTCCATCGGTGCCGCATCGGGAAATGCGGAGAGTGTGAAGCCCGCAATCATACCGCGTTCACCGGTATCTTGATGTAGCTTACACCATTCTCTTCGGGCTCCGGCAGACGCCCGCCGCGGATATTCACCTGCACCGAAGGCATGATGAGCGTCGGCATCGCGAGTGTCCTGTCGCGCGAGGTCCGCATCTGGACGAACTCATCCTCGCTCACGCCGTCCTTCACATGGACATTCTCCGTGCGCTGCTGGCCGACGGTGGTCTCCCACGCATATTCGTCACGTCCCGGCGCCTTGTAGTCGTGGCACAGGAACAGACGCGTGTCGTCGGGCAGCGAAAGCAGGCGGCGGATCGACTGGAATAGCTGCCGCGCATCGCCGCCCGGGAAGTCGGCCCGCGCGGTGCCGAAGTCGGGCATGAAGATCGTGTCCCCCACGAATGCCGCGTCACCGATGATGAACGCCATGTCGGCAGGAGTGTGGCCGGGCACGTGCAGCGCAATGCCTTCGATTTCACCCAGCTTGAACGTCTCGCCGTCGGTAAACAGGTGATCGAACTGCGATCCGTCGCGCTCGAAGTCGGTGCCGGCGTTGAACAGTTTGCCGAAAACTTCCTGCACGCGGACGATTTCCGCGCCGATGGCCAGTCTGCCACCGAGCTTTTCCTGCAAATACGGCGCTGCCGAAATGTGGTCGGCATGCGCATGCGTTTCGATCAGCCAAGTCACTTTCAGATTATTAGAAGTGACGTATTCGACAATCCGATCCGCAGAGCCATAGGAGGTGCGCCCCGCCGCAGCCTCGTAATCGAGGACCGAGTCGATAATCGCAGCCTCGCAGCTTACCGGGTCATGGACGACGTAGCTTACGGTGAACGTAGCCTCGTCGAAAAAGCCCGCAATCGAGGGGCGAAGTGACTTCTCGGCCCGGGCACGATTGATTTGATCGGTCGCGGCCTGCCGGGCCTTGTCGGCGTTAGACATTGCCAAACTCCATTGTTTACGTAAATTGTGTATATGAATTGCTTTTCGGGAGTCAAGTGCTAGGAAGTTCTGATGAGCGTTGACACAAACCTGCCTCAGGCAATCGGCGGCCTCCGCATTGGCGATTACGCGCCGGATTTCGAAGCGCGGAGCACGGCGGGACCTGTGCGCCTGAAGGAGTTCCGCAAGCGCTGGCTCGTCCTGTTTTCCCACCCGGCGGATTTCACGCCCGTCTGCACGACCGAGTTCGTGGAGCTGGCCCGCAACGCGACGGAATTCGAGCAGCGCGATTGCGCCCTCATGGCGCTGTCGGTCGACAGCCTCTTTTCGCATTTCGCATGGTTGCGCATGATCCGCGACCGCTTCGGTGTCGAAGTGCGCTTTCCGATCGTCGAAGACCCTACGCTCGTCATCGGGCGTGCGTTCGGCATGGTCGCGCCGCAGGACAATGACAGCGCCACAGTCCGTTCGACCTTCTTCATCGATCCGAAAGGGGTGGTCAGGGCGATGACGTGCTACCCGGCGAATATGGGGCGTTCTATCCCCGAAATGCTGCGCATGCTCGATGCCCTGCAGGCGATCGATACCCATGATGGCCTGGCGCCGGCCAACTGGTCGCCGGGCGAACCGCTGCTCCAGCCCCCGACCCACGATCTCGACGTTGTCTTCAACTACGAAGGCGAGACGGACTGGTTCCTTCGCGACGCTCCGAAAAAGGGCACGGTATGAGCGACGACGCACCGATCGAGGAACTCAAGGCGATCGCCCACCCGCTGCGCTTCCGCATCCTGCAAATCTTGCGGGAAGGCGAACTCAACGTCGGCGAGATCGAACAATCCTCCGGCATCGGGCAGCCGGCATTATCGCAGCAACTGAGCGTACTTCGCAAAGCGGGACTGGTGGACACGCGCAAGGAAGCGAAGCTCGTCTTCTACAGCCTCGACACAGACCGCCTCGCGGAACTGGCAGCCCTGATCGGGGGCACGCATACGGCCGACAATAACGCGCCACACCCCCGCCGCACCCCCGCGCCGGGAGTAGCCAACTTCGCACGACTGTCCTGACCGGCGAACGCCATCAGCGAAGAGCCATTTGGCCCAGTCGCTGCGATCTGCTGACGTCGAGAAATGGTGCCAGAAGAGGACTCGAACCTCCACGCCCTTGCGAGCGCCGCCACCTGAAGACGGTGCGTCTACCAATTCCGCCATCTGGGCACACTTTGCACGACCGGTCATCCTTCGCCGGTCCGCAGGTAGGAGCGCGCCACTAGCGAAGGGGGGCGATTCTTGTCAACTGCAATCGCGCTTCTTGGAACGCTTGCAGGTGCGCGCAGGTTGTGGCTAGGGGCGCAACACGAATTCTAGACCGGAAAAGACAGGCATCGAAATGGCAAAAGACAGCGCACTGAACGGCAAGCTGGTAGTGCTGATGGGCGGAAGCGGCTTCATCGGCAATTACGTGGCGCAGGCGCTGCTCGAGCGCGGTGCGCGGGTGCGGATCGCCAGTCGCAATCCCGAAAAGGCATTCAAGCTCAAACCGCTCGCCAATCTGGGCCAGATGCAGTTCGCCCGCTGCGATGCAACCAATCGCCGCAGTGTCGAACAGTGCATCGAAGGCGCCGATGCCGTGGTCAATCTGGTCGGTTCGTTCGAAGGCAATCTGCGCACGCTCATGGGCGAAGCGCCTGGCTGGATGGCCGAAGCTGCAGCCAAGGAAGGCGCGAGCGCATTCGTCCACATCAGCGCGATCGCGGCAGAGCCCGACGAGGACACTTCGAACGACTATGCGGCGGCAAAATGCCTCGGTGAAAAGCGCGTCTTCGAAGCTTTCCCCAATGCAACGGTCCTGCGCCCCTCTATCCTTTTCGGCAAGGACGACAATTTCCTGAACATGTTCGGGAAGCTGATCTCGACCTTGCCTGTCCTTCCCGTTTTCGGGCCGGATTCCGAACTTCAGGTGGTCTATGTCGACGATGTCGCCGAAGCCGTTGCGCGCACTCTCGAAGACCCCGCAAACTTCGGCGGGAAGACTTTCGAGCTCGGCGGCCCGGAAAAGCTGACCATGCTGGAAATCCATCGCCGGATTGCCGAAGCGCAGCGCCGCAAGCGCACCTTCCTGCCGATGCCCGATCCGCTTTCCGCCACCTTTGCCGCGCTTCCCGGCACGCCGATGAGCAGCGACCAGTGGAACCTGCTGGCGCAGGGCAACACGGTTTCAGGCGAATTTCCCGGCTTCTCCAAGCTTGGCATCGAGCCCAAGCCGCTCGGCCTGTTCCTCGACAAGTGGATGACCCGCTATCGCAAGCATGGCCGCTTTGCCGAACGGCTGAGCGCCTAGGCTACAGGGCCTCTTTGTAGAGGGCCAGCAAGCGCGACCAGGCGCGCTCGGCCTGTTCTTGGTCGTAGGCGGGTGAATCCGGCACGCACCAGCCGTGATCGGCCGGGTACACTTCAATTTCGGTCCGGTTTTTCACATCCCGAGCGGCGGCACGCAGCGCCGTTTTCGCATTCGGCTGCTCGGCATCGTCATCCTGCGAAATGGCGATGAGATAATGGCCGTCGTCCTGCAGCAGGCGGTGCGGGCTGAATTCGCCGTCTCGCACGAGGCCGCCGCCGTGAAAGCTTGCCCCGGCTAAGATCATGTCGTCAGACCACGGACCCATCACGGCAAAGCTGCCGGTCATGCAGTAACCTTGGACGCCTACGCCCCGGTCGGGTTGGACCACGGCCTGTTCCTGGAGCCATGCAGCGCAGGCGGCATTGTCGCGCCGGATGGTTTCGTGATCGAAGCGGGCGCGCCAGGGCTTTACCTTGTCCCAGCCGCCGTTTCCGGCAAAGTCCGCGAAATCCTCGAATTGCTGGCCCGCCACATCGCGATAGTAGGGGTTGGCCAGAAGGACCGCGTACCCTGCCTCGGCAAGGCGAACCGCCATGAGGCGCTTGGCCGGCCTGATACCGGCGATGTCTGGCCAGAAGATGACCGAAGGGTGTGTGCCGCTGGACGGATGGAAGAACTCCCCGTCCATGGTTCCGTCAGGAGTGGCGAAACTGACGGTGCTGCGCATGACGATATCATCGGCCGCGTCCTCACCCGCCGGATTCATCGAGGTGCAGGCAGCTGCAGTGCCGGCGAGCGCCCCGGCACCGAACGTCCGCCGGGAAATTCCGCCCCTCGCCCATTGAGCCAAGCGTTCCTGATCACACATTGCAGTCTCTCCTCTACCCCGTCCGCGTACCAACCTAGCCCAGTCCTCGCGATGGACAAGGCCTGAGATCGGAGGCAGGATGCAATCGGGTTGAGCGGTCCGGGAAGACCGATGAGGGAGAGAGTAGCGATGAGATACGGTTTGGCGGCTGCGGCCGCGCTGCTGCTTGCGTCGTGCAATTCGGCGGAGAACGAGGGCGGCATCGACGCGATGCGCCTGGTCAATGCGGACCAGGACGCGGCCAACTGGATCAGCCACGGCCGCACCTATTCCGAACAACGCTTCTCCCCGCTTGACCAGATCAACCGCGAAACCGTCTCGGATCTCGGGCTTGCCTGGTTCGTGGATATGGATACCGCACGGGGGCAGGAAGCCACGCCGCTCGTAATGGATGGCAAGCTTTACGTGACAACCGCGTGGAGCAAGGTTTTCGCTTTCGATGCCGCCACGGGCGAGCCGCTGTGGAGCTACGATCCGCAGGTTCCCGGCGAAACCGGCGTGAAGGCCTGCTGCGATGTCGTGAACCGCGGCCTCGCTGCATGGGGCGACAACCTCTATCTCGGCACGCTCGACGGGCGCCTCGTCGCGCTCGACCGCGAAACAGGAAAGGTCGCTTGGGAAAAAGTGACTGTCGACCAGTCGAAGAGCTACACCATTACCGGTGCCCCCCGCGTCATCGACGGCAAGGTGCTCATCGGCAACGGCGGGGCCGAGTTCGGCGTGCGCGGCTATATCGCCGCTTATGACGCGGCGGACGGCGATGAGCTGTGGCGGTTCTATACTGTGCCCGGCGGCAAAGGCGGCGAGGAGCCGGAATATCTGAAGGCGGCCGCCGAAACCTGGAGCGGCGACGTGCTCGGCAGCGAGGACGGCATCGGCGGCGGGGGCACGGTGTGGGATTCGATGGCCTACGATCCGGAACTCGACCTGCTGTATTTCGGGGTCGGCAACGGAAGCCCTTGGAACCGCGCCTACCGCAGCCCCGGCCCCGACGGAAAAGGCGAGGGAGACAATCTCTACCTCTCTAGCATCGTCGCCATCCGGCCCGACACAGGCGACTATGTCTGGCACTACCAGACGACCCCTGGCGAGACCTGGGATTACACCGCTACGCAGCACATCATCCTCGCCGACATGGAGATCGACGGGCGCGAGCGGCAGGTCCTGATGCAGGCCCCCAAAAACGGCTATTTCTATGTCTTGGACCGCGCGACGGGCGAATTCCTGTCCGCCAAGCCTTATATCCCCCAGAACTGGTCGACCGGAATGTCCGAGGATGGCCGTCCCATCATGAACCCGGAAACGCGGGTCGATATCACCGGAGAACCTGCGCTGGTCATGCCCGGTCCGCTCGGCGGGCATAACTGGCACCCGATGGCGTATCACCCGGACGAGAATCTCGTCTACATTCCGGCATTCGAAGCCGCGATGCTCTATGCGCCCGAAGCGAACTGGAAGCCTGACCGGGCACGCGGCTTCAATGTCGGATTCGATCTGGGCGCAGGCGACCTGCCGCCCGACCTTGGCATCCGGCGCGAAGTCCAGGGCACGATCAGCGGCAAGCTGCTGGCCTGGGACCCGGTGGCGCAAGAAGTGCGCTGGGAGGTCGAACATCCCGGACCGTGGAACGGCGGGCTTCTGGCAACCGGCGGCGGACTGGTATTCCAAGGCAACTCGGGCAGCGAATTTGCCGCATACAATTCTGCCACGGGCGACAAGCTCTGGAGTTTCGCCGCGCAAACCGGGGTGGTTGCACCGCCGATGACCTATACCGTCAATGGCGAGCAATATGTCGCCGTGCTGGCAGGCTGGGGCGGCGCTTTCGCTCTGTCGGTGGACGGCGAACTTATCGATCAGATGAAGCCGGTACGAAACATCAGCCGGCTCCTGGTCTTCAAGCTGGGCGGAGAGGCACAGCTTCCTGCCGAGCCCGACTTCGCGCTCGCACCGCTCGATCCGCCGTTGTCGCGGGCGAGCGCCGAGACGATCGAACTGGGGCGTGCCAAATACGCGCGCTATTGTGCCGTATGCCACGCGCCTGCAGCAGTCGGGTCGACGGAATTGCCCGACCTGCGCCGCTCTGGTGCGCTCGAAAATCCGGCCGCCTGGCTGCAGATCGTCCATGGCGGTGCACTGCAGGATAACGGCATGGCCAGCTTTGCCGGTTCGCTCTCCGAGGACGAGATCGAAGCCATCCGCCAATATGTCATCAAGCGCGCCAACGAAGACAAGGCGATGGAAGCCGAGCGCGCGAAAACTCGGGTGGCGAAACGCTGATCAGCTGCGGAAGACGACCGTTCGCTTGCCGTTGAGGAGCACCCGTTCCTCAAGGTGCAGGCGGACGGCTTCCGCCAGCACACGGCTCTCGATTTCGCGCCCCTTCCTGACCAGCTCGTCGGGGCTGTCGGCATGGCTGATCGGTTCGGCCGACTGGTGGATGATTGGGCCTTCGTCGAGGTCTGCGGTCACGTAGTGCGCGCTCGCGCCGATCATCTTCACCCCGCGCTCGTAAGCCTGGTGATAGGGCTTGGCCCCCTTGAAACCCGGCAGGAATGAGTGGTGGATATTGATGCACCGCCCGGCGAAGTGCGCGGCCTGCTCGTCCGACAGGATTTGCATATAGCGCGCCAGGACCACCAGCTCCGCATCGCATTCATCGGCGATCCTGCGGACCTCGGCTTCCTGCGCGGCTTTCGTTTCGCGATTTATGGGTAGGTGGTGAAACGGTATCGAGCCGATATCGGTATGGCCGATAGCATCGCGCGGATGGTTCGAGACGATCGCCACCGGCTCCATCGGCAATTCGCCGATCCGCCATCTGTAAAGCAGGTCGGCGAGGCAATGATCGAACTTGCTGACCATTAGCAGCACCCGCCGCGGGCGGTCACGCAGCGCGAGTTTCCACTCCATTGCGAACTCTTCTGCGAGGGATGCGAAACCGGCGCGAAGCCTTTCTCGCTCCGCAGAGCCGGGGTCGAACTCGACCCGCATGAAGAAAGCATCCGAGCCCCGGTCGTTGAACTGCTGTGCTTCGAGGATATTCCCGCCGCTTTCGAACAGGAACGAGGCAACGCGCGCGGTAATCCCTGGTCGATCGGCGCAGGACAGGATCAGGACAAGAGGTTCGGACATGGGTCGCTTAATGATCGCGCTCCGGCCAGAGGACAAGCTGGAGTTCCTCGACGGCCTCAAAGCCACGCTTGTGACACCAAAAACGGCCCGGAGATCGCTCTCCGGGCCGCCTCGGTGTAGTCAGCCAATCAGACTGTTAGGAGTTACCAGCCGAAGATGATGCCGACACGGCCACCGACCTTGCCGTTCTTGTTCAGGCCGCCGCCGATACCGGCAGTGATCGCAACCTTGTCGCTGACACGGATGCCGGCGTTGGCTGCGATTGCGTTGGCACCTTCGTAGAAGCCGCCTGCAACCGACAGGTTGAAACGCGTGTCGGGCAGGAAGCCCATGCCGCCCAGTGCGATCGCCGTAGCGGTCGAGCTGGCGATACGGTCATCGAGCTGGTCGATGCGCGCTTCGACGAGATCGACGCGGCCGCCAATACCGTCAATCTGGCTCTGCAGGGCAGCGTCGCCAGCGATACGGGCGTTCTCTTCTGCGGTCAGCTGATCGAGCAACTGAGCGTCGGCAGCGGCACGCGCTTCCGATTCAGCGACGATCGCATCGGCGTTGGCGGTGATGCGCGTGTCGTATTCGACCAGCGTTTCTTCGACGACGGTGATGCGAGCCGAATTGTCGGCGATGTTCGCAGCGTTGGTCGCGATGTCTGCGGTGTTGGTCGAGATACGCTCTTCGTGATCGACCAGAGCAGCGATCACTTCGACTTCGGCATTAGTCTCATCAGCGCGCGGGTCGCCGAGAAGAGCCTGCGAAGCAGCAGCGATTGCAGCGTTCTGATTTTCGGCAGCCGGGACGAGAACGTCCTGAGCACGAGCGAAGGTGTTGGTCGCATCGTCGAGCGCGTCGAACTGAGCCTGCTCGACAACAGCCTGATCTGCTGCTGCAACGGCGTCGTTGCTGAGCGTGTTGAGGCCCGAAGCGTCGGCAGTGTAGCCAGCGTCGGTGATCGCGTCGACGAAGTCGGTGTTCGAAGCGAGCGAAGTATCGAGTGCCGTAAGGGCATCCGAGAAGTCATCGTTCGCAGCGACGGTCGCGGCAGCTGCGTCGTTGAACGCAGTCTGCGCAGCCGTGAGGTCTGCAGCGGCATCGTTGGCGACGGCCAGCGCGTCTGCACGGTCTTCCTCAGCAGCGTCCAGCGCGAGCTGTGCGTCAGCGCGGTCAGCCAGAGCGTCATTCAGAGCTGCGAGGTTCGCAGTGGTCTGGTTGGCGTCATAGTTGGCCTGGGCCGTGTCGACAGCATCCTGTGCGTCCGCCAGATCGGTCTGGGCAGCGCCGAGAGCGACGTTGGCTTCGGTCAGATCGTCAGCAGCCGCATCGAATGCGGTCTGTGCATCGGTCTGGGCAGCCAGTGCTTCCAGCTCAGCGGCCTGGGCGGCTTCGAGAGCGGCTTCGGTCGTTGCAACATCTTCGAATGCAGCGAGGTTGTCGTCGGTCAGCGTAGCTTCGACTGCAGTCTGGTCGGCAGCAAGCGTTTCAGCCGCGTCGTTGGCTGCATCGAGTTCTGCCTGGGCAGCCGTTACTTCGGCTTCGCTCGGAGCGGACTGCTCGATCTTTGTGTCGAGATTGTCGTAAGCGCCGTCACCGACACCCGACTGATCGAACTCTCCAGCACCGCGGTAATAATCCACATCGCCCGGCTCGGTGCAGTAGAGCGAGCCGTTCGTGTAACGGAAGCAAGTTTCGTCCGATGCCTGTGCGGCTGCGGGCGATGCAACCAGAAGCGCGCCCCCTGCGACGCTCGTCATCAGGCCGGCAACAGCTGCACGACCCGCAATATTCATAGTACGCATAAAGTAACCCCTCAAAAGGTATTTAACATTTATTAAACCAGGCGATCCGAGGACCCAGTTGACGTGGAGCTACGCGATTTGTAGGGGCATTCATATCGCTTTTGAGGTCTTATATTATATATACAAGATACACTTGTAGGCGTTTTATTCATATAATACTTGATGCAAATAATGGTTGGCATTTCGCTTTTCTGCGAATGCTTGGGGGCCATTAACAGATTTTGGTCGATGGTCGGGTGTATTTCCCGCGAATCGGAACGGGCGGGCAAGTGCAGAAACTATTAGAGAATTTTTCGAACGAGTTCGGTCGTTCGGGGGTCGAGGTGTTCACTATTGAGGGCAGGATTATTATCCATCTTCTCAACAACGGCAGTTCGCGCATCAAGGAATTGCTGCACGCCTCGGGTTCTTCTTATCGCGGCTTCTACCTCGCGATCGAACGCCTCAAGGCGAAAGGCCTAGTAACGGCGGACATCGACCCGAACGACAGGCGCGCGCGGCTCATCCGGCTGAACGAAATACCCGAACAGCTGCGGATGATGGAAACCGAATGCTGACCGCGCAGGGCCTCACCTAAGTCAGACCACCAACCGGATTGCCAGCAGGTTCGACCCAGGAGTTAGCGGCGCGAGAGCGCCTCTTCGCTCTGTGCCATGAGCTTTTCGATGATGTCCGCGACAGGCTCTTCCGCCTTGAGCATTCCGACCGACTGGCCCGCCATCAGGCTGCCGTTCTCGACATCGCCATCGATCACCGCACGGCGTAGGGCACCGGCCCAATAGTGTTCGATCTGGAGCTGCGCTTCTTCCATCGCGATTTCTTCGCGATCGAGGGTACCGGCGACTTCGCGCTGCTTGGCAGTGAATTCTTCCGTGCCCTTGTTCTTCAGTGCCCGCACCGGGATGACCGGCAGGCGCGCGTCGACCTGCACGCTTGCAACGGCGTCGCGCGCATTGGCGCGGAAGAAGGCCTTCTTGAAATCGGGATGGGCAATGCTTTCGCTGGCGCAGGCGAAGCGGGTGCCAAGTTGTACCCCTGCGGCGCCCATTTCGAGATAGCCTGCAATCGCCTGGCCGCGTCCGATGCCGCCTGCCACGAAGATGATGTGGTCCTCGGCCAGTTCGGGCAGCATTTCCTGCGCCAGCACGCTGGTCGATACCGGGCCGATATGGCCACCGGCTTCCATGCCCTCGATCACGAGTGCGTCCGCGCCCGAGCGCAGGAGCTTCTTCGCCAGGGCAAGCGTGGGGGCGAAGCAGATCACCTTGGCGGGATTGGTGCCGCCCTTGATGGCTTCCACGCTGCCCTTGGGCGGAATGCCACCGGCCAGCACAACATGGCTGACCCCTGCCTTGTCGCATACTTCGATGAGGTCGAAGAGCTGCGGATGCATGGTGATGAGGTTCACGCCGAACGGCTTGTCGGTCAGCTTTTGCGTCTCGGCAATCTCGGTTTCGAGCAATTCCGGCGTCATCGCGCCGCATGCAATAACGCCGAAGCCACCGGCGTTTGAAATGGCGGAAACGAGGTTTCGCTCCGACACCCAGCTCATCGCTCCGCACAGGATGGCGGTTTCGGATCCGAGGAAGTCGGCGCCGCGCTGCATCAGGCGGTCGGTCTTGGGATAGCTGCTCATGGCAAAAGCGCTTACGGCGCAAGCGCCCTTACGGCAAGCGGAGGTCCGCGCCTTTACGCAATGTTCTAACCGGCGGTGTCGCCGTAATGGATCCGCACCTTGGCCGCCGCATCGCGAGCCTTCCGCCGCGCTTCATCGGTATCGCCTGCCGTCGCCAGCGCCACGCCCATCCGGCGAAAGGGTCGACTGGTCGGCTTCGAGAAGATGCGCAGGTCCGTGCCGGGCTGGGAAAGGGCTTCTGCAAGGCCGCTATACGAAAGCGCATCGCTGTTCTGGCTCGCCAGAATGACCGCGCTGGCGGAGGGGCGCGCGCGCAATTGATCGGGCACCGGCAGACCAAGGATGGCGCGTGCGTGGAGGTCGAATTCGGTGAGGTTCTGGCTGACCAGCGTTACCATCCCCGTGTCATGCGGGCGGGGACTGAGTTCCGAGAAGATCACCTCCTCGCCCTTGACGAAGAACTCTACGCCGAACAGGCCGTGTCCACCCAGTTCATCGACCACGGTTCGCGCCATGTCCTGGGCTTTAGCGATCGCCACATCGCTCATAGGCGTAGGTTGCCAGCTCTCCTGGTAATCCCCGCGCTCTTGCCGGTGGCCGATCGGCGGGCAGAAGCTGACGCCACCTTTGTGCCGGATGGTCAGGAGAGTGATCTCGTAGTCGAAGTCGACGAACTGCTCGACGATCACGCGACTGCGGTCGCCGCGCATATTGGCGCAAGCGTAATCCCAGGCCGGCTCGAGCCCGTCGTCGTCGCGGACCGTGCTCTGGCCCTTGCCGGACGATGACATCACCGGCTTGATGACGCAGGGAAAGCCCGTGTGCTTTGCCGCCGCGCGCACCTCGTCGAGGTTCTTCGCATAGCGGTATTTCGAGGTCACGAGACCGAGATCGTGCGCCGCCAGGTCGCGGATCGCATCGCGGTTCATGGTCAGCTGCGCCGCCCTGGCGGAAGGCACGACGTTGAAACCCTCTTCCTCCAGTTCTGCAAGGACCGAAGTGCGAATGGCTTCGATCTCCGGAACGATGTAATCCGGCCGGTGCCTTTCGGCCGCGTCTCGCAGCTTCTCGCCATCGAGCATCGAGAAGACCTCGCGCGCATCGGCAAGCTGCATTGCGGGTGCATCGTCATAGGCATCGCAGGCCACGACATAAGCCCCGAGGCGCTTCGCGGAGATGACGAATTCGCGGCCCAGTTCGCCGGAGCCGAGAAGGAGGATCTTTGCTGTATGGCTCATTTCACGCTCACCTGTTGCGGCGCCCTCCCCCACCGGGCCAGCGCGAATTACGGCGCAGTTGGTAATGGAAGACGAGCGCAGTGACAAAGGCCGCGACGAACATGAGAATTGCGGCCACGCCGATCTCTTCCATCACCTCCCGATTGCTCGCTTCCGCATACTCCCCGCCTCGAAACCGGAGCAGGACGGCAATCACTCCCGCTCCGCAAAAGACCGCATAGGCCCGCCAAGTGCTTCGGACGATGGCACTCCACCCGTCAGCTACCTTGCGAATCCTATTCACGCAGCCTCGTCGTCCGCGTCGAGGCCATAGGCGGTATGCAGGACGCGAACGGCGAGTTCGGTCTCGTCTTCGTCGATCAGCACGCTGACCTTGATCTCCGAAGTCGTGATCGCCTGGATGTTGATCCCGCGATCCGCGAGCGCCTTGAACATGGTGCTGGCAACGCCTGCGTGGCTTTTCATGCCGACACCCACGACGCTGATCTTGGCGATCTTGCTGTCGGTGATGAGGCGATTGAACCCGATGTCGTCGCGCTTGTCTTCCAGCAGCGCCTGAGCCCTTGCAAGGTCGGCCTGCGGGACGGTGAAGGTAACGTCGGTCTCGCCCTTGTCGCGGCCCACGTTCTGGATGATCATGTCGACATTGATCGCCGCCTTTGCCAGCGGGTCGAAGATATGCGCCACGGCACCCGGCTTGTCGGGCACTCGGGTGAGGATGATCTTGGCCTCGTTCTTGTCATGCGCGATGCCGGTTACGTGCTGGCGTTCCATTTCGCCCTTCTCCACCAAGATATTCATTTCCTCTTCCGACACGATCATCGTGCCGGGGAGTTCGTCTGCCGGAATGGCGTCGTCGCCTACGAAGCTGGAGAGGACCTGCACGCGCACGCCCTCTTTCATCGCGAGGCCGACGCTGCGGGTCTGGAGGACCTTTGCCCCCACGCTCGCCAGCTCGAGCATTTCTTCATAGGTCACGGCCTTGAGCTTGCGGGCCTTGGCCACGATCCTGGGATCGGTCGTGTAGACGCCGTCGACATCGGTGTAGATATCGCACCGGTCCGCGTTCACCGCAGCGGCGATTGCGACCGCGCTGGTGTCCGACCCGCCGCGGCCCATGGTCGTGATACGGCCGTCCTCCGAAACCCCCTGGAAACCCGGGATGACGGCAATCTGTCCTGTCTCCATCGCCGAGGTGAGAGCTTCGGCATCGATGGCTTCAACCCTTGCCTTCGCATGCGCTTCGACGGTGCGGACCGGAAGCTGCCAGCCGAGCCAGCTGCGCGCGTCGCAGCCGAGCGATTGCAGGGTGAGAGCGAGTAGTCCGCTCGTCACTTGCTCGCCGCTCGCCACGACGACGTCGTATTCGGCCGGGTCGTAGAGCGGGTTCGCTTCGCGGCAGAAATTGACCAGGCGATCGGTCTCGCCTGCCATCGCACTGACCACCACGGCGACCTGGTTGCCACCGGCAGCCTGTTTGCGCACGAGGTTGGCGACGCGCCTGATGCGCTCCGTCCCCGCCATCGAGGTGCCGCCGAATTTCATCACGATACGGGCCAAGCGGATGTCTCTCCGTGCTGGAATGCGTGGGCTATGGCTGCTAGCCACCCCTTATGAGTGATGCAACAACCGACACGCCAAGCAATACTTCAGGCGGCCAAACGATCCGGCCCGAAGAGGCCGCACATTTCGGCAGACTGGCGCGGGACTGGTGGGACCCGAAGGGTTCGTCCGCCATGCTGCACAAGCTCAATCCGGTGCGCCTCCAGTTCCTGCGCGATGCGATCGACGTGCACTGGGCCGGAGATGTCCGCAATGCGCGTCCGCTAGCGGGCAAGAGCGCGCTCGACGTCGGCTGCGGCGCAGGCCTGCTGTGCGAGCCGCTGGCGCGCATGGGCGCGCAGGTTACGGGCGTAGATGCAGCGCCCGAAAACGTGGCTGCGGCCAGCGTTCATGCCGAGGGCGTTGGCCTCGATATAAGGTACATGGCGGGCGAGATCGGATCACTCGACATCGGGAAGTTCGACCTCGTCACCGCGATGGAGGTGATCGAGCATGTGGCCGACAAGGCGGCTTTCGTGCGCGAGCTGGCAGCGCGCCTTGCCGATGACGGCCTCATGGTCCTGTCGACCCCCAACCGCACGCCGCAATCGCGCCTGCTTATGATCGGCGCGGCGGAGGGCCTCGGCATGATCCCCAAGGGCACCCACCACTGGGACGACTTCATCACGCCCGAGGAGCTCGGCGACCTGCTGTCCGAGGCAGGTCTTTCCATGGGCGAGCCGCGCGGTATCGGCTATTCCCCGATGAAAGGCCTCCACCTTTCCGGCGATACGGCGCTCAATTACATCGTGACCGCGCGCAAGGCCTGAGGGTCAGCATTAACCTGATCTTTAGGATAGGCGGGTAGCCTGTCGCGACCATGATCAAGAAACTTCTCCTCGGCGGTGCGATCGTGCTTGGCCTGATTTACGGTTCGGGCAGCAACCTCGGCGCGGTCAAGCGCCAGATCACCGGCACGGCGAACGACAATGCGCGCTCTGTGACGCAGAACGACAATGGCGGCTGGAGTAATTCCAGCGGCTATTGAAGCGCTGCCGCCCAGTCTTCTTCCCTGAAGCCGACCAATATGCCGCCCGCGTGTTCGGCGACGGGCCGTTTGATCATGCTCGGGTGCTCGGCCATCAGCGCGATCGCCTTTTCGCGGTCGATATCGGCCTTCGCTTCATCGTCCAGCTTGCGAAAGGTGGTGCCGCGCTTGTTGAGCAGCACCTCCCAGCCCACCGCGTCCGACCATGAGGCGAGCTTTGCCGGGTCGGCGCCTTCCTTCTTGTAGTCGTGAAAGCTGTAATCGATCGACTGCGCGTCGAGCCACTTTCGGGCTTTCTTGACGGTGTCGCAATTGGGGATGCCGTAAAGCTGGATGGTCACGATGCCTGTCCTACAGAGTGGAACACATGGAACACGGTCCGGGCGGAAAATCCGCCGGAGGCCGCAAAGCGCCCGTTTCGGGCGGATATGAGGGGTTCAGGCACGCTCATGCCAAGGGCCTAGCGCGAGGGCGTCGTGTAGGAAAGGTGCGCATCGGCAATCGCGACCGCCAGCGCATCGGCGGCATCCGCGCCGGCCAGTTTCGCCCCCGGCAACAGCACTTTCAGCATGGCCTGGACCTGCGTCTTGTCGGCCCCGCCGGTCCCGACGACCGCCTTCTTGACCAGCCGCGCGGCATGCTCGTTCACCTCAAGCCCCGCCCCGCCGCAGGCCGCCAGCACGGCCCCGCGTGCCTGCGCGAGCTTGAGGGTCGATTGCGCATTCTTGTTCGCGAAAACTTCTTCCACAGCGGCGCGATCGGGCGCGTATTCCGCAATGACGGCTTCGACCGAGGTGTGCAGCAGCGACAGCCGCCGCACCATCGGCGCCTTGGCATCGGTCGGGATCTGGCCGTTCGCGATATGCGTGATCCGGCTGCCGTCGACGCGGATCACGCCCCAACCCGTGCAGGACAGCGAGGGGTCTAGGCCGAGGATCAGCACGCCGTCACAACCCGATCATCCAGCCGAGCCGCCAGGCAATCGCCAGCAGGAATGCGCTGCCCAATATGATCGCGAGGATCCATTCGCGCAGCTTCACCGGACGACCGATCAGGCGTCCAGCTTGGCCATGACCTCGTCGGAGATTTCGTAATTGCCCCAGACGGTCTGGACATCGTCGTCATCGTCCAGCGTATCGATCAGCTTGAGCAGGGTCGATGCACCCTTCTCGTCCATTTCGACCGTGATGTTCGGCTTCCATGCAAGCTTCACGTTTTCCGCCTCGCCCAGCGACTTCTCGAGATCGCCCGCGACCTGGTGGAGATCGTCGGCGGCGGTCCAGATGGTGTGACCGTCGGCTGTGCTTTCGATGTCTTCCGCACCCGCTTCCATCGCGGCTTCGAGGACCTTGTCCTCGTCACCCGCGCTGGCGGGATATTCGATCAGTCCGAGCCGTTCGAAGCCGTGCTGGACGCTGCCCTCGGTGCCGAGGTTGCCGCCGTTCTTGCTGAAAGCGGTGCGCACGGCGGTGGCGGTGCGGTTGCGGTTGTCGGTCAGTGCCTCGACGATGATCGCGCTGCCGCCCGGGCCATAGCCTTCGTAACGGACTTCTTCGTAGTTCTCGCCGTCGGTGGCCGATGCCTTGTCGATCGCGCGCTGGATATTGTCCTTCGGCATCGACTGGCTCTTGGCAGCGTTCACCGCCAGGCGCAGGCGCGGGTTCATGTCCGGATCGGGCATGCCCATCTTGGCGGCCACGGTGATTTCGCGGCTCAGCTTGGAAAACAGGTTGGAGCGCTTCTTGTCCTGCGCGCCCTTGCGGTGCATGATGTTCTTGAATTTGGAATGGCCAGCCATGGCTCGTCTCTGCCTTACGCAAATTGGGATTTGTCGCGGCGACCCTTAGCCGCGTTGAGGGCCGTGCGACAACCCTCCAGCGCGATGCAACATAAGTGAATCCGGCCATTCAAAGCCGGTTCATGGCGTTTGGTATAGAAGTTGCTCTATTCACTGGCAGATTGTCTTGGGGAAAGGCGGGCTGCCCCATGATTCCCGTTTGGTGTATACGATGCACCAACGCGTGAAAGGACCAAGCTATGACTACCCGTAAACAGGGATTGGGGCGTAAGCTGAAGCTGGCCTCCGTACCGATGATCTTGGCAGGCCTGGCAGCCTGCGCCGCGCCTGCCTTCAAGGCCGACGTGACCCGTTTCGAAACCAGGATGCCCGCCCCGACCGGCGAAAGCTACTTCGTGGTTGCAGACGATCCGGCCCTTGCCGGCGGCCTGGAATTCTCGATGTATGCCGACCAGGTCGAAGCGCAGATGGAGCGCCTGGGCTATGCGCAGGCAGCATCGGCTGAAGACGCGACCCTGCTGGTACGCTTCGATTACGGCGTCGACAACGGCCGCGAGCGGGTGCGCTCGACCGGCTTCCACGATCCGTTCTATTCGCCGTGGTACGGCTATCGCGGACACCTGGGCTATGTCCGTCCGCGCTATTACCGCACCCGCGACGGGCGCATCTTCCGCACGAGCTATTACGGCAGCAGCTGGGGCTACGGCTTCAACGACCCGTGGTTCGGCGGCCCGGAAGTGCGCAGCTACACGGTCTATACCAGCGGTATCGACATGAAAATCGATCGCGCGGCGACGGGTGAGCGGCTGTTCGAAGGCAAGGCGCAGGCCCTGTCGACTTCGAACCGACTGCAGTACCTCGTGCCGAACCTGGTCGAAGCCATGTTCACGGACTTCCCCGGCAATTCGGGTGAGACCGTGCGCATCTCGGTCAAGCCGGAAGACCGGTAAGTGCTAGATCGCATGGAAGCGATATATAGATGAACCGGAAAGGGCGGCTCGGCGACGGGCCGCCCTTTTTCGTGAGTTTTCAGGAATGAGCGCGGACATACTATAAAGCGCCGCGATATGAGGGAGTTGAGATGATGAGGGCACTTGCCGCACCGGCAGCGAACCGTATTCGCGCGATCTACTGGACCCTGGCCGCACTGGTCCTGGTGCTTCCCGCCATCGCGATGAACGTCACTGCCGACGTCGCCTGGGGTCCGGGCGATTTCGCGCTTATGGGCGGATTGCTGGGCATGGTCGGGATCGGTATCGAAATGGCCTTGCGGGCAAGGCTGGATGCACGGGCACGCCTGCTGGCCATTGCCGCGATGATCTCGCTTTTCCTGCTGGTCTGGGCCGAACTGGCCGTGGGTCTGTTCGACTAGGCGAGCTTCGCGTGGCCGCCGGTCGAGCCGAACCCGCCTTCGCCGCGGGTCGTTTCGTCGAGTTCGTCGACCTCTTGCCATGCAGTTTGCGTGACGGGCGCCAGCACCAGCTGGGCGATCCGGTCGCCGCGTTCGATGGCGAAGGTCTCGTCGCCGTGGTTGATCAAGAGGACCTTCAATTCGCCGCGATAATCGCTGTCGATCGTGCCCGGCGTATTCGGCACGGTGATGCCGTGCTTGAAGGCGAGGCCCGAACGCGGACGAACCTGTATTTCATAGCCATCGGGAATGGCGACGGCAAAGCCGGTTGCGACAGCATGGCGCTGGCCCGGCTTCAGGCTGACCGCTTCGGCTGAAAGGACATCCATGCCTGCGGCACCATCGGTGGCATAGCGCGGGAGATCGAGGCCGTGGCCATGGGGCAGGCGTTTCAGCCTTACACCGACCGGATCAGTCATGTTCGTCTTCATCCCGCTGTTCGACCAACGCTTCGGCAGCGCGGCGCACCAGTTCGCGGGCCACGTCGTCCTTGGGCATTTCGGGCAGGCTTTCGACCCCCTTGGGGGTGACGATATGCACCTGGTTGATGTCGCCGCCCATCACGCTTTCGCCGACGGCACCGGCAACATCATTGGCGATGATCCAGTCGGCGCCCTTGCGCTTGCGCTTGGTCTTGGCGTTTTCGACAACGTTTTCGGTCTCGGCGGCGAAGCCGATGAGGAGGTGCGGTCGCTTGCGCCCAGCCGCCACTGCGGCGAGGATGTCGGGGTTTTCGGCCAGGATGAGCGCGGGCGGCGCGCTGCCGCGCTTCTTCATCTTTTCGCCGGCAACATGCTTGCTCTTCCAGTCGGAGACCGCGGCCACCATGAATGCAGCATCGGCGGGCAGTGCGTTACGCACTTCCTCGGCCATGTCCTCTGCGGTCTCGACATCGATGCGGTCCACGCCATGCGGAGTGGGCAGGTGCACCGGCCCGGAAATCAGCGTGACGCGCGCACCGGCGGCAGCGGCCATTGCGGCAATCGCGAAGCCCTGCTTCCCGCTCGACCGGTTGGCGATATAGCGCACCGGATCGATCGGCTCGCGCGTCGGGCCGGCAGTGACCAGCACGTGCTTGCCATAGAGCGGGCGGTGTTCGGGATCGGGATCGAATTCGGGCTGCCCGGCGAGCGGCGAATCCTCGAAGGCGACTTCCTGCGTCTGCACATCTTCTTCGACCGGCTGAGGCTTGGCGCGTTCGTCCTTGCGCGCGACGGTATGGTTGAGCGCTTCGGGATCGATCGGCGGTGCGGCTGCAGCCCCGCCCTTCTTGGCAAGCAGCGGCCCTGCGGCGTCGGGATCGAACTCGGTATTTTCGACCAGCGCCTCGGCATCGAGCATGTCGGGCTCAGGGAGGTCCTCGAGCTCTTCGTACTCCTCCTCGATCTCTTCGTGCGAGCGTTTCGCAGTCGAGCGCGGGATGATCATCGACAGCAAGCCGCCAAGGCCGCCGCCGCTCTTTTCGATCTCTTCCTCGTCCTCCGGCTCGAGAGCCTCGATATCGGGCGCTTCGACCTCGGCGTCGGCCTTTTCCAACGGAGCTGCGAGCTGCGGGGCGGGCGCGGCCAGTTCGGGCAGGTCGATATCGATTTCGAGTTCTTGGGCTATCTTCGACAGGATCGCGACCGGTTCGGGCAAGCGTCCGGGGCCGAATTCGCCGCAGGCCATCGGGCCTTCGTCGGGATCCATGACCTTCACGCCTGCCTGGCGCAGCCAGTCGGCATTGCGCTGGGTCGCGGAATGCTCCCACATCTTCACATTCATCGCCGGGACCGTCAGCACCGGCTTGTCCGTGGCGAGGATCAGCGTGGTCGCCAGGTCATCCGCGATACCTGCCGCCATCTTGGCGAGGAGATCCGCCGTTGCCGGGCACACGACCACGAGGTCCGCATCGCGGCTGAGCTGGATATGCCCCATCTCGACCTCGTCCTTGAGGTCGAAGAGCGAGGTATAGACTTTCTTGCCCGACAGGGCCGCCAGCGCCATAGGCGTGACGAACTGCTGGCCGCCCTCTGTGAGGACGCAGGTCACCTCGCCCCCGGCCTTGCGGATCAGGCGCACGAGCTCGCACGATTTATAGGCAGCGATACCGCCGCCGATGACGAGCAGGATCTTCGGTCCGCTCACTTCGCGGTCCCGCTCGAATTCGTCACTGGCGCTGTCCGCGCCGATCGGCTGGTGCATTCCCATTGCGTCATCGTTGCGCTTGCTAGCGCCCCCTGTCCGTCATTGCCAGCACGCAAAACGCGCGCGATTGCCCAAATACCCTTGCCACCCTATGGTTTAAAAAAAGGAAACGGAGGGGTTTCGCATATGAATTTCGTTCTTGCCGCGCTGATTGCGCTGGGCGCCCTGCTCGATCTGGTCCTCGGAGTGAGCTTTTTCGTCGACCCTGCCTTGGCAGGGGCAGACTTTGGCCTGACCGCCAGCGGAGCGATGGGACTTTCCGCCATGCGCGGCGATTTCACCGCCTTCTTCCTGGTCGCGGCCTTCTTCATGGCCTGGGGCGCGTGGAAGCGCCGCGGCGACGTGTTGCTGCCCGCGCTGCTGCTGTTCGCGATCGCCTTTACCGGACGGCTGGTGAACCTGTTCGCGGTCGGGACCTACGAAGGCTGGTGGATGCCGATGCTGGTAGAGGCGGCGCACGTCTTCGTGCTGACCTTCGCCATGCTGCGCTGGCGCGGGCGGATCGCCTGACCTAGCCGATCCAGCCCTGGGTCGCGGCGGCCCAACCGGCAAGGCCCGCGCCTGCTGCAACAAGCAGATAGCCGAGGACGCTGCGCCTCTCCTGCTTGCGGGCACGGCGTTCCCACACGAGCTCCACTTCCGGTAGCGGCGGCGGTTCGGGCGCGCCGCCCTTGGGCGGGAAGCGGTCTTCGATCCGGCGCACGAGATCGGGGATGCGCAGCAGCGTTTCGGTATCGGTCCGGATACGGTCGGCAATTGCGGCCTCAGGCCCCAGCTCGTCGCGGATCCAGCTGCGTACATAGGGCGCGGACGTGTCCCACATGTTGATCTGCGGATTGAGCTGCGTGGCGATGCCTTCGACCATCACCATGGTCTTTTGCAGCAGCAGCAGGTGCGGCTGCGTCTGCATGTCGAAATCGCGGGTAATGGCGAAGAGCCCGTCCAGCATCTGCCCGACCGACAGCTCGCTCACCGGCTTGCCGCGCATGGGTTCGCCCACCGCCCTCAGCGCCGTCGCGAACTCGTCGACATTGTGATAGCTCGGCACATATTGCGCCTCGAAATGGATTTCGGCGACGCGTTTGTAATTGCCCGTCGTCAGACCGTAGAGGATTTCCGCCAGCCACATGCGCGCCTGCCGGTCGATCCGGCCCATGATGCCGAAATCGATGGCGGCAATGGTCCCGTCCGCTTTCACGAACAGATTTCCCTGGTGCATGTCGGCATGGAAGAAACCGGCGGCAATCGCCTGCTTCAGGAAGGCGAGGACGAGGCGGTTCGCCAGTTCCGCAGTATCGTGACCCGCCGCGCGGATAGCCTCGGTGTTGCTGATCTTGATGCCGTCGATCCAGTCGACGGTCATCACGCGGCCATTGGTGCGGTCCCAGTCGATGCCGGGCACTTCATAGCCTTCGGTCCCGACCATATGCTCGGCCAGTTCCGATGCGCTGGCCGCCTCGCGCCGCAGGTCGAGCTCGCGATTGGTCCAGCGCTTGAAATTGGCGATGACGAGCCGCGGGCGCAGGCGCGCAGCCTCGCCGCCCATCGCTTCGACATGGGCGGCGGCCCATTCGTAGGTGTCGATGTCCTTGGCGAATTGCTCGCGCACACCGGGGCGCAGGACCTTCACGGCAACCGGCCTGCCCTCGGTGGTCACCGCACGGTGGACCTGCGCGATGGACGCCGCACCCACGGGCACCGGGTCGAATTCGGAATAGAGGCTTTCGAGCGGCTGTTCGAAGCTCGCCTCGATGCTAGCCTTGATCTTCTCGAAACCGACGGGCGGCAAATCGTCCTGCAGCTTCAATAAATTGCGCGCGGCATCCTCGCCTACGAGGTCGGGCCGTGTCGCCAGCGTCTGTCCCAGCTTGATGGCCGCCGGGCCGATATCGCGGAAGGCGCCGGCATAATCGGGTTCCTTCGGCTGCACCGTCCCGAGCCGGGCGATGCGGGCCAGCCGCTTCACCGGTGGGGGCGTGTTCGGATCGCGCTCGATCCCGCGCAAAGCGCCGTGCTTCGCCAGCGTCCGGCCCCATTTGAGGAGCCGCCAGATATGCGTAGCTGGGCGTGCCACCCTTAAACCTTCCACCCCGAATGGATGTTGACCGCACCGCCGAGGATCTTTTCGACCCGCGTATTCTCGAAGCCCGCTGCGCGGATCATCGCCTCGAATTCGGGCGGCTTGGGGAAGCGGCGGATCGATTCGGCGAGGTAGCGATAGCTGTCCTCGTCATTGGCGATCGCCTTGCCGATCTTGGGCATGAGCTGGTGCGAATAGAGGTCGTAGACTTCCTTGAAGCCCGGCCAGTCGGTCTGGCTGAATTCCATGCAGTAGAAGCGACCCCCGTACTTCAGCACGCGGTGCGCCTCGCGCAGCGCCTTGTCGATAAAGGTGACGTTCCGGATGCCGAACACGATGGTGTAGGCATCGAAAGTGCGGCTGCTGAAGGCCAGCTCCTCGGCGTTCTGACGGCTCCAGACGAGGCCGTCGATGCCGCGATCCATTGCGCGTTCGATGCCGACGTCGAGCATGTCCTGGTTGATGTCCGACACGGTGACGCTGGCCCCCTTGGCGGCCATGCGGAAAGCGATGTCGCCCGTGCCGCCCGCCATGTCGAGGATCTGTTCACCCGGCTGCGGTTTGACCCGGCGCACGAAGCGGTCCTTCCACAGCCGGTGCATCCCGCCGCTCATCGCGTCGTTCATGATGTCGTACTTGGCGGCGACGCTGGAAAACACTTCGCCCACGCGGCCGGTTTTCTCGTTCGCGTCGATGTCTTCGTAGCCGAAGGAAACTGTGTCGTTCATGGCGAGGTGCCTTAGGGGTTGTTTTTGATGGCGTCTATCCGCTCCCTGCGGTCGCTGCGCCCGGCTCCGGCCCTCTCCCCCACCCGGCCACCCACGGCACGATACTGTTTGGGTGGCCGGGTGGGGGAGAGGGCTGGCACCGCATCCGGCGATCTGCCATCTGCAAACATCGATACGTCTCCAATCGCCGGAAAGAAAATGCCTGAGCTTCCCGAAGTCGAAACAACGGTGCGCGGTCTTGCGCGGTTCCTCGAGGGCGAGACGATCACGCTGGTCCAGGTCAACCGCCCGGATATGCGCCGCCCCTTCCCGCCCGATCTGGTTCAGGCATTGACGGGGGCGAGCGTGACGCATCTCTCGCGCCGGGCGAAGTACGGGCTGGTCCATACCAGCCGCGATCATGCGATGGTATTCCACCTCGGCATGAGCGGGCGCTGGCGGATCGATCCGGAGGAAGACGACAAGCACGACCATCTCGTCATCGAGACGGCGAGCCACCGCTTCGCGCTCAACGATCCGCGCCGCTTCGGTTCGGTCGATTTGATGACGAGCGGCGAACTGGTGACGTGGAAGCCCTTCGCCGCGCTCGGGCCGGAGCCGCTGGGCGACGATCTCACACCCGAGCACCTGCGCGAGGTGACGCGCGGGCGCAAACAGGCGATCAAGCTATTGCTCCTCGACCAGACCATCGTCGCGGGCCTTGGCAATATCTATGTTTGCGAGGCGCTGTGGCATGCGGGCATCCATCCGCGGAAGGCGGGCGGCAAGGTGACCATGCCGCAGCTGCGCCGCCTCGTCCCTGCGATCAAGGACGTGCTGGAGCGGTCCATCCGCGACGGCGGCAGCACATTGCGCGATTTCGCCCAGCCCGACGGAAACCTCGGCTATTTCGCCACCCGCTTCCACGTCTACGGCCGCGAGGGCGAACCCTGCCACCACGAAGACGGCGGCACGATCCGCCGCATCGTGCAGGGCGGGCGCAGCACATGGTTCTGCCCGGTGTGTCAGAGGTGAAAGCGATGGGGATGAAACAATGAGAAGAATACGCCTCACATGGTTCGCGGCGGGAGCGGCAGCGACATTGCTGGTTACCTTGATTGCCGCTCAGATTCCATCTCCCGATGAACCAAAAGCCAAGATCGCTTTCATCGAGTTGACTGAACCAGTTGTCGAAGCCGAAGAGCTCAAAGACGAGCATTCAATCGCTAATGCAACTGGCCAGATTGCTCGCGACTGCGGTGCAAAGTTCTTTCAAACGACTTTTCTGGTGAACGACCACCCGGCTACGATGGAACTTCCTATCACCGTTGAAAACTCACACGCTGCTGAGTGTGTAATGCGAGAAGCTAGTCAACGCGGGATCGCGATACGGATCGTCTTCCGGCAACTCGAAGAAATCGAGTGACCGTTCAATCAAAGCTCACAAATCTAGCGCAGCATATTCCCGCGGCGGGGGCAGGCCTTCCATCTTTTCGCTCAGCAGCGGGCGGAAGCTCGGGCGGCTTTTCATGACCATGTACCAGTCGCGCGCCTGGTCGTGGCCTTTCCATTCGATCCCGCCGAGGTAATCGACCACCGATAGCTGCGCCGCGCAGGCGAGGTCGGCAAGGCTGAGCGTCGGCCCGGCGAGCCAGCTGCGCGTGTCGACCAGCCAGTCGATATAGTCGAGGTGGCCGTGGAGCAGACGTCCCATCTCGCGCAGCACCCGTCCGTCGGGCGACTGGCGCAGGATCAGCCGCTTCTTCATCTTTTCGTGAAGGGCAGGTGCGGTGACATCGCCATAGAGGCTTTCGTCGAACAGGCGCGTCAGGCGGCGGATTTCGGCGCGCTGCATGGCATTGCCCGAAATCATCGGGTTGCGGTCCACCGTCTCTTCGAAGAATTCGCAGATCGCCTGGCTGTCGCACAGCGTGACCTTGCGCGCCGGGTCATGCAGGACCGGGGTGCGTCCGGCCGGATTGAGCTGCCACAGGCTGTCGCGCCCTTCCCACGGGTTTTCGCGCACGAGTTCGTACGCAACCGACTTTTCGCCCATCAGCAGGCGCAGCTTGCGGCTGAAGGGGCACAGGGGGAATTGGTGGAGCTGCCACATGGCCCTTGCCTATGCGGCAGGCGCGTCCACGCGTCCACTGGCGCGCGCGATTTTGGCGAAAATTTCCTGTGAAGTCAGTCGCGCTGCGGCAGCGTGTCCGAAAAGCGTTCGGCCATGGCGCGCAGCTGCGGCAGCATGACTTCCATCGTTTCGGCAAGCGTGCCTGCGGCTTCCATGGCGCGCGGCAGGTTCTTCTCGATCTCTTCCGGCACGCGGCTAGCTTCCGGCGCGATCGAGCGCAGCGTCGCGCCATCCTCGACCAACTTAGCTTCCTCGCCCGCAATCTCGGCAACCGCATCGGTCAGCGGGGCGATCGGCAGGTCGAGCAGGACCTCGCTCATCGCGCGTAGCATCATGGCAAGTTCGCGCTGGCGTTCGGGGTCGGACAAAGAGTCCACCATTTCGGTCAGCCCGGCGCCGTCACGTTCGTCGAAGGCAGCCTCATCGGCATCCTGCGCCAGTGCGGGCACGGGCGCTGCGAATGCGGCAAGGGTGGCTGCGGCAAGCAGGTGACGACGCATGGGACTTCCTTCGGTTGTTCCGGGAAGCATGGACATGGCAGATTCGCGCTGAAAGCTTGCTGAACGGGCTTTAGAAGCCAGAGGCCTGCATCATCAGCAGGCAGGCGGGCATGACCGCATCGAGCTGGCCGTCCTGCGCCAGCTTTTCGGCCTCTTTCCTGCCGCGAAGCGCGATGCCTTCGCGCGCGATGCCCGTGTCGTCCATCAGCTTGGCCATGGTCCGCACGAAGTACTCGCGGCCGCGCTCGTTCTCCAGCAGGTCCGGCCAGTCCTTGCCATCCGCATTGCCCGCGCGCTGAGCCTCGGTCGCAATGGCCACGGCAACCCCGCAGCGCAGCGCCGTCTGCTGTTCGATCGGCAGGTCCACCAGTTCCATGGTGATGACCGGAGCGGGCGTGTCCGCCTGTGCGCTGTCCTGTGCGATTAGGGGGGCAGCGAGCATCGCAGCGGCGATAGCGGGGAGAATGATCTTCATGGCCGCCCTCCTATCGCGCCGCGCCTGAACCGCAAGCAACTTGGCTTGCGAGGCCAGCGCTGCGCCCCTACCCGTCGCATCAAAGAGGAGAATCGCATCATGAAAACCCGCGCCGCCGTTGCCTTCGAAGCCAAGAAACCGCTCGAGATCGTCGAACTCGATCTCGAAGGCCCCAAGGCGGGTGAAGTGCTGGTCGAGATCATGGCGACCGGCATCTGCCACACCGATGCCTATACGCTCGACGGTCTGGACAGCGAGGGGCTTTTCCCCTCTGTCCTCGGGCACGAAGGTTGCGGCGTGGTGCGCGAAGTAGGCGCTGGCGTGACCAGCGTGACAGCAGGCGACCACGTGATCCCGCTCTACACGCCCGAATGCCGCCAGTGTAAGATGTGCCTGTCGGGCAAGACCAATTTGTGCAGCGCGATCCGCGAAACGCAGGGCAAGGGCCTGATGCCCGACGGGACCACGCGCTTCTCGTACAACGGCAAGCCGATCTACCACTACATGGGCTGTTCGACCTTCTCGAACTTCACCGTGCTGCCCGAAATCGCGGTCGCCAAGATCCGCGAAGACGCGCCCTTCGACACCACCTGCTATGTCGGCTGCGGAGTGACCACCGGCGTCGGTGCGGTGACCAATACCGCCAAGGTCCAGCCGGGCGACAATGTCGTGGTCTTCGGCCTCGGCGGGATCGGCCTCAACGTGATCCAGGGCGCAAAGCTCGCCGGTGCAGACCGGATCGTGGGCGTCGATATCAACCCTTCGAAAGAAGAGTGGGGCCGCAAGTTCGGCATGACCGATTTCGTCAACCCGAAGGATGTCGGCAACGTGGTCGAAACGCTGGTCAACATGCTCGACGGCGGCGCCGATTACAGCTTCGACTGCACCGGCAACACCGCGGTCATGCGCGATGCGCTGGAATGCTGCCACAAGGGCTGGGGCACCAGCATCATCATCGGCGTTGCCGAAGCCGGCAAGACCATCGAGACGCGTCCCTTCCAGCTGGTCACGGGCCGTAACTGGCGCGGCACGGCGTTCGGCGGGGCCAAGGGCCGCACCGACGTGCCCAAGATCGTCGACTGGTACATGAACGGCAAGATCGAGATCGACCCGATGATTACCCACCGCCTCAGCCTGGAAGAGATCAACAAGGGCTTCGACCTGATGCATGCAGGCGAAAGCATCCGCGCGGTCGTGGTCTATTGATGCCCACCAAGGTCAATCTGGACGAGAAATTCGCCCAGTTTTCCGACCACTGGGCACCGCGCATCGTCGGGCGGTACAACGATAACGAGATCCGCTTGGTGAAGGTGGAGGGCGAGTTCATCTGGCACTGCCACGAGGACACGGACGAGCTCTTCCTTATCCTCGACGGCACGCTCGACATGGAGTTCCGCGATCGCACCGAAGTGCTGGAAGCAGGCGAGATGATCATCGTCCCGCGCGGGGTCGAACACCGCCCCTGCGCGCGCCACGGCGAGGTGCGCCTCCTGCTGATCGATCCCAAGGACACGCCTAATACCGGCGACCAGAAGACCGCCACGCTCGCCATCGACATCTGATCGCTTGCGCAGGCCGCAGGCGCGCTTAAGGTAGCGAATCGAAACCTAAGGAGAGAGTTCAATGTTCAGCCACGTCATGCTGGGTGCCGACGATATCGAGGCATCGAAGAAGTTCTACGACGCCTGCTTCAAGGCGCTCGGTGGCCGCGAAGGCACCGTCGATCCCAAGGGCCGCGTCATCTACATGCACAATGGCGGCATTTTCCTCATCACCAAGCCGATCGACGGCCAGCCGGCGAGCTGCGGCAATGGCTCGACCATCGGCTTTGCGGCCGACAGCGAAGCGATGGCCGATGCGTGGCACGAAGCGGGCGCGGCAAATGGCGGCACCCCGATCGAAGATCCGCCGGGCCTGCGCGAAGGTGCGGGCATGAAGCTCTACCTCGCCTACCTGCGCGATCCGGCAGGCAACAAGGTCTGCGCGATGTATCGTCCGGGCTGACGCCTTGACGCCAATCAATGAAAAGGGATTGCGAGCCGACATAGACGCGCTCGCGATCCCTTTTTCACATCACGAGCATGAGGCCGTATTCACCGTCGAGGAAAGCCGCGACATCAAGGCCAGCATTCCCGGCGAGCATACCAAGAACCTCTTCCTGAAAGATGCCAAGGGCGCCTTCTGGCTGGTGACCGTCCCTGCAGAAGCGCGGGTGAACCTGAAGGCCCTGCCCGATGCCATCGGCTGCAAGCGCGTGAGCTTCGGCAAGCCGGACGACATGGAGCGCCTGATCGGCATTGCGCCGGGCTCCGTCACGCCATTGGCCATGATCCATGCAGCCCCCGGCAGCGTGACCTGCGTCCTTGAAGCGGGCCTGGCGCGCGCGGAACGGGTAAACGTCCACCCGCTTCGCAATACCGCGACAATCGGGCTTTCCGGCGCGCATATCTTGCAGCTGCTGGAACATTGGGGCCATGCGCCCGTCGTCGCAGAAATCCCGGTTCAGGAGACCGCATGAAGCTCGATTACCTTTCGCAGAACAAGGCCTTTGGTGGCGACCAGTTCGTCTGTTCGCACCAGTCGGAAGCGACCGGCACTGAAATGACCTTTTCGGTCTATGTCCCCCCGCACGAAGCGGGCGCGAAGCTGCCGGTGCTGTGGTACCTGTCGGGCCTCACCTGCACACATGCCAATGTGACCGAAAAGGGCGAATATCGCGCCGCCTGTGCAGAGCATGGCGTGATCTTCGTCGCTCCGGACACCAGCCCGCGCGGCGAGAACGTGCCCGACGCGGCGGACGAATACGACTTCGGCAAGGGTGCCGGCTTCTATGTCGATGCGACGCAGGCCCCGTGGAGCGAGCATTTCCGCATGCGCAGCTATATCGAGATCGAGCTGCCCTCCGTCGTCGCGAGCGAATTTCCCGTCGACCTGTCGCGACAGTCGATCACGGGCCATTCGATGGGCGGACACGGCGCGCTGACCATCGGCCTGCGCGATCCGGCCCGCTTCCGCTCGATCAGTGCCTTCTCGCCGATCGTCGCGCCTTCGCGCGTGCCGTGGGGCGAGAAAGCCCTCTCGCGCTATCTGGGTGATGACCGCGATAGCTGGCGCGCCTATGACGCCGTGGCCCTGATCGAGGACGGCGCACGCCACGACCACATCCTTGTCGACCAGGGCACTGCCGATCAGTTCCTCGAAGAACAGCTCAAGACCGGCGCTTTGACGATGGCCTGCGCCAAGGCAGGCATGAGCCCCGAGATCCGGATGCAGGAGGGCTACGACCACTCCTATTACTTCATCTCGACCTTCATGGCCGAGCACGTGGCCTGGCATGCGGAGCGTCTACGCGGGGCAGGCTGACCGCACACCCGCGCCGATCAGTCCGCGAGACCGAGCCATTCTTCGGCCACGTCCTGCTGGTCGAGACCGAAGCTCTTGATCTCGATACCCGGGAACAGCGCGCCTTCGATCTCGGCCGCTTTCCTGAGCCAGTCGGAATCGCTCAGCACTGCGCATTTGTCGAACGCGCCAAGCAAGCCGAAAAGCTTGGGGAGGCGGGTAAATTCGACCGCAATCGCGCTGAGCGTCGGCAATTCGAAATTAATAATGCGGTACAGCATCTTGCCGTCCTTCACCCCGTCCGATTTCGCAATCAGATCGTCGAGCGCGGTGCGCATGATGTCGGCATCGATCTTGCCGTCGAGCGTGATATCCACCCGATCGGCCGAGGGCTTGGTGATGGTGAGCATGGGCTACCTCCTCGTGCTGGCGCGGCATGAAGCTGCCGCAGAGGCACTATAGCACACCCGCGTCCGGCCCGGACCCTACCCGTGCGCGGCGATGAATTCCTCGACCACCGGGGCGATCTTGCCGCGCCATTTGCTACCATTGAAGATGCCGTAGTGCCCGGCCCCTTCGGCCATGTAGTAGCGCTTCTTCGACGCATCCAGATTGGGCGTAAGCTCCAGCGCGGCGCGGGTCTGGCCGAGGCCCGAGATATCGTCGCGCTCGCCCTCGATGGCGAGGAGAGCGGTCCCGGTGATATCGCCGAGGTCGATACGCTTGCCGCGGTGCATGAAGGTGCCGTTCGGGATGGCGTGCGTCTGGAACACCTCTTCTACCGTCTGCAGGTAGAATTCGGCGGTCATGTCGCACACGCTGCGATATTCGTCGTAGAAATCCTTGGTCGCCTGCGCACTCGCCTCGTCGCCCACGGTGAGGTGTTTGAACATCTCGTAATGGCTCATCATGTGATTGCCGAGGTTCATGCTCATGAAGCCGGCAAGCTGCATGAAGCCGGGATAGACGCGCCGCCCGCCACCGCGATACTGCATCGGCACGGTGGCGATGACATTGTGCTGGAACCACTCGATCGGGCGCTCCATCGCGAGGTCGTTGACGCTGGTCGGCGAACAGCGCGTGTCGATCGGGCCGCCCATCATGGTGAGCGTCTTGGGCGCACAATCATGGCCGTCGCGGTTCATGATCGCGGTTGCGGCGAAGACCGGGACCGAAGGCTGGCACACGGCCATTGCGTGGGCACCGGGACCGATGTGTTCGAGGAATTCGATCACGTAATCCATGTAATCGTCGAGGTCGAAATGCCCTTCGTGCAAGGGCACATTGCGCGCATCCGCCCAATCGGTGACGAACACAGTGTAATTTTCCAGCATCCGTTCGACGGTGCCGCGCAGGAGCGTTGCATAGTGCCCGCTCATCGGGGCGACGATCAGGAGGCGCGGCGCATCTTCGGCAAGGCCTTCGCGGCGGAAGCGCTTAAGGTCGCCGAACGGCCGGTTCACCACGGTCGCTTCGACGACTGGCCAGTGCCTGCCTTCCGCCTCGACGCTTTCGATGCCCCAGGCGGGCTTGCCATAGGTGGCGGTGGCATGGGCGAAGACTTCGAGCGCGCTGGCAGCCATCGGGCCCAGACCCAGATATCCGCCCATGTAATTTTGCGGCAGGGCCGGGTTGGACAGCATTTCCGCCCCGATAGAGGCCCAGGCGCTGGCGCTCGATAGCCAGCTGCGCTGGAGTTCATAGGCTTGGTAAAGCATTCGCGTCCCCTGCTGCCCGCGCTGTTATGGTCTTGCTGCGGGCCCTTGATCCAAACCGGCAGTCTGACGAGTGATTCGTCGTTGTGCAATGCACAAATGGGGTAAAAGTGCCCGAAACGTGCCTCCCCTGTGGATTTTGCGGCCCGCGCTGCCTAGGTGGAGCGAATGGACGAGACGGGCGACATTGCAGAAGCCGAAGCCATGCCGAAGCGCGGCATGTTCCGCCGCCGGCGCAAGGACGGGGAAACCCGCTCGCTGGGCGCGCTGGCCATGGTCTGGCAGTCCGCCAAGGCCTATCCCCTGCAGCTGACGCTGGCCTCGATCGCGCTGCTCGCGACGGCCCTTATCACCTCGCTTGCCCTGCCGAGCGCGCTCAAGCTGATTATTGATCGCGGTTTCGGCGGTGACGGCACGGGCGATATCGGCCGCTGGTTCCGCTACTTGCTCGCCCTCGTCGCGACGCTGGGCATCTTCACCGCCCTGCGCTTCTATTTCGTCAGCTGGCTGGGCGAACGCGTGGTCGCCGACATCCGGCGCAAGGTGCATGAAAACCTGTTGCGCCTGTCCCCCTCCTTCTTCGAGGAGAACAGCCCCAAGGAAATTTCCAGCCGGATGACGTCCGACACCGCGATCATCGAACAGGTGGTGGGCACGACCATTTCCATGGCACTGCGCAATGCCATCATGGCCGTGGCCGCGGCAGGCTACTTGTTCTGGCTGGCGCCGCAGCTGGCGGTCTACATCTTCATCGGGATCCCGGTGGTCATCCTGCCGATCGCGATTTTCGGCGCACGCCTGCGCAATATCAGCCGGTCGAGCCAGGACCGCATTGCCGATGTCGGCGCCATGGTCACCGAAGTGCTCTCCGCGATGAAGGTCGTGCAGGCGTTCGGCCAGCAGGATCGCGAAGGCGGCCGTTTCGCCGACGCCGTGGAGCGCACTTTCGAGACCGCCCGCAAGCGCGTGCTGCTGCGCGCCCTGATGACCGCCACCGCCATCACGCTGATCTTCGGCTCCATCGTGCTGCTCCTGTGGCGCGGGGCCGTGCTGGTGGAGGCAGGGGAACTGACCGGCGGCACGATCATGGCCTTTGTCTTTGCAGGCATGATCGTTGGCGGCAGCGTCGGCGCGCTGGCCGAAGTGGTCGGCGACCTGCTGCGCGCAGCCGGTGCCGCCCAACGCCTCAGCGAACTCCTGGCCGAAAAGCCGGGCATCGCAGCACCCGCGCGCCCCGAAGCGCTGCCCGAACCCGCGCGCGGCAGCCTGTCCTTCCGCAACGTAACCTTCCGCTATCCGACACGCCTCGAAGCGCCCGCCATCACAGACTTCAGCCTAGAGGTCGAGCCGGGCGAGACAGTCGCCATCGTCGGCCCTTCCGGCGCCGGCAAGTCGACCATTTTCCAGCTGGCCGAGCGTTTCTACGACCCGCAGGCGGGCACGGTCAGGCTCGACGGCATTCCCCTCACCAGCGCCGATCCCGCGGCCATACGTCGCCGGATCGCTTTCGTCCCGCAGGAAGGTGTCCTCTTCTCCGCCAGTGCCCGCGACAATTTGCGCTACGGCAATTGGGAGGCCAGCGAGGAGGAAATCTGGGCCGCCGCACGTGCGGCCAACGCTACCGAATTCCTCGAGAAACTGCCCGAAGGTCTCGATACCTATCTGGGTGAGAACGGGACCCAGCTTTCAGGTGGCCAGCGGCAGCGTATCGCGATTGCCCGCGCCCTGCTGCGCGATGCGCCGATCCTGCTGCTGGACGAAGCGACCAGCGCGCTCGACGCAGAGAGCGAACGCCTGGTGCAGGATGCGCTCGAACGCCTCATGGAAAACCGCACGACACTGGTGATCGCGCACCGTCTTGCCACCGTGCGAGCGGCCGACCGGATCGTCGTGATGGACGAAGGGCGCATCGCCGAACAAGGCACCCACGCGCAGCTGTCCGAAAACGGCGGGCTCTATGCGCGGCTCGCGTCGCTCCAGTTCGGCCTCGAGAGCGCCTGATACCGGCGATTCTTCGACCAAAGCGATGGCTGGACCGACGAGCGGCGACCGAGCCTCGCCCGCTTTCGCTAGCTAGCATGCACTCGAATCCGCGCGCGGGGGGCGCGTTTACAAGATTTCCTTCGGAGACTTCGCACATGACCAAGAACTTCCTTGCCGCAGGGGCGTCTGCCATCGCCCTGATCCTCGGCGCGCCTGCAATGGCCGAAGAAGCGGCCAGCCCGACGATGGACTTCGGCACCTGGGGTGTCGGGACCGACCTCATCGACGAGAGCGTCGATCCGGGCGACGATTTCAACGCCTACGTCAACGGCAAGTGGATTGCCGAGAACGAAATCCCTGCCGACCGCCAGCGCTTCGGTGCGTTCGACATGCTGCGCGAAGGCTCGATCCATGACGTGCAGACGCTGGTGAACGACCTCGTCGCCTCCAATCCCCAGCCCGGCACTGCGGCTCGCCGTATCGTCGATGCCTACAGCGCCTATCTCGACGTCGAGGCCATCGATGCGAGCGGACTGGCGCCTGCGCGTCCCTATCTCGACACCATCTTCGCGGCTGAGGACCTCGCCTCGCTGGTCTCGCTGTTCGGCGATCCGCGCTATCCCGGTCTCGTCACCGCCGGCGTCACGATCGACGCCCGCAACCCCACCGACCATGCCGTGGGCATCGGGTTCGACGGCATGGGCCTTCCCGATCGCGACTATTACCTCGTCGATTCCGAAAGCAATCTGAAGGTTCGCGAAGCCTATATGGATTACCTTGCGACCATGCTGGGCGCGGCGGGCTATGCCGATCCTGCAGCGGCTGCGCAGGCAGTGTACGCATTCGAACGCAAGGTCGCGGAACTGGAATGGGCCCGCCAGGTGCTGCGCATGCCCAAGCTTACCTATAACGAGCTCACCCCCGAAGACCTGACGGAAATGGCCGGCGATTTCCCGATCGCTGCCCTGCTCGAAGCATCGCAGCTTGGCGGCCAGGGACGCTATCTCGCGCGCCAGCTCCCGCCGACTGCGGAAGAAATCGAGGAGCTGGAACTGACGCAGGAACAGCTCGACATGATCGGGGGCGGCCTGCCGGCGATGATGCAACTGCTGACGGAAACCCCGCTGGCGACGCTCAAGGCCTATATGGCAACCCGCTTCCTCCAGAATAACGCGGCGGTCCTTTCGAGCGAGCTCGATGATGCGAACTTCGCCTTCTACGGCAAGACGATCAACGGCCAGGAACAGCAGCAGGAACGCTGGAAGCGCGCCATCAATGCGGCCGAAGGCGCTCTGGGCGAACAGCTCGGCGCCCTTTACGTCGCACGCTACTTCCCGCCCGAGAGCAAGGCGCGCATGGACGAGCTCGTCGCGAACCTGTCCCGCTCCATGAGCCTGGCGCTCGACGCGAACGAGTGGATGACGCCGGAAACCATCGCCGAAGCGCGCACCAAGCTGGAAGGCTTCGTACCGATGATCGGCTACCCTGCCGAGTTCGAAACATACGATGGCCTCCAGATCGACCCGACCGACCCGCTCGGCAATCTGATGAATGCACGGGTTTGGGAAACCGAGGACGCTCGCGCGCGGCTCGGCACCAAGGTCGACCCGACCGAGTGGGGCATGTTCCCCCAGACGGTGAACGCCTATTATTCGCCGCTCACCAACCGGATCGTTTTCCCGGCTGCTATCCTGCAACCGCCCTTCTTCAATGCCGAAGCCGACGAGGCCGTGAACTATGGCGGGATCGGTGCCGTGATCGGTCATGAAATCGGCCACGGCTATGACGACCAGGGCAGCCAGTTCGATGCCACCGGGACCCTGCGCAACTGGTGGCAGGATTCCGACCGCAAGGGCTTCGAGGAATACACCAAGCGCATGGCCGGCTTCATCGAGGCCTACTGCCCGGTCGACAGCGCGGAAGGGCCGGTGTGCCTGCGCGGCAACCAGTCGATGGGCGAAACTCTGGGCGACGTCGTCGGCCTGCAGATGGCCTACCGCGCCTATCGTCTCTCGCTCAATGGCGAAGAAGCGCCGGTGATCGACGGGCTGACCGGAGACCAGCGTTTCTTCCTCGGCTTCGCGCAGATCTGGCGCGGCATGGAACGCGAGGAGAGCCTGCGCAACCGCGTGATGACCGCCAACCACCCGCCGGGCGAATTCCGCCTCAACAACGCGGTGCGCCATCTCGATGCCTGGTACGATGCGTTCGATGTATCGCCCCAAGACGATCTCTACCTGCCGCCGGAGGAGCGTATCAAAATCTGGTAAGCGGATCGCAATCCGAACAGATCCAACCCCGTCGGCCCCGTGCCGGCGGGGTTTTTGTTTGACTTGTCCCAACCTTGTGCCAATTCCACCGCGACATGACCTTCCTCCAAGAATTGCTGATCGCACTGGTCCAGGGAATCACCGAATTCCTGCCAATTTCCTCCTCGGGCCATCTGATCCTCATCCCCAAGCTGACCGATTTTCCCGACCAGGGGCCGCTGATCGACGTCGCCGTCCACGTGGGTTCGCTGCTCGCGATCATCCTTTATTTCCGCAAGGACGTGATGGGCCTTGCGCGGGGCGGTTTCGCCAGCGTGGGTCTCGCCAAGGACGATGCCCAGCGTCGCCTGTTCTGGTTCGTCGTCATCGGGACCATTCCTGCGGTCGCGCTCGGCCTGTTCCTCAAGATGGGCGACTATCTTGAAGGCTTCCGGTCGACCCAGCTGGTCGCCACCAATCTGATCGTCTTCGGGATCTTGCTCGGCCTTGCGGACCGCTTCGGCAAGGAAACCAAGGCATATGAGGACATGACCCTGCGCGATGCCATCCTCGTCGGTATCGCCCAGGCGATGGCCCTGATTCCGGGCACGAGCCGTTCCGGCGCGACGATGACCGCGGCCCGTGCGCTCGGATACCAGCGCGTGGAATCGGCGCGCTTTTCCTTCCTGCTCGCCATTCCGGCCGTTGCGGGTGCAGGCCTGCTTGCTGCCTTCGATCTGGCTGAAGCCACAGCGCAGATGCAGCAAGACGCTGTCGTCGCCGGTATCCTCACGTTCTTCACTGCGCTCGCAACCATGGTTTTCCTGATGAATTTCCTCAAGAAAGCCTCGATGATGGTCTTCGTGATCTATCGGGTTGCCCTTGGCGCAGCCCTTCTCGCCTTCCTCTGATAGCGACACCGGCCCTGCCACCGTTCCGTCATATTTGTGGAACCAATGGCCGCAAGCGGCTTTTTATTGGGCACGAGTAGACCGCAAGGACTGACTATGGGTTTGATCATTCTGATCGTTACCGGCGCCCTCATGGGATGGCTTGGATCGATCGCACTCAAGATCGAAGATGGCCGCGCCATTCTTCGCAACGTGCTGGCCGGCATCGCCGGTTCGCTCGTTGTGGGAATTGCGACGTCCGGCGGTGTCTTCCTCGGAGCGATCCGGGCAGGCACGCTGCTGTGGGCCATTCTCGGTGCGATAGTGGTGGTCGGGCTCTACAATGTCGTGCGGCAGCGGGTCCTGCACTGAACAGCGCATTTCCGACTATCGTTTGACGAAATCCGGATGGCTCAATCCTGATGCCAGCCGCTTACAAAGGGGAAACCACAATGAAGTTCACCAAAGTAGCCCTCGTCGCTTCTGCAGCAGCCATGAGCCTCGGCCTCGCAGCATGCGACAGCGCCGCAGAAAACGAAGCTGAAGCCAACATCGAAGAGATGGAAGACGCTCGCGACGCGCAGGTCAATGAAATGGAAGCCGCCGGCGAAATCACCGACGAGCAGGCCGACGCCATGGACGACCAGACTGATGCCATGGAAGAGTCGATGGAAGAACAGGCTGACGAAATCGACGAGATGTAATCTCGAAGCTTTCCAAGCTTTTCAAAACGAAGCGGCCCCGGAGCGATCCGGGGCCGTTTTCGTTTGCGATCAGACCGGCTTCGCGCCCGATCCGCGCCCGCCGCGCAAGGTGTATTCGAGCGTACCGCGGTTCACCACGTAGTCGACGTCGATCACGGCAGTATTGGCATAGGTGAAGCCCGGCCCGAGGCTGTTGTAGAGCTTGTCGAAATCCCTTTCGACCGTCTGGCGATAGAGATCCTCGAAGCTGGAAATGACGAAATAGGTCGGCTGCAGGTCGCTGATCACGTAATCGGTGCGCATGACCCTATCGACATTGAGCATGATGCGATTGGGGCTTTCCGCCTCTACCGAATAAACCACCTCCGTCGGGCCCGACAGTATGCCGGCCCCATAGGCGCGGATGTCGCCGGGCTGCTCCTCGATCAGGCCGAATTCGACCGTATACCAGTAGAGCGAACCGAGCGCCTTCAGCCGGTTGTAGCGCATCGCCTTCCAGCCGGCGCGACCATATTCCTGCATGTAATCGGCATAGACGGGATCGGTCAGCATGGGCACGTGACCGAACACGTCGTGGAAGACGTCGGGCTCCTGGATGTAGTCGAAGGTCTCGCGCGTGCGGATGAAATTGCCGGCCGGGAAGCGGCGATTGGCGAGATGCCAGAAGAAGACGTGATCGGGGATCAGCATGGGCACCGGCACCACGCTCCACCCCGTCAGCTTGTCGAGTTCTTCCGAAAGCTTGCCGAACTCAGGCACGCCGCCGCGCCCGAGGTTCAGCTTTTCGGTGCCTTGCATGAAAGCGGTCGCTGCACGGCCCGGGAGCACATCCATCTGGCGCGCGAACAGGTCGTTCCAGATCGCGTCGTCTTCGCTGTCGTATTCGGTCTGCTTCGGCTCCAGCCAGTCGTCGCCAACATGCTCCGGCTTTTTCAGCGGGGCCGTGAAGACGTCGTCCGGCAGGTCCGGAAGCTGCGAAAAGTCGTGTTCGGGTTTTGCAAGTGTAGCCATATCGTTGCCATTGATACTAGCATACGCAGCCGGACACAAACCGATCGGAGCAGGGTGTGAAGAAGAGCGAATACGAGGACGCGATCGAACCCATGCAGGAAGAGCTTGTCGGCATGGCGCGCTGGGCGATGGCAACCGGTCAGCGGATCGTCGTCCTGTTCGAAGGACGCGATACCGCCGGCAAGGGCGGCGCGATCAAGGCCGTGCGCGAACGCCTCAATCCGCGCCAGTGCCGCATCGTCGCCCTCTCCAAGCCCAGCGAGGAAGAGCGCAGCCAATGGTATTTCCAGCGCTACGCCAAGCACCTCCCTTCCGCTGGCGAAATCGTCCTGTTCGATCGCAGCTGGTATAACCGCGCGGGGGTGGAGCGGGTCATGGGCTTTGCCGACGATGGCCAGATCGATGATTTCCTGCGCCAGGCCCCGGCGTTCGAGAAGCTGCTGGTCGATGACGGAATACTGCTGTTCAAATACTGGCTCGGCACCGACCAGGAAAAACAGGAAGACCGCCTGCGCGAACGGCTGGAAGACCCGCTGAAGCGCTGGAAACTCTCGCCGATCGATCTCGCCGCGCGCGGGAAATACGACGACTACACGCGCGCCCGCGAGGACATGCTGGCAGCGACCCACACCGAATGGGCGCCGTGGACGCTGGTCGATTTCAACGACCAGAAGCGCGGCCGGTTGACGCTGGTCCGCAATCTGCTGGATCGCCTGCCCGATACGCGGGTGGAACCGCCGTCGATCGACTTTCCCGATCTGGGTCACGATCCGGTAGAGGAGACCTACGGATCGCTCAAACCCATTGCTGATTATCCGGTCGACTAGGCCAGGGTCGCGCCTGCCTTCACCGCCTGTCGCCCATCTCCGGCGAAGGCTCCCATTTCGATCCCTTCGTCGCCTTCGCGCAATGCGAGGTGCAGCGGCTCACCCGCTATTGCCGGGCTCGTCCCCCGGAAGGTGAAGCTGGCAAGTCGGTTCTCGCCGTATTTTTCGGCGGCGAGCTGTAGCAGCAGGCTGGCACTGAGAGGACCGTGGACGACCAGACCGCGATAGCGCTCGATATCGCGCGCATAGGGAGCGTCGTAGTGGATGCGGTGGGTGTTGAAAGTCAGTGCCGAAAACCGGAACAATAGGCGCTCGTCGGGAACGAATTCGCGGTGCGTGTCCCATTGCGAGGGGTCGAAACTGCCCTCGCCAGCAGGCGGCGGAGCCAGGGGCGCGTCTGTGGCGAGTGCTTCGAGGTAGACGACGCTCTGCCGCTCGCTGACCGCCAGCTTGCCATCGGCGCTGGTCTCGTGATCGATCTCGACGAAAACCATCTCGCCCCTGCTGCCCGACTTGGGCGTTATCGAAGCAATGCGGCTGGAGCGCTCGATCGTGGCTCCGACGGAGATGGGGGCGTGGAACTGCATCGCGCTCGACGCCCACATGCGGCGCGGAAGCGGAATGGGCGGCAGGAAGCTGGCCTCGCTCTGATCGCGCGTCGGATGGCCGTCTTCTCCCAATTGCGAAGTCCGCGCCTCGGGCGTGCAGAGGCACAGGTGAATGCCCTGCGGCATCTGCGCGTTCGTCGGCGCATCGCGATCGAACGTCGCGCACCAGCGCGCGGCAAGCCCCGGATCGAGCCGGTCCGCGCTACGCTGTTCGCGCCCGACCCATGCCTGCCAGTCGCTCATCAGGCAGCGCGCTCGAACACGGCGGCCATGCCCTGTCCGCCGCCGATGCACATGGTCTCCAGCCCATACTTCACCTCGCGGCGCTGCATCTCATGCGCCATGTCGGCCAGGATGCGGATGCCGGTCGCGCCGATTGGGTGGCCGAGCGAGATGCCCGAGCCGTTGACGTTGACGATGTCGCGGCGGGCGTCGTCCTCGGCAAAGCCCCAGCCCTTCAGGACGGCGAGCGCCTGCGGGGCGAAGGCTTCATTGAGTTCGATAAGGCCGATATCGTCCCAGCCGAGGCCGTTGCGCGCGAAAAGCCGCTCGACCGCCGGAACCGGACCGATACCCATGCGGCTGGGATCGCAGCCCGCCGCGCTCCACGAATGGAACCACAGGATCGGCTCGAGGCCGAGCTCCTCGACCTTGTCTTCGGCGACGACGAGGCAGGCCGCTGCGGCATCGTTCTGCTGGCTGGCATTGCCTGCCGTCACGATGGCTTGCGGATCACGCTTCAGGTCGATCGCGCGCAGCTTGCCGAGGCTCTCCATGTCGGCATCGGCGCGGAAGCCTTCGTCCTTGGCGAAGACGACCGGATCGCCTCGGCGTTGCGGGATCTCGACCGGCACCAGCTGATCGTCGAACTTGCCCTCTTCCCACGCCTTTGCCGCGTTCTGGTGGCTGCGGACCGCGAAAGCGTCGGAGGCCTCGCGGCTGATATCGTAATCCTTGGCGAGGTTTTCGGCCGTCTCGATCATGCCGGTGATGACGCCGAAACGCTCGATCGGCTGGCTCATCAACCGGCCGCGGGTGAGGCGGTCCCACAGGACCATGTCGCCCAGCCGCGCGCCGTGGCGGGCCTTGGTCGTGTAGTGTTCGACATTGGACATGCTCTCGACGCCGCCAGCCAGCACGCAATCGGCCATGCCGGTCTGCACCATCATGGCGGCCGTAGCGACGGCCTGAAGTCCCGACCCGCAGCGCCGGTCGAGCTGCATGCCGGGCACTTCGATGGGATAGCCCGCGGCAAGCCAGCTCCAGCGCCCGATGGCAGGCGCCTCGCCGCTGCCGTATCCCTGGCTGAAAACCACGTCGTCGACGCGCATGGGATCGACACCGGAACGCTCGACCAGCGCCTTGATGATGACCGCACCCAGGGCGCCCGCCTCGAGCGGTGCGAGGCTGCCGAGGAACTTCCCGACGGGAGTGCGCAAGGGCTTGCAGATGGCAACGCGGCGAAGCTGGGTCATGATTTAGTCCTTATCGGAAAGGCGGGCGATATCGCGATCGACCAGCACGCCGATGGCGCCCGAAGACAGGCCGAGACGTTCCGCGAGCACTTCTTCGGTATGCTGGCCGAGGTAGGGTGCAGGTGCAGGCTCTCCCGCATCGCGTCCCGGGATATTGGCGAAGCTGCGGGTGGCGGGATATTCGAAGCCGGAGGGGTTGCCGGACGTCCGCGTGAAGAGTGGATTGTCATCGACCAGCACCGGATCGTTAGCCGCTTCATGCATGGTGCGATAGCGCTCGAAGGTGCAGCCTTCTGCCGCCATCCGGCGTTCCAGCTCGGGCCAGTCCATCGTCCCGGCGCGCGACTGGAAGAGGTCGAACAAGGCATGGCGATGCTTGAAGCGCGGGTCGTCGCCATCGGCGAAGCGTACGCCGCATTCCTTCTCCAGCGCGGCGATTTCGTCTTCCACGCCGAACGCCTTCACCAGCCCCGCCCACTGCTTCGCGGTGAGCGCGGCGACCATGAAGCGCGTGTTGTCGAGACTGCGGAAATCGCGCCCGAATGCCCCCCAGATCGCGTTACCGAGCCGTTCGCGGTCGGCCCCGCGATAGAGCATCTCGGCCATGGCACCGCTATTGGCGACCGTGCCGATCGCGACATCGCCCAAGGGCACGCGCAATTGGCTGCCCGCACCGGTGTGATCGCGGTGGCGGATCGCGGCGATGAGCGCGAAAGCGCAATAGGCCCCGGTGATGAAATCCCACGCGGGCAGTACCTGGTTGACCGGCGGCGCGGTTGCCTCGTCCCAGTCCTCGGGCCCGCACATCAGCGGATAGCCGCTGGCCGCATTGACGGTGAAGTCCATCGCCTGGCGCCCGTCATGCCAGCCCATGATGCGCACGCTGACAAGGTCGGGGCAGCTGGCCGCCACTGCCTCATGCGAGAGGAAGCTTTTCTCTGGCAAATTGGTGATGAGGTTGCCGGTCTTCGCCGAAAGCTCCACCAGCAACTCGCGCCCTTCCCCGCTGCGCAGGTCGAGTGCGACCGATTTCTTCGCGCGGTTGAGGTTCTCCCAGCTTAGCGAGCGCCCCTCTTTCGTGAGCATGTAGCGGTCATAATCGAGCCCGCCTTCCTTGTGGTCGACGCGGATCACCTCCGCCCCCATCTGCGCGCAATATAACCCTGCGGTAGGGGAGGCGACGAAGCTGGACGCCTCGATAATGCTCAGGTCGTTGAGTAGGCCGTACACGCCTCAAACGCTCTGCGCATATTCGCGCAGCATCCGCTTGGCGATCTGCAGCTGGAGGATTTGCGTGGTCCCTTCGTAGATGCGGTAGATGCGTGCATCGCGGAAGAAGCGTTCTGCATCGTATTCGGCGAGATAGCCCGCGCCGCCATAGATCTGCACCACGCGGTCGACCACGCGGCCGCACATTTCGGATGCGAAGACCTTGAAGGCGGCGGCATGTTTCACGGTGTCCTCGCCGCGGTCCACGCGCGCGGTGACGTCCGCCATCATCGCTTCGGCGGCGTAAATCTCGGTCCAGCTTTCGGCCAGCATCTGCTGGATCAGCTGGAAATTGGCGATGGGTTCGCCGAACGCCTGTCGCTCGTTGGCATATTTGATCGCGCTGTCGAGCGCACGGCGCGCATAGCCCGCGCTCGCCGCCCCGACGGAAATCCGGCCATTGTCGAGGCTCATCATGGCAAAACGGAAACCCTGTCCGGTTTCCCCGCCGAGCAGGGCATCGCCCGGCACATGCACGTCGTCGAGCATGACGTCGGAGATGTGGCTGCCCGCCTGGCCCATCTTCTTGTCGGGGCTGGAGGTCGACATGCCCGGCGTGTCCATCGGCACGATGAACGCCGAAACATGGGCGTTCTTGGGCAGCGCGTCCTTTTCCGTGCGCGCCATGATCAGCGCTACGTCGGCGTGCGGCGCATTGGTGATGTAACGCTTGGTCCCGTTGAGGATCCAGCCGTTGCCGTCCGGATCGGGCTTGGCGAAGGTCTGCATCGCGGCGCTGTCACTGCCGCTGCCCGGCTCGGTCAGGCCGAAGCAGGCAATCTCTCCGGCGGCGATGCGCGGCCACCATTCGGCCTGCTGTTCGGGCGTGCCGCCGTTCTTGATCGCGGAATTGAACATGCCGACATTGATCGAGAAGATGGAGCGATAGGCCGGTGCGGCATAGGCCATGGTCTGCATGACCTTGGCGTATTGCGTGATGTTGAGGCCCGCCCCGCCGAAGTCTTCCGGCACTGTCAGTCCGAACAGGCCCATGTCCTTCATCTCGGCCAGGATATCGTCGGGCACCTTGTCCTGTTCGATGACGTCCTTTTCAGCCGGGATCAGCCGTTCGCGGACATAGCGTTCGAGCTGGTCCAGGAACTGGTCGAAAGTCTCGGCATCCATTCCGGGATTGGGTGTCGACATTGGCTATTCCTCTCCTGCCTCGGCATCAATTTGCGGAACCTCTTCGGGTCCGGTTTCGAGACGCGCGTCGTCCAGCATGCTGGCAGCATCTTCGAGCGCCTGCGCTTCGTCCGCAGTCACTTCGGCAGGCGCGGCGGGGGGCTCTTCGCTACATCCGGCGAGGGCGAGTGCGGCAAAGCCCGCAAGTGTTTCGAGTCGTCTCATCGAAGACAGACTAATCCCGCGCATCGGCGGGGCAAAATCCGCTACGGCAAGCGATGGGACGGACACGCTACTCGCGCCCGTCCCCCGTTCGCCAGGCTAGCGATTACTGGTTTTCTTCGGCCATCGCATCGAGCGCGGCTTCGGCCGTGGCAGCGGCGTTGTCGCCGGCAGCTTCGATCGAGGCGCTCTCGGCAGCTTCTGCAGCCGAATTGTCGACTTCCGCCGGTTCGTTCGCGGCAGTATCTTCCACCGGCTCTTCGGTCACCGGCTCGAGCGCTTCGTCGGCAGCAACTTCGACCGTGTCGGCCTCGGCTTCGGTCGACGCGTCGTCGGCACTGCCGCAGGCGGCCAGCGCCAGCGAAGCGGTTGCAGCGGCAAGGATACGGAACTTCATGTGTCTCTCCTGATAAAAGCGCCGATCGGCGCTGTCGGATGGGTCGTTAATATGCACCGGCCCCAAGGTCCAAGGGGAAAATGCAGCCAGGCCGCTTGCGCCATCCGCGCGAGGCGGCGAGAGGGTTGCATGCCCCCGCTCGATGGAGACAATCTGGACCGCGCCCGCGAGGCCTTGCGTTCGACTTTCGGCTTCGACGGATTCCGCGGCCGGCAGGAAGATGTCGTAGAGCGTGTCCTGGGCGGCAAGTCCACGCTTGCGGTCATGCCAACCGGTGCGGGAAAGTCGCTGACCTACCAGCTTCCGGCGGTCATGATGCGGGGCACCTGCATCGTCATCAGCCCGCTTATTGCCCTGATGCACGACCAGTTACGCAGCGCGCGGGCCAATGGCATTCGTGCGGCAACGCTGACGAGTGCCGATGCCGACTGGCGCGAAACGCAGGATGCTTTCCGGGCGGGACAACTGGACCTGCTCTACGTCGCGCCCGAACGCGCCAGCCAGCCGGGCTTCCGCGACATGCTGGGCGCTGCCCCGCTGGCCCTTTTCGCAGTCGACGAGGCGCATTGCGTGTCGGAATGGGGGCACGACTTCCGTCCCGATTACCGCCAGCTGCGCCCGTTGATGGATGCCTTTCCCGATGTGCCTCGCCTCGCGCTGACGGCCACCGCCGACCGGCAAACGCGCGCCGACGTGATGGCGCAACTGGGCGTACCGGAAGACGGGCTGGTGCTGGCAGGCTTCGACCGCCCGAACATCCGCTATGCGATCACCCCGCGCGACAATCCCGTGCGGCAGATTACCGACCTCATGGCCCGCCAGCCCGGCCCCGGCATCGTGTACGCCCAGACCCGCCGCAAGGTAGAAGAGCTGGCCGAGAAGCTCGCTGCTGCAACCGGCCGGTCGGTGCGCCCCTATCACGCGGGCCTCCCGGCAGAGACGCGGGCAGCGAACCAGGCCGCCTTCGTCGAAAGCGAGGACATGGTGATCGTCGCCACGATCGCTTTCGGCATGGGGATCGACAAGCCGGACGTGCGCTTCGTCGCCCATGTCGGCGTGCCGAAGTCGATCGAGGGCTATTACCAGGAAACCGGCCGTGCCGGGCGTGACGGCGACCCGAGCCTTGCGACGATGTTCTGGGGTGCGGCCGATTTCGCCACGGCTCGCCAGCGCCTGATGGAGTTGCCCGAAGCGCGCCGCAGCGCCGAACGCGCGCGGCTCGATGCGCTTGCCGGACTGGTGGAGACACCGGGTTGTCGCCGCGCGGTCCTGCTGCGCCATTTCGGGGAGAACCCGGACGAGACTTGCGGCAATTGCGACAATTGCCTCGATCCGCCCGATGTCACGGACACCACCGAACTCGCGCGCAAACTGCTCTCGGCGGTCTACCGCACCGGCCAGAGCTTCGGCATGGGACACCTGCAGAAAGTGCTTGTCGGTGCCGAGGACGAGCGCGTGCGCCAGCGCGGACACGACCGGTTGAGCGTGTTCGGTATCGTCGAGGGCGAGGACGTCCGCCTCCTGCAACCGCTCGGCCGCGCGCTCCAGGCGCGAGGCGATCTCGTGCCGACCGAACATGGCGGCCTCTCGCTGGGCGGCGCGGCGCGCGAGATCATCAAGGGCGAGCGCAAGGTCGAGATCATCGTCCCGCCCAAGCGCAGCCGCAGGCGGCGTGGCGAAGCGGCAGCCAATCCGGTCGGCGATCCCTTGTTCGAGGCATTGCGCGACCTGCGGCGCGATCTCGCCAAGGAGGCGGGCGTCCCGCCCTATGTCGTGTTCCACGATTCGACCCTACGCGAAATGGCTGCAACGCGGCCCTCTACCCTGCCCGAACTGGGCCGAATCGGAGGTGTCGGAGCGCGCAAGCTCGACGCTTATGGCGAGCGCTTCTTGGCGGAGATCGCCCGCCACTGACCGGATGTTCTTGACCGCCACCGCGTCCTGATATATTTATGATATCATATTTATATAACAGGAGGCAGGTTATGTCGGTGGAATTGTCCGGAATGAAAACCAGCCGCGAAAGCGCGGCGACAAGCTACAATGGCTATTTCATGTTGCTGGTACTGGTCGGCCTTATCGCCGTGCTGGCACTTGTCCTGCCCGGCCTTGCACCGGAAGACGGCGCGGCATCGGGAGCGAAAATCCTCTTCCTGGTGGCGCTGTCCACTTCGGTTATCGGCGTCGTCATCGTGGGCCTCGGCTTCTTCATGATCCAGCCCAACCAGGCGGCGGTCATCACCCTGTTCGGCGAATACAAGGGCAGCGAGCGTACCGAGGGGCTGCGCTGGGTGTGGCCGTGGATGGGCAAGAACAAGATTTCGGCCCGTGCGCACAACATCCATTCCGAGCGCGTGAAGATCAACGATTTGCGGGGCAATCCGATCGAGATCGCCTGCAACGTGGTCTGGCGCGTGCGCGACACGGCACAGGCGAGCTTCGATGTCGACGACTACAAGGAATTCGTGAATATCCAGATCGAGGCGGGCCTGCGCACCGTCGGATCGCGCCATCCCTATGACGATTTCGAAGGTGAGGAAGTGACGCTTCGCGGCGGCGGCGACGTGGTCAACCGCGAACTGCTGGAAGAACTCAACGACCGTCTCAAAGTCGCGGGCATCGTTGTCGACGAGGCAGGTCTCACGCATCTCGCCTATGCGAGCGAGATCGCCAGCGCCATGCTCAAGCGCCAGCAGGCGGACGCCATTATCGCCGCGCGCACCAAGATCGTGCTCGGCGCCGTCGGAATGGTCGAGGACGCGCTGACCAAGCTGAGCGAAGACAATATCGTCGAGCTCGACGACGAGCGGCGCGCGGCCATGGTGTCGAACCTGATGGTCGTGCTGTGCGGCGAAAAGGACGCGCACCCGGTCGTGAACGCCGGCTCGCTGTACTGATTGCAAGGACGAGCGGAGAGGCCTGATGGCCAAACCACCAGCCAAGAAAGCCTTCGCCCTGCGTCTCGACCCGGCAGTCCATGCCGCGGTCGAGCGCCTGGCGGCGGACGAATTGCGCAGCGCCAATGCGCAGATCGAAATGTTGTTGCGCGAGGCTCTGAAAAAGCGCGGGATCGATGTCGCGATCAGCAAGCAGCCCAAGCGCGGGCGCCCGAAGAAGGATGACTGACATGAAGGACGATAATCCCTGGTTCGCGCCCAAGCGCTTCGGTTATGGCGCAGGAATGCCCATCGCCTGGCAGGGTTGGGCGCTGCTGGGCGTGTATACGCTTGTCATGCTCGCCCCGGCACCTGTGCTGGAGTGGGATCCGGTTATCGGGCTCGGGTTTGCGATCGTTGTCTGGCTGCTCGCCACCCTCGCCGTGGTCTTCATCGCGAAGCACAAAACGCGTGGCGGGTGGCGCTGGCGCCATGGCGAGGAGGATTGACATCCGCACCCGCCCGATCATCCTGTTTGCGTGATGTTAACCATTAAGTCCTACGCAATTACGATGGTTTCGCCCCTCGCCTCTGCTGCCGGACGCCTGCCACGCTGGATCGTGGCCGGGGTCGCGACGCTGGCAGTCGGCGCCATCCCGCTCGCTGCGCTGATGGCCCAGCCGGTCGCGGGCAGCTTTACAGTGCAGGAAACGGGCCGCAGCTATGCGCTGCTGCAGGACGCGGTCGCAGCGATCGGGGACGGCTCGGGGACTATCGTGGTGGCACCCGGCGTCTACGACCAGTGCGCGGTCCAGAAAGCGGGCCGGATCGAATATCGTGCGGCTGAGCCTGGCACTGCGATCTTCGACGGTGGAATTTGCGAAGGCAAGGCGGCCTTGGTCCTGCGCGGCGAAAGCGCGGCGGTTCGGGGCCTCACCTTCACCAACATGCATGTGCGCGAATACAACGGCGCCGGCATCCGCCTCGAAAACGGCGAACTTGCCATCGTGCAGAGCTGGTTTCGTGACAGCGACCAGGGCCTCCTGACCGTGAACGGCAAGTCGAACCGGATCACTATCGACAAATCCACCTTCACCCGGCTCGGGACCTGCGAAGGACGCGGCGGGTGCGCCCACTCCATCTACGTGGGCGATTACGGCGAGCTGGAAGTGACCCGCAGCCGTTTCGAACAGGGCCGCGGCGGGCATTACGTCAAATCGCGCGCCAGCCGGAACCGCATCGCCAACAACAGTTTCGACGATACCGGCGGGCGCGGCACGAATTACATGATCGATCTGCCCGAAGGCGGTTCGGGCATGATCAGCGGCAACTGGTTCGTGCAGGGCAAGGACAAGGAGAACTGGTCCGCTCTGATCGCGATTGGCGCGGCAGGCGGGAAATACTCGTCCGACGGGCTGGTCATCCGCGACAATGACGCACGCCTTGCGCCTGGCATTACTCGCAAACCCGCCTTCATTGCCGACTGGACCGGGGACGCGCTCGCCATCGGCGAGAACAGCCTCGGCGCCAATATCAAGCCTTTCGAAAGCCGCTGAGGAACACCCTCGCCTCCCGCATCGTTGATGGGGAAAGGAGCGAGACATGGCAGGCGGATGGGCGCGGGATGGCGCCGTTCAGGACCAGATTGACGACACGGTAAGCGACGCGGTCAGCGCCGCCCGCGCACGTATGCCGCGCGGCGACAGCGCGAAATACTGCGATGAATGCGGCGAACCGATCCCTAAAAAGCGCCGCGACGCCCTGCCTGGCGTACGCACCTGCGTGGCCTGCCAGTCAGCGCGCGATGCCACCTCCCGCCAGACCGGCATCAATCGCCGTGGCAGCAAGGACAGCCAGTTGCGCTAGGGCGCAATTCGGTTCACGGCCCGCGCATGACATCACCCTTCATCTGGCTCCAGCACATGCTGCCGCATCATGCCGTATCGCGCATGGCAGGCACACTTGCATCGAGCGAGTCACGACCGGTCAAGAACCTGCTGATCCGCCGCTTCATCGATGCCTATGACGTCGACATGAGTGAAGCGGCGCGCAGTATCGACGAATACCGCAGCTTCAACGACTTCTTCACCCGCGAACTCAAGCCCGGCGCGAGACCCCTTGCCGATGCGGAGGAATATATCCTTTGCCCGGCGGACGGTGCGATCAGCCAGATCGGCAGGATCGAAGGCGGTAAGATATTCCAGGCCAAGGGTCGGCATTTCACGGCCAGCCAGCTGCTCGGCGGGGACGAGGACGCCGCACGCCGGTTCGAGGGCGGCAGCTTCGCCACGGTATACCTGAGCCCGCGCGACTATCACCGGGTCCATATGCCCGCAGCAGGCCGGCTCACCAGCGCGACCTATGTACCGGGAGACCTCTTTTCGGTGAACCAGGTCACGGCGGAGAATGTCGACGGCCTGTTCGCGCGTAACGAGCGCCTCGCCTGCCTGTTCGATGGCCCCGACGGCTGCTTTGCGAGCGTCATGGTCGGTGCGATGATCGTGGCGGGGATCGAGACGGTGTGGTCGGGATTGGAAGAAACCCATTCGCCCAAGCTCAAGCGAACCGATTTTTCCGGTGGCGCACACCGTTTTGCCGCGGGCGACGAAATGGGCCGGTTCATTCTCGGGTCGACCGTCGTACTGCTGTTCGAACCGGGCCGGGTCGAATGGCTCGGGCAGTTCAAGGCAGGCGACAGTGTCCGGATGGGCGAAGCGCTTGGTCGGCGGCTTCAGCCGAACGCGGGGGCGTAGCTCACGACACCTGTCGGCGCGTCGCCGGTAAGGACCAGCCGCTGGAAATATTCGGGCGGGGGTCCAGGGTATTCAAGGCGCGGATCATGCTCGAAACCGAAGCGCGAATAATAGGCCGGATTGCCCAGTAGCATGATGCCGGCGGCCCCAATTTCCCGCATATCCGCAAGGGCTCGCTGCATCAGGCGCGAGCCGATCCCTTTGTGTTGCAAGGCAGGCAGGACGGAAATTGGCCCAAGGCCATACCAATTGCCGGCATTCCCATCGATGGTGACCGGCGATACCGCGACATGTCCGACGATGCGTTCGGAATCCTCCGCCACCAGCGATAGCGTCAAGTCGCCATCCTTTCGAAGCCGGTCGACGATTGCAACTTCCGAACCGTCGCTGTGCTTTTGACCCCTGAAGGCGGCCTCGGTTACGACGGCGATAGCTGCGTGATCGGGCGGCCTTTCGGGCCTGATCGCCACGGCACTCACGGTAGCAGGTGCCCGGCGCGGTCCCGCTTGGTCGCAAGATAGCGGGCGTTGTGCGGATTGTCCGGCAGGGCGTGCGGCACGCGTTCGTCGATTTTGACGCCATGCGCGGCCAGCGCATCGACCTTGGCCGGGTTGTTGGTCATCAGGCGGATGCTGCGCACACCGAGGAGGTCGAGCATTCTTGCCGCGGTGGGAAAGTCGCGCGCTTCGTCCGGCAGGCCCAGCCGCGTGTTCGCATCGACCGTGTCGAAGCCCTGGTCCTGCAGGCGGTAGGCGCGCAGCTTGTTGATCAGGCCGATGCCGCGTCCTTCCTGCCTCATGTAAAGAAGCACACCCCAGCCGCCATCTTTCGCCTCATGCGCCATTGCGTGAAGGGCCGCGTCGAGCTGCGGCCCGCAATCGCATTTGAGGCTCCCGAGCACGTCACCGGTCAGGCATTCAGAGTGGAGGCGCACCAGCGGCGGCTTGTCCGACCGTTCCTTGCCGATGACCAGCGCCACGTGCTCGCGCGTATCGTCGGGATGGCGGAAAGCCACGATCCGCGCATCGGGCGCAGCATCCACCGGCAGGGCCGCGCGAGAAGCGATGCGCAGGGTGTTGGCTTGCGAAAAAGCGTCCAGGTCCGACGCTTCGAGGTGCACGGCCTCTCCCGCACCTGCCGGGTCGACGAGAAAAGCGGGCAATATCCCGGCGATCCGCGCCAGTTCGAGCGCTGCAGCGGCCTGCTCTTCCCACTCCAGTGCGAGCGCCTTGAACGGCCCCTTCATCGGCTTGGTCAGGTCGAGCGCGGGATCGGCAATTGCCAAGGCTGCTGGCAAGTCGAAAGTCTCCGCCCCGCGGAGCAGGACCGGCTGGCGCGGCGCAGCCGCCTCGCGCTGGTTCGCCAGCTTCAAGGTCGCTGCGCGGGTGGCGGAAATCAGCATCTCGCCCGCCGTCACTTCACCGAACGCGGTCTCGACTGGCTGCAGCAGCGGCGCACCGGCGATTGCCAGCGGCCAGCCATGCCTCAGCGCATCGACGGCCTGTGCCGCCCGGCGGGAAGGCGATGGCTCGCTCAGAGAGAAAACTCCGTCACCAGCGGCACATGGTCGGACGGCTTCTCCCAGTCGCGCGCATATTCATGGACCGAGTGGCCGGTCGCCTGTTTCGCAAGTTCCGGGCTGGCCCACATGTGGTCGAGCCGGCGACCGCGATCGTTGGCCTTCCAGTCCTTCGCCCGGTAGCTCCACCAGCTGTAATAGCGTTCGGGCGCAGGTATGTGTTCGCGGCCGATATCGGCCCAGCCATGGGCGTCCATGAACCGCTGCAGAGCGTCGACCTCGACCGGAGTATGGCTGACAACCTTGAGCAGTTGCTTGTGGTTCCACACATCGCTTTCGAGCGGCGCGATATTGAAATCGCCCACGATCATCGTCGGCCGGTCGATCTTGTCCGCCCAGCGCGTCATGCGCTCCAGAAAATCGAGCTTCTGGCCGAATTTGGCATTCTTCTCGCGATCGGGTTCGTCACCGCCAGCGGGGACATAGACGTTCTCGACGATCATGCCTTGGTGGGCCGGATCGGTCAGTTCCACGCCGACGTGGCGCGCCTCGCCATTGTCCTGCCAGTCATGCTTCGAAAAATCGCGGAAGGGGATTTTCCCGACCGTCGCCACGCCATGGTAGCCCTTCTGCCCGTGGATCGCGAAATGCTCGTAACCGAGTTCGCGGAACGCCTCGAAGGGGAACTGGTGCTCCTGGCACTTGATCTCCTGCAGGCACAGGATGTCGGGACCCTGCTCCTCGAGGAAGCGGGCGACGATCGGCATACGCAGGCGGACGGAATTGATATTCCAGGATGCAACAGAAACCATGGCCGCCGAGATAGGGTGGCGAGACGCGGCGGTCCACCCTGTCGCACACAACAAAAAACCCTCGAGCCGGGGGCAAATGGCTCGAGGGTTCCTTGTGAGCGTTCGTCACGCTTGGAACGAAGCGGTTTGAGGGGTGGCAATCAACAGGGGGGAAATTGCCGTCCGCCGCTTCGTAGACTTATAAATAGGACCGATCGTCTTGCTGCTCAATGAACATCGAGCCGCCGGAAGTCGTATAAGACGAACGCTTCGTCGCCAGTCCGTTTATCCCGGACGACGGGACGTTTTGCGCGGGTCCTTGAAGGTGAACGCGCTGTCGGCAACCGACACGCCATAACGGTGGTTGCGCAGGCGCACGGTGGTGCGGTGATTCTGTGCATCGAGCGCGACCCAATGGGTCAGCCTGAGGCCGCCGGGAGCGCTACCGTCACGCGCGAAGATGAGAGTGATCGCACCGAATTCGGGACGCTTGGGATCGCGAACCTCGATGCTGACGACATCGCTGTGTCCGGTCGGGACCAGCTTGCCGTAGCGCTTAACATCGCGGCTGGGATCGAGCAGGGCGCCGAGAGGCGAATTCTTGATCGGCCAGCGCTGGACCTGGCTGACCTCATAATCGACCATATACATCGATTTGCCGTTTGAGACGACGAGCAGGGGAACGCCCTTTTCGTACTCGAAACGGATCTTGCCAGGCCGCTTCAGCGTCATGACGCCCGAAACGGACTGCCCGTTGCGGTCGGTCTGGACGAAGTTGGCCTTCATGGTGGAGATGCCGCGCAATGCGTCGACCGCGCGGTCGAGATCGCCTGCCGCCGCTTCCACCGGGGCGGGGGCTGCCAGAAAGCTTGCCGGAATCGCAGTGGCCACCGCAAACGCGATGGCCGAGGCGAAGGGTCGATTCTTGAAAAGGGTCAAGGTGTTCATGCTCCACGATTTAGCGTCGGAGCATTGAACTGTCACTGAACTGCGTGCGTTCCCGCGGTTCAGCTTGCCGGATCAAATTACTTGATCTTGGCTTCCTTGAACTCGACGTGCTTGCGCACGACCGGATCGTACTTCTTGAAGGTGAACTTCTCGGTGTGATTCCGGGGGTTCTTCTTGGTCACGTAGTAGAAGCCCGTGTCGGCGGTCGAGACGAGCTTGATCTTGACGGTTGCGGGCTTCGCCATGGCGTGTTCCTAAAGATCTCGTTGCAAGGGCCGTCCCGCGAGGGAAACCGGCCGAAAAAATAAGGGCGGCGCAGGTCGCACCGCCGTCCGGCGCGCCCTTTGTGTGATTCCCGGTGAAAAGTCAAGCATTGGCGCGCACTGCGTCAGAGCTGGACCTTGCCCCGGTTGGCCTTCACCTCGCCCCGCGCCTTCTTGGCCTTGAGGCGTTTCACCTTGCCGACCCGGTTGACGCGGCTTTTCTTGCGCTTCTTGGGCGGGGTCAGGGCTTCCGTCAAGATCGCCGCCAGCCGGGCGCGAGCCGCTTCGCGGTTGCGTTCCTGCGTGCGATGTTCGTTCGCGGTGAGGACGATCTCGCCGTCCTGCGTCAGCTTGCTGCCCGCAATATCCTTCAGCCGGTTGAACGCATCGGGCGGCATGCCGAGCTGGAACACATCGACCCGCAGCTGAACTGCGGTCGCCACCTTGTTGACATTCTGCCCGCCGGGTCCGGAGGAGGCGATGAACTTCTCCTCCGCAATCGCATTCGCCTTGTCGACGATGCGGCCCATTATTCCGCGTCGTCGGCGAAACCGAGGGCTGCGAAATCGCGCGGCATCGGCGCAGTTGCCTCGATCGTCGGTTTCTTCTCGCGTGGGACGACGAGACCGGCCGCGTGCAGCATGGTGCGCGGCGCGCCCTTGCCCGAACCGTAGACCGGATCGCCGAGCAGCGGCATGCCTAGCCCCGCCTCGCAATGGATGCGAATCTGGTGCGTACGCCCGGTTTCGGGCCTGAACTCGACCAGCGCATGGCCGCCGCTCTCGCCAATGACCTTCCAATGCGTGACGGACGGCTTGCCCTTCTTGGCCGCGATCATCCGCCAGCCCTTTTCGGCGCTGCTGATCTTCGACAGCGACAGTTCGATCGTGCCCTCCGTTTCCGACGGGACGCCCGTCAGGATACCGAGATAACGCTTTTCGACCACGCGGTCTTCGAAGGCCTTGGAGAAGCGTTTCAGCGACTTGGGATTGCGGGCCAGGAGCAGGCAGCCGCTGGTATCGGTATCGAGCCGGTGTACAGGCGAGGGATCGCGCTGGAAGCCCAGACGCAGCTGCTCGAAATGATCCTCCAGGCACCGCCCGCCCTTCTTCGGCCGGTCGACCGGCAGGCCGGCAGGCTTGTTGATGACGAGCGCTTCGCCGTCTTCGAACAGGATCGGGATATCGGTCATTCAGTCCTTCAGTTCCGCACGCACCATCTGGCGCAGCGCATTGCCGAGGAAGAAACCGTCCTCGAGATCGGAAATCGTAAGCTCCGCTTCCTTCGCACTGCCCTCTGCAAGCAGGCTCTGGCGCAGCACGCCGGGAAGGAGGCCAAGTTTGGCAGGCGGTGTCAGGAGGACACCGTCGCGCTCGACGAAGATATTGGTGATGCAGCCTTCGGTGACAAGGCCGTCCTCGCGAACCAGCAGGCACTCCTGCGCGCCATGGTGCCGGGCGACGGCTTGTGCGTCCTCGTAGAAACTGCGGTCGGTGGTCTTGTGGCGCAGCCGCCAGTCGCCCGGATCGACTGGCAAGGGCATGACGATGCACTTCGCCGGTTCCGGCCAGGGCGCGGGCATCTCCTGCACTTCAAGCGCGAGAGCTCCCGAGCGCGATGCCAGCAGGCGAATCCGGCTGGGTTTCTCGACCACGAAGCACAGCGCGTGCAACTGGTTGCGCGCCTCGTGCCGGTCGAAGGAGAAGCCGAGCACGCCCGCGCTCTCCTTCATGCGCAGGAGATGCTCTTCGAGATAGGCGATCCCCTCGTCGGGCGAAAAACGCATCGTCTCGATAAGATCGAACTGGGCTGCGCGGTGATCGGGCGACGAAGCGCGAGCGAATGCGCCCTTGAGGATCGCCTCGCGCCACTCCGTCCGGGCTTCGCTGTCGGCCACGATTGCCCCGCCGACACCCAGCACGGCCTTGCCGCGCCCGTTCTCTATCTCGGTCAGTCGCAGCGTGCGGATCGCCACGTTGAAGGCCGCGTCACCATCGGCACCGATCCGTCCGATCGCTCCGCAATAGGGGCCGCGGGGATCGCGCTCGACCTCGTCGATCAGCTCCATCGCGCGGATTTTCGGGGCGCCGGTGATCGATCCGCACGGGAAGAGTGCCTTCACGAGGTCGATTGCGCCAGCATCCGCCTTGAGCCGGGCGCGGACCACGCTCACCATCTGGTGGACGGTGGGATAGCTTTCGATCGCGAAGGGTTCGTCGACCCGCACGCTTCCCGCCTCGGCCACGCGGCTGAGATCGTTGCGCATCAGGTCCACGATCATCAGGTTTTCGGCCTTGTCCTTGACCGATTGCGCCAGTTCATCTGCGAGCGCCGCATCCTGCTGCGGGTCCGCCGCGCGAGGGCGCGTGCCTTTCATCGGCTTGGCCTTAGCTTCGCGGTCCTTGAGCGACACGAATAGCTCGGGACTCAGGCTGAGTAGCCAGTGCGAGCCGTCGAAAATCACCCCGCCATAACCCGCCTGTGCGGCAGGCCTCAGCGCAGCATAAAGCCCCAGCGGATCGCCGGTGAAATTTCCCGAGAGCTGGAAAGTGAGATTCGCCTGGTAGATGTCGCCTGCGCGGATCGCTTCCTGCAGGCGCTCGAATGCCTCGGCATAACCACCCGGCGACAATTGCGGCTCCAGCGGACCGACGCCTCCCGCACCGGCAGAGCGTTCGCGCAGCCAGTCCGGCATATCCTCGGCCGCGATCCGGGTCGGCTCATCGAACAGGCCTAGCCACACCAGCGGACCGGACGCCCCCGTCTTCGCTGCGGCGCGATGTTGAAGGCGGCCTTCAAGCGCGAGCCCTGCCTCGTAGGCGATAAAGCCGGCCAGTTCGCCGCCTTCGCGCCGCGCCTGCTCCGCAGCCTCCAGCGTCGCTGCCACGTCTCCGGGCCGCGAGGCGACGAAGACCGCGCGCGGCCGTTCGAACAGCAACGCGTCCGCCGCACCATCGCTGCGTGCATCGTCGAGTAGAACGAAAGGGTCGCGCCGCGCCATATGCCCTGCCTTTACCGCAGCGGCAGGCTATGTCGAGGGATAGCTTGACCCTGCCGCCTCCACTGCGCCAAACCGCGAGCGAGACATGTTAAGAGGGATACGGGCCGGATGAACGATATTTTCCTTGGATTGGGCGGCAATGGAGAAAAGCAGTATCTCAGGCTTGCGCAGGCCAATCGCCATGGATTGATCGCCGGTGCCACCGGGACCGGTAAGACGGTCACTCTCCAGGGCCTTGCAGAAAGCTTCTCCGCACGCGGCGTCCCTGTATTCGTGGCCGATGTGAAGGGTGACCTTTCAGGCATTTCCATGGCCGGCTCCCCCCAGTTCAAGCATGCCGACAAGCTGGAAGGCCGCGCGAAGGACCTGGGCATGGACGACTATGCCTATGCCGATAATGCGGCGGTGTTCTGGGATCTCTATGGCGAAAAGGGCTTCCCCATCCGCACGACGATTTCGGAAATGGGCCCACTGCTGCTGGCGCGCCTGCTGGACCTCAACGAAACGCAGGAAGGCGTGCTCAATATCGTCTTCCGCTATGCCGACGAGAACAACCTTCTGCTGCTCGACCTTGGCGACCTGCAGGCAATGCTGACTTTCGCCTATGACAACGCCAAAGACCTGTCCGGCAAATACGGCAATGTTTCCAAGGCCAGCGTCGGCGCGATCCAGCGCCAGCTGCTGAGTTTTGAAAGCCAAGGCGCGGACGAATTCTTCGGCGAGCCCGCGCTGGAGATCGACGACTTCCTCGCTACTGATGAAAAAGGCCGGGGTGTGATCAACGTGCTGGCCGCCGACAAGCTGATGCGCAGCCCGAAGCTCTACGCAACCTTCCTGCTCTGGCTGCTGGCCGAACTGTTCGAAACGCTTCCCGAGGTCGGCGATCCGGACAAGCCGAAGCTGGTGTTCTTCTTCGACGAGGCACACCTGCTCTTCGACGATGCGCCCGAAGCACTGGAAGAAAAGGTTGAGCAGGTCGTGCGTCTCATCCGGTCGAAGGGCGTGGGCGTCTATTTCGTGACGCAGAACCCTATCGACATCCCGGAAAAGATCGCCGGCCAGCTGGGCAACCGCGTCCAGCATGCACTGCGCGCCTTCACCCCGCGCGACCAGCGCGCGATCAAGGCCGCCGCAGAGACATTCCGGATCAATCCGGACCTCGACGTCGAGCAAGCGATCACTGAACTCAAGGTAGGCGAGGCGCTGGTTTCCACGCTGGACGAGGACGGCGCACCATCGGTCGTGCAGCGCACGCTGATCAAGCCGCCCCACTCGCGCCTCGGCCCGGTGACAGAAAAAGAGCGCAAGATCGTGAACTCGGTCAGCGAGCTGGACGGGAAATACGACGAAGCCGTCGATCGCGAGAGCGCGGAAGAAGTGCTCGCGGCAAAGACACTCGACGCGGCCGAAACCGCCAAGGAGGTCGAGGAAAGGGGCGAGGAGGAGGTGCGCAAGCGCGAACGCAAGACGCCGTCGATGTGGACCAAGGCGGGCAAGGCTGCGGCGACCGCTGCGGCAGGCTCGCTCTCCTCGGTGGCCGTTGCCGCAGTCCTCGGCAAGAAGTCGCGCGCCGATCCGGTACGCACAGGCCTCAATGCCTTCGTGCGCAATATCGTCGGCGGGCTGATGCGCTAGAGCGGCAGACGCAACTCGGCACGCAGGCCGCCCTGCTGCCGGTTTTCCAGCACCAGCGAACCGCCATGCTGCTCTGCAACGGCGCGCGTGATGGTCAGGCCGAGACCGGCGCCGCCTGTGGCGCGATTGCGGCTTGCCTCGCCGCGAGTGAAAGGTTCGAGCATTTCCGCGATGCGCTCCTCGGGAATGCCGGGTCCGTCATCCACGACGCGGATCACCGCTTCATTGCCTTCGCGCAACAGTGCGATCTCTGCCGTCCCGCCATAGCGCAGGGCGTTGGAGATGAGGTTGCGCACGCCCCGTTTCAGCCAGGTGAGGTGCACAGGCGCGGGCACCCGCTGTCCTTCGAGCAGCGCGACCGGCTGGTTCATATCCTCGAATTCCTCGACCACCGACACCAGCAAGGCATAGAGATCGGTACGCTCCGCAGGGCGATCGGCGCGGCCGATGCGTGCCAACAGGAGGATCTCGTCGAGCGTTTGCGTTATCTCTTCGATCGAATCCGCCATCTTCGCCCGCAGGCCGTCGTCGCGGATCGCCTCGATCCGAACCCTCAGCGCGGCCAGCGGCGTCTTCAGGTCATGGCCGATGGCGCCCAGCATGACGTCCTTTTCATCCAGCATGGCAGCGATGCGCGCTTCCATCGCATTATGCGCCGCGATCAGGCTGCGAATATCGTCGGGCCCGCTCGGCTCAATCGGGGTAATGCTGCCCGGATTGGACGAAAACCGTTCGGTCTGGCGCGTCAGCCTCGCCAAGGGCCGGGTGATCCGGCGCAGCAGGACGAACAGGACCGTCATGACCAGGATGAAGATCACCAGCGTTTGGGCCGCAGTAACGAGGAAAACCCTCCGGTCGTCGCGCGGAAACGGTACTCGGGCGACGTGCCATGCGCCGCCTTCTTCCCACTGGACTGCAGCGACGAATACCTTCCGGTAACCTCGGACCATTTTGCGCGATGCCGGGGTCCAGTCGCGAACCCGCTGCATCACCACTGGATCGTCGTCGGTGGCGCGAATGGTCGCAAGCACGGCATGCGGTTCGCGAACGAAACCCGTCAGGCGCGCTGCAATGGCCGTCGCCAGAGCCTCGTCCGAAGTCTCGCCCGGCAAGAGGGGAAAGGCTTCTGTCACCTCGCCCCGCATCCAGCGGCCACCCAGTTCGCGCCGGTCTGCCCGGAAACGTCGGCGATCCCCTTCGAGCACCGCTTCGCCGCGAGCCTGGCGAAACACCGGCGCACCCCACAAGGAAAGCTGGGCGGCGCTGATCAGCGCTTCTTCGCGCCGCTCTTCGGCGATGCGATAGAGAAGTCCGGTCGTCACCAGTTGCGCCAGCAGGAGCGCGCCGGCGACCGCCAGCAATGTCTGGCCCAGCAGGCTCCTGGGAAGAAACCGCATCAGGCTTTGTCCGGCGCCTTGCGCGTGACATCCGCGCCGAACCGGTAGCCGCCGCCCCTCACCGTCTGTATGAAACGCGGGTTGCGGCTGTCGGCCTCGATCTTGCGGCGCAGGCGGCTGACCTGGTTGTCCACCGCGCGGTCGAACAATTGCGCCTCGCGCCCCTGGACCATGTCCAGCAGCCGGTCCCGGTCGAGCACCTGGCGCGGGTGGTCGCAGAATGCACGCAGCATCCGGAATTCCGCGGTCGAGATCGGCACCAGGGTGCCCTCGGGATCGGTCAGCCGGCGCTTGAGCGGGTCGAGTGTCCAGCCGTCGAAGACATAAGCGAGATCGTCTGCAGGCTCTGCGCCAGTGCGCTCTGCCCGGCGAAGGACGGAGCGTATCCGCGCCACCAGTTCGCGCGGTTCGAAGGGCTTGGTGACGTAGTCGTCCGCCCCGATTTCAAGGCCGATAATTCGGTCCATCGCCTCGCCCTTGGCGGTCAGCAGAATGACGGGAAGCTGGCGACTTTCGACGAGGTGCCGGCAGAGCGACAGGCCGTCTTCTCCCGGCATCATGATGTCGAGCAGGACAAGGTCGGGCCGATCGCTCTCCAGCCGCGAGCGCGCCCGCGCTGCACTTTCGGCCTCCAGCACGACGAACCCCTGGCCGGAGAGATATTCCGCCAGGGGTTCGCGCAGGCTGGCTTCGTCGTCGACCAGCAGCAGGGTGATGGGCGCAGCATCGTTCATGCGGGACCTATGCACTCGCTTTGCGGTGAACGAAACAGAAAGCCGGTTACTGGCTGCGACGCTCTGCGCGCCGTTCCTGCCGTGCCTGCTTCATCGCTTCGCGTTCCGCAGCCGAGATTTCGCCATTGCCGTCGGCATCGGCCCGGGCGAAGCGCGCATCGACCGCCGCCTGGAATTCAGCGCGGGAGATCGACTTGTCGCCATCGGTGTCGGCGCGCTGCAGCATGGCCATGGGGCCGCCACGCTTGCCGCCGCGACGGGCCTTGCGAGCTTCGCCGCCGCGTTCACCGCGCATTTCCTTCATGGCCTGGAGTTCGGCCTGCGAGAGGCCGCCCGAATTGTCGGTGTCGAGCTGGGCGAAACGTTGTTCCATCCGCGCTGCACGAGGTTCGCCTCGTTCGCCGCGGCGTGCTTCGCGCTGCTCCTTGCGCGCATCGTGCATCGCCTTCATTTCGGCCTGCGACAACTCGCCATCGCCATTGGCGTCGGCCTTGGCAAACATGGCCTCGCGCCTCTCGGCACGGTCTTCGGCGTTGATCACACCGTCGCCATTGGCGTCCATCCGCGCAAACATCTCGTTCGCATGGGCGGTGTGTTCGGCGCTAGTCACGATGCCGTTGCCGTCCGCATCGGGGTTCGTCTTGCCCATGTGCTGGTGCGCGATCGCGGCAGTCCCGGTCAGCGCGAGCGCTGCTGCGGACAAGGTCAAGGTGATCTTCTTCATCATGTGTTCTCCTGAATTTGGAGAACTGCGGCGCGCCTGGGTTGGGGGGAGGGATTGAGGGGACAGCGCCGCAGTTCGTGTCACCGTTATAGGGCCGTCTTGTCGCAGCAATGTGCCGGATCGCAGGAGAATTGTATCGGAATGTAACGCGCCGGTCAGGCCGTTCACCCGGGTGTCAGCAATTCACCGGGGACGATGCTGCGTGCCCTCGCCGGCAGTGATGAAGATTGCGGTCGCGTGGGATTCCACGTCGGCGATATGCCACACGCCCGCCGGATTGATCGCATACTCCCCCGCTTCCAGAGTGACGCTTTCGCGGCGCCTATCGGGAAATTCCTGCGTCAGCACCATGCTTCCTGCCGTGCAAATGACAACTTCCTCGCCATGCGGGTGCATTTCCCAGCTGCCCCAGTCTTCGGAGAAGCTGTGCTGGCTGACCAGCCTTCCTTCGCGCCCGTCACTGCCGTGACGCTTCCCGTATCCTTCGTACCATTCCATCACGCCTTCGAAGGGAGGCTGGGGAACGGCGGTCGCCCCCAGCCCGAGGTGCAGGAAACTGTCCGCAAGGCGGCGCTTGCCCTGCATCACTCGACCTTGTCCATGAGGTAGGCGTTGAGCTTGTTGCCGTCGGGATCGCGGAAATAGGCGGCGTAGAAGAGCATGCCGTTCTCGTCCGGCTCGCCCCTCGGTCCAGGCTCTCCCTCGTCGCTGCCGCCATTGGCGAGCGCGATGTCGTACAGCCGCTTCACCTGCTCGCGGTCCTTGGCTTCGAGCGCGACCATCGTGCCATTGCCGACCGTCGCCTTTTCGCCATCGAACGGCATGGTCGCCGCGATACCCGCGCCGCCATCCCACTTGCCCCAGGCGATGAAGGTTTCGAATTCCATCATCCGCCCCACGCCCATTTCGGCCGCGATGGCATCGTAGAATTTGGCCGCCCTCGTAAGGTCGTTGGTGCCCATCGTAACGTAACCGATCATGCAAACTCTCCTATCTGGAAACGACTCGCGACCGGTGGAACATTACGTGAACATAACTTCTCCTACAAGGGTGCGCATTCGCGTTCGAGCCAGGCGAGGTCCTCGCCCTCCAGCTGCGGAGCGAGGATCTCGCGGGTCTTGGCGTGATATTCGTTCCACCAGGCGATCTCGCGTTCGCTGAGCAGGCTCTTGTCGACCAGCTTGCGGTCGAGCGGGACGTGGGTCAGCGTCTCGAAGCCGAGGTACTTGCCTTCCGATCCATCGATACCGGCATCGACCACGAGGACGAGGTTCTCGATCCGGATGCCGTATTCGCCCGGCTTGTAATAGCCAGGCTCATTGGAAAGGATCATGCCTTCGCGAAGCGGAGTTTCGGTCCCGGGGAAGGCGCCCCCGGGCTTCGAAATGCGCTGCGGCCCTTCGTGGACCGACAGATAGCTGCCGACGCCGTGACCGGTGCCGTGGCCATAATCCACACCCGCCTGCCACAGGTGCATACGCGCCAGCGCGTCGAGAGCGCCGCCACTCGTCGCATCGGGGAATTTCGCAAGGTCCAGTTCGATGTGGCCCTTCAGCACGCGCGTGTTGCGGTCGATCATTTCGGCCGTGGGTTCGCCCGGGCCAACCCAGACCGTGCGGGTAATGTCGGTGGTGCCGTCGGGATACTGACCGCCGGAATCGCACAGGTAGATGCTGGACGGAGGGATCGGGATATTGCTGTCCTCGTCGACCTTGTAGTGCGGCAGGGCGGCATGGCCCGCAGCCGCGCTGATCGTGTCGAAGCTGGTATCCTTGAGATCCGGATTGAGGCCGCGGAATTCGCGCAGCTTGGCCGCTGCCGTCAGTTCGTCAATCTCGCCCGAGGGGGCGTTCTCCTCGATCCAGCGCAGGTATTTCACCACGGCAGCCCCGTCGCGCGCCTGCGCATCGCGGTGGCCCTGCTGTTCGGCCTCGTTCTTGATTGCCTTGGGCAGCACGGCCGGGTCGTCGTCGCGCACGACCTTCGCCCCGCCCGCTTCAAGCGCGTGGAAGATGCCTGCCACCGCGTGCCGCGGATCGACGGCCACGGTCTTGCCCTGCAGCTTTGCCAGCGCAGGCTCGAATTCGGAGCGGTCGTTGATGCGCACCGCATTGCCGAGATGCTGGGTAAGTTCGGGCGTAACCTTCTCGGGCGCGATGAAGAGGTCGGCGGTGCCGTCCGCATGGGCGACGACATAGGACAGGGCGACAGGCGTGTTGTCGACATCCTTGCCGCGCATGTTGAGCACCCAGGCCACGGAATCGAGCGCGGTGACGACGGTCGCGTCATAGCCTTCCTGCTTCAACCAGTCGGCGATCTCGGCGCGCTTGTCCGCACTCGACCGGCCGGCGAGGCGGTCTTCATGCGGCACGGCGGCAGCCTTGCTCGGCTCTGGGCGGTCGGCCCAGACCGCGTCGATCGGATTGCCGTCTACCGGGACGAGATCGATACCCTTCTTGGCAAACAGCTTTTGCGCCTCTTCCGCCCAACCGATACCGTGCAACCACGCATCGTAACCGATCCGTGCACCTTCGGGCGCATTGGCAGCGATCCATTTCGCAGGCGAGGTCGCGGGCACGTCTTCGTAATCGTAGAGCTTGCCGTCGACCTGTTCGCGCACCTGCACGGTATAGCGGCCGTCGGTGAACATGGCGGCCTTGGCCTTCAGCACCACCGCACTGCCTGCGCTGCCCCCGAAGCCGGTCAGCCAGTGGAGCCGCTGGGCATAGGAGCCGACATATTCGCTCATATGCTCGTCCGAAATGGGGACGACGAAGCCATAAAGGCCGCGCTTTTCGAGTTCGGTCCTGAGCGCATCGAGGCGCGCTTCGTGGGTCTGCATCAGCATGCGAATAAATCCTTTCGTCGGCTGCCGTCCCGCATCGGTGGAGACGGCGCTTGCGGCATTGCATCTTGCCGCATAGTCACGCCTTCAACTTAGACACTTGCGGCCCCGCTTTCCAGCTTTGTGCCGCCACCGGGGAGATCATTCATGGCTTACATGCGACTGGCTGCGTGCCTATCTGCCGTATCGCTCGTTCTGGCTGCGCCTGGCGCGGCCCAAGAAACCGAAGGGACTTCAGTGACTGCACCTACCTCTCCGCCCCAAGCCGAGAAGCGCGACCATTCCTATACCCACCACGGGATCACGATCTCCGATCCGTATCACTGGCTCAAGGACCAGAGCTATCCGACGATCGATGACGAGGACATCCTCGACTACGTGAAGGCGGAGAACGCCTGGTACGAAGCGCGCATGGCGCCGCAGAAGGAACTCGTCGACACGCTGTTCGAAGAGATGAAGGCGCGGATCAAGGAAGACGATTCCACCGTTCCCCAAAAGGATGGCGACTGGCTCTACTGGTCCGAATTCGAAGAAGGCGCGCAATATCGCAAGCATTACCGCAAGCCGGTATCGGGCGGCGATGCAGTGCTGATCCTCGACGAGAACGAACTGGCGGAAGGCCTCGAATACTTCCGGCTCGGTGCAGCGTCGGTGAGCAATAATGGGCGCTATCTCGCCTATTCGACCGACAGCAACGGGTCCGAACGCTACACCGCGCGGATCAAGGACCTGCAGACCGGCGAATTGCTGCCGGACGAACTGACGAACCTGCGCGGCGGCCTCACCTGGGTCGCGAACGATACGGCGCTGGTCTACGGCCCCTCGACCGAGGAATGGCGCTCGCTCGAAGCGAAGCTGCACGTGCTCGGCACGCCGGTCGAAAGCGACGTCACGCTCTATGAAGAGAAGGACCAGAGTTTCGGCGTGGGCGCAGGCCTGTCCGCACAGGACGACTGGCTGATCATCGCCACGGGCGACAACGAGACCAGCGAAGTGCGCCTCGTGCGCGCAGACGACCCGACCGGCGAACAGATCCTTGTCAGGCCGCGCCAGAAGGGCGTCGAATATTCGGTCGATGTCCGCACCGACGAGACAGGCACGAATCTGTTCGTGTGGACCAATGACGATCACATCAACTTCCGCCTCGCCAAGGCTTCGATAGAAGCGCCCGGCGAATGGGAAACCGTGATTGCCGGATCGGACGAATTCTACCTCACCGGCTTCGACCTGTTCCAGGATTTCTTCGTGACCGAAGGCCGCCTCGACGGGCTCGACCAGATCCAGCTGCGCACCTACGACGCGCCGCTCCAGGCCCGCGCCATCAGCTTCCCCGAAGCGAGCTACAATGCGGGACTGTCGAACAATCCCGAATATGCCGTCACCAAGCTGCGCCTCGATTATGAAAGCATGGTCACGCCGGATTCGGTCTATGATTACGACGTCGCCAGCGGCGGCCTAGAACTGCTCAAGCAGCAGGAAATCCCGAGCGGCTACGACGCTTCGCTCTACACCACCGAACGCCTGAGCGTGCAGTCGCGCGACGGTACGATGATCCCGGTCAGCATCGTTTATCGCAAGGATCGCAAGGACGGCGCCATGCCGCTCCACCTCTATGCCTACGGCGCCTATGGCTATGCCATGCCGCCTGGCTTTTCGACCACGCGCCTCAGCCTGATTGATCGCGGCTTCGCTTATGCCATCGCGCATATCCGCGGCGGCGACGATCTCGGCCGGCGCTGGTACCTGCAGGGCAAGATGTTCGAGCGCGCCAACACCTTCAACGACTTCGTCGATGTCGGACGCGGCCTGATCGAGAAGGGCTACACCGCCGAGGGCAAGATCACCGCGAGCGGCGGGTCCGCAGGCGGCGAGCTGATGGGGGCGATCGTCAACCAGGATCCGGAGCAGTACGGCGCCGTCGTGGCCCACGTGCCCTTCGTCGACGTGCTCAACACCATGCTGGACGAAAGCCTCCCGCTGACGCCGGGCGAATGGCAGGAATGGGGCAACCCCATCACCGACAAGGCCGCGTTTGCCTATATCCTCAGCTACTCGCCCTACGACCAGGTCAAGGCGCAGGATTACCCGCCCATGCTGGTGACCGCCGGCCTCAACGATCCGCGCGTAACCTATTGGGAGCCTGCCAAGTGGGTTGCCAAGCTGCGCGAGGTGAAGACCGACGACAACGAACTGCTGCTCAAGACCAATATGGGTGCAGGGCACGGCGGCAAGTCGGGCCGCTGGAATTCGGTCTACGAAGTGGCCGAGGAATACGCCTTCATCCTGTGGCAGCTCGGGATGACCGAGTGACGGCGAAGTTCACGAAGACGTATGTTGCCGGGGCCGAGCACATCGACGAGCTCGGCCACGTCAACAATGCGATCTGGGTCCAGTGGATCCAGGACATGTCGACAAGCCATTGGGAAGCCGCCGCGCGCCCGGAAGACCGGGAGACCTATTTCTGGGTCGTGACCCGGCACGAGATCGATTACCGCGGCAATGTCGCGGAAGGTGAAAGCGTGACCGGTACGACCTGGATCGAAGGGCGTGCACGCGGGGCGACATCGGTTCGCCGCGTCGAATTCCGCGATGCGAACGACAAGGTCATCGTGTCCGCAGCCACGACCTGGGCCATGCTGGAACGCGCATCGAACAGGCTGGCGAGGGTTCGGCCCGAAATGCTCGAAGCCCTCACCAAAGAGGTCGATTAACCGAGCAGGTCGGACACCGGCCGGTAATTGTAGCCCAGCTCGCTTGCCACCGCTTCGTAAGTGACTTCGCCGGCGTGCACGTTGAGCCCTTCGGCGAGATGCGGGTCGTTGCGCATCGCGTCCTTCCAGCCCATCCGCGCAATGCGCAGGGCATGCGGGAGCGTCACATTGTTCAGCGCATAGGTGCTGGTGCGCGCGACGGCGCCCGGCATGTTCGCAACGCAGTAATGCACGATGTCGTTGACGACATAGGTCGGGTCGGCATGGGTGGTGGGCTTCGAGGTCTCGAAACAGCCGCCCTGGTCGATCGCGACGTCGACGAGGACCGCGCCCTTCTGCATGTCGCCCAGCATTTCGCGGGTGACGAGCTTCGGGGCTGCCGCGCCGGGGATCAGCACCGCACCGATAACGAGGTCCGCGCCGCACACCGCATCATAGAGGTTGGCCTTGTTCGAGAAGCGCGTGCTCGCGCGGCTTTCGAAATGGGTGCCGACCTTTTCGAGCACTTCGGGATCGCGGTCGAGGATCGTCACGTCTGCGCCAAGGCCCGCAGCCATCTGCGCCGCGTTGAAGCCGACCACGCCGCCGCCGATCACCACGACCTTGCCCGGCATCACGCCCGGTACGCCGCCGAGGAGCACACCGCGCCCGCCATGTGCCTTTTCAAGCGCGGTCGCGCCTGCCTGCACGCTCATGCGGCCGGCCACCTGGCTCATCGGCTTGAGCAGCGGCAACTGGCCGCGCGGGCCGGTGACCGTCTCATAGGCGATTGCGGTCACGCCGCTATCGACGAGGTCCCTTGTCTGGTCCGGATCGGGCGCGAGGTGGAGATAAGTATAGAGGATCTGGTCCGCGCGCAGCTTCTTGCGTTCGACCGCCTGCGGTTCCTTCACCTTCACGACCATTTCGCATTCGGCGAAGATCGGATCGGGTCCGTCCACGATCTTTGCACCCGCTGCGACATATTGTTCGTCCGTCGCATCGATGCCGCAACCGGCCTGCGTCTCGATCCACACTTCGTGGCCCTGAGCGACGAGTTCGTTCGCACTCTCCGGCGTCAGGCCGACGCGGTATTCGTGGTTCTTGATTTCTTTCGGACAGCCGATGCGCATGGGTGCGGACTCCTTCTCTGGGAAGCGCCGCTACTCGTGAAAACCCTCCGCTGCAAGCGCGCTTGCCGTAGCGTATTTTTATTCCGGCAAAGCCTGCCAGCGCGCTTCGATACGATCGGGAGAACCGCCATTCGTTTGCGTTAATGTCACGCCGCGTTCGCGCAATTGGGCAGCGACCGCGTCGAAGGCTTCACCCTCGCGTCCGGCGAGGTTGATGCCGAGTCCCTGCCGCCGGGCGGCCCAGGCGATGACGTCGAGTGCCTGCTGTCCAGCCGCGTCCGGCTCGCCTTCGGTGAGGGTGATCGAAGGCAGGGCGAGGAGCGGCGGGCGCAGTTCCACCGACCAGCCGGGCATGCCCGCATCGACACGGCCTTCCAGCACGCGCCATCCCTCCACCGTCAATCCGGGAAGGTGGCTCGCCTGTACGATGGCGCGGCGATTGTCGCGATCGACCGTAACTTCCGACTTCTCGACCCCGGCGACCAGCGCAAGTTCGCCGACCATTTCCGCAATCTGGCGTTCGGTCGCCTGCGCGCGCTGCTCGTCCTTGGCCCGGGCGAGTTCGGCGGCTTCGGCAGCGCCAGGATCGGTACCCACCCGATACTGTTCGACCGCCACCACGACCTCGCGATCGAAACGCGCCTCGAAGCGGCGCTTGATCTCGGCATTGGCGTTGCTGTTGAACTGCGGCGTATCGACGGTTCCGCTGACGACAACCGGCTCTGCGTCCCAGTCGATACCGGTGACATTGACCCGCGCCTTGTCTGGGAAGCTTTCGGCGATGACGTCCTGCACCACGCGCTGCGCATTGGCCTCGAAGGCGATGTCTCGCAGCGAGAAGCCAAGCGGGATGGCAAGGGCGACGAACACCACGAAGATACCGAAGTTCTGGAACCAGCCTTGCCGCGCCGACAGGTCCGTGCGGAACCCGTAGAGGCGCGCCATGATCGTTGCCGAGAGCGCAATGGTCAGGAAGTTGGTGACGTAAAGCGCCAGCGCCCCGCCGAATACCGTCCAGTTGAGGGTCGCCAGTCCATATCCCACGGCGGCCAGTGGCGGCATGAGGGCGGTTGCGATGGCAACCCCAACAATCGTGCCCTCGCGCCCGCGGATCAGCGCATAGGAGCCTGCCAGCGAGGAAAACAGCGCGACCAGCAGGTCGAACAGGTTCGGCTGGGTACGCGCGGCGATTTCCGAGGTGACTGTCTGCAAGGGAGAGACCAGCACGATCAAAGCGGTAAAGAGGACTGCGGCAATTGTCCCGATCGCCAGCGCCCGGATACTGATGCGCAGCCACTTCAACTTGCCCGAGGCGAGCGCGAAACCCGCCCCGATGATCGGGCTCATCAGCGGCGACAGGAGCATGGCCCCGATCACGACTGCGGGAGAGGACAGCAGCATCCCCAGGATCGCGATGCCCGCCGACATCATTGTCATGAAGATATAACGCGGGCTGGCATCGCTCTCGCCCGCAATCTTGGCGATCACGGCGGTGTGGTCCACATCGGCCACCACATTGTCGAGCCACCAGCGGCGGATCGGAACCAGTGCACGCCCGATCGGGCTATGCACCCAACCCGGTGTCGGGGGCCTGCGCTTGGAAGCGTAATTGGGCGTCACAACTCGTGCCATCGCCATGCCCTTAAAGCGCAATAGCGTGCCCGTCGCGGGAAAATTTGCGGCCGCAGCCTATCGGCGCTTCGAATTACGGGCGCTGGTCCGCCGCCACCCGAAAGCCGAGGTTGGAGAAAGCCTGCGATCCGTCCCACGCCCCGCGATAGGCGGTCCTCAGGTAGAAAGATCCGAAATCCCACGCACCGCCGCGCATGACGCGTTTCTCGCAATCCGGCATCTCGACCGCACCCCCGTCGCGCGGCGCGTCGGAATGCGTCCCCGTGTAACAGTCGGCCATCCACTCCCACACATTGCCGATCATGTCCTGCGCGCCGAAGGCATTGGGCTTTTCATAAGTGCCGACCGGCGCAGTGTAGGCGAACCCGTCATCGCATTCTCCCGCGCGATCCCATTCCGGATAGAGGGCACGAGCCGTAGCATCGGCGCCATTGGTGTAGGAACAGAAGCGCTCTTCGTCCTCGCCCCACCAATAGGTCGAGGTGCTGCCGGCCTTGGCAACGAACTCCCACTCGGCTTCGCTCGGCAGGCGGTATCCTGCGCCTTGCGTTCGTTCGCCGAGCCAAGCGGCATAGGCCTTTGCATCCGCCCATGAAACGCACACGACAGGATGATCATCAGTTTGCGCAAAACCCGGGTTTTCCCAAGACGCGTCGGGATCGTGGAACCAGCGGCCGTCCTCTCCCATGACGAGGCAGGGCGTATCGGACGAATAACCGTTCGCCTCGACAAAAGCGCGATACTGGCCCCTGGTGACTTCAAACCTGGAAATCCGGAAGGAGGGAACCGTCACAGCGAGCTGGGGGCCCTCGTCAGCCTGGTGCCCTTCTTGCGAGGAAGGCGAGCCGAGGAAGAATTCGCCCCCCTTGATCGGGATCATCTGCGGCTCAATCGGGTCGGCAGGCTGCGCTTGTATCGAAGCACAGGAACCCAGAAAACCTGCCAGCACGGCCGAAGCCACGGAAACGCGCAAATCCATAAACCCTCCTTACGATTACATGTGTAATCATACGGAGGCTCTCGTGTCGGTCAAGTCCTTATCCGGATCAGAGCGGATTGCCGTCCTGGTCGCGGTAAATCTCGCGGCGGCCGACGTGGTTGGCGGGCCCGACCAGCCCTTCGCTTTCCATGCGCTCGATCCATTTGGCTGCCGTGTTGTAGCCGACGCCCATCTGGCGCTGGAGCCAGCTTCCGCTCGCCTTCTGGTTCTCGATCACGATCTGGCAGGCCTGGCGGTACTTGCGCTCGTCCGGATTGTCGGACGCAGTGAAATCGTCCTCGAAATTGAAGCCACCGTCTTCCGGCTCTTCGGTAACGGCATCGACATAGTCGGGCTTGCCCTGCGCGCGCCAGTGATCGGCGACCTTCTCGACTTCCTCGTCGGACACGAAGGGTCCGTGGACGCGGATCATCGCGCCGGTGTTGGGCTTGTAGAGCATGTCGCCCTTGCCCAGCAGCTGCTCGGCGCCCTGTTCGCCAAGGATGGTGCGGCTGTCGATGCGGCTCGTCACCTTGAAGCTGATACGGGTCGGCAGGTTGGCCTTGATGACGCCGGTGATGACGTCGACCGACGGACGCTGCGTCGCCATGATGAGGTGGATGCCCGCAGCACGCGATTTCTGGCTGAGGCGCTGGATTAGGACTTCGATTTCCTTGCCGACGGTAACCATGAGGTCGGCCAATTCGTCGACGATCAGCACGATCAGCGGCAGCGGTTCGTAATCGAGCTGCTCTTCTTCATAGAGTTCTTCGCCCGTCTCCGGATCGAAACCCGTCTGTACGCGGCGGCCCAGCGGCTTGCCCTTGGCAGCGGCGGCTTTCACCTTCTCGTTGAAGCCCGCGATATTGCGCGAGTTCACGCTGGACATCATGCGATAGCGCTTCTCCATCTCCTCGACCGCCCATTTCAATGCCCGGACGGACTTGGCAGGCTCGGTCACAACCGGGCTGAGGAGATGCGGAATATCGTCATAGGTCTTCAGCTCGAGGACCTTGGGATCGATCAGGATCAGGCGGCACTCGTCCGGCGTGAAGCGGTACAGCAGTGACAGCAGGATTGCGTTGAGGCCGACCGACTTACCCGAACCCGTCGTACCTGCGACCAGCAAGTGAGGCATGGCTGCGAGGTCGGCGATGATCGGTTCGCCGCCGATGTCCTTGCCCAGGATCATCGGCAGGCTGCCCCTGGAATCGACGAAAGCAGCGGACGTCGACAGCTCCTTGTAGCTGACCATCTGGCGATCCGCATTGGGCAGTTCGATACCGATGACGGTCTTGCCCGGAATGGGCGACACGCGCGCGCTGATCGCGCTCATGTTGCGGGCGATGTCTTCGGCAAGGCCGACCACGCGGCTGGCCTTGATGCCCGGTGCAGGCTCCAGTTCGTACATGGTCACGACGGGACCCGCGCGCACGGCGGTGATCTCGCCCTTCACGTTGAAATCGTCGAGCACGTTCTCGAGCAGGCGGGCATTGCGTTCCAGCGCGATCTTGTCGAGCTTCTGCACGGCGTGTTCGGGCGGGTCGTCGAGCAGATCGTGGCTCGGCAGCTGGTAATTCGCGAACATGTCGCGCTGCTTGGCCTTGGCCGGCTGCGAGCGGACGGGCGCAGGCTTGGGATCGGCGATTTCGGGCGAGCGACGCGGGGCGCGCGGCGTGTCCTCATCTTCTTCGTCGTCGATATCCTCGGCCTTGCGGCGTGCGCGCTTCGTCTTCTTCGGCACGAGCGGCAGGTCGATATCGGTCTCGACCTCCTTCCGTTCGAAGATCTTCGGCAAGGTGAAGAACTGGCCCCAGTCGAGCGCGAAAACCTTCGTCACCAGCGCAAGACCACCGCCCAGCGCAACGAGGCCGAGGGCGCCGGTAATCCAGCCGGAAAAGTCCCCGCCGAAGCGGGTCGCAACCGCGTCGATGCCGCCTGCACCGAGGAGCCCGGCAAGACCGCCCCCTCCCGCCGGGAACGGCCCCGGGCTGCTTTCGAACATCAGGCTGACGACGGTGCCGAGAAGCAGCATCGCGACCAGCAACAGGCCGAACGGCCCCCACCACCGGCCCGGCGTTTCTTCCTCGTCCGCATCCTCGACCCCGGTCCACAACCGGCGTGCGGAAATCCAGATCAGCGGGAGCAGGAGCAGCGCCGGCAGGCCGAAGAAGAAATAGGCCCGCTCTGCCGCCCAGGCGCCGCTCGCCCCCATCCAGTTGGAAATGGTCGTGCCCGATGCGGCCGTCGAGGCGCTGGGATCGGTCTGCGTGTAGCTGGCGAGCGCCAGCGTCAGGAAGACCAGCAGGACCAGCAGCAGGCCCGCGCCCGCCATATGCGTCGCACGGCGCAGGGAACGGCGAAACGCCGCCCGCCAATCGGGTTTTGCGCCAGCGCGCGTGGCCATTGTCATTCCTTCCGTCCGTCGTGTGGGAAACACTATGAATCCTCGGCGAGTCCGAGGTCAAGCGCTCTTCGTCGAGGCGAGTCCGTCGATCGCGCCCCAGCGCGGCCAGTCGAGCTCGCGTGCCCGCTTAGCATTCATTCCGCCCAGCGCGATGACCGGCACGGGCGATTGCTGCGCCAGTACGCGGAAGCCGAAGACTCCGAGCGTTTTCGCGCCTGGGTGGGAGTTGGTCGGGAAAACAGGCGAGAGGAAGATACCGTCCGCCCCCTTGGCGATTGCCTCCTGCAATTCATCGCCATCATGGGCTGTCGCAAGGCGCAGGCCGGAACCCAGCGCCTCGGCCGCGCCATAATGCCCATCCGCGCCCCAGTCCTCTTCCCCGGATAGGATGACGAGGTGACCACACGACCGGGCCAGCGCTGCCAAGGCATCGAAGCGCGCGCGTCGCTCTTCGGGCGGCAAGTGATAATGCCTGAACACGAAGCCCGAGCCCTTGGGCAATACCTGCAAGGCCTGCTCCAGCCCGGCATCGTTGCGGGCATCGGAAAGCAGCCAAAGCAGGGGCAGGGACTGGCGCGCAGACATAGGGACGTTATAGCGCGGCCTCATGGAAAAGGCAGACTCTCCTCTTCAAACCGTGCGATCGAAGATCGCCGCCACCTGCAAGCGCGCGCGGCGCGAACCCGGCGAGGTTACCCTGATCGCGATCAGCAAGACCCATCCGGCCGACCGGATCGAGCCGCTGCTCGAGCAGGGTCAGCGCCATTTCGGCGAAAACCGGGTGCAGGAAGCGCAGGACAAATGGCCTGCGCTGAAAGAGGCCTATCCCGACACCGTGCTGCACCTCGTCGGGCAATTGCAGTCGAACAAGGCGGAGGACGCGGCTGAGCTGTTCGATGTCATCCATTCGCTCGACCGGCCGAGCCTGGTCAAGGCGCTTGCCAAGGCGAGAGAGAAGACCGGCCGTTGCCCCGACTGCTTCATCCAGGTCGATGTCGGCGAGGAAGAGCAGAAGGGCGGCTGCGCGATCGCGGACCTGCCAGACCTCATCGGTCAGGCGCGCGAGGCGGGCATACCGCTTGCGGGCCTCATGTGCATACCACCTGCCGATATCGAACCCGCACCCTTCTTTGCGCTGCTCGACAAGCTGGCGCGCGACAACGGGCTTGAGGGACGCTCCATGGGCATGAGCGGCGATTACGAGACCGCCATCATGCTGGGTGCAACGCATATCCGCGTCGGCACGGCGCTGTTCGGCGCCCGGGGCTGATCACCTTTACCGGCTGCAAAAGGAAAGGGCGCCGCCTTCCGGCAGCGCCCCTCCTTGTTTGCCGTGACCGGCGCCGAGTTTAGAACTTGGCCTTGACCGTGACACCGTAGGTGCGCGGCTCGGCGAGGAAGGCCGAGTAGGTCTGCTGCGGAGCCACGAACGGCGTGTTGAACGCGACCTGCGAATAGTCGACGTCGAACATGTTCTGGACCCAGCCTTCGATCGCGAAACGGTCGGCGATATTGGTCAGGCCGACGCGGCCGTTGACCAGGATATAGCCGTCCTGTTCCTTGCCGTAGAGCAGGTCCGAACCGGTGTTGTAATCGCTGGTCATGCGGGCGTTGATGAAGAACAGGCCCTCCATGCCGCTGTCGCCGATCGGCGGGGTCCAGGTGAACGAGCTGGTACCGACCCAGGCGGGTGCGTTCGACATATTGTCACCCGGCAGCAGGCGCAGCGCCGGATCGAGCGGATCGCCCTGGTCGCTGCCCACCACATCGTCCGCATAACGCGTGTCGGCGTGGGTGATGCCCATGGTCATCGTGATATCGCGGATCGGGCTCAGCGAAGCTTCGAATTCGAAGCCCTGCGAAACCACGCCCGGGCTCACATCGTCGGCATCGCAGACACCGGTCGCGGCGCTGGCATCGCTGTCACCGCCGTTCAGGCTGGTCGAGCAGCCGTTGATGTTCTGCACCAGGTATACCGAGCCGTTGAAGGTGTTCAGCTGGAAGTTGCTGAATTCCTGGCGGAAGGCAGCGACGCTGACCCCCCAGCCACGGCCCGAATACTTCATGCCGATTTCATAGGCATCGACCGTTTCCTCGTCGAACTGGAGCGAGGCCGGATCGATGTTCGCCACGTTGAAGGTCACCGGGTTGCCCAGAGCCGAACGGTCGAGGTTGAAACCGCCGGCCTTGTAACCGCGCGAATACGAGCCGTAGACCAGCAAGTCGTCGATCGGCTTCCAGCTCAGGATCGCCGTACCCGTCAGCTTGTCTTCGTCACGCGAATTCGCGATCGAGACACCGTCGAGTTCGGCAGTCGAGTTGCCCTGGCACGACAGTGCGATCAGGCCGCCTGCAAGACCTGCCAATGCCGGAACGGCGAGGAAGTTCGACAGCAGCGCACGGTTCTGCGGGCAGATCACGTTGTCGTTGCTGAAGGTCGCGTCGAAGTCCTTGGTTTCGTTGGTGTAACGAAGGCCGAGGGTCAGATCGAGCGTGTCGGTGATGTGGAAGATGTTGTGCGTGAAGATCGCGAAGTTTTCGCTGGTCTGGTTGTACACATCGCCCGTACCGCCGAGGTCGTTGACGTTCGACAGGTTCGTAATACCGGCAAGGATCGCCGGGGTCGCTGCGCCGAAGGCACCGGCACCGCCATTGGCAGCCTGAAGGGCCCCGCGACCGACCGGGCCGAGGCAGTCCTGCGCCGCCGGATTGACCAGCGCCGGGTTGACGGCCAGCGCGATACGGCAACTCACGAACGTGCCGTAATCGTTGCCGAAGCGCAGGTTGTCGCGCGTCTGCAGGTCTTCGTTCGCGTAATAAGCGCCGACCAGCCAGTCGAGCTTGTCGTTGAAGGCCGTGCCGTTGAGGCGCAGTTCCTGTGTGAAGGTCGCGAATTCACGCGCGCCGGCATCGTCGCCGGGGGCGCGGTAGAGAATGTCGACCGTCGTGTAGTCGGTATCCGAACCCTGCGTGTTCGCATATTCGCGATAGGCCGTGATCGACGTCAGGTTCACATTGCCGAACGACCAGTTGAGTTCGCCCGAAATACCGTAATCCTCGGTCTCGCCAGCATAGCTGCGACCGGCCGTAGGGTAGATGTTGCGGTTGAAGGTCGACTGGGTAAGCGCACGCGGATCCTGTCCGAGGCCGAGCAGGACGTTGACGATCGGATTGTCGGTGCTGGTCAGCGCCGGCGCTGCTCCGACGGGTTGCGCAAACGGATCGAGGCCCGGCGAAACACGCGCGTACTGGGCGAAATCGGGCTGCACGAAGGTGGCGGCGCAGCAGGCCTCGTCCTTCTTCGAATAGTCGCCGATCAGGCGGAAGCTGATATCGTCGTTCGGTTCGAACAGCGCCTGTGCACGCACGAGGTAGCGGTCGCGGTTGTTCACATCGACGCCGTTGGTGACGTCGGTGTAGAAGCCGTCACGCTGGAAATAGACCCCGTCGACGCGCGCGGCGACAGTGTCAGAAAGCGGCGCGTTGACACCGGCTTCGAAACGAAGCGCGTCGAAATTGCCGTAGCTGGCGCTTGCGTGACCTTCGAATGCGAAGCTGGGCGCCGCAGTGAAGATGTTGAGCATGCCGGCCGAGGAGTTGCGTCCGCCAAGTGTGCCCTGCGGACCGCGCAGGATTTCGATCCGGTCGAGCGGGCCGAGTTCGGAGAGGGCATTACCCGAGCGCGAGCGATAGACGCCATCAACGAAGACCGCGACCGAGCTTTCCAGGCCCGGGTTATCGCCCACCGTGCCGATACCGCGGATACGGGCCGAGCCGTTGGCTTCGTTGCCGGTCGAGGAAACGAGCAGCGAAGGGGCGACCTGGTTCAGTTCGCGAATGTCGCTGGTGCCGGAATTCTCAAGCGTTTCGGCCGAAACTGCCGAAATTGCCACCGGGACATCGGCCAGCACCTGGGCACGCCCCTGCGCAGTCACGATGATGACGGGCATATCCTGCTCGACATCGGCATTTTCGACCATGTCGCCTTCATCGGCGGTCGACTGGGCAAGTGCCGCCTGCGGGGCAAGTGCAAGACCTGCGCCCAGAACGGCAAGCGTACGCAACGATACTGATGTTTTCCTCATGGGAATACCTCTCCTCTGTGTTTCTCTCGAAATTTTCGATGGCGAATCGCTATGCAAAACGCAACTATCAAACGTCGAACACCCGTCATGCGTCTTCCAACCGTGCCTGCATTGCATCACCTGCCGCTTCGACCAGCCGCGCCTCTATAGTGTTCTGGCGCTCTCCCTCGACCAGTTTCCCGCCGGTGAGGTCGGTCACATAGAAGGTGTCGACGGCCCGCTCCCCGTAATGGGTGATGTGCGCGGAATGGACCACCAGGCGGCTTTCGAACAGCACGCGGGCCAGCCGGTTGAGCAATGCGGGGCGATCGCGCGCATTGACCTCGATCACGGTGAAGCGGTTCGATGCCTTGTTGTCGAACAGGACGCGCGGGCTGACGTCAAACGCCTTCGACCGGCTGTGCGGCAGCGGACGCTGGGCGAGCTTTGGCGCAAGATCGACGCGGTTCGCCAGCGCATCGGCGATAGAGGTCTTGAGCCGTTCGAGCTGTCCTTCCTCGCGGAACGGGGCGCCGTGCGGGTCCTGCACCAGGAAATTGTCGAGCGCCCAGCCGGTCCGCGTCGTGTGGATGCGCGCGTCGATGATGTTGCCGCCCGCCAGGTGGATACCGCCCGCGATCCGGTAGAACAGGCCGGGGTGGTCGGCGGCGATGACCGTGACGAGCGTGGCCCCGCGCGCTTCGTAGAATTCGCAATGCACCGATAGCGCATGGTCGAGCTCGCGCGCCGCGGCATAATGGACGAGGTTGAGCGCGACGATGTCGAGCGGTTCGGCGATCCAGTAGGAATCGTCGAACGTGTCGCCAAGCTCCGCGACGAGGTGCCCCTTCCCGCCCAACATTTCGGCCACCTGCGCCTTCTTCGCAGCAACCTTTTCCTTGCGCCCGTGCCGCATGTGGCCGAGCCGCAAACGCTCGGACGCGGCATCGTACAATTCGCCGAGCAGCTGGCCCTTCCAGCTGTTCCAGGTCCCCGGGCCGACCGCGCGGATATCGACCGCAGTCAGGATCGCAAGGTGGCGGAGGCGTTCGATGCTCTGCACCTCGCCCACGTAATCCTCGATCGTCTTGGGATCGGTCAGGTCGCGCTTTTGCGCGGTATGGCTCATCAGCAGGTGGTGAAGGACCAGCCATGCCACCAGCTCGGTTTCGTTTTCGCTGAAGCCGAAGCGGGGGCACAATTCGCGGGCGACCTCCGCACCGAGGACCGAATGGTCGCCGCCGCGACCCTTGGCGATATCGTGCAGGAGCGCAGCGACATAGGCGACCCTGCGCGAGGCGACCTTGTGGATCAGGCGGGTCGCGCGCGGGTGGTCCTGCTTCAGTTCGCCCTTCTCGATCTGGCTGAGGAGCCCGATGGCCCGGATGGTGTGCTCGTCGACGGTGTAGTGGTGATACATGTCGAACTGCATCTGCGCATTGACCTTGCCGAAATCGGGCACGAAGCGGCCGAACACGCCCGCCTCGTTCATCCAGCGCAGGACCGTTTCGGGATCGTTGCGTCCGGACAGCAGGTCCAGGAAGAGGGCATTGGCGCGCTTGTCCTCGCGGACACCATGGTCGATCAGCTTCGCGTCGCGGGCGGCCTGGCGCATGGTTTCCGGGTGGATTTCCAGCCCCTCTGCCTCGGCGATCTGGAAAATCTCGATCAGGCGGACCGGGTCCTTGCGGAAATAGTCGTCAGATGGCGCTGCGATGCGCCCGCCGAAGACGCGATAGCCTTTGATCTCGCGCGCCTTCTGCCGGAAGGTTGCGAAGAAGCCGCTGCGCGCTGCGCGGGTGGCCAGATCGTCCTCGATATGGGCCAGGAACACGCCGGTCAGGCTGCCGACGTGTTTCGCCTGGAGGAAGTAGAACTGCATGAACCGCTCGACCGCGGACTTGCCCGGACGGTCGGCGAAATTCATCCGCTCCGCCACGCGCCGCTGCAGGTCGAAGGTCAGGCGGTCTTCCGCCCTCCCCGTGATCGCGTGCATGTGGCAGCGCACTGCAAGCAGGAAGCGTTCGGCGCGGCGGAAGGTGCGGTATTCGTTACGGGTCAGCAGCCCGCTTTCGACCAGTTCCGACGCGCTGCGCACACGGTGTATGAACTTGCCGATCCAGTAGAGCGTCTGGAGATCGCGCAAGCCGCCCTTGCCGTCCTTGACGTTGGGTTCGACGACATAGCGGCTGTCTCCCATGCGCTTGTGACGCGCGTTGCGCTCCTGCAGCTTCTGCGTGAGAAATGCGCGTTCGTTGCCCTTGACGACTTCGAGCGTGAAGCGCCGCTCGCCTTCGGAATAAAGGTCGCGGTCGCCCCAGACATAGCGTCCTTCGAGCAGCGCGGTGCGGATGGTCAGGTCGTCCTTCGCCAGCCTGATCGCCTCGTCCAGAGTGCGGGTGGAATGGCCGACCTTGAGGCCGAGATCCCACAGCAGGTAGAGCATTGCCTCCACCACCTGTTCGCACCATGCGTTGCGTCTCTCGCCGACCAGGAAGGCGATGTCGACATCGGAATGCGGGGCCATTTCCGCCCGGCCGTATCCGCCCACCGCCATGACCGCGAGCCGTTCGCCCGAAGACCGGTTGGCAGCTGGATAGACGTATTGCGTGACGTACTCGTGGATGATCCGCACGAGCTGGTCGACGAGGAAGGAATAGCCGCCCGCAATAGCGTGGCCGGCGGACGGGCTCGCCTCCAGCCGCCGCTCCATTTCCGTGCGGCCTGCCTCAAGTGCCTCTTTCAGCGCGGCGACGACTTGCGGGCGCGCCTTGGCGCCCTGCTCCCCGGCCAGCGCCTCTATGCGAGAGGCGAGCGCCTTGCGATCGATGATCGCGCGCCGGTCGGGGATCTGCGGTTCGCTCAACTGGAGACGAGGTCCTTGGCGAAGGTCGCCTTGACGGTGCGCTTGTCGACCTTCTGCGTGCCGAGGCGCGGCAGGTGGTCGTCCGAACGGAAGACGTACTGCGGCACCTTGAACTTGGCGATATGCTCGGCGAGGAAGCCCTGCAGTTCTTCCGGGCTCAGATTCTTGCCGGGGTGGGTGAAATAGACCGCCGCCGGGATTTCGCCGAACTTTTCGTCGGGCACGCCGAAGACGCTGCATTCGGCCACCGCGTCATGCGCGTAGATCGCCTCTTCCACCTCGATGCAGGAGATGTTCTCGCCGCCGCGGATGATGATGTCCTTCTTGCGATCGACGATGAAGAGATAATCGTCCGCGTCGAGATAGCCCAAATCGCCGGTGCGGAAATAGGCATCGTCCGTATAGGCCGAAGCGGTCGCGTCCTCGTTCTTCCAGTAGCCGAGGAAGTTCGCGACCGAGCGGATGCAGACCTCGCCCACGGCGCCCTGTTCCAGCTTGTTGCCGTCATCGTCGAGGATGGCCATGTCGACCAGCGGTTTCGACGGCATGCCGGTGGAGCCGGGCTTTTCCATGTAGTTTTCGTTGAGGTTGCCGCAGCCCACCGCATTGGTTTCGGTGAGGCCATAGCCCAGCAGCGGGAAACCTTCGGGGAAGGCGTCCTTGATCTTCTTCACGTGTTCGGGCGGGCGCGCGGAGCCGCCGGCGGCGAAGCTCTTGCAGCTCGACAGGTCGAACTGGTCGCGTTCCGGGTGGGTGGCCATTTCATAGCTCATCAGCGGAACGCCGACGAAATAGGTGACCTTTTCTTCGTCGAGCAGACGCAGCGCCTCGCGCGCATCCCATTTCGGCATCAGCACCAGCTTGCGTCCGAGTGCGAAGCTCTGGAGGAAAAGCGGCACTTCGCCGGTCACGTGGAACAGTGGCACCGCAACCAGCGCGGAGGGCTGGACGGTCGGCGCATCGCCGCGTTCGGTGAGGATCTGCAGGATCATCGCGGTCTGCGCGACGTAGTTCATCACCCCCGACACGACGCCCAAGTGGTCGGAATAGGCGCCCTTGGGATGACCGGTCGAACCCGAGGTATAAAGGATGGTGGCAAGGTCGTCCGGGCCGATTTCGCCCAGCATCTTCATCGCCGTGTCGCCCGCTTCCCATACCGGAGCGAGGCCTTCGGCAGGAACGCCATGGTCGAACACCACGACCTTCGACTTGATGTCCTGGCCTTCGAAGCGCGCGGCACGCTGTGCGTCGGCAAGGACCAGCGAGCAATCGCACAGGTCGATGCCGTAAGCCATTTCCTCGCCCGTCCACCAGCCGTTGAGCAGGGTCGCGCAGCCGCCCGACATCAGGATGCCCATGTAGGCGATCATCCAGTTGGCGGAATTGCGCGCGGCGATACCGACGCGGTCGCCCTTCTTCACGCCATGCTTCGTCGCAAGGCCGTGCGCGACATGAGTCGCAGCGGCATAGACTTCGCCGAAGGTCAGCCTCAGATCGCCATCGACGAGGAAAAGCTCGTCCTTCTTCTCATTGCAGAAGTGCGCGAAATAATGCGCGAGGCTGGGCGGAGCGTTCTTGAAGGCCGGCATCATCACGCCGCGCCGTTCGATATCGTGGGTTTCGAACATCTGACCCGGGGCGGTCACGGCGGCGGTGAAACGATGGATATCCTTGTCGAGTTCGGTCGGCATGGTGTGTTTTTGTCCTCTCTCAAAATGCACGCGCACGATGGCGAATCGCCACTATCCCCCCTTCGGGATGGATAGAGATGCGACGCAGGCTTTCCCCAAAACCCCTGCTATGCCAAAAGCCGCCCCGCAACGGGTCGCGCATGCGGCTTTCGACACGTCTCTAAGGGGATAAAACCTTGCTGTCACTATTGGCCGCCACTGCGGCAGTTTCCGAACCCATCCAGTGGGCGGAATTGGGCCTTCGCCCCTACCTGTTCGAGATCGGCGGATTCCAGCTGCGCTATTATTCGCTCGCCTACCTGTTCGGCATCCTGCTGGGCTATTGGCACCTGTCCAAGATGATCAAGTCGCACGGCAGCCCGATGGCGCAGCGCCATGCCGACGACCTCTTCTTCTACTGCACGCTGGGCGTAATCCTCGGCGGCAGGCTCGGTTACGCCGCGTTCTACAAGCCCGACCTGTTGACCAGCATAGAGCTGTTCAAGCTGTGGGGCGGCGGGATGAGCTTCCATGGGGGCGTGATCGGTGTGCTGGTCGCGATCACCTGGGTCGCGCGGCGCGGCAATCTGAACTGGCTGCGCGTATGCGACTACATCGCGGTCAACGTGCCACTCGCCTACATGCTCGGCCGGATTGCCAACTTCATCAACGGCGAGCTTTACGGCCGTCCGGTCGAAAGCGACGTCGCCTGGGCGATGGTCTTCCCGGGAGGAGGCGATGTCGCCCGCCACCCGAGCCAGCTCTACCAGGCCGGTCTCGAAGGCCTGTTGCTCGGTGTCGTGCTGATCGCGCTCTTCTGGCTGACCCGCGCGCGCTATCGTCCCGGCCTGCTGGTCGGCCTGTTCACGGTTGGCATGGGCGTGGGCCGGTTCGTCAACGAGTTCTTCCGCGAACCCGATGCGCACCTTGCCTATGTGGTCGCCGAAACCGGCCTGTCGCGCGGCCAGTGGCTGAGCCTGCCGATGATCGCAGTGGGCCTTGCGGTGATGATATACGCCTACACCCGTAAGCCCATCGGCACGACCAAGGCGCCCGCCGCGCAAACGGCATGACGAACGGGCGCGAGGACACCGACCTCGCCGCGCGTTTCAGGCGCCTGATAGAGCGGCACGGGCCGATGCCCGTGTCGCGCTACATGGGCGAAAGCAACGCACGCTATTACACCAGCCGCGATCCGCTGGGTGCGGGAGGCGACTTCACCACCGCGCCCGAAATCAGCCAGATGTTCGGCGAGATGATCGGGCTGTGGCTGACCGATCTGTGGGTGCGCGCGGGCAGGCCCCGATGCGCCTACGTCGAGCTTGGTCCGGGCCGGGGCACGCTGGCCGCAGACGCGTTGCGCGCGATGGCGAGCCAGGGATTGAAACCGGCGGTCCACCTCGTCGAAGGGTCCAAGGCGCTGCGCGATGTGCAGGCAGGTGCTCTTCGTGACGCGTTATTTCACGATACGATCGACACCCTGCCCGAAGACCTGCCGCTGCTGGTCGTCGGCAACGAGTTCCTCGATGCGCTGCCGATCCGGCAACTGGTCATGACAGAAAAAGGCTGGCGCGAACGCATGGTCGCGCTGAACGAAGACGCATTCGTCTTTGCCGCAGGGCCAAGCCCGATGGATGACGCGGTGCCAGATGCGATGAAGGACCAGCCGGTCGGCACGGTTATCGAAACCTGCCCCGCTGCCGCCGCGCTGACGGAAGCGCTGGCCGAGCGCTTGACCCGGCAAGGCGGTGCTGCCCTGCTGATCGATTATGGGCATCTCGTCTCGAGGACCGGCGAAACGCTGCAGGCGATCAAGGCGCATCGCAAGGTGGGCGTATTCGATGCGCCGGGCGATATGGACCTCACCGCCCATGTCGACTTCGCCATGCTGGCCGAGATCGCCTCGGCGCAGGGCATGACACATGCCGCGATTACGCAGGGCCAGTGGCTGATGGCGCTCGGCATGGGTGCCCGCGCACAGGCCCTCGTCAATAAAACGCCCGAAAGCGCAGCCCGGATCGCGCAGGCGTTCGAGCGCCTGACCGGCGTTGAAGAGATGGGCGAGCTGTTCAAGGTCTTTGCCATGACCCCGCCCCATTGGCCCCAAGGTGCAGGCTTCGGCTGAGGTTCATCGGAACCTGTGCAGGGTTTCCGCGTCGAGCAATCTGGAAGGACTGCCCATGAAACGCCTGCCCCTTAAACGCCTTGCCGCCATCGCCGCGCTTGCAACCGCTGCGCCGCTGCTCGCCGCCCAGCCGATCGAAGGGCGCTGGGTCACCGCGGAAAAGGACGCCGTCATCCAGATCGGCAAGTGCGGCAAGTCGCTGTGCGGAAAGATCGCCCGCTTCCTCGTCGCGCCGCCGCAGGGCCTCGACCAGCGGGACGTGAACAACAAGGAGCCGCGCCTGCGCAATCGCAAGCTGCTGGGCATGCCGGTGCTGACCGGGTTCAGTGAGGAAAGCGATTTGTGGCGCGGCGAGATCTACGATCCGAAAAGCGGCAAAACCTATCGCTCGGTCGTGCGCCGCAAGGACGCCAACCGGCTTGAGGTGAAGGGATGCATCGGGCCCTTCTGCCAGACGCAGGTCTGGACCCGCGCTCGCTGAGTTACAGCCCGGCGCGCTCCGACAGCAGGCGCGCAGCCTCGTCGAAGGTCAGCTTGTCCTCTTCGCGATCGACGGAATAATTCGCCTCGCGCATAGCTTCCACGTCGATGGCATCGATCAGCGGCATGAGCGCGGCCCTGAGCGCTTCATCCTCGGCAGCCTGAGGGCTTAGCAGCAGGACCGCATCGTAATTGGGGAAAGCCCCGCGCGGATCGTCGAGGATGACGAGCCGGTCGGCGACGATCCGGCCATCCGACGTATAGGCGCCGATGATGTCCGCCTCGCCCGATTGCAGCGCATTGTACATGAAAGTGGGCGAGAAATTGCGCTGGCCTGCAAAGCGAAGGCCATAGGCGTCGCGCACCGCGATCCATTCGGGCCGCTCGAAGAACTCGGGATCGCCGCCGATCACCATCGCCTGTCCTCGCTGGGCCACGTCGGCGATGGAATTGAATTCGCCGAAGGTTGCGGCCTCGCGGCTCATGGCGAGGCCATAGGCGTTCTCGAAACCGAGCCGCCCCAGGACTTCCATGCCGGTATTCGCCTCCTCCCATCGGGCGATCTCGCGATACATCTGCTCGCGCGGAGGGTTTTCTGTGCGCTTCATCTGATTGGTCCAGATGGTGCCGGTGTAATCGACATAGACGTCGATCTCGCCGCTGGCCGCTGCGCTATGCGCGACTGCCGAACCCAGCCCGTCGCGATATTCGACGGCGAAACCTTCCGCTTCCAGCCGTTGCCCGATCAGGCGGGCGAGGATGTACTGCTCGGAGAAACCCTTGGCGCCGATCACGACGCTGTCATCCTCGTCCCCGCCGAATTGCGCGAAGAACGCTGCGCCCACGCCAAGCAGCACTGCTGTAAGGCCGCCCAGCCACAGGCCGCGCCTGCGTTCGCGAAAGCCGCGCTCGATCGTGCCGAGCAGGCTGTCGGCAAGGATTGCAAGGCCCGCACTGGCGATGCAGCCCGCCAGCACCAGCACCCAGTTCTGGGTCTGCAATCCGGCGAAGATCGGATCGCCAAGGCTCTTCTGCCCGATCGTCGTGGCGAGCGTTGCGGCGCCGATGGTCCAGACGGCCGCCGTGCGGATACCGGCCATGATGAAGGGTGCGGACAGCGGCGCTTCGACCAGCAGCAGCCGCTGGCGGAATGTCATGCCTACCCCGTGCGCCGCCTCGATCACGCCGGGGTCGAGGTTGGCCTGAGCCGTCACCGCATTGCGCAGGATCGGCAGCAGCGCATAAAGCGCCAGTGCGAGCAGGGCTGGCAGGAAGCCGAGCGTCGGCAGGCCTTCGCCGAATACCGCGCGCAGGCTTAGGAGGATGGGGAAGAACAGCGCCAGCAGGGCGAGCGCCGGGATGGTCTGTACCAAACTCGCAAAGGCAAGGCTCGCGCGCGAAACGGCAGGGGAGCGACTGGCCCACACCGCCAGCGGAAGCGCCACGATGATGCCCAGCGCAATCGCAGATGCCGACAGGAGGACATGCGCGGCCAGCTGGTCGCCAAGGCCCATGATCGCTTCCCAGAGTCCGCTCACCGCGACAGTTCCGCCAGCCGGTCGGCCTGGTGTCGCGGCACCGCCACGAGGCCCTGCGCGATTTCTCCCCCTTCGCCCGCCACCAGCGCCTCAGGCGTCTCGTCCGCAACGATCCTGCCGGCGTCCATTATCAGCACGCGGTCTGCAAGGAGCAGCGCCTCCGCCATGTCGTGCGTGACCATTACTGTCGTCAGCCCGAACTCGCGATGGAGCGCCAGCACCCGTTCGCCCAGCGCATCGCGCGTCACCGGATCGAGCGCGCCGAAAGGTTCGTCCATAAGGAGCAGCTCGGGATCGTTGGCCAGGGCCCGCGCAACGCCCACCCGCTGCCTTTGCCCGCCGCTCAATTCGTCGGGCATCCGGCTTGTCATTTCCGGCTCCAATTCGACCAGCGAAAGCAGCTCGCCGATCCGGTCGGGCGACAGGGTCGTTCCGGAAAGACGCGGCCCGATGGCAATATTCTGCCCGACATCCATGTGCGGGAAGAGACCGATGGACTGGAACACGTATCCTATGCGCCTGCGCAGTGCAGGAAGCGCGATGTCCTCTACATTTTGGCTATCGAGGTCTACATTTCCGCCGCTCGGGTCTATCAGCCGATTGACCATTTTCAGCAGGGTCGACTTGCCCGACCCGGAGGCGCCGACAAGGGCGACGAACTCGCCCTTGGCAATGTCGAGCGAGACGCCATCGACCGCGGTTGCCGCGCCGAACCTGCGGGAGACATTGTCGAAGGATAGGTAAGAGCAGGCGGGTTTCGTCACTCTTCGGTTTCGGCCTCTTCGGGCGCGACGTAAGTGACTTTTTCCAGCGCTACACGGCGCCCTCCGCCCGAAGTGACGATCAGCTCGTCATCGAGCAGCCTTCCCGGCTCCCAGCACCTCTCGCTGCCGTCTTCCGCATCGGGCGTGAAGCATAGCAGGTCGGCGTTGTCTGAGCTTTCTTCGGCCGGATCGAATTTCCAGCTGCCCTCCTGCCACGGTTCGCCATTGCGATAGTCGCGATAGGTCCCGTCGGCGTCTATGTGAGTGACGTAACGTGCCCCGTCCTCGGCCATCACGCGCCATGCGGTATCGGAAAATTCGCTGTGAGCAGGCTGCGGCGTATCGTCGGACGCCGGCTGAGCGTCCTCCCCTTCGGATATAGCAGCCGGGTCTGCCTGTTCTTCCTCAGCGGGAGCGCAGGCCATGGCAGGCAGGCAGAGCGCCAGGGCGACGAGCGGTGCGATCTTACGGTTCATAACCAAGGGCATATCGCGCTCGGGACGATCTGGCGACCCTTGCGCCGCATCATTGGGTAATCGAACTTCTGGGGATCACCAGTTCCACGCGCAGACCCTCGTGCGAATATTCGCGGGAGAATTGACCGGACAGCTGGCCTTCGATCGCCATTCGCAGGAGGCGCGATCCGAATCCTTCCGCTTCATCCTGCGCAGGCGGCGTAAATCCGTCCATGTCCTCGTGCCAGCTGATGCATACGTTATCGTCACTGTCGCAATCGTCCACGACGTTGATTTTCACCTTGCCGACACCGTTAGACAGTGCACCGTATTTCGCGGAATTGGTAGCGAGCTCGTGGAAGATCAGCGCCAGCGGCGTGGCCGCGCGCGAGCCCAGTCCGACATGGTCGCCATCGACCTGGATCCGCTCCCGGTCCTGCGAGGCGTATGGTTCGAGCAGCCCCTCGAGCAGGCCGCCAAGATTATCGCTCGAGCGACCATCGTCCGGCCTTACGTAGTCATGCGCCGTGGCCAGCGAACGAATGGCCGCTCCGATCTTGTCGACGAAGGGTTTTACTTCCGGCTGTCCGCGCGAATGCATGGCGATCAGCCCGGAAACCACCGCGAAGATATTTTTGATCCTGTGCGACAACTCGCGCGCGAGCAGATCGCGGCTTTCGGACAGCTTGTGGGTTTCGTCGATATCGATCCCTGCTCCGAACCAGGTTTCGATCTGGCCCTTGGAGTCGCGCATCGGCCAAGCCCTGAGGACCATCCAGCGGTACTCTCCGTCGGACCGGCGGACACGCGCCTCGGCGTCCCACCGTCCGCCCTCTTCGCGGGATTTCTTGCGTAACCGCTCCACCTCCTCGCTGTCCGAAGGATGGATCATGTCGCCGAGGTCGATCGCAGTAAGGTCTTCGGTACCGAAATACTCATAGAGCGCGGAATTTCCGAACTCGAGAGAACCGTCAGGCCGAGCGGCCCAGGCCAGCACCGGAATATGTTCCGCCATCTTGCGCAAGCGCATGCTTTCGCGGACGAGCTGTTCCTGCACCGCGAGATATTCGCGCCGCGCATTCAGGCGGCGCATCACCGACGCCGCCAGCACTTCCAGCCCTTCGCGCTGCAATTCGGTCAGGCCGCCGGGGCGCGGTTCGGTGTCGATGACGCATAGCGAACCAAGCGGCGCGCCTTCGGCCGACAACAGCGGCGCACCGGCATAGAAGCGGATCTTGGGCTCGCCGGTCACCAGCGGATTGCGTTCGAAGCGGGGATCGAGCAGCGCGTCGGGCACCACCATCGGCTCTCGCTCCATCATCGCATGGGCGCAGAAACTGGTCGGTCGCGGTGTCTCGGTCGTCAGCAGCCCCGCCCGCGCGAGGAAACGCTGCCGCTGTTCCTCGACCAGGCTGACCAGAGAAATCGGTGCGCCGCACAATTTCGCAGCGAATTGAACGATTTGGGAGAGCTCCTGATCGTCCATCAATTCGTCCAGGCCGTAGGAAGCCATCACGGTAAGGCGCTCGTCCTCGCTGCAAAACGCAGGGTTCGGACCCCTCCCCTGAGGCCAATCTATTGCATCGTCCCTTTTCATGTCTCGCTGGTTTAAAGCTATCCGTCTGATTTTCAAGAAGTTGGCATGTTTGCCATCGAGTTTACTCGCTTGGGTTTGCCCGGACAACAAAGCTTCGCTATCGCGCCGACCAGAGAGAGACTGCCTTGAATGGCAACCAGGAGATACCATGCGCGCCACCCCCGACTTCGATTTCCAGCTTGGCGAGAGCGCAGACATGATCCGCGAAAGCGTGGGTCGCTTCGCCGACGAACAGATCGCCCCCCTCGCCGAAAAGGTGGATCGCGAGGACTGGTTTCCCAAGGCGGAACTGTGGCCCGCGATGGGCGAGCTCGGCCTCCACGGCATCACCGTAGCTGAAGACGATGGCGGGCTGGGGCTCGGCTATCTCGAACATGTGATCGCGGTCGAGGAAGTCAGCCGTGCCAGCGCCAGCATCGGCCTTAGCTATGGTGCGCACTCGAACCTGTGCGTCAACCAGATCGCGCGCTGGGGCAATGAGGCGCAGAAGGCCAAGTATCTCCCCAAGCTGATCAGCGGCGAACATGTCGGAAGCCTGGCCATGAGCGAGGCGAGCGCCGGGTCGGACGTCGTATCCATGAAAGCCAAGGCCGAGAAGGTCGATGGCGGCTATGTCCTCAACGGCACCAAGTTCTGGATCACCAACGCGCCCTATGCGGACACGCTGGTGGTCTACGCTAAGACTGCGCCCGAGGCCGCCAGTCGCGGCATCACGACCTTCCTGATCGAGAAGGATTTCGACGGTTTCTCGATCGGCCAGAAGATCGAGAAGGTCGGCATGCGGGGTTCGCCCACGGCAGAGCTGGTGTTCGACGATTGCTTCGTGCCCGAAGAGAACGTCATGGGCCCCGAAAACGGCGGCGTCGGCGTGCTGATGAGCGGCCTGGATTACGAGCGCGTGGTCCTCGCCGGATTGCAGCTGGGCGTGATGCAGGCCTGCCTCGACACAGTCATTCCCTACCTTCGCGAACGCACCCAGTTCGGCAAGCCCATCGGGTCCTTCCAGCTGATGCAGGCCAAGGTTGCCGACATGTATGTCGCGCTGCAATCGGCCCGCGCCTACACCTACGCCGTCGCCAAAAGCTGCGATGCGGAAAAGACCACCCGCTTCGATGCGGCGGGCGCGATCCTGCTGGCGAGCGAGAATGCCTTCCGCGTGGCCGCCGAAAGCGTCCAGGCGCTTGGCGGCGCAGGCTACACGCTCGACTGGCCGGTGGAGCGCTACATGCGCGATGCCAAGCTGCTCGACATCGGTGCAGGCACGAACGAGATCAGGCGCATGCTGATCGGGCGAGAGCTGATTGGGGCGGCTGGGTGACCCTCGCCCTGCAGCGCTTCCTCGGCGCAGGTCTCGCGCTTTCGTTGATGATCGGCGAGGCGATCCGCAGTTGGGGCGTCGGCCGGCCGATCATGTTCGTCCTCGACGACTTCTTCATGGGCGGACTCTTGTTGGCTGGGGCGATTCTCATGACAAGGCCGACCCGCACACGCTGGGCAATCTTCGTAGCTGGCTGGGGAGCTTGCGCTGGAATGCTGTACGGTAGCTTCTTCGGAAAAGTCTTCGACCCCGCCTCGTCCAATTCCGGCAATTTCGACCTCGGCGTATTGACTGCGCTGATCGGGATCGCCTTCGTCGTTTCGCTGGTTGGCCTTGCCGCCAGCATCATGTGGAAACCGTCAGAATGACCGCACCCGTTCTTACCTCGACTCTCGACCGCGAGGCGCCTGATGCGAAGGCGCGGTTCGAGCACAACCGCACGCTTTCTGCAGACCTGCGCTCGACCGTAGCCGCAGCCGCGCTTGGCGGCTCCGAAGGCAGCCGCGAGCGCCATGTCGGGCGCGGCAAGCTGCTGCCGCGCGAGCGTGTCGAGCGCCTGCTCGATCCGGGCAGCCCCTTTCTCGAGATCGGCCAGCTTGCCGCCAACGGCATGTACGGCAAGGACGCGATCAACGGCGCCGGGATGATCGCCGGGATTGGCCGCGTTTCCGGCCGCCAGGTGATGATCGTGTGCAACGATGCCACCGTGAAGGGCGGCACCTATTACCCGATGACGGTCAAGAAGCACCTGCGCGCGCAAGAGATCGCGCAGGAGAACCGCCTGCCGTGCATCTATCTCGTCGACAGTGGCGGGGCGAACTTGCCGCACCAGGCCGAGGTCTTCCCCGACCGCGACCATTTCGGCCGAATCTTCTTCAATCAGGCGAACATGAGTGCGCTGGGCATCCCGCAGATCGCCTGCGTGATGGGCAGCTGCACCGCGGGCGGCGCATATGTCCCCGCCATGTCCGACGAGACAGTGATCGTGCGCAACCAGGGGACGATCTTCCTTGCCGGACCGCCGCTGGTGAAGGCTGCGACGGGCGAGGAAATCAGCGCCGAGGACCTTGGCGGCGGCGATCTCCATGCGAAAAAATCGGGCGTGGTCGACCACCTCGCCGAGAACGACGAGCACGCACTCACCATCGTGCGCGACATCGTGTCACATCTCGGCGACAACCATGCTGCGGCGAAGGCAATCGAACTGAAAGAGCCGCGTGCGCCCAAGTTCGATGCCGAAGACCTTTACGCCATCGTCCCCGACGATGTGCGCGCGCCCTACGATGTGCACGAAGTCATCGCCCGGCTTGTCGACGGCAGTGAATTCCACGAGTTCAAGCAGCACTACGGCAGTACGCTCGTCTGCGGCTTCGCCCACATCTGGGGCATGCCGGTGGCGATCCTCGCCAATAACGGCGTGCTGTTTTCGGAAAGCGCGCAAAAGGGCGCGCACTTCATCGAGCTGGCTCAGCAACGCCGCATCCCGTTGCTGTTCCTCCAGAACATCTCCGGCTTCATGGTTGGCGGCAAATACGAGGCAGAAGGCATCGCCAAGCACGGCGCGAAGCTGGTGACTGCAGTCGCCACCGCGACGGTGCCCAAGATCACCGTAGTGATCGGCGGCAGCTTCGGCGCAGGCAATTACGGCATGTGCGGACGCGCCTATAGCCCGCGCTTCCTCTTCACCTGGCCCAATGCGCGCATTTCCGTGATGGGCGGCGAGCAAGCCGCCAGCGTTCTCGCCACCGTCCACCGCGACGCCGACAGCTGGACCGAGGAACAGGCCGAGGAGTTCAAGGCCCCGATCCGTCAGAAATACGAGGACGAGGGCAACCCCTATTACGCCACCGCGCGCCTGTGGGACGACGGTGTGATCGACCCGGCACAAACCCGCGATGTGCTCGGCCTCGCCTTCGCAGCCACACTCGAAGCGCCCATCCCCGAAAAGCCGCAGTTCGGCGTGTTCAGGATGTAGGCTCGGCATCGCGCATCGTGGCAGTTTGCTTTGTGATACGGTCGGCGACAAACGTGGCCGAGACACGCCAACGCGTACGGGCGCTGCTCCAACCGTGGTTCGATCCAAAGCCGGGCCCAAGGGGGTTCGTTCTCGGTCGGCTGGTCTGTATCTGGTCCGGCTTGTCTCTTTATCATACTTTCGAACTGGTGGCCCTGATCCGGCGTGACGGATCGGCCACGCGCATCAGCGGCATCACCACTCTTATGCAGGCTGCGCTGGCGCTTGTCCTTGTCCCGGCGATTGCCGCCATTTGGGCGGCTGTCGGAATGGTGAAGGGCGAACTCTATGCGATGGGTGCAGTCCCGATCCTTATGGTCTCGATCCTGACCCTCGTGCTGGCCGCCTGGCTCCTGAGACGGAACAACAACGAGCATAATGAAATCGTCGGGCTGCTGCGGAAGGAATTCGAGCCGCAGGAAAGCCCCGAGCCCCTGACGTTTGCGCGGCCCACTGGCGAGCCCAGGCGAATGGCCATGGACGTGTCCGGGGCGCGCTCTATCGAGAACGTGACTATCGAAGAGCTGACTGCTGCCCTCGATGCGATGCACGAAGGGCGTGAAAGCCACGTGATCCTGAGCAGAAGCGAGACAGAGTTCGTGCAATCGGCCGCGTCCGCATTCGGCTATTCGATCGAAAGGCGCAATATCGGCGACGATTGGCCGCGCAACGCTCGAAGGATTGGTGCTGGTTCAAATGCGACGTTCCAGATCGAAGAGGTCAAACAGTTGTTTTGTGCCTACCTATACGGAGCGCGAAAATTCCCGGAACTGGAATGGCAGTGAGCCGCGTGCCCAATCGCTATCGCAATCTGCTTAACATCTGTTAGGCAGGGCCGCAGGAGAGAACATGTCGGAACGAACGAGCCGCAAGCGCTCGATCCTGTCGCGCATCGTGCGCCGGATCATCATGGCGCTATACCGCTTCAAGGGCTGGAAGCTCGACGGGCACCTGCCGGACATCGATAAGTTCGTCATCGCGGGCGCTCCGCACACCTCGAACTGGGATTTCGTTTTCTTCGTCGGCGCCACGGCCGAAGAAGGCGTCGAGCCCAATTTCATGGGCAAGCACACGCTGTTCCAGGGGCTGATGCGCAATTTCATGTTCGACATGGGTGGCATCCCTATCGACCGGACGAAACGTAGCAACGTGGTCGAACAGGTCGCAGCGGAATTCGCTGCGCGCGACCATCTGGCGCTCGTCATCGCTGCCGAGGGCACGCGCAGTTCGAATGGCGAATGGAAATCGGGTTTCTACAATATCGCGCGTGCCGCCAATGTACCGATCGTGCCTGCATGGGTGTGCAATCAGGATATGGTTCTGGGCTTCGGACCCGCTATCGTCCCGACGGACAGCTATGGCGAAACGCTGCTGGAAATCGCGCGCTTCATGCGCTCCAAACTACCCGATTACGAGCGGTACAAGGTGCTTGAGGCCCAGGCACTGCGCCTGATCGAGGAGGAGAAAACCAATGCTTGATGCCCTGCTGGCCAACGCAGCGATATTGATCGGCGTGGTCCTGATCCTGTGGGTTGTTTCGGTCCAGATCGACGATGTCTCCTTCATCGATGCATTCTGGGGAGCAGGCATGGCGCTGATGGCACTCACCAGCTGGCTTCAGCTCGCCGATCCCGGCGATCTGGCAACACTCCTCCTCGTGATGGTCGGGGCTTGGGGACTACGGCTGGGCATCTATCTCTTCCGGCGCTGGCGCGCGGAAGGGCAGGACAAAAGGTATGAGCGGATGCTGCGCAAGGACCGGGAGAAAGGTCGCTTCGCAATCGCCGCGCTCACCAAGATCTGGCTCGGTCAGGCGATCCTGCTGTTCCTCGTCTGCTCGCCGGCACAGGTCGGCATCCTGACCAGTAGCGAACCCGCCCCGATCGCCGGCCTCGCATGGGTCGGACTGGCGCTCTACCTCGTGGGCATCTTTTTCGAGTGGGTCGGCGACTGGCAGCTCGCCAAATTCAAGGCCGATCCTGCCAACAAGGGCGAGGTCATGGACCAGGGCCTGTGGCGCTATACCCGCCATCCCAACTATTTCGGCGATGCCTGTGCCTGGTGGGGCATCTGGCTGGTGACAGCGAGCGCAAGCTGGGAAATCGCGCTCTGGACGATTGCGGGGCCGCTCTTCCTCACCTTCACGCTCGTCAAATGGTCGGGTGCCGCGCTGCTGGAAAAGGGCATGAAGCATTCGCGCTCCGGGTATGAGGAGTACAAGCGTCGCACGTCCGCCTTCATCCCCATGCCGCCCAAAGCGACCGGTTGAGAAGGCAGGAAAATACGATTTACGTACTGGAATAGGGCGGCGCAGGTCCCTACTCTTGACCCATGTGCATTGTTGAATGGTCCTGATCGTGTCGAGCGTCGATACAGCCTCAGAGCGGAACAAGCTTGCCGTCATGGCGATGGAACTGACCGCGCGGCGCGGGACCGAAATCACGATTGCGCACCTGGCTGTCGAAGCGGGCGTTTCGAGGGCGCGCGTCGAAGCGATCTTTCCTACGGACGCCGACCTGTTCGACGCGGTGACCGAGCTCTGGTTTGAACCCCATGTGCAGATCATGGAACAGGTCCTCGAAAGCGACCTTCCCATCAATCGCAAGTTCCACGAATTCTACGTGCGACGTTTCCGGCGCAATCGTGCCGAGTTCGAACGCGATCCTGCGGCCTATGCGGTGCTGTGCGATCTGGGCGCCCGCCGCTTCGAACAGGTGCGGTCCTATGTCGATCTGGCAGACCACTATCTGTGCGAACTGATCGCTCAGGCGCAGGCCGAAGGATATTTCGAAGGCTTGCAGATCGATCGGGCGCTCACGCTGATCAACCAGATGCTGATGTGCTATACGATGCCCGATTTGATGATCATCATCAACGATCGCCTGGCAGAAGATAAGCTCGCTGCCATCATCGACACGATCTTCGCCGGCTTGTCTGCAGCGGACGGCGGCGCGTCCGGCCTGACGGCGATCCGCCAGACGTAATTCAAGGCATGGCAACACGGAAGATCTTGTTCATCGGGCTCAATTACGCGCCCGAGCCGATCGGGATTGGTCCCTACAGCACAGGCCTCATGAGTGCGCTTGCCCGGCGCGGACACCAAGTCCATGCGGTGGTCGGGCAGCCTTATTACCCCGATTGGAAGATGCATTCCCTGTTCCGGGGAAGGTGGAGGACCGCCACGGAAGAGGGCGTCAAGGTCACCCGTTGTCCGCATTATATTCCAAGCACCCCGACCGGGCGCCGCAGGCTAGTCCATCATCTCAGTTTCGCCAGCAGCTGCTATCCGGCTGCGCGGCTTGCGCGGAGAGAATTGCGTCCGGACCTTGTATTTACCGTGGCCCCGTCGCTGATTGCGGCACCGGTGGCGGCGAGAATGGCGAAGAGGTCCAAGGTCCCGTTGTGGCTGCACATCCAAGACTTCGAGGTCGGCGCTGCCTTGGCAACAGGCCTACTGGAATCCGGGGCGGTGGGTGACGCAGCATTGCAATTCGAAAGGCGGGTCCTGTCGGCTGCCGATGTCGTGTCGACGATCAGCAAGCCGATGCAACAGCTCCTGATCGACAAGGGCGTTCCGCCCGAGCGCGTTCGGGAATTGCGCAACTGGGCCAATCACGACCGCGCACAAGGCCGGCGGGATTTTCGCGCCGAATGGCAATTGGACGGCCGTTTCGTGGCGCTATATTCGGGCAACATCGCCAACAAGCAGGGCCTGGACATCATGATCGAGGCGGCAAAATTCCTCACCCGCAGGCCAGACATACATTTCGTGATTTGCGGAGAAGGCCCTAACCGCACAAGGCTTCAGGAACTGGCCACAGGTTTGGATAACCTGACCTTCCATGAACTGCAGCCGAGCGAGGACGTCGGGGACCTTCTTCATTTTGCGGACCTGCACTTGCTCCCTCAGGTCACCGGGGCCAAGGACCTCATGTTACCGTCGAAACTTGGCAACATGCTGGCCTCGGGTCGCCCGACGATCGCTACCACCTCCCTTCATTCCGGGTTGGCCGAAGAACTGGACGGGGCCGGCGCGATCGTTCCGCCCGGCGATGCGCAGGCGCTTGCCTGGGCGATCGAGAGGCTGGCAGGCGATCGCGAAGCGTGTGCAGCCATGGGTCAGAGGGCGCGTGAAGTTGCGCGCTTGCGTTGGTCCAAGGAGACCGTTGTGGACGCCTTCGAAAACACGATGGAAGAACTGCTGGCCTAAATGCCCATATCGCTCAGCAATGCAGCGATGTTGTGGCAATATGCCGCGTGATCATAGCCACCGGCCTCGGCGCGCGCCGCCTGCCGCATCGCGAACAATCGCTCCCTGTCCTGTGCCAGTTGTTTCATCGCACCAGCGACAAGTTCGGTATCGGGCTTTTCCACCCTGATGCCGCTTATTGCCGAGGGACCAGACCCCGCTTGCGGAGTTGAGACGATCGCGAGGCCTGCGGCCATAGCTTCGAGCAACACGATCGCAGAACCTTCGAAATAGCTTGGAAGCACCAGCGCATCGTGCCGGGCCATGATGCCGGGCATCTCTCGCCGCGATACATTGCCCATGAATTCTACCCGATCGGCATATTTCCCGAGCATTGCGCCAGGCACCTGGCTTGGACCCACGCAGGTAAGAACTGCCTCGTCGGGCGAGAGGTGATCGATCGCCTCGAGAACGTGGTGAATGCCTTTCCTCGCCGAAAGCTGGCCTGCGAACAGAAAGCGTGCCGGCTCATCTTTCGCGCGCAACCGGGGGTGCGGGAGCGAACCGTATCCTGCTGCATCGAAACAGTAAGGCAGCTTGCGGAGCTTGCGTGCGACCCCTTCCACCGAAGAATGGTTCACAATCGTCTCGATCACATAATCGCTTCCGCACAGGATATGGTCCGCTGCGGCAAACTCGGCCTCGCCGCGCTCGATCAGCCATCGAGGCGCGCGCCTGATCGAGGAATCCAGCCAGTCTCCATGCGTGTCCTCGATGGCCCCGACGATCGCGTTCCACTCTCTCCAGTCGGCGATGGTCCGGTCGAGGATTTTCACCGCCTCCTTGCTTCTCGGGTCCGTGAACGCGGAGAGAGAGGAATTGTCAAAACCCCACAGTGCCTCCGCCCCTTCGGCCTTCGCCAGGCCTGCGACCCGCTTCCCGAACCGGTCGTTCGCTTTCCGGTCGAATGCGCGCGCAAGCGCTGCGAATCCCGTTTTCGCAAGGACACGTTCGGGCAGTTCATAAAGGGGAAAATCCCGCACCAGGGCGGGGTCCAGACCAGGCGTGGCGAAACGCGCGAAGATAGTTTCGACAGCTCTTTCGACACCGGCAGGCGCGATGGCTGTAGCGCGCCGCCAGGGGCTCTTCTCGTGATCGAAAATGCCGGTAGCGTAGAATGCCAGTCGCCCCAACTGCTGGAGGGCAAGCGCGGTCTGCCGGCTATGCTGCATGCCCGGATGGAAAACCGCGATCGTCATTCGCCTACCCTTGGAATGAAAGCGGCGCGGCAAAAACCATTTTCCTACACTCGCGCAGGATTATAACCGATTTGGTTTCTACGAAGATCAGGAGAAACCAATCATGAGCAGCCCCACCCCGATCCAGACCCCAGGCGGATTTGCGCCTGTTTTTACGCTCGGTTTCGAGGACACCGAGGGAATGTGTGCGGTAATCTCGAGCGAGAGACCGCTACCGACACGCCCCGCACCTGCCCAGGTACCCGCCGCGCTTGAGGGATCGACAGCCTCCTCCGCCCTGATCGGCCCCTTCGAGCCGGCAGCACTCGCACCCGTATATTGCACGCTGTCGGGCGACTTCGAAGGAACCGTGCAGGTCGTCCGCTCGACCGACGGCGGCGAGACAATCCACCCGCTTACGGCAGCCGGTTCTACCTGGGCGGTCTTTTCGGGTCCGGCGTGTGAAGCTGTCTGGCAAGAAAGCGAAGACGGTGCGGCGCTCTGGCTCGATTGCTCGCTGGCGTCCGGCACCCTGGAATACAGGCTCTCGCAATGACCGCCATATCTCTGGCGACGCTTGGCCTTGCCCAACGCGCGGTGCAGTGCCTTCCCGGACTTTTCCTGGATCTCGCCGCCCGGTCGATACCCCGCGAAGTGGACCGCTTGGAGACCAGCGGTTTCGCACGGCCCGGCAAAGGGCCCGGCATTTATGTATCGGATAACCTCTGCTCGGAAAGCCTGCACTCCGCGCATCCGGCCTGCACCGTTCGCACACTTAACGGCCGCATCTTCCGCCTTCTGCCGGAAGGCGGCGAGATTGCTGTCGAGCAAGCAGGCGCGCTCGGTGATCCGGCCACCAACGACCAGCCGGCGATACAGGGTGCGATCGATTATGCAGAAGCCATCGGCGCACGCGCCGTGGCCTTCGGTGCGCCGCGATACCGGCTGGATTGTCCGGTCCGCATATCGCCAGCCAGCGACACGAGAGCCGAGGACGGCCATCCCCTCGTCGTCCGCAAATCGGTCGCTTTGATCGGAAAAGCGCCAGAACGATCGGTGCTGGATTTCCGGGCCGTGGACGGCGCCGATCCCGAAGACGACTGGCAGCTTGTGCCCGCAGCCCCAGGCGACCCGAGCCTCGCAGTCTGGCGCGGGGGCGGGATATTCCTGCAAGGCGATGCTTCCGACCCGGGAGCGGGCGTGCGGACCATCGGCCACTTCGAAATCGACCGCCTGGTGCTGCAGGGCAATCGCCAGCATACAGGTGCCTATGGCTGGCCGGCCGATCCGCTTTCAGGCGACGGATGGGACATCTCCGACAAGGCCCTGTGGGTTCAGGATTGCTATATCGGGGAGATCGTGTGCCGCGACACGGACATGATCGGCTGGAAGGGCGAGATAGTCTATCTCGGCGGCGCGCTCGACATGGCCGAGAAAGTCACTCTCGAAAGATGTCGTTTCGCCACGACCAACGGCAGCGCGTTCAACCCGGGCTGCGACGTCGAGGTGATCGCCTCCGATTGCACCTTCGGAGACTGCTTCCAGGCCCAGGAAGATGTCGGGAAATCGCGTGCAGTCTATCGCAATTGCATCTGGCACGATTGCGATCACATGGCGCTGGGCAGCGGAGCCACCGATGTCATCCAATACAATTTCCTGTGGCCAACGCGCGACCAGCAGCAAGCGCCGCCCCTGACGCGGCTCGACCACTGCGAATTCAGGAACATCGGCTGGCTGCGATTCTTCAGCTGGGTGGCCGGCACCATCCGCGCGGTGGATTCGCCGATCGGGCTTCCCGGCTGGAGCGGGCAAGCGCTGCGCGAAGTCGATCTCAAGATCGAGGCCGTGCTCGACCAGAAGCAATCGATCCACGCGCTCACTATCGATGGCGTGGCGTCCCTGACCGAGCAGGTGAGCGGTGCCCCCGATGGAACCCACCAATTGCCGCCGGCCAATATCGCGATTTACTTGAAACAGCGGCGCACCCGCGAGGCGCAACTGGCCGAACGGCAATGGCTGGGCGTACATTGGAACGGTTATATCGATCGAACCTGCGCGCTTCATGTCGAAGGCGATTTTGCGACCGGGCGCGTACCGAACGGCGGTGACAATCCGATCTCCATGCCGCTCGTAACCTTCGCAAACGGGACCGCATCGTCGAGTTACTGGGCGAGGGGTTGGTACAAGCCCCCCACCTTCGGCGGATCGGGCGAGATCGTGGTTACATCGCCGCTGATGTCGATCGCTCTGGAAAGCGCCATCATCGCGGACATGAGCCTGTCGCGAACCCCTGCGGGTGGGGCAGCGTACGGCTACGCGGACGGCCAGAGAGTGCGAATCACCAAAGACGGGAGCGCCGGGTCCTTCCGCTTCGGCAAGGGCGCTTCGCCATCTTATGCAGTCCTGGCGACCCGCATGCTGGTCGATGCCTACGACTGGATCGAGTTCGTCTACAATCGCGATCTGCAACGCTGGGAAGAAAGCGGTTTCTTCTCCGCAGCCTGACCAAAAGGCACTTCAGACGGGAGGGGATTATTTCCCTCCCGTGCTTGCTCGCAAGAGCCGCTTGGGGAATCACAGACCCATGGCGATTCTCTCCGACAAATGGATCCGCGAAAAGGCAAATTCGGAAGGCATGATCGAGCCTTTCGTCGAGAGCCAGCGGCGCGACGGCACTATCAGCTACGGCCTGTCGTCCTATGGTTACGACGCGCGCGTCGCGGACGAGTTCAAGATCTTCACGAACATCGACAGCGCGATCGTCGATCCGAAGGATTTCGCAGCCAACAGCTTCGTCGACAAGAAGACCGATTGCTGCATCATCCCGCCCAACAGCTTCGCCCTTGCACGCACGGTCGAATACTTCCGTGTGCCGGAAGACGTGCTGGTGATCTGCCTCGGCAAGAGCACCTATGCGCGCTGCGGGATCATCGTGAACGTCACCCCGCTGGAGCCGGGCTGGGAAGGCCACGTGACGCTGGAGTTTTCGAACACGACCCCGCTGCCTGCAAAGATCTATGCAAACGAGGGTGCGTGCCAGTTCCTCTTCCTCCAGGGTAACGAACGCTGCGAGACGAGCTATCGGGACCGGGCAGGCAAATACATGGGGCAGCGCGGCGTGACCCTGCCGCGCTTGTAAGGTGCGGCCCTGACGCTGCGTCTTTGACTCTGGCCCCGGTCCGGCCCACATCTCCTTTGCAAAGAGGAGACTGACATGGCCGATCGCGAATTCGACATCATCGTATACGGCGCCACCGGGTATACCGGGCGGCTAGTCGCAGAACACTTCGTCCGCGAATACGGGAATAGTGATGACGCCCCGAAATGGGCGATGGCGGGGCGCAGTGAAGACAAGCTGACCGCCGTTCGCGACGAGATCGGTGCACCCGCGACCACGCCGATGATCGTCGCAGATGCGTCCGATCCCGCCAGTCTCGAAGCCATGTGCAAGCGGACGAAAGTCGTTCTATCGACGGTGGGGCCGTACCAGCTCTATGGCGATGCCCTCGTCGAAGCCTGCGTCAAGACCGGTACCGATTACGCCGACCTTTGCGGCGAGCCCGCCTGGATGGCCGAACAGATCACCAAGCACCACGATGCGGCAATGGCCAGCGGGGCGCGCATCTGTTTCTCATCCGGCTTCGATTCGATCCCCTTCGATCTGGGTGTGCTTATGCTCCAAAAGGAAGCGAAGGCCGCCCACGGTTCGCCCGCGCCGCGCGTAAAAGGGCGTGTCCGCGCCATGCAGGGCACGTTCTCTGGTGGCACCGCAGCCAGCCTCGGCGCAACGATGAAAGCGGCGATGAAAAATCCCAAGGTGATCGGCGTGCTGCGCGATCCATTCGCTTTGACGCCCGGCTTCGACGGGCCGGACCAGCCTTCCGGCATGGTGCCGCGCTATGAAGACGAGATCGGCAAATGGGCCGCCCCGTTCGTGATGGCGCCGATCAATACGAAGAACGTCCACCGCACCAACTTCCTGCGCGGCCATCCTTATGGCGAAGACTTCCGCTACGACGAAATGGTGCTCACCAGCCCGGGCGATGCCGGCAAGGCTGCTGCCAACGCCATGGTCGAACTTGCGAAGAATCCGTTCGGGGCGAAGCCGCCGAAGCCGGGCGAAGGCCCGACTGCGGAAGAACGCGAGAACGGCTTCTACGATGTCCTGTTCGTGGGCGAATATCCGGACGGCAAGCGGATCAAATATGCTGTGAAGGGTCGCTACGACCCGGGATATGGTTCGACCAGCCGCATGCTCGGAGAAACCGGCATGGCCCTGCTCGAAAGCAAGGCCGAGGGCGGCGTCGGAACTCCGGGGTCATTCCTTGGCGAGGATCTGGTGGAGCGGCTGCGCGAACATGCCGCTCTCACCTTTGCGCTCGAGGACTAACCCTTTTGATCAGTAGCTGACCCGCAGGCTCGCACTGAAGTTGCGGCCCGCCATCGGCACGAAGTCCTTCGTGAAGCTGGCGTGGCGGCGACCGGTCACGTCGAAGATGTTCTCGGCCTTCACGATGACGCTGACAGACGGGTCGGCAGCGATCGGGCGCCACGTCGCGATTGCATTCACGAAAGTGAACCCGTCGGTCGGCGTTTCGAATGCCGCGACCTCGTCCTGGGCATCTACCCATTCGACTTCGCCGCGAAGATCGAGCGATCCGGTCGACGCTTCGAGCGCGCCCATCAGGCTGAGCGGCGGGATGCGTGGCACGTTCGATCCATCGGATAATTCCGCATCGACCAGTTCACCGCGAAGGTCCGCGGTAAGAGCAAAATTGCCCGTATCGAGGAAGCGCCAGATCAGCTCGCCTTCGAGGCCCTGATAGGTCGCATCCTGTTGCAGGTATTCGAACACCGGCAGCTCGTCTTCTTCTTCGCCGGTTTCCGACAGATAGATGTAATCGTCGAACCAGTTCTTGAACGCTGCGACGCTGAACTCGACATTGCCGAGCCTTCCACGCGCGAAGATTTCCGCGCCCCATGCACGCTCGATCCCGAGGTCCACATCGCCGATCTCGAACTGCTGGGTCGCGATGTGCGGACCGTTGGAGAACAGTTCCTCGGCGCTCGGGGCGCGCGCCACACGCGACAGGTTCACGCCGGCGCGGAAGGCCTGCGGTCCATCGTAGGCCAGGCCGATCGCGCCGGAGAATGCATCGAAATCGCGCTCGACGCCAAGCGGCACGGAATCGACATTTGTCGTCTCATAGCGAAGCGCACCTTCCAGCTGGATCGGGCCGTCGCCATATTCCTGCAGGGCGAAGAGCGAGATCTGCTCGGTGCGGTTCGGCGCGACATAGGCCTCTTCGCCCTCGGCGAAGAAGTCGCGGAAGTAATACTGCAGGCCGAGCGAACCGCGCCAGCGACCGTTGGGGTTCTGGATCAGTTCGGCGCGGGCTTCCATGCCCTGCACGTCGAACACCGTGCCGACCTCGTCGCCTTCGAATTCGGTGTGGGTATAGTCGGAATAGCCCGCCCTTACGCGCAAGCGTTCGAACATCCCTTCACCCAGCGCTATCTCACCACGCAAATCGGCGCGGTACTGGCGAAGACCGATGTTGACGGTTTCGGGACCTTCCTCCTCTAGTTCTGCCTCGCCGCCTTCTTCCTCTTCGCCGTGATGGTGTCCGGCTCCGGGCCGGATCGGGACACCATAGAAGGTGTCGTAAACGCCGACCGACACGCCGAGATGGGAATCATCGCGGAAGAAGGCGAAGCCGCCATTGGCCGTCCATGTTTCGGTGGCGCTGTTGAAGAGCGTTCCGCTGGCCGAGGCCGCTTCACGCAATTCTTCGGCTTCTTCGAATTCGCCCTCTCCCTCTTCCTCGTCGGCTTCTTCGAGAAGTTCGCTGCGAAGGTTTTCGGAAAGGACGAAGCCGGGAACGCTGAGATCGTCCGTAGTGCGGTAAGACCCGTCGAAATGTGTCACGAAGCCGCCGCCCAGCGGAACGTCGATCGACGCACCGGCCTCGCGCAGGTCACTCGCCGTATCGGCGCGCACGATGGCGTCGATATGCACCGCTTCATTGGGAACGCGGCGCGGGATGCGCTTGTCGATAACGTTGACTGCACCGCCGATCGCCTGGCTTCCGTAAAGTAGGACCGCCGGTCCGCGCAGCACCTCGATGCTTTCGGCGGTCAGCGGATCGATCGACACCGCGTGATCGGCAGAGGTATTGGAAACGTCGATAGCTCCGATCCCGTCGACCAGCACCTTCACGCGCTCGCCAGAAAATCCGCGCAGGATCGGCCTCGATGCACCGGGCGCAAAGCCGGTCGCGGTCACACCCGGCACATCGGCGAGGACTTCGCCCAACTGGCCGTCGAGATTGGCATCGAGAGTCGCGCCCTCGATGACGCTGGTCCCGGCGAGCAAGTCGAACTGGCGCAGGCCGGCTGCCGTGACGATGATGACGCTGCGCGAATCCATACGGCGGTCATGGACATCGTCGATCACATCCTCGGATTCCGCCGACTGCGTATCGGTATCCTGCGCAGCTGCCGGTGCTGTAGCCACCAGCGCCAGGGTGGAAAGGGAGGCGAAAAGAGCGCGCTTGGCGATTTTGGTCTGATACAACATATCGCGCGAGATAGCAGCCGAAGCCGCACATTCAAGCGTTATCCGCCAAATGTGCACACGGCACGACAAACGACAGAAAGGTCGCCGATCGAAGTTCGGGTTTTTTTGAAGAAATGGAGCGGGCGAGGCGATTCGAACGCCCGACCCCAACCTTGGCAAGGTTGTGCTCTACCCCTGAGCTACGCCCGCTCACTGACGCTCTACCGAGCCGCATGGCCCGGTGGGGAGGCGCGCAGTTAGCAACGCCGCATGAGTCCCGCAAGAGAAAAAATGCAGCTTTTGTCCCGCCCTTGTGCAGCGCTTCCCGGTACTTCACAATTGCGCGCGAAGGCCCACATGGGTGGCCTACCATTTAAAAGCATCGAAAGGCGGTACCAGTGGCAAGCATGGGTTTGAACATCGACGAGCAGAAGGCGGTCGAGCGTTTCAAGAAAGACGTTGTCGAACCCTCGATGACCAGCCTGGTGATCCTAGATTTCTACGCCGACTGGTGTGGTCCCTGCAAAGCTCTGGCCCCGATGCTCGAGAAGGTTGCGGCGGATTATGCGGACAAGGGTGTCGTCCTGAAGAAGATCGACGTCGACAAGGAGCAGTTCATTGCCTCGCAGTTCCAGGTCCAGTCGATCCCTACTGTCTATGCCATGTTCCAGGGCCAGCCGGTTGCCGATCTCACCAATACGCGCAGCGAATCGCAGCTGAAGCAGACCCTCGACCAGATCCTCGCGCAGGTTCCTGTCCAGGCGGGCGCAGGTGCCGATCCGCAAGCGCAAGCCGCACAGCAGGTCGATCAATTCGTGGCGATGGGCGAACAGGTCCTGGCCGAAGGGGATGCACCCCGCGCTGCGGGCATTTTCGCACAGGTGACCGAGATGGCTCCCGACAATGCGGAAGCGCACGCGGGCCTGATCCGCGCGCTCACGCAGGCGGACCAGATCGAGGAAGCGAAGAAGGTCCTCGATGCCGCGAAAGGCAATCCTGCCTTGGCCGAACATCCCGCGATCGAAGTGGCAGCAAGCGCCCTGGAGCTTGCCGGAAGCAAAGTGGACGACAGCGAACTTGCCGGCCTGAGGGACAAGGCCAAGTCCGACCCGGCCGACATGGATGCGCGCCTCGCCTACGCCGAAGCCGCCTTCGCTGCCGGACAGCGCGACGCTGCGGCAGAGGAACTGCTCGCAATGGTCGAAGCCGACCGCGAATGGAACGAGGGCGCCGCGCGCGCCAAGCTGGTGGAAATATTCGGCGCGGTCGGTCTGGAAGACCCCTGGGTTGTCGAAACCCGCCGCAAGCTTTCACGACTCTTGTTCGGATAACGCATTGGCCCGTCGTCTTTCCATCTTTCCCCTGCCCGGTGCGATCCTGTTTCCCGGCCTGCAATTGCCGCTTCACATTTTCGAGCCGCGTTATCGCGAGCTGGTCGGCAGTGCGCTGGCGAAGGATCGCCTCATCGCGATGATCCAGCCGCAAAAATCGGGCGAGAACTCCCCGCTTTACGAGGTCGGCTGTGTCGGCCGCATCGGCGATGTCGAAGCGCTGGAGGATGGCCGCTACAATATCGTGCTGGAAGGCGAAGCCCGTTTCAGGGTCCTGCGCGAACTCGACGTGACGACCGCATTCCGGCAGGTCGAGGCGGAATTCATCGAAGACCCACAGAACGAAGTGCTGTCCAGCGTCGAACGCGCCGCCTTCGAGTTCGAAGCCAAGCGGTTTGCCTTGATGCAGGGCTACACGGTCGACTGGGATTCGGTCGAGCGGCTGGACGACGAGACACTGATCAACGGGGTGGCGCAGATCATTCCGTTCGATTCGGCGGCCAAGCAGGCCCTGCTGGAAGCGCCGAACCTTGCCGACCGGTGCGAGCTCATGATCCAGCTGATGCAGTTCTTCGCCCTGCGCGACGACGACGACGAAATCGTCACCCTCCAGTAGGCATCAAAGGCCGAAGCTGCCTTTCAGGCCGTCGATCACATATTGCGCCGCGAGCGCTGCCAGCAGCACGCCGAGCAGGCGCGTGATTACTGCTTCTACCCGGTCGCCGAAGAATTTCATCAGCGGGCCTGCCGCCACCAGCGCAAGCATGGTGATGAATAGCACCGCGCCAAGGGCGCCGAGTACCACGAACGTCTGCTCCAGCCCCGATGCTTCGTTCATCAGCAGCATGATCGCCGCGATCGCGCCGGGTCCGGCCAGCATCGGCATGGCCATGGGAAATACCGATACGTCTTCGACTTCAGGCGTTGCAGCGAGTTTTTCTGCCCGCTCCTCGCGGCGCTGTGTCCGTTTCTCGAACACCATCTCGAACGCGATCCAGAACAGCATGAAGCCGCCTGCGATGCGGAAACTGTCGAGTTCGATGTGCAGCGCGCTCAGCAGGTCCTCGCCGAACAGGGCGAAGATCAAGAGGATGATTGCCGCGATGAAACAGGCACGGATGGCCATGTTCCGGCGCTGGGCCGGGGTCGCCCCCTTGGTGAGACCTGCATAGATCGGCGCACAACCCGGCGGGTCGATGACAACGAACAGCGTGATGAAGGCCGAGATGAACAGCTGGGTCATTGCGCGGCGTCCGGTGCCAGAGCGATATTCACGACCTGCTCCCATCCGTCTTCACCGGCCAGCCAGACGACATAGTGGCGCTCTCCCTGGCCGACGGTCTGGAAGCCCCAGGCCAGAGTGCCGTCACGCGAAACGCGCAGGGGAATGGCGCTGTCCGGCTCGCCGGTGTCGACCTTGGCGTCGCACGCGGCGACCGCGCTCGAGATCATGTCGGGCGCAACGGGCGCCTCCACCTGCGGGAAGCCGAAGTCGAACACGTAGCGATAGTCGCCATTGCGCTGCCTCTGCCATACCGTGTTGAAGGTCCCGACCGAGCCGTCCGGATCGGTGAAGCCACCCTGCGTCACGGCGAGCGAGCCATCGCAGCTCGACCAGACGCGATGTGGCTCCCAGCTGACCGCTTCGGGCGGATTTTCCTGCGACCTCAGCCAGGGCTTGGCTTCTATCGCGCCGTTACGGCCGAAGATCAGCGCGCCGTCCGCTGCGTATTCGTCGAAGGCAGTCCACTGACCGTCCTCACGCGCGGCACGGGCGAAGGCGAGTTCGGTAGCAATTACCTTGCTCACTTCGGCGGTCGGGGTCAGCAGCCGCGTATAACGATCGCGCTGGTTCGGCAGCGGAGCGCAAGCCGCGACGCTTGCCAGCGCACAGGCAGCCAAGGCGATGCGTATCCTCACAGGCTCTGCGGCACTTCCAGCCCGGCATTGCGATGGGCAGCGACCAGCGTGTTGCGCAGGAGTACCGCGATCGTCATCGGGCCGACGCCACCCGGAACGGGCGTAATCGCCGCAGCGATTCCCTCAGCGCCGGCATAGTCGACATCGCCGACCAGTCGGCCCTTCTCCTCGCCTTCGGCAGGGGGCAGGCGGTTGATACCGACGTCGATCACGGTGGCCCCTTCCTTGAGCCATTCCGCCTTGACCATTTCCGCGCGGCCTACTGCGGCCACCACGATGTCGGCCCGCTTCACCACCGACGGCAGGTCCTTCGTCCGGCTGTGGGCGATGGTGACCGTGGCGTTGGCGTCGAGCAAGAGCTGCGCCATCGGCTTGCCGACGATGTTCGAACGGCCGATCACGACCGCTTCAAGGCCGGACAAGTCGCCCAGCCGGTCGGTCAGCAGCATCATGCAGCCGAGCGGCGTGCATGGCACGAAGCCGTTCTGTCCCACGGCAAGCCTTCCGGCGTTGGTTACGTGGAAGCCGTCCACGTCCTTGTCCGGGCTGATCGATGCGATCACCGATTGCTCGTCAAGATGGTCGGGCAGCGGCAGCTGGACCAGGATGCCATCGACCGCATCGTCCGCATTCAGCTGTTCGACAAGCGCCAGCAAATCCGCCTCGCTGGTGTCGACCGGCAAGCGGTGCTCGAAGCTCTCCATGCCCGCAGCAACCGTCGCCTTGTGCTTCGAGCGCACGTAGACCTGGCTGGCGGGATCCTCGCCCACCAGGACGACTGCGAGACCGGCCTTGCGGCCCGCCTTCTGCTCGAACTGCCCGGCAAGCGCGCCGACACGCTCCCTCAGAAGGGCTGCGAAGGCTTTTCCGTCGATACGTTCAGCGGTCATAGCGAGTAGATGATGTTCCCGAGGACGATAAGGATGACGTTCATCAGGATGATGAGCACCAGGGGCGAGAAGTCGATCATCCCCGTTTGCGGCAGCAGGTTGCGGATCGGGCGGAGCACCGGATCGAGCAGGCGGTTGATGCCGTCATAGAAGCTCATCAGGAATTCGTTGCGGCCCACCACGTTGAAGGCGAACAGCAGCCCGATGATGAACTGGATTATGATCAGCATCACGAACACGCTCGTGAGCATTTCGAGTATCTGGTAGAGTGTGATGAGCACTAGGGTCTATCCCGCTGGTGTGTGTGCAATCCCGTTAGCGCCGCGTCTTACACGTGCAAGACGCCCTGAGCCAAGCCCTATCGGGCGCTTATCAAGGTGCCTGCGCCCCTTGCGGTGAAGAATTCAAGCAGCATGGCGTGCGGCACGCGCCCGTCGAGGACGACAGCAGCTTCGCATCCCGCCTCAACCGCGCTCACGCAGGTTTCCAGCTTGGGGATCATGCCGCCGCTGATCGTCCCGTCTTCGCGCAACGCGGCGATATCCGCAGGCGTGAGATCGGTGAGGAGCGTGCCGCTCTTGTCGAGCACGCCCGGAACGTCGGTCAGCAGCAGCAACCGCGCAGCGCCGAGAGCCGAAGCGAGCGCGCCCGCCATGGTATCGGCATTGATGTTGTAGGTGTGTCCGTCCTCGCCCGTACCGATGGGGGCAATGATCGGTATCATGCCCGCCGCCGTGGCGGTTTCGATGATCGTCGTGTCGACCGCGCTCGGCTCGCCCACGAAACCGAGGTCGAGCGCGCGTTCGATGTTGCTTTCGGGGTCCTTGGTCGTGCGTTCGACCTTGCGCGCCGTCACGAGGCCGCCGTCCTTGCCGGAAAGGCCCACAGCCTTGCCGCCCGCCCGCGCGATCGAGGACACCAGCGCCTTGTTGATCGCGCCCGACAGGACCATTTCGGCCACTTCCGCCGTCGCCTTGTCGGTGACGCGAAGGCCGTCGACAAAGGTGCTCTCGACGCCAAGCTTCTTGAGCATCGCACCGATCTGCGGACCACCGCCGTGCACGACCACGGGGTTGATGCCGACGGCTTTGAGCAGGACGATGTCTTCGGCGAATTCGCGTGCGGCTTCTTCGTCGCCCATGGCGTTGCCGCCGTACTTCACGACGAAACTGCGCCCGGCATAGCGCTGGAAATAGGGCAGCGCCTCGATCAGCGTCTGCGCCTTGGTGCTTGCCTCGTGCATCGCCTGGCCGGTGTCGTCGCTCAAACTCGTGCTCCATCCATACGCAAAGCCCGCGCATCCCCGTGACTGGGGAGCGCAGGCGTTAGCGTGCCCGGCGTGCAGGCGAAAGGGGGCGCGTTATTCCTGCGCCGGCATCTGTTCGATCTCCACTTCGGGATCGAGGTCTTCGCCATTGACCGGCGCTTCGCCGAATTCGCCTTCGGGCGAAACCGGGACCGAGGTCGTCGTCGGCAGCGGGTCGGGCACTTCACCGGTGGTCTCGCCAACCGGAACCGGCTCTTCGCCGCCATCGGTGTTGAAAATGTAGAACAGGAACACCAGCGTCATCAGGACGATCAGCGCCACCCAGAGCCAGCGGGTACCGGGTTTGCTATCGGGAACGGGGTCGGTCATCGGGAACTCCTTCTTGCTTTCCTGTCCAATGCCTTGCCCCTCCCACCCGTTCCGAAACGGGCTTGCTTGAGCGCAAAGGCCGGAAGTGGCACAGCCTGCGCATGACCCACATCAGAGCCCTCGCCCTCGCCCCGCTTATCGCCCTCGCCGCCTGTGCCAGCACGCCGGACGTACCCCGCCTCGCCCCGTCGCAGGAGCGCTTCTGGGACGCGCTCTCCAGCCATTGCGGCAATGCCTACGAAGGCGGGCTTGCCAGCAGCGACGAGCGCGACGCCGACTGGGCGGGCAAGCGCATGGTGGCGCACTGGGCCGATTGCTCCGACACGCGTGTCGCCATCGCCTTCCATGTCGAGGATGCCGGGGCTCCTGGCGGCTGGAACCGCTCGCGCACCTGGCTCGTCAGCCGCACCGCGGACGGCCTGCGCCTGAAGCACGACCACCGTCACGAGGACGGCAGCGAGGATGCGGTCACCCAATACGGCGGCGACACGCTGTCGGGCGGGACGCCGCGCATCCAGGACTTCCCGGTCGATGCCTTCTCCATCGCCCTGTTCGAGCGTGAGGGGCTGGACGCATCGCTCACCAACGTCTGGCGCGTGGAGGTCGACCACGCCGAGGCCGAAAGCGCGCGCTTCGCCTACCAGTTGACCCGCCGCAACGATCCGACCCGCCTGTTCCGGGTGGAGTTCAACGCCAGCGATACCGTCGCCCCGCCCCCGCCCGCCTGGGGCTGGTAGGCCCGGGCCCCAAAGTTGGAGTGACCCTCGCGCAGCTCCGACAGAGTGGAACGGGTGGAACACGGTCCTGGCAATAAAACCTTCGCCGATGCAAAACGGCCCGCATCCGGCTGGGACACGGGCCATGGAAGGGCGGTGGGGCATGGCATCACGAAAGCAGCTTGCCCCGAAGTAGGAAAGCGCGACTCAGTTCTCCACTGGCGGATATTGCGGCGCCGGCCCGTGATCGATGCTCAGGCTTTCCAGCAGGCGGAAGCGCCCTTCTTCGGGCATCCATTGCCAGACATGGAGGTAACGCCCGCCGCCCGTTTGGACCCATTCCTCCTCCTTGACGCTCCATTCGTGGAATGTGTGATAGCCCTCCTCCAGCGCGCCCCAGTCTCCGAGCCGCTCTATAGAACGGCTGCCAGGGACCAGCAGCCTGCGATTCCTGTATCCTTCCGCATCGCCACCTGGCGCGCGGCGGGCGCACTGTTCACGAGCCTGCCCGACCATCGCTTTCGCACTGTCATGCGGCATGCCGGCGAGATCGTGGATCATACGGTAGTCGGGATGCAGCAGTTGCTCGACCGCATCGGGGTCGCATCCCTCGAAGAAACCCCAGAACAGACGGGAGTCATTCCTTTCGATGCGGGTCCGGATTTCATCGATTGCCGGAAGCGGGGTGACCGTCGGGGCAGCAGTGGCGGCCTGGGCGATCAGGAATGCGGCAATGGCGGACATGGTACCTCCTGTTCATGTGTATTGCCGATATACATCAGCAATGCACAATATCAAGCGATCAGGAAATGCCACAAGGCAGCGACAGCGATGCCTGCCATGGGGAAAGCAGCAAGACCACCCACGGCCAGCGCTCTTTCTTCAGACGCGCCAATGGGTGAAGCTGCAAGCGTCCGTCAGCGAACGTAGTCTCCGAAATCCGCGCAGGTTTGCGGCCACTCGTCATTCCGTCACCGCGTCGTGAACCACAGCATCAGCGTGGCGAAGGCGATCACCTGTATGCAGGCGATGGCGTGCAGCCGGTTGGAGAACGGCTCCTTGCGCGTCTTGTGGCGCAGCAGAGCGCGCGCGGCATAGGCACCCAGCGTGCCGCCCGCGAAGGCCCAGCCCAGAAGGCTCGCCTCGCTCAGCCGCCAGCCGCCGTTTTCTGCCAGTACCTTGTCCGCCATGAACGCAAAGAACGCGACCATATTGATCGCGATCAGGTAATAGACGAACCATTCCAGCAGGGTGAATTCGACAGGCATGCAAGGCTCCGCTCTCGGGCATTCAAACTCGGGACCAGCGACGCCGTCTTTTGTGCTTGTGCGAAGGAAATACCCCGCCTTCGCAGATGCGGTATTGTTGGTTTACGACATTTGTTGGTTGGCCTCAGGCAGAGTGTTTGTTGCGCCTCAAGCGCCGGCGGGGGCGTTCGCAGACTTGGCTATCCTCGCTCGTGCGACCTTAAGGTCGCGTCGCTGCGGGCGGCCGGTCGGCCTTGCGGGCCGTTGGCCCGTTTGGTGCGAGTTGCCGGGGAGGCGTAGCGCTAGGCGGCTCTGGCCTTGGTGACGATCGCGGTGATTTCGTCGAGGAGGCCGAGGCGTTTCTTCTTCAGCTGCTCGGCGCGCTCGTCGCTGGCGGCTTCGGATTCCGCCTCGATGCGGTGCACTTCGCGGTTCACCTCGTGATATTCGTCCGCCAGCCGCGCGTAATGCGCGTCCTCCTGCTTCAATCGCGTGACGAGGTCCCGGTCGCGGGCGAAGATCTTGGTCAGTTCATTGGGCGTGTGCTGCGACATGATTGCATCCTTGGCTGTGTGCGTTGACCCAGCCATAGGCCGCGCTATCCGCCCCTTCTTTGCGGCAGATCAAATTCACGAGCGCGCAGTTCAATAATAGTCTTCGCAAGCGGTGCCGTCGCCATCGCCGTCCATGCCGATGCGATAGCCTGGTTCACCCCTGTGAAGCGGAGCCTTGCCCGCTGCGCGTACCTGGTTGCAGCCCGCATAATAGACCGATGCTTCCACGGCCAAGCGCTCTGCCCTTGCCTCTTCGGTTTCGAAGATGGTGGGGGCCATGAAATAGCCGAAAGCCGCGATGCCCATCGGTGCCATGGTCGCAACCCGAAGGCCTTCGTTGAAGCTTTGCTTGCGGGTCTTGTGCTGGAATGCCGAGCGTCCCGCCCATGCCCCGGGCCAGCCACCCATCGTTGCCATAAGCAGCAATGTCCCCTCGCTGATGCGCCACTGGCCGTTTTCGGCTCGCGCCTTGTCGATACCGAAGGCGGCGAAGATCGCGAAATTGATCGCGATCAGGTAATAGGTGAGCAATTCCAGCAGCATGCATCCATCCTAGCCCGCACAAGGTTAAGGAAACGCACTCGCACCGCCGGGTTTCTTGCCGGTGTGGAGCAGGCTATCGTCAGGGCGTGGGCAAAATCCTTCCCTTCAGGTGCAGGCCGGAAAGGCGCGTGCCCCGCTTTTACCGGAAGCCGGTGAGGCGCAGGTCGCGCAGGCGCGGCTGGCGTGGAGGCGTGACCATCGTTCTCACACTGGTGCTGGTGGGTGCCTGGGTCCTGTTCGAGGACCGCATCGGCCCGCGCCCCGAGGTGACCGAAGTCGCATCGAGCTTCGGCCTGTGCGGTGAAGGCTGGGGGGCCTGCGTGGTCGACGGCGACACGGTGCGGGTCGGCGAGCGGCGCATCCGGCTCACCGGGTTCGACGCGCCGGAGATGGACGGGGAATGCGAGGCCGAGCGGGTCAAGGCGCGCGAGGCCCGCACGGCCCTCCACCAATGGCTATCGCAAGGCCGCTTCGCTTGGACTGGCGGCCAGGATCCACCCCGCGACCGCTACGGCCGCGAACTGCGCGCCGCCTACCGCGGCGACGAGCGACTGGCGGACCACATGATCGACGCCGGGCTGGCCGAGGGGAATGGCTGGATGGGGAGCGTCAACTGGTGCCAGTGACGCGCAATTTCGCTTCCTAGGAAAAACGCGCGTCTATCTCCTCTTTGAGCGAGGCGAAGTTTTCGTGGCCGGTCACCGGTGCAACGCGCTCTGCCCACATGGCATCGATCTCTTGCACGATCGAGGCCGGGAGAACCTTTGCATCGCTTCCGCTGGCCTGCACCTTGGTGGAATCGCTATTTGCGGGAATGCCGAGATGCCTGTCCATCACTGCACACACCAGCGCATCGTCGAACCGGTCCTTATGGCGGTGCATGAATTCGCGGTCGGTGGCATCGACCACCATTTCGACCATGTCGTCGCTTGCATCGATGCCTAGGAACGAGGCCATTTCGCGGATCATCCGCCGCTTGTTCTCGACGACCCATCGATAGGTGACGAGCAGCGTGTCCGGCTCGTCCCGGCGCGCATACCAGCTCAGCAGGTGAGTGAAATAGTCGCAGCCGCCCGGGCCACCGCCAAGCCATAACGGCATGAATTCATCGAGCGCGAGCGCGCCCTTTTCCAGATGCCACCCGTCGAAGAAGCGGTACATCGAAACATAGGTCTCGTGCGGATCGCGCAGCGTCACGACATAGCGCGAACCTGTCGGAAGCCGTTCGTACTCGCGATGGGATTTGAAGCCGCGCGGGGCTGCCTTTTGCGGTGCATGCATGTCGAAGTCGATCATGGTCGCGGTGTCTTCCCACGGCACCACGCCGCTGATGTCGGTGAAGTCCATGTCGATGGCACCGGTAAGGTGCGCCATGCGAAGCTGGTGGAACATCTGCTGGGAGAGCGTCGTCCCGCTCTTGGCCCAGCTGGTGATGTAGACATCGTCCGGGCGCGGCACGATGGAATGGCGCGCCTCAGGCTGCGTGAGCCCTGCCAAGGCCCCCATGTTCGCCCCGAATTCCTCGATACTGCGCGCGCGTCGCCCCACTCCGACAGGCATAATCGGCCCTCCCCGGTTCCGGCGACCCGAGAACGAGGAATATGTCACGAAGTGCGGGGAGTGTGAAGTCCGGCCGGCGATGCCCGATCTAGAGCAAATGCCGGCCGGAAGGATTTGCCTTATTCAGCCGCTTCGGTTGCAGCTTCGTCGCCGAACAGGCCCGGGCCGTCGTCGGTGGTTTCTTCCTCGTTCGCGGCCTTGGCGCTCTGGCGCTTGTCGAAGCTAGACCAGACGGTGTTCCAGTCGCCCTTGGTCGCGCCCTTGGAGTATTCGGTGGCGCGCTGTTCGAAGAAGTTGGCGTGCTCCACACCGTTGATCAGCGGGGCGAGCCAGGGCAGCGGGTGGTCGTCGACCATGTAGATCGGCTGCATGCCCAGCTGGCCCAGGCGCCAGTCGGCGATGTAGCGGATGTACTTCTTGATGTCCTTGGGCGTCATGCCGGACACCGGACCCATTTCGAAGGCGAGGTCGATGAAGTTGTCTTCCAGGCGCACGGTCTTCTGGCAGATGTCGACGATGTCTTCCTTGACCGCCTTGGTCAGGCAGTCCCGCTCGCGCACGAATTCGTGGAACATGCGGATGATGCCTTCGCAGTGAAGGCTTTCGTCGCGGATCGACCAGCTGACGATCTGGCCCATGCCCTTCATCTTGTTGAAGCGCGGGAAGTTCATCAGCATCGCGAAGCTGGCGAACAGCTGCATGCCTTCGGTGAAGGCGCCGAACATGGCCAGCGTGCGGGCGATGTCTTCATCGTTGTCGACGCCGAACTGCTGCATGTAATTGTGCTTGTCGGCCATTTCCTCATATTCGAGGAAGGCGGAATATTCGCTTTCCGGCATGCCGATCGTGTCGAGCAGGTGGCTGTATGCCGCGATGTGCACCGTCTCCATGTTGGAGAAGGCGGTCAGCATCATCTTGATCTCGGTCGGCTTGAACACGCGGCCGTATTTGTCGTGGTAGCAATCCTGCACCTCGACGTCGGCCTGGGTGAAGAAACGGAAGATCTGCGTGAGCAGGTTGCGCTCGTGCTCGGACAGCTTCTGCGCCCAGTCGCGGCAGTCTTCGCCCAGCGGAACTTCTTCCGGCATCCAGTGGATCTGCTGCTGGCGTTTCCAGAAGTCGTAGGCCCACGGATATTCGAAGGGTTTGTAGGTCTTGCGGGCTTCGAGCAACGACATCTTGTGTTTCTCCGGTTGGCAGCTGGACGTCCTATATAAGGAATCATGGCTGCGATTCGATAGCAAGGGGAAAGAATTACGCGGGGATAAGACGGCAAAATCTGTGCACGGTTTGCGACAAGCTGCCGGAACACGCCGGGGCGTGGCGGGTTGGTTGGGTGAAGACAGACAAAGACAGATTTTTGGAGAGACCCCATGGGCCAGTATGAACCCAACGACAGCCGCGACGTGACGCTCAACCAAGGGCATGAACCCTTCGGCCTCGAACGCACCGGTCCGCGCGAAGGCGAAACCCGCCAGCAGGAACAGTCCGACGATGCACAGGCGCAGCGTGGCTATGGCAATGCGCGCAATGAAGACGGCACGATGGAACAGGATGTCGCCACCGGCGATCTCGGCAACCAGCCGCTCGCACAGGGCAGCGCCGATGCGCAGCCGGGCGAGATTTCCGGCCAGCCGGACGAGCGCGCCAAGGCCGATGCCAACCGACCGCTCGGCGAGAGCTGAGCCTTACCAGTTCGGGGACTAGCGGGCCATGGTCCGGTTTTTCCCCTTTTGCGGGCTTCGGCTCCGCATCCCCGACGCCCCGCCTCGCAAGAGGTTGGGGCGTCAATTTTTTGTGGCCTATCGCTGCGCTGCTCGAGGGCGGGTTTTTCCGCCCTACCGCTTCGCTGCCGGAGGGCTCGGCGCGTCCCAGATGCTGCCGTCGCGTGACTATCCTCTGAGCCGTGCACGACCCTCGACGAAGCGTGGACCGTATCTCGTTGCCGCCCGTTAATAGGGTATAACCAACTCAAAACGCTCGGTTATCCGGGCAGAAAGTACACTATGTTCGAGAAGATTCGCATCAAGGAACACATGGAAGTCGCCAACTACGAAGGGCAGCACGTCGGTACGGTCGATGCGGTCCAGGACGACGCCATCAAGCTGACGAAGTCGGACAGTGCAGACGACATGCACCACTTCCTTTCGCTGGATGATGTCGACAAGATCGACGACAATCGCATTTACCTGAAGGAAAGCGCACGCATTCCCGAAGGTCTGGGCAACAAGGCAGTCATGCAGGACGCCTAAATCGGCCTAGCCCGGACGTTTAGTCCGGCACCTTAGTGACAATCGAACGGCCTCGGCTGCTTTGCGCAGTCGGGGCCTCTCGCATGCTTGATCACGCGCTGGCGAAGCGCCCGATCAGCTCGTCGATGGCAGTGAATGCTTCGTTGCGCGTGTAATTCATGGCCGCATCTTTCGGCAAATCCGGTATCCGGCCGCCACCCGCCTTCTTGCTGGCGATCCAGCCGCGCAACTGACCGGCGATCTTGCCGGCGTCCTGCGTGGCCAATCCGAAGTCGCCTTCCCTCACGATCTTCGCCGCCTCCCCGCTTTCGAGACCGGTGGCCAGGATCGGGCGCCGCGCGCCGATATATTCGAACAGCTTGCCCGGTATGACATCGTCTTCCGCCGGATGCGGCCAGCGACACATGAGCAACACGTCCGCCGCACGCTCGACCGCGAGGATTTCGCTGCGCGGCAGGAAATCGTGTACTTCCACACTATCGGCGACGCCGTATTCGCGGATGCGCTGGTCGAGGAAGCCGTATTCGTCGTGATAGAAAATCGCGCGCACCTTGTGCCGGTCCTCGCCCAGCATGGCGATCGCTTCGAAAAGCGCCTTGGGATCGCGCCGCTCCGCATAGATCAAGCCCGCGTGGACGATCGTGAGGCGTTCGGGATCGAGGGGGGCGGGCGCTGCTTCCAGCCCTGCGAAATCGCTTTCGACCCAGCCATTTCGCGCCAGCACGACTTCCTTGCCGGTTTGCTCTGCCAGCGCAGCACGCGCGCCGGTTGTCACCGCGACGAAGGCGTCCGCATCGCGCTGCACCCTGCGTCCCTGCCATTCGTAATAGCGGGTGAGGAAGGGGTGCCGTTCGCTATAAGGATTATCGACCCACAGGTCGCGCTGCTCGCATATCCAGGGCAGGCCCGTCGCCGCAGCGATCTGCCTCGCCGCGATATGGGCCGAGTGCGGCGGTCCGGAGGAATAGACGAGGTCGAATGCGTCACCACCACCAAGGTCGACAGCCCTCTGCACCGCCCGCGGCACCCAGTGCGCGTGAAACCGGTCGGGCATCTGCTTGGCGAGCCATAGCCAGCGTTTCAGCTTGCCGGGCTTACTTCCGGTGGTGGATCTGCCCTCGTCTCTGCTTTGCGAACCCTGTGCTTCCGACTTGTCGATGGATAGCAAGTGCGTAACGAGGTTCGGATGGTCGAGCTGGGAATGGATACCGCTCGCCGTGCCGATGCGCGCGCCGATCACGGTAACTTGATGCCCCTGCCGCGCCCAATGGAGCGCGAGCGCCCCCGTCCGCGCGGCGCCAGCCTGGGCAAAGGGCGGAAAGTTAGGCGTGATGAAAAGGATGCGCTGCAGACCCATCGCGCCATAGGTGCCCCGCAAGCGAGAAAAGGGCAAGGCCCACAAAAAGAGCGCGCCGGGTCATCATCAGATGTCCCGGCGCACGTCTTATTACCCGTCCAAGGGCTCTCTTACTGGCAGGCGAGGCATTCCTCGTAGTCGGTCTGCTCGGCGCCGGCAGCCAGTTCGTACTTCGCTGCATCGGCGGTGTTGTCCGCTTCGACGCCGCCTGCGAAACCGGCGCGCTGCACGCTCTTGGAGCGCAGGTAGTAGAGCGACTTGATGCCCTTCTCCCACGCCTGGAAGTGCAGCATCATGAGGTCCCACTTGTCGACGTCTGCCGGGATGAACAGGTTCAGCGACTGGGCCTGATCGATATAGGGCGCACGGTCGGCAGCGAATTCGAGCAGCCAGCGCTGGTCGATTTCAAAGCTGGTCTTGAACGCGGCCTTTTCTTCCGGCGTCAGGAAGTCGAGGTGCTGAACGCTGCCGCCCTGCTCGAGGATCGAGTTCCAGACTGCAGTGCTGTCCTTGCTCTTCTTCTTGAGCAGCTTTTCCAGGTACGGGTTCTTGACCACGAAGGACCCGGACAGCGTCTTGTGCGTGTAGATGTTCGCCGGGATCGGCTCGATGCAGGCGCTGGTACCGCCGCAGATGATGCTGATCGACGCGGTCGGTGCGATCGCCATCTTGCAGCTGAACCGCTCCATCGCGCCCATTTCTTCCGCATCGGGACATGCGCCGCGTTCCTGTGCGAGCAGCATGGAAGCTTCGGACGCCTTGCCCTGGATGTGCTTGAACATCTTCAGGTTCCAGACCTTGGCCATCGGGCTTTCGAAGCCGATACCCTTCTGCTGGAGGAAAGAGTGGAAGCCCATCACGCCGAGCCCGACCGAGCGTTCGCGCATGGCCGAATACTTGGCGCGGGCCATCTCTTCGGGCGCGCGGTCGATGTAGTTCTGCAGGACGTTGTCGAGGAAGCGCATGACGTCCTCGATGAACTGCTTGTCTTCGTTCCACTCGTCCCACTTCTCGATGTTGAGCGAGGACAGGCAACACACTGCGGTGCGGTCGTTGCCGAGGTGGTCGATGCCGGTCGGCAGGGTGATTTCGGCGCACAGGTTCGAGGTCGAGACCTTGAGGCCGAGTTCGCGGTGATGCTTGGGCATCATGCGGTTCACCGTGTCCGAGAAGACGATGTAGGGCTCGCCCGTGGCAAGGCGCGTTTCGACGAGCTTCTGGAAGAGGCCGCGCGCATCCACGGTCTTGCGGACCGAACCGTCCTTCGGGCTGAGAAGATCGAATTCCTCGCCATTGCGGACCGCCTCCATGAAGGCGTCGGTGACCAGCACGCCGTGGTGCAGGTTCAGCGCCTTGCGGTTGAAGTCGCCCGAGGGTTTGCGGATTTCGAGGAATTCCTCGATCTCCGGGTGGGTGATGTCGATGTAGCAGGCGGCCGAACCGCGGCGCAGCGACCCTTGCGAGATGGCGAGCGTCAGGCTGTCCATAACGCGGACGAAGGGAATGATGCCGCTGGTCTTGCCGTTGAGGCCGACCGGCTCGCCGATGCCGCGCACATTGCCCCAGTAAGTGCCGATGCCGCCGCCCTTGGAGGCGAGCCACACGTTCTCGTTCCAAGTGTTCACGATGCCGTCGAGGCTGTCGGAAACCGAGTTAAGGTAGCACGAAATGGGCAGGCCGCGCTGCGTGCCGCCGTTGGACAGCACCGGCGTTGCGGGCATGAACCACAGGCGCGAGATATAATCGTAGAGACGCTGCGCGTGGTCGGCGTCGTCCGCGAAAGCATCGGCGACGCGCGCGAACAGGTCCTGGTAGCTTTCGCCGGGGAGGAGGTAACGGTCTTCGAGCGTTTCCTTGCCGAACACGGTCAGCAGATCATCGCGCGAGCTGTCGGTCTTCACGTTGAACCGGCGGTCGAGGACCTTCTTGGAATCCTCTTTCACGGCGGCCGCCTTGGCAACTTCGGCCATGGCACCGGCCATCGCTTCGCCCGCGGCTTCGGCGACCAGTTCTTCGCTGCCCTTGTCCTGCTTGTCCATTGTCACTGCCTTTTCCGCCGCGTCCTTTTTCGGGGCCGGCTTCTTGGCGGGTGCGGTGTCTTCGTCGCTGTCCTGAGTGTCCAGATCCAGTCCCATCGCCGCTTCGTCCCCGCTCTTGAAATCCATGTCGTGCCCCACTCTCGTTTGTTGCGCAGCGGGTCGTTGCCCGCTTGCCTTCCGGCTCTTGTTCGAGTCGCCAAGCGGTGTGTCCTGCCTAGCAATTTTGCCGGTCTTCGGGTTGAAAACTTATCCCCCTTTTCCCCACAGGGCCGACCGGAAAACGACACTCAACCCATATGGGGACGAATGCCGAAATCTCTAGGTCTTGTGGGTACCCCCCGGTGACCGACCACTAGATAGTGAATCAGAGCGGACTCGCGTGCAAGAGGGTAAAGGCTAAATTAATGCGCAAAGCCGCGCCATTGGTCAGGTGTATCACATTGATGCGACGCAGCGACGCGTGGACCAAGCTGGACTTTGCAGCTGCGCAAGCCCCAAAATGAAAATGCGAAAAAATTTTTGCGGGCAAATTTCAGGTTGCGGGATTGCGCACGGTCCGAATCCGGACGCGCAATTTTTGAATCGAGATACGAGAAAGGGCCCCGCTCCATGCGAGGCCCTTTCCA
>NZ_JAIGNS010000001.1 GCF_019711615.1 Qipengyuania intermedia | reverse complement strand
GCACGGTCCGAATCCGGACGCGCAATTTTTGAATCGAGATACGAGAAAGGGCCCCGCTCCATGCGAGGCCCTTTCCATGTGGCAGACCCGACGCGAGGCGGCACCCCGCAGACAGATACCGCCTCGACGCCGAGCCGGCTCCTGCCCTGGGGGAGGGTCAGGAACTGGGTGACGGCGCCATGTTCAGGGCCAGCACCGCGCGCTCCTCCGGATCCTGCGAGGCGAGGCGGCGTGCTTCCGATTCGGCAAGCTCGCGTTCGAGAGACTCGCGGGACTTGCGACCCGCAGCGACGATGACGTTCGCCTGGATTATCGGGTCAGGCCCTGCACTTGCAGGAAGTGGCAGAAGCGAATCGATGCGGCCCACTGCGTCCTGGACCCTCCTATCGAGGCGCTTGCTCCCGGAAGATTCATAAGTCTCCATTTCCACCGGACGCCCGTCGGGGCCGGCTTGGAAGCGCACCTTCACGATGCCGCTGGGGGTCCAGCGATGGTCCATCTGCATCCGGCGCAGCTGGGTATCCAGGTCCTTGGAAACCTCTTCCACGAAGGCCTGGTCGCTGCGTGCGGAAACGACGATTTCCTGTGAGGAAAGCGGCACGGCAAGCATGGTTGCCGCTGCCGCGGTGGCGAATAGAGCTATTGTAAATTTAGTCATGGTGATCATCCTTTCATAAGACGGGATGATCGGCCGCAGAGAGTATCACACGATGTGCGACTGTGTGTTGTTGCGATGACGGTCTATGGTCGATCCGATCCGAGAAGGTCTGCGGAACTCCCCGGATCGGCGCCACGATACTCCTGTCGCGCCCGGTTTCAAAATTTCACGACAGGTTTTTGACGCAGGACAGTGCAAATTGATCGTTTGCATCCCGCGCCCGCATCGCTGTGTCGGCAAGGTTCTCGAAAACTTCGTTCGGGCGAAACGATAGCAGCCGATCGGGTTCGCGACTCGGCTGACGGATTGGTGCGCTGGACAGAACCATTGCGTGCGCTATCAAACCGGCATGGGAGACACCGCGGCAGCAGCCACACTATCCGAGCCTTTCGGCAATTTTACGCAGGTCCTGGCCCGTTGGGCAGAGCTACAACCGGACGTACCGGCGCTGCTCGACGACAGGGGATCGCTCACCTGGTCGGCCATGGTCGAACGGATAGAGCGCATTGCGGCACGTCTTCTCGATGACGGCCTGGAGCAAGGCCAGTCGGTCGCCATCCTTGGCATCTCGTCGATCCCCTACGCGCTGGTTTTCCTTGCAGCCGTGCGGGCAGGAGGGGTGGCGGCTCCCCTCACGACCAGCGCCAGTGCGGACCAGCTGGAGGCGATGGCGAAGGACAGCGGCGCCCGGCACCTGTTTGTCACCAGGGCCAAGCTGGAGGAAGTAGGAGAAGAGCGTTTCGCAGGGCTCGATATCGTGGTTCTCGACGAAGGCCTCGAAGACTGGATGGCACCTTTGGGAGCCAAGGCGGCCTTATCAGCGCCCGAACCCGCAGACCCGTTCAACATCATCTATTCTTCCGGCACGACCGGCACGCCGAAAGGCATCGTCCATTCGCACCAGATGCGCTGGCGCCAGTTTGCCGCCACCGCTGCAAGCTGGCTTGAAGCGGGCATCCCGGTCCGCACACTTGCCTCCACCCCGCTTTATTCCAACACGACGATGGTCGCTTTCCTGCCCGCACTGCTGGCCGGTGGCACTGTCAGGATCATGGGCAAGTTCGATACACTCGGCTGGCTAACCCATGCAGCAAAGGACCAGACCACGATCACGATGCTGGTACCGGTCCAGTACCAGAGACTCATGGACGAGCCGCGCTTCGACGAGTTCGATCTTTCGCCTCTGCTGCTGAAGTATTGCACCTCGGCTCCTTTTTCTGCGGAGTTGAAGCGTGCGGTGCTGGCGCGGATGCCGGGGGCGCTGATCGAGATTTACTCGATGACCGAAGGCGGCGTCGTCTGCCTGCTCGAAGCGCACAAGTTTCCCGACAAGCTGCACACCGTGGGTCGCCCGGCGCCGGGCAGCGAACTGAAAGTGCTGGACGACGAGGATCGCGAGGTTCCCCCGGGCACGCCCGGGAACCTGATCGGTCGCAGCCGCACCATGATGAGCGGCTACAAGAACCGGCCCGACCAGACGCGCGAGGGGTACTGGACCGATCCCGAAACCGGGGAAGCCTGGCAGCGCATGGGCGATATCGGACGCGTCGATGCGGACGGGTTCGTGGAACTGGTGGGCCGCGCCAAGGACATGATCATTTCCGGCGGTTTCAACATCTATCCGGTCGACCTGGAAAACGAACTCTTGAAAGAAGCCGACGTCGTCGAAGCGGCGGTCATCGGAATGCCTTCGCGCAAATGGGGCGAAACCCCGGTCGGCTTCGTGCAATTGGCAAAGGGCGCGCGCGAGCCTGATGCGATCAGGGACGCGGTAAACAGCCGCCTGGGCAAGACCCAGCGACTGGCCCGGCTGCATGCGATCGGCGAAATGCCGCGCAGCCACATCGGCAAGCTCCTGAAGACCGATTTGCGCGACCTTGCCGCACAGTACGGCGCTCCTGACTAACGCCCGATAACGCCCGTCGCCGCGTTCGAGACGCGGCGCCGACCGGTGATGCGAAGAATGTGCGGCCGCCGCGTTCGAGACGCGGCGCCGACACTTGGGGGGAGGGGGAGAGGAGGTGTGGGCGGCCGCGTCTCTACTCGCTGCCATATCGCCTCGCGCCGGAAGGGCTTAGCGCTAGGAGTACGCATGGGCCACAAGGGCCAGCGGTTCCGCGCGAGGAAGGCGACGACAGGACCTTTAGGGGAGAGCCTGACGCCATCTCTGTGCCGGTCGGAAGGACTTGGGAGACTGTTCCGTTCCCGGCTGTGAGGGCTGTAATAATATTGCGGAGTCGCGAACGAAAGTGAGAAAAGGTCAGGACTTGTTGCGTTTTGCGCAACATAAACAGGCGATCCGGCCCGGATCAGATTGCAAACTACGCAATTTTAATCCAACCTCTTGAAAAAATTGGGGGTTGCCGAGTCGTATCCGGGGTCGCGTCCGGAGGGCAAACTTGGCCGAACGTCGTTACAAGGCATTCATCAGCTATTCGCACCGCGACATGCAGGTTGCGAACTGGCTCCACCATGCCCTAGAGACATATAGGCTACCGAACCAGGAACGGGGATCGAAGGGCGCGCGCAGCCTCCAGCCGATCTTCAAGGATCGCGACGAACTGCCTGCGGCCGACAATCTCGGCGAAGCGATCGAACAGGCGATCCGGGCCAGCGATGCCCTGATCGTCCTGTGTTCGCCCAGCGCCGCGCAGTCGCCCTGGATTGCCCGCGAGATCGATCTCTACAAGCGGCTGAACGGCGACCGCGGAATTTTCCCCGTCATCGTCGAGGGCGAACCGCCCGACAATTTCCCCGCTCCCCTGCTCGTTCACTATGAAGACGGCGAGCCGACCGATTCTGCATCCGAGCCCATCGCTGCCGATATCCGGCCCGAGGGCGATGGGCGAAAGCTCGCCAAGCTCAAGCTGATTGCCGGGCTGACGCATCTCGATCTCGACACGCTGGTCCAGCGCGATGCTGCACGCCGCCAAAAGAGGCTCGCAATGGTCGCCGCCGCCTCGCTTGTAGGGATGGTCGGCACTTCCGGCCTTGCCCTCTACGCGATCGACCAGCGCAACGAGGCGCGCGAACAGCGTGCCGAGGCGGACGGGCTGATCGAATACATGCTGACCGACCTGCGCAAGCAGCTGGAGCCGGTCGGGCGACTGGAGGTGCTCGACGGCGTCGGCAAGCGCGCGATGGACTACTATGCCCGCCAGAAACTGGAGGACCTTTCCGACAGCGAACTGGGCCGCCGCGCCCGCGCCACCATGCTTGTGGCGGAGGTCCAGAATGTGCGCGGGGACAATGCCGGGGCGCTGCCCGCCTTCCAGCAGGCCGCGCGAACGACCGAGGCGCTACTCGCGCGCAAGCCCGACGACCCCGAACGCATGTACAACCACGGCCAGAGCCTGTTCTGGGTCGGCTACATCGCCTGGCAACACGGCCGCATGAAGGAAGCGCGCGAGGCCCTAGAAGGCTATTCCGACATCTCCCACGAACTGGCCGCCCGCGATCGCGACAATCTCGAATGGCAGATGGAAGAGGCCTATTCGCTCAGCAATCTAGGGACCATGGATTTCGAGGAAGGCAAGCTTGCCAGCGCATTGGGCTATTTCCAGCGCAGCCTCGACCTGGTCGACACCGTCTCCGCAAAGGAAGGGCGCCCGGTCGCCCGCCAGGTCGAATTGGGGGAGTCGCACTCTTGGGTCTCGACGACGCTCAGGGACCTGGGACGGATCGAGGATGCTATCGATGTCAGGCGAAGGGAGCTCGCGATCTATGCACCCTTGCGCCGGGCCGACCCCGGCAACGTCGATATTATCTACGCCGAAGCCTATGCCGCCGCCGCGATGGGAAGCATGCTGTTCGACCGGGGCGATCATGCAGGCGCGCGGGAGATGCTGGACAGGTCCATCGCGCTTGCGGAAGAACAGATAGCCGCCGATCCGCAAAACACCTTCGCCAAGGAACTGGCCAGGGGCAGCCTGCGTGACCGTGCGTTGATGGCGTGGCTGGAAGAGGACAGAACCGAAGCAACGCGCCTGTTCGGACGGCTCGAAGAGCATACCGCCTCGTTGAAACGCGCGGACCCGGACAATTACGAATGGAGCGTCGAAGACCCGGTGCGGCTTGCGCTCTTCAGGGCGTTCAGCGACCGCATGTCGGATCCTGCCGATGCCTTGCGGACGAGGGCACGCTCGTGGCGCAGGGCACTCAAGCGGGAGGATCCCGACAGTCCGGCCCTTATCGTCGGCAGCCATGTGGTCGAAGGCCTCGCGCTCGACCGGATGAACCGGACGAACGAAGCGCGCGACGCCTATCGCAAGGCGCTTTCCATCGGGGCGGTCACGCCCGAGGTCGTCAACACGCGAAAGATCGCGTTTCAGGCTGTGGCGGCAGAGCGGCTGGGCGAGCGGCAGCGCGCCCGGACGCTGCGCAACAGGCTAGCCGAACTGGGCGTCGACCCGCCCATCGACAACGCCTTGAGCCGTTAGGAAGGGACCCGGCCCAAAGCTCTTCCAGCCCTTCGGATCGCGACAAAGGCCCCGGACAGTCCGGGCCAGCTGAAGGAGAAGCAAGATGACGACTACCGCAGTAGGAGCTGTCACGATCACGATTGATGACAAGAAGAACAAGAGCTACAGCGCCGACGAGGTTACGCCCGACGATAACAACCAGGTCGTCATGACCCTGGTTTCCAACGGCAGCAAGAGCTGGACCTACAAGGATCCGCCGATCACCATCAAGAACGATGACAACTTCACATGGACCCCGCATGACGGCGGTGGCACGGTCCTGACCGTCACCGATTCCGGCAAGGACAAGAAAGACCACCCGAAGCACAAGTACACGGTTCACGTGCAGAGCAACGATGGCGACGAGCTCGACATCGACCCCAAGATCGTCGACCGGTAAACCGCTTTCGGGCAGGGGCAGGAGGCGCGCGCTGGACTTGCGCGCGTGTCCTGCCTAACCGCTTGGCGCATGGACGACGCACACCTTCCCGATTCCATCCTCATCGTCGATTTCGGCAGCCAGGTTACCCAGCTCATTGCACGCCGCGTGCGCGAAGCGGGTGTCTATTCCGAGATCGCGCCTTTCACGCAGGCCGAAGAGGCGTTCCATCGCCTCAAGCCCAAGGGCATCATCCTGTCGGGTTCACCCGCCGGGGTGCCCGAAGATGGCAGCCCGCGCGCGCCCGAAATGCTGTTCGAGGCGGGCATCCCGATCCTCGGCATCTGCTATGGCCAGCAGGTCATGAGCCACCAGCTCGGCGGCGAAGTGCGCCCGGGCCATGAAACCGGCGAAGGCGGCGAATTCGGCCGCGCCTTCCTGACCGTCACCAAGGAGTGCGCTTTGTTCGACGGCCTCTGGAAAGAGGGCGAGCGCCACCAGGTATGGATGAGCCACGGCGACAAGGTGACCAAGTTTGCCCCCGGCTTCGAAATCGTTGCCATTTCCGATGGCGCGCCTTTTGCGGTCATCGCGGACGAAAAGCGCAAATTCTACGGCACCCAGTTCCATCCCGAAGTGGTCCACACGCCCGATGGCGGCAAGCTGATCGCCAATTTCGTACGTCATGTCTGCGGGCTTGCAGGCGACTGGACCATGGCCGCCTATCGCGAGACCAAGGTCCGCGAAATCCGCGAGCAGGTGGGCGACGGCAAGGTTATCTGCGGTCTGTCGGGCGGCGTCGACAGTTCGGTCGCGGCGATCCTCATCCACGAGGCGATCGGCGACCAGCTAACTTGCGTCTTCGTCGACCACGGCCTCTTGCGCCTCAACGAGCGCGAGCAGGTCGAGACCATGTTCCGCGATCATTACAACATCCCGCTCGTCGTCGTGGACGCCGAAGAGATGTTCATGGATGGCCTCGCCGGGGTCACCGACCCGGAAGCCAAGCGCAAGTTCATCGGCAAGACGTTCATCGACGTGTTCGAAGCCGAAGCGAAGAACGTGGGCGGCGCCGATTTCCTCGCGCAAGGCACGCTCTATCCCGACGTCATCGAAAGCGTCAGCTTCACCGGCGGGCCTTCGGTCACGATCAAGAGCCACCACAATGTCGGCGGCCTGCCCGAACGCATGAACATGAAGCTGGTCGAGCCGCTGCGCGAACTGTTCAAGGACGAGGTGCGCGAACTTGGCCGCGAGCTGGGCTTGCCCGACATGTTCGTCGGCCGCCATCCCTTCCCCGGACCGGGTCTTGCGATCCGCATCCCGGGCGAGGTCACCAAGGAACGCTGCGACATCCTGCGCAAGGCGGACGCGATCTATCTCGACGAAATCCGCAAGGCGGGCCTCTACGACGCGATCTGGCAGGCCTTCGCCGTGCTGCTGCCGGTCAAGACCGTGGGCGTGATGGGCGACTATCGCACCTATGACAGCGTCTGCGGCCTGCGCGCAGTAACATCGACCGACGGCATGACCGCCGACGTCTATCCCTTCGACGCGGCCTTCCTTACCGGCTGCGCGACGCGCATTGTCAACGAGGTGCAGGGCATCAACCGCGTGGTCTACGACTACACCTCGAAGCCGCCGGGCACGATCGAGTGGGAGTGAGTTGGAGCTCGATTTAGGTCCCGACCCGCGTACGCAAACCCTGCGCCGCTTGCAGGACCTGCTGGTCCAGCGCTTCGGCAGGATAGAACGCGCGGCGGCCGAATGGCGCGAGCCCGAATGGGTTCTCGTCCAGGGCGTGATCGGGGCGCGAACGAAGTCCGAAGTTTCCAACGCGGCGACCGACCGGCTGCTCAAACGCTATGGCTCATGGGAAAGCGTAGCGGCTGCTCCGCTTGAAGAATTGCAGGCCGAACTGGCGACGCAGACCTATCCCAATATCGCTGCCGAGCGGCTGAAGGGCAGCCTGACCGCGCTCATCGAACTGCGCGGCGCGGTCGACCTGTCGCACCTCGCAGGGCTGGAGACAGGTGAGGCGATGCGCTGGCTGGAGCAATTACCGGGTATCGGACGCAAGATCGCGGCGGGAGTCATGAATGCAAGTACGCTGGACCGCCGCGCCATCGTGCTGGACAGCCACCACACGCGTATTCTCCAGCGGATGGGGCTGGTGCCGCCCAAAGCCACGACCGACCGCGCGTTCGATGCGATCATGCCGGTCATGCCGCCTGAGTGGGGCGGCAGCGAGTTCGACGAGCATCACCTGCTCATGAAGAAACTCGGCCAGACATGTTGCCGCCCCGCCTCGCCCGATTGCGCTACTTGCCTGGCCCTCTCGCTGTGCAAGACCGGAACCGAGCGCGTCGGCAATCGCTGAAGGTCCATGCTGGACGAGCGCCAAGTCGAGGAAGTCTATCGCATCCTTGCGAGCGAGATGCCGGGGCGCACGCCGGGCGCGAAGGGCCCCAAGGGCCAGCCGGACGCCTTTCGGTCCTGCATCTCCTGCATGCTTTCCGCGCAATCGCTCGATCGCAATACGGCCAGGGCTGCGCGCCAGCTATTCGCGCTTGCGACAACGCCGCAGGAAATGCTCGCGCTGGACGACGAGCAAATCGCCGCCGCGATCAAACCTTGCGGGCTCTACAATATGAAGACGCGCAATATCCGCGCCTTCTGTCACAGCCTGCTGGAGGACCACGGCGGCGTAGTTCCCGATACGCGGGAGGGGCTGCTCTCGCTGCCGGGAATCGGCCGCAAATGTGCGGACATCGTGTTGAGCTTTACCTTCGGGAAGGACGTGATCGCCGTCGACACCCATGTCCATCGGGTCTGCAATCGCATCGGACTGACCGAGGCGAAAACGGCAGACAAGACCGCGGCCCAGCTGGAGGAGCGCAGCCCCGAATGGGCCATGGCAGACGGTCATTTCTGGCTGATCCAGTTCGGTAAGCGTGTCTGCACCGCCCGCGCACCCAAGTGCCCGCGCTGCCCCGTCTCGCACCTGTGCGAATTCTACGCAGCTACCAGCTGAACCCGGCGTCGATCGCTGCCTGTTCTTCCGGCGTGGTTTCCCTGCCCAATACGTCGTTCCGGTGCGGGAAGCGCCCGAAGCGCGCGATCATTTTCCGGTGCGATACGGCGAAATCGAGGGCGTCGGGCACATGCTCGGCAAACAGTTCTACGGACATATCCTGGTCGGCAATCTCCTCGCTGTGCATCAGCGGCATCAGGATGAATTGCTTTTGTGCAGTCTCCAAGCCGGCAAGCCAGCCGCGCTCCAGCACGCCGTGCGTCAATTTTCGCGCCAAGGGGTCCCATGCGAAAGCCTTTGCCGTATCGCGATGGATGTTGCGCGGGATCTGGTCGGACAGGAGGATTGCCGCGCGCGCCGTATCGAGTTCGCCAAGGAAGCTGGCAGCGGGCTTTACGCCTTCGCGCTCGAGATCATCGCTGAAGCGGTCGCGCAGCATCGCATCGACTTCGGGAGAGGATGCGTACCAATCTGAGCTGTCGAGCTCCTCGAACCAGGTGCGCAGGAGTGCGCGAACCCAGTCTTCATTGCTGTCGCTCACCCTTCTTCGGGCAGGCGATAGGGAATGAAGTCGTCGAGGAAGATGACGCCGCTAAACATGTTGGAGGCGCGGTCGCGCGTGGTGATCTGGTCGGTGCGGCAGAGCTGCGAGCCGCTGAACTTGCGGATCACAAGGTAATCGCCGTCATCGATGGATTCGGGTGTCTTGGTGTAGTTCACCCAGATCGTCTTGCCGGACCTGTAGACCAGCGCCGTGTCGTCGATGCGCTGCATGGAGCGCGAACCGATGGTCGTGATGCAGCTTTCTGGTTCGCCGGCTACGCGGCCTTCGAGAATCCTGGCGAGCTTCGCCTCGCCCTTGGTCATATCCTTGTGGTCATCCGCCTGGACGGCGGGTGCGGCCAGCAGGCCGAGGGCGGCGGTGGCAAGTGCAAGGCGCTTGATCATGGCGAGTCTCCTGATGCTTGGGACTATGTAACACAATACGCCTGAACCGCGCATGAGTTGCGGTCAGCCGGTGCCGCCGACCGTGATCCCGTCGATCAGCAGGGTCGGCTGGCCGACGCCGGCAGGCACGCTTTGCCCGCCCTTGCCGCAGATGCCGATGCCTTCGTCGAGGGCCATGTCGTTGCCGATGCCCTTGACCCGCGTGAGAACGCTGGGACCATCGCCGATCAGGGTGGCGCCCTTGATCGGGGCGACGATCCTGCCCTTCTCGACCTTGTAGGCCTCGGTGCAGGCGAAGACGAACTTACCGCTCGTGATATCGACCTGCCCGCCGCCGAAGCTGGTGGCGTAAATGCCGTCATCGAGGCGGCTGAGCAGTTCATCCGGATCGTCGGTCCCGCTTTGCATGAAGGTGTTGGTCATGCGCGGCATGGGTGCGTGCTGGTAGCTTTCTCGGCGGCCGTTGCCGGTCGCTTCCACGCCCATGAGGCGCGCGTTGAGACGGTCATGCATGTAGCCCTTGAGGATGCCGTCCTCGATCAGCACGGTCTCGCGCGTGGGCGTACCTTCGTCATCGATGCTGAGCGATCCGCGGCGCTCCGCCATGCTGCCATCGTCGATCACCGTCACGCCGGGCGCTGCGACGCGTTCGCCTATGCGGCCGGAAAAGGCGCTGGCGCCCTTGCGGTTGAAATCGCCTTCGAGGCCATGCCCCACCGCCTCGTGCAACAGGACGCCCGGCCAGCCGGCGCCGAGCAGGACGGTCTGTTCGCCCGCCGGAGCCGCCACGCTCTCGAGATTGACCAACGCCTGCCGCACCGCTTCGTCGATCGCGCGCATCCAGGCGCCTTCGTCGAACAGGCGATCGTAAAGATAGCGACCGCCAAGCCCGAAAAAGCCGGTTTCGCGTCGACCGTTCTGTTCGGCCACCACCTGGATATTGAGCCGCACCAGCGGGCGAATGTCTCGCGCGGTGTAGCCATCGGGCCGCACGATCTCGACCACGCTCCAATTGGCGAGAAGGCTGGCGGAGACCTGCGCCACGCGCGGATCCCTGGCCCTTGCCACTGCATCGATCTTCTCGAGCAGTGCGACCTTCTCCTCGAACGGCACGAGGTCCAGTGGGCAGAGATCGGTGTAGAGGTGCCGGTTGGTCCTTTCCGGTGCCGCCGCCAGCGGGCTCTTCGTCGGGTCGAGCAATTGCAGCGTCTCGCCAGCCCGCGCGATAGCGGCCGCGCTGATATCGTTGGCGTGGGCGAAGCCGGTGGTCTCGCCGGAGACGCCCCGCAGGCCGAAGCCCGAATCGCGGCTGTAATCGGCGGTCTTGAGCCTGCCGTCATCGAAGCCGAAGGCCTCGGACGCGATGAATTGCATATACAGCTCGCCATCGTCGCAGGACGACAGCAGGCGCCGCGTCAGAGATTGCGCTTCTTCAGGCGTGAGCTTGTTTCCGTAAATGAGGGCGTGCGGGTCGGAGGCAATGGTCATGCCGCCAATGTAGGCACGCAAGGAACGCTTGGCGAGGGGTGTTGGCCCGGCGGCCTAGCGGTGGCCCGGATCGCCCCCTTCCGAAATATCCATCAGGGTCGACTGGTCGACACCGTCGGCAGGCCCGCCTTCGAGCACGAAGCGCCGGTCGCAATAGCCGCAATCGACATAGCCATGCTCGTCGATCTCGAGATAGACCTTGGGATGGCCCAGCGCGATCGGCTTGTAATTCTCGCCGCTGCGGATGTCGGTTGCACCGTCGCACCACACCCGGCGGGTGGTGACCTTGGACACTTCGGGAGGAGGCAGGCTCATGGCGGGTGCCGATAATGGGTTTTTATGCGCGCCTCAAGCGCCTAGAGGCACTGGCATGACAACTCCGCCTGCAATCCGCATCGACAACCTCGTCAAACGCTATGCTCCGAGCGGGCCGGGCGAAGAGGGTAAGCTGGCCCTGAAAGGCGTGAGTTTCGATGTCCCGCAAGGCGGCGTCTTCGGCCTGCTGGGGCCCAATGGCGCGGGCAAGTCGACCATCATCAATATCCTTGCCGGCCTCGTCCGCAAGACGTCTGGCAGTGCGGAAATCTGGGGTTTCGATATCGACGAAAGTCCGCGCAATGCGAAGCGTTCGATCGGTATCGTGCCGCAGGAGATCGTATTCGACCCCTTCTTCACTCCCTTCGAAGTGCTGGAAAACCAGGGCGGGTTCTACGGGATCGGCAAGAGCGACCGGCGCAGCGAGAAACTGCTGGCCGCCGTCCACCTTGCCGACAAGCGCAACGCCTATGCCCGCTCGCTTTCGGGCGGGATGAAACGCCGCCTGCTGATCGCCAAGGCGATGGTGCATTCGCCGCCGATCCTCGTGCTGGACGAACCCACCGCCGGGGTGGACGTCGAACTGCGGCGGCAATTGTGGGAACTGGTGGGCGAGATGAATGCCGAAGGGGTCACGGTGGTGCTCACCACGCACTATCTCGAAGAAGCGGAAGAGCTCTGCGACCAGATCGCCATCATCAACCACGGTGAACTGATCGCCAACAAGCCGACTAAGGAACTGATCGGCATGGCGCGCGAAAAGATCGTATCGGTCACGGTCGACAAGGATCTGGGCGGACCGATCGTGGAGCCCGCTTTCCTGAAATCCGAGGTGGTCGAGCCGCGCCGTCTCGACATCACTTTCGACCGCGACAAGGCGAGCGCGGGCCAGGTGCTCGCGCTCGTCCAGTCACACGGTTACACGATCGAAGATGTCACCACGCGCGAGGCCGACCTGGAGGATGTTTTCGTCCAGCTGACCGGCGCGGGCTGAGCGCTCAGACGAAGTTGCGCGGCCCCAGCCCCGCGTCCTTCACCCGCAGCTTTTCCCATACGTGCGGTTCGACCTCTTCCATCGGCGTGCTGCAGCAGCGGCACCTGCCGACATGCATTCCGCCTGCCTTGCGCATATTTGCGTAATCGACTGTGTGTCGCCCGAATGCGCAGGCGAGCAATCCCATTTTCATTATCGCGACCCTCCAAAGTCCTGCCCCTGTCGATTCGCGACATAACGCGCTGTTCGCCATGGTTAACCCGGTTTTCGCCGAGTCGTTCTCTGCTTGCCGCATGGCGATTGCATGGGCATGACGCGGGGCATGACACACGACGTTCTCGTCATCGGATCCGGTGCTGCCGGACTGACCGCCGCACTCGAACTGGCAGAGCACAAGAAGGTGCTCGTCCTTGCGAAGGGCAAGCTGACCAGCGGATCGACCGCATGGGCGCAAGGCGGCATCGCGGCCGTGCTGGATGCAGGCGATACCTTCGACAACCACATCCGCGATACCATGGTCGCAGGTGGCGGCCTGAATGACCGCGAGACCGTGGAATTCGTGATCGAGCGGGCGCCCAAGGCGATCGACCGCCTGTGCGAACTGGGCGTGCCCTTCAATCGCGAAGAAGGCGATTTGCACCTCACGCGCGAGGGCGGCCATTCGCATCGCCGTATCGTCCATGTGAACGACGCGACCGGCTGGGCAGTGCAGGCCGCCCTGCTCAAGGCGGCGGAAGAAAACCCAAATATCACCCTGCTCCCCAACCAGAGCTGCGTGGATCTCGTGACAGGCCGCAATCAGAAGGACTATTCCGGATCGGGCCGCGTCTGGGGCGCCTATGCGCTGGACGAGGAAAGCGGCAAGGTCGTCACTCACCTTGCTCGGGCGACCGTTCTGGCGGCCGGCGGCGCAGGCCGCGTCTACCTGTTCTCGACCGCTCCACGCGGTGCGACGGGCGACGGGATCGCCATGGCATGGCGAGCGGGCGCGCGGGTCTCCAACATGGAGATGATGCAGTTCCACCCGACCTGCCTTTACAATCTGGAGGTGAAGAACTTCCTGATTACAGAGGCCGTTCGCGGCGAAGGCGGTCGCCTGTTCAACCCGGTCACGGGCGAGCGCTACATGGAGAAATACGACGCGGAACGGATGGAGCTGGCCCCGCGCGATATCGTGGCGCGCGCAAACGACGACCAGATCAAGCGCTACGGCCTCGATTACGTCAATCTCGACATCAGCCACCAGCCGGCGGAATTCGTGAAGGAGCATTTCCCCACCATCCATGAAAAGCTGCTGGGGCTCGGCATCGACATGACCAAGGGGCCCATCCCCGTCGTCCCGGCACAGCATTACACCTGCGGCGGCGTGAAGGTCGATCTCGATGCGCGCACCGACTTGCCGGGTCTATGGGCGGCAGGTGAATGCACCGAAAGCGGCCTTCACGGGGCCAACCGCCTCGCGTCGAACAGCCTGCTCGAATGCTTCGTTTTCGGTGAGGCCGCGGCGAAGGACATCCTGTCATGTTGGGACGAGCTGGACGATCCGCCCGAAATCCTGCCGTGGGACGAAAGCCGTGTGACGGACTCCGACGAAGAGGTCGTGATCAAGCAGAACTGGACCGAAATCCGCCGGTTCATGTGGAACTATGTTGGGATCGTGCGCACTACGAAACGTCTCGAACGCGCAGCCCATCGCATCCGCCTGCTGCGCGACGAGGTGGAGGATTATTACGGCCACTTCCGCGTGACCACGGACCTCATCGAGCTGCGCAATCTGCTCGAATGCGCGAACCTGATCGTGACGAGCGCGCTCAAGCGGCAGGAGAGCCGCGGCCTGCACTTCACCCTCGATTATCCGGAGACCGATCCGATCGCGCGGGACACCGTCCTCGTCCCTTGATGATCGCGGTTATTCGGGCGGCGAAATCGTGCGGGGATCGAGCGGCGGCAACACCCTGCCGAAACCGTCGACATTGGTGTCCTCGGCGATCGTAATACCTTCCGCGAAACGGAAATAGGCGAGCGTCGCCATCGCGATGGGCGCGTCGAACTTCACTCCTGCACTGCGGCCTTTCACCCAGCAGACGTTGCCGCTGGCCTCCATCCCGTCCATCAGGACAAGCGTGATGTCCTGCCCGCTTTCGAGGGCTTCCGGCTCGATATCCCGGAGCCGGCAGCCGTTCAGCGAGAGGTCCGAAATGCGCCCCTGGCCATCGAAACCGGGCGCACACAAGGGGATCGTGGACGACGCATCATAGCGTTCCGCGGCACGCCGCTCCATTAGATTGACCCCCGTTTCACAAGCGCGAACCTAGCAAAACGTAAAGAAAAGGCTTGTATGAATACGACCACGCCCCGACCCGGTGCGCACTTGCTGTCCTGACCGCTGCGGCTGCAGGATAGGTTGCATTGGACAACTGCATCGAAAGTAAGGCAGATGTTCGCAACCAAGCACAACCGCCGGGAGAGCGCCTGATGCCAAAGACCACCGCCAACGGGATCGAAATCCATTACGAAGAGCACGGCAAACCCGAAGATCCGGCAATGCTTCTCATCATGGGCTTCGGTGCGCAGTTGACGCTCTGGCCCGACGAGCTGGTCGATGAGCTCGTGGGTCATGGCTTCCGCGTCATCCGCTACGACAACCGCGATATTGGCCTCAGCCAGAAGTTCGACGGGGTGAAGGCACCCGGTCTCGTCAAGATGACGCTGATGAGCAAGATCGGCCTGACCCCGCGCGTGCCCTATACGCTTGCAGACATGGCTGCCGACGGGATTGGCCTGCTCGATGCTCTCCAGATCGAGCGCGCGCACATCGTGGGCGCGAGCATGGGCGGCATGATCGCGCAGCACGTCGCGGCGAAGTATCCCGACCGTTGCCTCTCCTTCACGCAGGTTTTCTCGACGACCGGCAATCCCAAGCTGCCGCCGGCGAAGAAGGAAGCGCTGCAGGCGCTGGTGACCCGCCCGAAGAGCGATGCGGAAGAAGAGCTGGTCTCGCATGGTATTATGCTGGCGAGGACCATCGGTTCGCCCGGCTATCCCTCGCCCGAAGAGCGGCTGCGCGAGCGGACGCTAACGAGCGTGCGGCGCAGCTTCTATCCGGAAGGACCGACCAGGCACCTGTCAGCTATCGTCGCTGACGGCGACCGCAGTTCCATGCTGGGCGACATCACCGTGCCGACGCTGGTCCTCCATGGCGAGGACGATCCTCTGGTCCCGTGCGAGGGCGGCAAGCACACAGCCGAGTGCATTCCCAACGCCAAATTGAAAACGATACCCGGCTGGGGTCACGATCTGCCGCTGGAACTGGTCGATGAACTCGCGGGCGAGATCGCGTCCCACGCCCGCGGCAGCGTTGCAGCCTAACCGCCGCCCAGGCTGCCCAGGACGAAGGCGAGGATAACCCCGATCGCCGTCGCAACGCCAGCGAGATGGGCGTCCTCGCGGTAGGCCTTCGGGAAGACCTCGGTCGCCAGGCTGGCAACCACCGCACCGGCGGCAAAACAGCGGATGATGGCGAGCGTTCCCTCGCCCGCCTCGTCCAGCAGCATGTTCCCGATAATCGCGGCAGCCGAGAGCAGCGCTGCGGTCGCGATCCAGAGCAGCATGACCCTGCCCTTGGAGCGTCCGGCCTCGGCCATGCTCTTCGCGCCGCCAGCGGCTTCGGGAAGGTTCGACAGCAGGATGGATCCAGCCAGCGCCGCCACTTCCATGCTGCCCGCACCGATCAAGGCGACGCCGAGCGCAAGGTTCTCGGGGATCCCGTCAAGCGTGATGGCAGCCAGCAGGCCGCCACCCGATTCTGAGCTCCATCGCTCGTCGATGAGGTAGTCGGTGACGGTGAAAACCAGCGCTCCTGCCGCGACCCCAAGCATTGCGTGCAGCAGGCTGCTCTTTTCTATCGAAGGTTCGATAAGCTCGGTGGTCACGCTCAGCAGCAGGGCCCCGCCTGCCAGGGCGACGAGAAAACCCTCGAGCTTCTTGGGCAAGTGGCCGTAAATCCCCCAGGCCGCCCCGGCGATCAGGGCGCCGGAAACGACGAAAACGACGGCCAGCAAGGTCAGCATTCGATAACGTTGACAGCCAGCCCGCCCTGGCTGGTTTCCTTGTACTTGCTCGACATGTCGAGGCCCGTCTGGCGCATCGTCTCGATCACCTGGTCGAGGCTGACGCAGCCCTCCGCACCGGTCCGGTGAAGGGCTAGGCGGGCAGCGTTGACCGCCTTTACCGCGCCGATCGCATTGCGTTCGATACAGGGCACCTGCACCAATCCGCCAACGGGATCGCAGGTGAGGCCGAGGTTGTGCTCCATCCCGATTTCGGCAGCGCTCGCAACTTGAGGCGGGGTCGCGCCCCATAGAGCGGCCAAGCCCCCCGCTGCCATCGAACAGGCAACGCCAACTTCGCCCTGGCAGCCCATTTCAGCACCGGAAATGCTGGCCCGCTGCTTGTAGAGGAGGCCGATTGCGCCTGCCGTGAGCAGGAATGTGCGGCGGCTCTCGGTACAGGGCATCTCGTCTGCGGTCTGGCAATAGAAGCGGATTACTGCAGGAATAATGCCGGCCGCGCCATTGGTCGGCGCTGTGACGACGCGGCCACCCGCAGCATTTTCCTCGTTCACCGCCATGGCATAGCAATTGAGCCAGTCGAACAATTGCTCCCGCTCGTTCGATTGCGGATTTGCCGACAGCTTATCCCACAGGTCGGGCGCACGCCGTTCCACCTTGAGGCCGCCCGGCAATATCCCGCGCTGCGACAGGCCGCGGTCGATGCACTGGTCCATCGCCTGCGCGATGCGGTCGATCCCGGCGAGCGTCTTCTCCCGCGGGCGGAAGGCGTCTTCGTTAGCCAGCACCAGCTCGGCAATGCTCATGCCGGTCGCCTCGCAACTGTCGAGCAGTTCCTTCGCCGATCCGAAGTCGAACGGCGCCAGCGTGCCGGTGCTGATCCGGTCGTTCTTCGGCTTGCGCTTCAATTGCGCTTCGCTGGCAACGAAGCCGCCACCGGTCGAATAATAGGTCCGCTCCAGCAGGACCGAGCCGTCGGCGCCGCGCGCAGCCAGCTTCATGCCATTGGGATGAAGGTCCGGTATGATGTGACCGGCAAGGTCGATGTCCCTGTCGGGGTCGAACGCGATCTCGCGCTTTCCGGCAAAGCAGAGGCGCTTGTCCTCGCGCACGGTTTTGAGCACTGCCTGCGCCTCGTCCGGACAGGTGCGATCGGGCCGGAAGCCTGCAAGGCCCAGAATGCTGGCATCGACGGTGCCGTGGCCGACCCCTGTGAGCGCCAGCGATCCTTGCAGTTCGACGCTGACATTCGCCACCTCGTCGAGCTTGCCCGATTTCGCGAGCGCACGCGCGAACAGCGCACCGATCCGCATCGGACCCACCGTGTGCGAAGAGGAGGGACCGATCCCGATCCGGAAGATGTCGAGTACCGAAAGCATGGCGCATGGATGCGCTCAAACCAGTGCAGAATCAACCGGTTTCACTTGAAACCTTCGCTGGCCGTGCCTGTGGGTAAATTAGGCTCGAATCCTTTGGTTTTTGCCCCTCCAGAGCCTATATAATGGGCATGGACGAGAACACTCAGGACGCCTCGGGCGCAAAGGGCGAAAAAGCCCGCAATTCCAACGAATATGGCGCAGATTCGATCAAGGTCCTCAAGGGCCTCGACGCGGTGCGCAAACGCCCCGGCATGTATATCGGCGATACCGATGACGGATCGGGCCTCCACCACATGGTTTTCGAGGTTTCGGACAACGCCATCGACGAAGCTCTGGCCGGGCATTGCGACCTGGTGCTGATCGAACTCAACGCCGACGGGTCCGTCAGCGTGGAAGACAACGGTCGCGGCATTCCCGTCGGCATGCATAAAGAAGAGGGCGTTTCCGCAGCGGAAGTCATCATGACCCAGCTACACGCCGGCGGTAAGTTCGAGAATACCTCGGACGACAATGCCTACAAGGTGTCGGGCGGCCTCCACGGCGTTGGCGTTTCGGTGGTCAACGCGCTGTCCGAATGGCTGGAACTGGCCATCTGGCGCGACGGCAAGGAACACTGGATGCGCTTCGAACATGGCGAAGCCGTGGAATCGCTGCGCGTCGTGGGCGATGCCCCGCCGGTTGCCAGCAATGGCGACGACGATGGCCTCAAGAAGGGCACCCGCGTCACCTTCAAGGCGTCGGAGGAGACCTTTAAGAACGTCATCGAATTCGATTTCGACAAGCTGGAACATCGCTATCGCGAACTTGCCTTCCTCAACTCGGGCGTTCGCATCCTGCTGCGCGACAAGCGGAGCGAGGAAGTCCAGGAACACGACCTGTTCTACGAAGGCGGCATCGCGGCCTTCGTCAAATGGCTCGATCGCAACAAGCAGGCGCTGGTTGCAGAACCGATTTCCGTCAGCGCGGAAAAGGACGGCATCGGCATCGACGTCGCGCTGGAGTGGAATGACAGCTATTACGAAAACGTCCTGTGCTTCACCAACAACATCCCGCAGCGTGACGGCGGCACCCACCTCGCCGCCTTCCGCGCCGCGCTGACGCGTACGCTCAACAACTACGCGCAGGCATCGGGGCTGATGAAGAAGGAAAAGGTCAGCCTGTCCGGCGAGGACATGCGCGAAGGCCTGACCGCGATCGTTTCGGTCAAACTGCCTGATCCCAAGTTCGGTTCGCAGACCAAGGACAAGCTGGTTTCCTCCGAAGTGCGCCAACCGCTCGAAAGCCTGATGGGCGAAAAGATGACCGAGTGGCTGGAGGAAAATCCCAATGACGCGAAGGCCATCGTCCAGAAGGTGATCGATGCGGCCGCTGCGCGCGAAGCCGCTCGCCGCGCCCGCGAAATGAGCCGCAAGGGCGCGATGAGCGTGGCCTCGCTGCCCGGCAAGCTGGCGGATTGCCAGGATCGCAACCCCGAAAACTGCGAACTCTTCCTGGTCGAGGGTGATTCCGCAGGCGGATCGGCCAAGCAGGGCCGCGACCGCAAGACGCAGGCGATCCTGCCGCTGAAGGGCAAGATCCTCAATGTCGAGCGCGCTCGCTTCGACCGGATCATTTCGTCCAAGGAAGTCGGCACGCTGATCCAGGCGATGGGCACGGGCCTGCGCGATGAATTCAACCTCGAAAAGCTGCGCTATCACAAGATCGTGATCATGACCGACGCCGACGTCGATGGTGCGCATATCCGCACGCTGCTGCTCACTTTCTTCCATCGCCAGATGCCGGAGATCGTGAAGGCGGGGCACCTCTTCATCGCCCAGCCGCCGCTCTACAAGGTCGCGCGTGGCAAGAGCGAGGTCTATCTGAAGGACCAGGCCGCCTACGACCGCTACCTGATCGACCAGGGCCTGGCCGGGCACCATCTCGACACCAAAGAAGGTTCCATTCCGGCAAACGGCATGGGCCAGCTGGTCGAGCACGGCCTGCGCATGCGCAATCTGCTCGCCTTCGTACCGCGCAAGTACAAGCTCGACCTGATCGAGGCGATGGCGCTGTCCGGCGCGCTCGACCCCGACGGCGATCGCGGGGCCGGTCTCGACCGCGCCGCCGCACACCTCCAGATGGGCGATCCCGAAGCGAAGTGGTCGGCCGAAACCGGTGAAGACGGCATGGTCCGTTTCTTCCGTGTGTGGCGCGGCGTCACCGACGTGCACGAAATCGAGCCTGCCTTCATGGATAGCGCCGAGGCCCGCAAGCTCCACCGCGTCGCCGGAGAGCACGCCGAAGTCTACGGCGCACCTGTCCGCCTCGTGAAGGGCGACAGCGGCGAGGCCGAGCCGGTCGATCCGGAAAGCGCCGACGAGACCGACGCCGATGCGCCGGCCTTCATCGACGACAGCGCGATCACCCTGCCCACGCAATTGCTCGACGCCGTCATGGCCGCAGGACGAAAGGGCCAGAAGATCCAGCGCTACAAGGGCCTTGGCGAAATGAACGCCGAGCAGCTCTGGGAAACCACGCTGGACCCGGACAACCGCGCGCTGTTGCAGGTCAAGGTCGAGGATGCGGACGTGACCGACGAAATCTTCACCCGGTTGATGGGCGACGTGGTCGAGCCGCGCCGCGAATTCATCCAGGCGAACGCGCTCAACGTCGCCAACCTCGACGTGTAACGACAAGGGGCCAGGCGGGATGGAGGCGGAGCGCGGGAAAGCGATAGAGCAAGGCGGCTTCCTGCTGTTTCTTGCACTGATCACGCTGGCCCTGCTTGTCGTGGTCCTCCCCTTCCTCCAGCCCATGCTCTGGGCTGCGCTGGCGGCAATAATGTTCCAGCCCTTGCTGCGCTGGTTTCTCGCGCGCTTGCCGGGCCGCGACAGCCTCGCCGCTTCGCTGACCCTGCTCGTCATCTTCGTCGCGGTGATCCTGCCTACCTTCTGGATCGGCAGCGAAGTGGTCGACGAAGCGGCAGGACTGGTAGTGGCCTTCCAGCAAGGCCGCATCGATGTCGCCGACTGGTTCGAGCAGGTGTTCGGCGCGCTGCCCGCCAATATCCAGGCATCGCTCAGCGCATCCGGCTTCGGCGACCTCACTGCCCTGCAGCAACGGGCGCAGGAATTCGCGCAGGACAGTCTGGGGCTTATCGCGCAGCAGGCCATCGCCTTCGGCGGCAGCGTTTTCGGCTATGTCCTGGCCTTCGCGGTAGGCCTTTACGTCAGCTTCTTCCTGCTGCGCGACGGCAGGTCGATCAGCGCTTCCATCCTGAGTTCGCTGCCTTTCGATCGGTCGATCTCGCTGCGGTTGGCGGAGCGCTTCCTCGGCATCGTGCGCGCCACGATCAAGGGATCCATCGTCGTCGGACTGGTGCAGGGCGCACTCGGCGCGCTTACCTTCTGGGTGGTCGGCATGCCCTCGGTGCTGCTGTTCGGGGTCATAATGGCCATTGCCTCGCTCCTGCCTGCCGTCGGACCCGCGATCGTTTGGGTGCCTGCAGCGATCTACCTCCTGGCGACTGGCGCGATCTGGGAAGGCGTAGTCGTGGTGATATCGGGTGTCGCGCTGATCGGCATGATCGACAATATCCTGCGCCCGATCCTCGTCGGGCGAGATACGGGGATTCCCGATTGGCTGATCCTCGTCTCGACCCTTGGCGGCATCGCGCTCGCAGGACTTTCAGGCATCGTGATCGGCCCGCTGGTCGTCGGCCTGTTCCTCGCAGGATGGGGCATCCTCAGCGAACAGCGCGCCGCTGCCGCCAGCCTGACGACCTAGTCGACGGCAGCTGCACCCAGCCAGGGATTGAGCACCGTGATGTGGTTCAGCCACTTCTTCGGACGGCGCAGCATGTCATCGGGGTACTCTACCTTGAGCCCCATGATCCGGCCGATCTCGCCTACGAAATGGATGCAGTTGCGCGTGTCCAGATCATAGAACTTCCCAGGCGCATCGCGCCATTCGGAAACCAGCCTCTTCACCTTGCGGTACTGCGCATCGGTCATCTTGAGCGTGAAATGGCGATTCGTTTTGCTCAGCCATTTCTCTTTTTCCGTCATCACGATGTGTTCGACCGGCCCGCGCAATACGGCAGGCGTCGCGCTCTTGGCGGAAAAGCCGAAATTCTCTTTCACGGCGGTCCCGTCTTCCAGCGTTCCCGCCATAGACACGAATGTGTGCGGGTAACGCCCGGCGAAGACCGAGCCGTTGAAGGAGTGGAAAGTGATCTCGACCGCCGCCGCAGCCATCGATGACCAGGCGAGCGCGAAGAGGACGATGAAATTCCGGAGGGTGCGAACCATGGCGCGCTTCTAACGCGGCACGCCATGGGTTCGCAAGCGTCCCTGTGTCAGCTCGCCAGCAGCGTGGCATTGCCTCCGGCCGCGGTGGTATCGATGCACACGACGCGTTCAGTCGCAAAGCGCGCGACATAGTGCGGGCCGCCGGCCTTGGGACCAGTGCCCGACAGGCCCTCGCCCCCGAACGGCTGGCTCTCGACAACCGCGCCGATCTGGTTGCGATTGACGTAGAAATTGCCGACCTTCGCGCGCGCTTCGACGAAGGCGCGGGTGTCGTCGTTACGGCTGTGCAGGCCCATCGTGAGGCCATAGCCGGTCGCGTTGATTTCCTCGACGATACGGCCGAGGTCGCTCGACTTGTAGCGCACGACGTGGAGCACCGGGCCGAAGTTCTCGCGCTTGAGGTCGAGGATCGAATCGATCTCGATGATCGTCGGAGCCACGAAGCACCCCGCATTGGCCCCGCGATGCAATCGGCGGCGCCAGACCGGCATACCGCCTTTCTTCCGACGTGCGACATGGCGCTCGAGAGCGGCCTTGGCGTCGGGATCGATGACCGGGCCGACATCGGTGGACAGGTTCTCCGGATTGCCGATCGTCAGCGCTTCGAAGGCGCCGCGGATCATGCCCAACATCTCGTCGTAGACTTCGTCCTGGATATGCAGGACGCGCAGGGCGGAGCAGCGCTGGCCCGCGCTCTGGAAGGCGGAGGCGACGACATCCCGGGTGACCTGTTCGGGCAGCGCGGTGGAATCGACGATCATCGCGTTCTGGCCGCCGGTCTCGGCAATGAAAGTGGCGATCGGTCCGTCGCGCGCGGCCAAGCTGCGGTTGATGGCCTGTGCAGTCTGGGTCGAGCCGGTAAAGGCAACGCCCGCGATGCGCGGATCGGAAGTGATGAATTCACCCACGTCGCCCGCACCCGGCAGCAGCTGGAAGGCCTCTTCGGGAATGCCCGCCTCGTGGCACAGCCTGACGGCCAGCGCTGCGATTAGCGGGGTCTGTTCCGCCGGCTTGGCGACCACGGTATTGCCAGCGGCAAGCGCAGCGGCGGCAGGGCCGATGAAGATGGCCAGCGGGAAGTTCCACGGGCTGATCGTGGCAAAGACGCCGCGACCGGCCAGCGTCAGGCGGTTTTCCTCGCCCGTCGGTCCGGGCAGCGGCATCGAGCCTTCGAAAAGGCGCCGCGCCTCGCCTGCGTAATAGCGCAGGAAGTCGACCGCTTCGCGCAATTCGAGGATTGCGTCCTGCAGGGTCTTGCCGGCCTCGCGCTGGCACAGTGACAGGAATTCGTCGGTGTGCTCCTCGAACAGGTCCGCTGCCTCTTCCAGCAGCAGGGCCCTGCGTTCACCGCCAAGCGCATTCCAGCCATGCTGGATCCGCTCGGCGCGCGTGATCGCTTCTTCGACCTCGAAATCGAGCGTATCGCGCCGCGTGCCGACTTCTGCCGTGAGGTCGTGCGGCTTGTTGATCGGAGCGATTTCCGCATCCGCACCCGACGTAAAGGTCGGCTCCGCATGCCAGTGCCGCGATTCCAGTTCGTGCAGCCGGTCGAGCAGCGGTTCGCGCTCCAGCGGGTCGGACAGGTCGATGCCTGCAGAGTTCCTGCGGTTGGGAAAGATGTCCGCCGGAAGCGGGATCGCCGGATTGCGGTAGGGTTCCAGATCGAGCAGGTCCGCGCACGGATCGGTGACCAGCTCGGACACCGGTATCTCAGCATCGGCCATGCGGTTCACGAAGGACGAATTCGCACCGTTCTCGAGCAGGCGGCGCACCAGATAGGCGAGCAGGTCCTTGTGCGTGCCCGTCGGTGCATAGATGCGGACATTCGTTTTCCGGTTTCCCTCCACTTGGGCCAGCGCACCATAGACGTCTTCGCCCATGCCGTGCAGCCGCTGAAATTCGAACCTTTTGGGTCCGGCGAGCGCTTTCACCGCACCGATAGTATAGGCGTTGTGCGTCGCAAAAGCCGGATAGATGACATCGTCCGCCGCCAGCAATTTGTCGGCACAGGCGAGGTAGCTGACGTCGGTCGCCAGCTTGCGGGTGAAGACCGGGAAATCGGTGAAGCCGCCCACGTGGCTGAGCTTGATTTCCGTATCCCAATACGCGCCCTTCACCAGACGGACGAAGAAACGGCGGTCGTACTTGCGGGCGAGGCGCGCAACCCATTCGCACATCGGCACGCCGCGCTTCTGGTAGGCCTGGATGGCAAGGCCGAAGCCCTCGTAGTGCGAGCCGTCGGGGCGCTTGAACAGGTCGTCGTCGCGCACCAGCGCTTCGATGATGTCCATCGACAATTCCAGCCGGTCCGCCTCTTCGGCATCGATGGTGAAATGGATATTGGCATCGCGTGCCTTGACGATCAGCGAGCGCAGCATCGGCAGCAGGCCGCTGATGGCGAGGTCCGCATGCAGGAAGGTATATTTCGGATGCAACGCCGACAGCTTGACCGAAATGCCGGGCGATGTTGCAAGGTCGCCCGTCGCCTCGCGGGCCAGCCGGTCGATCGCGCGCTCGTAACTGGCGCGGTAGCGTTCCGCATCGGCATAGGTCATCGCCGCTTCGCCGAGCATGTCGAAACTGTGGGTCAGGCCCCTGGCGCGTTCCGGTGCCGCACGCTTGAGCGATTCGTCGATCGTGCGGCCGTAAACGAACTGGCCTCCGAGGATCTTCATCGCCTGTAGCGTCGCCTTGCGGATGACCGGTTCACCCAGCCGCGTAACCGCCCCCTTGAGCGTGCGGCGCATGCCCTTTTGCGCTTCTTCTGGTCGTTCCAGCACTTCGCCTGTCAGCATCAACGAAAAGGTCGCTGCGTTGACGAATGTCGACGAGCTTTCGCCGAGATGCTCCGACCAGTCGATATCGCCGATCTTGTCGCGGATCAGCGCATCCGCTGTCGGCGCATCGGGCACTCGTAAGAGCGCTTCGGCAAGGCACATAAGCGCCACGCCTTCTTCGGTGGCCAGCCCGTACTGGTGCAGGAACGCGTCGATACCGCTTGCCTTCTGGCGACGGGCGCCCTCGATCAGCTGTGCAGCTAAGTCCGCGGCCTCGTCATGCTTCGCGCTGGCGGGAGCGGCCTGGGTCAGGCGCTCGGCGACACAGGCGTTCTCTTCTGCGCGGTAGGCTTCGCGCAGCGACTGGCGGGAAATGGACTGGGGGCGGATTGGATCGTGCAGGGCCATGCGACTCCGAAGGTGACAAAGGGACTTAACCCCCGCCACTTGGACCCGAGCACCCGCGCTTTCAAGCTTTGTGAACCGCAGGGCGCCTCAGGAACGCGACGAGAACCATTCCCTTACGGATTCTTGCGTTTCAGCGGACAGATGCAGCCCGAGCTTGCTCCGGCGCCACAAGACGTCCTCGGCCGAGCGCGCATATTCGCAGTCTACCAGATATCGCAGTTCCGCCTCGTAGAGATCGCCCCCGAAGTGCGTGCCCAGCTCGTCGAGGCTCCGTGCGTCGGAGAGGACGCGGTCGATCCGGGTTCCGTAGGCGCGGCACAGCCTCAGGAGCATTTCCGGCGGCACCCAGCTGAAGCGGTCGCTCGCTTTCCAGAGGAAACGGGCGAAGTCGCCATTGTCCATGTCGCCGCCGGGCAGCGGGGCATGCGCGGTCCAGCCCTGCGGCGGGATTCCGGCATGCGCAGAAAGCTTTTCCAGCGCGTGCTCGGCAAGCTTGCGATAGGTCGTGATCTTGCCGCCATAGACCGACAGGATCGGCGCGCCGCCTTCCGCTTCGATTTCGAACACATAATCGCGCGTCACCGTGGAATTGGACTTCGCGTTATCCTCGTAGAGCGGGCGCACGCCCGAATAGGTGTGCACGATGTCCTCTTCGGTGATCCCGCTCCGCAGATACCGCGTAGCCGCTTCACGCAGATATTCGCGCTCTTCCGCGGCGATTTCGACATGGTCCAGATCGCCTTCGTAAAGAAGGTCGGTCGTGCCGATCAGGGTGAAGTCGCGCTCATAGGGAATGGCGAAGACGATCCGGTCGTCGGCCTGCTGGAAGATGTAGGCATGGTCGCCCGCATAGGCCCGCGGGACGATGATGTGGCTGCCCTTGACCAGCCGCAAGTGAGCGGGCGTCCCTTCGCCGAGCGCGGACCTGGCGACCTTGTCGACGAAGGGACCGGCGGCATTGACCACCGCCTTGGCCTCCACCGCGCGCTCGCCATCGGACCCGCCCAGCGTGGCGAGCCAATGGTCGGCCCTGCGTTCGAGCGCAGTGCATTCGGTTCGCGTCCACACCTTCGCCCCGCGCTCTTCCGCATCCATTGCAGTGAGGACGACGAGGCGGGAATCCTCCACCCAGCAGTCCGAATATTCGAAGCCGCTGGTCAGGTGATCCTGCAGGATCGCGCGATGTGGCGGGTTGCGCAGGTCGACCTTGTGCGAGCCGGGGAGCCTCTTGCGTCCGCCGAGCCGGTCGTAAAGGAACAGCCCCGCCCGCAGCATCCACTTCGGCCGCATCCCCGGCTCGTGTGGCAGGAGGAAGCGCAGAGGCCAGATGATATGCGGCGCATTGGCGAGCAGCACTTCGCGTTCGCGCAGGCTCTCGGCCACCAGCCTGAATTCGTAATGCTCCAGGTAACGCAGCCCGCCGTGGACGAGCTTGGTGCTGGCCGACGACGTGTGCGAGGCCAGGTCGTCCTTCTCGACCAGGGCGACCGACAGGCCGCGGCCTGCCGCATCGCGCGCAATCCCGGCCCCGTTGATACCGCCGCCGACTACGAGAAGGTCGAAGCGTTCGCTCATCGTGCGCGGAAAAGCCGTCCTGCAACCGCGTCGAGCTTGGCCATCAATTCCCTGTCGTGCTGGTCGGGCGACGTGATCACCGCATCGTCCAGCGCGCGGTCGATCGGCGAGGGGCTGCGCTTCTTCGGCAGGCCCTTGCAGAACGCGACAAGCGCTTTCTTCGCCCGCTCGGAATTCTTCTGCATCTGGGCAACGATTTCGGCCACGTCGACAGTCGCCTCGTCATCGCGCCAGCTATCCCAATCGGTCACCATCGCGAGCAGCGCATAGGGCAGCTCGGCTTCGCGCGCGAGCTTGGCTTCGGGCATGCCGGTCATGCCGATCACCTCTGCCCCCCAATGGCGGTAGAGCTTGCTTTCCGCGCGGGTGGAGAATTGCGGACCTTCCATCGCGAGATATGTCGCGCCGGTGGTGACATCGCCGCCCGATTTCTCGACCGCCTTGCCGATATGTTTCGACAGGCGGCTGCAGACCGGATCGCCGAAGGGCACATGCGCCACGAAGCCGTTGTCGAAGAAGGTCGAGGCGCGGCTCTTGGTGTTGTCGATGAACTGGTCGACCGTCACGAAGCGGCCCGGATGCAGCTCTTCCGACAGCGAACCGACCGCGCTGATGGCGAGAATGTCGGTGCAGCCGGCACGTTTCAGCGCATCGATATTGGCGCGGGCATCGATCCGTCCGGGAATGATCGGGTGGCCGCGTCCGTGGCGCGGGAGGAAACGGACGCGGACATGGCCGATCGTCCCGCACAGGATCTGGTCGGACGGCTCACCCCAGGGCGAGTTGATCTCGATCCATTGTGCGTCTTCCAGCTCGTCGATCGCATAGAGGCCCGACCCGCCGATGATGCCGATGGTCCAATCGCTCATGTATCCATATCCTGTTTCGTGCCCTTCACTGCGAAGCCGGCCCTTGCGGACCTAGCGCGTGAGTGTGCGCGAGCTGTTAACGCCTGGCGATTGGGTGACGAAGGAAAGCGCAGGTGTAAAGGGAGAAGGGCGGAACACCCACGGCGAGTGCGCAGTTACAGATGCGCAAACCTATTCATGGCGCCGCCGGGAGCCCGCCCTTGACTCACCGCCCCCTTTTCCCGGCATTTACGCGCCGAAACTCATGTGGAGCGTGCCTTGACCGATCTGTCCCCCCTTTCCTTCGACACGCTGGCCGAACGACTGCGCGAATTGCACGCGAGGACGCAGGAGACGCCGCTCTTCAATCCGGTGTTCCAGCTTGCCCATGATCTGTCGCGCAAGCTGGAAGCGGGAGATCTGTCGCTCGAAGATCTGGCGGGACTGATCGAGGAACTGGAAGGACAGGCTCTCGAAGTGAGAGCCGACCATTTACGCGACCTCGTGTCACCCGACGCTGCGCCGAAGCGGCTCGACACATTCTGCAAGGATGCCGAGGATTTCGATGCGTTCGCCGCGCATTGGGCCCATCCGCAGCTCCACGTCGTCTTTACCGCCCATCCGACTTTCCTCCTACCACCGGGACAGACGCAGGCCGTCGCCAAGGCGGCCGGCGAAGGCGTGAAGGTGGGTCACCCCGACGGTGAGCGTGCGCAGATCACGCTCGATTACGAACATGGCGAGGCGATGGCCGCGCTTTCCCATGCCCAGGATGCGCGCGACCGGATCGTCACCTCGCTCTACGATTGCGCCGCCAAAAAATGGCCCAAGCGCTGGCGAGAATTGCAGCCGCTGCCCTTCCACTTCGCCAGCTGGGTCGGTTACGACATGGACGGGCGCACGGACATCAAGTGGTACACCTCGATCCGCTTCCGCCTGTCCGAAAAGGCGGAGAGGCTGGGCCGCTATGCCGACCAGCTCGCCGCGATCGATGCCGACCACCCGCTCGTTGCCAAGCTGCGCGCGGCACAGGCCCACACGCTGCGCAGCGCCGAAGACTTCGCGGGCGACCTGACCGATCCGAAAGACCTGTCCGAAGCCGCTAATCGCCTGACCGCCGACCATGACGACAAACTCTTGTCGCTGACCCCGATTATCGAGCAGCTGGAAAGCGAGGCAGCGGACGAGGCGACCGAGGAAGCGATCGCCTTCAAGACGCTGGCCGCCGCCATGCGCGCGGATGGACTGGGCATGGGCCACATCCATTTCCGCGTGAATGCGAAGCAGCTTCACAACGCCATCCGCACCCGCATCGAGAATGGAGAGGAACTGGACCTCGGCAGCCAGGGTGCGCTCGGCGCCCTGCGCGACCTGCTCGCCAAGGCAAAGCCGCTCTCGGCCAATTTCGCCTCGCTCGCGATCGAAAGTTCGACCGCCGTGCGTCAATTCCTCGCCATGGCGCAGATCCTCAAGCATGTGGACGCGGACGCGCCGATCCGCATGCTGGTCGCCGAATGCGAACAGCCCGCGACCGTCCTTTCGGCCCTCTATTTTGCGCGCCTGTTCGGGATCGAGAACAAGGTGGACGTATCGCCCCTGTTCGAGACCGAAAGCGCGCTGGAACATGGCGGGCGCTTCCTTGACGCCCTGCTCGCCGAAGACGCCTTTCGCGAATATGCGCGCCTGCGCGGCAGAGTCGCGATCCAGACCGGCTTTTCCGATGCGGGCCGTTTCGTCGGGCAGATCCCGGCCAGCCTTGCAATCGAGCGCCTGCAGGGACGCCTTGCGGAAGCCATGGCCGCCAATGGCCTTACCGATGTCGCCGCGCTCGTCTTCAACACACATGGCGAAGGCATGGGACGCGGCGCGCATCCGGCCAGCTTCAAGGACCGCCTCGAATGGCCGATGAGCCCCTGGGCGCGCCGCCGCTTCGCGCGCGCGAACATCCGGCTCGAGCCTGAGGCGAGCTTCCAGGGCGGTGATGGCTATTTGTTCTTCTCGACGCCCGAACTGGCGCTGGCGACACTTTCCGAAATTGCCGAACGCGCGCCGGCGACCGCAGACCTGGAAGCGCCGACCGACCCCTTCTATCGCCGGACCGACCTCAGCCTCGACTTCTACCGTGCGGTGAAGGATCACCAGCAGGAGCATCTGGAAAGCCGAACCTACAGCCGGGCGATTACCGCCTTCGGTCTCGGCCTGCTGAATTCGACTGGTAGCCGCGTGTCGCGCCGCCAGAGCGATATCAATGCCGACCGCGAGATGAGCTTGCGGCAGATCCGCGCGATCCCGCACAACGCGATTCTCCAGCAATTGGGCTATCCGGTGAATATCATCGCCGGTGTCGGCAGCGCCGCCGAAAGCAATTACGAGGATATCGCGGAATTGCTGCGCGAAAGCCCGCGTGGCCGCCAGATCATGCGCCTCGTGCGCGCTTCCAATGCGCTGGCCAGCATCAAGACCGTCGCCGCCTATGGCGAGCTGTTCAATTCAGCCTATTGGGCGAGCCGCCCCTATCGCGGGACGGAGGATCACCTTTCGCGCGCGTGCGAGGCGCTGGCCGAATATCTCATCCAGGACGATCGCAACGGCGTGTTCCGGCGGCTTGCCTCGCGCCTGCGGGTCGATGCGCTCAAGCTGCATCGCCTGTTCGACCTCGTGCCGGACGAAGAACCGCATCCCGAGCGTGAACACACGCGCCGCATGATCGGCGTGCTCCAGGCAGTGCGGCTCGCCCTGATGCAGCACATGTTCCTCAAGATCGTGTCGGTCCCGGTCTTCAGCCGCGCCAACGACATCAGCCGGACCGACGTGCTTGAAATGGTCTTCACCTTGCGGGTCGACGAAGCGCTGGCTCAGCTGCGCCGCGCCTATCCGACGAGCTTCCCGCGCAAGACCGATTTCGCGATGGACGAAGGCGGGGAATACCCGCGCGGCATGGGCGAAGGGTACGACGCGATCAGGGCGAATTACATCGACCCTATCGAGGACGCGCACACCCTGTCGCTGCGCATCTCGACCGCGATCGCGAACCTGTTCGGCGCGCACGGTTAAAGGTCAGGCAAGGCCCCAGCGCTCGAGGGCGGGCGAGATGAACACCTCGCCCCGCTCCCCCAGCAGTGCCTTGCGCGCCGCGCGATAGGCGTCGACCGCGGTGCCGTACTGGTCGCGGATGTCTGCCGCATCCATCTGCGCATCCTTGCCCCAGTGCATGGTGAAGGGGATGCCCGACTTCTTGAAAAGGTATTGCAGTCGCCGCGCAGCCACATGCGCGTCGGTGCCGAGCAGGAAGTTCTTCGGCAGCCCGTCGATATTGATGATGGCGTTGTTGTCGAATTTCAGGAAGCCCATCGCGGCGGGGCTCTTCTTCGCGAAGCGCACGGTATAGACGAAATCCTTGCTGAAGGTCCGGATGTTGTCCTCGGTCCCAGCAGCCATTTCGCGCGCGATCCGCAAGGCTTCGGGCAGGCGCTCCAGGGGCACTGCGAAGGCCGCGTTGTAGACATCGACCCGCAGCCCGAAGAGCCGGTGCGGCTCCCACTGCGCCGTCAGCTGCGACAGCGTGCGCGGCACGTCGCGCTCGTCGCAGGCGTGCTCCTTGAAGTCGTCGAAAATCATGCCGGGCACATCGATAAGGTCGCGCAGGCGCGCCTCGATCATTTGAGGCGCGAGCGGGTTTTCGGTGATTTGCTTCAAACCCTTGGCGGCCTGCTCGCCCAAGGCTTCGAACGAGGTCCGGCTGACGGGTTCTGCATCAAGGACGGGCTTGGCGGTCGTTTCGATATCCAGCCAGATCGTCTCCAGCACCTCTTCGTCATCCGCAGCGAAGGGATCGAAGGTCAGCTCGTAATAATGCGGTGTGCGGCCCTGGGTGATGTCGCCCATCGCCTCGGCAAAGCGGCCTTGCGCCACGAGGTCGCCCCAGTCGGCAGGGAGCACGCGCGCGCATTTCACCAAGCCGCAGTAAAACTCCTCCACTGCCTCGATAAGGTAGGCCGACACGAAACCGATGCCGCCGAGATGGACACGCGCGGCCGCGAAATGGGCCGGATCGCCGGGCGTGGCAAAGCGCTCGATCCAGTCGTGCTTGAGGACGGGCTTGTCCGGATCGCCGAGCCATATCGCCTCGCCCTTGCCGGTCGATAGGACCATGCCCCTCACATGTGTTTCGCAGCCCGTTTCATCCAGCGTCGAACCGTGCGATCCGGTGGCGATCATGCCCGCAATGCTTTGGCCCTTGTGCGACCCCGCCGTGCGCAGCGACAGGTCGCGGCCCGGCCTACCGAGCCAGTCCATCAGCCAGTGGATCTTGGTCCCTCCGGTCACCAGCACATAGCGTCGGCGGTGTTCGACCCCATCGAGGAACGCCTCGTCGGGGACCGGCCAGATGCCTTCGTCCCCGTCCGTCGTCACATGGCTGGACAGGCCGTGGAACAGCTTGCTCTGCGACCAGCCGGACCCGGTCACGCACAGCTCGCGGTCGCGCTTCGCCTCGTAGTCGATGAGCTCGCCCATCGCGTCACGGCGCTGCGCAAGAACACTGGCCACGTCATCGGCCGCATCCTCATGAAGCTCGACTGTCCGGCGCATGAATTTGAAGATGGAGCGGTGCTCGTTCACCCACGGCCCGCCGCGCTTGCGTTCGATGCGCATCAATTGTCCCCCCGATGTCGTCCCTCTCCAATAGGCTTGGACGCGAAAACACTATAGGCAAAATCCGACTGGTGGCTGTCGGGGGGCAAGCAAAGATGCTGGAAAACCTGTTTTTTCTCGTGGTGGGCTTCTGCCTGCCGTTCCTGTTCTTCTTCATCGGGCGCAAGCTGTTCAACTGGGGCCCGCACGAGGTTCCCTGCAGCCATTTCCACGACCACGTGCATGATGCGGCGCCCAACCGGTTCATCCGCGACATCCAGCGCGATGCCCCTCCGCCGCATAGCCCGTCGGTCATCGCCAAGGCCGGACACGCTCAGCACACGGGCCATGATAGCGACCCGCTCGGCGACGACCTGGAAAAGCTGGTCGAAGAATGCGCATTGCACGGTCACGACGAGCATGGCCGCAAGCTCGCACATGATCCGGACGAGCCGCACAACGCGCCGGGCGCAAAGGTGCTGATGCTTTCCGGCGGGGGCCAGTGGGGGGCCTATGGCGCGGGTCTTTTCCGCACCATGCACGATGCCAGCGGCCGGGACCTTGCGATGCGCGATGTGAAGATCATCACCGGCATCTCCACCGGATCGTTGCAGACCCTCCTGCTCATGGTTGCACTGGACGAGAGCCAGCCGGTGGAGACCCGGCGCTATGCGATGGACCGCCTGGTATGGGGATATTCTCCGCGCACCGAGCGCGACGTGGTGCGCAATACCGGGCTTAAGATGCTACCCCTGCGCGGCGCACAGGCGGGCACCGCACCGCTGCGCAAGCGCATCCGCAATGCGATCTTCGAAAACGGGGACTCAACGCTTCTCGACGCCCTGCGGCAGTCGCAGATCGCCGGCTATATCGGCTTCGTCGAGGCGAATTGCGGCCTGTTCCATTATGTCGATGTGCGCGGCCTGGTGCAGGACGAACCCGACAATGAGAAAGCGGTCGATGCCTTGTGCGCCGCGGCCATGGCATCGTCCGCCATGCCGGTCTTTCACCAGCAGCTTCGGGTCACGGGCTCGAGCAAGGGTTCTCGCGCGCTCTACGATGGCGGCGTCAGGCGTTCGGTCTTTTTCGAGAAGTCGATGGAGCGGATGCACCAGAGCGTGTGCCGTCACGCAGGCCTGCCGGATGACGAACATCCCACCGGGGCACAGCGACGGGCGGTCACGCCCGCCTTTTTCGTCGTGCGCAACGGTCCCACAACCCGCATTGCCGACCCGGGTCTCGACACCAAGGACGGCCCGATCCTCAACGGGAAGCGCGGATACGATCTGCTGGTCAACGAAAGCGAAGTTGGCGCCATCGCCGGCTTGCGCCTGCTGAACCCCTATGGCGACATCCACATCACGACGGCCGACCAGTGGGATACGTTCGAATGCCGCTGCGAAGAGGCTGATTGTTCGAAGGGTGACGAGATGTTCAAGCCCGGTTTCATGGCCTGCCTGCGCGACCTGGGTCGCCACAAGGTCCAGCGCACGGGCGGCGCCTGGTGGGCCATGAGCCCGATCGACAATCGCTGAGAACCGTCCCTCGCCGGAACAAATGTTATAAACTGCGAAACCTTTTGCCGACGAAGGTATTCTGACCCGAAAAGGGGAAGAATTTTCGTGTCGCTATCCAATCGGATCCTGATCGTCGATGACGAGGCCTTGATCGCTTTCGATTTCGAGATGACTCTCGTCGACGCCGGCTACGACGTCCTTGGACCGGCCACCTCGCTCGACGAGGCGCTAGACATGGTGAGCGATGAAACGCCGCGCGCCGCCGTGCTGGATATCGATCTCAATGCCCGTCCCGTCTGGCCCCTGGCGCGCAAGCTTCGCGAAAGCGGCACGCATATCGTCTTCGTAAGCGCGAACCTGCGGCACGAGGAATTGACGACCGAATTCAAGAACGAACCCCGCCTCGACAAACCGGTAAGCGAGCGAGACCTGCTGAAGGCCCTCAGTCAGGGCTTGGCGGAGCAGGCTGCCCACTGTCACTGAGCGGGAAAACCAGGCTGCGCCGGTAGCCGTTTTCCACCTTATCGCCCTTTACCCTTCCCGATAGCTGACGCGCGGTCACTTCGAGCAGGCGGGTGCCGAATCCCTTCCCCGCCCCGTCCTTGCCGGTGCTGCCGGCTTCGACCCACTCAAGGCGCAGGTCGCTGTCTTCGACCTCCCAATGGACTGTCACGGACCCTTCCTCGTCGCCCAAAGCTCCGTATTTGGAGGCATTGGTTGCCCATTCGTGGAGGATGAGCGCCACCGAAGTCAGCTTGGCGTTGGGGATGTCGACGTCTGGGCCGTCGAAGTTGAGCTTCTGGTTCTCATGCGACGGCGCGAGCACCGTTTCGAGCAATTCGCGGAGCCCGACCGAGCCTCCGTCCGCATGACGCGTAGTCAAGGCATGCGAACGCCCGAGCGCGTGAATGCGATTGCGCAGGTCTTCTGCAAAATCGTCGAGATTATCGGCCTCGCGCTTCGAGATCGCGACCATGGCGGCGATCACCGCGAACAGGTTTTTCACACGGTGGTTCATCTCGCGCAGCATGATCTCGCGCTCGGCAAGGATCTCGCGCTCTGCCGTGATGTCGTAGGTGACGCCGATGAATTTGGCTGAACCACTGTTGGTGATGCTGCGCCCGAGACCGTGCAACCAGCGCGTGCCGCCATCTTCGAGCGGCAAGCTGAACACCTCGTCGAAATCCTTTTCGCCGTCCATCGCGCGACGAAGGGCTGCATTGATGCGGTCCCGGTCGGGGCCCGACAGCTTGGCGAGGATAGGCTCCATCGTGTCGCCTTCGCTCTCGCCCAGCTCGAGGAGACGACGCTCCGTATCGTCGAGGATCGTGCGATCCGTCGCAGGTTCGTATTCCCACACACCGATCTTCGCCACTTCGAGCGCAAGACGCAGGCGTTCGCGCTCCTCGCGCAGGTCGCGCTCCATCGTCAGGGCCTGCGTGACGTCGGTAAACATGATCGTCGCCCCGTCGATGTCGCCGTTCGTTTGGCGATAGGGAATGACCCGGCCCAGATATTTGCGCGATCCGTCTTCCGAGGATGAATGATAATCCTGGGTGCGACCCTGCGCAGCGGCCGCTTTCGCCATCTTCAGATAATCCTGATCGGCAAGCTGTGTGGGCACGACGTCGAGCGGCCGCCCGATATCGCTCTGGTTGATGTGAAAGATCTTCGTCGCTGCATCGGTATAGCTGCGCAAGTTGAGATCGCCATCGACGACCAGCACCATCAGCTCGGTCGTCGCGAAGAAGTTCTTGAGGTCCGCATTGGCGACCGTGACCTGGTCGACCTTCGATTTCAGTTCGTCATTGACCGTGGTCAGCTCCTCGTTGGTGGACTGGAGCTCCTCGTTCATCGACATCATTTCTTCGTTGCTGCTCTTGAGCTCCTCGTTCGTAGTTTCGAGCTCTTCCACCGTGGACCGCAGCCGGTGGCGCGTATTCTGCAGTTCTTCCTCGAGGAATTGCAGCTGGCCGTCACCTACTTCGAACTCTTCGAATTCGTCGTCCTCGAACGGTTGCAGCGCACCTGTCTCGCGAATGACGACCAGGTAGCCGCCGGGTGCCACCGGCTCGCACAAGATCGAGGTCTTGATGCGCCCGAATTCGGTCGTGACCTCCTGATCGCGGACCACGAGCCGGTTCTGATCCTCGACAACCTTGCGTAGCAGCGGCCCGATAACTTCCCGCAAGCCTGGACGTGCAAGCGTAGGCACATGCACCGTACGCTCCAACTGGTCGGGGAATTCGAGATAACGACCCACGGCGCCCCATTTCTGGAGAAGCAGGCCTTCGGAATCGACCAGGAAGCTTACCGGCGAATATTTGTCCGCAAGGCGGCGAAGGGCTGCAACTTCCGTGGACCCTGAATCGACGGGTGGGGGCTGCGTGCCACCGCGTTCGCGCCGGCGAACATAAGTCGGCGCATTCGTCTTCGGGATATGGAGGTTGTAATTGCTCTTCACGTTGCGGCGCTTGAATATCCGTGAACCCTGATCGACCGTCTCGAATAGATCCTCGAACCTCCCGATTCCTTCCGACGTGCCGAGGAAGAGATGCCCATTATCGCGCAGTGCGAAATGGAACAGGGGCAACACCGCCTTCTGCAAGTCCTCGTCGAAATAGATCAGGAGGTTGCGACAGCTGACCAAGTCGATCTTCGAGAAGGGCGGATCGCGCACGACATTGTGAAGGCTGAAGCGCACCATTTCGCGAATCTGGCTGACAAGGGAGAAGGTGTCCGATCCGCCGACCACATAGTGGTGCTGGTACTCGGCCGGGATGTCAGGAAGTGCCGAATTCGGGTAGGTCGCGCTGCGTGCGATATCGAGCATCTTGTCGTCGATATCGGTCGCGAAAACCTGCACGTAAGGCCGCTTGTCCGCCTTCCGCATGGACTCGGCGAACAGCATGGCGATGGTGTAGGCTTCCTCGCCGCTCGAACAGCCGGGCACCCAGATGCGGACTTCCTGCCCGTCGCGTGAGGAGCCGACAATCCTATCGATGACCTGCTCATGCAGGGCGGTGAAGTCTTCGTGGTCCCGGAAGAATTGGGTTACGTTGATCAGCAGGTCCTGGAAAAGCGCTTGGCACTCGTCCGCATCGTTCCGGATTCGTCCGACATAGTCGCCCGCATCCTCGATCGAGAGAACCTGCATCCGCCGGGCCACGCGGCGGATCAGCGTCGAGCGCTTGTAGCGCGAGAAATCGTGCCCCACCGTGTCGCGCAACACTTCGCACAGTTCGTCGATCCGGTCGGCGACTTCGCGGGCCTCTTCCTCGACCTCTTCGGTCGGGGCGCGCTTGAAGAAGTCGCTGACGACCTCGATGACGTCCGCGGGCTTGGCGATCACGTCGACCAGCCCGGTGCCGATGGCGGACACGGGCATCCCGTCATAGCGAGCGGTTTCCGGTTCCTGCGCCACGGCAAGCCCGCCCATCTCCTTGATCGCCCGCAAACCGCGACTGCCGTCTGCGCCCGTGCCCGAAAGGATGACGCAGGCTGCCATGTGCTGGCGATCGTTGGCGAGACTGTCGAAGAAATCGTCGATCGGACGCCGCTGACCACGCGGGTCGGAAAATTCGGTGAGTTCGAGAACCCCGTCGTGGATCGCCAGGCCGTGACCGGGCGGGATCACGTATACGTGGTCGGCTTCGAGCTTTTCGTTCCCTTCAGCCTGGGTAACGGTCATCGCGGTATAGCGCTCGATCAGCTGCGCCATCAGCGATTCATGGGTCGGGTCCAGGTGCTGGACCACGACATATGCGAGGCCGGTCTTGCCTTCCTGGCCGCCGAAGACCTCGCGCAGCGCCTCCAGCCCCCCTGCCGACGCGCCGATTCCGACAACCGGCACAACCTTGTCCAGATTATCGTCCAATTATTCCCCCCTCTGGTCCGACAACCGCGCCTCCGCGATAATCGAATGGCTCGATGCGAGCTGTTCGTAAGTGCCCAGCATGACCATGCCCATTTCGCCTGCAATCGAACGCAGGTCGCGAATATCCTGCTTCAGCGCTTCCTCGTAGACATCCAGCACGTCCTTTCCGGCCGGCTTTACCTCGAACTGCGAGCCGAGAATGTAGACGATCTTCTTATCCAGCTTGATCTTCGACAGGTAAACGAGGTTCAGGAAAGGCGTTCCGTCATGCTTCATATTCGGCACGAGGAACTTGCCTTCCGTCAGCCTGTCATCGGAAATGAAGTTCCGCATCCGCTCTCGCACGGGGCCAGCCCCGGTGTCCGGCTGGAGGAACCGGCAGTTCCTGCCCAGGACTTCGTCGGGCGAATATCCGGTCATCTCGCAAAATGCGGTGTTCACGCCGACCAGCGGCGCATCATCCATGCGCATGTCGGACAGCGACAGGGACACCTTGCTCTTGTCGAGCGCGGTCCCGAGAGCCACGGGAGGCTCGCTGTCTGCTTCCAACCAATACATATGCAACGCCTTGCGATGTCCGGATTCTTCCGGTGCTTTGAATTGTTCTAGGCACAAGAAAACATCCGGACAAGCGAATGCTTGCCGTGCCCGAACAAACGACTTTTCCTGGAGAAGGAGACTGTTGGTGCGGTCGAGAAGACTCGAACTTCCACGGCCTTGCGGCCACAACGACCTCAACGTTGCGCGTCTACCAGTTCCGCCACGACCGCACACAGTCAAATCCGGTAGCGAATCCCGCATGCGCAGGAGGCGTGCTACCGCCGGTAGGAGCGCGCCACTAGCAGCGAGAATGCGCCCCCGCAAGCACCTTGTTCATGCAAAATCTAAAGCGGTGCCCAGCCCACGTCGGCATAGACCGCATTGCGCGGCACTTGCGTGCTTGCCTCGTCGATCGTCACCGTTTCGCCCGGCGCCAGGGTCGGCTGCGGCGGCTGGACGATCCAGGTGAAGACCTGGTCTTCGCGTTCGTTCAGCATGACGATCTGGATCGGCGGCAGCTTGCGGCTTTCGCGCGATGTGTTCTCCACTTCGATCCGCGCCGAGAACAGGTATGTCTTGTTCTCCAGCTCGCGCCAGCTTTGCGCCTCCGGCGGGAAGCGTAGTTCGAGATCGGGCTGCGCCTGTCCGAAGGTCGGCTTGTCGACCGGCCACCACGACGGGGTTCCGAACTGCGTGATCGCGATGACGACGCCCAGCGCCAGCACCGCGAAAATCGCCGCAGCCCAGGTCCACAATTTCATCATGTTGCGACGCGGGCGGAAGGGCGGCGAATGATCGAACCGCGACACGAAATCGTCCTCGTCATCGTCGGCATAGACCGGCGGCGCGGTGGCACCTTCCCTGTCGTATGACGGAGGCGGTGTTTCGTCGAAGTCGGGAGCGTCATCGCCATCGTCGTCGGCGATCGGCGCACCGGCCACATCGTCGTTGAAGGTGAAGCCCGGTTTCGCTTCGGCTTCCGCCTCCTCCACCTGTCGCGGGGCAGGAGGTGGCGGTGGCGGCGGAGGTGGCGGCGGAGAAGCCGCCTCGCTTGCCTGGATATCTGCTACATCGGCGCCATCCTGGAACCAGGAATGCTTGCATTTGGCGCAGCGAACGGTCCGGCCGTCCACGCCGATGGCGTTGTCCGGAACGACATAACGCGTGCTACAGGCGGGACAGGCGATAATCATGGTGGATGAAAGCCTTACGCATTGGTGCGAATCGCGACAAGCTGCGCATCTGTGCGTGAAAGCCCCAAGCGGCTTTTTTCCACATCGAAGGGCGGTTATAGGCCCCAATTGGACGATGGCGGCCCCAATTCACCTCTTTTTCTCGGCGAAACCAGGCCGATGAGCGCAAAGGAAAGCGCGATCGTGCAATTCGACAACGTCGGATTGCGCTACGGCACCGAGCGCGAGGTGCTGTCGAATATTTCCTTCACCCTGTTCCCGGGCCGGTTTTATTTCCTCACCGGTGCCAGCGGGGCGGGGAAGACTTCGCTCCTGAAACTGCTGTATCTCGCCCAGCGCCCCTCGCGCGGGGGAATGCGCATGTTCGGAGCCGACGTGATCACCATGCCGCGTGGCGACCTGCCGGGCCTGCGCCGCCGGATGGGCGTGGTCTTCCAGGACTTCCGCCTAGTCGACCACCTGTCCGCCTTCGACAATGTCGCCCTGCCACTGCGGGTATCGGGTGTGCGCGAAAGCGACCTGACCGGGCCGGTCAACGACATGCTGGAGTGGGTGGGCCTCGGCCACCGCGCCGATGCGCGGCCCGCGACGCTGTCGGGCGGCGAACAGCAGCGCGTCGCCATTGCGCGCGCGGTGATCGCCCGGCCCGAAATCCTCGTCGCCGACGAGCCGACCGGCAACGTCGACCCGGAAATGGCGCTCAAGCTGCTGCGCCTGTTCGAGGCACTGAACCGGCTCGGAACGACCGTCGTGGTCGCGACCCATGACTACCAGCTTATCCGCAAAGTGCCCGACAGCCTGATCATGCGGCTCGACAAGGGCACGCTGTCGGATCCGACCGGCGCGCTGCGCTATCCGCCCAAGCGCACCTCCGGCGGGGTGGAAGCATGACGCAGAAACCGCCGGCCCTCGGGCGCGCCGTCGATCGCGGCCTTGCTCCTTTTCGTGGACGCCGGGCCGCAAGCCTGCTGCCGCGCACCCGCCTCGGCGGACCGGTTCCATGGGTCATCGCCATCATGGTCGCCCTGACCGTGCTTGCTGCAGGCGGCGCGCTGGCCCTGTCCAACCTCGCTGCAAGCGCTCGCGGCGATCTTGCGGGGAGCGCGACGGTCCAGATCATTGAGGCCGATGACGACCTCCGGGCCGAACAGGCGCGGCGGATAGCGGGCCTGTTGCGCGAAGACCCGGCAGTGACCGAACTGCGAATGGTACCCGAAAGCGAGGTCGCCGAACTGCTGGAACCCTGGCTCGGCTCGGGCGAGGCTGTCGAGGCTGTGCCCCTGCCCGCACTCATCGATCTCCAGCTTGCCCGCGAAGTGGATGACGCTGCGCTGGAGGAACTGGAAACGCGGATCGCCGCCTATGCGCCTTCGGCCCGGATCGACAGCCAGGAGACCTGGCTCGCCCCGGTCCTCGATGCGCTCAGGACCTTGCAGTGGATGGCACTGGCGCTGATCGCGCTGCTGGCCTTCGCAGGCATCGCGGCCGTCTGGCTGGCGGCGCGCAATGCCCTTGGCGGCAATCGCGACACGATAGAGATCGTCCACCTGCTGGGCGGGAGCGATGCGCAGATCGCCAGCGTATTCCAGCGCTCCATCCTGCTCGACGCGCTGGTCGGAGGGCTGCTCGGCCTCGTCCTCGGCGCAGGCGCGATCGTGCTTCTGGCCGGGCGCTTCGCCGCGCTGGATTCCGGGATGGTTGCAGGCGGGTCACTGTCTGCGGTGGATTGGGTCATCTTGGCCATGGTCCCGCTTTTCGCCGTCGTCATTGCAGTCTACACGGCACGCATGACCGTCCTCGCATCCTTGCGGAAACTGCTGTGATCCTTCGCTTCGTCGCTGCCCTCGTATTGCTCTACACCTTCGGCTTCGTCGCCTTTTCGGTGACCTTGCCCGCACCCGCAAAAGAGGTGGAGACCGACGCCGTCATCGTGCTGACCGGTGGTCCGGGACGGATTGCCCGCGGACTGGAAGTCGTCGGTGAAGGGCAGGCGCGCGAACTGTTCGTCTCCGGCGTCGATCCCGAAGTGAAGCCGGGCGAATTCGCCGCCCAGTTCGATGTTTCGGCCCGGACGATGGATTGCTGCGTGACGCTCGGGTACCTCGCCGTCGACACGCGCAGCAATGCGGGCGAAGTCGCGCAATGGATGGAAGAGAAGGAATTCACTTCCGCCCGGCTCGTGACGACCGACTGGCACATGGCCCGCGCCTATTCGGAAGTGGCCGGAGTGCTGCCGCCCGAAACCAGCCTGATCCGCGACGCGGTGCCATCCCACCCGGATTTGCAGACTCTGTTCCTCGAATACAACAAGCTGCTGGCCTCCGAGATTTCGCAGGGGCTGCCGGTCTGATCCGATGATAGTCCTGCGCAATACCGCGTTCTACCTGGCGTTCTATTTCGGCTCGATTTTCATCACTGCCGCAGCGCTGGCCTGCGTGCCCTTCTCGAAACCCGCCTTCCGCAGGCGCGTCGAGAACTGGAGCGGGTGGCAGCGCTGGTGCATGCGCACCTTCCTCGGCATCGAGCTCGTGATCGAAGGCGGTCCCATCGAAGAGCCCGCGCTCTACGCAGTGAAACACGAAAGCTTCTTCGAGGCGATCGATGCGCCGACGCTGTTCGACAGCCCGGCCGTGTTCGCGAAGAAGGAACTCCACGGCATCCCCGGCTGGGGCCGTGCGGCGGCGGCCTATGGCCTGATCTTCGTGGCCCGCGAACAGGGCGCCAAAGCCCTGATGACCATGATCCGCTCAGCGAAATCGCGCTCTGCAGAAGGCCGTCCGCTGGTCATCTTCCCGGAAGGCACGCGCGTCCCGCATGGCGAGCGGAGACGGCTTCAGTCGGGCTTCGCCGGGATCTACAAGATGATCGGCCTGCCCGTCGTGCCCGTCGCGGTGAACAGCGGTCCGCTGTATCATCGCGGCCTCAAGAAGAAGGGCACGATCACCTATCGCTTCGGCGAGACGATCCCCGCAGGCCTGCCGCGCGACGAGGTCGAAGCGCGGGTTCTCGACGCGATCAACGCGCTCAACGACTGATCAGTGGTCGGACCGGCCGAAGTCCGGCCGCGCATCGTCCTGCCCCTCTTCGATGATCGACCGGCGGATCGTCCGCGTGCGGTCGAACAGGTCGTGCAGCGTATCGCCGTCGCCGTTGCGGATCGCCCGCTGGAGCGCGGTGAGGTCTTCGGTGAAACGCCCCAGCACTTCGAGCACCGCATCGCGGTTCGACAGGAACACGTCGCGCCACATGACGGGATTGGACGCGGCAATGCGGGTGAAATCGCGGAAACCGCCTGCAGAGTATTTGATGACCTCGCCCCGGGTCACATCCTCGAGGTCAGAGGCGGTGCCCACGATGGTGTAGGCGATGAGGTGAGGAATGTGGCTCGTCACGGCGAGGACGAGGTCATGGTGCGCGGCATCCATGATCTCGACCTTAGCATCGAGGCTCTCCCAGAATGCAGCAAGGTCGGCGACAGCCTCTTCGGGCGCATTTTCGGGCGGCGTGACGATGCACCAGCGATGACGGAACAGTTCGGCAAAGCCTGCTTCCGGGCCGCTCTTCTCCGTACCGGCGACGGGATGCGCAGGGATGACCGTCGCATCCGGAAGCGCTTTGGCTAGGGCCGCCGCAACGCTCGCCTTGGACGAGCCCACGTCGCTGACGATCGCGCCCGGTTTGAGCGAGGCAGAGATTGCGCGCGCCGCTTCTTCCATCGCGCCGACAGGTACGCACAGCACCACGAGATCGGCATCCACGACCGCATCGCTGGCGGTTTCGCATACCGTGGCGACCAGACCTCGCTCCGCAGCGCGCGCACGGACGTCGGGATCGGCATCCCAACCCGTGGTCGCGATATGCGGAGCCATCTTGCCCGCAGCGAGGCCGATCGACCCGCCGATCAGGCCGAGACCGATGATGGCGACGCGCTCTATAGTCACGCCGCAGCCTCGCAGGCTTTGCCGAGGATAGCCGCGATCTCGCCCATCTGCTCGCGCGTCCCGATCGTGATCCTCAGCGCGTGGGGAAGACCCTGTGAGGGCAAGTGCCGCACGGCATAGCCACCTTGCGCCAAGGCCTCCAACGCCGCATCGGCGCTCAGCGCGCCTTCGAACAGGACGAGCACGAAATTCGCCTCGCTCGGCTTGGCCCTGAGGCCGTGATTGCCGAGCGCCGCGATCTGCCGCTCGAAAGCATCGCGCGCGGCCAGGTTTTCTTCGCAGGACTTGCGGACGAAAGCCATGTCGCCGACTGCCGCCAGAGCCGCACGCTGGCCCGCTGCAGTGACGTTGAAAGCGCCGCGCAGGCGGTTGAGCGCGCCCACGATCTCTGGAGCCCCGGTGGCCCAGCCGATCCGCTCACCTGCAAGGCCGAACGCCTTGGAGAATGTCCGCGTGACGAGCACGTTCTCGTGCCGTGCAGCCAGCTCCATCCCGCCATCGTCGAGCCCGGGCGCAAGGTATTCGACATAGGCATGGTCGATCACCAGCAGCACATCGCGCGGCAGGCCATCGTGGAGGCGCGCGACCTCGTCCCGATCCAGCCATGTGCCGACGGGATTGTTCGGATTGTCGACTAGGACCACGCGGGTCTTGTCGGTCACTGCCGCCAGCAAGGCATCGACGCTGGGGGCATGATCGTCATCGTCCGCGTAAACGATGCTTGCGCCGACCTTTGCCGCGAGCAGCGGGTAGAGCGAGAAGGAATAGCGCGCACAGACGACCTCGTCGCCCGGGCCCGCATAGGCCTGCACCGCACCATGCAGCAGTTCGCCTGACCCCGCCCCGCACACGATGCGCGAGGGATCGATACCGTGCGTCTCGCCCAGCGCCTCGCGCAGGGCCGTGCTGTCTGGATCGGGATAGAGCGCCGGATTGGCGATATCGGCCAGCGCTTGGAGCGCGAGCGGGCTGCAGCCGTGCGGGTTCTCATTGGCCGAAAGCTTGACCAGTTCGCGCCCGTCGCTGCCCTTCGACTTGCCCGGCACATAGGCGTGGATCGCCTCGATCCAGGGCTTCATTGTCGGGCGGGCGGCGCTGTCGGCTGTGTCTGTCATCGCGGCTTGTTCGCATGAAAGAAAAACGGCCCTTCGACAAGCACCTGCCTTGGCTGTAGAGGCCAAGGAATGGCCGGGGCGTCCCAAGTTTTGCAATTGACCGATCCGCTGCCGCTCGACGGCGGGGGCGAGTTGCATGGCGCCGAGATTGCTTACGAGACCTACGGCACGCTGGCCGGGGATGGTTCGAACGCGATCCTGCTCTGCCACGCGCTGACGGGCGACCAGTATGTCGCCTCGCCCCATCCGGTGACGGGAAAGCCGGGCTGGTGGGAGCGCATGGTCGGACCCGGAAAGCCGATCGACACTGATCGCTATTTCGTGGTCTGCGCCAATGTCGTCGGCAGCTGCATGGGCTCGACCGGCCCGGCGAGCGAGGCGCCCGACGGCAAGCCTTATGCCATGCGCTTCCCGGTGATCACCATCCGCGACATGGTGCGCGGCCTCGTCGCGCTGCTCGACGGTCTCGGCATCGAAAAGCTGCACGCGGTAGTCGGCGGGTCGATGGGCGGGATGCAGGCGCTGAGCCTTGCCGCCAACTGGCCGGACCGGGCCCAACGTGTCCTGGTCATCGCATCGACCAGCCGCCATTCGGCGCAGAACATCGCCTTTCACGAACTCGGCCGGCAAGCCGTCATGGCCGATCCCAACTGGCACCAGGGCGATTATTATGCGCAGGAGAGCCAGCCCGACAGCGGATTGGCCGTCGCCCGCATGGCCGCGCACATCACCTATCTTTCCGAAGAGGCGCTGACTGGCAAGTTCGGGCGCAATTTGCAGGATCGCGACACCAAGAGCTTTGGGTTCGATGCCGATTTCCAAGTTGAAAGCTATCTGCGCTACCAGGGCAGCGGCTTCACGCGGCGCTTCGACGCCAACTCCTATCTCTACATCACGCGCGCGATGGATTACTTCGACCTGGCGGAAGAGCATGGCGGCAAGCTCGCCAATGCCTTTGCGGGGACCGAGGCGCGCTTCTGCCTCGTCAGCTTCGACAGCGACTGGCTCTATCCGACCGCCGAAAGTCGGCACGTGGTGCATGCCTTGAATGCAGCAGGTGCTGCGGTGAGCTTCGTCGAACTGTCCGCACCCCACGGGCACGACAGTTTCCTGCTCGAAGTCCCCGCGCTCGACCGCGTGGTGAAAGGCTTCATCGAATGAGCGCCCTTCGCCCCGACCTTGCCGCCATCGCCTCCGCGATCGAACCGGGCACCCGTGTGCTCGATATCGGCTGCGGCGACGGTGCCCTCTTGGCGGAACTTCGCGCGTCAAAGGGGGTGGACGCGCGCGGGATCGAAATCGACGGCGGCTGCGTGGAACGCTGCGTGGCGCAGGGGCTTTCCGTGGTGCAGGGCGATGCCGACAGCGCGCTCGCGGATTATCCGCACAAGGGTTTCGACTACACGGTGCTCAGCCAGACGCTGCAGACCGCCCGGCGGCCAGACCTCATGCTCGACCAGCTGCTGCGCGTGGGCAAGCAGGCGTTCGTTTCCTTTCCGAATTTCGCCCATTGGCGCACCCGCAGCGCGCTGATGCTCGGCGGTCGCATGCCGGTCACCCGGTCCATTCCGGTCAGCTGGTACGAGACGCAGAACATCCACCACGTGACGGTAAAGGATTTCCGCGAACTGGCGCGCGAAAAGAACGCACGGATCGAGCGCGAATGGTTCTTCGCCAATGAGAAACCGGTTTCGGGCGCGGCGAATTTGCGCGCCGAATTCGCGGTCTTCCTGCTCAGCCGCTAGGCGGGTCGGCGGGTTTGCCCGCGCCGAAGAAGGAGCGGATTAGCCTGCGGGCAGTCAGGATCAGCCAGACCGTGAGGCCCAGTAACACCAGCGCGATTGCACCTGCCGCATAGGGATATTCGTAAGCGAGGTAGAGCAGGCCGACCGTCGCCACGTCTTCCACCGTGGAGACCGCTACATTGCTGACCGGTTCGGGGCTGGCATTGACCACACCGCGCGCGCCCGCCTTGCCGGCATGCGCGGTCAGCGCCGCCCCGCCGCCCAAAAGGAAAGCGACGACCTGCGTGGCGGGATCAGAGGGATCGACGATAGCAAGCGCCAGCAGCGCACCGCCGATAGGCCGGACGAAGGTATGGACGGCATCCCATGCGCTATCGAGCCACATGACCTTGTCGGCGAAGAATTCGGCCACGGCCGCAATGGCGGCGATCCCCATGATCCACGGGTTCGCCAGCACGTCGAGGCTCTGCAAATGTTCGGGCAGCGGGATCGCGTCCAGGCGCATGGCGAGGCCGGTCGCAAAGATGCTGAGGTAAAGCCGCCAGCCCGCCAGCAGGCTCACGCTTCCGGCTATCCCGATGATTTCCATCACTCCCATAAGTGCCAGTATGCCTCCGATTTCCCATTCGTCCAACGACCAAGTGCACACGACGAGCGGGAATTGACCCGAACGGCGCTGCGGGCCTATCGTTTACAAATGTCAACGACATCTTTCGGGAGGACATTATGATAGGCAAATTCACAATTGCGGCCGCGCTCGCAGCCACTTCGCTTGCTGCTTGCAACAGTGCGAATGCCGGGTCGCAAAAGCACAGCACGAGTTCGCAAAATACGTCGGTCTCGGTGTACCGGAGCGGCGAGGCGCAGATCGTGGGATCGGGCGTCGTGGTCGAAGAGAACAGGCGTATTCCGGCCTTCGGTGCCCTCGCCATCGACGGCCCCGTGGATGTCGTGATCCGGCAGGGTGCGCCCACGCTACGGCTCGTCGCAGAAGACAATATCATCGGCCTGATCGAAGCGAGGAAGGACGGCGACACGCTGTCGCTGACGACGGAGGGCAGCTTCCGCACGAAGAAACCGATCCTTGCCTACCTTTCGGTCCCCGACCTGCGGGAAGTGACGATCAACGCCAGCGGCGACGTGCGGCTCGAAGGCTGGGACGCCCCTGCGCTCTCGCTGTCGATCCGTGGCAGCGGCGATATCGAGATCGACGGATCGGTCGACGATATTCGCGCACGCATCGGCGGTTCGGGCGATATCGACCTCGCCCCCGTCCGCGTGGCGCTGGTCGATGCGGCAATCAATGGGTCCGGTGATGTTGTTATCGGGTCGGTCGACCGGCTGGTCGCGTCGATCAACGGATCGGGCGATATCCGCGCAGGCGATGTCGGAGAGTTATCGGCAGACGTCAACGGATCGGGCGACATCAGCTACCGCAGCGCGCGTGTCATCACCCGGCGCGAAGTAAACGGCAGCGGCGATATCCGCGCCCGCTGATCCGCCTGCTTCCGGCAAAGAAAAAGGGCGGCACCGTTTGCGCGGTGCCGCCCTTCTCTTGTCTATATTGAGCCGGATCAGAAGATTTCGAACAGACCCGCTGCGCCCATGCCGCCACCGACGCACATGGTGACGACGCCGTATTTCGCCTTGCGGCGCTGGCCTTCGCGCAGGATGTGGCCGACGCAGCGCGCGCCGGTCATCCCGTAGGGGTGGCCGATCGAGATCGAACCGCCGTTGACGTTGAGCTTGTCGTTGTCGATGCCCAGCTTGTCGCGGCAGTACAGGACCTGCACCGCGAAAGCTTCGTTCAGTTCCCACAGGTCGATGTCCTCGACCTTCATGTCGAAGCGTTCGAGCAGCTTGGGGATCGCGAAGATCGGGCCGATGCCCATTTCATCGGGCTCGGTGCCTGCAACCGCCATGCCGATGTAACGGCCGAGCGGGTTGAGGCCGCGCTTTTCCGCTTCCTTGGCTTCCATGACGACGACCGCTGCCGAACCGTCCGACAGCTGGCTGGCGTTACCCGCCGTGATCGTGGTGCCCGGGCCCATGACCGGCTGCAGCGAAGCGAGGCCTTCGAGGGTGGTCGAGGGGCGGTTGCCTTCGTCCTTGGCGATCGTCACGTCTTCGTCCGAAACCTCGCCGGTTTCCTTGTTCATCACCTTGTGCGTGGTGCTGACCGAAACGATTTCGTCGTCGAAGATGCCGGCTTCCTGTGCCGCGGCGGTGCGCTGCTGGCTCTGGAGCGAATATTCGTCCTGCGCTTCGCGGCTGATGCCGTAACGCTGGGCGACGGTTTCAGCCGTCTGCAGCATGGGCATGTAGATCGCACCGTGCATGTTCACCAGTTCGGGGTCGGGCATGACCCGCATTTCCTTGGTCTGCACGAGGCTGATCGATTCCTGGCCGCCCGCCGCGACAATCTGCATGCGGTCGGTGATGACCTGCTTGGCAGCCGTGGCGATGGTCATCAGGCCCGAGGAGCACTGGCGGTCGATGGTCATGCCCGACACGCCGATCGGGCAACCGGCACGCAGCGCGACCTGGCGGGCGAGGTTGCCGGCCTGCGCGCCCTGCTGGAGCGCGGCGCCCCAGAGCACGTCGTCGACTTCGCCGGCATCGATGCCGGCGCGCTCGATCGCGGGCTTCAGCGAATAGGAGCCGAGCGTTGCGCCGGGCGTCGAGTTGAAAGCGCCCTTGTAGGCCTTGCCCATACCGGTACGGGCGGTGGAAACGATGACTGCGTCACGCATGGTCATTCCTTAAATCTATCTGGTCGTTGAACGTCTGTTTCTCCCGGGGAGGGGAAAGAAATCAGACGAAGTACATGGTCATCCATTCGCAGATCAGGGCGGGCTTGTCCTCGCCTTCGATCTCGATGGTGATCTCCATCGTCTGCTGCCACTGGCCGGGGCGCTTCTCGGTCATTTCGAGCAGCTTCCAGTGGCCGCGGATCTTCTTGCCCGAGCGAACGGGGTTGATGAAGCGGGTTTTGTTGCCGCCGTAATTGACGGCCATCTTGATCCCGTCGACGCGCGGGACATCGCTGTTCGCGGTGAGGTAGGGGATCATCGAAAGCGTCAGGAAGCCGTGCGCGATCGTGCCGCCGAACGGCGTCATCTTGGCCGCTTCCTCGTTGACGTGGATGAACTGGTGGTCACCGGTCGCATCGGCAAACTGGTTGATGCGCTCCTGGCTCATTTCGACCCATTCGCTGGTGCCGACCTGTTCGCCGACCTTGGCTGCTACGTCCTGGGGGGTCATTGCTCGCTCTCCTCGAAAACTTGCTGAATTACGCGACTCCACATCGCATTTGCGCGCGGACTCATGGCGCATGGAGAAAGGCTGTGCAACTGCCGGAAAGCTGCCGTTACGGCATGGGGGGACTGCGGGCCGGGCAGCGATGCGGCGCGCGCGGACGCGTTATGACGACGCCGCTTCGCGTCCGTGTTCGCGCCGGGCGGCGAGGCGTTTCTTGCGCTCGCGCTGATTCTCGCGCCGGTCGCCCTGCACCACCAGCCCGGTCAGCGCCATCTGCATGGCGAGCACCGTCATGATGAAGGGCTGGTACGCCACCCCGACGAACAGAGCGCCGAACAGGTAGACCAGTTGCACCTGCTGGAGAGCATTGGCGAGCGTTCCCCACCGCTGCAGTTCCGGATCGTCAGACGCCCGCCCACGCCTGCGCAGGCGCTCCATCGCAACCAGTCCTGTCGCGTGGAGGAGGATCCACAGGAGGAAGCCGAAGACCCCCTGTTCGCCCAGCACTTCGAAATAGCTGGAATGGAAGGCGCGTCGGGATTCGGTCACCTCCCTGCGCTCGGTGCGCTCGACATTGCCTTCGCGGATCGTCTCGACCGTCTCATAGGTGAAGGAATTGGCGAGATAGACGTCGAAACCGCCACCGATGGGATTTTCCGCGACATAATCGAGCGTCCAGTCCCAGACCTGGAGGCGCGTCGAAGCGGACTGGTCGGCCTGGTAATTGGCGATCGTACCCATGCGCTCCTGGAAGGATTGCGGCAGAAAGGGGATCGAGATCAGCACCATCAGGCCCGCAGCTGCACCGAAGGCAAACTTGTTCGGCACCGAGCGCAGCAGGAGCAGGCCGAGAAACGCGATGCACAGCAGCCCGGTCCTCGCCTGCGTGCCGATCGGGATGAGCAGCGATGCGCCCGTGAGCGCTACGGCGAGGAAAATCGCGCTTTTCGTGCGGGCGGGAAGGATCGTGCCGTGCATGGCGAGCCACCAGACCAGTGGGATGCAGGCGATGGTTACGGTCGACAGCGTGCTGCCTTCGTAAATGCCCGAATTGCTCGCCGAAAGCGTGACCAGCACGCCGTAGCCGCCACCAGTCAGAAGCGTCTTGATGCCGCCCGAAATCACGATGGTCGCCAGCGATAGCACGCTCACATAGACTGCCGCTTCGAGGCGCAATCGCGTGCGCAGGACCAGCGGCAGGAACAGTGCGAAGAGCATCGACTTCCAGACCCAGGCCCATTTGGACGCCGCGCTTTCGGGAAATTGCGCGATCATGGTGGTGAAGCCGCACCAGAGCAGGAAGGCCAGCAGGATGCCCTGCCGTGAAGAAAACTGCGTGCCCTTCTTGTTGTCGAACAGGATCCACCCGGCGAACGCCAGGATGAACGTGATCAGCGATATCTTGAGGTCGGGCAGGAACACGTATCCGACCTGCTGCGGGACGACGATGTCGACATACATATAGGCGAGCACCCAGATGAAGGGCTTGCGCAGGCCCATCACCACGAGCACGGCCAGGAAGGCGAGGATGAGGATGTCAAACATCGCCGCCGCTTCCTTTCCGGCGCGCGCGGCGCCCGCGAGCGCCTCTCTTGCCCTCGACCGGCGGCGCTGCCTGCGGATCGTCGAGATCCTCGCGCGCAAGCAGTCGCCAGCACACGAGCATGATCAGCCCGTGGGTCAGAAAAATGGCGAAATAGTCGATCACGCTAGCTTATGGTCCGCCCGTTATCCGCCAAACGGCGTGTCACCCGGTAACAGCACAGGGTTGACGCGTCGTTAAGCCTGTTGTGTCACAGGAGGGCGATAATGACACGGGTCCTCCACATCCTCGACCACTCGCTGCCGCTCCATTCGGGCTATACCTTCCGCACGCGCGCCATCCTCAAGAGCCTGCAGGCGGCCGGATGCGAGGTGCGGGCAGTGACCGGTCAGCGCCATGTCGCAGATGGACCAGGCGTCGAGGAGGTGGACGGGCTGACCTTCCATCGCACGCCGGGCACCGCGTCGGGGCCTCCGGTCGCGCGCGAATTGCGTGAAGTCGCGGCGCTGAGGAGAACGATCGAGAAGGTCGCCGCCCAATGGCGTCCCGACATCATCCATGCGCATTCGCCGGCGCTGTGCGGCATGGCCGGCCTGAAGGCCGCGAGGTCGATCGGCGTGCCCTTCGTCTACGAAATCCGTGCGTTCTGGGAAGATGCCGCAGTCGGCAACGGGACGGGCACACAAGGCTCGGCGAAATATCGCCTGACGCGGGCGCTGGAAAACCGCGTGGTCAAACGCGCCGATGCGGTCTTCACTATCTGCGAAGGCCTGCGCAGCGACCTCGCCGGACGGGGCCATGACGCGGCCAAGATCAGGCTTTCTCCCAACGGCGTCGACCTTTCGCTTTTCGGAGAGCCGCGCCAGCGCGACAATGCCCTCGGCGCACAACTCGGCCTTGGGGATGGTCCGGTGATCGGCTTCATCGGCAGCTTCTATGATTACGAAGGGCTCGACGACCTGATCGCCGCCATGCCCGGTTTGCGGGACCGACATCCCGAAGCGCGGCTCTTGCTGGTCGGCGGAGGGCCGCGCGAAGGGGCCGTGCGGGCGCAGGCTGCCGCCTCTCCCGCAGCCGAGGCGATCGTCTTCACCGGGCGCGTACCGCATCACGAAGTGGATCGTTATTATTCGCTGATCGACCTTCTCGCCTATCCGCGCAAGAAATCGCGCCTGACCGACCTGGTCACCCCGCTCAAACCGCTCGAAGCCATGGCCCAGCGCCGGATCGTCGCGGCAAGCGATGTCGGCGGTCACCGCGAACTGATCGAGGACGGCGTCACCGGCGTGCTGTTCGCGCCCGACGATCCGGCAGCAATCGCAAGCGCCCTCGCAGGACTGATCGACCGCCGCGAAGAGTGGGATGTCATGCGCAAAGCGGGCCGCGAACACGTCGCCGCGCATCACGACTGGGGACGCAATGTGGCGCGTTATCGCGAGATTTACTCGGCGCTGGTAGAAGCGGCAAAGCCGAAGCGAACGGGAATGAAGCAGGCATGAGCTATACCGAAGAAACCAGCATGACGCAGCGCGCATGGTTCCGCCCCCTGGTGGGATTGTGGTTCGCCTTCCTGCTCGGCGCGGGCACGCTGGGCGTGCTTTACGTGATGGCCCCCGCGACACGCGATTACTATTTCGCGCGGACCGGGCTTGCGGGCCTCCACCCCTATTTCGAAGCGCCGGTAGGCATGGCCGGTTTCGCTGCGGTCGCAGGTGTGGCTGCACTCGTCGGCCTGGTGTTCGGCCTGATCCTGGCGGCACGTCTCGCGAGGAAGGGCGATGCGTATCCCGCGGACGAGTGGGCCGACGACGAAGCCACCGGCCCGGTCGTGGACGAGGAACCGACGCGAAGCCGCGTGCTCTCGGCTCGCGAAGATCTCGGCGAGGACGGCATTGCGATCACGGAAACCGCAGAGTTCACCGAGATCGACGAAGCGGACGAATTCGAAGTCGAGACTGCCGAAGAAGCCATGCCCGTCGAAGTGCCGCAGGAGCGTGAAACACCCGAAGTGCGCGCCGCCGAAGAGCTGTCCCTCGACCAGCTGACCGGGCGTCTTGCCGCTGCGCTCGAAGCGCACAAGGCCGCCGCGACCGCGCCGCCGCAGGACGAGGACACGGAGCAGGTCATCTCCTTCCTGCGCCGCGAGGCGGAACGCGATGGCGGCGAATCGGCACAGGATCCGCAGGCGGCGTTGCGTAGCGCGCTCGACAAGCTGGGCCGGGTCGGCAAGGCCGACTGAGCCTGCGCACGCGCCGCTGCCGCTACGTCAGCCGCGCGCGGATACGAATTCCTCCATGCTGCAATGCGGTAAAACGCCCTAAAACTTGGGCCGCGTGAAATTTTGCTACCCGTCCGGGCCATTGCAAAAGCGGTTTCGTACCTGCAAAGGGATGGTTCGCGAAATTTTGGCAGTGCCAGATGCGGCGCTGCGACATTTTTACCCGCCTCTGTCCTTCCCTTCGGTCGGCAATGGAGACGGGTTCGGTTGGAGGACGCCTCGGCGCATGCAGGTTCCGCATTCTTCTTTTCCCGCCCCCCAGGGCTTGTACGATTCTGCCAATGAGCACGACGCGTGCGGCGTCGGCATGGTGGCGCACATCAAGGGCGAGAAGAGCCACGACATCATTACGCAGGCGCTGACGATCCTTGCCAATCTCGACCATCGCGGCGCGGTGGGCGCGGACCCGCTGCTGGGCGACGGCGCGGGCATCCTCATCCAGACGCCAGACCCGCTGATCCGCAAATGGGCAAAGGCGCACGGGCACGACCTGCCCGAAGAAGGCGATTACGCCGTCGCCATGTGCTTCCTTCCGCAACAGGACGAGGCGCGCGAATTCGTCGAGAAGCAGCTTGAACGCTTCGCCGAAAAGGAAGGCCAGCGCGTGGTCGGCTGGCGCGACGTGCCCGTCACGCTCGACGGGCTGGGCAAGGCAGTGGTCGATTCCATGCCGGTCATTCGCCAGTGCGTGATCGCGCGCGGCCAGAACTGCGTCGATCGCAACGCCTTCGAACGCAAGCTCGTGGTGATCCGCAAGCAGACGCTGAACCCGCTCGCCGCGCTGGAAGACAAGCACGGCATTCCTGGCCTGAGCAAGGCCTATATCCCGAGCTTCTCCAGCCGCACCGTGGTCTACAAGGGCCTGCTGCTGGCGAACCAGGTCGGCAGCTTTTACGACGATTTGCGCGATCCCGATTGCGTCAGCGCGCTCGGCCTCGTGCACCAGCGGTTCAGCACCAACACTTTCCCCAGCTGGCGGCTTGCCCACCCCTATCGCTTCATGGCGCACAACGGGGAAATCAACACGGTTCGCGGCAATGTGAACTGGATGGAAGCGCGCCGCCGCACGATGGAAAGCGAACTGCTGGGCGCCGACCTCGACAAGATGTGGCCGCTGATCCCGCATGGCCAGTCGGACACGGCCTGCCTCGACAATGCGCTCGAGCTGCTGCTGACCGGCGGATACGATCTTGCGCACGCGATGATGATGCTCATGCCCGAAGCCTGGGCGAAGAACGAGCAGATGGATCCGGCGCGCCGTGCGTTCTACGAATATCATGCCGCCCTGATGGAGCCGTGGGACGGCCCTGCCGCCGTATGCTTCACCGATGGCCGCCAGATCGGCGCCTGCCTCGACCGCAACGGCTTACGCCCTGCGCGCTATTGCACCACCAAGGACGACCTCGTCGTGCTCGCCTCGGAGAGCGGCGTGCTGCCCTTCGCCGAGGAAGACATCACCCGCAAATGGCGCCTTCAGCCGGGCAAGATGCTGCTGATCGATCTCGAGCAGGGCCGCATCGTCGAGGACGAGGAACTGAAGGCCGGCCTCGCCGCTGCCGAACCATATGAGGCGTGGCTGGAGAAGGCGCAGTACAAGCTCGAAGACCTCGACCATATCGAGCCGGACCTGTCCGAGATCCCGCAAAGCGATATCGCGCTGCTCCACCGCCAGCAGGCGTTCGGCTACACGCAGGAAGACATCCAGCGCTTCCTCGAGCCGATGGCCGCGAATGGCGAGGATCCGATCGGGTCGATGGGCACCGACACGCCCATTGCCGTGCTGAGCCAGAAGAGCCGCCTGCTCTACGATTACTTCAAGCAGAACTTCGCGCAGGTCACCAACCCGCCGATCGACCCGATCCGCGAGGAACTGGTGATGAGCCTGCTGTCCATGATCGGCCCGCGCCCCAACCTGCTCGGCCGGGACGGGGGTACGCACAAGCGCCTTGAGGTCAAGCAGCCGATCCTCACAAACGACGACCTGGCGAAAATCCGCTCGGTCGGCGTGGCTCTCGATGGGGCTTTCCGTACCGCGACGATCGACATCACCTGGGACGCCAGCACCGGCGCGGATGGCCTCGCCATGGCGCTGAAGGAAATGTGCTGGGCCGCGACCGAGGCCGTGCTTGGCGATGCCAATATCCTGATCCTGTCGGACCGGGGCCAGGGGCCGGACCGCATCGCCATGCCTGCGCTGCTGGCGACTGCGGCCGTGCATCACCAGCTCGTGCGGCAGGGCCTCCGCATGCAGACCGGCCTCGTCATCGAGACCGGCGAAGCGCGTGAAGTCCATCATTTCTGCGCGCTGGCAGGCTATGGCGCGGAAGGGATCAATCCCTACCTCGCCTTCGAAACGCTGGAAGATTTGCGCGCGCGCAAAATGCCCGAACTCGACGCTGGCGATGTGCAGAAGAACTTCGTCAAGGCGGTCGGCAAGGGCATCTTAAAGGTCATGTCCAAGATGGGCATCTCGACCTACCAATCCTATTGCGGCGCGCAGATCTTCGACGCGGTCGGCCTGTCGAGCGACTTCATAGAGACCTATTTCACCGGCACCGCGACCACGATCGAGGGCATCGGCCTTGCCGAGGTGGCGGAAGAAACCGTGCGCCGTCACGCGCAGGCGTTCGGAGACAGTCCGCTCTACAAGGGGATGCTGGATGTGGGCGGTATCTACCAGTACCGCATCCGCGGCGAAGACCACGCCTGGACCCCGCAGAACATCGCCAATTTGCAGCACGCCGTGCGCGGCAGCGATCCCAAGAATTACGAGGAGTTCGCCAGGAGCGTGAACGAGCAGTCCGAAAGGCTGCTCACCATTCGCGGACTGATGGAACTGAAGAAGGCCGAGCGTCCGCTCGACCTGTCCGAAGTCGAGCCGGCGGCCGACATCGTCAAGCGCTTCAGCACCGGCGCGATGAGCTTCGGCTCGATCAGCCATGAAGCGCATTCGACCCTCGCCATCGCGATGAACCGCCTCGGCGGGCGTTCGAACACCGGCGAAGGCGGCGAGGAGCCGGAGCGCTTCCAGCCGCTGCCGAATGGCGATTCCATGCGCAGCCGCATCAAGCAGGTGGCCTCGGGCCGTTTCGGCGTGACGACGGAATATCTCGTCAACTCGGACGATATCCAGATCAAGATGGCGCAGGGTGCAAAGCCCGGCGAAGGCGGACAGCTGCCCGGCCACAAGGTCGACAAGCGCATCGGCAAGGTGCGCCATTCGACGCCGGGCGTGGGCCTCATCTCGCCCCCGCCGCACCACGACATCTATTCGATCGAGGATCTCGCGCAGCTGATCCACGACCTCAAGAACGTGCAGCCCGAAGCGCGCATTTCGGTGAAGCTGGTGTCCGAGGTCGGCGTCGGCACGGTTGCCGCGGGTGTCTCCAAGTCGAAGGCCGACCACCTCACCATCTCGGGCTATGAGGGCGGCACCGGCGCATCGCCGCTAACCAGTCTGACCCATGCCGGATCCCCGTGGGAAATCGGCCTTGCCGAAACGCAGCAGACGCTCCTTCTCAACGATTTGCGCAGCCGTATCGCGGTGCAGGTCGACGGCGGCCTGCGCACGGGCCGGGACGTGGCCATCGGTGCGCTGCTGGGCGCGGACGAGTTCGGTTTTGCCACTGCCCCGCTGATCGCGGCGGGCTGCATCATGATGAGGAAGTGCCACCTCAACACCTGTCCCGTCGGCGTCGCCACGCAGGACCCGGTGCTGCGCAAGCGGTTCACCGGCACGCCCGAACACGTCATCAACTACTTCTTCTTCGTGGCCGAAGAACTGCGCCAGATCATGGCGGAAATGGGCTTCCGCACGGTCGAGGAAATGGTCGGCCGCGTGGACCGTGTCGACATGCGCCGCGTACGTCGCCACTGGAAGGCGCACGGCGTCGACCTGAAGCGCATCCTCCACGAGGTCCCGCTCGAAGAAGGCAGGTCGCTGCACCACACCGAAACGCAGGATCACGGCCTTGGCGCAGCCATGGATGTCGAGCTTATCGAGGCGTGCAAGCCTGCCATCGAAAGCGGGCAGGCCGTCCAGATTTCGCGCGATATCCGCAATGTGAACCGCACTGTCGGCACCATGCTGTCCGGCCGTATCGCGGAAGCATACGGCCATGCCGGCCTGCCGCAGGACACGATCCGCATCGACCTCAAGGGCGTTGCCGGACAGAGCTTCGGCGCATGGCTCGCGCATGGTGTGACCATGAGCCTGACCGGCGATGCCAACGATTATGTCGGCAAGGGCCTGTCCGGCGGGCGCATCGTCGTCAGGCCGCCCGAAGGCGTCTCGCGCGATCCGACCGACAATATCATCGTCGGTAATACCGTCCTCTACGGCGCGATCGCGGGCGAAGCCTATTTCGCAGGCGTTGCGGGCGAACGCTTCGCCGTGCGCAATTCGGGTGCGGTTGCCGTGGTCGAAGGGACCGGCGACCATGCGCTGGAATACATGACCGGCGGCGTGGTCTGCGTGCTCGGCAAGACCGGCCGCAATGTCGCAGCCGGCATGAGCGGCGGCATCGCCTATGTCTACGATCCGCAAGGTGCTTTCGACGCGCTGGTCAACCATGCGCAGGTCGATGTCCTCGCCGTGACGCCGGGCGACGGCGAAGGCGCCGAAAGGAGCTGGGGCCATCCCCAGCAACGCGCCCAGACGGTCGACGATGCAGGCATGGGCGATCCGCTCTACCACGATGCGGAGCGGCTCAAGATCCTGGTCGAGCGGCATCATCTTCACACCGGGTCGGCACGCGCCAAGGCGCTGCTTGACGACTGGTCGAACGAACTGAAAAACTTCCGCAAGGTAATGCCGCGCGATTACGCGCGCGCGCTCAAGTCGCTCGAGGAAGAGCGCGAGCAGGCGGCAATGGAGGCTGCAGAATAATGGGCAAGGAAACAGGTTTCCTCGAGTATGATCGCGAAGAGCGTGAATACGTCGCACCCGAAGAACGGCTGAAGACCTACAAGGAATTCACCCTCCCGCAGAGCCCCGACGCGCTCAAGCGCCAGGCCGCGCGCTGCATGAATTGCGGCATTCCCTATTGTCACAACGGCTGTCCGGTGAACAACATCATCCCGGACTGGAACCACCTCGTCTACGAAGACGACTGGAAGAACGCGCTCGAAGTGCTGCACTCGACCAACAACTTCCCCGAATTTACCGGCCGCATCTGCCCCGCCCCGTGCGAGGCGGCCTGCACGCTCAACATCGTGGACAGCCCGGTGACCATCAAGTCGATCGAATGCGCGATCGTCGACAAGGGTTGGCAGGAAGGCTGGATCAAGCCGCAGGTGCCCGAAAAGCAGACCGGCAAGTCGGTCGCGGTGATCGGCTCCGGTCCCGCAGGCCTCGCCGCCGCGCAGCAATTGGCGCGCGCCGGCCATGCCGTGACCGTGTTCGAGAAGTCGGACCGGATCGGCGGCCTGCTGCGTTACGGCATTCCCGACTTCAAGATGGAAAAGCACCTCATCAACCGCCGGGCGGTGCAGATGGAGGCCGAGGGCGTCCAGTTCCGCACTTCCAGCGAAGTTGGCGTGGAAGTCAGCTTCGAGGCGCTGAAGGAGAATTTCGACGCGGTGGTCCTTGCGGGCGGTGCTGAAGAAGCGCGGATGCTCGACATTCCGGGCGCCGAATTGTCCGGGGTGCGCTTCGCGATGGAATTCCTGACCCAGCAGAACAAGCGCAATGCTGGCGACGACGAAGTGCGCGCCGCTCCGCGCGGCAGCCTGACGGCGACCGGCAAGCATGTCATCGTGATCGGCGGCGGCGATACGGGTTCCGACTGCGTGGGCACGTCCAACCGCCAGGGCGCGGCCAGCATCACGCAGCTGGAAATCATGCCCAAGCCGCCGGAAAAGGAAGACAAGGCGCTGACCTGGCCCGACTGGCCGCTCAAGCTGCGCACCTCCTCCAGCCACGAGGAAGGCGCGGAGCGTGACTGGGCTGTCTTGACCAAGCGCGTGATCGAGGATGGCGGCGATGTCGCGGGCCTCGAATGCGTGCGCGTCGAATGGAAAGACGGCCGCATGGTCGAGGTCGAGGGCAGTGAGTTCACGCTCAAGGCCGACCTCATCCTCCTCGCCATGGGCTTCACCGGCCCCAAGCGCCGCGGCCTGCTCGACCGGGCGGGCGTGGAACTGGATGCGCGCGGCAATGTAAAGGCAGACACCAACCGCTACGCCACCAGCGAGCCGCACGTTTTCGCCTGCGGCGACATGCGCCGCGGCCAGAGCCTGGTCGTCTGGGCCATACGCGAAGGCCGCCAGTGCGCCCGCGCGGTGGACGAGGAACTGATGGGGGTCAGCGAACTGCCGCGGTAGGTGGCCTCTGGCCGATTCGACGCGGAAGCCTGAATGGAGTAGGCTAACCGCTCGCCAAAACAGAATGTCGCATGCATCGCGGGTCGCTTGGAGAAGGGGATCTTCGATGAATACTCGCACGCGCGTGGCCCTTTTGGGCGTGTCGTTCCTGATGGCACCGGCGGCCCTCGCCCAATCCGTCGGTGACCCTGTGCCCGACACCTTCATCTGCACTCTCGTCAGCGGGCCGGTGAGCACGACCTACGAAGCCAACCGTGCGGCAAGCCAGGCTGGCGGGCGCGTGCTGCACAACTATTCCCGCATTTTCAATGGTTTCGCCCTGCGGGTATCCGACAGGGCAATCGACACGCTCGTCGAACGCAACCCGACGATTACCGGCTGTTCGCAGGCGGTCTATGTCGGCCTGCCCGACGCCGGAGCGGCCGCCCGCGGCGCGCCGAGACCCGATGGTGGCGGCGGGAAACCCGACAATGGCGGCGGAGGCGGCGGGGGGGGCAAGCCGGGAGGTGGCGGCGGCAGCGACCAGACCGTTCCGTGGGGCGTGGCCCGAGTCGGCACCGGCACGCCCAACGGCAATGTCGCCTGGGTCGTCGATACGGGAGTGGACGTCGACAATCCCGATCTCAACCTCGTCGGCAGCGCCGAATTCCTCACGTCAGAAACTTTCGGCGGCAATGCAAACTCCGTCGACGACCTCAACGGGCATGGCACCCACGTCGCCGGCACGATCGCCGCGCTCGACAACACGATCGGCGTCGTCGGCGTGGCACCGGGAGCGCCGGTATACTCCGTACGCGTGCTCGATTCCTTCGGCGTGGCACCGGATAGCGATGTCGCCGCGGGCCTCGATTTCGTGGCCGCCAATGCATCGGTGGGCGATGTGGTCAATCTGAGCCTCACCGCAGACCAGGGATCGACCATCCTCGACGCCGGGGTACAGGCCCTGGCCGACGGGGGCGTGTTCGTGGTGATGGCCGCGGGAAACAGCGGCGTGAATGTCGACACCGGCTCCGTATCGCCTGCCTATAACAACGGGCGAAACCTCTTCACCGTGTCCGCCATCGACAAGCGCAGCAACCTTGCGTCCTTCTCGAACTACGGAGCTTCGGTCGATTACGCGGAACCCGGCGTGCGGATACTCTCTCTCGCCCCGGGCGGCGGAACGACCAACAAGGACGGCACGTCCATGGCCGCCCCCCACCTCAGCGGCATACTGCTGGTGACCGGTGGCAGTGTCGGGGCTGACGGGCAGGTCAAGCGGGACAAGGACGGCACCGCCGAAGACGTCGGCGTTCTGCCCTGAGCGGCGGCTTGAAGAGTACTCGAGACTAGCCCGCGCCCAATCTTGCGCCAGCCTCGATCGCGCTCGTTTCCTACTCTCCCGGATCGGGATAAGGGTCACGGCGAGGTCTTTCAAATCGTCGATCCGGGCGGAAACATGCCGCCTGACTGTCAACCGGAATGCCGGCGGATTTCCTTTTGTATATCAGAGACTAACAGGCAAACAGGCTGGGTGACACAGTGTCAACTTCGTCACCCGCCCAGCCGCCAGTCGACCGCCCCCCGGCCATGCTCTTCCAGGAATGCATTCGCGCGGCTGAAAGGTTTCGAACCGAAGAACCCGCGATAGGCGGACAGCGGGCTTGGGTGCGGGCTGGCGATGACGTGATGCGGCCCGCCATTCAGCGCGCCGACGCGCTTCGCCTTGGCCTGTGCGTGGCTGCCCCACAGGATGAAGACCGACGGCTTATCGCGCGCGGCGACTGCCGCCACGCAGGCATCGGTGACAGCGTCCCACCCGCGTCCGGCATGGCTGCCCGCCTGCCCCGCCTCGACCGTCAGCGTGTTGTTGAGCAGCAGCACGCCCTGCCGCGCCCACGGCGTCAGGTCGCCATGGCCCGGTGGCGCGATGCCGCAATCGGCTTCCAGCTCCTTGTAGATATTGGCAAGACTGGGCGGCACCTTCACGCCTTCGGGCACGGAGAAGCTGAGGCCCATCGCCTGCCCCGGCCCGTGATAGGGATCCTGCCCGAGGATCACGATTTTCACGGCATCCAGCGGGGTGAGTTCGAGCGCCTTCAACCGGCTGCCGCGCGGCGGGTAGACGATCTTGCCGGCATCCTCTTCTGCGCGCAGCCAGCCGCCGAGCCTGCGCGCTTCTTCGCCACCCAGGACAGGGTCGAGGACCGGCTTCCAGCTGTCGGGCACACTCTCGCTCATGGCCGGCACTCTGGCCCCGCTTCGGTTGGCAGACCAGTGGCCCCTTCCCTACAATCCCCAATCGGCCTAAGGCGCGGGGCATGGCAGTTCACTTTCACGAAGAAGACCTCCCCGAAGGCGTGCTCGCAGATGGCCCGGTGGCCGTCGATACCGAGACCATGGGGCTCATCACCATCCGTGACCGGTTGTGCGTGGTGCAGATCAGCGACGGCAAGGGCGACGAGCACCTCGTGCGCTTCGGCCCCGACAGCACATACGACGCGCCGAACCTGAAGGCGGTGCTGGCGGACCCGGAACGCCTCAAGCTGTTCCACTTCGCCCGCTTCGATCTCGCCGCGATCGAATACTATCTCGGGGTCACCGCGGCGCCCTGTTATTGCACCAAGATCGCCAGCAAGCTGGTGCGCACCTACACCGATCGCCACGGCCTCAAAAACCTCGTCGAGGAACTGCTCGGCGAAAACATCTCCAAGGCACAGCAATCGTCCGACTGGGGCGGCCCGGAGCTCAACCAGGCGCAGCGCGAATACGCCGCCAGCGACGTGCGCTTCCTCCACCGGATGCGCGAAGAGCTGAACAAGAGGCTCGAACGCGAAGGCCGGATGGAACTGGCAGAGGCCTGTTTCGATTTCCTTCCTGCACGCGCCCATCTCGACATCCTCGGCTGGGCCGACCACGACATCTTCAGCCACGCGTAAGGGCAAGGCAGGCAGCAGGACCCCATGATACGTCGCCGCAAGCGCAGGATCGAAACGCCAGAAGCGCAGCAACTCCGCTCGCGCCGCCAGCATTTCGCCGCGCCCGGCGGCAGTCACGACAAGTTGGTGCACTTCTTGGCCCGCGCCCTGCCGATGGGCGTCGGCGTCCTGGCAGCGCTGATGGTCATCACCCCGCTCAGCCCCCGCGGCGAAATCAGCTTTCTGCTCGACCGCAACGAAGTCGCCGTGATCCAGGAGCGCCTGCGCGTCGACAATGCGCTCTATCGCGGCACCGATGCGCAGGGGCGCCCGTTCTCGCTGACCGCAGATGAAGCCGTCCAGCGCTCGAGCGCGGAAGGGATCGTGCGGATGCGCGATATCGTGGCGCGACTACTCATGGCGGAAGGCCCCGCGCGAATCAGCGCGGAAGGTGGCCAGTACGACATCGACGCAGAGCGGATCGACGTTACGGGAACCATGCGCATGGAGGCCGCAGACGGTTATCGCATGCGCGCCAGCGGCGTCTCGGTCGAACTCGACAGCAAGACCATGACCGGCGCGGGCGGCGTCGAAGGCGCAGTGCCTGCCGGCACGTTCAGCGCCAACCGCCTCGATGCCGACCTTGCGGCAAGGACCGTAACCCTATCGGGCGAAGCGCGCTTGCGCATGGAACCCGGAAAGCTGAGAATGCCATGATGAAGCAGCACCTGCCCGCCATGACCAAGTCGCTCCTTGCCGGTTTCGCGCTGACCTGCGCGGCGCTGGGAGGGATGCAGCTGAACGCGCAGGCCATCGCCAGCCACAATTCGAACGCGCCCGTGTCCTTCGATGCGGGCCGGATCGAATTGCAGGACCGGCAAAATCGCGTGGTCCTTTCGGGCGCAGTGCGCATCACGCAGGCCGGCCTGACGCTGAACGCAGCACGCACCGTCGTCGATTACAGCGATGCCGGAACGCTGGAGATCCAGCGCATCCTGGCCACCGGCGGCGTGACGGTGTCGCGCGGCAATGAACGCGCGAGCGGGGATACGGCGGTCTATGATTTCAACCGCCGGATCATCACCATGGCCGGCAATGTCAGCCTCAATCGCGGGACCGATCGCCTGAACGGCGGACGCCTGGTGATCGACTTGGCGAGCGGCGTGTCGAGCGTCGATGGCCGCGCAAGCGGGTCTTCCCCGGTGACGGGCGAGACACAGCAATCGGGCGGCCGCGTCACGGGCACTTTCTCCGTCCCGCAAGACTGATGCGCCGCGCCCTGCTGGCGCTGACAGGGCATCGCTTCGGCGAAATCGGGACGCTGACCGAAAGGCAGTGGCGCTCGCTCGACCGGCTTGCGGCAGGCCATCGCTTGCGGCCGCATTTGCACGGCAAGCTGGTGCGCAAGGAAATCGAGGCGGAGGTGCCCGCCTTCATCGCGCAAGGCTGGCAGGAAGCGCACCGCTTCAACGCGCTCGACCAGCTCGTGCAACGGCGGGCGCTGGCGCGGATCGCCCTGACGTTGGGCGAACACGGCATCGCAGCCGTCGCGCTCAAGGGGGCCGCGCTGGCGTGGAGCGTCTGGCCCTCACCTGCAGAGCGGGTCATGCGCGATATCGATGTACTGGTCCCGCAAGCTCGGGCGACGCAGGCCTATCGCTCGCTTCGCGATGCGGGATGGCAGGCACCACAGGCGGACGGCGAATTGCTGGATCGAATGGCTCGCGAGGAAACGCACTTACCCCCGCTGTTCTCGCCCGACGGGGTGATGTGCGAAGTGCATGCCCACGCCTGGGCAAGCGCGCCGCTGGCAAGTGCGGCGATGCCGCCATGCGATGACGAAGGCATTCTGGCGCGGGCGGTGCGGGACGATTCGCTCGGCATGCTCGTACCCGCAGACGAGGACATGCTCGCTCACCTGGTGATGCACTGCGCAGTTTCCCACCTGTTCAATGTCGGGCCGCTCGGACTGTTAGATATCGACTATTTCGTTGCCGAACGGGAGATCGACTGGGCTGCGTTTTGGCAGCGCGCTCAAGGTGAGGGCTTCGCCAGGCCGGCAGCGCTGGTCTTTGCCCTGATAGGCCGATGGTTGCGACCCGGCTTTCAGGAGAACACCATCTGTCCGATCCGCGCCGACGCCGCGCTGCTCGACCGGGTCGAAGACCTTCTCGTCCAGGATCCCGCTGCGCGGAAGGACATCAACGCGATTGCAGGGCTGGCAACCGGAGAACGAGGCGCGCGGCTGAAAGAGGCACCGCTCGACCAGGCGAAGGGCTCGACAGGATTCCGGCGTCTCGGGCGCCTCGCAACTCGCGGCGCATCACTGGCAGGCACGCTGGCGAACAGGCGGAGCAGGAACGATGGGCTCGCGGCGGCCGAACTGGCCCGCTGGCTGTCCGGGGACTAGCGCCGCGCGGCGAGCCGGGCGAGGTTCGTAAGGCCCTGCGCCAGCAGCAGTTCCGCCGCCTGGCTGTTCGACAACAGGTCACGGTGCAGCTTGGTCAGGCCGTTGGTCAGCCGGTCGAGTTTGGGCCCGCGCCAGCGATTGACCTGGTCGGCGATATCGCGCTCTTCCTTCCAGAAGATGCCGAGCCGTGCCTTCTGGCCCTTGTCGAGATCCTGGTAACGGCGATTGCCGAGCGCCGCCGAAATGCGGGCGAGCTGGGCGGCACGGCGTTCGATGGCAAGCAAGGTGCCGACGGGGTTGAGGCCGATTTGCTTCATCCGTGCGATCTCGCCGCCCACCTTGCCGGTCTGGCCGCCGAGAACCGCATTGACGAGGCTGGCGAAGCCGTCCTCCTCGCTGGCCGCGCCGATAGCGTCGAGATGTTCCATCGTGCCAGGGCGCGGCGATTGCGCGGTGGCATCGAGATAGGTCGCCAGCTTGGTGACCTCGCTCTGCGCAAGCCGCACGTCGAGATTGGCACCGCGCGCGATCCGCTCGGCCACCGCCTGGTCGAGGCGCACGCCTGCGGCATCGCCCATGGCGCGAACGGACTGCGTCACCGAGCGCAGGTCGGGCGGATAGAACATCGCGACGACTGCATCCTTGCGCTTCTCGAGCAGCTTTGCCGTGCGCGATTTGTCGGTGGCCGCGGTCGCGACGACGATCACCGGGCACGCTTCGCCCGCGCCCATCTCGCCCGTCTTGATCAGCGTTTCGAGCGCGGCATGCGCTTCGTCCCCGCTGACCCGCGACCAGATATGCCGCTTGTCCCCAAAGAGGGAGGAAGAGCGCGCCTCGTCGCCCAGTTTGGCAGGATCGGCGCGAAGCTCCGCACCGGGGATCTCCACCCGCTCGCCAGCATCGGGCAGGGCTGCAACCAGCTCCCGCGCAGCGGCGCTGGCACCCGCTTCATCCTGGCCGCAGAAGAAGAAGATGGAGCAATCCTTCGCGAGGCCCTGCAGCTTCGCAGCGAATTCGTTCCCCCTGACCTTCACGCCCCGGCCGCCCTCACTGTTCGCGCAGCGTCAGTGCCACGCGGGTCACGATCCTGTCCGCAATTTCGCGCGCGAGATTTTCCAGCGCCGTCTGCTCTGCCGCGATGGTGGCGTATTCGCTGGACACGACATCGATCCCGGCATCCGCGCCTTCGGTGGCGTCGAGCAGGATTTCGCCGGTCGACGCGTCCACCAACTGGTAGCGGGCACGCAAAGTCCGCCGCTCCCGACTGACCGTGTCATCGGCCAAAATGCCGAGCGCTTCGAGATTGTCGTCGAGGCGAACGTCGAGGCGGTATTGCGGTGCTTCATTGCCCGCCGCTCCGAGGCGATCGTTCAACTCACCGCGAACCAGCCACCCGGCCCGTCCCGCGATCGGCGGAACGTCCACGGCTGCCAGTCCCTGCGCGACCGCCCCGCTGCCACCGCCCGCATACATGGGCGAGAGGTTGCAGGCCGCGAGTGCGAGGCAGGCGAGAAGACTGAAGACGAAACGCATCACGTGACGATATTCACCAATCTGTCGGGCACGACAATGACCTTGCGGACTTCTGCACCATCAAGCGAGCGCTGGACCTTTTCGGATGCGAGCGCCATCGCCTCGAGGTCTTCCTTCGAGGCACCCTTGGGCGCGGTAAGCGTATCGCGCAGCTTGCCCTTGTGCTGGACGGCGATGGTCACCTCGTCTTCGACCAGCAATGCCGGATCGACTGCGGGCCAGGCTGCGTCGGCCACCATCCCGCTCTCGCCGAGACCGGCCCATGCCTCTTCCGCAAGGTGCGGCATCATCGGCGCGACCAGCTGCACCAGGGTGCGGATAGCGTGGCTGCGGCTAGCGGAGGGAACGGCTTTCTCGACCGCCCCGGTCAGCTCGTAAATGCGGGCCACGGCCTTGTTGAAGCCGAGCGCCTCAATGTCTTCGGCAACCGCGGCAATGGTCTGGTGCGTCTTGCGGGCGAGCGCCTTGTCCTCGCCTGCGGCACCTGCGTCATAGGCAGCGAACAGGCGCCACAACCGGTGGACGAAGCGGCTGCAGCCTTCGATGCCCGCTTCGGACCACGGCAGGTCGCGCTCGGGCGGGCTGTCGGACAGCATGAACCAGCGCACTGCATCGGCGCCATAAGTGTCGATGATCGTGTCGGGGTCGACGACGTTCTTCTTCGACTTCGACATCTTGATGACGCGGCCGATCTCGACCTCGCCACCATCCTCCAGGAGGAGGGCACGCTCGGCTTCGCGGCTGATCTCGTCGGGCGCGTAATAGACCGTCTTGCCGCCGGTTTTGCGGCTGTAGGTCTCATGCGTGACCATGCCCTGCGTGAAGAGCGAGGCAAAGGGCTCCTTCACCTCTATCTGGCCCATGTGGGCGAGCGCGCGCGTCCAGAAACGGGCGTAGAGCAAGTGCAGGATCGCGTGCTCGATGCCGCCGATATACTGTTCGACCGGCAGCCACTTGGCGACCTCCTCGGGGTCGAATGGCTTGTCGGCTGGCTGGCTCGCAAAGCGCAGGAAATACCACGAACTGTCGACGAAGGTGTCGAGGGTGTCGGTCTCGCGTTCGGCCTTGCCGCCGCATTTCGGACAGTCGACATGCTTCCATGTCGCGTGGCGCAGCAGCGGATTGCCGGGTGTCTGGAAATCGACGTCCTGAGGCAGCGTGATCGGCAGGCTGTCCTTGGGCGCAGGCACGACGCCGCAAGCATCGCAATGGATGAAGGGGATGGGCGTGCCCCAGTAGCGCTGGCGCGAAACGCCCCAGTCGCGCAGGCGCCAGACGGTCTTGCCGGTCCCGCGTCCCTGTTCCTCGATGCGGCGGATGATCTCGCGCTTGGCATCCTCGACTTCCATCCCGTCGAGGAAGTCGGAGTTGACGATCACGCCGTCGCCCGCCTCGGCCTCGCCGTCGAAACCCTTGCCCGCTTCTTTTAGGCTCGACGCGACGACGCGCGGGATCGGCAGGCCATATTTGGTGGCGAATTCGAAGTCGCGCTGGTCGTGGCCCGGTACTGCCATGATGGCGCCGGTGCCGTAATCCATCAGCACGAAGTTCGCGATGTAGACGGGCAAGTCCGCGCCGGTGAACGGGTGCCTCGCCGTGATGCCCGTGTCGAAGCCCAGCTTTTCGGCGGTTTCGAGTTCGGCGGCGGTGGTCCCGCCCTTCTTGCACTCGGCGATGAAGGCGCGCGCCTCGTCACTGTCGATAGCCTGCGCGACCGGATGATCGGCGGCAACCGCAACGAAGCTCGCGCCGAAAATCGTATCCGGGCGCGTAGTGTAGACGGGAAGCTTCTCGCCATTCGAAAGGTCGAAGCTGAATTCCAGGCCCTTGGACTTGCCGATCCAGTTTTCCTGCATCAGCCGAACCTTGTCGGGCCAGTTCTCGAGGCTGCCCAGTCCCTCCAGCAGCTCCTCGGCGAAGTCGGTGATCTTGAGGAACCACTGGTTCAGCTTGCGCTTCTCGACTTCCGCGCCGCTGCGCCAGCCCTTGCCGTCGATAACCTGCTCGTTGGCGAGCACGGTCATGTCGACCGGGTCCCAGTTGACCTCGCTTTCCTTGCGATAGACGAGGCCCGCTTCGTAAAGGTCGATGAAGAGCGCCTGCTCGTGGCCGTAATAATCCGGCTCGCAGGTCGCCAGTTCGCGGCTCCAGTCGAGCGCGAAGCCGAGGCGCTTCAGCTGCGCCTTCATGTGTTCGATATTGTCGCGGGTCCAGCCGCCCGGGTGCACGCCCTTCTCCATCGCGGCGTTTTCCGCCGGCATGCCGAAAGCATCCCAGCCCATCGGGTGCAGCACCTCGTGCCCGGTCGCCTTCTTGTAGCGCGCCAGCACGTCGCCCATCGTGTAGTTGCGCACGTGACCGATATGGATGCGCCCCGAGGGATAGGGGAACATCTCAAGCACGTAGCTCTTGGGCTTTTCGGAATTGCTGTCCGCGCGGAAGGTCTGCGCGTCTTGCCACGCGGCTTGCCAGCGCGGGTCGGCGGATGTCGGATCGAAACGGGTATCGCTCATGCCCGAAGCCCTTAGGCAATTCGGGCGCAAATGGAACCCGTCAGAATCAGTTGGCGATGGCCTGGCGGCGCAATTCGCGCGCCTTGGTGAGGATGATGTCTTCCAGCTTCTGGACCGTGGCGGCCTGGACCGGCGCATCGACCCAGCCACCCGACTGTGCGACCTGGCGGCTGGCGGCGACGCGCAAGGCATCGGCACGCAGGTCACGATCGAGGATGGTCACGGTCATCTTGACACGTTCGCCCGGATTATTGGGATTTGCGTACCAGTCGGTGACAATCACGCCGCCACTGCTGTCGGCCTGGAGCAGCGGGGCAAAGCTGACGGCTTCGAGCGAGGCGCGCCAGAGATAGGAGTTCACGCCGATGGTCGACACCTGCGCGGCAGCGAGGTCGGCGCGGGGACGTTCACTCTTGCTGCAAGCGCCCAGCGCCAGTGTGGCGACCGCGAGGCCGGCAATGGCTGCGGGACGACGGATGGAGCGGGTGAGGGTCATGAACGGTCCTTGGGTCAAAAAAGTTAGTCCGGCTCTATAGTGCCTGCTCGCGCTCGGGCAAGCGCCAGCTTGGCGGCATAGACGCCGCGAACGCGTGAATACCGTCTGAATTGGATGGTATTTGTTGAGGCTATGCAACACTCCGGCGCGATGTCGGAACAGACCTTGTGGAAAAGCTGGCGCTGCCCTTCTGGCGGGCCTAGTCTTTTCCATCCGATCCGAGTCGCACAACCGTGCTATCGCGTTCGGGAACAGTTAAGCGGGGTTCGTCTTTAAGGATGAACACACCCGCAATCGAGAGGACATCGGCCTGATGGGCACGCAACGTAACAGCAAAGGCAAGGATCGGCTCGCGCCGGTCGTGCTTGCGGCTGCCGTTTGCGCGCTCGCCATTCCGGGCGCCGGCCTCGCCGTCGTGTCGAGCACGCCCGAAGCAGCTCCTGAAACGATGGAATTCCTGCCATTCACGCCCGCAGGCGTAGATCCGGAACTGGCTGCCCGCGTTGCCGCCGTGATCGGCGAAGATGCCCTGCGGTTCACTCCGGCCAGCAAGCCCCGCCTTTCGAACCAGCGCACCGTCAATTTCGCGGTGCGGGTCGACAAGGGCATCGCGGCATCGATTTCAGGTCGTGCGTCGGGTGACAAGCTCGCCAGCGCCAACCCGATCGAGAGCGTGCTGCCGGTTACGCCGACGCGCTACAATCTTGGCGTCGCACGCGGTTACCAGAGCTTCGCCCAGCCGACTCGCTCGGCAGCGGCCGTACCCACGGGCATTCGCGACATCGCGATGCCGGACCTGTCGACCTATCGCGATGGGGAGCGTGACGAGCGCAGCCGCTTCCAGTCGCGAATCGAGATCGGACAGAAGGATCGCGCAGGCTCCTCGCCCCTCACCATCGAAGGTGCGGGCTCGCAGCAGGTCGACCTTGGCGGTTCGTATAGCCTGAGCCGCAACCTCGACGTGACTGCCGGCGTCCGCCTCAAGCAGGAACGGGATCGTCTCGCTCCGTTGACCAACGGCGTGGAAGACGACCAGGCCGTCTACGTGGGCACTCAGATCCGCTTCTAGGCGGATACATACTTACAATTCTCTACGAATACGATTGTCGGCCTTCCCTGAAGGTCTGATTGCCTTTGCGCCGTAATGTATCCATGCCTACGAATAGGCAAAACGCTACGGAAAGCTTGGGAGAATCACTATGGGACGAGTTGCAATCGTGACCGGCGGTACGCGCGGAATCGGGCGCGCCATTTGCGAAAGACTGCGCGACGAACGCGACTGTACGGTCATTGCCAATTACGCCGGCAATGACGAGGCGGCCCGCAAGTTCACCGAAGAAACCGGCATTCCCACGGTAAAATTCGACGTCGGCGATTTTGACGCCGTGCAGGAGGCCTGCGAGAAGGTAGCGGAAGAGCACGGCCCCCTCGACATCGTCGTCAACAACGCCGGGATCACGCGCGACGGCACGCTCCTGAAGATGAGCTATGACGATTGGGACGCCGTGATGCGGACCAATCTGGGCGGCTGCTTCAACATGGCCAAGGCCGCATTCCCCGGCATGAAAGAGCGCGGCTGGGGTAGGATCGTCAACATCGGTTCCATCAATGGACAGGCCGGACAATATGGCCAGGTCAACTACGCCGCCGCCAAGAGCGGCATTCACGGCTTCACCAAGGCCCTCGCGCAGGAAGGCGCGCGCTTCGGCATCACCGTCAATGCGATTGCGCCCGGCTATATCGACACCGACATGGTCGCAGCCGTGCCCGAGCCTGTGCTGGAAAAAATCGTTGCCAAGATCCCGGTCGGCCGCCTCGGAAAGGCCAGCGAAATCGCCCGCGGTGTGAGCTTCCTGTGCTCCGAACACGCCGAGTTCGTCACTGGCTCGACCATGAGCATCAACGGCGGCCAGCACATGTACTGATGAGGAATCGCGACCTCTGACGCGGTTCTTTCCAATTACGCACGCCTGAAAATGATGCGGTGGCTAACCTTGTTCAGGTAGGCGATCCCTATTCCCGAGCCGGTGCCGGCATATCAATTGATGATGCGCGCCGGCGCGAAGCAGTTTAGGGCAGGCGCATGACGACCCCTTACCACCCGCCGAAGAAGTACTCGATCCGCATCGAGGGGCATCGCACTTCGGTGAGCCTGGAGCCCGTGTTCTGGGACCTGCTGCGCCGTGCGGCCGCAAGGCGTGGACTAGCGGTCAACACACTCGTGGCAAGTATCGATGCCGAACGCATCAGGAGCGACACGCCGCCCGGCCTCGCCGGAGCCATCCGGGTGTGGCTCGCTACGCACGAAATGGCCGAGCGCACGCAAAAGGGCGACGGACCGATGTCCGCCGCCCCTGGTAACGATCAGCAAGACTGATCAGTATTTCGCGGTCGCGTCGCTAGCTGGATAGGTTTCATCGAGCGCTTCGTCGGTCGAACTCATGGTGTCGCCCGTCGAGGCGGTCGCTTCCGAACCGGCATTGCGGAATGCGCCTTCCGGCTGGCCGTCCGCAAATGCGACGCCATTGCTGTCGCGCTGGTTCTTTTCGTAATACTTGTACCCGGCATAGCCGAGTGCACCGAGTGCTGCGAGCTTGAGGATCATAGTGCTTCCCTTTCGAAAATTGCTTCACTCGGTCAACGGATGAAAACGCCGAAAGGTCCGCAACGCGATCCTCAATCGTCGCCGACCCGTTCGATATCCGCGCCGACCAGCTGCAACTTCTCTTCCAGCCGCTCGTAACCGCGGTCGAGGTGGTAGAGGCGGCGCACCGTGGTCTCGCCCTTTGCGGCAAGGCCTGCGATCACGAGGCTCATCGAAGCGCGCAGGTCCGTGGCCATCACTTCGGCCCCCGCCAGCTCTACCGGACCGCGCACGATGGCGGTGCGGCCTGTGGTCTCGATATCGGCGCCCATGCGGATGAGCTCGGGAACGTGCATGAAGCGGTTCTCGAAGATCGTTTCCTTGAGCACGCTGGTGCCTTCTGCCTTGCACAGCAAGCTCATCAACTGCGCCTGCATGTCGGTCGCGAGGCCGGGGAACGGCGCGGTCGTCAGATTATGCGCCTTGAGCGGCTGGTTCGCTGCGACCCGCACGCCCTTCTTGTCGGTCTCGATCTCGACACCGATGTTGCGCAAGGCATGGATCGTCGACGCCATGTCATCGGCATCGGCGCCTTCGAGAAATACCTCGCCACCGGTGATTGCCGCAGCGCAGGCGTAAGACCCCGCCTCGATCCGGTCGGGCATCACGCGATAGGTCGCGCCGTGCAGCTTCTTCACGCCGTGGATGGTTAGTTCGGAACTGCCGATACCTTCGATTTCGGCGCCCATGGCGGTGAGCAGGTTGCACAGGTCGACGATTTCCGGCTCGCGCGCGGCATTAATCAGCTTGCTGGTGCCATTGCACAGCACCGCGGTCATCAAGGCGTTTTCGGTAGCGCCCACAGACACGACCGGGAAATCGAACTCGCCACCGGGCAGCCCGCCGTCCGGAGCGACTGCCTTCACATACCCTTGCGCCAATTCGATCTGCGCGCCGAATGCTTCGAGGGCTTTCAGGTGCAAATCGATCGGCCGGTTACCGATCGCGCAGCCACCGGGCAGCGACACCGTCGCTTCTCCGGTCCGGGCGAGGAGCGGGCCAAGCACGAGGATCGACGCGCGCATCTTGCGAACGAGATCGTAGGGCGCGACCGAGCTGGTGATCCGCATGGCTTCGAGCGTGACATTGCGCCCGAATTCCTCCGGCCGCTTGCCGGGGATCGTGTGACTGACACCGAACTGGGTCATGAGGTGCTGGAAGCCGTCGATATCGGCGAGCCGTGGGAGGTTCCGCAGCGTCACGGCCTCTTCGGTGAGCAGTGCGCATGGTATCAGCGTAAGCGCCGCGTTCTTGGCGCCGGAAATGGGAATGGTACCCGAAAGGCGATTGCCGCCGTGAATGATAAGTTTGTCCATGGCCCCCTGCCTTAGTCCTCTCCGGGGCTGTGGCAAGCATCATGCGCGTGGCGCCGCCCCCCCAATACTGCTCGCTCAACCGCCGAGCGATTGACCTGTTCCGGCCGCCGACCTAACCCCCGCCGCATGACCCAGCACAAACCGATCAAGAAGGCCGTCTTCCCCGTTGCGGGACTCGGTACGCGATTCCTGCCCGCCACCAAGGCGATCCCGAAGGAACTGCTTCCGATCGTCGATCGGCCGCTGATCCAGTATGCCGTGGACGAAGCCCGCGAGGCGGGGATCGAACAGATCATCTTCGTGACCGGCCGGGGCAAGACGGCGATCGTCGAGCATTTCGACATCGCATACGAGCTCGAAAGCACGATGGAAGAGCGCGGCAAGGATATGAGCGTGCTCGATCCGACGCGTGCAACGCCGGGCGATATCATTACGGTGCGCCAGCAGGTTCCGCTGGGTCTGGGTCACGCCATCTGGTGCGCGCGCGCCATCGTCGGTGACGATCCGTTTGCAATCCTGCTTCCGGACGAACTCATGGTCGGCGAGCCGGGCTGCATGAAGCAGATGGTCGAAGCCTATAACGAGGTAGGCGGCAACCTGATCTCGGTCCTCGAAGTCCCGCAGGACGAGGTGTCGAGCTATGGCGTCATCGCGCCGGGCGCGGAAATCTCCGATACGCTGACCGAAGTGACGGGATTGGTCGAGAAGCCGCCGGTTGCAGAAGCGCCTTCGAACAAGATCATCTCGGGCCGCTATATTCTACAGCCCGAGGTGATGCGCACCCTCGAAACGCAGGGCAAGGGCGCCGGCGGCGAAATCCAGCTGACCGATGCCATGGCGCGCATGATCGGCAACCAGCCGTTCCACGCAGTAACCTTCGCCGGGAACCGCTACGACTGCGGGAGCAAGACCGGTTTCGTCGAAGCGACCCTCGCACTCGCGCTCGAACGCGAAGACATGGGAAGCGAAGTTCGGGCCATCGCCGAGCGCCTGCTCGCAAAGTAAAAAGCATCATCCCCAAAAGGAAAGGGCCGGCCCGCCGCTATGGCAGACCGGCCCTTCCTGTTTGAACCGGCCTCGATCAGCAGCCGGTTTTGGCCGCCGTGCAAGTTTCGTCGCGTGTGGCCTTGAACTCGTCGCCCTCGTTCCAGTTGGGCCAGCTCGTGCTCATGCCGAGCATGCGGCCGAGCCGGTAGAAGAGCTGGAGATCAGCCATTACGCCGGACCAGTCCCAGTTCGGATCGTACTCGTCCTTGGGGCCATGGTAACGGTTTTCGCGATAGTCGAGCGCCACTGCCGCGCCCGCTTCCGTACCGCCGTCGACCAGGTCTTCCCCGCCATCTACATAGAGCATCGGCACGCCGCGCTTGGCGAAGGCGAAGTGATCGGACCGATAGTAATAGCCCGCTTCCGGATTGGGGTTGGGCGTCGACACGCGGCCATCGGCTTCAAGCGCCGCTTCGAGGAATTGGTCGAGCTGCGACTTGCCGGGCCCGACAACCGTCACGTCCTTGCTCGGACCGGCGATCAGGAAGGCATCCATGTTGATGCCGCCGACCGTCTGATCGAGCGGGAAGACCGGGTTTGCCGCATAATAATCGGCGCCGAGTAGCCCCGATTCCTCTGCCGTCACCGCAAGAAACACCAGCGTGCGGCGTGTAGGACCGACCTTGGCATGCGCTTCGGCCAGAGCGACCAGGGCCGCCGTGCCCGTCGCATTATCGACCGCACCATTGCAGATATCGTCACCGTCAGGCGCTGCGGTGCACCGGCCCAGATGGTCCCAGTGCGCGGTGTGGATGACGTATTCGTCCGGCGCTTCCGTACCGGGAAGGATACCGATCACGTTTTGCGATTCGAAAGTGCGGATGTCGTTCGAAAAGCTGGTCGATGCTTCGAGACCCAGCGGCACTGCCTTGAAGCCTTCCTTCTTGGCAGCGGCGAACAGCTTGTCGGCATCCTGTCCCGCAGCTTCGAGGATCTGGCGACCCGCCTCGTTCTGTACCCAGCCGTTCATGATGGTGAGCGGCGGAGCGTTTTCGCCGCGCTGCGCATAGGCCTGCGGCCCCGACCAGCTGCTTTCGACCACGTTCCAGCCGTAGGAGGCAGGTTCCGTATCGTGGATGATGATCGCGCCGGCAGCGCCCTGCCGCGCGGCTTCCTCATACTTGTAGGTCCAGCGGCCGTAATAGGTCATTGCCTTGCCGTTGAAGGGGCCTTCTAGGCTTTCGGTGCCGAAATCGGGATCGTTGACGAGGATGACGGCGGTCTTGCCGGTCATGTCGACGCCTTCGTAATCGTTCCAGCCGCGCTCAGGCGCATTGACGCCATAGCCAACGAAAACCAGTTCGCTGTCTTCGAGCGTGGTCTGCGCATCTTCGCGATAGGTCACGCCGACCCAGTCGCTGCCATATTGGAGCGCGATATCGGTGCCTTCGCCGGAAATCGTCAGCGGCGCGAAGTCCTTGCCGGTAATCTCTACTAGCGGGACTTTCTGGACCCACGAGCCGTTATTGCCCGGCTCCAGCCCTGCCGCAGCGAAACGTTCGGTCAAAAGGGCGACGGTTTTTTCCTCGCCGATCGTGCCGGGCATGCGGCCTTCGAATTCGTCGGAAGACAATTGCTCGGTAATGTCCTTCATCGTCTGCTCGGAAATGTCCGTCGCTGCGATGTCCGGGATGTCGAGCCCTGCGGTCGCCCCTTCATCGCTGCCGGCGGTACAGGCCGCCAGGAGCAGCGCACCTGCTGCGGTCAGGCTTGTGCGGATCATGGTATTGCACCCTCTTGTTGGTTTGCGTGGCGCGCTTGTTGCAGCAGCGAACAAAGAGGGCAAGCTTGCACCGGACGGCCAAGGGAGGCAGACCGCGCGCAATGACTGCCGACTGGACCGACGCGCTGGCACGAGCGCGGGCTCACGCCCCCTACCTGGCGCGCGGGCTGGAATTGTATCCGGCAATCGCGGAGCTCTTGGCGCAGGGCGAGGGTGAGGCAGCTCTGGCAGAGGCAAAGCGGATCGCGATCGGCGTCGATGATGTCGGCCTTGCCCTGCGGCGCGAGAAGCGCGCACTTGCGACAGCGCTCGCGATAGGAGACCTCGCTGGCGCCTTCGATCTCGACAAGGTCATGCGCGAGCTTTCGCTATTCGCCGATCGCGCGATGCACGCGGCCATCGAAGCGGCGATCGCGCGCCGGGTCGAAGGCGCATCCAGCGATGGCATGATCGCCCTTGCGCTTGGCAAGCACGGTTCGGGAGAACTGAACTACAGCTCCGACATCGATCCGATCCTGCTCTACGATCCCGAAAGCCTCGCCCGGCGCGAAAGGGACGAGCCGGGAGAAGCGGCACAGCGCTATGCCCGCGAGATGGTGCGCATGCTGTCCGATGTGACCAGCGAAGGCTATGTTTTCAGGGTGGACCTGCGCCTACGTCCGGCGTCCGAGGTCAGCCCGTTGGCAATCCCCCTCGATGCGGCGATCACGCATTACGAAAGCTCTGCCTTGGCGTGGGAGCGCGCAGCTTTTATCCGCGCACGATCTTGCGCAGGCGATATCGCTGCGGGCGAGAAATTCCTCGACCAGATCCGCCCCTTCGTCTGGCGCCGCAGCCTCGATTTCGGTGCGATCGATGCGGTCCGGCAGTTGACCCGCAGGATCAGGGAGCAGCAGACCGGGCCCACGGCTCCTGCCCCGGGCTATAATGTGAAGCTCGGTCGCGGGGGTATTCGCGAGATCGAGTTCTTCGCCCAGACGCACCAGCTCATCCATGGCGGGCGCAATCCCGACTTGCGAGACAAACGCACGCGCGCTGCCCTCGATGCATTGGCGCAGGCAGGTCATATCGAGGCCGAAGACGCCGCTTCGCTCGGCGCTGCTTACGACGGACTGAGGCAGATCGAGCACCGCCTCCAAATGGTCGGCGACCGCCAGACCCACACACTTCCCGAAGGCGAGGCGCTGGACAAGGTCGCCCGGCTCGACGGATATCCCGACGGGGCCACGTGGCTGGAACACATTGCATCGCTGACTGCCCCGGTCGCCCGGCGCTATGACGCCCTTCTGGCCGAGGACGAGGTGTCCGTCCCTTCCGACAGTCCACACGTCGAACCCGTCCCCGCAAGGAGTGAGCTCGACGCGAATCTGGTAGAACGCGTCGCAAGCTGGACCGACGGCCGTTACCCGCCACTGCGCAGCACCGCAGCGCTGTCTGCCTTCGAAGCGATCCGTTCGCCGCTGCTCGATTCGCTCGCTGCCGCAAAGGAGCCGGAGCGCGCCGCCGCGCGCTGGGAGAGCCTGCTTTCCAAGCTGTCGAGCGCGATCAACCTTTTCCGCCTGCTTGAGGCGAGGCCCGGCCTGTTCCAGCTGCTCGCGGATTGCCTGACGCTGGCCCCGCCGCTGGCCGACGCAATTGCCCTGCGCCCCGAGCTCGTCGACGCCCTGATCGACCGTACTGCCCTCGATTTGCCGGGAGAGCGGGCCGAGCTTTCAACCGAAATGCGGCGCGGTGAACGCGGCGACACTTATGAAGACAAGCTCGACCGCATTCGCATCGTCACCGGGGAAGCCCGATTTGCGCTCGGGGTGCAGGTCATAGAAACGGCGCATGACCCGCTCGATATCGCAGCTGCCCTGTCGCGCGTGGCCGAGGCCGCGATCGAGGTCGCGCAGGAAGCCGCAGAGGAGGAATTTGCAGAACGCCACGGCAGGATCGCCGACAGCGAGCTGGTGGTTCTGGGGCTCGGCAGGCTTGGCGGCGGAATGCTGACGCACGCCTCGGACCTCGACCTGGTCTATATCTTTACCGGCAGTCACGAAGGCGAATCCGATGGCGAGCGCCCGCTTGGTGCGACCCTCTACTACAACCGGCTGGCCCAGCGTGTGAGCGCGGCGCTGTCCGTGCCGACGGCCGAAGGCGCGCTCTACGAAGTCGATACGCGGCTCCGCCCCCAGGGCGCCCAGGGACCACTTGCCGTCAGTCTGGAAAGCTTTCTCAGATACCAGCGCGAAGACGCCTGGACCTGGGAACACATGGCCCTCACCCGCGCGCGCTCGCTGACGGGAAGCCCGGAGGCACGACGCCAGGTCGACGAGGCCTTGCGCGAAGTCTTGTGCCGCAAGCGCTCCACAGAGACGCTGGTCGACGACGTCAGGACGATGCGTAGCGACATGGCAACGCACAAACCAGCACGCGGCCCGCTCGACATCAAGCTGCTGCGCGGCGGGCTCGTCGATCTCGAATTCCTCGTACACTACCTGCAATTGCGAGAAGGCGAGGCACTGACGCCGCGACTGGACGATGCGATCGCCCAGCTTGCTGCGCGCGACCACTTGCCCGCGTCGCTCGGCGAGGCCCACGACTTGATGACGCGACTGCTGGTGGGTACCCGGCTGCTCGCACCCGACCTCGCAGTCCCGGACAAGCCGCAAAAGGCGATCCTGTCGCGCCTGTGCCGGGTCGAGAAATTCCGTGACCTGAGAAATGCGCTCGACGAGGCGCGAAACCAGGTATCGGACCAATGGAACCGCTTGCTGGACGAGCGGCTGGAGATCGAACGATGACGAGTTATGAAACGGGCGATGCCTTTCCCGACTTCGCAATGGAAACTCCCGACGGTGGCACGATCACCAAGGACGACCTGGCCGGAATGAAGGCGGTGATCTTCTTCTATCCCAAGGACAATACGCCCGGCTGCACCACCGAAGCGAAGGATTTCAGCGCCCTGAAGCCAGAGTTCGAGAAAGCCGGCGTGCGCCTGCTTGGCGTCAGCAAGGATAGCGCGAAGAAGCACCAGAACTTCATCGCCAAGCACGATCTGACGGTCGAGCTTGCCACCGATGCACAAGAAGGCGGCCTTTCCGACACGCTCGGCGTCTGGGGTGAGAAAAAGAATTACGGGCGCACTTACATGGGCATGATCCGCTCGACCTATCTGATCGGCGAAGACGGCCGGATCCTGCGTGTCTGGCCGAAAGTCAGGGTCAAGGGCCATGCAGACGAGGTGCTCGACGCCGCACGTTCCGCATGACGTCACGACGCCGCAGTGTATCGGGCGCCATCAGGGACGCCCTGCTTACGGGCGACAAGTCCGCGAAGGTCTTCGCCGCCCGCCAGGTCGCACGCGACTGGCGGCTGGGGCGATTGGCGTTCGCATTCGACTGCGCCATGCCCGACCGGCCGGCCTGGCCCGATGAGCTGCTACTGCTTGCCCCTGGCAAGATGCCGCGGCGGTCGCGCGGGGGCTCGCTGGCAGGGCGGATCGCCCTGTGGCACTCGTTGGCACATATCGAATTCGTCGCGATCGACCTTGCGCTCGACATGGCCGGGCGGTTCGGAGAGGAAATGGGCGAGCAGTTCGTGAGCGACTTCCTGGCGGTCGCCGCCGACGAGGCGATGCATTTCGCGCTGATCGACCGCAAGCTCGCGACGATGGGATCGCACTATGGTGTGCTACCGGCACATGACGGGTTGTGGGGCGCAGCGCAGGATACGGCAGATGACGTCACGGCACGGCTGGCGATAGTGCCGATGGTTCTGGAAGCGCGCGGTCTCGACGTCACTCCGGCGATGATGGAGCGAATCCGGTCACAGGGAGACGAAAACGGCGCCCGAATCCTCCAACGAATCCTTGACGACGAGATTCGCCATGTCGCTTTCGGGGCCAAGCACTTTCGTGAGTTGTGCATTACGCGCGACGAAAAGCCACCGGAAACATGGCAGAAATTGGTCCAAATGCATTTTTCGGGGGGCTTGAAGCCGCCATTCAACGACTCGGCGCGTGCGGCAGCCGGTTTATCGCGGGACTTCTACGCGGCTATTGCTTGATTAACCTTTGCAGCCATAACCCATACTCACGAGATGCCGGGGGGTTCCGGCGGTTTTGAAAAAACGGTCCGAAAGGCACGGGACGCCTGAGGATCGCAAGGAAAGATACCGACAAGGTATCGACAGGACGGGTTAGCAATGATTTCCAAGCGCAGCACGATTGCCGTGACGATGCTCGCCGCAGGCATGAGCATCGCAGCCGCTCCGGCGCACGCGGAAACCAACGCAGCGGCAGCTGCAGTCGGTGCCATCGACGTATCGAAGGTCACCGCGGACAGCGCCGGCGAAGCGGACGAACAGTTCACCGAACTTTTCGCTCGCTGGGAATCACCCAACCAGGCTTCGCTCATCACGGCTGGGCCGCAGGTTGCCATCCCTTCGCGCATGCCGCTCGAAGATGCCAAGCTGACAAGCGACTATGGCATGCGCACGCACCCGGTCCTGCGTCGTCGCATGGGTCACAAGGGCGTCGACCTCGCCGCGCCGACCGGAACGCCGATCTACGCCACGGCCGACGGCGTGGTTTCCAAGGCCGAGCGCTTCTCCAGCTACGGCAAGTTCGTCAGCATCGAACACGGCGCCCGCATCCAGACGCGCTATGCCCACATGTCAGCCATTGCCGTCACCGACGGTGCCCGCGTCAAGAAGGGCGACCTGATCGGCTATGTCGGCTCGACCGGCCGTTCCACCGGCCCGCACCTCCATTATGAAGTCCGCATCGACGGCGAAGCGGTCAACCCGGTCCCTTACATGGTCGAATCGTCCGCACAGCGCGCTTTCGCGCTCGCGATCGGCGAAGGCGGCCAGGGCGGCGGCGACGAAGACTGAGTTTTTATTCGAAAGGCCAACGAGCCCTTCGGGTCAGCGGAATTAGGCGTCGGAGCGATCCGGCGCCTTTTTTCTTGCCCGCGCGCGGCAGGTAGGTAGGTTTCTTTGAGCAACCGGACGAGTCCGCAAACAGGACCGACGGCAGTGAGAGAGAGGACCCTATGCACCCCATCACCCATGCGCAGGCGCGCCCCGACCATCCCGCGATCATCATGGCGGGCACCGGCGAGACGGTAACCTATGGGGAGATGGACGCCTATGCCAACCGCTTCACCCAGCTGCTGCGGGCACGCGGCCTGAAACGCGGCGACCACGTGGCGATCCTGATGGAAAACACCATCGATTACCTGCAGCTGGTCTGGGGGTCGCAGCGCGCGGGCACTATGATGGTGCCGATCTCGACACGCCTTACCGCACCGGAAATCTGTTACATCCTCAAGGACGCGGGGGCGAAGCTGCTCGTCACCTCGCGCTATTTCGACGAGGTGATGGACGACATCCGCGCCGATTGTCCTGATATCGCAATCCTTGCCAAGGGCGGAGAAGGCGAAGAGAACCTGACCGAAGCGCTGGCGAAGTATCCGGCCGATCCGATCGCGGACCAGGCTCCCGGCCAGTACATGCTCTATTCCAGCGGCACGACCGGCAGGCCCAAGGGTATCCGCCCCGCGCCGCCCGCCGACGACGATATCCTCGCGGTGAACCCGCTCGTCGGCCTTGCCGTGATGGGCGTGGGCTGGCCGGCAGATGGCAGCATGATCTACCTTTCGCCCGCCCCGCTTTATCACGCGGCACCGCTTGGCTGGTGCACCACGGCGCATCGCCTCGGCGCGACGATCGTGGTGATGGAGAAATTCGACCCCGAGACCGCTCTCGAAGCGATCGAGAAGTACCGTGTGACCGACAGCCAGTGGGTGCCTACCCATTTCGTGCGCATGCTTAAGCTCGATCCCGAAGTGCGTACCCGGTACGACCTTTCCACCCATGCCCGTGCAATCCACGCGGCCGCCCCGTGCCCCGTTCCGGTGAAGCGCGAGATGATCGAGTGGTGGGGCCCCATCGTCATCGAATATTACGCCGGATCGGAAGGCATCGGAATGACGCTCGTGAAGAGCGAGGACTGGCTCACGCACCCCGGTACGGTCGGCAAGCCGATCCACGGGCAGTTGCACGTCTGCGGTCCCGATGGCGAGGAAGTGCCCGCGGGGACCGACGGCCTGCTCTATTTCGAAAACGAGAACATTCCGACCTATCACAACGACCCGGAAAAGACCGCCGACGCCATGCACCCGAAAGGCTGGATGACGCTGGGCGATATCGGCCATGTGGATGAGGACGGGTTCCTCTTCCTGACCGACCGCAAGAGCCACATGATCATTTCCGGCGGCGTCAACATCTACCCGCAAGAGATCGAGAACCTGCTCGTCACACACGACAAGGTGATGGATGCCGCCGTGATCGGTGCGCCCTGCCCCGATTTCGGGGAGAAGGTCGTTGCCGTCGTCCAGCCCATCGACATGGGCGAGGCTGGCGAAAAGCTGGAAGCCGAACTGCGCGATTTCCTCGCCCCGCAGCTAGCCAAGATCAAGATGCCCAAGCTGTTCGATTTCCGCGAGCAATTGCCGCGCGAGGCCAATGGCAAGCTGTACAAGCGCGAATTGCGCGACGAGTACGCGAAGAAGGCGGAGATAGAAGCGGAGCAGGCGTGATGGCGAGCGCAGCGAAACCCCGCCTCGATCCGCAAACCGCGTACGAGGTCATCTCTCCGGAAAGTTACGCCCGGTGGGACCCGCTGCTCGACACCTTCGATCGCCTGCGGGAGGAAAGCCCGGTCGCCTGGGTCGAGGATCCCGAGGGCCGCCACCCGCCGTTCTGGCTGGTCAGCCGCTATGACGACGTGATGCGCGTCTCGAAGGACAATGCTACCTTCCTCAACAATCCGCAGACGGTCGTGTTCAGCCTCACCGAAGGGATCGAGTTCGCCAAGAATTTGACCGGCGGCAGCCCGCATATGGTCGCCAGCCTCGTCACCTTCGACGCGCCGATCCACATGAAATACCGCAAGCTCACGCAGGAATGGTTCATGCCCAAGAACCTGCGCACGCTGGAGGACGAGATCCGCGAGCTGGCGCACAAGACGGTGGACCGATTGATCGACGCCGGGCCGGAAGCGGACTTCTGCAAGCTGGTGTCGCAGCCCTATCCGCTGCACGTGGTCATGCAGATCCTCGGCGTGCCCGAAGAGGACGAGCCGCGCATGTTGATGCTCACGCAGCAGATGTTCGGCGGGCAGGACGAAGACCTCAACCAGTCAGGCATGAAGGACCTGCCGCCCGAAGCGATCACCCAGCTGGTCGCCGGCGCGGTGAAGGATTTCGAAGCCTATTTCGCAGGCCTGACCGCCGAAAAGCGCGCCAATCCGACCGACGATGTCGCCAGCACCATCGCCAATGCAACGGTGGACGGAGAACCGCTGAACGACCGCGACATGATGGGCTATTACATCATCGTCGCCGCCGCCGGTCATGACACCACCAGCGCCAGCACGGCAGGCGCCATGCTCGCCCTGGCGCAGGACCCCGAACAATGGGCGAGGGTGAAGGCCGACCGCTCGCTCCTCCCCGGAATCGTGGAAGAGGCGATCCGCTGGACCAGCCCGGTGCAGCATTTCATGCGCACGGCGGCCGAGGACACCGAGCTTGGCGGCCAGCACATCGCCAAGGGCGACTGGCTGATGATCAATTACGTTGCCGCCAACCACGATCCGGCGCAGTTCGAAAACCCGCGCAAGTTCGACGCCAGCCGTAGCCCCAACCGGCACCTCGCCTTCGGAGCCGGAGCGCACCAGTGCCTCGGCCTCCACCTCGCCCGGCTTGAAATGCGCATCCTGTTCGAAACCCTGCTCGACCGGATCGACAGCGTGGAACTGGCGGGAGAACCGAAGCGCGCGAAATCGACCTTCGTCGGCGGGCTCAAGACCTTGCCGCTCCGGATAGCCGCTGCCTGAGACGTACTGCCGACGGTTGACGAAGGCGACAGTGTGTCGCCCGCGGCAAAAGGGCATCTATTCTTTAATTACAAGTCTTTACGGCCCAGTCCGCCGGGTGACACTTTCGCTGCACATCGTCCTCCAGCGAGCCACGGGAATGATGTTCACATAGCCGCCGATTGCCATGTAGGAAATTCCCGCTCGCGATGCCCTTGGTCGGATGCCGGAGAGCGGCGCCTGTTGGCCGGAAACGGTCTTTCTTCGCCTGTCCCAAGACCTGGTCACCACAACATTTCCCCGGCCGAAGTCGAAAATCCGCAAATCCAAGTCAAACCCGCGCAATTGTGGGGGAAATCGAACTCGGTTCGTCGCATATTTCTACGGTTCACCGCACATTTCTGCTAGGTGAATGACATGGATACAACAGTAGGGGGATCCACTTTCGGCTGAGGCCGGAGGCGGGACTTTCTGCGCATAAGAAAGGGGGGAATCCATGACATTGCTGGAGCCGCACAACATGCCGTTTGCGGCCGCGCTCGTCATCATGCTGATCCTCGCGCTCGTCCAGTTGATCGGGGTTGCCGATTTCGGCGATGCCGATGTCGACCTTGACGGCGAAGGCCTGCCCGATGCGAGCATGCTCGACGGGCTGCTGACGCTGCTTGGCATCGGGCGCGTGCCGCTGACGATCTGGATCATGTTGTTCTTGGGCGTGTTCGCCATCGTCGGTCTTTCGATACAGGCGATCGCCGAAGATCTCACCGGCAGCACGCTCTACAGCTGGCTCGCCGCGCTGATCGCCGGTGTGGCTGCTTTGCCGGTCACGGGCATATTCGCGCGGCCTTTGGGCCGGATCATGCCCAAGGATCACACCACCGCGGTGAGCACGGGCAGCCTTGTCGGTCGCCGCGCCAAGATCACGGACGGCGTCGCCCGTCAGGCATCGCCTGCGCGTGCCCGGGTCAAGGACGTGCACGGCCAGTCGCATTACGTAATGGTCGAGCCGCACGAGGCATCATCCGAACTCCACGCGGGCGACGAGGTCCTCCTCGTCCGCCGCGAGGGCAATCAGTTCTACGCGACCGCGCTCTCAGAGCGTCGCCTGTCGCCGACAGCCAATCAATAAGGAGGAGCAATGGACAGTCTACTTGAAACGGGAATTATCGGCATGGCGGTCATCGCCGTCGTGGTGGTTTCATTTTTCGCATTCCTGCTGAGGATGTACCGACGGGCGTCGAAGGAAATCGCTTTCGTGCGGACCGGCGTGGGCGGCGAAAAGGTCGTCATGAACGGGGGCGCTTTGGTGCTGCCGGTCTTGCATGAAACCATGCCGGTCAACATGAACACGCTGGTGCTTTCGGTCATTCGCCGCGATGGCGAGGCCCTCATCACGCTCGACCGCCTGCGGATCGACGTGAAGGCGGAATTCTACGTCCGCGTGAAGCCCGATGCCGATGCGATCGCCATGGCGGCGCAGACGCTCGGCCAGCGGACGATGCAGCCGGAAATGCTCAAGGACCTCGTCGAAGGCAAGTTCGTCGACGCGCTGCGCTCCGTCGCGGCAGGCATGACCATGAACGAGCTGCACGAACAGCGTGCCGACTTCGTCCAGAAGGTGCAGCAGGTGTCCTCGAACGACCTCGCGATGAACGGCCTGGAACTGGAATCGGTCTCGCTGACCGGTCTCGACCAGACCAGCATCGAGCACTTCAACGCCAACAACGCCTTCGACGCCGAAGGCCTGACCAAGCTGACCGAGCAGATCGAGGCGCGCAAGAAACTGCGCAACGACATCGAGCAGGACACGCGCGTGCAGATGGAGACGAAGAACCTCGAGGCCGACGCACGCAGCTTCGAGATCGGGCGCGACAAGGAATACGCCCGCCTCCAGCAGGAACGCGAGGTGGAAATCCGCCGCGCCGCGCAGGCTTCGGAAATCGCCCGCGAGCAGGCAGAGCGCAGCCGCGAGGCCGATGCTGCCCGGATCGAGGCGAAGAAGCAGGTCGACGCGCAGCAGATCGAAGCCGACCGTCTCGTCGAAGAGGCGCGGATCGACCAGCAGCGGGCGCTCGAAATCGCCCGGCAGGAGCAGCAGATCGCGGTCCAGAACAAGAGCCGCGAGGAAAGCCAGGCCAAGGCCGAAGCCGACGAAGCCCGCGCCAAGGCGGTCGCTGCCGAGGAACAGGTCGCAACGAGCCGCGAAAGCGAGATCGCCGAAAGGCAGAAGAAGATCGAGCTGATCGAGGCATCGAAGCAGGCAGAGCGTGAAGCTATCAGCGTTCGCGTGGAAGCGGAGGCCGAAAGGGACGCCGCGACCAACCGTGCCGAAGCGCTGCGCCTGGAAGCGCAGGGCGAGGCCGAAGCCGAGAAGCTGCGGGCAGAAGCTGCGCGCGTGCGCTTCGAAGTCGAGGCAGCCGGTCAAAAGGCGATCAACGAGGCGGCGAACATTCTCTCGTCCGACCAGATCAGCCTGCAGACCAAGATGGCCCTCCTCAAGGTCCTGCCGGAACTGGTCAAGGAAAGCGCCAAACCGATGGAAGCGATCGAGAGCATCAAGATCGTCCAGGTCGACGGGCTTACCAATGGCGGCGGCAAGTCGTCGGGCGGTGCAGCCGGTGTCGGCGGCGGATCGGGCAACCTCGCGACTGATGCGGTCAGCGCAGCGCTTGCCTACCGCGCGCAGGCGCCGGTGCTCGACGGGCTGATGAAGGAACTGGGCCTCGACGGCTCCAGCCTCAACAGCCTGGTCAAGGGCCCGGCCGAGCAGACCGGCGGCTTCGAAGTGGAAGATGCGCCCGAGCCGAAGAAGGAAGACGCCCCCAAGGCGCTTCCCGCCAATGGCAAGGACGCAGGCAGGAACAAGGACAGCGGCGAAAGCCCCAAGGCCGACGCCTGAGCCACTCTGTCACCGAATGGAAAGGGGGCGCTGCGGCGTCCCCTTTTTTATTGCGCGGAGCGATCACCTCGTCCTAACCGCCGCGCATGAGCACGACGCCCGATTGGATGATGCCGCCCGAATGGGCCCCGCAGGACTGGCTGTGGATCGGCTTTCCGCACGATCCGCATGAATGGCCCGAAGTCCTGCCAAGGGCGCAGGAGCAGATCGCGGCCTTCGCCAATGTTGTCGCCGATAGCGGGCAGGAAGTCCGCCTGTTGGTGCGCGATGATGCGAACGAGGCACGCGCGCGTCAGCTGGTCGGCGGGAACGTCACGCTCGAACGACGTCACTATGGCGATGTCTGGCTGCGCGACACCGGACCTCTGGTTGTTTCAAACCGCGATGGCAAGCGGGCGGCGCGGCGGTTCGGTTTCAACGGCTGGGGCGGCAAGTACCTGATGGACGGAGACCAGACCGTCGGCGCGCAGCTGGCCGTGGACGAGGGCTTGCCGCTGCAAACGGCGGACTGGATCCTCGAAGGCGGCGCGGTGGATGGCGATGGGACCGGCCTCGTCGCTACGACCGAGCAATGCCTGCTCAACCCAAATCGCAATCCGCAGCTCTCGCGCGAAGAAATCGAGCAGCGCCTCGAACGCGATCTCGGCTTTAGCCGCGTGCTGTGGCTCGGCGACGGGTTGATCAACGATCACACGGACGGCCATGTCGACAATCTCGCCCGCTTCGTTGCGGCCAACACGCTCGTCATCCCGCGCGCCACGGGAAGCGCCGACCCCAATGCGGAGATCTATGCCGATGCGCGCCGCCGGGCAGAAGCGGCTGGCGTTTCGGTGGTCGAGATCCCCTCGCCCGGCCTCGTAACCAGCGGCGACCATGTCGAGCCGGCGAGCTACGTGAATTTCGCCATTACCAGCCACCTCGTCGTGGTGCCGACCTTCGGCAGTCCGTACGACGAGGAAGGCGTGACGGCGATCGACGCGCTATTCCCGGATCGCGCGACTATCGGCCTTCCGGGCGATGCGGTGCTGGCGGGCGGCGGCGGGTTCCACTGCGCCAGCCAGCAAATGCCCTCTGCCGGATGGAAGCCTTAACGCTTCATTAGGGTTTGGCCGCGAGAATGGGGCCATGGCAAAGGCTATCGCTCTCGCTCGCACCCACGTTCCGGCATTCCCGCTGGCGGAAGCTGCGCGCGCGCTTATCGTGAGCGGATGCGGCTTTGCCCTGGTCCTCGCCGGACCGGCCCTACCCTTCTAACAGTTTCCAGACCGCACCGGCTGCCGCGCCGCCCAGCACGAGGGCGACGCTCACCTGCCATTGCCGCGATGTGACGCGCCCGAAGGCTGCGTGGCCCACGAGATCGCCGACCAGCACTGCCGGGAAGAGCAGCAGGGCGAGCAGGACCTCGCGCATCCCGCCGACGCCGAGTGCAATGAACAGCGCCGAAGATAGCGGTGTCAGCACCAGGAAAATCGCCATCATGGACGCCCGCGCCTCGCGCGGGGGAAGGCGTCCGCGCAGGTAGAAGGGCGCCATGCCCGGCCCCGGCATTCCGGCGAAGCCTCCGAAGAAGCCGGTGAAGAACCCCGACAGCCCCATGGCAGGCTTGCGCGGCATGGCGATCCTGCCGAGCGGCACCACCACCAGCACGAATGCGCCAAGCGAGACGAGCGCGATCAGGAGCCGCGCCCAGTCCGCGCTCAGCGTCACCAGCGCCCACAGGCCAAGCGGCATGCAGGCCAGCGCCAGCAGTGTGATCGGAATGGCTGAGCGATCGGCCTCGCGCCTTATGCGCCCGATGTCGGTCAGGCCGATCAGGAACAGCGAGATATTACCCACCAGCACCGCTTCGCGCGGGGCGATGGTCAGCGCGAGCACGGGCACGATCACGACCGACAGCCCGAACCCCGCAAGCCCGCGCACGAAACCCGCCGCCAGCGCGGTCACCAGGGCAATGCCGATCGCTTCGGGGGGCAGGCCGAGCATTTAGGCGAAGGCCTTCCACAAGGCCGCCAGCGCGGCTCCGGCCAGCACCAGCCCGACGCAGATGCGCCAGGTGCGGTCCTCGATACTGCCCGAGGCCTTGTTGCCGAGCCAGTTGCCGAGCAGCACGGCGGGGAAGAGCAGGAGCGCCAGCAGCGCCAGCCTCCAGTCGAGCACGCCCAGCGCCGTTCCGCTGGCAAGGCCGGCGCTCGAGGCGCAGGTGAAGATGAGGAGCATCGAGGCCTTGGCGGTCTCGCGCGGAATGTCGCGTCCGACATAATAGGGCACGACCGGCGGGCCCGGCATTCCGGCGTAGCCTGTCATCAGGCCCGAAAGCACCCCGACGCCTCCGGTGGTCGCCGGATGATGCTCTAGGGCTTTGCGGCGAGGCAGGAGGATCGCGAGGAAGGCCGAGAGGGCGATGAGCGCAATCACCACCCGCGCAATCGAGGGCGAGGTGATGCTGAGCAGGTAGAGGCCGACCGGCGTCGTCACCGCCACCAGCGCGATGATGGCCCAGGCCGATTTCTCGGCTCCGCGCAGCAGGCGGCGGATTTCGGACAGGCCGATGAAGACCGAAAGGAAGTTGGTCAGCAAGACCGCGTCGACGGGCGACAGGGCCAGCGCCAGAACGGGCACGATAAGGATGGCCATGCCGAAGCCAGTGAGCCCACGCACGAAGGCCGAACCGAAGGCGGCGAGCAGTGCAGCGACAATCTGCAGAAGCGAGTATTCCAGACCCATCATCGGGGCGGCCCCAGCGTCACCAGCCACACATCGGGCGGCGCGCCATAGCGCAGCGGCAGGATGCTGGTTCCAAGTCCCGCGCCCACGAAAACCGTCTGCCCGCCATCGCGTATCGTGCCGCAGGCGAAGCGGTCACCATAGCGCGAGAGCGTCGAAATCGGGCCGATGACGGGGAGGCTGATTTGGCCGCAGTGCGTGTGTCCGGCGAAGACTGCCGCGACCGCGCGCGGGAGGTCGGGCACGATGTCGGGGGTATGGCTGACCACTACAGCCGGTCCCTCGCCCAGAGCGTCGAGCGCAGCAAAGGTCGCGGGTACATCGTCATGGCCGGTGTAGTCGTCATCGACTGCGCCGATGAGCAGCGGCCCCCGTTTCACCGCTTCGTTTCTCAGGACCGTGATGCCATGCCCCTCAAGCGCGGCGACCATTGCGCCCAGATCGACCCAATGGTCGTGATTGCCGGGGGCGACCACCATGCCCAAGCGCGCTTCGAAAGTGGCAAAGGGTGCGGCTACTTCCTCCTCGGAATAGAGCTTTGTCGCGGTGCGTCTCTCGCTGATGAGGTCGCCCGCCACGAGGATGAGGTCGGGCGACAGCGCGTTTAGCCGCTTCGCGATGCGTTCGACCCGCGAAGGCGGCATGTCGGGACCTGCGACATGGACATCCGACAGGGCGAGGACCTTGAGCGGGGCCTCGCCCTCCGGCCAACCGGCCACCGGCACATAGGCTTCGCGGACGATCGGGTCTGCGCGTGCGTTGGAATAGCCGAGCGCGAGGACGAGCAGGCCGGCCAGCACGGCGACCAGCGCCGCAAGTCCCAATCGCCGTCGCACGAAGGACTAGTCCCGCAGGTCCGGCGGCGTGGCTTCGGCCTTGAGCATCGCGATCGCTTCCTCGAGCGGCATCACCTTCTGGTGCTGCTGGCCCAGCGTGCGGACTGCGACCGTGCCTTCCTCCGCCTCGCGCATGCCCACCACCAGGAGGTGGGGGACCTTGGCGACCGAGTGCTCGCGGACCTTGTAATTGATCTTCTCGTTGCGAAGGTCGCTTTCGACGCGAATGCCGGCTGCCTTGAGCTTGGCGACGGCTTCCTTGGCATAGTCGTCGGCATCCGAGACAATCGTCGCCACGACGGCCTGCGTCGGGGCGAGCCAGACGGGCAAGCGCCCGGCGAAGTGTTCGATCAGAATGCCGATGAACCGCTCGTACGATCCGAAGATCGCGCGGTGCAGCATGACGGGACGGTGCTTTTCCCCGTCTTCGCCGATGAAGCTTGCATCGAGGCGGTCGGGCAACACGCGGTCGCCCTGGATCGTGCCGACCTGCCAGGTGCGGCCGATGGCATCGGTAAGGTGCCACTCCAGCTTCGGCGCATAGAAAGCGCCTTCGCCGGGGAGCTCTTCCCAGCCGTATTCCTCGTTCGCCATGCCCGCTTCGGCCACGGCGTCGCGCAATTCCTGCTCGGCCTTGTCCCAGTCCGCCTCGCTGCCGAAGCGCTTTTCCGGGCGCAGGGCGAGCTTCACGTGATAGGTAAAGCCGAAATCGCGATAGACGCTGTCGGCCAGCTTGCAGAAGGCGCGCACTTCCTCGACCACCTGGTCTTCGGTGCAGAAGATATGCGCATCGTCCTGCGTGAACTGGCGTACGCGCATGAGGCCATGCAGCGCGCCATGCGGTTCGTTGCGGTGACAGCAGCCCATTTCGCCAAGGCGGATGGGCAGTTCGCGATAGGACGTGATGCCCTGCTTGAAGACCAGCACATGGGCAGGGCAGTTCATGGGCTTGATCGCCATCCAGTCGGCATCGGGCGCAACCGAAGGATTGGCCGGACCGTCACCCAGCTCGTCCACTTCGGGCACCATGTCGGGCACCGCGAACATGTTCTCGGCATATTTGCCCCAGTGTCCGGACTGCTCCCACTGACGCACGTCCATCAGCTGCGGCGTCTTGATTTCCCGGTAGCCCGCGCCGTCCATCTTGCGGCGCATGTAAGCTTCGAGCTCACGCCAGATCATGTAGCCGTTGGGGTGCCAGAAGACGCTGCCATGCGCCTCTTCCTGCAGGTGGAACAGGTCCATCTCGCGGCCCAGCTTGCGATGGTCGCGCTTGGCCGCTTCTTCCAGCCGCGTGAGGTGGGCGTTGAGCTGCTTCTTGTTGAGCCAGCCCGTGCCGTAGATGCGCGTGAGCTGCGGATTGTTCTGGTCGCCGCGCCAATAGGCACCGGCAACGCGCGTCAGCTTGAACGCCTGCGGATCCAGCTTGCCCGTCGAGGCAAGGTGCGGACCGCGGCACATGTCGAGCCAGTCTTCACCCGACCAGTAAACCGTCAGTTCCTCGTTTTCTGGCAGTTCCTTGGCCCATTCGGCCTTGAAGACCTCGCCTTCCGCTTCCCACTTGTCGATCAGCTGCTGGCGGCTCCACACTTCGCGGCGCAGCGGCTTGTCGGCCTTGATGATGCGGCGCATTTCTTCTTCGATCGCGGGGAGGTCGTCCATCGAGAACGGCTCACGCGTATCAGGCGCTTTCACATCGTAATAGAAGCCGTCGTCCGTCGCCGGACCGAAGGTGATCTGCGTGCCGGGGAAGAGCGACTGCACCGCTTCTGCAAGAACGTGCGCGAAATCGTGGCGCGCCAGTTCCAGCGCGTCTTCCTCGTCGCGGCTCGTGACCAGCGCCAATTCCGCATCGCCTTCGAAGGGGCGGTTGATGTCGCGCAGCTCCCCGTCGACGCGCGCGGCAATGGCGGCCTTGGCAAGGCCCGGCCCGATCGCGGCGGCGACATCGGCAGGCGTGCTGCCGGGTTCCATCTCGCGCACCGAACCATCGGGCAGGCTGATCTTGAGCAGTTCCGTCATTCTATCCGTCCGTTGTCCTGGCGCGGCCTCCCGTGACCGGCCTCGGTATGTCGAGGCCCATGGCACAGCTAGGCGCGCGCTTGAAGCGGCGTTTACGAGAAATTCGATTTCGGGAGGAAACGCCGACCGCCCGAAACCGGGCGGCGGAGCGCTACGTCAGGACGCGCGCACCCGCCCCCGGTCGCCCGGGGTGGTGGTAGTGGTTGTCGTGATGCGCTGATGCGTCATGCGCCAGGAGATAGCGACGACAGGTTAAAATCTCAACCGAGATCGAGCGCGCGCGCTCCGGCAAGGGTTGAGAGGCGCTTCGTCGCGACGACTTCGGCCCCCTTCTCACGCACCGAGGACAGGAAGCGATATTCGCTCGTCGCACGCGTCGGCGTGAGTTCGACCGCCATGTAACCGCGGCGCGAGGCGTCCATCCATTTAAGCTCGGGATTGCGGGCGACCATGGCCGCGCTGACATCGCCCGGCGCCAATTGCGGCAAGTATCCTTCGAAGCCGGGGGAGGTGACCGACTGGCCGCCGAATTCGACGCCGACCTTCTCGCCCTCGTGGGCAAGGTCGAAAGCCCATGCGTTGTGGGTGTCGCCTGCAAGGCTGACGAGATTTGCGTCCGCCGCAAGAGCCGCTTCATAAAGACGGGCGCGGGCTGCGGGATAGCCGTCCCACGCATCCATGTTGAGCGGCAGACCGGCGCGCGAGGCGATAGCGCCTGCGACCACGCGGCGCATGATGTAGTCTGGCAGTCCTTGCGGCAGGGCGTCGGTCAGCGAGGTAGCGGAGGCGGTCTTGCCCATCAGGACCTGCTGGACGAGCACCTGCCACGTCTTGCCGCCCTTGGCCGAGCGCATGAGACCATTGCCGAGCCAGGCCTGCTGTGCGGCGCCGAGCACTTCGCGCGTGGGGTCGCGATAGCTCTCCTCCCGGAACGCGGTGAGCGCGGCGACGCCCTGTTCGGGAGATGTCATTCCGCGCAGCAGCGTGCCGTAATCGAATTGCTCTGCGCGAGCCGAAAGGCGCGTCTCAAGGCGGAACAGACTCGCGAGATCGCCGATCTCGTACTCGGCCCAAGGCTCATCAGAGACGGGCATCCATTCGCGATAGGCTTTCATGGCGGCGGCCTTGCGCACGCTCCATTCGCCCTCGGTCTCGCTCTGGTGGTTCTGCGCACCGCCTTCCCAGCTGTCGTTCGCGCTCTCGTGGTCGTCCCAGCCGGCAATCATCGGATAGATCTGGTGGATGCGGCGCAGGTCCGGATCGCTGCGATACTGGGCATAGCGCGCGCGGTACTGCGCAAGGGCCACCGTTTCGGATTGCGGGTCGAGTGGAGCTCGGGTGCCGAGCCACTCGCTCTCGGAGGGGTAGGTGCCCTGGCCGTATTCGTAGAAATAGTCGCCGAGGTGCAGCGTGCAGTCGAACTCGTTCGCCGCGGCCGCATGCGCATAGGCGTTGAACCAGCCGAAGCCGATGTTGGAGCAGGAGAAGACCGCCATCTTCCAGCGCGCGGTCGGGCCTTCGGGTAGGGTGCGCGTGCGGCCGATATCGGAGTGGCTGCCGTCGGGCGCAGTAAAACGGAAGTAATACCAGCGACCCGGCGCGAGCCCGTCGGCCCATGGCTTGGCGCATCCGTCATTTGCGGGGCTCGCCGTGATGGAGCCCGAAGCGACGGGAGCAGCGAAGGAGGCTGTCTCGCTCACTTCCCATGTCAGCCGGACGTCCTGATCGCCTACGTAACGCGTCCATAAAAGAACGCGCGAGGACCCCGGCTCTCCGCTTGCTACACCATGTGTGAAGCCGCGCGCAGCGCTGCTGGCGGACAGGGGTGCCGCAGCAAGACCCGCACCCAGCACCCCGCCCTTGAGCAATTGCCTGCGATCGAGCGGCAGGATCGGCGCGGCAACGGGTGGTTCGGTCTTGATCATGAAACGGGTCCTCTCTCCTCCTTCCATGACTGCGCCGGATGGCAGGCAGATGACAAGCAGAAAGAGGCGATGGAAAGGCCGCGCTCCACTTTGTAAAGGAGGCTTGACAAATCGGGGCCTTTATGACAAACGCACTTTACATTGAGAAAAGGATGCTTGTCATGAAAACCTTACTACCTTCCATTTTGCTTGCTTCGGCCATGCTGGGTCTGGCCTTGCTGGGGAACGCGGGCATCATCCCGCACGAAGTGGCACAGCTACTTCCCTTCCTGCTTCTCGCTCTTTTCGCCCCTGTCTGGCTGCGCGGCGACCGGTCCTGCAATCTTCTGAAGAGGTCGGCTCGATGACCGCCGAAACCCGAAAAAGGAGCCGCCCCGGCCTGTGGGTCGGCCTGTTCTTCGCCAGCGCCGGCGTCATCATCGCGCTGCGCCTTAGCGGAGCCATTGAAGAGCCCGTGGGCTTCATCCTGCTCGCGCTGTCGATGGGCCTGATGATCCCGTTCAACAAGGCCATGAAAAACAGCACCTGCACCTACAGCGAGGCTATGGACGTCTACAACCGGCGCATGATGCTGTGCGGCATTGGCTATGTTTTGGGCCTCGGGATCGCAATCGTGCTCTGGCGCAATTACGAACTGGCCGACTGGACGGTCTTCGCCCTGACCCTGCTGCCCATCCTGCCGACCCTGGGAATGATCTGGGCGATGGCGCGATACCTCGGGGAAGAGAGCGACGAATACCTGCGCTACAAGTCGATGATGGCATCGCTTGCAGCGCTCGCATTCGTGCTGGCGCTGGGTATCTTCTGGGGCTTCTTGGAGATGTTCGAACTGGTGCCGCATATCTGGGCCTGGTGGGTCCTGCCCGCTTGGGCCATCGGACTTGCCGGAGCGCAGCTGTGGCAGAAGGTAAGGGGCGCATGAAGAACCGCCTCAAGGTGCTGCGTGCGGAGCGCAACTGGAGCCAGCAGGACCTCGCCGACCGGCTCGAGGTCAGCCGCCAGTCGGTAAACGCCATCGAAACGGGGCGTTACGACCCCTCTCTCCCGCTGGCATTCAGGATTGCCGATGTATTCGGGACACAAATAGAAGACATATTCCTGCGCGAGTGAGCGTTTGCCTTGACTTGGAGCCCGCTGCTTTGAAGAACCCGATACGGACGGGTGTTCAATTACGGTTTTTACAGGCGGGGGGTCGCTCACAATATGGAACAGGCACCGATCGAGGCGGAAAGCGCTTTCGGTTTCGACGGCAATTGGCAGGATTTCGCGAAAATCGCGTTCCCCAACCTGTTGCTGACTATCGTTACGCTGGGGATTTATCGTTTCTGGGCGACCACGCGCGAGCGGCAATACCTTTGGGCGCATAGCCGCTTCGTGGACGAGCGGCTGGAATGGACCGGCACCGGCAAGGAACTGTTCGTCGGCTTCGTGCTGGTTTTCATCCTCTTCATCCTCCCGCTCTCGCTGTTCAGCTTCGTGCAGCAGGCACTGATTGCTCGCGGGTACGAGGCGGTGGCAGCAATTGCGACCTTCGCGATTTTCTTCGGCTTCTTCTACCTCACCGGCGTCGCGAGATTCCGCGCCCTGCGGTATCGCCTGTCACGGACCCGCTGGCGCGGCATCCGCGGCGGCAGCAACCACCAGGGCTTCCGTTACGGCTGGTCCTATATGTGGAAGACGATTGTCGGCTACATCCCCCTCGGCCTGCTCGTGCCCTGGTCGATGACCAGCCTGTGGAACGAGCGCATGCGCAAGATGAGCTTCGGCCCGTACGAGTTCGATGCAAATGCCGACAGCTCCAACGTCTTCGCGCGCTACCTGCTCTTCTATCTCGCCCCGATCGTCTTCTTCATCGGCGGGATTGCGGCAGGTGCGATGGGCATGATCGCCGGGCAAAGCCTCGGCGGCGACCAGGGAGCCGGCATCGGCATGGTCGGCGCGGTGATATTCCTGTTCCTGTTCTTCTACCTCGGCCTCGGCCTGATCGCCGTGGCGTTCTTCGCGAAATTCTATCGCGAAGTCGTGGGCAGCACGACATGGGGCGACCTCGGCTTCAGTTTCGAGGCGTCCACCATGGACTGGGTCAAGCTGCTGATCGTCGATGCGCTGCTGGTCGTGTTCACCTTCGGCATCGGGTTCATCTTCCTCAGCTATCGCCACTGGAAGTTCTTCATGGTCCACCTCGAGGCCAACGGAGAAATCCTGCTCGACGATCTCACCCAGTCGACCACGACCACCGCCAAGCACGGCGAGGGCCTCCTGGACGCATTCGACATCGGCGCTATCTGACATGAGCGACGCTGCCTTTCGTGCGCCTGCCCAGTGGTATGACGGTCGCAACGCCGTTCGCCACGAGGGCGAGGCCGTGTGGAGCGATGCCGATACATTGCTGCTGGTGGGCCCGACGGGTACGATGGAAGTGCCGTTTGCCGATCTCCAGTGGGGCGAAAATCGCGGCGGCGAGAATGTCTATCGCCGCCAGAGCGAGCCCGATTTCCGCCTCATGCTGCCCGAAGACTTGCCGCCGGGCCTCGCCTCGCGGCTGCCCGCGAAAGCGACATACGGCGCCTGGGTGGACGGGCTTGGCCTGCCCAAGGCAGTCGCCCTCTTCGCCATCGTCAGTGCGGGCGCGGTTGCGCTGTTCATGACGGCTCCCGAGTGGCTCGGCCCGCGCGTTCCCGAAAGCTGGGAGCGGCAAATGGGCGATGCGATGATCGGCGACTTCGGCAATCGTCTCTGCAGCACGCCCGAAGGCGATGCCGCCATGGCGAAGCTGCTCGACGCGGTCGATCCCGAGCGCGAGCAGGTGCGTGCCAATGTGGCGAACATCGACATGGTCAACGCGGTCGCCCTGCCGGGTGGGCGCGTCCTCCTTTTCGATGGCCTCGTGCAGGACGCGGAAACGCCCGAGGAACTTGCCGGCGTGCTCGGCCACGAGGTCGGACATGTGCGCGAACGCCACGTGATGACTGCGCTGCTGCGGCAGTTCGGCCTGTCCGTCCTGCTGGCAGGCGCGGACAGCGGCTTCGGCGACACGCTGTTCGGGGTCGCGCAGATGGGGTATTCACGCGACGCGGAACGCGAAGCGGACGCCTATTCGAGGGCGCGCATGGCCGAAAGCAATGTCTCCCCGCTGGGCGCTGCGAAATTCTTCGAGCGCCTCGGCGGCGACAGCGAAGAAGGCGACACCAACGGCATTACCGGTTGGATCGCCAGCCACCCTGCACCAGGCGAACGGGCGCGCGCCTATCGCGAGGCCGCCAAGGGCAAGACCTTCAAACCGGTCCTTACCCAGGCGGAGTTCGAAGCCATCAAGTCCATGTGCAAGCAGGATCCCGACGTCGAGGAGTTCGACTTCTTCTAGGCTTGCAAAGCCGGGCGCGTGGGCCGACATCGTGACGCATGAACGATATCCAGTTTCATGCCATGCCGGACGGTCGCAGGATCGCGTTTCGCCATACGCCGGGTAACGGGCCCACGCTGGTCTTCCTGCCCGGCTACATGTCGGACATGGAAGGCGGCAAGGCGACCGCCCTCTACGAATGGGCCAGGGAAAGAGGCCGGGCGTGCCTGCTGCTCGATTATTCGGGCTGCGGCCGCAGCGACGGCGACTTCGCCGACGGCACGCTGTCCAGATGGCGCGAGGAGGTGGCCGCGCTGATCGAAGCCGAGGTCGAGGAGCGGTTCGTCATCATCGGCTCTTCCATGGGCGGCTGGCTCATGCTGCTTGTCGGGCTGGCACTGAAGGATCGGCTGGCCGGCGTGGTCGGCATCGCGTCTGCGCCCGATTTCACCGACTGGGGCAGGAACGCGAAGGAGAAAGCTAAGCTGGAGGCAGGTGAGACCGTCTACGACGAGAATCCCTATGGTCCCGAGCCGACGCCCATGCACTCCGCCTTCTGGGCCGACGGGCAGGCCCTGCGCCAACTGACAGGGACGATCGAAATCGATGCGCCGGTGCGCCTGGTCCACGGCCAGCGCGATGCCGACGTGCCGTGGGAAATCAGCAGCAGGCTTGCCGCAGCCCTGCGTTCGGACGACGTTCAAGTCACTTATATCAAGGACGGCGACCACCGCCTGTCGAGGCCGCAGGATATCGCCTTGCTGCTGCGTACGATTGGCGGACTTCTCGACGATCTGGAAGCCGAATGACCCTGACCCTTGCCCCGCTCGCTCTCCTTTTCATGCAGGTCGGTCCGAATCCGTCTGCAGGCGCCATGCCCGGTATTCCCGACGAACTCGCCAACCGGCCGCCGCGGGCCGAAGTTTCCGAGCCGCGGGTGCAGCCCCGGCTTGCGACCTGCCTGCGCCAGGCAGCGAATACACCCGAGGCCGCGCTCGACTTTGCGCAAAGCTGGCGCGAAACGGCTGAAACCGACCTCGAAATGGCACAATCGGCGCACTGCCTTGGCCTCGCGCTGGTCCAGCTCGATCGCATGGGAGAGGCGCGGGAGATATTCGAACTCGCCAGCGCGGAAGCTCCGGCAGACAATCTCGCCTATGCCGCCCGGCTAAATGCGATGGCGGGCAATGCGGCGCTCGCCGAAGAAGACATGGAAGGCGCCCTCGTCCTGCTCGACCGCGCAGGAGGGCAGGCACTTGCCGCACCCGACGCGGCGCTCGCTGCGGACTTGCGTGTCGATCTGGCCCGCGTTCTGGTGCGGATGGGCCGCATGGATGACGCGGCAGAAGCCCTGTCCGAGGCACGCGAGGCCGATGGCGACGATGCGCAGGCATGGCTTCTCTCCGCCACCCTTTCGCGCCGGCTATCGCGCCTCGGCGAAGCGCAGCAACAGATCGAGAGGGCGGCCCTGCTTTCGCCCCGCAATCCGCAAGTCGGACTGGAAGCTGGCGTTATCGCCGCCCTGTCCGGTCGCGAGGCGGATGCGCGCAGCAGCTTCCGGTCGGTGCTCGACGTTGCCCCACAAAGCCCGCAGGCCGACCAGGCGCGCGAGTACCTCGCACAGATCGCGCCGGCAGAATGACGGCATTCTCGGTTCTCGATCTCGTTCCGGTCCGTGAGGGCGGAACCCTTGCGGAAGCCTTCGAAGCGGCGACCCAGCTGGCGCAAGCCGCCGAACGCCTCGGATGCACGCGCTATTGGGTTGCCGAGCATCACGCGATGGAAGGCATTGCCGGGGGCGCCACGTCCGTCGTCCTTGCGCATATCGGCAATGCGACGAACACGATCCGGATCGGCTCCGGCGGCATCATGCTGCCCAATCACACCCCGTTCCAGATTGCCGAGCAATTCGGCACGCTCGACGCGCTGTTCCCGGGCCGTATCGACCTGGGACTTGGCCGTGCACCAGGTGCAGGCCCGGAACTCCAGCGCGCCCTGCGCAAGGACCTCCATCGCGCCGCGGAGATGTTTCCGCAGGACGTCGCGGAATTGCAGGCCCTGATGCGCGGGGACACGGCCATTCATCCCACACCGGGGCTTGGCGCCAAGCCCGAATTCTGGATGCTCGGCTCCAGCCTGTTCGGCGCGCAACTGGCCGCGCGGCTCGGCCTGCCCTATGCCTTCGCGAGCCATTTCGCGCCCGATCACCTCGATACCGCACTGGAAGTCTACCGCCGCGATTTCGAGCCTTCGGACCAGCTCGATGCGCCGTATGTGATGGCTGCGATGAACCTTTTCTGCTCAGAGACGGAAGAGGAAGCGGAGACGCTGTCGACTTCGCAGATGCAGGCCTTCGTTGCCTTGCGCACCGGATCGCCGGCCAGGCTCAAGCCGCCTGTGGAAGGTTATCGCGAGAGCCTTCCCGCCCCGGCGCAGGCCATGCTCGCCCATATCGGGCAGGCCAGTGCAGTCGGAACGCCCGAGCAATGTGCCGACAAGATCCGCGCCTTCGTTTCCCGAACCGGTGCGGACGAGATTATCTTCGCCGGGCCGACATTCGATCCGCAAGAGCGAGTGGATTCGCTGTCCCGTGCGCTTTCGGCGCTCGGCTGACACCCTTCGCCGACGCTACGGAACCTAGGAACGCATACGATTGCGGCTTTTCCTTTTTGCTAGCCTTGCGAGGGCGCGACAACGGGCCTAATCGCGAGCCAGCGCGTCGCTGAAGACGACTCGGAAATTTCACGGGTGCGAAAGTATCGTACGCCGCAAGCGAGAGGCCTTTCATGGGTTCCAAAGCCGCCAAGGCAAGCCAGAGCATGTCCCCCCACGCCAAGGCCATCGCGCAGCACATGCGCGAATCCCTGCTCCCGGGCGACACTCCGATCGACGACGAGCACTTGTCCGAGGCCGCAGCTTTCCTCGCCGAGACCGCCGAAAAGCGCGCAGCAGGCGAACCCGCGATCGCCATCCAGTCGATCAGCGACGACCGCCGCTATACGCGCATCGCGATCATCAACGACGACATGCCGTTCCTGGTCGATTCCACGGCCGCGGCGATCGCTGCAATGGGGATTGCGATCGACCGCCTGATCCACCCTGTCGTCCCGGTCGAACGGAGCGGCGATGGCGTTCTTGGCAAGGTGATCGAGGGCGAGCCGGACGACGCCTTCTGGGAATCGATGATATATCTCGAGGCGCCGCGTGTCGACGCCAAGCGCAGACAGTCGATCGAGGACGCCCTGCTGGAAGCGCTCGCCGACGTACGATCGGCGGTTTCCGACTGGTCCAAGCTGCAAGAAGCGATGAGCGCCGACGTCGACAGGGTCGATAACGAAGAAGGCGCCGCCCTGCTGGAATGGCTGAACTCGGGTATGCTCACGCAGCTCGGGCACGTGGTGCGCAAGCGCGACGGTACGCAGGAAAACGAACTTGGCATCTGTCGCACCTCGTCCCGCCAGCTCCTGGTCGATGCCAGTTACGAGCGTGCCTTCGCCTGGTTCGAAGGCAAGGGCGAAGCCCGCACGCCGCTGATCATCAAGGCCAATCACATGGCGCGCGTGCACCGCCGCGTGCCGCTCGACCTGTTCATCGTCCCGATCCGCGACGGCAAGAAGGTTACGGCCCTGTCCGTGCACGCCGGTGTCTGGACAAGCGCGGCAATCGCCTCGCCACCGCGCAGCGTCCCGATCCTGCGCGAACGGCTCGACGCGATCCGCAACGAGCTGAATTTCGACGACACCGGCCATGCCGGCAAGGCACTGGTCCACGCCCTTACGGCATTGCCGCACGATCTCGTGATCGGCTTCTCCGAAGAAGACACGGCGCGCATCGCGACCACCATGATGAGCCTGGTCGACCGGCCCCGCCCCCGCCTGGCACTGGTCGAAGCCCCCCTGGCCCGCCACCTCTTTGCCTTCGTGTGGATGCCGCGCGACATGCTCGCAACGCAGGTGCGCCTACAGATCCTCGGCCTGCTCGAAGAAGGCGCGAAAGCGCGACTGCTGGACTGGAGCCTCGAGGTCGAAGGCGGCAACCTCGCCATGCTGCGGTTCGTCCTCGACATTCGCGAAGGCGCGCAGAAGCCCGACGAAGCGGCTCTCGAAAAACAGCTCCAGACCCTGCTCCGCGGATGGAGCGAAGCGGTCGAGAACGAATTGCTCGCCTTCGAGGAAAAGGGTCGCGCAGCCGCCCTGGCCCTGCGTTTCGCGGAAGCCTTCCCGACCGCCTATCGCGCACGCTTCGGCCCTCGCGAAGCGGCCGAGGATATCTCCCGCCTGCGCGCACTCGGCCATCACGCCGATGACGAGGACGACGCCCCGCACCGCGGTGCCCGCCTGTACCTGTGCGAGCGCGACGACGAGCGCTGCCTGCGGCTGAAGCTCTACCAGGCCGAAGGTAGCCTGCCGCTTTCCGATGCCGTCCCCGCGTTGGAGAACTTCGGTTTCCATGTGCGATCCGAAATGCCGACGGTCCTGGAAGAGGGACGCCTGGGCACGATCCACGATTTCGCGCTGCAGCTTGCGCCCGGCCTCGACGCCGATGACCTGATCGAGCGTGCGGCAGGGATCGAGGACGCGATCGGCGCAGTGCTCAACGAACAAGCGGAAAACGACGTCTTCAACCGCCTTGTCGTGGAAGCTGCCCTCGACGCGCACCAGACCGAATGGCTGCGCGCCTTTTATCGCTACCTGCGCCAGATCGGCATGGGGTTCACGATCTACACGGTCGTCGATGCGCTGGCCAAATCGGCGGACATCACGCGCGCCCTCATCGACCTGTTCACCGCACGACACGACCCGGATTTCGATGGCGACCGTGAAGAGGCAGCCAAAGAAGCCAGCGAAACGATCAGGCGCGCCCTGACGCGGGTGAAAGCCATCAACGACGACCGTTTGCTCCGCCTCTACAAGGCGTTGATCGACGCGATCCTGCGCACGAACGTCTTTGCGCCGGCAGCCAGCGAAGCTTTGGCATTCAAGATCGACAGTTCGATGGTGCCGGGACTTCCCAAGCCCGTGCCATGGCGCGAAATCTTCGTCTATTCGCGCCGCGTTGAAGGCATTCACCTGCGCTCCGGCCCGGTCGCGCGCGGAGGCCTGCGCTGGTCCGATCGCCGGGACGACTTCCGCACCGAAATCCTCGGCCTGATGAAAGCGCAGCGCGTCAAGAACGCAGTCATCGTTCCTGCCGGTGCCAAGGGCGGCTTCTATCCGAAGCAGCTTCCAGATCCTTCCGCCGATCGCGATGCCTGGGCGGCAGAGGGCAAGGCCAGCTACGAAGTCTTCATCCGCAGCCTGCTGTCGGTCACCGACAACATTATCGACGACAAGGTCGTGCACCCTGAAAACGTCGTGATCACCGACGGCGATGATCCCTACTTCGTCGTGGCCGCAGACAAGGGCACGGCCAGCTTCTCCGACGTCGCCAACGCGATTGCGGAAAGCCGCGACTTCTGGCTCGACGACGCTTTCGCCAGCGGCGGCTCGAAGGGCTACGACCACAAGGCGATGGGCATTACCGCCAAGGGTGGCTGGGTCAGCGTCCAGCGCCATTTCCTCGAAATGGGCATCGACGTGCAGACCGATTCCATCGAGGTCGTGGGATGCGGCGATATGTCCGGTGACGTCTTCGGCAACGGCATGCTGTTGTCCAAGGCCATCAAGCTGGTCGCCGCCTTCGATCACCGCCACATCTTCCTCGACCCCAATCCCGATCCGGCCAAGAGCTGGAAGGAAAGGAAGCGCCTCTTCGAGATGACCCGGTCGAGCTGGGCAGATTACGACGAGGACCTGATTTCGCGTGGCGGCGGCGTCTATCCGCGCGATGCGAAGACCATCAAGCTATCGAAAACGATGCAGGGCGTGCTTGGCATCGAACAGGACGAGATCGAGCCCGAAGCCCTGATTTCGGCGATCCTCAAGGCGCCGGTCGACCTGATCTGGTTCGGCGGTATCGGCACCTACATCAAGGCGAGCAGCGAGAATAACGTCCAGGTCGGCGATCCGGCGAACGACGCGCTGCGCGTCGACGGCAAGGACCTTCGCGCCAAGGTTATCGGCGAAGGCGCCAACCTTGGCACGACGCAGGCCGGGCGCATCGAATATTCGCTCGGTGGCGGGCGCTGCAACACCGACTTCATCGACAATTCCGCCGGCGTCGATTGCTCGGACAACGAGGTCAACATCAAGATCGCCCTCGCCGCTGCCAAGCGCGCAGGACGCTTGTCCGAACCCAAACGCGTGGAATTGCTGGAAGCGATGACCGACGAGGTTTCGGACCTCGTCCTGGAAGACAATCGCTTGCAGGCGCTGGCCCTCTCCATTGCCGAAAAGGGCGGCGCGCGGGCCATGGCATCGCAGCTGCACCTGATCGAGACACTGGAAGACGGCGGCAATCTCGATCGCAGGACCGAAGGCCTGGCCGACAACCAGACGCTTCAGCGCCGGGCTGCCGACGGAATGGGCCTCACCCGCCCCGAACTGGCAGTGCTGCTGTCGTCGGCCAAGCTGGTGTTGCAGGACGCGATCCAGACCAGCGACCTGCCGGACGATCCGATCCTGCACGACCTGCTCATGCGCAGCTTCCCCGAACCGATGCGCGGCAAGTTCCGCAAGCAGATCGAAAACCATCGCCTGCGCCGCGAGATCATCGCGACCAAGCTGGCCAATGCGATGGTCAACCGGATCGGGATCATCCACCCGTTCGAACTGGCCGAAGAGGAAGGCGTCGAACTTTCCGAAGTTGCCGGTGCCTTCGTGGCGGCCGCGCATTTGTTCGATCTCCGGACGATCTGGAACGAGCTCGACAATGCCAAGATCGACGAAACCGCGCGTCTCCTGCTGTTCGATCGTCTTGCGGCTGCCGTCGGCAATCTGATGTCAGACGTTCTGCGTACGGCATCGGGTCGTGTGCGGCCTGCGGAAATGGTCGAAGAGCTTGGCAAGAACGTAGCCCTGCTCGTCAAGTCGACCGACCAGCTCCTCGGCTCGCAGCTCAAGGATCAGTCGCAGGACCTGCACGACACTTTCACCGATGCAGGAGCGAATGATGCCATCGCTTCGCGGATCACGCATATCTTCAATCTCGATGGGTCGGTCGGCCTGGCCAAGCTGGCCGCAGATACGGGCCTCGATCCGGAACCGCTGACGCTGGGCTTTACCGATATCGGTGCAAGCCTCGGCATCGACTGGGCACAAGGAACTGCTGCACTGATGAATCCCTCGGACGTGTGGGAGCGCCTGCTTGTCTCCGGGATCGCGCGCGACTTCCAGCAGATGCGGCTGGACCTCCTGCGCCGTCTCTCGCGCCGCAAGGATGCGAAAGAGGACATGCGCGGTGTCGTCAACGCTTGGGCTGCAGATCACCAATCCGCGATGCGGCAGTTCCGCTCCATGATCGAACGCGCGCAGTCGCAAACCCCGGTTGCACCGGCGATGCTGGCGCAGATCGCGAGCATGGCACGTAACCTGCTGGCTCGGTGATCCAGCGCAGGAATGCTTGACCGCGTGCGCGTTTAGCGCCAGCCCTGCGCGTCATGGAGCATTACGACGTCGTTATCGTGGGTTCGGGTCATGGCGGAGCGCAGGCTGCCATCGCACTACGCCAGGCGGGGCATGAGGATACGATCCTCATGGTCAGCCGCGACCGCAACCCGCCTTATGAGCGCCCGCCGCTATCGAAGGATTATCTCGCCGGTGAAAAGCCCTTCGAGAAAATCCTGATCCGGCCAGAACAGTTCTGGGCCGATCGCAATGTGACCTTGCGCCTCGGCGCCAATGCCAACGAGATCGATCCGCGTTCGCACACCATCGCATTGTCCGACGATACCAAGGTGACGTACCGCAAACTCATCTGGGCCGGTGGCGGCGATGCGCGCCGACTGTCATGCCCCGGTGCCGATCTGGCCGGTGTCCACACCATTCGCGGTCGCCGCGACACCGATGCGCTGAAGTCCGAACTGGAAACCGGCACGAAACGCGCCGTCATCGTCGGTGCAGGCTATATCGGTCTCGAAGCGGCCGCTGTCCTGCGCAAGCTGGGATGCGAAGTCGCCGTGATCGAGATGCAGGATCGCGTTCTCGCCCGCGTCGCCGGAGCGGAGTTGTCCGGATTCTATGCCGCCGAACACCGCGCGCACGGGGTCGACCTGCGGCTCGAGACGGGCGTGGAACGCATCGAAGGCAACGACGGACGGGTAAGCGGCGTCACCCTGACCACGGGGGAGACCCTTCCCTGCGACATCGTGATTGCAGGGATCGGCATCGTGCCTTCGGTCGGGCCCCTGATCGCGGCAGGCGCGGCAGGCAGCAACGGCGTCGATGTCGACTCCTACTGCCGCACGTCGCTCGACGACATATACGCCATCGGGGACTGCGCCGCGCATGCCAATCCCTATGCGGACAATGCCGTAATCAGGCTGGAATCGGTCCAGAACGCCAACGACATGGCAACCGTCGCGGCGAAGGCGATCATGGGCGACAAGCAGGATTACAATGCCGTTCCCTGGTTCTGGTCGAACCAGTACGATCTGCGTTTGCAGACTGTCGGCATTTCCACCGGCCACGATGGCTGCGTGCTGCGGGGCGATCCTGCCGATCGGAAATTCGCCATGATCTACCTCAAGGAGGGCTGCGTGATTGCGCTCGATTGCGTGAACAATACCCGCGATTACGCGCAGGGACGCAAGCTTGTGGAGGCGCGGGCTGAGGTCGATCCCGACCTTCTCGCCGACACCGAGGTCCCGCTCAAGGAGATGCTCTGAGCCGCGCGGCTGCCCAGTCGGCCGCATCGCTCACTGCCGGATCGGGGTCGCCGCGAAGCGACTCAACCAGCGGAACCAGCGACGCGCTCCCGCTGTTTCCTGCGGCATAAAGGCAATTGCGCACGAACCGATCGCGCCCGATCCGCTTGATCGGCGAGCCCGAAAAGAACTGGCGAAACCCTGCATCGTCGAATGCGAGGAAGTGCGCGAGGTCGGGGGCCTGCAATTCCTCGCGCGGTGCCAGCTTCAGATGCCGGTGCGCAGTGTCCGCGAACTTGTTCCATGGGCACACCGCGAGGCAATCGTCGCAGCCGTAGATCCGATTTCCCAGTGCTTCGCGAAACTCCTCCGGGATCGGCCCCTTGTGCTCGATCGTCAGGTAGGAAATGCACCGCCGCGCATCGAGCCGGTATGGAGAGGGGAAAGCATCGGTCGGGCAGGCATCCTGACAGGCGCGGCACGACCCGCATTTGTCGCTTGACGGCGCATCCGGTTCGAACGGTAATGTGGAGTATATAGCGCCCAGGAACAGCCAGCTGCCATGATCGCGGCTGACCAGATTGGTGTGCTTGCCCTGCCATCCGATGCCGGCGGCTTCGCCCAGGGGCTTTTCCATGACCGGTGCGGTGTCGACGAAGACCTTGAGCTCGCTGTCAGGCTCCCGCTCGATAATCCAGCGCGCCAGGGCCTTGAGCGCCTTCTTCACGACGTCATGATAGTCGCGTCCCTGCGCATAGACCGAAATTCTCGCCTTGTCGGTATCGCCCTCAAGCGCCAGCGGATCGATATCGGGCGCATAGCTCATTCCGAGAGCGATGACGCTGCGCGCCTCCGGCCACAGGCCCTGCGGGCAAGCGCGCTGCTCCTTTCGCGCCTCCATCCACTCCATCGAGCCGTGCCGTCCCTCGCCCAGCCACTCTTCGAGCCTTGCAGTGCGCCCACGGTCCTCGCCCGCAGAAGTAAAGCCGCACGCCGCGAAGCCGAGCGAGCGTGCTTCCTTGCGCAAATCCTCCTGCAGGGCCTTCAAAGAGGGGTTCTTAACCAAACTTGCTGTTGCTCCCGTTCACTCGGCGCGGTTAACGCTGCTATATGCTTACCGAGCCGAATGCCAAGCCGCGACCCCTGACCGACACGTCGCCACCACTTGCCATCGAAGCAAAGGGCCTGGTCAAGAGGTTCGACGATACGCTCGCGGTGGACGGAGTGGACATCAGCGTTCCCGAAGGGGCGATCTACGGCATTCTCGGGCCCAATGGGGCAGGCAAGACGACCACGCTGAGAATGCTGCTCGGCATCATCGATCCCGACGAAGGGGTGCGCCGCATTTTCGGCCACGAGCGGCCGCACGAGATAGCGCGCCTTATCGGTTACCTGCCCGAGGAGCGCGGCCTGTATCCGGCGATGAAGTGCGACGAGGCCATCGGTTTCCTCGGCGCCCTGCGCGGCCTGCCTGTCGAGGAAGGCAAACGGCGTGGGCGCGAGATGATGGAGGCGCACGGCCTCGGCCACGCCATCGACCGCCAGATCCGCCAGCTATCGAAAGGCATGGCGCAGACGGTGCAATTGCTCGGAAGCCTGGTCCACAAGCCGAAGCTGGTGGTGCTCGACGAACCTTTCAGCGGTCTCGACGCGATCAACCAGGGCAAGCTCGAAGGCATGATCCGCGAGCTGGCGGACGACGGGACGACCGTGATCTTTTCGACCCACGTCATCCACCATGCGGAACGACTGTGCGACGATGTGGCGATCATTGCGGGGGGCAAGGTACCCTATGCCGGATCGGTCGACGCGGCACGCGACCGCATTCCCGCGCAGGTGCGACTGGAGACGGCCAATGGCGAGGGGGAATGGCGCTCCGCCCTTCCGGACGATGCCCGCCACGACGCAAAGGCGCATGGCGGCCACTTCTGGTATTTCCCCGTGCCCGAGAGCGGGATCGAGGCGCTCCTGAAACGGCTCATAGAAGGGGGCGCCGGTATCCTTTCGCTATCGATAGAACGGGCCGGTCTCCACGATGCCTTCGTGGAGATCGCCGGTGAAGCGGCAGCGCGCGCACTCGATGAAGACGCGGCAGGAGATCTGGCATGAGCGATAATGCAAGCAGGCTTCCGCTCTGGCGCGCAGCGCTGGTGATGGCGCGGCGGGATTTCAGGGCGATCCTGTTTTCCAAGGCCTTCCTCTTCTTCCTGCTCGGCCCGATCTTCTTCGGCGCGATCAGTGCTACGGCAGGCGCGCTCGGCGCCAAGGCTGCAGAAAGTTCCGATCCGCCCAAGCTGGCGGTAGCCCTGTCCGACGCCGAAAACGCCGCCTTCGCAAAGGCGCACGAGAATCTTGCCGAAGCCGTGGGCCTGCCAGCGATCGTGACAGTGCCGGACAGCGACCGAAGAGATGCGGCCGAACTGCTGGCCGACAAATCGGACAATTTCGGTGCGGTCCTGACAGGGTCGCTCGAGACCCCGCAATTGACGGGTACCGAGGAACGGATTGCACGATGGCAAGGTGAGGTCGCCCTGCTTTCTGCGCAGGCGCTAGGCGGTTCGAGTGCGGAATTGCCCGACGTGAACCTCTCGCCGACGCGAACCAGCGTCGCGACAATCCGTAGCGCCCAGACGGCAACTGCCACCGGGGCGATCACGCTCCTGTTCCTCCTGACGATGCTTCTGGCCGGCATGGTCCTTTCCAACCTCGTCGAGGAGAAGGCCAACAAGATCATCGAAATCCTTGCTGCGGCCATTCCGATGGAAGCGGTTTTCTATGGCAAGCTTTTCGCCATGCTGGCGGTCAGTTTCGTCGGCATCGCGGTCTGGGGCGGCATTGCGCTGCTGGTCCTGACCCTCGGCAGCGCCGCGCTCGGCCCGATACCGGAGCCTGCCGTCGGCTGGCCGCTGTTCGTGATCCTGTTCGTGACCTATTTTGCCACGGCCTATCTTTTGATCGGGTCGATCTTCCTCACGATCGGTTCGATGGCTCCGACCGTGCGCGATGTGCAGACGCTGTCGATGCCGGCAACGATCCTGCAACTCGCCGTGTTCTTCCTCGCCACCTACTCGCTCAGCGATCCCGGATCGGCGGCGGAGATCTTCGCGGTGCTTTTCCCGGTCTCGTCGCCCTATGCGATGGTTGCCCGCGCGGCACAGTCGCCGGTCCTCTGGACTCACGCAGCTGCGCTTGCCTGGCAGCTGCTCTGGGTCGCGATTTTCGTGCGCACCGGGTCGGGCCTGTTCCGCAAGCTGGTCATGAAATCGGGCGCGGGTGGCGGCCACACGAAGCCGCGTTTCCTGTTCGGCAGGAAGGCGCGCTCCTGATCGGGTCGCATCGGTGCAATCCGTTTGAGGCACCGCGATTTAGGTTCCGTTTTGCAACGCACTATTGACACATATGTCAGTTAGTTCAGGATGCACCGCAGAGGATAACGGCAGAGACTCGCCAAAGAGTCCGCCAAAACGGAGAGAGATATGGCCACCATCGCCCCGCAGCGACCCGAAGTCCGTTCGAGCCCGACCGCCTACGAAGCGCTGACCAAGCACTTCGAAGAGCATCCCGAACAGCGGCTCCAGCACACGCACAAGTGGGACGTCAGCCGGAGCGATATCTACTACGAGAACACCTGGCAGCCGATCTTCAAGGAAATGCGCGAAGCCGGGCCGCTGCATTATATCGAAGACAGTCCGTTCGGCCCCTACTGGGCGGTCGTGCAGCACAAGGCGATCCAGCATATCGAAGCCCTGCCCGAGATTTTCTCGTCCAGCTGGGAATATGGCGGCATCACGATCCTCAACCGGCTTACCGAAGAAGAGCTGGCGGAAAGCGGTGTCGACCGGCGCGAATTGCCGATGTTCATCGCGATGGACCGGCCGCAGCACACGGGGCAGCGGCGCACCGTCGCCCCTAAGTTCACGCCGAGCGGTATGGCCGAAATGGAAGGCGAGATTCGCCAGCGCACCGGCGAATTGCTCGACTCGCTGCCGCGTGGGGAAGTCTTCGACTGGGTCGACAAGGTGTCGATCGAACTGACGACCGGAATGCTCGCCATCCTGTTTGGCTTCCCTTGGGAAGACCGCCGACTGCTGACGTTCTGGTCGGACTGGTCGGGTGATACCGAACTCGCCAGCGTACGCGAACTCGACGAGATGCGCTGGGGCTTCCTCCACGAGATGGGGGCCTATTTCCAGTCGCTCTGGGTCGAACGCACGATGGACAAGGAGCCGGGCGACGACCTCATCTCCATGATGATCCACTCCGAAGCGATGAACCAGATGCGGCCCGAGGAATTCATGGGCAATCTGGTGCTGCTTATCGTGGGCGGTAACGACACCACCCGCAATTCGATGAGCGGGATCATCTACCAGCTGGACAAGAACCCCGACCAGCGCAAGAAGTTCGAACAGAACCCCGACCTCATCCCCAACGCCGTGCAGGAAATCCTGCGCATGCAGACCCCGCTCGCGCATATGCGCCGCACCTGCACCGAAGACACCGAGGTCTTCGGCAAGCAGATCAAGAAGGGTGACAAGGTGGTGCTGTGGTATCTGAGCGCCAATCGCGACGAGCAGGTATTCGAGAACCCCGACAAGCTGGACTTGGAGCGCGAGAACGCCCGTCGCCACATCGCGTTCGGCTACGGTATCCACCGCTGCGTCGGTGCCCGCCTTGCCGAACTGCAGCTTCGTGTCCTGCTCGAAGAATTGCACAAGCGCCGCATGCGGGTCCACGTGGCCGGCGACATCGAGCGCGTGCGGGCGAACTTCGTCCATGGGTTCCGCAAGCTCGAGGTCGAGATCACCGAGTTCTGACGGTGATGCGCCGCAGCGCTTCGTAACCTTTCTGCCGCTTCAAGCGTAAGTTCAGGTGCGCAGGTCTATCGTGCGCGCATGAAACGGAACGACGCCATGACCAACAAACCTTCGCGCCGGGGCTTCCTCGGCTGGATCGGTGCATCAGCAAGCTTTGCAGCACTTGCAGCCTGCGGGTCCGGCCGGGCCGAGGCCAAGAGCTTCCCGGTCTCCCTGAGCGAGGCCCAATGGCGCAGCAAGCTGACCAAGAGCGAGTTCTACGTCCTGCGGCAGGAAGGTACCGAACGGCCTTACTCGTCCCCTCTCAACGAGGAAAAGCGCGCCGGGGTCTTCGTGTGCGCGGGATGCGGCAATGCTCTCTACAGTTCGAAAACGAAATATGATTCCGGAACCGGCTGGCCGAGCTTCTGGGCACCGGTCGACAAGGGGGCTGTCGGCACAAGCCGGGATTTCAAGCTCGGTTACCCCCGCACGGAAGTGCATTGCGCCGACTGCGGCGGGCACTTGGGGCATATCTTTAGCGACGGCCCGCGACCTACCGGCAAGCGCCACTGCATCAACGGAGTGGCGATGGACTTCCGTCCGGCCTGACCATCACCGCCCGCCGCGAACGCGCCAGACCTTGAGCGCCTCGGGGCCCTCCAGATCGAGATGCTCCAGCCAATCGGGCGGAGCACCGGCAAGCAGGCGTGCGACAAGGCTTTCCGGACCGCCAACTTGCGCCAGCATGCGCGGCTCTGCGATATCGGTGCAGATTACGACGTAATCGGCCTGGTGGCGTTCGACGATCGGGCGAGCTTCGTCCGGGGTAGAGATCATACCCGCTATCACATCGCGCATGGCCAAGTTGGCCCGGTGATGGCCGGTGGCTACGACCGAGTGGGGCGTGTTGAGCAGGATAAAGGGGCCCACGTCCAGCGGGGAGAAGATCGTGGAGCGGGGCAATGCGGCCAGTCCGGTCGTGCTTCGTGCGAGATCGCATGAAGACTCGCGCAGGCGAACCTCCTCGCTACCGGCAATGGCAGGCGAGCTGTGCGCCTCGCTTTGCAGGAGTTGCGATCCGACAGCCACGGGTGCGCCCGGCATCAGGACAAGGTAAGTCAAGACCGGAGCAAACACCCTGGCGACGAGCCCCTTGCCATCACGGACCAGCGCGACCGCCCGACTGGCCAGCCAGCCGCTTGGCACAGCTGCGAGGACGGCAAAGAAATAGAGAGAACGGAAAGTCGCGATTGTCGATATCGCCGCGACAATCAGCAGCACCATGTATTCCTGCCACCAACGGCGCTGCCAGTCGCGCCTCCTCAGGATCAGGAGGGTGCAGGCGAAGAGCGCTATGGCCATCTGGGCGATCGCCACGAGATATTCTTCCGGAGCCTGTCGCCAGATTGGCATGCCTTCCATCACATTGGCATACCAATAGTCGCGCACCAGCGGATCCAGCACTCCGAACGGTGCGGTGAAGCACTGGGGCCCCGAAATCGCGATAAAGCCGAGACCCAGCGCCCCTACGAGGGTGAAAAGGCCTGCCAGCATGATAACCGGTAGCTTCGGCAGCGCCGCGATGACGCCCGTACCTAGCGCGGCGATGACGAAGAAACCGATGTGCGGCAGTGAGATGGCGTCGCAGAAGGGAGACGCCGCAGGGATACCCCTCGTCGCTGCAAAGGCTATGACGATGGTCAGGGCCAGCGCCTGCATATAGGCCGTCAGCCATAGCCTTTCTCGGTGGTCTCTCACCCAGCGCAGTGCCATGACGGCGCCGAAACCGGCGACCATCGGGAGCACTTCCAGCGAAATGATCACGCCGAGGCCCATCGCGATCCCGGCCGCCGCCCCGCCACGCACTGCAGACCGCCAGGACAATGCCCACAGGGCTATCGCGACGCTGAGGATCTGCCATGAGTGGTGATCGATCCTGAGCGGCTGCATTTGGATCATGAAGCTCGACCACAGAACGAGGATGATCGCGGCGAAAACCGCTTCGAGACGCCCGAACAAGCGCCACGCGAGACGCGAGACGATCATCAGCACCGCGAGCAGGATCAGCGGAGGCAGCACAAGCGCCACGATCCATTCGGCCATTGCGGTCCCGACCAGCGGTTCCAGTGCAAGGATCGCCAGCGCCAGGGGAATGTCCACCAGCCGCGACCAATGCATGGCCACGCCATCGGGAGGGTTTATCCGGTATTGCCGGAGGTCGAACCAGCCCTGTCCGTCGAGGAGGTCGCGGACCTGGACGAGACGCAGCACGTCGTCGGGGCCGGGAAAGCGCCGCTCCATGATGTAGGGGAATGCGAGAACGCTCAGCAGACCTATCCCGAGCGCCCAGACCAGCAGCACCCAGAACACCGGGTGCCTGTCGGAACGCAGGCGCCGGTCATCCCTCATCGGCCGGTCGCCCGTCCGAACACGATCGTCTTGCGCAAGAGATAGGTGACGATGAAACTTGCGGCTATAGCAGCGACCTTGGCTGCCCGCGGATCGATCCCGCTGTGATCGCCGGCCCAGACGATTGCGGTCGTCAGGGCAAGGCCGACCAGGGCGGAACCGACGAACAGGGCTTTCTGACACCCGCGTCCCTCGCCCTTGACGGCGACAGTATCCTGAAAAACCGTCCTGCTCGAAAGCACCCAATGGACCACGATGCCGAGCGAGTAGCCTGCGGCTGCGGCGAGCGGCGAAATCATCCCGATGGCAAGCAGTAGCAGGAACGACCCCATGTCGACCGCAAGTGCGCCGACGCTCGCCAGGCCATAGCGAATCAGGCGGACGTCCCGCAGCCGTGCCAGCAATCCGATCAAGTTTCCCCCCGTCGCGAACGACCCCGCGCCACCGCGCGGCACGCCTGTTTCGCAAATCATGGTAAATAAAACGCAAAATCCGGCGTGGCGCCAGCGATTTGAGGCAACCCCAAGGTCAGGCAGGACGAAACACGAGCAGCAATCTTATGGTCCAGACAGCAAGGAAGCTTGCGCCCATCGCCACCAGCTTGCCGATGCGGGGATCGACATCGATCTCGCCGGCAAACCAGACAATGCCTGCGGTAATCGCCAGTCCGGCAAGGGCCGAGAGCGCAAACAGCAATTGTTGGGTGCCGCGCGCCAGCCCCCGGCTCGCAAGCCGGTCGGCAAACACGAAACGGCTCGACACCATCCAGTGGATGACGACCCCCATGACGTAGCTCGCGACTGCGGCCAGCACGGGCGCCATGCCGTTGCCATAGAGGAGCAGGAAGCCGCCGAGATCGACTACCGTCCCGGCAAGGCTTGCCACCATGTAGCGGGCGAGCCGCCAGCGGAATATGCGTTGGAGAAGCCCGGCCAATGTCGCGTCAGGCGGATTTCTTAACCCGCTCGGGAACGTCGCGGACGGAGGACAGCGCGGCGGCCTGATCGGCGCTGAGGGTACGGTTCGGCAGGGATTTCTCTGCACCCTCGTCGCCTGCCTCGTGGTATTCCGCGTCCTCGTTCACGCACCAGGTGTCATATACGCGTTCGCCGGCAAGGATGTTTTCGACCGTGAGCATGGCCGTCATCATCGCATGGTCCTGGTTATTATAGCGGTGCATCCCGTTGCGCCCCACGAGATGGAGGGTCGGATGCCGGGCCTCCAGTTCCGTGCGCATCGCATCGACATTGGCGGCGTAATCCTCGTCATAGACGGGATAGGCCTTTTCCTGACGCACGACCGCTCCGCCCTTGACCTTGCGGCGATCGACCAGCCCGAGGATTTCCATCTCGTCGGTTGCAAGGGCAATGAGGTCCGCATCTTCCATGGACCAAAGGCCATCGCCCTCGAAGCAGAAATATTCGAGCCCGACGCAGGCCATGTTCGGATCGGGAATCATTTCCGGCGACCAGCTGCGGAAGTTCTGGACGCGGCCGACCTGCACCTTGCTGTCATGGATATAGATCCAGTTGTCTGGAAACAGGTCCTCGCCCTCCACCATCAGCGCGACGGTAAGAAAGTCGCGGTACTTGAGGTCGTTGGCCTGGATCGTACTTTCAGGGAGCGGGTGGAGACGCTTGGCCAGCTGGCGCATCGGGGCCGAGCTGATCGCGTGATCCGCTTCCACCACGACATCGCCGCCTTCGCCGCGAGCGCTCATGCGCCAGCCACCCTTGCCGTCGGCCGAGAGCTGCGACAGCTCGTGGCCCATGAACAGGTGACCGCGACCACTCGCCAACACCTTGTCGCGTGCGGCCTCCCACATCATCCCCGGTCCGAGCCGCGGGTAACGGAAGGTCTCCAGCAAGGTCTTAGTTGCCATGCCGTCATTGGGCTTCTTGTTGAGGCCGAGACTGCGCTTGAGACCATCGACCACGGCACTCCACAGCGACAGGCCCTTGATCCGCTGGGCCGCCCAGTCCGCGCTCATCTCGTCGCACGGCATGCCCCACACCTTCTCGGTGTAGGTCTTGAAGAAGATCGAATAGAGACGCTTGCCGAACTGGTTGGTCGTCCAGTCCTCGAAGCTTTTCACCTCCTTGATCGGGAAGAGCTTGTAGCGAAGGTAGGAAATCATGCAGGCGGTCGACCGGAGGATGCCCAGGTTCGACAGGGCCTCGAATGCTCGCAAGGGATAGCTGTAGAACTTGCCCTCGTAATAGATGCGGCTCATTCGGGGACGCTGGATGAAATCGTCCTCGCCAAGGATCTCGTTCCACATATCGACGACTTGCGAGCTCTTGGAAAAGAAGCGATGCCCGCCGATGTCGAACCGATAGCCTTCGTGCTCCACCGTGCGGCTGATGCCGCCGACATATGTCGGGTCTTTCTCGATGATGGCGACCGACCTGCCCTGCTTAGTAAGCAGGTATGCTGCCGTCAGACCGGCAGGGCCGGCACCGATGATCGCGACATCGACTTTGATCGGCGAATTGACACTATCCATTGAAACCCCCGGCATCTCTATAACCGGAAGTGAAGGAAAATGGTTAGCTAATCGTTAAATGGCCTGCCCGCCGCAGGAGCGCTGCGCGATCCCGCTCTCCTATTGCGGCTCGAGCATTGACGGACATTGGACCGATGCCGCCATCAGCGCGAATTCGCGCAAGGAGAAGGTATTCTCGAAGACCAGCCCGTAGTTGGAGTCCCTGCGCCAACGGATCTTGGCCTGCGTTTCCGGAAACCCCGGACCGTTCACCCGGACCGTCTGATCGATTGCGAAAACCGTATCGCATTCGATCCGCGCGCCCTGCTGCGAAATGTTGAGGGTGACCGCATCCGCTTTCTGCGTGAGCGTCGAGATCGTCAGCGGGATCATGATATTGAGGCGCAACTGACGCTTGGGATAATTCCACGTCTCGTGAACCAGTCGCTCCACCACCACCGGCTTGTCGAAGCGATAGCTTCCTTCCAGGCCGTTGGCGCGCACTTGCTTGATTTCGAACGATTCGCCGTTCTGCAGCTCGAGCGCGAGCGTCGGGTCGGTTGGCAGATTATGGAATGCCCGTAGTGAGATGCCGGTGGAAGAGACATCGCGCACCACGCACAGGAACTCCCCCTGGCCGCAAACGAGCTTTGCCGAGCGGATGAGCGAGGTGTATCGCGGCGCACCGCGCTGCTCGCTATCGACATAGCCGGTGCCGGCATGGGCCCCGATGCCCGATGAATAATCCATGCTTACAATTTCTCCCAAGAATCCGGCAGTCCCCTGTTTGCCGGTACGAGTCTTGGCATAGCGCCCCTTTGAGGCACTCTAGTAAGCGATTAGGTATTAACACCTGGATAAGGCGGTTGCCTGCTGAGCAGCCGCGCGCCGCTCGCACTCCCGGCCTTTCGTTGGTGCGGGTGGTGGGACTCGAACCCACACGCCCAGAGGACAGGGGATTTTAAGTCCCCGGCGTCTACCATTCCGCCACACCCGCACGTCTGGCGAGGGTGCCTAGAACGAAGCACCGGCCCCCGCAATCGCGAAGGCGAAGCGAGCCCCGCTTAGTTGCTGTTGAGCTTCTCGCGCATGTCCTTGCCCGGCTTGAAGTAGGGCACGCGCTTGGCAGGGACATCGACCATTTCGCCGGTTCGCGGATTGCGGCCCTGGCGCGCCTGGCGCTCGCGCGTGGAAAAGGCGCCGAAACCCCGCAATTCGACACGGCCGCCTTCGGAAAGGCGCTGCGCAAGCTCTTCGAAGAAAATGTCGACCACCTGCTCGACCTCTTCGGGGCGCAGGTCCGGATTGTCGTCTGCCAGCGCGGCGAGAAGTTCGGATCGAATCATGTCTCAGGCTCCCTCGATCGCGCCCCCGCGCGATACAGATTGTTCTATGCGCCCTCACGTCATGCCTGACCCCCTGCACAACGCGGGAAACCCTGCCAGAAGCCTGATAAGATAGCAATTGTTAATACCCGCCCGTAGCTTAGCGGGACATTCGGTGCGTCACACCGCAGCCAGCAGCTCTTCCGGCTTGAGCCCGAGGCGCTTGATGCGCGTCGAGATCTCGGGCCACTCCTCGGAAAGGAACGCCTCTTTCTCGCGCTTGCGCAGCGTCTCTGCAGCACCGCGCGCCACATACATGCCGACCCCGCGCTGCACCTCTACGAGCCCGTCGGCCTGGAACTGCTGGTAAGCTTTGGCGACTGTGAGCGGGTTCGCGCCCTGCTCTGCCGCCAGAGCGCGCACGGAAGGCAACATTTCCTCTTCGCGATAGCGTCCGTCGATGATGGCAGCCGCGATCTGGTCACGCAGCTTGAGATATACGGGCTTGCTCTGGTTGCTCATGGCCGGTCCCCGGTTCGCGAATAGTGCATCAGTGCCATAATACAGCGCGGCGCGCAAGGTTCCCGGGTTTCGCGCATTCATGCCGCCGCAAGCTGGTAGCGTTTGTAACTAAGGCTTCACATGAGCGCAGATAGCGCTAGGGTGCGCGCTTCTTCGGGGAGGGCAGGCGCAGCTGCGCGTCCCTCAGGGACAATAAGGATTTCACACTAATGATCGAAGGTCTCTTCTTCACTTTCGACTCCATGTTCGAAATGTGGGCTTTCTGGATCGCCGTCATAGCCTTGGCGGCGTTCCTCATCGGGGGCAGCGTGCTGGTCACGCGCCCGCAGGCAGAGGTGCTGGGACACCCCAAGGGTCTGTTCCTGCTGTTCATGGCCGAAATGTGGGAGCGTTTTTCCTACTACGGCATGCGCGCCCTGCTCATCTTCTATCTCGTCCAGCACTGGCTGTTTTCGGATAGCGAGGCTTCGGTCATCTACGGCGCATACACCGCGCTGGTCTACATTACGCCGGTCGTGGGCGGCTACCTTGCCGACCAGTACATCGGCCAGCGCAAGGCCGTGCTGTTCGGCGCTGTCCTGCTGACCTTCGGCCACTTCTTCATGGCCTTCGAAGGCAGCGGCGGCCAGGCCGACCCGATGATCAATGTCTTCTGGCTGGCGCTTGCCCTCATTATCGTGGGCTCGGGCTTCCTCAAGGCAAACATCTCGGTCATCGTCGGTCAGCTCTATTCGCGCACCGACCTTCGCCGCGACCCGGCTTACACCATCTTCTACATGGGCATTAACGTGGGTGCGGCGACGGCGTCGATCATCTGCGGCTATCTCGGCCAGACCTATGGCTGGCAGTATGGCTTCGGCCTCGCCGGCTTCGGCATGCTGCTGGGCCTCGTGTTCTTCGTGCTCGGCAAGCCGCTCCTGCTCGGCAAGGGCGAACCCAAGGACCCGTCCAAGATCAAGGGCGGCAAGGAATGGGGCATCTACGGCGCCGGCCTTGCCATGGTCGCCCTGTGCTGGGCCGCAATCCAGTACCAGGAAATGGTCGGATACGTCCTCGGCGCCTTCGGTGGCGGCCTCGTGCTCTACGTCCTCTTTACCGCAGTCACCAAGCTGCCGAGCGAAGAACGCGACCGCATTTTCGCGGCCATGTTCCTCATCCTGACGTCGATCGTCTTCTGGGCATTGTTCGAACAGGCCGGTTCTTCGCTGAACCTGTTCACCGACCGCCACGTCGACACGCAGGGCGTCAACGCCTCGATGTTCCAGTCGATCAACGCGATCTACATCGTGCTCCTGGCACCGCTCTTCGCGATGCTGTGGCAGGGCCTTGCCCGCAAGGGTGCCGAACCGAGCACTCCGCTCAAGTTCGGCCTCGCCGTGATCCAGGTCGGCCTCGGCTTCCTGGTCCTTGTCTGGGGCGCCGAAAGTGTTGGCGTGAACGTGCCGACGCCGGTCATCTTCATCTTCCTCATCTACCTGCTGCACACCACCGGCGAGCTCTGCCTGTCGCCGGTCGGCCTTTCGGCGATGAACCGCCTGAGCCCGGCCCACATGGCTTCGCTCATCATGGGTACCTGGTTCTTCGCCTCGGCCACGGGTAACTTCGCTGCCGGCCTCATCGCCGCTGCAACCGGTGCAGAGGGCGTCGGCGAGGAAGCGGGCAAGCAGGTCGTCCTCGACGTCTACTCGACGGTCGGCTGGTTCGCCGTCGCGATCGGTGTCGGCGTGATGGTCGTCAGCCCGCTGATCAAGAAGCTGATGCATCTCGACACGATCAAGGACGATTCGATCGACGATGACCTCGAAGGCCAGTCGGAATTCCCGGCCGAGCCGCAGGCTGCAGGCGTCCACCCGACGACCCGCGGCGACGCTTGATCGCCGGCAGGCACCACTAACGAAAAGGGCGCGGAGCAATCTGCGCCCTTTTTCTTTGCGCCCGATATTTGCAAATCAGACGTCTCACGGCATGAAGGCTCCCATGAATACAAAGCTCAAGACCATCGCCGCAGGTACGCTTGCCATCGCGCTCGCCGCCTGCTCGACCAATGGAACGGCGGAAACCGAAAGCGCCAGCAGATCGCAGGCGACCACCGACACGCCGTTCCCGTCGACGTACGAGCCCTATCCGGGAGCACCCACGGCACTGGTAGGTGCGACGATATACGACGGTGTGGGCGGCAGGATCGACAACGGTACGGTATTCTTCAGCGGCGGAAAGATCGTCTCGATCGGCGGGCCGGATACGCCGGTTCCGGCAGACATCGCCGTGTTCGACGGAACCGGCAAATTCGTGACGCCGGGTATTATCGACATCCACTCGCACCTCGGCGACTATCCGACACCAAGCGTCGACGCGCATTCCGATGGCAACGAAGCAACGAGCCCGACAACCCCCGAAGTCTGGGCGGAACATTCCGTCTGGCCGCAGGACCCGGGCTTCGCCCGCGCGCTTGCAAATGGCGGGGTGACCAGCCTGCAGGTCCTGCCGGGTTCGGCCAACCTCATGGGCGGACGCAGCGCGACGCTCAAGAACGTACCATCGCGCACGGTGCAGGGCATGAAATTCCCCGGCGCGCCCTATGGCTTCAAGATGGCGTGCGGCGAAAACCCCAAACGCGTCTACGGAAATCGTGGCCGGATGCCCTCGACCCGCATGGGCAATTTTGCGGTCAACCGGCAGACGTGGCTCGATGCCAAGGCCTATGATGGCAAGAAACGCGACCTCGCCAAGGAAACATTGAAGGGCGTCCTCGACGGGGAGATCCTTGTCCACAACCACTGCTATCGCGCTGACGAGATGGCGCTGGTCATGGATATGGCCAAGGAGATGGGCTACAAGGTGAGCGCGTTCCACCACGCTGTAGAAGCCTACAAGATCGGCGACCTCCTGCGGGAAAACGACGTGTGCAGCGCCATCTGGGCCGACTGGTACGGCTTCAAGATGGAAGCCTACGACGGCATCCTCGAAAACGCGGCCTATCTGCAGCGCGAGGACGCCTGCGTGGTCATCCATTCCGACGATGCCAACGGCATCCAGCGGTTGAACCAGGAAGCGGCGAAAGCACAGGCGGCAGGTGCACGCGTGGGCATCGACATCTCCGACGCGCAGGTCATCCGCTGGATCACCCTCAACCCTGCGAAAGCCATGGGCATCGATGCAATGACCGGGAGCCTTGAGCCGGGCAAGATGGCCGATGTCGTCCTGTGGAACGGCAACCCCCTCAGCGTCTATTCGCGACCCGAAAAGGTCTGGGTGGACGGCGCATTGCTGTTCGATGCCATGGACCGCAAGCGTCGGCCGGTGAGCGACTTCGAGCTCGGCCAGCCCGGTGAAGGAGACGTGAAATGAAGCGCGCTATCCTCCTCGCGGCGAGTGCAGCATTCGCCATGGCCGCACCGGTCGCTGCACAAAACGTCGACATCATCAACGCCACGGTCGCCACCGGTGACGGTTCCGAGCCGATCCAGGGCGCGACGGTATCGATCCGCAATGGCCGCGTCGTGTATGCCGGGCCCGATAGCGGCGCCCCGGCCCGCGAAACGAGCAATGCGATCGATGGAAACGGTACCTGGGTGACGCCGGGCCTTTTCGCCACTGTTACGAACCTCGGCCTGTGGGACGTCGGAGCGGTTAGCGAATCGAACGATATTCGCGCCAATGGCTCGCCCTTCAGCGCCGCGCTCGATGTGGCTCCGGTCATCAACCCTGCCTCGCAGCACATCCTCATCCATCGTGCGGCGGGCATCACGCGCGCCGCAGTGGTCGGCTCGGCCAGCGGGTCTATCTTCGCCGGCCAGGGCGCGATCATCGACCTGGGTTCGGACGCCGATGCGGTCACGACGCCACGCGCCTTCCAGGTGGTGGAGTTGGGAGAAGGCGGCGCACGCCTCTCGGGCGGCAGCAGGACTTCAGCGCAAGCCCTGTTCCGCAATGCCCTGCTCGAGGCGGGCGAGTTCGAACGCAGCGGTACGCTCCGCAGCACCGGTAGCGGAGGCACTTCGCGCCAGGGTGACGATATCGGCATCGACAGCCGGATGGCGCGCATGTCGCGCGATCGCGCTTCGGATGTCCTTCTGACCCGGTTCGACGCGGCCGCATTGATTCCCGTCGCACGCGGCGAACAACCGCTCTACGTCATGGTCGAGCGGGCCGCCGATATCCGCAGCGCGCTTGCCCTGAAGAAGGAATTCCCGCGCCTGGACATGGTCCTGGTCGGCGCGAGTGAAGGCTGGCTGGTGGCGAGCGACATTGCTGCAGCAGGGGTTCCGGTTATTGCCGATGGCCTGGACGACCTGCCCCAGGGTTTCGACCAGCTTGCCAGCACCCAGTCGAACATCGGCCGCATGGTGAAAGCCGGGGTGAAGGTCGCGATCAACGCTGCCGCTATGGAGAACCCGCGCAATCTCAACCAATACGCAGGCAATCTCGTCGCCCTCACACGCATGCCCGGTGCCGATGGGCTGAGCTGGGGTCAGGCATTCGCGGCCATCAGTTCCGTTCCCGCCGAGATTAGCGGGATGGGCGGCAAGGCCGGCGTTCTTGCACCGGGCGCCAATGGCGATCTGGTCGTCTGGGATGGTGATCCGCTGGAAGTCGGCTCTACCCCGGTACGCGTCTATATCGACGGGATCGAGCAGCCGCTCGAAAACCATCAGAGCCGCCTGCGCGATCGGTATCGCGAGCTTGATGAAAGTACCCTGCCGGAGGCGTACGACTGGTGAGTATTCCCAAGGAAATGCGCGGAATGGTGTTTGCCGTGGCGGCTGCCTTTGCCGCTGTCGGCACCTATGCGGCGGTCGCGCAGGACAGTCCGCCCGACCGTTCGCAGGACATCGCCTGGATGAGCGCACAGCAGGCCTATCTGGCCAGGCTCGCGCCGGAAGATGGCTGGCGATACATGGATGGCGGCCTCTACTGGCGCTATCTCGAATACAAGGGCACCGGGGCCAAGCCGACCGTCGCCGACAGGGTCACGGTCCACTACGCCGGTACCTTCATCGATGGAGAGACGTTCGATTCCAGCTATGACCGGGGGAAACCGGTAACCTTCCCGCTCGGGCGTCTCGTCAAGGCATGGCAGATGGCCATACCCGAGATGCGCGTAGGCGAGGCGATTGAAATCGCGGCGCCCGCCGACCTGGCCTACGGAGCGAAGGGCAAAGGTCCGATCCCGGGCGGCGCCACACTCGTCTTCAAGGTCGAATTATTGGACATCGAAAGCCAGTGATTGCCGGATAGGTTTTTATTTGCTACCTAACTGGCTCCGGCCGGGGAGATAGCCATGGATACCGCTCTCGTTTCGCTGATCGCCGCATCGACCGTTTTCGTCGGCACGCATTTCGCACTGTCGCATCCCTTGCGCGGCACCCTCGTGCGAGCTCTGGGCGCGGGTGGCTTCCTTGCGCTCTACAGCGTTGTCGCGGCGGCCTGCATGGCGTGGATGTACTTCGCTTTCACCAGTGTTACCTCTGCCGGCCTTGGCGGCAGCGGCGAAATCGGGTGGATCATTGCCACCGTCCTGACCTTGCCTGCTCTCGTCCTGTTTCTCGGCTCGCTAAGAGGCAACCCGGCTACGCCCGCTCCCGGTGCCGAGAAGCTTGCAGAAAAAGAACCGGGCGGCGTCTACCTCGTGACCCGCCATCCGATGATGTGGGGCTTTGCTCTCTGGTCAGTGAGCCACATCGTCCTGTGGTGGAGCTGGCGAACGAATATCGTCGCCCTTTCGATCCTCCTCCTGGCCCTTGTTGGCGCACGGATGCAGGATCGCAAGAAGGAAGTCCTCATGGGCGAAGCCTGGCAACACTGGGAGGCGCGTACGAGCTACTGGCCGCGCTGGAGCAATCTGCCGAAGGCGGGCTTCGGCCTTTGGCTAGCAGGGATCGCCGTGTGGCTTCTGATCAGCTGGAGCCACATCCACGCAGGCGGTATTCCCGCAGGGATCTGGCGCTGGATCGGCTAATCTATTCGCCGGTGAACTTCGGCGCGCGCTTTTCGATCAGGGCGTCGACCCCCTCCATGTGATCTCGCGTCGAATGCATCAGCGCCTGTGCGTTCGCTGCCATTTCGAGCGCCGCGTCGTAAGTCGTTGAACGCCCCTGCCGCATGAGGTTCTTCGCTTGGCGTAGCGCATGCGGGGGCATGGCTGCGACCTTGGCGGCAAGCGCATTTGCATCATCCAGCAAGGCGTCATGGTCGACCACTCGGCTGACGAGGCCCCAGTCGAGAGCCGTCCCGGCCTCGATCACGTCGCCGGTGTAAAACAGTTCCGCCGCGCGCGCTTCGCCAATGATCCGGGGCAGGATCCAGGTGCCGCCATCGCCCGGAATGATGCCGAGCTTGAGGAACGTGACGCCGAACTTCGCCTTCTCGCTCGCGATCCGCATATCGGCGAGGCAGGCAAGATCGCAGCCGAGACCGATCGCCGGGCCGTTGACCGCTGCGATAAGCGGCACGCGAAGCGAGTATAGCGCGCGCAGGATCTTGTGGATGTTGTTGCGGTACCCGTCGGCGATCTCGGGAGCTGTACCGCCGAAATTGCCCGTCTTTTCCTTCATCGCTTTGATGTCGCCGCCGGCACTGAACGCCCGTCCCGCGCCGGTCAGGATGACGCAGCGCACATCCATGTCGGCATTGATGGCATCGCAAGCCCTGGCAAAAGCGTCACCATCGCCCGCAGCGCCAAGCGGATTCATGCTGTCCGGACGGTTCAAAGTCAGAGTGGCAATATGGTCGGCCTTGACGATTTGGAGCAGGCTCATCGCGCGTTTCCTCGCTTGTCCAGAGTTTGGAGAAAGGACAGCACGGCCTCTTCGGCTTCGTCGTGCCACGCAAGGTCGTGTCCCTTGCCTTCGAAAATGACCAGCGTCGCATCATCGCGCACCCTTTCGAGCTGCCGCGAATGCGCATCGGGGATCAGCGTGTCGGCGCTGCCATGCAACAGCAACAGCGGCGCGTCGATGCTCACGATCTTCTCGGCATTCTCGTAGCGGTCACGAAGCAACAGGCCGGTCGGTGCCCAGCGCATTTTCTCGCCGACGAGCTGACGCAGGCTGGCGAACGGCGAGATTAGCACGAGTGCCTGTGGCGCCTGCTCGCTGGCTATCTGGACCGCGACGCCGGAGCCGATCGAATTGCCGATGATGACGACATCCCCTGCGGCTATGCCGCGGGTTGCAAGGAAGGCGAGAGCCGCCCGTCCGTCGCGGTAGAGACCGTCCTCATGCGGCGTTCCGGGATTGCCACGATAGCCGCGGTATTCAGCTGCCAGAACGCCATAGCCCAGAGGTACGAGCCGGTCGGTCGCAACAACGCTCGACACCCAATCTGCGCCATTGCCGTGGAAGTAGATGATGGTTGGTTTACCTGGCTCGCCCGCGCGGTATCCGGCGGCAAGGTCGAGCCCGTCACTGGTGCGGTAGGTAACTTGTTCGAACCCGCCCGTCAGCGGGTTCAGCTTTTTCGGCGCGGGATAAATCAGGCTTTGCTGCTGGCTCCAAAGGAGCGTCAGCACTATCAGGTAGGCTGCGATTGCGAGGCCGACGATCCACAAGAGGACGCGGACCGGTCGGCTCAAGCCCGCGCCTCTTCGACACCTGCGGAATTGTGCCGAAGCGCGCCGAGCACCGTGTCGACGATCTGCGGGGCGTTGAGACCTGCTTCGTCATACTGCTTGGCCGGATCGTCCTGGTCCTGGAAGATATCGGGCAGGCGCATGGTGCGGACCTTGAGGCCGGTGTCCGTCAGGCCCTCGTCAGAGGCGAAGGTCAGCACGTGTGCGCCTAGACCACCGATAGCGCCTTCCTCGACCGTGACGACGACTTCGTGGCTACGCATCAGCTTCTCGATCAGCGCGGTGTCGAGCGGCTTGGCAAAGCGCATGTCGGCTACCGTGGTCGAAAGGCCTTTGGCTTCGAGCTGGTCGGCAGCCTTCTTCGCCTCTTCGAGACGCGCGCCTAGTGAAAGGATGGCGACCTTCGTGCCTTCGCGAACGATGCGGCCTTTACCGATCTCCAGCTTTTTGAGCTGTTCCGGGATTTCCACGCCAACACCTGCGCCGCGCGGATAGCGGAAGGCGATGGGCCCATCGTCATACTCTGCCGCCGTGTAGGTCATATGCGCCAGCTCGGCCTCGTCGGCGGCGGCCATCACAACCATGTTGGGAAGCGTGGCGAGATAGGTGATGTCGAAAGAACCGGCGTGGGTGCAACCGTCGGCACCCACGAGACCAGCACGGTCGATGGCGAAGCGCACAGGCAGGTTCTGGATCGCAACGTCATGGACGACCTGGTCGTAGGCGCGCTGGAGGAAGGTCGAATAGATCGCCGCGAACGGGCGCATGCCTTCTGCCGCGAGTCCAGCAGCAAAGGTCACGCCATGCTGTTCGGCAATGCCAACGTCGAAGGCCTTGTCAGGGTGCGCCTTGGCGAATTTGTCGACCCCCGTACCGCTCGGCATGGCGGCCGTGATAGCGCAGATGCGCGGGTCGTCATTAGCAAGCTTCGCCAGCGTTTCCCCGAACACATTCTGGTATGCAGGCGGACCGCCCGAGCTCTTCTTCTGCTCGCCGGTCACGACATCGAATTTTGCAACGCCGTGATATTTGTCGGCGCTGTTTTCGGCAGGCGCATAGCCCTTGCCCTTTTGCGTCACCACATGAATCAGGACAGGGCCCTGCTCGCTGTCGCGCACATTCTCCAGCACCGGGATGAGGTGGTCGAGATTGTGCCCGTCGATGGGGCCCACGTAATAAAAGCCGAGTTCTTCGAACATGGTCCCGCCGGTCACCATGCCGCGGGCATATTCTTCCGCCTTTTCAAGCCCGCCCCATACGCGGCGGCCCATCTTGCGGGCGATCTTCGAGGCCATCGACCGGAGGCCGAGATATTCGCTGCTCGACACCATGCGCGCTAGATATGCCGAAAGGCCACCCACCGGGGGCGCGATCGACATGTCGTTGTCGTTAAGGATAACCACGAGGCGATTGCCGGCCTGCTCGGCGTTGTTCATCGCCTCATAGGCCATGCCCGCGCTCATCGCGCCGTCGCCGATCACCGCGATGCCGCGGCCGGGACGTCCCTGCATCTTGTTGGCCATGGCAAAGCCGAGTGCCGCGCTGATCGAGGTCGAGGAGTGCGCTGCACCGAAAGGATCGTATTCGCTTTCCGCGCGCTTGGTGAAACCCGAAAGGCCGCCGCCCTGGCGCAGCGTGCGGATCCGGTCGCGCCGCCCGGTCAGGATCTTGTGCGGATAGCACTGGTGCCCGACGTCCCAGACAAGCTTGTCGGTCGGCGTATCAAAAACATAGTGGATGGCAGTCGTAAGCTCGACTACGCCGAGGCCGGAACCGAGGTGACCACCCGTCGTCCCGACAGCGTCGATCATTTCCGCGCGCAGCTCGTCGGAGAGCTGGCGCAGCTGGGATTTGTCGAGTTTGCGGAGATCAGCCGGAGTATCGACTGTATCCAGCAGCGGCGTTTCGGGTCGCGTCGTCATAGCGAGTGCCTTACACCGCGTTTTCACAACTGTCGATGAACGGCTTGTCGCAAGTCATGCACGGTCTGGCGTCGACAGTCTCTATGCGCCGCACTCGTCGCACAAACCGCGCAGCTCGACCACGGGACGTACGTCGACGAAACCGGCATCCTTGCCCGCCTCGCGCAGCGCACCGGTCACGCGGTCGTCGTCGATATGGAGAGCCTTGCCGCAATCGTCACAGATCAGGAAAATGCAGTCGTGACGGCAGCCCGGATGCGTGTTGACGAGATAGGCGTTGGCGCTTTCGATCCTGTTCGCCAGGTTGTTCCGCACGAAGAGGTCGAGGATGCGATAAACGCTGTTCGGTGCCACGCGTTTGCCCCGCGCCGCCGAGAGGTTGTCCGCGATGTCATAAGCGCTCGCCGGTTTTTCGTGTCGGGAAAGTTCCTCGAAAACCGATTGGCGCATACCCGTCCATTGCTCGCCCGCATCGGTGAGCGTGTGGCGAGCAGCGTCGACCAGGTCTTCGCCGGAGTGTTCCTTATGGGAATGTGCGTGCTGGGCCATGGAAGGGAGGTAAGCGCCCACCTGCCAAGGTGCAAGCTAGTAGCGCTTGAACTCTGCGCGGTAGAGCGAGGGGTAAAGCCGCTTGAGCGCCGCCACTTTGGGCGCATCCCAACGGGTTATATAGGGGTGGCGCGGGTTCTTGGCGGCGAAATCCTGATGATAGGTCTCGGCGGGATAGAACGTCTTGGCAGGCTCTATCGAAGTCACGATCGGACGTGACCACAGGCCGCTCTTTTTAAGCTTGGCAAGATAGGCCGAAGCGACGGCGCGCTGTTCTGCGGAAAGCGGAATGAGCTCTGCATTATAGTGTGCGCCGCGATCCGGACCCTGGCGATCCTTCAGCGTCGGGTCGGCGATGACGGAAAAGAATATCCGCAGCAATTCGTCGTAACGCACTACGCGCGGGTCGTACGTAACCTTCACCGCTTCGACGTGATCGGTGATGCCCGAAGATACCAGCTTGTAATCCGCCTGGCGCCTGGTGCCGCCATGATAGCCGGAAACGGCGCTGGTCACGCCCTTTGTATGGCTGAAGACCGCTTCCACACCCCAGAAACACCCACCGGCGAAAATCGCCGTTTTCAGACCAGCACCTTCTTTGGCAATACGCGAAGCTGCGGGCGCCTCGACGACGCGCTCTGCGGCGAATGCGGGTTGCTGGCATGCACTCGCCCCGAAAAGGGCGGCTGCGGCAAAGAGGGCGGCAACCTTGCGCATCAGAACAGCGCCGGAATAGCTGCGAGCAGCGCCTCTCCATTCGAAGCGGCGATGACGAGCGCACCGGCCATGAAGCCGATGGCAAAGTTGCGATAGAGGTCAGGGGTGAAGAGGTTCATGGGATGTCTTTCGGTATGCCTGGCCATCTGGTTACAGGCATACCGATTGCAACATACTTAATGCGATGGTTGTAATTCGTTCAGGCGATCAGCCCGCGGATCAATGCCGGAAGTGGCGCATTCCCGTGAACACCATCGCGAGACCCTTCTCATCGGCGGCTGCAATAACCTCGTCGTCGCGGATCGATCCGCCCGGCTGGATGATCGCAGTCGCGCCCGCTTCTGCCGCAGCAAGAAGTCCATCGGCGAAGGGGAAGAACGCATCCGATGCCACGGCACTGCCGACCGTGCGCGGCTGGGACCACTCGTATTTCTCGGCGGCCTCGGCAGCCTTCATTGCGGCGATGCGCGACGAATCGCGGCGGTTCATCTGCCCTGCCCCGATTCCGGCAGTCGCGCCGTCCTTGGCATAGACGATCGCGTTGGATTTGACGTGGCGCGCCACGGTCCAGGCGAAGAAGCAATCCTTCAATTCCTGCTCCGTGGGGTGGCGCTGCGTGACGACTTTCAGATCGGCTTCGCTGATCGCGCCATTATCGCGCGTCTGGACCAGGAGACCGCCAGTGATCGGCTTGACCATCAATCCGCCGCGGCGCGGGTCGGGCAGGTCGCCCGTGACGAGCAGGCGAAGGTTTTTCTTCTTTGCAAAAGCCTCGCGCGCCTCGTCGCTGACAGAAGGAGCGATCACGACCTCGGTGAATATCTCGCAGATTGCTGCGGCAGTCTGGCCATCGAGTTCCGTGTTGACCGCGACGATGCCGCCGAAGGCCGAAACGCTGTCGCACGCGAGCGCGTCATTCCACGCCTCAATCAATGTCGATGCCTGCGCCACTCCGCAAGGGTTGGCGTGCTTGACGATGACAACTGCCGGATCGCTGCCCGCAAATTCCGCGCAAAGCTCGAGCGCGGCGTCGGCGTCGTTATAGTTGTTGTAGCTGAGCTCCTTGCCCTGCAGCTGCTCGGCCTGGGCGATGCCTTTGGCGTGCGGTCCGACAGGCGTGTAAAGCGCCGCCTTCTGGTGCGGATTTTCGCCGTATCGCAATTCGACCGGGTTCTTGCCGTTGACCGCCAGCATGCCGGGCAAGGTTTCTCGCTGGTCGGCGAAGGCGAACCACTGGCTGATCATGCTGTCGTAGGCTGCCGTTGCTGCAAAGGCCTTCGCGGCGCATTTCCGGCGGAATTCGAGCGAGGTACTGCCGCCCTGTTCCAATTCGCCGATCAGCGTTTCATAGTCCGCCGGATCGGTCACTATCGTCACATATTGGTGGTTCTTGGCAGCGCTGCGCACCATCGACGGCCCGCCGATATCGATGTTCTCGATGATTTCGTCGCGCTCTGCACCTTTGGCCACAGTGGCCTCGAATGGGTAGAGATTGACGACGACGAGATCGATCGCGCCGATAGCGTGCTCTTCCATGGCAGCGGCGTGTTCGGGGTTGTCCCGCACCGCGAGAAGGCCGCCATGGACCATGGGGTGCAGCGTCTTGACCCGGCCATCCATCATTTCCGGAAAACCGGTCAGATCGGAAACGTCCTTCACGTCGAGACCGGCTTCGCGCAGCGCTCTGGCCGTTCCGCCGGTCGAGACCAGTTCCACGCCCTTGCCAGCCAGCGCGGTGCCCAGTTCCACCAATCCGCTCTTGTCGGACACCGAAAGCAGTGCCCGGTTGATTGCCACATCAGCCAAGTGAATTACCCCATTCGTTTGAGCAGCCAGGGGAAGCGCCCCCCGCTGCGGGCGGTCAGCCCTTCGACTACGATCTGCTTCGTTGCATGCGGACGTCCGTGGCCATCGACCCACAGCGAATCCTCGACGCTGCAACCGGCCTCGCCGCTATCGCCACCAAGGCGGAATTGCCAGTAGCTTGCATCGGGCATGACCAAGTGGACGCCGCGGCCGTCCTCGGTCGGCTTGGCCTCAACCCCGCGCCCGAGATGAAAGCGCATGGCATAGCCGATCTTGCCGCGCTTGCCCTTGCGGCCCGATGGTTCGAGCACGTCCTCGCCGCGCAGTTCATGGCCTTCGTCAGACAGGATCAAAATGCGGCGGTGGACCAATCCGAAGCGTGCGGCGTAGCCGTTATGCGCGGCTTCAAGCTTGGTGCCAGACTTCTTGCCCTGCAACAGGGTCTCGCGCGTGAAATCGACTTCCTCGACACCCTTGCCGATCTGGCCGTGCAAGAGGATTGCAGTGGAATTGGCATCGTCCAGCACCATGGTCGAATGGGCCGAAGTGCCGCGCAATCCCTGCTCGATCCGCGCCGGCACGAGTGCGCCGGCAAGTGCCGCCCCGCCGCAATTGACGATGATGCGCTGCGGCCCGTGCGAGAACTCGAAGGCGAGCGTCGACGCGCAGGCGTGGCGGGCATGGCGAGGCTTTGGCGGCGGGGCCGCATCCAGCACCAGCACCGCTTCCCTGGCCTTGACGCGCTGGAAACCCCATTGCCCCGCCTCGGCCAAGGGGCGGGTTCGCACGCCGCTTGCTGTGACAAGGGCATCGAGAACGCTCTCGCTCATGGCAACGCCGCCTTGCCAGCTGCCGAGCCCCCGGTCGCCCATACGCACACCGAGCAGCGCAGGAACAAGCAGGGCGAGCATCGTGTCGAGCGCGGCCGGGGCATCCTCGCCCACTGCGGCGTAGCAGGCGCGCACTTCGACCAGGAGGGCGATCGCATCGGCCTGCGCCGAAGGGCAACGCGACAGGACGCCGCCGTCGTCGCCGACCATCTCGCCAAGCGTGCGCAGCAGGCCCGCTTCGGCATAGAGCTTGCGCGCCTTGCCATCGGGCAAAAGCAGGCCGGCGGCGAGCAATCCTGACCAGCCGGACGCCTGCGCGAGGCGGTCGTCTTCACGCGTTACATTGCGATCGAGCCACCTAGCCGTGATTTCGAGAGCCTCGAGAAACCTGGGCTTGTGCTTCTCACCCTCGCCGGTCAGCACGATCGGCGCATGAACCAGCCAGTTGAGCAGCCGCAGGCCGGCTAGCTCGACAGTCCAGGCAGGCCCCTTCCCCGGCTGCGGGTTCGCCTTGAGCCAGGCAGCAAACATGTCGCCCGCCGTACCTGCACATTGTGCGCGCGGCGCGCTGGAAGCGAGGTCGCGCATCCACGTAAAGCCGTGCACCGCGCGAACGAAGGGCGGCGTCATCTTCGACGGCGAGCGGTAATCTATCTTGGCAAGCGGATGCTTGAGGCCGCCTGCGAAAAATTGTCCGGCGCGCAGCGCGACGCCTGCCGTCCGGTTACCCGCAAGGGGGCTCTCCACCGTGCCCAGGAGGCGCGGCTTGGCCGGCTTGCGCAAGGGAGATGACAGTATCTGCCCGGGGACGCCCAATTTGTATGCCAGCCGCAAGGCGGCGTGCAGCGGACCACTGCGCGGCGGCTGGAAGTCGGACAGCACGAGCGCCCGCGCCGGTTCGATTTCCGCCTCCGGTTCGTTTGCAGGGGCCGCAGCAACAAGCGGCTCGGGCGTATCGCCCAGAGGCAGCGCGACCTGCTCTTCGTCAGACGCATCTTCGCGTGCAACGCTCAGCAGGTCGGAATGCCCTTCCATCATCCAAGTCCCTTCAGGGCAGCGATATTGGATGCGTATTTGTCCGGCCCACCCCTGAAAGTAGCGGACCCAGCCACCAGCACGTCTGCGCCTGCATCGACACAGAGCGGCGCGGTCGTGGGGTCGACGCCGCCGTCTACTTCGAGGCGGATATCCTTGCCCAGCGCGTCGATGCGTTTGCGGATGGCCTCGATCTTGCGCAACTGGGAATGAATGAAGCTCTGGCCGCCGAAACCGGGATTGACGCTCATCACCAGGACGAGGTCGACGTCTTCAAGCAGATAATCGAGCGCTTCGACGCTCGTGCCCGGATTGAGGACCACGCCCGCTTTCTTGCCCAGGCCCTTGATGGCTTGCAGCGTGCGGTGGATATGCGGACCCGCTTCGGGATGAACCGTGATGATATCCGCGCCCGCATCCGCGAATGCCTCGAGATACGGGTCGATCGGAGCGATCATCAAATGAACGTCGAACGGCTTGTCCGAATGGGGGCGCAATGCCTTTACGACGGCCGGACCGATAGTGATGTTGGGGACATAGTGCCCGTCCATCACATCGATATGGATCCAGTCGGCACCGGCTTCATCGACTGCACGCACCTCCTCGCCCAGCCGGGCAAAATCGGCGGACAGGATGGAGGGGGAAATCAACGGGGCAGTCATGGGCGCTTTCCGGCGGTTCGCGATGAGCCTGCCTTTCGCCTACGCGCGCGAGCCACCACCTCACAAGCCGCGCGCCCACGCTTTTCCACGATACGGGGTGGAACGGGTGCGTTTTCCCGATAAGGTCGCGAGCATGTCCGCCATCCGAAAGCTTACAGGCAACTTCATCGCGACCGAGGTCGGAGACGAGATCCTGCTGATCGATCTCGATGGTGGCGAACTGTTTTCTCTGAGCGGCACCGCCCGTGCAATCTGGGAAGCCATCGACGGGCAGCGCGACACAGGGGCGATCGCTGCCGTTCTTGCACCTGGTTTCGATGCGACAGCGCAGGTAATAGAGCGGGACGCATCCGATCTGGTCAGGGCGCTGGAAGACGCGCGGCTGGTGGAGAAAATTGACTGAAATCGGGCTTTTGACCACCGGCGCTTGAATGGTATGGTCGGCACCGAAAGGCCGACCAGCATGACCCGAAAGAATGACGACAAGACCGGCAAGGCCAAATGGCAGCGTCCCGAACTGGTGCGCCTCGGCACGATCCGCGACATCGCTGGTCCGCCCGTTCCCTTTGCGCAGGCTGCCGGTAACAAGCATTCCTGACGACAGCACCGGACGATCGGAATGATCGCTGGAACTGTCGACTGGTCCGGTGCGCAACCTGACCGCGCCAAGGCTGTGCTGGACGCGGTATCGCTTTACGAAAAGACCGCGCCGCAAACCCATCGAAGGGGGGGTCTGTTCTTTGCCGTATCCACGCGAGACTCGATCGCAAGCGCGCATCGCGTAGACACGGCCTTTTCTGGCTGGATCGACAATACCGACGAGTTGGCGCGCCGGTTTTCGGGGGATCCGGACAGTCCGGCTGCCCTGTATTCGGCGGCACTAGCCCAATTAGGCGATCGGGCCGATGAGGCGATCATCGGTTGCTATGCCGCTATTTCACGCCTTCCCGACGGTACACTGCGCCTCTCTCGCTCGCCCTGGAGTGCGCCGCCGCTCTACTACCACGCTGCGGAAGAGCGCTGCGTTGCATCGCCACTCCTGCGCGCTCTGTTCGCGGCCGATGCTCCTCGAGAGCCGGACTTCGAAAGAATGGTCGACGAGCTCGCCTATGACTGGCGGTCGGGCGAGGAAGAGGCGTGGTACAAGGGCATCCGGATGGTGCCGCTTGGCGCCACGGTACATGTCGAAGGGGCGGAGCATCGCACTCGCCGCTGGTACTCCCTCCCTGCGCCCTTGGCCGATGCAGATTTCGATGCGGATACCGCTGCGCTGCGCGCCCGCGAATTGCTGGACGAGGCCGCGGGAAAGGCACTGGAGTGGGCCACGAAGCCGGCAGTCACTTTATCCGGCGGACTGGACTCTCCTCTCGTCGCCACGTCGCTTTTGCAAGCCTTGCCGGAGGGTCGACATCTGCCGGCAATCACATTCGTGCCGGATGCCCGCTGGGATGGAACCGCTCCCGAAGGGACCATCGGAGACGAAAGCGAACTCGTCGGAAAACTGGTCGCACAGAACCCCCGGCTGGATTGGCACCTTGCCGATCACGACATCGGGCCCCCCGATCGTTCGGCCAGGGAAATGTTCGCTGCGTCCGAGGTTTTCGCCCCCGGCCTCGCGAATGTCGGGATGTATCACGGAGTGTATCGCAAGGCCCGCGAACTGGGATGCGACAGCCTGCTGACGGCCGATTTGGGCAACGCCACTTTCAGTGACGCAGGCCGCTATGCCTATTGCGAATATGCAGCGCCCGGGAGACTGGGACAATTGGTGCGGTTGCTGAAGAACCGTCCCGGCGACGGCCGGAGCTTGTCGCGAAAGTTCATGGCGCTGACCGTCCTGCCCCGTTTACCCCGGCCTATCCGGCGCGCGCTTCGCACCCTGGTACATCCCGGGCGCGCGGACATGGTCGCCTTGCTCACGCCGCTATCGGGCGATGCGCGCAAGCGACAAGCTGCGAGAGCGGAGATGAGGGGAACCAGCTCGGCATGGAGCGACCTCACTTTCGATCGCAACCGCAAGGAGGCAGTCGAGCGCGAATTGCGGGATGCCGATGGCCCGGCCTTCGATGTCGATCTGGCATTCGAGCAGCTCTATGGTGTGCGCAAACGCGACGTTTCGGCCTATCGCCCGCTGATCGAGTTCTGCCTCTCCCTCCCTGCCAGGGCCTTCGCGTGGGATGGCGAAGAGCGGCGGCTCGCTCGCCTCATGGGCATTGGCAGGCTTCCCGAAGCGATCCGCACGAACCGCAAGCATGGCCTTCACAATATCGACTGGCACGCGCGGATGACCGGCGAGCGCGAAGAGATGCGGCGCGTTCTGGAGACAGCGCGCAGCCACCGCGTGCTCGGGGAAATGCTGGACATCGACAGGATGATAGCCTTGGTGGATGATTGGCCGGAACGCCCAAGCCATGACATCGATACCGACTGGCCGCGGATACTCGCCCTCCCGCGTGCGATATTGGCCGCACGGTTCATCGGTCATCTCGAGAACCGCAATGACCTTTGAGCGAAGACTTTGACCTCAGCTCGGCAAGGGCGGTAGAGCCGCGAATATGGCATTGCTTCAGGCCCTGACCGAATTGGCCAAGCCCAAGATGCGCTGCGGCACGCTCAGGATGGTGCTGGCATCGCTGGTGGCTGCGGCCTCGGAAGGCATCGGCTTCGCACTGCTCGTCCCGCTGCTGTCCTCGCTCGACCCCGGCGCAATTGACGGGCCGGGCATTCCTTTCGCCAACCAGTTCGACCTCCCCGCGCTTCTCGCGCTTTTCATCGCGCTGATCGCCGTGCGCGCGGTCGCGGAATATTGGCGCGCCATCAGCGTGCAAGACCTGTCCCACGCATTGGTGGACGGGCTACGCATGAAGGCGGTCCGCAGCCTTCTCGGCGCGCGTTGGCGGTGGTTGGCGGGGTTGGAGGAAGGCGAGGCCGAGGGCCTCCTGGCGTCCGATATCGACCGCTGCGCCTATGCGGTCCAGATGCTTGCCGGCCTCGTACGACTGGTCCTGGCGCTCCTCGCCCTTATGGCTGCCGCAGCAATGATCTCGCTGCCCGCTGCCTTCGTCGCGATAGCAGGAGGTGTCGTTGCCTACCTCCTGTTCGCTCCCGTCCGGCGCAGGGCGCGCGCAATCGGAGAGGATCTGTCGACGCGTCACGAAGCGGTTCATGCCCGGATTTCACGGATGACGCGCGGGCTGAGGGTCATAAAGAGCTTCGAAAAGGAAGACGAAGAAGCGGCCTTGCTGGAGACCGGGTTCCGCGGCCTGCGCCATACCGAGCGAGCCTATGTCGGATCGAGCGCCTTGGCGCAGGGTGTCCTCCAGATAGGCGGCGCAACCCTGGCTGCGATCGCGATCTGGGCGGCGATGGAGCGGCTCGCCATTCCGTTGCCTGCCGTTCTTGCCCTGGCGGCGATATTCGTGCGCGCGCTGCCCTTGATCGGTCAATTGCAGGCCAGTGCGCAAGGTTGGGCCTATGCGGCGCCCGCTTTCGAGAATGCGGGTAAATTCATTGCGGCGGCCGAGGCTCACCGCGAACCGGCTGTCCAGATGAATGCGCCGCGGCTCGGATCCTCGCTCTCTTTGAAAGGGGTGAAAGTCGATTTTCCGGACCGCGACGGTGCGCTGGAGGGCGTCGATCTGGACATACAGGTCAACACTATGGTCGTTCTGTGCGGCGTTTCGGGGTCCGGCAAGAGCACGCTCGCCGACATCTGCTCGGGCCTGACCGAGCCGGACGCGGGGACGATCGCCGTGGACGGCGAGGTCCTGAATGCTCTCGTCTTGCGCAGCTGGCGAAGCCGGACGGCCTATGTGCAACAGGAAACGGTGCTTTTCGGCGGGAGCGTCCGGGACAACTTGCTCTTTGCCGACCCCTCGGCAGATGACGAGCGCTTGTGGAACGCCCTGCAGGAATCCAACGCGGGCTTCGTAGCCCGGCTGCCTGGCGGCCTCGATTGCCAGGTGGGCGCCTCGGGGCGAGAACTTTCTGGCGGCGAGCGCCAGAGGATCGCCCTGGCGCGGGCGCTGCTGCGATCGCCCGACCTCATCATCCTCGACGAAGCGACCAGCGCGCTCGATCCGGAAAGCGAGAATGCCATCGCACAAGCGCTGCGGGCAATGACGTCCAGAAGGACTGTTCTCGCCATCGCCCACCGCGGCCTGCTGCCCGAAATGGCCGACCACATCGTACGTTTGGAACGCGGGCGCGTCGCCGTGTCTTAACGGGGTCATCGATGGCAATTCAGCCGTAATTCAGAGCTTTTTGCTACAAAGGCGTCAGATTTTCGGTTGCCGCGCCAGCGTGGCTTCCATGATTCGCACTTTGTTGACCGGGGCTTTTTCATGACCTTCAAACCACTTGCACTCGCAGGCTCTGCCGCGATCGCACTGGCTGCGATCGCCCCCGCTGCCGTGGCACAAGGCGGCTATGGCCAGGAAATTCCGCATGACCCGGCCCGCTGCCAGAGCGGGAAGCCGGGCGTGTGGGTGAGCGTGACCGGCATCAAGGAGAGCAAGGGTACGCTGCGCATCCAGTCCTATCGCGCGACCGAGGCAGACTGGCTCGAGAAGGGCCGCTGGCTCACCCGCATGGAGGTGCCTGCGAAGGCAGGAACGATGCGATTCTGCATGCCCATTGCGACGCCGGGGACATACGGGATTGCCGTTCGCCACGACATCAACGGCAATGGCAAGACGGACATCTTTGCGGATGGCGGCGCGATGTCGAATAATCCCAGCCTCAACATCTTCAACCTTGGCAAGCCCAGCTACAAGAAAGTGGGCTTCACCGTCGGCAATGGCGTCGAATCGATCTCGATCCGGATGCGCTACCGCTGATTGCGCCGTGCGCGCCATAGCTCCCAGGCTGCACCCGGCATCGCCAAGAGCGGATGCTTCTCCCGAAAAGGCGTGACTTCGAGCGCGATTCCCGTGTGGCGTTCGAGCTTCCACGCGCCATAGCGTGCGGCACCTTCGAAAGTGGTCGTTGCCTTGGCGAGACGAAGGATATTGAGCGCTTTGCCCAGCCGTTCCCGCTTTCGCCAATCTTGCAGGATTCTTCTGCGCGCGGGCTCCTGCAGGTCCGGCTGCAACAGCTCTTCGCTTCGCTCGAAGGCGATTCCCTGGGCCGACCATGCCAAGGGCAGCAGACCATGGAAGTGCGCTGCATTCACTGACAGGATGGAATCTTCGCGACCCGGCTTCTCGACGCGGAACTCGGCGCGATAGGTCGCCTGGAAGAGTGCGCGCCAGAAATCCTCGGCCGTGCCTCCCCGGGGGCCGAGCGCCGCCGCGAAACGTGCGGCCGTTTCGGCCGCGTCTGCAATCGCCTCCAGAACTTCGCCCCGCGCGTCGTCTTGGGCGAATACCAGTGCGCTCGGCTGCACGAAACGCGTCCAGATCGTGGTATCGCGGCTCCTTCCGCTGGCGGCCTCGGCAAACTGTTCAAGCGACATGGTCGCGATCTTGGCGCGCAATACCTCACCGCCGTGGCGCCATTCGCGGTAGCTGACCCGCGGCCAGATCCGCTCCGCCTGCGGGCCAGGAAGCAGGACGTAGAAGTCGAGCACGCCCTCCAGCGATCCCGTGCGCAGGTTCGAGCCGTAGAAAAGCACGGCGCGCGCATCGGCCTCTGCGGCGAGCATTGCAGCGTACGCCGACACTTCAGGGCGAACCTCTGCATCGAGCGAGGCTTCGATACGCTGCTCAAGCGTTTCGATCACGAGGTCACGAAAGTCAGCGCGGGGCCCTGACCCACATGGTAGCGGCCCTCGGGAAAATGCTCGCCATCGAGGATGAACGGTGCATCCAGTTCGATCGAGAAAGCCTCCGCGCTGATCTGGTGCAAGCCTGCGGGCGCCAGCCACGCCGGGTGCCAGCCCGCCAGGATGGCCGGCAGCGACATGAATATCCGTCGCCTCGGCCGATCCAGTATTGCAAGACGGATCGGTGCCTGCCCCTTGCCGAATAGCTGGATACCCATTGGCATGCGCTCGAGCGTCGTGGCGAGTACGATGTGCCTTCGCCCCGGGTCGCCGTGGCGCGAATGCGGCATTTTTTCACCCGACGGCTCATAAGCGAGCTGCATGGCGGTTCCCCGACGCCAGCGATTGCCATTGCTGCCGAACAACACCTGCAACACGCCCCAGGCGGTTGTCGCCCCCACCGCAAGCGAATCGAAAAACCCGATCTTGTGGGCATCCTGCCCCGCTTCGATGCCAAGCGTAAAAGCACCCGCGCCGAAGATGAAACCGAGCATGGGCAGCTCTTCGCTGCCGTCGCGCGAAATCGTCAAAGCGCGGCGTTCAACGCGCTTGCCGGCCCGAAACGCCTCGACCGCCGCCGCAAGGCTCCAGTCGGAAGGCGCGCCCAAATCGACGTTGAGCGCGTTGGTCTTGCCGCGTGGCAGGACCGCGAGCGTCGGCCAATTCTCGCCGAACACGACCTGGCCCATGGTCAGTACATCACGGATTGTGCCGTCGCCGCCATTGATGATGAGAAATTCGACACCGTCGTCGCGGAGCTGCGCCAGCGCCTCCGACAACTCATCCTTCGTCCGCGGCTGGACGACAGTGATGTCGGCGCCATCCACATGCTCCGCCTGCCTGCCCTTGTTGCGATGGGAGCGGGGGTTATGGACCATCGCTATGCGCGGCTTGTCGACCACGAACGGCGGCTCGCTGCCGGGCGTGCGCGTCCCTGCCTCAGGCGCTGTCCGATGGTTATGAATGGTGCGCTCCACTACGGTCGCCGTGAAAGAGAGCCCTCTCGATAGTGCAGCGCCGTCCGGCCTGCAATGCGAGGGTGGGAGAAACGCCCGAAGCAAGTGGCGCACCCGACAGGATTCGAACCTGTGGCCTCTGCCTTCGGAGGGCAGCGCTCTATCCAGCTGAGCTACGGGTGCCTGGCCTTGCCGCCTGGGCGATGCGGGCGCTTAGCAAGGCCGCTGGCGCCCTGCCAGAGAAAATTCCTCGCCGACGTTGCGCAGCGTTAGCGATTTGGCAATTGCCGGCGTCCTACACATCCCCCCCATGAACGCGCTGAGCCACGAATTCGACCTGTCGAACGCGACGATGCTTCCACCTCTGGGCGGGCGTGCGCGCAATGCGCGCGACCGTGCAAATTTGGCCGCGCAGTGGGAAGCGGTTCACGAAGCTGCCGCCGCCATCGGCGTGCTTGCCCAGCTTGGCCGTCCAGATGAAAGCGAAGCCGTGACGCGGCTGCCCGAGCGCGCCGAAGCCAATGGCGGATACGAATACGACATGGTGTTACGCGGCGTCGACGACCTGGCCGCGGTGATGCAGCCGGGCCTGAGAGCACTTCTGGCGTTGAGCGCCGCCGGACAGGACACGACCAGCGCAGCCCTCACCTTGTGGCGCGAGTTCCACGCTTCGCGCGATGCGATCATCGCCTTGGCCCCCGAAAACTGAACGCTCCCACACGCTTGACCGCGTTCCCATTCTGTTCCATTTCGGGGGTATGAGTGATTCCCCCGTCATCGAACCTGCCGAACGCGCAGCGGGCAACGAAACCGCTGTCGAAGTGGCACGCGGCATCGCCCGGCTCTTTGCGCGAAACGATGTCTGGCTGATACCCGAAGTGCCGCTGCGCAACGGTCGCAGGGCCGATCTCATGGGGCTCGACAACAAGGGCCGCGTCGTCATCGTGGAAATCAAGGTGCAACGCGGCGATCTGCTCGGCGACGGCAAGTGGCCCGATTATCTCGATTTTTGCGACCGTTTCTACTGGGGTCTTCCGCCCAGCCTAGACCGGTCCGTGCTTGAGGGGGAAGACTATCGCCCGGATTGCTGCGGCATCATCCTGGCCGATGGTTATGACGGGGAAATCGTGCGTCCGGCGCCGCTTCATCCGCTTGCCGCCGCCCGCCGCAAGGTGGAGGTGGAGCGGCTCGCGCGGGCTGCGATGCGGCGCATAACCGTTGCCGGCGATCCACACTGCGCTCCCTGGGGCAACGCAGAATAAGTTCTCGGCTTTTTTTTAACGCATCCTGCGCCATAATGCGCGCGGGATCATGTGGGACGCCATTTTCTTTTCGGCCTTGGCCATGACGGCGATCATTGCCGTACGATACTTCGCATCGAGCGGAGCGTTTGCGCTCGCTACGCGCTTCACGCGTCCGGGCTACCACGATCGTCTCGGACCGCAGATACGACGCGAAATCTCCTGGTCGCTTGTGTCCGCAGCAATCTACGGGGTCCCCGCGGGCATAGTCGCCTGGGGCTGGCAGGAACGCGGCTGGACGCAGATCTATACGCAATGGGACGCGATGCCCCTGTGGTATCTGCCCCTCGCGCCGCTGGCCTACCTGGCGTTGCACGACACGTGGTTCTACTGGACGCACCGCTGGATGCATCGCCCGCGCCTGTTCCGCGCCATGCATGCGGTGCATCACGCCAGCCGCCCCCCGACCGCTTGGGCGGCCATGAGCTTCCATCCTTGGGAAGCGCTTACCGGCGCCATCGTCATCCCCGTGCTTGTCTTCGTCATTCCGATCCATCTCGCGATGCTCGGCCTCGTTCTGGCCGTAATGACAATCATGGGGGTCACGAATCACATGGGGTGGGAATTGTTTCCTCGCCGCCTCGTTCATTCACGGTTGGGAGGCTGGCTGATAACCGCCAGCCATCACCAGCGTCATCATGAAGAGTATCGATGCAACTACGGCCTCTATTTCCGGTTCTGGGACCGGCTGTGCAAGACCGATCGCGGCCTGAGCGAACGCGTATGAGCGCCCGCTACGCCTTGTTGCCGCTGTGCGCTCTCGCCCTGGGCGCAGGCGCCCCCCTTCCGGCGAAGGATGCCGGGCTCCGCATCACCGTAAAGGTCACGGACTTGCGCAACGACAAGGGCTTGCTTCGCGCCTGCATGACAACGGCGCAAAGCGATTTCCCGGAATGCAAGAAAACCGCCAGCATCCACGCCACCAGTATCAATGCGCGCGAAGGCGGAGTGACTTTCACTTTCGACGGCGTGAAGCCTGGCCGCTATGCAATCGCCTTGCTTCATGACGAAAATTCCAACGGCAAGGCCGACCGCGTCTTGGGGATGATGCCCAAAGAAGGTTTCGGTTTTTCGCGCGATGCGCCTGTGCGCATGGGCCCGCCCAAGTTTCAGGATGCCGCATTCGATATGGGATCGAGTGATCGCGAACTGACTATCAAGATGCGCTACATGCTCTGAGCGTGCGCGCCGCCTAACCGGCATTAACCTTAACCCTATTTTTACTACACCTGCCTCATAGCCTGTCTCGAATACCGCAACTCGCATTCGGGGGCTTTTGAGCGATGGACAGGTTTGGCGGCGCTTTTGACGCGCAGGACGCACAGGACCATCTCGACGATTTCGTCGAGGAGGACGCTGCCGATCTCGATCCGCCGCCGTCCCCCGTCGGCCAGGACGAGCGCCGCATGCAGGTGCGCGCTTACAATCACTGGGCCAGCCTGCTGGGCGATGCGAACTATCCGGATATCGAGGACCTGGAGCCGGAGTTGCTCGACGATTTCGGCCCCTATTCGGTGCTGCTCGATTTCACCAGCGGGGTCGAAAATCCGGCTGTCCGTTTCGTGGGCGACGAATTGCGCGCAGAATGCGACGTCGATGGCGAACTGACCCATCTCGAAGACGTACCGCCGCGTTCACTGCTGAGTCGCATCACCGACCACTACATGCAGATTATCGCGAACGAAGCCCCGATCGGCTTCGAAGCGGAATTCGTGAACCAACGCGGCCTCACAATCCTGTATCGCGGCATTCTGCTGCCCTATTCCAGCAATAACGAGACCATCGATTTCATCTTCGGCGTGATCAACTGGAAGGAATTGGCCGACGCCAAGACCGCGGACGAGCTGTTGCTTCAGATCGACCAGGCACTGGCGGGCGAGGACGATCATGATGACGGCGACGAAAACGATTTCGACGATGTCCTCGACCTGACGCAGCCCGAAGAGAACCTGTCCGCAGAGGATGAATGCGACTGGGGCGAAGACGAGGTATTCGATCTCGGTAGCGCCGAGATCTTCGATGAGCCTGAAGAAAATGTGCTTCCGACACCGGGTTTCGGTGACCGGGAGAGTGACGACCTGCCCGGCCGGAAGGAACGCGGCGTCGATGCACTCGGCAATCCGCTCGGCAGTCTCGCTCCCGATCCCGGCAGCGAAGATGCCGACATGGACGGGGCCGATTTCGACAGTGGCATGAAAACCGCAGCCGATTACGGCCTGCCCGACTGGGACGATGAAGATATCGAGGAAGACGACGTCGACGACCTCGTCGATCCCCTCGCGGACGAAGAAGCCGGCAGCAGCCTGATGTCGCTGGTCAGCCGCGGCGAACGCGAGAAAAAGACGGTGGACCTTACTGGCTTTTCCGCCACGCCCGCCACGGTACCCTCGCCCATTCCGCAAGCCTACGAACCGGATGAAGCATCCGAATCTTTCGAGGTCGCAGCCCACAGCACGCCGGAAACCTTCGAAGAGCAAGGCCAAGCCGAAGAACCCGTTGATACCTTCGAAGGCCAGCCCGAGCCGCTTGAGCTAGAGGATGAAGTTGCTCCCTCGCCTGCTGCAGTCGAAGAGATTTCCGAACTGCCGGTCCCGACGGCCGACGATCCCATCGTCGCCGAAGCGGCCGAAGATGCAGCGGTTATCGCAGCTGCCGAAGAGGTTGCGCCGGAAGGCCTGTACGATTGCCTTGCCGCAGCACGCGAACTGGCACAGGCAGCGCAGAGCACCGAAGACCGCAGTCGCAAGGCTCTTTATGCAGCGGTTGGCCTGGCCTACGATTTCAGCCTCGAGGCACAGAATTCGCCCGAGGACTTCGGCGAAATCATCGCCGACAATGGCCTGACCGTGCAGGATCGCGCGCCGATGACGCCGATCGTGAAACTGGTTTTCGGGGCCGATTACGACAAGACGCGCCTGACCGAATATGCGGCCGTGCTGACCCATGCACACCGTGTCGGCATCGAACGCGGCCACCTTGCGGATTTCCTGCGCGAAGCGGAAGGCGGCCTCAAGGGCGTCGTCCAGGCAGAACGCCGCGCCCGAAAGCAAGAACAGGGCAAGCCGGTCGAGGATGATGGCAAGGGCATTCGCTCAACGCTGGCCAAGAAGCTTCGCGCGATCGAACCTTCGCAACTCGACGAAATCGCCGAGGAAGGCCCGGAATTCGCGCTGGTAATGGTGCGCCGAACCGAAACTGGCGAGCTGGTCGTCGTGGGCGAACTGGACGAGGACCGGCCTCTGCTTGAAAAGGCGGCGCGCAAGCTGCTGGCCTAATAACGCACAGCCAATAAGTGCTTGAGATGGATGGGCCGCACGCGCTAGCGCTGCGGCCCATGCCGTTTTTCCCCAACGCACCTGTCCGCATCCAGCCCTACTTCGGCTATCGCAACGAGGAGCGGCTGTTCATCACCGCCCGCGCCCTGCGATCGCGTGACAGATCTTTCTCGAAATCGGGAAAGTGGCGCGCGATGCGCACGATGATGAGCCAATTCGCCAGCCACGAGGTGGCGAACCTGCCGGTCGAGCTGGAAATCGCCGCGCCCGGCAAATCTTCCCAGCGCCATCAGGGAGTGACCGACAAGGAAGGCTTCGTCCACTTCGACATCAGGCTGGAGGGCGAATGGCCCTATGCCGACAATCCGGAATGGGAGACGGTCAGCTTCCACTGGTCCAATGGCGAGGGCGAACACTGTCTCGACGGGCACGTGCTGGCACCCGGCAAGAGCACTTCACTCGGCTTCATTTCGGACATCGACGACACGATCATCGAGACGGGAATCACCGGGAACTTTCGCGCAGTGATGCGCAATTGGCGGCGAGTGCTCATGCAAATGCCCGAAGAGCGCATCCTCGTGCCCGGCGCCGACGTTTTCTACAATGCGCTAGGTGGCGGGCAGGACCATCACGGACAGAATGGTCACGCGGGCGATCACCAGCGGGCTTCGCGACGCCCGTTCTTTTACGTGTCATCGAGCCCGTGGAACCTGTTTTCCTATCTCGTCACCTACATGAAAGGCCGCGGATTGCCGCTTGGCCCGATCATGCTGCGCGACTGGGGGCTCAATCGCGCGACATTCGGATCCTCCAGCCACGGAGCGCATAAGCGTGCGGCAATCGACGGCATTCTGGCGACCTATCCGGACGTGAAATTCGCCCTGATCGGCGACGACAGCCAGGGTGACCTCACCGCTTTCGCCGATGTCGCGGCCAGCAATCCGGGCAGGGTAAGGGCGGTCTTCATCCGCAAGGTCGGCGAGGCGATGAGCCCGCAAGAACTTGCTGCCGAACAGTCGTTGAAATCCGCGAATATCCCGCTCTGGCTCGGTGAGGGATACGAGGAGGGGCGCAAGTTCCTGGCCTCGATCGGATTGCTCGAGGATGATGAAGCGCAGAACATCGTCAAGTCGGTCGGCAAGGGCGACACGGAGGCAGCATGAAGACAGTGGTGCTTGTAGTGGCCGTGATCGTGGGCCTCGCCCTGATCGCCGGCGGCGCGATATTGATCGCGATCAACCGCAACGGACCGGCGGTGCTCGACACGGTCGACCGGATTGCCGGCGGCAAGAACAATATCGAGTTGCTGCACAAGCAAAGCCTCGGCGAAGATCCGCGCCAGAAACTGCTGGTCTATGGCGATCCGTTTTCCAGCAAGGCCCTGCCCGTTTTCATTTTCGTTCACGGCGGCAGCTGGCGCAACGGCAATCCGGACGATTACGGCTTCATTGCCCGCAATATCGCATCAAAAGGCTTTATCGTCGTACTGGGCGGATACCGCCTGCGCGAAAACGGCCGCTATCCCGCCATGTTGCAGGACACTGCGGCAGTGACCGCTTGGGTCCATGAAAACATCGCAGAATTCGGCGGCGATCCCGAGCGCCTCGTGCTCGCCGGACATTCGGCCGGAGCATACAATGTCGCGCAAGTCGCGCTGGAACAGCGATGGCTCGCAGAAGCGGGCGTGCCGGCCCGGTCGATCCGGGGAGTGGTCGGCCTGGCCGGGCCATACGATTTTTACCCCTACGACAGCGATTCGACGCGCGCAGCCTTCGGATCTGTCGGCGTGGGCGCAGAAAGCCAGCCGGTGAATCACGTCCGCAGCGATGCACCGCCCATGCTGCTGGTGCATGGTGAGCAGGATTCGCTTGTAAAGCCGCGCAATACCCGCGCTCTCGCCGCTGCGCTGGAAGATAGCGGGGCCGAAGTCGATACGCTGTTCATGCCGGCCATGACGCATAACGATCCGCTGCTTGCCCTCGCCAATCCTTGGCGACGCGACCCGCAGATATTCGACGCGGTTACCCGCTTCATCGAGCAGCACGCCGCGCTTTCAGTTCCGGTTCAGGCCGAAACACCTTAAGAAGGGCCTGATGCGCCTGCTATCCCACCTCTCCGCTATCCTGGCGCTGCTTGTGCTGGCAGCCCAGCCGCTGGCAGCGCAATCGGTCCTGCGCGACGCAGAGACCGAAGCATTCCTTGATGAAATATCGGCTCCGCTGGTGGAAGCCGCCGGGCTGGAACCGGGTAATGTCGAGGTGGTGCTCATCAACGACCCGAGCCTCAACGCTTTCGTCGCAGGTGGACAGGCGATCTACCTCCACAGCGGCCTGATCGACGCGGCCGACAGCGCCAACGAAGTGCAGGGCGTTATCGCGCACGAACTCGGCCATATAACCGGCGGCCACATCAACCGTATCGGCGAAGGCTATGCCAAGGCAGGCAATATCTCGCTGCTCTCGATGCTCGCCGGCATCGGTGCGGCCCTCGCAGGCTCGACCGACGCCGCGATGGGCCTGATGATGGCCGGACAGAGCGCGGCAATAAGCTCTGTCCTGTCGTTCACCCGTACTCAGGAAGCCAGCGCCGACGCTGCGGGGGCGGAGTATCTTTCGCGCGCGGGCATTACCGGACGCGGCTCACTCACATTCTTCGGCAAGCTGTTGAACATGGAGATGCGCCGCGGCTTCAGCCAGGACGAGGAAGCGGGCTTCTGGCGCACTCACCCGCTCTCGGGCGATCGTATCTCCACCCTGCGCGGCACCTACGAGAAAGACCCCGCCTGGAACAGGCCGAGCGATCCCGCGATCGAGGCGCGCTTCCAGCGGATCAAGGCCAAGCTCAAGGGCTATGTCGCCGATCCCGAACACACCCTGCGCGACTATCCCGAAAGCGACGCGTCGACGCCCGCTCTGGTGGCACGCGCCTATGCCTATCACAAGCAGGCCAAGATGGAGATGGCACTCGATACGGCAGACAGGCTGATCGAGCGCCAACCGGCCGATCCGTACTTCCTCGAACTCAAAGGCCAGGTGCTGCTCGAATCGGGCCGCCCCGGCGAGGCGCTGGATTACTTGCGCGAAGCGACCCAGCTGAGCCGCTCGGAGCCACTTATCGCATCGCTCTTCGGACACGCACTGATCGCTACCGAGGACGAAAGCAATTACGAGGAAGCAGAACGCGTCCTGCGCGCCTCCGTCGGGCGCGACCGCTACAATCCTTTCGCCTGGTACCAGCTGGGCGTGGTGTATGCAGCACGGGGAGACATGCCCCGCGCACGTCTGGCCAGTGCGGAACAGCAGGTTATGAAGCGCGAATATGCGCTCGCCATGCGCAGTGCGCAGGCAGCCGAGGCAGGGCTGCCCGTCGGATCGCCCGACTGGCTGCGTGCCCAGGACATCGGGATGCAGGCACGCGCATTGCTCGAACAGCAGTGCGAAATGAGCAAGGATCGCAGCTGCCGCAGGCGGCGATAGGGCAGCAGGAACGGGGATAGGTCAATGGCACGGCATTTTGTAACAGCGCTGATCGCGCTGGTGTTCGGGTTTGCGGGCGCGGCCCTCTTCTCGTTCAGCGGATTGGGTAACTCGCAGACCCGCGAGTTTCTCGTCGCCAACCCCGACATCCTGCCCGCGATGGCGAACGCCTACCAGGAACAGCAATCGCGCGATTCGCTGGCCTCGATTTCCAGCGAAGTGACAAAGCCGTTCCCCGGCGCCGTCCTCGGCAATCCCGAAGGCTCGCGCACGCTGGTTAAGTTCACCGACTATGCCTGCGGCTATTGCAGGATCAGCACCGAAGATATCGATCGCCTGGTCTCCGACGATCCCGAACTGCGCGTGGTAATCCGCGAACTTCCGCTGTTCCAGGGCAGCGATGTGCCTGCACGCATGGCCCTGGCCGCAGCGAAACAGGGCAAGTTCGATGCGTTCTACCACGCCATGTTCGCGATGGAATCGACAGCGCCGGAAAATGTCATGGCGGCAGCGCGCGAGGCGGGTCTCGATCTTGCGGCGGCGCAGGAATACGGCGCATCGGAAGAAGTCACGGCAGAACTGGCACGCAACCAGGCGCTCGCCCAGCAGCTGGGCTTTTCCGGAACACCCAGCTGGGTGACGGGTGACAAGGCTTTCGAAGGCGCGGTCGGCTACGACCAGCTGGCGAAGGCGATCGGCGGCTAGGCCCTATTCCTCGATCGCCTTGGCGTACATCGAGGCAAGCGGCTTCGCCATCACGCGGCGTACCATCGGTTCGAAGAATTCCAGCGGCTCGCTCTCGTAATCGGGATCGAAAGCCGCCTGGTCGTACTTCTCGCAGAACTCCGCGCAGGCCTGGTAGTGCGGGTTGTCCTGGAACTTGTCGCGCACATTGCGGTCCATGCCGAGGTGGTGGAAGTAGTAATAGCCCTGGAAAGCGCCGTGATTCTGGCAGATCCAGTGGATTTCCTCGGTCACAAAGGGCTTGATGATGGAGGCGGCCACTTCCGGATGGTTGTAGCTTCCCAGCGTGTCTCCGATATCGTGCAGCAGGGCCATCACGACATATTGTTCGTCGCGCCCGTCACGGTGCGCACGAGTCGCGGTTTGGAGCGAATGTTCGAGGCGGCATACGGGGAAACCGCCGAAATCGCCGTCGAGCAGCTTGAGGTGATCGAGCACGCGATCAGGCAAGTCCTTGGCAAAAGCCATGTATTCCGCCCCGATGATCGCCCAGTCTTCCTGCGTGCCTTCCTTCATTTCGCGGAACTTGGCGCGTTCCTCGATCGCGTGGGTCAGGTTTTCGGGCTTGTTCATCGGCTCTCTCCCAAGTGCTTTCTTGCCATATATCCTAGCGACTGGCGCAGTGCGCGGCAATTGCGCTAGGGAAGCCTTACGATGGCCGTGCTGCCCTTTCGCCCTACGCCGTTCTTCGCGAACAAGAACCAGGCGTTCTGGAACCTCCAGCTCTTGGGCTGGGGCGGGGCGACGATGTTGCGTGTCATGTCGGCAGTGGCGAACGACCAGCCGGTCGAACGCCTCGTCATCATCCTGATCGCGACGATCACCGGCTTCTCGCTCAGCCTGATCCTGTCGGTCATCTACAATTACCTCATTGCGCAGAAGCCCATCGTGACCTGGGCCAGCACGGCCATAGTCCTCGGCTTTGCTACCGGCATCTATGCTTTCATCGACAGCTGGGTGCTCGAGGTGGCAGGCACCTCGTCGAGCGGCAGTTTCGTAAGCCTGTTCGTAGGCATCTACTTCTTCGACCTCACCCTGCTGGGGGCTTGGTCTGCGCTGTACTACGCGATCAATTTCTTCCTCCAGGTGGAAGAGCAATCGGACCGGCTCGAACGGCTGGAAACGCAGGCCACCAGCGCCCAGCTGGCGATGCTGCGTTACCAGCTCAATCCGCATTTCCTGTTCAACACGCTCAATTCGATCAGCACGCTGGTGCTGCTGAAACAGACCGAGCCGGCGAATGCGATGCTTACCCGCCTGTCCAGCTTCCTGCGGCACACGCTCGTCACCCAGCCGGGCGGCAAGGTGAGCGTGGCGCAGGAAGCGGAAACTCTTCAGCTTTATCTCAGCATCGAGAAGATGCGCTTCGAAGACCGTCTGCGAACCGATTTCCGGATCGAGGACCGCGCAGCCAAGGCGCAGATCCCGTCGATGCTGCTGCAGCCGCTGATCGAGAATGCGATCAAGTACGGCGTGAGCCCGCAGGAAGAAGGAGCTGAAATCTCCCTTCTCGCCCAGATCGTCGGCCCGCGGCTGCGTATCACAGTTTCCGACACCGGCCCCGGGGTCGACGTCGGAGGGCTGGCCGAAGATTTGCCGGCTGTGATGGCAACCCATAAGCGCCGCGATTCGACCGGCGTCGGCCTCGCCAATATCCGCGATCGCCTGGCACAGGCCTATGGCGACGACCACCGCTTCGAAATCCGCTCTCCGGAAACGGGCGGTTTCACCGTGCTGATCGAGATTCCGCACGAACTCGCCGACGATGAGGAGCCGCCTGCCGCACCGAAGAGGACTTTGGCTGCGAAACAAGCCAGTGCCTTGACCGTTAATCCCCCGTCTGCCCCCCAGAAGGTAAGTACCAAGCCATGACCATTCGCACGATCCTCGTCGACGACGAGAAGCTCGCCATACAGGGGCTCCAACTGCGCCTCGAACCTTTCGAAGATGTCGAAATCATCGAGACCTGCCAGAACGGACGCGAAGCCATCCGGGCGATCAAGACCCTGAAACCAGACCTCGTTTTCCTCGACATCCAGATGCCGGGTTTCGACGGCTTTTCCGTCGTCCAGGGCGTCATGGAAATCGAACCCCCGCTGTTCGTGTTCGTCACCGCCTTCCAGGAACATGCCATTCGCGCTTTCGAGGCGAATGCGGTGAACTACCTGATGAAGCCGGTGGACGAGGACAAGCTTGCCGACACCATCGAACGCGTCCGCCAGCGCCTGGCCGAAAAGAAGTCTTCCGACGAAGCCGATCGCCTGCGCGGCGTCCTTTCCGAAGTCGCACCCGAAGCGGTCGAAACGAGCGAGGATGATGCCGAGGCCGCCGGTCGTTACGAGAAGCTGATCAACGTCAAGGATCGCGGCCAGATATTCCGCGTCGAAGTGGGCACGATCGAGCATATCGAGGCTGCCGGCGACTATATGTGCATCTACACGGGCGATAATTCGCTTATCCTGCGCGAGACCATGAAGGACCTCGAACGCCGGCTCGATCCGCGCAAATTCCAGCGCGTCCATCGGTCCACTATCGTCAACCTCGACCAAGTCCGGCAGGTGAAGCCGCACACCAATGGCGAATGCTTCCTCGTGCTAGACAGTGGCGCCGAAGTGAAGGTGTCGCGCTCCTATCGCGATGTCGTGGCCCGCTTCGTCCACTGATGGGCTTCGATCTGGACGGATTCGACCTCGCTGCCTTCGTGCGCGAGACGCTCGCCGAGGATCTGGGCCAGGGGCTTCCGGGCGGCGGGCGTGACGTAACCAGCGAAAGCGTTATTCCTGCCGATGCTCGGTTTTCGGGTGTCATGGACACACGCGACGACATCCGCGTTGCAGGTCTCCCGATAGCCGAGGCTTTCTTCCGCACGCTCGACCCGCACATGGCGATCGAACTGCTGGTGGACGAAGGCGCGAGCGTTCCGGCCGGCACCGACCTGATGCGCCTCGAAGGCAACGCCCGCGCCATGCTGACGGCAGAGCGAAGCGCACTCAATACAGTCCAGCACCTGTCTGGCATCGCCACCATGGTCGCGCAATATGTCGCTACGATGGACAACCCCGACTGCACTCTGCTCGACACCCGCAAGACCATTCCGGGCCTGCGCCATCTTGAGAAATACGCGGTCCGCATGGGCGGGGGTGCGAACCACCGCATGGGCCTGTGGGACGCGGCAATGATCAAGGACAATCATGTTCTCGTCGCAGGCAGCGTTGGCGAGGCGGTCCGCCGCGCGGTCGAGGCTGGCGTCGAGGACATCATCTGCGAAGTCGACCGTATCGACCAGATCGAGCCAGCGCTCAACGCAGGGGCCACGCGCCTCTTGCTCGACAATATGGAGCCGTCGACATTGCGCGAAGCCGTCGAACTGGTGGCGGGCCGGGTTCCGACCGAGGCCAGCGGCGGCATCAATCTCGCAACGATCAAGGCAAAGGCCGCCACCGGTGTCGACTACGTATCCGTCGGCAGGCTCACCCAGAGTGCACCTGCCGCAGATATCGGTCTGGACTTTACCCCGCTGTAATTCGAGTGCATCCCCCTCAGGCGTGCGACAAGGGGGAAGCCGATGAAACCTGCTGCGATCAAGAAATTCGATTTGCTCTATCTGGGCTCGGTGGCCGTGTCCTTGCTCGGCGTGTTGCTGGTCTTCGACACCATGGTCGAGATTTCCAACGACGAGCTCGCCGCCCAGGGTATAGCGCCGATGGGACAAGGGTTCCTGATTGCCGGTCTGGCATTCTGGATTTTCATCTCTCTGGCACTGTGGTTCCTAATTTCGAAATTGCGGATCGAATTCGTCAAATACGTGCTCGCGCTCTTTGCCGCTTATGGCGTCTACGCGGCGGCGATGGGAAGCGGGGGCGAGGCGCCGATAGTCACCGTGATCATCAGCTGGATCAGTACGATCATGACGGTTGGTGCCGTGTATTTCCTGTTCACTCCAGAAGCGAAGGCCTGGTTCGCGCAGAAGCGAGGCTCGGGCGATTAGACGCGTTCTTATCGCCGCGTGGGTCATCGCCTCGCTGGGGTTTGCCAGCGTTGCCCAGGCGCAGGCCTATCAATGCCGCATTCCTGCGAACGTGGAGACGCCGCAGCTTCGCGCCGAAGGCCGCGCGCGGAACCTGCCCTTGACGGGCTACACCCTTGCGCTCAGCTGGAGCCCGGAGTTTTGCCGCTTCCGCGAAGACAACCAGCGTCATTCCAGACAGTGTTCCGGCAAACAGGGGCGCTTCGGATTTACCGTGCACGGCCTGTGGCCGAACAGCGGGCGTACATGGCCCCAGTGGTGTGCGCGGACACCGGTCAGCACCGATGTCCTCAAGCCAAACCTTTGCATGAGCCCCGATGCGTCCCTCCTTGCCCGCCAGTGGCAAAAGCACGGCAGTTGCATGACCCGGCGCCCGGCGACCTATTTCAAGGTTACGCGCATACTCTACAACGGTCTGCGGTGGCCGGATTTCGTGCGCATCAGCCGCGAGGACGATCTCACCGCCGGCACCATTCGCACCCGCTTCGCCGACGCCAACCCGGGATGGTTTCCCGAGGCTGTAGGCGTACACCTCGATCGCAAGGGATGGCTGGAAGAACTGCGCCTCTGCTACGACAAGCGCTTCATGCCCGAAGCCTGCGATGCGCGGCGCTACGGCGCAAAGGAAAAGCAGGCTGCGAGGATTTGGAGGGGGTTGTGAAAGGAATGCTCACGGCGCAGTCAGCGTCTATTCGAAAGCCTTTCGACCAGAGCATCGGTCCCGGCAGCGATGCCCGCAAGATAATCATCTTGCCTGACTTGGGGCAGGATCGAGTTTTGGATCACCGCTGAGCAGAACTCATCCGGCAACACCTCCTCAAGACCGTAGCCGACAGCGATCCTGACGCTGCGCTCGTTCGGTGCGACCAGCAGGATGACACCATCGTTCAAGTCTTTGCGCCCAATACCCCAGGCATTGCCCAGATCGGTCGTGTAATCCGCGATGTCGCGCCCCTCGAGGCTGCCGATGGTCACGACCACCATCTGGTGCCCGGTAGCCTTCTCGAGATCGACGAGTTTCCGACCGATTGCCTGCTCTGCTGCCGGCGTGAGAAGATCGGCATGGTCCGAAACCGGCCCAAGCAATTCGACCGACGGAACCGGACGGGACTCTTCCACCGCAACCGGAGCTGGATCGGCCTGCGATTGATCCAGGCATCCGACCAGTGCTGCCCCGAAAACGAGCGGAGCATAGACTTTAGGGGAGAGGCGCCTACTCATCGACGCGCCTTGAAAAATTCGCGCAGGATCTGTGCAGCCCTCGCCTCCCCGATCCCGGCGTAGACTTCCGGGCGGTGCAGGCATTGCTTCTGCTCGAACACCCGCGCGCCATGCTCGACCGCGCCTCCCTTCGGGTCGCTCGCGCCATAATAGACTTTAGCGACCCTCGCATGAACGATGGCGCCGGCGCACATGGCGCATGGCTCCAGTGTCACCCATAATTCGCAATCGGTGAGGCGCTCCAGACCGAGCGCTCCGGCAGCGCGGCGGATGGCGAGCATTTCGGCGTGAGCGGTCGGGTCGCAGGTCTCGCGCGGCATGTTGTGCGCTTCCGCGATGATCTCGCCAGCGCGGGTGATGACGGCGCCTACCGGTACTTCGCCCGTCGCTGCAGAAGCCTCTGCAAGCTGCAATGCGCGCTTCATGGGTTGCGGGAGGGTCCAGCCGGTCATAGGTAAGACCTCGCTAGCCCCCGGCGTGGCAGGGCGCAACGTGCTTGACGATTCGCACCCTCACCGCTATGCGCGCCGCTTTCCGGGATTTATGAGCCCCTCACCCGCAAATGCGGCCAAGGGAACTCGCCCGCCCATTCGAACGAAGAGACTGAACCATGTCGCGTATTTGCGAACTCACCGGCAAGGGCCGCCAGGTCGGCAACAATGTGAGCCACGCCAACAACAAGACCAAGCGCGTCTTCCTGCCGAACCTGCAGAACGTTACGCTGCTGAGCGAAAAGCTCGACCGCAGCTTCAAGTTCCGCGTTTCGACCCAGGGCCTGCGTTCGGTCGAGCACAACGGCGGTCTCGACAACTGGCTGCTGAAGACCAAGGACGAAAAGCTTTCGGCTAACGCGCTCAAGGTGAAGCGCGAGCTGAAGAAGGCTGCTGCAGAAGCCGCCTAAGGCTTCGCTGACTTACCTTATTGGAAAAACCTGAAGCGCGCGGGCCTACTCGCGCGCTTTTTGGCGTTTGCCGTTGCCGTCCGTTTCCCAACCCAATTTCAGGAGGATGGTGCGCTGGTAGCGCATGTTGTTGTCGTCCGAGACGAGCCACACGGTCCAGCTCCCGTCTGCTTCGCGCGCAACCGCTACCCCTTCGTAATTGTCGCTTGGAAGCGGGTCCTCGATCTTCGCCACCACCTGGGTCGCAAGCGCCTGACCGGGTCGAATCGCGCGCGGATCGGCAGTGACCAGCATGGCTGCGAAGCGCGGTGGCACACCCCACTCAAGCTTCCGCAGGACAATGAGCATTCTCCCGTGGGGTAGCTCTGTCGCGCCCGCCGGGCGGTAGTCCTCGTCCGCTTCGAGCAGAAAGCGCACCGGCTCTCGCCCATTTCCCGGCCCCGCCGGAAAGAGAACTGCTTCATGGCGTCCATCGGAGATCGCCGTCTCGGCAATCGCGATCATCCTTCCATCCGCGAAGCGCACCAGCGATTCGGCTCCGGCATTTGCGGGCCATTCGGCCATGGCGGCCGGCGCGAAGCTCTCGGCCACGATCAGCGGCCGCCTGATCCGGACAATTTCGTTCGATCGCTCGAAACTCGCCCAGACGTCATTTGTTTCCGGATCGCGGGCGAGGTCCTCAAGGTCGTTCTGGCGCTTGTCGTCGCGGACCGGTCTATCCAAGACCGCCAGGATTGGCATCGCCCGGGCCCGGTCCGGCTTGCCGATCGTCATCATGCGCCCCGAATCGCTGCCAAGCAGGAGCCTGTCGTCGATCCATTCGACCATGGCCGACCAGCCGCCGAACAGGTCGTTTTCGCTTTCGAGTACCCATGCCCCCTCGAGCGTCATTTCGCCGACGCGCTGGCTGTCGACTTCGAGTGCCGTGATCAGGACCGGCGCATCGAAATCATATTGCTTCGGAGGCGCGCGCATGAAGACGCTCGGCACGAAGCCGATTGTCACAAAAATGGCCAGGAGAAGGCGGGCCGGACGCAAAGCGGGGCTTGCTCGGTACCAGCCCGGTCAGGGCTGGGGCGGCAGGAAGAGGAGAGGATCGAGCCGGAAGTTCTTCCACTTCAGGCTCCAGTGAAGGTGCGGCCCCGTCGCCCTGCCTGACGAGCCGATACGGCCCAGCGGCTGGCCTTGCTGCACCCTGTCCCCTTCGCGGACGAAGAGCTCGGAGGAATGCAGGAAGGCGCTGTTCAGGCCCTGACCATGGTCGATGATCAGCAATTGCCCCTCGAGGCTGAAATCGCGCTCTGCCAGGACCACGACCCCGTCGGCCGGCGCGACATATGTCGTCCCGCTGCCACCGGCGATATCGAGGCCCGAATGATAGCTTCCCGGTTCGCCCCTGTAGACACGTTGCGAACCGAAGCGCCCCGATATCCGGCCAGTGGCCGGCCAGATGAAACTCTGCTTCCAGCCTTCGGAGCCCGTTTTCTTGAGGCGCGCATCCCAGATCGCATCGAGCTCGGGCCTGCGCTTTTTCATAAAGCTTTCGGAGGAGGAACGCGGGCGAAGGGCAACGTCGACATACTCGATATCCCAGTCGCGCGGAGCGACCTTGATCACTTCCTTCGCGTAGACGAGATTGCCGCTGGTCGCCTCGAACACCAGGGTGGACGGACTATCCCGGTCGAATGCTGCGAAAAACAGCCCGTCCGGATCGACCTCGATCTCTTCCTCTCCAAGCCTGGCCGTCCATTGGCCCGGCCCCAGATCGCCGCGCATCCAGCCGCCCTGCTCCAGCTCTCCGGTGAAGGTGAAGTCGACCGGTTTAGCCGGCTCGGCAGGAGGCTCCTGGACTACGCTTGGCGCTGGCGACGGCGCAGGTGCGGCCACAACATCGGGCTCGGCCACGGAAGCGCTCTGCGCCGGAGCGACGCAAGCGGCAGTGAGGATAAGGAGAAGTGGCGCGACCCTTTCGCGCCTCACGGTTTCAGGCGCTCCGTGGCGAGTTGCGGCGTCGCGTAGGCTTCCTGGTATTCTACCGACCAGTAGCGCAACTCGTCGAGCGGGATCGCCTCACCCGAGGCGGCGCAAAACACGTGCTGGCCTGCGCGCAGGACGCGAAAGCCGTTGGGACCATATTGCAGTTTCGCCTCGCCCGAAGCGGGGCCGGAATTCTTGTTCATCAGCATGGCAAACGTCCTAGCACTTCGCGCCTATCCGAACAAATCATCCTGTGCTGGCGGCGTTCCCTTGGCAGGACGCGTGGCGCGCGGCTTCGGGGCCTTGGGAGGGGGCGCTTTCCCGCCGGTGGTCACGGCAAGATCTCCGTCGCGGAATTTCAGGGTGAGGGCTCTCTCCTGCGCGGCCATCGCGTGCGTGGTCAGCGTCTTCCCGTCAGGTCCGAGCACGCGCACATAGCCACGTTTGACCACATTATCCGGATCGAGGGACACCATCAGGCGGGACACCGCAGTCAGGCGCTGCTGCGCCTGCTCGACCCGGCTTTTGAGTAGGGGAGCATTGAGCCGGGCGCGATCGGATTGCAGCCTGTCCCTTGCGCGGGCCGCCCGATCGCGGAGCCCGTTGGCGAGCCTCGCCGCCGCATCGTCCAGCCGCTGCGCCTGGGGCTGCAGCAGGACCTCCAGCTTGGGCATGCGCTGGACCCGGGCCTCCAGACGCTCGCGACCGAGATGCACGGGACGCAGTATGGCGCGTTGCTGCCGTGCGCCGAAATCGGCAAGCGTAGCGGCAAGTTCCTGCCGTACCGGCACTGCGATTTCCGCGGCCGCGGTCGGCGTCGGCGCGCGCCTGTCGGCAGCGTGATCGGCAAGAGTGGTATCGGTCTCGTGACCGACCGCGCTGATCGTCGGGATGGAGCATTCGGCTATCGCGCGAACGACCGCCTCTTCGTTGAAGCTCCACAAATCCTCGATCGAACCGCCTCCGCGAGCAACGATGACGAGGTCCGGCCGGTCGGGATGCCCGTCGGGTAGCGCCGAGAAACCGCGCACTGCGCCTGCGACCTGCTCTGCCGCGCCCTGCCCTTGTACGAGGACAGGCCACACGATCACACGGCTGGGGAAGCGGTCGGCAAGGCGGTGGAGGATGTCGCGAATGACTGCGCCGGTGGGCGAGGTCACCACGCCGATGGTACGCGGCAGGAACGGGAGTGACCGCTTGCGCCCCTCGTCGAACAGCCCTTCTGCAGCGAGGCGCGCGCGCGTCTTTTCGAGCAGCGCCAGCAAGGCACCTTCACCAGCCAGCTCCATCCGCTCGATCACGATCTGATATTTCGAGCGGCCGGGATAGGTCGTCAGCTTTCCGCTGGCGACGACTTCGAGGCCGTCTTCCGGCTGGAATGCGAGGCGCTGGGTATTGCCGCGCCACATCACACCGTCGATGACTGCCTTCTCGTCCTTGAGCGCGCAATACATGTGCCCGCTGGCCGCGCGTTTGACGCCGGAAAGCTCGCCGCGCAGGCGCACATAGCCGAACTGTTCCTCCACCGTGCGCTTGAGCAGGCCGGAAATCTCGCTGATCGAGAGCGGGGCGGCGTTGTCCCCGGCGCGCCCCTTCGCTACCAGACTGTCATCTTCGGAATCTGACGGGAAATCGGCGGGCATGAATATCCTTTTGCTGGGCGGCGGTGGTCGCGAACATGCGCTTGGCTGGAAACTGGCGCAATCGCCGCAATGCGACAAGCTGTGGGCTAGTCCCGGCAACCCGGGAATGGCCGAATGTGCAGAATGCATCGCTCTCGATGCGGGCGATCACGCAGCGGTGGAGCAGTTTTGCCGCGACAAGTCCATCGGACTGGTCGTGATCGGCCCCGAAGCGCCGCTGGTGGACGGGCTGGCAGACGATCTGCGCGCAGCAGGCGTGGCGGTGTTCGGTCCCTCCAAGGCGGCCGCACAGTTGGAAGGCAGCAAGAGCTTCACAAAGGAGTTGTGCCAGCGTGCCCGCATCCCGACCGCGCGGTTCGAACGCTGTACCTCGCTCGAGGCGGCCTGGGGTGCGCTCAAGAAATTCGACCCGCCATTTGTCCTCAAGGCAGACGGTCTTGCGGCAGGCAAGGGTGTGGTCATTGCCGAAACCCGCGAGGAAGCGCAGCACGCCCTTTCCGAAATGTTCGACGGCAAATTCGGCAGCGCCGGCAGCGAAGTCGTGATCGAGGAATTCCTGCAGGGAGAGGAGGCGAGCTATTTCGCTCTCACCGATGGCGAGACCATCGTCCCGATCGGGAGCGCACAGGACCACAAGCGCGTGGGCGAGGGCGACACCGGCCCCAATACCGGCGGCATGGGTGCCTATTCGCCCGCCCCGGTTTTGACCGACGCGCTGAAAGACCAGGTCATGCGCGAGATCATTGAACCCACGGTCCGGACCATGCGCGAAGAAGGCCACCCCTATTCAGGCGTCCTTTACGCGGGTCTCATGCTGACAAAGACGGGTCCGCAACTGATCGAATACAACGTGCGCTTCGGCGATCCGGAATGCCAGGTGCTGATGATGCGGCTTGATAGCGATTTGGTCGAGATCATGCACGCCTGCGCGGAAGGGAGGCTCGGCCAGATCGATGCGCCGCGCATGGCGGACCAGTTCGCGCTGACGGTCGTCATGGCTGCAGAAGGCTATCCCGATACTCCGAAGAAGGGCGGCGCCATTCATCTCGGCAATGCGGAAACGGACGGGGCCAAGGTCTTCCATGCAGGCACGAAGATGGCAGATGGCCAGCTTGTCGCGAACGGCGGCAGGGTGCTCAACGTGACCGCAAAAGGGGCGAGCGCGACCGAGGCCCAGCGCAATGCCTACGCCGCAGTCGACGCCATCGATTTCGCGGAAGGATTCTGCCGCCGCGACATCGGCCAGCGAGAGGTCAGGCGCGAGCGGGGGTAGGGAAGGCCGCTAAAGCGCTCTGAATGATCGACCACGCATTGCGCTTGCAAATTTGCGAAACTTCGCGGCAAACTGCCTTGATGATGAAAGCTGCTTCGCAATTTCGCTTCGCTTTGATTGCTTCTGCAGGCATCGCGCTTGCAGCTTGCCAGTCCGCCTATCCGGAAAGCGAAACCGCAATGGCGAGCGCCGCCCCATCGGACATGGCGCACGACAATCCGCTGGCCTTCGCGCAGGGCGCCTGCGGCGGATGTCACGCGGTCGAGAAACCGTGGCTTTCGCCCAATCCGGCCGCCCCGACCTTTGCCGATATTGCCAATCGCGAGGGCGTGACCGAGGAAACGCTACAGACTTATCTCACCGACGCGCATAATTATCCGCTGGTGATGGATTTCGATCTCGATCCCGAGCAGGCGGCAGAACTTGCCCACTACATCCTCAGCCTGAAGGACGAGGATTACCACACGCCCCCGTCCTGATAGGGCCTCAGCCGAGCTTTTCGGCGACGAGCGCCTTCAGGTCCTTCTCGCTGCGTGCGCCGATGTGGCTGATGATTTCGGCCGCACAGATCGCACCCATCCGCAGGCAGGTCTCAAGGCTTTCGCCGCGTGCGTGGCCGGTAAGGAAGCCCGCGGCGAAGAGGTCGCCCGCGCCCGTCGTATCCACGACCTGCTCGATCGGTTCGGCTTCGATTGCCACGCGCTCGCCATTCGCAATGCCCACGGCACCCTTGGCGCTACGCGTTGCGACGAGGACGGGGACCTTATCCGTCAGCGCGGCGAGGCCGGCGTCGAATTCGTCTTCACCGGTCAGGGTCGCCAGTTCGTGCTCGTTGACGAAGAGGATATCGATCTTGCCCTCTTCGATCAGGGCGCGGAAATCGTCGCCATGGCGTTCGATGACGAAGCTTTCGCTGGCGGTGAAAGCGACCTTGCGGCCGGCTTCGCGGGCGACGTCGATCGCACGGCGCATGGCGCTGCGCGGTTCTTCCGGGTCCCAGAGATAACCTTCGAGATAGAGGATTCCCGCGCTGGCGATCAGTTCGTCATCGAGCGCAGCGGGGGGCAGGAACTGGCTGGCGCCGAGGAAAGTGTTCATCGTCCGCTCGCCATCGGGCGTCACGAAAATCAGGCAGCGGGCGGTCGGCGGATCGCCTTCGCGCGGCGCGGTGTCGAAATCGATCCCGACGGCGCGGATGTCGTGGCTGAAAATCTCGCCCAGCTGGTCGCTGGCAACCTGGCCGACAAAGGCGCACTGCGCGCCGAGCGAGGACATGCCCGCCAGCGTATTGGCCGCCGAACCGCCGGAAATCTCGGTCGCGCGGCCCATGGCATCGTAGAGTTCCTTCGCGCGCGGCGTATCGACCAGGGTCATGCCGCCCTTGGCCAGTCCCAGTTCTTCGATGAGATCGTCTTCGCAAGGGGCCATGACATCGACGATAGCGTTGCCGATTGCGATGACGTCGTAACGGGGCTGGGACATTGGTACTCCGGGAGGTCTGAAAACGGTGTGTCGGGCGCCGTTAGCGCTTCGTCGGGCATTGGCCAAGGGCGGCGTTGACTTGCGCCGCCCATCCGCGCAATCGCAGGCAGGAGATGATATCGCTTCCCCGCGCCCTTACCCTGTCACTCGGCCAGTTGGGCGATCCGGCCATCGTCAAGGTGCTGGTAAAGAGCGTGGCCGTCACGATCCTGATCTTCCTCGCCTTGGGTTCTGTAGTCCTCACGGCGCTTTACAGAGCACTTCTAGCCTATGGTGTAGAGCTTAGTGCAGAGATCAGCGCCATTGCCGCCGTCCTGCTTACAGTCGTCGCCGGCTGGCTGCTGTTTCGCTTCGTGGCACTGTTCGTCCTGCAGTTCTTCGCCGACGAGATCGTGCGGGCTGTGGAGGCGCGTCATTACCCCCATGCGGCAAGCGTAGCCGATCTCCCGTTTCGGCAGGAGCTGGTAAATAGCATGCGATCGACACTCCGGGCGCTGCTGGTGAACCTTGCCGTTTTACCGTTCGCCCTGATCCTGCTGGTCACCGGCGTGGGGACAGCAATCCTGTTCTGGGTCGTCAACGGCTGGCTGCTCGGCCGCGAACTGCAGGACATGGTGTGGCTGCGTCATCGCGGACATGCGCAGGAGATTGCGCCGATTTCGGCCGCGCAGAGGTTCTTCCTCGGCGGCACGGTGGCGGCGATCCTACTCGTGCCCTTCGCCAATTTGCTCGCCCCGGTAATCGGCGCGGCGAGCGCAACCCATATGGTCCATCGCGGGAGACACACCGATGCGTAACCTCGCCCCGCTGCTGCTGGTCGCCACCGGGCTTTCCGCCTGCGTCAGCGCCCCGCCCGCACCTTCGGCCCCGCCGCCGCGCGCACCGGTCACGACGCCCCCGCCCCAGCAACCGGTCGAAGTCGCCCCGTCTTCTGGAGGCTTCATCGCCCCGCGGGTCATGAATGTCCCCGGCCTCGAGGGTGTAATCGGCAAGAATGCGACCGCGCTCGCCAATATCTTCGGCCCGCCGCGGCTGGAGGTGAAGGAGGGCGACGCGCTGAAACTGCAATTCACCGGGTCGGCCTGCGTGCTCGATATCTACCTCTACCCGCTGTCACCCGGGGCGCAGCCCAGCGCGACCTATGTATCGGCGCGCAGGGCCAGCGATTCCCTTGACGTCGACCGCGCAGCTTGCGTCGCTGCGCTGCGTCGGTAAGATGAAATTAACAGCGTAATACTAGGGAAATCGGGTCCATTCAGGGGGACTTGGAACAATGAGTACGCAATTCGACCAGATCGCCGAACAGGCTGCGGCAGACGGCAAGGTCACTCCCGAAGAAGTTCTGCGGCTGCGCCGCGAATGCTGGCCCGATGGTATCATCACCAGGGCAGAGGCGGACGCGATCTTCGCGCTCAACGACAAATTGACCGAGCGCGGCCCCGAATGGACCGAGTTTTTCGTCGAGGCGCTGAGCGTTTTCGCGGTCATGCAGCTCGAGCCAAAGGGCTATGTCAGCCAGGAAAATGCAGACTGGCTAGTCAGCAGGATCGACCATGACGGCGAATTCGGTTCGATGGCCGAATGCGAACTGGTCGTGAAGATTTTCGAGCGCGCGAAGAACGTCCCCCAAAGCCTGAAGGACTGGGTGATCGAGCGCATCGAAGATGCCGTCCTGAACGGCACCGGACCGACCCATCGCGGCGGCCAGATGGAGAAGGGCAATGTCACCGCCGCCGAAGCGCAAATCCTGCGCCGCGCGATCTTTGCCCCCTCCAGCGCACGCCCGGGCGCGGTGGGTCGATCGGAAGCCGACCTCCTTTTCCGCCTGAAGGACGCCACCCTCCACGCCGACAACGACCCAGAATGGAAACGCCTCTTCGTGCAGGGTATCGCCAGCTATTTGCAGGGATTTCACCTACCCAACGCCCAGATCAGCCGCGAACGCGCTGCCGAACTGGACATTTTCATGGCCGATACCTCGCGCAGCGTCGGGCGGTTCGTCGGTCGCATGGCCAAGGCTTCGCCCAATGTCTTCGGACAGGTCTTCGGCAAGCGCGGCACTGCCCCGTCGATGGAAAATCGCATCGTCGAAGCCGAGAAGGTCACCACGACCGAGCAGGCCTGGCTCGACGGCAAGATCCACGCCGACGGCGAAGTCGACGACTACGAACAGGCCCTGCTGGATTTCCTCGCGGAAGGGTGAGTCGGCGGAGCCGGGTGGACCGGTTCAGACCATGAAGCTCTCGCCGCAACCGCACGCGCCCTTGGCGTTGGGGTTGTCGAATACGAAACCGGCGGAAAAATCGTCCTCCACCCAGTCCATCGTGCTGCCCACGAGGTAAAGCACGCTGGCACCGTCGATGTAAAAAACGCCGCCGGGGGTCTCGATCTTCTCGTCGAACTTGGCCTCTTCGGTGACGTAGTCGACCGAATAGGCAAGGCCCGAACACCCGCGGCGCGGGGTCGAAAGCTTCACGCCGATGGCATCGTCTGGAGCCTTGGCCATGAGATCGGCAACGCGCTGCTCGGCACGCGGCGTCAGGTTGACGGCGGCCTTGGGGGCGGGGCGGGTGCTTGTCTCGGTCATTACAGTCTCTTCTGCCAGAATAGCGCGTGGCCCTTGTCCGGGTCCAGTTCATAGTCGCCATAGCCTTGGGCGGTGTAGAGCCCCTTGGCGGGGTGGTTGCCGCTGAGGACTTCGAGCGTCACCTTGCAGGCGCCGATGCGGCGGGCCTTTGCATGGATGGCATCGAACATCGCTTTGCCGACGCCCTTGCCGCGCTGGCCATCGCGAACCACCATGTCGTGGATGTTGACCAGCGGTTTTGCAGCGAAGGTCGAATAGCCGGTGAAGCAATTGGAGAGGCCTACCGCATCATCGCCATCGAAGGCGAGGATCGAGAAGGCGCCGGGCGTCTTCGCAAGGCCCGGAATGAGGCTTTCACGAACCTCGTCGCCCAGCGGCTCGCCACCACCCATCGGATCGCGGGCGTAGCAGTCGAGTAATTCGACCACCGTGCTCGCATCGCTTTCGTCGCCATAATCGGCAATCCGGGTGGTGATTTCGCCCATCAGAGCATGCCCAGTTCGAGCCGTGCCTCGTCGGTCATCTTGTCGGGGCCCCACGGCGGATCCCAGACGAGGTTTACTTCCGCATCGCGCACGCCGGGAACGCTGGCGGCGCGCAATTCGACTTCGCCCGGCATGGTTTCGGCAACCGGGCAATGCGGCGTGGTCAGCGTCATGGTGACGATCACATCGGCCTCGTTCGACACCTCGACGCCGTAGATCAGGCCGAGGTCGTAGATGTTCACCGGGATTTCCGGATCGTAGATTTCCTTCAGAGCATCGACGACCGCCTGCTGGAGCTTGCCGCCGGTACCCGTAATGCTTTCGGCTTCCGGCTTCTTCTGCAGGAAGCCTTCGAGGTAATCCCGCTTGCGCTCCAGCTTCTCTCCCGCTGTCTCGTCGGGGTCGATCGCATCCGACACACGCGCGCGCGGAGGTTTTCCGACTACCGTGTCCGCCGGCGATGGTGCGGCAATGAAATCCTTGTCGTCAGACGGTTTGTTCATCCGAAGATCCTCCGGGTCCTTTCGATGCCCCGCATGAGGGCGGCAATGTCGTTTTCGTCGCTGTAGAGGCCGAAGCTGGCGCGTGCGGTTGCAGGCACGCCGAGATGCTCCATCAGGGGCTGTGCGCAGTGATGGCCTGCGCGGATCGCCACGTTCTCTTCATCCAATATGGTGCCTAGATCGTGCGGATGAACCCCTTCGAGCGCGAAGGAGACGATCCCCGCGCTTTCTTCGGGTCCGAACAGGGTCACGGCATTGGTGCGGCGCAATTCCTCGCGCAGCTTACGCGCAAGGCCGTTCTCATGCTCGTAAAGCTTGTCGGGATCGTGCGCGGCCACATAGTCGATTGCTGCATGCAGCGCGATCGCCTCGGTGATCATCGGCGTTCCCGCTTCGAAACGCTGCGGCGGCGGGGCGTAGGTGGTGCCTTCGAACGAGACCTTGTCGATCATCGCACCGCCACCCTGCCAAGGGGGCATGGCGTCGAGAATGTCCTCACGCGCCCACAGGACGCCGATACCGGTCGGCCCGTACAGCTTGTGGCCCGAGAAGGCATAGAAGTCGCAATCCAGCGCCTTCATGTCGAGCGTCATGCGCGGTGCCGCCTGGCACCCGTCGAGCAGGATCTTCGCGCCCACCGAATGGGCGAGGTCCGCAGCCTTGCGCGCATCGAGCACGCTGCCGAGGACGTTCGAGACATGGGCCAATGCCACCAGCTTGGTGCGCGGGCCGATCATGGCCTCCAGCGCGCCGAGATCGATGCAGCCGTCTTCGGTCAGCGGGCAGACGTCGATCTGCGCGCCCGTGCGTTCGGCCACCATCTGCCAGGGCACGATGTTGGAATGGTGTTCGAGCGTCGACAGCACGATGCGGTCGCCTTCGGTCAGCCGGGTCATGCCCCAGCTTGCGGCGACGAGGTTGATCGCCTCGGTCGCGCCGCGCACGAACACGATCTCGTTTTCCGACTGCGCGCCGATGAAATCCGCAACGCGCCTGCGAGCGGCTTCATAGCCCTGCGTCATCATCGCGCTGCGCGAATAGACGCCGCGGTGAACCGTCGCGTAATCCTTGCCCATGGCGCGCGACATGGCGTCGATCACCGCCTGCGGCTTCTGCGCCGTGGCGGCCGTGTCGAGGTAATGCCAGGGCGCGCCGTCAGGCGTCAGCAGACCCGGGAAATCGACCTTGCGCGTGAGGGTTGCCGTGTCGCTCACAGGTGCTTGTCCAGCTTGTCGAGCGCGATGCGCAGCAGGCGTTCCTGTTCGGCCTCGTCGTCCACTTCCACCAGCGCATCGCCGATGAATGCCTGCACCAGCAGGCGCCGCGATGCTTCGGGCGAAAGCCCGCGCGCAGCCATGTAGAAGCGCGCGTTCTCGTCCATCTGGCCGACGCTGGCGCCGTGTTCGCACTTCACGTCGTCGGCGAAGATTTCCAGCTGCGGCACGGCATTCACGCTCGCGCCCTTTTCAAGCAGCAGGCCTTTGAAGCTTTGCGCGGCATCGGTTTTCTGCGCGTCGCGAACCACGTCGATCCGGCCGAGGAAATTGCCCGTGCCCTTGCCCCAGTGGACGCTGCGCACGATCTGGTTGCTGGTTGCGTTCGGCTCTTCATGAGCGACCCGCGTGACGAACTCGCGCACGGTCGAACGGCCGCCCACGGTGATGCCGCCCATTTCGAAGTGAGCCCCCTCGGCGAGGGTCAAGACAACTTCGACCCGGCCCAGCTGGGCACCGGCGATGACGCCGAACAGTTCGAAACGCGCGCCCTTGCCGATCTTGACCCGCAGTCGGCGCAGTTCGACCCCGTCGGGATCGGAATTCTCGTCGGAGATAACCAGCGTTTCGCGCACCGTCTCGCCGGCGGGGACATCGATGTCCTGCCAACGGTCGAATGCACCGAGGTCCATGCCGGCCAGCGTATCCGTGTCGGAATAGCGCCAGGCCTCGTCCTTGCGGGTGGGGAAGGCGACGTCCTGGGTCATGCAGGCTCCGCCATCACCGCGTCATAGCCTTCGTTCTCGAGGCGCAGCGCAAGGTCCGGCCCGCCGGTCTTGACGATGCGGCCCTTGCTCAGGATCGAGACCTTGTCGGGCTTCACCACGTCGAGCAGGCGCTGGTAGTGCGTGATCAGCAGGACACCCTTGCCGCTGTCGCGCATGATCGCATTGATGCCGTCGCCCACCACGCGCAGCGCATCGATGTCGAGACCGCTGTCGGTTTCGTCGAGCACGGCGAAGGCGGGGTCGAGGATGCCCATCTGGACCATTTCGGCGCGCTTCTTTTCGCCGCCGGAAAAGCCGACGTTCACGTTGCGCTTGAGCATGTCCATGTCGAGCTTCAGCAGGGCTGCCTTTTCCTTCGCCACCTTCAGGAACTCGCCGCCCGAAAGCGGTTCTTCACCGCGGCCCTTGCGCTGCGCATTGAGCGCCTCGCGCAGGAACTGGACGTTGGACACGCCGGGGATTTCGACCGGGTACTGGAAGCCGAGAAACAGCCCTGCCGCAGCACGCTCGTGCGGTTCCATGTCGAGCAGGTCCTGGCCGCGGAAGGTGACCGAGCCGCCCGTCACTTCGTAGCCCGGACGGCCGCCGAGCACGTAGGACAGCGTGGACTTGCCTGCGCCATTGGGGCCCATGATGGCATGGATTTCGCCCGCAGCCACTTCCAGGCTGAGGCCGTTGAGAATGGTCTTGCCGTCGATTTCGGCGGTGAGGTTTTCGATTTTCAGCATCGGTATGTCCTGTTTGTGCCGCTTAGCTATTGGGCACCTGGTCCTGCGCCGTATTGTCCGCGATTTCCGATCCCGGGCAGCGGCGCATCTCGAACTGCATCATGCGCGTCAGGCGCAGCAGCTCGGTCGAATAATTCATCAGGGCGAGGCGATCTTCTGCGCTATACTCGTCCTTGTCGTGGATGTGCTCCAGCTTCGGGCCCTGTGTGGCTGCGAAGTCCTCGCGCTGGTTGCGAAGCTCGGTGACGCGCGCCACGCAGGCGGTGTCGACCGTCGTTTCCTGTTCCGCACGATACCGGCGATGATTTGACAAGCCGGAGGCGATCAGGGCGTCGAGATCGGCGCCCCGCGCGACATGGATGCGGCGCACTGTCTCGAAGATTTCGGCGACCTGTTCGGGGCTGGCTTCATCGGTACGTCCGCGCTCGGACAAGCGGTCGTTAGCGCCCTGCTCCAGCTTGGCTGCCTGCTTCGCGCAGCGCTGGATATCGCCGCGATACTGGTCGGAAAATCCGCTGCCGTCGCCGACGATGTAGTTCCCGCTCTTGAGGCAGCTGTAATAGTCGTCGACGAAAGCGCCGATTAGGCTCGGATATTCGAGTGCCCAGGTCTCGGAATCCTCCGCATACTCGGCCGTGACAGTTTCGCCTGCTTGGGCCCCGACAAGCAGGAGGGAGGCGGCGGTAGCAAGGATCATCGGCTGGCTCCTTCGTGATCGGCGCGGCGCTGGCGCTTGTCGGCGATACGGCGGCGCATGCCGAGCGTGATGCGTTCGAGCACGGCATCCATGTTTTCCAGGATGTCCTTGGCGGCAATGCGCATCACGCGGATGCCGACCGCCTCGAGACTCTTGTCGCGGCGCTTGGCAAGCGTGTCGTTCTGACCTTCCTCGTCGATGGCGATCGCCATGCCGAGCTTGTGGCAGTTGAAGTCGACGATTGCGCTGCCGACGACGGCGTGGCGCTTGAAGGTGAAGGGCCCCATGTTGGCGCTGGCAAACTTCTCGGCGAGCGCCTTGTGCGCCTCGGACGAGTGCCGCCGCATCTCGCGCGCCTGTTCGTGCAGCGCATCGAGCCGCTTTTCGGAAATCTCCCAGCCGCGGCCTTTCTTCTTGATCGAAGGCGTGTCGTCCGCCGTTTCCGACGGGTCGGGGAGTTGAAGGGTTTTACGTTCGGTCATGGCTCAGGCCTTCCCTTCAAGGTATCGCGACAAGAGGTCCGAGCCTTCGCAACGAACATACGTTTCTTCGAACCATTCGGTTTTCAGATGGAGGGTTTGGTTTTTCGAAAGAGCCAAGGATATCGTCGTTTCAGACAATTCGCCAAGGTCATCCCAAACACCGTGAAGCACATTCGCTTCGGTCTGCTCCCCCTGTGCTCTTGGCGCGAACTGCGACTCCCAGAAATACAGCCGGTCGGAATCGATAAGGACGGTGCCCGTGGTTCGGTCACCGCACTGACTCAATGTAGTCGACCATTCGCCCTGAAATTCCGTTCCGATTGAAGGGGAAGGTTGCATTGCCGCAGCTGCGAAGATTGCCGAAAGGATCATCACCCGACGCTCCCCTCGAGCGAAATCGCCAGCAGTTTCTGCGCTTCGACGGCGAACTCCATCGGCAGCTCTTTCAGCACGTCCTTGGCGAAGCCGTTGACGATCAGCGCCACGGCCTCTTCCTCGTCCAGGCCGCGCTGCATGGCGTAGAACAGCTGGTCGTCCGAAATCTTGGACGTCGTGGCTTCGTGTTCGATCGTGGCCGAGGGGTTCTTCACCTCGATATAGGGCACGGTGTGCGCGCCGCATTTGTCGCCCAGCAACAGGCTGTCGCACTGGGTGAAATTGCGCACGTTGTCGGCATTGGCCGCCACGGCAACACGCCCGCGATAGGTGTTGTTCGACTTGCCCGCCGAAATACCCTTGGAGATGATCGTCGAACGGCTGCCCTTGCCATTGTGGATCATCTTGGTGCCGGTATCGGCCTGCTGGAAATTGTTGGTCACCGCGACCGAGTAGAACTCGCCCACGCTGTCTTCCCCGTTGAGCACGCAGGAAGGGTATTTCCACGTTACCGCGCTGCCGGTTTCGACCTGCGTCCAGCTGATCTTGGAGCGCGCGCCCTGGCACAGGCCGCGCTTGGTCACGAAATTATAGATCCCGCCGACGCCTTCGGAATTGCCCGGATACCAGTTCTGGACGGTCGAATACTTGATCTCGGCATCCTCCATGGCGACCAGTTCGACCACGGCGGCATGGAGCTGGTTCTCATCGCGCATCGGCGCGGTGCAGCCTTCGAGATAGCTGACGTAAGAGCCCTTCTCGGCAACGATCAGCGTGCGTTCGAACTGGCCGGTATTCTCGGCATTGATGCGGAAATAGGTGCTGAGCTCCATCGGGCAGCGCACGCCTTCGGGCACGTAGACGAAGGTGCCGTCCGAAAAGACCGCGCAGTTGAGTGTCGCGAAGTAGTTGTCCTTCTGCGGCACGACCTTGCCGAGCCATTTCTTCACCAGTTCGGGATATTCCCGGATCGCCTCGCTGATCGAGAGGAAGATGACGCCCGCCTTCTTCAATTCCTCGCGGAAAGTGGTCGCGACGCTGACGCTGTCGAACACGGCATCGACGGCGACCTTGCGCGCCCCTTCGACCCCGGCGAGCACTTCCTGCTCTGCCACGGGAATGCCGAGCTTGTCGTAGACCGCCTTGATCTCAGGATCGAGCTCGTCGAGCGACTTGAGCTTTTCCTTCTTCTTGGGCGCGGCGTAATAATAGGCGTCTTGGTAATCGATTTCCGGATAGCCCAGCTTCGCCCAGTTCGGCTCTTCCATTTCCTGCCACAGGCGGAAGGCCTTTAGCCGCCAGTCGAGCATCCATTCCGGCTCGTTCTTCTTGGCCGAGATAAACCGGACCGTGTCTTCGGTCAGGCCCTTTTCGGCATATTCGGTCTCGATGTCGGAGGACCAGCCATGCTCGTACTCGGCCGCTTTTTCGGCAGCTTCACGCGCATCCTTGTCCACTTCCGCGCGGTCCTGGATGTCCATGTCTTCGCTCACGCGAGTTCCTTTTCCTGCGCCAGCTGCACAAGGCTGATATCAGCCAGCGCCCTGCGCAATGTTTCGTTGACCAGCGGCCAGTGCGGCCTGACCCGGCATTCATGATCGACCGAACAATCGGTTCCCTCGACACAGGCGGTAAGGGCGATGGGGCCTTCGACGGCCTCGACGATATCGGCAAGGCTGATCGCCGCAGCCGGTCGGGCCAGCTGCAAACCGCCGCCCGCGCCGCGTACCGAGCGGAGCAGGCCTGCGCCCACGAGCTTGCTGACCAGCTTCTGCACAGTGGGTGCCGGAAGGCCGGTTTCCGCTGCCAGTTCGGACGCACTCACCCTGCCCCCGCCGCAATGGCGGGCCGCTTGGCTCATCGTGACGACAGCGTAATCTGCAAGGTTCGAAAGGCGCATGGTCTAAATCGGACGAATCTGTTCCGATTAGCCACGTATGGGCGCAAACCCGCGGTTTCAACGGATTTCCGCTTGTTGCGAGTCGTTAGCAGTTACAGGCTAGCCGGGGGTTCGGCCGAGCTGGCGATCCTGGCTGCCGCCGAACAGATCGACCGAGGAGTATCCGTCAGGGCCAAGCATATCGCGCACCGGGGTTTCCTTGTTCACTTCGAGCCGGCGCGGCGTGCGCCCGGTGAACTCGCGGATTTCCTTGATCATGTGCGCCTGGTCGTAAAACGCATCGCGAATCTCCGCTTCGAGTTCGGGGGCCAGCTGCGGAAGCGACAGGATCGTGGCGGCGCGAACCGCACGATAGCGGCGAATGAGGCGGACGGGCGGCTGGCCGAAGAAACGCGTGACGAGGCGCTGCATCTGCCGTTCCGAATAGGGCAGCTTGTCCTGCAATTCCTCGATATCCGGCTTGAAGGAAGAGGACAGCCACTGGAGCGTCGTGTCGATCACCTGGACATGGCGCTCTGACAATTCGCCGAGGCCGCAGCGCACGATATCGGCAAGCTCGTCCAGCCCCGCCTTCTCGTCCATTTCGCCTTTGCGCATTGCAAGTGGCAGCGCCGTCAGACGGTCTTGCAGCTCTGGCGCGAAGGCCTTTTCGATCGGCACGAAGCAATCGTGGTACTCGTTCACGGGCAGGCCCGTCAGTGCAGCCCAGCCGCGAAAATTGAGCGAGAAGCCCAGCATCAGCATGGGGCCGTGAATATGGAATTCGCGCGCTTTCAGCAGTGCGCCCTGCATCACGACATCTCCGGTCCGCGAAGCCTTGCCCTTCTCGAAGAAGATATCCGCCGTGCCCTGGGGCACCACGGCGAGCTGTCCGGAATAGGCAGGCAGCCAGTCCTGGAAACCGGGAGCTTGCGCCCGGAAGACATACAGCGAATTGCAGTAAGGCTTCAGGTCCGCTGGCGCTTCGACGAATTCAAAGCTGTAAGGAAGGCCCTCTGCCCCGTTCGGATTTTCCAACCTTTGTCCCCCGCGACCCGATCTCTCAGGCGTGCGCAGTACCTAGCGATACGCAGCGCACCAGGCAATTGTCCTATGTTTATGTCTGGAATGTGACAAGATCGAAGAAGAACGGAAACCCTGTTCGACAAAAAAAGGGCGGCCCGTTGAGAGCCGCCCTCTATAGTAGAGAACTCGTTGCAAAGCTGCTCCGAGCCCTTCGGGTCGCAGGTGCTGAATAGAACGAGTCGGCCAAACTTTGATTGTATGCATGCGACACACCGTCGCTTACCGTTGATTTTGGCGGATTTTTACAATGACTTGAAGCGCTTGCTCGACAGCCGATTTCCGCTCGGCCATAGCGCCTCGCGATGTTGTTCCACCTCGCACGCCCCGCCCTCTTCGCGCTCGACCCGGAGCGCGCCCACCGCCTGACGATCGCCGGACTGAAGGCCATGCCGCGCGGAAAGCCGGTTCGCTCCGGCAAGCTTGCGGTGACAGTGGCCGGGCTGGAGTTTCCCAACCCTCTCGGCATGGCGGCGGGTTTCGACAAGGACGCTGAGGTTCCCGACCAGCTTCTCGGGCTGGGCTTCGGTTTTGCCGAGGTAGGATCGATCACACCGCGCCCGCAATCCGGAAACCCCAGTCCCCGCCTGTTCCGGCTGGTGGAAGATCGCGCGGTCATCAATCGCATGGGCTTCAACAACGGGGGCGGCGCAGTAGCGAAGCGGCGTCTCGAGGCCCGTGCCGGTCGCAGCGGTATCGTCGGGATCAACATCGGAGCGAACAAGGACAGCGAAGACCGCGTCGCCGATTACGCCGAGATGACCCGCATGATGGCCCCGCTGGCGAGCTATCTCGCAGTCAATATTTCCAGCCCCAACACGCCCGGCCTCAGGGCCCTGCAGGACGAAGCCGCACTGACCAGACTGCTCGATGCGGTGCTGGAAGCGCGCGGAAAGGCCGGGCCCCCGGTCTTCCTCAAGGTTGCCCCGGACCTCGAACCTGCCGACATCGATGCGATCGCCCGGATCGCCATCGAAAAGCGGCTGGGTGCATTGATCGTGTCGAATACCACGATCACCCGGCCCGCGCTCGCATCGCGCCATGCGGACGAAGCAGGCGGTCTCTCCGGCGCGCCCCTGCGCGATCTCGCCCAGCAGCGGCTGTCCGATTTCAGGTCGGCAACCGGCGCGGCCATTCCGCTCGTCGGGGTCGGCGGGATTGCGACCGCCGAAGATGCCTGGGCGCGCATTCGTGCAGGCGCGAGCCTGGTACAACTCTACAGCGCCATGGTGTTCGAGGGTCCCGGCCTGCCCCGGAAAATCACCCGCGGGCTGGAACGACTGATGAAACGAGACGGCTTTTCCTCGATTGCAGAGGCCGTCGGAACCGCATAGCGTTGCGGGTCATGAAAAAGCTCTTCATCACTTCGCTCGCGTCGTTCTCGCTCGCAGGCTGCGCAACCTACACGGCGCCGATCTCCGCCGATTCGGCCGATTACACACGCGGGGGAGCGGTCAGCGCCGCCGATCCCCGCGCGCAGGAGGCGGGCGAAGCGATACTTGCCAAGGGTGGCAGCGCAACGGATGCCGCGATTGCGGTCATGCTGGCCCTCACGGTGGTCGAGCCGCAAAGTTCGGGCATCGGCGGCGGCGGCTTCCTCGTCCGCGGTGAACCCGACGGCGATGTAACGACATTCGACGGGCGCGAAACCGCTCCCGCCGCCGCGCAGCCCGACTGGTTCCTTGACGCGAACGGAGAAGTCCCTCCGTTCATGCAATCGGTCCGCAGCGGTTTGAGCGTGGGCGTGCCGGGCAACATCGCACTCGCCGCCAAGGCCCATGCCGCGCATGGCAGGCTGGACTGGGCGACGCTGTTCGACCCGGCCATTGCACTCGCCCGCGAAGGTTTCCAGATCAATCCGCGCATGCATGACGCGCTTGGCCGCTCCAAGGACCGCGCAGCCTTCAGCGCCGAAGCGCGCGCCCTCTTCTACGACCCATCGGGCGAGCCGCTTCCGGTAGGCACACTGGTCAGAAACGAGGCGCTCGCCAGGACATTCGAAGCGCTCGCAAGCGGTGGCCGCGACGCATTCTATTCGGGTCCGCGAGCGCTTGCGATCGCCACCACCGTCGCTGCCGATACGCCGAAGCCGGCCGCGATGACCTATGAAGATATCGCGGGCTACGAGGCGAAAGAGCGCGAGGCGGTTTGCAGCACCTACAGAGCCTACCGCGTCTGTTCGATGGGACCGCCGACATCGGGCGGGGTGGCGGTACAGCAGATGCTAATGCAGCTCGAGCGCTTCGACCTGGCTGCGCTCGGCGCGGAAAATCCCGTGACCTGGCACCTCTTCCTCGAATCCCAGCGGCTCGCCTACGCTGATCGCGAGATCTATCTCGCCGATGCCGACTTCGTGAGTGTGCCGGTCGACGGCCTGCTCGACCGGAAATACCTTGCCGGCAGGAGCGCGCTGATCTCGCCGGAAAGATCGATGGAGGAGGCTCTGCCCGGCACGCCTCCCGGCGCGATGACAGCGCTTGCCGATGGCGACGAGCCGGAAGAGCACGGCACTTCGCACTTCGCCGTGGTCGACAGCACGAACACGATGGTCAGCTACACCTCCACCATTGAAGGCGCTTTCGGTTCGGGGCTGATGGTTGACGGGTTCTATCTCAACAACGAACTGACCGATTTCAGCCGTTCGCCCGTGGTCGACGGTCGCGAGGTGGCGAACCGGGTCGAGGGCGGGAAGCGCCCCCGGTCCTCCATGTCGCCGACCGTGATTTACGATCCGCAAGGGCGCCCGTTCATGGCCGTCGGCGCTGCCGGCGGCAGCACGATTCCCGTGACAACCGCACGCGCCATTATCGGCGCCATCGATTTCGGGTTGTCCGTGGAAGACGCGCTGCGCCTGCCCTTCCTGATGGCATTCGGCGACCGCGTAATGCTGGAAAAAGGCACCTGGCTGGAAACCAAAGCCGATGCGTTCCGCGCGCTGGGTCATGAAGAACTTGTCATGCGGCAGGCGCCGATCAAGGCCGGGGCACTGCTCTACCGGGCGGGGGAATGGCACAGCGCACGCGATCCGCGCCTCGAAGGTTTTGTCGACATGCCCTGAGGGCCGGGCCCGCCTCTCTTGCCGTGGCGGCGGCGTGAGCCTAAGCCCCTGCCGTGCGGATTTGCCGCATCAGAACAGAACAGAAAATACGTTTTTCGAGGAGCCTGCCTGTGCTGTCGGATATCGATTCCGCGAACAATCTGGTCGAACTTTTCCTGAAGCGCGCCGACGCCAAATCCGACCAGCCGTTCCTCGGCTGGAAAGAGGACGGCAGCTGGCAGACGATGACCTGGGGCGAAGCGGCAAACCGCGTTTGCCTGCTTGCGGAAGCCTTGCGCGGACTCGGCCTCAAGGACGGCGACCGAGTGTGTCTCGTTTCCGAAAATCGCCCGGAATGGTGCATCGCCGATCTCGCGATCATGGCCGCAGGCTGCGTCACCGTGCCTGCCTACGTCACCAATACCGAGCGGGACCACGCGCATATCCTCGACAATTCGGGCTCGCGCGCCGTCATCGTCTCGACCGAAAAGCTGCTCAAGCCGCTCCACGGCGCGCTGCAATCGACCGGCATTGCCGAACACGTCATCGGTATCGAGGACCTGCATCGCCAGCAGTCGGGCAGTTTCACCTACCACGACTGGTCCGCGCTGATCGAAGGCGATGCCGTCGCCGCCCGTGCTGCGGTCGAGAAACGCATTGCCGATATCGGACGCGGCGATACGGCCTGTATCATCTACACCAGCGGCACCGGCGGGGCACCGCGCGGTGTAAAGCAGCATCATGGCGCTATCCTGTGCAATTCCGCCGGCGCAGCGGAAATCCTGATCGAGGATTTCGGGCTCGGCGATGAGGAACGCTTCCTCTCCTTCCTCCCGCTGTCCCACGCCTATGAGCACACGGGCGGCCAGTTCCTGCCGATCAGCGTCGGCGCGCAAATCTTCTATTCCGAAGGGCTGGAAAAGCTCGCCAGCAATATCGAGGAAACCCGCCCCACCATCATGGTCGTCGTGCCGCGCCTGTTCGAAGTGCTGCGCACGCGGATCATGAAGCAGGTCCAGAAGCAGGGCGGGCTTGCAGAAAAGCTGATGAACACCGCGCTCGAAGTCGGCGCACGGCGGGCGGAAGGAAAGCGCCAGTTCGGCGACGGGTTCAAGGATGCGATGGTTGGGCGGCTGTTGAAGCCGAAGATCCGCCAGCGCTTCGGCGGCCGAATGAAGGCGATGGTCTCTGGCGGTGCACCGCTCAATCCCGAAGTCGGCATCTTCTTCGATTCGATGGGCCTGACCATGCTGCAAGGCTATGGCCAGACAGAAGCCGGTCCCGTTATCGCTTGCAATCGCCCCAAGATCGGTATTGCGATGCATTCCGTCGGTCCGGCCATGCGCGGGGTCGATGTTAAGATCGCCGAAGACGGCGAAATCCTGTGCCGGGGCGAGCTCGTCATGCACGGCTATTGGCAGAACGAGTCCGAAACAGATCGCACGATCAAGGACGGCTGGCTGCACACGGGCGATATCGGCCATCTGGACGAGAAAGACCGCATCGTGATCACCGATCGCAAGAAGGACATGATCGTCAACGACAAGGGCGACAATGTCGCGCCCCAGAAGATCGAAGGCATGCTGACGCTGCAGCCGGAAATCGGGCAGGCCATGGTGGCGGGCGACAAGCGCCCTTATATCGTCGGACTGCTGGTGCCCGACGCAGAATGGGCGGTCGAGTGGGCGCGCGCCAACGGCAAGAAATTCGATCTCAAGGCGTTGCAGGACGATCCCGAATTTCGCAGCGCGGTGCGCAAGGCGGTCGACCGCGTAAACAAGGATCTCTCGGTCATCGAGAAAGTCCGCCAGTTCACCTTTTCGGACGAGGCCTTCAGCATCGAGAACGAGGAAATGACCCCCTCGATGAAAATCCGCCGCCACAAGATCAGGGAACGCTATGGCGACCGACTGGACGGGCTTTACCGGGGTTAGGCGGCACTGATCCCTTTGCGGAACCGCCCCTAGTCGACCACTCAGTTGTTTGAAAGCTCAGCCTCTCACGCGAGCGCGATCGGGCCGAGTGCGCCGGGCATCGATCAAGCCGCCGCTTCCTCGATAAATTCGGGATAGAAGCTCGGCGCGCGGTCGGACCAGCCGGGTGCGGTCGCGGCGGCTTCGCTGAGCGATTGCAGCAACATCTTGCGCCGTTCGGGCCTGATTTGCGGCAGGGCGGCTGCGGCGCAGAAGGCGCTCGGCAACCAGGGCCGTGCGTCGGCACCGAGCAGGCGTTCGTAAAGGAACCGGAAGGCCGAGAAGCTGTCGATCCGCTCCTGCGCCAGGTCGAAGGCGGCAACGCGGGTCAGCTTGCCAACGAAGCCTTCGATCCGGTCGAGGCTCGAATCCACCGGGATCGAACCGCGCAGGGCCTTGAGCTCCTGATAGGTCACATACTGGCTACGGATGGCTGCGTTCTCGCCCGCATTGCGCCCCCAGATACGAAATGCATCGCACCGGCCGAGGCCGATATCGAGGCTACGCCGGATGTATCGCTGTTCCGCCGCAGTGAAGCTGGCGAACTCGCGCATCTCTGCGATGGTCATCGAAGCGGTATTTGCAACGGCCATGATCGGCACCCCCCTATTACAGGCAGAGTGTCCGCGAATATGGTTAACGTCCGGTAAGCGCGCCGCGCAGCGTCAGATAAGGCCTGCAAGCGGGCTCGACGGATCAGCGTATTTACGCGTCGCCATGCGCCCGGCGAGATAGGCATCGCGCCCGGCCTCGACCGCCCGCTTCATCGCACGGGCCATGCGGATCGGGTCCTTCGCTTCGGCGATCGCGGTATTCATCAGCACGCCGTCACACCCAAGTTCCATGGCCACCGCAGCATCGCTCGCCGTTCCGACACCTGCGTCGACGAGCACGGGGACGTTTGCCCCTTCCTTGATGAGCCGGATCGTGACGCGGTTCTGGATGCCGAGGCCCGATCCGATGGGTGCGCCGAGAGGCATGACCGCTACCGCGCCCGCATCCTCGAGCTGCTTGGCTGCAATGGGATCGTCGACGCAATAGACCATCGGAAGAAAGCCTTCCTTGGCGAGCGTTTCCGTCGCGGTGAGGGTTTCGCGCATGTTCGGATACAGCGTGCGCGCCTCGCCCAGCACCTCCAGCTTGACGAGGTCCCAGCCGCCCGCCTCGCGCGCAAGCCGCAAGGTGCGGATGGCGTCTTCGGAAGTGAAGCATCCCGCGGTGTTCGGCAGATACGTCACTTTCTTCGGATCGATATAGTCGGTCAGCATGGGCGCCTTGGGATCGCTGACGTTGACCCGCCGAACGGCCACGGTGACTATTTCCGCCCCGCTCGCTTCGAGGGCGGCCGCGTTCTGTTCGAAATCCTTGTACTTGCCCGTGCCCACGATGAGGCGGCTCTTGAAGGTCCTGCCCGCAACGCTCCAGCTGTCGTCGCCCTGCCCGCCGCCCACGAAATGGACGATCTCAAGCGTGTCCCCTTCCGCGATGGCATGCGAATCGAGTTCGCTGCGCGGAGCGATAACGCCATTGCGCTCGACGGCGACCTTGGCCGGGTCGAGTTCGAGTTCACGCACGAGTTCGGCGATGGTCGAGGCAGCGGTTCGGCGGGTTTCGCCATTTACAGTCAGCGCAATCATGCGCCCGACTTAGTCTCCGCAGCGCTCCTTGCAAGCGGCGGAGTGGCAGTGACGCATATTCAACACGTGACCGAGCGAGACCAGCGCGACCCCGATGATTGTCAGGACGGCTTCCTTGAACCCGTGCGGCACGGCCAGCGCACCGCCCATGAAGGTCAATCCGGTCATGGCGATAACGAAAGGCGCAGCCATCCGGTGGCGCAGTGCGCCCCATCCGATCGCGACCGCTGCAATCAGCGTTGCGACAACCAGCCCCCAGCGGTGCAGTTCGGGCGCGAGGAAAAATTCCCCGCCGATGCCGAGGCCGGAAACGAGAACGATCGAAAGCAAACAATGAAGCGCGCACAGGCCCGACAGGCCGATCCCGACACGGTCGAGACGCCGACGAATCGGAGAAATGGCGCGTTGCAACATGTCATGCGAGATATGTGATAGTATCACGTGATACAAGGGTCTCGCGTTAAAACCTTTCTTTTTCCGGACTTGCAGGAGGCGTACCTTCGGTTGAGCGATTCTCACTTGCGCTACGGCGCTGCGGCGGCAAACAGGCGCGTCATGATTTCCAATCCTGCGCAACTTCGCCCGATTGCCCTTGCAAACTGGCTCTTTTTCGTCGCCGCCATGGTTATCGTGATGGTTGCCGTGGGAGGCATTACGCGCCTCACCGAAAGCGGCCTGTCGATTACCGAATGGAAGCCGATAACGGGCGCGATCCCGCCATTGAGCGAGGCGTCATGGCAGGCGGAGTTCGACCTCTACAAGGCGACCGGCGAATACAAGAATGTCACCGGGCCAGCGGGGATGGACCTGGCCGCCTTCAAGTTCATCTATTTCTGGGAATGGTTCCACCGGCTCTGGGGCCGCTTGATCGGCCTTGCCTTCGCTCTGCCACTCGCCTGGTTCTGGGTCCGCAAGGCGATCCCGCAAGGCTACAAGCTTCGCCTGGTCGCACTCCTCGCGCTTGGCGGCCTGCAGGGCGTCTTCGGCTGGTTCATGGTGAAGAGCGGTCTCAACGAGACGATGACCGACGTCAGCCACTTCATGCTGTCGCTGCATTTCCTCACCGCCATGCTGACTCTCGGCGCGCTGGTCTGGGTTGCGCTCGATCTCAGGCAATTCGCGCGCGGTAACAAGCGCATGGCTCACTGGACCGCGACGGCGAGCTGGGTCGGCGCAGTGCTGTTCATCCAGCTGCTCCTCGCCGCATGGGTTGCCGGACTCAATGCCGGGCTCGCCAGCGACACCTGGCCGCTGATGCAGGGACGCTTTATCCCGGAATACGATAATTCGCGTGGCTTGTTCTATGCGATGACCCACGATCCCTATCTGATCCACTGGATGCACCGTTGGTGGGCTTGGGTGGCCGTGGCGGCATTGATCGTGCTGGCGCGCAAGGTCCGGCCGCTTGAACGCAAGGCTTCTGTCGCGATCCATTCGGCGTTCGGCACGCAAATCCTGCTCGGCATCGCCACCGTGATGACGGGGGTCTCGCTCTGGATCGCGGTTTCGCACCAGGTGGTCGGCGCACTGCTGGTCGCAGCCTTCGTATGGGCCGCACATCTTCTCGGGCGCAGGGTGTGACCGCACTCATCTACTGCCCCTTTCCCGACGAGGAGGGTGCGCGCGAAGCCGGCCGCGTCCTCCTTGATGAGGAATTGATCGGCTGCATCAATATTGGCCCTGCGATCCAATCCCTTTTCAGCTGGGCCGGTGAGCGGGGTGAAGAGAAAGAAATTCCCGCGCTGATCAAGACCGACGCCATTCTTCTGGACCGAGCAATCGCGCGGCTGGAGGACTTGCACCCCTACGACAGTCCGGCGATACTCGGATGGCCCTGCGTCGGCGGATCGGCCACGACCGACTGGCTTAGGCAATTGGGGAGCGGGCCGGATGAATAACAATGACAGGCGCAGCCTTCTTCGCGCCATGGTTGCATTGGCGCTGGTGCCGCTGACCGGCACGAGAGCAATCGCCGCGACGAGGGCGGCGGTGTCGTTCCCGCAGGACCCCATCCGGTTGAGGCGCACGCTTGTGCGCAGTCTGAAGGACGGGGCCACGATCGATGTGATCCGCGAATGGTCCTGCCAGTTCGAAAAACTGGGCGCGGGTGCGCGGATGCATGGTCGCCAGGTTGCTGTCGAGGTCGCAGCGCCGCCGGCTCTGAAGGCGATGGCCGCGATCGAGGAAGCCCGGAATGCGAGCGGCTTCCTGCCTCTCGAACTGGATCGGACTGGCCTGATCGTGGAGTGGTCGCATGAGACAGGTTCGGGAGTGGACGAAGCTGTCAGGCGAGCGATCGACATGTTCGACAAATCGGTCGGCAAGGCGGGTGACAAGCAGACGACGAGCGAATTCGTCGTGAGCGTCGGCAGGATGGCGGCAGAGCTGGTCAGCCAGATTCCCCGCGATCTCCTCTTTCCCACGCCCGGGAGAAAGGTCGAGGCGCGGCCGGTCGAACTGGCTGACGGTATGACCGGCTCTTACGAAGTGATGATTGGTGCGGAAGTACATGACGAGACCGGCCTTCTGCGCAGTTTCGAACGAAGCGTAACCACCAGGGTCGGCGACAGTGCACGCCTGTCCAGCGAGGTATGGGAAATCCTCTGATCATTTCCCATGCGTATTATTTTACCTCCTCCAAGACGCGCAGAAATGCTTGACGAATCGAGGTTCAAACGCCATTTGGCGCGCGCTCAGCAGGTCTGATTCAAGGCTTGCGATGTGATTTCGTGTCGGCTTACGGCACGTTGAACTCGAGAAAACGGACATCAAGCCATGAAGGCTCTCACCAAGGTGACCCAGTCGGCCAAGCCGGCAGAGGTCGAAAAGGACTGGCACATCATCGACGGGGAAAACCTCGTCGTCGGCCGTCTTGCGGCGATCATCGCCAACATCCTGCGCGGCAAGCACAAGCCGAGCTACACTCCGCACGTCGATTGCGGCGATCACGTCATCGTCATCAATGCCGATAAGGTGAAGTTCACCGGCAAGAAGATGACCGACAAGATCTATTACAAGCACACCGGCCACCCCGGCGGCATCAAGGAAACGACCCCGGCCAAGGTGCTGGAAGGCCGTTTCCCCGAGCGCGTCCTGGAAAAGGCCGTGCAGCGCATGATCCCGCGTGGCCCGCTCGGCCGTGCGCAGATGAAGGCGCTCCACCTCTACAACGGCACCGAGCATCCGCATGAGGGCCAGAAGCCCAAGACGCTCGACGTCGCTTCGATGAACCGCAAGAACAAGGCTGTTGCATAATGGCTGACGAAACCAAGAACGAAACCGTCTCGGATCTCGCAGATCTGAAGGACATCGCCGGCGACGCACCCGAGGGTGATTCGGCTGAAATCGCTGCCAAGGCCGACGTTCCCCTGCGCGAGCAGGAACTCGACGCACAGGGCCGCGCTTATGCAACCGGTCGTCGTAAGGACGCTACCGCACGCGTCTGGCTCGTCCCCGGCAGCGGCAAGGTCACCGTCAACGGCCGCGACCAGGAAGTGTATTTCGCACGTCCGACGCTGCGCCTCGTGATCGACCAGCCGTTCGCCATCACCGAACGCCAGGGCCAGTACGACGTGGTCGCTACCGTCAAGGGTGGCGGTCTCTCGGGCCAGGCAGGCGCCGTGAAGCATGGTATCTCGCAGGCTCTCGCCAAGTACGAGCCAGCCCTGCGGTCGACGGTCAAGGCCGCCGGCTTCCTCACCCGCGACAGCCGCGTGGTCGAGCGTAAGAAGTACGGCCGCGCCAAGGCACGTCGCAGCTTCCAGTTCTCGAAGCGTTAATTCGCTTCCCGACGTTTTTCACGAACACCGAGGAAGGGCGGCTCCGGTTGGGGCCGCCCTTTTCCGTTGGACTGAACCAAATGTGTGTGCCGCCGGTCGTCCGGCAGTCAGCGCTGGATCATCATGATCATCCAGGCGAGGCCGGTTCCCGCGAAGAACAGCGGCCAGCTCCACCAGAACTCGTACTGCATCATGTCGGCACGAAAGATCGACAGGAAGCCGCCGCGCGACCCCTGCGATCCGATGATCAGTGCGACCACGAAGGTCAGGATGCCCCCAAGGGGCACAGCTTTGACAAATTCCATCGCCAGTTTCCCTTTGTAGAAAACCGACATCGCAGAAACTGGTTAAAAACTGCTTAGTCGAACGATCAGTGAACCGGTGGGTCTACGCGAGGGATTTGCCGGACGGGCGCCACCGGTTCTCCCGGGCCGCGGGGAGGCAGTGCATTTTCAGGGACATCGTCGATCTGCATGTCGCCGGTCTGGACGTCCTCCAGATTGCGTACTGTGACAGAGAGCCGCTCGCCGTCCCAGGCAATCTCGTTGAAACTGGGCGGTGTCGACCGCGTCCTCTTCGACAGCGTACCGGCACCGATCATCCGGACCGAGCCCTCTACAGTGTCTTCGAGAATGTCGAAGGCATCATGCACATGGCCCGACAGGACGGCTGCAACCGGCCGCTTGGCCAGTTCGCGCAAGGCCTTGTCGCCATTCTTGGTCAGCGCAGTCCCTTGCGTGCCGACCTCGCGAAGCGGGTGATGGACTGTGACAAGAGCCTGCTCGCCCGCTGGCAGCTTGTCGATCATCCGAAGGCATTTTTCGAGCGCGGCATCGGTGACCCATCCCTTGGACCAGTTAAGGCGCGGCTGTGCGCGAACCGCTGTCTTTAGGGGTATGATGGCAAGACAGCCCAGGTCGATTTCGCGTTCGACCTTCTCGCTCATGCCGCGAAAGCGGCGATAAGGATCGAAGAAGCGTTCGATCGGGTTGAAATAGGGCATGTCGTGGTTGCCGACTTCGACAGTCACCGGTGCGTCCAGCGAGTTGATCCAGCTTGTCGCCGCCGCGAATTCACGATGCCGCGCCCGCATGGTCAAGTCGCCCGTAATGGCCACGGCATCGGGACGTTTCTCGGAAATTTCCTGCTTCACCCAGTCGAGTGCGCGATTGTTCTCGAGCCCGAAATGAATGTCCGAAAGATGGAAGATGCGCCGTGCGTCAGTAGCCATGGTGGGTCGCTAGCAGATCGACGGCGCATTCAGCCACCGTGAATGCGGATCCGGCGCTCACTTCGCCTTTCTCTCCGTCCACGAGGACGGGAATATCGCGCTTCTGCTCGCTTTCGAAAACCATTTCATCGACCAGGCCCAGCCGCTCATGCGGACCTTCGCGAAACCTGCGGCGCAACAGCGAAAAGCCGTGGCGCAGGTAATCGGTCGTCGTGTCGGCGTAATAGCCGTCCAGCTGCATCCCGCGATGGGAAGGCGTGATTTCGACGAGGGGATAGCCCTCTTTTCGGCCTAATTCAGGCCGCAAGCAGTGGATCTTGTCGCCTCCCGCGGTCTGGGCGACCGCATCGTTCGCCTCTTCCGAAACCGCGGCGACATCCACGTCTCGCATGGCTTCGCGCACGTCGCCCCACGCGGTCGCCGGCCCTACAAGCAATCCTGCAAGCGCATCTCCCGCTTCGCAGCGTGCGACATTGGGTCTAACCGTGCGAAAGGCGCCCGTGGCTATTCGGCTCACGATGGTCTCGAGATCGGCGTCGTCGCCGTGCAGCCGCTTGCTAAGAAGGTTCATCGTGCCGCCCGGCAGAACCAGGATCGATCCGGACCATCCATAGAGATTGGTAATCGCTGCGTTCAGCGTCCCGTCCCCGGTGAAAATCGCGAGACGATTAATGCCTGCTTCCTCAAGCTCGCTCGCTGTCGGGAGCGCTTCATCGGGAAAGCAAATCCGCCGCGAGATGTTGAAACCATGGTCGCAGCAGTATGTCTCGAGCGTCTGGAGCGCTGCATCGCTGTTGCTCCCGCTTTCGGCGTTGCACAAGAGCCAGATGGTTTCTTCAGTCGCCATGGGAGTTCAGCGCGCCAGATACCCAGCGGTTCCCTCTCCTATAGCTTGCCGGAAAGCACGAGCCACGCAGTCCCGAGGTTGAGCAGGCTGTAGACGCAGTATGCGGTCACCGCGCCGGGCCAGCCGTTCCCTGCCAGCAGCATGGCGGTAAGCAGCACCAGGAACTCGAAGCCGAGCGACATGCGGCCGCCAGCAGCGCGATAGAAGCCGGGAAGCGCGTCCAGCATGGGGTGTCCACTGTCGAGGACGGCCCGGTGCACAGCGAAGTTGGCGATCCCGAGAACAAAAAGAACAACCAGAAGCATAGTGGCGAAAGAATAGGCTCGTCGTTCGCAGATTGCCAATCGCCCTTCGTCGGCATTCGAACGCATATCGTCCAATGGCTCTCGCCGCCGGTCGATACGGCCGTGCGACTACAGTTGTAGCTGAGTAATACGGTGTGCAGCAGCAGGCCCTACCCCAACAGTCCCCCTAGACACCCGGGGCCTGCTGCCAACTGGAGAGATGTTATGAAAACCCCCCTGATTATGCTCACCGCCCTCGCTCTTGCAGTGCCCGGCGCCGCGTCGGCAGCCAAGGCACAGGAAGAATCGATCGCGATCGAATATCGCGACCTCAACCTGTCCTCGCCGGAAGGCCTGGAACGCCTCGAATATCGTGTCGAAGCGGCAGCACGGAAGGTTTGCGGCCTCGACGAATCGAGCCTCGGTTCACGCATCCGCAACCGGGATGCGCAGCGCTGCTACGATGAAACCAAGGAAATGATCGATGCCCAGTTTGCTGCCGTCGTAGAACGGCAAGCAAAAGGCGGCTGATACCCCCAGTCCGTCTAATCCTCTGGACCCCGATCGGAATGCAGTCCCCCGGTCGGGGTCCTCCCTTTTCCCGGGAGAGACTGCCACTGCTCAGCGCCCCGCCATCGCCTTCACCTTGGGCAGATAGGTCCTGCCGATGCGCAGCGCTTCCCCGTCGTCCATCTCGACCGACCAAACGCCAAGTCCATCATGGCGCAGGCCCTTGATGTGTTCCTTTTTGAGGATGGTGGAGCGATGGATGCGGATGAACTTTGCCGGATCCAGCCGCTTTTCGAGGCCGGCGATCGTCTGCAGCAGCAGGTAGGACCGGTCGCCAACGTGCAGGCGGACATAGTCGCGCTCGGCGTCGATCCGGCTGACTTCGTCGGTCTCTATCCTGATCAACTCGCTGCGATGCGGGATCCACAGCTCTTCCAGCCACTTGCTTTCGCTGCGCTCGGTATCGCTGCGGCGCGAAAGGGCGCGCTGGATTGCGCGCTCGAGGCGTTCCGGCTTTACCGGCTTCAGGACGTAATCGACGGCGTCGAGATCGAAAGCTTCCACCGCATAATTGTCATGCGCGGTCACGAACACGACCGCCGGCCGTTCATCCTGGCCGGCAAGCTCGCGCGCGACCGACAGGCCGTCGACTTCGGGCATGGTCATGTCCAGCAGGATGAGATCCGGTCCGAGCGCTTCGATCAGCCTGAGCGCCTGAGCGCCGTCGCTCGCAGTGCCGACGACCGACAGGGCGTCCATCTTGGCGCAGATCACCTGCATGCGCTCCACCGCGAGTGGTTCGTCGTCGACGATCAGCGTCTTGAGTTTCTCGCCGTTATCATCCGCCATGTTTCACCATCGGTAGTCGAAGTTCTGTTTCGTAGCCGTCGAGCGATGCGCCCGAACTGATCGAGGCCTCATGTCCGAATCGCGCCTCGATGCGGTCGCGCACATTGGCAAGACCGATACCGAAGCCGCCCTTGTGACCGGCCGGCATGCCCGGACCGTTATCGCTCACCCGCAAGACGAGGCGTCCGTATTCCTCGCGCGCCACGATTCGAATGGTGACGGGCTTGTTACTAGCGGAAACGCCGTATTTGACGGAGTTCTCTACCAGCGGCTGGAGGATCATGCCCGGAACCTTGAACTGCGACAGCTCGCGGGGAAGGTCGATGTCGACTTTCAGGCGGTCGGGGAACCGGACGGATTCGATTTCGAGATAGTGCTCCTGCAGATCGATCTCGTCTTCGAGCGTCACGTCGCCGGTCGAATCATCGGCAAGCGAATGGCGGTAGAACCGCGAGATGGACTGGATCATCTGCTCCGCCCGGTCCTCTTTTCCGGTCATTACCAGAGCCGAGAGAGAATTGAGCGTGTTGAACAGGAAGTGCGGATTTACCTGGTAGCGCAGGCTGCGCAATTCTGCGGCTTTCGCTGCGCTCCTGAAACGCTCCCCGCGCCGCTCGGCCGCTCTCGCCTGAACCCCCGCAAACATCGCGAGGTAAAGCGCCGCCCATGCGAGCAGCAGGAAATACCGGCTCAGGGCCAGATCCGTCAGTCGCCTCCAGGTGTCCGCGGCGGTCGGTGCGGGTTCGATGACGATGGAAGCGGTCACCGGCTGGCTGTCGGCATCGTCCGGGCTGCCACCTGCCGCGCCGCTATCCGGAATGGGTGCCGGTACGTCGAGGAGGAGGTTGCCGGATTCGTCGCGGCGGATGTTGAGGCCCCGCTTGGCCCCTATTTCCTGCCGCACCTGGTCCTCGATCGGCGAAAAAACCATTGTGTTGATTTGCGCGATGAGGAGCGAGGCGGGTGCCGCCAGGACAATGGCAACCCACATCTTCACCGCCAGCGAATACCGCATGAATAGCCGGATGCAGAGCCACAGAAGGACGGTTACCCCGGCCCCGGCGACACAGACCATGAAACGCCGCCAGAGCAGCGCGTCCTGCATCTCGAGCCCGACCACGGCACCACGAGCCGTGATCAGAAGGAAATAGGCGAGCCAAAGCCCCGCGATCGAGACGAGGATCGTCCGGACGGGTACGTTGGCGACTTCCGAATTCATCTGGCGTTCAGCGTTCAAAACAGGCTCTATGTGCCCGTCTGCCTCGCGCAAGGGAAGTCCGGCGGTCGAACGGCTCATGCCGTTGGTCGATGATGGGCGCTATTCGGCGGGTTCGAGATCGTTTTCCGCAATCCGCCGACGCCATTCGGCAGGGGCGAGTGTGTGGACGTTCTTGCCTTCGCTATCCACGGCAACGGTGACAGGCATATCCTGCACTTCGAATTCGTAGATTGCCTCCATGCCCAGATCCTCGAAAGCGACGACCTCGGCACCCTTGATCGCGCGGCTGACCAGGTAGGCGGCCCCGCCCGTGGCCATGAGGTAGGCCACCTTGAACCTGCTGATGACCTCGACCGCGTCGTGGCCGCGCTCTGCCTTGCCGATCATGGCGAGAAGGCCGAGGTCGAGCATCATCTCGGTGAATTTGTCCATGCGGGTCGCCGTGGTCGGCCCTGCGGGACCGACGACCTCGCCCATAACCGGATCGACGGGGCCGACATAATAGATGGCCCTGCCCCTGAATTCGACGGGGAGCTCTTCACCGGCCTCCAGCATGTCCTTGATGCGCTTGTGCGCAGCGTCGCGACCCGTCAGCATCTTGCCGGAAAGGAGCAGGCGGTCGCCATGTTTCCAGCTGGCGACCTCTTCCTGCGTCAGCGAATTGAGGTCTACGCGCCGCGCGGCTGAATCCGGCTTCCACGTGACCTGCGGATATTCGTCGATGTTAGGCGGGTCGAGATAGGCGGGGCCCGATCCGTCGAGGGTAAAGTGAGCGTGGCGCGTTGCAGCGCAATTGGGAATCATCGCCACGGGCTTGCCCGCAGCATGACAGGGCGCATCCATGATCTTCACATCGAGCACGGTCGACAGGCCACCCAGCCCCTGCGCGCCGATGCCCTGCGCATTGACCGCATCAAAGATATCGATCCGCAGCTGTTCGAGATCCGTCTGCGCACCGCGCTGCTTGAGCTGCCCCATGTCGATCGGGTCCATCAACGAAAGCTTGGCCAGCTTCATGCAGTGTTCGGCCGTGCCCCCGATCCCGATGCCGAGCATGCCCGGAGGGCACCAGCCGGCACCCATGGAGGGTAGCTGCTCGACCACCCAGTCGACGATGTTGTCGGACGGGTTCATCATCTTGAACTTCGATTTGTTCTCGCTGCCGCCGCCCTTCGCTGCCACGTCGATCTCGACCGTGTCGCCGGGGACCATCTCTACCGAAAGGACGCTGGGCGTGTTGTCGCGCGTGTTGCGGCGGGTGAAGGCGGGGTCGGCCAGGATCGAGGCGCGCAGCTTGTTGTCGGGATGGTTGTAGGCCTGGCGCACGCCCTCATCGACGACTTCCTGGAGGGAGCGTTTCGAATCGAGGCGGCAATTCATGCCCCACTTCACGAAGACATTGACGATGCCTGTATCCTGGCAGATCGGACGATGACCTTCCGCGCACATGCGGCTGTTCGTCAGGATTTGCGCGATAGCGTCCTTGGCCGCAGGCCCCTTCTCCGCCTCGTAGGCTTCTCCCAGCGCGCGGATGTAATCCATCGGATGATAATAGGAGATGTATTGCAGAGCGTCGGCGACGCTCTCGATCAGGTCCTGTTCCTTGATGGTCGTCATGTCGCTCATCGCCGCGCGTTCCCATGTTGCAGATTTGCGCTCCCCGATAGGCGCGTTTGAGGCCATCGGTCAAAGCGCTTGGAAGCAACGGGTCTTGCGCCTAAGGCAACGGGAGCTTGCATAAGCGTGTTATTATTGTAATACAGCTCGCGGATAGCCATGAACACGACAACGACCACTCGCCCCGAATATTCCGTCGCCCGCAAGGCGATGATCGACAGCCAGTTGCGCACCAGCGGCGTCAACGAAGCTTTCGTCCTCGAACGCATGAGCACCGTCCCGCGCGAGGATTTCGTCCCCGAAAACGCGAAGGGCACGGCCTACATGGACCGCGCCATTCGTCTTGCCGATGGCGGCTTCCTGCCTGCACCGCTGTTTCACGGTGCGATGCTGGCCGAAGCGCGCCCGTCGAGCGAGGACCGTGTACTCGTGATCGACGGCGGCAGCGGATATTTGCCCGCCCTGGTCGAACCCCTCGTTGCTTCGGTCGAGGTGTTGAGTGCGGACAAGGCTGCGGCAACGAAGAAAAAGGGCGATTACACGCTCGTCCTGATCGACGGTGCAGTAGAACACATTCCCGCCAATGTAGCCAAGTTGGTGGCCGAGGAAGGGCGGATCGTCACCGGCCTGGTCGAGCGCGGCGTCACCCGCCTCGCCACGGGCCGCAAGTCGGGCAAGGCGCTGGCGCTTCTGCCGCTCGCCGAAATGGGCGTTCCGCGCCTCGGTGCATTCGATAAACCGGAAAGCTGGAGTTTCTGAATGATTTCGGGAGGGGTCCGCAAAATTCTGGCGCTTTCGGCAGCGGTCGGGGCAATCGCCGTTCCGCAGGGTGCTGCGCTTGCCGACACGCTGCAGGAAGCGCTTACCGACGCTTATTTGAATAATCCGACACTCGAGGCCGCGCGCGCGCAATTGCGTGCGGTCGACGCCGGAGTGCCTCTGGAGCGCGCTGCGGGCCTGCCGTCGGTCGATGGCACTGCGACCTACACCGAAGTCCTGAAGCAGAATTCGACCAGTTTCTTCGCCCCCGGCCGTTCGCTTAATGCCGGGGTCGATCTGGGTGTTCCGATCTACTCGGGCGGCGCGGTCAAGAATGCGGTCCGTTCTGCGGAACAACGCGTCGAGGCCGGACGCGCCGATCTGCGCGCCACGGAAAGCGCGATCTTCAGCCAGGTCGTGGCCGCCTATATGGATGTGCTGCGCGGACAGGCCCTGGTCGCCCTGTCGTCGAACCAGGTCGATGTTCTGTCGGTCAATGTGGATGCCACGAGCGATCGCTTCGAAATCGGCGATCTCACTCGCACCGACGTCGCCCAGTCCGAGGCACGCCTTGCCGTCGCCCAGGGCGACTTGCGCAGCGCGCAGGCCAATCTCATTGCGGCGCGCGAAACCTATATCGCTCTTGTAGGCGATGCTCCGACCGATCTGGCGCCCCCTCCCCCGCTGCCGGGATTTCCGGAGGATGTGGCAACGGCGGTCGAGATCGCTCTCGAATACAATCCGGACCTCATCGCCGCGCGCGAGCGTGCGGCAGCTGCGGGCTACGATATCGACGTCGCCGGCTCGGGCCGCCTCCCGCGCGTTTCGGTCTTTGCCGGTTACGATTACCAGAACTTCCTCGGCAGCGTGGCCGACGGGCGCCTCGATCCCACCGATCCCGACAGCCCGATCGTCCCGAGCGACCAGACCGCATCGGGCGCTTCGATGGGCGTTTCGCTGCGGCTTCCGATTTTCCAGGGTGGCCGGACGGCAGCTCTCCAGCGCCAGGCACAGGCCCGCGCTTCCGCAGCGCTCGAGAACGTCATCGCCGCAGAGCGAGATGTCATCGCGCAGGTCAGGGCTTCGTGGTCAAGCTGGCAGGCCAGCCTCGCCATCATCGAAAGCTCGCAATCGGCAGTTTCCGCCGCCGAACTGAGCCTCGAAGGCGTACGTGCGGAAAACTCGATCGGCAACCGCACGATCCTCGACGTGCTCAATGCCGAACAGGAATTGCTGCAAAGCCGCGTCCAGCTCGTGACCGCGCGCCGCAATGCCTATGTCGCGGGCTTCAGCCTACTTGCCGCCATGGGCCGCGCCGAAGCGCGCGATCTCGGCCTCGCGGACGAAGGTGTGCTCTACGATCCGGTCGTCAATTACGACCGCGTGCGCGGCAATATCTTCGACTGGGCAAGGGACCCCGACCCGGTGGCACAGTCGCCGCGGACGGTGGATGTGCCTGCTGCAACTGCAGAAATCCCCGAAACTGCTGACTCGGCCGACTAGGCTGGTCTATATCAAGCGCCCCGATTCGGGATGCGTTGGAGGCAACAGGGACAGGCATGGGACAGCACGGCGAACCTTCGGTCGAAGAAATCCTCGACTCGATCAAGAAAGTCATCGCGCGCGATAGCGAAGAGCGCAGCGAGATGATTGCCGAGCGTCGCAGCCGCCGTGCAGCGCCAGCCGAGCCGAGCGAACCGGTCGACGAGCAGGAAGCTGAAGACGTCCTCGAACTGGGTAATGATCTAGGCGAGGAAATCGATGTCGATGCCGCGGCTGCCGGTAGAGACGCCGATACAGCGTCTTCGGTCGATGAGGATTACGATGCTGACGCCCTGACCCGCGGCGATACGCGCCAGGCGATGCGCGACAACTTCGCGGCGCTGGCTATGCTCTCGCAACCCGGAAAGCAGCCACAGATCGTACGCCAGGGCGAAACCTCGCTGGAAGGCCTGGTGCGCGACATGCTCCGTCCGATGCTGGCCGACTGGCTGGAAACGAACCTGCCCGGCATGGTCGAAGAACTCGTGAAAGCCGAGATTGCCCGCATCGCCGGCAAGAAGAGCTAATCCCCCTACCCTTGGCCACTTCTGCGCGCTACACCGCGCGCCATGAAGCATAACATCCGGGCCGCACTCCCGCTCGCTAGCGCATTCGCGCTCCTCGCTACGCCGCTCGCTGCGCAAGATGCAGCCGCACCGATGAGCGCGCAGGACCTCGTCACGATGCCGCGCCTAGGAAGCCCGACGGTCAATTCCGAGGGGACCCACGCAGTCTATGCAGTGACGACGACCGACCCGGAAAGCTACAAGCGGACGAGCACTCTCTTCCTGAGCTCGCTTTCGCAGCCCGGCAGCAGTCCTATCGAACTCGATCTCGACGGCAGCTCGGCATCTTTCGGCGACGCTGACTGGCTCTATTTCATCGCGGACGGCGAAGGCGAAGACGCAACGAGCCAGGTCTGGCGCGCGCGGATCGCTGCCGACGGAACGGTTTCCGAGAAGGGCCAGGTTACCGCCTTGCCCCGCGCAGTTCACGGATACCGCGTCTCGCCCGACGGCGAGCGTATCGCGATCTGGACCGACATTGCACGCACCTGCACCGCCATCGATTGCGATGACAGCGCCAAGGCGCACCTGCCCGGCCCAGGCGACGGTCGACTCTACGAAGGTGACGGCGGATTTTACCGGCATTGGGATAGCTGGGAAACGCCCGGCACGCTCAGCCGTGTCTTTACCTTCCCGATAGAAAACGGCGTCGCTAAAGGCACAGGTACGGCTGTCGACGGCTCGCTGGGTGCAGGCGGCCCGAACGGCGATACCCCGACGATGCCCTTCGGCGGCGGAGAAGACGTCGCATGGTCGAGCGATGGCGACGGCGTGTTCTTTACCGCGCGCGAAACCGGCGCGGGCGAGCCCTACTCCACCAATCTCGACATCTGGTTCTCGGACCTGTCCGGTGATGCGCCGGTCAACCTGACCGCCGAGAACGAGGCGCTCGATGCGCTTCCCACCCCCTCGCCCGACGGCCAGTATCTGGCCTATGTCGCCATGGCGCGCCCCACCTACGAGGCCGACCGCCAGGTGGTCATGCTGCGCGATCTCAAGACCGGCGTGACGACCGCCCTTACCTCAGCCTTCGATCGCAGCTTCCAGAGCCTTGCCTGGACCCCCGATTCGCGCTGGCTGGTTGCCGGGGCACAGGATGTTCTCGACACGCCCGCATACCGTATCGATCCTCGCAACGGATCGGTCGAGCGGCTCGACCTGATGGCCGGGAACGAGGCCCGGATTTCCGACATCACGCCGCTGCATGGCGGCGATCTGGTGTTCACGCGCAATTCGATCGGTGCGCCGTCCGAAATGTACCTGTCACGTGACTGGGGCCAGGCCAAGCCGATGACGCAGGTCGCGGCCGGCGTCATGGAGCGGCTCGCTCCTGTCGTGGTCGAACGCTTCAGCTTCACCGGAGCGGGCGGCGATACCGTGTGGGGCCAGATTACCAAGCTCGACGGTCGCGAAGGGCCAATGCCCGCCATCCTTTATGTGCACGGCGGACCTCAAGGATCGTTCAACGACGGCTGGTCGAGCCGGTGGAACCCCCGCGTCGTCGCCAGCCAGGGCTATGCCGTCATCTCCGTCGATTTCCATGGGTCGACGGGCTATGGGCAGGCCTTCACCGATAGCATCCGCAATGATTGGGGCGGCAAGCCCCTCGAAGACCTGCAGCTGGGCCTCGCTGCAGCGCTGGAGAAGGATAGCCAGATCGACGGCACCCGGGCTTGTGCAATGGGCGCAAGCTATGGCGGGTACATGATGAACTGGATCGCCGGGCAATGGCCCGACCGGTTCGATTGCCTTGTCCAGCACGACGGCCTCTTCGACATGCGCAGCTTCTACTACACGACGGAAGAACTGTGGTTTCCCAAGTGGGAGTTCGAAGGCTCCTATGCGGAAAACAGCGAAGCTTACGAGCGCTGGAATCCGGTGAACTACGTCGAAAACTGGCAGACACCCATGCTCGTCATTGCCGGCGAACAGGACTTCCGCGTTCCCTACACGCAAGGCCTCGCGAGCTTCACTGCCCTGCAGGAGCGCCAGATCCCGAGCCAGCTGCTGGTTTTCCCGACCGAAAACCACTGGGTGCTCGGGGCGAAGAATTCGCTTCAGTGGCATGAGACCGTATTCGCCTGGCTCGACCGCTGGCTGAAACCGGAAAGCGATAGTGAGTAAGTCGCTGGAGAAAGCCCGGCGCGCCTTTGCCAAGATCGGAGCGGGCACTGTCGAGCGGCAGATTTTCCTGTGCGCCGTAAGCGAGAAGCAGAAATGCTGCTCGCGTGAGGACGGCAAGGCGGCGTGGAATTACCTCAAGAAGAGGATGAAGGAACTTGGCCTCGTTGGCCGGGAAGCGACGGTCCAGCGCACCAAGGCCGACTGCCTCCAGATTTGCGCGAAAGGGCCGATCGCCGTCGTGTGGCCGGAGAATGTCTGGTACCACTCCTGCAATGAAGAAGTTCTCGAAGCCATCATCCAGCGCCATCTGATCGGCGGCGTTCCGGTAGAAGAATACCGGCTTCACGCGCCCGAATAGCCCCCTGTCCTAGTCCGGGTCCTTGTCCTGCCAGCTGTCGCGGGTCGGGTCTTCGACCGATTCGTCATGCCCGGTGCCGGACGATAGGAACATCAGCCCCATCAGCGCCCCGGTCAGCAGCATGGTAAAGCCGATGCCGAGTGCGATCGCGATATAATAATGGACCGAGGCCGCGCTTCCCTGCTTGTACAGCAGCGCCATTGCGATCGCGACGATGCCGACGGTCAGCAGGAAAAGGAACCGCATGAGACGGCGGAATCGCGCCCAGGCGTATGCGGCCTGTTGGGGATCGTCGAGCGGCGAGTGTCTGGTCATGAACCCCCTCATGGCGATTGCGGCAACGCTCTTCAACAAGCGTAACGCGGCCGACTCGCCAAGATGGGTAAAAAATGGCATTCTCTTGTCAGGCGAAACACGGAGGCGCGCATGAATATCGGCACACTTATCGAGGGTCGGGCAAGTTCGGACATCATCTCGGTGGAAGTGGGCCAGACCGTGGGCGATGCGGTTCGCATCCTGGCCGAGAAACGGATCGGCGCCCTCCCCGTCCTCGAACATGGGCGAGTTGCCGGTATTTTCTCGGAGCGCGATGTCATCCACCGCTTGGCCGAAGAGGGGCAAAGCTGCCTCGAGCAGCGTGTCGGCGACGTGATGACCTCCCCGGCGATTACCGTCGAGCGGGCAACGCTCATCGACGACGCTCTGGCACTCATGACGCGTCGCCGTATTCGCCACCTACCGGTGATCGAGAGCGAGGCGATGTGCGGCTTCATCTCGATCGGCGACCTGGTGAAGTCACGCTTCGACGAGGTCCAGCACGAAGCCGAGGCCTTGCGGGATTACATCACGCACGCTTGAGCAGGGCCGACCTGCTCCCTACATGACCCACATGGCCGATATGCTCACCCTCACTCCCTCGGCGGCTGCGCGAGTCGCCGCCATTGCCGAAAAGCAGGCGAAACCTGCCATCCTGCGCCTTTCGGTGGAGGGCGGCGGCTGTTCGGGTTTCCAGTACAAGTTCGATCTGTCCGACGGTCCCGATGCGGAGGATAGCGTCAGCGAAACCGATGGCGTGCGCCTCGTGGTTGACCCTGTAAGCCTCGATCTGGTCGCGGGAAGCACGGTAGACTTCGTCGAATCCCTCGGCGGGGCTGCATTCAAGGTTGAAAATCCCCAGGCTGCTGCCGGATGTGGATGCGGTTCGAGCTTCGGGATTTAGGTTAGACCCGCGCGCTGCTTTCGGGCATCAGACCGCCCATGCGTATTGCCACCTTCAACATCAACGGGATCAAGGCCCGCCTGCCACGCCTCAAGGAATGGCTGGAAGAAACGCGCCCCACTGTCGCCTGCCTGCAGGAAATCAAGACGATGGACGAAGGGTTTCCGGCCGAGGAATTCGAAAGCATCGGCTATCACGCGATCTGGCACGGCCAGAAGAGCTTCAATGGCGTCGCAATCCTGGCCGATGGCGTGAAGCCGGTCGAAATCCAGCGCGGTCTCGGCATCGACGGACCAAAGGACGGGGAGGGCGAACAGGCCCGCTACCTGGAGGCGGAGGTGAACGGAGTTCGCATCTGCAACCTGTACCTGCCGAACGGGAATCCGCATCCGGGGCCGAAATTCGATTACAAGCTGGCCTGGATGGAGAAGCTTCGCGCGCGGATGAAGGCCGTGTGGGACGAAGAAGTGCCTGCCGTCGTGCTGGGCGACTTCAACGTCATTCCTGAAGACAAGGACGTATGGTCGCCCAAGGCGATGGCGTCCGATGCATTGATGCAACCGGAATCGCGCAATGCCTATTTTCGGCTGCTTGGCGATGGCTGGACCGATGCGATCGATACGCTCAATCCGCGCGGCGGCGTGTGGACTTATTGGGACTACCAGGCAGGCGCATGGCAGCGCGACCATGGTTTCAGGATCGACCACCTGCTGCTCTCGCCCGAACTCGCCGACCGGATGACGGCAGCCGGCGTCGACAAGGAATATCGCGGTCGCGAGAAGTCCAGCGACCACACTCCGGTCTGGGTCGAGATCGCCGACTGACGATCCGAAAGCAAAAGGCCGCCACGCCTGAGCGCAGCGGCCTCATATTCCCGTCCAGGGAAATTTACCGGTAGAAGATGTGCGTCTTGATGGTCGCGCGAGCGACCTTGCGCTTCGCCCAGCTGGGGCGGACGTAGTTCGCATGGAAATAGAGCGAATCGTCTGCTTCGCTGTCCCACAGGCCCTGATGGGCGATGCGCGCAACGGCCTTGGCGCGCTTCCACGCGGCAGAGCCCTGCTTGATGCGCGGCATCTTGCCACCGCGGACGAAGCTGAACTGGGCACGCTGGTAAACCACGCCGCAATAGCTGGAGGGGAACTGGCGCGATTCGCTACGGTTGATAACGACCTGGGCAACGGCCAGCTGGCCTTCGAGCGGCTCACCGCGCGATTCGAAATAGACGGCGCCGGCAAGGCAGCGCATCTCTTCCGACAGCTGTCCGGCTGCCGGCATGGCGGAAACGAGGGCGTGCAGGCTTTCGGCCTTCGGCGCTTCCGCAGGAATTTCCTCGGTGGCTTCCGTTTCTTCAGGAAGCTCTTGGACGACTTCGCCTTCGACGAAAACCGGGACGACCTCATCGGTCAGTTCGGTTTCGGAGACGGTCGTTTCACCATCCGCTTCGGCAGCGAAGGCGATGGAACCGGTTTCTTCTGCACCGGCAAAACTTGCAACAAGCGTAACTGCGCTCGCCGCGAGGGCTAGGTAAGTCTTTCGCATTATTCCGAGTGACTAAGCGGTGAACTCGCAGTCGCAGGCCGGGATCAGAGGCACGTTACTTGTGCCATGCTATTCAGATCCGTTTTTCGAGCCTGCCGGTCGTTCCCCGTCTGCGTGCTAGCTTGCCGACCCCATTGTCGTCCAAAGCCGCCTACGCATCGAAGCTGGGCAGCCAAATAGTCACAATTGAAACCGTGTCAAGTTAACGGGGGCCGGAATCGATGAGCCGTTCCATTTCGGGGCCATCCAGCTCCAAAATCCAAAGATCGGGGTCCTGATCCATGCGGCGGCGGATATACTCGTCAAATTCCCGCGCATTTTCAGTGACTTGGGTTCTTGTGACCTGAAAGCGGCGTGTCCCATCCAGCTGCGGCATGCGCTCCCAAAACATTGTATTTTTGCCACTTTGCGTGGTTAATATGCCCAGCGTTCCTGCATCGCGCTCGCCCGATTGCAGGACGGTAGCAAAACCTCCGGCGGCCTGGGCCTGGCGTATCAGGCCGCTCACCTCGATATGTGTCGGCAGTCGTGCGTCTTCAAAGCCGTGGCTCAAGCGGCATATCCCGGCAGGCCGGAGAGTGAGATGCGTGATTTCATGAAGGTCCCGGTTCCGCGGCCTATTTCGTCCCCTTCGGCATCGACAAGCCGCGATTCGGCCACAAACACCCTGCGCTTGCCGCTGACCCAGCGCCCTTCGGCAGTAACGCGCCCTTCGCGGACCGGCTTGGTGAAATGGAGGTTGAAGGACGTGGTCAGCAGGAAACGGTCCGTGACAAGCGTATTCGCCGCATAGAATGCCGCATCGTCGAGCATCTTGAAGTAGATCGTCCCGTGCGCGGCGCCGGCGGCATGATAGGCAGCCTCGGTCACATCGAAAGTGATGCGTGCACTGCCTTCTCCGGTGATCTCGAGCGAGGAATCGAACAGGCCGTTTACGGGTGCAGAGGCGTACAATCCCTCAAGGGCGCGCCAGTGACCCTCCGCGCCGCTATTGCCAGACATTGCCATCGAATTGTCCCGTCAGCGCGGCTCAACCCAGCCGATCGAACCATCGGGCCGGCGGTAGACCATGTTGTGCGCTTCCGTAGCGCCGTTCTTGAACAGCAGCGCATTCGTGTTCTGCAGGTCGAGCATCATGACCGCGTCCGCTACCGAGCATTCCGGTATCATCGCACTGGTTTCGGCGACGATCGGCGGGCTGTCCGAGGTAACCTCGTCATCGTTCTCCGGCTCGGGCGCGGCGAAGATCGTATAGGCGGCCTCTTCCTCGCGCATGGCATACTGCGCCTGCTCGTGCCGGTCCTGTATCCGCCTCTTGTAGCGGCGCAGCTGCTTTTCGATCTTGTTCGCCGCCTGGTCGAATGCCTGGTGGATGTCGTGCGCCTCGGCATGACCTTTAAGGATGAGGCCTTGCATCACATGGGTGACGATATCCGAAGAGAACGCGCCGCCAGCCGCCTTGCCGAATGTCACGTGCGAGGAAATCGCGCGGTTGAAGTACTTGTCCACGATGCCCTGCATACGGTCTTCGACATGGGTCTGCAGCGCAGCGCCGGTATCGATCTGATGACCCGAGACGCGAATATCCATATTTCTCTCCTTTACCGCAGCATGCCGGTCGGGAACGTGGCGACACGCGCCGCGCTCTCTTACGAAACTAACCCCAAAGCGGGTTTTCGATCCCGCTCATGAACTTCCTGTGGCGCGCAAGCTCTTCTTCGCTGGGCGAATGAGCCCGCGGTTCGCGGCGCGGACGGTCCGGGGCCTGGCGAACGGCGACCACTTCCTGCTCGATGACCTGCACCCGCTCTGCCGCAAGTTCCAAGCCGATCTGGCGACCGCCCTTGAGTTCAACATAGACCTGAGCGAGCAATTCCGCATCGAGCAGGGCGCCGTGTTTGACGCGATGGCTGCGATCGATGCCATAGCGTGAACAAAGGGCGTCCAGAGACAGCTTGGCGCCCGGATGCCTTTTCTTGGCCATGGCGACGGTGTCGACCATCCTGCTCATGCAGATGGCTTCGCGCTCGCACAGGGTCAATTCGGCATTCAAAAAGGCGAAATCGAACCCGGCATTGTGAGCGATGAGAGGCGCGTCACCGATGAAATCGATCAATTCATGCGCGGTATCGCGGAATAGCGGCTTGTCGGACAGGAACGCCGCAGACAATCCGTGCACAGCCTCTGCCCCTGCGGGCATATCGCGTTCCGGGTTGTAATAAGCGTGGAACACCTCACCCGTAGGGACGAGATTGACCATTTCCACGCAACCGATTTCGACCATCCGGTCGCCTGTCTTGGGATCGAGGCCGGTGGTCTCAGTATCGAAAACGATCTCGCGCATTGCAGGGACTATCGGACTCGTGCTGTCGGATTACAAGGTTTTTAGATTCGCGACTGGCTACGCAATTCGTCGATGAGGGTGCGCACCGCCTGTTCGGTTTGCGAAAGCGTCGTTCCAGTATCGATGATGTGGTCGGCGCGAGCGCGCTTCTCGATATCCGCGACCTGGAGCGAGAGGATATGCGCGAACTTTTCGGGCGTCATATCGGGGCGGGCAAGAACCCGTTCGCGCTGGACCTCGGCCGGGGCCGAAACGACCACGATGACATCGACCGCTTCGTGGCCGCCTTTTTCGAACAGCAGGGGGATGTCGAATACCACCATGTCCTGACCTGCGTGTTCGATCAGGAAAGCCCCCCTTTCCTCGGCAACCGCCGGATGAACGATTGCCTCGAGGCGGGCCAGGGCGGCCTTGTCCCCGAACACCAGCTTGCCAAGCTTGTCACGCAGAACACCGGTTTCATCCGTGCTGCCCGGAAATTCCCCTTCGATAGCAGCGACGAGCCTCCCGCCGGGGCCCTGCATCCGGCGCACTTCCCTGTCCGCATCGAAAACAGGGACGCCAGCACGTTCGAACATCGCGGCGACCGTAGACTTGCCCATCCCAATGGAGCCGGTGAGCCCGATTATGGTCGGGCGGGTCACGAGGTCAGCCTTTCGCGCAGCTCGCCATCATGCTCTCGCGGTGCCGCTATGCCGAAGAAAAATCGAAAGGCGGCCGCAGCCTGACCGATCAGCATGGAAAGGCCATCGATAGTCTGCAGCCCTGCATCGCGCGCCGACTTCAGGAAGGCTGTCTCGAGCGGGTCGGTGACAATGTCATAGGCGATGGATCCGGGTGGAGCATGGCTCCAGTCGAACGGCAGCGGCGGCTGGCCCCGCATTCCCAGAGGACTGGCATTGATGACCAAATCGCAGCAGCCGTTGCGGTCGTCGAAGGCGAAGTCCGTTTCTTCGGCAAAATGCGACAGAGGCGCGACATGATGTTCACCCTCGGCCAGCTCGTCGAGAAGAGCGCGTGCCTTGTCGGTATCGCGTCCGGCGAGGACGAGGGTGAACCCTTCCTTCGCAAGGCCTGCCACGATTGCGCGCGCCGCACCCCCTGTTCCGAGGATGCGCGCCATGCGGAAATAATGGGTCGCCGCAAGCTCCTTACATAAAGGCTCTAGGAAGCCCGCGACATCCGTATTGCGCCCGACGAGCGCGCCATCCTTGGCCCTGACGATCGTGTTTACAGCGCCGACCCGCTTTGCCAGCGGCTCCATCCTGTCGAGATAAGGAATGATCGCCTGCTTGTGTGGCATGGTCACGTTGCAACCGCGCCAGTCGGCATTCTTGCGCCTGTCGGTAAGATACGCCTCCAGATCGCCCGGTATGACATGATGCGCGCGATATTCCGCATCGATCCCGAGCTTCTCGATCCAGAAGCCGTGGATCACAGGCGATTTCGACTGGGCGATCGGATCGCCGATGACTTCTGCATAAGGCTTCACGAGGGAAGGGCGCCTTCATCGCGCAGCGCGTCGAGAACCTGGAGCAACGGCATTCCCAGCACCGTGAACTGGTCGCCCATGATGCTTTCGAACAATTGCACGCCCGGACCCTCGATCCGGAAAACGCCCACACAATAGGAAACTTCGGGCCACTCCGCCTGGAGGTATGCCTCGATAAACTCGTCGGTGAGCTCGCGCACCCGGAGGCGCGCGAAATCCGATCCCATCCAGACAATCCGGCCGTCGAGCGCCAGCGCAGCCGCGCTATGCAGTGTCATTACCTTGCCGGAGAAGAAGCGGAGGTGTTCGGCCGCCTGATTGCGGGTTGCTGGCTTGTCGAACCTTCGCCCGTCGACCTCGACAAGGGAATCGCTGCCCAGAACAAGTTTGTCCGACGATACCGCTGTGGCCTTCGCTGCAGCCAGGGCCTGCGCGATTTCCGCAGGATCGGCACCCTCCATCTCGGCTTCGAGCGCACGCTCGTCGATATCGGCGGCCTGTGCGACATAGGAAACGCCTGCAGCATCGAGCATCGCCTTGCGCGAGGCGGAATTCGAGGCGAGCACAATGCCGGTACCTGCAATGCCGCTCATATGGCCTTCACCCCTTCGAAATCGCCGCCTGAACTGTGACTGCGCTCGCTGCACAGGCGAATGATGGCGGCTGCAGTCTCCTCGATCGAGCGCCTCGTCACATCGATGACCGGCCATCCATTGTCTGCAAACATGCGGCGCGCGAAGGCCACTTCCGATTTGACCCGTTCGTTGTCGATATAGGCGGTCTGCGATTGCTCGTTCAGCGTGAGCAGCCGGTTGCGGCGGATCTGGACCAGGCGCTCAGGCGCGGTGGTAAGGCCCACGACCAGCGGTTTGCGCAGCTCGAAAAGCTTGGGCGGCGGGGGGCTTTCCACGACCAGTGGAATGTTCGCGACCTTGAACCCGCGGTTGGCCAGATAGATGCTGGTAGGGGTTTTTGAACTGCGCGACACGCCCGCAAGGACGATGTCCGCTTCCTCCCAGTTTTCCCACCCGATCCCGTCATCGTGGGCGATGGTGAACTGGATAGCCTCGACCCGTTCGAAATAGGCCTTGTCCATCTGGTGCTGGCGTCCCGGTCGGCCGTGGGCTTCCTGGCCGAGAGCTTTCTCTAAAGCTTCGGTCACACGGTCGAGGATCGGCACAGCGGGCAAGCCGTTTTGCGTGCACACCTCTTCAAGCCGGGCACGCGCTTCGGGATTGACGAGCGTGAAAAGCACGAGGCCAGGATTGGCCTTGAGTTCGGGCACGATCCGGTCGAGATGCTGGCGCGAGCGGACCATCGGCCAGAAATGGCGCACGACATCGGCATCGTCGAACTGGGCGAGCGCGGCCTTGGCCAGCATTTCCAGCGTTTCACCGGTGGAATCGGATAGCAGGTGGAGATGGATACGGTCGGCGATGGTGGTCACTTTCGGCCTGTGGAGAAGCACCGGATAAACCACGGCACAAGTCTGGCGACAAGTTCGGGGATCGATTCACTCCCCATAACGAGTCCTCTTCGGGGGCGATTCCCGCACAGCAAATGGAACTTGTGCGCAGGCTGGGGAGAAGCGGGATAAGTTTGACTCGACTCACGGCCTGCCACGAGTCGCAATCCGGCATCCGGCCTTTTCCTTGCGGGAGAAATGGGGCAGGGGGCGGCTATGCCCGATATCCACAGGGCCAACAGACTCCTTCAACTCTTATAATAATACTTATTTATTGGATTGGACTCTCTCTCGATGCCCGGCCTTCTGCTCGACACTCTGAACGGTAAGCGCGCTGACAAGGTGCCGCTCTGGCTCATGCGCCAGGCTGGCCGGTACCTTCCCGAATATCGCGAATTGCGCGCCGAGAAGGGTGGGTTCCTCGCAATGGCTTACGACAGCGAAGCGGCTTGCGAGATCACGATGCAGCCGATCGACCGGTTCGGCTTCGACGGAGCGATCCTGTTCTCCGATATCCTGATCGTGCCCCATGCGCTTGGCCAGCATCTCGAGTTCCTCGCAGGCGAAGGCCCAAAGCTTTCCCCGCCACTGGTGGATGCCGATCTCGACGGATTGAATCCCGACCGCTCCCGCTATAACCCGATCTATGAGACGGTCCGGCTCTGCCGCAAGCGTCTATCGCAAGATGTCACGATGCTCGGCTTTGCGGGTAGTCCGTGGACCGTCGCGACCTACATGGTGGCCGGCGAGGGGAGCCGCGATCAGCACGATGCGCGGGCCATGGCCTATCGCGACCCGGGCAAATTGCAGGCGATCCTCGATGCGATTGCCCATGAGACGATCGAGTATCTGTCCGGCCAGATCGAGGCAGGGGCGGAAGCCGTCCAGCTGTTCGACAGCTGGGCCGGCAGTCTCGCGCCCGATGAATTCGAACGCTGGGTCATCGCTCCCAATGCTAAGATCGTGACGGCGCTGGCCGAGCGACATCCCGAAACGCCCATCATCGGCTTTCCGAAGGGTGCTGGCGAAAAGCTCCCTGCCTATGCCCGCGAAACCGGTGTGAAGGCCGTAGGGGTCGATGAAACGCTCGATCCAGTGTGGGTCGCGCGCGAATTGCCAGCTGGAATGGCCGTTCAGGGCAATCTGGACCCGCTTCTGCTGCTTTCGGGTAGTCCGGCCCTCGAAACGCGCATCGAGACAATCCTCGAGGCTTTTTCGGACCGCCCGCACGTCTTCAACTTGGGACACGGCATCGATCGCCGCACTCCGATCGCACATGTCGAGCGGTTGATCGCCACCGTCAGGGGCTGGCAGGGGTGACGAAGCCGCCTGCGATCCCTACATCGACTGCATGCAGGATATTCTTGCGATGACCTATCTTTGGCTCAAGGCCGGCCACATCATTTTCATGGTGTTCTGGATGGCCGGCCTGTTCATGCTCCCGCGCCAGATGATTTACTGCCACGAGGCCGCGGCGGGATCCGAAGAGGAAGCGACTTGGGCCAAGCGCATGGGCCTGCTGCGCAAGATCATCCTCACGCCCAGCCTGATCGTCGTCTGGGTCCTTGGTCTCGCGCTTGCGATGAGCATCGGTGCCTTCGACCAAGGCTGGTTTCATGCGAAACTGCTGTTCGTGCTGCTTCTGACCGGTTTTCACGGATTCATGGTCGCCAAGTCGAAGGCCATGTCGAAAGGGGACCGCCCGCTGAGCGAAAAGCAGTTGCGGCTGTACGGCGAAGTGCCCGGCATCCTGCTTGCGGTGATTGTCGTCCTGGTGATCGTCAAACCGTTCTGACGCCGGTCGCGACCATCGTTTGCCGATTGACGGCGGGCGGGGCGACATTTATCTGCATTCCACCAACCGGCGATAGGCCCCCGCGATTCAAAAGGGTGCCGGGTCTGCTTTCTCCAAGCCCATACCGACCCGCCGGCTATTCCACATACCTGAGTAAAAACACATGCATCTCAAAGATTTGAAAGCAAAAGCGCCTGCAGACCTCGTGGCAATGGCCGAGGAACTGGGCGTCGAGGGCGCTTCCACCATGCGCCGTCAGGACCTCATGTTCTGCATTCTGCGCGAACTGGCGGAAGATGAAGAATACGACGAAAAGATCATGGGCATCGGCACGATCGAAGTGCTGCAGGACGGCTTCGGCTTCCTGCGCAGCCCAGAAGCGAATTATCTCGCCGGTCCCGACGATATCTACGTCTCGCCGAACCAGGTCCGCAAATGGGGCCTGCGCACCGGTGACACGGTCGAAGGTGAAATCCGCGCGCCGAAGGAAGGCGAGCGCTATTTCGCGCTGACGAAGCTGACCAGCGTCAATTTCGAAGATCCTGACCAGGTCCGCCACCGCACCAATTTCGACAACCTGACCCCGCTTTATCCGGAACAGAAGCTGTCGCTCGATACGCTCGATCCGACGGTCCAGGACAAGTCGGCGCGCGTGATCGATATCATCTCGCCGCAGGGCAAGGGGCAGCGCGCGCTGATCGTCGCTCCGCCGCGTACCGGTAAGACCGTCCTGCTGCAGAATATCGCCAAGGCGATCACCGACAACCATCCGGAAGTCTTCCTCTTGGTCCTGCTCGTCGATGAGCGTCCGGAAGAGGTCACCGACATGCAGCGCAGCGTGAAGGGTGAAGTGATCTCCTCGACCTTCGACGAACCCGCAAACCGCCACGTCCAGGTCGCCGAAATGGTGATCGAGAAGGCGAAGCGTCTCGTCGAGCACAAGCGCGACGTCGTCATCCTGCTCGACTCCATCACCCGTCTCGGCCGCGCCTACAACACCGTTGTGCCCAGCTCGGGCAAGGTGCTCACCGGCGGTGTCGATGCCAATGCCCTCCAGCGCCCCAAGCGCTTCTTCGGTGCTGCGCGTAACATCGAAGAAGGTGGCTCGCTGTCCATCATCGCCACCGCGCTGATCGACACCGGCAGCCGCATGGACGAGGTCATCTTCGAAGAATTCAAGGGCACGGGTAACAGCGAAATCGTCCTCGACCGCAAGGTTGCCGACAAGCGCATCTTCCCGGCTTTGGACGTCGGCAAGTCCGGTACCCGCAAGGAAGAACTGCTGGTCGAGAAGGACAAGCTTTCGAAGATGTGGGTCCTGCGCCGTATCCTCATGCAGATGGGCACGGTCGATGCGATGGAATTCCTCCTCGACAAGATGAAGGATTCCAAGACCAACGAAGACTTCTTCGCCAATATGAACCAGTAGGAGGACGAGGTACGGCGGGCCCGCCCCGCCGTGCGGCACTTCAGTGGATCGGATCGTCTACAGCAGCATCGCCGCCAAAGGCACCGACACGCCCGACGTGTTCGAGATCGTGGAGGTTTCGGCGCGCAACAATCCCAAGCGTGCGGTGACAGGCTTTCTGCTGTACGATGCGGACCGCTTCTTACAGATGATCGAAGGACCGGCATTGGCGCTCCAAGCCTTGCTGGAAGACCTGGAAGCGGATCCGAGGCATCACACTATCGAGGTCCTGCACCGCAGTGCGGCAGACGAGCGCTGGTTTCCCGATTGGGAAATGAAGCACCTGATTTCTTTTTCGGCTGAGCCGGCCATTGAGGAATTGAGGCGCAAACTGGCGCCCAAGCCCGGCGGCCGGGAGATCTTCGCGCTGGTGGATGATTTCCTGGGAAAATAAACCTTGCCCGAGAGAGCTGGTCAGTAGGTCAGCTCGCCTGCTTTTGCAGCATGGCTGCCATTTCTTCCCAGACCTTGTTTACTGCCTTCAGCGGTCTCACCATCACCTTGAAATCCACGATCATACCGGCGTCGTCGAATTCGATCAGGTCGATCCCGTTGACGTGTATCCCGCCCATTTCCGTAGTGAATTCCAGCATGGCGTGGGGGCCGTCCACGAGTTCGCGGACATAGGTGAAACTGTCGTTTCCAAGGGTCTTGCCTGCAGCGGAGAGGTAACCGACCACCAGATCCCGGCCCTCTTGCGGCGTATGCACCACGGGTGAGTGGAACCGGGCATCTTCCCGGATGATTGCGGCGAGGTCCTCCGGCTGCGACCCGGCATCGATTACCTCATGCCATCGCTTCAAACCGATCTTGGCGCTCATGCGTGCCTCCGGAAACTGTCGGCTCTCGCCGCCTCCCAATGGCGGGCGAGGGGAGTGGAGGAGGGCTTGTCGAGCAGCACGCCCGCTTCGGCAAAATAGTATATCTTGTCGAAGGCATCGGATCGCGCCCCATTGATCCGCTCGCGCATATCAAGCGGTTTCATGTCCCACGGGTTATCGAGCCCCATGGCGATCGTGATCTCGCGCAAGGAATGCAGGGTCTGCCGCTGGAAGCGGGCTACGCGCGGGGCCTTGTCTTCGACAATCAGGCCACGCTGACGCCACTCTTCCTGTGTCGCGATGCCCGTAGGGCAGGTGCCCTTGTGACAATTCATCGACTGCACGCAGCCGAGCGAGAACATGAAAGGCCGCGCCGCATTGCACCAGTCGGCACCGAGGGCGAAGCTCTTGGCCATTTGCGCGCCCGAATGGATCTTGCCGGACGTAGCAATTTTGACCTTGTCGCGCAGGCCGGTGCCCACCAGCATGTTCCGTACGAAAATCTGGCCTTCGCGCAGCGGCATTCCGACCGAATTCGACAGTTCGAGCGGCGCGGCCCCGGTCCCGCCTTCCGCGCCATCTACGGTGATGAAATCGGGGTGCATCCCCGTTTCGAGCATCGCCTTTCCAACGGCGAAGATCTCGTGCGGGAGGCCCACGCAAAGCTTGATGCCGACAGGTATTCCGCCCGACAATTCGCGCAGTCTCGTGACGAACTCGAGCATTTCGATAGGCGTGGCGAATTCCGGATGTGCTGCCGGGGAGGTTACGGTCTCGCCCACCGGCACACCGCGAGCTTCGGCAATTTCCTTGGTCACTTTAGCTCCGGGCAAGACGCCCCCATGACCCGGCTTTGCACCCTGGCTTAGTTTCAGCTCGATCATCTTGACCTGGTCGGAGCTAGCATTCTCCTTGAACTGGTCGGGATCGAAACGGCCGTCCTTCGCCCTGGCGCCGAAATACCCGCTGCCAAGCTCCCAGATCAGGTCGCCGCCGGGCTTGCGGTGGTATTTGCTGATCGAGCCTTCGCCGGTGTTGTGCGCAAAGTTTCCTTCCTTTGCGCCGGCGTTGAGAGCTTCGATCGCACGACCGGACAGCGAGCCGAAGCTCATCGCCGAAATATTGAGCAGGGACGACGAGTACGGTTTGGCGCAAGTTTTCTCGCCGACCGTGACGCGCCACTCTTCGGGCGCTGCGGAGGACGGGGCGATCGAATGCCCGACCCATTCATACTCGTCGGAGTACACATCCAGTTCGGTACCCATGGGATGGGAATCCAGATCGCCCTTTGCCCTTGCGTAAACGAGTGCGCGAGCCTGGTGGCTGAAGGGCCTGCCTTCGAGATCCCCTTCGACGACATAGGATTGAGCGAAGGGACGCAGATCCTCCATGATCCACCGGATCCGGGCAATCAGCGGATAATTTCTCCTAAGCGTATGTTTTTCCTGCGAGAAATCCCAAACTGCGACCAGCAGAGCGGGTACGAGGATCCACAGGGACCACCTCGCCGGTTCCCACAGTCCGGCAATCGCCACCAAAGCGTAAAGGAGGACGGGGATAATGTACCGGAAAGGGAGCTTATCCATCGGGACCGACGCCTTCAGGCCAGGTGTTTCGCGAAAAACTCGCTCGTGCGGCTATCGGCGAGATTTGCTGCTTCCTCGCTGCGGCGATTGCCGAATTCGGTCGCAAATCCATGATCCAGGCCTTCGTAGTCGTGGAGCGTTACCTTGGGGTGGTCGTCGAGGCCGGCATGCATCGCTGCCTGCGTATCCTTGTCCACGAAGCCGTCCTCTGTGGGGATATGCAGCATGAGGGGATTTGCGATGGCGTGCTTCTCGTCGAGGAGGTTGTCGATGCCGACGGCATAATATCCGACGGTGGCATCACTGTCCGTGCGTGCGGCGGTCATGTAGGCGAGGCGTCCGCCAAGGCAGTACCCGACTGCGCCAACCTTGGAGCAGCCTTCGGCGCGAGCGTACTTGATCGCCGCCTCGATATCCCTGACGCCCTGATCCTGATCGAACTTACCGAACAAATCCAAGGCCTTGTTCATTTCCGGTTCGATATCCGGATCGAGTTCGATCCCGTCCTCGAATTGCCAGAAAAGGTCGGGAGCCACCGCGAGGTAACCATCTTCCGCCAGCTTGTCGCACTTGCGCCGGATGCCTGCGTTGATCCCGAAGATTTCCTGGATGACCACGATCGCCGCCTTCGCCTCTCCGGCAGGGCGGGCCACGTAGGCGTTGAAGGTGTTCTCTCCGTCGAGAGTGGAGATGGTGACCATTTCGCTCATGCGTGTATTCTCCCTTTATCGTTTGCAGGCCTAGCGCTTGCGCTGCGGGGCTGGCAAACCCAGATAACAAAAGACCCAGAGGTCTTCTGGAGTTCAACGGAGGAAACGCGATGAAGGTCCATATCGAAATAGATTGTACGCCGGAGGAGGCGCGGACCTTTATGGGCTTGCCGGATGTCGGCAAGGCGAACGCCGTCTATGTCGATATGATGTCGAAGGCGATGAAGGGCGTGTCGAGCCCGGACCAGCTCCAGGAGTACGCGCGCCAGCTCGCACCCATGGGCCAGGCTGGATTCAAGCTGTTTCAGAGTTTCATGGAAGGCGCTAACGCGGCGCGCAGCACATCGAAATCCGACAAGTCCTCCGACGACTAGGCTCGCCGTTTTGTCATGAGTGATACGATCTTCGCTCTTTCGAGCGGGTCGCCCCCAGCTGCAATCGGGGTGATCAGGATCAGCGGAAGCAGGGCGAAAAGCGCTCTCGAATCTGTTTCGGGCGCACTTCCCGAAGCACGGCGAGCGGCACTGCGCTCGATCAGGGACGCATCCGGTGAGGTTGTGGACCGGGCGCTTGTGCTTCGGTTCGATGGCCCGAAGACAGCCACAGGCGAGGACCTTGTGGAGATACACTGCCACGGGGGCAGGGCAGTGATCGCGGCAGTCGAGAAGGCCCTGGAGGCCTTGGACGGCTTGCGCCGCGCGGAGCCGGGCGAGTTTACGCGTCGCGCGTTTGCAAATGGCGTGATGGATCTAGCGGAGGCCGAGGGCCTTGCCGATCTCTTGTCTGCGGAAACCGAGCTCCAAAGGATAGCGGCGCAGGCCTCTGCGGGCGGCGTGCTTTCCGCCAAGGTCGATGGTTGGCGCAGCAGGGTGTTGACGCTGTCTGCCTTCGTGGAAGCGGCGCTCGACTTCTCAGATGAAGACGATGTCGAGGGGCTTCCAGAGGCTTTCGAGTCCGGGCTCACCGAGATTATCGGCGAAATTGAGAAGGCGTTGAGCGTTCCGCGCGCCGAGCGCCTGCGGGACGGGGTCAGGGTTGTATTGGCGGGGCCGCCGAACGCAGGCAAATCTTCTCTCTTCAACGCCTTACTGGATGAGGGCGCGGCCATCGTGGCCGACGAGGCGGGAACCACGCGCGATGTCATCGAGCGACCGATAGCATTCGGTGGCGTGCCGTTCGTCCTCATCGATACGGCCGGCCTAAGGGACGAAGGCGCTGCCGAGATCGAGGCGATCGGCATCGATCGTGCGCGCAGGGAATTGGAAAGGGCCGACATCGTCCTTTGGCTTGGGGCCGAAGGCGAGGGGCCTGTGGGCTGCGTAGAGGTTTCATCCAAAGCGGACCTCGGCGTCGCGATTAAGCCCGGCGCCAGCCATGCGGTATCCGCTCTCGATGGAACAGGGCTCGATGAACTTGTCGAGGAATTGGTCGGGAGGGCGAAGAAATTGATCCCGAAGCCCGGTGAGGCGGCTTTCAACCTTCGCCAATCGCAAGCGCTGGCCGAGGCAGTGTCTGCGCTCCAGGAGATCATTCCGGAAGGAGACCTTCTTATAACGGGGGAGCGGCTACGGCTGGCAAGGCGGGCGTTCGACCGTCTGCTTGGTCGTCAATCTACGGAGGAGGTGCTCGATGCCCTTTTCGGCCGCTTCTGCATCGGAAAGTAGGATTGTTCCACGTGGAACACGACGGGCTTTGACCCGATAACAAAACCCATTTATCGGCGAACACATGCAAAGCTTCGACATTATCGTTATCGGCGGCGGCCACGCCGGCGTGGAGGCCGCTTGTGCTTCGGCGCGCATGGGTGCGCGCACAGCCCTCGTAAGCTTTGACCTGTCAAAGATCGGAGCGATGAGTTGCAACCCGGCCATCGGCGGCTTGGGTAAAGGCCACCTTGTTCGTGAGGTGGACGCACTGGATGGAGTGCTCGGACGTGCTGCCGACGCTGCAGCCATTCACTACCGGATGCTCAATCGCTCTAAGGGTAGCGCAGTTTGGGGGCCGCGGGTGCAGGCCGATCGGGCGCTGTTCCATCGGGCCGTGCAGAGCGTGGTCAGCAACTATCCGAATTTGACATTGATTGAGGGCGAGGCTGCCGCACTAAGACTTTTGGGCGGTAAGGTTGAAGGGATCGAACTTGCCGATGGTCAGGCTATCCAAGGTGGCGCGGTCGTTCTCTGTACCGGGACATTCCTGGGTGGAACGCTGTTTCGCGGTGAAGAACGTTTCACCGGCGGGCGCATCGGGGAGAACGCAGCGCAACGGCTCGCCCAGCAATTGCGCGACGCAGACCTTCCGATGGCGCGTCTCAAGACGGGTACGCCGCCCCGGCTTGACGGGCGTACTATCGATTGGGCGAAGCTGGAAGAGCAGCCCTCGGATGGTGACAGCTGGACGATGTCGTCTTTGAGCGAGCGGCGGGTGAATCCTCAGGTCTACTGCGCCATCAGCCGAACCAATGGGCAATCGCATGACATAATCAGAGCGAACCTCGATCGCTCTCCGTTGTTTTCGGGAGCAATCGGTGCCGCAGGACCTCGATATTGCCCGTCAATCGAGGACAAAATCCATCGCTTCGGTGATCGTGACGGACATCAAATCTTCCTCGAACCCGAGGGGCTTTCGACTCACCTCGTCTATCCAAACGGGATCAGCACTTCTTTGCCGGTCGACGTCCAGCTGGACATGCTGAGGGCAATGGAGGGACTTGAGAAAGTGGTGATGGAGGTTCCGGGCTACGCGGTCGAATATGATCATATAGACCCTAGGGTGCTGCGAGCTACGCTTGAGGTTCGAGATGTTCCGGGCCTTTATTGTGCAGGACAGATCAATGGGACCACGGGCTATGAAGAGGCTGCGGCACAGGGACTCATTGCCGGGATGAATGCGGCTGCGAAAGTGCTTTCGAAGGAGCCGGTCGAGCTAAATCGTGCAAACTCCTATATGGCGGTGATGATCGACGACCTGACATTGCAGGGCGTTACTGAACCTTATCGCATGCTGACCTCGCGGGCAGAGTATCGATTGCGGCTTCGGGCGGCCAATGCCGACACACGGCTGACACCATTGGGGCTGATCGCAGGGATCATCGGCAAGGACCGCAAGGTTTGGTTCGAGGCCCGCGAAAAGCGACGCGAAGCTATAGATGACCTGTTGTCTCAACCGATCGCCGGGAAAACGCTCCACCAATCCGGTCATAAAGTGAAGCAAGATGCTGGGCCTCGCAGCGCACGGGATTGGCTGCGTGGGGGACACGTGTCCCTTGCCGACATTGCTGACCACCTGGAACGATTGGATCATAAGGACGCCCTTGCCGTCGAGCTCGCCGAAGATGCATTCTATGCCCCATATCTCGACCGCCAGGACGCCGAACTACGCGAACTGAGCGCGGGTGAGCATCTAAAAATCCCCGACGCGTTCGCTTATGCTGGGGTACCCGGCCTTTCGAACGAAATGGTCGAGCGCCTAAGTAATGCAAGGCCTGCCACACTCGCTGCGGCCGGCCGTGTTCCGGGAATTACCCCGTCGGCGCTCGCGGCACTGATGGTTCACGTAAAGCGCGAACAAGGGGCGCTAGCGTGATCATATCGGAAGAAAGTCGCGCTCGCGCGTATATTTCGGATCTTGGCGGGGATGACGCAATTAAGCGCCTTGAGCTGTTGGCTGGGCGCCTGAAGGAAGAAAATTTTCGGCAGAACCTGGTGGCCAGAGGCTCCCTAGACAGCCTGTGGGTACGACACTTTCTGGATTCTGCCCAATTGCTGAGGTTTGTTCCACGTGAAACACAGGGGCCGTGGCTCGACCTGGGAAGCGGGGCGGGCTTTCCTGGATTGGTCCTCGCAACATTGCGGCCGGAAATGTCGTTCACCCTTATAGAATCTCGCGCATTGAGGGTTGAATGGCTCAAGAAAATGAAAGCGGAAATGGACCTGCGGAATTGCACGATCGAGGGGTCGCGATTGGAGTTGGTAGATACCGTTCAAGCCGACGCTATTAGTGCGCGGGCTTTCGCACCGCTGGACAAACTCCTGCGTTTATCCGCACGCTTCTCCACAGCCGACACGTATTGGGTGTTGCCGAAAGGGCGTTCGGCAGCCCAAGAAGTACAAAATCTTCCCGAACAAGAGTCGAGAATGTTTCACGTGGAACAATCGATTACGAGCTCCGAGGCGGGGATTATCGTTGGCCGAGGCAAGGTGAGGGACAAAAAGTGATTACCGTTGCAATTGCCAACCAGAAAGGCGGAGTCGGTAAAACCACTACCGCTATCAATATTGCCACGGCGATGGCCGCGACCGGCTGGAAAACTCTCCTGATAGATCTCGATCCGCAGGGTAATGCTTCGACGGGGATGGGCATCGATAGCGCCCATCGTGTCAATTCGAGCTATGATCTGCTTCTGGAGGAAGCTGAACTGACGCAATGCGCCCAGCCCACTGAAATTCCCGGGTTGGATATCGTTCCCGCTACTCAGGATTTGTCCGGGGCGGAGGTGGAACTTGTCGCAGTCGATGATCGGACTTCACGGCTTTCGAAGGCGCTTGCACAATCCGGTCAGAATGGTTTCGCAAGTTACGATATCTGTTTCATCGATTGCCCGCCTTCCTTGGGTCTCCTTACCTTGAATGCGCTTGGCGCTGCAGATACGCTCCTCGTCCCCCTCCAGTGCGAGTTTTTTGCGCTCGAGGGACTTAGCCAGCTCCTGCAAACGGTCGAAAGGGTGCAGCAACGCTTCAACCCCGACCTCGGGATCGTGGGGATCGCCCTGACCATGTTCGACCGCCGCAATCGCCTGACCGATCAGGTGGCGGACGATGTAAGGGATTGCCTCGGCAATCTCGTGTTCGAGAACGTCATTCCGCGCAATGTACGTTTGTCCGAAGCGCCCAGCCACGGGATGCCGGCGCTTGTCTATGACCATAATTGTCCGGGCAGCCGTGCCTACATCGGTTTGGCGCGCGAATTGATCGGAAGACTACCCGAGAGGAGGAAGGCCGCGTGAGCCAGGCTATCGACCGTAAGAAGAAACTGGGCCGCGGGCTGGGCGCCTTGCTTGGCGAGGTCCAGCGCGAAGAGCCGTTGGTCAGTTCTAGTAACGAAAGCAACGAAATGGAAGCTGCGGGCGCCGCTAGCGCTGCGTCGGGGCTTTCGGCAATTCCGGTTGCGGACATCGAACCGCTACCTGGTCAGCCACGAACGCACTTCGATGACGAGGCTCTCGACGAGCTGGCAGCCTCAATCGCCCAACGGGGGGTCATACAGCCGGTCATAGTGACCTCGAAAGGGGGCGGTAAATACCGCCTGGTAGCCGGTGAGCGTCGCTGGCGCGCCGCACAACGCGCCCGTTTGCACCAGATCCCCGCAATTGTCCGCGAACTGGACGAGCGGGAAGTATTGGCGCTCGCCCTTATCGAGAACCTGCAGCGCGAAGACCTGAACCCACTTGAGGAAGCGCGGGCTTATCAAAAGCTCTCCGAAGACGAGGGCATGACGCAGGCCGAGATTGCAGGACTTGTCGACAAATCACGCAGTCACATTGCCAATTTGCAGCGCTTGCTCGCCTTGCCTGAAGATGTGCTCGATTTGCTGGCGGCCTCAAGGCTATCGATGGGACACGCACGCGCGCTGATCGGCAATGATGATGCGTCCGAAATTGCTGCACGCGCTGCCAAGGAAGGTCTTTCGGTACGCGAAGTCGAGAAGCTTGTCCGCAAGGGTAAGGCGCCCGTTCGCGCTCGCGGTCCAAAACCTGCCGTGCCCGAGGCGGAAACGGATGCCGACATCGCGGCGGTGCAGGGCCATCTGGAGGAATTTCTGGGTTTGCCGGTCAAGATCAGGACTGATGAAACGCCGAGCACGGGTACAGTGACGATCCGTTATCGAACGCTCGACCAGCTCGACCTGATCTGCCAGCGCCTTACCGGTGGTGATATTTAGAAAAATCCCTTTTATTTAACAGGGGTTTGCATTCAGCGGTGCTAGTTTACTCGCTGGGTGCAACTTCCCGATAGACGGCTTTCTGCGGTTCGGAGACCGTTACCGGGACAAGCATGTACTCCTCTCCTGCGTAGCTTGGTCGATTGCCAAAGCCGCCATTGATCGCGGTCTGCATGTAGTCGTCGAGATACGCTTCGCACTCTCCGTAAGCGGAGGCCGGCGCAGTTTTATTGTCGTCGATCGAATCCCGGATCGCGCCTCCCGCAAGTGCGCCAACTGCTGCACCAGCGACCGTTCCCACCAACCGGTTGCCGCTCCCGGCAATGCGATTTCCTGCCACGCCCCCGAGCGCTGCCCCTGCGAGGGCGCCGATAACCTTTCCACGCTCGCTCTCGTCATGAGTCGCAAGCCGGTTTCGGCACTCGGACAGCCAGGCTTCACGATTGAAGCTTACTACCCGAGCCCCTGTGGGCAGACCCACGACCTCCACGCGCGAACCGTCGGCCTGCTCAAGATATGTCCGCTGCATACGATAGGCAGCAACCGGGCCCGTTTGCGTGCCGGAGCGAACGAAATCGGCCCCTGCACGGGTGGGGACCCCCTCGATTTCCACGCGCTCTATGATGACTGGGGCGGGTCGCGGCGGAATGACGCTCTGGGCGGGGAAATTGGTTTCGACCACCTCGTTGCTGACTTGAACGTCAGCCTGCGCTCCAGCGCTTACCTCTTCCGCAGCCGCTTGGCCCTGCGCAACGGCCGGAGCGGTTGTGATAAGAGTGATGCTGGCGATAACGAGGGATGCGCACTTCATTCTGGTTCTCCGCAAGCGGGACAGGAATGGTGCTGCAACTACCAAGGCAGACGCCATCGCGCAAAGAGGACAATCGACCCGTCTTATCCCGGGGCAGGTTAAATCCGGTCGGAAAGAACCGAAGCCAGTCCCTCGATACCGGCGCGATCATCCTCGTCGAATCGCGCTTTCGTGGGGCTATCGAGATCGATCACGCCAACTACGCGGCCATCCCGAAGCACGGGCACGACCAGTTCGGAATTCGTCACGGCGTCACATGCAATGTGCCCCGGAAAGGCGTGTACATCCTCGACCAGTTGCGTGCCCCCCGACTTGGCAGCCGCCCCGCAAACGCCATTTCCGAGAGGGATGCGAATACACGCAGGGCGCCCCATGAACGGCCCGAGCACGAGTTCGTCCCCGACCACGCGGTAGAAGCCAGCCCAATTCAGGTCGGGCAGGAACTCCCAAAGCAGGGCTGCGATATTCGCCATATTCGCCACTGCATCGCTTTCTCCGGACGTCAATGCGTCCGCAGCGTCGATGAGTTGACGGTAGGCCTCGGGCTTCGGGCAGTCGTCTGCCGGACGGAAATCGTACATGATGGCGATCTAGGTCAAAGGACACGGTATGCAAGGGGCGTTGCGGCCCATGCCTTGCTGGCGTAACGCTAGGCTCCATGAGCATCCTCAAGAAGCTGGGCATCGCCCTCCTTGTCGTCATCGCCGTGCTGGCGATCGTTTTCTACTTCCTCTCGAGGGGCGATACGGCGGACATTCCGTTCGATGAAGTCGTCGGGACCGACCCCCGCCTGGACGAACCGGATGCCGAGGCTTTTCCCACTGTTGCCATTGCCGAGCCGATCGGATGGAAGGCGGACGAGGTGCCGACCGCTGCGGAAGGTCTGCAGGTCCAGCGCTTTGCCGACGGCCTCGAACATCCCCGCACGCTGCAGGCATTGCCGAACGGCGATATTCTGGTCTCCCTGACGCGCGCTCCCGCCAAGGACGAGGGCGGGCTGACAGCGTGGATTGCCGATTTGCTGAAGAGCCGCGCCGGAGCTGGCGGCGAATCGCCCAACCAGGTCGTCTTGCTGCGCGACGCCGACGGGGACGGGGCTGCGGAAACGAAGCTCGTCCTGTTGGAAGATCTCGATTCGCCGTCGGGTCTCGCCTGGAACGATGGGACGCTTTACGTCGCCAATCACGACGAAGTACTCGCTTTCCCTTACGAGCTGGGTGCCCAAACTGTCTCGGGGCCTTCCAAGAAGCTGGCCGACCTTGCGCCTGGCGGAGGGCACTGGATGCGCAACCTGGCCCTGCATCCGGACGGCGATCGGCTATACGTAGCGGTCGGCTCCGACACCAATATCGGCGACAAGGGCATGGAGGCAGAAAAAGGCCGCGCCCTGATCTGGGAGCTGAACCTCGAATCGGGAACCCAGCGGGTTTTTGCAGGTGGCCTGCGTAACGCCAACGGGCTCGATTTCAGCCCATGGTCTGGCGAGCTCTGGACGACTGTGAACGAGCGCGACATGCTCGGCTCGGATCTGGTCCCGGACTATCTCACCAATGTCCCTGTGGGCGCGCAATATGGATGGCCATGGGTATATTGGGGGGACAATTTCGATCGCCGGGTCAAATATCCCTATCCGTCCTACATCAACTATATCCGCACGCCGGAATATGCTCTCGGACCCCATGTCGCCGCGCTAGGACTTGTCTTCAGCCGCGAAGGGGCTGCCTTGGGTGAAGGGTTCTCGAGCGGGGCGTTTATCGCGCGTCACGGCTCCTGGAACCGCAAGCCGCCATCCGGCTACGATGTCGTTTATGTTCCCTTCGACGACCGTGGAAACCCGACGGGCCAGCCGATCGAGGTGCTTGGCGGTTTCCTGACCGGCGACGGCAAGACCCGTGGCCGCCCGACCTGGGTCGAATGGGCGCAGGACGGTTCGCTTCTCGTCAGCGACGACACCGCAGGTATCATCTGGCGGGTAAGCGCGCCGGGCGCAGCGCCGCAGGGCGGGATCGAGCGGGTCACCGGACGCAGCCTGCCTCCGCAGCGTGAGCTGAGAGGGCAGTCTGCGACTTTCTCCGGAGAGGACTTCGCCCGGGAAGTGACTGTCGACTAAGTCGCGCGGCGCAACTTGCGTCAGCCCAAGAGTGCCTGCGTGTCGATGGCGTAGAGACCTTCCGAGCCCGCCGTAGCAGCGGCGCGCAGGCCGGACGCCTCCGGCACGATCCGGTCGAGGAAGAAGCGCACGGTCGCGGGCTTGGTCTTCGCCAGTGAAGGAGCACTTCCAGCCTCTACGGCGCGCAGCTGGCGAAGGAGCTGCCATCCGGCAACGGCTACCGACAGCATGGTCGTGAACGGAACGCTGCCCGAAAGACGATCGTCCAGGCTGGCTTCTTCACGCATCCACTTGGCGACGGCTGCGCAATCGCCCGCGAGAGAAAACAGTGCCGGTTCGTCCGCACATTCGCGGGCGATGTCTTCGGTGAGCGAAATCAGTGCCTGACCGTCGTCCATGCCCAGTTTGCGGGTGACGAGGTCGGCCGCCTGGATACCGTTCGTGCCTTCATAAATCGGAGCAATGCGCGAATCGCGCCAGTGCTGGGCCGCACCGGTTTCCTCGACGAAACCCATGCCTCCGTGGACCTGGATGCCAAGGCTGGCGACCTCGATCCCGATATCTGTACCCCAGGCCTTGACCAGCGGCGTCAGGACTTCGCCTCGCGCCCGGGCCGCATCATCGCCGAGCGTTCCGCGATCGACCTGGCCGGCAGTGTAATAGAGCAGGGCACGCGAACCTTCCGTCAGTGCCTTCATCCTCAGCAGCATCCGCCGCACATCGGGATGCTCGATAATCGAAACGGGATTGCGATCGGGAGAGCCGGCGCGCGCCGACTGGACGCGCTCTTTCGCGTAATCCATCGCCTGCTGGGTCGCGCGCTCCCCGATCTGCACGCCCTGGTTGCCGACATTGATGCGCGCGTTGTTCATCATCGTGAACATGGCCATCAGGCCGCGGTGCGGAGCCCCGACCATCTCACCGATGCATTCGTCGTTATCGCCATAGCTCATCACGCAGGTGGGCGAGGCGTTGATACCAAGCTTATGTTCGAGGCTGACACAGCGCACGTCATTTCTCGTGCCGAGGTTTCCTTCTGCATCGACATGATATTTTGGCACGACGAAGAGGGAAATGCCCCTGCTGCCTTCCGGCGCATCCGGCAGCCGGGCCAACACGAGATGGATGATATTTTTGGAAAGCTCGTGCTCGCCCCAGGTGATGTAGATCTTCTGACCCTTGATGAGGTATTTTCCGGCATGCTCGCCGTCCTCGATCGGGATGGCGGTTGCCCTCAGGGCACCAACGTCGCTGCCGGCCTGCGGCTCGGTCAGGTTCATCGTCCCGGACCATTCGCCGCTAACCAGTTTCGGAAGATACTTCTGCTGTAGTTCTTCCGAACCGTGATGTTCGAGGGCTTCGATCGCGCCCACGCTCAGCATCGGCAGGAGGTTAAAGGCCATGTTCGCCGTGCCAAGGTTTTCGAGCACGTTGCAGGCAAGAGTGAAGGGGAGGCCCTGTCCGCCGAATTCGGCGGGGGACGCGATCGCATTCCAACCCTGCTCGACATAGGCCTCATAGGCAGTGTCGAAGCCGTCCGGCAGGCGCACCACGCCATTTTCGAGCTTCGCACCTTCCAGATCGCCGATCCGGTTGAGCGGGGCGAATTCCCCTGCCGCAAACTGTCCGACGCCTTCGACGATAGCCTCGACCATGTCGGGCTCGGCAGCAGCGAACTTCTCGCTCGCCGCGAGCTCTTCGATTCCGGCATTTACCCGAATGGCGAGCAGCTGGTCCTGGGTGGCGGGAGTGTAAGTCACGAATGCATTCCTCTTGGCTTTCTCGAGCGTCAGATATAGCGCGCGGGCATGAGCGGCAAATACGCTACGGAAACGCTTCAGGCGAACGAAAGTGGCATAGCGCGTGCCGCAGCGATTTTGCGCGCCGGCGGGCTCGTCGCAGTGCCGACGGAAACGGTCTATGGCCTCGCGGCGAGGGCGGATAGCGAAGAAGCGGTGGGCCGCATTTACGAGGCGAAGGGCCGACCGAGCTTCAATCCGCTGATCGTCCACGTGCCGTCCGTAGAACGGGCGGAGAGCCTTGCTCTCTTCAGCGCAAAAGCGCGGGAGCTGGCGCAGGACAACTGGCCCGGCCCCCTGACCCTTGTCCTGCCGAAGCGCGAAAGGGCGAGCCTGGCAGCGAGGGTTACCGCCGGACTGCCGACCCTGGCGCTGCGTATGCCCGATCATCCTGTAATGGCGGCCTTGCTCGAAGCGGTCGACTTTCCCCTGGCGGCCCCGTCCGCAAATCGCAGCGGGTTCATCAGCCCGACGAGTGCGAAACATGTGCTTGCCTCCTTGGATGGCCGTATCGATGCGGTGATCGATGGCGGACCCTCGCGGTCGGGCCTGGAATCGACGATCGTCGCGGTGCGGGAGGACGGTAGTTTAGAGCAGCTTCGCCCGGGCCCCATTGAAGTTGCGCCGCGCAACTCGTCCTCCGGCTCCGGAGCCATCGAGGCACCCGGCCAGCTCGCCAGCCACTATGCTCCCGGTAAACCCCTCCGTCTGCATGCCGACGAGCATGCTGCCGACGAGTTCATGATCGGCTTCGGCGCGATAACCGGTGATTGCACGCTCTCCGAGACCGGCAATCTGGAAGAAGCGGCGTCACGACTTTATGCCTGCCTCCACGCAGGCGCTCGGTCGGGCAAACCGCGTATCGCTGTTGCATCCATTCCCGATCGGGAAATCGGTTTGGCGATCAACGACCGCCTGAGGCGCGCCGCAACACCGCCTGATTAGTCGTCTTCAGGTTCGACCGGGATGGTCGGGAGGATTTGTTGCATCTCGGCGTAGGTATCGCGCGCTTCGCTGCAGGCGCGCCGATCGCCTTCTTCGCACTCATCCAGTTGTTTTTCGTACTCGCGTTCCAGCTTGGCCAGGCGCTCCTCGCGACGGCGAATTTCGCGCCCGCGCTTTTCATCGGCTTCCGACTGGCTGGTAGTCGCCAGGTCTACACCTTTGCTCACAACCTTTACGGGAGCGGTCGCAACATCGACGAGTGTACCCACGCAGCCGCTCGTGGAAAGAGCGGCAAGGGGTAGGGAAAAAGTAGCTAGGCGGCGCATGCGAAATCCTTTCGCTCAGCCGCCTAGCCCAAATTCCCTTACCGGGCGATGACTTAGGCTTCGGAATCTTCCGCCTGCGCTTCCGGCGCCGGTTTTGCGCCGCTGCGACATACCAGCTTGCCCGATCCCATCGACGAGACTTCGCATGTTGCGCTGCCGTTGACCGTCACCGTTCCCGATCCGACGATATTCGCCTCGACGGTACCATCGGACGAGAATTCCGCATCGCCCGAACCGGCGACGGTAACTTCCGCGGTGTCGACCTGAAGATTGCTCATCGCGCCCTTGCCGGTTCCGGCAATGGTCATTTCGAGCGACTTGGCGTTGCCGGATGCCTCGAAATCGCCCGAGCCGGCAATCGTCACTTCCAGTTTCTCGGCGTCGATGCTGCCGACCTTGGCGGAGCCGGAACCCGCAATGGTAGCTTCGGCGGGGCCGCTCATCTCGTCGGCTTCGATCGTGCCGGACCCAGCAAGGACCATTGCAGTCAGGCTGGGCACCGTGACCCGAACGGTGGCGGTGCCAAGATTCTTGCCGCTATCCTTTTCACGGCTCACGGCAAGCGAATCCTTGTCGAGGTGGAAGCGCAGCGCGTCAACCGCCGCCTGATCGCCCGAGACTTCGATATCGAGCGCGTCGCCCTTGCTGATGATGATCGTGTCGGGCGAGGCCAAGACGATTTCCGAAGGATTCGCACCTGCCATGTCGACTTCTGCCAGCGGGACGCCTTCGCTATCACCGATGGTGACGTTCACCCCGTCGCATCCAGCGATCAGCGTGCTGGCGGCCAAGGCGGCGACGGGCGCGAGGCCCTTGAGAATTCTGGTCAGCATTGGCGGTTTCCCTCTATTGTCCGCGTTTTCCGTATTGCTTAGGTAATACACTGAGCCCGCGAGTTCAAGGCGAACGAAAAGGGCCGCCCCTTGCGGAGCAGCCCCTTCGTCGAATTCCCGATGGCGTTCGCCGATCAGGCTTCTTCGGTGTTCTCGTAATATTGCGGCGCATGTTCGCGCAGCACATCGAGGATTTTTTCGAGCGCAGTCGCCTCGTCCGTTTCTTCCATCGCGGCGAGTTCGCGAGCGAGGCGGCTCGATGCCGCTTCGAAGATCTGGCGTTCCGAATAGCTTTGTTCCGGCTGGTCGTCCGGACGGAAGAGATCGCGCGTAACTTCGGCGATAAGGACGATTTCGCCCGAGTTGATCTTGGCTTCGTATTCCTGCGCACGGCGCGACCACATGGTGCGCTTCACCTTTGGCTTGCCCTTCAGGGTTTCCATCGCTTCCTTGAGCGTCTTGTCGGAAGACAGCTTGCGCATGCCGATCGATTCGACCTTGTTGACCGGGACACGCAGGGTCATCCGTTCTTTTTCGAAGCGAAGAACATAGAGATCGAGCTGCATTCCGGCGATTTCCTCGCTCTGCAGTTCGATTACACGGCCCACACCGTGCTTGGGGTAAACGACGTAATCGCCAACGTCGAAGGCATCAGCCTTGCTCGCCATGCATCAATCCTTTCAACGGGCCGATCAAGATTCTCGTACTGCGAAAGTCCCTGTCCGCAATCCTCGGCGGAGTGCGGTCAAACGGTCAAAATGCAGAGTGAATGCTCTTCCGGCCCTTTCGATTCTCACATCTGGCCGGGAGCACACCGGCGCAGTTGTTGCATTATATAGCACGGAAAGTGGATTATTGCGAGTCCGAGACGCTTTCGGTCCATCCGGATCGCTGCTTCTGCGAGCGTTGCGCCACCAGTTCCGCCCCGAGAAGCAGGAAGAACCCGCTGGCGTAGAACCAGGTGATCAGGACGATCACGGCGCCCAGTGAACCGTAAGTGGCGTTATAATTACCGAAATTTGCTGCGTAATAGGCAAAGGCCGCTGTCGCTACGATCCAGGTTACTGCGAATAGTACCGCACCGGGCCAGATGACATCCCAGCCGGGCGCGGGCTTGTTGGGTGCGAAACGGTAGAGCAGGGCGGCCGCACCGCTGGCGACGAGCAGGAGGGTCGCGAAACCCGCGATATCGCCGATCGGGCCGGACAAAGCGGCGATGGCGGTAATCACCCCGCCAGCGGCGGCCAGTCCCATGACGCCTGCTATCGTTATTAGCAGCGCAACCAAGTTACCTTTGACGAAGCCGCGCTCTTCCTTCGCGCCGAAAGCGATGTTCAAGCCTGTAATCAAGGCGCGCGCTCCGTTGCGGGCGCCGAACAGGGCAACTGCAAGCGATAGCAGCAAGCCGAATCCCTTCGCCCCGGCCGCCCCCTCGCTCACATTCCTCAACTGATCGCCGATGAGTTCGGCCGCCGATGCGGGCAAATTCTCCGATAGTGTCGCAATATGGCCTGCCACCGTCTCCGGGTTGGCGAAGAGGCCGTAGCCCAGGACCAGCGCGCCGAGTGCAGGCACCAGCGCGAGCAGCGCGTAATGCGCCACACCTGCAGCAATGATGCCGATGTTATTGTCGCTGCCCTTGGACCAGGCGGCTTTCAGATCGTCCAGCAAGTCGATGTCTGGATCAGTCGCCTTCGCCGGGCTCGGGCGAGAAGTACTTGTCGAACTTGCCCTCTTCGCCCTTGTGCTCATCGGCATCTGCGGGCGGTTCTTTCTGGCTGGTGATGTTCGGCCATTCGGCGGAGAACTTGGTGTTCAGCTCCAGCCACTTTTCCAGATTGTCCTCAGTGTCCGGAAGGATGGCTTCGGCCGGGCACTCCGGTTCGCACACGCCGCAGTCGATGCATTCCGACGGGTTGATGACGAGCATGTTCTCGCCCTCGTAGAAGCAGTCGACGGGGCAGACCTCGACGCAATCGGTGTATTTGCATTTGATACAGGCGTCGGTGACGACATAGGTCATGGTGCGATATTTCCCTGTCTCGCAGTGGTCGTGCCGCTGCTATTTCCATTTTGTCCGTCCGGGTCAAGCTCGCGGTAACAAGCCTGGGCTTCTCTTGGGGGTCCGCGGCGATCGGGTAGGGAGAGAACTTCGATCAGCCGCACTGTGTTCCCGAGGGGCAGGGTGAGCACATCGCCCGGCTGGATATCCCGGCCGGACCTGGTGACGCGCTCGCCATTGCGCCGGATGTGACCCTCACCGACCAGCTTGTTCGCAGCGCTGCGCGTTCTCACAAAGCGGAGCAGGCATAACAAGCGATCGATCCGCACGCTCAGCCTTGCTTCATCAGATCGGCAAGTCCGGCGAATGCGCTGCCTTCGCGAGGTTGGACCGGTGCCGGGGCGCTGCGTTGCTGCTTGCGGCGCGAAGGGCGCCACTCCCAGCTGTCGGGACGCGGCGGGCCAAAGGCGGCCTCTGCCAGCGGTCGTGCACGCTGGACCCGGAATCCGGCCTGGCCCAGCAGGCGCTCGGCATTCTTTTCTTCCAGGCCGATCGAGATCGGAAGGGCCAGGTCGAGGCGGAACTTGCGGCTCTTGTCCGCCTTAGCCCTCGCTTCGTGGGCGGAGCGAAAGATCTTTTCTGCAAGGTCGAGCCGGATCGCTTGCGAGCCGGCATGGCGATAGCCCGAAGGCAATTTCTTGGCGTCCGGAATGACCGGGAGCATGGCCTCCTGCAGGGGACGGCGATCAATGCCGAGCGCGCTGAGCAGCTGGCGCGGCGCAGGTTTGAGCAGCATCGGCGAATAAATGTCCAATGCGCCGAACGTCACCCCGATTTTGCGAAGGAATGGCCGCATCTCTTTCGGCAAATGCTCGATCCCGGCTTTCTCCCGCGTGACGAAACCGTGTCCCGAAATCAGGTTCAGCAACAGGGCGCGCGCCTGCGATCCCGCATCGGGGTTGGTCGCGGCGATATGCATCTTGCGCAGCGGTTCGAGCGGCTCGAGCTGCTTGTCGAGCCATGTGTCCAGCGCCGCCATCAGATTGGCCCGCGATGCGTCCGGCAGGCTTGCCAGTTCGCGCGCAGGTTCGAGCTCCGGCTTCACCTGCCCGTCGCGCGTGCGCAATTTCGCAAGCATGTGCCCCTTCCACCGAATGGCTCCGCGCCCCAGTTCGATATCTTCCAGGCTGGAAGCGGCAAGGGCATCGGCCCGTTCGCCGAGCAGGCGCGGAAGGGCCTTTTCGGCGGCGGCCAGCAGCATCTTGCGGTCCGCATGATTGGCCGCGGCATCGACGACGAAGCGGAACCCCTCGACATGGCCCAAGGGCTCGTCCTCGACCTTCAGGATATTGTCTTCGGTCAGAGTTATGGGGAGCATGGATGCGTCCTGTCCCAGCGATTTCATCAGGATAGCCGTCCTTCGGTTCACGAATCTTTCGGTCAGTCGCGCATGGAGCGCGTCCGATAGTTTTGCTTCGACTGCGCGGGCGCGCGACGCCATTTCGTCACGCGCCAGAACCCAGTCCGGGCGCTGGCAGATATAGGCCCAGGAGCGAATCGCGGCGATCCGCCCTTGCAGCGTATCGATGTCGCCTCCGGTGTTGTCGAGTTCCGAGATCCGCGCGGCGACGAAGTCAGCGCCGATATAGCCTCGCTGCAGGTCCTGCCACAGCCGCGCGACAAAGCGCGCGTGAACGTCCGGACCGCGCTGGCGGAAATCGGGTAGCGAGCAGGCCTCCCAGAACCGGCGTACCTGTCCGTGGCCCCGGATGGCGGCGGCGAAGGGCTCTTCGGCGAGGCGCTTCAGCGTCGCAAGATCGATCGCTTCGGGTGCAAGGCGGAGGGCTTCGTGCTGCGGCGGGGTCTCGAGATCGCCGATCAACGTGGCGATGCTGTCAAAACGTGGCTCGGCCTCTCTCCAGAAGAGCTTCGTGATTGGCGCGAAACGGTGCTCCTCGATCGCGTACACCTCTTCCTCGGTAAATTCGGGGGCGGGGCCCATCTTGCCGCCTGCCCCCGCAAGGGTGCCGAAGGTCCCGTCACGTTGGTGGCGGCCTGCACGTCCTGCAATCTGGGCCATCTCGGCTGGATGAAGCCTGCGCATCCGTACCCCGTCGAATTTCGTCAGCCCTGCAAAGGCGACGTGGTTCACATCGAGATTTAGACCCATCCCGATCGCATCGGTCGCTACGATGTAATCCACCTCACCGTTCTGGAACAATTCGACTTGCTTGTTTCGCGTTTCCGGTGACAACGCCCCCATGACGACAGCTGCACCGCCGCGAAACCTGCGGAGCATTTCGGCGACGGCGTAAACCGCTTCGGAGCTGAACGCGACAATCGCGCTGCGCGGCGGCAGGCGCGAAAGTTTTCTCGGTCCAATATGGGTGAGCGTCGAAAAGCGCGGCCTGTCGGATATCTCGGCGTCGGGAACGAGCGCCTTGACCATCGGCTCCAGGGTCGCGGCACCCAGCAGCATGGTTTCTTCACGCCCGCGCGCATTGAGCAGTCGATCGGTAAAGACGTGCCCGCGTTCGCGGTCGGCGGAGAGTTGTGCTTCGTCGAGTGCGACGAAGGCTGCGTCGGGCGAGCGAGGCATGGCCTCCACCGTGCAGCACAGGTACCGCGCCCCCGCGGGCTCGATGCGCTGCTCACCGGTAATGAGCGCGACCGCCTTCTCGCCCTTGATCGCCACAAGGCGGTCATAAACTTCTCGTGCGAGCAGCCTCAGCGGGAAACCGATGACCCCGCTCGAATGCGCGCACATCCGTTCGATGGCGAGGTGGGTCTTGCCGGTGTTGGTGGGCCCGAGGACCGCCTTGATCGAGGCGTCTTTCACGAAACCTAGGTGGCAGTGCGCTGCAGGCTTCGCAACCGCTTGGCCCGCAATACCCGCAATTGGGCGCGAATATCGGCGTTTGGGGGCGAAGTTAAGCGCGCCTTTACCTTGAATCCGGCATAGACTAATCCGAACGGATAGATCGGCGGGCGCGCGGGATCGCGCCAATCGTCGTGACGGAGGAATTCAGGTGCAGGTGTCCACACTGGACAATCCAGAGCAGGCGACGGAGCAGGGCGCGACCGGAGAAAGCGGTCCCGCTACCACTCCCGTGGTGGAGAGCGCGCCGCGGACAGGCAAGTCTGCCAGCTTTTCCCTCGCTACCCTTAAATTCCAGGTTTTCGAGCGCATCGAGAACCTCGACATCGCGCCCGATCTCGGGGCCGACATCGGTTCGAAGCGCTGGTTCAGGGGGCTGGGCACCTTCGTGGGCCTGTCCGTCCTGGCGCTGGCATTCTGGCCCGATTTCGCGCCGCTGGAAGCCGCTTCTCCGCTGCCGGACGACAGCGAAGTGCTGGATGAATATCACAGCCAGGCAATCCTTCCGCTTGCCCTTGGGGCCGATACCGGGCGCCGCATGGGACCGAGCAACCTCGTCCGCCCCCTGGCCGAGGCACCCGAGAGGCCCCAGCTCCAGATGTTGGCGACCCTCGGTTCAGGCGGCAGCTTCGAGCGGACGCTGCTGCGCGCGGGTGTAGGGCGCGCGGAGGCGCAGGACGTGCTGTCGCTGGTAGAACGCGCCATGCCGGTCAGTGAGCTGGAGCCCGGCACCCAGATCGATATCACCCTGGGCCGTCGGCCCGCTCCGGGTGCTTCACGTCCGCTGGAAGAGCTGAAATTCCGTGCGCGTTTCGACCTCGAGCTGGCAGTAAGTCGGCTGGATCCCGGCGCAGACCTGACCCTGTCGCGCAAGATCATCCGGGTCGACGAGACGCCGCTGCGTATCCGTGGGACAGTTGGCGACAGCCTGTACCGCTCGGCCCGCGCTGCCGGCGCACCCGCGAGCGCGATCCAGGCCTATCTCAAGGCACTGTCAGCACAGGTCAGTCTGGACAGCGAGGTTCGCGAGACCGACACGTTCGACATGATCCTGTCGCATCGCCGCGCCGCCACGGGTGAGCGCCAGGCCGGGCAGCTCCTGTTTGCTGGTCTCGAGCGCGGATCGCGCCAGCCGATCCAGCTGATGCGCTGGGGCAAGGACGGGCAATTCTACGAGGCATCGGGCGTAGGCGAAGAGCGCGGCGGGCTGGTGGCACCGGTCCCGGGCCGGATGAGCTCGAGTTACGGCATGCGGCGCCACCCGATCCTCGGTTATCGCAGGATGCATGCCGGGGTCGACTTCAAGGCACGACATGGAACGCCAATCGTCGCTGTAACCGACGGCCGGGTTACCGGGGCGGGCCGTATGGGCGGCTGCGGCAATGCCGTACGACTGCGTCACGGCAATGGCATCGACACGCGCTATTGCCACATGAGCCGGATCGCGGTGCGCGGCGGCCAATCGGTCAAGCGCGGACAGGTCATCGGCTATGTCGGGTCGACCGGCCTTTCGACCGGACCGCATCTTCACTACGAGATGTATCGCGGCGGCCGCTCGGTCAATCCGGCCTCTGTGAAGTTCGTCACGCGTGCGCAGCTTTCGGGTGAGGAGTTGCAGAAATTCCGCGACGCCTTGCGCAAGATCAAAACGGTCGAGGCGGGCGCGGCGCTGGAAGATCTCGCCCCTACTGCCGACGAAGCGGCGCAGGAGGCACCGAAGCGGGAAATCGACAAGCTCAACGCGCCCAAGCCGGTGTCCTGAGATTGAACCGTCAAGGCATTTGCGACACAGGGGCCACATGACGATCAACGCATCCTATCCAGCCACACGCATGCGCCGCACACGAGCTCACGACTGGAGCCGCCGTATGCAGCGCGAGACCGTGCTGACGACCGACGACCTTATCTGGCCACTCTTCGTCACCCAAGGTAGCGGCGTCGAAGATCCCGTCAAAAGCCTGCCGGGTGTTTCCCGCTGGTCGGTCGACGGGATCGCGCAGCGCGCCCGCGAAGCCGTCGAGCTTGGCATTCCATGCATCGCCCTGTTTCCCAACACGCCTTCCGGCAAACGAAGCGAAGACGGTGCGGAAGCGTTCAATCCCGACAATCTGATGTGCCGGGCGATCAAGGCCGTGCGCGATGCCTGCGGGACCGACATCGGCATCCTGACCGACGTCGCGCTCGACCCTTACACCAGCCACGGTCAGGACGGCCTTGTCGATGAGACCGGATATGTCCTGAACGATGACACCGTCGCGGTCCTCGTCGACCAGGCACTGGTCCAGGCCGAAGCGGGGGCGGATATCGTCGCTCCGTCCGACATGATGGACGGCCGCGTGAAAGCCATTCGCATGGCGCTCGAGATGAACGGACACCCCAATGTCCAGATCATGAGCTATGCGGCGAAGTACGCCTCGGCTTTCTATGGCCCGTTCCGTGACGCCGTGGGATCCGGCGGACTGCTGAAAGGCGACAAGAAGAGCTACCAGATGGATCCGGCCAATGGCGACGAGGCCCTGCGGGAAATCGCGCTCGACATTGCCGAAGGTGCGGACAGCGTCATGGTCAAACCCGGTCTCGCCTACCTCGATGTGATCTGGCGGGCGAAACAGGCGTTCGGCGTACCTGTCTATGCCTATCAGGTCAGCGGTGAATACGCGCTGATCGAGGCTGGCGCTGCAGCGGGCATCGGGGACCGCGATGCCCTGCTCATGGAGAAGCTGGTCGCGTTCAAGCGCGCAGGCTGTTCCGGCGTGCTGACCTATCACGCGCCGGTGGCGGCAAGGCTGCTCAATGGCTGAAGCGGGCAGCGCATCACGCCGCTGGCTTTTCACCCTCACCATACTCGTGGGCAGCTTCTTGCTGTTCATGGTGCAACCGATGGTTGCCCGCATGGCACTGCCGCGTCTCGGCGGAGCGCCAAACGTCTGGAACAGCGCCATGCTGGTCTACCAGGCGCTGCTTCTCGCCGGGTACGCCTACGCGCACTTCATCGGCAGGTTCACGATAAGGCGGCAAGCGATCGTCCACGTGACCCTGCTCGTCCTCGCCGGCCTGACCTTGCCGCTCGCCCTGACAACTGCAGGCGCCGCCTCGCCGGGCTGGGAAGTCGTCTGGGTGCCATGGCTCTTCCTGTTGACCGTGGGCCCCGTGTTCTTCGCCGTGTCGGCACAGGCACCGCTGATGCAAAGCTGGTATGCGGCAGGAGACGGGGCAGGCGATCCCTACCCGCTTTATGCCGCCAGCAATCTGGGCAGCTTCGGCGGCCTGCTTGCCTACCCGCTCCTGGTAGAGCCCATCCTGCCTCTAGGCGAGCAAAGCCAGCTCTGGGCGGTCGGATATGGCGCCCTGGTCCTGCTGGTCGCGAGCGTCGCCCTCGCGCGGCGCAAGGCGGTTGCCGTAACCCATGTCGCCGAAGAGCCTCGCACGGCAATCAAGGGCTCCACGATTGCGTTCTGGCTGATCCTGTCCGCCGTACCGTCCGGCCTCATGCTCTCGACCACCACATTCCTTACGACCGACATTATGGCGATGCCGCTGTTGTGGGTGATCCCGCTCGGCCTTTACCTGCTCTCCTTCTCGATAGCCTTTGCGGAAAACAGGACACTGGCCCGGTTGTTCGTGCTGGCTGCGCCGGTCCTCGTGCCGCTATGCGCCGCGCTGTCGATCGGCGAGAAAGCGGATCTCGGCGTCACCGCCGGGATTGCCACGATCGCCTTGCTTTTCATCGGTGCCGTCGCGCTTCATTCGCGTCTTTATTCCCTACGTCCGCCCGCGAGCGAGCTAACGCGCTTCTACCTCTTCATGTCGCTGGGCGGCGTAATCGGCGGAGCCTTTACCGCCTTGTTCGCTCCGCTTCTCTTCGACTGGACCTGGGAACATCCGATCCTGATCCTCGCGCTGGTGGCGCTCTTGCCGCTGGAGGGCTGGAAACCGCTCTTCGAACGGATCCAGATCCGCCAGGCATTTATCCGTACAGGGCTGGTCGTGGCCGTCTTCGGCGTCATGATGGTCACCGGCCTCACGACGCAGATTGCCCTCAGCACCGTGGGAGACAGGACGCGCAGCTACTTCGGGATATATACGGTTGCCGAGCCGGAGGACGGTACGCGCTGGCTCATACATGGCACCACTACCCATGGAATGCAGGTCGACGGAAGCACACAGCCAACGACCTATTACGGGCGCAATTCCGGCGTTGGCCGGGTGTTGACCCGGGCACCGGAACTGTTCGGCGACGATGCGCGGATCGGCGTGGTCGGTCTCGGTGTCGGGACGCTCGCCTGTTATCGCCAGCCGGGGCAGCAATGGACCTATTTCGAGATCGACCCTGCGGTTCTCGACTATTCGACCCGGGGGCAATTCACCTATCTTTCCGAATGCACGCCCGATGCCCGAACGATCATCGGGGATGCGCGTCTCGAGCTTGCGGCCCTGCCGGACGGCGCTTTCGATGTGCTCGTGATCGACGCGTTTTCGTCCGATTCCATTCCGCTTCACCTGCTCACCCGCGAAGCGATCGCAGTTTACCGGCGGGTGATGCAGCCGGACGGCGTGCTGCTCATCCATATCAGCAATCGCTTCATCCAGCTTCAACCGGTGATCGAGGCCTTGGCCCGCGATGCGGGGCTATCCGCCACCATTCGCAACGATATGGAAGACAAGAGCGCGCGCACGTTCACCTCCGGCTGGATCGCGCTCAGCGCCGACGCTTCCAAATTCGAGCGCATCACTGCGCAGGAAGGCTGGGAGCCGCTTGGCGAGCCTGCCGACAGACTCTGGACCGACGATTACGCATCGGTCCTCCCGCATCTCAAAATCAAGCTAGTAGAGTGAGCGGTATCTCGTTCCGGCACGAGACAGAGAGACTGGTCCTGCGCGACTGGACCGACGCGGACTGGCCACTTTTCTGGGAGGTCACCAATACGCCGTCGGTCATGCGCTGGCTGGGCGGGGTGTGCGACGATGAGAAGCGCGCGGCAGCGCAAGGCCGGCTGCTTTCCTATGAGAAAGAGTACGGCCACACTTTCTGGGTCATCGAGCGCAAGGAAGACGGTGCAATACTCGGTTTTTGCGGCCTGAAGCGCTGCAACCAGGCGGGCGGCCCCGTCGGCATGATGGAGGTCGGCTGGCGGCTGCGCGAAGATGCGTGGGGCAAGGGCTATGCAAAAGAAGCCGCCATCGCGTCGCTCGACCTCGCTTTCTCCCGCTTCGGTGCGGGGGAAGTGATCGCGCTGACCGTCCGGGGCAATTCGTCCAGCTGGGGCCTGATGGAGCGGCTCGGGATGAAACGGCGCGAAGACCTCGATTTCGCGAATGATGAGTTCGACAAGCAGAATCCCGTAATCATCGTCTATTCTATCGACAAGGACAGCTGGCGTGGCTGACATCATTGCCGAGACCGAGCGCCTCGTGTTGCGGACCATCGAGGAGAGTGACGCCGCAGAGCAAATGCGCGTTCTCAATACGCCTGCGGTCATGGCGCGGCTGGGCGGTGTAAAGGAATTGCACGAGATCGAGGCGAAGCATGCCAAGGCGCAGGCGCTCTATTCTCGGCACGGTTTCGGCTTCCTGATGATGATCGAAAAGGAAACAGGCGATCTTGTCGGGCATTGCGGCATCAAGCAGGTCGATAGCCCCCTCGCGCCAAACCGGGGTGATTTCGAAGTGGGCTGGCTGGTGCGCGAAGACCGGTGGAGGCGTGGCTACGCGCGGGAAGGGATGGAAGCAGTTCTCCAATGGGCATTCGGCCGGGTCGACGCACCGCATGTTGTCGCCTTGACGAGCGAGGCCAATGTGGGAAGCTGGAAACTGATGGAAAAGCTCGGCATGACGCGGCGCAGCGATCTCGATTTCGACGATCCGGATTACCCGCCCGAAGACCGGCGCGTGATCCAGTACAGCCTGACCCGCGAGGAATGGGAGAAGAAACAATGAACCGCCCCGGCGTGAATATCGTGCCGATCCACGGCAAGACCCCGAAGATCGACGAAAGCGCATTCATTGCGCCCGGCTGCACGATCATCGGGGACGTGACGATCGGCGCGGAAAGCTCGATCTGGTACAATTGCGTACTGCGCGCAGATGTAAGCCGCATCGTCATCGGGGAGCGGACCAATGTGCAGGATGGCAGCGTGCTGCACTGCGACCCCGAACGTCCCGGTGATCCCGACGGCAGCCCGCTGATCATCGGCGACGACGTCCTCATTGGCCACATGGCCATGATCCACGGTTGCGTGATCGAGAACCGGGGTTTCGTCGGGTTGGGCGCAATCGCGATGAACAAGGCCGTGATCGGCAGCGATGCCATGCTCGCCGCGGGCGCCATGCTCACCGAAGGCAAGGTCATGGGAGAGCGCGAATTGTGGGGCGGCCGCCCTGCGCGAAAGATGCGCGATCTCGACGATGCGGCAATCGCCGGAATGCGCATGGGCGTCGTACATTATGCGGAAAACGCGAAGGCGCACGCCGCCGCCGTCGATGCCGCGACCCAAGGCTGATTTCCCGGACAGCGCAGAGTTGCAAGCTCTCGTCGCGGACGGGCACCTGCGCGTGCGGGTCACGCCCGGTGCCCGCAGCGATAGCATTGTCATCGACGGCGAGCGCGTACTGGTGAAAGTACGCGCCAAGCCGACTGATGGCGACGCGAACGCCTCGGTCGAAAAGCTGGTGGCGCGCGCCCTTGGAGTGCCAACGTCACTCTGTCGGATTGTGCGCGGCGCGACTTCTCGCGAGAAAGTGCTCGAAATTCTGCGGATTTAGCGCGAGAAGCGGGAGGCGCTGCGTGTGGATAACTCTCCCGCCCGACTCGTGAATCGCGCCACCACCGGGAATCATGTGATTTGACATGAAATGGGAGGCCGAGTCGGAACCTCGGCCCCCCGGATCATTCCGCCTCGAATTTGCAGTCGTCGGCGGGCATGAGCTCTGGTGAGCGGGGTTCACGTTACCCCGCGTGTTCAGGAGGTCAAGGCGATTGCGTCAGTTGGAAGGACACAATCATCATGGCTACCGTTCTTGTTACCTACGACCTGTGCGCGCCGGGTCGAAACTATGCCCCTCTGCATAACTATTTGAAGCAATACACCCACTGCAAGGGCTTGGAATCCGTGTGGGTCCTGGACACGTTGAAGAGTCCAGGGACCATCCGCGATGAATTGAAGGCCTTGATCGACAAGAATGACAAGGTCTTCGTCGTTCGCATTACGAGGGAGTGGGCGTCATACAATTACAGCTGCGGCGACTGGCTCAATAAGCCGGAACGCAGTTTCTAAGATTTACTGCGCGCGCTGATCAATCCCTGATCAGCGCGCGCAGCGCTTCGATGCGGTCCGCTTCGTGCGGCGGCTTGTCCCAGCGGATGCGATGGATGCGGGGGAAGCGCATCGCGAGGCCGGACTTGTGCCGCTTGCTTTCGTGTACGCTATCGAAAGCCACCTCGAAGACGAGGCTCTTGTCGGTCTCGCGCACCGGCCCGAACCGGTTGACGGTATTGCTACGCACATGGCGGTCGAGCTTTTTCAGTTCCTCGTCGGTGAATCCGGAATAGGCTTTCCCGACAGGCAGCAGGTCGGCTCCTTGGTCGGGATCGCCGTCCCAGCAACCGAAGGTGTAATCGGAGAAGAAGCTGGACCGCTTGCCGCTGCCACGCTGGGCGTACATCAGCACGCAGTCGACCAGCAGCGGATCGCGTTTCCACTTGTACCAGTATCCGACGCGTCGTCCCGCGATATAGGGACTGTCCTTGCGCTTGAGCATGAGGCCCTCGATCGCATCGTCGCGGCTGCCTTCGCGGATCTCTGCCAGGTGCTCGAAATCGCGGGCCTCCACCAGGCTCGAGAGGTCGAAATGGCTTTCCGGTAAGCGTGCGATCAGCTGTTCAAGTGCGGCCCTGCGACTGGTCCAGTCCTTTTCCCGCAGGTCGTTCCCCTCGGCGATGAGGACGTCATAGAGGCGCACGAAGGCGGGCGCCTCCTTGAGCATTTTCTTGCTCACGGTCTTGCGGCCGAGTCTTTGTTGCAACGCGTTGAAACTGGCCGCTCCGCCTGCCTCGCCGCCCTGTACATTGCCTCGCACCAGCAATTCGCCGTCGAGCACGGCATTGAATGGCAACACATCTAGAAGTTCGGGAAACGTCGCGGAAATATCGTCGCCGCTGCGCGAATAGAGCCGGGTTTCACCGCCGGCGCGCACCAGTTGCACGCGGATGCCGTCCCATTTCCACTCCGCGGCATATTCCGCCAGGTCGACGACCGTTTCTTCAAGCGGATGCGCGAGCATGAAAGGGCGGAAGGTTGGCAGGTTCTCGATATCGGGCGGGTCTTCCCCGTTGGCCGCCCAGTCGAACAGTTCGGGATAAGGCGCGGCCAGGCCGTGCCAATACTCCTCCACCTCGTCGACCGACACGTCGAACGCCTGCGCAAAGGCGGTCTTCGCCAGGCGGCTCGAGACGCCGATGCGCATTCCGCCGGTCGCCAGCTTGAGCAAGGCATAGCGCCCGGAAGCGTCAAGCCGGTCGAGCAGGTGCGGCAGTTCGATGACCACGCTCTTGCGGTTCATCGAGGAAAGGAGCTCGACCGCCTCGCTCACCGTGGGCGGGGAGGGTGGTTCTTCCGGTGCCGGCCAGAGAAGGCTGGCGGTTTCCGCCGTATCACCGACGAAGTCGCGGCTGAGCGTCCACAGGATCGGATCGACGCGGTCCTTCATCAGATTGCGGATCGTCGAACTCTTCACGGCTGGAAAATCCAGCCCATCGGCAAGTGCGGCCAGTGCCCAGCCGCGGTCGGGATCGGGTGTGGCCCTCAGATATTCCGCGATCAGGCGCAACTTCTCGTTGCGCGAACGCGTGTAGACCAGGGCGTCGACGAGGGCCGCGAATTCGTCCACGCTCAATCGTCCTCGTCTTCATATCCGACGAGAGCCAGCGCGCGGGCGCGCCGTTGGTGCAACTGGCACCAGCGCAGCAACGCATCCTCGCGTCCGTGGGTAATCCAGTTTTCCTGGGCATCGACTTCGCGGATCGTGCGGGTGAGCTCGCCCCAATCCGCGTGGTCCGAGATCACCAGCGGCAATTCGACGTTTCGCTGGCGTGCCCGCTGGCGTACGCGCATCCATCCGCTGGCCATGGCCGTGATCGGATCGGGCAGCCTGCGGCTCCAGCGGTCATTGAGCGCGGAAGGCGGGCATATGACGATGGCTCCGCGCATGTCCTCTTTCGTGTGCTCTGCAACCATGCGAAGTTCGCCCAGGTCGACACCGTGCTCTTCGTAAAGACGACACATCTTCTCCATCGCGCCGTGGAGGTAGATCGGGTCGGTGTGCCCCGCCGCCCGCAACTCGGCGATGACGCGCTGCGCCTTGCCCAAGGCATAGGCGCCAATGAGCACGCAGCGATCCGGGTGGGCAGCCAGGCGATCCAGCAGCTTTTGCATCTCCTCCTCGATCGGGGGATGGCAGAAGACTGGCAGGCCGAATGTCGCCTCGGTGATGAAGATGTCGCAAGCCGTGACCTCGAAGGGCGGGCAAGTGGGGTCGGCGCGGCGTTTGTAGTCGCCCGTCACGATCACGCGCTCCCCCGCATGCTCCAGCAATATCTGAGCGCTGCCAAGGACATGGCCTGCCGGGATATAGGTCGCATCGACGCCGCCGGGCAGGCGGATCGTTTCGCCATATTCGACCGGGGTAGCGCCGTCGGAAGTTGCGTAGCGCAACTTCATGATCGCCAACGTTTCGGGGGTTGCGACGGTCTGGCCGTGACCTCCACGCGCGTGGTCGGCATGGCCGTGGGTGACCAGCGCCTTGTCTACGGCTCGCGAAGGATCGACCCAGCAATCGGCCGGCTCGATGTAGATCCCGTGTGGTTCGGGTTTGATCCAGGAAAAAGGCGCGGCCATCGCCGACTCAAGCGAAAGGGGCGCGAACCGTTCCCGATCCGCGCCCCTTCGATTGCTTATGGCAGGCTGTCAGTCCTTGCCCTTATCGCCCGTGCTGCCGCTTTCGCTGGCATCTGCGTCGGGCTTCTTCTTGGGTGCTGCCTTCTTTTTCGCCGCAGGCTTGCGTTTCGGCTTGGTCTTGGGCGGAGCAGGGGTAAGTTCGAAGGACGGTTTGCCATCCTTCATCGTCACCGCGACCTCGCCGCCATCCGCCAGCTTGCCGAACAACAGTTCTTCGGCGAGCGGCTGCTTGATCTTTTCCTGGATCAGGCGGCCCATCGGACGTGCGCCGTAAAGCTTGTCATAGCCCTTGTCGGCGAGCCAGGCGCGACTTTCCTTGTCGAACTGGATATCGACATTCTGTTCGGCCAGCTGCAGTTCGAGCTGGAGGATGAACTTGTCGACCACGCGGGCGACGGTTGCCTTGTTGAGGTAACCGAAGGGCACGATTGCATCGAGACGGTTGCGGAATTCCGGCGTAAACATACGCTTCACCGCTTCCTCGCTCGCATCTTCCTTGGACACGTCACCAAAGCCGATGCCCTGGCGCGCCATGTCGGACGCGCCGGCATTGGTCGTCATGATGAGGACCACGTTGCGGAAATCGACCGTCTTGCCGTGATGGTCGGTCAGGCGACCGTTATCCATTACCTGCAGCAGAATGTTGAACAGGTCCGGGTGGGCCTTCTCGATTTCGTCGAGCAGCAGCACGCAATGCGGGTTTTGATCAACCGCATCGGTTAAAAGACCACCCTGGTCGTAACCAACATAACCTGGAGGTGCACCGATCAGGCGGCTGATCGAATGGCGCTCCATATACTCGGACATGTCGAAGCGTTTGAGTTCGATACCCATGATCGAGGCGAGCTGGCGGGCGACTTCGGTCTTGCCGACGCCGGTCGGTCCGCTGAACAGGAACGAGCCGATCGGCTTGTCGGGATCGCGCAGACCCGCACGCGACAGCTTCATGGCCGTCGACAGTTTCTCGACTGCCGCGTCCTGGCCGAAGACGACGTGCTTGAGGTCGCGCTCGAGGTTTTCGAGTGCCTTCTTGTCGTCGCTCGACACCGATTTCGGCGGGATGCGGGCCATGGTCGCGATGACGGCCTCGATCTCGCGCGCGGTAATCTTCTTCTTGCGGCGGCTCGGCGGCACCAGCATCTGCATCGCACCCACTTCGTCGATCACGTCGATCGCCTTGTCGGGCAGCTTGCGGTCGTTGATGTAGCGTGCCGACAGTTCGACTGCGGTCTTGAGCGCATCGGGGGTATACTTGACCTTGTGATGCTCTTCGAAGGCGCTGCGCAGGCCCTTGAGGATCTTGATCGTGTCCTCGATCGTGGGCTCGTTCACATCGATCTTCTGGAACCGGCGCAGTAGGGCGCGGTCCTTTTCGAAGTGGTTGCGGAATTCCTTGTAGGTGGTCGAACCGATGCAGCGGATCGAACCGCTCGAAAGCGCCGGCTTCAACAGGTTCGACGCGTCCATCGCGCCGCCGCTGGTCGCGCCGGCACCGATCACCGTGTGGATCTCGTCGATGAAGAGCACGGCCTCGGGCATGCCCTCGAGCTCGTTCACGACCTGTTTCAGCCGTTCTTCGAAATCGCCGCGATAGCGCGTTCCTGCAAGCAGGGCGCCCATGTCGAGCGAGTAGATGACCGCATCCTGCAGCACTTCGGGCACGTCGCCTTCGACGATCTTGCGCGCCAGGCCTTCCGCGATGGCGGTTTTGCCGACGCCCGGATCACCCACATAAAGCGGGTTGTTTTTCGACCGGCGGCACAGGATCTGGACCGTGCGGCCCACTTCCGGACCGCGGCCGATCAGCGGATCGATACGACCGTCTTCGGCCTTCTGGTTGAGATTGACCGTGAACTGGTCGAGCGCGGTTTCCTTCTTGTCGCCACCCTTCGCCTGATCGGGGGCATCGGGACTTTGCGCTTCTTCCGCGCCTTGCGGGGGACGGCCTTCGACCTGTTTGCCACCCTTGCCGATGCCGTGGCTGATGAAGCTGACCGCATCGAGACGGCTCATGTCCTGCTGCTGCAGGAAATAGACCGCATAGCTGTCGCGTTCGGAGAACAGGGCCACCAGCACGTTTGCGCCGGTCACCGTGTCCTTGCCCGAGGACTGCACATGCAGGATTGCGCGCTGGATCACCCGCTGGAAACCGGCGGTCGGCTGCGGATCGGCGCCATCGTCCGATTTGAGCGACTGGTATTCCTGCTCGAGATATTGGGTCACGACAGTCGTGAGTTCACCCAACTCCACACCGCAAGCGGTCATGACCTGGGCGGCGTCCTCATCGCCGATAAGCGCGAGCAGCAGGTGCTCCAGCGTCGCATATTCGTGGCGACGCTCGCCCGCATCGGTGAGGGCTGCGTGAAGGGTCTTTTCGAGGTTCGCGGCGAAGCTTGGCATTCGGATCCTACTTTCGAGGGACTCGCAGAACGGCGAGACAGGGAGAGCCTAAGGGGTCAAGCTTGACGAAAGCTGACCACGCGGCGGCGTGTTTCGTGCATATGGGAAGCGGGCGGCGGAATTTCAGCCCCCCGATCACCGCCTAGTCCTTTCGCCCGAACAGGGCGTCGGCCGCGTCGCGGTGTGCGGCGGCTTTCAGGCGGTGCTTTTCGACCCGCGCGATCTCGTCTTCGAGGAGGCGGATGCGGTCGGCCAGTTCGTCGATGGAATAGGGGGCCAGGTCTTCTCCGGCGAGGAGGCTGGCGGCATCGCCTTTGGGGCGTGGACGGGCGTCGTCATCCATGGCGGCCATGCTCTGCCTTTGCGCGGTTGCTGTCAACACGGCTGCGCGTTAATGCACCGCTTCGTGGCCGCCAGGCCGCACATTTGAAAAGGGGGAAGGTTTGGCCAGCAATCTGCCGGAAACGATGACCGCGATGGGCTTTGATGCACCGGGTGGTCCGGATGTTTTTCGTGCCGAAACCCTGCCCGTCCCGGTGCCCACCGGCAAGCAGGTGCTGATCAAGGTCGACCATGCCGGCGTGAACCGGCCCGATGTAATCCAGCGCCAGGGCTTCTATCCGCCTCCGCCGGGTGCCTCGCACATCCCGGGGCTGGAGGTGTCGGGTACGATCATGGCGGTCGGTGACGAAGCCGCGCCGGAGATGCTCAACCGCCGCGTCTGCGCGCTGGTGTCGGGTGGCGGCTATGCCGAGTATTGCCTCGCCCATGCGGAACATTGCCTCTCGGTCCCGCAGGGCATGGACATGGCAACCGCTGCAGCAATTCCCGAAACACTGTTCACCGTGTGGCACAATGTCTTCGAGCGAGGCTGGGCGCGCGATGGAGAAACTTTCCTCGTTCACGGCGGGACCAGCGGGATTGGAACGATGGCGATCCAGCTTGCCAAGGAATTCGGCCTCAAGGTCGTGACCACGGCCGGAAGCGACGAAAAGTGCGAGGCTGCACGCGGCGTCGGCGCGGATCTCGCGATCAATTACAAGACCGACGACTTCGTCGAGAAGGTGAACGAGTTTACCAATGGCGAGGGGGCGGATGTCATCCTCGACATGGTGTCGGGCGATTACGTGCAGCGAAACCTGGACTGCCTCGCTGTCGACGGGCGTCATGTGACGATTGCCGTGCTCGGCGGGCTGAAGGCGGAAATCAACATGGCGAAGCTGATGAGCAAACGGCAGACGCTGACCGGCTCGACGCTGCGCCCGCGCTCGGACGAGTTCAAGGCCTTGCTGGCAGACGAAATCTACAATCATGCGTGGCCCCTGTTCGAGGACGGCACGGTCGCTCCGGTCATGGACGAGGTGTTCCCGCTGGAAGAAGTCGGCGCGGCCCATGCCCGCATGGAAGCGGGCGACCACATCGGCAAGATCGTGCTCAAGGTGTCCGGCGAAAGCTGACTCCGAACCGTAGCAAAGACGCGCTTGTGTAATGCGCCTGCGATGCTGACGTAACAATTCCCTGCCATGCACGCCCCAGATTCAGGGGGAATGTGCATGACCGATCTCACGCCCGACCTTACCGCTTTCGCCAATGTTTCCAGCTTCCTGCCGGTCAAGCCGAAGGTGCCCGAGCGTACCAGCATGGAGGAGCGCCGCCGCTTCCGCACGATCTGGATAAGCGACATCCATCTCGGCACGAAGGGCTGCAATGCCGAACTGCTGATCGACTTCCTCGACCACACCGACAGCGACACGATGTATCTGGTCGGCGACATCATCGATGGTTGGCGGCTTAAGAAGAAGTTCTACTGGCCAGCCGAACACAACGACATCGTCTGGCGCATCCTGAAGCGCGCGCATCGCGGTACGCGCATCGTCTACATTCCCGGCAATCACGACGAGATGGTGCGGCCGTTCTCGGGCATGAATTTCGGCGGGGTGGAGATCGCTCGCGCGGCGTTTCACGATACCGCCGATGGCCGCCGGCTGATGGTCTTGCATGGCGACGAATTCGATACGGTCATGCTGGCCCACCGCTGGCTCGCCTTTGTGGGCGACGCGCTTTACCATGCCATGATGCAGCTGAACGGCTGGGTCGCCTCGGTGCGCAAGCTGCTGGGCCTGCCGTACTGGTCGATTTCGAAAGCGGCCAAGCACAAGGTGAAGAATGCCGTCGAGTTCATCTCGAAGTACGAATCGGTAGTCGCACGGGCCGCGGGCGAACGCGGTGTCGACGGCGTGGTCTGCGGCCATATCCACACCGCGGAAATGCGCGACTTCAAGCACGGCGAGGGCGAGGTCGCCTATTATAATGACGGCGACTGGGTCGAAGGCTGCACCGCGCTCGTCGAGCATTTCGACGGCACCATGGAAATCCTCCACTGGCCCGACGAAATCGCCAAGCGCGAGGCCGAAAAACCCGCGACGGCGGCACCGGCCATGCAGGCCGCATGAACGCGCAGCGCCTCTCCCTCGAATTCGAGGGGTCTGCCATTACCCCCCAGCGGATTGCCATCGTCACCGATGCTTGGTTGCCGCAGATGAACGGCGTGGTCCGCACGCTCACCACGACGTGCGACCATCTGCGCAGATTGGGGCATGATGTGATGGTGATATCGCCCGATGCTTTCCGCAGCGTGCCGTGCCCGACATATCCCGAAATCAGGCTCGCACTGGCGAGGCCGGCGACGATCTCCGCGCGCCTGAGTGCCTTCACCCCGGATGCCATCCATATCGCGACCGAAGGCCCGCTGGGACTGGCGGCGCGCCATCACTGCGTGAAGCATTACATCGAATTCACCACCGCCTACCATACCCAGTTTCCTGACTATCTGGCGAAGCGCACCCCGCTGCCAAGCGACTGGTTCTGGCGCTACATCGGCTGGTTCCATCGACCCGCTAGCCGGATCCTGGTGGCCACGCCGAGCATCCGCACGGAACTTAGGGAGCATGGCCTGGACCGGCTCCATCACTGGAGCAGGGGCGTCGACCTCGCCTGCTTTACCCCCGAAGCGCCACCACCACCGGAGTTCGAGAGCCTGCAGCGGCCGATCCAGCTTTACGTCGGGAGAGTATCGGTCGAGAAGAATCTCGAAGCTTTTCTCGACTCCTCGCGTCCGGGCAGCAAGGTCGTGGTCGGCGACGGTCCGGCGCTCGAGCAATTGCGCAGGGCTTATCCCGATGCCCTCTTCCTTGGCCGCAGGACCGGCAGCGAGCTTGCCGGTTGCTATGCCGGGGCGGACGTCTTTGTCTTTCCCAGCCTCACCGACACCTTCGGCCTCGTCATGATAGAGGCGCTGGCCTGCGGAACCCCTGTGGCCGCATTTCCTGTCGCCGGACCGCGCGACATCGTGTCTGACGAGGTGGGGGCGCTGTCGTTCCAGCTCGACCGTGCGATCGATGCCGCACTTTATTGCGACCGCAAGGCCTGCGCCCGTTTTGCGCGGCAGTATTCGTGGGAAGCGGCCAGCGCGCAATTCCTCGACGGACTTGCGCCGCTCTCGCACCGCGAACCAATCCGCGCCTGAGCGCGGCAGGCTTATCGCGCTTGCCGAATCCGCGCCTGTCGCCTACATGCGAAGGGCAACGGCCGCTCCGCGAGGGGCGGCCCTTCTATTTTCAGACTTGAGAAAAGGCATATTCATGGCCGACCAACCCACTCCGCTGATGCCGCATGCGACCGCCACCTGGCTGGTCGACAACACCGGTCTCTCGTTCGAGCAGATCGCCGAATTCTGCGGCCTCCACATCCTGGAAGTCCAGGCCATGGCCGACGATCTCGCCAGCAGCAAGTACACCGGTCGCGACCCGCTCCACTCGGGCGAACTGACGCAGGACGAAATCGAGAAGGGCCAGGCCGATCCGGAATACCGGCTCAAGATGCAGCGCGCGCCGGTAGCGGTCAGCCGCACGAAGGGCCCGCGCTACACGCCGGTTTCGAAGCGCCAGGACAAGCCCGACGGCATTGCATGGTTGCTGCGTAGCCATCCGGAAGTGTCGGATGCGCAGATTTCCAAGCTTATCGGCACGACGCGCAACACGATCACTGCGATCCGCGAGCGTAGCCACTGGAATATCCAGAATATCCAGCCGAAGGACCCGGTCACCCTGGGCCTGTGTTCGCAGCGCGAACTGGACGCGGTCGTCGCCAAGGCTGCCAAGAACAAGCCTGCTCCCGAAGAGGGCGAAGAGGCGGCACCCGTATCCAGTGGTGTCAGCGATCGCGAAAAGCTGATCGAGGAACTGCGCGCCGAACGCGATGCCAATGAAAAGGCTGCCGCCGAAGCCGCACAGGAAGCCGAAGCCGAGGAATGGCTGCGTGCCAAGCGTGCGGCCGAAGAGGCGGGTGAGGCACCTGCCGCCCCTTCCGACGAGGGCTGAAATTCCTCCGACACACGATACGCAGAGGGCGGGCGAGGCACAGAGCTTCGTCCGCCCTTTTTGCTTGCGTTTAGTGCGGGATAGGTCATGTTACTGACATGGATGTAAGCAAGTATACCTATCACCATCCGACGCCGTGGGACGCGAAGTTCGAAGTGGCCAGCCTGCCCGATCTGCTGGCCAAGACGACCGCGAAGAATCCACAGGCGCCGTTCCTCCATTTTCTGGGGCGGACCTATACTTACGGCGAGATATTCGCCGATGCGCAGCGCTTCGCGGCGGGACTGATCGAGATGGGGATCGCCAAGGGCGACAGGGTCGGCCTGTTCCTGCCCAATGTCCCGATCTACGCCTCGGCATATTATGGTGCGATGATGGCGGGTGCGATCGTCGTCAACTTCTCGCCGCTCTACACAGTCGAGGAACTGAGCTCGCAAGTCGAAGATTCCGGCACCCGCGTCCTCGTGACCGTCGATGTGCCCGAACTGTACGGGACTGCAGAACAGGTTCTTGGGGAATCCAGCCTCGAAAGGCTGGTGGTCGGATCGCTGGCGGATATGCTACCGTCGCTAAAAGGCCTCGCATACAAGCTCTTGAAGCGCAGCCAGATCGCCAAATTGCCCAAGGGCGACCTTACTGCTTCGGTTCGGCGCTGGTCGGATGTCCAGGGTGATCTCGCCTGGGCCAATTGGCTGGATGGACGACCGCCCCAACTGCCCAAAATCGATATCGAGAACGATATCGCCCTGCTCCAGTATACCGGCGGCACCACCGGGCGGCCCAAGGGCGCCATGCTCGGGCATTCTCAGCTTGCGGTGAACGCGCAGCAGGTCGCTGGCCTCAACCCTTACGGCGATCCATCGAGCGAAGTTTTCATGGGCGCATTGCCCTTCTTCCACGTCTTCGCAAATACCGCGCTCCTGAACCACGCCATGGTGACAGGCGCTTCGATTGCCATGGTCCCGCGCTTCGAGGCAGGGCAGGTGTTGGAAACCATCGCGAAGTACAAGACGACCGGGTTTCCGGGCGTCCCCACGATGTTCCAGGCACTGCTCGACCATCCCAAGCTCTCTTCGACCGATGTCTCGTCGATCAAGGTGTGCATTTCGGGGGGCGCGCCCATGCCTGCGCCGGTCCACACCAAGTTCGAGGATACGACCGGGGTTCGCATCGTCGAAGGATACGGTCTTACGGAAAGCTCGGGCGTGGTGTCGGCCAACCCCTATGAAGGAGTGCGCAAGAAAGGCACGATCGGCCAGGTGGTGATGGGCACCGAGGTGATTTTCCTCGACAAGGAAGATCCCACGAAACTCGCCCCCGAGGGTGAACCTGGCGAACTTGCGGTTCACGGACCGCAGATCATGCGCGGATACTGGAACCGTCCGGATACCGATGCCGACACGTTCGTCGAGCGCGACGGCAAGCGCTATCTCCGCACAGGCGATGTCGCGACGATGGATGAGGACGGGTTCCTCGAAATCGTCGACCGTATCAAGGACATGATCGCCGTGGGCGGATTCAAGGTCTTCCCCAGCCAGGTGGAAGACGTCCTGCTCGAAAACGATGCGGTCAAGGAAGCGCTCGTGATCGGTATTCCGGACGATTACCTTGGCGAATGCCCGAAAGCCTATGTGACACTGAACGCCGACGCGCAAACCGATGGCGAAGCCCTGCGCGAATGGCTCAACGCCCGGATCGGCAAGCACGAACGCGTGTGCGGTGTCGAAGTGCGCGAAGAACTGCCCAAGACCATGATCGGCAAGCTCGACCGCAAGGCTCTGCGCGCCGAAGTGCTCGACTGAGGGCTTGTCGGCCTATTCCATGAAAGAAGAAGGCCGCCCTGCGTCGTGCGCAGGGCGACCTTCATCCCCTCCAAACTGTAAGCGGTGTCAGCTGGCGACCTGGAGGTCCGGCTTGCTCGCCTGCTGCTGCGGCGCTGCTGCGGCGGGCTTCGCATCGCGGTGTGCGAAGCGGCCCTCTACCTGTGCACCTTGTTCGATGGTCAGCGCATCGTAGAATACATCGCCGTTGATCTTGGCGGTTTTCAGGATGACCAGTTCGCGGGCAGTGATCGATCCATTGACGGTGCCCGCCAGCCGGGCGCTTTCCGCCTTGATCGCGCCGGTGACGGTGCTGGTTTCGCCCTGCACCAGGCTGGAGCAGGAAATGTCGCCTTCGACGCTGCCGTCGATATGCAGGTCGGCCGACGCCTTGATGTCGCCCTTGATGGCAAGGTCCGAACCGAGGACCGAAAACGTGGAATTGCTCTTGCTGGCCATGGGTGCGCTGCGTCCGGAATTAGTGGGCGTGGGCGAGCTCGGGTGCTCGGCGGATTTCTTCGAGAACATGGGGGGCTGTCTCCAGGAAGGTGCGCGGGTTGACCGCTTTGTTGTTGATCCGGACCTCGAAATGGAGGTGGGGACCGGTGGAGCGACCCGTGCTGCCGATCGCGCCGATAGTGTCGCCTGCGCCGACCTGCTGGCCGACCTTGGCGTTGAAGCGCGACATATGCGCATAGCGCGTCATCAGGCCGTTACCGTGAGTGATTTCGACCGTGTTGCCATAGCCGCCCCTGCGACCGACGAAGGTGATACGGCCCTTGGCGGCAGCATAGATCGGGGTGCCGGTCGCGCCGCGGAAGTCGAGGCCGTTATGCATGGCGGCGCGACCATTGAAAGGATCGCGGCGATAGCCGAAGCCCGACGAGATCAGGTCCTTGCGAGCCGGGGCGAACTGGGGGACGCCTTCCAGCGCCTGTTCGAGAGCGGCCATGCGCTCCATCGAAAGGCCGAGGCGTTCGAAGCGCGGATCGATCGAGCCGTCGGCAGCAGTGGCCAGCCCGTCGAGCGGACCACCCATCGCCTGATTGCGGCTGGTGCGGATTACCTGTGCGGGATTGAGGTCGAGCTTCTTGAGCGCTTCTGCGGCGCGCTGCGCACGCCAGTCGGCGTAGCGGGTTAGCCCTTCGACCACCGCAAGCTGGCGCGCTTCGATGCGGGCGAGTTTGGCGGCTTCGGGGAACGCGGCGGAAACTTTTTCAACCGTGGCAGCGGCTTCACCGGTCGAGTCGGATACGGCCGTATCGACCTTGAGGTCTTCGGGAAGCAGTTCTGCAACGCCCTCGATGAATTCCATCCGGCGGTCCAGATCGTCGCTCACCGCGTCGAGGTCTTCGCTGTAAGCGGCGAAACGTTCTTCCTGCGTGGCGACCTTGGCTTCGCGATCGAGCAGGAGGTCCCGATCGGCAGAGGCGCGATATTGCGCCCAACCGGCGATTGCCATCGACAACGCCCACACCAGCAGAACCGTGACGGCCACTGCCGCTGCGGTCATCTGTACGCGCGATGAAATGGTGATGAAGCGAACCTGGCCTTCGGAGCGCATGAAAAATTCGCGATCCGGAAACCAGCTCTTGATACGGGCAATGCGCCCGCTGCTTGCGATGTCTTTATCCAAAACGACCCGTCCCTTGGTCTTTGACCCTTGTTTGAGATCGCTAACAAAGGTTCCCGGGAAAATCGAATAAACCCTTACCCGAATCCACGAGTCGATGATTTGACGGGACGAGTCGTTTCATTTGCGGGAAATTTCCGATCAAAACCGGGAACCAAAGATTAAGTCGGTGTTTACCACGCCGCCCCCGATTCGGGCCGATACTGGCGCGCTGACAAGAATTTGCCGCGGTGCTAGGCCGAGCGAATGACATATCGCGGGAATGGACGGCGAATCGGCTTGTTGGGTGGGAGCTTCAATCCCGCGCACGGGGGTCACAGACGCATATCCCTTTTCGCGCGCGAAGCGCTGGGACTGGACGAGGTCTGGTGGCTGGTATCTCCCGGCAATCCGCTCAAACCGAAAGAGGGCATGGCACCGCTTTCCGCGCGCCTTTCCTCGGCGATTGAGCAGGCCCGCCGCGCGCCGATCCGCGCGACCGCGATCGAGCGCGAGCTGGACACGCGGTATACCGTCGATACGCTGGGCGCGATCCAGCGGCGGTATCCCAAGCACGATTTCGTATGGCTGATGGGCTCCGACAATCTTGCCCAGTTCCACCGCTGGCGCGACTGGCGGGGGATCGCACGAACGATGCCGATTGCGGTGATCGCGCGGCCCGGCTATGATGGTGCTGCTGTCGCAAGCCCCGCGATGGCCTGGCTGAGGCACTTTCGCGTTCCTCTCGCCAGCTTTGCTAATGGGGGCGAATGGAGCGCACCGGCACTGGTGACATTGCGTTTCGATCCCGACCCGCGTTCGGCCACGGCAATTCGCCGCGCCGATCCCGACTGGGCATCGCGCCACGCCGGCAAAATCCTTCGAGACCAGGTGACTCATCGTCCGATCCCGTCACGGGAGGAAACAACTGCGCCATGATGCGCGTTGCCTTTCCCATGATACCCACGGTCTCTTCGACCCCCGCATTCAGGAGTACGATGCACGCCTATGACACAGGCGCATACCAGCCCGGCCAGTTCCGGGACCGACACGGCGAAAGCGGTTCGCATGGCTGATGCCAACGACGATCCGCTGCTTTCGCTCGTGCTCAAGCAACTCGACGACGACCAGGCGCAGGAGATCGTGACCATCGATCTCGAGGGGAAGACCTCGATTGCCGATTACATGGTAATCGCATCGGGCCGTTCGACCCGCCAGGTGGCTTCGATGGCGCAAAAGCTTGCCGAAACGGTCAAGAAAGAGGGCTTCGGCCCGGTGAAACTCGAAGGCCTTCCGGCAGCGGACTGGGTCCTGATCGATGCCGGTGACGTCGTGGTGCACCTTTTCCGACCCGAAGTCCGCAGCTTCTATAACCTGGAGCGCATGTGGGCATTCGGTGATGCACCGCCGGTAGCCGGCACGGCGTAACCGTCTTGCGCTCGCGCATCCGCGCGAGCGTCCTCGGTGCCATTCCTCCGCTTCGCTGCGGGCACCTGCGGGCGGGCAGTCGCCCTCTGACTGCCGTGCCCCAAGCCAGGTGAGACCACGGGTTCGCGCTTTGCTTCTCCATGTCATCGCTCGCGGAAAGATTGCCCGTTCGCCCGAGGCGGAGCTGGTCGCGCGCTACGAAAAAAGGCTGACATGGCCGGTGAAGTTTACCGAACTGCCGGAAACGGGCGGTCGCATCCCCGATCCGCAAACTCCCTACAAGACCGTCCTGCTCGACGAGCGCGGTAAGGATTTGTCCTCGGAAAAGCTCGCGGCCATCCTCGAGCGCTGGCGCGATGACGGCATGCGCGAATGTCGCTTCGTCCTGGGCGCAGCCGATGGTCATGCCGAAGAAGAGCGGCGCGATGCCGACCTGCTGCTCGCTTTCGGCAAAGCGACCTGGCCGCACCTCCTGGCGCGAGCAATGCTCGCCGAGCAATTGTACCGTGCAACGACGATCATCGCCGGTCACCCCTATCATCGCAGCGGGTGATGGGGCAGTAATGGCGTCATGATCCGCGTCGCAGCCATCTCGATTGCCCTGCTGGTCCCGCTTGCTATGGCCCTGCCGGGTGTCGCGGCACCCGGCGCAGTTGTCGCTCCAGCGAGCCTCGACGCAGCAGGTGCGCGAGAAGCTCTCGAAGCGGCGCGCCAGCAACAGCGTAACGCCAGGGCGCGCGCAGAGCGGCTGGAACAGCAGGCCGAACAGTCGCAGGCAAGCGCCGGAAAAGCGCAGAGCAATGCTGCAGCCCTCGCTGCACGAGTCCAGCAATCGGAAGCGGCCATCACCGCCGCGCAAGCTGAACTCACCCTGCTGCAGGTCCAGAGCGACAGCCTAGATCGCCAGCTTGCCCGCAAACGCCAGCCCCTGATGCGCCTTACGGCCGCCCTCCAGACCATGGCGCGGCGTCCGCTGGCGCTGGCCGCGCTACAGCCCGGCTCGCTCAAAGATGTCGTGCACACGAGGGCGGCCCTGTCTGCGGCCATGCCCGTGGTGCGCGAGCGGACGGCAAGCCTGCGCAGCGAGCTCGATCTCGCACGCAACCTGGAGAAACGGCAACTCGAGACGCTCGCCAACCTGCGCTCCGCCGAAGCGAGTCTCGAAAATCGCAAGCGCAATATGCTTGCCCTGGCTGAGAAGGAACGGCTGCTGGCGCAGCGCGCTGCAGGCGGTGCATCGCGAGAGGCCGAGCGCGCATTGTTCCTCGCCGAAGAAGCCCGTGATCTCGATGCGCTGGTCGGGGGGCTCGAGGCCAATGCCGCAGTTCGCAGCCGCCTGGCCGCGCTTCCCGGACCCGTGCTGCGTCCCGGCAGCGCTCCGGCTGCCGCTCAAGGCCCGACCGCCTTGCCCAGACCTGTGCCAAGCGCGACCGCTGCGCCCGAGCATTACATCCTGCCTGTTGCCGGCCGCGTAGTGACGGGTTTCGGCGATCCCGATGCGGCGGGCGAGCGCAGTTCCGGCCTCGTCCTGGCTACGCGCTCGCGCGCGCAGGCGGTCGCTCCGGGCGCGGGGCGCGTGGTCTTCGCAGGGCCTTATCGTGGCTTCGGGTCGATCACGATCATCGAGCACGAGAACGGCTGGACGAGCCTTGTTACCGGCCTTTCGCGCCTCTCTGTCACAGTCGGGCAGGAAGTCGCCGCAGGCTCGCCGCTCGGGCAGGGCGGGACGAGCGAATCGCTCGTTTCGCTGGAACTTCGCCGGGATGGCGAACCGGTCAATCCGCTCGACCACTTGCGCTAGGCGGTCGGTCGAAAAACCGCTTCCCTCGGGATGGCTTGCGGCTCATCTTTCATTCACGCCGCGTGCGCTATACAATGCGCAATCGCTTGAAGGATAATGCCGATGAAATTCGCCGTACTGGCCCGTTCTGCTGCACTCGTGACCGCCGTCGCGCTGGTCCCCGCGACCACTGCGGGCATGGCCCGTGTCGAAGGCAGCGCAGGGCCCGAATTCGGCAAGCTCTTCTCGGTCTACCAGCGCATCAAGGCGAGCTATGTCGAGCCGGTCGAGGACGATGTCCTCATCAACGGCGCGATCGATGGCATGCTGGCCGCCCTCGACCCGCATTCGGGCTATCTCGACGGTTCGGACCTGCAGCGCCTCGAAACCATGATCGACGGCAACTACTCCGGCCTCGGCCTTTCGGTCGTCGGCGAAGATGGCGCGGTGAAAGTCATCTCGCCCTTCCGCGGCAGCCCTGCCGATGAAGCGGGCGTCAAGGCAGGCGATTACATCACGCACCTCGATGGCGAGCTGATCTACGGTCTCGAACTGGACGAAGCCGTCGCGCGCATGCGCGGCAAAGCCGGCACCTCGATCCGCCTGACCGTATTCCGCCCCGGCCGTGACGAGCCCTTCGATCTCGATGTGACACGCGGGCTGATCGAGCTGGAGCCGGTGACATGGAAACTCGAGAAGGGTTCCATCGGGCATATCATGATCAACGAGTTTTCCCGCGACGTCGGCAGCGATGTCTTCGCCGCGTGGAAGGATTTGCAGAAGCAGGCCACCGGCCGCCTGACCGGCCTCGTGCTCGACCTGCGCTCCAATCCGGGCGGATCGCTCGACGAAGCCGTCGCCCTGTCCGACCTGTTCCTCATCGACGGCCAGATCGTGTCGCAGCGTGGCAGGGCTCGCGGGGAATCGATCAGCTACGAAGCCGAGACCGTTTTCCGCGGCGACATCGCCGAAGGGCTGCCGATCGTGGTCCTGATTGACGCCGGTTCAGCCTCGGCCAGCGAGATCGTGGCGGGCGCCTTGCAAGACCATCGCCGCGCAGTGGTCATGGGCGAACGCAGCTTCGGCAAGGGCAGCGTGCAGTCGCTGCTCCCGCTGGGCCGCGATGCCGCTCTCAAGCTGACGACTGCGCGCTATTACACGCCTTCGGGCCACTCGGTGCAGGAAGGCGGCATCAAGCCTGACATCACCGTGCCGCAGTTGTCCGATCCCGATCTTGCCAAGCGCAACCGCTTCCTGATGCGCGAAAGCGATCTGCGCGGCCATCTCGTCAACGAGCTTGGTCTCAAGGATGAGGATATGGAGGCCGACAAGCGCCAGGATCCGCGCTTCCAGATGACGGCGGCAGAGCTGGAGGAGCAGGGCATCGAGGATTTCCAGCTCCACTATGCGCTGCAAACTCTCAGCCGAACCGCCCCGAGCTCGGTTGCCGCGCGCCGCAAGTAGGACTAGCACTCGCCCCATATGACCGAGACGCCCTCGATGCAGCTGGCCCAGCGGCTGGCCCTTGCGCTTCCTGCCGCCCTTTTGGCGGGCGCGTACATCTCGCAATACGGTTTCGGCCTCTACCCGTGCGAGATGTGCTGGTGGCAACGCTGGCCCCATTTCGCCGCTCTGGCGTTCGCGCTTCTGTCGTTCTTCGCGCCGAACAAGAAACTGCTCGTCGCGCTGGCGGCGGGCGGCATCCTCACATCGGGCGCAATCGGCTTCTTCCACGCAGGCGTCGAATACGATCTGTGGGAAGGGATCACCTCCTGCGCCGCCGCGCCGATACCCGGTGACGGGCAGAGTGCGCTGGATGCTATAATGAACGCTCCTCTGGTCCGCTGCGACGAAGCGCCTTGGACGTTGTTCGGCATCAGCCTTGCCGGCTTCAACTTTCTCTTGTCCACACTCGGCGGACTTACCATCTTGCGCCTGTTGGCAAAGGACAAGGCAGCATGACCAAGACCCCCGACCACATCGCCCGCATGATCCGCGTGGACCAGGCCGGTGAATTCGGCGCTACCCGGATTTACGCCGGACAGCTTGCCGTAATGGGCGATCGCGGCCCGCATTCGGCGGAAATAGCGGGCATGGCCGAGCAGGAAGCCGGCCACCGGGCCCAGTTCGACGCGCTCATGGCGCGCCGCGGCGTCCGTCCGACGGCCCTGCAGCCTTTCTGGGACCGCGCCGGTTTCGCACTGGGCGCTGTTACCGCGATGATCGGTCCGGAAGCCGCCATGGCGTGCACAGCCGCGGTGGAGACCGAGATCGACAAACATTATTCCGACCAGCTCGACCAGCTGGAAGAGAGCGGCGAGGATCCCGAGCTTGCCGCGATGATCGAGCAGTTCCGCGAGGATGAACGCGAACACCGCGATGCCGCGCTTGCCGCGGGGGCCGAGCGTGCGCCAGCCTATCCTGTGCTATCGGGCCTGATCCGGCTCGGCTGCCGCGCTGCGATCCGTATTTCCGAACGCATCTAGCGGGAACCGGGCCGCGCGTCCGTTCGCTTCATTGACAGTTCACGCATGCGCGCGCTTAGTCGCGGGCGTACACAATTCACGAGGTTGACCATGTCCAAGCCGCTAATCGCCCTTGCCGCAATCGCTGGCGCATCGCTTGGCGCTCCGGCTAGCGCCCAAGTGCCGGTGGACACGGGTGATGATCGCTACAACATGGTGATTGTCTACGGCGAAGACGAATGCCCGCCGAGCGAGGGCGACGTCATCGTCGTCTGTGCGCGCAAGGCAGAAGCGGAACGGTACCGCATTCCAGAAGCACTGCGTTATTCGAAGAGCCCGGCCAACCAGAGCTGGGCCGACCGTGTCGAAAGTTTCGAAATGGTCGGTGCCTCTGGCATCATGTCCTGCACCCCGACCGGACCGGCAAACTTCACCGGCTGTACCGAGCAATTCATCGACAAGGCTTATGAGGAAAAACGCGAAGGCTCTGCCGTGCGCTTTTCCGAAATCATCGCAGCGCAACGGGCAGAGCGCCTTTCGACCATCGATGAGGATGCCGAATTGCAGCAGCGCGACGTCGAGATGATCGAACGCGAATATATGGAGCGCCTGGCCCGCGAGCGAGGCGAGCCGCTGCCGGGCGATGAAGAAGCGCTGCCCCCACCGGAAGCGACTGTGATTGCCGGGGATGCGGAGACGGGCGAGCAACCCGAATAAGCTCTATGGCCCGTTAACCAATTGCGGGTACAGCGCACGCCCATGACTGCGCGCCCCAAGATCCTCACCGTTTTCGGTACACGCCCCGAAGCGATCAAGCTGTTCCCGTTGGTCCATGCGCTGGAGGCAGACGACCGTTTCGAAAGCCGGGTCTGCGTGTCCGCGCAGCATCGCGGGATGCTCGACCAGGTGCTGTCGATTGCAGGGGTGACGCCGGACCACGATCTCGACCTGATGACGCCGGGCCAGTCGCTCGACGAACTGACCGCTCGTGCACTTACCGGCATCGGCAAGGTACTTGACGAAGAACGGCCCGACTGGGTGGTGGTGCAGGGCGATACGACCACGGTGATGGCAGGGGCGCTCGCCGCCTATTACCGCCAGATCCGCGTCTGCCATGTCGAGGCGGGCCTGCGCAGCGGCAATATCTACCATCCCTGGCCCGAGGAGGTGAACCGCCGGGTTGTTGGCACCTTTGCCGCACTCCACTGCGCGCCGACCGAAACCAGCGCTGCGGCCCTGCTGAAAGAGAATGTCGACGCTGCAACCGTCCATGTCACCGGCAATACGGTAATCGATGCGCTCAAATGGGTGACGCAGCGGATCGAGAAGCAGCCTGAACTCGCCTCCGGCCTTGCCGAGCTGGAGGCGCGCTTCGCCGGCAAGCGCATCATCGGGATGACCACCCACCGGCGCGAAAACTTTGGCGACGGCATGAAGAATATCGCCGATGCGGTTAAGCGTATTGCCTCTCGTGGTGACGTTGCGGTTATTTTTCCTGTCCATCTGAACCCGAATGTGCGCGCCGTGATGAACGAGCAGTTGGCGGGGCTGGACAATGTCGCGCTGATCGAGCCGCTCGACTATCCGCACTTCGCGCGCCTGCTCGACCTCAGCACGCTTATGCTCACCGACAGCGGCGGCGTGCAGGAAGAAGCGCCCGCGCTGGGCAAGCCCGTGCTCGTCATGCGCGAGACGACCGAACGGCCCGAAGGCGTCGAGGCAGGCACCGCGAAGCTGGTTGGTACCGATGCCGACACGATCGTGGCGGAAACGACGCGCCTGCTCGACGACGACGATGCCTACGCCGCCATGGCACGGGCACATAATCCGTTCGGGGATGGCCGCTCTTCACAGCGCATCTGCGACCTGCTGGCCGAAGCCTGACTTTGCGTTACTGGTAAATTTACCCTCGTCGGCTAGGCAGGCGGGGAATTTGGGACGGGAATCACAGTTACAATGCGCGGCGACATCAAACCGGAAGTCTGTGTCATCGGACTTGGCTATATCGGCCTGCCTACGGCGGCGATCATCGCTTGGGCAGGGTGCCCCGTTCACGGCGTGGACGTGACGCAGAATGTCGTCGACACGATCAATCGCGGCGAAATCCATATCGAGGAAGTCGATCTCGATGGTCTCGTCCAGGCTGTCGTTCAGCGGGGCCTGCTCAAGGCCTCGACCAAGATCGCGCCCGCCGACGTTTTCGTGATCGCCGTGCCCACGCCCTTTGCCAAGGACGGCAACCACACGCCGGACACTTCCTATGTCATGGCGGCGGCGGAGAACGTCGCCTCCGTGCTCAAGAAGGGCGACGTGGTGATCCTCGAGTCGACCTCGCCTGTCGGCACGACGGAGGCCATGCGCGACGCGATGGCGGCCAAGCGGCCCGACCTTGCCATGCCCGGCCTCACCGACGGCCAGCCCGACATCAGCCTCGCCTATTGTCCCGAGCGCGTGCTGCCAGGCAAGATCCTCGAGGAACTGACGCATAACGACCGCTCGATCGGCGGCATCACCCCGCGCTGTGCGAGAAAGGCGCTGGCATTCTACAAACGCTTCGTGAAGGGCGAATGTGTCACCACCGATGCCCGCAGCGCGGAAATGACCAAACTGGTCGAAAACAGCTTCCGCGACGTGAACATCGCTTTTGCCAACGAATTGTCGATGATCGCCGACAAGCAGGGCCTCGACGTGTGGGAGGTGATCCGCCTCGCCAATCGTCACCCGCGCGTGAACATCCTCCAGCCCGGCCCGGGCGTCGGCGGGCATTGCATCGCAGTCGACCCGTGGTTCATCGTCCACGGCGCGCCCGAGGACGCGAAGATCATTCGCCAGGCACGCGAGACCAACGATGCCAAGATGCATCACGTCCTCGCCCGCGCAAAAGCTCTGGTAGAGGCCAATCCGGGCGCGAAAATCGCCTGCCTCGGCCTCGCCTTCAAGGCGAATATCGACGATTTCCGCGAAAGCCCGGCGCGCTATGTCGCCGCCAGCATTGCCCGCGAATATGGTGAGCGCGTGCAGGTGGTCGAACCGTATGCGGGCGAGCTACCGCGCGAATTCGACGGGACGGGTGCCGAACTGGTCGATATCGACACGGCGCTGGAGGAAAGCGATGTCCTCATCACGCTGGTCGACCACGATGTCTTCAAGGTGATCCCGCCCGAAGAGCGGCAGGGCAAGGCCGTATACGACACGCGCGGCATCTGGCCCGACGTCGCCTGACCTACTTGTCGAGCGCGATATCCGGCGCGTCTTCCTGCTTCATGCCGACGATGTGATAGCCTGCATCGACGTGATGCGTTTCGCCGGTCACGCCCGATGACAGGTCGGACAGGAAGTAGAGGCCCGAGCCGCCCACATCTTCGATCGTGACATTGCGGCGCAGGGGCGAATTGTACTCGTTCCATTTCAGGATGTAGCGGAAATCGCCGATTCCGCTGGCTGCCAGCGTCTTGATCGGTCCCGCGCTGATCGCGTTCACGCGGATGTTTTCCGGGCCGAGGTCGTTGGCGAGATACTGGACGCTGGTTTCCAGCGCCGCCTTAGCCACGCCCATCACGTTGTAATGCGGGATGACCTTTTCCGCGCCGTAATAGGTCAGCGTTAGGATGCTGCCGCCGTTGGGCATCATCTCGCGCGCCCGTTTTGCCACGGCGACCAACGAATAGGCGGAGATGTTCATCGTCATCAGGAAATTGTCGAGGCTGGTGTCGACATACTTTCCGCGAAGCTCGCTTTTGTCCGAAAAGCCGATCGCATGGACGACGAAATCGATCGTGTCCCACCGTTCTCTCAGCGTGTCGAACGCGCTGTCGAGCGCATCCATGTCGGACACGTCGCATTCGAAAGTGAAGTCGCTCCCCAGCTGTTCTGCGAGGGGACCGACGCGCTTCTTCAGAGCCTCGCCCTGGTAGGAAAACGCCAGTTCCGCGCCTTCTTCGCGCAGCTTCTTGGCGATGCCCCATGCCAGCGACTTGTCGTTGGCGAGACCCATGATCAGTCCGCGCTTGCCCTGCATCAGTGAGCCCATAGCTGCCTTCCTTCCTTCGATCTTCAATCCGTCTGCGCGGCCGTGTCTGCCTCGCCTTCTCCGCCCAGTTCTTCTTCCTCGGGCGTTTCAGCCAGCGCCGCGTTCAATTCCGCGCCGATAACCACACCAAGCCCGACAAGCCAGAAAAAGAACAGCGCGATCATGATCCCGGCAAGGCTGCCGTAGGTGAGATTGTATGAGAAAAAGCTGCGCAGGACGACGGGCATGAGCGACGTGACGAGGATCCACCAGAGCGTCGTGAACAGGACACCGGGCCACTTTGGATAGCGCCGGTGACGGTAATGCGACGGGGTGAGAGAATAGAATATCAGGTAGAGCGATCCGAAGAGGCCGATCGCCGGCAGGATGCGCGAAATCCTGAGGTCGGTGATGTGTTCGACCAGCTGCGGGAAATAGGCCTCGATCACTTGCTGGGCCGCGCCGATCACAACCTGCGCCAGCAGCGAAAGCATCAACAGCAACACCGCGCCGATAATGACGCCGGATGAGAACAGCCGGTATTTCCAGAACGCCTTCGTCATCTTCGTCCCGTAGGCCCGCCGCAGGATATCGCGGATGGTTTCGACAAGACTGCCGACGGTCCACAGGGCCACGAGGGCACCTGCCCACAACAGCCAGCCGCTACGCGCCTCGATCACGTCGCGCGCGACCGGTTCGATCACATTGCCGACCATGGGCGGAAGGGCGACAAGGACGGCGTTGATCGTTGCCGCGCGCTCCGCCTCTTCGCCGAATAGCGAGAAGATCGCGGCACCCAGGATGAAGAACGGAAAAATCGACAGCATCGCAAGGTAGGCGAGGTTGCCCGCGTGGATGAAGCCGTCGTTGAACGTGCCGACGGCGGTGCGCTTCAGGACCTGGAAGAAATAGGTGCCGGGACCGACCCGCTTGGCCACACGGCCGCGCAGTGTGACCGCCTCCTGCCGCCGCGCTTCCGGAGAGAGCGACCGGATCTCGCGCTCTTCAGGCTGCGGAAGCGGATGATGTACCAAAGGCCCTATACCCCGAGTTTGCTCCGTGGGTCGCTGTCGTCCTTCCACCCATCGAGACGCTTGGCAAGTTCGCCAAGGTCGGCGGGAAGCTGGATTTCGAGCGTCACGAGCTGGTCGCCGCGGCTGCCGTCCTTCTTGGAGAAACCCTTGCCCTTGAGGCGCAGAACCGATCCGCCGCTGGTGCCGGCCTTGATTGTCATCATCACCGGACCATCGACCGTGGGCACGCGGACCTTGGCACCGTTCACCGCTTCGTCGAGCGTGATCGGCAAATCGAAACGCACATCGTCGCCGTCGCGCTTGTAGAGTTTGTGCCGGTCGATGCGGATCGTGACGAGCCCGTCGCCCGCGCCGCCCGGACCCTGCTGGCCCTTGCCCTTGAGGCGCATTTGGGTGCCGTCCTCGACGCCCTTAGGCAGTTTCAGGTCGATAGTCTTTCCGTCGGCAAGCGTGATGCGCTGGTCCTTGAGCGAGGCCGCATCGGTGAAGGGGACGCGCAGGGTATAGCCTATGTCGGCGCCCTTGGGCGGCGGCGCACGGCGCCCGCCGAACGGATCGCCGCGGCCACGCGAGCTTGTCCGCCCGCCGCCGAACAAGCCTTCGAAAATGTCGCCCAGGTCGACGTTTTCCTGGCTGAATCCCTGGAAATCCTCGGCCCTGAAGCCACGCTGGCCGCCCGGGTGGCCGCCGCCGCCGAACCCGCCGCCCATGCCGCCGAAGGGATTGGTCGGATTGCCCTCGGCATCGATCTCGCCCCGGTCGAACCGGGCGCGCTTGTCCTTGTCCGACAGCAGGTCGTAGGCGTTGGTCACTTCGCTGAAGCGCTCGGCCGCCTTGGGGTTGTCCTTGTTGCGATCGGGATGAAGCTCCTTGGCGAGCTTGCGGTATGCGCTCTTGATATCCTTTTCGGATGCAGAGCGCGGGACGCCAAGGGTGGAATAGGGATCGGCCATAGCGTGTTAGCTAGGTGCAACACGTTGTCCGCGCAAGCGGAGAGGCTTTCCTACGGACGAAGCGGGATATAGGGAACGCGTCATGCACGGCTTCAACCATCCTCATCCCCGTGAAGTTCCGCCATTTTGCGGCCAAACGCGCGGGCGAGGTTTTTTGCCCCAGGACTGTGTTCCACCCGTTCCACTCTGTAGGACTGCCCGATGAGCGATAGCGACAGCGCAATTCCCGTCACCGATCCGTTCACCCTGTTCGAAGAATGGTTCGGAGAGGCGAAGGCGAGCGAGCCGAACGATCCCAATGCCATGGCGCTCGCCACGGCCAGCGAAAGCGGTATGCCCTCCGTGCGCATGGTGCTGCTGAAAGGGCATGGCACGCACTGGGGCGAGGGCGGCGGCTTCGTGTTCTACACCAATGCCCAAAGCCGCAAGGGCGAGGAAATCCGCGCCAACATGCAGGCGTCGCTCCTGTTCCACTGGAAAAGCCTGCGCCGCCAGATCCGTATCGAGGGACCGCTACAGGAAGTGAGCAGCGAACAGGCCGATGCCTACTTCCATTCGCGTCCGCGCGTCTCGCAGATCGGCTCGGCGGCCTCCGACCAGTCTCGCCCGTTGCCCGACCGGCAGGTCTACCTCGACCGTGTGGCCGCCCTCGAGGAACGCTATCCGGAGGGCGACATACCGCGTCCGCCACATTGGACCGGCTTCCTGCTGACGCCGACTGCGATCGAATTCTGGCAGGACCGCCAGTACCGCCTGCATGACCGCCGCCGCTTTACGCGAACAGCGCCGACCGATGGCTGGTCCAACACGTTGCTCTATCCATGAGTACCGATCGCGCCCGCCTCGCACGCTCCGCCGCGCTCGCTTCGATCAGCGTTGCCGTCATCCTCGTCGCGCTCAAGACCTGGGCGACCTGGAAAACCGGTTCGACTGCCATGCTCGGCAGTCTTGCCGATTCCGCGCTCGACCTCATCGCCAGCCTCGCCACGCTGACCGGCGTGTGGATCGCCTCGCAGCCGGCGGACGAAGACCATCGCTTCGGCCACGGCAAGGCAGAGGCGCTGGCCGCGATCTTCCAGGTCATGCTTATCTCCCTGTCGGCCTTCGGCATCGCGACCCGCGCCATCCTGCAATTTGCGGAGGGCCAGCAGACCGAGGCCGCGGCCGAGGGGATCGGCGTCTCGCTGGTGGCGATCGTGCTGACCTTCGCGCTGCTCGGCTGGCAACGCCACGTCATGAGCCGGACGCGCAGCCTGGCGATCAAGACCGACCACCTGCATTACAAATCCGATCTCTTTCTGAATCTCGCCGTGATTGCGGCCCTGGTGCTCGACCAATTCGTGGGGGTGCGGGGCGCAGACCCGGCGTTCGGCCTCGCCATCGCAGCATGGCTGGCTTGGGGCGCCTTCAACGCCGCGCGCGACGCGGTGGACGATCTGATGGACCGCGAATGGCCCGAGGAAAAGCGCCTTGCCTTCGTCGAAGCCGCTGCAAAGCATCCCGAATTGTCCAACCTGCATGACCTGCGCACTCGCACCAGCGGGCACCGCGATTTCGTGCAGTTCCACGTCGACCTGCCCGGGACCATGACGGTCGAGGAAGCGCACGACATTATCGAGCGGGTCGAGGAGGACCTTTGTCGCCAGTTTCCCGACATGGAACTGCTGATCCACATCGATCCCGAAGGCCATGTCGATGAACCCGACAACCCGCTGGTTGAGGAAAATGAATTCGATCGTCTGGGAGGCGAGAAGTGACACCACTCGAATATTGGCATGTCGACGCTTTCGCGGATGGGGCGTTCAAGGGGAACCAGGCGGCCGTAATGCCGCTGGAGGCGTGGCTGGACGATGATGTCCTCCAAGCCATCGGGGAAGAGAACAACTTCGCCGAGACCGCCTTCGTCATCCCCGATGCGAGCGGGCAGGCGGATTACGAGTTGCGCTGGTTCACACCGACGGAAGAAGTGCGCCTGTGCGGTCATGCGACGCTGGCGAGCGGACATGTGCTGCTGTCGAAGAGCGGTAAGGACCGCGTTACCTTCCGCACGCGCAAGGCCGGGTTGCTGGAGGTGCGCAAAAGCAGCGCGGGCTACGAACTCGGCCTTCCGCTCATCCCGACAGAGCGCGGATCATGGGACGAGGCCGTGTCGCTCCTGGGCGCAGAGCCGCAGGAAGTCTGGCTCAATCCCGAAGGCTACGGCGTCTACCTTTACGAGAGTGAAGACGAAGTGCGCGCGATCGAACCGGATATGCGCGGACTGAAGGCGCTCGGGAACGACCAGTTCATCTGCACGGCACGCGGGAGCGAAACCGATGTGGTCAGCCGGGTCTTCGTTCCGGGCGGCGGCGTCGACGAGGACAGTTTCACCGGCTCGGCCCATGCCGCGCTGACGTGGTTCTGGACCGAGACGCTCGGCCGCGACAGCTTCACCGCCTTCCAGGCTTCGCGGCGCGGCGGCCATGCGACCTGTCGCCGCGAGGGCGATCAGGCCTGGCTGTCGGGCGACTGCGTTACCGTGGTGAAGGGCGAGTTCTACCTGCCCTCGGCGGGATAGAGCTCGATAATATCGGCCAGCTGCTGCAGCATCGCCTTGCGTTCGGCTGCGTCGGAATGGCCGAGGCGCACCACAGTCAGTCCCTGCTCAGGCGAGACGAAAACATATTGCCCCATGTGCCCGATCATTGCGAAGGCGCTTTGCGGTGCGCGATTGGGGAACAGCGGGTGCTCATCCTCGCCAGTGGGGCGGTTGAGCCAGGTCTGCAGTCCGTAATGCGGCGACACCGGGCTAGGTTTGACCATCTCCTCCACCCAGCTGCGCGGTACGAGCTGTTCGCCGCGATGCGAGCCCTTGCGGCGTAGCAGCTCGCCCAGCTTCGCCCAGTCGCGGGCGTCGGCATGCATCAGGCTGCCGCCGATCAGCGTGCCGGCACGGTCGAATTCGAGGACCATGGAATCCATCCCGAGCGGATCGAACAGGCGGGCATGGAGATAGTCGCTCACCGCGCGGCGTCGCTCGCCGGGATCGCTACTCTCCGTGAGTGCGCGAGCGGCAATATCGGCAAGGATGACAGTGGTGTTCGAGGAATACTCGAACCTCTCTCCCGGCTCGGCTTCCGGCGGCTGGGCCGTCGCGAAACCGGCCATGTCGTCGCGCTCCTCGAGGAAGAGCATGCGCACTTCGCTGCTCTCGTAGGGCGGGTCGCCGGCCTCCGTATGCTCGAGGCCGGACCGCATCTGGAGCAGGTGACGCAGCGTGATATCGGCGCGCGGATCGCCGCTCCGTTGCCAGCGCGGCACGGGGGCGGGCGCATCAAGGCGCAACAGGCCGTCGCCGACGAGTTGGCCGATCAGCATCGCGGTCACGGTCTTCGCCATGGACCAGCTGACGAAACGCGTGTCGGCATCGTAGTCCTCGCCATAGCGCTCCGCCGCGATCTGTCCGTCGTGCATGACGACGAGCGCGCGGGTATCGCCAAGTCCTTCCATCTCGAAGAGGTCGTCGATCTCGCGTGCCAGAGCCTTGCGCGGGGCACCCGCATCGTCCGTCACGGCAGCAAGCGCTTCCTCGCTCAGCGGCGGCTCTTCGGCAGGTCCGGGACCGCCGCAAGACGCGAGGCTTGTAGTGGCAAGGACAAGAGCGATAAGGGGGCGCGACCGCAGAATCATTCGTACGCACTCGCACGGGGAAACCGCTCTCGCAATGGCGAAAAATCGCTCAATTCTTTCCAGCCGCTGGCTGTGGCTCCTGATCCTCGTCGCGGTTCTGGCGAGCGCGCTGTGGCTGGCCTGGGGCGACAGTGTAAGGCGCACGGCCGAGGCCGGCACGGCCTATGGCGCACGCGTGGCCTGTTCGTGCCGCTTCGTTGCCGGACGTAGCCTTTCGGACTGCGCAAAGGACAAGCTCGAGGGCATGGAATTCGTGATGCTGAGCGAGAACACGGATTCGATGACAGTGACCGCCAGCGTGCCTCTGGTCGCTTCGGACACGGCCACCTACCGCGAAGGCTATGGCTGTATCCTCAAGGAATGGGAAAGCTGATTACGCCGTGAGGCGTTCGGTCTCGTCGATCCAGCCGCCGCCGACAACGCGTTCGCCCGCATAGATCACGGCCGCCTGCCCCGGCGCCACGCCGAACTCTGGCTCAGCAAAGCGAATCCTCGTTCTCGTCCCTTCGCCGAAAGGTCCTTCGATCGTCACCGGAACCGGCTTAGCCATGCTGCGCACCTTGGCCGTCAAACCTGCATCCGGAACCGGGCCGATGCGGTTCGTCTCGATGACGGTCGCGCTCGACACGGCGAGCATCCGCTTTGGACCGACTAGGACGCGGGCGGCTTCCGCATCGATGCCCACGACATAAAGCGGTTCCGGCTGGCCGCCGATATCGAGGCCGCGGCGCTGGCCGACGGTATAATGGATGACGCCCTGATGCTTGCCAAGAACGTCGCCTGTCGCCGCGTGGACGATATCTCCCGCAGCCGCACCCTCGGGACGCATCTTCTTGACGATCTTGGCGTAGTCGCCGTCGGGCACGAAGCAGATGTCCTGGCTGTCGGGCTTGGCCGCATTGCGCAGGCCGGCCGCTTCGGCCAGCTCGCGCACTTCCGCTTTCGGCAATCCGCCAAGCGGGAAGCGGAGGTAGTCCAGCTGGTCCTGCGTCGTTGCATATAGGAAATAGGACTGGTCGCGAGCGGGATCCACTGCGCGGTGTAGCTCGCTTCCGGCGGGCCCCATGACGCGGCGGACGTAATGTCCGGTGGCGAGGCAGTCCGCGCCGAGCTCGCGAGCCATGGCAAACAGGTCGGTGAACTTGGGGCCCATGTTGCAACGGATGCACGGCACCGGCGTGCGCCCGGCCAGATACTCGTCCGCAAATGCCTCGACCACGTCCTCGCGAAAGGCGCTTTCGTGATCGTAGACGTAATGCGCAATACCCAGGCGATCGGCGACGGCGCGCGCATCCGCAATGTCGTCGCCCGCGCAGCATGCTCCCTTGCGTCCCGTGGCGGCGCCATAATCGTAGAGCTGGAGGGTTATGCCGATAACCTCTGCCCCGCTTTTTGCAGCAAGGGCGGCCACGACGGACGAATCCACGCCGCCCGACATCGCCACGACGATGCGGCAGTCGCTGGCGGGGCGAGGCAGGTCGAAAAGATCGGCCGCAGCGGCCGGTTCGAGAAGACGGGATTCGGGCATGGCGCGCCCCATACACGGCCTTGCGCCGCATCTCCACCATTTACGGTTTTGCGCCGGGGGCGATGCTTCACAGTCTCTTTACCATAGCGCGCTATTCAGGATGGCATGTTTGAGGGGCACATCAATAGAAAGGCTTTCGTCGAGGGACGTGAAAGCGAGGTTTTGCAGCGGTTTCGCTGGACCGAGCTGGTCGCGCGCCTCGAGGCGACTCGCGAATTGCGGGCCGAACTCGCCAAGGGTTCGGTCGGCGGCTTCGAGGCCTTCGGCGAAGTCCGGCGCGAAAACTGCGAGAATGGTAAAAGCGCCATTAACCACACTGATTTAGTGCATGGCAAAGTAGCCGGGCTAAACCCTTCTCGAGCCGCAAATGGTGCGGTGCATGGCGACAAAGAGAAATAGATGATCGAGAACCAGGACATCCGCCCTGCACAGGTAATCGGCCCGCTTGGCGAGCCGCTGACCTTGAAGGACCTTCCGTCGCCCAAGACGAAGCGCTGGGTCGTGCGTCGCAAGGCCGAGGTCGTAGCTGCCGTCAACGGCGGTCTGCTGACCATCGACGAGGTGTTGGAGCGTTACGGGCTTACGCTGGAAGAATTCGCATCCTGGCAGCGGGCGGTCGATCGCTCCGGCATGCAGGGCCTGCGCGTCACCCGCATCCAGCACTATCGCGATCTCTACGAGCGCCAGTTCAAGTACTGAGCGGTTCCGGCAGCGGGAACCAAACCTGAATCCATTCGCTTTCCGACTATCCCCGCTCCGCCATGCGGTGTGGGGTTCTTCCGTCATTTTGCCTCTTTCGAGGGGAGGGCGACGGCAAATAACAGGAGGAAGTTCAATGGGTTGGATTATCGCACTTATCGTCGGTGGTATTGCCGGCTGGCTCGCAAGCCTCGTCATGAACCGTGATGCCTCGATGGGCATTTTCTGGAACATCGTCGTCGGCTGCGTAGGCTCGGTCCTTGGTAACCTGATCGCCGGCCCGCTGCTCGGCGTCCAGGGAAGCGTCCAGGAATTCTCGCTGACCGGCCTCATCATTGCAATTGTCGGCGCAGTCGTATTGCTCGGCATCGCCAACCTCGTCCAGCGTGGCCGGGTCCGGTAACACCGAAACCTACAGAGATCAGATCGGGGCGGCGGGGAAACTCGCCGCCCCTTTTTCGTGCCCGTTCGTCAGGCGAAGTCGCCCCTTCATAGAGAGCGCCATTGCCCTCGTCGTAGCACGCTCGTAGGGCGGAAACGCGCAGTCTTGCGCATTGTGATTTACTCGACTAATACAGTGGCCGAGTGAAAAGGTTGTGACCGACCGGGGCGAACGAATGAATTACGAGACCGAAATCAAATCCGACCTTGGTGATGCCTCGGACGTAAAGTTCGCAGAGCGGGGCGGTTTCGCACGCTTCAAGACCGGCAAGGGCCGCTGGGTCATTGCCGTTGTTCTCGCGCTGGCGGCAATCATCGGCGGCTACATGTTGATGTCGGGCGGCGAAACGGCTGCCGACGACGATCGCGATGCGCAGGCGCCCTCGATCAGCGTCATCGCACCCGGCCGGACGACCGTCACCGGCGAAATTACCGCCACCGGCACGATTGCCGCGCGTCGTTCCATGCCGGTCGGCGTGGTCGGTGAAGGCGGACGGGTCGTCTCGGTCCCGGTGGAACAGGGTAGCTGGGTGCGCCAGGGCCAAGTGCTGGCGGTAATCGATCGCTCGGTCCAGACGCAGCAGGCGCAAAGCGCTGCCGCCCAGATCCAGGTCGCCCAGGCCGACGCCAATCTGGCGCAGGCCAATCTCGACCGCGCCCTGCAGCTGGTGGAGCGTGGCTTCGTCTCCAAGGCCGATGTCGACCGCCTGACCGCCACCCGCGATGCGGCAGTGGCGCGGGTCCGCGTGGCGCAGGCATCGCTGCGCGAATTGCAAGCACGCAATGCGCGTCTCAACATCGTGGCGCCGAGCGCGGGGCTGGTGCTCGAACGCAATGTCGAGCCGGGCCAGACGGTCAGCGGTGGCTCTCCGCCGCTGTTCGTGATCGCCAAGGGCGGCGAAATGGAAATGCTGGCGCGCCTCAGCGAAAACGATCTTGCGCGCCTGTCGCCGGGCGAGTCCGCAGAAGTGACCCCGTCGGGATCCGAAAAGACTTTCTCCGGCCAGATTTGGCAGATCGCCCCGACCATCAACGCGCAGGACCGCCAAGGCACGGTGCGTATCGCGCTTCCTTACGCTCCCGAACTTCGGCCTGGCGGCTTTGCTACCGCAACGATTTCGAGCGGAACACTCGTGGCGCCCATCCTTCCGGAAAGCGCCGTCCTGTCCGATCGTGAGGGCGATTACGTCTACGTCATCGACAACGATAACAAGGCCGTGCGGCGTAGCGTAACCACGGGTGAAGTGACTTCGCGCGGTATCGTTATCGCAGAAGGTCTCACCGGTTCCGAAAAGGTCGTTCTGCGGGCCGGCGGCTTCCTGACCGAAGGCGAAACGGTGGTGCCGGACCTGGTCAAGCTGGACGGGGAATAAACGCGTGAATTTCCGCAATATCTCCGCATGGTCGATCCGAAACCCGGTCATTCCCCTGGTTGCATTTACTGCCCTGCTGCTGGCGGGCCTGATCAGCTTCATGCGCATGGATGTCGTGAACAATCCCGACATCGAATTTCCGGCGGTCAACGTCACGATCTCACAGCCCGGTGCAGCGCCGACCGAAATCGAAAACCAGATCACCCAGCGCGTGGAATCGGCAGTGCGTTCGATCAATGGCGTGGCGTCTCTGAACTCCACTGCGCGCGAGGGTAGCTCGAACACATTCATCGAGTTCGAAATCGGCACCGATCCAAACGATGCGGTGGCAGAGGTAAAGAACGCGGTAGACCAGATTCGCGGCAGCTTGCCCGACGGTATCCTCGAGCCCCGGATCACCAAGGAAGAGATTTCCGGCGGTTTTCTTGCCATTTACGCCGTCGAAGCCGACGACATGACGATCGAAGGCCTCAGCTGGTTTATCGACGACACTGTCGCGAAGCAGCTGCTCGGCATCGAAGGCATGGCAGAGGTCAACCGTTTCGGCGGCGTCGACCGCGAGATCGAGGTCATCCTTGATCTACCGCGCATGCAGGCGCTCGGGGTAACGGCCAGCCAGATCAACAGCGTACTGCGCCAGAACAATCTCGATGCAGCCGGCGGTATGGCCGAAGTCGGCGGCACGCGTCAGTCGGTTCGTGTTCTCGGCAATAATGCCAGCGCTTTCGAACTCGGCGAACGGCAGATCCAGCTCGGTGGTGGCCGCACGGTCAAGTTGTCCGATGTCGCGACGGTACGTGACGGTTTTTCTGAACGTACTTCGATCAGCAAGGTGCGCGACAAAGAGGTCGTAAACTTCGCAATGTCTCGCGCCAAGGGTGCGTCGGACGTAACCGTATTCGAGGAAGCTCTTGTCCAGATCGAAGAGATCGAAGCGGCCAATCCCGGTGTGAAGTTCATCCCCCTCTTCAACACGGTCAAGTACACGGAAAACCAGTACGACAGCGCCATGGCGGCCATGATCGAAGGCGCGATCCTGGCGGTTGTGGTCGTGTTCTTCTTCCTGCGCGACTGGCGCGCCACGGCGATTTCGGCGGTCGCCATCCCGCTCTCGGCCATTCCCACGTTCTGGTTCATGGACCTGCTCGGGTTCAACCTGAACCAATTGTCATTGCTTGCCTTGGCGCTTGTGGCCGGGGTCCTGGTCGACGACGCTATCGTCGAGATCGAGAACATCGTGCGACATATGCGCATGGGCAAAAGCGCCTATCAGGCATCGATCGACGCCGCCGATGAAATCGGCCTGCCGGTCGTGGCGACTAGCTTCTGCATCGTCGCGGTCTTCTTCCCGGTCGGTGCAATGCCAGGGATCTCGGGCCAGTTCTTCAAGAACTTCGGCTTCACCGTAGTGGTTGCCGTGCTCATGTCCCTTGCCGTGGCGCGAATGATCACGCCGATGCTTGCCGCTTACTTCCTGAAGGCGCAGGGCCAGCAATCGCACGGCGAAGGTCCGATGATGGACCGCTACATGGACGTGCTGCGCTGGTCGCTCGACCGCGGCAAGATGTATGCGGCACGCGACGGCGTCGAAAGCCCGCGCCGCAGGTGGCTCTATGTTATCGGCCTGCTGAGCGTCGTGCTTGTGACGCTGGTAGTATCTGCCGTTGCGACCTTTGGTGTATCGGGCATGTTGACGGGGCTGGAACTCGTAGAGACCGTCGTCGGATCGGATGACGGCTTCTTTGCCGGCCTTGTCTCGCGTCTCATCGAGCTCCTCCAGCTTCTGGCGTCGCTTGGCGCGGGCTTCCTGGCCATCATAGCTCTCTTTGCGGCCATAGGGCTGGTCGTGCGCTTCTGCGGCCAGAATATACGCGAAGGCTGGCAGTACATGCGCGCGCGCTTCCTCGACCACCGTGTGTGGATGCTTGGCGTCGGGTATTTCTCGCTCCTGCTGACCATCCTTCTGTTCTCGATCACCCCGGCGCAGTTCCAGCCGGTCATCGATGACGAGAACAGCCGCGTCGAGATCGAAATGGTCCCGGGTACCACGCTGGAAACGACCGAGCGCGTCGTCGACCAGGTCGCGGACATCCTCTACAACCAGCAGGAAGTCGAACTCGCTCTGGAGCGTGTACGCGAAGGGCAGGCTACGATCTACGTGACGCTTCGCCCCGACCGCGAACGGACCTCGATCGAGTTCGAGCGCGCGATCGCACCGGTCTTCGCGCAGATCCCCGATGCCCGCGTCCGTTTCGCGTCGCAATCGGGCGGCTTCGGTTCCGGCCGTGACATGACGGTCATGCTCGCCGGTTCCGATCCCGATCTGCTGAACGAGACAGCGGCTACGCTCGTCGAACAGATGAAGGGTATCGATGCTCTCGTTGCGCCGCGCATCAGTGCCGACATCAACCGGCCGGAAATCCTGATCACCCCGCGCGATAACATTGCTGCCGAGCTCGGCGTTTCCACCGTCGCGCTCAGCCAGACGATCCGTATCGCCACCATGGGCGAGATCGAACAGAACGCAGCCAAGTTCTCTTTGTCCGATCGTCAGATCCCGATCCGGGTGAAATTGCCCGAGCAATCGCGCGAGAACCTCGACACTATCAGGAACCTGCCCGTCCCGACGGCCTCGGGTGGATCTGTTCCGCTGTCGCGCGTTGCGGAAGTCTCCTTCGGTTCCGGACCCACGGCGATCCAGCGCTACAACCAGAACCGCCGCGTTCTGGTCGGCGCCGATCTTGCCCAAGGCGTTGTGAAGGGCGAGGCCCAGCAGGAAATCGACCAGCTCCCCATCCTCCAGGACCTGCCGCAAGGCGTCATCCGCGACGTGGTGGGCGAGGACGAGTGGCAACAGGAGCTGATTTCCAGCCTGTTGATCGCCATCATGTCGGGCGTGCTGCTGGTGTTTGCCGTGCTCGTCCTGCTCTACAAGCGCCTGATGAGCCCGCTGGTCAACATGACCTCGCTGGCGCTGGCTCCTCTTGGTGGTATCCTGCTGGTCTGGATGTTCGGCCAGCCGCAATCCATGCCGGTGTATATTGGCATCCTGCTGCTGCTCGGCATCGTCTCGAAGAACTCCATCCTGCTGATCGACTTCGCCATCGAGGAAATGGATCGCGGGACGCGCAAGCTTCATGCAATCATCGATGCGGGGCACAAGCGCGCACAGCCGATCGTCATGACGACCGTTGCAATGACGGCGGGCATGGTGCCGACGGCGCTGTCGGGCGTACTTGGGTCTGGTGACGGTGCCTGGCGCGCCCCGATGGGCACGATGGTGATCGGCGGCCTGATCCTCTCCACCCTGCTGACGCTGCTGATCGTTCCGGCCGGTTTCAGCCTGGCGGATGGCTTCGAAAAGCGTGCAGGACCCTGGATGCGCAGGCGCTTCCTGACATATCGTCCGGGCGACGATGGCAAGCCGGCGTCCGGTGGCGCGCATCCAGAAGCCGGGATCGATCCGGCGGAGTGATCGTCGCCTGATTATGGCGGATGAGTTGACCTACCCTTCCCGAGCTAACGCGGGACAGCTTCCACCGGACCGCGCGCGTACCATGCGGCGCGCGGCCACCGGCATGCTGGTTCTCATGGCCGCGGTGTTCGTCCTGTCCGGCCGTTATCTCGCTCTCCATCCGGCGTGGGGTTACCTTCATGCCTTTGCCGAGGCGGCGATGGTCGGCGGCCTTGCCGACTGGTTTGCCGTTACCGCGCTATTCCGTCGGCCGCTCGGCCTGCCGATCCCCCACACGGCGATCATCCCGGAGAACAAGGACCGCATCGCCGATACGATGGCGGACTTCCTGCGCAGCAACTTCCTCACCCCCCAGGTCGTGGCGCGGCGAATGGGCACCATGAACCTTGCAGGCGCTGTCGGATCTTATCTGGCAGACCCTAAAGCCGCCCAGGACACACGCATCCGCGCCGGGGCGGGCGACCTTGCGGTCGAAGTACTGGAATCGCTCGATCCCGACCGACTGGGCACGCAGGTGCGCAGCGGAATTGCAGCACAAATCGAAAAGCTGGAAATCGCTCCCCTGTTAGGCGGCATGCTGGAGGCGATGATCGCGGATGGCCGCCATAAGCCGCTGATCGACAAGATCATCCGCTGGGCAGGACTTGTCCTGGAGGACAACGAAGCGCTCGTGCGCGACATGGTGCACAAGCGCGCCAATGCCGTCCTGCGCTTTACGGGCCTCGACGAACGACTGGCCAATTCGGTGATCGATGGCCTCTACAAGCTTCTGGCGGAAGTTCTCGTCGATCCCGAACATCCCTTGCGCGACAAGATCGAAGAGGGGCTCGAGGAACTCGCCAAGGGTCTGCGGGATGATCCCGAGATGCAGGAGCGGGTCGAGCGACTGAAGCGGGAACTGCTGACCAATCCTGCGATTGCCGACTGGTGGCAGGGGGTCTGGGAGAGAATCCGCGCCCGGCTGATCCGCACGATCAAGGATTCGGGCGGTGTCGGACCGTCCTATCTTGGAGAGACCCTCGGCGAGCTTGGCGCGGCCTTGCGTGATGACGATCGGCTGCAGATGCAGGTCAATCGTTTCGCCCGCCGGACGGCTGTCGGCATCGCGACGCGCTACGGAGACCAGATCGTGCAACTGGTGTCGGAAACCGTGCGGCGCTGGGACGCCACGACACTAACCGACCGGGTAGAGGGGGCCGTTGGCCGCGACCTCCAGTTCATCCGCATCAACGGGACGCTCGTGGGCGGGCTGGTGGGGGTTACCCTTCATGCCGGGAGCCAACTGCTCGCGTCGATGTGAGCACCTCAACCTGCTTTGAAGTCTACCGTCAGGTTCCAGTATGAAGGCACTTCTTCGCCTTGGTCATTGAGAGCGGGCTCGAACTTTGCCCGTTTCATCAGAGCAAGGCAGAGGGCATCTTCGAACATCTGGGGTACTGTCGAGTCCTGGATCTGGCAGAACGTGGCGCGCCCCGCCGTGCCGACCGTCAGTCTTACGGCGATCCTTGCACCCATGCCGTATTTCTGCATCAGACCGGGATAATCGCTGGACTGTACCCAGGTGCCCTGATCCAGGGGCACCGCTCCTTGAGCGACCCTCCCGCCTTTCTCCGTGGACAGGAAGGTCTTTTCCAGCGCAGCGGTACACTGGTCGATAGCTTCGCCAAGCTCTGAAAGATCGCCCGTTTCCAGTCGGAAACGCTTCAGACCGGCACGCTCGATCTGCAGGAATTCGATGGCGGCCATGCGCTCGGCGTCGATAGTTTCGACCGCGAGGCTCCCATCGGCAATTCTTTCCGCCGGGGCGAACCGGACGCCGTAAAGAACCAACGCAGCTTCTCCGCCGCGTGTCTTGGCAGAGATATAATTTCGCCCGCTTGGTTTTTCTTCCGGCCCGAACTGAATGCTTATCAGGGGGCCACGAGTGTTCCGCACCGCGTCGCCGATGATCGTCACGTTGAATGCGTCGCCGCTACCGCCGTGCTCGAAAACGAGCTTGGCAGTGTCTTGTTCATGCGTGAAAGCTCTCCTCGCTACGCATCGGTCGGTCAGTCTCTCGACCGACCACTCGGTCGACGGCTGATAGATTGCCGCATTCTCTTGCGCCGAGGTGTTGGTAGCCGATGCTGCCAAAGCGACCGTCAAGATTGCGAAGATCGGTGATCGCATCACTCTTCCTGTTACTGTGCTGCAAAGCCGGGACGGCTAATCGTCAGGGCACGTTACCGCGCATCCGGTAAACGATCCTGGTGGTGTAGAAACTCCGGACCGCCGCACCATCGAGTTTGCGGGCCGGCTCGATTGCGGCATCGGACTGGAAAATCGTGCACGGGTGACGCTTCATGTCGAAACCTTCAGCGAGCGTCTGGTTGAGAAGGGTGCATTTCTCAACGCTGCCGTCATCGCCCACATTGAGGCGCAAATGGAAGTCTGCTTGCGCGCCCTTCCTTAAAGCTTCGGCCGGATATTCACGCGTGATACGACCCGCAACAAGATCCATGTTGGTGATCCGCGGCGGTGTCGCCACCTCCCGCTGCTCCTCGACATCGAAGCCCCAGCTTTCGACGAGCTTCTCCATGCAAAGGTTGAAGGCGCGAAGGGGCTTCTCCATCTCGCCCAGTCCGAGCGTGAAGGATGCCGATCCTCTCTGGTCTATGAAAAGGCTGTCGACTGAAGCCGCACTCGCGGCATCGAGCGCCGGGAGCCCTCGTGGCTCGGTAAGCCAGTCGCGCTCATTATCCCCTCGCTCGGCGTCGGGTCTTGCCGCGACAGTGGTTTCGCCCGCGACCACTGCCCCGTAATCGCCGAGCGTTGCGCCGGTATAACGGAAGTCCTCACTGTCTCCGCCGGGTCCGAACTGAAAGCCGGCTCGCCCGGTGATTTTCACATCACGAACCATCGGTCCCGCGACTGCCCATTGTGCCGAGACCGACGGACCCCACTGGTCGAGAATGAAAACGGTTTTTTCTTCGTCGGACCCGAACAGGCGAGCGAGACGGCACCTGTCTTCGCCCATATCCAGTTGCCACGGACCGATGGGCGAGAGGGCGACCGGTTCACGCTCCGCAGCCGAGACAGGCCCCACGCCCGAGATCAAAATCGGCAATGCAGCGAACAAAAACGTGAATTTGCGACCAGTCATGAAAAACCCCTCCGCCACAACTATGTGACGAAGGGACTTTTAATTCAAGCGAATGCTTTATTTAAAGCTTTTCGGTCAGTTCGGGCACTGCCTTGAACAGATCCGCCACGAGGCCGATGTCCGCGACCTGGAAGATCGGCGCGTCCTCGTCTTTATTGATGGCGATGATGGTCTTGGAATCCTTCATGCCCGCAAGGTGCTGGATCGCGCCTGAGATGCCGATGGCGATATAGACTTCCGGGGCCACGATCTTGCCGGTCTGGCCCACCTGGTAGTCGTTCGGAACGTAACCGGCATCCACTGCGGCGCGCGATGCGCCGATGCCCGCACCGAGCTTGTCCGCCAGCGGCGTGATGATCTGTTCGAAGGTCTCGCCGTCCTTGAGCGCACGGCCACCCGATACGATGACCTTGGCACTGGTGAGTTCCGGGCGGTCGCTCTCGGCGATCTCCGCGCTTACGAAACTGGACAGGCCAGCATCGGCAGGGCCGGAGATTTCCTCGATCGTGCCGCTGCCGCCTTCGGTTGCCGCCTTGTCGAAAGCAGTTCCGCGAACAGTGATGACGAGCTTTTCATCGGAACTTTCGACGGTCGCAATCGCGTTACCGGCGTAGATCGGCCGAGTGAAGGTCTTGTCGCCTTCGACCGAAAGGATGTCCGAAATCTGCATGACATCGAGAAGAGCAGCGACGCGCGGCGCGATGTTCTTGCCGGTGGTGGTGGCGGGTGCGACGAAAGCGTCGTGGTGGCCCATCTGATCGGCGATCAGGGGGGCGACGTTCTCAGCTAGCGCATGCTCGTAAGCCGCATCGTCGGCGAGGTGGACCTTGCCCACTCCGGCGACCTTGGCGGCCTGTTCCGCAACGGCGCGGCAACCCGAGCCTGCTACGATAAGGTGAACCTCGCCCAGCTTGCTGGCGGCGGTAACCGCAGCGAGAGTGGCGTCCTTCATCTCGGCATTGTCGTGTTCGACCCAGACGAGAGTTTTCATAAGTCTATTCCTTTCCTGTCCGGGTTCTTACGCGATGCCGAGCGCTTTGATCTTGGCGACCAGCGCGTCAACGTCTTCGACCTTCTCGCCAGCCTGGCGAACCGGCGGTTCGGAGACATTGGTTGTCTTGAGGCGCGGCGCTGTGTCGACGCCGTAGTCGGACGGGCTCTTGGTATCGAGCGGCTTCTTCTTCGCCTTCATGATGTTGGGCAGCGATGCATAGCGCGGCTCGTTCAGGCGAAGGTCGGTGGTGACGATCGCAGGAAGCGTGAGCTTTACGGTCTCGAGGCCGCCATCGACTTCGCGCTTCACGGTGACGCTGTCGCCATCGACTTCGACCGTGTTGGCGAAGGTGCCCTGCGGACGGCCCATAAGGGCTGCGAGCATCTGGCCGGTCTGGTTCGAATCGTCGTCGATCGCCTGCTTGCCGAGCATGACGATGCCGGGCTGCTCTTCCCCGGCGATAGCCTTGAGGATTTTGGCGACCGCGAGCGGTTCGACGTCATCGTCGGTTTCGACGAGAATCGCACGGTCCGCACCCATGGCGAGTGCAGTGCGCAGCGTTTCCTGAGCCTTGGCCGGGCCGACGGATACGGCAATGATTTCTTCCGCCTTACCCGCTTCCTTGATGCGAATGGCTTCTTCGACGGCAATTTCGTCGAAGGGGTTCATGCTCATTTTCACATTGGCGAGATCCACGCCCGAACCGTCGGCTTTCACGCGCGGTTTGACGTTGTAATCGATCACCCGCTTGACGGGGACGAGGATTTTCATGGGAGTTACCTTCCTCTCGATTTGAAACTGTGGCGCCCGCCTAGCTTGCGTTTACGTAAACGTCAAGTTGGTGGGCCCCGAAATCCTTTTGCTCTTCCGATTCCCTCGCCCGCAGAAAACTGCAGGTCAAGCGCGGCAGAGCAGTCTCTTTAACTATCCTTGGTGCGCAGAATTGTTTCCGCTTGATCGGCAAGGTGAAAGCGATGCGCGTCTGGTTGATCGCTGCTGCCTTTGGCGCCGTAATTGCGACGCCAATTTCGAGACCGGAACTAGTCGATACGCTCGAACGCTGCGCAGGATTCGTGGCGATAGATCATCCGGAAGCCAAGCTGCGCGAGAAGCGGAGGGGTGCCTTCGGCATCGAGGTGATCGCTGTCGAATTCGCACAGGATGCGCCCACACCGTTGCAGGGCGTCGAACTCGTTTCGTAGAACCGCATCCTCTGCCCCTTCGATATCCATGACCAGGTCGAATTCGCCGACAGCATATGTCTCAAGAAGTCCGGAGAGAGTGCTGGCGGGCACCTGCAGATCGCCACTGTCGGTAACGCGTCCGGCGAGTCCGAGCCCGCTAGCGAAACCGACCGATTGTGCGCCGCTGTAATCGATCGCAAGGTTCTCTACATGCGCATCGACGAAACCATTGAGCTTGAGATTGCGGAGTGCGCGCTCGGCCAGTGTGGGTTCGGCCTCGACGGCGATCAGCCGGATACCGGGTTTACGCTGTCGTGCCAGTTCGCAAGAGATGACCCCTAGCGACGCGCCCAATTCCACCACGTCGCGGGTGCCGTCGTAAAACGAAGCCGCCATGTAGCGCTCTGCACGCTCGTACAGCCCGAGCCGAAGGGCTCCGGCGTGATGACTGTGTTCGCCGCTGATATCGAACCGGAGGCCCCGGCTTTTCACGATCCCATCGGTCCCGGCCGCCCAGCGCGACAGCGCGGGACTGGTGATCAATCTATCGAAAATACTCGCTTTGATCTGCCGCGGTACGAGCTCGCGAAATTGGTCGAGCAAGCGCTTGGGTGGAGGGGCGGACAATCTGTTTTGTCCGCCCGCCAGCCCGCAATCAGGCGGCCTTCTTCACTTCGGCCACGATCTTCTTGGCTGCGTCGCCCAGATCGTCTGCCGGCACGATCGGCAGGCCCGAGTTGGCGAGGATTTCCTTGCCCTTCTCGACATTGGTACCTTCGAGACGGACGACCAGCGGCACGTCGAGCTCGACTTCCTTGGCCGCGACAACAATACCTTCGGCGATGGTGTCGCAGCGCATGATGCCGCCGAAGATGTTCACGAGAATACCCTCGACCGCAGGGTCCTTGAGGATGATCTTAAACGCCGCAGTGACCTTCTCGGTCGTTGCGCCGCCGCCCACATCGAGGAAGTTCGCGGGGAAAGCGCCGTTGAGCTTGATGATGTCCATCGTCGCCATGGCGAGGCCTGCGCCGTTGACCATGCAGCCGATGTTGCCGTCGAGCTTGATGTAGGCGAGGTCGTATTCGCTCGCTTCGACTTCGGCCGGGTCTTCCTCGGTCTCGTCGCGCATCGCTTCCACGTCCTTGTGGCGGTAGAGCGCGTTGCCGTCGAAGCTCATCTTGGTGTCGAGGACGAGCAGGTTGCCGTCCTTGTCTTCCACCAGCGGGTTGATCTCGAGCATTTCCATGTCGAGGTCCATGAAGGCGGTGTAGAGCTGCTTGGCGAGCTTCTGGCACTGCTTGTTTGTGTCGCCCGTCAGCTTGAGGGCGAAGGCTACCGCGCGGCCATGGTGGGGCATGAAGCCCTGTGCCGGGTCGATGGTGATCGTGGTGATCTTTTCGGGCGTCTCGTGCGCGACGTCTTCGATGTCCATCCCGCCTTCGGTCGAAGCGATCATGGCGACTTGGCCGCTGGCGCGGTCGACCAGCATCGAGAGATAGTATTCATGCGCGATGTCGACACCATCGGTCACGTAGAGGCGATTGACCTGCTTGCCTTCATCACCGGTCTGGATCGTGACCAGCGTATTGCCGAGCATTTCCTTGGCGTTCGCTTCGACGTCCTCGATGCTCTTCGACAGGCGGACGCCGCCCTTCGCATCGGGGCCGAGTTCCTTGAACTTGCCCTTGCCGCGGCCGCCGGCGTGGATCTGTGCTTTTACCACGTAGAGCGGGCCCGGAAGCTGTTTGGCGCCTTCAACCGCCTCTTCGACGGTGAGTGCTGCATGACCCGCAGGGACGGCGATGCCGTATTTCGCGAGCAGTTCCTTGGCCTGGTATTCGTGGATGTTCATTTCGGGCTTTCGTCCTTCGCGTTCAGCGCGGCTGGAGGGAATCGAGTTGCGGGGCCGCATAAGCATGTCTGGCCCCGCTTGAAAAGTGCGACTTTCGGGTGCAGGGGCGCTTCCCATCCATGATCGACGCAAAGCGACTCGAATCGATCGTCTCCGAAGCGGGACGGATCGCGCTGGACCTCTGGCCAGGCGCGGGCAACGACGTGCGTACCTGGGAAAAGACTCCAGGCAGCCCGGTATGCGAAGCCGATCTGGCCGTCGACGCCTTCCTCAAGCGAGAATTGGGCGCGCTGTTGCCTGCGGCCGGCTGGCTTTCGGAAGAGACGGTCGACGATCCGGCGCGTCTCGACCGCGATCTTATCTGGCTCGTCGATCCTATCGACGGAACCCGCGATTTCATTCGTGGCCGTCCGGGCTGGGCGGTGTCCGTTGCCCTGATAAGTGCAGGTCGGCCGCTGATCGGCTCGCTCTGTGCGCCCGCCCGTAAGGAAGTCTGGCAAGCAACTGCAGGACAGGGTTCCTGGAGAAACGGCGAGAAGCTTGTTTCCTCCAAGCGCGAGGAATTCACCGGTGCCCGTGTCCCTGCAGCAGACCTGATGAAACAGGACCGGATGCTTGAGAAAGTTTACCAGCCCAACTCGATTGCGCTACGCATGGCGATGGTGGCGGCGGACGAAGCCGACTTGGTCGCGACCCTGCGCTGGGGCTTTGAGTGGGACATTGCGGCAGCGGCTCTCATCGCGCGCGAAGCGGGCGCGGCTGTCTCGGACGCCTTCGGGCGCAAGCTGAATTACAACAAGCGCGACCCGCGCGAGTTCGGCATGGTCGTGAGCGCCCCCGGCATCCATTCCGCAACGGTTGCGCATCTCGCCGAACGGGCTGCGACCCTGGGTTCCAAATAGCACCCCCAACAAAAAAGGGACCGGGTTTTGGCCCGGCCCCTTTCCTGCGACTTTTCCGAAAGGCTCGGATCAGTTGCCCTGCTGGGCTGCTTCGACATCGTCTTGGTCGAAGGGGATAATCTTGATTTCGACGCGGCGGTTGAGCGGTTCGGCAACGCCGTCCGCAGTCTGGACCGCGAGATTGGTTTCACCAAAGCCCATCCAGCGGATGCGCGAAGAGCTCACGCCGCGGCTGGTCAGATAGTTTGCGACTGCCTGCGCACGCTGCTCCGAGAGGCGCTGGTTGAAGTCCGAGGCACCAACGGTGTCGGTGTAGCCGTACACGTCGATCAGGCTGTTCGGATACTGGACTAGGTTCTGCGCGACCCGGTCGAGGGTCTGGCGGAAAGCGCTGTTGATCGTGGCGCTGCCAGTAGCAAACGTCACGCCGTCCGGCAGGTTCACGAGGATAGCCTCGCCGCCATCGACTTCGCTGACGTCTACGCCCGAACCGGCAGTCTGCTCTTCGAGCTCCTTGATTTGCTGGTCCATCTTGTAGCCGACATAGCCGCCGGCAGCTGCACCGCCTGCAGCACCGATAATACGGCCGGTCTTGCCACCGATGACGCCACCAAGCAGGCCGCCGGCGACTGCACCGCCGACGCCGCCGAGGACGGTGCGCGAAATCTTCTTTTCACCCGTGTTCGGGTCGGTGACGCAGGCCGAGGTGCCCATGAGGGCGACTGCCGAGAAACCTGCGAGGAAAATCCGTGATTTTTGCATAAATATATCCCCTTCTAGAGTTATGACGGCCAGCGGCTCCTTACGAGCCGGTGCCGACACGCCATGTGGGACGCGCCCACCAGCGCCTCTGAAAGTTCCCAACAAGCGAAACGGCCCAGTGTTCCGCGAAGCACTGGCATGCGCGATAATTTGTGCTAGCGCAGGACTGTGACACCCTTTCCCTGGACAGACTTGCTCATCATCGCCGGGCTCATCATGCTCAACGGCGTTTTTGCCATGAGCGAACTCGCTATCGTTTCGGCGCGCACCGGGCGGCTGCAAGGCGCAGCCCAGCAAGGCAGCGCGGGCGCCAAAGCGGCCATCGCTTTGGCGGCGGATCCGGGCAAGTTCCTTTCGACCGTGCAGATCGGGATCACCCTGGTCGGCATCGTGGCAGGTGCATACTCCGGCGCCAGCCTCGGCGGTCCGGTCGGGGAGCGTCTCGCCGCCATCGGGCTACCCGCGGAATGGGCGCCTCAGGTCGGATTTGCCCTGGTGATCGCACTGACCACCTATTTCAGCCTCGTCATCGGGGAGCTGGTGCCGAAGCAGATCGCGCTGCGCGCTGCCGTGCCGATCGCCACGGCTATGGCGCTGCCGATGGCCTTCATCGCGAAGGTCGCCGCTCCGCTTGTGTGGCTTCTCGATACGTCCTCCAGCCTGATCATCCGCCTGCTCGGCGTACGCCCGGCCGGCCAGAGCGCCGTAACTGCGGAAGAACTGCACATGCTTTTCGCCGAAGCGACGCGAAGCGGGGTGATCGAGCACGAACAGCACCAGATGCTGTCCGGCGTGGTCCGCCTTGCCGAACGTCCCGTACGCGAAGTGATGACGCCGCGGACCGAAATCGACTGGATCGATATTGCCGCTGACGAGGAAGCTATTTCGAATCTCCTAGCGGAAAGTCCCCATTCGGTATGGCCCGTCGCGGACGGATCCCCCGACAAGGTCCTCGGCCTCGTGAGGGTACGCGAAATCCTGGCGGCACAAGTAGCCGGAGGTCCGGTGGTCCTGCAGGATCTCTTGCGCAAGGCTGAGGTCGTTCCGGACCAGCTCGATGCCGTGGATGCCCTGCGCGTCCTGCAGCAGGCCGATATCGCCATGGCCATGGTCCATGACGAATACGGCCATCTCGACGGGATCGTGACGCCGGTCGATCTCCTCACGGCAATCGTGGGCGACTTTGTAAGCGACCAGGATCCGGGCGATTCGCCCGGTATCGTGGAGCGTGCGGATGGTTCGCTGCTGGTGTCGGGTTCTCTGAGCGCCGATGCGCTCGCCGACAGGTTGGGCGTAGAATATGGCGAAGACCGCGAATTCGCGACCGTCGCCGGTTTCGTGCTCGCAGTGCTGAAGAAGCTACCCGCCGAGGGCGAGTGGTTTGAAGAGCAAGGCTGGCGCTTCGAGGTTATCGATCTCGACGAACGCCGGATCGACAAGCTCCTGGTCAGCGCACTGGACGGAGCAAAGGCTTCCGAAGACGACGGGGGCTGAAGCTTCCCGGACCGGGAAGCGTGATCAGCCCGGAATGACGGCCTGCGCCGTAGCACCGTCGCCTTCGGGCGCGGCCACGATATCGCGCGTCACGCTGCCCTTGGCGACCGTATTGGTGCCTTCGCTGCCGATCATGCTGCGAATGCCCGGCTCGGAAGAACCAGCACGGTCGAGGACCGAAGTTTCGACCGAGCTACGCGCAGCAGGTCCACCGAACAGGGCTTCGAGAGCCTGTTCCGCAGCCGTGCCTTCTGCCGGACGCGGAGCACCCGGTGCCGGCGGGACAAGATTGAAGTCCGGCGGAACGACCAGCGGAGCCTGGCGCTGCACGGCAAATTCGTCGGGACGTTCGCGATTGAGGAAACCGCCGCTGCCACAGGCTGCGAGCGTGCTTGCGGCGGCGCTCACCAGGGCGATGCGAGTGAAGGTATTCATGTATTGCTCTCCGCGGCGTCTGCCGTCTTGCCGTCCATCATGTCGTCGACTTCCTTGTCGCTCATGAAGAACGCGCGGGCAAGGATGATTACGACGCCGATGGTGATAGCGGCATCTGCGATGTTGAAAATGAGGAAGGGGCGGAAATCCCCGATGTGAAAGTCGGCATAGTCGAGGACATAGCCCAGTTCGTAGCGATCCTTGATATTCCCGAGCGCACCGCCGAGGATCAGGGAGAGGCCGAGAATGTCGCCAAGCAGCTTCTCACGGAACATCCATACCGTGACCAGCAGAGCGATCAGCGCCGTGACGCCGACGAGGAGCCACCGCGTTTCCGGACTTGTCGCCTCGAACATGCCAAGAGACACGCCGTAATTGTGGATGCGGTACAGGTCGAAGAACGGCAGCAGGTCCATCTTGTCGTGCTGCCTTTTCAGGCCGAGCGGGCCGTCGACCCACCATTTGACGACCTGGTCGGCCGCATAGATCGCAAACGCGATTGCCACGCCGATGAGGCGATTGCGTAGGACCGGGGTCATTCGCCCGCACTCCCGGCAGCGTCCATCTGCTCGATTACGTCGTCACAGCGATCGCACAGCGCGCCGTCCTCGGAAACCGAGGGCAGCAGGCGCCAGCAACGGCCGCATTTGGATTCGCCGGTTCGAGTGACAGTCACCATGTCGCTATCGCCGCGCGTCACTGACGCGGTGATGAACAGTTCGGCGAGGTCTTCGTCGCTGAAGCCTTCGGGCACGGCGCTGGCGGGAACGATGACGTCTGCTTCGAGGCTGGAGCGGATGGTCTTGTCACGGCGCAGCGGCTCGATCGCTTCGGTCACCCGCTCGCGCAATTCGCGCAAGGCATCCCAGCGGGCCCCGTCGGCAGTCACGCCTGGCACTGCGGGCCAGTCGAGCAGGTGCACGCTGCCGCCGTCGGGGTAACGCGTGGTCCATGCCTCTTCGGCGGTGAACACGAGCACCGGCGCGGCATAGCGGACCAGCGCATGGAACAGCAGGTCGAGCACCGTGCGATAAGCATTGCGCTTCACGCTATCCGGGCCGTCGCAATAGAGGCAGTCCTTGCGGATATCGAAATAGAACGCGGACAGGTCCTCGTTGCAGAATTCGACCAGCAGGCGCGTGTAGGTGTTGTAGTCGTAACTCTCGAGCGCGGCCTTCAGCTTGCCGTCGAGATCGGCGAGCAACGCGAGCACATAACGCTCCAGCTCGGGAATCTCGCCCACATCGCCCATGTCGCCGACGAACCCGTCGAGCGCGCCGAGAAGGTAACGGAACGTGTTGCGCAGGCGGCGGTACTGGTCGCCCACGCCTTTGAGGATTTCATCGCCGATGCGATGGTCTTCGGTGAAGTCGACGGAGAGCGCCCAGAGGCGGATGATGTCCGCGCCGTACTGTTCCATCACCTTCAGCGGGTCGATGGTGTTGCCGAGGCTCTTCGACATCTTCTTGCCCTGCTTGTCCATGGTGAACCCATGGGTCAGCACCGCGTCATAAGGGGCGCGTCCGCGGGTGGCGGAGCTTTCGAGCAGGCTCGACTGGAACCAGCCGCGATGCTGGTCGCTGCCTTCGAGATAGAGGTCGGCGGGCCAGCGCTGGTCGGGCCAGCGGTCGCCTTCGAGCGTAAACGCGTGGGTACAACCCGAATCGAACCAGACGTCGAGAATGTCGGTGACCATCTCGAACTCTGCCGGGTCGTGGTCGGCGCCGAGATATTCGGCCTTGCGGCTTTCGTCCCAGGCATCGACGCCCTGTTCGCGCACGGCTGCGACAACGCGGGCATTCACCTGCGGGTCTTGCAGATAGGAACCGTCGCTACGCACGAAGAGCGTGATCGGCACACCCCATGCGCGCTGGCGCGACAGCACCCAGTCGGGGCGGCCTTCGACCATGGAGCCGATGCGGCGGCGGCCTTTCTCGGGATAGAACTTCACCCGCTCGATCTCGCGCATGGCGATTTCGCGCAAGGTCGAATGGTCCTTGCTGGTGGCGAGCGCGATGGCAGCGCCGAAGCCTTCGGGCACAGCCACGTCGAAGTCGCCGGTGTCGAGCGGCTTGTCCATCGGCACGAACCACTGCGGCGTGCAGCGATAGATGACCTTCGCCTTCGAGCGCCAGCTGTGAGGGTAGGAGTGCTGGTAGTCGTCGCTGGCCGACAGCAGCGCACCCGCTTCGCGAAGGTCCGAGCAGATCGGTCCGTCGGGCGCATTGAAAGCCTTGTTGATGACCGCACGGCGGCGGTCATCGGATGCGCCCAGCCATTCCCAGTCGTCGCGATAGCGCCCGTCGCCCATGACTGCGAAGACCGGCTCGATGCCGTGCTCGCGGCAGAGCAGGAAGTCGTCCTCGCCATGGTCGGGCGACATATGGACGAGGCCCGTACCGCTGTCGGTGGTGACGAAATCACCTGCTAGCAGCGGACGCGGCTTGGCGTAGAACCCGCCGAGATGGTGCATCGGGTGGCGGGCGACGGTTCCGGCGAGTTCGCAGCCTTTGCCCGCCCAGCTGATGTAGAGATCATCTAATGTGATCCCTGCTGTCGGATCCACGCTGTCTTGCACCGCACGCCTCACACGTTCTGCAAAGACTTCGACCAGTTCAGTAGCAACGAGGAATGAATTATTCAGCAAAAAGTCGCAGTTGCGCATCCACCGGGCAAGTTCGTCCGAACCGTCCGGCAAGTCGACATCAATATCGAGGCTTACTGAAATACGCTGATACTCAACGTCCGGCCCATAGGCCAAAGCCTGGTTCACCGGGATCGTCCACGGCGTGGTGGTCCAGATCACCGCATGCGCGCCGACCAGTTCCTCAATCGGCGATTCCACGATCTCGAAAGCGACGTCGATCTGGGTCGAGGTGATGTCCTCATATTCGACCTCGGCTTCGGCCAGCGCGGTTTCTTCGACCGGCGACCACATCACCGGCTTCGATCCGCGATAGAGGTTTCCGGCTTCGGCAAACTTCATCAGCTCGGCAACGATGGTCGCCTCGCTTTCGAACTGCATGGTGAGATAGGGATTGTCGAAATCCGCCATCAGGCCGAGGCGCTTCAGCTGTTCGCGCTGAACGTCGACCCATTTCTGCGCATAGGCGCGGCATTCGGCGCGGAATTCGCTCGCTGGGATCGCATTCTTGTCGCGCTTCTTCTTGCGGAACTGTTCCTCCACCTTCCACTCGATCGGCAGGCCGTGGCAGTCCCAGCCGGGCACGAAGGGCGCGTCCTTGCCGAGCAGCGTCTGGCTGCGCACCACCATATCCTTGAGGATGCGGTTCAGCGCATGGCCGATATGCATGTCGCCATTGGCGTAGGGCGGGCCGTCGTGAAGGATGAACTTCTCGCGGTCCTTGCGGGCCTCGCGCAGCTCTTCGTAGAGATTTTGTTCCTGCCAGCGCGCAAGGATCTTCGGCTCCTTCTGGGGGAGGCCGGCCTTCATGGGAAAATCGGTCTTGGGAAGGAAGACCGTGTCTTTGTAATCGCGCTGTTCAGTCATTGCCGCGCGCGCTTAGTAGATGGCGCGCTTCCAAGCAATCTTTCTCCATCTGCGCGGTGAGCTCGTCCAGCGAATCGAACTTCGCCTCGCCGCGCAGGAAGTGATGGAAGGCCACTTCGATTTCCTGGCCATAAAGATCGCCGGAAAAATCGAAGAAATATGGCTCGAGCAATTCCTTGGGCGGCTCGAACTGGGGGCGGACCCCGATATTCGCCGCGCCGAGGAGTTCCTGGCCGGTCGAAAGGATTCGGCCCGTCACGGCGTAGATGCCGTATTTGGGACGCAAATAGTGTTCGATCGACAGGTTCGCAGTGGGATAGCCGATCGTCCGCCCGCGCTTGTCACCATGCTCGACAATCCCGCGGATCGCGAAGGGCCGGGTAAGCAGGCGTGCGGCTTCCTGTGGATCGCCCTCGCGCAGCGCCTCGCGCACGCGGCTGGAAGAGACTGGCTTGCCGCCATCGAGAACCGGCTGAGCAGCGCGTGCCTCGATCCCGACTTCCCTGCCGAGCGAGACGAGTTTGTCGAAATTGCCGCCGCGCGCCTTGCCGAAAGTGAAGTCTTCGCCGGTGACGACACCCGCCGCGCCGAGATGCTCGGCCAGCAGGACCTTCACGAAGTCTTCTGCGGTTGTCCCCGCCAACTCGCCGTCGAAGTGGAAGACCAGCATCGCGGTCGCACCGGCGGCAAGGTAAAGTTCCTGCCGCTGTTCCAGTGTGGTCAGGCGGAAAGGCGGGGCGTCCGGCTTGAAATGGCGGACCGGATGCGGATCGAAGGTCGCGATGATCGAGGGGCGGCCCTCTGCACGCGCCCAGTCGATCGCTTGCTTCGCGACGGCCTGGTGGCCGAGGTGGAACCCGTCGAAATTGCCGAGTGCGATGATCGCGCCGCGCAGGCTCTCGGGCAGCGGGTCCCTGTGGTCGAGGAACCTCATTGCGGCACCAGCCCTTCGCCGATCACGCGCAGCGCATTGCCGCCCATCACCGCGCGGATTTCCTCTTCGGAGAAACCTTCATCGAGCAGGGCCTGTGTGACCTGCGTCAGTTCGGAGGTGTCGAACCGCACGGTGACCGCGCCGTCATAGTCGCTGCCCAGCGCGACATGTTCGATCCCGACCAGATCTCGAATATGTTTCATCGCTTTCGCAGCGGCGCGAGGGGAAGTGTCGCAGACGGCGCCTTCCCAATAGCCGACGCCGATGATGCCGCCGGTCGCCGCGACACCGCGAATTTCATCGTCTGTCAGGTTGCGATTGACCTCGCAGGTCGCCTGCACGCCGCCATGGCTCGAGACCACGGGGCGGGTCGCCATGGCGAGGATCTCCGAAACGCACTGATGGCTGCAATGGGCGATATCCACGATCATTCCCATGGCCTCCATTCGGCGCACGGCTTCCCGGCCCATGTCGGTGAGGCCGCCCTTTTCGAGGCCATGCATCGAACCGGCCAGCTCGTTGTCGAAGAAGTGCGTGAGCCCCGCCATGCGCATTCCGGCAGCGTATAGCGTCTCGAGATTGTCGATGTCGCCTTCGAGGCTTTGCAAGCCTTCGGCGCTGAACAGGACGCCGATACGATTGTCCCTTGCGGCGCGAAGGCCAACGAGCCTGTCAAGGTCATTACTGCTATCGATCGAGACGAGGCGGTTCGGCGAGTTGGCAACCGCCCGATCCAGTTTTTGAGCGTGATAGAGCGAGCGTTCCAGCAGGCTCCCCCATGTCCTCACCGGCTGGAGCTGGGCGATTACAAGCGGTGTGATGTTGTCGGTATCCGCTCCATTGGCCTCGTAATTCTGGCCGCGCGGCGTCTTTGTGACGCTGGAAAAAATCTGCAGCGCGACGTTGCCCTGCTCAAGGCGAGCGAGATCGACATGCCCCCGGTCGCTACGCTCGAGAAGGTCCCGATCCCACAATAGCGTGTCCGAATGCAGATCGACGATAGTGAGGCTTTCATGAAGCGCTCTTGCTTCGTCGGAGACAGCGATCAACGGCTTCCCGTCAATCTTGTTCATGCCTCGCTCCACCATTGCGGGACCGAAGGCGAAGAACGCGGCTATCGCCAGAAGGACGGCGATCCCAAGGCCGATGATAATGCGCAGCTTCATTCCGACCGCTCGTAGGTCAGGAAGGAATAGGCGGGAGTGTCTGCCTGGGCATCGAAGTCCTCGCGTCCGGCGATTTCCCATTCAGGACCGAGCGGAGGCATGAAGACATCGCCATCGAAATCCTGGTGAATCTCCGTCAATTCTACCCGATCCGACAGAGGCAGGAAAACGTCGAATATCGCGGCACCGCCAATGACGGCAGCGCTCTCGCCTGCGATGGCAATCGCCTCTTCGGAAGAGCGCACCACTTCGGCGCCCGTTGAATCCCAGCGTTCTTTCCGGGTGAGGACGATGTGGCGCCGTCCGGGCAGAAGCCCGGGAAGGCTCTCAAAGGTCTTGCGACCCATGATCATCGGCTGGCCCATGGTGAGCGCCTTGAAGCGCTTCAGGTCTGCGGGCAGGTGCCAGGGCAATTGGCCATTCTTGCCGATCGCGCCATTGGCGGAGCGTGCATAGATACAGAACAGGCTCATGCGCGGGTCAGGCGGGTGAGATGGCCCATCTTGCGCCCTTCACGGACTTCCGATTTGCCGTAGTCGTGCAGGTGGGTGTCGGCATCCGCGAGAAATGCATGTGCACCCTCGATATCGCGGCCGATGATGTTGCGCATGTCGACAGCGCTGGCTGTGGTGCGCGTGTCGCCGAGGGGCAGTCCCGCAACGGCTCTGATGTGGTTCTCGAACTGGCTGGTTGCCGCGCCCTCGATGGTCCAGTGGCCGGAATTGTGCACCCGGGGTGCCATCTCGTTGAAGATGGGCCCTTCGTGAGTTGCAAAGAATTCGAGCGTCAGCACGCCGACGTAGCCAAGGGCATCGGCCACCTGTCCAGCCAGCTTGCGTGCCCGCTCTACCTGAGGTTCGACCGCTTCTCCGGCCGGAAGGTAGGACGCTGCGAGAACACCGCTTTCATGCACGTTGCGCGAACTGTCCCAGAAACGGATTTCGCCATCCTGAGCCCGCACGAGGATGACCGAAAACTCGGCATCGAATTCCACGAAACCTTCATAGATCGCGGGGACATCGGGGAGTTTGAGGGCGGCGGCATCGCGGCCCGACATGATGCGCCACTGGCCCTTGCCGTCATAACCGTCGCGGCGGGTCTTCACGATGCCGGGCGCGCCAAGCCGGTCGGTCGCCGCTTCGAGATCGCTCTGGGAATCGATCTTCGCATAGGCCGCCGGCTTGCCACCCAGCCCCTCGATAAACCTTTTCTCGTTGAGGCGGTCCTGCGCCGTTTCGAGAGCCTTGGGGTCGGGGAATATCTTGTCGGAAGGAAATGCCCGGGCGGTCGCGACCGGCACGTTCTCGAATTCCCAGGTGACGACGTCGCAACGCGCGGCGAATGCCGCCAGAGCAGCCTGGTCGTCCCAGCGATTGGTGAAGAAGTCCTCGCAGACCTCGGCAGCGACGTTATCGCCTTCCGGCGAATAGCCGATGCAGCGATATCCGAGCTGGGTCGCGGCGACGGCCATCATCCGGCCGAGTTGGCCCCCTCCCAGGATACCGATCGTCGAGCCCCGCTTCAGCATCAGTCTTCCGGCCGCTCTGTGACGGCATCGCTGCGCGCCTGGCGCCAGGCCTTGAGCCGTGCTGCTAGCGCGGTGTCCCCGTTGGCCAGAATTGCCGCAGCCAAAAGGCCGGCATTTGTGGCTCCCGCTTCGCCAATTGCGAGAGTGCCGACCGGGACGCCTGCAGGCATCTGCACGATTGAGAGAAGGCTGTCCTCTCCGGACAAGGCCCTGGACTGGACCGGGACGCCGAGGACGGGAATGTGGGTCAGGGCCGCGATCATGCCGGGAAGGTGAGCCGCGCCGCCTGCCCCTGCGATGATGACATGAAAACCATCGGCCTCTGCGGCCTTGGCGAAATCGTACATCCGGTCCGGTGTCCGGTGGGCGGAGACGATCCGCACATCGGTCTCCACACCCAGTTCCTCCAGCACTTCGGCTGCGCAGGTCATAGTCTTCCAGTCCGACTGGCTCCCCATGACAATTGCGACCTTTGCCCCCATGATCAGCTGTCCTTCAGATAATAGCGTTCGCCCGAAACCTGCGTGCCGTCGAATTCGTAGATGATCGGCTGGCCGGTCGGTATTTCCAGTCCGGTAATCTCGTCGTCGGAAATGCCGGACAGGTGCTTGACCAAGGCGCGCAGGCTGTTGCCATGGGCCGAGATGATGACCGTCTCGCCCTTGCCCAGCTGCGGGAGGATGGCTTCTTCCCAATATGGGAGCACGCGCTCGATCGTCAGCTTGAGGCTTTCGGTGCGCGGCACGTCGATACCGGCGTAGCGCGGGTCACCGGAGAGGTCGAATTTGCTGCCCGCCTCGAGTTCGGGCGGCGGGACATCGAAGCTGCGGCGCCAGATATGCACCTGCTCGTCACCGTGCTTCTCGCGGGTTTCCTGCTTGTCGAGGCCGGTCAGCCCACCATAATGCCGTTCGTTGAGGTGCCAGTCGCGCGTCACCGGGATCCAGAGGCGGTCGCAGGCCTCGAGCGCGATATTCAGCGTCTTGATCGCGCGTTTCTGGACCGAAGTGAAAGCGGTCGTGGGCAATACGCCCTTGGCTTTCATCAACTCACCGGCTTCGCGCGCTTCCGTTTCGCCCTTCTCGGTTAGGTCGACATCCCACCAGCCGGTGAACCGGTTGGCGAGGTTCCACTCGCTCTGGCCGTGACGGACGAGGATCAGCTTGGACATGGGCGCTCCCTGTTTCCCTAGGAGCACTGCGCGTTAGCGGTCTGTGTCGGGCTTGGAAACCCCGTCTGCATCCGATTCGCGGATTTCCCGCGCCTGTCCCTTGCGGCGGCGCAGATTCTCGCGAAGTTTCGCGGCAAGCCGCTCTTCGCGGGTCATCTTGTCGTTTGGCTGGCTCATCGCGCAATCCTTTTGCGAAATTCGGTTCGGCTCGCAAGCTAAGGTTGACTTATCCGCCGTGTCTGCCAATAGCGCGCGCCTCCACCCCGCAAGCATTCTTGCGGAGGATCCGTGCTGCTGTAGCTCAGTGGTAGAGCGCACCCTTGGTAAGGGTGAGGCCGGGAGTTCAATCCTCCCCAGCAGCACCATTTTCTTCTTCTGATCCGTGAACGCCGGTCGCCACGCGCCCGGCTCAGCCTATCAACGCCAACAAGCGGGTTGCACATTGCCACCCATCGCGGCACTCCCCCTTTCGAGGGAGAGATTAATGGATTTCCGCCTGACCGACCAGCAGCGCGAACTTCAGGACGCGGCACGCACCTTCGCTCGCAAGGAATTGCCGGAGCTCGCGCGCGAAATGGAGGAGAAGGATTTCTCCGTCCCGCCCGAAATGATGCGTCGCTATGGCGAGATGGGCTTTCTGGGCGTCAACCTGCCGGAAGAATATGGCGGTCTGGGGCTGGGCCATCTCGAGGCACTGCTGGTGCTCGAACAATTCGCTATGATCTCCAACGCCGTCGCCTTCCCGGTATTCGAAGCACTGGTCGGACCCGTTCGGACCTTGGAGCGATTCGGAAGCGATGCGATCAAGGTTAAGGTGATCCCGCAGGTCGTTTCAGGCGAGGCGACGGTGGCCGTTTCCATGTCGGAACCCGATGCCGGAACGGCGCTCACAGACCTCACCACCCGCGCAAGGGACGAGGGCAGCCACTACCATCTCGACGGCAACAAGCGATGGACCAGCGGCGCGGGGCATGCGCGCTATTACGTCGTTTACACGAGGCTTTCCAAAGCCCCGGGGGCGAAGGGTATCGGCGCATTGCTGGTCGACAAGGAAATGGAAGGCGTGAGCTTCGGCAAGCGCGAGCAGTTGATGGGCTTTCGAGGTATCGAAACGCGGGACATCACCTTCGACAGCGTCAAGGTGCCCAAGGAAAACGAGATCGTCCCCGCCGGCGGTTTCGGGAAATTGATGAGCGCGTTCGGGCTGGAGCGGTGCGGCAATGCCACGCAGTCGCTCGGGCTTGCTGCGGCCGCGCTGGAGCAGGCGACCGAATATGTGCAGGAGCGAGAGGCGTTCGGGAAACCGATCGTCGATTTCCAGGCGGTACAGATGCGGTTGGCGGAAATGGCGATGCAGGTCGAAGCGTCGCGCCTGCTGATCTATCGCGCTGCGGCCAATGCGGAGCATAATCCCGATGGGCTGCCGAGCGTATACGAAAGCTCGACCGCGAAATGTTTTGCCAACGACATCGTGCGTAGCGTGACCGCCAATGGAATGCAGGTCATGGGCGGCTATGGCTACCACAAGGAATACGGCATGGAGCAGCGCGTTAGGGACGGGTTCGCCTGGGGAATAGCGGGTGGAACCACCGATGTGCAGAAAACGAATATTGCGGCAGCCATCGTCGGGCGACGCTTCGATCAAAGGCGTTGATAGCCGGCGCTGTATTGCTTAGGCATAACGGCATGGAAGACACGACGGAGCTGACCGAGCTCGATCCGCGCTACAAGACGATGATGCGCCTCGTTGCGGCGATTTTTGCGGTCGTCTTGCTCGCAGGGGCCAGCATTGCGGAATTCGTGATACCGGGCTGGACCGGTGTGGTCTGGGGTCCGGTCCTGCTGGTCGTATTGTACCTCGTCGTCTGGCTGCCGATGCGCCGATATGCGACGCGCGGCTATTCCCTTGCAGAAGAAAGGCTGCGTGTGGTGCGCGGCGTGCTGTTTCGCTCGGATACAGTTGTGCCTTTCGGCCGGGTGCAGCACATCGATGTCGACCAAGGTCCGCTTGAGCGCGCGTTTCATCTTGCGACCCTTACGGTTCACACGGCGGGCAGTCACAATTCCTCCGTATCGCTTCCCGGACTCGCCCATGAAGACGCCATGATGATGCGGGAGCAAATCCGCGCCGCCATCCGCCGTGACACGCAATGACGGGCGACTTTCGCGAACCGAAGCGAACCGATCCGCGCACCTTTCTGGTGGAGGCGGTCAGCTACATAATTCGTTTCATTCCGGCCGCGGCCGCGCTCTTCGTCGTCATGCGCGACGAACTGGACAGGCTGTCGTTTGCCTTGCCGGTGCTCGGCCTGCTGTTCGTCGGCAATCTGGTGGCACAGTACCTACAATGGACAAGGCTGACCTACGCTACCGGCGATGCCGACATCCGGGTCGAGAAGGGCCTGTTGTCCCGCGCCGCCAGGTCGGTTCCTTACGAGCGCATCCAGGATGTGAGCATCGAACAGAAGCTGCTTCCCCGGCTTTTCGGGCTCGTCGCAGTGAAGTTCGAGACCGGGGCGGGCGGCAAGGAGGACCTCTCGCTTGCCTATCTTTCCGAAGCGGAAGGGGAGCGGCTGCGGGAAGTCGTGAGAGAGCGGCGCGACGAGGGTGTGCCTCAGGCCTTGTCCGAAGTTCCGCAAGCCGATTCCGAACAGAGCAGTGCACCGCTCTTCCAGATGGGACCGAAGCGGGTCCTTACATTCGGACTGTTCGAATTTTCGCTGGCTGTGGTCGCAGTGATCGGCGGTCTGGCACAGCAGTTCGAGTTCCTGCTTCCCTTCGATCTCTGGGATCTCGACCTCTGGCAGGAAAGGTTGGCAGGGCCGGGCCAGCAATTGGCCGGGCTTGGCCCCCTGGCACAAGCGATCGGCGTCATGATCGGGGTAGCGACTCTCGCAGTTCTCGGTTTCGCAACCGGGATTGTGCGCACGGCGCTGCGCGAGTGGGATTTTCGCCTCGATCGCACGCCGAAGGGCTTTCGCCGCCGCCGCGGATTGTTGACCCGCACCGATCTCGTCATGCCCGTGCACAGGGTTCAGGCGCTGAGGCTGGAAACGGGATTCCTGCGCAGATTGTTCGGCTGGCACGGGCTCAAGGTTATTAGCCTTGCGAGTGACAGCGGCGCGGCCAATCACGCAGCCGCGCCGTTCGCGCAGATGGACGAAATCGCACCTATCGTTGCGGAGACCGGCTTCGCGCTACCGGGGAGCGACATCACCTGGCACCGCGCCATGGACCGGTATCGCCTCGACAAGATGATCCTCGCCAGCGTGGCACTCTTGCCGGTCACTATTGCAGCGATCTTCATTACCCCGTCGTGGCAATGGCTCATCCCCGCGATCGCGCTCGCATGGATCATCGCGCATCACTGGTGGCGTTGGCGCCATGATCGTCATGCGCTCGATGCGACCCAACTTTATTCGAGGCACGGCTGGTTCACGCCAAGCCTTGCGATCGGATCGCGCACCAAACTGCAGTCGGTCGAGATCGTCCAAGGGCCGATAGCCCGTCGTCGGGGCTATGCGAGCCTCCTTCTGGGTCTCGCGGGAGGCAATCTGCGCGTCCACGGCATGCCGGTGGGTGAAGCAAGAGCCTGGCGCAACGCTATCCTGGACAGCATCGGCAAGACGGACTTTTCCGATCTGCTGGAGGCGCGTGTTGAACCGCTCTAGGCGCGCAAATCCGATAGCTCCGGATGTTTTTTGAAATACCCTTCGACGTATGAACAATCCGGCGCGATCCGGAAATTTTGCTGTTTTGCGTCCTCGATCATCGCCTTGACCAGCTGGGCGGCAAAGCCTTTGCCGCGCGCTTCCGGCGGGACGAAGGTGTGGGTGGCGTGGCGCACGTCACCGTCCGCGCGCCAGGTCAGCTCCGCTTCCCTCCCGGCACCCTTTACGGGTGTGAAGTAGCGGCCTTGAGTCTCGTCGCCCTCGTGCTGGATTTGGATCGTATCGCTCACGCAGATTTCCTTTCTGTGCAAGCAACGCCGTGCGCGCTAGAGGCGTTCCCCTATGACGAGCCAGGCCCAGTTTCTCTCCGACAATGCAGCCAGCGTCCACCCGGCGATCTGGGATGCCCTACGTGCCGCCGATGCGAGCGATGCCCCGTATGACGGCGATGCACACAGCGCTTCGCTCGACGAAAAGTTTTCCGCGCTGTTCGGTCGCGATTGCGAAGTCCTTTGGGTGGCAACGGGTACGGCCGCCAATTGCCTCGCGCTGGCGACCATTGTCCAGCCGCACGGCGGGGTCGTGTGCCACGAAGAGGCACATATCGAAATGGACGAGGGCGGTGCGCCGGGTTTCTACCTGCACGGCGCGAAATTGCTTCTGGGCCAAGGTGATGGCGCAAAGTTGTCGCCCGACAGCATTCGCGCGGTAATCGATCCGATCCGCGACGATGTGCACCAGGTCCAGCCGCACGCGATTTCCATTACCCAGGCGAGCGAATACGGACGCGTCTACCGGCCCGAGGAACTGGCCGCCATTTCCGCTCTCGCGAAGGAACGCGGGCTTGGGCTTCACATGGATGGTGCGCGGTTCGCCAATGCGGTTGCGTTTCTCGATGTTTCGGCCGCGGAAGCCGCTGGTGATGTGGATGCGCTCAGCTTCGGCTTCGTCAAGAACGGCGGAATGACCGCAGAGGCTATCGTATTCTTCGATCAGGGACTGGCCGATGTCGCGCGGTATCGCCGCAAGAGCGCGGGCCACCTGCAGAGCAAGGGACGCTATCTCGCGGCCCAGCTTCACGCCATGCTCGACGGTGATGTCTGGCTCCACAATGCCCGCTCGGCAAATGCCGCCGCACAGGAAATTGCCGGAGCTTGCAGGGAGCGACTGATGCACGCTGTCGAGGCGAACGAGGTCTTCGTGCGCTGCAGTGCTGCAGAGCGCCAGGCGCTCAGGGCACGTGGGTTCGGCTTTTACGACTGGGGCGATGATGCGGCGCGGTTCGTCACTGCGTGGAATACCCGCGAAGAAGACGCGCGGGCGCTCGCATCGGCGATTTCCGGCCTATGAGCGCTTCGGCGGGTGAGACGACCCTGCTGCGCTGGCGCATCGTCATCCCCTTCCTCCTCACCGGCATGATCTGGGGTTCGACCTGGTGGGTGATCACCGACCAGATCGACGGGGCCGCGCCCAGCTGGTCGGTGGCGGTACGTTTCGCAATTGCGACCCCTGCCATGTTCCTGCTGGCCCGCGTCATGGGTCGGTCGCTGGCGATAGGCAGGAACGGCCACATCCTCGCAATTGCGATCGGGATCGCCCAGTTCTGTGCGAACTTCAACTTCGTCTACCGGGCCGAGCTCCACCTGACTTCCGGCATCGTCGCGGTCATGTTCACGATGCTGATCGTGAGCAATGCCGCATTCGGATGGTGGCTCCTTGGGCAAAAGATCACCCGCGGCTTCGTCGTGGGAACTGTCGTCGCACTGTCGGGCATCGCCCTGCTGCTCATCCACGAAGCAGGATTGAACCCGCTGGGCGGCAGCATCCCGCTCGGAATTCTGTGGGCCGTATTCGGTATTTTTGCCGCAAGTATCGCGAATGTCGTGCAGGCCAACGAGACCGGCCGCGCGCTGCCGATGGTCTCCTTGCTGGCATGGGCGATGCTCTACGGGACCTTGGCCGATTTTGCCCTTGCCTGGTTCACCGCCGGACCGCCGCAGCTTCCCGACCGGCAGAGCTTCTGGGTTGGTATCGGCTGGCTGGCACTGGCCGGTAGCGTCGTAACCTTTCCGCTCCACTATACCCTTGTGCGCGAGATCGGGGCAGGCAGGGCAGCCTATAACGGTATCGTGACCGTCATCGTGGCGATGCTCCTTTCGACGCTGTTCGAAGATTACCGGTGGACCACGCAGACCGTGATCGGCGCGGTGCTGGCGCTGATCGGCCTCGTCATTGCCCTGCGCGCCCGGCAAACACCGCCACCGGCGTTAAAGCAGGCTGCCTAGCCCTTCGCGATAAGTCGGATAGCGAGGCTTCCAGTCCAGCACCCGCTTGGCCTTACCATTCGCGACCCGGCGGTTCTCGGCATAAAATCCGCGAGCCATGGGCGAGAGGTCTGCTTCCTCCATCGACACCAAGGGTGGCGGTTCGGTCCCTAGTATGCGGCACGCCTCCTCGATCACCGCATTCTGGCTCGTGGGCAGGTCGTCTGCGAGATTGTAGGCGCCCGCCGGCGCGCCTTTCTCGATGGCGGCGACGACACCCGAGGCGATGTCTTCCACATGCACACGGCTGAAAACCTGTCCGGGCAGATCGATGCGGTGGGCTTTGCCTTCGCGCACCCTCTCGAAAGCGCTGCGTCCGGGGCCGTATATGCCGGGAAGGCGGAAGATCCGTGCGTTGTGCTCCAACCACCGTGCATCGCACTGGGCACGCGCCGTGCGGCGCCCACCGCCGGTCGGGGTGCTTTCATCGACCCAGGCACCCCTTGTATCTCCGTACACCCCGGTGGACGACAGATAGCCCAGCCACTTGCCTCCCAGCGCGTGTCCGTATCGATCCAGCACAGGATCCATGCCGTCGGCGGGCGGCACCGAACTCAGGACATGGCTGGCCGAACCCAAGGAGCTGATCACTGCATCTGTATCGTCGAACGCGACATCGCCCGCGCTTCCGGTGGCATCGATCTGCCAGCCGGAACCGCGCATCGCTTGCGCAATTCGTCCCGCCGTGTAGCCGAGACCGAAGATGAACAATCGAGCCATCGGCGCGTTCTAGCGTAAAGGTTTCAGATTCACAGGATGAACATGGATATAGCACGCACTCCCTCGAGCCCTGACGGCAACATCGAAATGGCGGATGCAGCCGTGGAGCCGCACGATCCGCCCGAGATCAGGCGCGAGGATTATCGTCCTTTCCCCTGGATGGTGCCTGAGACCCGTCTCGAGTTCGACCTCGGCCTCGAGAGCACCCGCGTCAGATCGCGCCTTACGGTCGCGCGCAATGCCAAGGCCGATGCCTCGCCGACAATCAGGCTGAATGGCGATGGCTTGATCCCGACAAGTGTGAAGATCGACGGGGAACCGACGCGAGCCTACACCATGGATGGCGACGATCTCGTATTGACGCTTCCCGGCGAAGCGCATGAGATCGCAATCGAGACCGAGATCGATCCGTCCTCCAACACGCAGCTGATGGGCCTTTACGCCTCGAACGGAATGCTCTGCACGCAGTGCGAATCTGAAGGCTTCCGGCGGATAACCTTTTTCCCCGACCGGCCCGATGTGCTCAGCACCTTCACCGTCCGGATGAGCGGTGCGAAGGACCAGTTCCCTATCCTGCTGTGCAACGGCAACCGGACCGACGAAGGAGAGGACGGCGACACTCACTGGGCAGAATGGCACGACCCCTGGCCCAAACCGTCCTACCTCTTTGCCTTGGTGGCTGGCGACCTTGTCGCCCGCAGCGATAGCTTCACCACCATGAACGGCCGCGAAGTCGAACTGAACGTGTGGGTTCGCGACGGCGACCTGCCTCGGACAGAGCACGCGATGGAGAGCCTCAAGCGCTCGATGAAATGGGACGAGGAGGCCTTCGGGCGCGAATACGATCTTGACCTGTTCAACATCGTTGCGGTTTCGGACTTCAACATGGGCGCCATGGAGAACAAGGGCCTCAACGTCTTCAATACGAAATACGTGCTGGCCGATCCCGAAACCGCGACCGACGGCGACTTCGATGCGGTCGAGGGCGTTATCGGTCACGAATACTTCCACAACTGGTCGGGCAACCGCATCACCTGCCGCGACTGGTTCCAGCTCTCGCTCAAGGAAGGCTTCACCGTTCTGCGCGACCAGCTCTTCAGCCAGGACATGGGCAGCGAGCCGGTAAAGCGGATCGAGGATGTCCGCATCCTCCGCCTAGCCCAGTTCCCGGAGGATTCGGGGCCTCTGGCGCATCCGATCCGCCCGGACAGCTATCGCGAAATAAGCAATTTCTACACGGCGACAGTCTACAACAAGGGCGCCGAGGTCATTCGCATGATGCGCACGATGGCCGGAGAAGAGGCCTTCCGCAAAGGCACGGACCTGTATTTCGACCGTCACGACGGCGAGGCGGCGACCTGCGAGGATTTCGTCCGCTCGATCGAGGATGGCGCGGGGCTCGACCTGAAACAGTTCCGCCTGTGGTATTCGCAGGCCGGGACCCCGAAAGTCTCGGTCGAGCTGACGCACGAAGGCGAGGAAGCGGTGCTGAAGCTTCGCCAGACCGTCCCGCCGACGCCCGGCCAGCCGGACAAGAAGCCGATGCCGATCCCGCTGAAGCTGGCTCTTTTCGACCAGCAGACCGCGTCGCACAGCGGCGAGCAGCTGATCGTGCTCGACACCGAATCGGCAGAACACCGGTTCGATGGCTTCGCCAACAAACCAGTCCTCTCCATCAATCGGGGCTTTTCGGCGCCGGTCACGATCGACCGTGCGATCGATCGCGAGGATCTCGTGTTCCTTGCAGCCTCCGATGACGATCCCTTTGCGCGCTACGAGGCCATGCAGGATCTGATGGTCCGGCACCTGGTCGCCGCAGTCGCTGGCAAGCTTTCCGAAGAGGAGCGAAACCGCGGCGGCGCGAGTATCGCCGAAGCCATGGGTGCCATCCTTGCCGATCCGGACATCGACGACCTGATGCGAGGCGAGCTGATGAGCATGCCAAGCCAGACCTACATCACAGAACAGATGGAGCTCGCCGACCCGGGTCTCATCCATGCCGAGCGCGAGCGGCTCAAGGCCCTTGTCGGTAGCCAGCTTTCGGAGCCACTGCATCGGCTCTACGAACGGGCCGAACAGGTCCCGTTCTCGCTCGATGCAGAGGCCAAGGGCGCGCGCAAGCTGAAAACCATGGTGCTTGCCTATGCGGCAGCCAGCGATCCCGAAAAGGCGGCCGAACTGGCGGCTCACCAATATGACCGGGCAGACAACATGACCGACAGGCAGGGCGCGCTCATGGTGCTCACCGGTCTCGAGGGCGTGGAGCGGACCAACAAGCTGCTCGATTTCTACAACCGCTATGAAGGCAATGCCCTCGTGATCGATAAGTGGTTCGCATTGCAGGCATCTTCGCTTCACCCGAAGGTGGTCGAGCATGTAAAGGCCTTGGCCGACCATCCCGATTTCACCCTGCGAAATCCGAACCGGGTGCGGTCGCTCTATATGGCGTTTGCCGGAAACCCACAGGGGTTCCACGCGGCCAGCGGCGAGGGCTACCGGATGATCGGCGACCTCATCCTCGAGCTCGATCCGATCAACGCGCAAACGGCTGCGCGCTTCGTTCCGCCGCTTGGACGCTGGCGGAAGGTCGAACCGCAGCGGGCGGCCCTCATGCGCGAGCAGCTCGAGCGGATCGCCAAGGCCGAGAAGCTGTCGCGCGATACCTACGAGCAGGTGTCCAGAAGCCTGGCTGATTAAGGCGAAGCGCGTGGCGGATCCTCATGACTTGGTGCGATCCGACGATCTCGAAATCGCCCATGGTTTCCTCACCGGACCCCAATCGGACAGGCGAGAGCTGGGTCGGATCGGGGGTGATGCACCGACCGCTTTGCTCAAGCAGGTGCATTCCGCAGACTGCATAATTGTCGATAGCGATTTCGATTTCGAGAGCCGGCCCAAGGCGGATGCGATGGTGACCGGGGAGACGGATATTCGCCTGGCGATCGTGACCGCCGACTGTGCGCCGGTATTGCTCCATGATGCCGACGCGGGGGTCATCGGTGCGGCCCACGCCGGCTGGCGCGGTGCGCATGGCGGGGTGCTTGAGAATACAGTCGCGGCGATGGAGGCACTCGGTGCCAGACCGGCTCGCATCTCCGCTGCGATCGGCCCGTGCATCGCCCAGGCCAGTTACGAGGTCGACGATGCTTTTCGGGTGAAGTTCGAAAGCGCCGCGCATCGATTTTTCGAGGTCGGTCGCGAAGGGCACTGGCAGTTCGATCTGGAGGGCTACACGGCGTGGCGACTGTCACTCGCAGGGGTAGAGGTTATCGATCGATTATCGCTCGACACCTATGCGCTCGAATCGCGGTTTTACTCCTATCGCCGGTCGACACATCGCGGAGAGCCGACCGAAGGACGCCAGTTCAGCGCAATCTGCCTGACGGGATAGTTGCACAAAGCCGAACTCGTCTGGCCAAAATGGCGGTTGGCAAGGGGGCGCAATAAGGCTAGAGGCCCGGACCAAACCGGGACACCGGGGGCTTTCGCACAGGCTTTTTCGCCTCGGGCATTGCCCGCACCGGGTTTCCGGGCAACGGATCGCAATTCTTTCACGTCGTCTGCCAACCCAGGCATTCGACCCGCAAGGCAGGCAAGGCAACGCGCTGATGGCAGACACAACTGCAACCGCTTCCACTGAAACCGTAGTAAAGACCGATGACGGAATCCGTCGTCGCGACTTCCTCGACATCGCCGCAATCGGCGCTGCAGGCGTGGGCGGTGTTTTCATCGTCTACCCGCTGGTCAGCCAGATGGCTCCGTCGAAGGATGTTCTCGCAGCCAGCTCGACCGAAGTGGACGTGTCGAGCATCGAGCCGGGGCAGGCTATCAAGGCGGTCTTCCGCAAGCAGCCGCTGTTTGTGAAGCGTCTGACCGATGCGGAAATTGCCGCGGCCAATGCCACAGCGACAGGTTCGCTCCGTGATCCGCAGAGCCTAGAAGACCGCACCAAAGAAGGTCACCGCGACATCCTCGTCACAATGGGCGTCTGCACCCACCTCGGCTGTGTGCCGCTTGGCGCCGCTGAAGGCGAAGTGAAGGGCGAGTTTGGCGGCTATTTCTGCCCCTGCCACGGTTCGCATTACGATACTGCCGGTCGTATCAGGAAGGGTCCGGCCCCGACGAACCTCGAAGTGCCGGAGTACGAGTTCACCTCGGACACGGTTATCCAGGTCGGTTGAGCTAGAAGACGAGAGACACAGACATGAGCTTTCCCTGGGCACGCGAATATCAGCCGAGCAACGGCTTCACCCGCTTCCTCGACGAGAAGCTGCCGCTTCCGCGCCTCGTCTACAATGCGGTCGGCGCCGGTTACCCGGTCCCGCGCAACCTTTCCTATTTCTGGAATTTCGGCGTTCTCGCCGGCTTCTTCCTCGTGCTGCAGATCGTCACCGGCGTCGTGCTGGCGATGCACTACGCAGCGAACGCCCAGGTCGCCTTTGCGACGACCGAGCACATCATGCGCAACGTCAACTGGGGCTGGATGATGCGCTATGCCCACGCGAATGGGGCGAGCTTCTTCTTCATCGTCGTCTACATGCACATCTTCCGCGGCCTGTTCTATTCGAGCTACAAGGCCCCGCGCGAGATGATCTGGCTGCTGGGCGTCGTCATCTTCCTGCTCATGATGGCTACCGCCTTCATGGGCTACGTCCTTCCCTGGGGCCAGATGAGCTTCTGGGGTGCCAAGGTCATTACCGGCCTGTTCGGCGCAATCCCGCTGGTCGGCGAACCGATCCAGATATGGCTGCTCGGCGGCTTCGCCCCCGACAACGCCGCCCTGAACCGCTTCTTCTCGCTGCACTTCCTGCTGCCCTTCGTGATCGCCGGTGTGGTCATCCTCCACATCTGGGCGCTGCATATCCCGGGTTCCTCGAACCCGACGGGCGTCGAGGTGAAGAGCGAAAGCGACACGGTTCCGTTCCACCCGTACTACACGGCCAAGGACGGTTTCGGCCTCGGCGTGGTCCTCCTCGCCTATTTCGCGATGGTCTTCTTCCTGCCCAACGCACTCGGCCACCCGGACAACTATATCGAAGCGAACCCGCTTTCGACGCCGGCGCACATCGTTCCGGAATGGTATTTCTGGCCGTTCTACGCGATCCTGCGCGCCTTCACCGTCGACTTCATCCTTCCGGCCAAGCTGTGGGGTGTTATCGCGATGTTCGCCTCGATCCTGCTGTGGTTCTTCCTGCCCTGGCTGGACAAGTCGCCGGTTCGTAGCGGCCATTACCGTCCGCTGTTCCGCAAGTTCTTCTGGTTCGGCCTGATCCCGACGATGATCGTCCTGTTCATCTGCGGCGGCGCACCGGCTGAAGAGCCCTATGTGATGCTCAGTCAGATCGCCACGGCGTACTACTTCCTGCACTTCCTGGTGATCCTCCCGATCATCAGCAGTGTCGAAAAGCCCGAACCCTTGCCTTATTCGATCACCGAGGCGGTGCTCGGTTCGGACAAGAAGGCCGTGCTCGGCGAAAACACGACGCCGGCCGTCTAAGCGATACGAGAAAGATCTTCAGGTCATGACCAAACTTCTCAGCGTCCGCCTCGTAGCCATCCTGGTTGGCCTCGGCTTCGCATTTGTTGCACTCTTCGCATTCGTCATCGGCGCATATAACGCCGCCACGGAAGAGGCTGCCGGCCACGTGCCCTACGAAAAGCCGATGGACATCGCCTTCTCGTTCGACGGGCCTTTCGGTAAATGGGACAAGGCCCAGCTCCAGCGCGGCCTCAAGGTTTACGACGAAGTCTGCTCGGCATGTCACAGCCTCAAGTTCGTAGCCTTCCGTAACCTGGAAGACCTCGGCTACGACGAAGGCCAGGTGAAGGCATACGCGGCCTCCAAGCAGGTGCCGGGGATCGACCCGAACACCGGCGAGGCGACCACTCGCCCAGGCTTGCCTACCGACTACTTCCCGTCGCCCTATCCGAACGCCGTGGCTGCTGCCGCTGCCAACAACAATGCGATCCCGCCGGACCTTTCGCTGATCACGAAAGCACGCGGTGACGGTACGAACTACGTTGCGTCGCTGCTGATGGGCTACCAGGCGCCTTCGGAAGAGCTCCTGGCAGAACATCCCGAAGCCGCTCCAGGTCCGGGCCTGCACCACAACCCGTACTTCCCGAACCTTAACCTGGCCATGGCCGCGCCGCTGACGACCGACGGCCAAGTGACCTACGACGACGGTACGGAAGCCACGATCGAACAGATGTCGAAGGACGTTGCCGCCTTCCTGACTTGGACTGCGGAACCGACCCTGGTGAAGCGCAAGCAGACCGGTTGGCCGGTACTTATCTTCCTCCTTTTCGCGACGATCCTCGCCTACATGTCGAAGCAGCAGATCTGGGCGGCAGTGAAGCCCAAGAAAAACTGATCGAGGATTTCTCGCTCTTGCTTGAACGCCCCTGCCATCGAAGCGATGGTGGGGGCGTTTTCCTTTGTGTCACCGTCAGTCAAAAGGCGCGCCATGTCACCTGAAGAACTGAAGTCGCTCGTCAGGACAATCCCGGACTTTCCGAAATCGGGCATACAGTTTCGCGATATCACGACCTTGATCGGTCACGGCGAGGGGTTCCGAGCAAGTGTGGAATGGCTTTCGGCCCAAGTATCGAAAGGGCCGGTCGATGCGATCGCGGGAATGGAGGCGCGCGGCTTCATCTTTGGTGCCGCCGTGGCTGCCGCCCTCGGCAAGCCCTTCATTCCGATCCGCAAGCCCGGCAAATTGCCCATCGCCACCATCGGCGTCGATTATGCGCTGGAGTATGGCAGCGACCGGCTCGAAATGGACCCCGAGGCGATCGGCGAAGGAGCGCGTGTCGCCATCGTCGATGACCTGCTTGCCACCGGCGGGACGGCGTGCGCGGCGACAGATCTGCTGCGCAAGGCTGGCGCACAGGTTTCGGCGGCCAGCTTCATCATCGATCTGCCGGACCTGGGCGGGGCGGAAAAGCTTCGCGATTGCAAAGTCGAGGTCTCTTCGCTCATGCAGTTCGATGGAGATTAGCGTCGAAATTCAATGAAATTTGGAAATAGTCGGGCTTTCGGGCATTGAGGGCGGGAAGGCCTTTCAATGAAGGCCGACTGACTTTGCGAGGGGCATGGAACAGACACTTGTCATAGCCTTGGTGGGCATTCTGGGTATCGGTGCGCAATGGATCGCGTGGCGAACCGGGTGGCCTGCAATCGTTCTCATGCTTGCGGCCGGTTTCCTGGCCGGCCCGGTGCTCGGCATTTTCGATCCCGAGCATGCGTTCGGCGAACTGCTCGAGCCGATGGTGGCGGTGGGCGTTGCCTTGATCCTTTTCGAAGGCGGCCTGAGCCTCGACTTCCGCGAACTTCGCCACACCGGCAGCGCGGTCATGCGGCTCGCTACGGTTGGGGTAGCCATCGGATGGCTTTTCGGCGCTCTGGCTGGCATCTACATCGCGGGACTGGCCCCCGAAGTGGCGATCCTGTTCGGCGGGATCCTAGTGGTGACGGGCCCGACAGTCGTTATACCCTTGCTCAGGCAAAGCTCGATCAAGTCGCGACCCGCCTCGATCCTGAAGTGGGAAGCTATCGTCAACGATCCGACAGGCGCGCTGTGCGCGGTGATCGCCTACGAGTATTTCCGGAAAGTCGCCGAGCAACCCAACGCCACGCTATTCGAAGTCGTACCTCCGCTGATCATCGCTGCGATTATCGCCGGCCTGATCGGTTATATCGCCGCACTTGCAATCGCCTGGGCTTTCCCGCGCGGTGCCGTGCCCGAATATCTGAAGGTGCCTGTCCTGCTGACAGCCGTGGTGGGCGTCTTCGTCGTATCGAATTTGATAGAACATGAAGCCGGTCTTGTAGCGGTTACGGTCATGGGCGTAGCCTTGGCGAACATGAATGTGTCCAGCTTGCGGTCGATCCATCCGTTCAAGGAGAACATCGCGGTCTTGCTGGTGTCGGGCATATTCATTCTGCTGTCGGCATCGCTCAGTATCGAGGACATACGCTACATCAACTGGCCCATCGGCCTGTTCCTGCTGGCACTGCTCTTCCTCGTCCGTCCGGCGACGATCCTGATCAGCCTGCTGGGCACCAACATCCCGTGGAACGAGCGCCTGTTCCTCGCCTGGATCGCCCCGCGCGGTATCGTGCTTGTCGCTATCTCGGGCCTGTTCGCCCTGCGCCTGTCCGATCTCGGCTTCACCGACGGAAATTTGCTGATCGGCCTGAGCTTCGCCGTGGTCGTGGTGACCATCGTGGCACACGGCTTCACCGTCGATTTCGTCGCCAAGCTGCTCAAGGTGAAGGGGGCGACCCGGCCGGGCATCCTGATCGTCGGCAGCACGCCCTGGACTATCGCCCTGGCGGAACAGGTCCAGGAGATGAAGGCCCCGGTGCTGATCGTCGATTCCAGCTGGCAACGCCTCGCGCTGGCCCGTCAGAAAGGTATCCCCTTCTATCACGGCGAAATCCTGAACGAGGCGACCGAGCATAATCTGGAACTCGCACCCTACCAGAACCTCGTCGCTGCGACCGAGAACGAGGCTTACAATGCTCTCGTCTGCAACGAATTCGCCCATGAGATTGGCCGCGATGCAGTGTTCCAGCTGGGCGAAGCGGCCCAATCGGACGACAAGCACTCGCTTCCCGAGAGCCTGCGGGGACGTGCGCTCTTCGAATCCGGCTTCGGAGTGGAAGACGTGTCCGAGCGCCAGCGGCAGGGCTGGGTATTCCGCAAGACGAAACTCTCGGACGAATTCGACTTCGAGGATGCACAGGAGCGGCTGCCCGATGCGGCGAACATGTTGCTGCTGATCCGCAGGGGCGGGGTCATCCGCTTCTTCACGCATGCAGCGCGGCCGGAACCGCGCGCCGGCGACACGATCTTGAGTTACCTGCCGCCCCAACGCCGCACGGCCGAGGAGAATGCGGCCCGCAAGAAATCTGGACGTAAGCAGGGGATAGAACCGGCATGAACCGGACGAGGACGAGCTGGGCGGGAATGGCCTGCCTGACAATCGCAGCAATGGGGCTGCAGGCCTGCGGACGCGAGGAATCGCCCGAACCGGCCCCGAACGAAAGCGACGCCCCGCGCTCCATCTTCGAGCAGGAAGGTGAGGGCGCCGATGGCCGGCCGGCGGATGCTCCGCTGCCTCCGCTGGAAACGACCCTCGGCTTTCCCGACGGAACGAGCGAACTGACCGAAGCGGCCCGCGCCGAGCTGGCGACAATCCTCAAATCGCCCCAGATGGGCGAGGGTGGCCGCATCGTCCTGGGCGGACATTCCGACAGCGACGGCAGCGATGAAGCGAACGAGACTGCCTCGCGCGAACGCGCCGAAGCGGTGCGCGATTTCCTTGTCGAGAACGGGGTCGACGAGGAGCGTATCGAGATCATCGCATTCGGCGAACAGAACCCGATCGAACCCAATGCCCTGCCGGATGGCTCGCCCAACGAAGAAGGGCGCGCAGCGAATCGCCGGGTCGAAGTGACGATCGAAACCGAGGCATTCGATGCGGATGAAGCACGCGCGCCTACGCTTATCGAGACCATCACCCAGACCGATGAGGCGGGCGGCGAAGAAACCGGCGCGACCGGCGAATGACCTGTTGACGCGGGGCCACTCCCGGTGGCATCTGCGCTCCCGCCCAAGCAGGTGTGGGCGGGTATAGCATAGTGGTAATGCTCCAGCCTTCCAAGCTGGCTAGAGGGGTTCGATTCCCCTTACCCGCTCCAACCTCCGTACGCGTGAGCGTTCGCGGATCTATCCCACCGCCATATTGTCGATCAGCCGTGTGCCACCGATGCGTGCCGCGACGAACAGGCGTGCATTACCATTATCCTTCGGCAGGGGCTCGAGGCTGTCTGCATCGCGCAATTCGGCATAATCGACGCTGTCGAACCCGCTGACTTGCAGCACCTCGCGAAGATTGCCGAGCGGGCGTTCGGCTTCGCCGCCTTCGGACAAGACCGCTATCGCATCGCGCATTGCGCGGGGGAGGGCAGCGGCCTGCTGGCGCTGATCGGGCGAGAGATAGGCGTTACGGCTGCTCATCGCGAGCCCGTCCTCTTCACGCACGATCGGCACGCCCCTGATCGCGTTGACATGGGGCTGGGTCAGGTCGAGGTCACGCGCCATCCGGCGGATAACTGCAAGTTGCTGCCAGTCCTTCTCGCCGAAAAAGGCAATGTCCGGCCTGACCTGGTTGAACAACTTGCAGACCACCGTGGCGACGCCGTCGAAATGGCCGGGCCGGTCGCCGCCGCACAACCCTTCGCTGACGCCAGCCACAGAGATATTGGTGGCGTAGCCGGGAGGATAGACTTCCTGCGGTTGAGGGGCCCACAAAAGCGCCACGCCTTCTTTTTCCAGAAGCTGCGAATCCTGCGCCAGCTGGCGCGGATAGGCGTCCAGGTCCTCGCCCTCTCCGAATTGCCGCGGATTGACGAAGATCGAAGCGACCACGTGATCTGCGGCGCGCCTAGCCTCGCGCATCAGGGTAAGATGGCCCTCGTGCAGGGCGCCCATCGTCGGCACCAGCGCGATGGTCTTTCCCCCACCGCGAAGCGTATCGACCGCCTTCCTCAACACTTCCAGTTCACGGGCCGTTTGCACCAGTCTATCCCCTTGGATAAGGATCGTTTCGGACGCCCTAGCGCCGAGCGCGGGCCTGCAGCAACAATTTGCGAGTATCTTTACTTACCGTGTCCCAGACCGCACCCCACTGGATTACCTTCGCCAATGAAAAAGGCGGCACCGGCAAGTCGACCACGGCCGTTCACGTCGCCGTCGCGCTGGCCTACCGCGGCGCCGATGTCGTCGCCTTCGATCTCGACCATCGCCAGCGTACCATGTGCCGCTATTTCGAGAACCGGGCCGACACGGCGCAGCGCCGCAACATCGATCTGCCAACAGTGCGCTGCCACACGATCGAAGGTCTCGAACCCGAGGAATTCGCCGCTTTCGTCGAAGAGCACAGCGCTGGCGCCGATTTCATCATCGTGGACACGCCCGGCCGAGACGATCCGCTGGCCCGATTTGCCGCCACGCAGGCGGACACCCTCGTCACCCCGATGAACGACAGCTTCGTCGATTTCGACCTTATCGGCCAGGTCGAAGGGGAGACCTTCAAGGTCAAGAAGCTCTCGTTCTACGCCGAACTCATCTGGGAGGCGCGGATCAAGCGTGGCCGCCAGCAGATCGACCAGCAGCGGGCGCAGATGGACTGGGTCGTGGTGCGCAACCGCACGGGCCATACAGAGGCGCGCAACATGGCGCGCATCGAACAGGCATTGGCGGAAATGTCCAAGCGCGTCGGCTTCCGTACTGCGAAAGGCCTTTCGGAACGCGTGATCTACCGCGAGCTGTTCCCGTCGGGCCTCACTCTGCTCGACAAGGGACATCTGGGCGATCTCGGCACTAGCCACCTCGTCGCCAGGCAGGAACTACGCGGCCTTGTCGCCGCGCTGCGCCTGCCGGGAAGCGCGTTTCCGCCAGTCGAAGAGGCAGCCGAATGACGCGTTTCCTGATCATTGCCGCGCTGCTGTCGATCCTGTGCCGCTGGGCGCTGGGTAAATGGCCGTGGGATTATCTTCGCGGTACCCCGACCCGCGAGCAGGCGCTGTTCAAGGCGCGCAAGCTGCTGAATGTGTCCGCGCGGGCGGACCACCGCGAAATCCGCGAGGCGCATCGCCGGATGGCCAGCATGCTTCACCCCGACAAGGGCGGTGACAAAGCGCAGATGCAGGAACTGAATGCCGCGCGCGACCTGCTCATCAACGAATTACCTTACGAATCTCCGGAGCCTCCCCGATGAGCCATGCTTTCGATTCCACTATCCTGCGCGAATACGACATTCGCGGCATCATCGGCGAAACGCTGGGTGCCGACGATGCGCGCGCGATCGGCCGCACATTCGGTTCGATGCTGCGCGAAGCGGGCGGCAAGCGTGTCGCGGTGGGTTATGACGGAAGGGTCAGCTCGCCGATGCTCGAGCACGCCCTCGTCGAAGGTATCAACGCCGCGGGCTGCGATGCGGTTCGGGTGGGCCTGGGGCCGACGCCGATGCTATATTATGCGGAGGCAAGCGACCGCGATATCGACGGCGGCATTCAGATAACCGGCAGCCACAATCCCCCCAATTACAACGGCTTCAAAATGGTCTTTCAGGGCCGCCCATTTTTCGGGGAGGACATCCAGGAGCTTGGCAGGCGGTCGGCCGCCGGGGAATGGAGCGATGGTGCGGGTACGGTCGAAGATCGCGATATCGTCGATGAATACGTCTCGCGCATGATTACCGCACTGGACGGGATCGATGCCGAGGCGCTCGAAGGCATTCGCGTCGGTTGGGATGCCGGCAACGGGTCTGCCGGACCTGCTCTCGAAAAGCTGGTCGCCCGGCTGCCCGGAGAGCATCATCTTCTCTTTACCGAAGTCGACGGCGAATTTCCCAATCATCATCCCGACCCTACTGTCGAGGAAAACCTTGCCGATTTGAAAAAGCTCGTCTCCGCAAAGTCCCTCGATTTCGGAGTGGCTTTCGATGGCGACGGGGACCGGATCGGGGCGATCGACGGCGAAGGGCGCGTGATCTGGGGCGACCAGCTGCTGATGATTTATGCCGAGGATCTTCTGGCAACCATGTCCGGCGCAACGATTATCGCCGATGTGAAGGCCAGCCGCGCGCTATTCGATCATGTCGAGAAGTGCGGCGGCGAACCGCTGATGTGGAAGACCGGGCACTCGCTGATTAAGTCCAAAATGAAGGAGACGGGCTCTCCGCTGGCCGGCGAAATGAGCGGGCATGTCTTCTTTGCCGACGAATATTACGGTTTCGACGATGCACTTTATGCGGGCGTGCGCCTGCTGGCGGCATCGGCGCGCCTGGGCAAGTCGGTGACCGATCTGCGCAGTGCGATGCCCGACATGATCAACACGCCGGAAATGCGCTTCCAGGTGGACGAAAGCCGCAAGTTCGCGGCGATCGAGGAAGTGAAGGACCGCCTTGCCAACAGCGATGCGCAGGTGAACGGAACCGATGGCGTGCGCGTCAATACGGACGACGGCTGGTGGCTGCTGCGCGCATCGAATACGCAGGACGTGCTCGTTGCGCGCGCCGAGAGCGATACGCAGGAAGGTCTAGCGCGGCTGATGGACCAGATCGACGAGCAGCTGCGCCTGTCCGGCCTCGAGCGCGGTGAAAGCGTCGGACACTGATTTCCCGGAGGGAGGGTAATATCATGAAGAAGTGGATCCTGGCGCTCGGCGCGACGCTCGCCCTGTCGGCGCAGCCTTTGGCGGCGGAGGATGAAGATTCTTCTGCCGAAGATGCCGAGGTCATGGCTGCGATGATGCAGGCATTCGCCGTCGAACCCCTCTCCGCCGAAGAAGAGGCGCGCCTGCCCCTGGCCCAGCAGGTCATCGACAAGATGATGCCCGAAGGTGCGATGCAGAAGGTCATCGATTCGACCTTCGGCGGTATGCTCGGACCGTTCATGGAGCTTGCGGCAGAAGCCGGGCCGAGCCTTGCGGATTCGATCGGTTACGACGAATCCGAGCTCGAAGTGACCGAGGAACAGGTCAAGGAAATCGCCTCCATCATCGATCCCAACTGGCAGGAACGCCAGCGCCGCGAAATGGCATTCGTCAAGGATGCGATGGGTGAGGTCATGGCAGCGATGGAACCCGCCATGCGCAAGGGTATGAGCGAGGCCTATGCCGTCGCCTTCACTGCCACCGAACTCAACGATCTCAACGCCTTCTTCGCAACGCCATCGGGCTCGACCTTCGCGGCGAAATCCTTCGAATTGGCGAACGATCCCCGGATCATGAGCGCGGCCATGAGCAGCATGCCCGTGATGATGGAACAGTTTGCCACGATGGAAGAGAAGATGAAGGCGGCGATGGCGGACCTGCCCGAACGCCGGACCTATGCGGCGCTCTCCGCGCAAGAGAAAGCGCGACTGCAGGAGCTGACCGGGCTGAGCGAGGATGATCTCGTCTTCGGCATGGAGGTCGCTGTCGAAACCGCTGCCCAGGACACGCCGTTCTGAACCCTTGTGGCCGGGAACGTCGCGCGTTTCGGCGCGCTGTGATGAGGTGAGCGAGCAGGCCGTACCTTCCCGGATCGATGACTGGTTTGCCGGTCGCGGCTGGCGCATCCGCCGACACCAGCTCGAAATGCTGGAAGCGAGCGATGCTTCTCACCACGCCCTGCTCGTTGCCGATACCGGGGCGGGCAAAACGCTGGCAGGCTTTCTCCCCACGCTCGTCGATTTCACCGAAGAGCGGCTCGGCGGCAAGGCACCGCCCGAAGGGCTGCACACGCTCTATGTGTCGCCGCTCAAGGCGCTGGCGCACGACGTGCAGCGCAATCTCCTCACCCCCATCGAGGAGATGGGCCTGCCGATCACAGTCGAGACGCGGAGCGGTGATACGCCGTCGGATCGCAAGCGCCGCCAGCGGCAAAAGCCGCCGCATGTGCTGCTGACGACGCCGGAAAGCCTGTCGCTGCTGCTGTCTTTCCCGGACAGTTTCGAACTCTTCTCCGGCCTGAAACGGATCGTCATTGACGAAGTGCACGCCTTCGCCACGGGCAAGCGGGGCGACCTCCTCGCCCTGGCCCTCTCGCGACTCCAGGCGATTGCGCCGGACATGCAGCGAGCGGCCTTGTCGGCGACGGTCGCCAGCCCGGAGGCATTCCGCGAATGGCTCGCCCCGTGGGGCGATCTCGACACGGTCGAACTGGTCGAGGGCGAGCAGGGCGCGCCGTCCGAGGTCGAGATACTACTGCCGGACGAGGAGCGGGTGCCGTGGGGCGGGCATGCGGCGACGTGGGCCATTCCCCAGCTTTACGAGAGGATCAGCAAGAACCGCACGACGCTGGTCTTCACGAATACGCGCTTCCTTGCCGAATACATCTTCCAGCACCTTTGGGATGTGAACGAGGAAAACCTGCCGATCGGCATCCATCACGGTTCGCTGAGCAAGGAAGCTCGGCGCAAGGTCGAAGGCGCCATGGCGCGCGGCGAACTGCGTGCGCTTGTCGCAACGGCGAGCCTCGATCTGGGCGTCGACTGGGGCGATATCGACCTCGTCGTCCAGATGGGCGCACCGAAGGGTTCGAGCCGCCTGCTGCAGCGCATCGGCCGGGCGAACCACCGGCTGGACCAGCCGAGCAGGGCATTGCTGGTCCCTGGCAACCGGTTCGAATTCCTGGAGGCCACCGCGGCCAAGGAGGCGGTCGATGAGGGTCGCCGCGATGGAGAGGATTTCCGGCCTGGCGGTCTCGATGTGCTCGCGCAGCATGTAATGGCCTGCGCCTGCGCCGCGCCCTTCGAGGAAGGCGAGCTGTTGGCGCAGGTGCGGTCCAGCCTCTCCTATGCCTGGGTCGACGCTGAAATCTGGCAGCGCGTGCTGACTTTCGTAGCCACCGGCGGTTATGCGCTCGAAGCCTATGACAAGTTCAAGCGCATCGTTCGTGACAGTGAGGGTGTCTGGCGCCTCAGCCATCCCGAACAGGCCCAGCGGCACCGGATGAATGCAGGGATCATCATCGATAGCGAGATGCTGGAGGTTAGGATCAATTCTGGCCGCGGACGCGGTGGACGCAGCCTCGGCAAGATCGAGGAAAGATTCGCAGCCTCTCTTAGTCCCGGCGACACGTTTGCCTTTGCCGGTATGAGCCTGGAGGTGGTCAAGCTCCAGGACATGGAAGTGCTGGTGAAGGCCGCCAAGGCAAGCGCCATGATCCCGAGTTATGGCGGGGCGCGCATGCCGCTCACCACACATCTGGCCGATCGCGTGCGAAACATGCTGGTCGACCGCGCGGGGTGGGCGCGTTTCCCCGACGATGTGCGCGAATGGCTGGAGGTGCAGCACTGGCGCTCGCAGATGCCGGGGCCTGGCCAGCTATTGGTGGAAAGCTTCCCGCACGCGAAACGCCATTACAGCGTCTACTATACCTTCGAGGGGTGGAACGCGAACCAGAGCCTGGGGATGCTGATCACGCGGCGAATGGAGGACCGCGGCCTGATGCCGGGCGGGTTTGTGGCCAACGACTATTCGCTGGCAGTCTGGGGACTGAAGCCGGTCGAGGATCCCGCCCCGCTGTTGTCGCCGGACATACTGCAGGACGAATTTATCGAATGGGTGCAGAATTCGCACCTCCTTCGGCGGGCCTTCCGTGAAGTGGCGGTCATCGGCGGTCTGGTGGAGCGCCAGCATCCGGGCAAGCGCAAGACCGGCAAGCAGGTCACTTTCTCGACCGATCTGATTTACGACGTACTGCGCAAGTACGAGCCCGATCACGTTCTGCTCGAAGCGGCCTGGGCGGATGCACGAACGCGGATGACCGATGTCGGCCGGCTAGGCAGCCTGCTCGACCGGGCGGCCGAGGAGCTGGTTCATGTCGAACTCGACCGCGTAAGTCCCCTTGCCGTCCCGGTCATGGTGATGATCGGGCGCGAAGCTACGCCGCAAGGTTCGGTTGACGACGAACTTCTGCTGGAAGCGGAAAGCCTCGCCGGTGCCGCCATGCGCGTCGATGAACTTCCCGAAGCCGATTGATACTTACCGCACGCGATCGAAGTTCCGATACCTGTCGTTGCCGACGAACGCGAAATTATCGACGCCGGAGTCCTTGATCAGGGCAATCGTCCTGGCCGAGGTTGCATAGCTGGCACGCGCGTCCGGGTCGAACCGGATGACAGGCTGGTGGTCCATTTCGGCCGCGCTTGCGAGCTGGTTAAGTAGGCCCTGCCTATCCATTTCCGCGCCATTCCAGAAGAGGCGGTCGGACGCGTCGATATGGACGACGTTGGTTTCCTCGATCGGGTTGGTCGGCGCACCGTTGGGCAGCGGCACCTGCAGGGCGTGGGTGGCAATCGGAATTGCGAGGATAAACATGATCAGGAGGACCAGCATCACGTCGATCAACGGCGTGATGTTCAGATCGCTCATCGGGCGGCCCACATACTGGCGCGCTGTTGCTCGATACGGCATGTCACTCTCCCCATCAAAGATGTAACAGGATAACATAACAATTTGGAGATGCAATCCCAGGCCGGTCGAGTCCTAAATGAACGTCGGGCACAAAAAAGGGGCGGATCGCTCCGCCCCTTTTTGGTTTTTGGTTTCGACGTTTACTTGCCGAAACTGCGGTACCGTTCGTTACCCACGAAGCCGAACTTGGTCACGCCGCTCGACTTGATGATCTGGAGCACGCGGGCCGAAGCTTCGTAGCTTGCCTGCGCTTCCGGTTCGAACTGCAGTTCGGGTTCCGGATTGATCGTCAGCGATTGGGCCAGCAGGTTGACGAGATCGCCTTCCTGGATGGTTTCGCCGTTCCAGAGCAGCTCGTCAGTCGGTGTGATGACCAGCTTGTTCTTGTCCGGCTCCACCGTGACGGGGGGCGGGTTCGGGTTCGGTTGCGGAAGGTCGATATCGACCGAGTGGGTCGCCACCGGGATGGTGATGATGAACATGATGAGGAGAACGAGCAGGACGTCGATCAACGGCGTCATGTTCATTTCCATCATCGGGGCGCCATCATCCTTGCCGCCTGACATTGCCATGAGGGTATCTCCCTAGAAATTCTGGCTCGAAGCCGATCAGCCGTTCGGGTCGACCGGGTTCGAGATGAAGCCGACAGTGGGGTAGCCCGCCGCCTGCACGTTGTAGATCGCCCCCGCGACGCACGACCACGGTGCATTCACGTCGCCGCGAATGTGGACCTGCGGAATTGCTTCGGGGTCTTCCATGATCGCTTCGGGACCGCCGTAACGCTGAACGATCTGGTCGAGACGTTCGAACGCCTGGTCGTAAAGCTCTTCGGAAGTCACCGGGGTCGTATTGTTGAAATACACCCGGCATTCGCCGTTGCGCGATGCGCCCTCGAAACCCGGTTCGCCGGCACTGCGGCCCGACGCGTCGGTGGTGCTGACCGTGAGGAGCAGGTTTTCGACCTTGTCCTTCGATTCGATCGATTCGAAGATCGGGATCTCGAGCTTCTCGATCGTCTGGATCGCGACCGGGACCGCGATGAGGAAGATGATCAGAAGCACCAGCATCACGTCCACGAGGGGGGTGGTGTTGATGTCCGACATGGGCGTTTCTGCGCCGCCGCCTACCTGAACCGCCATCTTGTGTCCTGTCCGTAGCTAAAAGAAATCAATGTGTCGGAGGAGGCGGAGGCCAGTGGCCCCCGCCTATCCGTCTTACTTCTTGACCGCGCCGGTCGCAGTGCCGGTTGCGGGCTTGGCAGCTACCTTGCCGGCCTGCTGGGTCGAGGTCGCCGTCATAGCAGCCGGACGGATCTTGCCGTCCGAGCTGATGTTGGCGAGCAGGTCGGTGGTGAAACCGGTCATCAGTTCGGCGATGCGACGGTTGCGGCTCTGCAGCCAGTTGTAGGCGAACACGGCCGGAACAGCGACCAGAAGGCCGATGGCGGTCATGATCAGTGCTTCACCGACCGGGCCTGCGACCTTGTCGATCGAAGCCGAACCGGCGGCACCGATGTTGATCAGCGCGCGATAGATACCGATAACCGTACCGAGCAGACCGACGAACGGTGCGGTTGCACCCACGGTTGCGAGGAACGGCAGGCCGCCTGCGAGCTTGGCATTGATCGTTGCTTCCGAACGATCGAGCGAGCCGTGCAGCCAGTCGTGCGCTTCGAGGCTGTCACCCATCTGGTGATGGCTGTCGCGCGCCTTGACGGCATCGTCAACCAGCTGGCGCCATGCGCTGTTCTTGTCCAGCTTCTTGGCGCCTTCATCGAGCGAGTTCGAACGCCAGAAGGTGGTCTTCACGCCCTTGTACTGGTTCATCACCTTCTGCTGTTCGAACAGCTTGGTGAAGAGAATGTAGAAGGAACCGACCGACATGATGATCATGACGGAGAGAATGAACCAGGCGACGAAGCCGCCCTGTTCCATTGCTTCCCAGAAACCGAAGGAAGTCTGCGGAGCTGCATCGGCGGCAGCAGCAAGAAGTTCAAAGGTCATAGCGAGTAGTCCTCTCGAGAATTAGGTCCGCCTCAATGGCGGGAAAAGCTTAGTTGAGACGGTAAACAATCGTGGTCCGGTAGGTATCCGTGACCGGATTGCCTGCCCTGTCGAGCGCCGGATCGAACCGCGCATAGCGGGTCATGCCATCGCATGCGGCGGCATCCAGGTCGCTCGAGCCACTGGAGCTGGTGACGGAACATCCGGCCACGCGGCCGTCTGTACCAACGGTGACGCTCACACCGACGTTACCTTCGACACCGTCACGTTCTGCACGGCGCGGATAGTTACGCTGGATGCGGCTGGCCCAGCTGCTCTGACCCTTGGGGCTTGCACCACGTGCCTGGGAAGGCGCGGGGGGCGGTGCCGGAGGAGCGGGCGGAGCGGGCGGCGGAATCCGGACGGCGGGCGGTGCCGGCGGCGGAATCGTCGTCTGGGTGCGGATGGGCGGCGGTGCCGGTGCGATGTTGATCGGCGGCGGCGGTGCCACGGGCGGCGGGGGGGCCGTCTCGGGAATATCTTCCGGCGGCGGCGGAGGCTCGTCCTCCGGTTCCGGCGGCGGCGGCTCTTCCACGTCGATTGTAGTCACGCGTTCGACGACCGACTTAGCCACATCGAGGGCAAGTCCGGTAATCAGGGCGTAACCGAGTCCTATGTGGATGAGGGCAACGATGATGATCGCAACGATGCGATTGCCACTCATCTCTTGGTCAGCATAAGCCATTCGGTTGCATCACTCCATCGTGTCTGCCCGATTCGCACCGGGCCGTTTTGGCGCCGTGGGGGGAGGTATTTCTGACCGCAATCCCGACGCCGAATTCCATACTATGCAAGCAATATCCCCTAGGGGATAGAGCGCTGCGAACCAGGGGCTGTTCCCGAAAACTCCCGAAAACGGTCGTTTCAGGCAATATTGTATCATTAGCCCGGCTCAGGCCCATCCCTTAGCTTCGATGCTTTACAGGGGCAAACCCTTTTCCGGTTAAGGGGCAATTCACGGCTTTGGTGGGAGGAACCATGGATGCGTTGGATCGGTTGACCTACGATACGACGAAACCTTCTTGGTCCGAGCACTCGAAAAGGCAACTTGCCCCCATGTTTTCAAAGACTTTCTTCGCGATATCGGCGGCTTTGGCACTTGCTGTACCGGCCGTGGGCCAGGACACGGCGCCGCCTCTTACCTATGCCTATCTGGTCCAGCTTTCCGACGGCACGCCGCTCGTCATCAGGGCCGAAATTCGCAAGCAGGCGCAGGTTTCGCCCGAACGCGCGCCGGGACTCGCGCCCGGGTTTGCGCGCCTCTACGTGGAAGCCCGCACCGGCTCGCTGATTGCCGGCACCGTTCCGGTAGGCGAGGAACTGAAGTACCTTGTCGATGTCCCGCTCGATGCGAAGGGCAAGGTTCCCAAGCTCAAGAAGCAGGAGGTCATCCTGTTCGCACGCCCGGTTGCAGGTCGTCCCGGAGAAATCCAGCTCGTCGGTACCGACGCACAGCTGCGTTATTCGCCCGAACTGGAAGCCCGGCTGCGTCCGATCCTTGCCGATCTCGTTTCTCCGCAGGCCCCGCCCAGGGTCACCGGCGTATCCGATGCGCTCGCCGTCGAAGGCACGCTGGTGGGCGAGTCGGAGACTCAGCTTTTCCTCGATACGGAGAAAGACGGGCCCGTGTCGGTGACTGTCGTGCGCCGTCCAGGGCAGGCCCCGCGCTGGGGCGTCTCGTGGACGGAAATCGTCGACCAGGCTGCGCGCCCGCCACAGGCCGGGACGCTGGAGTGGTATCGCCTTGCGTGTGCCCTGCCACAGGAACTGCCCGGCACGGCGAACCTCGCCCAGGACCGGCGGGCCCGCGATCTGGCTGCACGCGATTATGCCTTTGTGATCGACCAGCTGGGTCCGTGCGAGCGTACGACCGACTGAACGCCCGCTAAGGGCCAGCAAAGACAAACTGGTTCACGCGGGTGCATATGCTGCGCTAGGCGGTCCCGCATGGATCCCTATCGTCATACATTCCGCGTGCGCTACGCAGAGGTCGACCCCCAAAGCGTCGTCTTCAATTCGCGCTATCTCGAATACGCCGACGTCCTCGTCAGCGAATTTTTCCGCGAAGCGCGGGAGCGCGGAATGCCAGCCGACGTCGAATTCCACGTGCGCCGCGCGGAAGTGGATTACCTTGCGCCGATCCGCCTCGAAGAGTTGATCGAAGGCCGCCTCACCGTGGTCCGGATCGGCAATTCGAGCATGGAGACCCTAATCACCCTCCACGGCGCCGATGACGGCGACCTTCGTGCCGAAATCCGCCTGCTTAATGTCCACGTCGACTTGCCCGAGGGGCGGCCGACGCCGGTTCCGGATTCGGTGCGCGAGGCCTTCGGTTTCCCGGCACGGGAGGGCGCCGATGTCTGATCCCTTGCGCATAGCGCTGGCCGGTCTCGGCACTGTCGGCACCGGGGTAATCCGCCTGATCGAGACCAATCGCGACATGATCGCCGCCCGTGCCGGCAGGCCGATCGAGATCGTGGCCGTTTCGGCCCGCGAAAAGGGCAAGGACAGGGGCGTCGATCTCTCTCCCTATGCCTGGGTGGACGACATGCAGGCCATGGCGGCCCGCGTAGATGTCGATGTCGTTGTCGAACTCGTCGGCGGCTCCGACGGGCCCGCGCTCACGCTCGCCCGCTCCGCCCTCGATGCGGGCAAGGGGCTGGTCACGGCGAACAAGGCGATGGTGGCCCATCACGGGCTCGAGCTGGCGGAACTTGCCGCGATCAAGAGCTCCCCCTTCGCTTTCGAAGCCGCGGTCGCTGGCGGCATCCCGGTCGTTAAGGGCTTGCGCGAAGGTACTGCCGCCAACGCGCTCAACCGTATCTACGGCATTCTCAACGGCACCTGCAACTACGTGTTGTCGGAGATGGAACGCACGGGCGCCGACTTCGACGAGATGCTTCAGGCGGCCCAGGAAAAAGGCTACGCCGAGGCCGATCCGGCCTTCGACATCGAAGGCGTGGATGCCGCCCACAAGCTAGCGATCCTTGCGGCCATCGGTTTCGGAACGCGGATCGATTTCGATGCCGTCCAGACCGAAGGCATCACGCAGGTCGGGGCGAGCGACATCGCCCAGGCGGATGCACTCGGTTACGTTGTGCGGCTGGTGGGAATCGCCACACTGGACGACAGCGGCGAAGGGCCGCGCCTGCTCCAGCGTGTACGCCCGTGCCTCGTACCATTCCGCCACCCGCTTGCAGCGGTGACCGGCCCGACCAATGCCGTGGTCGCAGAAGGCGATTTCTCGGGCCGCCTGCTTTTCCAGGGTGCAGGAGCAGGCGACAAGCCGACCGCCAGCGCGGTGGTGGCCGACCTCATCGAAATTGCGCGCGGCCAGAGCGGCGCGCCGTTCTCGGTCCCCGTCACGGCGCTGCAGAGCTGTGCCGCGGCCGATCCCGGCGACAGGATCGGGCGCGACTATCTGCGCTTTACGGTTGCGGACCGGCCCGGTGTGCTGGCCGAGATAACCGCCGCCATGCGCGATGCGGGCGTGTCGATCGAAAGCATGATCCAGCGCAGCCGCGACCACGATGGCGGCGAAGTGCAGGTCGCTATGGTAACCCACGAGGGACCGGAGCGCTGCGTGACTCAAGCGCTATCGCTGCTGGAAGGCTCGCCTAGCCTGACGGCTGCTCCCCTGGTGATGCCGATCCTGAAGGACTGACCTCCTCATCGTTGCGCAGGTCCGGCTCGGGCAATCCGAGCTGCTCGGCATTGCCCTGCATTCTTGCATCGCGAACGATTTCCGGCTCCTGCGGGCCAGCGGCGACCGGCCCATCGTTTCCGCGCGGCGCAAGTCCGCGGGCCATCCTGTCGGCATCCGAACCGGGCGGCGCCTCCGGCAGCGCAGCCACATCTATGAGAATTGGCATCGGGGGAGGGCAAGGGCCGATGAAACAGCCCCGCGCCACGACGACGCCGTGATCGGGAATGCCAAAGGTGTTAACCGGTTTCTGACCCTGGCTACGCGCGGCGATGCGACGCTCGGTCTCGTCCTTGTCGTAATATTTCGAATTCTCGGTGTTGCGGCGGCGGCAGACGATAATCTCGCGGGAGATTTCCGCCGCATCCTGCTCCTCGCTGCAATCTTCGAGACGTCGCTCGTCTTCTTCGTCCGCCTCTTCGGGTACAAGCAGGTCGATCCGCTCAGGCGGCGTGGCCGACTGGGCTTCCAGCGCCTCCTGCGCCATGGCTGGTTGCGAGACCGAAGCCATAAGAATGCAGAGGCCCGCCCAGCCAAGTCTCGACAAGATGATGCTCCTGCGTATATCGGCCCGCGCATACGAATTCGCGGGCCATCCACCTGGGCCCCAAACTCGCTCCAAGGACTGAACACCCCATGAACTCGCCTGCCGAAAACTCCCTCGACCGCGTCCTCGTCCTTGAAATGGTCCGCGTGACCGAAGCGGCCGCGATCGCTGCTTCGAAACTGATCGGCCGCGGCGACGAGAAGGCCGCCGACGCTGCTGCGGTCGAAGCGATGCGCAAGGCATTCGACACCCTTTATATGGACGGCACCGTGGTCATCGGCGAAGGCGAGCGCGACGAGGCGCCGATGCTGTTCATCGGCGAAAAGGTCGGCGGGGCACCGGGCAAGGGCCCCAAGATCGACATCGCGCTGGATCCGCTGGAAGGCACCACCATCACCGCGAAGGCCGGGCCCAATTCGCTGGCCGTGCTGGCGGCAGCCGAGGAAGGTTGCCTGCTTAACGCGCCCGATGTCTACATGGACAAGCTCGCGGTCGGACCGGGCTATCCCGAAGGCATCATCGACCTTGCCAAATCTCCGACCGAGAACGTGAAGGCCGTCGCCGAAGCAAAGGGCGTGGAGCCGGGCGACATCATCGTCTGCGTGCTCGACCGTCCTCGCCATGCGGACCTGATCGCCGAACTGCGCAGCCTGGGATGCGGCGTGGTCCTGATCGGCGATGGCGATGTGGCAGGCGTGATCGCGGTGACGGACGAGGAAACCACGATCGACATGTACATGGGCCAGGGCGGCGCGCCCGAAGGCGTGCTGGCCGCAGCTGCGCTGCGCTGTGTCGGTGGCCAGTTCAACGGACGGCTGGTGTTCCGCAACGACGACGAAAAGGCCCGCGCTGCGAAATGGGGCATCACCGATCTCGACCGCATCTATACGCGCGACGACCTGGTGAAGGGCGATTGCATCTTTGCCGCGACCGGCGTCACCTCGGGCAGCCTGCTCGAAGGCGTGAAGTACCTGCGCGGGGGCAAGATGACGACCGAAAGCGTAGTCATGCGCGCCTCCAGCGGCACCGTTCGCTGGATCAAGGGCGAACATCGCACGAAATAATGAGCGAAGCGGGGAATGCCCCGCTTGTCATGTTGCAATCCCATGACGTGTCGCTAGGCGGGAGTCACTGCCAGCCGACACGGGATTCGCTCACATGAAGATCATGGCCGCCAACTCGAACCTGCCGCTCGCTCGTGCGATCGCAGGCTATCTCGAAATGCCTCTCGTCGATGCGCAGGTGCGCCGCTTCGCCGATGAAGAAATCTTCGTGGAAATCCACGAGAACGTGCGCGGCGAGGATGTCTTCGTCGTCCAGTCGACCAGCTATCCGGCGAACGACAATCTCATGGAATTGCTGATCTGCATCGATGCGCTCAAGCGTGCATCTGCGCGACGGATTACGGCCGTGGTCCCTTATTTCGGCTATGCCCGGCAGGACCGGAAACCCGGTCCGCGTACGCCGATCTCGGCAAAGCTGGTGGCGAACCTCATCACCGAAGCGGGTGCCGACCGCGTTCTCTCGGTCGATTTGCACGCAGGCCAAATCCAGGGCTTCTTCGATATCCCGACCGACAACCTCTATGCGGCGCCGGTCATGGCTGCCGACATCCAGGCGCGGTACGGCGATCAGGACCTCATGGTCGTTTCGCCCGACGTCGGCGGCGTTGTGCGCGCACGCGCGCTGGCGAAACGCCTCGACAATGCACCGCTGGCCATCGTGGACAAGCGCCGCGATCGCCCCGGCGAAAGCGAAGTGATGAACATCATCGGCGACGTATCGGGTCGTCACTGTATCCTGATCGACGATATCATCGATTCGGGCGGCACGCTGTGCAACGCGGCCCAGGCGCTGCTCGACCAGGGCGCCGCTTCGGTAGCGGCCTACATTACGCACGGCGTCCTTTCCGGCGGTGCGGTCGCCCGTGTCGACGGCTCTGCGCTAAAGGAACTGGTCATCACCGATTCCATCAAGCCGACGGATGCGGCATCGGATTCCGAACGCATCCGCATCCTGACTATCGCCCCGCTGATCGGTGAGGCAGTCCGGCGCATCGCGGACGAAAGTTCGGTCAGCTCGCTGTTCGACTGAGGTTTAGTCGACGCCCGGCTCTGCCGCCGGGTCCCGCCACGAGGGGCTTTCCGATCCGGCAAGCCTCGCGATGGCTTCGAGCCTGCGCGACTGGCGGATCTCCATGGTAATGCGCAATAGTGGGCAGTCACCCGTCTGCATCGCGCCGGGCGTGTGGTCGAAGAAGTGACGCATCTCCCGCGTCAAGTGCGACTGGTCGAAATAGCGCAGGCGTAATTCGGACTCTTCCGTGGCATCGGCGACTCCCAGCAGTGCCGCAGCCATGTCGAGCGCGCGGGCACGCCGGAGCGCGAATTTCGGCGTCACTCCCCAGTTGCGGGAAATCGTCCTTTCCAGCGTGCGCGGCGTGACTTCGAGGCGCTCTGCAAAATCCGACAGGCTCGCTGCCGGATCTGTCAGGGTCAGATGTTCGAAAGCATCGAGCAAGTCGTGCGCCCGCTCGGGGCAGCCGACACGAAGACTTTCGCGCAAGGCTTGTTCGCTGGCGTCGAGCCACGCGTGGGGATCGTCCTGCGGGTGATGACCCTCCGCAATGTGCTGGAGGCCGCAGACCGGATCGAAGGGAAGGATGCGATCGAGCGTCTCGCGAGGATCGGGCAGCCCGAAATTGGTCGCGAATGCGGAGGTGCAATTAATAGAGACCACGCGAAAGGATCCGTCGACCCTGAGGTTCATCGCTTTCGTCTCGGGCCCGAAATAGAGCACGAGACCGTCGTCTCCGGGCTCGTATTCGATTTTCCCTTCGGCCGTCCACGCGGTCCATTTCGCGCCATAGATCATGCGGATGACCGGATGCTCGCACAGTGACATGCATTCGATCGACGCGCCCTCGGGCATGTCGACCGACGTAACGCCGATGCGCATGATCCAGTCTTGCAGGTCCTCGCCAGGGGCCCGGTTCAGGGCGAGCGGCATGCCCTGCCGGGTAGACCCAGTATGTGACTGAATCGGTGGCAGGTCTGCATCGGCCTTGTCGCTGGCCGGCATCTCCTGGTCGTCTTTCGACGTGGTCACGAAATTCCCCTTCAGTACGACCCGAAGGCGGAGGCGCGATCAAGCAAGCTTGACCGCGGACCTTAAGACAGCAAATGCAGGCCCATGCCAACAAGTTCCGATCTTACCTTCGCCAACCGCCTTGCCGATGCCGCGGGCGATGCCATTCGTCCCCTGTTCCGCGGCAATTGGGAACAGGAGAAGAAATCCGACTCCAGCTTCGTCACCGAAGCCGACCGCGCTGCCGAGGCAGCGATGCGCGCGCTGATCGAGGCGGAGTACCCGGACGACGGCATCGTGGGCGAAGAATATGGCACCCGCAACGAAGGCGCAGGGCGGCAATGGGTGCTCGATCCGATCGACGGCACCACCAGCTTCATTGCCGGCAGGCCGATCTTCGGGACCCTTATCGCGCTTCTGCAGGACGGCTTTCCGGTTCTCGGTATTATTGACCAGCCGATCGGTCGCGAACGCTGGGCAGGGTTCTCGGGCAAGGAAACGACTTTCAACGGCAAGCCCGTACGGTCCGCGCCGTGCCGGTCCCTGTCCGACGCGGTCCTCGCGACAACCACGCCGCACCAGTTCAGCGAGCAGGAGGCCGATCACTTCATGGGCCTCGCCAAGGCGGTGGCCGAACGCAAGATCATCTACGGCGGCGATTGCTACAACTACGGCCTGGTGGCGAGCGGCCATGTCGACATCGTCTGCGAGGCGGGTCTCAAGCTCCATGATTTCGCTGCGCTGGCTCCGGTGGTGGAAGGCGCGGGCGGATTGATGTGCGACTGGAGCGGTGGGCCGCTGCATTCCGCCAGCGACGGAAATGTGCTGGCTATCGGCGATGCCGCGCGGCTGGAGGATGTTCTGGAAGCGATGGATCTTGCGCTTTGACCTTTCGCTCGGCGAGAAGAGCCTGAGATGGATGCCGGCGTTTCGTTGAAGGGCCGGACTGCCCTCGTAACCGGTGCATCGAGGGGGCTCGGCTTTGCAATTGCCGAGCGTCTCGCGCAGCGCGGAGCGCAGGTCTGGCTCAATGGCAGGGACGCCTCGGCGCTCGAGGAGGCCCGCGCGGCGATCGCAGGCGATTGCCGGATCCTGCCATTCGACATTTGCGACGACGATGCCACCCGGGTGGCCATCGAGGAGATGGCAGGAGCGGGCGGGATCGACATCCTGGTCAACAATGTCGGACAACGGGACCGGCGCGATCTCGATGACGTCGTGCGTGCGGACATGACCCGAATGCTCGAGGTCAACCTCGTGGCGCCGTTCGATCTGGCTCGCAGGGCCGCTGCACATATGACGCGCAAGGGTCGCGGCAGGATCGTGAACATCACGTCCATCGCCGCCCGGATTGCTCGCGGCGATGTCCTGTATACGGCCAGCAAGGGCGGGCTGGATGCTCTCACGCGTGCCCTCGCTGCAGAGCTCGGGCCTGCAGGCATCACGGTCAACTCGGTCGCGCCCGGCTATTTCGCCACCGAGGCGAATAGCGAGATGGTCGCCGATCACGAGACGGCCGCTCACCTTTCGCGCCGGACGTCGCTGGGGCGCTGGGGGCAGCCGGAAGAAATTGCGGGCGCGGTCGCCTTCCTCGCCTCGGACGAGGCAAGCTACATCACCGGCCAGACCCTGGCGGTCGACGGCGGCTACCTCAGCCACTTCTGACTTGCATTCGCAGGCAGAATCGCTATCTCGCGCGCCTTCACCGACACGTGATTCATGTGCCGGCCTGGCGACAAGGGCTGCCAGGGCTGGTTCGACGTGTCTCTGCAAAGGAGATGAAAATGCCCAAGCTGAAGACCAAGAGCGGTGTGAAGAAACGCTTCAAGATCACCGCCACCGGCAAGGTCAAGCACGGCGTCGCTGGCAAGCGTCACCGCCTGATCAGCCACAATGCGAAGTATATCCGCCAGAACCGCGGCACCACTGTCCTGTCGGAAGCCGACACCAAGACGGTGAAGAAGTGGGCGCCTTACGGCCTCGACTGATCGCGACATTCAAGGAGAATAAGATATGCCTCGCATTAAACGCGGCGTTACCACGCGCCAGAAGCACAAGCGGCTCCTAGACCAGGCCAAGGGCTATCGCGGTCGCCGCAAGAACACCATCCGCGTCGCTCGCCAGGCCGTCGAAAAGGCCGGCCAGTACGCTTACCGCGACCGCAAGATCAAGAAGCGCAACTTCCGCGCTCTGTGGATCCAGCGTATCAACGCTGCGGTTCGCGCCGAAGGCCTGACCTATTCGCAGTTCATGCACGGCACCAAGCTTGCCGGCATCGAACTCGACCGTAAGGTCATGGCCGATCTCGCCATGAACGAAGGCGCGGCCTTCAAGGTGATCATCGAGCAGGCCAAGAAGGCCCTTCCGGCCTAACCGGCTCGAACCTTCGGGTTCGAATGCAAGCAAGGGCGTCTCCTTTTGGGAGGCGCCCTTTCTTTTTGCGGTCAATAATTTGCGAAATCGCGCCTGTCGGATATTCTGCCCTGTATGGTCCACGACCAGCAGCCAGAGACAAACTTCGATCTTGCGGTGCGCTTCTTTCCGCCGCCCGAGGATCTCGCTGCCTGTTTGACGACGGTCTACCTTCTCGAAACCAAGATTGGCGGCGACGCCAAGGTGACCGATTACCTGCAGCCCGAATGGGGAAATCTGCGGTTCTTCTGTCATAATGCGCCCTATGCCCGGGTGGTGAATCCCGACACATCCGAGGTGACTTCTGTCGACGGTGCGCGGTTTCAGGCCACCGGTCCAAGCTCGAAACCCGTCTACTTCGAGATGGGCGAGACAAGGATGTGGGGTATCGGCCTCAAACCGCTGGGATGGGCGCAGCTGATAGCCCAGCCCGCCCACGAATCGGCCAACACTATTTGCGACGGCGAGCGGGATCCGACCTTCCGGCACCTGGCAGGTCTTTGCGACTTGTTGTGCGACCCGTCGCATGATGATGACGCGCAATTTGCGAAGCTGGTGGGGGTGTTACGCGACAATTTGCAGCCGACGCGTGACGAGGCGCGTATCATCGCGATCCATGAAGCGATGGTCGATCCATACCTGACCTCGATCGACGATTTCGCGGACGCTGCAGCGATGCACAAGCGCACGCTAGAGCGGCTGTGCAACCGGCACTTCGGCTTTTCGCCGCGCTTCCTGCTTCGCCGCCAGCGAATGATGCGCAGCCTTGCCGCATTCATGCTCTCGGAAGGCGAAAGCTGGTCCCGAACGATCGACCGGCACTATCACGACCAACCCCATTTCGTGCGCGAGTTCCATGAATTCATGGGTATGAGTCCGACCGAATATGCCACGATGGACCATCCCATTCTCGATGCCTTCATGACCGAACGTCAGCGGATCTGGGGTTCCCCCGTGCAGACACTCGACAAGCCGCGGCAGGACCTGGACGGGGGAAGCGCGCCTTGACCGATACCGCGAGCGGCGCGCTCGACGTCGAACTCGAGTTTTTCCTTCCGCCGGAAGAGCTAAGGCCGTTCGTTACGACCGTCTATCGCTTCGATGTGGTCGAGCAAGAGCCCGGCAGCGCAGCCAAGCCGATACGCGACTGGCTGCATCCTGAATGGTTCAACCTGCGCATAGTGCTGGAAGGAGAGCTTTCCGCGAGTATTGGACCCGGAGCTCCGGAGACCGTGCCGCGCCTCGTCGGGAGAAGCGCAGCCGATTACGCGGACCGGATGTGCGATGTCGAAGCCGATCCGGACATGCAGCAACTGACCCCGCTTATCGAGATTTCGCGCAGCAACAGCACTCTCGCACAGAAGGACGCGATTTTTGCGCTCCTAGCGAAGGTGCTGGACAAGCCCGGGAAGCGGGAAGCGCATATCGTCGAGGCGCAGCGCGCGCTGCTCGACCCGGCCTGCGCGACTGTCGCGCATCTTGCCGAGCAACTCGCAATGACCACCCGCACACTCGAGCGATTTGCCCTCGATGCGTTCGGCTTCACGCCGCAGCTGCTGATCCGGCGGCAACGCTTCCTGCGTAGCCTTGCGCAGTTCATGCTGGACCCGTCGATGAGCTGGATTGCGGCGCTCGATCCACAATATTACGACCAGGCGCAGTTCACGCGCGATTTCAAGCGTTTCATGGGCATGGGACCCCGCGACTATGCGAGACTGCCTCACCCCGTCCTCGGAGCCGCTGCCAAGGCGCGCCAGGCGGTCGCGGGAGAGGCCGTGCAGGTGCTGCATAGACCTGCGCGACCCGCTGGCTGAAGGCAAAGTCGGAGTTCTCGAGCGCATGGCTCGCATCGACTTCGAAACTGGGCTTTAGCATTTCGGACTATGCCGCTAGAGGCAGCCCCCTACAGGATTCCCGAGGAATAGATGACCGATCTGGCTACAATGCGTGAGAGCGCGCTGACGCGTATCGACGAAGCACAGGATGCCGCCGCCCTGGAAAGCTTGCGGGTCGAACTGCTTGGCAAGCAGGGTTCGATTTCCGGACTGATGAAGACGCTGGGCAAGATGAGCCCGGAAGAGCGCCAGAGCGAAGCGCCCAAGATCCAGGGCCTGCGCAGCGATGTCGCCGATGCGATCGCCGCCAAGAAGGATGCGCTGGATTCCGCCGAACTCGAACGGCGGCTCGCGTCCGAAACGCTCGACCTTACCCTGCCCGAGCCGCAATCGCCGAAGGGAAGTGTCCACCCCGTCAGCCAGGTGATGGACGAGTTGGCGGAGATCTTCGCCGACCTCGGTTTCTCGGTCGCCACCGGTCCCGAAATCGAAGACGACTGGCACAACTTCACCGCGCTCAACATGGCTGAAACGCACCCTGCGCGCGCCATGCACGACACCTTCTATTTCCCCGACGTGGACAGTGAGGGGCGCCGCATGCTGCTGCGTACGCACACCTCGCCGGTGCAGATCCGCTCGATGGTGAAGCAGGGCGCGCCGATCCGCATCATTGCGCCGGGCCGCGTATATCGCTCCGACAGCGACGCGACGCACACGCCGATGTTCCACCAGGTCGAGGGCCTCGTGATCGACAAGGATATCAATCTCGGCCACCTCAAGTGGACGCTGGAAACCTTCCTCAAGGCTTTCTTCGAGCGCGACGATATCGTGCTGCGCCTGCGCCCATCCTACTTCCCGTTCACCGAACCTTCGGTCGAGGTCGATGTTGGCTGGCAGGACGTGAATGGCCGCCGCGTGCTCGGCGGGGACGGCGATGCGCCGGGCCACGGCTGGATGGAGCTTCTCGGCAGCGGCATGGTCAACCGCCGCGTAATCGAATTTGCCGGGCTGGATCCGGACGAATGGCAGGGTTTCGCGTTTGGCGTCGGCGTCGACCGCCTCGCCATGCTCAAGTACGGGATGGATGATTTGCGCGCCTTCTTCGACGGCGATCAGCGCTGGCTCGACCATTATGGTTTCTCGCCCTTCGACCAGCCGACCCTCTCCGCAGGCGTGGGAGCAAGCGCATGAAGTTCTCGCTCGAATGGCTGAAGTACTTCCTCGAAACCGACGCGAGCGTCGCAGACATTGCGGCTGCACTCAATCGTATCGGCCATGAGGTCGAGGGGATCGAGGATCCGGCAGAAAAGCTGGAAGGGTTTCGTGTCGCCAAGGTGCTGACCGCGGCCAAGCATCCCGATGCCGACAAGTTGCAGGTGCTGACCGTCGACACGGGTGAGGGCGATCCGCTGCAGGTCGTGTGCGGTGCGCCGAATGCGCGCGCCGGAATGAAGGGCGTGCTCGGCCTGCCCGGTGCGGTGGTCCCGGCAAACGGCATGGAGCTGCGCAAGAGCGCGATCCGCGGCGTCGACTCGAACGGTATGATGTGTTCGGTTCGCGAACTCGAATTGGGCGAAGAGCACGACGGGATCATCGAGCTTCCCGAAGATGCGCCGGTCGGCCAGACCTTCGCCGAGTATCACGATGCATCGCCCATTTTCGATGTGGCCATTACGCCCAACCGCCCCGACTGCATGGGCGTCGAAGGCATCGCGCGTGATCTTGCGGCGGCTGGCCTCGGCACCTTCAAGCCGGTCGAGGCTTCCGCCATCGAGGCGTCGGGCCCGTGCCCGATCGAAATCCGCACCGACGATCCGGAAGGTTGCCCGGCGTTCTATGGCCGCGTCATTCGCGGGGTCGACAACACCAAGCCTTCGCCCGAGTGGATGCAGCGCCGCCTGATTGCGGCAGGCCAGCGTCCGATCTCGGCACTGGTCGATGCGACCAATTATTTGATGCTCGCCTTCGGTCGTCCGGCTCACGTCTATGACCTCGCCAAGCTGTCGGGCGCGGTCGTGGCCCGCCGCGCCAGGAACGGCGAAACGGTCGAGGCGCTGAACGAGAAGACCTATACGCTCGACGACACGATGACCGTGATCGCCGACGACAACGGCGTGCACGATATTGCCGGCATCATGGGCGGCGAGCATTCGGGCGCGACGGAGGGCACTACCGACGTCCTGCTCGAAATCGCCTATTTCAATCCGGAGCGCATCGGCGTGACGGGGCGCAAGCTCGGCCTTGCCTCCGACGCGCGCACGCGTTTCGAGCGCGGTGTCGATCCGGAATATCTCGACGATGGCCTCGCCATCCTCACCAGCCTGATCACCAAGACCTGCGGTGGCGAGCCGACCGAGGTGGTGCGCGCAGGTACTCCGCCGACCGATGCTCTGAAGATCGAGTTCGACCCTGACCTGACAGAGCGTCTCGGCGGCCTTGCAGTCCCCCGGGACGAGCAGCGCGCCATCCTGACTTCGCTGGATTTCGAAGTTGGTGATGACTGGACGGTCACATGCCCGCCGCGCCGCCACGATATCGAAGGCCCGGCTGACCTCGTCGAGGAAGTGGTCCGCATCCACGGCATCGACGAGGTTGAAAGCACCCCGCTTCCGCGCCGTCCCGGTGTCGCATTGCCGACGGCAACCCCGCTCCAGCAAGCGGAGCGCAAGCTGCGCCGTGCCGCGGCTGCGCGTGGCCTCAACGAAGCGATTACCTGGTCCTTCCTGCCGACTGCCGAAGCGGAGCATTTCGCGGACGGTGCCCAGCTGTGGGTTCTGGAAAACCCGATCAGCGAAGACATGAAGGCCATGCGCCCCTCGCTTATTCCGGGGCTGCTTTCGGCAGCCAAGCGCAATGCCGATCGCGGGTCCGACGGCGCGCGCCTGTTCGAAATCGGGCGACGCTATTTCCGCGGCCAGAACGGCGCGAGTGATGAAAAGCCTACGCTCGGCGTCGTGCTTTCCGGAGAGAAGACCGCTCGCGGCTGGTCCAATGGTAAGGGCGCCAAGTTCGATGCCTATGACGCCAAGGCAGAAGCCATGGCGCTGCTCGAAGCGGCCGGTGCCCCGGTCGGCATCCTCATGGTGATGGGCGAGGCTGGCGAGCAGTTCCACCCAGGCCAGTCCGCCACCTTGCGTCTCGGCCCGAAGAATGTGCTCGCCCGTTTCGGTGCGCTTCATCCCAACACGCTCAAGGCCTTCGACATCGATGGTCCGGTCGTGGCAGTCGAAATCTTCCTCGACGCGATCCCGGCGAAGAAGGGCGGCGGCGGATTTGCGCGCGCGACCTATGCGCCACCGGCCTTGCAGGACGTGACCCGCGACTTCGCATTCCTCGTCCCGGCGGAGCTGCCTGCTGGCGAGCTCGTCAAGGCAGTGCGCGGGGCGGACAAGAAAGGGATCGTCGATGCTCGCGTCTTCGATGTCTTCGCCGGCCAGGGAGTGCCCGAGGGCCACAAGTCGGTTGCGGTTGAAGTCGTGCTGCGCCCCGGCGAGAAGACTTTCACCGACGAAGAGATCAAGGCGATCTCGGACAAGATCGTTGCAAATGCGGCCAAGCAGGGTGCGGAGCTGCGCGGATGAAGACTGCCCTCGTCACTGGCGCAACTTCGGGCATCGGCGAGGCGACGGTTCGCGCACTGGTTGCGAGCGGCTGGCGCTGTGTAGCGACGGGACGGCGCAAGGAACGTCTGGATGCGCTGGTCGCGGATCTCGGTGCGGATAAGGTCCATGCTGCCAGCTTCGACGTCCGCGACGAGGCGGCGCGCGATGCGGCCCTGGACGGCTTGCCGGAAGCGTTTTCGAGCTTCGACCTGCTGGTGAACAATGCGGGCCTCGCGCTCGGCACGGCGCCTGCGCAAGAGGCCGATCTCGACCAGTGGAAGACGATGATCGAGACGAATGTCACGGCTCTGGCTTCGATCACGCACAAGCTCTTGCCTGCGCTGATCGAGCGCAAGGGCGCGATCATCAATATCTCAAGCGTAGCGGCCAATTACCCGTATCCGGGCGGCAATGCCTATGGCGGGACCAAGGCCTTCGTGCGCCAGTTCAGCCTCGGCCTGCGGGCCGACCTGCACGGCACGGGCGTGCGCGTCTGCTCGATCGAGCCAGGCATGGTGGAAACCGAATTCACGCTCGTTCGCACGGACGGCAACGAGGAAGCGCACGAGACGCTCTATGGCGGCGCGGATCCGATGACTGCAGACGATATTGCCGAGACCGTTCGATGGGTCGCGGAGCTACCGCCACACCTCAATATCAATACGCTGGAATTGATGCCGGTCAGCCAGAGTTTCGGCGGCTTCCGGGTGGCCCGGGGCGAGGGCTGACGACCACACTCAATTGCCCCAGCCGTCGCCGGTGCCAGCCCCGCTGTCACCCCAATCGCTGCCGTAATTCTGTTCGAAATCGAGCTGCTGCTCGTATTTTGCCATATCCGACGCGGCCTTGTTCGCCTGTTCGAACTGGGCTCGCATTTCCGGGTTCATTTCCATTGCGGCCTGCGCATTCGGGTTGCCCAGCGTCATGTCGAACGGGCGGCCCTCGATCGCCGCCACCACGTGCTCGCGTGCGACGACTTGCATCAGGTTCATTGCGTAATTCGCCATCGGGTCCTTCGCCACGGCTTCGTCGAGCCGCTCTTTGACGCCTTCCGGCACCGCGATCTCGGTGGCGACGCGCGAGCCGGTGCCATCGGGCGTGACGGTGGTGACGAAGTGCATCATTTCGCGCCCGCCTTCGCCCAGCAGGGTCGTGACCACGGTATCGGGAGCGGGCTGGGTGACGCGGCTGCGCTTGATCTGCTTGCCGAGCACGTGTGTTGGAAGGTGCGCACTCTTGATAGCCTGCGTGACCTGCTGCGGCGTTTTCTCGTAATATTCGCCGGAATCGCCACAAGACGCCAAGAAGATCGCGCCAAATATAGACAATATGCTGCGTATTATAGACATCGTGCCCCCCCAATTCGTGGCCTCAACCTAAATAGCGAGTGTTTCCATTCGCTTAAGGCGACAAGGTCCGTCCAACACCCTTAGCGGTGGACGCGGGGGCGCTGTCGGTCTAGCGCGCGGCGCATGGCGCAAGCGAATTCCGATACGACCCAGTCCCGCCGCACTTTCGCGATCATCTCGCATCCCGACGCGGGTAAGACCACGCTGACCGAGAAGCTGCTGCTGACCGGCGGCGCGATCCACCTCGCCGGTGAGGTCAAGGCGCGCGGCGCTGCCCGTCGCGCCCGTTCTGACTGGATGAAGATCGAACAGCAGCGCGGTATCTCGGTGACCAGCTCTGTCATGACGTTCGAGCGTGACGGCATCACCTTCAACCTGCTCGACACGCCGGGGCACGAAGACTTCTCCGAAGACACCTATCGCACGCTGACTGCGGTCGATTCCGCCATCATGGTGATCGACGCCGCCAAGGGTATCGAGCCGCAGACGCGCAAGCTCTTCGAGGTCTGCCGCCTGCGCAGCGTGCCGATCATAACTTTCGTCAACAAGGTCGACCGCGAGGGCCGGCCGGTGTTCGAACTGCTCGACGAGATTGCCGACATGCTGGCCCTCGACGTCAGTCCGCAGGCCTATCCGGTGGGCATGGGCGGCCAGTTCGAGGGCATTCTCGATTTCGAAACGGGTGCGGTTGCGCGCCCGGAAGGTCCGTCGAAGGAATTCAAGGGCAAGCGCGACGCAAATCCCGAGCTGCCCGAACTGTTCGCCGAGGACATCGAACTGGCGCAGGTCGGATATCCCGAATTCGATCTCGAGGCCTATCGCAACGGCGACCTCACGCCGGTCTATTTCGGGTCGGCGCTCAAGAATTTCGGCGTGACCGAGCTGATCGAGGCGATCGCGAAGTACGCGCCCCCGCCGCGCCCCCAGCCGGCTGGTGACGAACAGATCGAGCCGACCCGCGACGAGGTCACCGGCTTCATCTTCAAGGTGCAGGCGAACATGGACCCCAATCACCGCGACCGCATTGCTTTCATGCGGCAGGTTTCGGGCACCTTCAAACGCGGCATGAAGCTGACCCCGTCGGGCCTCGGCAAGCCGATCGCGATCCACTCGCCCATTCTGTTCTTCGCGCAAGACCGCGAAGTGGCCGACATCGCCGAGCCGGGCGACATAATCGGCATTCCAAACCACGGCACGCTGCGTGTGGGCGATACGCTGTCGGAAAAGAACGACGTCCGCTTCACCGGCCTGCCGAATTTCGCGCCGGAAATCCTGCGCCGCGTCCAGCTGAAGGACCCGACCAAGACCAAGCAATTGCGCAAGGCGCTCGACGATCTGTCGGAAGAGGGCGTGATCCAGGTCTTCTATCCCGAACTTGGCGCCCAGCACATCGTGGGCGTGGTCGGCCAGCTCCAGCTCGAAGTCTTGATCAGCCGCCTCTCGGCCGAATACAAGGTGGAGGCGGGCCTCGAAGCATCACCCTTCGCGACGGCGCGCTGGCTCAAGGGCGAGGAGAAGGCGCTCGACGAATTCGAGAAATACAATCGCGCCAACCTCGCCCGGGACCGCGACGGCGACCTGGTCTTCATGGCGAAGAGCCCTTGGGACGTTTCCTACCAGCAGGAAAAGAATCCCGACCTGACCTTTTCGGCCACGAAGGAGCGGTAGGCTTGCGAGCGGCGCTGCTTCGCGGCATGGGAACGCCATGACGCTTACCGGCCCGACTTCCCAGATCTTCATTTCCCAGCGCCTGCGCCTCAATTACCTCGATTGGGGCAACCGCGGAAAGCCGCCGCTCGTGCTGGTTCACGGCGGGCGCGACCATGCGCGCAGCTGGGACTGGGTAGCCGAAGAATTGCGCGACGACTGGCATGTCGTGGCGATGGATCACCGCGGCCACGGCGACAGCGACTGGGTCTCGGATGGCAATTACCACGTCAACGACATGGTCTATGACCTTGCGCAGCTTGTCCATCAGCTGGGCGTCGGCCCGGTCACGATCGTCAGCCATTCCATGGGCGGCAATGTCTCGCTGCGCTACGCGGGCACATTCCCCGAGATGGTAACCAAGATCGTCGCGATCGAGGGCCTCGGTCCCAGCCCCAAGCGTCAGGCCGAAATGCGCGAGGACCCGTATCCCGTGCGCATGAAGGAATGGATCGAGAAGAAGCGTGGTGCATCGGGTCGGATGCCGCGCAAGTACGACAGCATCGAATCCGCTTTCGCGCGCATGATCGAGGAAAACAGCTACCTGACGGAAGAACAGGCGCGGCACCTCACCATCCACGGTGTGAACCGAAACGAGGATGGGACCTACAGCTGGAAATTCGATCCGCATCTCAATGTCTGGGCGGTCGAGGACATCGCCGATGAGTTCCTGCACCAGACATGGTCTGCGATCACGGCGCCCACCCTCCTGCTCTATGGCGCGGACAGCTGGGCATCCAATCCCGAAGGCGACGGCAGGCTCGATCATTTCGACAATGCGAAGGTGATCGAGTTCGAAAATGCCGGACACTGGCTCCATCACGACCAGTTCGACCGGTTCATGAAGACGATCAGGGACTTCCTCTAATGGCAGAATTCTTCGACGCGCTGGATGACAAGCATATCGAGATGATCGGCAAGCAGCCGGTTTTCTTTGTCGCCACAGCCGCCGAAGATGCCCGCATCAATCTCAGCCCCAAGGGCTATGACGCTTTTCGCGTGCTCGGGCCGACGCGAGTCGCCTATCTCGACCTTGCGGGATCGGGCAACGAAACCCATGCGCACCTTTCGCGTGACGGGCGCATCACGCTGATGTTCTGCAATTTCGACCGACCGGCGTTGATCCTGCGCATCTACGGGAGCGGGCGCGCGGTTCTGCCTCAGGACGAGGGTTGGGCAGACCTGGCCGCACATTTCGACCTGCTGCCCGGGACGCGGCAGATTTTCGATATTGCCGTCGAAAGTGTCCAGACGAGCTGCGGCTGGGGCGTGCCTTTCATGGAATACCGCGGCGAGCGTGCGACCCTGCAGAAGGCGCATAGGCAATCCGATCCGGAAGAATGGCTGACGAAGAAGCAAGGTCGCGACACAAGTATCGACGGCATTCCGGTGCGCACGACCGACCGCTATATCGGGGGCGAATAGCGCGCGCGTGAAGCTTACTTTCGCCAGCTACAACATCCACAAGGCGGTCGGGCTCGACCGCAAGCGCGATCCCGAGCGCATCCTTTCGGTCATTCACGAAATCGACGCCGACGTGATCGCGCTGCAAGAGGTGGATCGCAGGATCGGCGACCGGGCGACGACCATCCCGCGCGCCGAACTCGACGACACGCATTGGCGACTGGTCGAAGTCGCGAAGCGACCGCGCAGCATCGGCTGGCACGGCAATGCGATCCTCGTCAGGCGCGAAATGGACGTATATGGCGGCGAGGCGCTGGACCTTCCCACACTGGAGCCTCGCGGGGCGGCCTGCGGCGATCTCATGATCGAAGGGCGGATGATGCGGGTTATCGGCACCCATCTCGACCTGTCCGGCCTGCGCCGCCGCGACCAGATCCGTTCGCTGCTGGATTACGTAAGTTCCGCCACGCGGCAACTGCCGACGGTCATCATGGGCGATTTCAACCAGTGGGGCCGCGCGACAGGGGCCATGCGCGAATTTGCCAGCGACTGGACCGTCGTCACCCCGGGCAAAAGCTATCCGAGCCGCCAGCCGGTAGCTTCGCTCGACCGGATCGTGGCCAGCCACCACTGGGCCTGCCATTCGGCCCATGTGCACCACACCGCGCTATCCGCGGTAGCTTCTGACCATCTGCCCGTGGTTGCGAAGCTAGAACTGATGGAAAAATAGGCAGCAGCCTAATAATTGGGCATTGCTCGGCGTGTGCGCCCCCGAATTAACCTGAAAACACTCCCGATGCGCGTTTGGCACGCTTCGTGCTGCAGGTGCGAAAGCCGGTGCTTGGCCGGTGCGCAGCCAGAGGGGTGAAGGCGTGAAATACATCATCGCTGTCATCAAGCCATTCAAGCTCGACGAAGTGCGCGAAGCGCTCGGGAGCATCGGTGTGGCCGGAATGACCGTGTCCGAAGTCAAGGGCTTCGGACGCCAGAAGGGGCAGACCGAGATTTATCGCGGTGCCGAATATTCGACCAACATGCTTCCCAAGGTGAAGCTGGAAATCGCAGTGGCCAGCGGCCTTGCCCCGCAAGTCATCGAGACGATCCAGCAAACCGCCAGCACCGAAGCGATCGGCGACGGCAAGATCTTCGTCTTCGATCTCGCGGACGCCACCCGCATCCGTACCGGCGAAACCGGCGAAACCGCGCTGTGAGCCGCAAGGAGAGCACCATGACCATGCGCAAGATTCTTACCGGGGCCGCCGTTCTCGCCGCCTCGTTCACCACTGCCACGGCAGCTTTCGCACAGGACGCCGCCGAAGCGGCAGCCGCCGTGCCCAACCCCGGCAACAATGCCTGGATGATGACCGCCACCGTCCTGGTGATGCTGATGATCCTCCCGGGCCTCGCCCTGTTCTATGGCGGTCTGACCCGCTCGAAGAACATGCTCGCCACCATGACACAGATCGGCGCCACTGCCGCGCTCGCAATGCTGATCTGGGTGATGTGGGGTTACAGCCTCGCATTCGGCGACACCACTTATGAAGGGCTTCTCGGAAAGTTCATCAGCGGTGGCAGCTATTTCCTTTCCGGTACCGACGCGAGCAGCACGGCCGCGACGTTCACCGACGAGGTCATCAGCAAGTACGTCTTCATCAGCTTCCAGATGACATTCGCAGCCATCACCGCTGCCCTGATCCTGGGCGCAACGGCAGAGCGCATGAAGTTCAATGCGGTGATGCTCTTCGTGCCCCTGTGGCTTACGATCGTCTATTTTCCCATCGCTCACATGGTGTGGGGCACGGGTGGCCTGCTACTTGACGATGGCGCGCTCGACTTCGCTGGCGGCACCGTCGTGCACATCAACGCCGGTATCTCGGGCCTCGTCCTTGCGTACCTCCTCGGCAAGCGCCGTGGCTGGCCGCAGGAACCGATGATGCCGCACAGCCTTACCCTGACCATGGTCGGCACCGGCCTGCTGTGGGTGGGCTGGTTCGGCTTCAACGCAGGTTCGGCTCTGGAAGCCGACGGTTCGGCCGGTCTTGCGATGATCAACACCTTCGTCGCCACTGCAGCCGGTGCGTTGACTTGGATGGTCATCGAACGGGCAGCGGGCCACAAGGGCAGCGCGCTGGGCTTCTGCTCGGGCGTTATTGCAGGCCTCGTCGCCGTCACCCCGGCAGCAGGCAACAGCGGGCCGTTCGGCGCGATCCTGCTCGGCATCCTGAGCTCGGCCGTCTGTTACATCTTCGTCGCCAAGGTGAAGATGAAGTTCGGCTATGACGACAGCCTCGATGCATTCGGCATCCACGGCGTGGGCGGCATCGTCGGTGCTATCGGTACGGCAGTCGTCTACCAGCCGTTCCTCGGCGGTCCCGGCGACGGTTCGACCGCTCTCGGCGCGCAGCTCTGGATCCAGACCTACAGCGTTCTCGTCACCATTGCCTGGGCCGGTATCGGCACCCTGATCGCCGGCCTTGTCGTCAAGGCTCTGATCGGACTGCGGGTCACCGAAGACGCCGAAGTCGAAGGTCTCGATATCTCCGAACATGGAGAACGCGCCTACAACTGATCACCAACTCGGCGGGGCCGCCTCCTCTCTCCTCTCTCCTCACGGGCGGCCCCGCCCACCCATGTTCCTCCTGCGAACAGAAGACTTCAACAGGCCGGTTCCCTCACGGGGCCGGCCTCTTTTTATGTTGCAAAGCTGTCACACTACTGTTCGCTTCATGCTTGCCCACACGAAATACTATTGCGCCAAGTGCAATCCCGGCGTCAGATTCGATCATTCAACTTTGTTCCCGGGAGGAAAAAGTAATGACAAGTAATCGGAATAGCATTCTTGCCACGCGTGCGGCGCTTCTTTGCGGAGCGGCAGCGCTTGTCACTTCCGCGCCTGCGATGGCACAGGATTCCCAGACCCGGATAGAAACCGATGCGGTCGCTGCCGAACAGGCCGACCGTGCCATCATCGTGACCGGCACCCGCCAGGCCGACCGTTCGGCGGCGGACACCGTCGCGCCGGTCGACATCGTTTCATCGGCCGAGCTCAACAACCAGGCCGATAGCGATATCGGCAACGTGCTTCGCGTTTCCGTGCCCTCCTTCAATGTCGGCACCCAGCCGATCTCCGACGCGGCAACCCTCGTCCGCCCGGCCAACTTGCGCGGCCTTTCGCCCGACAACACGCTGGTCCTGGTCAACGGTAAGCGCCAGCACCGCGCCGCAGTCATCGCCTTTCTCGGCGGCGGTATTTCCGACGGTTCGCAGGGCCCTGATATCTCCGTCATCCCGTCGATCGCGATCAAGCAGCTCGAAGTGCTGCGCGACGGCGCATCCTCGCAATACGGTTCGGACGCCATTGCCGGCGTTCTCAACTTCATCCTCAAGGACAGCCCCGACGGCGGCACTGTTTCTGCGCAGTGGGGCGAGACCTACGAAGGCGATGGCGACAAATACACCATCGCTGCCAATGTCGGCATTCCGGTCACGGCAGCAGGTTTCCTCAACCTGTCGGCCGAATATGGCGAATCCGATGCGACTGTCCGCTCCGTACAGCGCGACGACGCTGCCGCGCTGATCGCCGCCGGCAATACCGCAGTTGCCGACCCGGCCCAGATCTGGGGCCAGCCGAACGTCAACGACGACATGAAGTTCTTCGCCAACTTCGGCCTCGAACTTTCGCCTGCAATCGAACTCTACGCATTCGGCAACTATGCCGAGCGCAACGTCGACGGCGGCTTCTTCTTCCGTAACCCGACCAATCGTGGCGGCGTTTACGCCGGTCCGTTCGTCGATCCGGCGACCGGCGCACCGCTTGCCGAAGAAGACGGCGGCGTCGCCTCCGTGCTGGTGGGCGACCTTTCGCTAGACACGGCGGGCGATTGCCCGGCCGGTATCCCGCTCACCCAGGGCGGGTTGATCCCCGACCCGACCATCCTGGCGCAGGTCAGTGCCGACGCGAACTGCTTCTCCTTCGTCGAACTGTTCCCGGGCGGCTTCACTCCGCGGTTCGGCGGCGACATCGAGGATTATTCGGCTGCCGTCGGTATCCGCGGCCAGCTGTTCAACGCGCTCGATTTCGACCTCAGCTACCGCCATGGTCGCAACAAATCTAGCTTCTCGATCCGCAACACGGTCAACGCTTCGCTTGGCCCGAACACGCCGACCGAATTCAATCCAGGCGGCTATTCGCAGACCGAGAACGTCGTCAACCTCGACCTCGGATACAATCTCGCAGTGGGTGAAGGCAGCGTCTATATCGCTGCCGGTGCCGAATATCGCGACGAGGAATTCGGCATCACCGCAGGCGATCCGGCCTCCTTCGAACTCGGCCCGCTCGCCCAGCCGAGCGCAGCCTATCCGACCGGACAAGGCTTCTCGACCAGCTCGAACGGCTTCCCGGGCTTTGCCACCAATTCGGCCGGCACCAGCAAGGAAGACAATAAGGCGGCTTACATCGATATCGAAGCCGACCTGATCGACGCCCTGACGCTGCAGGGCGCGGTCCGTTACGAAGACACCAAGAGCTTCGGCGACACCGTCACCTGGAAGCTGGGCGGCCTGTTCAAGCTGTCGGATGCATGGCGCCTTCGCGGCACCTATTCGACCGGCTTCCACGTGCCGACCGCGGGCCAGGCGAACGTGATCAACGTCACCACGCAGTTCTCCAATGGCGAGCTGCAGGACGAAGGCACGTTCCCGCTGTTCAGCCCCGCCGGCCTGATCGCTTCGGATTATATCGCGGACACGGTTGCCAATGGCGGCCTCGGTCTCGATCGTCCGACCCTCGGGCCCGAAAAGGCCGACAGCTTCACGCTCGGTATTGCGGGTGACATGGGCGATTTCTCGGTCACGCTCGACTATTTCAACATCAAGCTGAAGGACCGCATCTCGCGCTCCTCGACGATCGATTTCCCGGCAGCGCTCTGCTATTTGGCCGATCGCGAGAACGTGGCCAACAATTGCACGGCAACCTTCACGCCGTCCCCGGCCGAATTGCTCACGCAGCTCGACGCGGCAGGGGTGATCGATCGCAACGACTTCACCGGGTTCGAAGATCTGGTGGCCTTCACCTTCTTTAACAACGATTTCGATACGCGCACGCAGGGTCTCGACTTCGTGGCGAACGCAAGGCTCTACCCGATCGAAGGCGGCACCACTCGCGCGACGCTGGCGATCAACTACACCGAAACCGAGGTGACCGACGTAGGCCAGACCATTTCGGCCACCCGCGTTCGCCAGCTTGAAGAGGGCCTGCCGAAATGGAAGGGCTTCCTCAACATCACGCACGAACAGGGCCGTTTCCGCGGTCTCCTGCGCGCCAACTACTTCGGCAGCTACTATGAAGCCCACCTCGAGGATTCGACCCTTCCGATCGACGCATCGGCAGAGCTGACCTTTGATGCGGAGCTTGGTTACGAAGTGATCGACGGCCTCGAACTGGCAGTCGGTGCGCAGAACATGTTCGACAACTATCCGACGCTAAACCCCTATTCGGGCATCGTCGGTGCGAAGTACGGCGAACGTTCGCCCTTCGGCTTCAACGGCGGCAGCTACTATCTGCGCGCCCGCTTCCAGTGGTAATCCACGGGCAGGCATAATGAACGAAGAGGGGCGGCCTTGCGGGTCGCCCCTTTCTCGTTGCGGAGATGATGATGGTCGAAATCAGGCTCGCTACCGAACAAGATGAAGACGATATCCGCGTCCTCATGGATCTCGCGATCGAGCGGTTGCAGGTCGGCTACCTGACGGCCGAGCAGATCGAAGCGTCCAAAGCGGGGATGGGTCTGGACCGGCTGCTGATCGAAGACGGGACCTATTTCTGCGTCGTCGAGGCCGGCGTAGTGGTGGGGTGTGGAGGATGGTCGCGCCGGGCGACGTTGTATGGCGGCAACCATTCGGCTGGCCGCGACCCGCGCCTGCTTGACACTGCGAGCGAACGGGCACGGATCAGGGCGATGTACACCCACCCCGATCACACGAAGAAAGGAATCGGTCGTCTCATCCTGGAGACAGCCGAAGCCGCTGCTGCGAAAGAAGGCTTCGCCGAAATCGAGATGGCGGCCACCATGGCCGGCAAGCCGTTCTACGAGCGCTGTGGCTATGTGGTGGAAAGCGAGTGGGAGGACACCAACGGTACGGTACCCGTCCCCCTTGCGACCATGGCCAAGCGGCTCGCGCGCTAGGCGCCCAGTTCCGCCTTCACGAAGTCGGCACACCGTTCGCCGATCATGATGCTCGGCGCGTTGGTATTGCCGCTGACGAGGCGCGGCATGATCGATGCATCCGCGATCCACAGACCGTCGACACCGCGCGCCTTGAGCGTGGGATCGACGACATCGCTATCGTCCGGTCCCATCCGGCAGGTTCCGACGGGGTGATAAACGGTATCGGCGCGGTTGCGGATCAGCTCGTCAAGCTGGTTGTCGTCGTCGAGATCGATGGGATAGCGGTCCTGCGGATCGAACTTTGCAAGGCTCGGCGAGGCGGCGATGCGATGCGAGAGGCGAACGCCTTTGCGCAGGACAGCGATGTCGCGGTCGTCGTCGAGGAAGTTCGGGTCGATCACCGGCGCATCGCTCGCCTCGCGGCTGGCGAGCCGAACCGTCCCCCGGCTTTCCGGGCGCAGCACACAGGCGTGCAGGGAGAAGCCGTGGCCCTTCACGTTCTCCCGGCCATGATCTTCCAACATTGCGGGCACGAAGTGCCACTGGATATCGGGGGCGGGGGCATCGTCCATGACCTTCCAGAAGCCACCTGCCTCGGCATAGGGCGTGGTCATGATCCCGGTGCGCTTGCGGCGGTGCTCGATGATGGCTTTCGCCATCCGGGCGGTGCCGGCAAGGCTGCTGCCGATGAACTCCTTGCTCTCGGTTTCCCAGCTGGAAACGTAGTCGATGTGATCCTGGAGGTCCGACCCGACGGCCGGCTTGTCGATCATGACATCGATGCCGTGTTCCTTCAGATGCTCGGCCGGGCCGATGCCGGAAAGCATGAGTACCTGCGGGGAATTGAAAGCACCGGCGCAAAGGACCACGCCTCCCTTTGCGGTGACGGTGCGGCGGCGCGTGCCGGCCGAATAGGTCACGCCGGTCACGCGGCCGTCCGCGATCTCCAGCTTTTGCACCGTTACCCCGATCCTGACGTCGAGGTTCTTCGATCCCCGCTTGGGTTCGACATAGGCGCGTGCGGCGGACCAGCGTTCGCCATCCTTCTGGGTAACTTGGTACAGGCCGAAGCCTTCCTGTTTTGCGCCGTTGAAATCGCCGTTACGAGGCAGCTGCAATTGCGCAGCAGCTTCGACGAAGGCGAGGCTGCCCGGGTTCGGCCATTTCTGGTCGCTCACCCACAGAGGCCCATCATCGCCGTGGAATTCGTCCTCGCCGCGCACATTGTGTTCGGCCCGTTTGAAATAGGGCAGCACGTCGTCATAGGACCAGCCGGTGCAGCCGAGGCTTTCCCACTGGTCGTAATCGAAGGAATTGCCGCGGATGTAGACCATGGCGTTGATGGCTGACGATCCGCCAAGGCCACGCCCGCGCGGTTGGTATCCGATACGTCCGTTTAGGCCCTTTTGCGGAACCGTGTCATAGCGATAGTTCGACGCATTGCGCAGGAAGGGCATGAAGCCCGGTGTGCGCACCAGCATGCCGTTATTGCGCGGACCTGCCTCCAGCAGGCAGACGCGCTTGCCTGCTTCCGCCAGCCGCCCTGCAACTGCACTGCCCCCGCTGCCGCCACCGACAACGACTACGTCGAATTCATCCATGATTACTCCTCTCGATTCGAGAGGTTAGGCAGCCTCGGCGTCGCCTGCAATCGGGTTTTCACTTGAAACCTGTTTGGGGACCGTCCCCTGCCGCGCTAGCCAGGCGGCGCGGATCTGGTCGCTGGTCTCGCGGCTGCCGTCATGGGTCCAGCCGGGCTCGCGCAGCAGGTAGCCGAGCTTGCTGCCCCAAGGCGCGCGCCACATGTCCTGCGCTATGCCGATCCATTCGTGGAAGACCGCCCACAGCAGGTTGAAGCTGCCGAGCTGCTTGACGATCCCGTAGCGGATTTTCTCGTCCTTCACTTCCGGCTCGAAGGTCCCGAACATCTTGTCCCAGACGATGAACACACCGGCATAGTTGCGGTCGAGGTAGCGCGGGTTGGTGGCATGGTGCACGCGGTGATGGCTGGGCGTATTCATCACCGCTTCGAACCAGCGGGGCATCTTGTCGATCGCTTCGGTATGGATCCAGAACTGGTAGATCAGGTTGAACCCGCCCGCGAGCGCGATCATCCCGGAATGGAAACCGATCAGGACCAGCGGCAGCGCGAAGGCGAAGCCAAGCGTCAGGAATCCGGTCCATGTCTGGCGGAGCGCAGTGGACAGGTTGTAATGCTGGCTCGAATGATGGTTCACATGGCTCGCCCAGAACCACCGCACCCGGTGGCCGAAGCGATGGACCCAGTAATATTTGAGGTCGTCGAGCACGAAGCAAAGCGCAAAGGCCCACCAGCTCCACTCGATATCGAACAGGCGGAACTGCCAGACCCACAGGAACAGCGCGAAAAACAGGCCGCCGAAAAGCAGTCCGGCGACCGTGCTGCCAAGGCCGAAGGCAAGGCTGGTGAGCGTATCCTTCGGTTCGTAGCTTTCCGGTCGCTTGCGCCAGGCCCAGACCATCTCGATCAGGACGAGGGCGACAAAGCCTGGAACGGCTAGTTCGGTGGGCGAAAAATCGGGCATGGCTCTGCGCTACTGTATCGCCTCGATCGCCTGCATCCAAGCTGAAGGATCAGGGATCTCAAGGCGCGCCGCACCATACCGTTTCTCCGCCGTGTCGATCAGCAGGGCATCGCCGTCGCGGGTGACTACCGCAGCGCCTGTCAGCATGCGTCCCGCAAAATGGCTCCCGTGCTGCCGGAGCAACAGGATACGTCCTGCCTTATCGCGCATGAGCGCGCCGGTGCCGTCCCGATCGAGCGCGATTTCCACCGGATCGAACCCGCTGACCGCTTCGTCTGCGGCCGTGCGAGCCGCTTGCTCGTCCTTGAGGCGCGGAGCAGGCCCTAGTCGCAAGGCGAAGGCCAGGCCTGCCAGCGCAAGGATGGCGACCAGCGATCCGAGAAACTGGAGAATAGCGGGAGGGATGTCCATGGCGATACCGATTGGCACGCGCTGCGCTTTGCGGCAAGTTTGGCCAAACGGAGAGATACGCAATGAAGAAAGTCGCCCTGCTACCGGTGGTCGCCGCCTGCCTGTCCATGCCGCTTGCCGCGCAATCCGCCGATCCGGTGGCGGAAGTCGAAGCGCAGGAAGACCGGACGGCGCGCGTTTCTCAGCAGATCTGGGGCTGGGCCGAACTCGGCTATCTTGAGAACCGGTCTAGCGGGCTGCTGCAGGATGAGTTGCAGAGCGAGGGTTTCCAAGTTGAGGCCGGCATTGCGGATATACCCACGGCCTTCTTGGCGGAGTGGGGCGAGGGCGGACCGATAATCGCGATCCTTGCTGAATACGATGCCCTGCCGGGCATCAGCCAGACCGCCGCGCCCACGCGGGAGCAGTCGGAACATGGCGCGGGACATGCCTGCGGTCACAACCTGTTTGCAGGCGGATCGCTGACCGCGGCGATTGCGGTCAAACGCTGGCTGGAAAAGACGGGAACGCCGGGGCGGATCCGCCTGTACGGAACACCGGCCGAGGAAGGCGGATCCGGGAAGGTCTATATGACCCGCGCAGGGCTGTTCGACGATGTCGACGTGGCGCTTCACTGGCACGCGGCCGATGAAAACAGCGCAGCGGCCCGGACCAGCCTCGCCAACCGCTCCGCCAAGTTCAGGTTCCGCGGCATTTCCGCCCATGCGGCAGGCGCTCCCGAGCGCGGGCGCAGCGCGCTGGACGGGGTCGAGGCCATGAACATGATGGTCAACATGATGCGCGAGCACACCAGCATGGACACGCGCATCCACTACGTCATCACCGAGGGTGGATCGGCTCCCAACGTCATCCCCGATTTTGCCGAGGTCTTCTATTACGTGCGGCATTCGGATGCTGCCGAAGTGCAGGCGCTGTGGACCCGCCTTGAAGCGGCGGCCAAGGGCGCTGCAATGGGCACGGGCACAGAGGTCGAGTGGGAGGTGATCCACGGCAATAATCCCCTGCTCGTCAACGAGACGCTGGCCCGCGCGATGGACCGCAAGCTGCGCAGCCTCGGCGGGATCGAGTACACTGCGGAAGAACGTGCCTGGGCCGAGGAAATCGCGAAGAGCTTCGGAGAGAATGCCGAACCGCTGGAGGAGGCGGGCAAGGTGCAGCCTTATGCCAAGACGCTTGGCTATGGTTCTACCGACGTCGGCGACGTGTCCTGGGCGACTCCGACCGTCGGCGTGCGCACCGCGACCTGGGTGCCCGGCACGAGCGCACATAGCTGGCAGGCAGTGGCAGCAAGCGGTCATTCGATCGGGCACAAAGGCGCCCAATTGGCCGCCAAGGCGCTGACCCTGATGGCGGCTGAGCTCTATACGAACGAGGAAATGCGCAAGGCCGCCCGCGCGGAATTCGATGCTGCGCGGGGCGAGGATTATGAATACGTCTCGCTGCTGGGGGACCGCGATCCCCCGCTCGACTATCGCGAGTAATCAGCCGCGGGCGTTGGCGGACAGCGCATCCATGGCCGGGCGAATGGGCGAGACATCGTATCCACCGCTGCGCGCCGCTGCGGCCACCGTGTCGGGTTCTGCACCATCGGCAGCCTGGGAAAGCGACCACAGGAAGGTCGAGCGGGTGCCGGACCGGCAGAAGCCCAGGACCTTGCCTTCAGCTTTGCCAAGCGCGTCGCGCAAGGCTTCGACTTGCGGCTGGCTGAAGCCTGCCGAACTCACCGGGATTGCGATATAGTCGAGACCCGCCTCGCGTGCGGCGGATTCGATTGCCGAGCCTTCCGGCTGACCGGGTTCCTCGCCGTCGGGGCGATTGTTGACGATCAGCGTGAAACCCTGCGCCTTTGCCTCCGCCACTTGCTCGGGATCGATTTGCGGGCTGGCATAGAACGTATCGGTGATCCTGCGGAATTCGTTCATGCGGCGTCTCCCTTGGCGAGCGCAGCGGCTTTCGCCCGGCGCTGCCGCTGGACGATGTTGAGAATTTCCACGCCGACGGAGAAGCCCATGGCGGCGTAGATATAGCCCTTCGGCACGTGGAAGCCGAACCCGTCCGCGATCAGCACGAGGCCGATCATGACGAGGAAGGCGAGCGCCAGCATGACCAGCGTCGGGTTTTTCTCGATAAATTTGGCGAGTGGATCGGCTGCCACCATCATGATGCCGACAGTGATCACGACCGCCGTGACCATGATCGGGATCTCGTCGGTCATGCCGACCGCAGTCAGGATCGAATCGACGGAGAACACGAGGTCGATGGCGACGATCTGTGCGATGACCGCGCCGAAGGTTGCGGTGGCCGCTGCGCCGACGCCAGGGGTCTTGTCGAGGAGATCACCCGAATCGTCTTCCGGCTCCATCGAATGGTGGATCTCCTTGGTGGCCTTCCACAGGAGGAACAGGCCGCCGGCCAGAAGGATGAGATCGCGACCGGAAAACGCCGTCTCGAAGCTCGCCTTATTGGTCCCCTCGACCGGAGGGCCCACGATTCCGAGATCGAACAGCGGGGTCTGCAAGGTGACGAGCCAGCCGATCAGGAGCAGCATGCCGATCCGCATGATCAGCGCCAGCGCAAGCCCGATACGTCGCGCGCGCTGCTGCTGATGTTCGGGCAGCTTGTTGGACAGGATCGCAATGAAGATGAGATTGTCGACCCCGAGGACGACTTCGAGCGCGATCAGCGTGAGCAGGGCGAGCCAGGCGGCCGGATCGCTGAGAAGCTGCATGATTTCCATTTCGAACCGATGCCGAAGCGAGATCGTCGATGCAAGCGAAGAAACCTGCGCGAATTCATGCGAAAATGTCACAATCGCTCGCGAGACATGGGGTAAATGCTAAATCATTCGCTTGACGCGCGGTTTCGCGCTATGCGTAATGGTTTGAGGGGTAGGTCTCGCGCATTTCGCTCGTGTCTGCCCGCGTCCGGCGCGTTTCAGCTCCCGCGCCGTTCGCAGTGAGTTTCGAGCTGAACGACAAGGTATTTGCAGGGTTATGGGTTACGACAGAGGGCGCCGCCGCGGACGGGACAAGCGGGACGGTTTCGGGGAAGACAGCTACGATCCGTTCGGTGGTCCGGGCGGCGGTTTCGACCAGCAGGGCGGCGGCTTCGGTGGCGGCGGTGACCGCTTCGGTGGCGGTAACGATCGTTTCGGTGGCGGTGGCGGCGGTGGTGACCGCTTCGGCGGCGGCAATCGTGGCGGCGGCGGCGGCTTCGGCGGCGGTCCGCGCGGCGGTGGCGGCGGTGGCAATCGCATGCCCGCCCAGGTTGTCGGCACTGGCAAGGGCAAGGTGAAGTTCTTCAATTCGCAGAAGGGCTTCGGCTTCATCCAGCAGGATACCGGCGGTGAAGATATCTTCGTTCACATCAGCGCTGTCGAGCGCGCCGGCCTCGAAGGTCTGGCCGAAGGACAGGAACTGGAATTCAACCTCGTGGATCGCGGCGGCAAGGTGTCGGCGCAGGACCTGCAGGTTGTCGGCGATGTCATCGCAGTCGAATCGCGCAGCGAAGCTCCGCGCCGCGAACTGACCGGTGAGAAGGCGACCGGTACGGTAAAGTTCTTCAACTCCATGAAGGGCTTCGGCTTCCTGACCCGCGATGACGGGCAGCCCGATGCTTTCGTGCACATAAGCGCGGTCGAGCGTTCGGGTCTGTCGGCCATCAACGAAGGCGAACGCTACGAGTTCGATCTCGAGGTCGATCGACGAGGCAAGTATTCGGCGGTCAATCTCGTTCCTGCGGAATAATTTCCGCCGGTTTCCGTAGCGCCTGTTTGACCCGGCGTTGCAGAAGCAATAGATCGTCGAACATTACGCAGATGGCGGTTCCCGTTCGGGGCCGCCATTTGTCGTTTCGCTTTTCGAGAATACCGGAGGTCCGATGTCGATTACCCCGCTGATGCCCGTTTACCCGCGCTGCGGCGTGCGCCCCGTAGAAGGCGACCACTGTCACCTGATCGACGAAGATGGCACGCGCTATCTCGATTTCGCCAGCGGCATCGCGGTCAACCTGCTCGGCCATAGCCACAAGGGGCTGATCGGGGCGATCCAGCGGCAGGCCGAGAAGCTGATGCATGTCTCGAATCTCTACGGAAGTCCGCAGGGCGAGGCACTGGCGCAGCGGCTCGTCGACAAGACTTTCGCCGACACGGTGTTCTTCACCAACTCCGGCGCCGAAGCTGTCGAAACCGCGATCAAGACTGCGCGCGCCTATCACCAGCACGAAGATGGCGACTCGAACCGCACCGAGCTCATCACCTTCACCAACGCTTTCCATGGCCGTACGATGGCCACCATCAGCGCGTCCAACCAGGAAAAGATGCACAAGGGCTTCCACCCCTTGCTCGCCGGCTTCCAGTATGCCGAATTCGACAACCTCGAGAGCGCGAAGGCGCTGGTCAGCGACAAGACCGCAGGCTTCCTCGTCGAACCCATTCAGGGCGAAGGCGGCATCCGTCCGGCATCGGACGAATTCATCCACGGTCTCAAGGCCATGTGCGACGAGCATGATCTCATGCTCGTATTCGACGAAGTGCAGTGCGGCGTCGCTCGCACCGGCAAGCTCTACGCCTACGAGCACTACGGGGTCGAGCCCGACGTGATGGCGAGTGCCAAGGGCATCGGTGGCGGCTTCCCGCTGGGCGCCTGCCTTGCGACGGAAAAAGCAGCGCGCGGAATGGGCTTCGGCACGCACGGATCCACCTATGGCGGCAATCCCTTGGCGATGGCAGCAGGCATGGCGGTGATGGACGCTGTTGCGAATGACGAATTCCTCGCCGAAGTCACCGAAAAGGGCGAGCGCCTGCGCAGCCGACTCGAGCAGTTCATCGGCAACTATCCCGACCTCTTCGATCTCGTTCGCGGCAAGGGCCTGATGCTGGGGATCCGCATGAAGGTGGAGAGCCGGCCGTTCTTCGTCCACCTGCGGGATAATCACCAGCTGTTGTGCGTGGCTGCAGGGGATCAGACCCTGCGCGTCCTTCCGCCGCTGGTGGCAGGCGATGCGGAGTTCGACGAATTCCTCGACAAGCTTTCCGCAGGCGCGGCGAGCTTCGCGCCGGAAGACGCCTGATGGCAGGCGGCAACGCACTCGACCTGGGGCCGGCAGTGAGGAATTTCCTCGACCTGTCGGACGCGGGCGGAAATGCGATTGCCGCCATGCTTGCCGACGCGCAGGATCGCAAGGCGGCGCGGGCGGGCTGGCCCAAGGGCAAGCCCGACGCCGATGCACCGCTCGCGGGCCATGTACTCGGCATGATCTTCGAGAAGAATTCGACCCGTACTCGCGTCAGCTTCGATATCGCGATGCGACAGCTCGGCGGATCGGCCCTGATCCTTGATTCCGGTACTAGCCAGCTCGGACGCGGCGAGAGCATCGCAGACACCGCGCGCGTGCTCAGCCGGATGGTCGATGCGATCATGATCCGCACCGACGATCACGCCAAGGCCGAGGAACTGGCGCACTATGCCCACGTACCGGTGATCAACGGGCTGACCGACCGTTCGCATCCCTGCCAGATCGTGGCCGACCTGCTGACCATGGTGGAACACGGCAAGGCGCTGCCCGGGCTGGAGATCGCCTGGCTGGGCGATGGCAACAACGTGCTGCACTCCATTCTGGAAGCAGCCGCTCTATTCAAATTCAACGTGCGCGTGGGAACGCCGGCCGGATACGAACCGGAATCCGAGTTCGTCGAAATGGCTCGGTCTGCCGGCTCGAAGGTGACACTGACAAACGACGCCGGTGAAGCGGCGCGCGGTGCCGATGTGGTCGTGACGGACACCTGGGTGTCGATGGGGCAGGATCATGCCGACGCCAAGCTTGCAGCGATGGCGCCGTTTCAAGTCGATACCGACCTGATGGCGCTGGCCAATCAAAATGCAAAATTCCTCCACTGTCTGCCCGCCCACGTCGGGGAAGAAGTGAGCGAAGCTGTGTTCGAGGGCCCCCAGTCGGTCGTTTTCGACGAAGCGGAGAACCGCATTCACGCGCAAAAAGCCATCCTGCTCTGGTGCCACGGATTGATCGGCTGACGGCGGGGTCTGTAAATCTGGGCGCGCCGCACCATATTGCGCGCCATGACCGATAATCAGCCCGCCCAGGACGAAACTTTCGCCGGAAAGACTCTGTCTTTCGCTATCCCGTCACGGGATGCCCGCGGCCGCGTCGTGCGGCTCGACACAGCTCTCGACGAAATCCTCTCCGCGCACGACTATCCCGCGCCGATTACGCACCTCTTGGCGGAAGCTTTGGTGCTGACGTCCCTCATGGGCGGCCTGCTCAAAGGCGAGGGATCCCAGGTCACCATGCAGGCGCAGACCGAAGCCGGTGCCATCAATCTGCTCGTATGCGATTACAAGGACGGGGCGCTGCGCGGATATGTCGATTTCGACGACGAAAAGCTCGTCGAACTAGGGGCGAACCCGTCGCTTTTTGCGCTCTTCGGCAAGGGATACCTCGCCATTACCTTCGATATGACCGGCGGACGCGGTCGTTATCAGGGTATCGTACCTCTGGAGGGCGACTCTCTTGCTGAAGCGTGCGAAGCCTATTTCTTCCAGTCCGAACAGGTCCCTACCCTGATCCGTACCGCAGTTCGCGCAACCGGGGGCAGTTGCCTGGCTGCGGGCATGCTGGTTCAGCACTTGCCGGACGGAGAGGAAGGTCGTGAGCGTCTGCACGCGAGGCTCGACCATCCTGAGTGGGAGCATGTTTCGGTTTTGGCAGGATCGCTGCGGCATGAAGAACTGCTCGACCCGGAACTGTCGCTCGAAGCGATCGTCTGGCGCCTCTTTCACGAGGAAGACGAGATCAGGATCAGCAGCGGCCATACAATCGAGAAGGGCTGCAGGTGTTCGATAGAACACTACGAAAGTGTGCTTGCGAAGTTTGCAGAAACCGAGCGGGCCGAAATGCGTGATGAAGACGGAATAATCAAAGTCGATTGCGCGTTCTGTTCGCGTCAGTTCCCGATCGAAGCCTAGCCTGATACAGTAGACACGCGGCTAGACTGGGAACCAGGGCGTTCTGCAGCGGTTCAGCGCAGAATATTCATAATCCTGGCCTAGATACGACGTATCAGGCGAGATAATCGAGGTAATTGGTGAAAGTGACCGGAAAACAGAAACTTGGCGTGATTGGAGGCGCGTTGGCACTGCTATGCGTCGGTACCGTCGCGTCGCCGACACTTGCCCAGTCTTCGCTCGCCATGCTCGATTCGCTCGAAAAAGGGGAGTGGCAGCTTCGTTTTCGGGACGGATCTCCCGCTCGCAAAGTCTGCGTTCGCACCGGTCGTGAATTGATCCAGTTGCGCCATTCGGCAGGCGGATGCAATCGCTTCGTGGTCGAAGACGGCCGCAATGAAGTGACGGTCCAGTATACCTGTCCCGGAGACGGCTACGGCCGTACAAACGTGCGCAAGGAGGGGCCTTCGCTGGTGCAGATTGATAGCCAAGGCATCGTCGGCGGGCGACCGTTCCAGTTTTCGGCTGAGGCACGCCGCACCGGTTCTTGCCGGTGAGCATTGCCCGCGAAGGGCGAAGGCACTAGCTGCCCTCTCATGAATGAAACTACCAAAGCGGATTCGCCGCCGGCAGTCGTGTTGCTGTCGGGCGGTTTGGACTCGATGGTCAGTGCCGCTCTCGCGCGCGAAGCGGGATTTGCCGTCCATGCACTGACAATCGACTACGGTCAGCGCCATATTCGCGAACTGGAGTCGGCGCGCAAGATTGCGCGCCTTCTCGGCGTATCGCGCCATGTCGAGCTGCCTCTCGATTTGCGCCGCTTCGGGGGTTCGGCGCTGACGGACGACATCGACGTTCCGAAAGAGGGCGTCGGCGACGATATTCCCGTTACATATGTCCCGGCCCGCAATCTCGTCTTTCTAGCGCTTACGACCGCCTTTGCAGAAAGCGTGCATTCCCGGGACATTTTTATCGGCGTGAATGCTCTGGATTATTCAGGCTACCCCGACTGCCGACCCGAATTCATCGCAAGCTTCGCCGAGACCGCCCGGCTGGGCACCAAGCAAGGCGTCGAAGGGAAGCCGTTTTCGATCCACGCGCCGCTCCAGCATATGAGCAAAGCCGACATCGCGCGCGAATGCTATCGCCTCGATCTCGACCCTTCCTGGAGCTGGTCCTGCTACGATCCAACGGAAAATGGAACGGCTTGCGGGGCGTGCGATTCTTGCCGACTTCGTCGAAAGGGCTTTGACGATGCGGGGCTAGTCGATACGACTGCCTATGCGCCGGAAGCGCCTGATTTGAGGGAGTAGGATTTTGAGCCAGAGCGACGTGACTAGCGAGAAGACAATCGAAGCGTCGCCTCAACCGGATTCCAAAGTCCCTGCCTACAGCTGGTATGCGCTGGGCGTTCTCGTCCTCGTATACGTTCTCAACTTCATCGACCGGCAAATCCTTTCGATCCTGGCCAATGACATCAAGGCCGACCTTGGTGTCGAGGACGACTATCTCGGATTTCTTTACGGTACCGCTTTTGCCGTCTTCTATGCGCTCTTCGGCATACCTCTCGGCAAACTGGCGGACAGCTGGAAACGCATCCGGTTGATGACAATCGGCCTGGCGTTGTGGTCCACGATGACTGCACTGTCGGGCTTCGCGAAGAATGCCGGGGCACTTACTGCTGCGCGCGTCGGCGTCGGCGTTGGCGAAGCGACAGCCAGCCCTTCGGCCTATTCCTTGATCTCGGATTGGTTTCCAGCGCGCCTGCGTGCCACCGCGCTAGCCATCTATTCTAGCGGCCTCTACATCGGCGGCGGCATCTCGTTGCTGATTGGCGGTCTGGTCGTCGAGAATTGGAACGAAGCCTACCCTGACGGCGGCCCACTCGGTCTTGTTGGCTGGCAGGCGGCATTCCTGTCGGTCGGTATCCCGGGGCTCCTGCTTGCGCTTTGGGTCCTGACCCTACGGGAGCCCGTACGGGGAGAAATTGACGGCCTGCCCACTCCGGAAAATCCGCATCCGTTCCGCGGGTTCTTCCAGGAGCTTTTCCAGGTCATTCCGCCCTTCACGCTCCTTGGCGCGTTTCAGCGCGGGCTCGGCGCGTTCGCCATCAATGTCGCGGGCCTTGTCGCCTTCGCTGTCATTGCTGTGTTCCTGACGTCGATTACACCCGGGGCCTCGGCCTATTTGTCCGATGCGGTTGGACTGACCGCAGCGGGTGTGCCGGTCAGCGACCAGTGGCTATTCCTTGGCGTTGGATATTACGCAGTCTTCAGCTGGGCGACGGCGCTATATACTCGCGATCTCCCGACTTTCCGCCTTACGTGGGGCTCGCCAGCATTCCTCAGCGTCGTGCTGGGCTATGGCACAGTCGCGTTCATGGCTTATGCGGCGTCCTATTGGGGTGCACCCTATGCGGAGCGCGTTCTCGGCGCGGATAAGACCGACCTCGGCTGGTTCCTCGGCGCGCCGTCTGCACTGGCGGGCTTTCTCGGGGTAATCTTGGGCGGACGCATGGCAGATTACCTCCTGGAAAAATTTCAGAACGGGCGTGTAATGGTCATCCTGTTCGGCCTGCTCGCTTCGCTTCCGCCGATCGTCGTCGCTTACACGACCGAGAGCCTCACCGTGTTCTATGTCGCGAGCTTCCTTGCGCAAATGACCAGCGCTTCGGCGCTGGGTGCTGCAGCGGCGAGCAGCCAGGCCCTGGTCTTGCCCCGCATGCGCGGAATGGCGACGGCTATCTTCTTCCTCTCGACCACTTTGATCGGTCTCGGGATCGGGCCATTCCTTGCGGGTTACGTATCTGCTGTCAGTCCCGGAGGGTTGAGCACCGGCATGCTGACGACCTTGGTGGCCGCGCCGTTTGGGTTTGTGCTGCTGCTTGCGGCGCTCAAGCTGGTACCGGCCGCGGGCGCTTCCGTTCTGGAGCGCGCTCGCGCGGCCGGGGAGTCAGTCTAGCGGCCTCGGTTTAGCCAGCGGCTTTGATGACGCCGCAGGCAACGCGTGAACCGGCATCGCCTGCGGGATCGCTGCGGTAGTCGTCCGGTCCTGCGTGGATCACGACGGCGGTTCCGTCCGCGTCGAAGATATCTTCCAGGACGCTGCTGGCGGAGCCGGGTAGGTCATACTGAGCAGTCGCGCGGCCTGCGTCGTTCGCAACTAGGTTCGGCAGATCGCCAAGATGTTTGCCGGCAGGGTTCTCGCTGCCGTGTTCTCGTCCCGCGGGATTGAGATGCCCACCTGCGCTTTGGAAGCCGGGGCTCTCGCACTTGCCGGTGGTGTGGAGATGAAAGCCGTGCGCGCCAGGCTCGAGGCCCGTGGCCGCGACGCCCATCGTGACGGTCTCACCGTCCGAGAGTAGTTGGACCGTGCCGGCGGGCAGGCCGTTACCGAAAGCGAGAGTGGCGCTACCGACGCGCTCGGTTGGTATGCTTCCATAAGTGGAGCATGCGCCGAGCTGCACCGCTGCAGAAATTGCCAAGAGGGCTTTTGCGTAATTCATTTAGGGATCCCTTGTTGGTTGAAATCACAAGGGACCAACGAAAAAGGGGCCGGATTGCTCCGGCCCCTAATCCTGTTTTCACTCGGTGAGTGAAATTACATGCCCGAACCCGGACCGTAGGTGACTTCCACACGACGGTTCTGGAGTTCGCGAACGCCGTCGGCGGTCGGAACGCGCAGCTGCGATTCACCAAAGGCTTCGCTGCTGATGCGACCATCGGGAATGCCGCGTGCGGTCAGGTAATCACGGACCGACGAGTTACGACGCTCTGCCAGACCCATGTTGTACTGGGCCGAACCCGAGGTGTCGGTGTGGCCAGCGAGCATGACCGAAGCCATGCCGCAGTTGGCGTATGCCGAAACCGCGTTGTCGAGGATCGTCGCTGCTTCCGGAGTGATGTCCGACTCGTCCCAGTTGAAGAAGACGATGTACGGACCCTGCTGGCAAACCGGAGCCGGCGGCGGCGGCGGCGGCGGCGGCGGCGGGGGCGGAGGCGGCGGGGGCGGAGGCGGCGGAGGCGGCGGCGGAGGAGTAGGCGCACCGAAGTTGTAGGTGAGCGTACCCATCAGCGAGTGCGTGCGCAGCTTGCCGTCGAGAGCACGACCGCCGAGATCGACGACCTGTACGTCTTCAGCGGTGAACATGCGATAGCGCAGGCCAACGTCGACGTTGTCGCTCAGCGGAGCGTTGACGCCAGCAAGAAGCTGCCATGCAATGTCGCTGCTCGAATCGTCGATCGAGGGGCTGCCCTGGTCGAAGATGCGGGTTTCAACGCTCGTACGAGCAACACCGATACCACCACCGGCATAAAGCTGGAGGCCATCATCGGGGCCGAAGTCGAACAGGCCGTTCAGCATGAAGCTGAGCGAGTTGACGCTGCCGGCAGCATCGGTTTCACCAGCCGGTGCGTTGAAGCCCGAGCCGTATGCGAGGCCGCTCGTACCAACATCGACCGTATCGGTGTCGGCGTCACGGTAGCTGACTTCTGCTTCCAGGCGGAAGGCACCGAAATCGTAACCGACGTAGCCGCCACCGTCATAGCCGGTGTCGAGATCGACGCTGAGCGTATCCAGCGTTGCGCCGTCTTCATCAACGAGGTTGAAGTCGAGATCTTCCGCGATCATCGGGCCGAATTCGGCGCCGATGTACCACGAATTATCTCGTGCGAGGGCAGGCGATGCAAGGGCCGTAGAGGCCATCGCCATTCCTAGGACGAAATTCCGCATTATTTATTTCCCCTTTTTGCGAATTGGAGCCACCGAGTGGTGGTTATCTAACTTTCCCGCTCACACGTGGCAAGCAGGCATTGGACGGGAACTGTTGCAAGAATGTCGCGATTCCCGTCGAAATACAAAGCTGTCCGAGCGATATCTCACTCTCAGACAACCCCCTAACGATGACTTCGGGATACGGTTCCGAACTATCATGCGAATAGGCCGCGTTGCCTTAATAGCGCGACTAGTTCCTCGATCGCTGTGCGGGCTTGCGCGTCGACGACGTCTCCTCCGGATGGAGTGGTTGGCGCTTCCAGGCGCTGCCAGCCATTCGAGTAAAGCAAGGATGTGCCGCTCGACTTTTCGTGTACTGCCAATCCGGGTGACGGCGAGGCGAAGGTCCATTGCCCATCGATCCATCCTGCAATTGCATCGGCAAGACCAGCCCATTCGTCCGTCGGCTGCTCACCGACAATATAGCATGCTCCCGAGGTGGGCTCGGCCGGCGGAACCGACAGGATTCCCTCAACGACTGGGTTGAGCAGCATGTCGATCCGGGCCAGCGCCTCGTTGACGAAAAACTCCTTCTGCGCCTGGCCCGCAAGCATGGCTATGCTGCGGACCGCGCAAGGCCTCGGGTTCCGCGGCCGAATAGAGCGTGGCAACGGCTCCGTTGGGCCAGCTGATCCGCCACAGCGAGGGCTCGAAGGTCGGCCTCTTGTCGGGCGCGCAGCAGGCGATGATCCCGCTTTCGCCCTCGACCATGACGGCGCGCGCTTCACCGAGACTGGCCGCCACCAGCGCAATTCTCGCCTGGGGATCGCGGTCGGCGATGCTGCGTACCCATTCGGACCCGGCGCGCGTCTTGCCGAAACCGCGTCCTGCCATGACGAGCCAGATGTACCAGTCGCCCTCCGGAGGCAGCTGGCCGTCATGCGCATGGTTCTGAAAGTCATAGGCAAACTCGCCGAGCTCTCCCTCACTCATGCCCCCTACATGGTCGGCCAGCTCTTCCTCCTCGAGCCTCGCCCAGACCTCGGGGCGCGACAGTGGTCGGTTCATGGGTGCGGGCGCTCCGGCTGGATGTCGCGTCCGGCGACCTTCTTGCGCAATTCGTCGACCTTGCGTTCGATGGAGGCACGGACCTCGGCGGCGCTGACATTGGCGCGGGTGGCGCGTTCCTGCGCGATCGTTTCCTTGTGGGCCGCGAGCAGGCGCAGCGCCGCGGTAACATCCATCTTGTGAGTAGGGGCCGGATCGCGAAGGTATCCGAGCACTTCCATTTCCAGATTGGCATATCCTTCGAACAGCGCGGCGCGCCAGTCGGCGGCGAAGTCGTCGCAAATGCGACGGGTGCGATAGGCCACGCGCGGGGCAATACCCGCCTGCCTTGCCGAGCCTGCGACATTGGACGTTTCCGCGAGCGCGTCGAGGAAGACGCGTTTCCACTGGCGCGGGGCGGGGCGGTCCTCGCTATTACGGATGCGCTTGCTTTTCCCGCTCTTGTAGACAGCGAGCGCTTCCTTCCATTGTGCATCGAAGGAGGCGCTGACCTTGCGCCTGTTATAGGGCGGCCCGGTGGTTATTCCGGCGGCGTGCGCAGCTGCATTGACCTTTCCATATTCACGCAATGCCTTGAGGAACGCGGCTTCCCAGGCGTGGCGGGCAGAAGATCGTGATTTTCCCATGGCTCCCTCCCGATCCGGCGGACGTATGAAACGCAAAAGGGCGACCTGTCGGCCGCCCTTTCGAGTGAATCACACTATCGCGATGTTTGATTTGTCTAGCCAAATAGCGTCACGATGTCAAGAAAAAAGAACCAAATAGGTTATACGGTGGCGCTTGCCTACTCGGCTCCTCTGCCTTAGTCCGCTGGCTTCGATTTCGAGGGTCAACCGAACATGCTGCGTAGCCTCTACAACTGGACAATGGACAAGGCCGCGCATCCGCATGCGGTCTGGTGGCTGGCATTCTTCTGCTTCATCGAATCCTCCTTCTTCCCGATCCCGCCGCATCCGCTGCTTGGCCTCATGTGCCTTGCCGAACCGAAGAAGGCGGTGAAGTTCGCTCTGGTCGCGACGCTGGCCTCGGTCGCGGGTGCCATGCTCGGCTATGCGATCGGGTGGGGATTGTACGACACCGTGGGGGCGTGGCTGATCGGGGCGCTCGGCCTGACCGAGGCATTCCCTGTCGCGGCGTGTCATCTGCGCGAATACGACTTCGAAGCGATCCTTATCGCCGGGGCAACACCGGTCCCATTCAAGCTGCTGACCATTACCGCGGGCTTCGTCGGCATGAACCTCGTCACCTTCGTGTTGTCGAGCCTGTTCGCCCGCGCCCTCATTTTCATGACGGTGGGCATCCTGTTCCGCGTTTTCGGGGCGCCGATCAAGCAGGTGATCGACAAGTACCTCGGCCTCGTCACCACGGCCTTCGTCGTCCTGGTGGTAGGCGGCGTGCTGGTCCTCACGCAGCTTGGCGGCAGCGAGGACGAAGAAGGCGGCGTGTGCAGCAACCCGCCAGCCATCGACGCCAGCTGATCTAGTCCAGCGCGAATTGCATCAAGCGGTCGCGGTCGCGCACGATGATCGTGCCGTACCCGCGCTCGATCAGCCTGGCCTGTTGCAGGATCTTGAGCGCGGCGTTGGCCGTGACCCGCGTGATGCCGAGCAGTTCGGCAAGTTCCTGCTGCGTGATTTCGACCCTTGCTTCGCGCCGGACCTCCCCTGCCAGATTCACGAGCAGTTCGGCCATTCTTGCCGGATTGGTCCCGCGCCGCATCCCGGCGAGCAGCGACAGAGTGTCCTGCAACTGGTGCGAGAGGGCGCCCAGCAGCGCTCTCATCGAGGCGGGGTAATTGCCGAGCGCATCGAGGAAGCGGTTGGCCGAGATATGCCGCAGCGTGCTCTGCCCGCGCGACACGGCATCGACGATGCGGGGGCGGTTGGAGAATACCGCAAGCTCGCCATAGGAATCGCCCTTGCCGAGAAGGGCGACCGCGCGGAAATCTCCTTCGCGCAGGAATTGGCCGACCATGACCTCGCCCGCCTCGATCAGCCAGAAACCATCGGCCATCTCGCCGCGCTGCTGGATGATCTGGTCGTCTTCGTAGCGCCGCTCCGCCGACCCGCGCAGCAGGTGGGCCTGCAAGGCCGGGTCGAGGCTGGAAAACAGCATGGGCGACACCAGCGAGCGCCGAGTCAGGTCAGAATGTAAAACATTTAACATTATTTCGCTTCGGTAAACGCTAGGCCCGGATTCGACAAGGGAGATACCCATGCCTGCTTCGACCATTGCGATCATCTGCATCTACCTCGGCTTCGCCCTGCTGGAGCTGTGGCGGACCAACCTGTTCCGCAAATCCGAACAGACCCGCGATGACGGAATCGTGGAAGCGGTCAGCATGGTCATGCTGCTCGGCCTGACCCAGCCTGCCGTCCTGTTCACCTCGGCCACACTGGCAGGTATGATCGCACCGCAATGGGAAGGCGCCTTGTCAGGCATCAACATCTTCCTGGCGATCGGGCTGTTCCTGATCCTCGACGACATGATGCAGTATTGGTGGCATCGCGCGAGCCACAGTTTCCACTGGCTCTACAACCTGCATCGCGCGCACCATAACGCGAAGTACATGAGCGTGCGGCTCGTGTACCGAAACAACATATTCTATTACGCAATGATGCCGGGCATCTGGTTGTCGGGAGTGCTGATCTACCTCGGCCTTGGCTGGGTCTATGCCGGCTATATCGTGGTAAAGCTGCTGGTCATCACCGGCGCGCATTCCGATGTCGCCTGGGACAAGCCCCTCTACAAGATCAAGTGGCTCTCGCCCGTGATGTGGGTGGTCGAGCGGACGATCTCGACGCCTGCCACGCACCATGCGCACCACGGCCGCCATGCCGACGATCCGGCGGTTCAGTACAAGGGCAATTACGGAAACCTGCTGTTCTTCTGGGATGTCCTATTCGGCACCGCGAAGATCACGCGCAGCTTCCCCAAGAGTTATGGCGTCGAAAACCTCGCGCCCGCGACATTGGGCCAGCAGCTCATGTGGCCGATCTTCCCCGAGAACCGGGAAATGGAACCATCGGTTGGAGAGGAGGCGACGGCCAAGGTCGCCTGACGGGAAAGGCCGGCCGTTTCGCAACCTCCGGCCGGCCTTTCTCGCGAAAAACTGGATTCAGCCTTCGAACTTGGTTTCGAGAGTGATGTCGCAATTCAGCAGTCTTGAGATCGGACAATTGGCCTTGGCATCGGCGGCCAGTTCTTCGAACTTGGCCTGGTCCATACCCTCGACCTTGCCCTTCGTGGACAAGGCGGACCGGGTGACGGTGAAGCCGCCATCCTGCTTTTCAAGCGTCACCTCTGCACTGGTGACCACTCGGCCGTCGGTGAAGCCTGCTTCGGCCAGCTTGAACGACAGGGCCATGGTGAAACAGCTTGCATGGGCAGCGGCGACAAGCTCTTCGGGATTGGTTCCGGGCGCATCCTCGAAGCGGGTGTTGAAGCCATAGGGTTGCGCGGCGAGGGCGCCCGATCCGGTCGAGACGTGCCCCTTGCCGTCCTTGCCAAGTCCTTCGTATGTCGCGCTGCCGCTATTGGTAGTCTTCATCTGATCGTTCTCCTTCATGGAAGGAGACGAGCAGGCGGGGACGCGCGTTCCCGCCTAGTCAGATTATCCCGACGGCCTTGCCCGATTTTTCGAAGATTTCGAGGATCTCCCCCACTTCCTCTTCGCTGTGTTCGGCGCAAAGCGAACACCGCAGCAGGGTCATGTTCGCCGGTGTTGCCGGCGGCCGGGCAAGGTTCACGTAAAGCCCGTTCTGGATCAGCGCTTCCCACATGGCGGCACCCTGCTGGAGGTCGGGCATGATGACCGCGATAATCGCGCTTTGAGGTTCTTCGGTGCCGAGCTGGAAGCCCAAGTCCTTCAGCCCCTTGTGCAGGTTCTTGGAATTCTCCCAGAGATGCGCGCGCTTGTTCGATCCGTGCATGAGCTTGCGTATCGAGGTGCAGGCAGTCGCCACGACGCTCGGCGGGAGCGAGGCGGTGAAGACATAGGGACGGCACACCAGGCGCATGATCTCGAACTTGGGATGGTTGGAGACGCAGAATCCGCCCACTGTGCCCACGCTCTTGGAAAAAGTGCCGATAATGAAGTCGACGTCGTCGATCACCCCGGCGCTTTCCACTACGCCGCGCCCGTTTTCGCCGATGAAGCCCATCGAGTGCGCTTCATCGACCAGCACCATGGCGCCGTATTTCTTCGCGACCGCGATCATTTCCTTCAGCGGCGCGACATCGCCCAGCATCGAATAGACGCCTTCGAGGATGACCAGCTTGCCGGCATCCCCCGGTATGCGCCTGAGGCGCTTTTCCATCGCTTCGATATCATTGTGCTTGAAGGGCACGACTTCGGCATTGCCCATCGCGCAGCCGTCCCAGATGCTGGCATGGCTGTCGATGTCGAGGACGATGTAATCGCCCTTGCCCGCGATGGTGCTGATGATCCCCAGATTGGCCTGGTAGCCGGTGGAGAAGACCATCGCATGGTCCATGTCGTAGAAGTCCTTGAGCGCTTCCTCGACGTCCTTGTGCCCCTGGTAGGTGCCGTTCAGCACGCGGCTGCCGGTCGTGCCCGAACCGAAATCGGCCAGCGCCTGCTTGCCTGCCTCGACCACGTCCGGGTCGAAGGTCATGCCCATGTAATTATAGGTACCGAGCAGGATCGTCTCGCGCCCGTTGCAGATGGCGCGGGTCGGCGAGAGGACCTTTTCCATGACGAGGTTGAACGGGTCCTCGACGCCGCTGTCGAGCAAGCCCTGGCGCATCGCGATGATGTCGTCGAACTTGGAGAAGAGATCCTTGTCGCCCTTGTGTCCCTCGAGCGTCTGCGGCTGGTCCGGCTGGGAAATACCCTCGCTCATCAGTCGGCCTGCATCTTGGTCACGGCATCGACGAGCTGGCCGTATTTCTCGATCTCGGCCTGCTGGTTCATGCTGATGATGATGTCGAATTCGTCCTCGATCTCCGCGACGAAATCCATGACGGTCAGGCTGTCGAATTCCAGGTCGTTCTGGAAGCTGGTGTCTTCGGTGATGGTGACGCCCTTCTTGTTGAAGGGTTCTGCGATTTCGCGGATTTTTGCGTCGACTTCGGCACGGTCCATGAAGGGTCCAGTCCTTGTAATGTTACAGCGGCAGGGGCGACCCGCGGCGCTTGCAGTAGATAATCAATGGGCGGCAAAGCGGTTTCCGGCCCCGCTTGTCAAGCGTGGGCGCGCTATCTCACTCGCCGACAAGGCGCCGCACGGCGGCCATGAAAGGGCCGATCGATACCGGTTTGGCGAGGTAATCTTCCGCGCCCGCGCCGCGGATGCGCTCCTCGTCGCCCTTGCCCGCATAGGCCGTTACGGCGAGCACCGGCACCTTGGCGAGGTCGCCATTGTCCTTCAGCTCGGCGATCAAATCCACCCCGCTCACGCCGGGCAGCTGGATGTCCATGATGACGAGATCGGGCGCGAACTTGCGGGCTGTGGCGATGACATTGTTGCCGTCGGCGACGGGCACGACCTCGTGGCCGTTGGCCTTCAGCACGTCACAGAACAATTTCCGGTTGAGGTCGTTATCCTCGACAACGAGTATTCTCTTTGCCACGTGCTTGCCGTCTCCTGCGATCTGGCACCGGGGCATAGTGACAAGCGAAAGGGCTGACAATTCTATCCAACGACAAATCCGGCGAAACCCGCGCACCCGAAGTCCTGGCGCTTGAGGCGCTCGGCTGGGCGCTGGTCGACGACCGGCGCGCCGAGCGGTTGCTGTCCCTTACCGGCCTGACGCCCGAATGCCTTCGCCACGGTATCGGCGAGCGGGACGTGCAGGCGGCCGTGCTTGAATTCCTCGCAAATCACGAACCCGACCTTATCTCGGCAGCCGATGCGCTGGGCACGACGCCCGAAGCGCTTGTCGCTGCCCACAGGAGCCTGTCTGCATGAGCCGCCCCCTGATCATCTCCGATTGCGATGAAGTCCTCCTCTACATGGTGTCGCCCTTTCGCGACTGGCTGGACGAGACGCAGGGCGTCGAATTCCGCATGAACGGCAATGATTTCTCGCAGGCCCTGAGGTGGCAGGAAACCGGCGAGATCCTTGCGCCCGACGACATCTGGCGGATGCTGGGCAAGTTCTTCGATACCGAGATGCACCGCCAGTCGCCGATCCCCGGCGCGATCGAGGGAATCAACGAACTCGGCGAGCAGGCGGACGTGGTGATCCTCACGAACCTCGTGGACAAGCGCCAGCAGATGCGCACCCAGCAGCTTGCCGACCATGGCCTCAACGCCCGCGTCTTCACGAACCAGGGCCCCAAGGGACCGGCGCTCCAGCGCATTCTCGACGAATACAATCCGACCAAGGCGATCTTTATCGATGATCTTGCCCAGCATCACCGTTCTGCGCGTGATACGATCGGCCAGATCACGACGCTGCACCTGTGCGGCGAGCCGATGCTGGCACCGCATATCGACTGCGCGCATACCTCCGGCCATGCCGATGCGCGGATCGACACCTGGGAACACGCCCTTCCGTGGCTGAAGGAAGAACTCGAAAAGGAAACCGCATGACCATCGAAGCAAGGCTGGAAGAACTGGGCATTACCTTGCCCGAAGCGGCCGCACCGGTAGCCAGCTACCAGCCGCTCGTAGTGTCCGGCCAGACCGCGTATATTTCCGGCCAGCTTCCCTTCGTCGATGGCAAGCTTGTGACCGGCAAGCTAGGCGCGGATGTGTCGCTCGAACAGGGGCAGGCGGCGGCGCGCGCCTGCGGCCTGATGATCATGGCGCAGCTCAAGGCCGCCGGCTTGCTCGAGCGGGTCGAACAGATCGTCAAGCTTGGTGGCTTCGTCGCGAGTACGCCGGACTTCACCGACCAGCCCAAGGTGGTGAACGGAACGAGCGACCTCATGTTCGAAGTCTTCGGTGAGGCGGGGCGCCATGCGCGCAGCGCTGTCGGCGTCCCGGTCCTCCCTCTCGATGCAGCAGTAGAGGTCGACGCGATTGTCGCTCTTCGCCCCGCTTGATCGCCTGATCGTTCCGGCGCCGGACCCGGCGCGGATCGGCTGGCTGCGCGACTGGACTTATGCGCACAGGGGGATGCACCGGGACGGCGTGCCGGAAAATTCCCTCGCCGCATTCGAGCTTGCAGTCGAAGCGGGGCTGGGCATCGAATGCGACATCCAGCGCAGCCGCGACCATGCACCCATGCTGGTCCACGATTGGGAGCTGGACAGGCTAACCGGCATTTCCGGCCCACTATCCGACTACAGTGCCGACGAGCTGGCGCAGATCGCTTTCCTCGATAGCGAGCATAAGCTCGCGCGGTTGGGCGACCTGCTCGATCTGGTCGACACACGTGTCCCGATCTTGGTCGAGATCAAGTCCCGTCGCCGCTACGATATCGAGGAAAGCTGCCGCGCGGTGCGCGATGCACTGGCAGGCTACGCCGGGCGTCACGCCGTGATGAGTTTCGATCCCCGTGTCAGCCGCTGGTTTGCCGAACACTCGCCGAAAACGGTGCGCGGCCTCGTCGTGCGCGAGGACGAGCACGGGATGACGCAGCAGGCCTGGCAGCGGCATCTTGCCCTGTGGATCGCGAAGCCGGACTTCATCGCCTATCACGTCGCTGCGCTTCCCAATCCCATGGTCGCTGCCCTGAAGGAGCGCGGTTTTCCGGTCCTGACCTGGACGGTCAATTCCGCCGCGACCCATGACACCGGTCAGAGGTACGCCGACGCACTCATCGCGGAAGGGGATGGCCTGGCGTGAGCGAAGGCGAACTTGCCGCAAGGGTTGCAGGATCGGTCGGTGCGATCGAGAAAGATGCCTGGAATGCGCTGGCGGGCGACAATCCCTTCATGCGTCATGAATTCCTGACGGCACTGGAAGATTCAGGCAGCGTCGGTGCGGGCAGCGGCTGGCAGAGCGCACCGGTCATCATTGCGTCCGAAAATGGCCCGCCGCTCGCTGCCTTGCCCGCCTATCTCAAGGGTCACAGCCAGGGCGAGTTCGTTTTCGATCACGCCTGGGCCGATGCATACGAGCGGGCAGGGGGCGAATATTATCCCAAGCTCCAGATCACTGCGCCTTTCACACCCGCCACAGGTCCGCGGCTGTTGCTGTCGGACGACAGCCTTGCAGCTCCGCTCCTGAAAGCTGCCGAGCAATTGTGCCTCCAGAACGGTTTTTCGGGGGCTCATGCGACCTTTATCGAGCCGGGCCAGATCCGGTTTTTCGAAGCTGCCGGCTGGCTGCTGCGCAACGACATCCAGTTCCACTGGATGAACCGCAACTATGCAAGTTTCGACGATTTTCTCGCCTCGCTCACCTCCCGCAAGCGCAAGGATTTGCGCAAGGAGCGGGCAGCCGCGCAAGCCGGTCTCGAAATCGTCCGGCTGACGGGGGACGATATCCGGCCCGAGCATTGGGATGCGTTCTGGGTATTTTACCAGGATACCGGCGCGCGGAAATGGGGACGTCCCTATCTCACCCGCGATGCCTTCGACCTGTTCGGAGAACGAATGGGCGAGAAATTGATGCTGGTTCTGGCGCTCGAAGACGGCAAGCCGATTGCCGGCGCGCTCAATTTCATCGGCGGCGAAGCACTATACGGGCGCTATTGGGGATGCACGAAGGACGTGCGCTTCCTGCATTTCGAGCTGTGTTATTACCAGGCGATCGATGCGGCGATCGAACTCGGCCTGTCACGCGTCGAGGCAGGGGCGCAGGGCGGTCACAAGCTGGCCCGCGGTTATGAGCCGGTGGAAACCACTTCCGCTCACTGGATCGCCGACCCCGGCTTTCGCGAAGCCATCGCGGATTTCCTCGAGCGCGAGCGCAAGGGCGTTGCCGCGGATCGCAATTACCTCGATCGCCGCACTCCGTTCAAGCGCGGCTGACCGGCGTTCAGGCGACTTTGCGCTGTCCTTCGCTGAGCCACTGGCGGGCGCGGCGCTGGGCCTCGGAAATTTCGCGTGCGGTCATCTCATCGGACACGTCGGCGCGGCACCATGCTGCCTCTTCATGGCCCTTGGATGCAGCGATGTTGAACCACTTGTGCGCTTCGATCATGTCGCAAACGACACCGTGGCTTCCGGTCGAGAAAGCGACTCCCAAATCGTAAAGCGCGTCGATGCTGCCTTGGGCAAACTGCGCAAGGCATTCGGCGATCGTTGCTGCGCCTTCATCGCTCTGGTCGATACGGCCTGCGCCGCCTTCGATGCTCGTGAGTACGGTCATTTCGAACTTCCCCCATTGCCCCGGCCCCCCGCCGGGTGAGGACAGTCCTCGCCTCTTATGGTCAATAAAAGGTTAACGCGGATTCCCGCATCGGCGCTTTCGATGCGTCGAATTTGCCACAGGGCTCTGGAAGTCTCCGGATTGCTCCTTGTGCGGCGCCAAGCTGCGACCTATAGGCCGCGCCATCTAGGAAGCAGCACGGGACCGGAAAAATTCGGCCCGGCGGGTAGGAGCAGCTTCGAGTACCTTGGGTAGAAGGAATACGGGATCAATGGCCACTTCGGCTTCGAGTGTCTCCGAAAAGCTTGCAAAGGCGAAAGCCGCCGTCGACGACAATTATGTCCCGTCCGATGACGAAGAGTACATGAGCGAACGGCAGCTGGATTTCTTTCGCGTGCTGTTGCTCGACTGGAAGAAATCCATTCACGATGCGGCCGGCCAGACGCTGCAATCTCTTCAGGACGGGCCGATCCGCGAACCCGATCTCAACGACCGTGCCTCGTCCGAAACCGACTGGGGCATCGAGCTTCGTACACGTGACCGCCAGCGCAAGCTGATCGCCAAGATCGATGCGGCGCTGCGCAGGATCGATGAAGGCGAATATGGCTATTGCGAAAAGACGGGCGATCCCATCGGTTTGCGTCGCCTCATCGCCCGTCCGGTGGCAACGATGACCGTGGAAGCTCAAACGGCTCACGAGCGCCGAGAAAAGATTTCGCGCGACACCTGATCGCAACGTAAATCTTGCGGGAGAGGTAACCATTTCTTCACGGCCGAACAGTAGCTTGCCGCGTTAGGACGCATGGCTCGATGCCATGCCCGGAACGAGCAGCCTTGGAGCGATTGGCCTTGCCTTCGATCGACACGCGACACCTCAATCGGGATAGCCTTTTCCTGACTGCGGAAATCCGCCTGGACAGCGCGAACGAACTCTCGCGCGTCAAGGTGCGCAATCTCTCGGACGGCGGAATGATGGCGGAAGGTCACCTGATGCTGTCGCGCGGAGATCGCGTGGTCGTCGAACTGCGGAACATCCACCCTGTGCGCGGCACGGTCGCGTGGGTGCAGGGCAACCGCATGGGCATCGCGTTCGAACAGGACATCGATGCGAAGGCGGCTCGTTCGACACCTGGCCAGTCGCAGTCGGAAGCGCCGCGTTACGCCCGCCCCGCCGGCAGTTACGCGCAATACAACGCCGGACTTCGCAAGATCTGACCCGCTTGCGCGAAACGGTGTCGCTGCTAACCCAGCGTCATGCGTTTTCCAGCAGCCCTTATCGCAATCCTGGCCCTGGCCGCCTGCGACAATCGCGAGGACGACGGGGTTGTCGATGTCGCTTTCATCGGCTCGCCCGAAGACGCTTTCGAACAGGGGCTGAGGATCGGTCCGGCCGCTCAGCATATCCGCGGCGCAACCCATCAGGGCCTGGTGCGGATGAATTCGGACGGACAGGTCGTCCCTGCCATCGCCGAACGGTGGATCGTCACGGACGATGGCAAGAGCTATATTTTCAGGATCACCGAATTCGATCTGCCGGATGGATCGCGCCTGACTGCCAATAGCGTCAGGGATTCGCTGGTGCGCACGTTATCCCGGCTCGAGGGAACCAGTCTCGGGCTGGACCTTGCCAAGGTCGCGGACGTGCGGGCGATGACGGGAAGGGTGGTCGAAATCCGCCTGAAGAGCCCAATGCCCGGCCTCCTGCAGCTGCTCGCCCAGCCGGAACTCGGAATTGGCGGAGAATTTGCGCGCACGGGACCGATGGTGGCGGCAAGATCCGAGGATGCGGTCACGCTGGAGGTGATGCCGCCCGAGCAGCGCGGCCTTCCGCCGCAGCAGGACTGGGAAGAGAGGCTGCGCTCGATCCGTTTCCAATCCGTTGGCGCCCAAGCCGCGGCTCAGGGTTTTGCGCAGAACCAGTACGACCTCATGCTGGGAGGCAGGATGCAGGACTTGCCGCTGGCATCCACCAGCACTTTCGCCCGCGCCAGCGTGCGGCTGGACTCCGCGATCGGATTACTGGGCTTCGACGTGGTCCGCCGCGAAGGATTCCTCGCCTCGAGCGAAAACCGCGAGGCAATCGCCCTGGCCATCGACCGGGGCGCGATTGCCAGTGCGCTGAGTATCGAGGGCTGGAATGCATCGTACCGCATCGTGCCGGACGATCTTCCAACTGCCGTTGCCCAGGCTCCGGCCCGGTGGGAAGGATTATCGCTCGACCAGCGGCGCAACAGGGCGGCGCAAAGGGCTGCGGCATGGACCAGCGCCAATGGGCGTGCGCCGGGCATCTCGATCGCCCTGCCCGACGGGCCCGGTTCGGATATTCTGTTCGAACGTCTCAAAGCCGACCTCGGCCAGGTCGGGATCGCTGCGCAGCGCGCGGAAAACAGGCGTTCGGCAGACCTCGTCCTGCGAGACCGGGTGGCGCGGTTTGCCGGTGCCCGCTGGTTTCTAAACCAGTTCAATTGCAAGGTTTCGCCGCAGGTTTGCTCGGAAGACGTCGACTTCCTCGTATCGCTTTCCGTCGATGCCCAGAACCCGAACGAGGAAGCGTCCTATCTGGCGGAGGCCGAGCAAAGCCTGACTTCCCTGAACTACTATATTCCGCTCGGTGCGCCGATCCGTTGGGCGCAGGTGCGCTCCGACGTGGAAGGCTTTTCCGAGAACCCGTGGGCCTTCCATCCCTTGTTCCCGCTCACCCGCGCGCCCATCTAAGGGCAATGGAAGACAATCGCCTCACTCCGATAGAGCCCTATCAGGGCGGCCAGGATCGCACCGAAAATCGCGCCTATGCGCAGGGTTTCGCCTTCGATCTGCCCACCGGCAGCGATCCGCAATCGATCCGTCGCCGGGTCGAAGCGCTCGAGATGATCCTCGAACGCAGCATGGTCCTGCCGGGCACGAACTACCGCATCGGTCTCGACACGATCGTGGGCCTTGTACCGGTGGTGGGCGACATCATTACCGCCGCCATGGGCAGCTATATCGTGTGGGAAGCCCGCAACCTCGGCCTGCCGAAATGGAAGCTCTGGCACATGCTCGGCCGGGTAGGGTTCGACACGGCGGTCGGTGCGGTGCCGCTGATCGGCGATGCGTTCGACGTGCTTTACAGGTCCAACACCAAGAACCTGCGCACCATCCGCAAGCATCTCGACAAGCACCATCCTGAAACGCGGGTCATCGACCAGTAGTTTCGGCCGCGACCATTGCGCCTTGTGCGTCCCAGCCATAAGGCAGGGCGCATGACGCAGGACGTAACGTATTCCAGCTATCTCGACCTAGATCGGATCCTCTCCGCCCAGCATCCTTCCTCGGATGCGCATGACGAGATGCTGTTCATCATCGTCCACCAGGCCAGCGAACTGTGGCTCAAGCTGTGCCTGCACGAGCTTTTCGCGGCGCGCGATTGCATTGTCGAAGACCGCCTGCGCCCCTCGTTCAAGATGCTGGCGCGGGTGGCGCGGGCGCAAGGTCAGCTGATCCAGAGCTGGGACGTGCTCAGCACCATGACGCCGCACGATTATTCGACCATCCGCCCCCATCTCGGCGGGTCGAGCGGGTTCCAGAGTGCGCAATACCGCATGATGGAATTCCTTCTCGGCGGGCGCAATCCGGACATGATCACCATGCACGAAGCGACGCCCGAAGTGGCGGCGGATTTGCGCGCGGAAATGGAGCGCAAGAGCATCTATGCCGAGGTCGTTGCGCTACTTGCCCGGCGCGGCTTTTCTATTCCGGATGCGGTCCTCGAGCGCGATGTCGGAGCCGTATGGGAGCATTCCTCCGAAGTCGAGGCGGCATGGGCCGAAATCTATCGTTCGCCCAAGGAGCACTGGGACCTCTACGAACTGGCCGAAAAACTGGTCGACCTGGAGTACCATTTCCAGCGCTGGCGCTTCGGCCATCTCAAGACCGTGGAGCGGATCATCGGCTTCAAGCGCGGCACCGGCGGCACGCCGGGCGTGCCCTACCTCGCCGGCGTGCTGAAAGCGGCTTTCTTCCCCGAATTGCTGAGCGTTAGGACCGCGATATGAGTTCGTGGCGCAGCCCGCTCCGGATCTGGGATATCAGCCAGGTCCTGCGCCCCGGATTGCCGGTCTGGCCGGGCGATACCGAGTTCGGTTTCGAGCTGACGTGGCGGATGGAGGACGGCTCGCCGGTCAATGTCGGCAAGATGACGATGACCACGCATTCCGGCACCCACGCCGATGCGCCGCTGCACTATGCCGCCGACGGAATGGATGCCGCGAGCATGGAGCTCGACCCTTTCATCGGGCACTGCCTTGTTGTGGATGCCCGCGGCGTTTCCGGCGAAATCGACGTCGCCGACCTTCCGCATCTCGACAGCGTGGACCGCGTGCTTTTCCGTACCTGGGACAGCTTTCCGCATGACGAATGGCGCAGCGACTGGACGCCGATTTCGGCAGAGGCGGTCGAATGGCTGGCGCTGCAGGGCGTCAAGCTGATCGGCACGGACGCGCCGAGCGTCGATCCGCAGGATTCCAAGACGATGGATGCCCACAAGACGGTGGCGAAAAATGCCATGCGTATTCTCGAAGGGCTCGTGCTCGACGGGGTGGAGGAAGGGCGGTACGAACTGATTGCCCTGCCGCTCAAGGTCGGAGGCGGCGATGCGGGCCTGACCCGCGCTATTTTGCGAGAGATTCCCGATGCTTGAGCGCGCGCGCAGTCTCGATGCGGCCGATCCGCTGGCGCAATTTTGCGAGCGGTTCGACGTGCCCCAAGGTGTCGTCTATCTCGACGGCAATTCCCTCGGCTGCCTTCCGCGCGCCACGCCGGCGCGGCTGGAGCAGGTGGTGCGCGAGGAATGGGGCCGCGACCTCATCCGCAGTTGGAACAGCGCTGACTGGATCCATCTCCCCCAGCGCGTCGGCGGCAAGATCGCACCGCTGATCGGCGCGCAGCCGCACGAGGTCATCGCGTGCGACAGCGTTTCGGTGAACCTCTACAAGCTGATTTCTGCAGCCCTCGCGATGCGGCCCGGGCGCAAGGTCGTATTGAGCGAGCCGGGCAATTTCCCGACCGACGTCTACATGATCGAAGGCTTGGAAAAACAGGGGCTTGCGGAGCGGCGGCTGGTCGAGCGCGACCAGTTGCTCGATGCGCTCGACGAGGATGTAGCCCTGCTTCTCCTCACCCATGCGCATTACAAGACCGGCGAGCTATTCGATATGGAAGCGCTGACCCGCGCTGCACACGACAAAGGTGCGCTGGTGCTGTGGGACCTGTCGCATTCGGGCGGGGCTCTTCCGGTGCATCTTGCTGATTGCAAAGCGGATTTTGCCGTCGGCTGCGGATATAAATATCTGAACGGTGGCCCCGGAGCGCCTGCATATGCCTTCGTCGCTGCTAAACACCATGTAGCCGATAATGTAGAGGACTCTGCACTTCGCCAGCCACTGTCGGGCTGGATGGGGCATGCAAGGCCCTTTGCCTTCAGCGACGACTACACGCCAGCCGCCGGGGTCGACAGCCTGCTGTGCGGCACTCCCGGAATTCTCGGCCTCGCGGCGCTGGAAGTCGGCGTCGATATTATCGCCGAAATCGGGATCGAGCGGCTCTATGCCAAATCGCAAAAGCTGTCGGAATTTTTCCGCCAATGCCTCGCGGAAAACGGCGTTGATCTGGAACTCGTCAGTCCGCCCGACCCGGCGCAGCGCGGCAGCCAGCTCTCGTTCCGGCATGAAGAAGCCTATGCTATCTGCCAGGCCCTGATCGCGCGCGGCGTGATCGGCGACTTTCGCGATCCCGACATCCTGCGCTTCGGCTTCGCGCCGGCTTACCTGCGGTTCGAGGACATTGCGGAGGCAGCGCGCCACTTGGCCGAAGTGCTGGAAAGCGGCGAATGGCAACGCGCCGAATTCCAGGAACGCTCAGCGGTTACCTGATCGCCTGCAACGTTTGAAAAGAGCTGCTTGGAAACATCGTTCAGGCCTCCGAGTTCAGAGGCGAGTTATGCTCATGCACGATTTTCCAGCCGCCTTCGGTCCTTGCAAAAACCAAAGTAAGCTGACGTCTTGCAGCAATTGCCTGATCACCAAAGGTCATTTCGACATCAGGATGGACAGTTGCGACGGCGACATCGCCATAGACTGAGATTTTCGGATCGGCATATTCAAACTTTTCGATGCTGCTAGCCCCTCCGAAGAATTCGCGCTCATTTCTTTCGTTCTCGGTCGCACCGGTCCTCATACCACCATCTTGGAAGTCCGAGAATTTGGGGCTGTAAGCGTGATGGGATATCAGCCTGTCAATGTCGCCTTCGCGAATAGTCAATTGAATGTCGGCAAGAACGGCCTCTATCTCGGCGACATCTTCGGGATATTCCGTGTTTATCAGGTCATCCTGAACTGCTTGCGGCCTTTCTCCGCTGTCATTGCAGCTGTACAGGGCTGGTAGCGCCAGAAAAGATACGAACACACCGAAACTCTTGCCTGACATTTCGCTTTCCCCCTCGTCATCGATGCGGATTGTCTCACACCCGAGCAGGACAGGCAAATCGGCGCGCCGCCAATCTTTCAAGACTCGGAGATGTCTCGCAATCTGTTCCCCGGCGGCCGCTTCACCGCCGACCCGGAATTACTCCGTCAGTCCTATTCCGGCGAACCGCCGACGGCCTGGTAAAGGCCGACCAGCGCGGTCAGTTCATTGGCCTTCACCTCGATCAGCGACAATTCGACGCCAAGCAGGGCGCGTTGTGCATCGACCTGTTCGATATAGGGCGAATAGCCGGCCCGGTACCGGTTGCGCGCATGACGCAGCGCGTCGGCAACGGCTATCTGCTGGGCTTCGAGCGCGACCTGCTGGTCCTGCAGATTGGCCAGCACCGCCATGCGGTCCTCAACCTCCCCGAACGCGGACAGGACGGTCGAACGGTATGCCCATGCCGCCTGGTCCCTGCGCGCCGTCGCTCCGTCGAGCTGCGCCTGCAGCTTCCCGCCCTGGAAGATCGGAGCCAGGATGCTGCCGCCCAGCGACCAGACGCCCACCGGATCGGCGAGCAGGTCGGAAAGCACCATCCCCGCCGTCGCCCCCAAATCGATCGAAGGCATGAAGTCCGCGCGCGCCTGGCGCATCTGTGCATCCGAGGCGGCAATGCGGTACTCCGCGGCAGCGACATCGGGACGGCGGCGCAGCAATTCGGCAGGAAGGGCTGCAGGTGCCGGTGGCCGGCGCAGAGCTTCGAACGTCCCGCCGCGCTCGATCGCGCCCGGCAATTCGCCGGTCAGGACCGAAAGCGCGTTTTCCTGACGCGCGATCTGCGCCTTGAGTTGCGGGACGAGCTGCGCGGTCGCCTGGTATTCCGCCTCAGCCTGCCTCAGGGGCAGCTGAGAGGTGTAGCCGACCTCGGCCCGGTCGCGGGCGAACTTCACCGCTTCCTCCCGTGCCACCAGCGTTTCCTCCAGCACCGAGAGCCGCCGGTCGAGCGCCAGCAGGGTGATATAGCCGCTGGCAGTCGCTGCGCTCACCGACAGGCGTGCCGCTTCTGCGGCTGCGGCGCTTGCGGCAACACCGGCTTCGGCGGCATCCACGCGGGCGGCGTTCTTGCCGAAGAGATCGAGCTCGTAGCTGGCTCGGAATGCAGGCTGTGACGCTAGCGTCGTCTGCGGCTGGCCGAAAGGCGATATTTCGCGCCGCACGCCGCCCTCGGCGCCGACACCGATGGCGGGAAGGAGGAAGCCGCGTGAGCCAAGCTCGGTCGCGCGCGCCTCTTCGACGCGGGCTGCGGCGACTTGCAAGTCGGGATTGTTCGCCTGTGCCTGTTCGACGAGGCGTACAAGTTGCGGGTCGCCGAAACCGGCCCACCACTCCCGCTCGACAGGGGCGGTCACTTCAAGCTGCGTACGCCATTCGGTCGGCGGGGATACTGCCGCGCCGATGGGCGCGTCCTGCAATGCAGGAGCGCAGGCCGAGAGGGCGAGGGCGGTGGTGGCCGCTAGGGCGAGCGATCTGCACTTCATGATCAGTCCTTCGTATGGACGGTGGCGACTACGGACATGCCCGGGCCGAGCCGCTCTGCCGCCTGCTGTCCCTTGTCGAGCACGATCCGCACGGCGATGCGCTGGGGCACCTTCACGAAATTGCCCGCGCCGGTGTCCGGCTTGACGAGGCTGAATTCGCTGCTGGCGGCAGGCGCGATGCTCTGTACGCGGCCGGTCAGCTCGATGCCGCCGAGTGCATCGATTTCCAGCGTGGCGCGCTGGCCGACGGCCATATTCGCGGTCTGCGTTTCCTTGAAGTTGGCGACCACCCACAAATCGTCGGGCACGATGTACATGAGCTGCGTTCCGGCAGTGACCAGCTGCCCGACGCGCGCGCTGACCTCGCTCAGCCGCCCGGAGCGCGGCGCGCGGATCTCGGTGCGCGACAGCTCGAATTCGGCAAGGCCCTTGGAAGCCTCGGCTCCAGCGACCTGCGCTTCCAGCGCGCCCCGCCCAACGGTGACCGAACGGACGTTTTCCGCCGCGATGGCGCGCTGCGCCTGCGCCTGCCTTACGCCTGCCTGTGCCTGTTGCAGGGCTGCACGCGCCTGGTCGCGCTCGCGCAGGGAAACCGAGCCTTCGCCGACGAGTTCGGCGATGCGGTTCATGTCGGCCTGGGCCTTCTCCAGCCCCGCACGCGCCGCTGCGACTGCGGCGTCCTGCGCTTCGAGCTGTGCGCGTGCCGACCGCAGGCTTTGGGCGCTGTTGGCGAGCGTGGCTTCCTGCGCTGCCGTATTGGCCTCGCCCTGCTGGAGCTTTTGCTGGAAGGGTGCATCGTCGATCCGCGCCAGCAGGTCGCCCTCTTGCACGCGCTGGAAATCCACCACCGGGACGTCCACGAGATAGCCTGCAACCTGCGGGCTGACGACCGTGGTACGGCCGCGGACATAGGCGTTGTTCGTTGTCTCGTCGCCCCCTGCGAAAGGAGGCAGGCCCCAGGCGAACAGCGCCACCAGCACGCCGATCAGGATCGCCGCGGTCGCCACCACGATCCGGCGGCGGGACGGGTTGGGCGACCAGCCCGTTTCGCGTTCGGGAGCGGGCATGGCGTCGCTGTCGGCCTGGTTTTCGGGCTGGGTAGGGTCGGTCATTGTCTGGTCCTTGCGAGCATGGCCTCCATGAAGGCCAGTTCCTTGGCGAGCGGGTTGCGCCCGCGGATTTTGTTGAGGAGCCACGGCACGAAGACGACGGCGAAGGTCACAGCCGACAGCGTGCCGATGAGGAAGAAAACATCGTTGAAGGCGAGCACTGCGGCCTCGCGGCCCACCTCTGCCGAAATATTCGCCGCAGCCTCCTGTTGGCGGAGCGCGGGATCGCCCTGGAGCGGCGCGGCGCGCCGTGCGGCATTGCCGAGAGCCTCGCCCAGCTGCTGGTTGGCCAGCGTGAGCGTGCTGCCGGCATCGATGAGGTGCGTCTTGAGGCGCACGGTGTGGAAGGCCGACAGCAGCGAAATCCCGGCAAGGCCGCCGATCGATTGCGAGAGCGAGAATATCGCGATGAAGCTGATGACGTAGCTCTGGCCTGCCGCAAGGGCGCGCAGCATCCCTTCCATCATGATCGGCCCCATGGCGAAAACGGCTGCGAAAGCGATGGCGGCCTGCGTGAGGTAGAGGTCCTGCGGCCGCGTCATCACCCCGGTGCGCGTATCGGCAAAGGCAGCGATGCCGATGACGAGGATCGCGAAGAGCACGGGCCGCGTGAGGTCCCTGGGATCGAGCCGGACAACCGACAGCGCCATGCCGCCGAATGTCGCCCCGGCGAGGACCCAGAAATAGCCGGTCAGCTGCTCGTTGCCGTAACCCAGCGCGGCGAACATTCCGCTGGCCCCGAAACCCTGTTCGGCGACGAGGATGCGCACCGTCGCCCCGATCAGGGCGAGGGCGAGGATCGCGCGGCTCGACAGCCAGCTGAGGTCGAGCATGGGGCTCTTGCGATTGGCTTCGATCAGGAAGCATCCGCCCAGCGCGAGGACGCTGGCGGCCAGCGCGTAACCCAGCCAGGGCGTGTCCCACCACTGGATGCGGCCCTGGATCAGGAATGCGCACAGCGCGGCAACGCCGATCACGAACAGCGCGATGCTCGGAATGTCGAGCTTTTCGAAGGTCGGCTTGCGGATGCCGGGCGGCAGGCGAAGCATGTAAACCATGCCGAAGCCGACCAGCGAGAGCGCGAACTGGAACCGGAAGATATGCGTGATGTCGCCATCGACCAGAAGCGCGGGCGATAAAGCGCGGGTGAGCGGGAAAGCGACCTGGGTAAGGCCGAGAGAGATGACCAGCCCGCCAACCCGCATGGCGGCTGGCAGGCCCTGCATGAGGTAATAGATCGCGAGCGCCGACAGGCCGCTGGCGGTAATGCCCGCAACAGCGCGCGCGGCGAGCTCGGGATAATAGCCGGGGCCGATCATCTGCACGAAATTGGCTGCGACCAGTCCCGCCATGGCCCATCGCACGAAGGGCTGGATGCCGAATTCCTGGCGCACGCGGAACAACAGCATGCTCATCGTGGCATAGGTCGAATAGAAGGCGACGGTCAGCCACCCGGTCTCGACCGGGGTGAGCGCGAACTCGGCCTGGAGAGCCGGCGCATTGGCGAGCAAGAAGCCGTTTTGCGCACCGCCCACCAGGGCCATGAAGACGCCGATGGCGAGATAGGCCGCGCGGCGTGCCGGGGGGTGGTCGGGATTGGCCGGAGAACCGGGAAGGATCGGCATCTCGTGCGGCTTGAACCGGTACCCGTCCACATGGTCGATAAGGGGCGCGCGGTCGGTCACAATCCGAGACCTTCCCCGAGCAGAACGCCTTCGAGCGCGGCTGCGAACTGGTCGTCGTCTCCCACGCCGTCGACCAGCTTGCCGAGGCGTTCGCGCCGCGCGACCGTGCTGGCAGCGGAATATATGAAATTCGCCACCCGGAACTGGAGGTGCGTCGGCTTTTTCCCGTCCTCGTCCGCAGCCGCCTGCGCCAAGTCGATGAAATGCCGGTGGAGCGGTAAGGACAGGGTTTCGAGCAGCCATTGCGAGCGGTCGCTATCGATCGTGATGTCGCGCAGCAGCAGGCGGGGGATTTCGGGACGGGCGAGGAGGTAGGCGAGGAAAGCCCGTGTCGAATGGTCGAGCTGCTGCCGGGCATTGCCGGGATCACTGTCGCCGAGCGCCTGCTCCAGAGCCTCGCGCAGGTCCACCCCCGCCGTCGACACGATATCCTTCCACAAGCCAAGCTTGCCGCCGAAACGGTAGGAAATCAGCGCGACGTCGACCCCGGCGTCACCGGCGATTTCGCGCAGCGACGTCGCCTCGAAACCGCGCGCGGCAAAGCGCTGCAGCGCTGCCTGCGCAATCGCTGCACTCGTATCCGTTAGTGTATCGCTCGGGCGTCCCCGCCCGCGTCGCTCAGCCATCGATCGCTCCTTGTGCGCCGCAACATAATCGCGCGAACGGGTTATTCAATGGCTGTTGAATAAATTCTCATGGGCGCGCAGCCTACCGCGTGGGAGCGACCCGCGGCTCGCTTATGGTCCCCTCCGCGCAGCGGGTCCAGCGATGAGGAGGGGCGGGGCGAAACCGAACCGTGCCTCGCGTGTTCCAATCCCGAGGCTCCGTCCCGATGCGACGGGCGTTCCCCCACTGTGCGAAAGGACTAGCCGTATGAAAATCCTCATGGTTCTCACCAGCCACGACGAGCTTGGCGATACCGGCAAGAAGACTGGTTTCTGGCTCGAAGAATTTGCTGCCCCTTATTATGTGCTCAAGGATGCCGGGCACGACATCACCCTGGCGAGCCCTGCCGGCGGCCAGCCCCCGCTCGATCCCAAGTCCGACGAGCCCGATGCCCAGACCGATGCAACCAAGAGGTTCAAGAGCGACGAAGAAGCGCAGGCGCATCTCGCATCGACCCACAAGCTTGCCGGGATCGATGTCGCCGATTTTGACGGCGTGTTCTATCCCGGCGGTCACGGACCCCTGTGGGACCTTGCCGAAAGCGCCGATTCCAAGGCGACCATCGAAGGCGCACTATCGGCTGGCAAGCCGGTGGCGCTCGTCTGCCACGCGCCGGCTGTGCTCAAGAATGTCGCCACTCCGGAGGGCGACCCGATCGTGAAAGGCCGCAAAGTCACCGGTTTCACCAATGAGGAAGAAGAAGCGGTCGGCCTGACCGACGTGGTTCCCTTCCTGCTGGAGGACGTGCTCAAACAGCAGGGCGGCGATTTTTCCAAGGACGGCGTGTTCGAGCCCTATGTCGTGCAGGACGGCTTGCTGATCACCGGCCAGAACCCGCCCTCGAGCGAACCGGCGGCCGAAAAACTGCTCGAAGCGCTCGCCGCCGCGAAGTGAAATAGGCCGAGGGCATCGCTCCTCGAACAGCCGCGATAGGCGTCCAGGCTCGCAGTGATGTGAGGCTGGACGCCCGTAGCAGTCGGCGACCAGCAGTCCGGCAGTATCGCCGCGCTTACGCTTCCAGCTCGATGTCCCAATAGAGCCAGTCCCGCCATGTTTCGTGCAGGTAGTTGGGCGGGAACATCTTGCCGTGCTGCTGCAATTGCCAGTGGGTCGGGCGGATCGGCTCGTGATAGAGCGTCATCCCCGCCTGTTTGGGCGTGCGGCCGCCCTTCTTCATGTTGCAGGGCGCGCAGGCGGTGGCGATATTCTCCCACGTCGTCTTCCCGCCCAGGCGGCGCGGCACGACATGGTCGAAGGTCAGATTGTTCATGTCGCCGCAGAACTGGCAGGAGAAGCGGTCGCGCAGGAACAGGTTGAAGCGTGTGAAGGCCGGGAATTCGGACGGTTTCACATATTGCTTCAGCGCGATCACGCTGGGAATCTTCATGTCGAGATTGGGCGAATGGACCTCGCGCTCGTAGGTCTCGATCACGTCCACGCGGTCGAGGAAGATCGCCTTGATTGCGGTCTGCCAGGGCCACAGGCTCAGCGGATAATAGGATAGCGGCGTGTAATCCGCGTTGAGCACGAGCGAGGGACACGATTCCAGATTTCGTGTCGGATCCTCGTCGGCGCTGCGGAAACGAGCCGCGCGTTCGAGTAACTCAGCCTTGAACATCAGTCGTAGACACGTGTGCGTCCCTCCCCGATGAGGTTGAGAATGCACTTGCAAACAAAAGGGTCAAGACTGTTACAGACAGGCTATCCACAAGCTTATCCCGCGAGTCCCGTCACGTGATCGTCTCCCGCTTCGCCCCAAGCCCCAATGGCTCGCTGCATCTTGGCCACGCCTATGCGGCCATCGTGGCGCACGATCTGGTGCGCGAGCGGGGCGGACGTTTCCTGCTGCGGATCGAGGATATCGACGGCGAACGCTCGCGCCCCGAACTGGCCGACGAATTCCGCGCCGATCTCGAATGGCTGGGGCTGGAATGGGAAGAAGTGCCCGCGCAATCGACCCGGCTGGCGACTTATGAGGAGACCGCGCGCGATCTGCTGCATCGCGGCCTGCTTTACCCGTGCACCTGCACGCGCGCCGATATCCAGGCGGCCGAACCTCGTTTCGGGCCCGAAGGCGCGATCTATCCCGGCACCTGCAAGGGCCGCCTGCTCGATCCGGAGAAGCCCGCTGCCCTGCGGCTGGACGTGGACCGTGCCATGGCCGAAGTGGGCGAGATTTTCTGGGAAGACGAGCTGGCTGGTCTCATCCGGGCCGACCCGCGCCCGCTCGGCGACGTGGTGCTTGTGCGCAAGGACGCGCCGGCCAGCTATCACCTTGCCGCCACGCTCGACGATGCGGCGGACGGAGTGACATTGGTCACGCGCGGGCAGGACCTGTTCGCGGCTACCCATGTGCACCGTGTGCTGCAGGCGCTGCTCGACCTGCCGGTGCCCGATTGGCACCATCATCCGATCCTGGTCGACGAGAGCGGGCAGAAGCTCGCCAAGCGGCGTGGATCGCCCAGCCTGGCCGATCGCAGGCTTGGCGGAGAGGACGGGCGGGAACTTGCCGACGCGCTGCGCGCTGAACAGTTTCCAGCTGGAATTTCGCTCGTCAGTACCTAGGTAGGCCCCATGAACACAGTCTTCGTAATCCTCATCCTCGCGGCCATGATCATGGTCGTCGTGTCCCTCGTGCGCGGCGTGGTGGCTTTCCTCCAATCGACCAAGATCGATTTGCAGAGCGGCGAGCAGGTGGATGCGACCGAAATGCAGCTGAAGCAGAACAAGGCGATGATGGCGCGCGTCAAATGGCAGGCGGTGGCCATCGTGATCATGGCGATCATGCTCGCCGTCGCCGCCTGATCCGCATCGAACGGGCTTAGGGGTGGTCAAGCTCAACAAGATCTACACGCGCACCGGCGATGACGGGTCGACCGGCCTCGTCGACGGCTCGCGCCTTGCCAAGCACGCGCCGCGCATGGACGCGATCGGGGTGGTGGATGAAGCGAACAGCGCGCTCGGCCATGCGGCCGTTGCGCTAGCGGATAGCGAACATGCACAAGCGCTGTTCCGCATCCAGAACGATCTGTTCGACCTCGGTGCCGACCTTGCGACCCCTGCCGAAGAGGGCGACGATTTTGCGCCTTCCGAAATGGTGCTGCGTATCGTCGCCGCCCAGGTGACATGGCTGGAAGAGGCTATCGACACGGCCAATGCGCATCTCGAACCCCTGACCAGTTTCGTGCTCCCCGGCGGCAGCGAGGCCTCGGCGCGCCTTCACGTGGCGCGTGCGGCCGTGCGCCGTGCGGAGCGGGCCTGCGTTGCCCTTGCCGCCAGCGAGGCGGTCAATCCGCAGGCGCTGGCCTATATCAACCGCCTGTCCGACTATCTCTTCGTGCTCGCCCGTGTAGCCAATTCCAACGGCGCGGACGATGTGAAGTGGGTTCCCGGCGCAAATCGCTGAAGCGGCGCTAGCCAGCGGCGTTCCTTCTCGCTAGTGCAGCGCCTTTGCTGCATCTGCGAAGGGAAAATCACGTGAGCAAGACGATCGCCATCATCGGTGCGGGCCAGATGGGCTCCGGCATTGCGCAGACCATTGCGCAGCACGGTATGCAGGTGCTGCTCGCCGACGTGAACCTGGAAGTGGCAGAGACTGCCGTTGGCAAGATCGACAAGGCCCTCGGCAAGCTGGTCGGGCGCGGCAAGATTGAAATCGCGGATGCCGAAGCGACCATGGGCCGGATCACGCCCGTCGGCGACTATGCGCGCATGGACGAGGCCGAGATGATCATCGAGGCCGCGACCGAGAAGGAAGAGATCAAGCAGGCGATCTTCGAAAAGGCGGGCGAGAAACTGCGCGCCGATGCGATCATGGCGTCGAACACCAGCTCGATCCCGATCACGCGCATGGCGAATTATTCGCCCGACCCGGCGCGTTTCATCGGCCTGCACTTCTTCAATCCCGTCCCCGTGATGGGCCTGATCGAAGTCATTCCCGGCCTTGCGACCAGCGAGGAAACCACCTTGCGTACCCGCGGCTTCGCGGAAGCGCTGGGCAAGGAAGTGGTGCTGAGCCAGGACGAGCCGGGCTTCGTCGTCAACCGCATCCTATTGCCTATGATCAACGAGGCGATCTTCGTCCTCGGCCAGTCGACTGCGGGGATCGAGGACATCGACAAGGGTTGCCGCCTCGGCCTCAACCACCCGATGGGCCCGCTGCAGCTGGCAGATTTCGTGGGCCTCGACACCTGTCTCGACATCCTGATGGTGCTCTATCGCACCACGCGCGACAGCAAGTATCGTCCGGCCCCGCTCTTGGTGAAATATGTCGAAGCCGGCTGGCTCGGCCGCAAGACCGGCCGCGGTTTCTACGACTATGCGGGCGAGGCTCCGGTCCCCACGCGCTAGGAACTTCCCGGCCTCGCCGCCCGTTGGTCGTGCAAAGGAGATTTTGCATGACCGATACCAAGGCAGAGAGCCAGGAAATGCGCCAGTCGGGCCTCGCGCCCGAAACGCATAACGACGAACAGGACGATCACCGCAGCCAGGCCCAGGAAGTGGCCGAACAGGCACAGCAGGTGACGACTGAAACGACTTCGCCGACCGAAAGCGAGAAGAGCGACAACAAGTCGGGCCTGATGGGCGATTCCACGCAGGACACGATCGATCACATGCGCGACATGGAAAGCTCGGGCCGGATCGACATGGATGCCTATCGCGGCGAACCGAACCATGACGACAATGTCGATAAATACGGCAAGGAGCACAAGCCCGACGGCCTGCGCGGCGACGGCAGCTAACCGGTCAGATCGCCGTCATTCAGGATCCACAGGCCCGCGATCAATATCGCGGAGCCTGTGGCGACGGCGTAGGCCATGAATTTGAAGTTCGGCGTGCTGATCGCCTCGAACTTATGCGAGTCGAGCCGCGCGAGTGTTTTGCATGCGCGCCGTTCTGCGGTCACCGCGAGCCATCCTCCCCCGAAGATGAACACTGTAGCGATTGCCTTGGCTAGCCAGGGCGGTTGAAACTCGCCGAAAACGGCGCGAAAGCCCAGCCCGATGCCGATTGCTGCGAATGCAGTGCGCATCCAGCCTGCAAAAGTCCGTTCCATCGCCATGATGTTGCGGTCTTCGGCAAGGTCCGTGCGGAACTCTGCCCACTCGGTGCTCTTGTCGGTGTCTTTGGGGGGATCGTCCTGTGCCATTCAGGTTCAGCGAATGGGAAAGACGCAGGTTCCCCGGTCGCTTAACCGACCGGTTCGGTGGAAACGAGCGGCTCGGTGTCGTTGATCAGCCAGCTGTTGTCCTGCGGCGAGGGTTCCATCGGCGCGTTCAGCGTGCCGGCCTGCGAATACCACTCGTCCAGCGCGGGGTCCTGCCGGACCTGCGGACGCGGGGCGGCAGCTTGCTGCTGCACGGGCGCGCCGGGCTGTGCAACCGGCGGGGCCTGCGTCTGGTCTCCGGTCTGCTCGGCGATCTGCTGGAGCATGCCGGGGTCTTCCTCGCGCCCGACCATTAGGACGACGGACAGGAGGAACAGCCCGATCATGACGAGCTTCTTGCGCTGCTTGGTAAAGACGCTGGCTTCCATGGGCAGCACCTATAGCGCCGCCCCGGTTAAACCTTTCTTTCCGCCGCCTGCGCCTTCAGTTCGTAGAGCTTTTCCAGCGCTTCGCGCGGGCTAAGCGCATCGACGTCGATGGCATCGATCAGTGCGCCGAGGCCGTCGTCCTTCTCCTCGGTCGCCTCCACGCTGGCCGCGAATAGCGGCAGGTCGCCGAGCCCTGCGGCCAGCCCGCCGGTTTCCGCGCGGCCTTTCTCCAGTTTGTCGAGCACGGCCTTTGCCCGCTTGATTACAGGGGCCGGGACGCCAGCCAGCTTGGCGACGGAGAGGCCGTAGCTGCGATCGGCCGCGCCCTTGGCCAGTTCGTGCAGGAGGACTAGATCGCCTTTCCATTCGCGCGCCCGGACATGGTGGAGGCTGAGCGCGTCGCAGGTGTCGGCTAGGCGTGACAGCTCGTGATAATGCGTTGCAAAAAGGCAGCGGCAGGCGAGCTGTTCGTGCACCGCCTCGACCACGGCCCAGGCCAGCGCCATGCCGTCATAGGTCGACGTGCCGCGTCCGACTTCGTCGAGAATGACGAAGCTGCGGTCCGTCGCCTGGCTCAGGATAGCCGCCGTCTCGACCATTTCGACCATGAAGGTGGAGCGTCCGCGCGCGAGGTTGTCGCTCGCCCCGACGCGGCTGAAGAGCCGGTCGGCAAGGCCGATCCTTGCAGAGGTCGCGGGGACGAAACTGCCCGCCTGTGCCAGCAACATGATCAGCGCATTCTGCCGCAGGAAGGTCGACTTACCGCCCATGTTCGGGCCGCCGATAAGCCACAGCCGGTCATGAGGCCCCAGCGCGCAATCATTGGCGACGAAGCGTTCGCCCGCCTTGGCCAGCGCCTGCTCCACCACCGGATGCCGTCCACCTGTCACTTCGAGGCAGGGCTCGTCGTGCATCTCGGGCCGCGTCCAGTCGCCTTCGACTGCGCGTTCCGCCAGCGCTGCGGACACGTCGATCCGGGCGAGCGCGGCAGCGGTCGCGGCGATTGCTTCGCGGTCGGTGCACACTTCGCTCACCAGCTGCTCGAAATGCGCGTCCTCGGCAGCGAGGGCGTGGGCGCCCGCCTCGGCAATGCGGCTGGCCTCATCGTGCAGGCCCACCGAATTGAAGCGCACCGCGCCGGCCATCGTCTGGCGATGGGTGAAGCCGCTGTCGGGTGCCATCAGCTTGTCGCCGTGCTTGGCGGGCACTTCGATGAAATAGCCGAGCACCTTGTTGTGCTTGATCTTGAGCGAGGCGGTCTCGGTCTCTTCGCGGTACTTCGCTTCCAGCGCTGCAATCGCGCGCCGGGCATTGCCACTTGTTTCGCGCAGCGCGTCGAGCGCGTGGTCATAACCTTCGGCGATGAAACCGCCCTGGCTGCGTTCGGTCGGCGGAGAGGGGACGAGCGCGCGCGACAAATGGTCGACCAGCGCACCATGCCCGCCGAGCGCGCCGAGCATCCGGTCCAGCAGCGGGGGAAGGTCCGCGCTTTGCGAGAGCATGTCGCGCACGCGGCGCGCCTCAGACAGACCGTCGCGGATTTGCCCGAGATCGCGCGGGCTGCCGCGCCCCGCCACGATACGGCCCAGGGCGCGCCCGATATCGGGGGCCTGCCGCAGGATGGCGCGCAGGTCCGCGCGCAGCAGCGGGTCGGCGTGGAAGTGATGGACGGCGGCGAGCCGCTCCTCGACTGCGCCGAGATCGGCCAGAGGCGCGGAGAGGTCCTCGGCCAATTGCCGCGCACCGGCCCCCGTGGCGCAGCGATCGACGCAGGCGATGAGGCTGCCTTCGCGCCCGCCATTCTGCGCGGCGAGGATTTCGAGGCTGGTCCGCGTCGCCGCATCCATCGCCAGGTGCGCGCCCGATCCGCGCGCGACCGGCGGCAGGAGGAACGGCAGCTGGCCGCGCCCGGTATGGTCGAGATAGGCGATCAGCCCGCCTGCGGCCGCCAGCATGGGACGCGTGAAATCGCCAAGGCCGTCCAGCGTCGCGACGCCGTGAAGGTCCTTCAACCGCGCTTCGCCATCCTCGCTGCGGAAATCGGCGCGGGGGCGGGCAATCACCTCCTCGGAGTTTGGCTCCCAATCGTCAGGGGCGACCACTTCGCTCGCGCCCAAGCGAGCCAGCGCAGCATCGAGCCGGTCGGGCGCGCATTCTTCCAGTTCCATACGGCCGGTGGAGATGTCGCAGGACGCCAGCCCGATCGCATCGCGCACCGGGGCAATCGCGACCAGCAGGTTCGCACGGCGCGGCTCCAGCAGGGCTTCTTCGGTCAGCGTGCCGGCCGTGACGAAGCGCACGATATCGCGTGCGACCAGCGCCTTCGACACCGGCTTGCCTTCGCGCTTGGCGCGCTCCTTCGCCTCGTCCGGCGTTTCCGTCTGCTCGGCAATAGCGACCCGGCACCCGCCCTTGATCAGGCGCGCGAGGTAGCCTTCCGCCGAATGGACCGGCACGCCGCACATCGGCACCGGCTCCCCGCCATGTTCCCCGCGGCTGGTCAGCGCGATGTCGAGCACGCCCGCCGCCACGCGCGCATCGTCGAAGAACAGTTCGAAGAAGTCGCCCATGCGATAGAACAGCAGCGCGTCGCCCGCTTCGCGTTTGAGCGCGAGGTATTGCTCCATCATCGGGGTGGGTTTGCCGGACATGCCCATGCCGTAGCTGGGCGGCGCGCGATTCGGGAAGCGGCGCAAACCGTCTTTCCCCCTATGACTTGCAGCCAAATGCCCTTAGGGCGAAGGCAATAACCGACACAGGGACATTCATGGCCGACGAAAAACCGACCGCATTCACCACGCGCGAGGCGCTGTTCTATCACGAGACGATCCGTCCCGGTAAGATCGAGATCATCGCGTCGAAGCCCATGGCGAGCCAGCGCGACCTCAGCCTGGCCTATTCGCCGGGCGTGGCGGCGCCGGTCGAAGCGATTGCGGCCAACCCGCAGGACGCGGCGAAATATACCGCGCGCTCGAACCTTGTTGCAGTGATTTCAAACGGCACGGCGATCCTCGGCCTCGGCAACCTTGGCGCGCTCGCGTCGAAGCCGGTGATGGAAGGCAAGGCGGTTCTGTTCAAGCGCTTCGCCGATGTGGATTCGATCGATCTCGAACTCGATACAGAAGACCCGGACAAGTTCATCGAGGCGGTTGCCCTGATGGAGCCGAGCTTCGGCGGCATCAACCTCGAAGACATTGCCGCGCCCGAATGCTTCATCATCGAGCAGGCGCTGCGCGAACGCATGAACATCCCGGTCATGCACGACGACCAGCATGGCACCGCGATCATTGCCGCTGCGGGCCTCATCAACGCCTGCCATCTGAGCGGGCGCGAGCTGAAGGACTGCAAGATGGTGGTGAACGGCGCGGGCGCATCCGCACTTGCCTGTACCGCGCTGATCAAGGCGATCGGCATCCCGCACGAGAACGTGATCGTGTGCGACCGGTCCGGCCCGATCACTCCGGGCCGCGAAGGCGTCGACCAGTGGAAGAGCGCGCATGCCGTCGCGACTTCGGCAACCAGCCTCGAAGAAGCGCTCGACGGGGCGGACATCTTCCTCGGCCTGTCGGCTGCCGGCGCGCTGAAGCCGGAATGGGTGGAGAAGATGGCGGACAAGCCGATCATTTTCGCCATGGCCAACCCGGTGCCCGAGATCATGCCGGAAGACGCCAAGGCGGTCCGCCCCGACGCGATCATCGCGACCGGGCGCAGCGACTATCCCAACCAGGTCAACAATGTCCTCGGCTTCCCCTTCATCTTCCGCGGCGCGCTCGACGTTCAGGCGACCGCGATCAACGAGGAAATGAAGGTCGCCGCCGCGCGCGCGATTGCGGAACTCGCGCGTGAACGCGTGCCCGAGGAAGTCGCGGCCGCCTATGGCGTGACGCACCAGTTCGGCGAGGAATACATCATTCCCGCACCCTTCGATCCGCGCCTCATGGAAGTCGTCTCCAGCGCGGTGGCGCAGGCGGCGATGGATTCCGGTGTCGCCCAGGCCCCGATCGAAGACATGGACGAATACCGCCACAAGCTGAAAGCGCGGCTCAACCCGACCACGGCGGCGCTCACCAATATCTACGACCTCGCGAAGGCCAATCCCAAGCGGATGGTCTTCGCCGAAGCGGAAGAGGAAGTGGCCCTGCGCGCCGCGATCCAGTTCCGCGATTTCGGTTATGGCGAGCCGATCCTGGTCGGCCGGACCGACAAGGTTCGCGAAAAGCTCATCGAACTGGCGGTGGAGGATCCCGACGACTGGATCATCGAGAATTCCAAGGTTTCGGACAAGGTCCCGGCCATGGTCGACTATCTCTACAAGCGCCTGCAACGCCGCGGCTATACCGAGCGCGACGTCGCCCGCATGGTCAACCAGGAACGCAATGTCTTCGCCGCCCTGCTGGTGGCGCTGGGCCATGGCGATGGCATGATTTCGGGCCTCACGCGAACCTTCGCCCAGACCGCGCGCGAAGTGGGCAGGGTGCTGGACGAAAAACCCGGCGCGGTTCCTTTCGGCATCCACATGATGATCGGCAAGAACCACACGACCTTCCTTGCCGACACCACGATCAACGAGCGCCCGTCGGCAGAGCAGCTGGCGCATATCGCGCGCGAGACTGCAGCGGTTGCGCGCCGCATGGGCCACGAGCCGCGCGTCGGCTTCATGTCCTATTCCACCTTCGGCAATCCGTCGGGCCAGTGGCTGGGCAATATCCGCGACGCGGTGGCGATCCTCGATGCGGACGATACGGTGAACTTCGAATATGAAGGCGAGATGGCGCCCGATGCCGCGCTCAACCCCAAGGTGATGGAGCTCTATCCCTTCAACCGCCTGTCGGGTCCGGCCAACGTGCTCATCATGCCCGGTCTGCAATCGGCGAACCTGTCGGCCAAGCTGCTGCGCGAACTGGGCGGGGAAACCACTGTCGGCCCGATGATGATCGGCATGGAAAAGCCGGTCCAGATCGCGCCCATGACGGCCATCGCGCCCGATATCCTCACGCTGGCGGTGCTGGCGAGCGCGGGCGTTCTGGGCTGATCCGGTGATCGCCTCGCAGCGGCACCTGTTCTCGATTCCGGAGGACGTCCATTACCTCAACTGCGCTTACATGGCGCCGCTGTCGCACGCGGTCAGCGCGGCGATGGTGGAGGGCGCGCGGTTGAAGGAGCAGCCGTGGAATTTCTACCCGCAGGACTTTTTCACGCTGGTCGAAACCTTTCGCGAAAAAGCGGGGCGGCTGGTGGGGACAGCGCCTGACAATCTCGCCGTTGTGCCTTCGGTCAGTTACGGCATGGCGAATGCCGCTGCGAACCTGTCGGTCGGACAGGGGCGGCGCGTGGTGACACTGGGCGAACAATTCCCGTCCAACGTCTATCCCTGGCAGGAACTGGCCGAGCGCGAGGGCGGGGAAGTGATAGCGGTCCGGCGCGAGGCCGATGCCTGCTGGACCCAAGCCGTGCTGGGTGCGATCGACGCGGATACCGCCATCGTCGCCGTGCCGCATTGCCACTGGGCCGACGGACGCGTGGTCGACCTCGTCGCGGTGGGCGAGGAATGCCGCAAATTCGGCGCGGCACTGGTCCTCGACCTGACGCAATCGCTGGGGGCGATGCCGATCGATTTCGATGCCGTAAAGCCCGATTTCGCGGTCGCCGCCTGCTATAAATGGCTGTTGGGGCCCTATGGCCTCGGCATTCTCTACGTCGATCCGAAGCACCACGGCGGACGCCCGATCGAGCACAACTGGATCAACCGCGCCGGATCGCAGGACTTCACCCGGTTGGTCGACTATCGCGGCGATTATCAGCCGGGCGCGCGGCGGTTCGACATGGGCGAGAAATCCAACGCTCCCTCGATGATGGGGGCAGGCGCCGCCCTCGATTTCCTGCTGGATCACGGCGTCGGCGCGATTGCCGAGACTCTGGCACACAAGACCACTCGCCTTGCCGACAAGGCAGAGGAAATGGGTCTTACCTCCTCCCCTGTCGGCAAACGCGGCCCACATTTCCTGTCGCTGGAATTTCCCGACGGCCTGCCGGACGGCCTCACCGAAAAGCTGGGCGAAGCGAAGGTCTTCGTTTCTGCGCGCGGCCAGTCGCTGCGCGTGACGCCGCACCTCTACAATACCGAGGCCGACGAAGAGGCGCTGCTGGCAACCTTGCGCCAGGTCCTCGCCTAGCTGCGGGCACCATTCGTCGAGCGATCTGCAATCCTGACGCCGCGGTTCACGCGCGCGCAATCCGCGCGGCGACAGGGGGCGCAGCAACAGGGATCGCAGAACAAGGAAATTCCCATGAAGACAATATTCGCAATGGCTGCGCTTGGCGCAGGCATGATCGCCGTCCCGTCCGTTGCGCAGGCGCAGAACGCTGCTCCCGGCGGCCTGCACGTAGGCGTCATCGGCGGCTATGAAGGCCTCGACGTCGATGCCGAAGACGGCAGCGCGACGGCCAGCGCCGACAATGCGGTCTACGGCATTACCGCCGGTTACGACCTTTCGCTCGGCAGCGCCTTCGTCGGCGTGGAAGGCGAAATCTCGACCAGCGATGGCACGACCAGCTTCCCCGACAGCTTCGGCGGTGCGCGCGAGGGCCTGGAAACGAACGGCCAGTATTACATCGGCGCACGCGCCGGTTTCGCCGTGACGCCGGGCATCACTGCGTACGGCAAGGCCGGCTACACCGCGCTCGACACCACCGCCTTCACCGAGAGCGGATCGCTGTCCGATCTCGATGAAAACGCCGACGGTTTCCGCTTCGGCGGCGGCCTCCAGGTCCAGCTTCCCGGACCGTTCGAGGCACGCGTCGAATATCGCCGCTCCAACTACAACAACCTGGCCGATATCGACCAGGGCGATGCAACGACCGACCAGGTCGTCGCCGGGCTCGGCGTGCGCTTCTAAGCCTTAATAAGGCAGGTCCTTGCCGGTGTAGTCGACATAGCGGAAGCCGCTCTTACCCGCGGCCCCTTCGACTACATCGGCAAGGCCTTTCACGCTTTCATCGACGGTGATCTTGGCATTGGGGCCGCCCATGTCGGTCTGGACCCAGCCCGGATGCAGCGCGAGCGTGGCGATGCCGCGCGGGCCGGCGTCCTGCTCCGAAACGCCCTTGGCCAGCATATTGAGCGCAGCCTTGCTGGTGCGGTAAAGCTCGAACCCGCCAGAGCTGTCTTCTATCGAACCCATGAGCGAGGTCATGAAGGCGAGCGTGCCGCCGTCCGCAATATGCGGCAGCACGGTCTTGGCGAGATGCACAGGGCCGAAGGCATTGGTCATCATGACTTCGGCCACCTCGTCCGCAGTCGCTTCGACGGCCGACTGGTGCTTTGCGCCGGTAATCCCGGCATTCACGATTACCGCATCGACCTTGGTATCGAAACCTTCGAATGTTTCGGCCTTGGTCACGTCCATGGTCTCGATGCGCACGTTATCGAGTGCGTGAAGCTCGTCGCTCGTGGAGCGTTCGGTCGCGATGACGTCCCAGCCGCGCCTCTTGAATTCCCTGGCGAGGCCGAGGCCGATGCCGCGCGACGCGCCGACGATGAGGATTGTCTTGCTCATTTCGATTATCCTTTTGCCGGATAGACCAGCGTTTTCAGGTTCATGAATTCATGCAGGCCGTGGTGCGACAATTCGCGCCCGAAGCCCGATTTCTTGATGCCGCCGAAGGGCGCTTCGATCTTGGAGCCATTGACGGCGTTGAAGGTCGTCATGCCCGCCTCGATACGGTTGGCGAAAATCTCGCGCTCCTCGTCGTCATTGGTCCAGACTGCCGAACCGAGGCCGAAGGGTATGGCGTTGGCGATAGTGATCGCCTCCTCGATGTCGGTCGCCTTGTAGATCTGGCCGACAGGGCCGAAGATTTCGTCGGTCCCGGTCTCGCTGGCGAGAGGCACGTCGGTCAGCAGTCCGGCGGTCATCCATGCGCCCTCGCGGTCCAGCTTTTCGCCCCCGAACAGGAGCGTGCAGCCTTCTTCCTTCGCCTTGGCGACCTGGTCGAGCACGGTGTCGCGCTGACCCTCGCTCGACAGCGGGCCGAGCTCGGTATCGTCATCCATCGGATCGCCGAGCTTCACGTCCTTGAGCGCGGCGATGAATTTTTCGGCGAAGGCGTCGTGGATGTCGGCATGGACGATGGTGCGCTTGCCGCAGATGCAGGACTGGCCGTTGTTCTGGATGCGCGCGAAGACCGCGTCCTCGACTGCCTGGTCGAGATCGGCGGACGGCATGACGATGAAGGGATCGCTGCCGCCAAGTTCCAGCACTACCTTTTTCAAGTGCTTGCCCGCCTGTTGGGCCACCGCGCTGCCCGCGCCTTCGCTCCCGGTCAGCGTAGCGGCGACGATACGCGTGTCGGCAATCACATCTCCGATGGGGTCGGAGGAGACGCACAGGTTTTGGAACAGGCCTTCGGGTCCGCCTGCCTCGAGCACTAGTTCTTCCATCCGGTGCGCCACACCCTGCACGATGCTGGCGTGTTTCAGGACGCCGACATTGCCCGCAAGGATGGTCGGCGCGAGGAAGCGCACCACCTGCCAGAAGGGAAAGTTCCAGGGCATGACGGCGAGGACCGGGCCCTGCGGCAGCCAGCGTCCTTCTGCGCGTCCGCCGTCCGACAGGTCCCAGAATTCCGATTCCAGCATCGGCGGCCCGGATTCGGCGAAATAGTGGAACAGGCTCGCGCATTTCTCGACCTCGCCGCGCGCCTGCGTGATCGGCTTGCCCATCTCGGTCACGGCGAGGCGGGCAAGCTCTTCCTTGTTGCTTTCGTAAAGGTCGCCGAGGGCGGCGAGCAATTCCACCCGCTGCTCGATCGGGCTGGTGCGCCATTCACGGTAGGCGCGCGTCGCCGTCTCCAGCTTCGCGTCGATGCCGTTGTCGTCAAGCGTTTCGTAAGTGGCGATGGTTTCGCCGGTGGCGGGGTTGGTCGTGGTAATCAAGCGGGCGCTCCTTTGGGCGTATACCCGTTCAATCGCCGCGCCCCGCCATGCGTTCCGCGCTTATTTCCGGCGGAAGCGGAAGTACCAGACCTCGTGGCCGTAGGTGTTGCGCGCCTTGTGTTCGTAGCGCGTCTCGCACCAGCCAGAGGGACGGTTTTCCCAACTCTGGCGGCCATCGACCAGCCACTCGAATTCGTCGGTAAAGCGGCGCATAACCATCAGCGCGTGGCGCAGGTAAACCGGGTGATCGGTGCCGAAGCGGAACTCGCCGCCGGGCTTCAGCTTGTCGGCGATCATGCGTACTGGCCCATCGTTCATCATCCGGCGCTTGGCGTGCTTGTTCTTCGGCCAGGGGTCGGGATGGAGGAGGTAGAGCATGGTGAGGCCGCCATCGGGCACCCGGGCCAGCGCCTCCAGCGCATCGCCGTGCTGGATGCGGACATTGGCAAGCCCGCCGTCGCGGATATGGGTCAGCGCCTGCGCCACGCCATTGAGGAAGGGCTCGGCCCCGATGAAACCGTGGTCGGGCAACAAATCGGCGCGATAGGCAAGGTGCTCGCCTGCGCCGAAGCCGATTTCGAAATGCAGCGGGCGCTCGAACCCGAACAGGCGCTCGGACGTAACTGGGCCCTCGGCGGGGACGGCGATCTGCGGGAGAAGCTTGTCGACCAGTTCCTGCTGGGCGGCGCGCAGGGGCTTGCCCTGGCTGCGGCCATACAGCCGGTTGAGCGTGGTCGGATCGCCTTCCTTGAATGCTGACATGGGGCGCGGCGCTAAGCCGATTGCGCCCGACTTGTCCAGAGGCAGGCGAGGGCTTGCCGCTTGTGGCGGGCGGGAAACGCAAGCTAGGCGTTTAGCCGAAATGGCTATCACTGCATCCGATCAACCGCATGGTCCGCGCATCGCGGTGCTGATGACGTGCCACAACCGGCGCGAGACGACCCTGGATTGTCTTCGTGCGCTTGCTGCCCAAGCTGAATTCCGGGCCGAAGATCTTTTCCTCGTCGATGACGGATCGCGGGACGGGACGGGCAGGGCGGTGCTCGACTTGCTGCCGCAGGCCGATGTCATCGAAGGTGACGGCACGCTGTTCTGGAACGGCGGGATGCGGCTGGCGTGGGAGCGGGCAAACGCAGCTGCCACTAACTACGACTGGTATTTCTGGCTGAACGACGATGTTGAACTCCTGCCACACGCGCTGGAGGGCATGCTGGCCGATGCCGAGCAATCGCGGGATGAGCGCGGCGCGGTGATCTGCGCCGGGTCAACGATTTCGCGCCTGCCGGAGGGCGAAGTCACGTACGGCGGACATTTCAGGCCTGAACCGCTCCGCAGGCCATTGCGGATGAGGCTGGCCATACCCGACGGCGCGCCGCAGAAGGTCGACACGATCAGCGGCAATGCGGTGCTGGTGTCGGCAGCGGCTTTCGAGCGTCTCGGCTCGCTCGATCCGATGTTCGAGCATATTTACGGCGATCTCGACTATGGCCTGCGTGCCGGGGCTGCCGGCGTCCCTTGCGTACTTGCGGGCAAGCCGGTCGGCTATTGCGCCGCCAACCCGGTCGCGGGAAGTTCGCTCGACCCCGCCTTGTCGAGGTTGGCGAGACTGCGCGCGCGCTGGCGGGAGGCCGGTGCAATCCACGGGCGCGACTGGCGGCGCTTCGTGGCGCGACACAGCCGCTCGCCGCTCACCCGCCTGGGCCACCGCCTCTCACCCTATGTCCGCATCCTGCTGGACAGGCCGCACCAATAGCGAAAAGGCCCGGCATCCCTTGTGGGGGCCGGGCCTTCACTCGCTGTCCAAGCGGTTGATCTTCTCAGGCGGCTTCCGCCTCTTCGTTCGGGTCGCGCAGGACATAGCCGCGGCCCCAGACGGTTTCGATGTAATTCTCTCCGCCGCAAGCATGGCTCAATTTCTTGCGCAGCTTGCAGATGAAGACGTCGATGATCTTGAGTTCGGGTTCGTCCATGCCGCCATAAAGGTGGTTCAGGAACATTTCCTTCGTCAGCGTGGTGCCCTTGCGGAGCGAAAGCAGCTCCAGCATGGCGTATTCCTTGCCGGTCAGATGGACGCGGGCGCCGTCGACTTCGACGGTCTTCGCATCGAGGTTCACCGCCAGCTTGCCGGTGCGGATGATCGACTGGCTGTGGCCCTTCGAACGGCGCACAACGGCGTGGATGCGAGCGATCAGCTCTTCGCGATGGAACGGCTTGGTGACGTAATCGTCGGCGCCGAAACCGAAGCTGCGGATCTTGCTGTCCATTTCGGCAATGCCCGAAAGGATCAGGACCGGGGTCTGCACCTTGGCGACGCGCAGTTTCTTGAGCACGTCATAGCCGTGCATGTCCGGCAGGTTGAGGTCGAGCAGGATGATATCGTAATCATACAGCTTGCCGAGATCCAAACCCTCTTCGCCCAGATCGGTCGAATAGACGTTGAAGCCTTCGGTAGTCAGCATGAGCTCGATAGCCTTGGCGGTTGTCGGCTCGTCTTCGATCAGCAGTACACGCATGGGTCTGGTCCCCCCTTGCCCCTGTTTGCGGTAACCCCCTGTAAAGAGGTGTTGCCCGTTGTTAACCACAGCAGGTCTGAACGGAAAAGGTTAACGTGGAGTAAAAAGGGTTAACATTTTTCAGTGTTGCAGATGGGACTCACAATGATTTCAGCTTCTTCGCGCGCCGGCGCTGCGCGGAAGAGCCGATGCCGATGGCCTCGCGGTACTTTGCCACGGTGCGCCGGGCGAGGTCGAAGCCCTCTTCGTTGAGGAGGTCGGCCAGCTTCTGGTCGGACAGGACCTTCTTCGGGTCCTCCCCGTCGCACAGCGCGCGGATACGAGCCTTGATCGCCTCGCTGCTGGCGCCTTCGCCGTCGGCGGCGGCGACGCCGCTGGAGAAGAAGTACTTCATCTCGAAGGTGCCGCGCGGGCAGTGGAGGTACTTGTTGCTCGTCACGCGGCTGACGGTGCTTTCGTGCATCTCGATTTCTTCCGCGACTTCGCGCAGCGTGAGCGGGCGCATGGCGGATACGCCTTCGCGGAAGAAACCCTCCTGCCGCTTAACGATTTCGCTGGCGGTCTTGAGGATGGTCTTCTGCCGCTGGTCCAATGCGCGGATCAGCCAGTCGGCCTCGCCAAGTTGTTCGTTAAGCCATTTGCGCGAAGCCTTGTCCCGCGCGCCCGATTCCAGTTCGGTATAATATTCGCGGTTCACCACCAGGCGCGGCAGGCTCGCCTCGTTGATGCGGATCGACCAGCCGGTCTTGCCTTTGGGGGTAACGAGCACGTCGGGCACCACCGCCGCCTCGCTCGCCCCGCCGTACTGGCAGCCGGGCTTGGGATCGTATCCTTTGAGTTCCGCCAGCATGTCGGCGAAATCTTCGTCATCGACGTCGCACAACCGCTTCAACCGGGCGATATCGCCATTGGCCAAGAGGTCGAGATTGTCGATCAGCCGCGCCATGCAAGGATCGTAGCGGTCGGCTTCCTTGGCTTGCAGGGCGAGGCATTCGCTGATCGACCGCGCTCCGACGCCGGTGGGATCGAGCGACTGGACCAGCTCCAGCGCGCGCTCGACTTCTGCAAGCGGCGCGCCCAGCTCGTCCGACAGGTGGCGGAGTTCCGCCTGGAGGTAACCGGCGTCGTCCAGCTCGTGGATGATGCGGGTCGCGATAAGGGCCTCGCGCGCGTCATGCGCTTGCGCGCCGACCTGTTCCATCAGGTGCTCGGCCAGCGTGACCCCGTCCGATGTGCGATTTTCGAGGTCGGGCATGTCTTCGCCCAGACCGCCGCCGCTGGCCGCCTGTCCCCAATCGCCCATGTCGCCAGGCGCGGCCTCCGGATCGAGCGCGTGCTGGGCGATGTCGAGCGCACCTTCTCCGTCCGGGCCCGGCGCGCTGTCATGTTCATCGGGTGATGCCTCGGGCCCATCTTCTCCCGCCTCGCGCCGCGTTTCCCCGATTTCGAGCAGCGGATTGCTGTCCAGCGCTTCGGCGACGAAGGTTTCGATTTCCAGATTGGACAGCGCCAGCAGCTTGATCGCCTGCTGCAATTGCGGCGTCATGACCAGCGATTGCGTCTGCCGTAGGTCTAGCCTCGGACCGAGCGCCATAAGTCAGCTCCGGGCGCGCGCCGCGATCACAGCGTGAAGTTTTCGCCGAGGTAGAGGCGTTTGACGTTTTCGTCGGCCACCAGTGCCTCGGGCGTTCCGGCGAAGAGCACCTGTCCGCCATAGATGATGCAGGCGCGGTCCACGATTTCCAGCGTCTCGCGCACGTTGTGGTCTGTGATGAGCACGCCGATACCGCGGGTCTTCAGGTCCTTCACCAGATCGCGGATGTCACTGATCGAGAGCGGGTCGATACCTGCAAAGGGTTCGTCGAGCAGCATGATCGAGGGCTTCGCCGCCAGCGCACGGGCGATTTCCGCGCGGCGGCGCTCGCCGCCCGACAGCGCCATTGCAGGGCTGGAACGCAGGCGGGTCAGGCCGAACTCGTCGAGCAGGCGCTCCAGCTCCGCTTCTCGTGTCGCCGCGTCCGGCTCGACCATTTCGAGTACGCAGTTGATGTTCTGCTCGACCGTCATGCCGCGGAAAATGCTGGTTTCCTGCGGCAGGTAGCCAAGGCCCAGGATTGCGCGGCGATACATCGGCAGCTTCGTCACGTCTTCGCCGTCCATCAGGATGCGGCCCGCATCCGGGCGAACGAGGCCCATGATCGAATAGAAGCACGTCGTCTTGCCCGCGCCATTGGGGCCTAGCAGGCCGAGCACTTCGCCCTTGCCGACCGACAGCGAAATATCGGTCAGTACCGCGCGCTTGTCGTAGCTTTTCGCAATGGAAATGACTTCGAGGCCGCCCTGCGGAATGGGCGGAGCGGCATCGTGCACCGCATCGTTCTCGGGGCTCATGGTGAGATCTGCCATGGGCTGGCCATAGCATGCGTGACGTCCCTGAAAACCCCGCGCAGCTTGGGAATCGACGAACTGGCAGGATTTATGCATGGACGTCATGGGGACGTCATGAAGCGCCCCGAACGAAACGGTCGGGCAATATATCGGAAGCCGCTTGCCAGAGTTTCGCAATTTTGAAACAATGCGAGTCGGAGAGAAAATACGGGGAGACGCCTGATGGGCAAGGCAATCGACGACGCAGCCGCAGCCGACGCGCACGAGACCGGACACCGCCGCGACCTGCGCAAAGCGATGAGCGACAATGTCGCCTATGCGCTGATCGTCTATACCGCCTTGCAGATTTTCATGACCGTCCACGCGATGAAGCAGGGCGTGTCCTCCATCCTCCCATATCTCGCGCTCGTGGTGCTCGTCGCCGGTATCATCCCGGCTTGCCGCTGGTTCGAAAAGCGGTGGGTCAACCTGTCCGATGACGAAGCGACCGATCCGGCTCTGATGGGCGCCTTCCGCCGCGACCAGATCATGCTGTGGGCCCTGGCGATTGGCTTGCCCGCATTGCTGACCGGTGCGTTCAAGCTGGCATTTGCCTGAGCTTGCAGGCGCGGCCTCCGCGCTCTAGCCGGACCCCAACTGGGTTCAGCGGAGTTATTCATAGATGATCGATACCGACACCGCGCTGGCGCGCTGCGACGACCTCGTGGCGCTGGCCCGTTCCCTCGGAGCAGATGCGGCGGACGCCGTGGCGCGTGCGGACTCCTCGGAAAGCGTGACCGTCCGGCTGGGCGAACTCGAAGAGGTCGAGCGCACCGAGAGCGAGGAAATCGGCCTGCGCGTCTTCGTGGGCAAGCGCTCCGCCTCGATCCACACCAGCGATTTCGCACCCGAGGGGCTGAAGGCACTGGCCCAGCGTGCGGTCGAGATGGCGCGTCATGCGCCCGAGGACCCCTATGCGGGGCTGGCTAGAGAGAAGGATCTTTTCACTGGCGAGATGCCGGACCTCGACCTGTTCGACGATACGCACATCGAACCCGCCGCCCTTCGCGAAGCCGCGCGTGCTACCGAAGAAGCGGCACGGGCAGTCGAAGGCGTCACCAACAGCAATGGCGGATCGGCCAGCGCCGGGCAGGCGGTGGTTGCGCTCGTGACCTCGGAAGGCTTCGAGCGCGGCTACACGGGCACGGGCTTTTCGCTTTCCGCCAATGTCATCGCTGGCGAGGGCAGCAGCATGCAGACCGACTACGCGTCGCGCAGCGCCCGTCATCACGCGGACCTGCCGTCGCCTCAGGAGATCGGAACCAAGGCGGGGGAGCGGACCGTGGCCAAGGTCAATCCTGGCTCGGTACCCAGCGGCAGGATGCCGGTCGTCTTCGATCCGCGCATCGGGGGCGGCCTGCTCGGCCACCTCATCGGCGCGATGGGCGCACCCGCGATTGCGCGCAAGGCGAGCTTTCTGCTCGGCCGCGAAGACGAAGACCTGTTCGACAGCGGCATCCGGATCGTCGAGGATCCCTTGCGCGTGCGCGGAATGCGCTCGCGCCCCTTCGATGGCGAAGGCGTCGCCAGCACACCGCGCGCCCTGGTAGAGAACGGGAAGATTTTCGGCTGGCTGAGCAATGTCGCTTCGGCCCGGCAGCTCGGCCTCGGCCTCTCCGGCCATGCGGCGCGTTCGGGCGGAGGCTCGCCCGGCGTCAGCGCCAGCAACGGCCATTTGGAGGCAGGCGAGGTGACGCCGGAGGCCCTGATCGCCGACATTGCCGACGGCCTCTATGTCACGGGCCTGTTCGGTCAGGGCGTCAATATGGTCACAGGCGACTACAGCCGCGGCGCAACCGGCTTCCGCATCCGGAATGGCGAGATCGCCGGGCCGGTTGCGGAAATCACCATCGCCGGCAATCTACTGGAGATGTTTCGCGCCATGACGCCTGCCAACGATCTCGAAATGCACAAATCGATCAACGTCCCGACAATCCGCGTCGACGGCATGACGGTGGCGGGCGAATGATGCGCTGGCTCGCCGCCCTGTCGCTGGCCTTTTCCACGCCAGCGCTGGCCATCCTGCCGTCCGCACCCGAACCGGCAAGCGAAGAAGCGCCCCCACAAGCACCCGAGCAGGAGATCGATGCGACCATCGACGAGGGCTCCGATGAACGCATCGCCGGACGTATCGAAGGCATCTTCGCCGAGCTCCCCGCCTTCCGACAGGTCGAGGTAGGGGTCAGCTCGGGTGTAGTAACGCTTTCGGGTGTCGTGCCGGACCAGGACGCCGTTGCGCGGGCCGAGGCTATCGCCGGCCGCGTAAGCGGTGTCGTCACGGTCGAGAACGACCTCGAACGCGATGTCTCGATTGCGGCGCAGGGAGAGGGGCTGAATGCGCTGGCCGATCGCTGGTCGCAGTTCCTCGCCATGCTGCCGCTCATCGGGCTGGCGCTTGCCGTATGGGCGGGCATTGCCCTGGTCGGCTATCTGATCGCAGGCCTCGGGGCGCTGTGGCACAGGATCGCGCCGAACAGCTTCCTTGCCGAACTGATCGCCAGCGCGATCCGCTTCGTCTTCGTCGTCGGCGGGCTTGTCGTGGCGCTCGACATGATCGGTGCGGCCGCTCTGCTCGGCGCGGTACTGGGCGGGGCGGGCCTAATCGGCCTCGCTCTCGGTTTCGCGCTGCGCGACACGATCGAGAATTACGTCGCCTCGCTCATGCTGAGCCTGCGCCAGCCCTTCCGGGCCAACGACTGGGTCCTGATCGGCGATCTGGAGGGCCGCGTCATCCGCCTCACCAGTCGCGCGACCATCCTGATGACGCTCGACGGCAACCACCTGCGCATTCCCAACAGCCAGGTGTTCAAGGCGGTCATCATCAATTTCACCCGCAACCCCCAGCGCCGGTTCCAATTCGACCTCGGCGTCGATGCGGACGACGATGCGCGCGCCGCCCGCAAGCTTGGCCGCGAAGTGCTTGAGGGGCTCGATTTCATCCTCCCCGAACCTGCGCCCGAGGCGCGCATTATCGAAGTCGGCGATTCGAATGTGGTGATCCGCTTCCTCGGCTGGATCGACCAGAACCAGACCGATTGGTGGAAGGCGCAAAGCCAGGCGATCCCGGCAGTCAAGGAAGCGCTCGAAAATGCAGGTTTCGGCCTGCCCGAGCCGATCTACCGCCTGCGCTTCGATCCGCGCTCCGCCACCCTGCCGTTCGAAAACCGCGCGGAAGGAACGCGCGAGAAGGAGCAGGAAGCCGCGAGCCGGAAAGCCCCGCAGATCACCGTCACCGAAGCCGACGAGGACGTGCGGCCCGTCGACGAGATCGTCGAGATGGTCGAGGAAGAACGGCGGCAAACCGGGGGCGAGCAGGACAAGGACCTGCTCGACCACGCACGGCCTGTAGAGTGAGTTACTTGCTCGCCTGGTAGCGTTCGATCGCTTCTTCCACGATCCGGCGCGCTTCGGCAGCATCGCCCCAAGCACCGACGCGGACCCACTTCTCGGCTTCGAGATCCTTGTAGTGGGTGAAGAAGTGCTCGATCTGCTGGAAGATAATGCTCGGCAGGTCCTTGGTTTCGCCCACGTCCGAATAATAAGGGAAGGTGGTGTCGACCGGCACGCAGATCAGCTTTTCATCGCCGCCATGCTCGTCTTCGAGGTTCAGCACGCCGATGGGGCGGGCGCGCACAACGCAACCTGCGATGAAGGGCGAGCGCGCGATGACCAGCGCATCGAGCGGGTCGCCATCGGGGCTGAGCGTGTGCGGCACGAAGCCATAGTTGGCAGGATAGCGCATCGGCGTGTGGAGGATGCGGTCGACGAACAGCGCACCGCTTTCCTTGTCGAATTCGTACTTCACCGGTTCGCCGCCGGTGGGCACTTCGATAATGACATTGAGGCTTTCGGGCGGATTGTCGCCAACGGGGATCATGTCGATGCGCATGGATACTCTTCTTCTAAAAGGTTTCGGCTCCGGCCCACTCCCCCACCCGGCCACCCATGGGATTATACTCATTGGGTGGCCGGGTGGGGGAGCGGGCTGGCACCGTCCCGCCGCGAGGCGGAAAAGACACTGGCCCCTCTCCCCAGAAAGACTTCGCGGGGCCGATAGCGGCTTGCGAAGCATTGCGGAAGGGGGACGATAGTCCTAATCGCGCCTCCCATGGCAAAAACACCCCAAGCTATCCGCGGAACGCAGGACATTTTCGGCGCCGATGCAGAAGCCTTCGCCTTCGTGGTCGAGACTTTCGAACGCGTGCGCAGGCTTTATCGCTTCCGCCGCGTGGAAATGCCGGTCTTCGAGAAGACCGAGGTTTTCAGCCGCGCCATCGGCGAGACGACCGATGTGGTGTCGAAGGAAATGTATTCCTTCGAGGACCGCGGCGGCGATTCGCTGACATTGCGTCCGGAATTCACCGCCGGGATCGCGCGCGCCTATCTTTCCAACGGGTGGCAGCAGCATGCGCCGCTCAAGGTCGCGACGCATGGGCCGCTGTTCCGTTACGAGCGCCCGCAGAAGGGGCGCTATCGCCAGTTCCACCAGATCGATGCGGAGATCATCGGCGCAGCAGAACCGCAGGCGGACGTGGAACTGCTGGCCATGGCCGACCAGCTGCTGAAGGAACTCGGCATCGAGGGCGTCACGCTGCACCTCAATACGCTGGGCGATGGCGACAGCCGCGAAGCCTGGCGTGCTGCGCTGATCGAATACTTCCGCGCCGTGAAGGACGAATTGAGCGAAGATTCGCAGGAGCGGTTGGAAAAGAACCCGCTGCGCATCCTCGACAGCAAGGATCGCCGCGACCAGCGCTTCGTTGCCGATGCGCCCAGGATCGACGATTTCCTGACCGAGGAGGCGAAGGCCTTCTTCGAAGCCGTCACCAGCGGCCTCGATGCGGCGGGCGTAAAATGGCAGCGCGCCGAAAGCCTCGTGCGCGGCCTCGATTATTACCGCCACACCGCCTTCGAATTTATTCCCGACGAGGGGAGCGAGGCCGCCGGCAAGCTCGGCAGCCAGAGCACCATCCTCGGCGGCGGTCGCTACGACGGGCTCATGGAAAGCCTCGGTGGCGCGCCAACGCCTGCGGTCGGCTGGGCTGCGGGGATCGAGCGGCTGGCGATGCTGGTGGGCGGTAAGGGCGAGCCGAACGCCGACGTGGTCGTGGTGGTCGAGAACGACGAAGTGATCCAGAGCGCCATTGCTGCGATCGGAAAAATCAGGGCGTCCGGTCACTCTGCCGACCTGATGGCCACTGGCAGCCCTCGCAAGCGTTTCGACAAGGCTGTCAAAGCGGGTGCGGACAAGATTGTCGCCTTCGACCTGCGCGACGGTATCGAACACGTGCGTATCAAAGCCGATGACGATGCCCGAGGCAGGATCGAGAAGTTGCTCGACTGATCATGAAAGTCCCCGCCGAACGTCTTGACCAGATCGCCAATCGCTTCGCCGAGCTCGAGGCGCGCATGGCGTCGGGCCAGCTGGAGGGCGAAGAATTCGTCCAGGCGAGCCGCGACTATGCCGAGCTGGAGCCGGTCGCCAAGGTGGCGGCGGAAGTGAAGGCCGCCCGCGCCGAGATTGCCGAGCTCGAGGACATGCTCGCCGATCCGGAAATGAAGGCCATGGCCGAGGAAGAGCTGGCCGCGCTACGCCAGCGCCTGCCCGAGGCCGAACGCCAGCTCGCTATCGCCATGCTGCCGCGCGACAGCGCCGATAACAAGCCGGCCATGCTGGAAATCCGGGCCGGGACGGGCGGCGACGAGGCGGCGCTGTTCGCAGGCGATCTCTACCGGATGTACGAACGTTTCGCGGCCGAGCAGGGCTGGAAGGTCGAGCCGGTCAGCCTCAGCGCGTCCGAAGTCGGCGGCTTCAAGGAAGTCGTCGCCAATGTAACCGGCACCGGTGTCTTCGCGAAACTGAAATTCGAAAGCGGTGTCCACCGGGTGCAGCGCGTGCCGGAAACCGAAAGCGGCGGGCGCATCCATACCTCGGCTGCCACCGTGGCGGTTTTGCCCGAACCTGACGAGGTCGATGTGCAGATCGACCCGACCGAACTCAAGATCGACACCTACCGTGCCAGCGGTGCGGGCGGGCAGCACGTCAACACCACCGACAGCGCGATCCGTATCACGCACTTGCCGACCGGGACGGTGGTCACCTGCCAGGACGGGCGCAGCCAGCACAAGAACAAGGAAAAGGCGCTGCAGGTCCTGCGCACGCGCCTCTACGATGCCCAGCGCGAAGCGACGCAGGGTGCGGAGGCGGAAGCGCGCAAGGCCATGGTCGGCAGCGGCGACCGGTCCGAACGCATCCGCACTTACAACTTCCCGCAAGGCCGCGTCACCGATCACCGCATCGGCCTGACCTTGCAGAAGCTGCCGCAGATCATCGCCGGGCCAGGTTTGGGCGAGCTGATCGATGCGCTGATCGCGGAAGACGAAGCCAAGCGTCTCGCCGCCCTCAATGAATAAGCGCGCGCGATGACGGTCGCCGATGCGATCCGCCAGGCGGCGGAACGGCTGTCCGCAACCAGTGATACGGCAAGGCTCGATGCGGAATTGCTGATGGCGCATTCGCTGGGCGTCTCGCGTTCTCGCATGCTCGTCACGCTGATGCGCGAGGACGAACCGCCTGCGTTTGGCGGGCTTGTCGAACGGCGCGCTGCGTATGAACCGGTGGCTTATATCACCGGGGTTCAGGAGTTTTGCGGACTGGAGTTTCGCGTCACGCCGGACACGCTGATCCCGCGCGGCGATAGCGAGACTATCGTCGAGGCGGCACTGGAAGTCGCTCCCGCCGCGCGCCGCGTGCTCGATATGGGGACCGGGACAGGTGCGCTCCTGCTCGCCTTCCTCAATGAGGCTCCGGACGCGAGCGGGGTGGGGATGGATGCTTCGCCTGCCGCGACGGCTGTTGCTCGGAAGAATGCCGAACGCCTCGGCCTTTCTCCTCGCACACGGTTTCTGACAAGCAGCTGGCTCGATGACGGGTGGTCGCAGGATCTTGGTCAGTTCGACCTGATCCTCTGCAATCCGCCCTATGTCGAACAGGATGCCGCGCTCGAGCCGGATGTGCGCGATTACGAACCGGCCAGTGCGCTGTTTGCAGGCGAAGAGGGGCTTGACGACTATCGCGCGATTATCCCGCAGCTAGGCAAGCTGATTCTCGCAGGCGGTGCCGCCGTGCTCGAAATCGGCGCAAATCAGGCCGAACAGGTCTCTGCGATCGCCTCCGAATCGGGCTTCGAATCCGAGCTCCGCAGGGACCTCGCGGGGCGTCCCCGGGCACTTATCCTTAGATAAGGCTTGGCAAAGGCGATTCGAGGCTCTAAATCTGGCCATAGGCCAGTGGTGTGCGGGTCATTTCGTCCCACCGGTTCTAGCTCCGACATTGCAGTTCTGGTGCGAGGCATTCGGCCCCGTATACCATGCACGAAAAGGGGCACGCACGACGCCAGAAGGCGTCTCGTGCGTAAGGGGATTCGCGGCACATGCGGGCTATGTCCTGCGCCGCGCCATTGATGAGGACGAGTATCCTTGAACAACAATCGTAATAACCGCCGTCGCGGTCGCAACAATCGCAACCAGGGCGGTGCCAATTCGGCCAACCGGATCGACAGCCGCGCACGCGGTAACGCTCCGCAGCTGCTCGACAAGTACAAGAAGCTTGCCCAGGACGCGCAGCACAATGGCGACCGTGTGCAGGCGGAATACTATTTGCAGTTTGCCGATCACTATTTCCGCGTCATTGCCGACAACAAGGCCCGCCAGGAAGAAGCCAAGGCCAAGCGCAACGACGAGCGCGGCGGCAATTCCTCCGATGATGACGATGACGACGACGGTGACGATCGCCGCCAAAACCGCCGCCAGCGTTCGCGCCGCGATGATGGCCAGGACCAGTCTGGCGGCCGTCAGCGCAGGCAGCGCGACAATGTCGGCGATGACGACGACGGCTCCGATAACTCGCCCACCCGCAACGACGACGGCGAAGACAAGCCCAAGAAGCGCCGCGCACCGCGCAAGGCCCCGAAGGGCATCGAGGGCGAAAAGGGTGTCGAGGGCGAGATCGATGCAGCGGCCCTGCCGCCCGCTATCGGCTCGAACGACGATGACGGGGACGACAAGCCCGCCCCGCGTCGCCGCCGCCGCAAGGCGGAAGACGCCGACGCGGAAAGCGCTGTCGGCTGATACCGGCCACTACGGCTGACGCTTTCGATTGCCATTGCCGCGCCCGTTGTTAACAGGCGTGGCAATGGATCGCATTTCCGACCTTATCGATCGGCATCCCTACTGGAGCGCCCTTGTGCTCGGCCTGGTCTCGGCGCTCGGTTATCCGCCGCTCGGGCTGTGGCCGCTGTCGCTTGCCGGCATGGCGGCTTTCATCTGGCTCCTGCACCGCAGGCCACACGGCAAAAGCGCGTTCTTCACCGGATGGCTTTTCGGGGTCGCGCATTTCACCCTCACAAACAACTGGATCGCGACCGCTTTCACCTACCAGGCGGAGATGCCAGCGTGGCTCGGCTGGCTCGCCGTCCCGCTCCTCTCGCTATACCTCGCGATCTGGCCCGCACTCGCAAGCTGGGGTGCGTGGGTCCTTGCAAGAAGACATGCGCTTCCCGCCTTCGCCCTCTCCTTTGGGGCATTCTGGATCGCTGCGGAATGGTTCAAGAGCTGGGTCTTCACCGGATATGCCTGGGGGCCGTTCTCGATGGCGTTTCTGGGCGACTGGACCCGGCCCGGCCTCGCCCTGTTGCTGCCCGTAACGGGCACATACGCGCTCTCGGGTCTGCTGGTCGCGCTTGCCGGACTGGCCGCGTGGCTCGTCGCCAGCAAGCGCCGTGCTGCACTTGGCGTCATTGGCACAATCTTCATCCTCGGCATGCTCTGGCCGGCAGGCACTGCGCGCGAGGGGACGCTTGCCCTCACGCTGGTACAGCCCAATCTCAAGCAGGAAGAGATCGACGATCCGACCAAGTTCGAGGACCAGTTCCGGCAGATCGCATCGCTCAGCCGGAAGTGGCGCGAAGTCGAGCGGCGCTTGATCCTCTGGCCAGAAAGCGGGGTGCCGGACTATCTGCGCGAAGGCTATCCGCAGCGCTATTATGACCGGATGACGGCGGGCGGCGACCCGGCATTCGCGCGCTTCCGCATCGGCCAGGCGATCGGCGATGGCGGATTGCTGTTGACGGGCGCAGTCGATCTGGAGATCGGCGAGGTCGACGGATACCGCAAGGCGACAGGGGCCTATAACGCCATCACCCCGATTACCGCGGACGGCCTGATCGGGCCCCGCTATGCGAAGGCGCACCTCGTTCCTTATGGCGAGTACCTTCCCATGCGCGCGCTTCTGGAACCGCTCGGCCTGAGCAGGCTCGTGGCCGGCAGCATCGACTTCATTCCCGGACCCGGGCCGCAGACGGTCGATTTAAAGCAATACGGCAAGGCGGGCATGCAGATTTGCTACGAGATCGTTTTCTCAGGCGAGGTCGTCGACCGGGACGAGCGCCCCGACTACATCTTCAACCCTTCCAACGACGGCTGGTTCGGTAGCTGGGGTCCGCCGCAGCATCTCGCGCAAGCGCGCATGCGGGCGATCGAGGAAGGGCTTCCGGTGCTCAGGTCCACGACCACCGGGATCAGTGCCGTGATCGACGCGCGCGGCACCGTGCGCAGCCATATCGGCAGGGGCGAGGCCGACCGCATCGATACCATGGTTCCGCCGCCCGCCGATCCCACGCTCTTCTCGGCTCTGGGCCACTGGCTCACACTGCTTTGGGGACTGCTCCTCTTGGGCGGATCACTGGTTGCCATGAGGATGCAAGGCCGTTACGTGTCGCAGCACACATAAAGATTTCTTTATATCTCTTATTTTCCGGGGTCCTGATGCGCGCAAATTACCTGTTCACGTCCGAAAGCGTTTCCGAAGGTCATCCGGACAAGGTCTCCGACCAGATTTCCGATGCCATCGTCGACCTGATGCTGGCCAAGGACCCGGAAGCGCGCGTGGCATGCGAAACCATGACCACCACCCAGCGCATCATCCTTTCGGGCGAAATCCGCTGCGCGCCGATGTACGATGCGAAGAACCCCGAATGGGCCGAAAACGGCGGTTGGGCACCTGGCGCGAAGGAAGAGATCGAGAAGGCCGTGCGTCGCACCGTGCGCGAAATCGGGTACGAACAGGAAGGCTTCCACTGGAAGACGCTGACGTTCGAAAACCATCTCCACGGCCAGTCTTCGGAAATCGCCCAAGGAGTGGATGCGAGCGGCAACAAGGACGAAGGCGCCGGCGACCAGGGCATCATGTTCGGTTTCGCGTGCAATGAAACGCCCGACCTGATGCCTGCCACGCTGGATTACAGCCACAAGATCCTCGAGCGGCTTGCAGCCGACCGCAAGAGCGGGGCGGCCCCCTTCCTCGAACCCGATGCGAAGAGCCAGGTAACGCTTCGCTACGAGAGCGGCGTGCCCAAGGAATGCACTGCGGTCGTCGTCTCGACCCAGCATGCCAAGGGCTATCACGAAGGCGAGAAGGAAGCTGAACTGAAGTCCTATGTGCGCGGCGTCGTTGCCGACATCCTGCCGCAAGGCTGGCTGTCCGACACCACCGAATGGCACATCAATCCAACCGGCGCTTTCGAAATCGGCGGTCCCGATGGCGACGCAGGCCTCACTGGCCGCAAGATTATCGTCGACACATACGGCGGCGCGGCTCCGCATGGCGGCGGTGCCTTCAGCGGCAAGGACCCGACCAAGGTCGACCGCTCCGCCGCTTACATCGCGCGCTACCTTGCCAAGAACATCGTTGCGGCTGGCCTTGCGCGGCGCTGCACGATCCAGCTTGCCTATGCGATCGGCGTGTCAAAGCCGCTGTCGCTCTATGTCGATACGCACGGCACCTGTACCGAAGGCATTACCGACGAGGCACTCGAGAATGCAATCGCATCGATCGACAAGCTGGGCGGCCTGACCCCGCGCGGCATCCGCATGCATCTGGGCCTCAACAAGCCGATCTATCGCCAGAGCGCGGCCTACGGGCATTTCGGGCGGCAGGCAGACGGCGATGCCTTCCCGTGGGAGCGCACCGATCTGATCGACGATCTCAAGGCGGCGCTGGCCTGAACTAGAAACGAGAAAGGGCGGCCCTCGACAGGCCGCCCTTTTTCTTGCAGTCGAACCGCTTTAGCCGAGCTTGACGCCTTGGGGCTGCGGTTCGCGCTGGTTGCCATAGTCGTCTTCGCGAAGCCACTGGCCGACCTTGCGCCCGAACTTGGCGACGGCGTTCATGTTGAAGAAGTGCATGAAGCCGAGGGCGACGACCACGAGGCCGATTTTCGTCGAGAGAAACTCGAGCACCTCTGCCGCGCCTTGGGGCTCGCTGCCGAAGCGCAGAGTCAGCAAAATCCATCCCAGGTTGACGAGATAGAACCCGACGACAAGCAGGTGGTTCGTCGAATGGGCGAGATTATCGTCGTGTCCGAAGCATTCCTTGAGGAAAACGATCCCATTCTTCGAAAGCGTGCGCGCGACCCAGATCGTGAGGGCGATGCTGATAACGAGATAGGCGATATAGGCGGGAACGAGATACATGAGGTTTCTCCTCTAATTTCTGAAATTTGAGAAATAGATGGTTAGAACACTTCGAACCGGGTCCTTTCATGTCTGCTGGGGTCAGGTCTTCGTCTTGCTGCCCGGCAGGAGACGGGCAACGCGGCTGCCGAGTTTCATCAAGGTCACGAGAGTGGATTTGGGCAGGCGCCGGACATCGGCATACCAGCCTGCGAGATTGCCGATGAATTCGTGCATCCGGCCAACACGTTCGCGCAGGTGCTCGGGCACGTCGTCCCGCTTGGCCAGGCTTTCGGACAGCTCGCCCAATAGCTGGATCGTCGGATCGATCTCGCGTCGTTTGCGCTCGGCCGTGATCTTCATGAGCATGTCCCATAGATCGCTTTCCGCGACAAAGTGGTCACGACGGTCGCCCTCGACATGGACGCGGCGCACGATCTGATAGGATTGAAGTTCCTTCAGGCCATTCGAGACATTCGAACGGGCGAGGCCCAGCTTGTCACAGATGTCTTCCGCGTGGCGCGGTCGATCCGACAGATAGAGCAGGGCGTGGATCTGCGCGACCGAGCGGTTGACGCCCCATTCGCTGCCCATCTCACCCCAATGCAGGATGAATGCGCGCGCTTCGGGGATTTCCATGAACTCGGCCACGACTCGGCTCCTTTTGTGATTTCTGTAATTACAGAAATCACGGGAGACGTCAATAAGGGTTGCAAGATTTACGGATTAGCTGGCGTTGTGCTCGCCCTTTGCCGGGGAGGGACGATCAAGCGTCATCTCGGCATCCGAGAAGGAGAACGGACTGCGGAGGCCGGGTACGCCTTCGGGCGAAATCCGCATACCACGCGCCTTTACCTGCGGATCTGCGAAAACTTCATCGAGGGTATTGATAGGGCCCGCAGGCACGCCCTTCTCGGCACAAGCTGCAAGCAGGTCTGCGCGGGACCACTTGGCGGTCTCGCCCGCGATGAGGCCATCGATTTCGGCGCGATTTGCGACCCGCCCCTCATTGGTCCCGAAACGCGTCTCTTCCAGTAGGTCGGGCCGGTCGAGCAGTGCCAGCAGCTTGCGGAAGAGCGCATCGTTGGCAGGAGCCAGCACGACGGATCCGTCCTTCGTCGGAAAAACGCCGTATGCACTGACCTGTGCATGAGCATTGCCCATGCGGGGCGGATTTTCGCCGGTCGCGAAATAGCTCATTGCCTGGTTCGCCAAGAGGCCAACCGAACAATCCAGCAGGCTCATGTCGATCCACTGCCCCTTGCCGGTGCGATGCCGCATCAAAAGCGCAGACTGTACGGCGTTGGCTGACCACAAGCCGCAGGCAAGGTCGCTGATCGAGACCCCATGCTTCATCGGTTCGCCATCCGGTTCGCCGGTAAGGGACATGAACCCGCTCATCGCCTGGATGACGAAATCATATCCCGGCTCGTCACGGCGCGGGCCGTCCTGGCCGAAGCCCGTAATCGAACAATAGACCAGCGCCGGGTTCGCCTCGGCGAGCGAGGCATAGTCCAGACCGAACTTGGCGAGCGCTCCGGGTTTGAAATTCTCGAGCACGACGTCCGCGCCAGCCGCCAGCGCCTTGATTGCGGCAAGATCATCCGCGTCGCGAAAATTCGCCTCGATCCCGCGCTTGCCCCGATTGCAGCCATGGTAATAGGCGGCCGTCTTCTCGCCCTCGTGCTCGATCCAGGGTGGGCCCCATATGCGTGTATTGTCGCCCTCGGGACTCTCGACCTTGATGACGTCTGCCCCGAGGTCGGCAAGGATCTGTCCCGCCCATGGGCCAGCCAGAACTCGCGCCAGTTCGAGCACCTTCAGCCCGGCCAGCGGGGCGTTGTCGTTGCGTGGATTGTCGAGCCAGTCGGCCATGGCCACGTCAGCCCAGGGCGACCTCGTAACGGGCGGTCGTCTTCGCGGCGATGTCTTCCTCGCTTACACCCGGAGCCAGTTCGATCAGCCGGAACGGGCTCTCATGGTCGGACCGCTTGAATACGCCGAGGTTGGTGATGATCATGTCGACCACGTTCTGGCCGGTCAGCGGCAAGGTGCATTCCGGGATGAACTTGGGATCGCCCGCCTTGCTGTTGTGATCCATGACCACGATGATCTTCTTCACGCCCGCGACGAGATCCATCGCGCCGCCCATGCCTTTGATCATCTTGCCCGGGATCATCCAGTTAGCGATGTCGCCGTTCTCGGCCACTTCCATCGCGCCCAGGACGGTCAGGTCGATATGGCCGCCGCGGATCATCGCAAAGCTGGCAGCGCTGTCGAAATAGGCGCTGTGCGGCAGTTCGCTGATGGTCTGCTTGCCGGCGTTGATCAGGTCGGCGTCTTCTTCGCCGGCATAGGGAAAGGGGCCGATGCCGAGCATGCCGTTCTCGCTCTGCAGCGTGACGTGCATGCCATCGGGTATGTGGTTTGCCACCAGCGTCGGAATCCCGATGCCGAGGTTGACGTAATAGCCGTCTTCCAGCTCCTGCGCGGCGCGGGCGGCCATCTGGTCGCGGTCCCAGCCGGTCTTTTCTGCGGTCTCGCTCATATCAATTGCCTTCGTTCATGATTGCCGGGACGTCGGCCGGTGCCGTTTCGGGCGTCCAGCGAGTGCCTTCGGGGAAGACCTGCTCCACCGTGCCTTTCAGCGAATAGCCGTAGACCGGGTTGGGCAGGACGAACCAGCCATTGCCCCACAGTTGCGCAAGGTCGCCACGTGCAGCCAGTTCGCGCCGCTCGAGCGGGGTGCGCGTATCGTCGTTGAAGACGTCGGCGAAGTCGCCGAGATTGTCCCCGGCCAGTGCCACGACACAATAGCGGTCCGCGATGAGGGCGCGGCGACCGTCCTTGTCGCCGCTGTTCACGCCGTCGTCACCGCGCAGGAACAGGGTGTCGCGGTGGACTGCCTCGCCGAGACCCGCGGCCGCGATCGCACGCGCGGCGCCTTCGGGGCTGAATTCACGATTTGTGTTGAAAACGGGAGTGATGCCAGCCTCGCGCAGGCGGCGGATGCCGGTGACCGCGCCGGGGACGGGGCGGATGTAACTCGCGCCAGTTTTCTCCCACTGCTCCCAGGTTTCCTTGGAGAAGGAATTGCCGGTCGAGGTGGTCCAGTATTCGTAGCCCTGGTTGAGGATGACCGTTTCGTCGACGTCGAAAACGACGGCGAGCGGCTTCCAGCTTTCGCCCAGCGCACAGCTTGCTGGCTCGGCGATCGCGCCGCCGATACCCATGGCGACCGATTGCGGTACGCGGCGCTCTCGCGAGCGGGCGATCGCGTAATCGGCGATATTGCGCCAAGCCTGGATCGAGGCGCCGGCCGCTTCGCCCGAGCCATAGAGCCACTGCATCGTGTCGGGCGCATCCGCCGAGGCGACCGGGGCTTCGGGAGCAGGGGTGGTGACGCAACCGGCCAGGGCAAGTGCGGCAAACGAAGTTAAAACAGAGCGCGTCATGCTTCGGCCCTTTCGCGTGTCGTCACGAATTCGATCTTCTTGTCGTAGGGTGCGCCCACGATCATGCGCTGGACGTATACGCCCGGCAGGTGAATGCAGTCGGGATCGAGACTGCCGGTCGGCACGATTTCTTCGACTTCGACCACGCAGATCTTGCCGCAGGTCGCGGCGGGCAGGTTGAAATTGCGTGCGGTCTTGCGGAAGACGAGATTGCCGGTCTCGTCCGCCTTCCATGCCTTCACGATGGCGAGGTCGGCGAAAATGCCCCGTTCGAGGATGTAATCTTCACCGTCGAAGGTTTTGACCTCCTTGCCTTCGGCCACCTGCGTGCCGACTCCGGTCTTGGTGTAGAAACCGGGAATGCCCGCACCGCCGGCGCGCATCCGTTCGGCCAGCGTCCCTTGCGGGCAAAACTCCACTTCGAGTTCGCCGGAGAGGAATTGCCGTTCGAATTCCTTGTTCTCGCCCACGTAGGAAGAGATCATCTTCTTCACCTGCTGCGTGCGCAGGAGCATGCCGATGCCTTCATTGTCGATCCCGGCATTGTTGCTGGCAAAGGTGAGTCCCTTCACCCCGCTTTCGCGGATCGCTTCGAGGAGGCGTTCGGGTATGCCGCACAGGCCGAAGCCGCCGCTGGCAATCAGCATATCGTCCCTGAGCAGGCCTTCGAGGGCGGATGCGGCATCTGGGTAAAGCTTTTTCAACGCAATCTCCGTGGGTTTCGCGTGGCTCCTATCGGCACGGGCGGGGTCGGGTCAATCGCCAGAAATCCCCTCGGGCAATTGTGTGGCGCGACGTGGCTTGGTCTTGCCAAACTTGCCGATCAGGATGTCGGCGAGATGCGGAAAGAGTGTGCGCAACACGGCAAAGCCTATTGCGGCGCCCGCAAAGACCACGAAGGGCGCGAGCACCCAGAAGATCGCATAGGCGCCGGGAGGGGCGACCTGGCTCCAGACAAGCCATAGCGCCAGGACTGCAAAGCCATGCGTGAGGAAAACGAAGAAGCTGTATTCGCCAAGCCCTGCCAGCCATTTGCCGGTGCCGGTCGCGGCGAGCGGGGCGGCGGAGATCCAGATCAGCGGAACGGCGAGCGTCTTGAAATAGGTCAGGTTGCGAATATCGAACCATGCGACGGCCACGCTCGCGGCAATAAGCACGACTATGGCGACAGGCCAGAACCGGTCCAGCTTTTGAAGATCCACCTTCCGCAGGGCCAATAGCGCGCCGAGGTAAAAGCATGCCGGCATCAGGGCCCGATTGATGATCGGCCCATCGAGGTTGAACACGAAGAACAGCCAAACCGCCGGCAGTGCCCACCAGCCGGCAATGCGCGCCAGCCACAGGAAGAGGGGGTAGGCGAGCATCAGGACAAACAGATCGCGCAAAAAGTTGAGCGGATAGTTCAATGGTCCTTCCCGCCAGGCAAAGGCAGCGTCGAGGAGCACGCTCATGTCTGCAGGATAGAGCTGGAAGCGGAAATCATGCGCCAGCATGCCGCGCGACTGGATCACATACAAAAGGGCTACAAAAGGGATGTTCCAGAGCAGGAACGGCCACAGGAGCCGCTGCGACTTTTGGATTGCGACCGACCGGTACGCGAGCCGCTCGGGTCGCAGGAATAGCAAATAGCCCGAAATGACGGTCAGGACCGGGACAGCGGCGCGAAACAGCGCCCTGGAGAAGCTGTACTTCACCATCCCGAAGACGTCCGAATGAGGGGGCGCTTCGACCATCGCCGGTGGAATATGCACCACCACTATCCCGAAAATCAGGACGGTACGCAGCAGATTGATCCTGACACTGTCTGCTTCGGAGACCATAAATGTCCATTGCACAGGAGCCGTAGAGTGCAAAGCGGTCTGACCCGCTGTCAGGCGTCATGTACCCGGGCGGGACGTTTACAGAACCGCGCGGCACCTTGGCCGTGTCTGCTGCAGGCGCGAAAAGGCTATTCTTGTTAATTCAGGCCCTTACAAACCAACTGATGCGTTTCGCGCAACAAACCTTGTTCTTTTCGCATTTGCACAATTTCCGCTTTCCCAGCATATGTGCATCTGCCTTTCAGGCATCCTCTCCCAAGACTTTCAGACCCGGTTGGTCATTCCTCGGAATACCAGCCGGGTTTTTTCTTGCCCGTTGGCGGTTCGTTTTCGGACCCCTCGGGGCCTTCGCTCATTGCAAGTTCGTGTCCTGTGCCCATTTCTGGCATGACGAATTCGAATTGATGCAAGGGAGAGTACCCGCATGGCCGATGCCGATGCAGCGACTGCAGTGGATGAGAAGACGGTAAGACTCCAGGTCGCCGCAGCACGCCAGGAAGAAAGCGGGCAGGGCATCGCCCGCATGCCACGTTCCGCCTTCCAGTCCCTCGGCATCACCGAAGGCGACACCGTCCAGATAACCGGCAAGCGCGACACTGTGGCAATCGCCATGGCCGCCTATGACGAAGACCAGTCGCTCGACGTTATCCGCCTCGACGGTTTGCAGCGCGGGAATGCGGAAGTGGGTTCCGGCGAACATGTGAAGGTCGCCGCTGCCGAATCCCGTCCCGCCACGCGTGTCGTCTTCGCCCCTGCAAACCGCGAGATGCGGCTGCAGGGTCCGGCACAGGCCTTGAAACGCAACTTCTTCCAAAAGCCCATCATGGCCGGTGACCTCGTCGCCACGACCGGACAGCAGCCGGTGCAGAACATGCCGCAGGAAGTGCGCCGCATGTTCAACGCTCCCGCCTATGCTCTGACGCAGATCAGGCTGACGGTGGTTTCGACCAGCCCCAAGGGCATCGTCCATATCGACGAGAATACCGAAGTCGAATTGCGCGCAGAATTCGAAGAGCCGCGCGATGCGCGCGCGATCATCAATTACGACGATGTCGGCGGCATGGGCGAAACCATCCAGCAATTGCGCGAGATGGTCGAACTGCCGCTGCGCTATCCCGAACTGTTCACGCGGCTCGGCGTCGATCCGCCCAAGGGCGTGTTGCTCCACGGCCCGCCCGGAACCGGCAAGACGCGCCTTGCCCAGGCCGTCGCGAATGAAAGCGATGCCAATTTCTTCACCATCAACGGCCCCGAAATCATGGGCTCGGGCTATGGCGAAAGCGAAAAGGCGCTGCGCCAGGTCTTCGAGGAAGCCACCAAGTCGTCGCCTGCGATTATCTTCATCGACGAGATCGACTCCATCGCTCCGAAGCGCGACCGCGTGCCGGGCGAAGCGGAGAAGCGCCTTGTTGCTCAGCTTCTCACGCTGATGGACGGATTGGAAGCGCGCTCCAACCTTGTCGTGATAGCCGCCACGAACCGGCCCGACGCGATCGACGAAGCGCTGCGCCGTCCGGGCCGTTTCGACCGCGAGATCGTAATCGGAGTTCCCGATGAACAGGGACGCCGCGAAATCCTAGGCATCCATACGCGCGGCATGCCTCTAGGCGATCGGGTGGATTTGCAGGAACTGGCCAAGGCAACCTACGGTTTCGTCGGCGCGGACATTGCTGCACTCGCCCGCGAGGCGGCGATCGATGCCGTGCGCCGCATCATGCCGAAAATCGACCTCGACGAGCGGACCATCCCGCCCGAAGTGCTCGACGAACTGTGCGTTACCCGTGAGGATTTCCTTGAAGCTCTCAAGCGCATCCAGCCTTCGGCGATGCGCGAAGTCATGGTCCAGATGCCCAATGTCGGCTGGAGCGATATTGGCGGCGTCGGCGATGCCATCGAAAAGCTGAAGGAAGGCATCGAACTCCCGATGAAGAACCCCGACGCTTTTCACCGGCTCGGGATCAGGCCTGCCAAGGGTTTCCTGCTCTATGGCCCTCCCGGCACCGGCAAGACCCTCCTTGCCAAGGCTGTGGCGAAGGAGGCCAAGGCCAATTTCATCTCGATGAAAAGCTCCGACCTACTGTCCAAATGGTATGGCGAGAGCGAGCAGCAGATCGCCCGCATGTTCAAACGCGCACGGGCCGTGGCGCCCTGCGTGATCTTTATCGATGAGATCGACAGCCTCGTCCCTGCGCGCGGGAGCGGGCAGGGCGAACCGCAGGTCACCGGCCGCGTGGTGAATACCATTCTTGCCGAAATGGACGGGTTGGAAGAACTCCAGTCGGTCGTTGTCATCGGGGCCACCAACCGGCCGACGCTGGTCGACCCTGCGCTGCTGCGACCAGGTCGTTTCGACGAACTCGTTTACGTCGGCACGCCCGACAAGCCGGGCCGCGAGCAGATCCTCGGCATCCATACGGCCAATATGCCGCTAGCCGAGGACGTGTCCCTGGCCGATGTTGCAGGCAAAACGGAGCGCTTCACCGGCGCAGACCTCGAAGACGTCGTGCGCCGTGCCGGTCTCAACGCGCTCCAGCGCGCAGGGGGCGATGTGCAGGAAGTAACGGCCGCCGATTTTGCCGAAGCCCTGAAGGACAGCCGCGCCACGGTAACCTCGAAGATGGAAGCGGAATATCGCAAGATGCGTGGCGAACTGAAGAAGCGCGCCGCAGAAGTGCAGCCGATCGGCTTCATTCACGAAGGTATGGTCGAAAGTACCCGCGACCAGAAGCACTGAGCCACGCGGTGGTGGGCGTCGCTCAGCCGCCCATCACCCGCTGGTTCGCCGCTTCGACTTCGAGCCGGTGCCGGATAAGCGCATCCGGCTGGTTCTCGCGCAGCCACTCGACCATGTGTTCGCGGACGGCGCAGCGCAAGTTGAACAGGTCTCCGATCGTCTCCGCGCTCATCGAAAGGCGCAGCTCGATGCTTTCCGGATAGGCTTCCGTCATCAGCAGGGCGAGATTGCGTCCATCCCACAGCGGATGAGCCTCTACGAAGCGTTCGAATTCCTCGCGGATCGGTTCCACCTCGGTTGCCGGGTCGAGATGCAGCATGACCGGTCCGGTCAGCTTCTCGCTTACGCGGGACCAGTTTTCGAACGCATTTTCCAGGAAGACGGAGGTCGGCACCACCAGCACACGTTCGTCCCATGTGCGCACGGTCACGAAGCTCATGCGGATTTCCTCGACCCGGCCCGCCTGGCCTTCGACCTTGACGAGGTCGCCGATGCGCAGGGGCTGCGTCAGCGCCATCTGCAAGCCGGATATGAGCGACTTCAAGGCAGGCTGTGCCGCGGCACCGATTGCAAGTGCAGCAAGACCCGCCGATGCTAGCAGCGTCGTCCCGACCTTGGCCACGCCGGGAATGCTCAGCATGACCAGCGAAATGGTGATGATGACGATCGCGAAGGTCGCGGTGCGCGACAGGATCGAGATGCGGGTGCGCAGGGATCGCGTGGCGACTTCATCGCCGGTTAGTTCGACCTGCCGGGAATACCCGGCTGCAAATCCCTTCACCAGCGAATAGGCGACCCAGCCGAGAACGAAGGGCGTCAGGAACGAGCTGAAGACGTCCCATCCGTCGCCGACGAGATGATCGTTCTCCGCGGCAATGGATATGGCAAAGCCGATGATCGCCCAGCGTAGAGGCTTGCGCACACGTTCGACGATGACATCGTCGATCTGGCTGTCGGATGTCTTGGTAAACCTGCGCAGTGCGGCGAACACGAGGTAGTGCAGGACAAGTGCCAACACGACTGCTGCCGTCAGTACTATGGCCGTATGCAGAAGGCCTTCGTAGGAAATCGGCCAGTTTCGTGGATCGTAGCGCTCGAACATCGACGAAGGCAACTAGGGAGCCTCCGTATCGCTTGCAAGCGAAGTCGCACCCTGTTCGACAGGCAAGTCGATCGTGACGACAAGACCGTCCTTGGTGAAATCGCGTTCCACAGTACCGCCGAACTGCCGTGCGGCGCTGTTCATCAGCAGGCTGCCGAAACCCTTACGGTCCGGCTCTCCGTCAAGCGGCACGCCCGTTTCACGCCAGACGAGGTTGATCCTGTCATCCTTGCGGGTCCAGCTGACGTCGATAGTCCCGCCATGGGCCCATGCACCATATTTGACCGCATTCGTCGTCAGCTCATGGAACACAAGTCCCAGCGGAGTGATCCGCTTGGCTGGCAGCAGGACTTCGGGCCCATCGATAATCGCCGTCTGGGTCGATGACCTGTAAGGCGCCAGCGAGGTGTCGATCAGCGCCTCCAGGGAGGCCAATTGGGTGTCCAGCGCACCCTGGCTTACCTCGTGAGCGGTGAGCAGGGCGCGGATCCGTTCGGCGATGCTGTCGGTAACCGGCTTGGCTTCGGGTTTGTCGCGTGCGCTCATCTGCACGATAGCTAGCACCACTGCGAAAAGGTTCTTCACTCGGTGGTTGAGTTCGCGTGCCAGGAGATCGGCCCGGTCGCGCGCTTCGCCCACGGCCACTGCCTGAGCGGCCTCCGCTTCCGCACGAGCAGCCCGCGATACGAGCCGGACGCCGAGCAGGATCGCCACGAGGATCAGGATGATGAGACCGCCCAATAGCGGCAGGATGCGCGCTTCGAGGCGGGCTGTGTCCGCGGCTTGCCTTGCAAGTATCTCGCGCTCGATCACGCGCATTTCGTCGACCGCCCTGCGCAGGCGTTCCATCGCTTCCTGGCCTTCATCGGAAAGCACCGCACGCCGCGCGTCGAGGAGCCGTCCATCCTCGATCAGCATGACCGATCCTTCCATTTCGGAGAACTTCGCTCGCGCAAGCGCGTCGATCTGGTCGAGCAATTCGGCCTGGCGCACCGTTGTCTCGTCACCCAGCAAATCGCGCAGGCGCCTCAGCGACGGTTCGATTTGTTCCTTACCCTGCTGATAGGAAGACAGGTACCGCCGGTCCAGCGTGATCAGGTAGCCACGCTGGCCGGTTTCGGCATTGAGCGCGGCATATTCAACCTCCTGTAGTTCTGCCAATACGCTGGCCGTCAGGCGGGATTGCTCGCGTTCGCGACGCTCGCCTTCCAACGTCTGATAGACGAGGAAAATCAGGGCGAACATCGCGCCGAAAATGATCAGCGACAGAACCGCGTTGGGCCAGCGCTGTCCCCGGCGCACAAGGGCTGCGAATTCCTTCAATGTGCTGCATCCCAACTCTTGCCCGTGCCGATTTCGACACCGAGCGGAACATCCAGAGAGACCGCAGGTCGCGCTGCTGAGGACATGACCTCTTCGATGACCTCGGAGGCCTTGGCGACATCGCCCTCCGACACTTCGAAGACGAGTTCGTCGTGCACTTGCAGCAGCATTTTCACCTCCTGCAGCCCTGCCTCGGCCAAGGCATCCTCCATGCGGATCATGGCACGCTTGATGATGTCGGCGCTGGTCCCCTGGATGGGGGCATTGATCGCCGCACGTTCGCTCCCCTGGCGCTCCGCCTGGTTTTTCGAGCTTATGCGGGGGAACCAGGTTTTGCGGCCGAACAGCGTTTCGGAATAGCCGCGCTCCCGCACGGTCTCGAGTGTCTCCATGATGTAGCGCTGGATGCCGGGGAAACGCTGGAAATACGTGTCGATCATGTCCTGCGCTTCATCGGGTTCGACCCCGAGGCGGCCGGCCAGCCCCCAGCGCGAGATGCCGTAAAGGATCGCGAAGTTGATCGTCTTGGCACGGGCGCGCGTGTCGCGCGTCACCTCGCCGAACATTTCGGTTGCGGTACGGGCATGGATGTCCTCGCCATTGGCAAACGCATCCTTGAGCGGGCCGACATCGGCCATATGCGCGGCAAGGCGCAGTTCGATCTGTGAATAGTCGGCGGCGAGCAGGACATTGCCTTCTTCCGCCACGAATGCCTCGCGGATCTGGCGGCCGATGGCCGTGCGGATCGGAATGTTCTGCAGGTTCGGATCGGTCGATGACAGGCGTCCGGTCTGCGCACCGACCAAACTATAGCTGGTGTGTACGCGCCCCGTCTTCGGATTGATCGCTTCCTGGAGCGCGTCGGTATAGGTCGACTTGAGTTTGGTGAGCTGCCGCCATTCAAGGACCTTGTCCGCGATTTCCGCGCCTTCGCCAGACAGTCGTTCGAGCACCGACTGATCGGTCGAATACTGGCCGCTCTTGCCCTTCTTTCCGCCCTTGTAGCCAAGCGTATCGAACAGGACGTCGCCCAGCTGCTTGGGACTGCCGACCGTAAATTCCTTGCCGGCAAGGTCATGGATTTCGGCTTCGAGACGACCGGTCTCGGTCGCGAATTCCTGGGACAGCCCGGCGAGCCGCGCACGGTCCACCTTGATCCCGCGCTGTTCCATGCGCGCCACGATGGGGACGAGCGGGCGGTCGACCCTCTCGTAGATTGCCGTGCCGCCCTCGTGGGGCAGTCGGCGCTTGAGATGCTGGTAGAGGCGCCACGTTACATCGGCGTCTTCCGCCGCATATTCGGTCGCCTTGTCGAGCGGCACCTCTCCGAAGGGGATCGCCTTTTTGCCCGTGCCGCAGACTTCCTTGAAGGTTAGGCAGGTGTGCGAAAGGTGCCGATCCGCCAATTCGTCCATTCCGTGGCCGCCGCCGATCCCGTCGAGGCCGCGGCCAGCATCGAGATCGAAGCTGATGACCATCGTATCTTCTACCGGAGAGACGGTCACGTCGTATCGCGAAAGGACATTGAGGTCGTATTTGCCGTTGTGCAGCACCTTGATGACCGCATCCGAGGCAAGCAACGGGCGCAGGGCTTGAAGCGCTTCATCGAGATCGATCTGGTCCGGTTTCTCGGCGAACATATCCGATCCACCATGGGCGAGCGGGATATAGCATGCATCATTCGGCCCGATGGCAAGGCTGATGCCGACGAGATCGGCGGCCATGCTGTCGAGTGCGCTGGTCTCGGTGTCTACTGCCAGCAGGCGAGCCTTTTGAGCGCGGGCGATCCAGTCTTCGAGCCGGTCGAGCGTCTGGACGCATTCATAAGCCGAACGGTCGACAGCGGGCATCTCGGGCAGCGGCTGGACAGAGCCCTCGGGCGCCGACACGGCTCCGGCGGTTTCCTGCTTGGCGGGATTGAGGTCGTTCGACTTGCCCGGGCTTCCGCTACCGGTTTCGAGGCGGCGCAGAAGGCTGGTGAAGCCATGCTTTTCGAGGAAAGCGGCAAGCGGTTCGCTCGGCACGCCGTCGAGCTTCATATCGTCGAGATCGACCGGGAGGCCGCAGTCTTCTTTCAAAGTGACGAGGACGCGGCTGAGTTCGGCGTCTTCGCGATGCTCTATCAGGCGTTCCTTGAGCTTGCTCTTTTTCATGTCCTCGGCAGCATCGAGCGCGGACGTCAGGTCGCCATGTTCCGCAATCAGCTTGCTGGCGGTCTTGGGACCCACGCCGAAGATGCCTGGGATATTGTCGACCGAATCCCCCATCAGTGCGAGGACGTCGCCGACCTTTTCCGGCGGGACGCCGAATTTTTCCTCGACCTCCTCGATATAGATGCGGGCGTTCTTCATCGTATCGAGCATGTCGATGCGTGCGCCATTCTCCTCGCCGACCAGCTGCATCAGGTCCTTGTCCGACGAAACGATGGTGACGTCCCAACCTTCGGCCTGCGCGGCGCGGGCGTAAGAGGCGATCATGTCGTCTGCCTCGACATCCGGTTCCTCGATGCAGGGCAGCGAAAACGCGCGGGTCGCATCGCGGATCAGCGGGAATTGCGGAACGAGGTCTTCCGGTGGATCGGGCCGGTTGGCTTTGTATTGGTCGTAAATCTCGTTGCGGAAGGAATGGCTCGACTTGTCGAGCACGACTGCAAGGTGCGTCGGGCCGTCCGCCTTGTCGAGATCTTCGGCCAACTTCCACAACATGGTCGTATAGCCGTAGACCGCACCGACCGGCGTCCCTTCGGGATCGGTCAGGGGTGGCAAGCGGTGATAGGCCCTGAATATGTAAGCGGACCCGTCGACAAGATAGAGGTGGTTTTTATCGGCCATTGCATGCGTGACTAGCAGCGAGTCGGGCATTTGGGGAGCGCAAAGGACACGAAAAAATATGGCCCCGGAATGGCGGAAATCCGGCAATTTGGTGGCAATTGGGGCGCGAATGTGGCGAATTTGCTTGCAGCGCCACAATCCCGCCATTATTTAGACATCGTGAGGCCCGAATTCGGACCTTGCGCCGGGGCATGGAATTCCAGATCCCAGGCCCATAAACTCGCTGTTTAAGGAATTTTCTTTATGCGTAAGATCGCTCTTTTCGCTGCTGCTTCGGCTGCTGCTCTCTCGCTCGCTGCTTGCTCGGAAGCTACCGAAGACGCAGCTGCTGACACCGCTGACTCGGCTGCTGCCGACGCAGAAGCCAACATGGAAGCCGCTGGCGAATCCATGGAAGCAGCTGGTGAAGAAGTTGCTGCTGAAGCTGACGCAGCTGCTGCTGAAGTCGAAGCTGAAGTCGAAGGCGAAACCGAAGCTGAAGCAGCTGCTGACTAATCCAGCACGCTTCGCCGGTTTACCGACGAAACAAGAAGGGCGGTGCCGCAAGGCGTCGCCCTTTTTCGTGCCTGAGCATTATCTCGAAACCTTAGCGGCATCGGGCTTGCAGCAAGGAAACTAACCGCCGTTGTGTTCCGCGTTCGTCCAGACGCGCTTGCGCTGGCCGCTTTGGGCAGAATAGCCATCGTGAAGGGCGCGGGCGATCTGGGCGATCTTGGCTTCGCGATTGAGGCGCGAGCCCTGGCCCGTCACATAGATGGCGACCGCCACTGCGCGTCCATCCGGAGTCTCGAGGATTCCGACGTCACTCGAAGTATTGTTGAGCGATCCGGTCTTGTGGCTCACCTTCACACTTGCCGGCATGAGAGCCGGAATACGGCGCTTGCCGGTCCGCGTCCGGCTCATCGCACCAAGCAATACGCGGCGGCTCTCTGCCGACAGGTACTTGCCCTGATAGAGGCCGGTCAGGAGTTCGAGCATCGCGTTGGGTGTTGCTGCATCGCGCGGATCGATGTGCTGTGCCGGGTCGTATTCACCATCGTCGCGCACAAGGGTGGCGATGTCGCGGTCGATGCTGAATTGATCGATACCCTGCCTGCGCATCCAGCCGTTTACCGCGTCAGGGCCACCGACGACCCGCAACAACGCATCGGTTGCCGGGTTACTCGACCGCGTGATCATGATTTCGATCAGGTCGATCGCCTTCATGTACTCGCCCTCGTAGACGGGTGCGCGCGGACTGGAGAATTTCGCGGAACGGCGCGGAAGCAGCAGCGGAAACTCGCTCGTCAGGCTCCATTTGCCCTTTTCGACGCCTTCGAGGAACGTCGCTGCCACGGCAATTTTGCTCGTGCTTGCCATCGGGAAAAGCTGGTCGCCAAGCACCGAAACCGTCTTGCCGGTCGAAAGATCGACTGCAGCAACGCCGATCCGCCCGTTCGAGCCATCGGCGAGTTCGGCGATGGTCTGTTCGAGCGCGTTTTCGTAGATAGCCTCGAACGTCTGCGGCGCGCGCTCCTGCGTGCCGAGCATCTGGTCGAATTGTGCCTGGTAGTTCGTGGTTTGCGCGTTTGCGCCAGTTGCCGCGCCGACTGCCAGAGCCGCCGTCACAAGTATCTTGCCTAGTTTCCTCATCCGCATGCCCACCTATCTAGCAAGTCCTTGGTTAGGCGTTGCTTAACGAAACTCTCGGTCGAAACGCAAGCGCCCGCGCGACAGAATGTGTCGCGCGGGCGCTCGTTGTTTTTTATAGGGGGCTTTCGGCAATTATGACGCGGCAATAACCTTTTCGATCTGCTCGGTCGTCTCGCCGGTCACGGTCTTGTTGATTTCACCGACCAGGCGCTTTTCCAGTTCGCTGTGATAATGGCGTCGCATCTCGCCGAGCGTCTTGGGATCGGCAATCACCAGCACGTCGGTAATCTCTCCCGAAATCGCCTTCGCGTTCAGCCATTCGGCCGCGGCCGCGCCATGCGCGAGTTCATTGAGATCTGTAGCGCCCGTGCGTTGGCCCATATCGTCCTGATGGCGGACGCCGGCGCTGAAATTGCTGGGGCTGAGATCGGGCTTCGTCGCTTCGCCAAGCTTGGGTTCGAACGGCTTGCCGTTGTTCCTCATGATCGTGAATGTTTCGCCGTCGACGATTGCGACATGCGCCTTGTGGGGCACTTTCATCGGTTTCTCCTCGGATGTTTATTCCAGTTCATCCCACCAACGAGCCAGCGCCCGATTTGGTCCGCCACATGATGGTCATCCGGTCGCACTTCGCCGGACTGCCGACGATGATCGACCAGCGACATAGCCACCCGACCTTTGCGCTTGACCCGCTTCGCGGCGTCGGGACTATGCGCGCCAAGGGTTTGGGATTCAAAGAGGACTGACATGAACACGACACTTCGCACTCTTGCTGCAGGCATGCTGCTCACGACTTCGCACGCAGCGCTGGCGCAGGAAGTGCCGATCGTCCTGCCGGGAGCGCCGGGCGAGGCTCCGCGCGTGATCGACCGGGAAGAGGCGATTGCCCTTGCCGACACTTCCTATTCCCCGGGCGACGTCGCTTTCATGCAGGGCATGATTACCCACCACCGTCAGGCGGTGCAGATGGCCGAACTGGCCGGTGATCGCACCAGCAACGATGCGGTGAGCAAAATTGCGGCAGGGATTCTCGCCACCCAGAAGGACGAAATCGCGTTCATGACCGAGTGGCTGGAAGCGCGCGGCGAAGCGATTGCGATGGACCATTCCATGCATGCGGGCCACGCAGGCCATTCGATCATGAAGGGCATGGCAACGCCTGCCCAACTTGCCGAATTGACAGCATCGAGCGGAACGGATTTCGACCGCCAATTCCTGCGCCTGATGATCGAGCATCACAAGGGTGCACTCACAATGGTCAAGACCCTGCACGAAGCGCCCGGCAGTGCCTACGAGCCGGTGATGTTCGAGTTCACCAATGACGTGGTCAGCGACCAGCAGGCCGAGATCGACCGTATGAACGCGTTGCTCGCCCAGCTGTCCAGCGATCCGAGAGCGACGCTGACCGCCGGCCTGCGTGATGCGGGCGAAGCGATCTCCGGCCTGCGCCTCGTTGCGGCCCAGCCCAAGCCGGCAGGCTTCTTCGATCCCAAAAATCCGGCGCAATTGCAGCCGCTGATCGAAAAGGACGAAGAAGAGAGCGATGCCAAGAAGGACGACGACGAGGAAGAGGACAAGCCGCAGTTCGGCAAGCGCGGGTCGCTGCTGGACTTCGCCAATACCGACATGGCCTTTTCGGGCGATCTGTTGGTGGCGGGCAGCTATCACGGCTTCAACGCCTACCGCCTAGGCGATGATGGCGTTCCGCAGCTGGTTAGTTCAACGGTTTGCCCGGGCGGTCAGGGCGACGTCTCCATCGTCGGCGACCTTCTGGTCATGAGCGTCCAGGACAGCCGCGCGCGCGTCGATTGCGGCCTGCAGGGCGTTGATGGAAAGGTCAGCGAAGACCGTTTCCGCGGTATCCGCATCTTTGACATTTCGGACATTACGCGGCCCCGGCAGGTCGGTCTCGTCCAGACCTGTCGCGGGAGCCACACCCATTCCATCGTCTCCGCCGATGACGAGACGATCGTGCTCTACAATTCGGGGACGTCTTATGTCCGCGATGACGAGGAGCTGGCCGGCTGCTTCGATACCGCAGGCGACGAAACCGCCCTTTTCAGCATCGACGTAATCGAGATCCCGGTCGCCAATCCGGCCGCTGCGCGGATCGTCGATAGCCCGCGTGTTTTTGCGACCGACGGGCAGATCGCCGGCCTGTGGCGTGGTGGCAATCACGGCGAAGGCACGCAGGACACCAATGTCACGAACCAATGTCACGACATCACGGTTTTCCCGGCCAAGAACCTCGCCGCCGGTGCCTGTTCGGGCAATGGCATCATCATGGACATTTCCGACCCGCGCAAACCGGTCCGGATTGCCGACGTGACCGACAAGGGCTTTGCCTATTGGCACTCCGCCACTTTCAGCAACGACGGCTCCACGGTCCTCTTCACCGACGAGTGGGGCGGGGGCGGTCGTCCGCGCTGCCAGGCGGGCGATCCGATGGACTGGGGTGCCAACGCTTTCTATGCGCTCGAGGACGGAAAGCTCGAATATCGCGGCACGTACAAGCTGCCCGCGCCGCAAAGCGACAAGGAAAACTGCGTCGCGCACAATGGCTCGATCATTCCGGTCCCGGGCCGCGATATCTTCGTGCAGGCCTGGTACCAAGGCGGCATTTCGGTGATCGATTTCACCGATGCTGCAAATCCGTTCGAAATCGCATATTTCGACCGTGGTCCGATCGATGAAGACCAACTGGTCACCGGCGGTTACTGGTCGGCGTATTGGTATAACGGACGAATCTACGCGACCGAGATCACGCGCGGACTCGACATCTTCGCGCTCGAGCCGAGCGAATTCCTCACCGCAGAGGAAATCGCGGCGGCGGAAGCGGCGCAATTCGAAGGCGGACTCTTCAACCCGCAAACCCAGACGCAGGTGACATGGCCCGACGAAGTGGTCCGGGCGGTAGAGGAGAGCCGCAAGGGGGGCTGATTACCCCTCCAAGCGGAACAATCACGGATCGCCGAGGTATAAACCCCGAGCCATTTTCAAGGCTGTGGGGGAATACCGTTGAAAAATCTGAGCCTTGCCGGGAAAGCGATTCTCGCATTTCTCGCGCTTTTCCTGATCCTGTCGCTAGTGTCGCTTTACGATACCAACCGCGGCGCTGTCCGCATGCTCGACTTCCTGCGCGAGCCGATGATGATCCTTGCCGGAATCTTCGGCGTTGCGGCAATCTTCTTTGCCAAGCCGCGATGGATTACGGCATTGGCGCTGGCTTTCGTGACCATCGGCATCAACCTGTGGCGGCTATGGCCCTACACGGCTTTGGCCTCGCCGCAGGTCGCCCTGCCGGATGAAGTAGACGGGATGAGCTGTGCCCGTGTGCTCGCTTTTAATGTGCTGCAATCGAACGATCAGTATGACCGCACGGCGCGGCTGATCGATAGCATCGACCCCGACATCCTCCTGCTGATGGAAACGAACGAGAAGTGGGTCGAGCAGCTTGCCCCGCAGCTGTCACGCTACTCCTATCGCCTGGATATGCCGCTTGAGAATAAATACGGGATGGCATTCGCCACGAGGTTGCGGACCGATCGGGCTGACATGGTGGCGAACACCAGTTCCAACACGCCCACGCTCTATGCGACGCTTCGCATGGGCGACGGCGCGCGTTTCGAGCTGATCGGTCTGCATCCGCGTCCGCCGCTGCCGGGTGAATCGACCGCAACGCGCGATGCGAATATCGCCAAGGCGGGTGCGAAGACCCCGGACGAGCTGGAAAACGTGCTGGCTATCGGCGACTTCAACGACGTGCCGTGGTCGGATACGACATCGCGCTTCGCCCGCGAGGGGGACTATTTCGACCCGCGTGCGGGTCGCGGCAGCTTCCCGACATTTCCGGCCGATTACCCCTTCATCGGCTGGCCGCTGGACCAGATCTTCGTGAAGAATGGCGTGAAAGTCGAAGAACTGGAGATCGGAGAGGATGTGGGCTCGGACCACTTGCCGCTGATCGCCAAGGTCTGCGTCGATCCCAACTCGCCCGATGCAGATATCGAGGGAGCCGCTGCTGCCGAGGCCGCCGAGAGCTGATACTCCGCAGGTCTGTACGGTCCAAGTCACGAACAATAGAAAAGGCCCGGCAGGATCGCTCCCGCCGGGCCTCTTCTTAGCCTGTCGGCTGGTCGGCTGGGCTTAGAAGCCCATGCCGCCCATGCCGCCCATACCGCCCATGTCGGGCATTCCGGGCGCGCCGCTCTTGTCTTCCGGCTGGTCGACGATGGCAGCTTCCGTGGTGATCAGCAGGCCGGCAACCGAAGCTGCGTCCTGCAACGCGGTGCGCACGACCTTGGTCGGGTCGATCACGCCGGCAGCCACGAGGTTTTCGTATGTGTCGGTCGCAGCGTTGAAGCCGAGCGAGGTGTCGTTGGCGTCGGTCAGCTTGCCTGCGACAACCGCACCGTCATGACCGGCATTGGTCGCGATCTGGCGAACCGGAGCCTGCAGCGCACGACGGATGATGTCGATGCCGCGGGTCTGGTCGTCATTGGCGCCTTCGAGACCGTCGAGAGCCTTCGTCGCGTAGAGCAGGGCAGTACCGCCGCCCGGGACGATGCCTTCTTCAACGGCTGCGCGGGTTGCGTGCAGCGCGTCGTCGACGCGGTCCTTGCGTTCCTTCACTTCGACTTCGGTAGCACCGCCGACCTTGATGACGGCCACACCGCCAGCAAGCTTCGCGAGACGTTCCTGCAGCTTTTCACGGTCGTAATCCGACGAGGTGTTCTCGATCTGCGTGCGGATTTCCGAAACGCGGGCCTTGATGTCGTCTTCCGAACCGGCACCGTCGACGATGGTCGTGTTGTCCTTGTCGATGGTGACGCGCTTGGCTTCACCGAGCATGCCGAGCGTGACGTTCTCGAGCTTGATGCCGAGGTCTTCGCTGATCATTTCGCCCTTGGTCAGGATCGAGATGTCCTGCAGCATCGCCTTGCGACGATCGCCGAAGCCCGGAGCTTTGACCGCTGCAACCTTGAGGCCGCCGCGCAGCTTGTTGACCACGAGGGTGGCCAGCGCTTCGCCTTCGATGTCTTCCGCGATGATCAGGAGCGGACGGCCCGACTGGACAGCCGCTTCCAGAACCGGAAGCATCGCCTGAAGGTTCGACAGCTTCTTTTCGTGGATCAGGATGTACGGGTTTTCGAGTTCGACCGTCATCTTTTCCGGGTTGGTGATGAAGTAGGGCGACAGGTAGCCGCGGTCGAACTGCATGCCTTCGACGGTTTCGAGCTCGAATTCGAGACCCTTGCTCTCGTCGACGGTGATCACGCCCTCCTTGCCGACCTTTTCCATGGCTTCGGCGATCTTTTCGCCGACTTCACGGTCGCCATTGGCCGAGATGATGCCGACCTGGGCGATTTCTTCGCTGCCCGACACTTCCTTCGAACGGCCGGCGAGGTCTTCGACAACCTTGGTGACCGCGAGGTCGATGCCGCGCTTGAGGTCCATCGGGTTCATGCCCGCTGCGACCGACTTCATGCCTTCGGTCACGATCGACTGGGCTAGAACGGTTGCGGTGGTGGTGCCGTCACCGGCGGCGTCGTTCGCCTTCGATGCGACTTCCTTGATCATCTGCGCGCCCATGTTCTCGAACTTGTCTTTCAGTTCGATTTCCTTGGCGACGGAGACGCCGTCCTTGGTGATGCGGGGTGCGCCGAAGCTCTTGTCGATCACGACGTTGCGGCCCTTGGGGCCCAGCGTGACCTTCACGGCGTTGGCGAGGGTGTCGACGCCGCGCAGGATGCCTTCGCGCGCGTCACGGCCGAACTTTACGTCCTTGGCTGCCATTGGTGTTTCTCCTGGAATACTTGGGTGTCGTTAGAAAGCGGTGGGGTCGGCGATCAGCCGATGATTCCCATGATGTCGCTTTCCTTCATGATCAGCAGGTCTTCGCCGTCGAGCTTGACCTCGGTGCCGGACCACTTGCCGAAGAGAACGCGGTCACCCGCCTTCACGTCGAGCGGGGTCACGGTGCCGTCTTCCGCCTTGGAGCCGTTGCCCACGGCGACGACTTCGCCTTCGCTCGGCTTTTCCTTGGCGCTGTCGGGAATGATGATCCCGCCGGCGGTCTTTTCTTCTGCTTCGATGCGGCGCACGAGAACTCGGTCGTGCAACGGACGAAATGCCATGGTGATGACCTTTCTACTGAGAGTGAATACCTGAATTGGCACTCCCACGTCGAGAGTGCCAGCGGGGCGCAAATGGGGATGCTGCCAAGCCGAGTCAACAGCTTCCGATGCCGATTTTTTCGCTCGGTTGGAGTGCAAGGAGGCAAGGCCAACCCGGGCCGTGCGAAATTGTGGCTGAAGCGCTGAACCTAGTCGAGTGAGCGTGCAAGGCCGGTCAGGCCCAGCCGGTCCCGACGATGCCATCGCCAGCCCAGCAGGACCGCTGCGAAAGTGAGGCCAGTTGCGAGGCCGATCCACACTCCGATGCCTTCCAGCGGAGTGTAGAAGCCGAGCACCAGGGCGGTGCCGATACCGGGTACCCAATAGGAGAACGCTGCGATCCACATCGGAACCCGCGTGTCCTGCAGACCGCGCAAGGCTCCGGCTGCCACGGCCTGCATGCCGTCGAACAGTTGGAAAGCGGCCGCGATGACGATGTATTTGAGCGCGAAGCCGACCAGCACCGCGTTCTTCGGATCCCAAGGATCGACATAGATCGCGATCAGGGGTTTGGGGATCACGATCATCGCCAGTGCAGTAATCGCCATGAACCCGGTTCCGACGCCGATGGCCATCCAGCCCGCCCGCCTGATTCCTTCCGGATCGCGCGCGCCATAAAAGTAGCCGACCCGGATCGTTGCAGCCTGCCCTATTCCAAACGGCACCTGGAAGGCGAGGGCGGCGATCTGGAGCGCCACCGTATGGGCGGCAAGCTGGCTTGCGCCGATGTTGCCCATCAGAAATGCGGCTGCTCCGAATATCCCGGCCTCTGCGGTGATTGTCAGCGCGATCGGCGCTCCGACCCGTGCGATATGGATGAAGCGCGGCCAGTCCGGCGACCACCAGCGACCAAGTACACGGTAACGGTGAAGGCGCGGATCCAGGCGGATGACGAGGATGTATGCTGCCAGCGTCGTGATCGTCGTGATGATAGTCGCGACCGCCGCTCCGCGAAGGCCAAGCTCGGGCGCGCCGAGGTTGCCGAATATGAATGCATAATTCGCCAGCGCGTTGACGAAGATGCCGCCGGCGGTGATCGCTGTTGCGAGAATGGGGCGGTCCAGCGTCGATACAAAGCTGCGCAGGACATTGTTGAACAGCATGGGGATCAGAGAGAGCACGAGGATCGTGTTGTATTCGATCGCGAGGTCGATGATCCCGGCCTCCTGGCCCGTCATCCGCATGATCGGACCGAGCGCGAGGCACAATCCCATCCCTATCGCTCCGGCAAAGACCGCCAGCCACATTGCCATGCGCACGCTTCGCCTGACCGGCCTGAGCGCCGGTGCACGGGCTCCCAGTTCGGCTGCGGCAACCGGCGCCACGGCACCGGTGAGGCCCGACAACGCCCAAAGAACGAGCCCGAACAGTGCAATCGCCAGTGCGGAAGCTGCCAACTGAGCCTCGCCAAGCCGGGCGATGAAAATCACGTCGACGGCATAGGTCAGCATCTGGAGCAGGTTCGCTGCCGCTAAAGGCCAGCCAAGCCTCAGCGTTGCGCGAAATTCGCGGCGCCAGCCATCGACCTCCGAAGACGCGGGCCTATCGTGCTGTGCATCCTGCATCGCCGCGTGTTAAGATAAGAGCAGGTCCGAACCAATGGCCGTCGGTCATGCTCGATTACGCGGTGACAAACTGGCACCGCTTTGCCACACTGGTGGCTCTGGGCCGATCACGGACCGGTGCCGTGAAACAGACGAACTTTTCGAGAATACTAGATTGGCCGAGGAAGCAGAAATTACAGAATTCACCGCGAGGAGCGAAGACCCGCGGCGTCGTTCCAATCGACTGGTCCTGCGCCTTCATACCGGGGTTGGACAGGCGGGGCGTGCGTTCGATGCGGAAGTGTTGAATCTTTCGCCAAGTGGCATGCTGGTCAAGACAAGCGCGAAGCTGTCGCTCGACGACCCGCTCGAAGTGGTCCTCCCGAAAGTGGGTCCGGTGGTCGCGAAGGTCGTCTGGTTCGACGACCAGCTTTATGGATGCAGTTTTGCTAACCAGCTGACAGATGAGGAAGTCGAGGCGGCCAATCTCGCATCAGGCCAGACCGATGAGACACACGGCGTCGACAATGAAACTCTGGGCTCACGGATCAAGCGCCTGCGAAAGAACCGGGGTTTGTCGATGCGAGCGCTCGCTGGGTTGGCGGGTGTCAGCAAACCGACCTTGTGGAAGTGGGAAAGCGATCGTGTCCGACCGCGCCACACCACCATGCAGCGGCTCGCCGTCGAACTCGGAATTTCGGAGCTGGAACTCGTCTATGGCGCACCTGCGGTGCGCGAGAACGAAGCGCTGGAATCGGGATCGCTGGCGGACATTGTCCGCGATGCCCGGCGCCGGATCGCCGATGCGGCAGGAGTGGACGAGAGCCGCGTCGATGTGCGGATCGATTGGGGTGAAGAAGATTAGGGGCGGCTAAGGCCGGGCCTCCTCGGGTGCGGCCTTTAGAACGAGACGATCCCGAATGGCGTCATAGCTCAGATCGACGCCCGAACTTCGCACGTTTTCGAGAGTAAGGCGGGGCTTATCGGGCAAGTTGGCCACCTGCCGGTCGAGCTTGAGTTCCGCAAGTGCGCTGGCAAGCTTGTCACGCTCGATCTCGACGCGCGTTCCGCCCATCAGGTAGATCGGCAAATCCGTTTCGCCCGCTCCGTCGCGGACCAGCCGCTTTAGGACCTCGACGCCGTCCGGCCCGGCGTCGAATGCAGGTTCAAGGCGGTAGGACAGCTTCAGGATATCTCCACCCCCTCCTGCGGCCACCTTCTCCTCTCGCGCCAAGGGCTGTGCGATCGGGTCTGGCATCTCCGCTTCCGATTGAGAGGTGGCGGGTGGAATGATCTGCCCGATCTCTTCGCGGACCAATGGTTCAATCGGTGGAAGCTTCGTCTTTGTCTGGCTCGCTTGAAGGGCGACCCGAAAAACGCCGAACTCTCCCTCCGGTCGGCTTTCTTTGGAGTTCGCGCCGACAACGGCCAACCCGGCCAGCGCGAATGCCGCGACGACGCCGAGGAGGGTGGCTTTTTGCCTTGCCCTCCTCGGTTCGATTATCGTCACGCCCGAACCCATGCTCAAGCCGGCAGGGTCAGGGCGGCGTATCCGACAGTACCTACCGCGATTGCGACACCGTAGGGCAATTTTGCAAAGTCATCCTTGCGGCGCTTCATCCCCTTGATGAAGCGTTTGAGAGTGAACCAGAAAAGGGCGAGAACGCCCCCTGACAGGACTATGGCCAGCGCCAGGGCAGGCGCGTCCATAATGGGGAAAAACGCTGCGGACCCCGCGTAGAACTTGCCGTCGCCCGCACCGAATATATTCCAGACGAACATGCAATAGCCGATCACGAAGGCAACGACCACGTGCAGGGCATGCCAGCCCAGCGCCGCCCAGCCGCCCATGGCAAGTGCCAGGCCGAGACCGGTCAGGGCCAGGAGCAATGAGAGAATGTTCGGCAGCTTGCGCCACACGATGTCGGTGATTGCACCGACAGACGAAAGCGCGGCGAGAACGCCGAACGAGATGGTCGCGAGGGCCATTGCTGTTCGTTATTCCCTGTTGTCGCCTGCATTCGGTGTCCGCAGGCTTACCCGCATGGGATAGCCGCTGGGAGCGTCGCGCTCGTTTTTCCTATCCCCGATTCTCACGCGCATCGGGTAATTTGAGGAGGACTGTATCCGGACCTCCGTCGGACGCGTTGAAACGCGCGGGCGGACCGGCTGGCCGCTGACCCGCACCCTCACGGCAGGGGCCTGCGTCACCGGTGTTTCGGCGGCTTCCGCAGTGCGGACCCTCACGCGGGCCTTCCGAGGCTGTGCGCCGTCCAGCGCGATGCGAGCGGTCGCCATGCCGCGTTCCAGCGTGATCTTGCGCTGTTCGCCGCCACTCGTGACGAGGCGCTGTTCGTTGACCGGTTCTTCGGCAATGGCAGCTTCGGATTTGGCGAAGTCGTTGTAGGCCTTGCGCGCTTCCTCGCGTTGGGCGTGCAGCGTGCGCATGTCCTGCGCGAGGTCGCTGGCGTAGAACCGCTCGAGATTCGCGGCGAACTTCGCCTCCTGCGGAGCGAGTGTTACCGCGGCACGGAAATAGCGCTCTGCCAGGTCGCCGCGACCGATTCGGGCGTAGGCGACACCGAGTGCATTGGCAGCATCGGGCGCAGTCTGGCGGTTCAATGCTGCGCGCTGCAGAGCAGGGATGGCATTGCCATACTGGCCATCGGCAAGAAGCCTGCGGCCCTCTTCCAGATCCGCCTGGCCGAACAATGGCTGGGTGGATCGAGTATGGTCGCCGAAATTGAAGGCATTGATGAAGCTCTGGCAGCCGGACAGCGGCATGACTACCGCCAGCGCGGCGAGTGTTGCAGGAACTTTCTTCATCTTATCCTCCTCCAGACATAGCGGGACCGATATCGCGTACGAACATGATGACGGCCGGCAGGACCAGCACGCCGATCATCGTCGGCAACATGCAAGCGACAAGCGGAATGGAAATCAGCACGGGAATGCGGTGGGCCTTTTCCTCGGCTCTCATCCGGCGCGCTTCGCGCATCTCGTTGGCGTAGACGCGCAAGGTATTCGCGATGCTCGTGCCAAGCTTGTCCGACTGGATAAGCAGCGTCGCGAACGAGCGGATTTCATCGACGCCCGAGGAATCCGCCAGTTGGCGCAGCGCGGTTTCACGCGATGCACCGGCGCGGGTCATCAGGACGGTTTCGATCATCAGGTGCGCGATGAGCGGGTGCGACCGTGTCATTTCCCGGCCGACCCGGTCGATCGCGGATTCAAGGCCAAGGCCGGCCTCCACGCACACCAGAACGAGGTCGAGCGCGTCGGGAAAACCGTTGATGATCTCCGACTTGCGCCGATCGGCCTTTGCGCGGATGAAAAGGTTGGGAATGTAGAGGCCCAGAGCCGCGAGGATCGAACAATACAGGTAGATCGAAAGCAGGCCCGGCGGCTCGGTGCTGAACGAGACGAGCAGCAGGAAGATGCCGGGTAGCAGGAATACCATGCCGATCCGCACCATCGTATAAATGCGCGGTGCACTAGAGCTTGAATAGCCCGCCATCTTGAGCTGCTTTTCGAGCTTGTGGTTCTTCGGGTCGGTCAGGCTCAGGCCGGTGCGTTCGATACTGTCGGCAATCTTTGCCCAGCGGCTATCGGAATCCGAACGTACGAGATTTGTTTTTTCGTTCGACGCGGCATGGGCATCGAGCCGCGCGATCTGCTGGCTCATCCTGCGGCGGGCTTCGACGCCATTGACCACGATCAGGATAACCCCGGTCACGATGGCAAAGATCAGCGCAAGGACCAGAAGGCGTACGACAAGGCTGGTGGCGGCGAGTTCTAGCATGTCACACCTTCAGATCGATAAGCTTGCGAATGGTGAAGACACCGACGAAATACAGGAGGACAAGGAAGATCGATCCGAAGATGAAGATCGGGTCGTCCGCCACGTCGAGATAGAATTCCGGCGCGCCGAGGAAGGTGGTCACGAATGCGAAGATCGGCAGGATACTCAGCATCCAGCCCGTCATTCGACCTTCGGAGCTCAGCGCGCGGACTTTCATGTACATCGCTGCGCGGTCGCGGATGACGCCGGCGAGATTTTCGAGGATTTCCGCCAGATTGCCCCCGGTTTCGCTTTGGACCGACAGCGAGACCACGAACATGCGCATGTCTTCCAGCTTCCAGCGGTCTGCCATTGAATCCAGGGCTGTGGTCAAGTCGGCACCATAGGTGATCTCGTCGCTGACGAGCCCGAATTCCGAGCCGATCGGGTCATCCATCTCCTGCGTCAGCAACTCGATTGCCGAAGCGACCGGATGGCCGGACCGCAGCGCTCGAACGAAAATGTCCAGTGCCACGGGGAACTGCTTTTCCATTGTCTTGCGCCGACTGTTCGCGACTTGCTTGATGATGAAATAGGGGATGCCGGCGCCCGCAGCGATGGCGAAGAGAAGGCACAGCTGCACTGCGCCGAAGCCGATTTCCGCACCAGCCCCGACTGCAATGCCCAGGGCGATGATGAAGAGCAGGCCGATGCCTACGGCCATGGCGATCAGGACCTGCGAAATGCTCCAGGTGATACCGGAGGTATAGATCATGTGCTCGAAGCCGATCGCCATGCGGCGCAGAAGCGGCGGCAGGGCCTCGTGCTCGCGTGGCCGGTTCTTCAGCAGTTCGCCGTATAGATCTTCGCGCGTCGTACCCTTCTGGATTAGCGACATGCGACGGTTGGCAGCCACCGTATGGGCACGGCGCGCTGCTATGGTCCTGCCGACCGTCTGGAAAAGCAGGAAGGCCGCCGCGAAAATCGCGAGCAGGAAGACGATGCGGATGATCTCGGTTGTCATCAGCCCAGCTTCATGTCCGGACGGAACAATTCGGGCGAAAGATGCATGCCGTGCGATTCCGCTTCGTCGAGGAATTTGGGCCGGATGCCGGTGGCCTCGAAGTGGCCGAGGACAGAACCGTCGTCGGCGCGCCCCGTCATGCGGAAGCGGAAGATCTCCTGCATGGTGATCGTTTCCCCTTCCATCCCGGTAATTTCCGAGAGGCTCTTGATCTTGCGTCGGCCGTCGGAAAGTCGTCCGACCTGGACGACGACATTGATGGCCGATGCGATCTGGGCTCGGGCACTCTTGGAAGTGATGTCGATGCCGCTCATGCCGATCATCTGCTCGACGCGGCTCAACGCATCGCGCGGCGTATTGGCGTGGACCGTGGTCATGGATCCGTCGTGGCCCGTGTTCATAGCCTGCAACATGTCGAAAGCTTCGCCGGCGCGGACCTCGCCCACGATGATGCGGTCGGGGCGCATACGCAGGGCGTTCTTGACGAGATCGCGCTGGGTTACCTCGCCCTTGCCCTCGATGTTCGCCGGGCGCGTCTCGAGGCGGGCGACGTGCGCCTGCTGCAGCTGGAGTTCGGCCGAGTCCTCGATGGTGACGATGCGCTCCGCCTCGTCGATGTAGGAGGACATGGCATTGAGCAGCGTCGTCTTACCCGAACCAGTACCGCCGGAGATCAGGACGTTGCGACGCGATTTCACGATCGCCTCGAATACAGGAGCCATCTGTTCGGGAACACTGCCCAGATCGATCATCTTTGCAATGCTGATCGGGCTCTTGGCGAATTTACGAATGGATACCAGCGAACCGTCGAGTGCCAGCGGAGCGACAATGGCGTTCACACGCGAGCCGTCGGCGAGGCGGGCGTCCACGAAGGGCGAGCTTTCATCCACCCGGCGGCCCACCGCGCTGACGATCTTCTGGATCACGCGCATCAGGTGTTTTTCGTCCTGGAACCTGGTCGGCACCGGCTGAAGCATGCCGCGTTTTTCAACGAAGACCGTCTCCGGGCCATTGACCAGGATATCGGTAATCGTCTCGTCGGCAAGCAGAGGCTCGAGTGGGCCGAGGCCCATGAGTTCGTCGACCAGTTCCTGGACGAGTTTCTCGCGCTCCTCGCGGTTGAGGGGCTCATCGAAATCGGCGAGCAATTCGGGGAGGATGCTGGAAATCTGGGCCTTGATCTGTTCCGTCGGCGTCTGCTCCAGCATAGCCAGGTTGAGACGGTCGAGCAGGCTGTGATGGATCGACAGCTTCAGCTTGAGCATCTTCTCGGTATGCTCGTCCTTCTTGCCGAAAAGGATGCGCTCTTCGTCTTCGGCCGAGATCAGGTCGGCGTCGTTCTGCTGCGTGACCGGCGTCTCGTGCGACGTCTCGTCGAGTTTGGTCTTCCACATGTCAGTATTCCTTCCCGATCTTCGCACTGATCGAAGTGGCCAGGTCGGCGATCTGGCGAGAGAGGCGCGCGCGCTTCTGCAGCGCTGTTACGCTGACGCCCTGCAACTGGGCCTCCTCGACAAGCTGCGAATCTTCTTCGAGCGTCTGCACCACGTCGTAGCCGAGGAGTTCTTCCATCTGCGTCACGTCGGAGCGTTTGAAGAGACCTCCCGAGAGACGGTTGAGTACGACCGAGATGTTCTCGCGGTCACGGCCCAGCATCTGGAGCAGCGACAGTTTGCGTTTCACGTGGCGTAGAGCGGAAATCCGTCCTACGCCCACGACCACAACTTCGTCTGCTGACAACAGGATCGGCATCGCCCAGTTGGGCAGCGTCGAGGGCATGTCGAGAACAACCGCACTATAGCGCTTGCGGGTCTCGCGGAGCATACGGGCGATTGCATCCGCAGACGCGCTTTCGATCGGATCGATGTCGTCGGGCGCCGCGAACAGATCGAGGTCATCGCCGCAATCGACTGCAACCGAGCGCATCAGTTCATCATCGATCTTGTCGATCGCCTCGAACAGGTGACTGATGGTCATGCGCGGGCTTTTGTCGAGATAGGCGCCGGCATCGCCGCTCTGCAGCGAAAGATCGATCAGGGCGGTGCGGGCTCCTTCGCCCAGGCGCGAACTCATCATTGTCGCGAGCTGGGTGGCAACAGTGCTTGCGCCGACGCCGCCTGCGGCGCCGAGCACTGCGACGACCGGTGCGAGCTTGGTTGGTATCGCGGGCTGGGTGGGTTTCGCATCGCGCGCCACGTCCACGATCGCAGCGATCAGTTCTTCACTGGAGAAGGGCAGTTCCAGCACGTCGGAAACGCCTTTTCGCAGCAGGGAGCGTACGGTTCTCACCGGCGCATCCTGCAGCCCGGCTATCACCGGAAGGCCGGGACGCTTCGCGCGAAGCCGTTCGAGTCGGGCAAGCGAAGCAGGATCTTCGGAATCGATTTCCACAACTGCGATTGCAGCCTGGTCTACCGCCGCGGCCGGGAATTCCTCCGCCGTGCCCATTCGGTGCAAGGTGACCGAATCTTCAAGGATGGCGACATTGCCCAGCGCCTCTTTACGCGCGAACACGTGCACGCCTTCTGGAAGGGTCATTCCGTTGTCCGTTTCGTAGGTGTCAGAAAAATCGGTCATGGCGCTCTCAATTCGAGACATTGCCCGAACTGTCTTCAGCCGTCAGCGAGTAGGCAAAATCGGGAAGATCGACAGTTCCGAGAAGGAAGGAAAGAAGTGGGCGATGCTGCATGGAAACGAGCCGTACGGTCACGATGGGCGCGACCTCCGGACCGTTTGGATCGCCCGCGTATCCGAGCCCTGACCAATCGTAATCAATCCTTACGTTGGCGTTTGTTATTTCGCTTTTGAACAAGCGCATTCGGTTTGCGATATTGTTGAAGGCCGTGCCGTCGAAGCCCGGTGTGAAGGAACACGCGGCCTTGCACGTGCAAGCCGTCGATGTGCAGGCCACGCCCGGGAATGCGGTTTGGGAAACCGCAGCCCCCTGTACGGTACTGCCGTCGAGGACGAAGCTGTAGGTCTCCAGCCCATTGGGCACCATTTCGGTGACCACCGCGTAGCGTGCGCCCATTTGGGTCGCCTTCTCCGCCCGGTTTATCTGCCAGGCGTAGAAGCCGACATCGAGAATGCCGAGCAGGAACACGAGCATGACCGGCACGATCAGCGCGAATTCGGCTGCCGCTGCTCCGTGATCGTCGCGGACATATTTGGCGAGGACGCTCATATGCCGTTCACCGGTGCTTGGGCGCTCGCAGTCACTTGGGCGGAGCCATCGATGAAGCCGAGCTGGTTGAACAGCGAGGGATAGCTGGCGGTGCCCGTTACCCTTACCACGGGGCCGCCCGAAACCTGGGCGCTGTAAATGCCGCCGGTGAAGGCGGAGTTGCATTGGTATTCGACGGTGACGTCGGTCAGGGCCCAGTTCTTGATACGGGGGCTGCCGCTCGTGTTGGTAGTGCCGTATACCGTAACGGCCCGCGTATTCGACAGCGAAGGATTTCCGGCAGCCGTCCAGGTGGTGGGCCCGCCCGCCGTCTGGCAGGCATAGCCCGCGCCGGTAAAGCCGAGGCGACCGGCATATCGTGCACCTTCGCGCACTGCCTTGATGATCTTGTGCTCGGTATAGAAGTAGTGACCGGCCTCGAACCCGCCGAACATGATCGCCAGGAGCAGAGGCAGCATGAGGGCCATCTCCGAAGCTGCGGCACCGCTCTGGGAGGGCAGGAAGGCGCGGCGACAGTTCATTCGATCAGATAGGGCACGTCTTTGCGGATGGCCTGGGGCGTAGGATTGCCCGCGCCGCCACCGACGGCCGCTTCCCTGATGACTTCCATGTAGACGCCGTCACGAACGCGTCCGTTGGCTATTTCTGTGGGGTCGTCCACGATCGGCTCGACCAGGAACATGTCCACCCATTCGTCGACTTCGACGGCGGTGGACCCACCCCTGATCGCGTCGCAATTTTTCACTACCGCAATGGTCAGTACGCGGCGATCGATTGTAGAGGTTCCCGGAAGGCAGAGTGGGCGTCCGAACTGCCGGTTGACACCAGCTGCCGCATTGTACGGCATGTTGTTGTTCGCCAGCTCCCACAAATAGACCTCGTAGCGGGTCATGTTGATGTTGGGCGGCGAGACACCCGGGTGGTTTATCCTGAAGTAATCGGAAATCGCCCAGCGTCCGTCACCGAATTTCTCGCTCAGCCCGCCATTGTAGTCGCTGCATGAAAACCTTGTGCCGTCGGCCTTGAGCGGATTGTAGCTGTTGTAGTGACACAGGTCGCGAGTAGCACCGATCGCATCGATCACTCCGTCGGCATCGAAAAGGGTCGTTAGCGCTTCGGTTCCGTTTCCGGGGCCGGGGCGGAAACGCCGGCCGACCGGGGGCAATTGCCAGCCACTGCCGTGCTGGCGGCAGGCATTGTTGCCGAGCGAGGCATCCGGCTTCACGAGGTCCTTGACCGTATTGCGGGCAGGAGGGCAACTACCGGTGTTGCAGACCGAAAGCTGGCCGCCGTTGCCGTCGCCGATGTCGAAGCGGGTGTTGATTGCCGCGAAAAGGACCTGCGCATTGCCGGTTTCCGGATCGGTGCCTCCATCGATCGGTGCGCATTTGAGACTGCCGGTATCGAGGGCAAGCGCGTCGACCAGCTGGGAAAGCTGTCCCTGTCCCACTTCAAGGAAACCGAAATCGCCCGGTGCCCAGCTGTTGCCGCCCTGGCCCGTCATCCGGACGCCCATGCCCTTCTTGCTGGCGGCATTGAACGGCCTTGTGGGGTCGGGGCTGCACATCATCAGGGGAGGAACGCGGCAGATGGCCGATCCCAATCCGGCAAAGGCGGTTGCATCCAGATCGGCACCCGGCAGCAGTCCGGTGACCGGAAGGAGGGCGTAGTCGACCGTCTTGGCGTTGACGTCGACTTCCACATACCGCGCGGTGGCGTCGCTGTTCGCTGCCTGGGTCTTTGCCTTGTCGCGATAGAAGCGGACCTGCCCCATGGCATCGCACGTAGTTTCCGAGGGAACCGTGACCGCGCTGTTTCCGCTGGCAAGGAGGGAGAGGTTCGACACCAGGGACACCGCTGCGGTGGCTGCGCGGCTGCAGGCACCTGTTTTCCCGTCGAGCTGCGTGGCTGCGGCGAGGGCAGCCTGGTCGGCGCCGTTCTGCAGTTCGGAATCCATGCCCATGAGGCGGGCGTAATCCATCCCCACTCCCGCCATGGCGACGAGCGGGATGATGGCTAGCGCATAGGTCGCGGCGACTGCACCGCGCTCTTCCCTACGGAACCTGTTCAGGAGGTTTCTTGCGCTAACCATTCGAACATACCCGGCTTAATCCGGCGATTCGGTCGTGGAGACCTCATCGGGCTCCTTGACCGCATCGTCGTAATAGCGATCGATCGCGGAAACGGCGTTCTGGGCGCTCGTCGGCGGGATCGCGGTGTCGTAAACGGGATTGGGATCGATGACCTGGGCGGCCATGGTGCGGCGATTGGCATCGCCCCAGCTGGTATCGGCCATGAAATCGTTTCCGCTACCGGTGGCGCAGCCTGCCGTGGCAATCACGCCGGCGGTCAGCAGCGCTGAGCGAAGAGCCTTAGTATTCGTAGCCATCGGCTGCCTCCTGCGCATTGGTTTCTGTACCCTGCTGCGTGTTGGCCGGGGTGTCGCCGGCTATGGGCGGCAGATCATTAGTCCGGTGCGCATTGCCATTCAGCAGCACATCGGCCTGGATCGGGTCCTTCACGCGGTCCGTCGGAAGCTGGACCTGTTCGGGCCGGATCGGCGCCACGAGGCGCGGCGTCACGATGATCAGCAGCTCGGTCTCGCCCTTCTGGAAGCTGGTCGAACGGAACAGCGTGCCGATCAGCGGGATCGAACCCAGCAGGGGAACCTGGTTGACGGTCGTCTGGAAGTCGCGCTGCAGCAGACCGGCGATTGCGAAACTTTCGCCATCGCGCAGTTCGAGCACCGTACTGGCGCGCCTCGTCTGGAGACCCGGAATGCGGATGCCGTTGAGCGTGATCGACGCGCTCTGGTCGATCGAACTGACTTCCGGTTCGACGATCAGGTTGATGACCTTGTTCGACAGGACGGTCGGGGTGAAACCCAGGCCGACGCCGAAAGATTTGAATTCGACCGTGATACCGGCCTGGCCACCGCCGCCAACGCCGCCGCTCTGGACGACCGGGACCGGGAATTCGCCACCGGCGAGGAACGACGCCTGCTGGCCCGACAAAGCAACTAGCGTCGGCTCTGCAAGCGTCTTGGCGAGGCCTTTTTCTTCCAGCGCGTCGAGGGCGACATCGACATCCAGTCCGAGAATGTCGGTAAAGCTGCGGGTGATGACACCGAACGCGTTGGTCACGTCACCGACGCCAAGGTCGCCATTGCCGAAATTGCTGGTCCCATCGCCCGGCGTCAGCTGCGAGCCGGGGCCCGTGGCGCCGGATACCCTGTTGGCGCCGAAGAACGTGCGGACGCCCAGATCCTTGCCGATGCTGCGCGAAACTTCCGCGAAGCGGACTTCGAGCATGACCTGCTGGCTTCCGCCGAGCGTCATGAGGTTCACGACCTTGTCTTCGCCCGCATAGGCTGCGGCCAGCTGGACTGCGCGGTCGGCCACGCCGACATCGCTGACGGTTCCGGACAGGAGGATCGAATCGCCGGTCATACGGGCATCGACACCTTCGCCGGGCATGAGATCGGCCATCTGTTCGCGCAGGCTCAGCACGTCGGGGCCGACGGCGATGTCCATGACTGCGATGACGCGGTTCGAACGATCGTAAAGCGTCAGCGACGTTGTGCCGATTTCCTTGCCCAGCACGTAAACCGAACGGTCCGAAACCGGCAGGATGTCCGCAATCGAGTCATTGCCGATCATGGCGCGGTCGATCGGCACATCGGCCGTTACGACCTGGCTCTTGTTGACCGGGATTTCCACGGTGCCGGCATGCATGGATTCGCTGGCATAGCCAGACTGGGCGGTGGCCGCGTGGGGAACGGTGGCCGCTCCCAGGGCCGTTGCGAAGGCGAGAGCCGAAAGGGCTGTATGCTTAATTGCCACGGAGCGTCTCCACGGAATAGGTTTCAGCATTGGTGCCGCGCACCACGCTCATGGTCGGGCCGCGCGGGCGGGCCGGTGCACTTGCCTGTCGGGGCCCAGAAGTAGCGCCGCGAACCGGCGGGGAATAGGAAGGAGCCGCCAGCATGGGTGCCGGGGCGGTGGTGCTGCGGTTGATGTAACGTCCGCCGCCGCCCAGATCGTTCGCGACGACCGTTTCGGTCGCGCCGACTTCCTGGTTTTCGACATTGCGCAGCGCCAGGCTGAGATTGCCGATTTCCCGGGCGAGGGCCAGCTTCTGCGCGCCGAACATGTCGACCTGCAGGGTGGCCGTATTGGTCACGACCGGCTCCGTGGCGTTTTCATCCGCCACCTGGTCCATGCCGAGGACGAGGACATTCTCGAGCACGACCGTGGTCATCTTGTCCTGCTGCTGCGTTCCCTCACCGGGGATCTGTCGGGTCAGCATCACGTCGACCACGTCGCCCGGGCGGACGAAGCCGCCGACGCCGGCAACCGCGTTAACAGGGATGGAGACTGCGCGCATGTCTTCGGGAAGGTTGGATGCCAGGGTGGCGCGGCCATTGTCGCCGCTGACCTTGGAGGCGAGGATAGGCTCGCCGGGCACGATCGGGCGAAGCGCGACGCGTCCGCCCATCATGGCTTGTTCGAGAGAGGTGAAGGCGCCTTCCGGAACCGCGTCCGCAGGCCAGTTTGCAAGCCGGACCGTGGTATCGGTCAACGGCTGGCCGAAGCTCATGGGCTGGGTGGCGACCACGATGCGGGCGAGCTGTTGCTCTTCGGCAATCGCTTCCTGCCGTTCTTCCATTCCGGTAAAATAGGCATTCGCCAGGTACACGGCCAAGAGGCCGAGGAATACGGCGATACCGGCAATGAGCAGATTCCTGCCACGCATGATCTTTACCCCCCCGAGTGAAAAACGAGAAAAGGTCCCGCCGATGATGCCGGCGGGACCTTAATTTTTGCTTAGACAGTGTTCTGAGCGTTCGCGTCAGCAACGTTCGTCTTCGCGTTGTTGATCGCGGTGACGATTTCGCCGCGAAGCGCGATGGTTGCCGTGGCGATCACAGCGCCGACGATGGCGAGGATCAGAGCGTATTCAGCTGCCGATGCACCGGCTTCTTCAGTGATGTAGTTCTTGAACATAGTATTACCCCAAGTCTTGAAGACATCCGCCAGGAGAGACGATCTGTCATTTCATACACAGGACCTCCGGCATCTATTTCCGGAATGGCCCGCCCGAGGGGGGTAACGTTGTGGAACCGGCGCGACCTGTTTTTGTTGTGTAACCGGATGCACCGGTTCGTTTCACGCTGGCTCCCTCGGAGCACAATCAAGTTCACTCAAACGCTGCTTACGGTCAACTTCGGTGCAACGCTTTTACAATTTGTCTACTTTTTAGTAACTTAAATTGGGCAAAAGTAAAGATCGTAGGTTAACAAAAGCTAAGAGTGATGCATTTTTACCCGAATCCGGCGCGCGGCGCACGATTATGATTCGGCTAGGAGATTGAAATGATTCGGAACTTCCTGGGGGTGGTGACTCAGGAAGGGGCTCGATCCCTGAAGCCATTGGTCACCGCGTCGAGGACCTATTCCGGAAAACTTGCGCTGCGAAGCGTCGCGATCACCCGCTGGATCGAGTCGCATCTCGCCCATCTCGCGCTGGCCTGGGTAGCGGTCATGGTCCTGCTTTCCGCTGCAAAGCTGGCCAAGGCGTCGGCGTTTGGCGCGAGTGCGGACTGGCTCATGATCGCTGCAATCCCCTATCTGGCGATCATCATTGCCCCGCTGCTCGGTTTTCGGCTGGCACGCGATGCATTCCAATCGAACGACGAAGCTCCGGGCATTAGTCTGGCCTTGTTCGGCCGCTGGAGAAACCTGCGCGAGCGCGAGGCGAAGCGTCACCCGCTCTATGGGACGACCGGCTTCCTGACCTCCCTGCTTGTCGGCCTGTTGTTCGGGGTCGTGATGCGCACCGGAGAATTCTTCATGATCCAGCCCGCGCTTCTCGCGCACGCGCCCGCGTGGAGTCATACTCTCTACCTCGCCATGGCCGTGGAGCTGGCGATGATGAACTTCTTCTATGTGGTGTGCTTCGTGCTCGCGCTGCGCCGCGTTCCGCTGTTCCCCAAGATGCTCGCCTATGTGTGGATGCTCGACATCCTGTCCCAGGTCGCGATCGCATGGTCCCTGTCAGGCGTCGGCTTGCCGAGCGAGGTCGCCACTCCGCTTTCGACCTTGCTGATGGCGAACATCAACACGGTCATGGTGAGTATTGCCATCTGGGTCCCGTACCTCCTGCTTTCCGATCGTGTGAACGTTACCTTCCGGCAGCGGGTGTCGGTGACAGGTTGAAACGCGCATAATTCTTCGTTTCTCGTCCCAAAACCGGACAGTGAAGAAGTATCCTTGAAAACCAGATATTTAAGTGGCTTTCTGGGCCATTTTCGGCGTGCCGAGGCCAGATTTGGGGCTCTCCCAAGTAGTTAACAACATTGAAAGATTGGCGCTGAACTGTTTCACATAATGCAACGACACATCTCACCGGCAAGTCGATTCGCCGGATCGAGATGAAAAGTCGGGCCGCGAAAATTGCTGGACGGGATCATTCCCGCTTCTTGCTCGAAACGATTTCGGGGGGTTGTCTCCCGGTCTTTCGCGGCTCGCATCATGTTCGGCAATTCTCGCGTTAGGGAGGAGATTTCGCTCCTCCTTCCGGCTGAGAAGAGGACCGAGATGATGGACAGTTTCGAGCAGAATGGCGATTTCGCCGATGCACAGGATAGCCAGGATATGGACACGGGCAGCAGCCGGTCCACGGCGGCGGCGACTCGTGCCAATGCGGACATCGTCCTGGTCCCCGATGAAAACGGCGTGGTCGTTCTTCCCGACGGGGCCTCGCTCGAAAACCTGACATCCGCAGGGCGCGATCTCGTCATCGTCCTCGACGACGGAACGCGCATCGTCATTCCCGAAGGCGCGATCATCGTGCCCCAGATCGTTGTCGACGGTGTCACCGTACCAGCTGCCAACCTCGCAGCACTGCTGACCGGCAACGAGCCGCAGCCTGCTGCCGGCGACCCGCAAAGTTCGGGCGGCAATTTCGAAGTCGACCCCGGCAACATTCAGGCCGCCTACGATATCGGCGACCTCCTTCCCTATACGCAGCTCCAGTTCCCCGAACCCGAAGAGCGCGAGATAATTCCCTACCTGGTCGACCAGGATCCCGACATCGTGGTCGAAACGCCCGACAATCCGGCGGGCGTCATCAACGCCATCGCAACCGTCGACGAATCGGGCCTGCCTGCGCGCACTATCGACGGTGTGGGCGAAAGCGAAGGTACCCGGGATGAAACCAACCTGGAAACTGCCGCTGGCACGATCGTCTTCAATTCTCCCGACGGCGTCGCATCGGTCGCGATCAATGGCGTGGCGGTCACCGAAGTCGGTCAGACTTTCGTCGGCGACAAGGGTTTCATCACGATCACGAGCATCGACCTAGAAGGCGGCGAGATCGGCTTTACCTTCACCCTGACGGACAACCTTGTCGGCGAAACGGTCGACGGTTCGTTCTCGATGACGGTCACCGATACGGATGGCGACAGCGCCACCGCGACGCTCCAGATCAACGTGGTCGACGACGCACCGATCGCGCGCGACGACAGCAACGAAGTGCCGGGCGGCTCGCACGACACGATCTTCGGCAATGTCACCGACAACGACGAATCCGGGGCCGACGGCTATGCCGAAGCGGGCGCGGTCACGGGCTTTGCCAACGATGGCGGCTCGGCAGCTCCTGGCGGCACGCTGGTCGGTACCTATGGCGAACTGACGCTCAATGCCGACGGCAGCTATTCCTACGATCGCTTCGTCAACACCCCCGGCGGTGTCAGCGAGGAATTCACCTATACGATCACCGATGCGGACGGCAGCACCAGCACTGCAACGCTGACGATCAATATCGGCGATGCGCCGAACGTGATCACCAACGTTCCCGAAGGCGATGACGCGACAGTGGTCGAGGAAGGCCAGCTCCCGCCGACGACCGATACGCGCGATGACGAGCCCGAAGGTTCGAACTTCGACGGTGATGATGAGACTGCGACCGGCACGATCACTTTCACTTCGCCCGATGGCGTCGACACGATCACCATCGGCGGCACTGTCCTCGGCCCCGACAACCTGCCGCAGGTCGTCGTTTCGGACGAAACCGGCACGCTTACCATTACCGGCTATACCTACGACCCGGTTACCGGCGTCGGCACCATCACCTACGATTACGAACTGACCGACAACACCGGCGATACCGACGGCACGACCGTCACTTTCCCGATCGTAATTACCGATCTCGATGGGGACCGGGCCGAAGACGATCTCGAAATCACGATCGTCGACGACGTTCCGGAGGCGGTCGACGACAGCGCTTCGCAGTCGTCCGAAAATGCAGCGATTTCCATCGACGTTCTCGCCAACGACACGGTTGGCGCTGACGGCGTGGATCTTGCGACCGGCGTTGAAGCAGTGGACGGTTCGCTCAGCGGCACCGGCAGCCTTGCTTACAATGGCGACGGCAGCTTCACCTACACCCCGGGTGCGGGTGAGACCGGAACCGTCACGTTCCAGTACGCTATTACGGATGGCGACGGTGACGTTTCTACCGCCACCGTAACGCTGACCCTTTCGCCCGATTCCACTCCGGAAATTGCTGTCGAAGGAGACAATGACGTCGACGAGGCCGCCCTGGGCGCTCGCGATGGCGAACCCGCCGGTTCGAATTCGGCGAGCGACGGTGAAATCGCAACCGGTGTCATCTCGATCACGACCGGCGGCGACACAATTGCCTCGCTCGTCATTAACGGTGTCAATGTGACCGCTGGCGGACAGGTTGCGACCGACAGCGGCGTACTGACGATCACCGAAAGCAATGGCGCCTACAGCTACAGCTTCGAACTGCTCGACAATACGCTCTCCGATCCGGACAGCGAGAGCTTCTCGCTCACCGTTACCGATAGCGACGGCGATACGGCTTCGACCACGCTGGTCATCGCGATCATCGACGACGCGCCCAGTGCCGAGGATGACAGCAATGCGATTGCTGCGGGCGAATATGGCCCGGTCGGCGGCAACGTACTTTCCAACGACACTGTCGGTGCAGACGATGCAAACGTCACGTCCTTCACCGGTTCCGGCGGTTCGGGCGCTGCGGGCGAAACCGTGCAGGGCGCATACGGCACGCTGACGATCGCGGCCGACGGCACCTACAGCTACACCCGCGATGCGGGTACGCCCGGCGATGTCGAAGACAGCTTCGACTACGTAATCACGGACGGTGACGGCGATACGGCCACGGCCACGCTGGTCATCTCCATCGCTGACAGCCCGGTCACGCTGGATCTTCCGGTTGCCGGCGAAGCCGGTACCGAAGTCGATGAGGCCGGTCTTCCGGCAGGTTCGGCTGCGGCGACCGATGGCGAGTTCACGAGCGGCACCTTCACCTATACCGCGCCCGATGGCCCGGCGGTGATCACGATCGGCGGCACTGCACTGACCGCCGTTGGCCAGACCTTCACGGGCAGCTTCGGTACTCTGACCGTGACCTCGATCGCCGAAGGCGAGATCGGTTACACTTACGAGCTGACCACCAATACCGACGGCGACGACACCTTCGACAGCTTCGAAGTGACCGTTACCGACCAGGATGGCGACACGACCTCCGGCGATCTCGATATCGACATCGTCGACGATGTGCCCACCGTACGTCCGGATACTGACAGCGTGACCGAAGACGGTCCGCTCACGGCCAGCGGCAATGTCATCACCGATGCCGAAGCCAATGGCGACAATGGCGGAGATACGCAGGGTGCGGACGGCGCCGAAGTGTCGGCTTTCTCGTTCGGCACCGATGCGGGCACGGTGGGCGCTCCGCTTGCCGGTCTCTACGGTACGCTGACGCTCAATGCGGATGGCAGCTACACTTACGAACTCGATAATTCGAACCCGCTGGTCCAGGGCCTCGACTCGAACGAGACCCTGACGGAAGTCTTCGACTACACGCTGAGCGATGGTGACGGCGACGACCGCCCCACCACGCTGACGATCACGATCAACGGCGCGGACGACATCGTGACCATCAACGGTCTCGACCTCGAGACGCCTGAAGAAATTGTCGACGAAGACGACCTGCCGGAAGGCTCGTCGCCCGATGCGGCCGCACTGGTGCAGGACGGCAGCTTCACGGTCGACAGCCCCGACGGGCTGAGCGTGCTGACGGTTGGCGGCACTGCGGTTTGGGGCAATGGCGAGACCTATCCGGTCTCGATCACCGGCGAGTTCGGCACCGCCCGGATCACCGATGTGACCGTAACCACCGACGCCAATGGCGATGTGGTCTCGGCAACCGTGTTCTACGAATACGAGCTGAGCGACAACACGCTCGAGCATGACGCTGCCGGCGAAGACGACGTCACCGACAGCTTCGAAGTGGTGGCCACCGATACCGACGGATCGCTGGATACCGCATCGCTCGACATCCAGGTCATCGACGATGTTCCCACGGCCGAGGACGACACGAACAGCGTCGTCGAGGGTCTCGGCAACTTCACGACCGGCAATGTCTATGACGGCGCAGGCGTGGGCGACAATCCCGACGAGCTTGGCGCCGATACCGATGGCACGTCGGGTATCGAGGTTACCGGTGTGCGCACCGGCGAAGAGGGCGATGCAGGCGCGCTGACGGCAGTTGGCGGCGCAGTGACGGTCTCGAGCGCCTATGGCGACCTGACGATCAATCCGGACGGCAGCTATACCTATACGCTGACGACCGCCTCGATCCCCTCGGGCGTCACGAGCGATACCTTCACCTACCAGATCACCGACGCCGACGGCGATACGGACCTGGCAGAGCTGGTCATCACGCTGAACCAGGATCCCAACGCTCCCGACATCACCGGCGATGCGCTGACGGTCTTTGAAGACGGTCTTGCAGACGGCGTCCAGCACGGTGCGAACAGCGAGACGGCTGCAGGCAGCTTCGATCTCGTGACCAATGGTGAAGACGTCACCTTCACGCTGGAAGCGGACAACGGCAACACGCTGACCGATCCGGCCATCGGCGACACGCTGACGACGACCAAGGGCGTGATCGAGATCACGGGCATCGTCGACAATGGCGGTGGCAACTTCACCTACCAGTACACATACACGCTCTCTGCAGCGCTGACCCACACGGGCCAGGGCGAGGTGAACCCCCTGAGCGACACGATCACCATGAGCGTCACCGACGCCACCGGCGACAGCGACGCAACCCCGGGCCAGATCGTCATCTCCATCGTCGATGACATCCCCGTCGCCGAGGACAATGCCAATTCCGTATCGGAAGGTGCCAGCACGAATGGCAATATCCTCACCGACGACGACGGCTTCGGTGTCGACGTGGCAGGTGCCGATGGCCTCGCAGGCATTGTCGGCGTAACCAGCGACGGCTCGGGCGACAGCGATACGACCGGCCCGTTCACGGTTACCTCTTCGCTCGGCACGCTGACCGTGCAGGCCAATGGCGACTACACCTACGACAGCTTCGCCAATTCGACCAACGCCAATACGACCGATACCTTCACGTATCAGATCATCGATGCCGACGGCGATATCTCCGAGGCGCAGCTGGTCATCACGATCAACAACGTTTCGGGCAATGTTTCCGACAACGATGCGCTGGTATTCGAAGCAGGACTGGACGGCATCGGAAGCGACGCAGGTTCGGACAGCGAAATCGACGCGAACGGCCAGATCACCGTTACCGGTGCGAGCGGGACGCTCACCTATTCGCTGACCTCGAGCGCCACCGGAAGCTACGGCACGCTGACCCTCGATCCGGTGACTGGCGAGTATACCTATACGCTCACCGCGCCGGTCGATGGCGACACCCTTACGCCCGACCAGGGCGGCGACAATGGCGAAAATACCGTCAATGCCACTGTCGTTACCGGTTTCGAGACCTTCACTTACCAGGTCGTTGACCAGGACAATAACGTCATCGGCACCGGTGAAATCCGGGTCAGCATCGTCGACGATGTCCCGACTGCAACCGACCAGGCACTGATCACGGTCGCCGAAGATGCAGCTGATATCGGCGGCAATGTCATGACCGACGGGGTCGCCGATACGGAAGGTGCTGACAGCGCAACCGTTACCGCGATTACGGTCGGTTCGGACACCGTTGCCGTCCCGCAGGACGGCAATGTGGCAACGCTGACCAATGCGAATGGCACCTATACTATCGACATGGACGGCAACTGGACGTTCAACCCGACCGATAGCCTCGACCAGACGGGCGGGCCGATCGTCGCCGACTTCACCTATACGCTGACGGACGGCGATGGCGATGTCGACACGGCCAGCCAGCCGATCCGGATCGAAGATGGCACCGGCCCTGCGGATCCCGATCCGGGTTCGGTCACGGTAGACGACCAGAACCTCGCCGACGGAAGCACACCCGCGGGCGATGACTTCGACAGCTTTACCTTGAACTTCACCGAAGGTTCCGACCCGTTCGCGAGCTTCGTTTTCGGGGATACGTCGGGCCTGCTCGGCGGCCTTACATGGGTTCGCGTCGATGACACGACCATCACCGGCTCCGATGGAGGCCGCCTTGTCATCACGCTTGAACTCAGCATTTCGGGCAATGACGCGACGGTCACGGCGACGCTGGAGGACAACTATCTTGGCCACCCGAACCCGCTGATTGATGACAACAGCCTGCTTGGTTCGGTTGATGTAATCGCCACCGATATCGACGGCGATACTGCTACCGGCAGCGTACTGGTCCGAGTATCCGATGACCGTCCAACTCTCGAGGCCGCCGCACCGCTTGCGGATTCGATCGAGGTCGATGAAACCGATCTCGGCGTTCCGGCCGATGCCGACTTCTCCGGCCTGTTCACGCCCGACTACAATGCGGACGGCCCGGGCAGCGTCGGCGGCTACGTCCTCGGCCTGACCGGCTCCACCACCAGCCTGGTGGACACTGCCACAGGCGAAGCGGTCGAAGTGTCGATGAACGGCGCCACGATCGAAGGCCGCAGCGTCACGAGCGATGACCTCGTCTTCACGATAACGGTAGCCAGCGATGGCACCGTCACTCTGACCCAGCTTCGTGCTGTCGTGCATACAGACGACACCGATCCCGACGATACCACCGGCGGCCTTGCTGACGATCTTGTCACCCTGACCGCGACAGTGACCGACGGCGACGGCGACACCATCGATGCCACAGCCAATATCGGCGGGGCTTTCAGCTTCCGCGACGACGGCCCGAGCATCGATGCGGGTGTCGTCGATAACGACACCGTCCTGCTGACAACTTTCGATGCCGATACTATCGGTGGCGAAGGCGTGGACAGCTCCAGCGCCGATTTTGGTGATGCTTTCTCGATCGCCAGTTCCGATTACGGCGCAGATGGCGCAGGTTCGGTTGACTGGTCCTATGACCTGCTCGTCTCTGGCAACCCGTCGGGCCTGACCAGCGACGGCGTCGCAGTGACTATAGCTATGAACGGCGATGTGGTCGAAGGCCGCGCCAATGGCTCGCTCGTCTTCACCATCGAGGTGGCGGAAGACACAGGCATCGTGACCCTGACGCAGTACGCGGAGATCGATCACGATCTACCGGGCTCGCCCAATGATTACGACACCCAGTTCGAAATCCTTGGCTCGGGCCTCGTGACGCTGCGCGGCACCGCCACTATCGAAGATCGCGACGGCGACAAGGCAAGCGAGACCGTAACGCTCGACCTTGGCGGCAATATCCGCTTCGCAGACCATGGTCCCGACGTGACGGTGACCGGCGCAATCCCGCTTCTCTCGGTCGATGAGAGCTTCCTGGGAACCGATGCCAGTGCGGAATTCGGCGACGTCTTCACCTTCGATTTCGGTGCCGACGGCCCGGGCTCCGTTGGTGGCGGCGAAAGCTACGCCCTCGGCATCTCGGCCAGCGGCGCCGATAGCGGCCTGGTCGATACGGCGAGTGGCAACAGCGTGTTCCTCTTCGTGGAAGGCGGCGTGGTCGTTGGCCGCGAAGGCACCGACGCTACCGATGCCGCGACCGGCGATCAGGTGTTCACCCTGACCGTCGATGCCGACGGTACGGTGACGCTCGACCAGATCCGTGCAGTGGTTCACCCGAACCCGCTGAACGCGAACGAACCGGTTTTCCTGGCATCGGATAACTTGATCACTCTGACGGCGACCGGGACTGACGGCGACGGCGATACCGACACTGCTACGATCCAGATCGGTTCGGACTTGCGTTTCGTCGACGATAATCCATCGACCGGTACCAATCAGCCCGTCCAGTTGGATGACGATACGCAGACCGGCGGCAATCCGGGCGGCACGGGCGACGTGGATCCCGACACTGCCCGCACCAGCGGAACCCTGTCACACAGTTTCGGCAACGACGGCGGCTCGATCGCCTTCCTCACGACGGGTGCACCGGCAGACTTCCGGTATGTAGAAAGCGGCGACGATATCCTTGTCCAGCAGGACCAGGGTGGATCGTGGGTGACGGTTGTTACGGTGACGTTGGTTCCGACAACCGGAGCATATACGGTCACGCAAAATGCCAACGTGCTTCATGCAGCGGGAGGTGACGAGAACGACCTCAGCTTCACGCTCAACTACCGCGTGACCGATGGCGATCTCGACACGGCCGATGGCACGCTGACGATCAATGTCGACGACGATACGCCGACGGCGAATGCGGTGCTCATAAGCGGCGTCGTCGACGAAGACGCGTTGCCGAACGGCATCGAAGGCGGTCCGTCTGATGCCGATAATGGCGCAGGCACCTATACGGACACGGCCAGCGGCAGCGCAGCGGGCCTGTTCAATGCAGGTGCCGATGCCCCGCTGACCTATGGCTTCGACGTCGCCGCGGCGCAGGCATACCTCACCAGTCTCAATCTCTCCTCGGGCGGAGATCCGTTGGCATTCCTCGTGAACGGCAATTCGATTACAGCGACGGCGGACGGTTCGCCGGTATTCACTTTCTTCCTTGCGACGAACGGCGACTGGCAGTTCGACCTCTTCGGTCCGCTGGATCATCCGCAGAATAATTTCGAGGACGATATCGGTATCGACTTCGGTCCGCTGGTGCAGGCGACCGATGCGGACGGCGACACTGTCGACGCAATCGGCGATCTCGTCATCTTCGTCGATGATGACACTCCGGTCATCCTTTCGGCACCGACCGACGTGACCCTTAGCGGGACGACTTCCAGCACTGGCTCGTTCGAATATGCCATCGGTGCCGACCAGAATCCGGCAGGCGGTGTCTATTCGGCTCTCACTTCCGATCTAGCGGTGTCGCTGACTGGTGCAGTTGGCGGTATCGCGATTTCCAACGTGGCCGTCAGCTGGACCAGCGAGGACGAGAACTCCGCGGTCTTCGATTTCGACTTCGACTACGACGCCAATCCCAATTCGGATACCAATCCGCTGTCGCAGGGATCGGGCACGATCACCTTCGATAAGGATCTCGGCGAGTATGTCGTGACGCTGGATGCGCCGATCGAGTCCTATTCGATCAGCCAGACGAGCGATGCCGTAGGCCAATTCGATTACAACCTGACCGGGCCTGCTTCTCAAGCCGAGTACACAGTCCTGCAGCTGGGTGCCACGGATCCGGTTTACGTCCGCTTCGTCGGCGTTTCCAATGCCGACAGCCTTAACGGCACGACGCCGAACGACACGGTATTCAACAACGGAGACCTCTTCTCCGGTGATCTCGACTATGTGACGATCTCTGGTGCGGCGAATGGCGTGTCGGGCGACACGATCCAGGGTCAGGGTGGCGAGGTCCTGAACCTGCAGTTCTTTACCGATAATCCGGGCACATTCGACAATGGCGGCGGCGCTCCGCAAGATGGGCTCGATCAGGCTCCGACAGCCTTTGCCACTGGCCTGACGCTGCGCTTGGACCTTGTGGGCAACTCGACGGATTTCATTGTCGTCCTCCAGCTTGCCGATCCGAACGATCCCTCGGTAACTCTGACGACAAGGGCAATCGTCGTCGATAATGCGGACATCTTCCGCCAGGGTGACACGCTTCCTGACGGGTATACCCTAAGCTCGCCGCTCGACAGCAATGACGGCTTCGTTGTCATCGAAGCAAACGACTACCTGCTGGGCGGTGAAACAAGTAATGACTATGTCATTACGGGTGCGCAGCTTGTGCCTTCGACAGAGGGTGTCACAGGGACTGGCCTCGCCTTCAACCGGGCGACCGGCGATGCAGGCGGCACTAACGGTGCAACCCAATCGTTCGCCGGCCATGATGACAACGACGTGATCAAGATCACGGATATCGGTGTGATCCGTACGGTCACGAACTCCGAAACTCTGACGCTTGATTTCGGTGTCACCGTTCGCGACAGCGATGGCGACGAGACTGCGACGCAGCACCTGCTGGTGAATCCGTCGGTGTCTGCTTCTACCACCACGACGACGACCAGCAGCGCCCGCACCATGGAAACGACCATGATCGCAGCAGCAGCGTCCGCCTTCATGATTGGCGATACCGGGGGAACCGACGCGTTCTCGCCCGACAGCCAGGGGGACGGTTCGACCACGAGCTATTCCTTCATGGAAATGGACGGCGCGCTGAAGCTGTCCGGTGACGAGAACGGCTTCACGCAGGAGTTCATCCAGGAGGCCGATTTCGATCTCGCCTCGGCCCAGATCGCTCCGTTCGAGACCAATATCCTCGGGGATGGCTCCCTGGTTGGAAACAGCACTCCGGTGTTCGGTTTTGACGCTCCGGAGATGGGCATCGACTATGCCGCCTATGACGCTCCGGTAGTCGGTGCATTTGCATCGAACGATGCTTTCGATGGTCTGGATATGGCCGCAGGCGATGCCGCAGCTTCGATGGAGGCACTGCTGCTCATGGAAGCTCCGCTGCCTGATGGTGCGATTGCGGCGTTCGACGCCAAGGCCGCCATCGGTGAGGCGATTTCCGACCTCACCGCCGAAGCCAGCGTCGATGCACTCGTGACGCATTTTGCAGGCGACAGCGGGGCGGCAAACGACGGATGGCACTCGACCGTACCGACCGAAGGCCTGCTCGATACGATGGTCCAGCCGGGCCTCGCTCAATCGCTGGCAAACGGCCTGACCGTCGACCAGCTTGACGATGCCGCCCTTGCAGGGACGGCAGCATGATTACTCAGGAAACTCTGCAACAGGGGAACTTGCAATGAAGAAAATAACAGCGGTATTCACGCTGGCAGGAGCTGCGGTAGGGCTGACGCCCTCCGCGGCTTTCGCGCAGGATGACCTGATGGCGCTCGGCATGGACGAGCTCCGCTCCGAAGTACAGCGGCGCTACGACGCAGGTTTGGCGATGACGAACGACGCTTCAGTCGTGGCCGCCAACGACCCGCGCTACATCTGGGCCAGCGAAACCAAGGCCCAGTGCGGCATCGCTCTCGGCTATCTCAAGTCCAGCACGCGAGACGAGGTAAGCCTCTCGCGTTGCGCACTCGCCTACGACATGATGCAGCGTGCCCCGCGCCCGCGCGTCGAACCGGCACCGCTACCGACGCCGCAGCCGGCGCCGGAAGTGTGCAACCGCGACGCGCCGGGGCTGATCTTCTTCGAATTCGATTCCGCCACGCCGCAGCAGGATGCGGTCGAGACGGTCCAGTACGTCGTCGAGAATGCACCCGCCTGCGACTGGAACAGCTTCACCGTGATCGGCCATACCGATCGCGCCGGTAGCAATGCCTACAACGAAGGCCTTTCGCAGCGCCGCGCCGAAGCGGTGGCGAATTTGATGGCGAGCCGCGGTATCCCGGCTTCCAGCATCACGACCCAGGCACAGGGCGAGGAATCGCCGCGTGTGCCGACTGCCGATGGCGTGCGCGAGTTGCAGAACCGCCGCGTCGAAATCCAGGTCAGCGAATAAGAGGGGGGACGAATAATGCGTACGACAACCCTAGCAATGACCGCAGCGCTCCTGCTTGCAGGCGCAGCTCCGGCAGCCATGGCGCAGGATGCTGTGACCGAAGCCGTCACCATGCAGGAGGCGATCACGATTGCGATGCAGTCGAACCCGCAGATCCTGCAGGCGCAGTACAACAAGGAGGCGATCGAGTTCGAACGCCGCCAGGCGCAAGGTCTGTACTTGCCGCGCGTGAACATCGAAGCCAGCGCGGGTATCCGCCGCCTGGAGAACAATACCCGCCGCACGCTGGGTATTGCTGACGAAGAGCTCTATCCGCTCGAGGCCGGGATCACCGGAGAATGGACCGTTTTCGACTTCGGTCGTCGCCGCGGCGAACTTCTGCGGCAGGCGGCGCGCGTCGATGGCGCCTCGCTGCGCGTGCTCGAACGCTCCGAGTTCATCGCCTTGCAGATCGCCCGCCAGTACCTTGACGTCCTGCTGCAGCAGCGCGTTGTCGCTGCCGCGCGTGACAATGCGGCGTTTCACCAGTCGCTCGTGACGGACCTGTCGCGCGGCGTCGATGAAGGCTCGATCTCGATTGCCGACCAGCAACAGGCGGAAGAGCGCCTGCAATCGGCGCTGGTCCGTAGCGAGGAAGCGGGGCTCGAACTCGAGAACGCCTATATCTCGCTGCGTCGTCTCACGGGGCTCGACGTATCGGCGGCAACCCTGCCGCCGAACCTTGCCAGCGCGATGCCGCCGGACTTGCCGAGCGCAATCGGACTTGCGCGGATCAACAACCCGCTGGTGCGTGAAGCGCAGGCCGATGTTGATGCCGCGAACGCCCTCGTCGATTCCGCGGAAGGCGACCTGTGGCCCACGATCGGCCTCGAAGCGCGTGGCCGTGTCGGTGAAGATATCGACGGTTTCCGCGGCGAAACGAACGACATCCAGGCCCGCGTCGTGCTGCGCTGGGATGTGTTCGACGGCGGGATCAACCGTGCCAAGCTGCAGGAAAACGTTCGGCAGGCAAGCCTTGCCCGCTACGCCCTGCATGACCGCCAGCGCGAAGCGGAAGAAGACGTTCGCCTCGCTTGGCAGCAGCTTTACACCCAGCGCCGCGTGACCGAACAACTCGCGCGCCAGAGCCAGGTGAGCGACGACCTGCTGCTGTCGTATCGCAGCCAGTTCAACATCGGCCGCCGCTCGCTGCTCGATGTGCTGGATGCGCAGAATACTAGGTTTAACACCCAGGTACGTCTCGAAACGGCACGCTTCTCGCAATTGTTTGCGCAGTACCAGACGTTAGCTGCTACAAACCAGTTCCTAGATGCGCTGAGCATTGCACCGGGTGCCGGTGCGATGGAGCAGGAACGCCAGCGGTTCGATTATGGCCCGCCGGTAGAGGCCGAGCTGCAAAGGCGCGTCGACGGAGATTGACACGCTAAGGCTCGTGGAGGCCATGGAACAAACGGTTTCAGAACAGATCGACGGGCGGGTCCTTGATCCGCTCGTCGAGTGCGTTGCAGAAGGGTCCCGTCGTTACGGGCTTCCCTTCGCACGCGACCTGTTGGCGCAGCTACCGCGCAACCGTGACGGTCTGCTTCCCCTCCACCAGGCTCCTGCCGCGCTCGAACTTGCAGGGCTGAATTACGATATCGAGAAGCGGCGCAAGCTGCCTTCGACGGCGAAGGACCTGCCTGCCATCGTCGCGCTGGGCGAGCGGCAATACGTCCTGCTGCTCGACACGCAGGGCGACGAATTGCTCGTCTGGCGCCCCGAGTCAGGTAGCGAAATCTGGGAAGCACGCGACGGCATCGCAGACGCTTTTTCCGGTACGCTGATCCCGATCCATGGCGATCCGGACAAGATGCGCACCGACGAAGCGCCTTGGCATGCCAAGGCCCGCCAGCATTGGTTCTGGGGCGAACTGCGCCGCGAACGCAGGTCGTTCATGCCGGTGTTGCTTGCCTCGCTGCTGATCAACCTGCTCGCGGTCGCGTTGCCGATTTTCACGATGAACGTCTACGACCGTGTCATCCCGAACCAGGCGCAGGAAACGCTCTGGGTACTGGGCACCGGGGTGGTCCTGGCCTTCGCACTCGAATTTGCCCTGCGCCGCGCGCGCACCTCTATCGTCGACGAGATTGCGCAGCGTCTGGACCTCAAGCTCAGCCAGAAGATTTTCTCGCGCCTGCTCGCCGTTCCGCTGTCGGAGCGCAAGGGACATACCGGATCGCTTGCGGCACGCGTGGCGGAATATGCCGTGGTGCGCGATTTCTTCGCATCGACGTCGGTCGTGCTCGTCGTCGACGTTGCCTTCCTGCTGGTTTTCGTCGGGGTCATCGCAATCATCGCCGGCTGGCTCGCGCTGGTCCCGCTGACGATCATCTTCGCCATGATGATCGCCGGCTACATACTCCAGAAGAAAGTGGTCGAAGCCTCGCAGGATGCGCAGGCCGATTACGGATTGCAGCAGACCCTGCTGGTAGAATCCCTGACCGGCGCTGAAACGCTGAAGGCGATGGGCGGCGAGGGCGGGATGCTGTCCCGCTGGCACCAGTTGGCCGAAATCGGCGGACATTCCCAATTGCGCCTGCGGTCGATCAACTCTCTGGCTGTGGGCCTTGCCCAGGTCTTCCAGCAGATTTCGACCGTGTCGCTGATCATCGGCGGCTATTACCTGTTCGCTTCCGGACAAATCACCATGGGCGCTATCATCGCTATCGTGATGCTGGCTTCGCGCTCGCTGGCGCCCGCCGGGCAAATCGCCTTCCTACTGACACGGGGACGGCAGGCCCAGGAAACGCTCGGCAGTATCGAGCGCCTGTTCGAGGGCGAGGACGAGCGCCGCCTGGGCGCCAGCGTAGCCCCCGCAGCTATTCGCAACCCGCGCATCGAATTCCACAATGCCGAGTTCGCCTATGACGAGAATGCGCAGCCCGCGCTCTCCGGTCTCAACCTGACGATCGAACCGGGTGAGCGCGTGGCGCTGGTCGGGCGGGTTGCATCGGGCAAATCCACGCTCGGCCGCCTGCTGTGCGGACTATACCGGCCCACCGGCGGCGCCATGCTCGTGAACGGTATCGACGTGCATCAGTACCGCCCCCAGCAGTTGCGGGATGCGCTTGGTTTCGTCGGCCAGGACGCCGCGCTTTTCTCGGGCTCCGTCCGCGACAATCTGACGCTGGGCCGCATGGGTATCTCGGAAGAGGACTTGCAAGCTGCGATGCGCGCCACCGGGGCGGACTTCTTCCTGTCCCGCGACAGCGGCGGTTTCGATCGTGCGGTGGGCGAAGATGGTCGCCAGCTTTCCGGCGGCCAGCGTAGTTTCCTCGCGCTCACCCGCGCCATGGTCGCCCCGCGCGAGTTGTTGTTCCTGGACGAACCGACCGGCGCGATGGACAGCGATACCGAGAAGATGTTCGTCGACCGTCTCGGCAATTCGCTCGATAAGAAACAGACGCTCGTCATCGCAACCCATCGTCCGGCGCTCTTCTCGATCTGCGACCGCCTGATCGTGCTCGACCGTGGCCGCGTGGCAGCGGACGGCCCCGTTGCTGAGGTCCTCGCGAAAGCGGGTGCAGCTAAGGGAGCGGCATCATGACTGCTGCTACTGTCACCAAGGCGCGCCGTTTCGGCGCTCTCGCATTCCTGGCGCTGGCCAGCCTGCTCGTCGGCACCTCGTCCCTGCTCGCGCCCGCCAATTCGGCACAGGCGATGGCGAAGCTCGCCCCGTCGCTCCAGCGGGATATCGCCGAGATGACTACCGGGGCGGTCGAGATCGAGGAATTGGGCGCAGCCCAGATCGTCGATGCCCAGAGTCGCAATCTCGCCATCCCGATGATGAAGGCGCGACTGGAAACCGCCGGCCGCTTTGCCGGCATTCCGATGAGTTCGGCGTCGTACAAGACGGCCAACCAGTGTCTTGCGCAAGCCGTCTATTACGAGGCTGCACTCGAGCCGGAGAAGGGCCAGCGCGCAGTAGCGCAGGTCGTTTTGAACCGGGTGCGGCATCCAGCCTATCCCAACACGGTCTGCGGCGTCGTCTACCAGGGCTACAACCGCCCGGTCTGCCAGTTCAGCTTCACCTGCGATGGCGCCTTGACCCGTACGCCGCAGGCGAACCTGTGGAAGCAAGCCAAGGCAATCGCTCGCGACGCGCTCGCAGGGCATGTCGTTGCCGATGTCGGTACCGCGACGCATTACCACGCCGATTATGTGGTCCCGAAATGGGCATACACGCTCGGCAAGATCACCCAGATCGGGCGGCATATCTTCTACCGCTTCCCGGGTTCGCCCGGCCGGGCCGCCAGCTTTTACCGCGGCTGGGGCGGCAGCGAATACCTCCCGCAGGTCGATTTCGAGCGGTTCCGTCTCGCGGCGCAGGCTGAAGAACAGGTTGTCATGGAAGAGACGTTTACGCCGGGGCTGACCGTAGCGCCCGACGTCAAGGACCGCCATGCCGCAGCCGATGTCGGTGGCCGCATCGATACAACCAAGACCTGGCGTCTCTCCATTCCCGACCCGGTTTCTGCGAGCGCGGGATACCGCTCGACGCTTACCGAGCAGGGTGAGGCTGTTGCGCAGCCAGACATGCCGAACGGGACCATGCCATGAAGTTGGGAGCAAGCTGGCGCACCATGCCCGCCGCACAGCGCCTGATCGTTATTGCAGCCGTGGGTATCGCGCTGCTGTTTGCATGGGCGGCCTTTGCACAGGTCGACCAGATCACGCGGGGTACGGGAAAGGTCATCCCTTCCAGCAAGGCGCAACTCGTCCAGCCGGCGGAACCCGCAGTGGTGGCGGAAATCCTCGTTCGCAACGGGCAGAGCGTGAAGAAGGGCGACCTGCTCGTGCGGCTCGACGATACGCAGTCGTCTGCCGCGCTCGGCGAGCTCCAGACCGAAAACGAACGACTGGCCGCACGCGCACAGCGGCTCGATTCCGAGGCTTCCGGTGGCCAGATCGGGTGCGAACCGGGCACGGCGTGCGCGGAAGAAGCGCGACTGGCGCAGGCGCGGCGGGCGACGGCGCGTGCCCGCGAGAGTTCGCTCGCATCGGCGGTCGAACAGCGGCGCCGCGACCTGTCGGAAGCGCAGGCAACCGCGCAAAGCCTCGAGAGCAGCCTTCGCCTGGCGCGCGAGCAGGTCGAGATGCTGCGCCCGCTTGCAGCGCAGAACATCGTTCCGCAGACCGACCTGCTGACAGCCCAGCGCGAGGTCGTCGATCTGCAGGGCAGGCTTGCAGCCGCAAGACAGGCAGCGGGCAGAGCTTCGGCTGCAATCAGCCAGGCGCAGGCCGATCTCAGCCAGGCACGGGCCGATTTCCGCCAGCAGGCACTGGCCGAACGCAGCGAAGTCACCACGCGTATCGCGGTCAATGAAGAGAGTATCCGCGGTGCCTCAGCGCGGCGCGACCGCAACGAATTGCGCGCGCCGTCGGACGGGATCGTCAACGATCTTCAGGTCACCACGCAAGGGGGCTTCGTGGGTGCAGGCGAACAGATCATGCAGATCGTCCCCGTGGGCGACAGGCTGCTGATTGAGGCCCGTATTTCACCGAGCGACCGAGCATTCGTCAAGGTGGGCGACAATGCAAACGTCAAGGTCACCGCCTATGACTTCTCGATCTACGGCGGGATCAAGGGGCGCGTTGCGCAGGTGAGCGCGGACAGCATTTTCGACGAGGTCGAGCGCGAGGCCTATTATGCAGTCGTCATCGAAACCGACCGGGCATTCATCGAGAAAGGCGGCGTCCGCCTGCCGATCGTGCCTGGCATGATCTGCGATGTCGAAATCCTGACGGCACGCCGGAGCGTCTTGTCCTATCTGTTCAAGCCGGTGAACCGCGCTTTCGACAGGGCCATGACCGAGCGCTGAGCGCGCTCAGCCACGATCTCAATATCCGTGGAGCCAGCTCTGCCTGGCGCCGAGGCTCATGACCGGGCGATAGCCGTGGTCGGCACGGGCATCGAGCGGTGCATCACCGACATTGTCGAGCATGAGATAGCCCTCGTCGGTCTTTACCAGCAAGACGGCGTGATCGCGGCGGCGAATGAGGTCGCGCGCCAGCGTCAGGATCATGTCTTCCCGCGAGATGCCTGCAGCAGCGAGCAATTCCATCTTGAGAAGCGCGAAATCCTCGCAATCGCCCTTGCCGAGGCGCAGTGTGGTTCCCGCATCGGCCCAATAGTCGGCGCGGCCGAACAGCTCGCGGTCTTCGGCATGGGCAATGCTGCGATTGACCCAGCGGTTGACCGAGGCGACCAGCGCCTTCTGGTCGACACGCGGCGCGCCGATAGCGGCGAGCGTCGGGCCGAGGTTCGTGCGTGCGCGGCTGACCCTGGCGAAAGCGCTGTCGAAGCTTGTCGACCCGACTGGTACCAACTTGCTGCCAAGGATGCGGTCCTCTGCGCCACCCACTGCCGGAGCAGCTGCCATCGGCGGCTGGGCTGTAGGGCGGGGCATGAAAGACAACGGCTGGACTGGATCGAACACGGCGCGCGCTGCGAAGGGGCTCGCGACGCCGCAGCCAGCCTGTCTCGCAGGTGCGGGGCCGGCAGCCGGTTCGAGCGGCTGGGCCGGAGAGCCTGCAAACAACGGATGGTCTTCCCGGTTTTCCTGCTGTGCGCGAATGGCGTCGAGGGCGCTTGCCTGACCGAGAATGGCTGTGGTCTTGCTCTGCCGCGATAGTGTCGCACCCGATCGTGCGGCAGCGGCAGGCTGAACCGCATCGCAATCGGCAGCACCCGCGATGCCGGGAGCGGCGGCGAGGAGGATCTGAGGGCTTGCTGCTTGCACTGGCGTCGCCAATATTGCCGCGAACCCGGCGCCAGCGAGGGCGAGGGTTATGCCGGATCGTGAACGGCGGGGCAGGTTGGGCGCATCGACCATGCCCTCCCAGCTAAAGCGTTGCCGTCAAGACGAGGTTTCGCGGTCTGGTTAACGCCGCGCAAACCTTTCTCGCTTCAGCCAGCGGAAAGTATGGCGCGATTAGCTTCCTGCCATTCCAGACGATCAAGGACCTGCAATGCGCATTCGACTACCGGCGATGCTGGCTGCAACCCTCGCCCTCGGCCTTCCTGCCACCGCCCAGGCGGACGAGATCTATGGCGGCGGCTATGCGCACGGCGTCGATACGCCTTTCACCTTCGATACGGGCGAGGGCGGAGCCGACCTGCAATTGGGGTACCGCTTCGACCCGATCGCCGGGCTGGAGGGCCTTGGCGGGCCGCAGCCCTACGTCTTCGGCTCGGTCAACTCCGACGGCGATACGAATTTCGCAGGCGTGGGCGTGAGCTGGAAAGCGGAGCTCGGCAAGGTCTACCTGCGCCCGGGGGTCGGGCTGGTGATCCACGATGCGCCCGAGCTTCGCGTCGATCCCGCAACCGAAATGCGCACCGATCTCGGCAGCCGCGTCCTGTTCGAACCGGAAATTGCGATCGGTGTGGACCTCGACCCGCGGTGGTCGATCGAGGCTAGCTGGGTTCACATCAGCAATGCGCGCCTGTTCAATTCCGAACAGAACCCCGGCATCGACATGATGGGGCTACGGCTGAATTACCGCATGTAAGAAGGTCATGAATCAGGTGCGGAGCGGCCAATGACGATGCTTGTTTTACGCACTTTGGAAGGTGGCTACCGCGGGCTCCGCCTAGACGCAGATCAGGTTTCAGGTTGCGAGAAATATCTGGAACTTGCCGGATCGTCAGCCAGCTTCTCGCAACGCGACTGCCAATAGCGGTTGTTGCGCCATACATTCTCCGGCGAGTGCTGCATAAGCTTGTCGCGGGCATGACGGTCCAGCGCTCTTTGCCATTCAAAATCGATCCTGGACTTCAGACTGGATTGAACTTCGGTCTCGTCCAATCCTGCAGCAATGGCGCTTTCCTGCGCAGATTCGATCCAGTCCGAGATACCCTTCCGGTCGACGGAGAAGCCCAGCTGCTCGCACGTCTGGAAGGAGGCCGTGGCAAGCGCGATCGTCTCGACCTGCTCCGAATAGGCCATTGATGGCGTGCTAAGTCCCATAGCCAGTATTGCTACCGCGGATGTAAGAACGGTCATGTCTCGTCTCTCCCGGAAAGGCGCAGACTTTCTAAGCCAAACTGAGACTTAAGTAAAATTTCGCCCTCCGTTCGTCAGCGGCACTTGTGCATGGGACGAAAAAGGGCGGCACCTTGCGGTACCGCCCTCTCGTGATCTCTCGGGTGAGAGACCGAAGCGTAAGCGAAAAGCTTACTTGAGCTCGACGGTACCGCCGGCTGCTTCGATCTTGCCCTTGATTTCTTCGGCTTCAGCCTTGTTGACGCCTTCCTTGAGCGCCTTGGGAGCGCCTTCGACAAGAGCCTTGGCTTCGGTGAGGCCGAGACCGGTGATGGCGCGGACTTCCTTGATGACCTGGATCTTCTTGCCACCGTCGCCGGTGAGGACGACGTCGAATTCGTCCTTTTCTTCAGCAGCAGCTTCGCCTGCGCCGCCGCCGGCGGGGCCAGCAACAGCAACAGCAGCAGCGGCGCTAACGCCCCACTCTTCTTCAAGTGCCTTGGCAAGCTCAGCGGCTTCCATGACAGTCAGCTTCGACAGTTCTTCAACAAGCTTGGCGATATCAGCCATGATGTTTCACTCCAATAAATAGGCCGGGGCGGATGATTGGTTTGCCCCGATGAATAAGTCGCGTTTGCGAGAGGTCTCTTACGCCGCTTCCTTGGCGCCATAGGCACCGAAGACGCGTGCGAGCATCGAAACGGGTTCCTTGACCGTGCGGACAACCTTGGTTGCCGGCGCGTTGAGGAGGCCCACGATCGTGCCACGCAGTTCGTCGAGGCTCGGCATCGAGGCGAGTGCCTTGACCCCGGCTTCGTCGAGCGCAACCGCTCCCATGGAACCACCGACGATTTCGAGCTTGTCGTTCGTCTTGGCGAAATCCACTGCCACCTTGGCAGCTGCAACCGGGTCTTCGCTGTAAGCGAGGGCGGTCGGGCCGGTCAGGTGGTCGGCGATACCGGTGTAATCGGTACCGTCGAGAGCGAGCTTGGCGAGACGGTTCTTCGCAACCTGGTAGGACGCACCGGCTTCACGCATCTTCGTACGCAATTCGGTCGACTGTGCGACCGTAAGGCCCAGGTTGCGGGTCACGACGACCACGCCAGCCTGGTTGAAGACTTCGTTGAGCTGGGCGACCGCATCGGCTTTCTGCGAACGATCCATGCCATACTCCTTCACTATGACCCCGCCGGATGGCTCCGCCGGGATCGGCTACGTTTGTCCATGCTGTCGAAACAACACGGGCGAGTCCGTTGATGGGGGAAGGAGTGCGCCATCTGGCGCGAAACGGCGGGCATCAAGCCTGCCGGAAAATCTCTTTTCCCCGTCTAGGCTGGAAATTAAGACCGGCAAATCCCGGTCACCAACTGTCTCGGACGGATGAGGGCGAATACAAAGAGACCCGCCTTCGCGGCGGGCCTCTAAGGATTTCGGGGGCTGAGTCAAGCATTCTCGTAGGAAAGCAGGTCTCCCGGCTGGCAATCCAGTTCCCGGCAAATGGCCGCCAGCGTCGAGAAACGGATTGCCTTGGCCTTGCCGGTCTTGAGAATCGAGAGGTTGGCGAGGGTCAGGCCGACGCGTTCGGCCAGTTCGGTGAGCGTCATGCGGCGTTCGTGCAGGAGGTCGTCGAGTTTGACCATGATGGTGGCTCCTTCGTCTTCGGCTGGCATCACACGGTCCCTTCGAGATCTTCGCGCATCGCGGCGCCGTGGCGGAATACGCGGGCGAGGATAAAGAGCACCAGCGCAATCAGGAGGCCGGTAATCGAAAGCTCGACATCGACGGTGAAGGTGTCCTGCTTCACCTGCTGCGCGATGAATACGGCGAGGGCGCTGGCGGGAAGCTTGAGCAATTCGATCGAGACGGCCAGCCAGCCCATCGTGCGCAGGCGGTCGGCGTTTTCGAGGATGAAGGGATCGCCTTCCCCGACCGAGCCGATGATGCGGCGAAGTATGCGCAGGAAGACAAATCCGATGGCGACCACGCTCGCGCCAAGGAAGAGGACGGTCGCGATCGTGGCGGCCACCGTTCCCGCGGCCACGGTGGCGGTCGGCAGCATCTCGTCGACGATATGGGCCTGGCTCATCAGGACTATCGGGATCGCGATCAGCAGGGCAACGAACGCCACGCCGAGAATACATTGAAAGATCAGGGCGACGATGCGCGCCGCCTTGAGCAGGCCGTCATTGGGAAGCGTCTGGGTCATGGCTGTCTCCTAAAGCAGGGGTCAGGCAATGGCCGGTGCGACCAGTACGGTCGTTTCGGCGAGCGGAACGGCGGTGACTGCCTGCAGCGAAAGGACCGTGATCACGATAGCGGCGGACACTGCGGCGAGGTGATTGGTGAAACGCGTCATTTATCGAACTCCTTGATCTTCAATATCGATAATCAATAAGGCGAGTCGCATTTATTGTCAATCGATAATATCGAAAAACGATAATAGACAACGTTTGAGGGCCTGCCCGGGTGACGAAGGCGACACCGTGTCGCCTTTGAAAAACCCCGGAATTGGCTGTTTTTCTGGGCCTTGGGTCGATCTGGCTTGGTTGACACATTCATCAATGGCGTTTGGCGGGGGAGGGCTTGGGGGTTTGAGAAGAGGGATGGTCGACTACAGGTGCGGGGCTTGTCTGGCCCACCGGCGCGTCAGTAGGAAAGCCTCTTCGCCAAGGTGCTTCCGCCGCCTTCGAACAGGCGTTTGACTTTCCCTTGCGCGCTTCCTACATGCTCCCCCGACCGCACGCTTCGAGCGAGTCCGATTCATGCGCGGGGATCGGAACCAGGATGGAAGCGGCGTTTCCATATCGCGACGTTCTCTAAGAGCTGCAGCCGCCGCCCGACCGGGTGTGCTTTTTCTGCGGCCTTTTTGCGTCTCGCGATTGGGCTCTCACGCGCATGAGACATCTATTGGCAACCCTGTCCGCGCGGGGTTGCAGGCACACGAAAAGAGGCACGAGCTCCTTTATGGCTACCAAGGCGAAGGCACCCCGCAACACATCGTCGGGCACCGCAAAGCGGCGTATCCGCAAGATTTTCGGCGACATCCACGAAGTCGTCGACATGCCGAACCTGATCGAGGTTCAGCGCGAGAGCTACGAACAGTTCCTGCGTTCGAACAAGGAGATCGATTACGTCTCCGGCCTCGAAAAGACGCTGCGCTCGGTCTTCCCGATCCGCGACTTCGCCGGCACCGCCGAACTCGACTTCGTGCATTACGAGCTCGAACAGCCGAAATACGACATCGTCGAATGCCGCCAGCGCGGCATCACCTACGCCGCGCCGATGAAGGTCACGCTGCGCCTGATCGTCTTCGAAGTCGACCAGGAAACCGAAACCCGCTCCGTCCTCGATATCAAGGAGCAGGACGTCTACATGGGCGACATGCCCCTGATGACGGACAACGGTACCTTCATCATCAACGGCACCGAGCGCGTTATCGTCTCGCAGATGCACCGTTCGCCGGGTGTGCTGTTCGACCATGACCGCGGCAAGACGCACTCCTCGGGCAAGCTGCTGTTCGCTGCCCGCATCATCCCGTACCGTGGTTCGTGGCTCGATTTCGAATTCGATGCCAAGGACGTGGTCAACGTGCGTATCGACCGCAAGCGCAAGCTGCCGGTCACCGCACTGCTCTATGCCCTCGGCCTCGATAGCGAAGACATCCTCGACCATTTCTACGACAAGGTCACCTGGAAGCGCGCCAAGGACGGCTGGGAACTGCCATTCGTCGCGGAAAACTGGCGTGGCCAGAAGCCGGCTTTCCCGCTGGTGGATGCCAAGACCGGTGAAGAAGTCTTCCCCGCAGGCCAGAAGATCAGCCCGCGTGCCGCCAACAAGGCTGCCAAGGACGGTCTGGAAACCCTGCTGCTGCCGACCGAAGAAGTCTTCGGCCGTTACGCCAGCGAAGACCTGATCGATGAAAGCACCGGCCGCATCTACATCGAAGCGGGCGATGAAGTCTCGGCAGAGAACCTCGAAGTGCTCGACGCTGCCGGCGTCGACAGCCTCGACCTGCTCGACATCGACCACATCACCACCGGTCCCTGGATCCGCAACACGATGAAGGTCGACAAGGCCGAAAACCGTGATGAAGGCCTGGAAGCGATCTACAAGGTCATGCGTCCCGGCGAACCGCCGACCAAGGAAACCGCAGAAGCGCTGTTCGAGGGCCTGTTCTTCGACGCCGAGCGTTACGACCTGTCGGCCGTTGGCCGCGTCAAGCTCAACATGCGTCTCGACCTCGACGCCGAAGACACCGTCACCACGCTGCGCAAGGAAGACATCCTCGCCGTGGTCAAGGAACTTGTCGACCTGAAGGACGGCAAGGGCGAAGTCGACGATATCGACAACCTCGGCAACCGCCGTGTCCGTTCGGTCGGCGAACTGCTGGAAAACCAGTACCGCGTCGGCCTGCTGCGCATGGAACGCGCGGTGAAGGAGCGCATGAGCAGCGTCGACGTGTCGACCGTGATGCCGAACGACCTGATCAACGCGAAGCCTGCCGTTGCCGCCGTGCGCGAGTTCTTCGGCTCCAGCCAGCTCTCGCAGTTCATGGACCAGACCAACCCGCTGTCGGAAGTCACCCACAAGCGCCGCGTTTCGGCGCTTGGCCCGGGCGGTCTCACGCGTGAGCGCGCAGGCTTCGAAGTCCGCGACGTTCACCCGACGCACTATGGCCGCATCTGCCCGATCGAAACGCCGGAAGGCCCGAACATCGGTCTGATCAACTCGCTCTCGACCTTCGCGCGCGTCAACAAGTACGGCTTCATCGAAACGCCGTACCGCGTGGTGAAGGACAACAAGGTCACCGACGAGGTGATCTACCTGTCCGCCATGGAAGAGCAGAAGCACACCGTGGCGCAGGCTTCGGCCGATCTCGATGCCAACGGCGGCTTCGTGGAAGAGCTGGTCTCGGCCCGCCAGGCCGGCGACAACCTCATGGCTCCGCGCGAAACCATCACGCTGATGGACGTCAGCCCCAAGCAGCTCGTCTCGGTCGGTGCATCGCTCATTCCGTTCCTGGAAAACGATGACGCCAACCGCGCACTGATGGGCGCCAACATGCAGCGCCAGGCCGTGCCGCTCGTCAAGGCGGAAGCGCCCTGGGTCGGCACCGGCATGGAAGAAACCGTTGCGCGCGATTCCGGCGCGGCGATCACCGCCAAGCGCGGCGGTATTGTCGACCAGGTCGATGCGACGCGTATCGTGATCCGCGCCATCGGCGATGTCGAACCCGGCCAGTCGGGCGTCGACATCTACACGCTCCAGAAGTTCCAGCGTTCGAACCAGAACACGTGCATCAACCAGCGTCCGCTGGTGAAGGTGGGCGAAACGGTCGCACCGGGCGACGTCATTGCCGACGGCCCCTCGACCGACCTCGGCGAACTGGCACTGGGCCGCAACAGCCTCGTCGCCTTTATGCCCTGGAATGGCTACAACTACGAGGATAGTATCCTCATCTCCGAGCGTATCGTGAAGGACGATGTCTTCACCTCGATCCACATCGAGGAATTCGAAGTCATGGCTCGCGACACCAAGCTCGGGCCGGAAGACATCACCCGCGACATCCCGAACGTCGGCGAGGAAGCCCTGCGCAACCTCGACGAAGCGGGCATCGTCTACATCGGCGCCGAAGTGCACCCGGGCGATATCCTGTGCGGCAAGATCACGCCGAAGGGCGAAAGCCCGATGACGCCGGAAGAAAAGCTCCTGCGCGCCATCTTCGGCGAAAAGGCCAGCGACGTGCGCGACACCTCGCTCCGCCTGCCGCCGGGCGTTGCCGGTACCGTCGTGGAAGTCCGTGTCTTCAACCGTCACGGTATCGAGATCGACGACCGTACGCGTGCCATCCAGAACGAGGAAATCGAACGCCTCCGCAAGGATGCCGCCGACGAACGCGCGATCCTCAACCGTGCGACCTACAACCGCCTGCGCGACATGCTGGAAGGCCAGACCGCTTCGGCAGCGCCGAAGGGCGTCAAGAAGGGCAGCGAGATCACTCTCGACGTCCTCGAAGGCATCGACAGGCACGAGTGGTTCAAGTTCGCCGTGGCGGACGACAACCGCCAGCAGCAGCTCGAAGCGGTGAAGACCCAGTACGACGAGAGCGTGAAGGTCATCGATGAAAAGTTCGAAGACCGTAAGGAAAAGCTCGAGCGCGGTGACGAACTCGCTCCGGGCGTGCTCAAGATGGTCAAGGTCTTCGTGGCCGTGAAGCGCAAGCTTCAGCCGGGCGACAAGATGGCCGGCCGTCACGGTAACAAGGGTGTCATCTCGCGCATCCTGCCGGTCGAGGACATGCCGTTCCTCGAAGACGGTACGCCGGTCGACATCGTGCTGAACCCGCTGGGCGTGCCTTCGCGCATGAACGTGGGACAGATCTTCGAAACGCACCTCGGCATGGCTGCCCGTAACATGGGCATGGAAATCGGCCGCCAGCTCGAAGAGTGGAAGGCCGCCAATCCGAACGCTGCCGAGGACTATGCCAAGGTCAAGCCGCCGGAAGCCGTGGTCGAACGCCTGAAGGAAACCTACGGCGACCAGTATCACGAAGCGATCGACAGCCGTTCGACCGAGGAAATCGTCGAACTCGCCGGTAACCTGCGCGCAGGTGTGCCGATGGGTACGCCGGTCTTCGACGGTGCGCGTGAAGGCGATGTGACCGTGGAACTGGAAAAGGCCGGCCTCGACGCGGACGGCCAGTCGGTCCTCTACGACGGCCGCACCGGTGAAGCGTTCGACCGCAAGGTCACCGTGGGCATCATCTACATGCTCAAGCTGCACCACCTGGTCGACGACAAGATCCACGCCCGTTCGATCGGCCCCTACAGCCTCGTCACCCAGCAGCCGCTGGGCGGTAAGGCGCAGTTCGGCGGCCAGCGCTTCGGTGAGATGGAAGTCTGGGCACTCCAGGCCTACGGCGCAGCCTACACGCTGCAGGAAATCCTCACCGTGAAGTCGGACGACGTGATCGGCCGTACCAAGGTCTACGAAGCCATCGTCAAGGGCGACGATACCTTCGAGGCCGGCATTCCGGAGAGCTTCAACGTGCTCGTGAAGGAAATGCGCAGCCTGGGTCTCAATGTCGAACTCAAGTCGCTTGCCGACGACGAAGACGACGACGGCCTCGCGATCGCGGCGGAATAGGGGAGCCCCGGCTCCCCTCCGCTTTCCGCCCAATTAGAAATACCCCTTGGGAAATTAAGTCATGAACGAACTGACCAAATTCACCAACCAGCTCGCGAAGCCCGAAACCTTCGACGAGATCCAGATCGGCATCGCCAGCCCCGAGCGTATCCGCTCGTGGTCCTTCGGCGAAATCAAGAAGCCGGAAACGATCAACTACCGTACGTTCAAGCCCGAGCGTGACGGCCTGTTCTGCGCGCGCATCTTCGGTCCGGTGAAGGACTACGAATGCCTGTGCGGCAAGTACAAGCGCATGAAGTACAAGGGCGTCGTCTGCGAAAAGTGCGGCGTCGAAGTCACCGTGACCAAGGTCCGCCGCGAGCGCATGGGCCACATCGAGCTGGCCGCTCCGGTCGCGCACATCTGGTTCCTCAAGTCGCTGCCGTCGCGCATCGGCCTGCTGCTCGACATGCAGCTCAAGCAGCTCGAGCGCGTCCTCTACTTCGAAAGCTACATCGTCGTCGAACCCGGCCTCACGCCGCTGGAGAAGTTTCAGCTGCTGACCGAAGACGAGATGCTCGAAGCGCAGGACGAATACGGCGAAGACGCCTTCTCCGCATCGATCGGCGCCGAAGCCGTGAAGATGATGCTCATGGATCTCGATCTGGAGCAGGAAAAGGAAGACCTGCTGGAAGAGCTCGCGATCACCAAGTCCAAGCTCAAGCCCGCCAAGATCATCAAGCGCCTCAAGGTCGTCGAAAGCTTCATCGAGAGCGGCAACCGTCCGGAATGGATGATCCTGGAAGTCGTGCCGGTCATTCCGCCGGAACTGCGCCCGCTCGTCCCGCTGGACGGTGGCCGTTTCGCGACGTCCGACCTCAACGACCTCTATCGCCGCGTCATCAACCGTAACAACCGCCTGAAGCGCCTCATGGAGCTGCGTGCGCCCGATATCATCGTGCGTAACGAAAAGCGCATGCTGCAGGAATCGGTCGATGCGCTGTTCGACAACGGTCGCCGCGGCCGCGTCATCACGGGTGCCAACAAGCGTCCGCTGAAGTCGCTGTCCGACATGCTCAAGGGCAAGCAGGGCCGCTTCCGCCAGAACCTTCTGGGTAAGCGCGTCGACTATTCGGGCCGTTCGGTCATCGTGACCGGCCCCGAACTCAAGCTGCACCAGTGCGGCCTGCCGAAGAAGATGGCGCTCGAACTGTTCAAGCCGTTCATCTACGCCCGCCTCGACGCCAAGGGTCTGTCGATGACCCTCAAGCAGGCGAAGAAGTGGGTCGAGAAGGAACGCAAGGAAGTCTGGGACATCCTCGACGAAGTGATCCGCGAGCACCCGGTTCTGCTGAACCGCGCGCCGACGCTTCACCGTCTCGGCATCCAGGCGTTCGAACCGGTCCTGATCGAGGGCAAGGCAATCCAGCTTCACCCGCTGGTCTGCGCCGCCTTCAACGCCGACTTCGACGGCGACCAGATGGCCGTCCACGTCCCGCTGAGCCTCGAGGCGCAGCTGGAAGCGCGCGTCCTGATGATGTCGACCAACAACATCCTCTCGCCCGCCAACGGCAAGCCGATCATCGTGCCTTCGCAGGACATGGTTCTCGGCCTCTATTACCTTTCGATGGAACGCCAGGAGAAGACGCCTGAATTCATCGAGGGCGACGACGGCGAGAAGCACGAGCAGCTGCCGCTGTTCAGCGACATGGCCGAAGTGCACCACGCCCTGGAAAACAAGGACGTGACCCTGCACTCCAAGATCATGGCCCGCGTCCCGCAGGCCGACGAAAAGGGCAAGGTCGAGATGAAGCGTTTCGTCACGACCCCGGGCCGCATGCTGATCGGCGAATGCCTGCCGAAGAACCACAAGGTTCCCTTCGACATCGTCAACCGCCTGCTGACGAAGAAGGACATCGCCGACGTGATCGACGAGGTCTATCGTCACACCGGCCAGAAGGACACGGTGCTGTTCGCCGACGCGATCATGTCGCTGGGCTTCCGCCACGCGTTCAAGGCCGGCATCTCGTTCGGCAAGGACGACATGATCATTCCGGAAAGCAAGGTGGGCATGGTCGAAGAGACCAAGGCGCTGGTTGCCGATTACGAGCAGCAGTACCAGGACGGCCTGATCACCCAGCAGGAAAAGTACAACAAGGTCATCGACGCGTGGAGCCAGTGCGGCGACCGCGTGGCCGAAGCCATGATGGAAGAGATCAAGTCGCAGCCGGTCGACAAGGACGGCAAGGAAGCGCAGATCAACTCGATCTACATGATGAGCCACTCCGGTGCGCGTGGTAGCCCCGCGCAGATGAAGCAGCTCGCCGGTATGCGCGGCCTGATGGCGAAACCTTCGGGCGAGATCATCGAGAACCCGATTATCTCGAACTTCAAGGAAGGCCTGAACGTCCTCGAGTACTTCAACTCGACCCACGGTGCCCGTAAGGGTCTCGCGGATACGGCGCTCAAGACGGCGAACTCGGGTTACCTGACCCGCCGTCTTGTCGACGTGTCGCAGGACTGCGTCATCGTCGAGGAAGACTGCAAGACCGACAATGCGCTGGAAATGCGCGCCATCGTCCAGGGCGGTAGCGTTATCGCCTCCATCGGTGAGCGTATCCTGGGCCGTACGGTTGCCGAAGACATCGTGAACGCCGCCACCGGCGAAGTGATCGTCAAGGCAGGCACGCTCGTCGATGAGCCGATGGTCAAGGCCATCGAGGAAGCGGAAACGCAGGTCGCCAAGATCCGCAGCCCGCTGGTCTGCGAAGCCAAGCAGGGCGTTTGCGCGACCTGCTACGGCCGTGACCTTGCCCGCGGTACTCCGGTCAACATCGGTGAAGCTGTCGGCGTTATCGCCGCGCAGTCGATCGGTGAGCCGGGCACGCAGCTGACCATGCGTACCTTCCATATCGGCGGTGCCGCACAGCTCAACGAAACGAGCCACCTTGAATCGATCTCTGACGGTAAGGTCGTCTACCGCGACATGCCGACCATCGTCGACAAGAAGGGGCGTATCCTGTCGCTCGCCCGCAACGGCGAACTGGCAGTCATCGACGCCGAAGGTCGTGAGCGCGAAATCCACAAGGTGCCTTACGGTACCGTGCTGATGCACAAGGATGGCGGCAAGGTGAAGGAAGGCGATCGCCTCGCGGAATGGGATCCGTTCTCGCTGCCGATCATCACCGAAACCTCGGGCGTGGTGAAGTTTCAGGACCTCATCGACGGTACTTCGATGGAAGAACGCGTCGACGATGCCACCGGTATCGCCCAGCGTGTTGTCACCGACATCCGCACCGGCGGTCGCGCGAAGAAGGAAGACCTGCGTCCGCGCCTGACTCTCTTCAACGATGCGGGCGACGAGAACGAAGCTGCACGCTACATGCTGGCACCGGGTACCGCGCTGTCGGTCGAAGACGGCCAACAGGTCGAAGCCGGTGACATCCTTGCGCGTGCTTCGCGTGAAGCTGCCAAGACCCGCGACATCACGGGTGGTCTGCCGCGCGTCGCCGAACTGTTCGAGGCCCGCGTGCCGAAGGACAATGCGATCATTGCCAAGATTTCGGGCAAGATCGAATTCGTCCGCGAATACAAGGCGAAGCGCAAGATCGCGATCGTTCCGGAAGAAGGTGATGCAGTCGAGTACCTGATCCCCAAGACCAAGGTGATCGACGTCCAGGAAGGCGACTTCGTCAAGAAGGGCGACACGCTGATCTCGGGCTCGCCGAACCCGCACGACATCCTCGATGTCCTCGGGATCGAAGCGCTGGCCGAGTATCTCGTGAACGAGATCCAGGAAGTCTACCGACTGCAGGGCGTGAAGATCAACGACAAGCACATCGAGGTGATCGTTCGCCAGATGCTGCAGAAGGTCGAGATCACGGACGGTGGCGACACCGTGCTGCTGCCGGGCGAACAGGTCGACCTGGAAGAACTGAACGAGACCAATGCGAAGCTCGGCCGGAACAAGGAGCCTGCGAAGGGCACCCCGATCCTGCTCGGCATCACCAAGGCCTCGCTGCAGACGCGTTCGTTCATCTCGGCAGCGTCGTTCCAGGAAACCACCCGCGTGCTCACCCAGGCTTCGGTCGAGGGCAAGAAGGACACGCTGGTCGGCCTGAAGGAAAACGTGATCGTCGGCCGTCTCATCCCCGCCGGTACCGGCGCGGGCATGAACCGGATGCGCGTGACCGCTTCCAGCCGCGACGCTGCGCTGCGTGCACAGTGGAAGAAGGCTCAGGAAGCGATAATCGCTGCCAACACCGCAGAAGAAGAGCACGAGGCGGAACTCGCCCAGGGCCCCGAAGCTGCAATCGGCGACGATCCGCTGGCGAGCATGGAAGGTGAAACCCACGGCACCGATGCCGATGCGGGCGATTACCTCAACGAAGAGGCCAAGGACGGCGAATGAGCCGGTCTTTCGGACCTGACCAGAATTGGCCCCGCCGGAGCGATCCGGCGGGGCTTTTTCGTGGATCGGCCGAAGCGAGCGTGTTGCCGCTATACATTTCTTCCCGGTTTCGGTTACAATGCAGGGGGATACGCGCGTTAGTGCGCGATAACCGGGGGCCGTATGGAAAGACCGACCGCGAACAGCGATGAGGTGCGCCGGCTGCTTCTTGCGCGCAGGCTGCGTGCTGTCATCGCGGGCAATACGCTGGCGACCGTATCGGCGCTTGCCTCCACCGCAGTCCTGATCGTCGGCTTTGACGAGGCGCCCTTGCGGGTGCCGCTGCTAGGCTGGGCCATCGTGACTGCCGTGCTGTTCACGGTCCGGGCTTATTTCATCGCGACGCTGGATCCCGAAGAGACGGACGGACAGGTGCTCGCCCGCGATTACCGCCGGGTCGTCGCCTGGATGATCGTAACCAGCCTCGCCTGGGCCACCGGCTTCGTATTATTCGCAACCATCGCCAAGGGGCTGGAGATCGCCCTCCTGGCTGTCGTCGGCACTGCCATGCTCGTGGGCGTCCTGCTCATCCATCGCGCCGTACCGGTCGCGGGATATGCCCACATAGCTCTCTTGCTGGGCGCGCTGATCGTGGCCGGATGGCTCAGCGTGGGCGCGCCCGCCCTACCGGTCGCCCTCGTGCTGCTTATCTATTCCTTCGCCCTGTGGACCGCAGTTGGCCGGATGGACGCCGCTTTCCGGAACGCCGTCCATGCAGATGTCGAACGACGGGAGGCCGGCGATACGGTCGCCATGCTCCTCAACGACTATGAAGAGCATTCGACCGACTGGCTGTGGAGCGCGGACGGCAAGGGCAGGCTGGGCGAGGTGAGCGAGCGCTTCGCCAAGGCGTGCGACCGGTCGGTAGAGGATCTGGAAGGCACGCCGCTACTCGACCTGTTCGATCCCGGCGAAGGGCGCGACCTGGTGGCGTGCCATATCGCCAGCAACAGCGCATTCCGCGACGTCGAGGTTGCCGCACCGGTCGGCGGAGATCTGAGATACTGGCAATTGTCCGCCCGTCCGCGCAGCGACGGCAGCCTGAGCGGCGTTGCCCGGGACGTGACCGCAGCTCGGCTTATCGAGCAGCGCGTCACCCTGATGGCGCATTACGACAACCTGACCAATCTCGCGAACCGCTACCTCTTCAACGAACGCCTGCGCGAATTGCTGGGCGATAACCGCTCGAGCGGGGCCAATGTCGCACTCTTTTATCTCGACCTCGACGATTTCAAGGCGATCAACGACACTCGCGGACACCTCGTCGGCGACCGGCTACTGCGCGAAGTTGCAGAGCGGCTGGCCTGCGAAGTCAGGGACGAAGATACCGTGGCGCGGCTCGGCGGCGACGAATTCGCAGTTCTCATCGAAACGCGTGCCGGGGACGGGCTTCTCATCGAGCGGGCCCATCGCTTCCTGTCGGTGATCCGCGCCCCGTACGAGATCGATGGCCAGACCTATCGTGTGTCGACCAGTGTCGGCGTGGCGCGGTGCCATGACGGCGATTGCGATGCGGAAGAACTGATGCGCCGCGCCGATCTTGCGCTTTACGCGGCGAAGAACAAAGGGCGCGACAATCTGGCGATCTTTGAACGCGCGCTGGACGAACAGGCGCGCGAAAGGCGCTCGCTCGAAGTAGATCTCGGCGAAGCGCTTGCCCGCGACCAGCTCCGCCTGCATTTCCAGCCGATCATCGAGCTGGAGACCGGGCAGGCCACCGGATACGAGGCGCTGCTGCGCTGGTACCATCCCGAGCGCGGCGTGCTGCTGCCAAGCGAATTCCTCTCCATTGCCGAGGAAACCGGGCTCATAATGCCGATCGGGGACTGGGTGATCCGCACGGCGCTTGCGGAAACGGCCGATTGGGCGGGGGATTTTCGCGTCGCGATCAACCTTTCCACGACGCAGGTGTCCGATCCCAAGCTCGTCGCCACGCTGGCCCAGGCGCTGCGCGAATCCGACTATCCGGCACATCGCGTCGAGCTGGAAATCACCGAACACGTCCTGATGGACCAGAGCGACGCCAATCGCGAAACACTCCTGCGTCTGCGCGAAATGGGCCTCAAGATCGCGCTCGATGATTTCGGAACCGGCTATTCCTCGCTCGCCTACCTGCGCCGTTTTCCCTTCGACCGCATCAAGATCGACCGGGCCTTCGTGCGCGATCTCAATTCCGACATCGGCAGCCAGGCTATCGTGTCGACGATCACGCGGCTGGCCGAAGCGATGGATATGGAAACCACAGCCGAAGGGGTCGAAGACCGCAAGCAGCTGGACCTGCTGCGCAAGCTCGGCGTGAAGGAAGCGCAAGGCTTCCTGATCAGCAAGCCCTTGCCGGCCGAGAACATCTCTTCCGTAACCATCGAGCCGGAACACGCGGCAGAAGCGCCGGTGGAGAAAGCCGTCATCGATTACCGGCAGGCGCGCAAGGCGGCCCTGAAACGCCGGGGAGGGCAAGCGGCCTAGCAAGCGCCGCCCCCGCCGTTGCATCGCCAGCCCTTAGTTCTCTCGCATTAGGAGAAAGGCTGCGCTATCGGCGCGTGTCATGACCACTATCACGCGTTTCGCCCCGTCGCCGACCGGGACCCTGCATGTCGGAAACATCCGCACGGCGCTGCACAACTGGATGCTTGCCCGCAAGGCGGGTGGCCGCTTCATGCTGCGGATCGACGATACCGATGCGGCGCGCAGCCGCGAGGAATATGTTGAGGCAATCCGGGCCGATCTCGCATGGCTCGGCCTTGAGGCCGACGGCGAAGAGCGGCAGTCGGAACGGCTCGCGCTCTACCAGTCGGCTTTCGATGCGCTGGTTGCTGCGGGGCGCATCTACCCGGCCTACGAGACCGCCCAGGAACTCGAGCTCAAGCGCAAGATCCAGCTGGGTCGCGGCTTGCCCCCGATCTACGACCGTGGCGCACTTCAGCTGAGCGATGCCGACCGCGCCGCAAAAGAGGCCGAAGGCATCGCCCCGCACTGGCGCTTCAAGCTTGATCATGACGAGCCGATCACGTGGGACGACGGCGTACGCGGACCGCAGAAATTCGATCCCGCGCAGCTGTCAGATCCGGTCACCCGCAGGGCGGACGGAAGCTGGCTCTATATGCTCCCGAGTGCGGTCGACGATCTCGACATGGGTGTGACACAGGTGCTGCGCGGCGAGGACCATGTCAGCAATACAGCCGTTCAAATTCAGATGTTTACCGCACTTATTGCTGCACAATATCCTGCAGCAAAAATTCCCGCCTTCGCACATGAGGCCCTGCTCGTCGGCAAGGAAGGCAAGCTGTCGAAACGGCTCGGCTCGCTCGGCTGCGACAGCTTCCGCGAACGCGATATCGAGCCCGAAGCGATCGTCGCCCTGCTGGCGCGGCTTGGCACCTCGCAACCTGTCGAGCCGATCGCCGACCGGCAAGTTCTGGTCGACTCGTTCGACCTGTCGACATTTGGCCGTGCGCCCGCGAAGTTCGACGATACCGAACTCGACCGTCTCAATGCGGCGATCGTGCACCAGATGGATTATGAGGCGGTCCAGCACCGCCTTCCCGAAGGCATGGACGAGGCTGGCTGGCATGCTGTGCGCCCGAACCTTGCCCATGTGGGTGAGGCCGGGGACTGGTGGAAGCTGGTGACCGGGCCGATCGAGCAACCGGGGTTCTCGGATGAAGACCGGGCTTTCCTGGCGCAGGCCGCCGACTTGCTGGAGTGGGGCGATGATCCCTGGCGGTCCCTCACCGGTGCGCTGAAGGAAGCGAGCGGGCGGAAGGGCAAGCCGCTATTCCTGCCGCTGCGCCAGGCTCTCACCGGCATGGATCACGGCCCCGACATGGGAGAGCTGCTCCCGCTGATCGGCGAAGAAGAGGCAAAGGCGCGACTGGTGCGCGCCTCGACCTAGTTTTCGTGCTTGTCCAGCTCGTCACCGGCGATCGTCACCACGTGCATGAGGTTGGTCGACCCGGGAGTACCGAAGGGCACACCGGCGAGAGCGATGAGCTTGTTGCCCGCAGCGGCAAAGCGGTGGCGCAGAGCCATGCGCTTGCCCTTGGCGATCATCTCTTCGAAGCTGCCGATATCCTTGGTGGCGACGGCATGGGCGCCCCATAGGAGGGCCAGGCGGCGCGCCGTCTTCATGCTCGGCGTCAGGACCATCATCGGCACGCTCGGCCGCTCGCGCGCGACGCGGCGGGCAGTGCTGCCGGACCCGGTGAAAACGGTGATCGCGGAAATGGCGACCGTGTCGGCCACGGTCATGCAGGCATGCGCCAGCGCATCGGCAGTGGTGCGGTCGGGCGGCGTATCGAGGAAGCGCACGCGCGGCAGATAGGCTTCATCGCTTTCGACCTGCCGGGCGATGCGGTGCATGATCGTGACGGCCTCTTCGGGCCATTCGCCTGCCGCCGTTTCCGCCGACAGCATTACCGCGTCCGCGCCGTCATAGACCGCGTTCGCCACGTCCGACACTTCGGCGCGGGTCGGAGCAGGGCTTTCAATCATGCTTTCCAGCATCTGCGTCGCCACGATGACCGGCTTGCCGGCGGTGCGCGTCTTGTTGACGATCTGCTTTTGGAGCGGCGGGACCTCCTGCGGTTCGAGCTCCACGCCAAGATCGCCGCGGGCGACCATGATGCCATCGGACAGTTCGATAATCTCGTCGAGGCGCCTGACCGCCATCGGCTTTTCGATCTTGGCGCACAGCGCACCGTACCCGCCCATCAGCTTGCGCGCTTCGGCAAGGTCTTCGGGACGCTGGACGAAGGAGAGGCCGATCCAGTCGACGCCCTGCTGGACCGCGAAAGCGAGGTCGCGCCGGTCCTTTTCGGTAAGCGCCGGAATGGGCACTTCGGCATCGGGCACGTTGACGCCCTTGCGGTCCGAGATCACGCCACCGACTTCTGCCGAACACAGGATCTCGTTCTCTTCCGCGCGGATGACCTTGAGCCGGATCTTGCCGTCGTTGATCAGCAGGCGCTGGCCCTTTTCCAGCAGGCCGAAGAGTTCGGGATGCGGCAATTCCACACGCGTATGATCGCCCGGCTCGGGATTGCGATCGAGCGTGAAATGCCCCGAGTGGCGGATGACCGCCTCACCGTTCTTGAACTTGCCGACTCGCAGCTTGGGGCCTTGCAGGTCGGCGAGGATTGCGATGGGGCGATGGAACTCCTTCTCCATCGCGCGGATCGCCTTGATCGTTTCGGCATGGGTGTCATGCTCGCCATGGCTCATGTTGACGCGGAAGGCGTCGACCCCGGCGCGGAACAGGCGGGCCAGCATTTCCGGTGACCGGCTCGCCGGGCCGACGGTCGCAAGAATCTTGACCTTGCGGCCACGCGGATCGAGCTTGGGTGCGCCGTCGCGCTCTTTGAGGGGCTTTGCCATGAGGTATCGCTATGGCAGGGCGGTGCGACAATTCAAGGACGATGACATGGTTACGAATGCACCCGACGCGCTCGACGCACTCCCCGATGACGTAGCGGCAGCCGCTTTCCGGCGGCTGGTCCGCCACCTGCGCCATCGCCACGATGCGCAGAATATCGACCTGATGGGGCTATCCGGCTTCTGTCGCAATTGCCTCGCCGACTGGATCCGCGACGCTGGCTTCGAAGGCGACAAGGCAGCCGCGCGCGAGCTGATCCACGGCATGCCGATGGACGAATGGAAAGCCGCTCACCAGACGCCCGCCACCGAAGAGCAGCTGGCGCGGATGGAGGCGAGCGTTGCGAAAAATCGCGTGGAGTAGCGAGTCGGCACCTTCACCCCGGCGCAGGAGGTGGCTATCCGCAGCAGCCAACCGATTCTCAAGACACTGGAGCTGATACCCAATGGCCGAAGCCACCGACGACCGCCTGCGCCTTCTCATCGAGCGCATCGAGCGCCTTGAAGAAGAGAAGAAGGGCATCGCCGACGACATTCGCGACGTTTACGCGGAAGCCAAGGCCGTGGGTTACGATACCAAGATCATGCGCCAGATCATCCGCCTGCGGAAAATGAAGCCGGACGAGCGCAGCGAACAGGAAACCATCCTCGACACTTACAAGGCCGCGCTCGGCATGGGTTGATCGCGCCCGAAAGCGTCCTATCTTGATAACACACTTATCGAGACAGGAGGATTTTGCGATGCCCGGACCCTGGAAAGACGCACGCGGTGTGATCGTCACGACCACGCCGACGATCGAAGGCAAGCCGATCCAGGATTACCTTGGCATCGTGACCGGCGAAGTGATCGTCGGCGCGAACCTGTTCCGCGACCTCTTCGCCAATATTCGCGACATCGTGGGTGGCCGCTCCGGCAGCTACGAGCGCATCCTTGCGGACGCGCGCAACCAGGCGATCGAGGAACTGCAGGCCGAATGCGCCACCCGCGGCGGCAATGCGGTGGTGGGTGTCGATCTCGACTACGAGGTGATCGGCGATACCGGCTCGATGCTGATGGTGTCCGCCAGCGGCACCGCGGTGAAGATCTGACCTATCCCCGAACGAGGCCCAGCGCCTTGTAAGTCGCATCGAGCGTTGGCACCGCGATCTGGCGCGCCTGGGCGGCACCGCGGGCAAGGATCGCGTCCAGTGCCTCGCGATCTTCGAGAAGGCCGGTGAAGCGTTCCGAGATCGGGCGCAGTGTTTCGACCAGCACTTCGCCCAAGGCAGGCTTGAACTTGCCGAAGCCTTCGCCGCCGAAATCCGCCAGCACGTCTTCGACGCTCTTGTCGGTAAGCGCGGCGTATATCGTCACGAGGTTGAGCGCCTCGGGCCGGTCCTCCAGCCCCTTTGCCTCGCTCGGCAGGGGTTCGGGATCGGTCTTGGCCTTCTTGATCTTCTTCATCACCGTGTCGGGATCGTCGGCCAGTTCGATGCGGCTCATTTCCGACGGATCTGACTTGCTCATCTTCTTCGACCCGTCGCGCAGGCTCATGATGCGCGCCGCCTGGGGCGGGCTGATCGGTTCGGGCAGGGTGAAGACCGGCGCGTCCTCGGTCGCGAAGTCGTTGTTGAACTTCTGGGCAATATCGCGCGCCAGTTCCAGGTGCTGCTTCTGGTCCTCGCCAACAGGCACATGGGTCGCTTGGTAGAGCAGCACGTCGGCGGCCTGCAGCACGGGATAGGTGAACAGCGCAACGCTGGCACCTTCGCGGTTCTTGCCGCTCTTGTCCTTGAACTGCGTCATCCGGTTCAGCCAGCCCATGCGGGCGGTGCCGTTGAGCAGCCATTGCAATTCGGCGTGCGCGTGGACCTGGGCCTGGTTGAACAGCACCGAGCGCGAAGGATCGATCCCGCAGGCGACCAGCGCCGCCGCCATTTCGAGCGTGGCGCGACGCAGTTCCGTCGGCTCATGCGGCATCGAAATGGCATGCAGGTCCGCAAGGAAGAACAGGCACTGTTCTCCTTCGCCGAGGTTATCCTGCATCCGCACCCAGTTGCGGATCGCCCCCAGGTAATTGCCGAGATGGAGATTGCCGGTGGGCTGGATGCCGGAAACAACACGCATGATGATTTACGGAGCTTTCTTCTTGGTCAGGGCAGCGATGCGCTGCCGGTCGATGGCGCCGACCGCAAAGGCGACGCCGAAATAGACGATGCCCGAGCACAGGACGAGCCCGAGAAGCGCGGCAAGCCGGGCGAAAAAGCCGGCCGAGTACCAGCCGGTAAGCAAATCGCGGGCGAACCACAAGGCAGCGCCCATTGCGGCTGCGGCGATGAGCTGGCGGGCAATGCGTCCGACCAGGGCGAGAGGGACCGTGTAATAGCCTCGTTTGAGGAGGATCACGTAGAGAAAGGCGACGTTGATCCAGGCCCCGATCACGCTCGCTAGCGCCACGCCCTCGACACCGAACCGCTGGAGGAAGGCGATGTTGAAGGCGACGAACACGGCCAGTGAAATGAACGCCGCATAGACCGGCGTCTTGGTGTCCGAGCGCGCATAGAAATTTGGCACCAGCACCTTGACCATGACATAGGCGGGCAGGCCCAGCACGAGCACGGCAAGGACGTCGCCCGCAATCGCCGCGTCCTCGACGCTGAAGCGCCCGCCCTGGAAAATCATCGTGACGAAAGGCGTCGCGCAGATCGCCAGGGCCACGGCGGCAGGAATCGTGAGCAGCATCGACAGTTCGATCGCGTCGGATTGGATGCGGTCCGCACCTTCCTTGTTCTTGCTGCCGACGAATTTGGACAGCGTGGGAAGGATCGCGGTCGACAGGGCGATGCCGATAATGCCGAGCGGCAGCTGGTTGAGGCGGTCCGCGTAATTCATGTAGCTGACCGAACCGGATTCGAGCTGGTTCAGGAAGTAGAGCTGGACGAGCGTGTTGATCTGGTAGGCGCCGCCGCCGATGGCCGCCGGCAGGGCAATGATCGACAGCCGCTTCACTTCCGGAGTGATTCGCGGCCACAGCAGCTTCGGCCTGAACCCTTCGACCCTCGTCCAGTAATAGAGCCAGCCCAGCTGCATGACGCCGCCAAGGGTTACCGCCCAGGCCACGCCATAGGCGACCTGTTCGATGCTGGCACCGGTGGCGTTGACGAAATATTCCCCCGTCAGCAGCGCGGCGATCAGCACCAGGTTGAGGATGATCGGGAAACTGGCACCCGGCGCAAAGCGCGACACGGAATTCAGCATGCCGGTGAACAGTGTCACGAGGCTTACCAGCAGGATGTAGGGAAACATGATCCGGGCGAAATCGACCGACAGGTCGAACTGGCCGGGATCGACCGGCTTGTCCGCCAGGATCCAGATGACGCCCGGCATCGCCAGTTCGAAAACGATGCACAGCGCGATGAGGACCGGCAGGAACACGCTCAGCACATCGGCCGAGAAACTGCGCGCATCCTCCAGCCCGCCTTCGCCGTTCAACCGTTTGGAGAACATCGGCACGAAGGCGGCGGAAAACGCGCCTTCCGCAAACAGCCGGCGGAAGACGTTGGGAATGATGAAGGCCTGGAGCCAGGCGTCGGTGACCGCATTCGCCCCCAGCACGCGGCTGAAGATCATTTCGCGGGCCATGCCGGCGATGCGGCTCACCATGGTGAGCGAGCCGATCGTGCCGACGTTTTTCAGCAGGCTCATCGTGGAGCCTCCGTCCCGGTCCCGAAGCCTCAGGCGTTCCCGGTGGGAGCCGGGGCGCCTTCGCCCTGCTGGGCAGCGCGTGCCTGCAGCTGCTGCTGGTAAAGCCCGGCGAAATCCATCGGCTCCAGCATCATCGGCGCATAGCCGAGATCACGCACGGCATCGGAGATGATGGCGCGGGCGAAGGGGAACAGCAGGCGCGGCGCTTCTGCGAAGAGGAATGCGTGGGCATGCTCTTCGGGTACGTTGCGAATGCCGACAAGGCCGCAATAGGCGAGCTCGACGATGTACTGCGCGCCCTGGTCGGTGTCGGCGCGCACCGTGATCTTCAGTTCGACTTCGCTGATCTCGTCCGTCACCTTGTTCGAGGCGATGTTGAGCTGCACGTCGACGCGCGGCTGGTCCTGCCACTGGTAGGATGCCGGCGCGTTCGGGTTCTCGACCGACAGGTCCTTCACATACTGGTTCAGTACGCCGACCGTAGGGCGATTGTCGGCACCGTTGGCACCAGCAGCGGGATCCGCATTGAGATCGGTCAGAACGTCGTTTTCATCGGCCATCGGGCAAACTTTCTTTCGTATTTCCGTATGAGTGGGCGGGGCGGGTCGTATTGCGGCCCCGACCGGTCAGGGCGCGCGCCTAGCACCCCCCACGGTTCGGGGCAATGTGCGAGTGGCCCCGGCTGGCCGAAGGAAAAGGACGCCGAACGGACCCCGGAGCGCCCATTGTGCGTTTGTAATTGATCCCTATCTAGGGCACTAAGGGGACCGTACCGAAAGGCATGGTTCTTTCGCTAAGTGCCAGAATCGAAACGAACGGAATTCCGCCTGTGATCACCGAGATCGTCATCCTAGCAGCCATTGCCGCATTTCTCGGCCTGCGCCTCTATTCGGTGCTGGGCCAGCGGTCCGAGCATGAGGAGGATCCGATCCGTCGCAGCTACGGCCCGCGCGAACAGAAATCGCCGCCTGCCGTCACCGGCACGACGCCGGATGCGGCAGCGCCTGCGCGCCCTGCGGTGACCCTGCGCAGCGTCGATAATGCGACGAATGCCAATGAAAGCGCGATCCGCTCCATCGCCAATGCCGATTCGCGGTTCGACCTGCTGTCCTTCCTCGAAGGTGCCAAGGCAGCTTATGCCATGATCCTCGAGGCTTTCTGGGCAGGCGACAAGGACACGCTGCGCGACCTTACGGACGAAGATGTCTACGCCAGCTTCGCAGGCGCGATCGATGCGCGCGAAGCTGCGGGCGAAACGCTCGACAACCGCCTTATCCGGATCGAGGATGCCACGGTCCATTCTGCCGAAATGGATGGCCGCACCGCGCGTATCGCAGTGCGTTTCGTGGCCGATATCGCCGCGGTCACGCGCGACAAGGACGGCACCGTTGTCGCCGGTTCGCTCGACGATGCCGTCGAAAGCCGCGACATCTGGACGTTCAGCCGCTCGGTCGACTCGATGGACCCGAACTGGGTCCTCGACGAAACCGACCAGGACTAATCTTCATCCTTACAGGAGTAGGCTCCATGCGAAGCGCGCTCACACTCGCGGCGGCTTCGCTGCTTACCGCCTGCGCCGTCGTGCCCGAAGCGCGTCCGCCGATGGACACGGGCGCTGTCGAACAGCCGCCCGCCGAAATTGCAGACAATGCCGCATCGGCAGGTGTTCGCCCCGGCCCGCCCATCGAGAGCTTCCCGTTCCTGCAGGCGGATGCGGAAGGCGCGCTGGCAGCGTTCAGGCGCTCTTGCGACAAGATACTTTTCCGCGACGATACGAGCGGCCTGACCACCCGGCTCGACTGGCAGGGGCCGTGCCTTGCGGCGAGCAATTGGTCGAGCGATCCGGCGCTCTTCTTCACCAGCCAGTTCGAAACCGCGATCGTGGGCGAAGGCGAGGCCTTCGCCACGGGCTATTTCGAGCCAGAAATCCTCGGCAGCCGGACAAAGACGCCCGGCTACGACGTGCCGGTCTACGCCCTCCCGTCCGACCTCGAGCGCGGCTGGCCTGCCGAAATCGCCGAGAGCGAGCGCACCGGCCGCCCGCCGCTTGGCCGCTACAATGAAGACGGCGAGTTCGTGCGCTATTACGAGCGGTCGGAAATCGTGAAGGGCGCGCTGGACGGCAAGGTCCCGACCATCGCCTGGGCCGCCGACCCGATCGAGTTCTTCTTTCTCCAGATCCAGGGTAGCGGCCTGCTGCGCCAGCCCGACGGCAGCGTGATGCGCATCGGCTATGCGGGGCAAAACGGCCGCGAATATGTCGCCATCGGCAGGCCTATGCGTGAGCAGGGCTTGATCGGCGACGGGACGCAGTATCCGACCTCGATGCAGGGACTGATGGGCTGGCTGCGGGACAATCCGGACCGGGCGGACGAGATCATGAACCTCAACAAGAGCTGGATCTTCTTCCGTGAACTGGACACCGACGGTCCGCTCGGCTCGCTCGAAGTGCCGGTCTACGGGCGCGACAGCATCGCGGTCGATCCCAAGTTCGTACCCTATGGCGCACCGGTCTGGCTCGACATGGAAAGCGATGTGGCGGACGGGCTCTGGGTTGCGCAGGATACCGGCGGGGCCATCAAGGGCGCCAACCGCTTCGACACGTTCTGGGGCAATGGCGCGCAGGCCCGCGAAATCGCCGGCGGCATGAGCAGCAGCGGAACGGCTTACATCTTCCTGCCCAAGGGCACGCTCGCCCGCCTGAAGCGATGAGCGCGCCGCGCGGCCTCAGCGCGCAAGAAGCGGAAGCCTGGGAAAAGGTCGCCGCGACGGTCGAACCGCTTCACCCGCGCGCTCCGGTCCGGAAGGTTGCTGTCCCGATGGCACCGAAGGTGACAGTCCCCAAACCATCGCCCCGAAAGCCCGCGCCCTCGTCAGCACCCCGGCCCGTTGCCGCTCCCACCAAATCCGCCAATTCTCTCGATTCCCATTGGGACCGCAGGCTCAAATCGGGCGCGATCCAGCCGGACTTCACGCTGGACCTTCACGACCACGGGCTCGACGCGGCCTACAACCGCCTGATCAGCGGTGTGGCGCAGGCCCGTTCCATGGGCGCGCGCACGATCCTGCTGATCACCGGCAAGCCGCGCCCGGTTGATCCGGCGGATCGCGGGCACAGGCGCGGGGCCATCCGGGCCAAGGTGCTGGACTGGCTGGCAGCCTCCAGCCACCATTCGGCCATTGCGGCCGTACGCCGCGCGCATCAGCGCCATGGCGGCGACGGCGCGCTCTACATCGTCCTCAGGCGCGAGCGCTGAGCAAGCGTCGCAGTCCGAGCAGGATCAGGCCGAAAATCATGAAGACCACGGCAAGCCCGAGTATGTTGGCGAGGACCGGCCCGTAGCCGAATTGCGCGACGTCGAGGAAGAAGTAGGCGTAGAACCCGCTCGCCTCTCCGTAAGCCAACGCGGCGACCGAGATAAGACCAGCGAACAAGCGCGCGCGCTTCGTGAATTGGGTGTTCATCGGAATTGCCTAGCCTTCGTGCGAGCCGAGTAAAGAGAAGAAAAAGCCCCCGGCATTTCTGCCGGGGGCTCCTTCTGCGGCCCAGGGGCTCAGTTCTGTTTTTTACTTGTGGTACTTGGCGTAGGTGAGGTCGAAACGGTCTGCATCCATGACCTTGGTCCAGGCCTTGACGAAGTCGTTCACGAACTTCTCCTCATTGCCGTTCTCGGCATAGACTTCCGCTACCGCGCGCAGGCGCGAGTTGGAGCCGAAGACAAGGTCGGTACGCGTTGCGCGCCACAGTTCCTTGCCGGTCTTGCGGCAGGTGCCGACGAATTCCTCGTCGCCACTGTCGTCGACCTCTTCCCAGATCACGCCCATGCCCAGCAGGTTCACGAACCAGCTGTTGTCGAGCTTGCCGGGGGTTTCGGTAAGGACGCCGATGCTGTTCCCGTGCTTGGCGTGCTTGCTTACAGCACCCAGCACGCGAAGCCCGCCGACCAGCGCGGTCATTTCGGGGATCGACAGGCCCAGGAGGTGGGCACGGTCGACCAGCATGTCCTCGGTCTTCACCGAAGCCTTGGTCTTGAGGTAGTTGCGGAAACCGTCGGCGAACGGCTCCAGCGGTTCCCAGCTCTCGGCATCGAAGTCTTCGCGCTTCGCATCGCCGCGGCCGGTGGTGACCGGAACGGAGATATCGAAGCCCGCATCCTTCGCAGCCTTTTCGACCGCAGCCGAACCGGCGATGACGATGGCGTCGGCCATCGAGATCGAGCCGCGGATCTCGTCGAGCTTGGCAAGGACCTTGCCCAGTTCTTCGGGATCGTTGACCGCCCAGTTCTTGATTTCATCGAAGCGGATGTGCGCACCGTTGGCGCCGCCGCGATGGTCGGAGTTGCGGTAGGTCGAGGCCGAGGCCCACGCTGCCTTCACCAGTTCCGAAACGGAAAGGCCGCTGTCCAGCACCTTCGACTTGAAGGACGAAACGTCGCTGTCGGACACCTGCGTTCCGGCGGGCACGGGGTCCTGCCAGATCAGGTCTTCGCTCGGCACTTCGGGGCCGAGGTAGCGGACTTTGGGCCCCATGTCGCGGTGGCACAACTTGAACCATGCGCGGGCGAAAGCATCGTCGAGGGCCGCTTGGTCGTCGCGGAAGCGTTCGGAGATCTTGCGATATTCCGGGTCGCGTTTCAGCGCCATGTCGGCGGTGGTCATCATGGTCGGGACCTTCTTGTTCGGGTCCCTGGCGTCGGGTGCCATGTCTTCCGGATCGGGATTGATCGGCTGCCACTGGTTCGCGCCTGCCGGGCTCTGGACGAGCTCGTAGTCGTATTTGAACAGCAGGCGGAAATAGTCGCCGCCCCACTGGGTCGGATTCGGCGTCCACGCGCCTTCGATGCCCGACGTCGTGATGTGACCCTTGCCGATTTCATCGGGGTCGGTCAGCCAGCCGAAGCCCATGCGGTGCAGGGTTTCGCCTTCCGGAGCGCTGCCGAAAGTGTCCGCAGGCTTCGCGCCGTGGGCCTTGCCGAAGGCGTGACCGCCGGCGGTAAGGGCGACGGTTTCCTCGTCGTTCATGGCCATGCGGGCGAAGGTTTCACGCATGTCGCGGGCCATGCCCTCGGCATCGTGCGGATTGCCGCCCGGACCTTCGGGATTGACGTAGATGAGGCCCATCTGGATCGCGGCGAGCGGATTTTCGAGCGCCATGCCCTCATCCGGCTGGATGCGGGTTTCGGCGCCCGTATCGACCCACTTTTCTTCCGTGCCCCAGTAGACGGTTTCCGGATCGAACACGTCCTTGCGGCCGCCGCCGAAGCCGAACACGGGACCGCCCATGCTTTCGATGGCGACGTTACCGGTAAGGATGAAAAGGTCGGCCCAGCTGATGTGCTTGCCGTATTTCTGCTTGATCGGCCACAGGAGGCGGCGCGCCTTGTCGAGGTTGCCGTTATCGGGCCAGCTGTTGAGCGGGGCGAAACGCTGCTGGCCGCTGCCGCCGCCGCCGCGACCATCGCCCGTGCGATAGGTGCCGGCTGCGTGCCATGCCATGCGGATGAAGAAGGGGCCATAATGACCATAGTCCGCCGGCCACCAGTCCTGGCTGTCGGTCATCAGGTCGGTAAGGTCCTGCTTGAGCGCGTTGTAATCGAGCGCGTTGAAGGCTTCGCAATAATCGAAGTCCTCGCCCATCGGGTCGGCCGCACGGCCACCTTCGGTAAGGATTTCCAGATCGAGCTGATCGGGCCACCAGTCACGGTTGCGGCGGCCGAACAAAGCCCTTGTTCCGGCATCGCCGTGGAAGGGACAACCGCTGATATCTCCGGTTTTGGCGTCCATGAATACTCTCTCCTGTAAAAAGACTCGGTCTCCCGTCCGAGAACCGGATGACGATGAACCTCGTCCGGTTATTCGTCCAATCGATTAAACGGTTCAAATTGATTGCCGCAAGCGATTGAGCGACGAAGCGTGGCGCGCATACGAAAAACGCCGCCATCCGGTTGGAATGGCGGCGCTTTGTCGTTTTGATCGAGAGCAAAAATCAGGCGGCTTGCGCGATCTCGTCCACTGCCTCGGTCCGGATGAGGTAATCGAAAGCCGATAGGCCTGCCTTCGAGCCTTCGCCCATTGCGACCACGATCTGCTTGTAGGGCACGTCGGTCACGTCGCCCGCGCCAAAGATGCCGGGCAGGTTGGTGCGCCCTTCCTCGTCGGTTTCGATTTCACCGAACCTGGTCAGCGCAAGGCCGCTGTCCTTGAGCCATTCCGTATTCGGCACGAGGCCGATCTGGACGAACACGCCTTCCAGTTCGATGCGGCGCTCGTCACCGCTCTTGCGGTCCTTGAGCACCAGGCCGTCAACCTTGCCGTCCTTGCCGGTAATCTCGGTCGTCTGGCCGCTGGTAACGATTTCGACATTGTCCATGCTGCGAAGCTTGGCCTGCAACACTTCGTCGGCGCGCAATTTCTCGTCATATTCGATCAGCGTGACATGGCCGACGATCTTGGCAAGATCGATTGCCGCCTCGACGCCCGAATTGCCGCCGCCGATCACGGCGATGCGCTTGCCCTTGAACAGGGGGCCGTCGCAGTGCGGGCAGTAGGCCACGCCCTTGTTGCGATATTCCGCCTCGCCCGGAACGCCGAGATTACGCCAGCGCGCACCCGTCGCCAGGATCAGGCTGCGCGCCTTGAGGCTGGCTCCATTGCCCAGTTCGACCGTGTGGAGACCGCCCTCCTGCTTGGCAGGGACGAGCTTCACCGCCTTGGCAAGGTTCATGAGGTCGATGTCGTATTCACCGACATGACGCTCAAGCTCTCCGGCAAGCTTCGGGCCTTCCGTATAAGCCGTGCCCGGCAGGTTCTCGATGCCCAGCGTGTCGTGCAGCTGCCCGCCAAAGCGTTCGGCCGCGATGCCGGTACGGAAACCTTTGCGGGCGGTGTAGATGGCAGTCGCCGCGCCAGCCGGTCCGCCGCCGACGACGAGGACTTCGAACGGGTCCTTGGCATTGAGCTTCTCTGCGGCCTTGGCATCGGCGCCGGTGTCGATCCTGGCAAGGATTTCGGCCAGTTCCATCTTGCCGTTGTAAAAGGGCTCGCCATTCAGGAAGGTCGCGGGGACGGCCATGATGTCGCGCGCGTCGACTTCGTCCTGGTAAGTTCCGCCCTCGATCAGCGTCGCGGTAATGCGCGGGTTCTCGAGCGCCATCAGCGTCAGCGCCTGCACCACGTCGGGGCAGTTGTGGCAGCTCAGCGAGAAATACATCTCGAAATGGAAATCGCCCTCGATGCCGCGAACCTGTTCGATCAGGTCGGCATCGACCTTGGGCGGATGCCCGCCGGCCCACAGCAGGGCGAGGACGAGCGAGGTGAATTCATGCCCCATCGGAAGGCCTGCGAAACGCACCCACTTTTCCGCATCTCTGGCGCGGCGGATGATGAAGCTGGGCTTGCGATCGTCGGTGCCGTCGAAACTGGCGGTGACCAGATCGTGCAGCGCGGCAATCTCTTCCAGCAGTTCGCGGGTCTGCGTGCTCTTCGCGTCGTCAGCCAGCGAGGCGACGAGTTCGATCGGCTCGCGCAAATTGGCGAGATAGGTCGAAAGCTGTTGCTTCATTGCGGTGTCGAGCATGCGCGGTCTCCGGATGGGATTGGGGGATGGAAAAGGTCCGGGGCGGGGGGGGGAGGCAAATGCCCCGGACCTTCCAGCGACCCGAGGCTCGCTCGGGCTCTTGGGCGGCGCGCCGGGGAAAGGCGCACCGCCTGTACTTGATGCTTAGATCTTGCCGACGAGGTCGAGCGAGGGAGCCAGCGTTTCGCTGCCTTCTTCCCAGGCGGCCGGGCAGACCTGGCCGGGGTTCGCACGAACGTACTGGGCAGCCTTGATCTTGCGGGCCAGTTCGTTGGCATTGCGGCCTACGCCTTCGCAGGTCTGTTCCATGATCTGAATCACGCCGTCGGGATCGACCACGAAGGTCGCACGATCGGCGAGGCCGACGCCTTCACGCAGCACGTCGAAGTTGCGCGCAAGGACGTGGTTCTGGTCGCCCAGGAACGGGAACTGCAGCTTGCCGATCTTGTCCGAGGTGTCGTGCCATGCCTTGTGGCTGAAGTGCGTGTCGGTCGACACGGCATAGACTTCGACGTCCATCTTCTGGAGCATGGCGTACTGCTCGCCGAGGTCTTCCAGTTCGGTCGGGCAGACGAAGGTGAAGTCGGCCGGATAGAAAAAGAAGACGGACCACTTGCCCTTCACGTCTTCGTCGGTGACTTCGAAAAAGTCCTTGCCGGCCTGGAAGGCGGTGGCGTTGAACGGTTTGATTTCGCTTCCGATGATACCCATGGTTTTCTCCGTTATTCGGGGTGAATCTCGTGGGCTCCAGATAGGGGGTGCTGCGATGCACAAAAGCGATATGTTGCGATTGCGAGCATCGGAATAATCGATCAACTCGATGGAACTTTCTTAAAGCGCAACATAGGCGCAATTATCATGCATTTTCTGCAACAGAGGCCGTTGTGCTCAGAAAAATTTGAGAAATCGCTTCGCTGGCAGCGCTTGTATGATAATGCGAATTCTTCGCAATAAGAGGATTCGAAATGCGTAAGTTTGCTATCGCCGCTGCCTTCACCGCCAGCACCCTTGCTCTTGCCGCCTGCTCGGACGCCGAAGAAAGCGCACCTGCTGCCGACGAGACTGCGGCCACCGACACCGTCGAAGCGGAAGCCGAAACCGCCGGCGTCCTCGACGCCAGCACCGCGACTGCCGAGCAGCTTGCCGGAATCGATGGCGTGTCCGACGAACTCGCTGCCGCCATCGTCGCAGGCCAGCCCTATGCCGACGTGACGGCGTTCAACGCGAAGCTCCTCGAAACGCTGTCGGCCGAGGAAGCAGCCGCCGTGCTGGAAACCGTGTTTGTCCCGGTCAACCTCAACGAAGCCACCGAGGAGCAGATCCGCCTGATCCCCGGCATGACTGACAAGATGGTTCACGAATTCGAAGAATACCGTCCCTACGAGGACATGGGCGAATTCAACCGCGAAATCGGCAAGTATGTCGACGAGGCGGAAGTCGCCCGTTTCCGCAATTACGTCACTCTCTGACGCATTTGCAGAACGATCCTGATCCCCTCGATCGCGACCAGAATACCGACGTGGATCCACGCGGTGGTCGGATCGAAGGCGGACAGGACCCAGTGCAAGAAGACCAGGATTGCCGCCGGATAGACGAGGCGGTGCAAGGTCTTCCATGACCGCTTGAGTGCCCTCGTCGCGATATCGTTCGATGTCGCGGCGAGCGGTACGAACAGGGCCAGCGCCGCCCATCCGGCAAGCAAGTAAGGCTCTCCCGCTTCGGACAGGATAACGGCCGGATCGACCTTCTTGCCGAGGTATATGCCCGTGTGAAACGCGGCATAGGCGAAGCTTGCGACACCCAGATCGCGCCGCTTGCGCATCAGCCAGACCGCCCATTTCCGCTTGCGGAACGCGAGCCGTATCGGCGTTACCGCCAAAGTCACCAGCAACAGCCACGCCGCCCAGTCGCCGCTATCGCCGATCGCATGGCCATAGCCATAGCTGTCGGGTGTCAGAACCCACCGCCCCACCATCCAGAGCCCCGGCAAGGCGAGTAGCAGCCACAGAAGTGGGCGCGAATTGGCGATTGCTTTCATGATGCTTTGGTAAGTTCCGCCGAGCGGCTCAGCCGCATTGCGCGCGGTGCAGCAGTTTGTGATCGGCCAGCACCAGCGCCATCATCGCCTCGACGACCGGCGTACCCCGGATACCGACACAGGGATCGTGCCGCCCCTTGGTGCGCACCTCGGTCGCCTCGCCCTGACGGTCGATGCTGGCAACGGGGGTGAGGATCGAACTGGTCGGCTTGAAGGCCACGCGGCAGACCACCGGCTGGCCTGTAGAGATACCGCCAGCGATCCCGCCGGCATGATTGGCCGCGAACTCCGGGCCGTTTTCGCCCGGTGACATGGCATCGGCGTTCTGTTCGCCGGTCAGGCGGGCGGCATCGAAGCCGTCGCCGATCTCCACGCCCTTGACCGCGTTGATACTCATCATGCCTGCCGCCAGGTCGCTGTCGAGCTTGGCATAGACCGGCGCGCCCCATCCTGCGGGTACGCCCGTCGCCACGCATTCGACCACCGCGCCGAGCGAAGAGCCTGCTTTGCGCGCTTCGTCGACCAGCGCTTCCCAGCGCTCGGCCGCCTGTGCGTCGGGGCACCAGAAGGGATTGCGGGCGATTTCCTCGCGGTCGAAATTGGCGGGGTCGATCCGGTCGCCGCCGATCTCCGCGACATAAGCGAGTATTGCGACCTCCGGCATGGCTTTCCTCGCCACCGCGCCCGCCGCAACGCGCATCGCCGTCTCGCGCGCAGAGCTGCGCCCGCCGCCGCGATAATCGCGAAAACCGTATTTCGCGTCATAGGCATAGTCGGCATGGCCGGGGCGATAGGTATTGGCGATTTCCGAATAATCTTTCGACCGCTGGTCCTTGTTCTCGATCAGCAGCGAGAGCGAAGTGCCCGTCGTCTTGCCCTCGAACACGCCCGACAGGATGCGGACCTCGTCCGGTTCCTTGCGCTGGGTGGTGAACTTGTTCTGGCCCGGCTTCCTTGCATCGAGGAAGGGCTGGATATCGCTCTCGCTCAGCTCGATCCCCGGAGGGCACCCGTCGACGACTGCGCCGATGGCAGGGCCATGGCTTTCCCCCCAGGTTGTGAAGCGCAGCACGCGTCCGAAAGTGTTCCAGCTCATGCCCGCCTTCCTGTCTCAACTGTGGGGCCAAGTCCACTAGGGCTGGACCAAGCCATTCTTGTGGCGCAAGAACAAACCATGATTGCAAAGCTTAAAGGCCTGCTCGACGAAACCGGTTCCGACTGGGCGGTGATCGATGTTTCGGGCGTCGGATATCTCGTCCATTGCTCGGCTCGCACACTCAGCCAGTTGGGCGAGACGGGCGAGGCCTGCACTGTCTACACCGATCTCCAGGTGTCGGAAAACGACATGCGCCTGCTCGGCTTTGCAGAGGCTGCGGAGCGCGACTGGTTCCGCCTGCTCACGCAGGTGCAGGGCGTGGGGAGCAAGGTCGGCCTTGCGATCCTGTCGGCGTTGTCGACCGGCGAGGTGCAGCAGGCGTGCTCCAATGGCGATGCCGCCACGATCGCGCGGGCGCAGGGCGTAGGGCCGAAACTGGCCGGGCGCATCGTCAACGAACTGAAGGACAAGGCGGGCGCGCTTCCGGGCGGCGGTGTCGTTGGCGGAGCGGCTACAGCGGCCCCGGTCGGCGGTGCGAGCGCGGATGCGGTGAGCGCGCTGGAAAACCTCGGCTTCAAACCGGCGATTGCCGCTCGGGCGGTGGCTCTGGCACAAGGCGAGCTGGGCGAAGGCGCGAGCGAGGGCGACCTCATTCGCGTCGCATTGAAGAGGGCGGCGGGATGAAAATGATGGCATTGAAAGTGATGGCGATGAGCGCGGTGGCAGCCCTGCTGGCGACGACCGCTTCGGCGCAGGATATGAGCGCATTCAAAACCGGTCCCGTGTTCGCGCAATTCGGACCGCACGCGCCGGTCGAGGGGATCGGCGAAGTCCCCGGCGATACCGAATTCTCGATTGCCTTCGATGTCGCCAAGCCTGCTGACGAGGGCGCACGCAATCGCGGTTTCGAAAGCGCCGCGCGCTTCATCAACATGCACGTCGCGCATGGCGTACCTGAAGAAAACATCCGCATTGCCGTGGTCGTCCATGGCAAGGCGGTGAACGACTTGCTGGCAAAGCCCGACAACACCTCTGCCGACATGGTGCAGGTGATGCTCGGCGAGGGCGTGCGCTTCATCGTCTGCGGCCAGAGCGCGGCGGCCTATGGGGTGACACAGGACGACCTGCTGCCGGGCGTCGAAATGGCGCTATCCGCCATGACCGCCCACGCCCTGCTGCAACAGCGCGGCTACACGGTGAACCCGTTTTGAACTTGCTTCCAAAAATCGGGGTGATTGCAGCGGGGGCGTATGGAATTTTTCTGCTTTACGTGATGGACAAGATGGCGGCCGGTATTTCGCTCATCAGCCCATTCACGTTGATTTTTCTGTCACTTGTAATTTCGCCGGTCGGTTATGTTGCCTATCTGGGCCTGACCTCACGTGTCTGGTTTCTGACATTGGTCCCACTTCTCTCTTTTGGGATCTATGCGACATACAATATGGCGTTCGTGTCAGCGAGCAGTACGTCGGCTCTCGGGTTGATTTTCATTCCTATAATCCAATGGGCGTTTGTAGGTTTTGTCCTAATAGTGAAGAGATTTGCGAAGGCATGACCGAACCCGTACCCCTCCATTCGCCCGACCGGCAGCCGGAAGACCCTGATGCGGCGCTGCGGCCGAAATCGCTTGCCGAATTCGTCGGGCAGAAGGCGGCGCGCGAGAATTTGCGGGTGTTTATCGAGGCGGCCAAGAACCGCGCCGAGGCGATGGACCATGTGTTGTTCTTCGGCCCGCCGGGCCTCGGTAAGACCACGCTGGCGCAGATTGTCTCGAAGGAACTGGGCGTTGGTTTCCGTGCCACCAGCGGCCCGGTGATCGCTAAGGCCGGTGACCTCGCCGCGCTGCTCACCAATCTCGAGCCGAACGACGTGCTCTTCATCGACGAGATCCACCGGCTCAATCCGGTGGTCGAGGAAGTGCTCTATCCCGCGATGGAGGACCGCGCACTCGACATCATCATCGGCGAGGGGCCGTCGGCGCGCAGCGTGCGGATCGACCTGCCGCCCTTCACGCTGGTCGGCGCGACGACGCGTCAGGGCCTGCTGACCACGCCCTTGCGCGACCGTTTCGGCATCCCGGTACGCCTCAATTTCTACACCGAGGACGAGCTGCTCAAGGTCGTCACCCGCGGGGCAGGGCTGCTCGGCATGGGCATCGACGAGGGCGGTGCACGCGAGATCGCCCGCCGTTCCCGCGGGACGCCGCGTGTCGCAGGCCGCCTGATGCGCCGCGTGCGCGACTTCGCCAGCGTGCTGGACGAGGCCGTGGTCACGACCAGGGTGGCCGACGAAGCGCTGACGCGGCTCGAAGTGGACAGTCTCGGCCTCGATGCGATGGACAGGCGCTATCTCACCATGATCGCTACCACCTACAAGGGTGGTCCCGTGGGCGTCGAGACGCTGGCGGCTGGTCTCAGCGAACCACGCGACACGGTCGAGGAGGTGATCGAACCCTATCTCATCCAGCTCGGCCTGATTGCCCGGACAGCGCGGGGCCGCATGCTCAACGATGGCGGCTGGTCCCACCTCGGCATGACGCCGCCGGGACCCGCCGGCCAGTCGGATATGTTTGATTGATAGGGTGAATCGCGCTGTAAGAGACCGGCGAAATTCAGTTCCAAAGCGGGACACGGCGCTGGCAGCCCTCGCTAAATTGCGGAAAATTTAGTTTTGTAGAGGTAACAGCAGAGTGTAAATTCGAAGATCGGGGGATTCGCATGGTGCGCGTTTCCGATCGATGCGGGATCAACCCGCGCAACAGGAAGTGCGAACATGTCGGTTAAAGGAGCGCTTGCGAAACTGTCGGCCACCGCCGCGGGCGGTGCCCTGGTTGCGGGCGGCGCAGTCCATGTCGCCGAGCGGCCGATTACCGATTCTCCCAGCTACAAGAGCAAGGCGGTCAAGCAGATCAAGGCCATGCCGATCAAGCGGGCTACGCCAAAGCCGCCGGTCCGTGCCGCGCGCGTCATCCCGCAGCGCGTGATCGAATGTGTCCCCTTTGATTCGCCCGAAGCGGCGGTTGCCGATCCCGAGAATGTGTGCCCGCCTGTCCGGCGCGTGGTCATGGCTCCGGTTCCCGTTCCTCCCTTGCCGCAAGCTGCGCCAGTTGCAGGCGGCGGATCGCGTTCGATCCCGAGCGGCGGTTACGGCGGGGGATATGGCGGCGGCTTCGGTGGCGGCTTTTTCGGCGGCTTCTTCGGTGGCGGGTCGAGCGGTGGAACCGTGATCGTCAATTCGACCACGACGACCGGCGGCGACCTGCCGCCCATCAACATCACGACGACGTCCAGCACCAGCACGGGCGGAAGTTCGACGAGCAGTTCGACCGGTTCGGTCACTTCGACCGGCGATGTATCGACCTCCAGTTCGACATCGGGCGACGTTTCGAGCTCGACCTCGACGTCCAGTTCCAGCTCTACCTCGGGCGATGTCTCCAGTTCGACCTCGACATCCAGTTCGACGTCCGGCGACGTTTCGAGCTCGACGTCCACGTCCAGTTCGACTTCGGGCGATGTGTCGAGTTCCACGTCCAGCTCGACGAGTGGCGATCTGAGTTCGAGCACGAGCTCGTCCTCCAGTTCGAGCACCTCGTCGAGTTCGAGTACTTCGACGTCGACTGGTTCCTCGGGCGGCACGACGACCGGTGGGCCTCCTCCGCCCCCGCCGCCGCCTCCTCCTCCGCCGCCACCTCCGCCACCTCCTCCCCCGCCTCCGTCGAGCACGAGCAGCGGCACGGAAGTTCCGGCTCCGCCGATGATGGTGCTGTTCGGTCTGGGGGCTGCGGCCATCTTCGGCCGCCGGCGATTACGAGAGCGGAAAGGCGCGAAGGGCGCCAAGGTCTAGCGAAAGTCGCGAAATCAGGGGCGGCCCTGCCTTCAGCGGTAGCTGCGGCTCCACTCTTCCTGCCGGTACCACTGGGTAATCACGTATTTCTCACCTGCCTCGACCGGCAGGGCGGCATGCCGCGTATTGCGATTGGGGCGACCCTTGCGGGTCATATTGTCCCACGCAATCAATAGACCCGGTTCCGGTGTGACCAGCAGGTCCAGTTCGGGGAATTCGGTCTCCCCGCCCGCTTCGACGCGGTTGAGATAGACCATCGCGGTCCAGCTGCGCTGCCCGCCGCGGCGCCGTTCGTCCTGCCAGTGCGGCCGTTCTTCGCGGAAATAGTCGCGGTGATGCAAATACTGCTCGCCCACATGATAGCGCTGGCCCTGGATCGTCTCCGCATGGGCGCGATCTATGCCGAGCACCTCGTCGATCTTGCGCCCGAGCTCGATGGTCTCTGGCGCTTCATTGGAAAAGAAATGGGTCGAGCTCGTCCGTGCGCCCATGGTCTTGCGATCGGAGAAGAGCTTCGATGGCTGGATGCGGCTTTCGATGGTCGCGATCAGCCGTGCGCATTCCTGCGCGGTCAGGAAACCCGGGACCAGAAAGAGATCCGCCTTGTCGCCGCCCTTCGCGACTGCCCGGGGATCGAGCGACAGGCGCGCGCGGACATTTTCGCCGATCGCTGCAAGGGTCGCGGGATCGGCCTTGGGGTCCGGTTGCTTGGTCCGGAAGAGCCGGAAGAGGGGGGTCAGCAGGGGCACGGAGCGAGCAGTCTCCTATCCGTGCCCCTGCGAAAGCCGGCTTACGAAGCGGCGAGCTTGCGCAGCACGTAGTGGAGGATGCCGCCGTTGCGGTAATACTCCATCTCGTTCGCCGTATCGATGCGGCAAAGTGCGGTGAAGGTGGCCTTCGAGCCGTCTTCATGTGTCACTTCGACTTCGACGTCCTGACCTGGGGTCAGGTCGGCCAGACCCTTGATCGTGAAGGTATCGTCCGCGCCGAGGCCAAGGCTCTGTCGCGTGTCGCCGTCCTTGAATTGCAGCGGGAGCACGCCCATGCCGATCAGGTTCGAGCGGTGGATACGCTCGTAGCTTTCGACGATCACGGCGCGCACGCCGAGCAGGATGGTGCCCTTTGCGGCCCAGTCACGGCTCGAACCCGTGCCGTATTCCTTGCCGGCGATGACGACCAGCGGCGTGCCGTCGGCCTTATGCTTCATCGCCGCGTCGTAGATCGGCATCTGCTCACCCTTGTAGGTGGTGATACCGCCTTCGACACCGGGGACCATTTCGTTCTTGATGCGGATGTTGGCGAAAGTGCCGCGCATCATGACTTCGTGGTTGCCGCGGCGCGAGCCGTAGGAGTTGAAGTCCGACTTGGAAACCTGGTGGCTCTTCAGGTATTCGCCAGCCGGGCTGTCTTCCTTGATGGAGCCTGCGGGCGAGATGTGGTCGGTCGTGGTCGAATCGCCGAGGATCGCCAGCGGCTTCGCATCGGTGATGTCGGTGACCGGCGCCGGTTCCATGTCCATGCCTTCGAAGAAAGGCGGGCTTGCGACGTAGGTGCTGGTCGGGTTCCAGCGATAGGTATCGGACGCCTCGACCTTGATCGCCTGCCAGTGCTCGTCACCCTTGTAGACGTCGGCATAGCGGCTTTCGAACATCTGGCGGTCGATATTCGCTGCGCGGTGCTGCGCGATTTCTTCGTTCGTCGGCCACACGTCGGCCAGCATCACGTCGTTGCCGTCCTGGTCCTGGCCCAGCGGCGTTTCGGTGATGTCCTTCGTGACCGTGCCGAGGATCGAATAAGCGACCACCAGCGGGGGCGAGGCGAGGAAGTTTGCGCGCACGTCGGGCGACACGCGCCCTTCGAAGTTGCGGTTGCCCGACAGGACAGAGGCGGCGACGATGTCGTTGCCGTTGATGGCCTTGCTGATCGGCGGAGCGAGCGGGCCCGAGTTGCCGATACAGGTGGTGCAGCCATAGCCGACGAGGTCGAAGCCCATGGCGTTTAGATCGTCCTGCAGGCCGGACTTCACGAGGTAGTCGGTGACGACCTGCGACCCCGGTGCAAGGCTGGTCTTGACCCAGGGCTTCGGCTTCAGGCCCTTTTCGTGCGCCTTCTTGGCGACGAGGCCGGCGGCAATCAGCACGTCGGGGTTCGAGGTGTTGGTGCAGCTGGTGATGGCCGCGATCACGACGTCGCCGTCGCCGACGTCATGGTCCTTGCCTTCCACGTCCACGCGCATCGGTGCGTCCTTGGAGTAGATCGACTTGAGGTCGGTGTTGAACAGCTCGTCGACTTCCGGCAGTGCGACGCGGTCCTGCGGGCGCTTGGGCCCTGCGAGGCTGGGCACGACCTTGGACAGGTCGAGGTCGAGCGTCTTGGTGAAGACCGGTTCGTTTTCCGGCGTGAACCACATGCCCTGGGCCTTGGAATAGGCTTCGACAAGCGCGATGGTTTCTTCGTCACGGCCGGTGAGGCGCATGTATTCCAGCGTCTTGTCGTCGATGCCGAAGAAGCCGCAGGTTGCGCCGTATTCGGGCGCCATGTTGGCGATCGTCGCACGGTCGGCGAGCGTCAGGTTGGCAACGCCTTCGCCGTAGAATTCGACGAAGCGGCCGACCACGCCGACTTCGCGCAGCATCTGCACGCAGGTCAGCACGAGGTCGGTTGCGGTCACGCCTTCGGCCATCGCGCCGGTCAGCTTGAAGCCCACGACTTCGGGGATGAGCATCGAGATCGGCTGGCCGAGCATGGCGGCTTCGGCTTCGATGCCGCCGACGCCCCAGCCAAGGACACCGAGGCCGTTGATCATGGTGGTATGGCTGTCGGTGCCGACGCAGGTGTCGGGATAGGCGACGGTCGTGCCATCAGGGTCTTGCGAGTTCCACACACCCTTGCCGATGTATTCCAGGTTCACCTGGTGGCAGATGCCGGTGCCCGGAGGGACGGCGGAGAAGTTCTCGAAGCTCTTGGAGCCCCACTTGAGGAAGTCGTAACGCTCCGCATTGCGGGCGTATTCGAGTTCGACGTTCTTTTCGAAAGCCTTGGGGTGGCCGAATTCATCGACCATGACCGAGTGGTCGATCACCAGGTTCACGGGGACCTGCGGGTTGATCTTGGCAGTGTCGCCGCCAAGCTTGCTGATCGCATCGCGCATGGCTGCAAGGTCGACCACGCAGGGAACGCCGGTGAAATCCTGCAGCAGGACGCGGGCCGGGCGATACTGGATTTCCTTGCCGGTCTTGGGATCCTTCTGCCAGTCGGCAATCGCCTGCACATCGTCGGTCGACACGGTGAAACCGCCGTCTTCGAAACGCAGCATGTTTTCCAGCAGGACCTTCAGGCTGAACGGCAGTTTCGACACGTCGCCGATTTTCTCTGCCGCCTTCTCGAAGGAGTAGTAGGCGTAATCCTTGCCATCGACGGTGAGGGTGGAGCGGGTTCCGAGCGTGTCCTTGCCGACCTGGGTCATGCGGGCATTCTTCCTTGTGTTAGAAATGGGCCTTTCCCGACCAATGGACGGACGGGCACAATGTGCCGCGCACCTGCGCCGAACACCGCAAAAAATCAAGGCCCAGAGCCTCGGCAAAACGTCTGATGGGGAACAAAAACGGCGCTTCAGGGCTTATTAAGGCAAAATTAGGGCAAAGTCGCTGCTCAGCACCAACCTAAGAGCGCGACGCCCGATATGGAGTTCGAAATGAAAACCCTCAACCAGGCGCCGACCGCGTCCCGCCGCACAGTCAAGCTGGCCGTCATGGCCGCAGCTCTCGGCGTCGCCGGATGTTTCACTGCTGCCTTCACTTTTGCAGGCACCGAAGCTCAGGCCGGCGAACAGGCCGAAGCCACGATCGTCGCTACCCGCTAAAGCGCTGCCTGCGTCGGCTGCTTGGGCTTGCGCCGCACAGCGATCAGGCAGGCACCCACGATAATCGCCGTGCCCAACAGGGTCGTCGCCGTCACCTTTTCCTGGAAGAAGAGCCAGCCGAAGAGCGAGGCCCACAGGAAGCCCGAATATTCCAGCGGCACGAGCGTCTGCGCCTCTTCGCGGGCATAGGCCCACGCGATCCCCATGGCTCCTGCCACGGTAAGCACCGCGGCCATCGCGAGGTCGAACCATATTTCTGCAGCGGGCAGGTTGAAGGCGAAAGGCATCGTCAGACCCAACAGGACTACCGACACTCCCGAGTGGAAGACCGCTATTTCGGTGGGCCCGGCCATTTGCGATTGCCGCCGGATCAGGATGAAATTGTAGGCGTAGAGCAGGGCGGACACGAGGATTGCCGCCAGCCCCAGCGCTGCATCGCTATCGAAATCGTTGCGGCCCACCTTGCCTCCGACGATCACCAGCGTACCTGCAAAGCCGACGATCGAGGCGACGATTGCCGACTTGCGGATGACCTCGCCGAGGAGAAGGCGGGCGAGGTAGAGCGCGATGAGGGGCGCGATGAAGCTGATGGCAATGGCCTCTGCAATCGGCAGCTTGGTCAGCGAATAGAAGAACGTCAGCGCCATGAAGGTCGAGATGACGCCGCGGCGGATATGCAGGCTCATGACCTCCGGCCGTGGCCGCTTGCCGCCCCGGCCGAGCCACAGCGGCAACGCAATGGCGGTTGCGAGGGTCGAGCGCAGCCATGCCGCCGTAAGCGCGCCCAGCGCCAGCGCCGCGCTCTTCATGAAGGCGTCCATCAGGGAGAGGCTGGCGACGGCCAGCATGGCTACCAGGATGGGCAGGAGGGCGTGGTGCCGGGTCATGCTGCCACGCATATGCGCCTGCAGCCTGCACGTCATCATGGTTCAGCATAAGGCAAGCAGATGGCGTGGATAAGGATGCAAACATTTGCTAGAAACACGGCGGATGCAGCGCGTGACTGCAATCGCCAAATGGTGGGCTGAATGACACTTCGTACTCTTCTTCTGACTGGCGCGAGCAGCGCGCTTCTTCTTGCCGGCGCTGCGCAGGCGCAAAACAGTGCGCCCGAAAGCCTGCTGCCTGCCGAACGTACGCAGCCGGCCACGCAGAACGAGCCCGCAAATGCACAGAGCGTCGAGGAAGCCTTCGGCGACATCCGCATGCAGAGCGGCGAGGTGGTGCAGGAAGTGCCCTCGCTCGAAGGCGAATGGACGCTGGAGCAGGTCGAAACCCTGCTCTCCTATATCCCCAATGTCGCAGCCGAAGGCCTCAACCCGGGCGATTACCGCGCCGACGAACTGAGCGCGTTGCTCACCGCGAAGGGTCCCGGTGCAGAAGTGAATGCGCTGGCCAGCGAAATCTTCGTCTGGCTGGTCGAAGACCTGCGCGACGGACGCACGCCGATGGAATCGCGCCGCCAGTGGTTCGTCGTCGATCCCGACGCCGACCGCATGCCAACGTGGAAGCTTTTGGAAGACGCGCTTGCGGGCGGCGACATCGCCGGAACCCTCGACGGTCTCAACCCCGTGCATCCCGACTATGCGCGCCTGCGCGATGAACTCGCCTCGGAAACCGACGCGTCCCGCATCAAACTGATCCGGGCGAACATGGATCGCTGGCGCTGGTTGCCGCAGGACCTGGGCAAGCAGTATCTCGTCACCAACGTGCCTGAATTCATGCTCCGCCTGACGGTCAACGGGCGCATCATCAAGAGCTATCGCACCGTGGTCGGCAAGCCGGGCCGCACCGCGACGCCGCAGCTGGCCGAAATGGTCGAAGCGGTGATCTACAACCCGACCTGGACCGTGCCGCAGTCGATCGTGAAGGGCGAAGGCCTTGGTGCGAAGGTCCTCAACAATCCCGGCTGGGCCCGCAGCGCGGGTTACAAGGCGACCAAGGGCGCCAATGGCTGGGTGACCGTAGTACAGCAGCCGGGCCCGCAGAACGCGCTCGGCCTGATGAAGCTCGACATGCCGAACGAGCACGCGATCTTCCTCCACGACACGCCGAGCCGTCACCTCTTCGCGAATGAGAATCGCGCGCTCAGCCACGGCTGCATCCGCGTACAGGGCGCGCGCGAGCTGGCCATGACCATGTCCCTGCTGGGCAATGCGAGTTCGAAGGACGAATTTCCCGCGATTATCGAGGAAGTGTCGGAAATCACCGGCAGCGGGGAATACACGCGCTACGCCATGAAGAAGCAGTGGCCGGTCTACATCACCTACTTCACGATGGCGACGGACGTCGACGGCAACCTGAAGACCTTCAAGGACCTTTACGACCGCGACGCGCCCGTGTTGGCAGCGCTGGATGCGCCGCGCCAGTCGGATCGTGCGCGCAAGACGAGTGAAGAAGCCGTCGAGATCATCGACGATATGCAGATCAGCTAAAAAGGATCAGAACAGGCCGGGGTTAGTGCGTTCGAATGTGCCGCCACCCGGCCTGCGGATCAGGTCGGTCTGTGCAATCGGCGGGGTGCGGCGGCTGCCGTCGGCCTGGATGCCGAGGCTTTCCGCATAAAGCAGGCGCCCGCCGCTCAGGCTCAGCAGGACCTTGGCAAACTGGTCCGGCCCGAGAGCGAAGCAGCCGTTGGACCGGCCGAGCCTGCCCCAGCGGGCGATGTGTTCCGGGCGCGCATATTCGGCCGGATGCATGACGATGGCGCGCGGCAGGGCGTTGGAATTGGTCGGATCGAGCCCGTCGAGCCTGATCGAGGTGCCGTAGCGCCCGCGATACCAACTGCGCGTCATGTAGGCGCCGCGACTGGTCGCCTCGCTCCCCTCGATATTCGAATACCGCTTGAGCCAGCCGTCGTGTTCGCTGTCGGACCCGGTGCCGTGCGTCACGAAAAAGCTTTCGACGCGTTCGTTGTCGAGATCGACGAAATGGAAGCGCTGGTTGGCAGAATGGAGACCGAAATCGGCAATGCCGACGATATCCTTCTTCCAGATGCCTGCGCCGACACGGTCCAATTGGTCGCGCGCAATGGCGATCAGCTGGCGGTCGCGCGAGGCGGTCGGATTGACCTCTGCAAACACGCGTGCCGGCAACGCCGCTGCGGCGCCTGCGGCAAGAGTGCCCTTGAGAAGATCGCGACGTTTCATCCTGCTCCATCCATACCACAGCCGAGGCTTACGGGAAATGAACGTTCGAAGCGCGCATTGGTGTCGGCGCAGGTGATCATCGAGCGGGCGTGACGCTGTCCCACCTCGCGCGGATCCTTGCCGTACCCGCCACCCAACGCGCTGGCGATCGGCAGGCCGCGTTGCCGTGCCTGCTCGACCACGAAGCGGTCGCGCCGTTCGATCCCCGTGTCGCTTAGCGCCAGCCGACCGAGCCGGTCGTCATCGTGCACGTCCACGCCTGCCTGGTAGAGCACAATGTCAGGAGCGAAGCTTTCGAAGACGCGCGGCAAATGCCTGTCGAGTGCTTCGAGGAAACCGTCGTCGTCCATGCCGTCAGCCAGCGGCACATCGAGGTTGGAGCGGGCCTTGCGCACTGGGAAATTCTTTTCCGCATGGACCGAGAGGGTGAAGATGTCGTCGCGCAGGGCGGTGAGGCTTGCGGTGCCGTCACCCTGATGTACGTCCAGGTCGATGACCAGCACGCGCTCTGCATCGCCTTCCGCGATCAACCGGTTTGCGGCCACGGCAAGGTCGTTGAACACGCAATAGCCCGCCCCGGTGTCGTAAAGCGCGTGGTGGCTTCCCGCAGCCGAGTTCGCCGCATACCCATGCTTCTTCGCCAGTTGGGCGGCGAGCCATGTGCCGCCATTGGTGTGCTGCACGCGCTGGGAAATATGCGGCGTGACCGGAAAGCCGATGCGGCGTTCCTTCACCTGCGGCACGGTGGCGGTGAAGACTTCCTCGACGTAATCGGGGCAGTGGATCGCTTCCAGCCAGCGGCGCGGCATTGGCGGCGGCGCGTGTTCGACCAGAGGATAGCCGCTTTGGCGCAGCGCCTCCATGACCGCCATATATTTGTCGAAGCGGAAAGTGCCGCGCGTGGGCGCGGGGGCCATGTAGTCTGCGTGGTGAACGACGTGGAGGATGGCGATCTACCCGCGCTTCGCCTCGGCCTGCGCCACGAGCTTTTGCAGATTGGGGACGGCGGCCATTGTCGCAGCGGGCATCTCGGCAGCGACTGCGAGGCGTTCGGGAGCGTTTTGCTTTAGCCAGCGCACGGTCGGTGCGCCCGGATCGAGCCGCGATTGGGACAGGAAGGCGGAGACCTTCGGATTGCTCGCCCAAAGGAAGCGATTCATGCCCGTGCCGAGCAGGGTTCCGGCATAGCCATCGATATCATCGACGAAGCTGACCGGCTTGCACAGCGCGTTCTTTTCCTCGTCGGTTTCGAAATTGGCCTCGATGAAAGCCGAAACTGCCGCATTAAGCGTGACGAGCGGGACATGAAGCAGCTGGAGCGTGATCTTGCCTTCTTCCCATTGCGGGTGGACTGGCTTGGGGCTGACGGCCGAAGCCGTGCAGTCGATGAAGAGCGTATTTTCTGGGACCCGCTCATCGCCCTCGGCCAGCACCATCCTGCCAGGTTGGATCTGCTGGACACGACCCTTGCGCACCACATTCTTGATCGTGCGCAGCCGCTCGACCTCGCCTTCCGAGATCGTGGCGTAGTGGAACATCTCCGGCTCGACATCGGTGTCGATGCGCAGCATGGCCCCGTCCCTTTCCAGCTGGTGGAAGAGCGCGGGCACGCTTTCGGCCGTCGCAGCCGCCTTCATCAGCTTGATCTGGCCGCCCACCGTGCTTTCGAAAAACTGTTCGCCGGGCTGGGTGATCGTGCGGTTGATCAGCCAGCTTTCGCGCGGCTTCACCCAGGTGATGCGATCGGGTGCAATGCCCGCCTCAAGCAGCCAGACGCCAGCATCCATCGCGGTTTTTCCCGCGCCCAGGATGACGAAATGCTCCGGGACACTTGCGGGGTCGCGCCACAGCTCTGGCAGCTTGCCGGGCACTTCGACCCGCACGCCGCCGCTCACCTCGAACTTGCGCGTGTGCGTGGTGGGCACCGAGGTGGCGAAATAGGTGGTGTCGACCAGCTTGCGCTTGACCGTCACGCCGGTCTCTTCCCCGGACAGCACATTCCGGAAGCGGTGATCGCCAATGTATTCGCAATTGGGATAATAGCGTACGCGCCCGGTCGGCAGCAGGTGATCGCGCATGACCGACTGGAAATAGGCGACCACTTCGGGACCGCTCGCCTGTTCGAAAAATCCCTTGTTGGGCCCGCTTTCATCGATCCGGTCAGTGCCCAGCGGGACACCCTCGACCCCGTAGAGCGCACTCGGCTGGTGCAGGGCGACGAAGGAATAGGCGTCGTTCCAGTGACCGCCGGGCGATGAATGCTTGTCGACCATGAAGACATCGCACTCGGGATCCTGCGCCAGCAGAGTGTCGACGAAGGAGAGCGCGGTAGCGCCAGCGCCGACGACCAGATAATCGGTTTCAAGGGTCATCGGCGTATTCCTTTGCAATTCGTCAGCTGGCGAGGCGGGCGAGCTCGTCGTAGATTTCATCTTCGCTACGGCTGGCGGCATTGCGCCAGCTGGTTGCGGTCTCTGTATTGATCAGGCTGCCGGACCCATCGATCACCAGCACGTTGGGCGTGCCCGGCAATTCATCGAGGCCGAAGCGCTGCGCAATCTCGAGATTATGGCCGTCGCCAGTCTGCGGCATCCCGACGTTGACGAAAACGAGTTCGTATTCCTTGGCGATCAGGTCCTTGAAACGCGGCGTCTCGAGCCATCCGGCCAAAGCTCGGCTGTCGTGACACCAGTTCGCGCCCATCACCAGGAGGACGCGGGCGTCGTTTGCCGCAGCCCTCGCAAGCGCCGCATCGACTTGCGCCGAAGGGTCCTGCGTTACTGCGAAGGAACGCGCTTCGGGATGGTCCAGTGCCGTTTCAGCCGATGCCGTCGCGCAGGCCGAAAGAGCCAGTGAAGCGGTGACGGCAAGGCCGGTGCGGATCACTCGGCAGCGACCTTGTGCGGGTCGAAGGCTTCGGCCTCGCCAGCCTCGATCTTGGCGGCCTTTTCCTCGACGAGCCGGACTATGTGGTCGAGCATGTCCTCGCTTTCGATATGGTGATTTTTCACGCCCGAAAGGTAGACCATGTGCTTACCCGAACCGCCGCCAGTGAGGCCGATATCGGTCTCGCGCGCTTCGCCGGGGCCATTGACCACGCAGCCGAGGACCGAAAGGCTCATCGGCGTCTTGATGTGTTCGAGCCGCTTTTCCAGCGTTTCGACCGTGCGGATGACGTCGAAACCTTGGCGCGAGCAGCTGGGGCAGGAGACGACGCGAACGCCGCGCGTGCGCAGGCCGAGCGCTTTCAGCATCTCGAAGCCGACTTTCACTTCTTGCTCCGGCTCTGCCGACAGCGAAACGCGGATGGTGTCGCCGATCCCGGCCCACAGCAGGCTGCCGATACCGATGGAGGATTTGACCGTCCCGCCGATCAGGCCGCCTGCCTCGGTAATGCCGAGGTGGAGCGGGCAGTCCACGGCCTCTGCCAGCCCGTGATAGGCGGCAACCGCAAGGAACACGTCGCTGGCCTTCACCGCGACCTTGTATTCGTGGAAGTCGTGGTCCTGCAGCAGCTTGATATGGTCGAGCGCGCTTTCGATCAGCGCTTCGGGGCAGGGCTCACCGTATTTCTCGAGCAGGTCCTTTTTGAGGCTGCCTGCGTTCACACCGATCCGGATGGCGCAGCCATTGGCCTTGGCCGCACGGACGACTTCGGCGACGCGTTCGCTGCTGCCGATATTGCCCGGATTGATGCGCAGGCAGGCCGCGCCCTTGTCCGCCGCTTCGAGTGCGCGTTTGTAGTGAAAGTGAATATCCGCGACGATCGGCACGTTTGCTGCGCGCGTGATCTTGTCGAAATTCGCCGTCGATTCCTCGGTCGGGCAGGACACGCGGATGATGTCCGCGCCCACGTCCTCGCAGCGGCGGATCTGGTCGATCGTCGCGGCCACATCCTCTGTCGGGGTGTTGGTCATGGTCTGGACCGTAATCGGGGCATCGCCGCCGACGGCGACGTTACCGACCATGATCTGGCGGGACTTGCGGCGCTCGATATCGCGCCAAGGGCGTACGGAAGACATGGAAGGCGATATAGAGATGCTTCGATGAAGGGGCAATGACAGGCAGCGCGTCTTGCGGCATGAGGGCCACATGAGCGAAGCGACCGACGACGTAATGACCAATAGCGCCCTCCTGTTCGGGCGCGTTCTCGACGGGCAGGGCGGGGCACGCCCGATCGAGTGGGAAGAGGCCATGACCTGGCAACCGGCCGCGCCCGGAGAGGTCCTATGGCTTCATATCTGCCGCAACCGTCCGGGCGTGCAGCAATGGCTGCAGGAGCAGCTTGGCGTTCCCGAACCCACGGCCGAACTGCTCACCAGCGACCAGACCCGTCCGCGCGCTTTCAGGGAGGGCGAAACGCTGGTCGGCACGCTGCGCGGGATCAACTTCAATCCCGGCGCTCAGCCCGAAGACATGATCTCGATGCAGCTGTGGTGCGACGGCCGCCGCCTCATCACCCTGCGCCGCCACCCGCTCCAGACGCCGCGCGAGGTCATGGCGCAGCTTGATCGCGGGGTCGGCCCACCGGACGCAGGCGCAACCATTACCCTGCTGGCCGAACTGATGATCGCCCGCATGAGCCAGTCGATTGTCGACATGAATTACGTCCTCGACGAGTTGGAAGACGACGATCCGGAAGAACATGCCGAAGCCATGCTCAGCCGCATCTCGACGATCCGCCGCAATTGCCTGGGCCTGAAACGCCATATGGCCCCGCAGCACGAGGCGCTGGAGCAGATCAGCCGCGAGGCTCCGTACTGGTTCGAAGAGCACGACCGGCGCGAAATCGCCGAATCCATCGCGCGCCTGCGCCGCTATCTCGACGATATCGACATCAGCAAGGAAAGCGCCCTGGTCCTGCAGGACGAACTGCGCGCCCGCAGCCTCGCCAGCAGCGAGCATGCGACCTACATGCTCACCATCGTGGCGGGCATCTTCCTGCCGCTGGGCTTCCTCACCGGCCTGCTCGGCATCAATGTCGGCGGGATGCCCGGCATGGACGATCCCGACGCATTCTGGGTTGTGGTCGCCCTGTGCCTGTTCCTGTTTATCGCACTGATCGTCGTCTTCAGGCGCCTGCGTTGGCTCTAGGCCGCTTTCTGCGCGCCTTCAGGCGGCTGCAAATGCAGGATCGCCCCGCTTCCGGTGCTCACGTGCATTTGCACGCTGCGCTCCGGGTCGTGTCGCTCCCACATTTTCGCCCGTCTATCGCCTGCGCAGAAACGCGGCTTAGCACTCCTTAGCCTCCGGCCATCTGCGAGGGGATGAATTCCTCGCGCACTGCCTTGGCGATCAGGTCCAGCGGAATGATGCCCTGGCTGAGCAGGAAGTCGTTGAAAGCCCTCTCGTTGAAGGCCGCACCCAGCGCCAGCTCGGTTTCCACGCGCAGGTCGATCAGCTTGCGATATCCGTAATAGTACGACCCTGCCTGACCGGGCATGCGGAACTGGTAGCGATCGAGTTCCTGCTTGGTCATGCCGGGCGAGAACAGCGCTTCTTCGCGCAAGATCCGCTCTGCCTCTGCGCGCGACATCAGGCCGAGGTTGAGCGCCGGATCGAGGAAGGCGCGCGCCGCGCGCAACAGGCGGAACTGCTGCGCGATAAACTGCCCCTCGATCGGTTCGTGCGGCATCATTTCCGCTTCGGCATAAAGCGCCCAGCCTTCGACGTTCACGCTGTTGAAGGCGTAGAGCATGCGGGCAAGGCTGACGCCCTGCGCAACGAGTGCGGCGAACTGCATTTCGTGACCCGGGCGCGCTTCGTGGGCGCTGAGCGTCCAGCTAGCGGCGGGGAAGTTGAAATCGTCATAGGCATCTTCCGCGCTTGCAGTCGGATTGCCGACGGTAAGGACGAAAGTGCCCTGTTCCCCGGTATTCCCGATCAGGCGCGGCGGGCGCATGTGCGGGGCGGGCTGGGCCGCGCTTTCCGCCTGGCTCGCAACGCGCATATTCATCTCGTAATCGGGCAGCGAGACGATATCGTTCGCGCGGATCTGTGCTTCCAGCTTCGCGTTCACATCGCGGTAGAAATCCTCGATCTCGTCATTGGGAATAGTCATTGCCTTGAGGCCGGCCATGACGGACGCCATGTCGGTATCTTCCCAGCCGTATTTCGCGGCGATCTGCGGGGCGAGCGCTTCCATCTGGGCGCGTATTTCGTAATAGCCGCGCCGTGCCTGGCTCATCGCTTCGCGCGGGTCCATCTCGATCCCGACCTCGCGCAGGCGCAGGGCATAGAGTTCTTCCGGCAGGCGCGGATCGGTGCGCGCGGCAGGGACCACGGTGGCGGTGGTCCACTCTCCGTATTCGGTGAGCTGGGCCTCCATCGCATCGAGCGCTTCTTCCGCGCCTTCGATGTCGTATTTGGCGAACAGCTCGCGGATGCCGGCGACGAAGGTCGGGATCTTGCCGACCGATTCCACGACCTCGACACGATAAGGGCCCATCTTGTCGTCGCCGCGGCTGGCTTCGAAGCGGGCCTTGGCCAGTTCGGTCATCGGTTGGGTATCGGGCCACAGCCCCGTGTAGCGCTGCAGCAGTTCGAGCGCCTTGGCGCGGCGATGTTCTGCGGTCTGGTCGGACAGGAGCTGGCCGATATTGCCGAACATGGCCTGCCCGACTTCGGCGAATTCGAGCATTTCGCGATTGCTGAGCTCGATGCGCTCATTGTCCATTTCGAGCGAGTCGATCAGGATCTGGAGGTCCTGCAGGACGTATGGGTTGGTTTCAACCTGCTTGGCCGCTTCGTATTCCGCGATCAGCGCGCGCGAGGCGGCGACATAGCGCGCGTCCCGGTCGAGCGACATGTCGTTGACCAGCCCGTCATATTGTTCGTAGCCCGCCGATGACGCGCCGGCAGGAAAGAAGCTCGCTTGCAGGGCGATCGCCTTCTGTGTGTAGGCGTTGCTGGTTTCTACCCAGTCGGGCGTGGCGGGCGCTGCGGCGGCATCCTGGGCCAGCAGCGGGGCGGCGGGCAGGGCCGATGCAGCGGCAAGGGCGATGGCGGCGGCGAATGTCTTCATGGGTATTCCCTCCTGTTGCCGGAAGGACTGCCGAGCCGCGCGCCACTTGGCAAGCACTGGCCCGACGAATGCGCCTTACCAGCGGACCAGCGGCGGTATTGCGAACCGGCCGGCCAGCGCCATCAGTGCCACGGGGGCCACATGCCAGATGCCGAGGTGGCCGATGGTGTCGATCGGGCACGCAAGGCCGAAGGCGAAGCTGCCGATCGCGCCTGCTGCAATGCCGGTGTAGGTCCCTGCGGCATTGAGCGAAACCGGCGCGCCGCGGCGCAGCCACAGCACGAGCGCTGCGGCAGTCACCAGTCCGAAAGCGGCCCCTGCAAGGAAACAGCCCGCACCATAGGGGTCGTCGAACAGCGCGGTCGTCATGCCGCCAACGCCCAGGACGGCCAGTGCGGTTAGCGGCAACAGGAACAGCATGGCAGACGACCAGCGCGCCCCTTCATGCGTATTGCCGACGCGGGGGCGGGCCATGCGCAGGACGGCAAGGGCGGACGCCGCCCCGACCATTCCGAGCATGCCATTGACGATAAAGAAAACCCCGGACGCCTGGCCGGAAACGATGCCGCGCCACAGACCGTCGAGCAATTCGACGAGGATGACCGTCGCCACCGCCGACAGGGCCACCAGCGCGATGCCGTGCGAAAGCCGGATCGGCTCTACCGGCGCAAGATCATCCGCCAGATCGTCGATAAGAGAGTTCGGAACCCGGGTCATTGTCATTCGGCTTTCTCTACGAGCGCGGACAGTTTCTTCAGCCCGCGATGGATGTTCACTTTGACCAGGCTTTCGCTCTGGCCGGTCTTTGCCGAGGCTTCGGAGATGGTCAGCCCTTCGATCTTGACCAGCTCGATAACTTCGGCCTGCTTGTCGGGGAGGTGGACGAACAGCCGTTCGAGGCTCATGCGGGCCATGACGGCCTCTTCCTCGCTGTCCTCGGCCGCGTCGTGATCGCCAAGCTCGTCTTCCGCGCTGCGGTAGACTTTGCGCAGATGGTCGATCCAGCGATAGCGCGCGATCGCGGCAAGCCAGGGATAGAAAGCCCGTGTCGGATCCCAGGTGGCGCGCTTGGCGTGCACGGCCAAAAGCACTTCCTGCACCAGATCGTCGAGCTGGGCGGGAGCCACGCGCTTCCTGAAATAGCGTTCGAGCCACAATTGCACTTCGATCAGCAGAGCGCGATACATGGCGCGGTCGCCCTTTTGCGAGGCGGCCATCATCTGCGCCATGCTGGCTTCGTCGGCGATCATCGCGCGTCTTCCCCTCGACTTCCTGTCTTCACCGCCATTCGCGAGAGCTGGTCGGTCGGTTACAGGAGAGCAAAGAAAATCCGGGTGTCGGGAGCGCCGGTGCGGCGCCCCGCTCAGTAAGCGAAGCTTTCGCCGACCATTTCCTCGCTCAGCGACCAGAGGCGGTCGGCCTTGTCGGGATCGATCGCATAGCTGCGCACGCCGCCACCGGTGCTCTCGTCGTCCTGGTCGGCGACATGGCAGTTTTCGCAGTAGAGTCCGCCATTGCCTTCCAGCTCTTCCGCCGTCGCGGCCCAGCAGGTGGTCGCCGCGCCTTGCGGGATGGTCTTGAACGGCTCCGGGGTTTCGCCGCGCTCTTCCGCGTTCGTGCGGATCCGCTCCATGAGATCGGCCATGTCCTGATCGCTCATATGGCGACCGAGGTTTGTCATGATGCCGCCGGGATGCAGCGAATAGGCATGGATGCCCTTGTCGGAGAGCCGCTTTTCAAGGCCCACGGCGAACAGGACATTGGCCGTTTTCGACTGGCCGTAGCTCACCCACTTGTCGTAATCGCGGCTTTCGAAATTCGGATCGTCGAAGTCGACCGGCGCGATGTGGTGGCCGCGGCTCGACAGGTTGACGATGCGCGGGCGCTCGCCCTTCTCCAGCAGGGGGACGAGCAGGTTGGTCAGAAGGAAATGGCCGACATGGTTGGTGCCGAACTGCATTTCGAAACCGTCGGCTGTCTTCGCCTGGTCGCAGGCCATGACGCCGGCATTGTTGATCAGGAGGTCGATCTTTTCGAAGCGCTCTTTCGCTTCGGCGGCCGCCTTGCGAATGCTGTCGAGCGAGGCGAGGTCGCATTTGAGCGTATCGACCGTCGCTCCGGTCTGTTCCGCGATGGCATCGGCCGCAGCGGACAGCTTGGTCGCATCGCGGCCTGACAGGATGATGTGCGCGCCCTTCGCGGCCATCGCACGCGCGGTTTCCTGGCCCAGCCCGGAATAGCCGCCGGTCACCAGCGCGGTGCGGCCCGAAAGGTCCTTGCCTTCGAGAACGTCGTCCGCCGTACTTTCGAAACCGAATTCGCTCATCGCTGTCTTCTCCCTTGTGGAGGCCAGCGTAGCAGAAACGAAAAGGGGCGCGAGAGCTTTCGCCTCGCGCCCCGATCCTGCGTCCCCTTGGGGTCTCTTTGTAGCTTTGCTTATGCGCCCGGAGGCAGCGGATCGTCGCTCTTGGGAGCAGCCGCCTTGCGCGGCTTGGGCTTGGGTGCCGCAGCGCTGCCGCCCCCTAGATCGTTGTCCATCTGGTCGAGCTTGCGCGCCGCCCAGTCCCGGCCACCCAGGCCGAAGGCGAGTGCGCCTGCTACGGCTACACCGCCGATGAGGATCGTCAGCGCGTTGGCCGGGATCATCCCGCCGATGCCGGTGAACTGCAGGCCCATGAAGACGAACAGTATGATCGTCGCCCACCGCACGATCGTGGCGGCAGTCGAACTGCCCGCATCGCCCGATATCAGCCGGGCAAGCAGGTTCGCGATCAGGAAACCGAAAGCGATGACCACCGCTCCGAAGATCACGCGTCCGCCGAGCTCCAGCAGCTGGTCGAGAATGGCGGTCAGTTCTGGGAAGCCGAGCAATCGGGTCGCGGCAATCGCCGCCGCCAGGATGATGGCGATCTGAGCGATCCGTCCGATGATGCCGGAAGCGGTTGTGCCGTCGGGCATGAGGCCGGTGTCGGCCAAGGCGCGATCCACGCCCAGCCCGGGCAGGACTTCCTTGATGATCTGGAGCACGAACTTGCTCAACAGATACGCCAGCCCCAGAAGCAATGCCGCCCCGATGATGTTGGGAATGGCCAGCAGGATGGTGTTGAGCATTCCGCTGAGCGGGCGCGATATCGATTCTATCTGCAACCGTTCCAGCGCGGCGATCGCGACCGGGATGGCGATCAGCACATAGACGATGGTTCCGATGGTCTTGCTGATCGCGGTATTTCCGGTGACATTGTCCACCCCGCCGCGGTTGGCCCATTTGTCGAAGTCCACCGTCTGCAGGAAGGTGACCACCAGATCGCGTACGATCCGCGCCACCATCATGCCGATGAAGAAGATAAGGCCCGCCCACAGCAGATTGGGCAGGAAGTCGACGACGTTCTCCAGCAGGCTGTCGATCGGCCCTGCGACCCCGCCGAGTTCGAGGATGTTGAGAATGATCAGCAGGCCGAACAGCCAGATCAGCAGTCCCACGATCTTGCCGAGGGATTCGCCGAGACTGGCGCCATTGCCAGTTCCGCGATTAAAGAAGGAAACATTGTCCACGAGCTTGGCGAAAGCCCACTTGGCCGCGCGCGCGGCCAGCCATGTAATGACCAGGGCAATCAGCGCGTATAGCAGCTTCTCGCCAAGTTCCATCGCGACCTGTTGGTCGAATCTGTATCTGTCGAAAATCACGAAACCTCTCCCCTTATGGTTTCCGTAACGTCGCGCTGTATCACGATGACGCATTCATACAAAAGCTGCGGAAGGGGTGGAGTGGATAACTTTGCCTGCTATCACTCTCGCATGAGAGGATTTATCACCCGCTTCGCCCTCGTTTTTTCGGTTGTCGCGCTGGCCGGACAGGTCCCTGCGACTGCCCGGGACGCCGAACCTGCCGGGACCCGCTGGTCCTTCGCCATCCATGGCGGGGCAGGCACGATTTCGCGCGAGGACATGACGCCCGAAGAAGACGCGGCCCACCGCGCCGCTCTGCAGGCCGCGCTCGATGCAGGGTCGAAGGTGCTGGACGAAGGCGGCACGGCAATGGACGCGGTCGAGGCCGCGATCCTGCTGCTGGAGGACGAGCCGCGTTTCAATGCGGGCCGCGGAGCGGTCTATACCTGGGAAGGCAGCCACGAACTCGACGCTTCGATCATGGACGGGGCGACCCGCGATGCAGGCGCGGTGGCAGGTGTCACCAACATCCGCAATCCGATCCTGCTGGCGCGCAAGGTCATGACCGATAGCCCGCATGTCATGCTTGCGGGCAAGGGCGCTGAGGACTTCGCCGTGGAGCAGGGCATCGAGATCGTCCCGCCGAGCTATTTCGACACCGAACGGCGGCGCGAGGCGCTGGAGCGGATGAAAGCGCGGCAACTGTCCTCGCTCGATGTCGACCTCAAGTTCGGGACGGTCGGCGCAGTGGCGCTCGATACCGCGGGCAACATGGCTGCGGGCACGTCGACCGGCGGGATGACCGGCAAGCGCTGGGGCCGCGTGGGCGATGCGCCGATTATCGGCGCGGGCACCTTTGCGGACAACCGCTCCTGCGCCGTTTCGGCCACCGGTTGGGGCGAATATTTCATCCGCGTGGGCGTGGCGCACGAAATCTGCGCCCGGCTGCGCTTGCAGGGGTATGGCGCCGGACCTGTCCCCCACACTTCGAGCGAAGATGGCGAGGTGATGGTGGCAGTGGCGTTACCCTTGGTGTCTGAGGTGGCCCAAAAAATCGCCGATGAGGTGATGGCCGATGTCAAACAACTCGGCGGCGATGGCGGGATCATCTTGCTCACGCCGGAAGGACACGCGCTCTTCAGTTTCAACACCGCGGGCATGTATCGCGGCCGGGCGACGAGCGACGGGGTCAATGAGGTGGCGATTTACGGCAACGACTAGCGCCGAGTCGCAGCGACGGAGAGCAATGTAAGGCCAGCGGAAACAGGATATTGAATCAGGTAATTAGCCGCCGCTTTTGACTCGGCTCGGGTTGAGGCGCACCTTGCAGCCAGCGTTGGGGGACATCCAGAAACTGTAGGGCCGCATGGTCCTGACGCCACTCACGGGTCGCCGCACTCGTTAGAGAAGGAGTCAGGTATGAAGCACTTCATCAAGACCGCAGTATTGGCATCCACGCTGGCCTTTGCCGTTCCGCAGGCGGCGCACGCCCAGGACGAATATCCCTTGAAAGGCGCCGAATGGGTCGAAGTGACCGGCGTCAGCCTCGAAGATGGCGGCGGGCTCAAATATGCCAATTGGCTGGCCGGCGAATGGCGGACACGCATGGATTATGCCGTCGAACAGGGCTGGATCGAAAGCTACGAGATTTGGTCCAACAGCCACGCACGCGAGGGAGAGCCGGACCTGTGGCTCATCACCCGCTTCGAAAATTTCCAGTCCAATGAGGAGTGGGAAGCGCGCAATCGCCAGATGCGGTCCTTCATGCAGCGCAATATCCAGCAATTGCAGGCCGAGAGCGGCGATCGGGCAAAGTATCGCACCGTCATGGGCGACTTGCTGATCAAGCGTCTGGTCTGGCGCGACTGATGCGCTAATCCCCCCGGGAGGGCGGGCCGCCTGCGAGCGGCTCGCCCTTTCCGCGGCTCAGCCCCGCTTGCGGGCGCGCTGGTAACTGCCGAGCAGGCGCACCGAATTGCACTGGAATGACAGTTCTTCGAGCGCTGCATCGACGCGGGGGTTTCCCGGCGCGCCCTCGATATCGCAATAGAACATCGTGGCAGCGAAGCTCGCGCCATCCTGGTAGCTTTCCAGCTTGGTCATATTGACCCCGTTCGTCGCAAAGCAGCCCAGCGCCTTGTAGAGCGCGGCGGGCACGTTCTTCACCTCGAAGATGAAAGTCGTCATGGCGTCTTCATCGGCCAAATCGCTTGCCGAGCGCGGGTCTTTGGCCAGCACCACGAAGCGCGTGGTGTTGTCCTGCGCGTCCTCGACCGCATTTTCGATGATCTTCAGGCCATAGAGTTCCGCCGCCATCGGCGGGGCGAGGGCGGCGATCGTCGGGTCCTGTTCCTCGGCGACGAAAGCTGCCGCGCCCGCGGTATCGGCATGGCTCATCGGGACGATGCCACGCTCGCGCAGGTAGTTGCGCGACTGGCCCAGCGCCTGGGGGTGGCTGTAGGCTGCCTCGAACGGCCCATCGCCGGTCGCCATCAGCGCATGGGTGATCGGCATGAAATGTTCCGCCACGATGGACAGGCCACTTTCCGGAAGCAGGAAATGGATGTCAGCCACCCGCCCGTGCTGGCTGTTCTCGATGGGGATCATCGCGCAGCCTGCCGCGCCGGTCTTCACCGCATCGAGCGCATCCTGGAAGCCGAGGAAGGGCAGCGGCAGCGCGTCGGGCGCGAATTGCATCGCCGCCTGGTGCGAATTCGAACCGGGCGCTCCCCCGAACGCGATCGCGCGTTCCGGATCGGCGGCGGCGGCTTGGCGCATGGAATCGACCATGGCGAGTGCGGGCTTGGCGAAATTACGCATGGGGCCGTGCTGCTAAGCCGCGACTGTGCCCATCGCAAGCGCTATTGCGCAGCCTGCACTTGCGCGAGCGCGGCGAGGGCACTAGAGCGGCGCCCAACCACAGACCTTTCGGATTCTTGCAGGCTTTCAAGCAATGGACGATCGTTTCAATACCGCTTCCGGTTGGGTGCTCTTCGCCGGTATCGTCGCTCTCGGGGCGTCGATCGCATCGGGCATGTACTTCCACGCCGACGACAACAGCTATCCCGAAGGCGAAGACTTCGGCTATTTCGTCAAGGGTGAAGAAACCGGCACGGAAGAAGCCGGGCCGGACCTCGGCACACTTCTCGCGAACGCTGACGCCGCAGCAGGCGAAAAGGTTTTCGCCAAGTGCACGGCTTGCCACACCATCGACCAGGGCGGCGCGAACGGCATCGGTCCGAACCTTTACGGTGTGATGGGCACGGCGATTGGCGCGCATGCTGCCGGTTTCGCCTACAGCTCGGCCCTCACCGAAAAGGGCGGCCAGTGGACCTGGGAAAACATGAATGAGTGGCTCAAGAGCCCGCGCGGCTTCGCCGCCGGCACCAAGATGAGCTTCGCCGGTCTGTCCAAGCCGGAAGATCGTGCCAACGTCATGGAGTTCATGGCGACCTACGGCGGCGCTCCGGCCAAGCCGGCACCGGCTCCGGTCGATGCTGCCCCGGCGGAAGGTGAAGACGCGCCTGGTGCGGGCCCCGGCCCGGTCGAAGGGGCAGAAGCGGGCGCAGCCGAAGCAGCAGGCGCGATGAGCGCGGATCAGCCGGTACCCGCTGCCAACGCTGCTGGCGACAACGAAGGCGCGACCAAGGTCGACTAAGCCTTCGCCGCCACCAATTTAAGGAAAGCCCCGCTTCGGCGGGGTTTTTCGTATCCGGCGCAGGCGCGGCGTCAGTCGCCCTTGAAGCCCTGCGCGATCACGTACCACTCGCTCGAACCCTTGCGGCTTGCAGGCGGCTTGGCGTGTTTCACGGTCTTGAAGTGCTTCTTGAGCAGGTCGAGCAGGTCCTTGTCGGTGCCGCCCGCAAGGACCTTGGCGAGGAAAGTGCCGCCCTTTTCCAGGTTTTCGACTGCGAACCATGCACCTGCTTCGACCAGGCCCATGGTGCGCAGGTGGTCGGTTTGCTTGTGGCCCACTGTGTTGGCGGCCATGTCGCTCATGACGAGGTCGGCCTTGCCGCCCAGCGCCTCTTCCAGCACGCGCGGCGCATCGTCGTCCATGAAATCCATCTGGAAGATGGTGACGCCTTCGATCGGCTCCACTTCGAGCAGGTCGATCCCCACGATATCGGCCTTGGGCACGACCTTGCGTGCGACCTGGCTCCACCCGCCCGGAGCGATGCCAAGATCGACGATCCGTTTGGCACCTTTCAAAATGCCGAATTTCTCGTCCATCTCGATCAGCTTGTAGGCGGCGCGGCTGCGGTAGCCGTCGGCCTTTGCCTGCTTCACATACGGATCGTTCAGCTGGCGCTGCAGCCAGCGTGTCGAGGACTCACTGCGCTTCTTGGCAGTGCGCACCCGCGTGTCGCGATCCTTGCCCGAGCGGCTCATACATCCTGCTCCCTCATGCGTTGCAGGGCGACGCGGCTGCGTTCCCCGTCGGCATCGGCGGCCATCAGGCTGCGCAGGATGCCTTCGCGAATGCCGCGATCTGCCACGCCCAGCGTTTCGGACGGCCAGATATCGAGGATCGATTCCAGGATCGCGCAGCCTGCCACGACCAGATTGGCGCGGTCGTCACCGATGCACGGCAATTGCTGGCGCTCCTGACCGCTCATCCTGGAAAGGCGGGTCGAGATATTGCGCATCGCCTGCGATTCCAGGATCAGCCCGTCCACCGCCCGCCGGTCGTATTGCGGCAGTTCGAGATGGAGGCTGGCAAGCGTGGTCACCGTCCCGCTCGTGCCGAGCAGGCGAATGGGGTGCTCTCCGCCGATATGGCTTTCGATACGCTGCGCGAAGTCGGCGAAGCTGTCGCGGACCGTCCGGCGCATCCGGTTGTAGCGGTCGAGCCGGGTTTCGAGGCTCTCGTCCGATCCTGTCACCGTATCGGTCAGCGACACGACGCCCCACGGCACGCTCATCCAGTCGAGGATGCGCGGGACCGCACCGCTCGGTTCGACGAGGACCAGTTCGGTCGACCCGCCGCCGATATCGAAAATGACTGCAGGACCGGGCCCGTCTTCCAGCAGGATGTGGCATCCAAGGACCGCGAGGCGCGCTTCTTCCTGCGCCGAGATGATGTCGAGCACGATGCCCGTTTCCTCGCGCACGCGCTCGATAAACGCTTCGCCGTTCGAGGCACGCCGGCACGCTTCGGTGGCAACCGAGCGGGCGAGGTGGACGTGGCGGCGGCGCAGTTTTTCCGCGCAAACGTGCAGGGCGGCCAGCGTGCGCTCCATCGAGGCGTCCGACAGCTTGCCGCTCGCGGCCAAGCCTTCGCCGAGGCGCACGACGCGGCTGAACGCATCGATCACGGTGAAATTTTCGCCCGAAGGCCGCGCGATCAGGAGGCGACAATTATTGGTGCCGAGATCGAGCGCGGCGTAGGCCTGCCTGCGCTGGTGCGGGCGGGCTTGCGATTGCTGGTGCTGCTGGGGTTTGTCGAAAGGATTGCGCGGCTTTTCCCCGGCACGCGGTTGCGCCGCGCGGGAGGCCGGTTTACGGCCTTTCTTGCCATCGGGCCGGGAAGGGCGCTTGTAGCGGAAATCGGCTACCTTGCCGGACGTGCCGCCCCTCTTTTTCCCATGCCCCCTTTTACTGTCCGGCGGAGATTGGTCCGCCATGGGGTATCTTCTTTCTATCCTCCCGCACGAACCATCGCGCACGGGGACTTGGCCGGGATGCTAGCGACGAGAGGCCTCGGGGGCAAGCACAAGGGTTGACCTCGGGAAGGAGCGAAACTAAGTGCGCCTCCTCTCCCGGCATCGCTTGCGATTCTCGCGCATGGCCGGTGATGATGATGCCCCGTCGTCTAATGGTAAGACTACGGACTCTGACTCCGTCAATTGAGGTTCGAATCCTCACGGGGCATCCATTGCTTTTCCTTTGGAAATCAGGAACATCGTGCTTGATGTGCCACGGTTTTTGAGTACCAATCAGCACCGCAGGATTTTTTCTTGGATTTCCGCGGGTTACACGGCCATGCGCGCAAGTGCGAGTAGCTCCCTGCGACATAGATGCGACATAAATCGTTCAAGTCTCGGTGTGCGCAGACCCCGAGAAGTCAGATATCGTCAAATCGGCAAGAAGGACGGCCGGGCTGACCCCTAAACCTGCAGCGATCGTGCAGGTCGTAGAGACGCTTATATTCTGACCACCCCGCTCAATGCGGCCACAATATGATCGATCGATCTGGATCTTCTGAGCGAACTTCTCCTGCGAGAATCCTGTGTCCTCGCGCATCTTACGGATTCTGGCCCCAACGATCTCCACGGCGCGCTTTGTCGCATAGCCTTGCTGACGCGAGGCCGCCTATACGTCTACGGTCCAACAGGCCACGGCGTTTAAGTTCCATAAATCAGTGATAGGCGTTTCCTGGGTTTTGGCGCGCACTAGCAATCGCTGGCAAGTCACAACGGTAACTCTTCGTGACCTCAGATGCTCTCGGCAGGCTGCGGGATTTCAATGTCGATGGCCGTCACGTTCTGGACAGAGAAGGCAGGCTCAGAGACCGAGCGCTGTTCGACCTGGCGATCGATAGCGAATAACGCGGATGTGATTTGGTGAATATCAGGATCGGGGACCTGGTTGCTGGCTCGGAGATGAGGCGCCGAGCAACAGTTGTGCAGCAGAAGACCCACCGTCCAGTGCAGTTCGGGCTCACCGGAGATGTTCGCACCAGTCTCTGGTCTTGGCTCGAGCGGAGAGGAGGTGCAATCGACGCCTGTACCTTCCCAAGCCGCATAGATCGCAATGGCCATTTAGGTACACGGCAGAACGCGCGTCTCGTAGATGAGTGGGTCACCGCCATCGGGCTCCGGCGTGAGGAGTTTGGAAGGCATTCACTCAGACGAACCAAGGCCTCGATGATCTAGAAAGCCACTGGTAATCTCAGGGCCATTCAGATCCTGCTCGGGCACTCGAAGATTTAGAACACTGTGCGGTATCTCGGTGTGGACGTCGAAGATGCTCTCCAACTAGCGGAGAGAACTGAGATCTGACCGTTAGGCAGCCCTTCCAAAAACGGAAGGTCTGCTTTCCCGTTTGGCAAGCGCTCGTGAACGTCTGATTTTGGGTGGATAGCGGATTGTCTGGTTTTATAGAATATATCGCCTCAAGCTGCCGCTGAATCGGATAGACCCTGAGTGATTGGTTACAAACTAAACAGTTGCGCAATCGATCGGGCGCGACCTCGACTGCCATGAGGTTCGCGCGCTCTCTTTCGATTGCCGCGGTCGTTTTCGGACCTGCGCTATTTTTCGTGGGCTGGTATTTTCTGTCACCTCGTTACGCTATCTCACAGCTCAGTGATTGGAACACAGCGTCTCAGGAACTGACCGCATTTTACGATCGTGACAAAGTGCGATCGAGCTTCGAGCAGCAGATGTTGCCGCAATTCGAGACATATCCGCCTCCTTTGACAAAACACGTTGTTCTCGATGCGATGACCGATCCAAATGCGATCAGAGCCTTCGTCGTCGAGCCTTATGGAGACTGGCAATTCGCGGCCGCTTTAGGCCTACCCGACGAACTTAACTCTGAGGATCCGACAGGAGTGATGCCACGATTGATGGAGACAACGGAGAATTGGGAGTTTGAACGAATAGGGATCGATGAGTTTATCGCCTCTCCTTCTGATCGCGATGACCAGAAAGGTAACTCGTATCGGTTCGAGCGAGATGGATTGCGCTGGCGCCTGGTCAGCATCAAACTGACGACAAAAATCAGGTAATCAAAAGCCATCTGACAACGACCGAAATCGGGTCGTTAGCGGCTGGTCTGCTCCTGGCACAGCGCTAGCTTGGTGAACGGGTCACGAAGTGGGTCAAAAGCGGCTGGTTTTGCGGGGGCGTCTCGCAAGGCGTCTTCCCATGGCCTTCGGTGCCGCATAGTCTCACCGGGAAGCCGCACTGGTGTATGTAGCGCAATGCTGCCGCTCACGATTGGGAGATGAAAGATGGAAGACACTTCGAGAGAATTGGTCGAGGGAATTTATGCGGCGTTGGCAGCTGGGGATATGGCGAGCTTCGCCGACGCGTTGGCACCCGATGTCGTGTGGAACGAAGCGGAGAACTATCCTTACGCGGATCGTAACCCTTATCGGGGTGCCGAAGAAATAATGGAGGGAGTGTTCGCGCGAACCGCCGAGGACTGGGATGGTTTCGCCGTCCACATGAACGACATTGTGGATGGCGGCGACAGGGTGGTGGCAATGGGCCGCTATGAAGGAAGCCATCGACAATCCGGCAAACCACTGGATGTGCAGGCGGCGCATGTGTGGACGATCGAGGGCGGCAAGGTCGTTCGCTTCCAGCAATATATCGATACTCTGGGAACGGCCAATGCGATGAGCGGCGCTTGAGAAGGCGCATCGCTCGACGGCATTCGCGTGCTTGGCGACCTATCCGCTCTTGGCGCACTGCTAGCTAGGTGAAGCTGTCACGAAGTAGGTGGAAAGCGGACAGTCCACATGAAATTGAAGCTGACCGCTTCAAGCTGCGCCGCTTCGTGCGATTGCGATCGAGAATGCCGCCAAGAAATTTTAGTATCGAGCGCCGTTTCTCGAACTATCCTTTCGGGGGACTCATTCACATGACCCCGACTGCACGCCGCCGATCGCTTGGCGCCAACATCTCCTGGACGACATCTGCACGGACCGGACGGCTCAACAGGTACCCCTGGATAGAGCCGCAACCCTCCTCGCGAAGGATGCGGCACTGCTGTTCGTCCTCGACGCCTTCCGCAAGCGTTTCCATGCTGAGTGCATCCGCTAGTGTGGTGATGGCGCGGATCACGGCGTGTGCGTTGTTTCCCTGCTGGGCAAGGTCGCGGACGAAACTCTGGTCGATCTTGATTTTGTCGAAAGGAAACTGGCGCAGGTAGCTCAGGCTCGAGTAGCCCGTTCCGAAATCGTCGAGCGCGATGCGCACTCCCAGATTGCGCAGCGAATGGAGCGTTGAGAGCGTGTGCTCGACATCGGCGATGAACACGCTTTCGGTGATCTCCAACTCGAGCCGTTGCGGAGGAAGACCGCTGTTGGTCAGCGCCTGCAGGATGGTCGTCGACAGTCCGGGATAGGTAAACTGCTTGGGCGAGATATTGACAGCGACCGAGATATCCTCGGGCCAACCCGACGCAATGTGACAGGCCTCGCGCACCACCCATTCGCCAACCTGGAGGATAAGACCGGTTTCCTCCGCGAGCGGAATGAACTCGGCCGGGCTGATGGTACCCCGGGTCGGGTGGTTCCAGCGGATTAGCGCCTCGAAACCCTGCAACCTTTCGTGGGTAAGTGAATAAAGCGGCTGGAAGTGCAGTTCGAACCCGCCGTCCTTGATCGCCAAGCGCAGATCCAGCTCCATTTCGCGGCGTCGGCGCGCCTGCTCGTCGAGGCTCTGCTCGAAGAAATGGAAGGTTGCCTTGCCGTCACGCTTGGCGCGGTAGAGGGCAAGATCGGCGTGCTTGAGAAGGACAGTCGTATCGGTTCCATCACCCGGCGCCACGGCAATGCCGATGCTCGCCGAAGTGGGCGCGCTCTGCCCGTCGATGGTCACGTCCTGGTCGAAGCAGTCTTTCAGCAACCGGGCCGTGTCCACGAGGTCGGCCGCCGGGTCGCGCTCGTGAATGATTACCGCAAATTCATCGCCGCCGAGCCTCGCTATGTGCGAGAATTCGCTCCGGCATCGCAGAGATGACGCGACCTGGCGCAGGAGCTCGTCTCCTGCCGGGTGGCCGAGCGTGTCGTTGACGACCTTGAAGTCGTCGAGATCGCAATAGGCGACGAACAGGCGTTCATCGGGTCCCAGGCGGGCCAACGTTTGGCCAAGCTGTTCCACGAAGAGCTTACGGTTGGGGAGGTCGGTCAGGCCGTCGTGCAGGCCCACGTGGAGGATTTTGCGCTCCCGCTCCTCGATTGCGCCGACCATGTCGTTGAAGCTTGCGGCGAGCCGCCCGACCTCGTCCTGCGTCTCGATCGCGAGCGATACATCTTCGCCTGCCGCGAACCGGCGGACCGCGGCATCGAGCTTGGCAAGCGGTCCCGTGACACCGCGTGCGACGCGGCTTCCCAGGACAAGCACCAGCAGCAGGCCGCCCAGCGCGACGAGTGCGAGCAGGTACTTGAGGCCCGCGTATTCGGCGAGCGCCGTGCCGAGCGAATGGCCGAGGACCAGCCGCGGCTCCACGCTGTCGTCGAGCGTCGGGAGCGCGGTCACATGATAAAGCGTGCGCGCCGCATCGTCGGCTTCGATAACCCGGGCAAGCTGCGCATCGGCCAAGGGGCCGGCGAGTTCGGGTGCGTGGACGACCCTCGCGGCAACTTCGACTGCGGCGAGGTCTGCAAGCCGGGCCATCTCGCTCGCATCGAGCGGCTGCGCAAGAACGAGCCAGCCGATCGTGTCGGGGGCCTCGATGGGAGAGCTGGCCGCAAGCGCGAGCGTGTCGCCAAGGCGAATGACGCCTTTTTCCGCGCCGTTGTCGAGCTCGTACCAGATCGATTCCACCTCGGGGTAGGCCTGGCCCTCTTCGCCGATTAAATCCCCGTCCAGCCCGACGACGAAGGCGGCCGAGGTGTTCGAACGCGATTGCAGCGAGCGCAGCGCGCTGGCGATGGTCGGTCTATCGCCGGTTGCGACCGCCTCGCGAAAGCCGAAGTCGCGGCTGAGGACGTCCGCGCTGCCGCGCATCTGGCGTGCGCGCAATTCGATGATCTCGTCGAACACGCGGGCATTCGCCGCAAGGTCCCGGCTCGCGGACTGTTCGCCGAAGCGCTCGATATTGGCGCTCACCACTACCATCACCACCGCGAGCACGATCGTGAACAGCGCGGCATAAACCATCGCGATCCGCCGCTTGAGCGAGCCGAAGCGCAGTTGCGGCAGGTTCTTGCCCCACACGATCATCGCATGGTGACCTTCATCACGTGGCGATTGCTGCCGCCCGAAATCCTGACCGACCGACCGATTTCACCTCCCGGCGCGCGCAGTTGCGGGTGCCATACGGTGATCCTTGCGCCGCCGGTCGGAACCCCCGTCAATTGAACATAGCCATTGGCATCGCTCTTCCCGGCATGGGGCGTGTCGACCACGCGAATGTAGCCGCGCATCTCGTCATGGATTTTGCACCCCAGTTTGACGGAGCCGGACACGGGAAAACTGTGTGATCGTGTCTGGTCACGGCCGTAGAGGTCGATCTCGAAGCTGGCGGGTTTGGAGAAGCTGTAGATCGAATGGCGGACCCGGTCGAGATTGGGAAAAGCGACCGTGCTGCCCTTGGCAACGACCAGCGTGCCGGGCACGAACTGCTCGCCGCGCTGGGCCATCGCCATCCGCCAAGGGAAAGTAATCCGACCCGAACCTTGCGCATCCGCATCGATTTCTACGACGGCATTGCTGACCGGCACGCCGCGCTCGTCCACCACCTGCACCCGGACGGGGACTGATGAGGATGCCCAAACAATAGACGCGGGCACGAGGGCAAGAGCTGCCAGGAAGGCGACACGATAGGTCAATCGATCCGCCCACTAGGGCCGAAACCCTTAAGAAATCCCCTCAGGCTGGTTAACCATTAATGCACCCTGTTCTGCGAGAGGGGGCGAATGAAAGCGCACCCGCTTACCGCTCTCCTGGCTTCCCTCACTGCAATTGCCTCTTCCCAGGCCGCCGCGCAGGGAGACGAGACTGCCGCGCCTCCGCCGCCTGCGGAGTACAATGCCAAGCTTCTCCTCACCAATGGCATCAGCGCCGTCGACGGTGCGAGCGGGGGTGGTATCGCCAATTGGGCGACGATCGCCGGACGACAATCGGATCGCGGATTCGGCCTGCAGGCACACGCCACATTCATCGCCTTGCCGGACTATGCCTACCAGAGCCAAGGGGTTGCAATCGGGATCGCCGACCGGATGGAGCTGAGCTACGCGCGGCAGAATTTCGACACTCGCGATGTCGGGGCGGCGCTAGGGATCGGCCAGGGCTATACGCTGAACCAGGATGTTTACGGGGCCAAGCTGCGCCTTGCCGGCGATCTCGTTTATGGCGCGCCGCACATGCCGCAAATTGCAGTGGGTGTGCAGCACAAGCGCAATCTCGACGGAGCAATCACAGCAGCCGTAGGGGCGGCACACGATACCGGCACGGATTTCACGCTCAGCGCGACCAAACTCGTGCTGTCCCGGTCGCTCCTGCTCGATGCGACGATGCGCCTCACCAAGGCGAACCAAAACGGATTGCTGGGCTTCGGCAGTGTTGCCGGGGGAGGTTATTCACTGCAGTTCGAAGGGGCAGCCGCCTATCAGTTCTCGCGCCGGTTGGTGACTGGGGTCGAGTTCCGCAGCAAGCCCGACAATCTCGGCCTTGGCGAAGACGACTGGTTCGATCTCTTCGCCGCTTACGCCGTCACCCGTAACCTGACGCTGACCGCTGCCTATGCCGATCTCGGCTCCATCGCGACATTCGAAGACCAGCGCGGCGCCTTCCTTCAGGCCCAAGTCGCATTCTGACAGGATTTTCCATGAGCCTTACCGCCCTCCTTCCGCTTCTCCTGATCCAGCAGGCGCCCGCCGAGACCGTCGACTGGGATGCCGAATTCGGCGTCGAGGAAGAGGTACGCGACCCGGTCACCGGGGAGCTTCCGGTCGATCCATACGAGCAAAGCAACGCCAATGCCGGGGCCAAGCCCGTATCGGGAGATCACATGGCTGAACACTTCGGCGGCCAAGAAGGCATTCGGACAATCGTCAACCGCATGGTCGACCTCAGCATCGAGGATCCGCGCATCGCCGCGATCTTTGAAGGACACGACCATGTGCGCCTGCGCCGGACGCTGTTCGAGCAATTCTGTTATCTGCTGGCTGCCGGGTGCGACTACACCGGCCGCGATATGGAAAGCTCGCATGCAGGCCTCGGCATCCGGAAGCCCGACATGAATGCGCTGGTCGAGAACCTACAGCGAGCGATGCGCGAAAGGGGCGTGCCGTTCGGGGCGCAAAACCGTTTCCTTGCGAAGCTTGCCCCAATGAGTCGGAGCGTGGTCACGCGTAAGTAGTCGGTGGCCTAGGCAGGTACCGAGCCGACATCCGCTTTCGGCCCCAAAAGGGGCCTTACAATGGGGCAGCCCCTGCATAGGCTCTCGTTTTGCTAACCGCCCAGTTGCAGTATTATTTTGATTCCGAAATGCTCGTTGCATCCAGGATCACGCGAACCGTCTCCTCTGGCTGATCCCACATCGGGAAGTGTCCGCTACGCTCGAACCAGTGCATAGTCGCTTCAGGGAAGGCCTTGATCGCGCGATCCGCCTGCTGCGGAAGACACAACCGATCCTTCCGTCCCCAGCCGATGACCACGGGCGCAGCCGTTTTCGCAGGGCCCTCCTGCATTGCGCCGTTGGCGAGGTCCTTCACAAGCGAATTGACGGTGCGCGTATTCGCCAATGACTTCAGTTCACGCGCGACGAATGCCCCGTCGAGCGCCCACGGCCTTGCAGAAAGCTGGGCCATGAGCGCGGTCCGGCCTGCGACATTTCCGGTGATAGCAGAAAGCGCCGGTCGCAGTGCGCGAACCAGTGCAACCGAAGGCGTTATGGTGGTCTTGAAGAAGGTCCGCTCCCACCCCTGCCAGAAGCCGCCCGGGTCCAGTGCGACAACCGCGCCCGCTCGGCCGCGCCGCGCCATCTCGAGCACTAGGCGAGCACCCAGCGAGCTGCCAACCATATCAATACCTGTGAAATTCTCTGCGCCGAGCCATTCGTCCAGACTGCGCGCGAGACCTTCGAACGTGCCGCTGTCGGCCTCTTCGCGTGTCTTCCCATGGCCTGGCAGGTCTACGGCAATTACCTCCCTGACTTGAGAAAGCGCAGGCGAGATAGTGTCCCACGAGTCGCAGGTCGCCCCTAGTCCATGGACGAGGAGGAGGGGTTTTCCGCGCCCAGTGCGCGTGTAGTGCATGGTCATGTAATGGTAACGTCTCGCACCGACTTATGGCCCCGTGGATGTCAATATTGCCGAGGGCGAGGCCAAGAGCGGACGGTCGGTTTCCGGCCCACTTCCAGGCACAAGGCGTGGGCCGGATCAAATGGTAGCTTTTGGGGCGCATAGCAGTCATTCGCCGAGGCGCGTTGAGGGCCATGCCATTAAGCGAGCGCCACCGTAGGAACAGACGGCATGCACACCAAGTCGCAGACACTCTCACTAGAGGGTTTGGATGCTCGTTCCTGGATGGCTGATTCAAGGCGGTCCGAAGCACATTCGGGTCGTAGCTTTCTCGAACCTCGGTGGTCCGGGGTCAGGGCATGAAACTGCTGCCGGCATTGGTGTAGCTCTTGCTCGACTTGAACACAGTTGCATTCTGGAGCGGCGTCCAGCGGGCTCGACAGCATCGCTTCCGCGATCAAGTCGTCGGGCCCCACGATCTTTTCCGGTAACTGGATCGACGACAATCAAAATTCGCGGATCAGGCAGAACGACTGCGCTTTGACGCTATCGAGCAAAGTGTTTCGATCCGTTTCATTTTGAGACAGGCGTTGCTTTTCGGAAAACAACAGCCCGATTCGATCGCCCGAATGGTTTACAGGCGGTTAACCCTTTGTTAGCCGTGGGGAATGGTTGGATTCGATCCAGCCTCTTGTGGGAGCTCTTTTGGGGGAGAGAATGGATAATGCCCGGCATCGCACCTTTTGCGAATCCGATCAGAACGTCCGTATTTCTTCCGCAGATTTCCCCGCATTCGCAGGCTTCGTTTTTGCTCGAGGTCAGGTCTGATGCCGTTCGGAAAGGCAAACCAGACTTATCAAACGGCCAGGCACTTCTGGCATCAATCTACTCGCTTCTCGTCCGAGAGATGATTTAGGGAAATACACTCATGAAAAAATTGCTTATCGGCACCGCCGTATCCATGTTCATTGCCACGCCTGCCATGGCGCAGGTCTTCTCGGTCGAACCGATCACCGAAATCGAGATCGAACTGAACGGCGAAGTCGCTGAATTCTGCGGCCTGACCAACACCACCGGAAGCGATGTCGTCGACTTCGGCGAACTGGCTGTGACGCCGACCAGCTCGAATGTCGATCGTACGTCGGAATTCGGCATGGTCTGCAACAGCGCGAACGGCGTTGTCCTGACCGTGGCGGCCGAAAATGGCGCCCTGCTTCGTGACGGCACCGAAACCGGTCCGGGCAACGAGATCGCTTACAGCATCAATCCCGATCCGGGCGGCGATGCCCTTCCTTCGACCCCCGGCACGCCGCTCCAGAACGCAACCGCGTTCAACCCGAGCAAGAGCTACACCTATGCCGGCAGCGAAGGCCTGCGTAACGGCGCGACGATTGACATCGCTTTCCGCACGCAGGGTGTCCAGGGTCCCGGCTTCCAGGGCGCACCGACCACGACCGTGTTCGCAGGCGACTATAGCGATACCGTCACGATCTCGCTTGTTGCTCAATAAGCGCGGTTAAGCATTTTGAAATGAGGTGTCGGCAAGCGTCGGCACCTCATTTTATATTTAGATCGATTGAAATGATCGGGCGCAGCTGCCCGGTCGCCTGGAGGGGTTTATGGGACGTTTCACGCGCGGCGTGATTGGGGCATGTCTGGCATCCGCTTTCGTCATGGCGAGTGCGCAGGCATTCGAAGTGCAGCCAATGCGCCATTCCCTTTTCCCTGCAGAAGGCAAAAGCTCCGGCCTCGTCAGCGTAAAGAACACCAGGAGCGAGCCTCTTCCTCTGGAAGTCCTCGTCCAGAAGCGCGTCTACGATGAGGAGGGCAATTTCACCGTCGTCGACGCCACCGAGGATTTCGTAATTTTCCCCGCGCAGGCGTTCGTACAGCCCAATGAAAACCAGGCGTTCCGCTTTCAGTACGTGGGTGATCCCGAGATTACGCAGGACGCTGCATATACGCTCCTGATCCGCGAGGTCCCGGTCGAGCCGGACGAAGGCTTCACCGGTCTGCAATATGTCTATGCGTTCGGTGTCGCGCTCTACATCGAGGACGAGGACCGTCTTTCGAAGATTGCGGTCCGCGAGGCAGTGCGCGAAGAAAACAATCTGAAAATCCGGCTCCAGAACGAATCGGACTCGTTCGCGCGATTGAGCAACGACCGCTTTATCCTCACGCAAGGCGACAAACGCGTATCCCTTGCAGGGGACAATCTGACGGGCGTGATCGACAAATCCGTGCTGTCGCCGCGGGCGACCGTGCTCGTGACGATGGATCTGAGCGAGCTGGACCTTGCCGAGGGCGATGTTTCGGTCAGAGTCGAAGAACGCGCCGACTAGATCCCGAACGATGGCCCGGGTCCCAATATCGTTCAGGCAGTGCTTGCTTGTATCAACGGCGATCGCCCTTTCGACCAGTCCCGCCGAAGCCATGGCGCTCGGTCTGGCGGGTCCTGGTGACGAGCGCGCCAGCGGCGGCCCTGTCCGCGCAATCCCGGACGACCGCGCGCAAGACCGGGAAGAAGCCGCGGACGCTCTGTCCGATGCGCCGCAGGGCTATGTCTATATCGATGGCAAGTTCGTCCCTGCCGAGCCGCCCGTCTCGTCGGATGAGCGGGATGGTGAACGATCCTCGCGCGCCAGCGGGCAAGGGGTGGGCCGCGACCGCCAGGTCACGATCGAACTGGAAGCAAACTACAGCGGCCAGACGATAGGCCAGGTCGTAACGCGGACCACCCTCACCCGGCCGGTAGCTCTGCAGTCAAGCCAGCTTCGCGCGATCCTCGAGCCGTTTATCGATGCAGAAGTCTTCCGCCGGCTGGTCGCACTGGAAGGCGATTTTCTCTCTGTCGAAGCTCTTGCGGATATCGGGATCGGGGTATCGCTCGATCAGGCCGACCTCTCGCTCGTCATAACTGCGCCGCCGCGCGATAGAGGGACCGCTCAGGTCGATTTGAGCGCGCTGGGATTGCCTGCCGATGCGATCAGCGTGCAGCCCTCCGATTTCTCCGCCGGCATCACCTCCGTGCTCTCCCTTAGCGACAATCTGAGTGCGAGCGGGTCTCTTGCCGCGGACGTGGTCTTTTCCGGGTATTTCAACATCGGCGGCGTGCGCGGCCTAAATCTCGATTACGGCGGCGTCGTGCGCCTCGACGACCAGGCGGGAAGACGGTTCGAGCAGGATCGCATCATCCTGTTCATGGACCGGCCGGAACAGGCCTTGCGGTACGAAGCCGGCACTCTCTTCAACGATTTTTCGACCCTGGCCGGTAACAGCGATTTTCTCGGCGTAGGCCTGCGCAAATCCTACCGCACCTTGCAGCCAAACCGCGTTATCCGCAGGCTGGGGCAGCGCTCGTTCACGCTCGAAAGGCCGGGCGAGGTAACCGTGCTTGTCAACGGACAGGAGGTCGCGCGTTTCGAATCCGGTCCTGGCCCGGTGGACCTCAACAACATCCCGCTGGTGAATACTTCCAATGACGTATCCATCATCGTGGAAGATGAATTCGGCCGCCGGATCGGCGACAATTTCTCGGTCGCTACGGATGCTTTCCTGCTCGAGGAAGGCCTGACGGAATTTTCGTTCGGGGCAGGGCAGATCCGCGATTTCCGCAACGCCGGGTTCAGCTATTCCGACGAGTTCACGGTCGGGGGTAACATCCAGCACGGCTTCTCCGACACATTCACCCAGGGCGGCTATGCCTTCGTTTCCGAAGACCAGCAGATTGCCGGATCGGAATCCGTATTCGCCTTTCTCAATGGCATCGCCGAAGTCGAACTTTCGGTCTCGCGCACGCAAGGGGTGGGCACGGGCATCGCGGCGGACACGACGTTCCGCATCGATGACAGCCTCTATAACGACTTGGGGCAAAGCCTTGCGGTTGCGGTTACCTATAGGGACGAAAAATACACGCCGATCGGCAGCTTCTTCAGAACGGATCTGAAGCTCGACAGCACCGCATTCTACGAGCGCGGAATTACGGACCGATTCAGGATAAATCTTTCCGGAAGTTACAGCGAATTCCATACGGACGGGCGCAACACCCTCTCGGCGTCGGCGGGGGCCAGCTATCAAATCGGGCCCATGATCATCAGCGGGGGTGTGCGGTACACATCGTCGAGCGGGTCATCCGACGAGGCAGGCCTGTTCATCAACCTGACCCGTCGCCTGGGCTCGCGCCAGAGCATCAACGCCGCTTACGACACCGCGTCCGAACGCGGCGCGCTGCGGTTCCGCCGCGCACGGCGCGATGAAGTCGGAAACCTCGGGTACAGCGCGGAAATCCAGAGCTTCCAGGATGAATTCGCGTTCAGTGGCGTCGCCGACTACACCGCAAACCGCTTCAGCACGCGTGTCGGGATCCGCCAGGCAAGCGGCGGCGGCCAGTTTGCCGGAGATACGACGGCCAGCCTGCGCATCCAGAGCGGCCTTGCCTTCGCCGACGGGAAATTCGGTATCGCCCGCGACCCGGGCCGCGGTTTCGCGCTGGTCGGCCGGCATGAAAGCCTGTCCGACGCAACCGTCGAAATCGGCGCGAGAGCACGCCGGTCACTGCGATCGCGCTCCGATTTTCTGGGGCCTGCTGCGTTTCGGGTGACATCGCCCTTCCAGCCGCAGGTCTTCGAAGTGGACGTCAAGGACGCGCCTTTCGGGTATGACGTGGGCGCGGGCCGCTACTTCGTCCTGCCCGGTGCGCGCTCGGGCTATTATATCGAGATAGGGTCCGACAATTATCGCGGCAGGGCGCTTACCTTCGTGCGCGACGGGGAGGACCTGGGCCTCAAGATCGGTACGCTTACCAATCTGCAAACACAGAAAAGCCAGGCGATCTTCACCAATCGCAACGGGCGCGCTGTCCTGATGAACCTGGCACCCGGTCGCTATCGCGCGTCGTTCGATCAGGCGCGCCTGTCCTATGAATTTACGATTGAAGAAGGCAGCCCGGTCTATGAAGATTTGGGTACTATCGAGCTACTGCCGGGAGCCGAACAATGAGAACTTTGGTCAAATCAACTGTCATCGCGTGCGCTTTTGCAGTTCCCGCTTACTCCGCCCAGGCATGCCCCGGGTTTGCTTTGGACGTCCAGCCGGTCGGAGCCACCTCGTACAACCCGAACGATGCCGGCTATCTGGCGATGCAGTTCGAACTGACGCTTGTCGGCGGTCCCGCCGAAGCGAGTTGCAGCAACACGATCATCGAGGTCTCGCCTCGCGGACCGATATCGCTTTTTGCCTTGCAGAACGGAGCGTCGGTGATCCAGGCCGATCCCGATATTGCCACGCGCTCCTTTTCGGTCTTCAACGATGCGACCTTGCGGCTGTCGGGCTATTCGGTCCAGCAACTGATCAGAACCGGCCGCGTCCTCGTCACTTACGCGCAATTGAAGCCGGGCATCTTCGCCCCTGCAGGTCGTTACACGAACATTCTCGATATTTCGGTGAATGGACAGGTCGTCGCCACGTTCGAACCGGAGCTGGTGCTGGAGCCGGCCATGCGGCTCTTCGGCGATATGTCGGACGGTCAGGGCCGAGCGGACTTCGGCATCCTCGAGAGTTTCGATCGGGTGACGACCGATTTCGTATACCAAGCCAATACGCGGCTCTTCGTCTCGGCAAGGTCGGAAAACCGGGGCAGCATGGTCCACGAGGATGGCGATGCGACCGGAAGGATTGCCTATAGCGTGCGGGTGAACAACTCGCCCCTGCGGACCGACGGAAACCAGACCGTGCCGCTGGTATCCAACCTCGGGGTTAGGGGGCTGGGATCGGTGCAAATGGAAACTGGCGACATCGGCAACCCCGTAGCCGGACAATACTCCGACACGCTTACCCTGCAATTCGTCGCCGAATAAGGCCCGGGTTCAGGAGGTAGAAATCGAGATGTCGAGGTTTTCAAGCTCGGCAATCGTGTTTTCGAGCGTGATCTGGATTTCGTAATTGCCGGGTTGATACGGCGTCATGACGACCTGCCTGTCGCCGGCAAGCACCTGGACAGCGCCAGCGTTCGCGGAAGCCCCGGCAATCTGCAGCGGGTTGGCGCTATCGAGGTTTATTTCGAAGCGCCTCGCATTGCAGCTGGCAGACACGTTGATGGTGGTGGTTTCACCGAGCGCAACCGCATCGATCGAGCCGATATTACACATTTCGGGCACGGCCGCCCGGATTTCAAGCGCCAGTTCGTTCTGGAGGGCAGCGTGTGCCGGCGAGATGCCAAGGTATAGCAGGGCGATGCAAGGTGCGATCTTCTTCATCCGCCCCGTTTACGCAAACACCATTTCTTTTGGTTAATCGATCGTGGTTAATCGCCATGGTTAAATTTCCATAAAGCACCGAAAACCCAGCGGCATAATGGGGATTGCCGCCGTCAGGGGCAGGCGGCCTCCAGGTTCGCAAGCCATTCGGCATATCCGCGTGCATTGGGGTGGGTGCCGTCATGGGTGAGATCGGCGTCGAGGGCGCGGATGGTGGCCGCCGTCGGCAATCCGAGAGAACGGACCTCGCGCGCCCGCTGCTCCACAAGTGCGGGGTCGAAAGCGGGACTGTCAAGCACGGGCGAGGGTTCGACCAGCACGACGCGCGCCGAGAAAAGATCAGGCTCAAGGGTTAGTCGAACCAGCCCTTCTTCTTCTTGTTGCCGAACCAGTCGGTTTCCTCTTTCGGCGCAAGCCAGTTGTCCTTGGCCTTTTCGTCCTTCCCTTTCGAGGAAATCCGGATGCCCGCGATTTCCGTGCTCATCTGGCCATCGCTGCGCACGTCGATCCCGCCCATGCTGACGGTGTGCTTGCCGTCGCTGTGCAGGGTAACCCCATCCATCGCACGCATGTTCCAGTTTCCTTCCGTGTCCATGGATACCCCGTCCATCACCTCGAACGTCGCACGGTCGCCGGCATAATTTGCACCGCCGCTATTGATCGAGAGGCCTGCGGGATTGTTGGGCGCAACCGGGCTGCGCTTGTCGGCATGCTGGACGGTGGCCGGATTGGGTTCGACACCGATGCGCATGGCGGCGGCAACTTCGTGATCGCGCCAGGTCCATTCGTTGCGCGGCAGTTTCATGACCAGCTCGGGGAAGAAGGTGACCTGGAGCCTGCGGATATTCATGCGGGCGGTGTTGTTCTTGTCCCCGCGCTCTGCGGTCTTGCTGGCGGTTGCGCGCATGCGCTTGCGCCGAAACGCCAGCATCGGCTCGCGGAAATATCCCGCAAGGCCCGCGACGATCGCGAACAATGCCTCGTAAACGACCGTCGAATTGTACAGCTCTCGCTGGAAGCTCAGGACGACGAAAAATCCGACCATTGCAGCCAATAGTCCGAGCAGGGGCACCTTCATCTTCTGCAGGCTGTCGGAGTTCTGCCCGCCGATCTTGAACAGCCGCAAGGGTGTGAGGCCGATGGTCAGCCCCACTGCCACATATGCAGCCAGGTTCAACCAGCTGAAGCTCAGATCGTCGTTGTAGCGGGCCGAACTCATGTAGAAGAGCAGCAGCACGAATACCGGAGCGGCGAAAAGCGCTGCCTGTTTCTTGCGATCGAGCTTGTCGATCCATCCCGAAATTTTGTCCGCCAAGGTCTCCGGCTCGGCAGCAACCTTCTCTGCGGCATCGTCGCGCACGCGTTCGAGGGCATCGGCCTGTTCGGCGGCTATGAAGGTGGCAGTTCTCAGAAAGGCTTCTGTTCCAAGCGATCGGCGCTCCTGCCTGGCAATCAGGTCCTTGAACCACTTGCGCTCGCACGCACGTTCGTAGCGGAACGCCTTTTCGACCGGATAGCGGGAGGAGGCATTCCTTTCGCATTCATCCGTGCCGACGAGTTCGGAAAGGATTTCGCTATGGGCCGAGGTGGAAACATATTCGGTGGCGTCGAGAAACTCTCGGCTCGGTGTGTCCGATGACGACAGGGCCTGCTCGGCAAAACTTATTTCCAGATCGCGGTTCGCAAACAGGCTGTTGCTAAGGTCAAAACCTGGCACCGAATAGAGGCTTTCATAGAGGAGCATTTCGCCGCGCGTCGTCAGGGCCCGCTGCAGTTCCTCACGCCAGATTTCATCGATTTTCGCCAGTTCGGCACTCTTGCCGAACACCCGTTCGTCGGTCAGCAAATGCCACTCGTAAAGCCGGCCGGCGAGGCGAACCGAAAAACTGGTGGAATTCACGTAGTCGTCATGGAGGAGCTGCCTGAAATAGGTGCGCACCGTCCCTTCATCGAGCGGCACGCCCATGGTTTCGGGCTTCCAGTCCGGACAGCAGGCCATGGCGAATTCGAAGAGGGCGCGGCTTCCCTCATGCTCGTCCAGCAATTTGTCGAGCATCAGTTTCGCGTCATAGTCCCTGGCTTCTTCCTCGAGCCATTTCTGGACGTATCCCTCGTTGATATGCTCTTTCGCCACGTCCTCGTTGGCGACCAGGCTGGCTGCAAGTTCCGCAGTGCTCTGACACTCGGCCCCGGCGAACTTGTAAGGGCGGATTGAAGCAGTTTCGGTCATGAACTTCCCCCGTTATTCATTCTCCCTACTAATAGAATTAGAAACAAAAGTTAAACCGGGGCGGCGGGGCGGCTGGGGAAAGGCCGCCTTGCGGATCGTGCGCTTCGGTCGTAAACCGGCGGTCATCCCCGGGGAGCGCGCGTGCGCTGAGAGGGAGGTCTCGCACCCTCCGACCCGTCGAACCTGAACCGATTAGCATCGGCGGAGGGAGTGGAGCGGCGCCAGAATACCGCTCTTCCTCCGCCTCATGGAGAGAGCACGCATGGCCGACATCAACAGCAAATTCGACATCGGTGTCACCACCGGCCCGATCCGCGGGAGCCGCAAGGTCCATGTCGGTGCCAAGTCCGGCAGCGGCGTGCAGGTTGCCATGCGCGAGATCGATCTCGAGGGCGGTGAGCCCAGCGTGCGCGTCTACGACACCTCCGGCCCCTACACCGATCCCGATGCGCAGATCGACATCCGCAAGGGCCTCGAACAGAAGCGCCGCGAGTGGATCATGGCGCGCGGTGATGTCGAGGAATACGATGCGCGCGAAGTGAAGCCGGAAGACAACGGCCAGCTCGGTCCCGACCGTTCGGGCGGCGTCCCCGGCTTCCCCAATGTCGCGAAGAAGGTGCTGCGCGCCAAGCCCGGCATGAACGTCAGCCAGATGCACTACGCCCGCCGCGGCATCATCACGCCCGAGATGGAATATGTCGCCGAGCGCGAGAACCTCGGCCGCGAGATGCTGCGCGAGGAAGCCGCCCGTCTCACCGCGCGCAACGACGGCCAGCCCTGGGGCGCGGAACTCCCCGACTACGTCACCCCCGAATTCGTCCGCGACGAGGTGGCACGCGGCCGCGCCATCATTCCCAACAACATCAACCACCCTGAAACCGAGCCGATGGCGATCGGGCGCAACTTCCTCGTCAAGATCAACGCCAATATCGGCAATTCCGCCGTGGCCTCCGACGTGGCCTCCGAGGTCGACAAGATGGTCTGGTCGATCCGCTGGGGCGCGGACACCGTCATGGACCTTTCGACGGGCCGCAACATCCACGACACGCGCGAATGGATCATCCGCAACTCGCCCGTCCCCATCGGCACCGTGCCGATCTACCAGGCGCTGGAGAAGGTCGGCGGCATTGCCGAGGACCTGACGTGGGAAATCTTCCGCGACACGCTGATCGAACAGGCCGAACAGGGCGTCGACTATTTCACCATCCACGCCGGCGTGCGCCTGCCCTATGTCCCGATGACGGCCAAGCGCGTCACCGGCATCGTGAGCCGCGGCGGCTCGATCATGGCGAAATGGTGCCTCGCGCATCACAAGGAGAGCTTCCTCTACGAGCGCTTCGACGAGATCACCGAGATCATGAAGGCCTATGACATCGCCTATTCGCTGGGAGACGGCCTGCGCCCCGGCTCCATCGCCGACGCCAATGACGAAGCCCAGTTCGCCGAGCTCTACACGCTGGGCGAGCTCACCAAGCGCGCCTGGGAACAGGACGTGCAGGTCATGATCGAAGGCCCCGGCCACGTGCCGATGCACAAGATCAAGGAGAACATGGACAAGCAGCTGGAAGCCTGCGGCGAAGCGCCCTTCTACACGCTTGGGCCCCTCGTCACCGATATCGCGCCGGGATACGACCACATCACCAGCGGCATCGGCGCGGCGCAGATCGGCTGGTACGGCACCGCCATGCTCTGCTACGTCACGCCCAAGGAACACCTCGGCCTGCCCGACCGCGACGATGTGAAAGTGGGCGTGGTGACCTACAAGCTCGCCGCCCACGCCGCCGATCTTGCCAAGGGCCACCCGGCCGCCAAGGTCCGCGACGACGCCTTGAGCAAGGCCCGCTTCGAATTCCGCTGGCGCGACCAGTTCAACCTCAGCCTCGACCCCGACACGGCCGAGCAGTACCACGACCAGACCCTCCCCGCAGAAGGCGCCAAGACCGCCCACTTCTGCTCCATGTGCGGCCCGAAATTCTGCTCGATGAAGATCACGCAGGAAGTGCGGGACTTCGCGGCGAAGCAGAACTCGGACAGCTATCTGGCGACCGAAAACATCAAGCGCGAGACCTCAGCCGAAGAGGCCGAGGAAGCGCAGAAGGGCATGGAGGAGATGAGCGAGGTGTACCGCGAGAAGGGCGAGAAGTTGTATCTGCCTTCGGACGACTGATGGTTTCCGGTTTCGGCAGGAAGAAGCGCGACGCGGTTTCGCGGCTCGAAAGCGGGTTATGGAAATGCGCCAGCTGTGACGTGGAGCATGGCTGGCCTTTCGATCTGGCTGTGTCCGCTCCCAACGTCTGGCCTTACGAAGTCGAATACGAACACAATGGCGCGTTGAGAATGGACGGAAATTTCCTGTCCGAAGATTTCTGCGTGCTTGAGGGCAAGCACTTCATGGTGCGCGCCGTCCTGCCGGTCCCCGTCATCGGTCTGAAGGACCAGTTCGGTTTCGGCTGCTGGTCGAGCCTGTCGCGGGAGAACTTCGACAAATATGTCGATGGCTTCGACACGGGTGATTATGCCGACATGGGGCCGTGGAGCGGCTGGCTGATGAACAATCTGGCGGGCTTCAATAGCGATCCGCTCGCCGTCCATGTCCAGCCACGCCGCGAACGGATGCGCCCGGAACTATGGGTGGTGGATGAAGACCACCCGCTCGGGGCAGCCCAGGAACAGGGCATAACCGCCGAGAGAATGCTGGAAGTGTTTGCCTACTGCGGCCACGCGCCGGAATAGCGCCCGACTTCGCGGTGAAGCAGAACTCGGACAGCCACCTCGCGAGCGAGAACTTGCGTGCCGAGACCTCTCCGCAAGAGGCCGAGGAAGCGGAGAAGGGCATGGAGGAGATGAGCGAGGTTTACCGCGAGAAGGGCGAGAAACTGTATTGGCCGAAGGGGTGAGGTCTAGATCATTCTTCTTCAGACCTTATTTTCTGGATAGCCTGAGATATCTCTAATTGCCTCTCAGTGTTCTTGAAAATGTTGCCCGGGTAGGCGTCCGGGAAACGCTCTTCGACAAGTTCAAACGTAATACGGAAGAATTCCGAGGTAAGATCCTTGACTACCGTATGGAGGCCCTCATCCACCTGATTTTCCTTTATGTCGTCTTTTATTTCCTCAAAGACGCGGAACAATATAAATCGATTGGCATGAGTGGCAACTAGGCGCTCGCGTCCTTCCAATTCCTTTGATTTTTCCTCCAACACTTCGTCCACGATCCGTTCGATCTGAACGGCGCGCCAAAGCCATTCTGCGTCTGTATCCTCATTGAATAACCGAGTGTACGGCTCGCGCTTCGTATTCTCCCATAGACCACTGATGTATCTTTTTGCGCTAACTGCAAGCCGCAGTTCTCCCGAAGCACATGCAGCGGCAATTGTTGCTTCGCGGAGGTTAAATCCTGCATCCTTGGGAGGATCTTGGTCCCCTCGACGGTAAGTGTAGATCAATCCACTTTGAGCAGCTTCGCGCCGAATACGATCTTGGTTGGGATCGGCGGCCACAAAGTCCATTGGGCTAAGGTCATTCTGAGTGTTATTCGCAGTAGTAACATCGACAGCAAAATTTTCAGGCGTTCCAGCCAAAGAGATCAAACGCAGGTGGACGAATACGTTTTCTAGCGTGGCTCCGTTACTTTGAGCTTTGAATAGAGAGCTTATGGTTTGTGCTCCATTTATCACGCTGATTTTTTTTACATCAAAAACACCGCTGTCGGTTGTGCTTCCTCCAACCGCCTGTTTGGCAAATTCATCGCAAATCGCCGTCACGCCGTTGTTAAAGTACCAGAAATTCTGAGGGTCATCAGTCGCTGTTGTTCTGATGCCATCGTTCACTTCCGACTTCTCGATGCCAAACCGAAGATTTTCCGCGAATAACTTGTCCCCGTTATCTCGCAACCACGCGACTAGGTCCTGAGCGGAAACCGAGCCATATACCGCACGGTAGGGTTCCGCGATCAAACCCCAGTTGCGGAGCATAACAGAGAGGCCAATGTCCTCTGGGCGGGTCCGAGATCTCGCAGTCTCGCGCGCTTCTTTCAGACTAAAAACCTCTGGTTTTACAAGCTCACCATACTTATTCTGCTCATCTAGGTACTCTGTCCATGCACGCTCTATATCTTCCGATAAATCTTGTTCGCTAGTATGCGCGAATACCATGATAACTTCGGCATCAATGTCTCTTAAAAGGCGTTCGATTTTTTCTCTATGGGGGTGAAGATTTGAATTACGTTCGTCCCAAGCAAGATTCACGACACGTTTAACGCCGTCGCGAAAACGAGTGAACTCGTCTAATGGGATTCCTTTATTGGTATTTTTAAGCCACTTGGATTGAACTAGGAAAAGCTTCTTGTGCGCCTCGCTGACGTATACAGCATCGATACCATCGTCTTTCCCACCGTCTGTAATCGCCGCTGCGGCGTCAGAAACATTCGAATCTGAATAGTGAAGTAGAGAAAGCGCCGCCAGGGATTGGCTAAGAAATCGCTGCTCACAAGCGGCATCGTCCATCCCACCTTTTTTCTCAATTGTGATCAGGTCGTCAAAGATTTGGTGCAACCGGCCCCCGATTTGATCGGCGACGATGTGTGGATTAGATGAATCGTTCTCTGACATGTTAGTCCCATAAAAGTAATGTGACTTTTCATAACGCTACGATTGCGCGTTTCAATCACTTTGCCGATAATGGGCTCATCCTGCATAACGAATTGTCGGGGATTCTGGCTTTTCCCTAAGTTAATTTGTCCGTTGAGAAAGCGACAGTCCGAAGTTTCTCGCCCCCCCCCCCCCGTTGCCCGATCCTCACGAAAACCCGGCCTAGCGCCTGCGGGAAATGCGGGCCCTCTGCTTGGCTGAGGGCAATTGGCAGCATTTGGATTTTCCTACTCCGCGAAAACCTGCCCTATTCTCGCGGATGAGCACCCGGCGAAGCCTTGCCCTTACTCTCCCCGCCACCCTTCACGGCGACCTGACCGCCCAGCGCGGGGGACGTTTGCCCGCGCCATGTGTCAACTTCGCGCTCGACCCCCGAAACCGCGCGATCATGCGGGTTTTCGGCGGAAAGCGGCGGGTGACAGGGTGTCGCCTTTGTCGCCTTCGCTCCGGCCTCCTGCGGCGGCGGGCCGGCGCGTCTCACTTGACGGGGCGGGGGTAGAGGGGGAAACTCAAGCCATGACCCAGACCGAAACCAACCGCGCGCTCATCGCCAAGGCTTACGACGGACTGGCGAAGGGCGATCCGACGCATTTCACCGCCCTGTTCGACGAGAATATCGAATGGCGGGTCATGGGCTCTTCCGCCTGGTCGAAACATTTGAAGGGCCTTGAGGCGGTGGAGCGCGACCTCGTCGGCCCGCTCTTCGCGCGGATCGACGGACCCTATCTCACCACGGCCGAACTGATCCTCGCCGATGGCGACCGCGTGGCCGTGATCGCCAAGGGCAGCGCGGCCACGGTCGACGGCGCGCGATATGACAACGACTATTGCTTCGTCTTCCGCCTGGAGGACGGCAAGATCGTCGAAGTGCGCGAGTATATGGACACGATCCTGGCCGACGCGGCGCTCGGGAAAGGGTAGGGGCGTTTCCCGACCGCATGCTCGACCACAGGCGAGGCGCGGGGCGTCAGGGGGTTAGTTCGCCCTGTTCGCGGCCTTCCCACCAGGCGATGCGGCGGGGGCTGACCTCGATCAGGACGAGCCCGTCGGTGTCGAGGCCGTTCTCGAACCATTTCTCCAGGTCCTCGACCCAGTGCTTTTCCAGCACGGCACGGTCGCGGTGGAGTTTGCCGGTGCCCTGGACCGCGCAATAGAACTCGCCGCTGGAATAGGTGGCGCCGCATTCCTCGGAGCGTTTCAGGTCGTCGTCGATCCGGCCGTCGTCGGTGGCGAAATGGTAGGTGGTGCCGTCGCTCTCGCTCACGTCCTTGTTGTTCGACATGGGCCGCGCGGCAATCGCGCCTTCCGCCCCGGTCTTGGTGACGAGCATGGCGATGTCGATGGATTTGAGCTTCTCGGCGATCTGGGCAAGCGAACGGTCGGACATGGAGGCCTCCGGCTGGGTGTGGGGATGCCATGTCAACGGGCGGAGCTGCGATCGGTGCCCGGCGGCGCGGGTGCTGCGATTGTGCTGGAAAGCGCCGAGCTAGCTCCCATATCGAAAAGTGGGACGGGTCAGAGAGAGAACACAAGAAGGAGCTTATCCATGCAGGTCCAGTTCAATTCCGACAGTTCGGTGATGGGCACGGAAAACGTCGCGGAGCGCATCGAAGCAAGCGTGCGCGACAAGCTGGCACGGTTCGAGGGCCGGCTCACGCGGGTGGAAATCCATGTGCGTGACGAGAACGGACCGAAGCACGGCGCGGACGACAAGGTCTGCATGATCGAGGCGAGGCCGCGTGGCGGCAAGCCCATCGGGGTGACGGAACACGCCTCCAAGGTCGACGATGCGGCCAGCAAGGCGGCGCGCACGCTTGCGCAGCGGCTGGAACGGCAGTTTGGCAAGGCGGAGCGGCACGGGCACGATGCGCGACCCGACAAGGTCCTGTAATTAGATTAGGCGTTTCGGCGAGGGCGTGGTAGTGCGCCCTCGCTGACGTCGAAATTTGCGACGGACTTCGGATTTTGACGACCGCCGCCTGCCCTTGTTTCATCGGCCCCGGCGTAAACCAGACTACGTTTTCCTTTCATCGGACGATTTGACGCACGACCCATGCGGCACGCTGCTGCGCGGGCAATTACGTTCTTGAAAGGAACACCACATGGCCAAGACTGGCACCGTAAAATTCTTCAACGCCGACAAGGGTTATGGCTTCATCCAGCCCGACGACGGTTCGCCCGACAGCTTCGTGCACATCACGGCTGTCCAGGCAGCTGGCATGCAGAGCCTCGACAAGGACCAGCGTCTGAACTTTGAAGTCGAGCAGGGCCGCAACGGCAAGGAAAGCGCCGTGAACCTCTCGGCTGCCGACTAAGCCAAGATACACTTCGCGCGCCGCCGGAGCCACGAACCCCGGGGCGCGCGATTTCTATCGTACTTCCTACGGAGCCACGAGATGAGCCAGACTTACGAATTCTACTCCGCACGAGCCAGCGAGGCTGCAGCCGAGGCGAAAAAGGCCACGCTCGACAATGTACGTCAGCGGGCGCTGCGCTCCGAAGCGACGTGGCTGGGATTGGCCAAACAAGCGCGCGCCGTCGCCAAGCGCCGCGAAAAGATCGAACTGGAGAAAGCGGCCGAACGAGAAGCTGCCGCCTCTTCCTGAAACCTGCCGTCAGCCCTTGCGAAACACCCTGTCGCAAGATTCACTCAGCTTGCCACATTCCCGACAAATTCGGAACATTCCTGTCGTTTCGCCCGTTTGATTTGCGAAGCGCCAGTCGGGTGGGCCGGCTGTATTTGCGCTGTCCAAGTACACAAAAGGGTAAACACATGAAAAAGCTGACAATTGCACTCGCATCTGCCGCATCGCTAGCTATCGCCGCGTGCGCCGAAGAACCGGCCGACAATGCGGGTTACGATGATAACGCCGCCGCCGACCAGATGACGAACGACGACATGGCACCGGGCACGATCGTTGAAGTCGCACAAGGTGACGAAACCTTCTCGACGCTCGTAAGCGCCGTGACCGCGGCCAACCTCGGCGAAACGCTGTCGGGCGAAGGCCCGTATACCGTGTTCGCACCGACGAATGACGCGTTTGCCAAAATCCCGGAAGCTACGCTTACCGAGCTCACCACCAACGACACCGAAGCGCTCGGCAACATCCTGACGTACCACGTCGTGGAAGGTAATATCGATGCGGCAACGCTGACGCAGGCGATCACCGACGCGGGTGAAGCTGGCTACACGATCAACACCGTCAATGGCGGCACGCTGACCGCGAATGTCGTCGATGGCAATGTCGTACTGACCGATGCCGCAGGCGGTACCTCGACCGTTACCGCGACCGACGTCGCAGCATCGAACGGCGTGATCCACGTCATCGATACGGTCCTGATGCCCCAGTAATCGGATAACATCTCACGCATAAGAAAAGGCGGCCCTTCGCGGGGCCGCCTTTTTGTTGGAGCCTGGATGAGGTGGCCGAAGTTAGCGTCCGTTACTTGCCAGTGCCGCGGCAACATCGATGGACTTGGCATTGCCCCTGCGCATTTCCACGAAGTCTGCGGGCTCGGGTGTGACCGGGACGGCAGAGGCCTGTTCGGTGCGTGCTGCGGCGAGTTGCTGCGGGTCGACCGGCTGTGGCCCATAATCTTCGGCATAGGCGAGACGCTCTACCTCCGCATCGCTATAATAATTCCCGGCATGATCGACCGAATTGAACTCGGCATCCCGTGCACGCATCATCGAGCGGGCATGGGCCGTGTCGCGATAGCGGCCGTGAAGGGAAAGTTCGGCGACGGGGATTGTGCCGTCCTTCGTTTCGAGCGGATAATGGTTTGGCGGACGTTCGGCGGAGGATTGCTGCGAGCCTGGCACGAACGAAACCTGCGCTTCGGGTAGCGTTTCCTGCGATGAACGCGGCAGTACCGGACTGTCACCGATAGCCGCGCCGCTGACCGCGCCGCCAATGGCCACAACCGCTACGGCGGCGAGGAGTTGGGGTGTGATCTTCATGCAAACACAACACCATTTGCCCGGCGCGAGTTCCCAATAAGCTCGGGGAGCGTGGCCGGTAGCGCCATCAGGTGCGCTGGGCTACCATCCCCCTCGATAATTGCGGGAGAGACGGAATATGGTGAGTTTGCGTGCGCGGGTGTTCGAGCTTGTTCTCCCCCTGCTCGGGATCAAGCGCTTCTTTTCGCAACCCGATCGGATGGACGAAAGAATTGCGAAAATGCGCCGCGCGAAATCGCCGCGCCCGGGAAAAAATGTGCGCCGGGATTTCGCCGTCCGGGAAGACAGCAGCAGGGGCTATCCGCTCATCACCCTGGAGCCGCTGGAGAAGGCCGAAGCTACCGGCATCCACCTGCTCTATTTTCATGGCGGCGGGTATGTGATGGATATTGCTGCATTGCATTGGGAGGCGATAGCCGAGCTGTGCCGATTGACGGGCGCGTCCGCCAGCGTGCCGATTTATCCGCTGGCACCCGAGGTGACCGCCGAGACCACGCTACCGGCGATGCGCGCCCTTTACGACGAACTGGCCCAGCAACATGGAGCGGAAAATATCGCTCTCGCCGGCGACAGCGCGGGTGGCGGCATGGCGCTCGCCCTGGCGCAGGACGTGGCCAAGGACGGCAAGCCCATGCCCGGCAGTCTCACTCTCTTTTCCCCGTGGGTCGACGCCAGCGCATCGGGCGAGGGAATGGCTGCGATAGAGCCTCGGGACAAGATGCTCTCGCCGCAGGGCTTGAAAGCCTGCGGTAAACGCTATGCCGGCGGGCTCGCTCTGGATGACACGCGTTTGAGCCCCTTGTTCGGCGATCTCGATAATCTACCCCCGACTTCGGTGTTCGTCGGCACCCGCGACATCCTGCTTGTCGATGCCCGACGCCTGCGCGAGAGGATGGACGCGGCCGGAAGGCCGCCCATTTTTTACCGGGAAGCGGAGCACATGCAGCACGTCTGGATGATATTGCCGATACCCGAAGGCAAGGCTGCGCTGCGCGATGCGGCCAGTTTCATCAAGAGCACACATTCAGGAACCGATACATGAGACCGACCATCATCTTCCTGCCGCTGGCTTTGCTGGCAGGCTGCAGCAAAGGGCAGGGTGAAGCCGAGAGTGCAGATAAATTCACAGGTATCGACGACGATGAAATCGTGACCCTCTCCGGTACCGAACCGTTCTGGAACGTCGAGATCGGCGGCAACATTGCGCTCTTCAAAAGTCCCGAAAATCTCGACGGCACGAGCTTTGCGGTAGATCGCTTCGCCGGGCTCAACGGTCTGAGCTTCTCCGGCCAATTGGACGGAGCCAGCTTCGATGCGATGGTGACGCCGGGCGATTGCTCTGACGGCATGAGCGACCGGACCTATCCGTACACCGTGACGGTTACCTGGGGTCAGGAACAATTGAACGGTTGCGGACATACTGACAGGCAACCCTTCACCGGCCCTGAAACCCCTTAGGCCGTTGCAGGCACCAACCATTCGTCCGAGGTCCAGTTCGCATGCGTGACATCCCGAATATGCCAAGATGGCTCGGTCTGGCGGGCTTGCTGCCTCAGTTCGCCTGCGCTGCCGTCGTCTGGCTCGGGCCGCCCGACTGGTCCGCACCGGCGCAGCGGGTTGCAGCGATTTATGCAGGCCTGATCCTGAGTTTTCTCGGCGGCATGTGGTGGGGCATCGCGGCCGGTGCACCGGCTGCAGAGCGGCGAAACGCGCTCGGCTGGCTCTGGATCGCAGCCGTAACGCCGAGCCTGATAGCGCTCGCGTGCCTGATACCGCTGGCTTTGGACGCAGGTCCGCTCGAGCCTTCGCTCGTCATGCTGGGCGCGGCCCTGCTGGTAAGCTTGGGCGTGGATGCAAGGCTTAGCGCACTCGCACCGCGCTGGTGGATGCAGCTGCGCGTTCCTTTGTCTGTACTGCTCGGCGCGGCGACGCTCGCTACAGCCCTGGGCTAGGACCCGCGATCAATAGACCCCGGGGTTGTTTCTTTCGAACTCGCTCGGGCGGTCTTTCATGAGAAGTCGGCGTTTTGGAGTGCTCGACTGCGCGCTTTGCACGCCGGTGATCGAGGTACAAGACCGTCCCGCCATGAAATCCAGCGCGGCGCTGATAGACGCTTCTGCAGGATCACCCAGCGGCTGGAAGATATTGTCCGATGCTGCACAGGTCTTGCGGACGACGCTGGCGAGGCCATCGAAGTACTCGCCCTGGTCGTTGGCGTTCACCGTCTTGAATGTCACGGCCCGCAGTCGGTCGTCGCAGGCCGACCGGTCGAAAGCGAACTGGCCGACAGGCTTGCCGAAGGTATTGGAGCCGACCAGCGCGAGGTTTTCGCCCAGATAGGGAATGAAGGAATTGGTCACCAGTTCGCTGGCAGACGCCGTGCTGCGCGTGCCGATCACCGCCAGCTTGGTCACCGCGATCTGCTCGGGAATATTCTGGAACAGCTCGGTCGAATTCTCTGCGCTCTTGGAGGGACGCAAGACGGTTTTGGAAAAGACCTGGCCTTCGATCCCTTCGGCCATCAGGTCACCCAGCGTGTTGGCGACATCCACCAGGCCGCCACCATTGTAGCGCAGGTCCAGGATGATCTTGTTGATGCCCTGGGCCTTCAACTGCTGGAATGCGGCGCGCAATTGCGGGTCCGCATCTTGGGAGAAAAAGGTGCGCAGGTTGATGTAGCCGACATTGTCCGTGCCGTCGTTGAGGATGACGACGCCATAACGGTCGGAAATCGGGTCGAGCGTGTAGTCGGCCTTCGTCACGCTGACATTGCGGGTCACGCCGTCGGTGCCGCGAATAGAGAAGTCGCGCCTGACCCCCGGTTCGCTCGGGCCGAGGGCATCGAGTACTGCGTTGGTACCGCCGCTCTGGAACAGGGCTTCTACGGACCGGCCGTTGATCGATAGGATTTCGGTGCCGCGGTCGAAGCCTGCGCCAAAGGCAGGACCTGTTTCATAAACTTCGGCCGCGAAGAGCCTGCTCACGCCATCGGTGGTAAGGCGGATGCCCAGGCCGGCGCGCGAACCCTGCAGCGCTTCGTTTTCCTCTTGGATGGAGGTGAGATAGGTGAACCCCCGGTCCTTGTTCTGCGCCGCCGCCTGCGCGACCAGCGCGTCGATGTAGCTTTGAACATCGGAATATTGCGACTTGTTCACGCTGAGGTTCAACAGTTCGGGGAAGAGGTACCATTCGTTGAGCACATCGCGGGCCCAATCCTGGCGGGCCGATAGCGAGCAGGTCGCGCTGCCTCCACCGCCGCTGCCGCCACCGCCGATGGGGCTGGATGAACCATTGTCGCCGCCACCGCCGCAGGCTGCGAGCGAGAAGGCAAGAGTGGCGGTCAGAATGGTGCGACCCATCGGCATAGAATTTCCCTCCAGAACGTCGGCGTGCATTGCCGAAAGCTTGCGTATTGAATGCGCAATTAACCCCCTGTGAGCAAGGGCGCGGCGCCAGTTATCGTCTTTCGGTGGAAAACAGGGCCGTTTTCGCCTCAAAACAGTGCAAATTCACCCTGTCGTGGTGGCCTTTCCTCCGGCGCTGTGCCTAGTCTCGGCTATTGATTTGCGCATTGCGCCCGAGATTACGGAGTTTGAGTTGTGAGTACGGTGGTTCCAGGCTGGATCCAGACAGCGGTCGGAGAGGGTGAAGTCAAAGCCGAACTGACGGCGGCAAGGGTCGCCGATGAAAAGGCGCTCTCCCGCTCAGGCTTCTCCCTGACCAGCCCGGCATTCAAGAATGGCGGCGAACTCGACCCGAGCTTCACGGCTTGCGAGGACGATGCCGTGGCCCCGCCGCTGGAATGGAGCGCGCCGCCTCCGGGCTCGCAGGAACTGGTGCTCGTCGTCGAGGATATCGAACGCGGCGACGTCCACTGGCTCGTCTGGGGGCTCAAGGCGCAGAAGGGCGCCCTGTTCGAAGGCGAGGTGCCGCCGCGCACCGGCAAGAACGCGAAGGGCAATTCGGAATGGCTGCTGCCGGACCCGCCGCTGGGCGTCCAGCACCGCTACGCCTTCCAGCTTTTCGCGCTTGACCTCCCGCTCACGCTGATGCCGGGCGCAACGCATGATGACCTGATCAAGACCATGGCGAACCACGTCACTGCGGTCGCGATCCTCACGGCCCGTTTCGAGGGTCATGAGGTCGAAGAATGGGATGCCGAAGATGAATTCGACATCTGATAATACCAAGAAAAGCCAACTGAAAGGAACCTGAAATGGCTGGCAAGAACAACGCACTGCAGAAGCCGGTGAACCTCTCGCCCGAGCTTGAGAATGTGGTCGGCAAGGGTCCGATGACCCGCGCTCAGGTCACGTCCAAGGTGTGGGATCACATCAAGGCGAACGACCTGCAGGATTCGAAGGATCGCCGCATGATCAATCCCGACGACAAGCTCGGAGCCGTCATCGGCAAGGAACAGATCTCGATGTTCAAGATGACCGGTGCCGTTTCCAAGCACATGAGCTGATCATCAGGTCGGGCGGCGTCGTGGCCAGTCCGTGACGCCGCCGACCCACAAGGCCAGCCAGATCAAGATCGGCTGTGCCACCATGCGGGGCAGGTGGTAGGCAAGCCCCAGGCCGCTGTCTTCGCGCGCCATATCCATCACGAAGTGATTGATGTTCGCTGGAAAGACGCACAGGGCGTAGAGCGCCAGTCCTATCCCTCCCCACCGTCTCAGCTTTTCCGACCACGGTTGCACGAGAGCAATCGCGCCGAGGATTTCAGCTATGCCCGTCCAGAACACCACCGCTTCGGCTGCAGGAACGGCATGCGGCATTATCGACAGGAACGGAGCCGGATCGGTGAGGTGCGCCCATCCGGCGAGGGCGTAGAAGGCGGCGAGGATCCAGCGCAGCGCCGCGCGTATCACTCCTCCGTCACCTCGATGCCGTTTCCGAAGGCAATGTGGTCCTTGATTTCGGCAGCTGCGTCCTTTGGGTGCGGATAATACCAGGCAGCATCGGTGTTGATGTCGCCGCCGGCATTTACCGAGTGGTACTGCGCCACGCCCTTCCAAGAGCACACGGTGGTCTTGTCGCTCGGCACAAGTGCGCTCCGCGCGACCGAGGCGGGCGGGAAATAGTGATTGCCCTCGACGACCAGAGTATCGTCGCTGCGCGCGATCTCCTCGCCATTCCAACGTGCCGTCACAGTCATCCCTAGGTCCTTTCAATCACACTTCGTATCGTTACAAGAGCCACCCTACGCGCTCATTGTTCCGGGGAGAAATGTCGTATGATCCGTATTGCCGCCGCTTTCCTGCTCACAACGGCCCTCGCGCCAAGCCTGGCCATCGCGCAGGACGAGGCTGATACGGTCGCTGCGGCCGCTCTGGAGGCGGCGCCCGTCTGGGACGGCCATAACGATGTGCCAATCCAGTTGAGGGGGCGCTTCGGCAACCAGATCAACGATTTCGATTTCACCGACACGCTGGACACGGCTACGGGTGGGCGCGCTGCTATGCACAGTGACCTCGTGCGCCTGCGCCGCGGGAAGGTCGGCGCGCAGTGGTGGTCGGTCTACGTCAGCGCGTCCTTGCCCGAACCGGAAGCGGTGCAGGCAACGATCGAACAGATCGATGTGACCAAGCGCCTGATCGCGGCAAACTCCGATGCCATGGCGCTCGCACTGACGACGGACGATGTCGAAGCCGCCATGGCCGAGGGCAAGATCGCCTCGCTCTTGGGCATGGAAGGCGGCCATTCCATCGGCAACAGCCTGGCCGTGCTGCGCCAGATGTATGCGATGGGCGCGCGCTACATGACGCTGACGCACGGTCGTACGCTGGACTGGGCGGACAGCGCCACCGATGCCCCGCGTCATGGCGGGCTGAATGAATTCGGGATGGATGTTGTGCGCGAAATGAACCGGATCGGCATGCTCGTCGATCTCAGCCACGTAAGCGAAGAGGCCATGCACGATGCGCTCGACGTGGCAGGGGCTCCGGTCATCTTCAGCCATTCTGGTGCGCGCGCGGTGACCGGTCACCTGCGCAACGTTCCCGACAGCGTCCTCGCGCGCCTGCCGCAAAACGGCGGGATCGTCATGGTCGTCGCCCTGCCATGGTTCATCACCGAAGACCTGCGCCAGTACGCCGCGAACAAGGCGGCGGAAGAGGCGCGGCTCAAAGCGCTTTACCCCGGCTTGCCTGACACCGTCGCCGCCGAGCTTGCGCGGTGGGAGGCGAACAACCGGCAGCCCGTGTCGACTATTTCGGACATGGCCGACCATATCGACCACGTGAGGGATGTCGCGGGGATCGACCATATCGGCATTGGCGGCGACTATGACGGCATGCCCACCGGCCCGGTCGGGATGGAAGATGTAACCGGCTATCCCGCGCTCTTCGCCGAACTGGCGCGCCGCGGATATTCGCAGAATGATCTCGAGAAGATCTCTAACAGGAACATGATGCGGGTGATGCGCCGGGCGGAAACATACGCGGCAAGCCGCTCGGGCGCGGCGCCTATCGAGTATGCGGTTGGTGCCCCGCGCGCGGCGGAAGATTGATCCCTATTTACAGGGGTCGTGACCCCAGTTCTTGAGTGAATAGCGCCAGTCGCTGTTCTCGATATCGCCGGACGGTTTCTGGGCCAGGTGGCGGTGGATATAGCCGATCACCTTATTCATGTGATCATACTGGTCGCTGGTTAGCTCGTCCTTCTTGGTGCGCTTGATCTCTACGATCCGGCGACCGGACTTGTGGCCAGTGCTCTCACCGCTGTCGCTGTCGCCAACCGATTTGGACTCTTCGGTGTCGAGCCATTCTTGCAGTTCCTTCGGCTGCATGTTCACGCAGTCGTAGAACTCGTCGTAGACTTGGTCTTTCTTGTCCTGATCCATCAATCGTCGTCCACGGTTTCCGGCAAGTCAGAACGATCGGTAGATGCCATTTCCTCCAGCTCGCTCTCGGACATACTCTCGTACATCCCAACAGAAGCACCCTGGAGGTCGGACTTATCGGTCTCGCCGCGCTTGGCCGCAAGGGCGGCGCCCGCAGCTTGCTGCTGCGCCTTGGATTTCGCTTTCGGCATGGTGTCAGTCCTGCGCTTCGAGCTCTGAACCGAGCTTCAGGACTTCGTCGCCGTCTTCTTGCTTGATCAGGTAAGCGGGATTGTCCTCGCTGCCGTCACGGGTGACTTCACTGCCCTGGAGGGTGCGGGTGACCTCACGTTCGAACCGGTCCTTGATCTGGCCCTTTGCTGTGCCGTTGCCCCAATCCCACTTGACGTACTGATCGGTCTGGAAACTGTTCGAATTGCTCATGAGGTCACCTCGGTCTCTTAGTTTTCAATAACTTCGATCCCGTCCTCTTGGGTAACTTCGCCGCCGTCGTCAGGTTCCCCGTCGATGCCGACGATGCTGTCGGTGCTGTCGCCACCTTCCATCGACGAAATCTCGCCGCTGACGGTCGCTTCTTCCTCGACATCGCCCTGCGTCATCGCCGGAATGATCCAGACGATCGACATGAGCAGGACTGCAAGTATCAGTCCGCCGGCAAGGACCCAGCGTACGACGCCTTCTTTCGAGCCGCCGCTAGCTTCCTGCTCGTCGATATGAATTTCGTCACCTTCTTTGTGCACGCGAATACTCCCTGTTTTGCGCGATCCCGCGTTTCAGGGCTTTCTACGGTCAAAGCAGGCTTATGTTCCGCCCGGGTCAGTCGCGCAGGAGGTCGTTGATCCCGGTTTTCTCGCGGGTCTGCGCGTCGACGGTCTTGACGATAACCGCACAGGCGAGGCCCGGGCCGCCGTCCTTGCCCGGCAGCGAACCGGGCACGACGACAGAGTAGGGCGGGATGTGGCCGCGGATGACCTCGCCCGTGTCGCGGTAGACGATCTTGGTGGACTGGGTGATGAAAACCCCCATGGCGACGACGCTGCCTTCGCCCACGATCACGCCCTCGACGATTTCGCTGCGTGCGCCGATAAAACAATTGTCGCCGATGATCGTCGGGTTTGCCTGCATGGGCTCGAGCACGCCTCCGATGCCTGCGCCTGCCGAGATATGGCAGTTCTCGCCGATCTGCGCGCAGCTGCCGATGCTGGCCCAGGTGTCGACCATGGTGCCCTTGCCGACATAGGCGCCGATATTGACGAAGCTCGGCATCAGGACGCAGCCTGGCGCAATGTAGGAGCCTTCACGGGCGATGGCGCCCGGTACCACGCGGAAACCGGCTTCGCGGAAACGGGCTTCGTCCCATCCGGCGAACTTGCTCGGTACCTTGTCGAATGCCGGATGGCCTGCGCTGCCGCCTTCCATGACGACGTTGTCGTTGAGGCGGAAGGACAGGAGGACGGCTTTTTTCAGCCACTGGTTGACCGTCCAGCCACCTTTCCCGTCGGGTTCGGCCACGCGGCCTTCTCCGCTGTCCAGCAGCGCGAGACCCGCCTCCACCGCTTCGCGCACCTCGGCGCTCTGCGGGGTGACATTGGCGCGGTCTTCCCACGCGGCTTCGATGCGGCTTTCGAGGTCGGCGCTCATGCTGGTCTCCGTATAGATTTCGGAGAGGTCGTTAGCAGCGTTCCCGCGCTAGTCCATCCCCGCGGCCACGGCGAAGTCATAGGCACGATCGACCAGGGGCCCGACCCGCTCGCTCATCGCCTTGGCATGGGCGCTGGATGCGGTGCCGTCGATGACACGCTTCTTTATTCCTTGCATGATGCCGGCGAGGCGGAACAGGTTGTAGGCGAAGTACCAGTCCATCGGCGGGACGGGATATCCGGTCCGCGCGACATAACGGTCCACAGCTTCCTGCTGCGTGGGGATGCCGAGTTCCTCGAGGTCGAGGCCCAGGACCCCTGCGCGCCCGTCTGCGGGGTTATGCCAGTTGAGCATGAGATAGCTGAAGTCCGCGATTGGATCGCCCAATGTCGACAGCTCCCAGTCGAGCACGGCGAGGACCTTGTTCTCGTCCTTCTCGAAAATGAGGTTGTCGAGCCGGTAATCGCCGTGGACAACGCTGCTCTCGTGCTGCGGAGGGATGGTCTGCGGCAGCCATTCGATCAGCCGCTCCATCTTGGGCATGTGTTCGGTTTCTGACAATTTGTACTGCTTCGACCAGCGGGCGATCTGGCGCGCGCAATAATCGGTCGGCTTGCCGTAATCGCCGAGGCCGATTTCGTCGGGCTTGCGCAGGTGGAGTTCCGCCATCGTATCGATCATGGCGTTGTAGATTGCGCGCCTGTCGGCAGGATCGACACCGGGCAGTGCGCCGTTCCAGAGGCTCCGTCCGTCGGCCAGGCCCATGACGAAGAATTTGGACCCGATCACATCGGGATCCTCGCACAGGCCATAGGTCTTCGGCACCGGGAAACCGGTCGGGCCGAGTGCGTGCATGGCCTTGTATTCGCGGTCCACGGCATGGGCGCTTGGCAACAATTTGCCGAAAGGCTGGCGGCGCAGGACGTAAGAGCGAGAGGGCGTATCGATCCGGTAGGTCGGGTTCGACTGACCGCCCTTGAACTTCGAATAGGAAATCGGCCCCTCGAAGCCTTGGACATTGGCTTCGAACCACGCAGTCAGCTTGTCCATGTCGAGCTGGTCGCGTTCGGGCACCTCGATGGTGCCAACCATTTCCTTGTCGAAATCGATTTCTGGCATGCCGGTGTCGCTCATCAGTCGAATACCACCACGCTGCGCGCCGAATTTCCGGCCTTCATCTTCTCGAACCCGTCGTTGATCTTCTCGAGCGGGATGCGTTCGGCGATGATGGTGTCTAGATCGAGCAGTCCGCGCATGTAGAAGTCGACGAGGCGCGGCAGGTCGACCGGGAAGTGGTTCATGCCCATGATCGCGCCCTGCAGCTTCTTACCCGACAGTAGATCCATGGCCCCGAGCCCGACTTTGCAGTCGAGCGGCATCATGCCGAGGATCGTCGCCGTGCCGCCGCGGCGCAGCAGCTTCACCGCGAGGTCTGCGGAGGCTTGCCTGCCAACCGCCTCGATCGCGTGATGCACGCCGCCGCCGGTCAGTTTCATGACCTGTTCGACCGCATCGTCAGCCATCGCGTCGATCGCATGGGTGGCGCCGAGGACCTTGGCGAGCTCGCGCTTCTCCGGGATCGGATCGAGCGCGATAACCTTGCCGGCACCGGCGATTTTCGCCGCGTTGATCGTCGCAAGGCCAACCCCGCCGCAACCGACCACGGCGACTGTTTCGCCCGGCACGACGGAACAGGCGTTGAAGATCGCACCGGCACCCGTCGTCACCGCGCAGCCAATGATGGCAGCGCGGTCAAGCGGCATGTCCTTGTCGATCGCAACGCAGGCATTCTCGTGGATCAGCATCTGTTCGCAGAATGCGGAGAGATTGAGCATCTGCGCCACCGGTCCGCTGCCGTCTGCCCGCATTATGCGCGGGTCAGCCGTCTGGCTGCGGCGAGTGTCAGCGCCCATGCACAGCGCCATGCGGCCGGTCACACAGAACTCGCAGTGACCGCAGAATGCCGACAGGCAAGACACGACGTGATCGCCGGGCTTGACGGTCTTCACTTCGCTGCCGACTGCGCGCACTACGCCCGCCGCCTCGTGGCCGGGAATGGCCGGAAGCGGGTGGGGGTAGGAGCCTTCGATGAAGTGCAGGTCCGAATGGCACAGGCCGCAGGCCTTGGTGTCGATCAGCACTTCATGCGGGGCCGGATCGGCGAGTTCGACCTCGCCGATCGTCAGGCCGCCGACCTGTTCGAGAATTGCCGCCTTTGCCATTAGCGCGTCGCTCCTACGTCGCCCGAGCTGAAGCCTGCGGCGGCGCTACCGGCGCTTGCCGAATGCGCATTGCCGCCACGAAGTGCGTTGGAAGTTGGTCCTTCCTTCGGCATGTGCTTGGCGAACTCCATGCGCGCGATCGAGCGGGCGTGAACCTCGTCCGGGCCGTCTGCCAGACGCAGGGTGCGCTGGTGGGCATAGGCATTTGCGAGGCCGTAATCGTCGGACACACCGCCGCCACCATGGGCCTGGATCGCATCGTCGATGATCTTGAGCGCCATATTCGGTGCCTGCACCTTGATCATGGCGATTTCCTGCTTGGCCGACTTGTTGCCGACCTTGTCCATCATGTCGGCGGCCTTGAGGCAGAGCAGGCGGGTCATGTCGATGTCGATACGGGCACGCGCAACGCGTTCTTCCCAGACAGAGTGTTTGTAGATCGGCTTGCCGAAAGCTTCGCGCTCCTGGAGGCGCTGGCACATCTTGGCCAGCGCTTCTTCGGCAACGCCGATGGTGCGCATGCAGTGGTGGATGCGGCCCGGGCCGAGGCGGCCCTGCGCAATCTCGAAACCGCGACCTTCGCCCAGCAGCATATTCGTGACCGGAACGCGTACGTCCGTGAGTTCCACTTCCATGTGGCCGTGCGGGGCATCGTCATAGCCGAAGACGGGGAGGTGGCGCAGGATCTTCACACCCGGTGCGTCCATCGGCATGAGGATCATCGATTGCTGCGCGTGGCGCTTTGCTTCGAAATCGGTCTTCCCCATCACGATAGCGACCTTGCAGCGCGGATCGCCCACGCCCGACGACCACCACTTGCGCCCGTTGATGACGTATTCGTCGCCATCGCGCTCGATGCGGGTCTCGATGTTCGTCGCGTCGGAGCTGGCGGTGAACGGCTCCGTCATGAGGAAGGCGGAACGGATGCGACCGTTCATGAGCGGCTCGAGCCACTCTTCCTTCTGTTCGCGTGTGCCGTAACGGAAGAACACTTCCATGTTGCCGGTGTCCGGCGCCGAGCAGTTGAACACCTCCGAGGCGAAACCGATGCGGCCCATTTCCTCGGCGCAGAGCGCGTATTCGAGGTTGGTGAGGCCGGGGCCTTCGAAATCGAAGGTTTCGTCGACATGGTGGTGGCTGTCGTTGCGCGGCGGCATGAACAGGTTCCAGATGCCCTGGTCCTTGGCCTTGGCCTTCAGGTCCTCGACCACCTGGATCACTTTCCAGCGATCGCCTTCGGCGTCCTGTTCCTTGTAGGTGGGAACGGCGGGGCGGACATGGTCTTCGATGAAGTTCTTCACCCGGTCGCGCCAGTAAACTTGCCTCTCAGTGGGTTCGAAATCCATCGTAATGTCCTCTCATCAAATAAGTTGCGTTGCGAAACTGGCAGAGCGAGCCAGCCGCGCCAAGGGGGAAATTCACGGAACCGAAGTGCCCGCGTCGATATCTCCGCGCGCCACGGCATCCAATGCGGCGATGCGCGCTTCATGCTGGGCACGGTCGATCGGAAAACGGCCGAGCCAATAGGCTGCGACGAATGCCAGCACGACCATCGCACCGCCGTAGAGCAGCAGCATCTCGCTCAGCACTTCGAAGGAAACCGAGCCGGGGCGTGCGTTCTCCGGCATTTGTGCGGCGCTGATAATCTGGCCGGTCAGCAAGATGCCGACGCCGGTCGCGCATTTCTGGACGAACCAGTTGCCTGCGTAAAAACTGCCTTCCGCGCGGCGCCCGGTGCGTTCTTCGTAAGCTTCCACGATTTCTGCGATCATCGAGGATCCCGATATCATGACGACGATGCCGAACAGGTTGGCGAACACGAGGAAGGCGAACACCAGCGTGGTCGACATTGCGGTACCCGGCTCCGGCCAGAAGCCGAGCAGGAACAGGGTGTATGGTGTGAGGCCAAGGACCATCGAGGTTATCGAACCGATGACGGCGCTTTTCGGCTTGCCCCAGTCGCGGTGCATGGGGCCGACAACGAAGAACATCATCACGACGCTGACGAACAGCACGATAGGATAGATGATGAGCTCGACCCGGTCGAACTGCCAGACGAACAGATTGACGTAGTTCGTGATCGAAAAGGTCATGCCCTGGCTGACGTAGGCGGCCAGCCCGCCAGCTACGAAAATGAGGAAGGCGCGTTCGGAGAAAGCATCGCGGATCTCGTCGAAACTGCCCTTGATGCTGAATGGCTCGGGGCGCTTTTCGGGCAGCTTGGCGACGAGATAGTGCTGGCCGAGGGCAGAGCCGACAACCGAAACGAACATCAGCCCGGCCCCGAACAGGCCGAACATGCTGTAGCCGCCCGCTTGCAGCATCCCGTCCTGCCCCGGCATGAAAACCGTGTAGGCGAGGAGCATCATGATGATGCCGCCGATCCAGCCCGACAGGTAACGATAGCGAAACAGCGTGGTACGCTCATCGTAATCGGCGGTAATCTCGGGCACGAGGCTGACCGAGGGTACCTCGCAGGCGGAGAGCAGCACTCTCACGACAACAGCGATGCCCAGCAATTCCCAGAAACTGGGTGTGCCGTCGATGACCGGATTCCACAGTACGGCCCATGCCAGCGCTAACGGAAGCGCGGCAGTGTAGAGCCAAGGTAATCTCCGACCCCAACGCGTATATGTGCGGTCGGACAGATTCCCGAGGACTGGGTCGATCACGGCGTCGAACAGCAGCGCTGCGCCTAGCGCCAGGCTGACCATTCCGGCATCCATGCCCAAGACCTGGTTGTAGAATATCAGCAGGAAAAAGCTGAACCCGCTGTCCTTTACACCGAAGGCGACCGCGCCGAAGCCGTGAATGAATTTCAGCCTCTGGGGCAGGGGGCCGTCGACGAACGCCATCAGTTCGTCCGGCCCTCCTTCTCCATGGCCTCGAGCGCTTCGAACATTCCCGGCGTTTCGGGGTCCCAGCTGTGCCGCGGACCCAGGGTGATGCCACCATCGACAACGATGGACGCACCGGTGATGAACTCCGCCGCCTCGCTGGCGAGGAAGGCAACGGTGCCGGCAATATCGCGCGGCTGACCGCCGCGTGCGACGGGCTGGGCATGGGAGGACATCTGCGCGATGACCTGCTTGGCCATGCGCTCTGCCTCGCCGGTGAATTCGAGCGAGCTGGTAAAGATGTTCGTATTGATGAAGCCCGGCTGCACCGCGTTTACCCGGATGCCGTATTGGGCAAGATCGGTCGCCGCGCACTTGGTCAGGTGAAGCACGCCCGCCTTGGCGACAGCATAGGCGGTCGGCGAATAGCCTGGACCGACCGCGGCAACGCTCGACACGTTTACGATGCTGGCGCCCTTGCGGCCCTTCATGTGCGGGACGGCGTAGCGGATGCCCATGGCGACCGATCGCATCAGGAGATCGAAGGTGCGGTCCCATTCATCGGGCTCGATCTCGTCGATCGGCGCACGCGCGCCGCCGGCACCGGCGTTGTTGAACACGACATCGATCCCGCCGGTCTCCTTGGCGGCGTGATCCATGAGCGCCTTGATGTCGGAGGGGTCGCACACATCGCAGCGCACGAAGCGGATGTCGTCCGCGCTGCCCGCGACGAGTTCGGCCCCGCCATCCTCGTCGATATCGGATGCGAAAACGATCGCACCTTCGCTGGCAAACAGACGTGCGGCGTCTGCCCCGATGCCCGATGCGGCACCGGTAATGACAACGGTCTTGCCGGAGAATCGCCGGGACTCGGCCATGCTCTCTCTCCTCGTTTTCCTCGCCTTTCAGCTTAGGCGTGCCATGCCTGCCGTCAACGTAATCCGGCTGACGCTACGGCATGGCGCTTCACCGTGATCGCCCTTGCGGCGCGCCGCCGAATCACCCTAACGTAAACGTCAAGTCGCAAGACGAGAGAGAACCAGAGAGGAGCCCCGATATGTCGGATCACGAAGCGTTCCGCGCCGAAGTGCGCGAATGGCTCGAAGCCAATTGTCCGCCCGAAATGCGCCAGCCCGTAAAGGATGAAGACGACGTCTATTGGGGCGGCCGCCATGCCACTTTCAAGAACGACGCGCAGAAGGCTTGGTTCGAGGCCTGCCGCGACAAGGGCTACACTGTGGCCGAATGGCCAGAGGCCTATGGCGGTGCCGGTCTGACACCGGCCGAAGGCAAGATCCTGCGCCAGGAAATGTCGCGGATCGGTGCTCGTCCACCGCTTTCGAGCTTCGGTATCTGGATGCTCGGCCCGGCGCTGCTGAAATTTGGCACCGAAGGGCAGAAACAGAAATTCCTCAATGAAATCGCCCGCGGCGAAATCCGTTGGTGCCAGGGTTATTCCGAACCGGGCAGCGGCTCCGACCTCGTGTCCATGCAGACCTTCGGCGAGGACAAGGGTGATCACTGGATCGTCAATGGCCAGAAGATCTGGACCTCCTATGCCGATGAAGCGGACTGGATTTTCTGCCTCGTCCGCACGGACAAGGAAAATAAGTACCAGGGCATCACCTTCATGCTGTTCGACATGGCGAGCGAAGGCGTCTCGACCAAGCCGATCAAGCTGATCAGCGGCAACAGCCCGTTCTGCGAAACCTTTATGGACGATGTGAAAGTGCCCAAGTCGTATGGCGAGGACATCCCCGGATACGTCGGCGAAATCAATCGCGGCTGGGACGTGGCGAAGTACCTGCTCGGCCACGAACGCGAGATGATCTCGGGCGCCGGCGGCGGCGATCGCACCGCGGCCATCGGTGCGGCGATGAAGCGCATGAGCGGTGAACTCGACGCAGTGCTGCGGGCAGAATTGGCCATGTTCGACGTCGACGCGCTGGCCTATTCGGCCATGGGCGAGAAATTCCTCGACGAGATGAAGGCCGGCAAGGGCCATCCAGCACAGCCCAACATGATGAAATATGTCGGGACGGAACTGAACAAGACGCGCCACGAATTGATGATGGCGGCTGGCGGCAGCAGGGCCCTGGAATGGGAAAGCGAGGAAACGCGTGGCGGCAAGCCCGCGCGCAACTGGCTCCGCACCAAGGCCAATTCCATCGAGGGCGGCACGAGCGAAGTCATGCTCAACGTCATTTCCAAACGCATTCTCGACCTGCCGGGAGCCTGATCCATGCCGCTTTATCACGACGACGACCAGGCCATGCTGGCCGAAACCGCAAGCCAGTTCATGGCCGAAGAAGGTGCGATCGCAAAACAGCTGCGCCACTGGCGCGACCGCGACTGCAAGGACGGCTTCGGCCACGGCTTGTGGAAGCAGTTTGCCGAAATGGGCTTCACCGGCATGCTGGTGAGCGAAGACGATGGCGGGCTCGGAATGGGCAGCTATGAAGCGGGCATCGTGCTCGAGGAAATCGGGCGCAATCTTACGCCATCGCCCTTCCTTGCCAGTTCGGTGCTGGCGGCGACCGCGCTCAAGCACGCTGACAACAATGCGCGTGAGCGTTGGCTTCCCGGCCTCGTTTCCGGCGACCATGTCTACACAGTCGCCATCGATGAGGGTGCCAAGCATCGCCCCGAGACCATCAAGACCAGGGCGGAAAAGTCGGGCAACGGTTTCAAGCTGACCGGCCAGAAGGACTTCGTTCTCCACGGCGCTAGCTCCGACATGCTCGTCGTGGCGGCGCGCACCTCTGGCAGCGATGACGATGCGGACGGCATCACCCTGTTCGCGGTTCCGAAAGACGCTTCCAACGTGAGCCATGACGCAGTCCGCCTCGTCGATAGCTCTATGGCCACGCATACCAAATTCGACGGTGTGGAGCTGGATGGCGATGCCGTGATTGGTGAAGTCGATGGGGGCCGCGAGATCCTCAACGCCATGCTGACTGCAGGCCGCATCGGTGCCGCCGCCGAAGGCGTCGGCGTCGCCAGCGGGGCGATGGACATGACCGTCGATTACCTCAAACAGCGCAAGCAGTTCGGCAAGCTTATTGGCGAATTCCAGGCTTTGCAGCACCGTGCAGCGCATCTCTATTCCGAAGTGGAGATCGCCCGCGCGGTCACGATGAAGGCAGCCCAGCTTCTCGACGGCGGAAGCGAGAAAGCCGATCTGATGGCTTCGGTTGCGAAGGCAAAGGTTGCCAAGGCTGCAGGCCTCGCCGTCAAGGAAGGTGTGCAGATGCACGGCGGGATCGGCATGACCGACGAATATGACATCGGCCTCTACATGAAGCGTGATCGCGCGCTGCAGGAATTCCTCGGCGACATGTACTACCACGCAGGCCGCGTGGCCGACATGAGCGGCTATTGAGCGGGAGAGAGACAATGACACTCGAAGATATGTTCAGCCTCAAGGGCCGCAACGCGCTGGTCACCGGCGGCAGCCGCGGCATCGGTCGCATGATCGTCGAAGGCTTTCTCGCTGCAGGATGCGAGCGGGTCTACATCACTGCGCGCAAGGGCGGTGAATTGCACGAAACTGCCGAAGAACTGGGCGAGCGGGTCGTTCCGATCCAGGGCGACATCTCGACGCTGGAAGGCATCGATGAACTGGTGGCGGAAATCTCCGGCCGGGAAACCAAGCTGGATATCCTCGTCAATAATGCAGGGGCCGCATGGGGCGCCGACTACCTCGACTTCCCGGAAGAGGGGTGGGACAAGGTCATGGACCTTAATGTGAAGACACCGTTCTTCCTGACCCAGCGCCTGCACAAGCTGCTGACTGCCGAGGCCAGCCAGGACAAACCGGGCAAGGTCATCAATATCGCCAGCATCGACGGCCTAAGGATCAATCCGTGGGAGACGTATTCTTATCAGGCATCGAAGGCTGCGCTGATCCACCTGACGCGCCGCATGGCCGCACGGTTGGTAAAAGATCATGTCTATGTGACCGGCATCGCTCCGGGCGCATTCCCGTCGAATATGAACAAGGTCGCGCGCGACCATGCCGAAGCGAGCGCTGCGGGTATCCCGAACAAGCGCGTCGGAGATAAGTTCGATATGGGCGGCAGCTGCGTTTACCTCGCCAGCCGCGCGGGCGACTATACGGTAGGCGAAACGATCGCGGTCGATGGCGGGATCGTGAACGCGCACCTGCCGACGCATTTTGCCGATCCGGCAGGTGGCCGCTGACTATACGATCGTACCGACACAAAATCGGGGGCAGTCGAAATGTTTCGATTGCCCCCGAATTGTTTTTGCCCAACCGCGAAAGCTAGCCGAGCATCCCCAATGTGCGCATGCTGGTGATATCCGCGGCGCCGATGATCAGATGATCTTCGAGCTTGATGCCGAGGCTTCTCGCATAATCATCCAGTCGCTTGGTGCTTGCGACATCGTTATCGCTAGGGTGCGCGCATCCGGACGGATGGTTGTGGGCGATAATCATGCGTTTCGCATCGCGCTTGAGCGCCTTGGTGAAAAGTTGCCGCAAGGACAGGCGCAATTGCCCCTTGTCGCCTTCGGCCACCAGTTCCTGCGACAGTATCCGTCCGCGGGAATCGGCGAAAATCGCCACCATGCGCTCTGTCTCTAGCCGGCTCATCGAATCGAAAAGCTTTTGGCGCAGTTCGCTCCTCGTTTCGGTAATCGGCTCGCTCGTGACAGGCTCGTCGCGAGCCAGACCCAGGCGCACCAACCAGCGAGCGATAATCATTCCGAGCGTCCAGCGCTGGGAACATACCGGCCCCTTGGACCCTTGGCCGTGATCCGCCGGAGAATGGAGCGATACAACCGGGCTGAACTGACTGAGCAGCTGCTCCGCCGCACTTCCCGGATCGGGATGGCGACCCTCGAGCATATGCGTCAGTCGGTCGAGGCGGTTCTCGCCCGGCTCGCGTGCAAGTACGTTCCCAGGCCCGTCAGACCGATTGCGATCCAGTACGGCCAGCGTTCCATAATGGCGTACACCAGCGGATGAAGATCGGCGTCCAGCGCGCGCAACAGATGCGCGAGGACGGAGAGTAGCTGAACCCCACTTACCCATAGCGGCCACCACCTGTCAGCGCGCAAGGCGACGATGAGAATGAGGGCGAAGCCGGTGCAGTCGAATACGACGCGATACCAAGGGATTTCGTCATAGTCCGTCCACCATCCGACAAGAACGCCGTAGAGAGTGTTCGCGGCCAGCATCCCCAGGAGAACCAGCGCGATATGCCGTTCCGGCCTTCCGCCCTTTCTCAGGGCGAAAAGGACGACGAGAAGGATCAGCGCGACTTGCAGCAGGAACCTGGACATTCATGCGCGCTGACCGATCTCGTTCGAAAAAGCAATCAGCCGGCATTTGCGGCCACGCCCGTGGTGAAGAAATCACGGTCGGGACAGGTCGGCTCTTCAGGGCCATTCACTTCGCGGGCGATATCCGCGAGCTGGCCATGGACCCGCATCGCGTCGGACTGGGCGGCGAGGAGACCCTCTACGAGCTTCCCCATGCGCAGTAGGGCGGCCTGGCTTGCTTGCGGGGTGGCATCGACATCACGCTGTGCCATTGCTGCAGTGTGCATCAGGGACAACGTCTGGATGAGCGCGTCGGAAACAGCGCTTTCGGTTGATTGCATCTGGCGGGTGAGCCGGGCGGTTGCGGAGTTACGGTCAAGCATTGCGATCCTCGTTTTGGCATCGAACTGCCGGGGATCGTTGACCGTTAGCTGAGCAGGTCCCCCAGGGCATTGCCTGCCGCTGCCACCAGCACGAATGCTGCTGCAGCAAGGAAGGCGGCCATGAGGACCAGCAAAAGTCGCCAGCCCACGCTCAGATCAGACGGTCTGATCCCCGACCGCAGCCGGCGAGCCTGGCTCTCTCGTGTTAAATGCGACCCGAAGACCAGAGCATCGCCAAAGACAAGCGTTTCACCTGTCGACTGCGTGCCTTCTTCTGGCCCTGATTCCGGATCGGTTTCGACGGTGAACGGGTCACCGGTGATTGAATGACACCTTTCGTCCCACTCGCGAAACTCGCGAACCAGCCTCTGGCGAGGCATGGCATCGAGTTGCGAACGTACGGCATCGATCCGCTTGTCCACCGAATGAGGGGAGATTTCGAGTTCGCGTGCGATTTCCTTCGACGTGAAACCTCGCGCGGCAAGGTCCAGCGCTTCGCGCTGCTTGTCGGTCAGTTGGTCGAATACCTCGTATGATTCTTGATGAACCATCGTCCTTGACCATAGCTTCTTCCCTGCCCGGCGCAAATACGCAGAACACAGAGAAAGCGATGGAACCGGTGTTCAGGTTCCCGACGTGAAATCTTAAAATACCGGCTCGTTTATTTGATGAAGTAGCCGACTACGCCCCAGCGGCCCTCTTCCAGGCTCATGACGACAGTCTCCGTCGTGCCGCTCGCTTGTGCAAAATCGGTTCCGAACGTGACGATCATATACTGGCCCTCAGGCGCGCCGGGCAAAGCGGAGTGAGCCGAAACGGTCTTGATCTGGCGCGACACAAGCGCGCCTAGCGGTTCGCGCACGGGGGCCGCCTGGGCTTCCCAGGCTTCGGCCGTCACCGCGGACTGGAACATCGGTCCGGCCTGGGCCCAGCTTTCCGCATAGTCGCCGTTGTCGATCAGACGCACCCAGTTGCGCGCCGCAGTCTCGATGACCGCGTCCTGCGCGCTTATCTCGGTGTCGGACTGGGCGGCTTCGGTCGTTCCGGCGGAAGAAAGAATAAGTGCGGCTGCGATGGCTGCTGCGATCATGAGAAAACCTCCGATTATCCAGGGGAGGTATGACCTTGCCCCCGGCTGTTGCGATGGAGTTGGAGTATCCACATCCGCAGCCGCAGGGTGCATCCCCATTTGTTCGGTCCCAAGTCTGGAGGGGGGTTGCGCATCCGTATCCCCCAAGATTCGCGCGGCCTCCCGGCTGGTGGAGACCCCAAGTTTCTTGCGTGCCTCGCGCAGGTAGTCGTTGACGGTGTGCACCGACAGGTCGAGCTCGATGGCAATGGACTTGGCAGTGTGGCCGGCAAGCAACAGGCGGAGAACTTCGCGCTCGCGGTCGGTAAGGCTTGCCACTCCGCCCGGCATGGTCAGCTCATCAATTCACGCACAAAAGGAATGAGCCCGGTCTGGCGCTGGCGCTTCATGCGTTCGGCGTCGAGGATTTCGCGAACCTTCGCAAAACACGCATTCACATCCTCATTGATGACCACGTAGTCATAGGCGTCCCAGTGGCTGATTTCCGCCCGCGCGCGCTCCATGCGCGCATCGATTACCGTCTTGTCGTCCTGCGCTCGCGCTTCGAGGCGGCGGCGCAGTTCGGCGATGCTGGGCGGAAGTATGAAGACGCGTACGACGTCCTGCTGGTCCTTCTGGTAGAGCTGCTGCGTACCCTGCCAGTCGATATCGAAAAGGAAATCCTGTCCGTCTTTCAGCGCGGCACGGATACGACCTTTGGGAGTGCCGTAGCGATAGCCGAAAACGGTCGCCCACTCGTAGAAATCGTCTTCCTCGACCATGCGGTCGAACTCGGCATCATCCACGAAATAATAATGCACACCGTCCCTTTCGCCGGGACGCGGCGGACGCGTCGTCACACTGACCGAAAGCTTTATCTCGTCATCCGCTTCGAGCAGCATGCGGGAGATCGTCGTCTTTCCCGCCCCGCTCGGGGAGGAAAGGATGAACATGAGCCCGCGTCGAGCGAGCGCTTCCTGTGCTGGTGTGGAATCGGCCATGCGCGCTGTTGGCGCATCTCGCGGGCAATGATCAAGCCCGCGAGCGAGAAATCACACGGCGCTGTCTTCCTTCGCTTGCTTGCGAAGCACTTTCTGACCCGACCGGCGAGCCTTTCGCCGTGACTGGCTCCTGTCGAAGAGAACCTTCAGGGCAAGGGCCGAGGAGACCGCAATCGCGCCGGGCACAGACTTGGTTGCGACTTTGGTCACGCCATAGGCTGCCAGCGTGTGGACGATAGACCGGTTCTCGACCGCGTCCTTGGCGAACTGGCTGCCGTATTGACGCCCAAGTACCATCTTTTCGACCGTCAGCCGCGAAAGGCGCCCGACGCTGCGAAGCAGGATGTCGTTGATGATCAGATTGGTCGACGGGTTGGAGCTTGGCCCCGGTACCGGATCGTCCTGCGACGGATTGCTGTCGGTCGCCTTCTCGAGCGCATCAGCCGCGCGATCGGTGATGTGGTTCGGTTTTTTCTTGCTGGAAAAGCCCATGTCCTGCCCCTTGCTGGCGCGGGATATGGCCGCGCCTCTATTTCTTGCGGCCGAAATCGACCGTGACGACATTGGAGCCGTCTTCTGCACCTTCAACGGGCGCACCCTCGGCCTGTTCCTCATCATTGCCGGCCGGGTCGGTCGGGGCAGGGGCCATATCGGCCACGGTCGCCTGGAACTGAAGCCCGAAGTCCACTGCCGGATCAACGAACTGCGTGATGGCGGAATAGGGAATGTCGAGGGCGGCGGGGATCTGGTTGAAAGACAGGCCGACGCTGAAGCCATCTTCCCGCACATTCAGGTCCCAGAACTTGTTCTGCAGGACGATGGTCATCTCGTCCGGGAAGCGTTCCCGCAGGCTGTCGGGGATCGATACGCCCGCAGCGTGGGTCTTGAAGGTGATATAAAAGTGGTGTGCACCCGGCAGTTCGCTGCCGCCCGCTTCGATTTCACCGAGTACGCGGCCGACCACGGCGCGCAGGGCTTCCTGTACGATCGTGTCGTAGGGAATAAGGCTGTCGGGCGTCTCGTCGCTCATGCGCCCCTAGGTGATACTCCGCGGCCCTTGGGTCAAGCGGTTTAAGCCTGTGTTTGCCGCCCGCGTAGCTGCATTTTCTTGCGCGTAGCGGTGGCTCGCCTATAGCGCGGGCCATGCGAACAGGCCGTATCGAACGAAACACCGCCGAAACGAAAATCCTTGTCGAGGTCGATCTCGACGGGACCGGCTCCTACGATATCTCCACCGGTATCGGGTTCCTCGACCACATGGTCGAACAGTTTTCGAAGCATTCGCTTATCGACGTCACCATGAAGGTCGACGGCGACCTTCATGTCGATCAGCACCATACCACCGAAGACAGCGCGCTGGCACTGGGGCAGGCGCTTGCCCAGGCGCTTGGCGACAAGGGCGGGATCGCGCGATACGGTAGCGCCTATTCGCCGATGGACGAAACGCTGGCACGCGTCGCGCTCGACATTTCCGGGCGTCCCTATTTCGTGTGGAAAGCGGGTTTCAGCCAGGAAAAGCTGGGTGAATGGGATACCGAGCTGATCGAACACTGGTTCCACTCTGTCGCGCAGACTTGCGGCCTGACGCTGCATATCGAACTGCTCTACGGCACCAACAACCACCATATTTGCGAAAGCATTTACAAGGGCTTCGCCCGCGCAATGCGGATCGCCTGCGAAATCGACCCCCGCAAGGGTGGGGCAATCCCGAGCACGAAAGGGCAGTTGGGTGGCTGAGGTGATCGCCCTCGTCGATTACGGCGCGGGTAACTTGCATTCGGTCGAGAACGCACTGCGCAAGGTCGGGGCAAAGGTCACGGTAACTGCCGATCCCGACGTGCTGCGCGCGGCCGACCGGATCGTCTTGCCGGGCGTTGGCAGTTTCGGTGCCTGTGCAGCCGGTCTGCGCGCCGAAGACGGAGTGATCGAGGCGATGCACGAGCGGGTGTTCGTCGGCGGGGCCCCCTTTCTGGGTATTTGCGTCGGCATGCAATTGCTGGCGACGCGCGGTCTCGAGCACGGCGAGACGCCCGGTCTGGACTGGATTGGCGGCGAGGTGCGCCTGATCCATCCGCGCGATGAAAGCGTGAAGGTCCCGCATATGGGCTGGAACGACGTCGCACTTACCCATCACGCCGAAGATCATGCAGTGGTCGAGGAAGGCGAGGCCTATTTCCTCCATTCCTATCACTTCCATGCCGACCGGGGCCGCGACGTGCTCGCGATGACCGACCACGGAGGCGGCCTCGTTGCGGCAGTCGGCCGGGACAACTTGCTTGGCGTGCAATTTCATCCCGAAAAGAGCCAGGGCTTTGGGCTCGGGCTCCTCACCCGTTTTCTTGAGTGGAAACCATGATCGTATTCCCCGCCATTGACCTCAAAGCGGGCCAGGTCGTGCGCCTTGCCGAAGGCGACATGGATCGTGCCACCGTTTACGGTGACGATCCCGCTGCTCAGGCAAAGATTTTCGCCGAAGCTGGCGCGGGCCACCTCCATGTGGTCGATCTCGACGGCTCTTTCGCCGGATCGGCGCAGAACCGTGCAGCCGTCGAACGCATCGTCGAGGCCTTCCCCGGCCATGTCCAGCTGGGCGGTGGCATCAGGCGGCGCGAAGATGTCGAAGGCTGGTTCGATGCGGGAGTTTCGCGCATTGTCATGGGATCGGCGGCGCTCAAGGACCCGGAATTCGTCAAGGACATGGCCCGCGAGTTCGAGAACGGCATCGTCGTCGCTGTCGACGCGAAAGACGGCATGGTCGCGACCGAGGGCTGGGCGGAAGTGTCCGATGTGCCGGTCGTGGACCTCGCCCGCCGGTTCGAGGATGCAGGTGTCGCCGCGCTGCTGTTTACGGATATAGGCCGGGACGGGCTTCTCAAGGGAGTCAACCTGGATGCGACCGTGGACCTTGCCCGACAGGTCGACATCCCCGTCATCGCCAGCGGCGGGGTGAAGGGGCTGGAAGACATCCACGTCCTCTCGCTCCATGCTAAGGAAGGCATCGAAGGCGTGATTACGGGACGTGCGCTCTATGACGGGCGGCTGGATTTGGCGGCAGCGCTGGCAATGGCGGCGCGGGCGTGATCCTCTTCGGCATTCTATTGACCGTCATTGCCGCGGCCCTGTTCCTTGGGCAATCGCGCATCGTTTTGAGAGCGTGGCAGGAGCAAACGGCAGGCCGGAGAAATCCGGCCCAGCGAACCGAGGAGCCGGCTAGGTTTTTCCTCAATTTCGGATTCGAAGTTTTTCTCATGCTTATTGCCCTCTGGTATATCTCAGGCGTGGTCTGGAGCTGGCTCTCATGACCGTTCGTATCCGCGTCATACCCTGCCTCGACGTGCGCGACGGGCGTGTGGTGAAGGGGGTCAACTTCGTCGATCTCAAAGACGCAGGCGATCCGGTGGAGCAGGCGCAGGCCTATGACCGTGCGGGCGCGGACGAACTTTGCTTTCTCGACATTTCCGCCAGTCACGAGGGACGCGGAACGCTGCTCGACATGGTGCGACGCACCGCTGCTGTTTGCTTCATGCCGCTAACCGTCGGTGGCGGCGTGCGAAGCGTTGAGGACGCGCGCGCCCTGCTGCTCGCGGGCGCAGACAAGGTGGCGGTCAATTCCGCGGCTGTCTCCCGCCCCGAACTCGTGCGCGAGATTGCCGAAAAATTCGGGAGCCAGTGCGTGGTCGCCTCCGTCGATGCGCGTGCGAAGACCGAAGGCGAAGGCTTTCGCGGCTGGGAAATCTATACTCATGGCGGGCGCAAGCCGACCGGCATCGATGCGGTCGAACACGCGCAGAAGCTCGCGGAACTGGGCGCAGGCGAATTGCTCGTCACCTCGATGGACGGTGACGGAACGAAGCAGGGTTACGACCTCGAACTCACCCGTGCGATCGCGGACAGCGTCTCGGTGCCGGTAATCGCCAGCGGCGGTGTCGGAACACTCCAGCACCTGGTCGACGGGGTGACCGAAGGCCATGCGAGTGCCGTGCTGGCAGCGTCGATCTTCCATTTCGGACAACACACCGTCGCCGAAGCTCACAGCGCCTTGCGTGCTGCGGGCTTGCCTGCACGCGGCTGATCGGTGCAGGAGGGCCTCATGGAAACCCTGACCCGTCTCGAAGCGACAATTGCAGAACGCCGCAAGGCCGATCCCAAGTCGAGCTATGTTGCGCAGCTCTCGCATCGCGGAACGCCCGTCATGGCGCGCAAGCTTGGCGAAGAAGCAGTGGAAGCCTGCGTGGCAGCGCTCTCCGGCAGCCGCGAGGAGCTGGTCGGCGAAGCTGCCGATGTGATCTTCCACCTGATGGTGCTGCTCGCCGACAAGGGCGTCTCGCTCGAAGAGGTCATGGCCGAGCTCGACCGTCGCGAAGGCGTCTCCGGGCTCGACGAGAAAGCCAGCAGGAGTACGTGATGCCGATCGACCCGACCTTGCCCTATGACGACGACAATATCTTCGCGAAGATCCTGCGCGGCGAAATTCCGTCGACCAAGGTCTATGAAGACGAATGGGCTTTCGCTTTCGAGGACATCAACCCCCAGGCCGAAGTGCACACGCTCGTCATCCCCAAGGGACGCTACGTCAGCTGGGACGATTTCAGCGAGCGGGCGAGCGATGAGGAAATCGGCGGTTTCGTCCGTGCAGTCGGCAAGGTCGCCCGCGACAAGGGATTGGTAGAGCCGGGCTACCGGATGATGGCCAATATCGGCGCGCATGGCGGGCAGGAAGTACCCCATCTCCACGTGCATATTTTCGGCGGGCAGACGCTGGGGCCGATGATCGCGCGATAGATTTCGTCGCGCGGGAATCTCGTTTCACCCCCGTTCATGTAAAACAGACGAATTGCCGCTTTGCCGCGAATCCTCGCTGCGCTAGAGCGCCGTCATAAATGTCACTGCCCAATTTCCCCGACGGTGTAATTCAAGGCGACCGGCATCTTTATGCCGTGCGCGCCTATTACGAGGACACGGACCTCTCGGGCATCGTATATCACGCGAATTACCTGCGCTGGTTCGAGCGCGCGCGCTCCGATTTGCTGCGCCGCCTCGATATCGACCAGCGTGCCGCTATCGAGAGCAGCGAGGGCGCCTACGCCCTCTCGGAGGTGAATCTCAAATATCTCCGCCCGGCCAAGCTCGACGACGACGTCCTTATAGAGACGCGCTGCACCGAGCTCAAAGCCGCCTCTTGCCGGATGCACCAGAAGGCATTCAGGGGCGATGAACTTCTTGCCGAGGCACATTTGCGCGTCGGCTTCATTTCATTGGAAGGGCGGCCGAAACGCCAGCCCGACGAATGGCGCGCGGCATTCGCGCGTTTTACAGGAACACCAGAGGACCGATGATCACACTCGATACGCTTGCTGCGGCTGCTCCTACCCGGCTCGACCCCATCCAGCTTTTCCTCGATGCCGATATCGTGGTGCAGCTTGTCATGCTGGGCTTGATCCTGGCGAGCATCTGGGTCTGGACCATCATCGTATCGTTTTCCCTGCGCATGAAGACCATGCGTCGCCGCACTCGGAAGTACGAACAGGATTTCTGGCAGGCCGAGAATTTCGATCGCTTCATGTCCGAGCGGGGGAACAAGGACGTCCCGTCTGCCCGCGTCGCCCAGGCAGCTGTCGGCGAATGGCGCAAGTCGACGAAAAGCGAGATACGCGACCGCGAAGGGCTGCGCAGTCGCATCGCCACGGCCATGGAAAGCCAGGTCGCTCTCGAAGCCGACGATATTGCGGAGCGGCTTAACTTTCTCGCCACAGTAGGCGCTGTCGCACCCTTCGTCGGCCTGTTCGGCACGGTGTGGGGCATCATGAACAGCTTCTTCCAGATCGGCGCGCAGGAAAGCTCCTCGCTGGCCGTGGTCGCCCCCGGTATTTCCGAAGCGCTTTTCGCAACGGCGATCGGCCTTTTTGCGGCAATTCCGGCAGTGATCGCATACAACCGCTTCAGCCATTCGGTCGAACGGTTCGAAGCCGGCCTACACCGTTTCTCTGACCGACTTTACGCGACCTTCAGCCGCCAGCTGGAGCAGCGCTGATATGGCGATGAGCCTCGCCTCCTCCAAGGGATCGCGGCGCGGTAGGGGGCGTTCGCGCCGTCCCATGTCGGAAATCAACGTGACGCCGTTCGTGGACGTCATGCTCGTCCTGTTGATCATTTTCATGGTCACTGCACCGCTGCTGACCGCAGGTGTGCCGATCCAGCTGCCGGACAGCCGCGCCAATGCTCTCCCGCAGGAAGCGCAGCAGGTTTCGATCAGCATAGATTCCGAAGGATACGTCTATATCGACGATACCCAGATCGCTGTCGGCGGCCTCCCTGCCGCGCTGGAAAATATACCGCGCCAGGGAGAGGGTCCCGACATCACCCTGCGAGCCGACAGGTCGCTCGATTACGGGCGGGTCATGGCCGTTATGGGCGAACTGAACCGCGCAGGCCTCAACCGCATTTCGCTGGTCACGAATGGCGGCCAGGCCAGTGCGCCGGTCAATTCCGGTTCATCCGGCGAGGAATAGCCAGCGTTTATGGAGAGGATAGGCATCAGGACCGAGGAACGCACCGGGCTGCTGATTGCGGTCGGGCTTCACCTCGCCCTGCTGGCGGCGCTGCTTGTGCAGGCGTTGATGCCCGCCGCCGAGATTCCGCGGACTGAACGTATGACAGTGAGCCTGGCGGAGGACGTCGGGCTGGAGGCTACGGCACCAGAACCCGTGCCGGAAAGCCGTGCCGCCATTGCGCCCGAACTGTCGGACAGCCCTGCGCCTGCTCCCGAGATGCTCGAGGCACCGGACACACCGCAAGTCGACCGGCCAACGCCGCGCGTGCAGCCGAATCCGGCACCGGCGCGTGAAACTCGGCCCCAGCCCCGGCGGGAGCAACCGCGGGAGCAAACCCAGCCTCGCCGTACCGAACGTTCCGGTGGATCGCGGGTGGGCGACAATTTCCTGGCTGGCGCGGGGGACAGCACCACGACCAACGAGACGCGCGTCCCTGCATCACAGATCGGCGCCAGCGCCAAGGCGTCGCTGGTCCAGCGCATCTCGCGCGAAATCAAGCCGCACTGGCAGCCACCCAGCGGCCCGGAAGTCGAGCAGATCACGACCTTCCTCAGGTTCCAGCTCAACCCCGACGGAAGCCTTGCTGGCAGGCCCACCGTCGTCCGCCAGACCGGGGTCAACGATACCAATCGCGCGCAAGCCGGCCGCCATGGCGAGCAAGCCATTCGCGCCGTACAGCTGGCCGCGCCGTTCGAATTGCCCGAAGAATACTATGAGGCCTGGAAGGTGGTTGGACCCTTCGGCTTCGACTGGAGACTTGCCCAATGAAATACCTAGTTCTGATCCCGCTCGCACTCTTCGCTGCTCCGCTTGCGGCGCAGAACCAGGACCTCGGCGAACCGATGCAGGAAGGCCAGGCGGTCGAAACCATCGAAGAAGAGGGCGGGCTGACCGGATCGGTCAGCTTCGAAGGCAATCTCGACGACCTCGGTATCGCCATTCCGGCGTTTGCCACCGACCGCGATGTGGCGACGCCTGCAAATGCAAACGGTACGGCGGCGCTCGGTGTGGAACTTGCACGGGTCATCACCTCGAACCTGCGCAACAACGGGCTGTTCAAGCCGACGGGCCCCGATTCCCTTCCGACGCCAGCATTTGCGAACATTACCTCGCCGAACTGGGCGACCTGGTCGACCCGCGGCGCGGAAATGCTGGTCCACGGCTATGTCCGTGCGCGCAGCGACAATCGCCTGACCGTAGGCTGCTATCTCTACGACATGGCCCTGCAGGACCGGCTGGTCGCAGAAGGCTGGGTGGTTGCGCCTGCAGACTGGCGCCGTGCAGCGCACAAATGCGCAGATCTCGTCTATTCGCGCCTGACTGGAGAAAGTCCGTTCTTCGACAGCCGTATCGCCTACATCGCCGAAACGGGCCCGAAGGATAATCGTACCAAGCGTCTCGCCATCATGGATAGCGACGGGGCCAACCACCGGTTCATCACGACGGGCCGTTCGACCGCGCTGACCCCGCGTTATTCGCCGGATTATCGCCAGCTGGTCTATCTCAGCTATGTCGACGGCAATCCGCGCATCTACGTCTACGACATTGGAACGGGCCGGCAGACACTAGTCACGCAGAGCGACAATCCGACCTTTGCACCGCGGTGGAGCCCCGATGGACGCTATATCCTCTATTCCATGGCAGTCGGCGGTAACACCGACATCTACCGTGTCTCGGCCAGTGGCGGCCGCAGCGAGCGTCTGACAGACGCGCCGGGCATCGACATCGGCGGATCGTTTTCCCCCGACGGCAGCAAGATCGTCTTCGAAAGCGACCGTTCGGGAAGCCAGCAGATCTACGTCATGGATGCGGACGGCTCCAACCAGCGACGCCTGTCTTTCTTCGGTGGACGCTCCGCTACGCCGGAATGGAGCCCGCGCGGCGATCAGATCGCCTTCACGCATATTGCAGGTGATTTCAACGTGGCGGTCATGAACCCGAGCGGGCGTGGCTTCCGCAAGCTGACCCGCGGCTGGCAGGACGAAGCGCCGACCTGGGCACCCAATGGCCGCATCATCCAGTTCTTCCGGACTGAACGCAACAGCGGGCGCACCTCGCTGTGGCAGGTGGACCTCACCGGAGAAAACGAGCGCAAGCTGCCGACGCCGGTGGATGCGTCCGATCCGGCTTGGGGACCGATCCTGCCGTAAATGCATTTGAGTAAGCGTGGGGGCGCCATTCAATCGGGGGCAAACCGATTGCAACAAGCTGTTTTACAAAGGGGACAGCCAATGAATACACGTATTGCCACTGCCGCCGTGTTGAGTTCTGCACTGGCCCTTGCTGCCTGTCAGAAGAAAGCACCCGAAGAACTGCCGCCGCCGCCCGAAGATGTGACGACGACCACGCCGACGACCACTACGCCTGCCGGCCCGACTGTCGGCAGCATGGAGCACTTCCTCGCTGCGGTCGGCCAGATGAATACGGTCGTCTATTTCGACACCGATCGCTACAACATCGATGCGGAAGACTCTGCCAAGTTGCAGCGCCAGGCGCAGTATTTCAGCCAGTATCCGAGCGTCACCTTCACGATCGAAGGACACACCGACGAGCGCGGTACGCGAGAGTACAACCTCGCCTTGGGCGAGCGTCGGGCAAACGCGGCAAAGAACTATCTCGTCAGTGTCGGCATTCCTGCCAGCCGCATCCGTACGGTTAGCTACGGCAAGGAACGCCCGGTTGCGCTCGGCTCGAACGAATCTGCATGGGCGCAGAACCGCCGTGCAGCGACGGTGACCATCAACTGATTATGAGGTTGCGGCGGGCTGGAGCGAGAAAGCTTCCCGGCCCGCCCGATCCTCATCAAGTCAAATTCCAAGGGAAGGCATTTTGCGCCAGCCGTTGCGAAACTGGCCAGCTTACCTAGATTGACGTCCATGTCCGCTCGTTCAACTTTTCTCGTGCCTGTCGCCCATGCCTAAGGCACGGCGATCCAATGATTGGGGTTTCCCGAGGTGGCGCGGGTACGAGGCCAGCCGCGAAGCGGCCACGGTGCGCCTGTGCGACCGTCACGGTTGTGAGGAAGTGGGCGATTGTCCTGCACCCAAGGCACCGAACAGTCCGGAACGCTGGATGTTCTGCCAGGCCCATGCGGCCGAATATAACCGCAAATGGGACTATTTCGAAGGCCTCGACAAGGCCGAGAAAGAGGCACGCGCCAAGGCGGAAAAATCCGAAAATGCCGGCTATGCCGAAGCTCAGCATTACGGCTGGAGCGGGAGCGGCGATGGATCGAGATCGGCTGATGAAATGCGCGCGCTCGACGTGCTGGAACTCGAAGCCGATGCCGATTTTGCAGCAGTGAAGAAAGCGTTCAGGGCCAAGGCCAAGGAAGTTCACCCAGACGTGAAGCCGGGCGACGCGGATGCCGCAGCCGAATTCCAGAAATACTCGCTTGCCTACGAAGTCTTGAAATCCGCCGAAGATCGCCGCGAATGGAAGGGTTGAGCGTCCGCTAACTCCTTGAATTCGGGGCTTCCAATGGTGAAGCGCACGTTAATCCTTTATTGCTTTTTGTTAAATATAAGGTCGTGGAGACAGCCATGACCATGCAGCAACGCATCTTCGACCGGACGGCGAGCAACCTCGTCATCGACTGCATCGTGCTTCGTAAGCGCGAGCGGGCGATCATGTGCGACCTGTCTCAGAGCGGGTGCCGCATCGAGTTGTTCGACGGAGCTCCGCAACTTGGATCGACAGTGATTTTCGAACTCGACGATCGGCTGGCCTTTGCAGGTCAGGTGGTGTGGACGCGGGGTGGCGAAGCCGGCGTACAATTCACCAAACCGCTGCCGGCAAAAGTCATGGTAGCGCTCGAAATGTGAGGCGGCTGTCAGGGGAGTCTTGCCCTGATGGCTGCAGCCATGCGCTGGCCCAGCTCAGGCCCCTGTTCCGGGTAGTAATACGGCTCGATCATTTCCGCTTCCATTACCGCAAGGCTGCCTTCCGGTAGGCGCGCCATGTCGATACGGCAGTAGAGCGGCCGATCGAAGGGCAAGGCGGTCATCACCCTGCTTGCAGTTGCGAGGTCCGCGGGGGACGGCGTGAATTCACATTCATAACCACCGTAAAGCGATTGGATACGATACTCGCCCTCGGCAGCGCGCTTCAGAACCCCGTGGGAAAAAACACCGTCGATGAAGAAGAAGGTAAATTCTCCTTCGTCGACCACGCTCGGCAGGAACGGCTGTACCATGCAAGGGCGCCCCATCGTCCAATCATCTGGAGGCGGACTTGCGCGAGAAAAACTGAATTGGCCCAGCCCCCCGGCACCGACCCGGCGCTTGACCACGATCCGGTCGACCCCGAACCGATCAATCGCTCCCTCCACGCCGTCGGCATCGAGATCGCTGAGCCATAGTGTCGGCACGGTCATCGCACCTTGTGCAGCCAGATCCTGTAAATAACCCTTGTCCATATTCCAGCGAACAACCTGGGCGGGATTGTGGACAGCAACCCCCGAGGTTTCGAGCTGGTCGAGCTTCGTCAGGAATTCGTCGGGATGATCCTGGTAATCCCAGGCGGTCCCGAGGAGGACGAGGGGAATGCGGTCGAAATCGCCCAGCGGTGCGCGCCAGTCGATTTCAACCAATTCCAGTCCGGCCTCACCGAATGCCGGACGCAGCGCAGCCGTAACGAGATCGTGCTCGAATGCGTCGCCCCGACGCTCGCCTGCGCCCGGCAGCGTTTCCGCACAGGCAAGGAAGCCGATGCGTGTGGTCATTCTAGACTGCGTCCAGCGCCTGTTCGAAATCGGCGATCAGGTCGTCCGCGTCCTCGATACCGATCGAAATGCGCACAAGATTGTCGGAGATGCCCAATTCCGTACGGCGCCCCTCCGCAACCGAGAGATGCGTCATCGAAGCCGGATGGCTCGCCAGAGTCTCGGTCCCGCCGAGGCTGACAGCGAGCTTGGCGATCTTCAGCGCGTCGAGAAAACGGAAGCACTCCGCTTCGCCCCCCTTCAGCAGCAGCGAGAAAGTGCTGCCCGCACCCATGCAGTGCCGGTCGTAGATGTCCTGCTGGCGCGCGTCCTTGATCATGCCGAGGTAGCCCAGGCCTTCGACCTTCGGATGCTTGGCAAGGAAATCGCAGACCTTCTCGGCATTCTCGCCCGCACGCTGCATGCGCAGTTCGACGGTTTCCAGGCTGCGGCACAGCATCCAGGCCGTATTCGGATCACAGATGCCTCCCATGGTGTTGCGCAGCATGCGGATGGCGTCGATGAAGCGCTTCTTGCCCGACACGCTACCGGCGACGAGATCGGAATGTCCGCCGACATACTTGGTCAGCGAGTACACGACGAGATCGGCCCCATGGTCGAGCGGGCGCTGCCATAGCGGGCCGAGGAAGGTGTTATCGATCGCGATCGAGCAGCGGTCGGGATCGAAATGCGCATCGCGCGCTTCCCTGACCGCCTCGATGTCCACCAGAGCATTGGTCGGGTTACCCGGGCTTTCGAGGTAGATCATCGGCACTTCGCCGCCCTGTTCCTCGGCCATGGCCTTCGCCTTGGTCATAACCTCGTCGAGCTTTTCGCGGCTGGCGCCGGCGGGAAAATCGATGAAGGTGACACCGTATTTCGCCAGCGTCTTGGCAATGAAGCCTTCCGACGCAGCATAGAGCGGGCCGGAATGTACGATGACGTCACCGGCCTTGCAGGCAGCGAGAAGAAGGACGGCGATTGCAGTCATGCCGCTGGAGAAGGACAGAGCCTCTTCCGCGCCATCCCAGACTGCCAGCCGGTCCTCGAGAATTTCTTGGTTGGGCGCGTTGAAGCGCGAATAGACGAGGCCGTCCGCACCGCCCGGGCGTTTGCCTGTAATGCCTTCGAAATGCCGCTTGCCATCGGCTGCGCTGGGAAAGGCGAAGGTGGAGGTCAGGAAGATCGGGGCCTTCAGGCTGCCTTCCGACAAAGTCGGGTCGAAACCGTGCCCCATCATGAGCGTGCTGGGTTTCAGCGGGCGTCCGCCGACCTCCGGGATCTTGCGCTTGGGCGCCATGCGGGGGCTGGTGGGATCGATATCGTTGTCGCTCATGGGCGAGCATCCTTCCTGCAACGTCGCTCCCAGGAAGGCGGGAGCCGGTTTCGGGTCAAGCGGCACCCGCTCCTAACCTCCGCAGGAGCGCCTCTCCGCACGCCGTAGCAATAGGGCGTGGATTACGGAGCGTCGGGCGCCATTTCAAGCGACAAGGGTGGCCATTCCCCAAACCACGAAGACGATCATGAATATGCCGACCAAATCCAGCAGGATGCCTGCTTTCACCATTCGCTCGATCCTGATCCGCCCGGTCGCCCAGGCAATCGCATTGGGACCGGTCCCGGCCGGTAGCATGAAGCCCCAGCTGGCTGCGAGGGCTGCGGGCATGGCGAGGAGGACAGGATCGGCGCCCAGCGCGACCACCAGGCTTGCCACCACGGGTATGATCCCGCTTGCGGTCGCGACATTGCTGGCAAATTCAGTGATGAGGACAACCATCGCCACGATCGCCAGAGCGACCAAGATGAGCGGCCAGCTCTCGAGTGGCAGGAGTGCGTTGCCAAGCCAGTCGGCGAGCCCGCTGGCGGACATTCCCGCCGCAAGCGCTAAGCCGCCTCCGAACATCATGATCACGCCCCAGGGCGCCTTGTCTGCCTCTTCCCACTTCAGCAAGGAACGTCCCGTCCCGTCGGGCAGGAGGAACAGCAGCAGGCTCATGCCGATCGCGATAGTCCCGTCGGTCAGTGAACCTGCTGGAAGATAGGGGGCGATCCAGCGCTGGCCCATCCACAGGAGGAAGGTGACGGTGATCAGCGGCACGAGCCGTCGCTCCGCACTGGACCATGAAGTGTGCGTATCGATGGCGGCACGTGCGGCCTTGGTGTCGAAGGGATGGGCAGATACGCGCTGGACCCTGGCGATCAACCATGCGGCGACGGGAATGCCGAGGGCGACTACGGGAAGTCCGTAGAACGCCCAGTCCGCGAAAGTAATCCTTGTCCCTGTCAGGGTGTCGAGCAGCCCGACCGCGATGGCGTTGGTCGGCGATCCCACCAGCGTGCCGAGCCCGCCGATGCTTGCCGCGAAAGCGATACCCATCGGCAGGGCCCCGGCCAGCCCTTCCTGTTCGCTGTCGGCTAACCCTCCGCCTGCCAGTACGGCGACGGCCATCGGCATCATGATGAGCGCGGTGGAGGTATTCGAAATCAGCATCGAGAGGATGGCTGCAGTGATCATGAAGGCCAGCAGGACGCCGGTCTGGCTGCCGCTCCCGACCGCGCGCAGCAGGGCGAGGGCAAGGCGGCGATGCAACCCCGTCCGCTCGATCGCCAGCGCGATGAACGCTCCGCCGAGGATCAGGAACAGGATAGGCGAATAATAGGAACCGGCGGTAGCCTTCGCGTCCATCACGCCCGCGAACGGGAGGACGAGGAAGGGCATCAGCGCGGTGGCGGTAAGAGGCATGGCCTCGGTCATCCACCATGCCGCCATCAGGACGACGAGCCCTGCTACGACCCCGGCCTCGCGCGACATGCCGACCGGCAACGGCGCGAAGATGCCCGCAAGTAGCCCAACTGCCCCTGCGATCAATCCGATCTGTTTAGCGTTCAAACCATCCCTCCGCCCTCCGTGCTAACGGGAGCGGGGCATCTGGCCAAGGGCTTTGATATGTCGCGTGGCGTCAGCCGGCGGATGGACTTTCGACCGGCTCGGTTACGGTCTGCTCGTCCTGTTGCTCTTCCTCTTCGGCACCGATCAGGTCGCTGCCGTCGCCCGGCATGATAAAGACGCGTCCGGTCCGGCCTTCCTTGCGCAGCTTCTCGTACTTGTCGGACCGTTCGGCCAGATAGCGGGCGACCGACGAGGGAACGCGGAAGCTATTGGCCTGACCGTCGCTGTAGACGGTGTTGTAGGTCGGCTCGCGCTGGCCCCCTGCCAGATCGGCGATGGTTTCTTCGTACTGGTTTACCTTAACCTCCGACTTGGAGGCGAGGAGTTCCTTCACTTCGTCCTCGGCGTATCGCGACAGGTGCGCCTTCAAATCGTCACCCATCTGAGGGAAGTAAAACGGCGCGGCTTCCTCGTAGATCGCGGATACGAGCAGGGTCTTGCCGTAACCTTCCACGCCGCGAAGCGAGTTCACGAATTCGTTCGCGCCTTCGAGCAACAGGCGATCGACATTCTCTCCCGTATGCGCCTCGCGCTGGATCGAGGGGCTTCCGACATCGCCGCGGAAGAAGCCGTAAATGACCTTGGGATCCTTCCAGTTCGGATAGACGATGCGGGTCCGGATATCCTTGGGACTCATCGAAACGCCGTTCACAGTGATGAACGGGGTGACATCGAGCGGGGTCTTGTTTTCCCCGAGCAGAAGGCGCGACGGCGCCTTGAGCGGGTAATTGAGCGCGATCTGTTCGATCATCGCGACATTGTGCAGGTTGATCCAGAAGGCGAGCTGTTCGGCGCGAGGCAGGCTGGCGATGTCCACCTGTGTTGCGACCCGCTCGAGATCCTGGCGATATTCGGTGAAGGTCGCGATCGCTGCTTCGTCCATCAGGGAGAAGGGGATGCGATTGCCTTCCATTCTGACGCGGGAATCATGACCCCAGACGCGGCGGCTGCCGATAGTGGGATCGGGACGGGTCGCGCCTTCGCGGGTGGACAGACCCATGCGCAGCACCATGTACTGCAGGGCGTCCTGCCAGATTGCGTAATCGAGCGAGGTCTGTTTCGCGGGCCGGGGCACGAACTTGTCGAACTCGCCAGCACTCGCCGCAGTGTTCGAGGTCACATTCGGCGAGGCTTCCTGAGACAGGGCCGGGGCGGATGTCGCGCAAGCCGCAAACAGGACTACAGAAGCAAGAAGGCGGTTTTTCACGGTCAATCCCTGTCAAAATAGCAATGGCTGCGTTCTATACGTAGCGATGCGCCTAAGGTCCCCCGGACAATACAAGGCTCTGTAATAACAAAGCCATGTGGCTTGCCGATGAACCGATGCTTTTCGTCGAAGCATAGGCGACGTTCGTGGTCAGCAATCTCTTCGGAACCAAAAAGGCGGGGCAATCACCATGTGACGCCCCGCCTTCGTAGAACCGGTTATCGGACAGGCTTACTTGGGAGCCAGCACCATCAGCATTTGGCGCCCTTCGAGACGCGGGAAACTTTCCACCTTCGCGATCTCTTCCACGTCGTCGCGCACGCGGTTGAGCAGGTCCATGCCCAACTGCTGGTGCGCCATTTCGCGGCCACGGAAACGCAGCGTGCACTTCACCTTGTCGCCGTTTTCGATGAACTTCACGACGTTACGCATCTTCACGTCATAGTCGTGCGTATCGATGTTCGGGCGCATCTTGACCTCTTTGATGTCCTGGGTCTTCTGCGTCTTGCGTGCGAGGTTCGCCTTCTTCTGCGCCTCGTAGCGATATTTGCCGACATCGAGGAACTTGCACACCGGCGGGTCCGCATTGGGGCTCACTTCGACGAGGTTGAGGCCCAGTTCGTTGGCCTGCTCGGTCGCTTCGCGGGTGTACATCACCCCCAGGTTCTCACCTTCGTGATCGATCACGCGGACCTTGGGGACATTGATCATGTTATCGTAGCGCGGGCCGCTTTTCACGGGCATTTGCATGCTGCGCCGGGGTGGACGGGCTATGGGGCATTCTCCTGATTCTGCCGATTTGTGTGGTGGCTATGTAGGGTGAAACACCGCAAACCGCTAGTGGAGATAGCTACGCGGCTTTCCAAAGCGGGAAACGGGCCAGTTTGCCTTTCGCCGGAACCACGGCATCGATGCGCTCTGCAGGTTGCAGCGCCTTCAGGATGGCCGGGTCTGCCGCGTTCATACCGCCGGTGTAAGCGCCGAAGGCGGGGAGAATCATTCGCCCACTGGGTTTTCCGTCGGCGCCTTCATTGGCGCTGACAACGGCGCACGGTCGGCGGATCATCCGCTGGCGCACCTTTACTTGCAGGCGCGGGTGGTAGTGGCCGGAAAGCTCCGGTCGGGTCTCGCCCTTCTTGGCGCGGTGGCGCAGGATTGTGCCGTTGATCTCGATCTCTTCGACTAGCGTGCCGCCGCACCGTGCCTCCATGTCGGGATCGTGGTTGCCGGTGATCCAGACCCAGTCGACGGCCTTGGTGAGGGCTTCCAGCATGCCGCAGGCGTGCGGTTCGAGCCGAGCGGAGCCTTGCGAATCGTGGAAGTTGTCGCCCAGCGTGATGACCCGCCGCGCGCCGGTCTCGCGGATGGCCAGCGCCACCCGCTCAAGCGTCTCGCGGCTATCATAGGGCGGTATCATCTGGCCGTGCCCAGCGAAAAAGCTGCCCTTTTCGAGGTGCAGGTCGGCGACCAGCAGCGCACGCTCGCGCGGCCAATAGAGCGCACGACCCTCCGTGAGGAGCCATTCCTCGCCAGCGAACGAAAGGGGAACCATGGCCCGCTATTGCCGTAGCTGCCTGCGAATGGCAAGGCCTCTCGCATGACCGACTGGACCGATAATATCCAAGCAGCACGCAGCTGGTTCGAAACCCTGCGCGATCGCATTTGCGCCGAGTTCGAAGCGATCGAACGAGAAGCCGGATCGGATGCGCAGTTCCAGTACGATAACTGGCAGCGCGAAGAGGAGGGCAACGCCGATCCCGGTGGCGGCATGCGCGGGCTTATGAAAGGCAAGGTCTTCGAGAAGGTCGGCGTGAACGTCTCCACCGTTCGGGGCAATTTCGCGCCGGAATTCGCCGGTTCGATCAACGGAGCGACGGCCGAAAATCCCGGCTTCTCCGCGACCGGCATCAGCCTCGTCGCACATATGGCCAATCCGCATGTGCCGGCGGTCCACATGAACACGCGGTTCCTGACGACCAGCAAGGCGTGGTTCGGCGGCGGAGCGGACCTTAATCCTCCACTGCCGTATGAAGAGGATACCGAGGACTTCCACGCCCGCTTTCGCGCTGCCTGTGCCGCCCATAACCCGACCTATTACGACCGGTTCAAGAAGTGGGCGGACGATTATTTCTACATTCCCCACCGCGGTGTGCATCGCGGGGTAGGGGGCATCTTCTACGACCACCTGGAATGCGAAGACGACGCCGCGTTCGAGCGCAATCTGGCTTTCACGAAGGATGTCGGTGAAGCTTTCCTCGACATTTTCCCTCAGCTGGTGCGCCGGCGCATGGGCAGCGAATTCGACGATGCGGACAAGCGCCAGCAGCTCGAATGGCGCGGCCGCTATGCCGAATTCAATCTCGTCTACGACAGGGGCACACTCTTCGGGCTCAAGACGGGCGGCAACATCGATGCCATCCTGATGAGCCTGCCGCCCGAGGCGACGTGGAGCTGACTACTCGGCCGGTGAGTAAACGCGCACCCAGTCGACGAGCATTTCAACTTCGCCACGCTTCACGGCTTCGACCGTTTCGGCGGGAATTCCGGGATAGGGCTCCTCGATACGGTTCGTCTTGAACGGATAGGCGCCGCCCATGGCAAAGTTCAGGATCAGGTGCTTCTCGTTGTCGAAGCGCCAGTCGCCATAGTTTTCGACCATGGGCTTTGTGACGCGATAAAGAACGTGATCGTCGATCAGGAAATCGATCTGGGTGTCGGTCCATTCGACCGCATAGGTGTGCCACTGGGTGACATCGACGCCTTCTGGGAAGAAGAACTTGTTCACGATGGGCGTTTCACCCGAGTAGCCGGGGCCGTGTAGGGCGACGCCGATCCAGTCCTTTTCGCCGACATATTCCATGATGTCGATTTCGCCCGTTCCCGGCCACTTGTCGTTGCCCAGCAGCCAGAACGCAGGCCAGACACCGACATTGTCGGGAAGCTTGATGCGCGCTTCTGCCCGGCCATGCATGAAGTCGAACTTGCCCTGGCTCTCGATCCTGCCCGAAACGAACGGCGCGTCGCGTTCCGCCTTGGTGTCAGCGCCGGGCTTGAAGACCGGGCGCAGGACCAGTGCGCCACCTTCGGCGCCTGCAGCATCTCCGGTGAAGGCGATGACGGACGGATCGTCGATATATGCCTGCTGTTCGTTATTCACCCAGAAATCGGGGCCGATGACGATCCACTTGTCGCGATCGAGCGCGCCGTCGTTGAATTCATCCGCGAAGATGAGCTCGCGCTCCGGTGCAAGAGCCTGGGCCAGCGCCTCGCCCGCGTCATGATTATGCGCGTGTGCCGCCGGCGCGGTGCCGAGCGCGAGGGCGGATGCGAGTGCGAAGGTCCAATGGCGGGTCATAAATGCCTCTCCGAGAATTCTGATAACGTTCACAATACGCGATTGAGTGCCTTTTGCGAGCCCCGTGCTTACGAATTCAGTGCGCGGGGTGGAAAGCTGTGCCGGGATCGTGGATAGGGCGCAAGGATTTGAAATACACGCCCAAACCCAAGCGGGCGCACCTTCTTCGGAGAGACAACCATGCAACGCCTTGCATCCGGCATCGCCATCCTTCTCGCCACTTCGGCCTGCACCACGATGGAAGTGCATGACGGCATGCCGATCGTCACGGAGCCGATGGTGGCACCAATCCTCACCACGCCGGAGGCGCAGGACAATCTCACCTATGCAGAGCCCGAAAAGGCTCGCGTTACGCATGTTGCGCTCGATCTCGCGCTCGATTTCGCGGCGAAGCGCGTCGGTGGAACCGCAGATCTTCGCATCCTTGCCGATCCCGGTGAGGAAAGATTGGTGCTCGACACCAACGGTCTCGAAATCTCGCGCGTTACGGATCACGTTGGCCGCGACCTGACATTTGAAATCGGTGAGCAGGTCGAAGAAGGAGGCAAGGGCGCTCCGCTGATCGTGATGCTCAACGGCGTACGCAACGTTCGCATCCATTACATGGCACCTGCGGATGCCGAGGCGCTCCAATGGCTTTCGCCCGAACAAACCGCCGGCGGTGAGTATCCTTTCCTCTTCAGCCAGGGCCAGGCGATCCTCAATCGCACCTGGATCCCGACGCAGGACAGCCCCGGTATCCGCCAAACCTGGGAAGCCCGGATCATCGCGCCCAAGCCGCTCGACGTGGTGATGAGCGGGGTGGCGCAGGGCGAACCGGAAGACTTGGGCGATGGCCGCCGTGCATTCCGCTTCATAATGGACAAACCGGTACCGCCCTACCTCATCGCGATTGCGGCAGGGGACATCGACTTTCGTGCGATCGGACCGCGTACGGGCGTCTGGGCAGAGCCTACGGTCCTGCCGCGCGCCCACGCCGAAGTCGGCGACACCGAGGAAATGGTCGTCGCTGCGGAAGAGCTGTACGGCGAGTATCGCTGGGGCCGCTACGACATGATCGTCCTGCCGCCTGCCTTCCCTTACGGGGGTATGGAAAACCCGGTAATGACCTTTCTCACCCCGACCTTCATCGCGGGCGACCGCTCGAACAACGGTCTCGTTGCACACGAACTGGCCCATAGCTGGTCAGGTAATCTCGTGACCAATGCGGTCTGGGGCGACAGCTGGCTGAACGAAGGTGTCACCACCTATTTCGAGAACCGCATCGTCGAGGCAGTGTACGGCAAGAAGCGGGCCGAGCAGGAGGCTGCGCTGATGTACGCCAACATACAGGAGGTACTGGGCGAGGTCGGCAATGACGCTCCTGGCACGGCTCTCAGCACCGATGGCGGGTACGAGCTGGGCAGCGCGATCGCCTATGACAAAGGCGCATTCTTCCTGCGGACGGTCGAGCGCATTGTCGGGCGCGAGCGCTTCGATGCGTGGCTGCGCCAATGGTTCGACAACCATGCTTTCCAACCCGCCACAAGCGAGATGTTCTACGAAGACATGATGCAGAACCTCGTAGCGTCCGAGGCAGAGGCACAGGCGCTGATGCTCCGAGACTGGATCTTTGCCCCAGGCCTGCCGTCGAATGTGGCGAAACCCGATCCGGCAGCATTCGCCGAGGTTGACGCGGCCGTGGCAGCCTATGCCGATAGACGGACGATCCCGACCGCCTATCCGAACTGGACCGCAGCCGAGCAAATGCGCTTCCTCGACAATTTGCCTGCTACGCTCTCTGCCGAGCAGCTTGCAGAGCTGGATGCCAGCCTCGGCCTGTCGGATACGGGCAATAACGAAATCCTTTTCCTCTGGCTCGAGATGGCGCTGGAAAACCGATACGCGCCTGCCGTGCCCCTTGCAGAAGAATTCCTTGCCCGGGTCGGGCGCGCCAAGTTCGTTCGCCCGCTTTTCGGCGTTCTCTGGGACCAGGGCGATTGGGGGCGGCCTATCGCGCAGCGCATCTATGCAAAGACCCACGACACCTATCACGCGGTGACACGTGCGGGAGTGGACCGGGTAATGGCAGCGGACTGATTGCATCCGCTGCACGCGGCGGTGCAGCCAACGCCATTGAGCGGACCATCAACAACGATTAGGCAGCGGGTAACAGGGAGAAGCGCAATGACCGCAAGCCTTTCCGCCCGTCTTGCCCCGATCGCGATCCTGCTCGCTCCGCTGCTGGCCATTCTCGCTGCTCGCCTTGCTACCCATAGCGATCTCGCCGCGCGCCATCCGCGCACCGCAGCACTGTTGTTTCTGTGGATTGCCGCCGATGCGCTGACCTTGGCCGCGATTGCCAGGGCCCCCAAGAACCGTCCCGGGCTGAGGGTCCTCTTGGGCACGATCGCAGCAGGCTGCATCGTCGCGACAGTGGCTGCCGCAGGCCCGGTGCGGGAGGCTTTGCTCGACATGCGGGCGATCGTGCTCGCGATGGCGCTGACGGTGATCGCTTACCTCGGGTGGAGCGCTGCCGATGCGCTGCGCACTTATCGTCGCACCGGATCCGCCGAATTGGCGGCGTGCCAGGTATTGCCAGCCAATCTCGTCCGTTTCGCAATGTTCGAAAGCAGCATGATACGCCTGGCACTCTTCAAGTGGGGCGCGCGGCCGCATGTGCCCGAAGGCGCGCAAGGCTTTGCCTATCACCGCGTGATTAACCCGATGATCGCGGCTTTCCTCGTCCTGCAACTGATCGAGATCGTCGTCGTCGATCTTCTCGTCAGTCACTGGAGCCGTCTTGCGGCGCTCGTGCTGCTTGCGCTCGGCATCTGGGGCGCGCTGTTCCTCATCGCGCTGATGAAGGGATTCCGGCTCTATCCGATCTTGCTGGACGGGGATTGCGTGCATGTCCGCGCAGGATTGCTGATCGACCTGCGTGTCCCGATCGATGCAATCGAAGAGTTGGAAGCTTCGATTACCAAGGCCGAGGCAGATCGTGCGGATGTCCTCAACGCTGCGCTGTACTCGCATCCCAATATCATCATGCGCCTGCGAACGCCCATCCGGCATGCCGGCCTGTTCGGGAAATCGCGCGAGGTACGAAGGATCGCCTTCCGGCTGGACCAGCCCGCACCCTTCATCGAGGCACTCGAACCCCGTCTGTAGGATTTTTGCGTTGCATTGCAGCAGGCTTTCGCCACATCGTGTGAGCCGAGATGCTGCGACAGTACGAACTTGTTGAACGGGTCAAGGAATACGACCCCGACGCCGACGAGGCGATGCTCAACCGCGCCTATGTCTATACCGTGCAGAAGCATGGCACACAGACCCGGGCGAGCGGCGATCCGTACTTCAGCCACCCGGTCGAAGTCGCAGGTTTGATGACCGACCTGCAGCTTGACCAGGAAACTATCGCAACCGCGCTGCTGCACGATACGGTGGAGGATACGCTCGCCACGATCGACGATATCGAGGCGAATTTCGGCGGCGACGTTGCGCGGCTGGTCGACGGTGTAACCAAGCTTTCCAAGATCGAGCAGATGCCCGAAAATGAGAGGGCTGCCGAAAACCTGCGCAAGTTCCTGCTCGCCATGAGCGAGGATATTCGTGTTTTGCTCGTCAAGCTGGGCGACCGGCTGCACAACATGCGCACCCTGCACTTCATCAAGAAGCCGGAAAAGCGCCAGCGCATCGCGCGCGAGACGATGGATATCTACGCGCCGCTCGCAGAGCGGGTCGGCATGTACGAATACATGCGCGAAATGCAGATGCTGGCGTTCGAACAACTCGAACCGGAAGCCTACGAAACGATCACCCAACGGCTCGACCAGATCAGGAAGGAGGACGGCGGACAGGTCGATGCAATTGCGCTCGACATGAAGCACGCGCTGGCGGAGGCAGGCCTGACGGTGGAGGTTTCGGGCCGCGAAAAGCATCCTTACTCGATCTGGCGCAAGATGGCCGAACGCCACGTGTCCTTCGAACAGGTCACTGACATCATGGCCTTCCGCATCATCACGGACAATGTGGCCGACTGCTACCGTGCGATGGGGGTATTGCACACGACGTGGCAGTTCCTCCCGGGCCGCTTCAAAGATTACATTTCTACGCCGAAGACCAACGGTTATCGCAGTCTCCATACCTCGCTAATCTATGGCAAGTCGATGCGCGTGGAAGTGCAGATCCGCACGCGAGAAATGCACCAGACCAACGAATTCGGTCTAGCCGCGCACTGGGCCTACAAGCAGGGCGACAAGCCTGACGGCCAGGTCGGCTGGCTGCGCGACCTGATCGAGATCGTAGATGCCAGCCACGATCCCGAAGAGCTGCTCGAGCACACGCGAATGGCGATCTACCAGGATCGTATTTTCGCCTTCACCCCGAAGGGCGCATTGTTCCAGCTGCCCAAGGGTTCGACGGCGGTCGATTTCGCATTCGCCGTCCATACGGATCTCGGCGCGCAAACAGTGGGCGCAAAAATCAACGGCCGCCACATGCCGCTGCGCACTCAGCTTAATAATGGCGATGTGGTCGAAATCCTGAAGGGTAAGAACGCGGAGCCGCAGATGAGCTGGCTCGGTTTCGTCGTGACGGGCAAGGCGCGCGCTGCGATCCGCCGTGCCGTTCGCCTGAAGGAACGCGCCGAAGTCGCCGATATCGGTCAGAAACTCTATGACGAGATCGCCTCCCGCGTGCCGGCAAAGATCGGCAAGAAGGCCCTGCGTGCAGCGCTCGCGCGTCTCGATATGGAGGAGGAAGACGACCTCTATTACGCGATCGGCTCGGCCAAGATCGCCGATCGCGAGGTCATGGAGGCGCTGGTTCCGGGCAGTACGGAAGGGCTGGCCGATGACGATGCCGAATGGCTGCGCAGCGGCAAGTCGTTGTCTATCCGGGGACTCACTCCGGGCGTCGGCTACAAGCTCGCCGAATGCTGTCACCCAGTGCCGGGCGACCGCATCGTCGGCATTCGCAAGCCCAACGAAGGCGTCGAGGTGCACGCCATCGACTGTCATGAGCTGGCGAGCGGGATCGACACCGATTGGCTTGACCTGTCGTGGGGCAAACGCTCCCGAGGTGCTGTGGGCCGCCTCCGGGTGACCTTGTACGACCGTCCGGGTACATTGGCCGAGATGGCGGGTATTTTTGCCAAGAATGTGGTGAACGTGAAAAGCCTTGAGCAGGTGCAGCTCGACCATCCGTTCACGACTTATGAAGTCGATCTGGAAGTGCAGGATCTCGCCCACCTCACGCGGATATTGAGTGCCTTGCGCGCGAGCGATTCGGTTGCACAGGCAGAGCGCGCATGAGCTTGCTGACCGGTATCGATCACGTCCAGCTCGCCATGCCCCATGGCGGCGAAGTCCACGCCCGCAAATTCTGGGGCGATCTGATGGGACTGGAAGAAGTGGCGAAACCTGGCCACCTGGCAGTCAATGGCGGCTGCTGGTTCGAGGGCGAAGGTATCTCGATCCATTGCGGTGTCGAAGATGCCTTCCTTCCGGCGCGGCGTGCGCATCCTGCCCTGCTGGTGGAAAATCTCGGCGCCCTGGTCGCCAAGCTTCAGGCGGCCGGGATCAAGTTCAAGCCGGGCAAGGAACTGGAAGGTTACCGGCGCGGGGATATTGAAGACCCCTTCGGCAACCGCATAGAACTGATGGAAAAGCTCTAGCGCGCGGGCGGACGGACCAGCACGGCGCGATGGCCGGGCAGGGTCAGGATCAGGCGATCGTTTTCGACCTGCATTTCCGGAGATCCAAAGGCAAAGCGCGCGAACAATACGTCGTTCGGTTTTTCCTCACACGCCTGCAGTGTGCAGATCATGCTCCGCTCCAAAGCGCCGCGCGGTTGATCCAGATCTTCGAAACCGCACGAATTGCACCCGTCGTGAAATCCTGAAATCTCGCCCCAGCGGACGCCCAGAGAATAACCGCCATCGCTCACGTCCACCCCGTCGATCTCGACGAATTTCCACCCTCCGTCCTCTTCGGGCGCGGCCACCATGTGCCACAGGGTCTCGCCCGGCGGCAGCGCAACGTCCACGATCACCGCAACCAGCGCGATGCCGAGCCCGCCCGCGGTGAGCCATGCCAGGCGCTTATGGTGCTGGCTCCGGCTCACTGGAGCTCGAGTTCCACAGTGAGCTCATCGCCCTCGATAAGGTTTTCCCGCTTCATCACCTTCTTCGACACAAGCAGCACCCATTCCGACTTCCGGTTCTGGGGAAACACCGAAGTCTTCCAACGGGTTCCGCCAATTCGGGCCGTGACCTTTACGGACCCGAAACCGCGACGGCTGCCGAATTCCAGGCGCAACAGCGTCTCGTGCATGGCGATGGATTGTGCGTCTTCTCCGGTTAGCGTCACGAGATGATAGCTCCCGCGCTCCCCGCGCCATTGGCGCAAGGGGAGGGTGCAGGATAGGGTTTCGCTCACTCGCCCGCGCGGCGGATGGGCACGGGGATATTGCAGATGTCCGCACCGCCCGCCGGAGTTATGAAGAACGGATCGCGGCGATTGGCGCGCGCTGCGACATATCTGGCGAAGGTCTCCCCCTCGCTGGACAGGTACTCGAAATTCGGACGTTCGTCGGCAGGCAGGTCGCTTGCCATTCGCACGGCAAGAATGGGCGTGCGTTTATCGGCCTCTTCTTCGGTGTAGAAGCCCAGCGCGCCGGTTCCGCGCGGTAGCGATGAGAGATGCTCCATGCCTTCTACCATGCGACCGACAAGCGCGATGTTGCGATCGAGATGGCGCGGGGCATGGCCGATCACGGTGTAAAGTTCGGCACCCGACCCGGTGTCCGGCGAATAATTGCGGCCGACACCGACCATGCCGTAGCAGTGGATCGGCCAAGTTTCCGCGCCGTACTCGCTAAACGTCGAAGCTACCGGCCATCCGCGATGAAAGCCGACCAGATCGGAATACTCGTCGCCCAGTTCCGATTCCTCAGGCGCGATCCAATCTTCTCCGGGCTGGAATTCGGCCTTCGCGACAAGGTTCGAGACGGTCAGTTGTGAAAGAATTCGTCCGTCTACGCTGTAGTCGCTCTCGGCCATCACTTGAAGCCCCGCGGGCAGCAACTTCGGATCGCCATCGGCTTCCGGGTTATCGTAATTGAGGTCGCCCCATTGCACGACATAATTGTCCTGCACGCGGTTTACGGTGATGTCGTCGTACCAACCTGTGCGGGCGAGAGTGCGAATGTTTTCCACCCAGCCTTGGCTGAACGGAGCCGACATGAGCTGGATTACAACCTCTCGTTCTGTCCCGTCTGAGGCCGGCGCCAGGGTCATCACCAGAAGGTCCTCAGCGGGTATCGCAACCCACTCTTCGGCCTCGGCGCCCCCGACGATCTCATTCGGCGAAGGCGCTCCGGCAGGCTGGTCCTGCGCTGCGAGCGGAGAGGCAAATGAAATGGAAATGGCGAGCGCTGCTGTGAGCGAAATCAAGGGTTTGGTCATGGGGCGGAAGCCTGCCACGCAAGCCGACAAACAAAAAGCCCCTTTTCGCACGTTTTGAGGGGCGAAAAGGGGCTCTGAAGCAATGGTCGCAGGGAATGCAATTCCGCGCACCATCGCGACTTGGGGGGTGGTATGGGAGGAACGGCGGTCCCGCGATCGGGTTCCAACGGTTCGTCGCAAAAAAGTCGGGCTGAAGAATTACAGAGTGGCGAAGTTGACCCCGTCGCGATGGGCGATGGAAACGGTTCGTCCGACCAGGTCTTCCGAAAGCGTCTCGAACCTGTCCGCGCCAACCTCGGCAAGATCGACCCGCGCTACGACCCGGCCTCGAGCGTTCCGGGCGATGATGAAAGCGGAGGCCGGACCATCCCTGCCGTGGATCAGCGTGAAGGCTTCGACCTCGGCTTCGCAGTCTTCGTCCAATAGTATGACCTCGGGCCTGCTCTCGATCGCCTGGTGGCACGCATCGCTGGATAGCGGTTCCCATTCATTCGGAGCGCTCGTCGAATAGACCCCGACCGATTCCTTGCTTGTGAAACCGCCATTGGCGAGGACGAGTCCATAGCTTCCGCGATCTGCACGCAATCGTTCGACCATGCTGGCGATCGCATGCGTGGAATAATTGTTTCCCGGCCCGCCGAAGAACGGCAGTCCTCCGGTGACCGTCAGGTCTCTGTCGATTGGATCAACGCCCAGGTACTCTGCCGCCAGTATAGGAACGATGGGAAAGCAGCTGTAGAGATCGAAGTGGGCAATCCTGTCTGCGGAAAGGTCCGAAGCGTCGAGTGCGGTTTCCAGTGCCAGCCTGATGGCATCGGAATGGGACAGGTCCGGTCGCTGGGTCATCAGCGCGTCTTTCACATCGGCGTGGCCATGCAGATACACCCATTTGTCTTCCGCCACGCCCAGTTCGCGTGCCTTTCCGGCCGTGGTCAGGACAAGGGCGGCAGACTGGTTCACGGCATCCTGTGCAACATGCCATTTCAGCAATGGGTCGCACATCGGGTAATTGGCTTTAGAGGGTGTCGAGAGAAATTCCTCGCTCAGGGCCTGCGGGAACTGCGCGTAGGGATTGGCTGCGGCAATTTCCGAGAAGCGCGCGAAAAGCCTGCTCGCATTTTTCCGCCATTCCTCTGTCGAAAAACCTTTTCGCGCACGCCAGGCCTGTTCCTGTGCGGCATAGTTCTGAGGCGGCATGCCGAGACCGTTCGTGAATTCGTAGCGCGAAAGGAGGGGCTCTCCCTTGCCTCTGTCCTCGACCGGACCGTCGGTATCGTCGCTCCAGTCGAGGGCGTGGCCAGCCCTCATCGCTGCTTTCATCGCCCCCGTCACCTCGCCTCCGGCGATGAGTGCGACCTCACATTCCCCTGCAAACAGGCTGGCAGATAGCTCGTTCACCATTGCCTGAGGCTGGTCGCCCCCGACTACGGAATAGATCGCCCTTTCCGGCGAAAGTTCCGTGCCCTGCAAGACGGCTCGTGGCAGATTCTTGATCGTACCGAAGGGTGTGACGGGCTGGCCCAGCGAATCCGGGAACGTGCGGATGAACAGGGCGAGATCGACGGCATCGGCGATGACCTCGCTGCCGGTATCACCTAAAGCTCGTGAGATAGCGGCGCGGATCATCTCCACCGGGTGTGGGGCCTGCGACGGATCGCTCCCGTCCCAACGATCAACCACCTGGCCGACGCCGATAATGACGGGAAGCCTGTCCGCTTTGCTGGCCATGGTGCAATCCTCCTCGCTCCGAGCGCGCCGTCCGCTGGGAACGCGCGCTCTAATCAGCAAACAGGGTCAGTTTGCGCAAGTGGAGAAGATTTATATCAATGCTGGGATTACCACGCGCACGACGCATCGCGTCGCTGTCGGTCGATCAAGGTCGCTTCGAAGGATGGGAAATGGCGGAGCAGGAGGGATTCGAACCCTCGATACGGGGTTACCGTATACACACTTTCCAGGCGTGCGCCTTCGACCACTCGGCCACTGCTCCGCATTCTCGATCTGGTGGCCATGCCCTTGCTAGGCAGTAGCCGCGTCAAGAAGGCGCGCCTCTAGCGGGCTTGCGTGTGTGGCGCAAGCGGACAAACGACGCGGGGTTTGTGACCGCCGGCCTAGTGGGTGAGTTTGCGGCGCATCCGGTAGCGCCCGTTCTCGAACTGCTCGAAATACTGGTGAACGTCCGGATGCGAAACCGGTCCGGTGAGCGCGTCGCCAATCAGATTCTGCTGGCTGACGTAGGCAACGTAATCGCTCTCGTCGCTCTCGGCGAGCAGGTGGTAGAACGGCTGGTTGCGGTCCGGGCGGATTTCCTCGGGGATCGACGAATACCATTCTTCGCTATTGGCGAAGACTGGGTCGATGTCGAAGATTACGCCGCGAAAGTCGAAGGTCTTGTGTTTGACGACATCGCCGATTGCAAAGCGTGTCCTGATGCGGCGGGGCGCCTCGAGAGTGCGACCTGCCTGGGCGGAGAAAAACAAAGTCCTGTCCATGTCACGGGAGGATATGGGAAGCGCGCCTCCGGTAACAAGTCTCGCGGCCGCATCGTCCCCCGTTTTCTGATGCGAAAGGGCTTGGCAAGCCGAACCTGCACGGCTAATGGCCCCCTCGCTTCGACCGAGGCCCGATGGGCCCTTCAGGCACACCCGACATGCGGAGAGGTGGCAGAGAGGTCGAATGCGCCGCACTCGAAATGCGGTATACGGGCAACCGTATCGTGGGTTCGAATCCCACCCTCTCCGCCAGTCACCACACCCACCTGCAAGCTCAGCTTTGTCATGCACGCGCGGATTTTTGCGCTGGGGGCTTTCGGCCAGGCGCTGCGCGTGGCAGGTAGCCATGCCTGCAATGACCCCGCGTGGAGACTGGTCCGATGAATCTTGAGTTCACCGCCGAAGAACTGGCGTTTCGTGATGAGGTGCGATCCTTCATCGAGGAAAACTATCCCAAGCATCTCGGCGATGCCGGAATGCGCGAGGACATGTCGCCCGAAGACATGGTCGCGTGGCACAAGATCCTGGGCGAGAAGGGCTGGTCGGTTCCGTCCTGGCCTGAACAATATGGCGGCACCGGCTGGACGCCGACGCAGCGCTATATCTGGCTCGAAGAAAACGCTCGCGTGAATGCTTTCATGCCGCTTCCCTTCGGTGTCTCCATGGTCGGCCCGGTGATCTACACTTTCGGCAGCGAGGAACAGAAGGAACGGCACCTGCCCGGCATTCGCAGCGGGGACGTGTGGTGGTGCCAGGGCTATAGCGAACCGGGCGCGGGTTCCGACCTTGCCTCGCTCAAGACCACGGCCGTGCGTGACGGCGATCACTACGTCATCAACGGGCAGAAGACCTGGACCACGCTGGCGCAATATGCGGACTGGGGCTTCTTCCTCTGCCGCACCGATCCCGACGCTGCGAAGCCGCAGGAAGGCATCAGCTTCATCCTGATCGACATGAAGACGCCCGGCGTCGAAGTCCGTCCGATCAAGCTCATCGATGGTGGCTACGAGGTCAACGAGACCTGGCTGACGGATGTACGCGTGCCGGTCGAAAACCTGGTCGGCGAGGAGAACAAGGGCTGGACCTATGCCAAGTTCCTGCTCGCCCATGAACGCAGCGGCATAGCCGGCGTTGCGCGCTCCAAGCGGGCCGTCGAGAAGCTTCGCGAAATCGCCGGTAAGGAACTGCTGGACGGCGAACCGCTGATCGAAGACCTGGATTTCGCGCGCAAGGTCAGCCAGCTCGAAATCGACCTCGCCGCTCTCGAAATCACGGAATTGCGCACCCTTGCGGGCGAGCAGGCGGGCAAGGGCCCGGGACCGGAAAGCTCGATCCTCAAGATCAAGGGCACCGAAATCCAGCAGCGCCTGACCGAACTTACGCTTGAAGCGGTCGGCAATTACGGTGCCCCGATGTACGGTCAGATCGAGGATGCGGGCTCCAACCAGTACCCCATCGGTCCGGACTACGCGCAGCATTCTGCCGCGACCTATTTCAACATGCGCAAAACCTCGATCTACGGCGGGTCGAACGAAATCCAGCGCAACATCATCACGAAAATGATCCTCGGCCTGTAAGGCTGGCGGCGTCACGCGGAGAGACACAGTGGACTTCAATTTCACCGAAGAACAGGAAATGGTGCGCGACGGGCTGTCGAGGCTGGTACGCGAACAATACGATTGGGAAACGCGGCGCAGCGCTGTCGAAAGCGATGCCGGCTGGCGTCCCGAAATCTGGGCTCAGCTGGCCGAGCTGGGAATTCTGGGCATGCCTTTTTCCGAAGAAGACGGCGGCTTCGGCGGCGGCGCCGTCGATGCGATGATCGTGATGGAAGAGTTCGGCAAAGGCCTGGTGGTCGAGCCGTTCCTGCCGACAGTGGTGTGCGCAGGCGGCTTCCTCAAGCATGCGGGAACGGATTCTCAGAAGGAAGAGCATATCGGCGGCATCGTCGACGGCAGCCGCGTCTACGCTTTTGCCTATGCCGAACCGCGCGGCCGCTACGATCTTGCCGACCTGCAAACCACCGCGAAGAAGGACGGCGATGGCTATGTCCTCAACGGCCACAAGGCAGTCGTGGTCGGTGCGCCATGGGCTTCGCACCTGGTGGTAACGGCGCGCACCGCCGGCGGACAGCGCGAACGTGACGGGGTCTCGGTATTCGTCGTCGCCAACGATGCAGAGGGCGTAGTCCGGCGCGATTATCCTACCGTGGACGGCCGCCGCGCCTCGGAAGTCTATTTCGAAAACGTCTCGGTTCCGGCAGATGCGCTGATCGGGGAAGAGGGCGGCGCGCTGCCCTTGGTGGAGCAGGTCGCAGACGAAGCGGTCGCGGCTCTTTGCGCCGAAGCTTGCGGCGCTATGAAAGTGGCCCATGCCATGACCGTCGATTATTCGCGCCAGCGCAAGCAGTTCGGCGTTCCGATCGGCAAGTTCCAGGTTCTGCAGCACCGCATGGTCGACATGTTCACCGAATACGAGCAGTCGGTATCCATGACCTATCTGGCGACGCTCAAGCTCGACGCGCCGGAGAAAGAGCGCAAGCGCACGGCTTCCGCGGCGAAGGTTCGCATCGGCCAGGCAGCGCGCTTCGTCGGGCAGGAAGCGATCCAGATCCACGGCGGCATGGGCATGACCGACGAGCTGGCTATCGGCAGCTATTTCAAGCGGTTGACCATTCTTAGTTCCGAATTCGGCGACGTCGATCACCACATGAAGCGGCACATCGCATTGGCCTGACTAATTCTGGATTAATTCTGATGCGGCGGCGACACTTCATTGTGTCGTCGCCGCTTTCTGTTCGGGCAGGTGGCGTCCCTCTTCAGCATCCGAATTTGCAATGTCGCGCTGCCTACCTATGCTGCCGCCGGAATTCAGACCGCCCATGCGGGGCGAACCGACAGCACATAGCGCCTAGCGCCAGTCAAGCGAGCCACCCTCAGGATCATGGATCAACAAAGCGACGCACCTATCGCGCCCCCGATTGTCGAGTTACCTATCAGAACGGCCGAACGGGGCTTTTATGACGGTTTCAGCCGCGCGGTAACGATCCCATCGAAGATCATCGTGTCGCTGCTGATCATGTGGGCAATCTTTTTCCCGGTCAGTGCGAACGAAACGCTGACGGCGGCAAACTCCACGATCATCGCGTCTTTCGCAGGCTGGTATGTCTATCTCGTGGCAGCCCTTATCGCGGTCTGCTTCCTAGTGGCAGTGATTCCCCAATCGGGACGCCTGCGCATCGGGGCTGCCGACGAGCAGCCCGAATTCGGCAGGTTCTCCTGGTTCGCCATGCTGTTCGGCGCGGGGATCGGGATCGGCATGCTCACCTATTCCACGGGCGAGCCCATGGCGCATTTTTCGAACAATCCCGAAATCATCCGCGGGGCGGTGGCAGGAGAGACGGCCGAGGCCGTACGCTCGGCATATCTCTATACCTTCCTCCATTGGGGCTTTGCCGCCTGGGGGTGCTACGCTCTGGTCGGCCTTTCCATTGCCTATGTATCCTATCGGCGTGGTTTGCCGCTCACGATCCGCTCTGCGCTGGTTCCACTGTTCGGACGAATCCTGTCCGGCGCGGCAGGGCACCTGGTGGATGTCGTGGCTGTCGTTGCAACCATCCTTGGCGTGGCTGTGACCATGGGATTGGGCGTCGAACAGTTCGTCGCCGGACTGGCGCGGCTCGGGCTGGGCGACTGGCTGCTGGATGCCGACGGATCGTCGTCGGCCGCTGCCGTTATCGTGGCGCTCCTGGTGCTTGTCGGCGCGTCGACTATCAGCGCCCTGTCCGGCGTAGGGCGCGGGATCAAATGGCTGTCGAACCTCAACATGGCGCTATCATTCATGTTGCTGGCGCTGTTCGCGATTGTCGGATCGGGCTTGTTCGGCCTCGAATTGCTGGGCGTCGGCATTTACGATTACCTACGCACCCTCATTCCTGCCTCACTGACCCTTTATCCGGGCGGCGAGACCGAAGTTAGCCAAGCCCTGGTGCAGTGGCAGCTCGACTGGTCCGTCTTCTACTGGGCGTGGTGGATAGCCTTCGCGCCCTTCGTGGGGATGTTCATTGCCCGTATCTCCAGGGGGCGCACAGTACGCGAATACGTGTTCGGCGTGATCCTTGTGCCTTCGCTCATGTGCTTCGTCTGGATGACCCTGGTCGGCGGTACGGCGATCGATCTGGAACTAAGCGGCCAAGCCGGCGGGCGGATTCTGGAAACCGGCATGTCCGACCAGCTTTATGCGACGCTGGCGGTCCTGCTCGATCCAGCCATGGCTTCGATCGTCTCGGGCTTGGTAGTCATACTCCTCATGACATATCTCGTGACCTCGGCAGACAGCGCCATCCTGATTGTGAACACGATCAACGGCGCCGGCGAGACCGAAGGCGAGCGCCGCCATCACATCATCTTTTGGGGCGCCGCACTCGCGTTCGTCGTCGGCAGCATGCTGATACTCGGAGGTATCGATGCGATCCGTATCACGATGATAATCGGCGCTCTGCCGTTCTCCTTTGTCGTCGCGCTTATGGCCATCGCCATCCTCAAGGCGATTTTCTTCGACCTAATCCGCAAGCGTCACGGCGTGCCGACTACTAGCGAAGGGTGTGCGGCGCTTCCCTCCAGCGAATAGGCGGAAGTAGATTTTGCAGTTTTTGGAGGCGTTCGATAGTCTAAATTTCAGTATTCTTTCCCTTACTTGAATGTAGAAATGGCAAGACAAATGAAAAAACATCAATGGATGAACAAATACATATCTACTTGCGCTTCATTTGCTTAGTATTTGACTCCCTGTCTCGGGTGTGCGGTAATTGCAACACCCCCGTATTCAATCCGTATTTTTGCGATGTCGACGGTGTTCGCTCCTGAGTTCGGTTGCTAACCGCAATCTGTTGCGTGATCCATTTATTGGGTTCGCAGGAATTTCAGCGCGACCCCGATTTTGGATTGGTCGTATCTCGGTTCGCATTGAAACTAAGGGGCAATTCCGACATGAAAAAACTTGCAAGCGGCGTATCTGCCGGTGCGATGGCGATTGCCATGGCCGCGCCGGCCATGGCGCAGGACGCCCGGCCCGCGGCTCAGCAGCGCACTGGCGGCGTGGACGTCATCATCGTCACGGCACAGAAGCGCAGCGAAGACCTTCAGGACGTTCCGGTATCGGTTTCCGCCATCGGCGCAGAGGCGCTCGATGAACTGAACATCGATACTTTCGAGGACTATCTCGAACAGCTTCCCACCGTGACGGCAGGCGGCAGCGGCCCCGGCCAGAGCACGATCTATATTCGCGGTCTCGCATCGACCACTCCGAACCTGACCACCGCGGGCGTTGCGGGACTTGCGCCGAACGTTGCGCTCTACCTCGACGAGCAGCCGCTGGCTCAGCCCGGCCGCAACCTCGATGTCTACGCCGCCGATCTCGAGCGGATCGAGGTACTGTCCGGACCGCAGGGGACGCTGTTTGGGGCGAGTTCGCAGGCCGGTGTGGTACGCCTCATCACGGCAAAGCCCGACCTTGCCGGCTTCTCGGCTCGTGCGGCGGGCGGCGTTTCCTTCACCAAGGGCGGCGAGATGAGCCACAAGGCCGAGGTGATGCTCAATGTCCCGCTGACCGACACGATCGCCGTGCGCGGCGTGGCGTTCTATGACGATCAGGGCGGCTACATCGACAATGGGATCGGTATTCGCGACCTCAGCGAGAGTGCGCGGTTCCGTGAAGCTGGCACGGTACGGTCCAACGGCGTTCCGGTCAGCGATCTGCGCGAAGGCTTCCAGGCCAACGCCAATCTCGACGATGTTACCTTCCTGAAGGCCGACAACGCGGCGCTGATCGAGGAAAACTTCAACGACACGCGCTACGCCGGTTTCCGCGCGACCGCACTGTGGGAAGTGACGCCCGACTGGAAAGTAACCGTGGCCCACTCGCGCCAGAGCCTCGACAGCGACGGCGTGTTTTTCGCCGATCCAGAACTCGACGGCCTCGACGATCTGGAAATCCAGCGCTTCGAAGAAGACCGCCTCGAGGATGATTTCTCGAACACCAGCTGGACTATCGAAGGTCGCCTGGCGACGCTCGATCTGGTCTACACCGGTGCCTATACCGACCGCTCGACGGACCAGCGCGTAGACTACACCGACTATCTCTTCGTCGGTCAGTACCTGCCGTACTACATTTGTGACGGTTCGGTGACCTACCCAGGCGACAACGATCCCAGCGGCGTGTGCCAGCCGCCGAACCTCTACGTAAGCTCGGTCAGCAACACGAAGGTGTTCACGAACGAATTCCGTTTCAGCACCGATGCCGATGCGCCGGTGCGCACGACCGGCGGCGTGTTCTTCTCGGATCTCGAACTGGAAGAGCGCAACGACTTCGCCTATCCGGGCAATGTCGCAGCCGCACCGTTCGGCGAATTCAAGCCGAACTTCCCGTTTCCCGGCTTCAACACCGATCCGGGACCGTTCCCGGCCGATACGATCTTCCGCAACGATATCCGTCGTACAGATAAGCAATTCGGCATCTTCGGTGAAACCACGGTAGATATCTTGCCGGACCTTCTCTCGGTTACGGGTGGCATTCGTTATTACAACGTGCGCGTAGACTTCGAAGGCAGCGCGAACGCGTCCTTCTGCAACAGCTTCAGCGCGGAAGATCAGAACGCGTTCGGCACGAACATCTCCGATCTCTACGATGGAGATGGCAGCTTCACTTTCATCGGCTCATGCAGCCCGGACCTGCGGCAGACGTTCACGCTGAGTGACAGCATCGCGGATATCCAGGCCGCAGGCCTCTCCGCATCGCAGGCGCAGCAGGTCTTCAACGCAGTCCGCGCTCCGGACGAAGCAAAGGCTGAGGGGGTCATCTACAAGGGGACGGTCAACGTCACTCCGACCGAAGACCTCCTGTTCTACGCGACCTATTCCGAAGGCTTCCGCCCCGGCCTGCTGAACCGGCCGGGCGGCGCTACGAACGGCGCAGGCTTCACGGTGCCATTCGAGCTTCAGACCGACGAAGTCGCGAACTACGAACTCGGTTGGAAAATGGATTTGCTCGACGGGCAGCTGCGCTTCAACGGCAGTGCATTCTACGTGGATATTAGCAATCTCCAGACCACGATTTTCGATCCTTCGATCACCAACCTCTTCTTCTCGGCCAATGCGGCCAATGCAGAGATCCGCGGTGTCGAAGCCGATTTCACGGTCGCTCCCTACAGCGTTCCCGGGCTGACGGTTGCCGGTGCGTTCTCGATCCTCGATACCGAGATTACCGAAGTTCTGATCCCGACCGACGACGTTATCGTCGGTTCCGATCTGGCATTCGCTCCGTCCTTCCAGGGCAATCTGCGCGTGCGTTACGAGTGGGATCTCAGCGATAGTCTCGAGGCATATATCCAGCCGCAGATTTCCCACTCGGCGAACAAGTTCACCGACGTGATCGAAATCAACAAACTGGAACTCGACAGCTACACCATCGTCGATCTGGCTGCAGGCATACGCACGCAGAGCGGATGGAACTTCGAGATATTCGCCGACAATCTGGGTGACGAACGCGCCCAGATTTCGGGCAACTACGTCAACGACCGTCCGCGTATCTCAACCAACCGTCCGCGCACGATCGGGCTGCGGGTCTCTTTCGACTACTGAGCGAGCCTTGATCCGAAGTGATCGTACGGCGGGGGCGAGCTTGGGTTCGCCTCCGCCGTTCTTCTTTGTTAGGGGATCTTGATGAGCTCTCGCGAGGAACAGCTGGCGCAGGCCCAATCGGCGATGCAGGCAGGCGATTTCCAGCGCGGCCTTGCATTGGCGCAGGCTGTTCTCGCTTCGCAAGAAGGTGATGGCGAGGCCTTGTATATGGCTGCCGTCGCGTCCCGTTATCTCGACCGGGATAGAGAAGCCGCTGGGTATCTGTCCCGATTGCACGAGGCGATGCCCGAATACGGCCGAGCATGGCAGGAGCAGGGGCACCTTGCCCGCAAGACCGGCAATCTGCCCGAAGCCATCGCCGCCTATCGAAAGGCAACCACGTACAACCCGGCCCTTGAAGCAAGCTGGCGGATCCTTGCAGAATTGCTGGTCACCAGCGGAAACGAGAGCGAGGCACGGGCCGCCGCGATGCAGGCGCGCAGGATTTCGGAACTTCCGCGCGAGCTGCTTGCTGTGACGAACCATCTTCACGAGGGGCGCTTGCTGCGGGCAGAAGAAATCTGTCGCCATTACCTGCGCCTCAATCCGCGTGACGTCGAAGGAATGCGCTTGCTGGCCCAGATCGGGATCAAACTCGGCGTTCTCGACGATGCCGAGTTCTTGCTCGAAAGCGCCGTGGCCTTCGATCCGGACAGCATCCAGCTTCGGCTCGACCATATCGACGCCTTGCGACGCCGGCAGAAATTCGACCGCGCGCGCGAAGAGGCAGAGGCGCTTCATCGCAGGGATCCGGATAACCCGCTGTTCCAGTCGCACCTCGCCATCGAGAGCATGCAGACCGGCGACTACGAACGGGCCTTCGAACTCTTCGACCAAGTGCTCGAAAAACTTCCGAAAGATGTCGCAACGCTCACGAGCAAGGGACACGCTCTCAAGACGACCGGCGCAACCGAGGATGCGGTTGCCAGCTATCGCAAGGCGATCTCCGCCAAGGCAGATCATGGCGATGCCTGGTATGCTCTCGCCAATCTGAAGACCTACCGCTTTTCGGAGGAAGAGGTCGCGGCGATGCGAGCGCAGCTCGAACGGGGCGGCCTTGCCTTCATGGACCGGGTGCACATTTGCTTCTCGCTCGGCAAGGCGCTGGAAGATCGCAAGACCTATGCCGATGCCTTTTCCTTCTACGAGCAGGGCAACGACCTGAAGCGAACCCAGACCCGTTACAGCGCCGATGCCATGAGCGCAGAACTTGCCAGGCAGCGCGAGTTCTGCACTCCCGAACTGTTTGCCAGGCACGAGGGCGAAGGTTTTCCCGCGCCCGATCCAATCTTCATCCTCGGCCTTCCTCGTGCCGGATCGACCTTGCTGGAGCAGATCCTCGCGAGCCACTCGCTAATCGACGGCACGCTGGAGCTCCCGAATATCTTGTCGCTGGCGCACCGCTTGCGGGGACGAAAGGCCGGCGAGACGCTTTATCCGGCTATCCTGCACGACCTGACGCCCGAGCAATTGAGCGATTTCGGCGAAGCATTCATCGAGGATACGCGGGTCCACCGTCAGGGTGCGCCCTTCTTCATCGACAAGATGCCGAACAATTTTCGCCATATCGGGCTGATCCACCTGATATTGCCCAACGCGAAGATAATCGATGCGCGCCGGGCACCGATGGATTGCTGTTTTTCCGCCTTCAAGCAGCTGTTCGCGGAAGGGCAGGAATTCACTTACGGCCTAGAGGAGATCGGGCGCTATTACGCAGACTATGTGCGTCTTATGGAGCATTGGGACGAGGTCTTGCCGGGCAAGGTCCTGAGAATTCAGCATGAGGACGTCCTGGACGATCTCGAAGGTCAGGTTCGCAGGATGCTGGAATTTCTCGAATTGCCCTTCGAAGACGCGTGCCTGAACTTCCACCGGACCGAGAGAGCGGTGCGCACAGCAAGCAGCGAACAGGTCCGCAGGCCGATCAATCGCAGCGGGCAGGGTGCATGGAAGCCGTTCGAGCCGTGGTTGGGCGAGCTCAAATCGGCTCTGGGCCCGTTGGCCGATTGACCGAGCCATGGACAGGATCAATCTGGCAAGCGGGGATTATTCGCTTTCTATAAATCCTGAAGCGGGTGGGAGCCTGGCTGCCTTTCGGTGGCGCGAACGGGATGTCATGCGACCTGCTGCAGGTGGGGGTGTCCTCGACAGCTCCTGCTTCCCGCTCGTCCCGTTCTCCAATCGCGTCGAAGAATCGCGCTTCCAGTTCCGCGGAACGAAGGTTCATCTTGAGCCCAATCACCCAAGCGCTTCGCATGAGCCCGTGCTGCATGGCTTTGGCTGGACTTCTCCGTGGTCCGTTTTGGAAGCGGGCGCACACAGCGCGACGATCGGGTTTCATCACCCCGCTGGCGACTGGCCGTGGCCATTTACCGCCACGGCCACCTACGAACTAAGCGCCTTTGGCCTCAGGGCATCGCTTTCGGTTGCGAACGAGAGCGATAATCCCATGCCTGCCGGCTTGGGCTTCCACCCCTATTTCCCGCGCACATCGCAGACGCTCTACCGTGGCCTGCATACCGGTGAATGGCAGGTCGACGGGGCATGCCTGCCGCGAACGCTTTCACACCGTGAAAGAGCCATGGATTGGTGGGAGGGAAAACCGGTCGGAACACGTGTAGTCGACACCGTTTACACGGGTCGCGAAGGTCCTCTGCAAATACTCTGGCCTGACAGGGGAATGGAGGCGATAGTTACGCCTGACGACGCTCTCGATTGCACCACCGTCTATGTGCCCGAGAACGAAGATTTTTCCTGTGTCGAACCGGTCAGCCATGCAACCGATGCTCTCAACGGGAAGGCTGGTCAGGAGCCGATGCGCGTTCTGGAGCCAGGCGAAGAATGGTCGGTCGCAATGGCGATCGAGGTGCGTAGCCTTATCTAGAACACTGGTCGGACCGGGCGATCCAGTGCTTGCTGTAGCTCGGGAAGGGCGGCCCGTTCGAGGACGACCACGATCGATCCGCCGAAGCCCGCGCCGGTCATCCGTGCGGCGCCTCGCTCCTTAAGAATGTCATCGACTGCCTCTACCAGCCGATCGACAAGGGGGACGCTGACTTCGAAGAGGTCGCGAAGCGAAACATGACCTTCCCGTAGTACGCACGTCATTGCCTCCAGGTCCGATGCGGCAATTGCCTCGCTCGCTCGCCGAACACGGGTAATCTCGTCCACTACGTGCAGGGCCCGCTTGTATTCGAGCGCGCTCAGGTTCGCGTTATCGAGCGAGCCTCTGTCTGCGTCGCGCAGGCTCGCGAGACCGAGCTTTCGCGCGGCTTTCTCGCACTGCTCTCGGCGCGAGTTGTATTCGCCGTCGACAAGTCCTCTGGTCACGCCGCTATCGACGATCGCCACAGCCCAGTCGGGCGGTAATGCGAACTGCTGCATCGCCAGATCGCGGCAATCGAGGAGCAATGCCCGTCCGGCATTCCCTGCTGCCACCGCCACCTGGTCCATGATGCCGCAGGCAACGCCCGCCCATTCGTGCTCGGTTCGCTGGGCAGCTTTGGCGAGCGATATCGCATCCAGCCCTAGGCCCAGCGCATCGTTCAGTGCACGGCCCAATGCCACGCAGAACGACGCCGAGGACGACAGGCCCGACCCTCGCGGAAGATTGCCATGTACGAGCATGTCCACTCCCGCATCGGCCGGAAGCCCCAATTCGGCAACCATCCCCCTGACATAGGATCGCCAGCTTGTGTCATGCGGGCGGGGCGGCTCCGAAGAGGCGAAATGGTCGCTCTCCCCAAGGTCAGCTGCGCGGATTGAAATATGCGCGTGGTCGGCGCGCGCCCAGGATACAGCCGTTCCTTCTCGCACCGTCATGGGCAGGACCAGCCCGTCGTTATAGTCGACATGCTCCCCGATCAGGTTGACGCGGCCCGGCACGAACACGGTCCCTGCCGGAAGGTCGCCGAAAGTGGCCGTAAACCGGCGCGCGGCCTCGTGGATCAAAGTCTCGCTCATCGTATTTCGCCCCTGATCCGTTCTGCGGCAGCTTCCGGTGTCAGGTCGCGCTGCGTCTCGCCGAGCAGCTCGAAGCCGACCATGTGCTTGCGAATATCGGCCGAACGCAGAAGCGGTGGATAGAAATGCGCATGAAGGCGCCAATGGGCGCACTCTTTGCCGAGTTCATGCGGCGCACCGTGCCATCCCATGGAATAGGGAAAATCGGTGTCGAAAAGGCGGTCGTAGGCAGGCAGCAGGGTGCCGAGGATCTCGCTCAGATCCGCCCGACTACCTTCGCCAAGATCTTCCAGCCTCCGGATCTCGCCCCGCGCGATCAGCAGCGTCTCGAAGGGCCAGGCTGCCCAGTGCGGGACAATGGCGATCCAGTGCTCGTTCTGCGCGAGCATGCGCTCACTACCTTGCAACTCCCGCTCCGCGACGGCCCCAAGGAGGGGCTCTCCGCGCATCCCATAGTAGTCGCGTTGACGCTCGTCTTCCTTCTGGACGGTGGAAGGAAGGAAATCGCTGGCCCAAACCTGCCCATGTGGATGTGGTGAGGAAGCGCCCATCATCGCGCCCTTGTTCTCGAATATCTGGACATTGGCCCACCGCGATCCGAGATCGCTTGAAATGTCGCACCATGTATCGACAACCGCCCGGCGGCCTTCACCCGTCATGCGCGCGAGCGTGGCAGAGTGATCCGGCGAATAACAGATAACCCTGGCTTCGCCGCGCGCAGGCTTTTCAACGAAGAGATCGTCATCAAAATCGCTTCCGCTCTCTTCGAGCAGGGCGGGGAAGTCATTTGGGAAAACGAAGGTGCCCTCGTAATCGGGATTTGTTTCACCGCCGCTACGCGCGTTCGTGGGACACAAGTAGCAATCGGGGTCATGCAAAGGGCGATTTTGGGCTTGGTCGTTCTTACGTTCGCCCTGCCAAGGGCGCGCCATGCGCTGGGGTGAAACCAGTACGTACTCGCCCGTGAGCAGATTTTTCCGGCGATGGGGCAGGGGATCGGTCACACAGCCTCCAGGTGAAAGATTGCCGCGCTCTCGGCAGTTAGCGCGGGGAGAGGCAGTCCTGCGGCGGCCAGCCATGAACCGCTGAAGGTGCGGGCAGCGTGTTTCATCGCATCGATTGCCTTGGCATTTCGCGCAGCAAGGACGTGGCTCCTACCTGCCTGTTCGAGGAGTTTCACCCGCCAGTCGCGCCCGGCTGCGAAAGGCAGGGGAAGGGGTGCGTCGCGTCGTTCATGCGACATCTGCGCGCGCGATATCCAGAGAATATACTCGCTGCCATCGCCCTGGGCCTGCCACAGGATGCCGTTTGGCCCCTCGCCGAGCACGGTTTCTCCGCCATGTGCCAGGCGGCGCCAATTTTTGTAGAAGTCGATCCAGGCCGCAATTTCGCGACGCTCGGCCGGATCCAGTTGGCTCGGGTCAAGCTCGATGCCGAAGTGCCCTTGCGATGCTATTGCCGCGCGAAGATCGAGCGCCTGGGATCGCCCTGTTGCGTGGCTGGGAGATGCACCCACATGGGCGCCCATCAGTTCCGGTGGCATGAAGGCCGTAAAAGCCCTTTGCATGGGAATCCGCGCGAGGGCATCGATGTTGTCGCTGGTCCAGAACCGGTGGACGAAACGGGCGATGCCCGCATCGATCCGGCCGCCTCCAGCGGCGCAGCTCTCGATCTCGACATGCGGGTGGGCGGCACGGATGCGCGCCAGCAAATCGTAAGTGCCACGCGTTTGTGCCGAGCCGCCGGCTGGAGCATGCGCCCGGTTGTGATCCCATTTAAGATAGGAGATCGGCGTTGCAGAAAGCAGCCCGTCGAGCTTCTCGTAGAGATGATCGCGCACATCCGGACGCCGCATGTCGAGCACAAGCTGATTGCGTGCAGTCGGTTTCGATCGACCGTTTGCGCCGAGCACCCAATCGGGATGCGCGCGAAACAGGTCGCTGTCCGGGTTGATCATCTCCGGCTCGACCCAAAGCCCGAACTCCATGCCGAGCGCTTGAACGTGCTCGGCGAGAGGTGCCAGCCCGGCAGGATATTTGCGCTGGTCCGGCGTCCAGTCGCCGAGGCCCGCGCAATCGCCCTCTCGTCCGTCGAACCAGCCATCGTCGAGAACGAAGCGCTCTACGCCGATGTCGGCAGCCGCACTCGCCAATTCCTTCATCCGCGCCTGGTCATGCGCGAAATAGCAAGCTTCCCAGCTGTTGAGGTGTACCGGACGCGGGCGCATTGTACCGTTGGGCCATTCGACAACCGACCGCACCATGGCGTGTTGCTGGGCAGCAATCCCATTTCGCCCCGAACGCGATATGGCGACCATCAGCTGTGGTGCGCGATGGCGTTCGCCCGGCGCCAAGCGTATTTCGCCCGGCACATGGATGGCCTCCGCCGTGAGCAGCCAAGCCCCCTCGTCGTGTCGCTCGATGGCGATGCGGGTGTCTCCCGACCACGCCAATTGCGCCGACAGGGCAAGACCGGAATACCATCCGCATCCGCTGCAAAGGACCTGGCATGCCGGAGGCCCACCATGACCGGTCATGCCTTCGCGAGTTTCGCGCTGCCAGCCATGCGCGGGCATCGCTTCGACACATTCCTCGAATTCGGCTGCGTGGCGGCCACGCCAGGATACCAGATGCGTGGCGCTTGGCGGCAGGGGGAGAAAGGCGCTGGCGAGCGAGGAAAGGATGACCGGGTCATCGCCCTCGTTCGTCACCTCGGTCTCCACGGCGAGACCGGTCGCAAGTTTCGAAAAGCGCGTGACGAAGGAGACCTGCTCGCGCTCATCGCTGCAAACCAGTTCGACCCGATCGTCCGTGACCGTCGCAGAAAAGCTTCTGAGCTCGAGGTCGATCCGGCGCGTGTCTTCGCGAAGGAGTTCCGCTGCGGACGGTCCGAACCATCCGGAGCCGGCGACGGGGAAAACCGGCAGCGCCAACGGTTCATTCAGGGAAAACGTCGTCGCGCCCAGGAGATCGCGTGCCGCCGGAAGCACACCGGGCTCCAGCCGAGCGCCAAGGTGCCGCCATGCGAAACCGCCCTGTGGCAATCGTTCGATTACCTGGCTCCACTCATCACCGTGGAGTTCGAGGAGCTCGGCGTCGCTCATACCTCGGCGGCGGCTTCGGGCTTGGCGCGGAACAGGGAGAGCCCCAGCCACTGCGCCCGGCGACCCAGAACCAGCCTGTTGAACCCGAGTGCGGCGACGACCGAGGTCAGCAGCGTAATTACCATGAAATCGATGTAGTGGATCCCGACCGCCTCCGCGAATGCCGCGTTGAAGGTAAACAGGCCGTAGAGCGAGATACCCCAGACCACCCCGGCGATAGCCGAGCGCGCAGCAACATTGCGAAACAACAATCCGACGATGAAGGCCGACAGGATCGGCATCGAGGAAAGCCCGTTCAGCTGCTGGAGCAGGTTGATGATGCTCTCCGCATTTTGGAACAGCGGGACCATGATCATGGCGAGGATGGTAGCAACCACGCTCATGGCTGCGCCCAGCTTCCAGTGGTTCTTCACTTCGCCGATAAAACGCTCGTGGAAGTCGACCGAATAGAGCGCAACGGTGGAATTGAGCACCGCACTGAAAGTCGTGATCACTGCGGCGGCGACCATGGCCGCGAATGCGCCGGAGAGCCAGCTCGGCAGGACCTCGGCGACCAGGCGGCCGTAAGCGGCATCGCCGACGTCGCCGAACAGCTTGAAGGCGACGACGCCCGGGATCACCACGATCGGCGGGACCACGAGGATACGCACGGCTGCAGCTGCGAATACGCCCTTTTGCGCCTCCTTGACGGTGGGCGCGGCCATCGCCTTTTGCGTGATGTTCTGGTTGGTCGACCAGTAGAAGATCTGGATGAATGCCATGCCGGTGAAGAGCGTGTGGAACGGGATCGGGCTGTCGGCGCTGCCGATCATGCTCAACCTTTCCGGCGGCACGCCAGTCACGATGTCGAAATCGACCGCCGCCAGCGCGAGGAATACGATGACGAGGGCGAGGAACAGGATCCCGATACCGGAGAATGTGTCCATCACGGCCACAGCCCTCAGACCGCCGAAAATCGTGTAGGCCGCGCCGATCAGGGCCAGGCCGAGAGAGAAGGCCAGCAATGGCACATTTGCCCCGAACAGCGATTGCAGGAACAATCCTCCCGAATAAAGCGCAGCAGGAAGATAGATCAGCAGGTTACCGAGTATGAAGATCGCCGAGATCAGCGTGCGGATTGAACGTCCGTCATAGCGCCTTTCGAGCAATTCCGTGACCGTGGTGCAATTGTACCGATAGTAAAGCGGCACGAAAACGAAGGCGAGTGTCATCAGGCCGACAAAGCCCGCGATCTCCCACCATGCCAGCAGCAACATCTGGTTGCCGTTCATCCCGACCAGCTGGTCGGTCGACAGGTTGGTGAGCGTAATTGCGCCAGCCACGAAGACCCAGCTCAGGCCCTTGCCGGCAAGGAAGACGTCTTTTTGAGATCCGTCGTGTTTTGCGCTTCTGACCTTCCACCAGGTCAGCAGCGCGACGAGAGCCGTCAGCCCGACAAAAACCGCGAGCTGCCCCGCATTCGCGAAATCCGCTGTATCGCCGAACACCATTCCCTCCCGAATAGGCTGGCATCCATCGCATATTCGGCGATAGACGCAAGCGCATGGAGAGACAGTGATGCACCTCGGCGTTTGCTATTATCCCGAACACTGGACCGAGGAGCGTTGGCCCGAGGATGCGCGCCTGATGCGCGAGATCGGGCTCACCCGTGTCCGGATCGGTGAATTCGCGTGGAGCCGCATCGAGCCCGAACCCGGTCAATACGATTGGGACTGGCTCGACCGCGCGGTCGAGACGCTGCACTCGGCGGGGCTGGGCATCATCATGGGTACGCCGACCGCGACGCCGCCGAAGTGGCTCGTCGACCGCATGCCGGACATGCTGGCGGTCGATCGCGAGGGACAGCTGCGCGGGTTCGGTTCGAGGCGGCACTATTGCTTCAGTCACCAAGGCTACGGCGCAGAAGCGCGGCGGATCACGCGCGTCGTGGCGGAGCGATACGGACAGCATCCGGGCGTGGTCGGCTGGCAGACCGATAACGAGTACGGCTGCCATAATACGGTGCAAAGCTTCTCGCCTGCCGCACGCCACGCCTTCCGCCGCTGGCTTGCCGAACGTTATGGCTCTGTAGCGACGCTCAATGAGGCTTGGGGGAACGTGTTCTGGTCGATGGAATACCGTTCCTTCGACGAAATCGAGCTACCCGACCGGACAGTGACGGAAGCCAATCCGGCGCATTGGCTGGCTTTCCGTCGGTTTTCTTCGGACCAGGTTGTCCGGTTCAACAGGGCGCAGGTCGAGATCCTGCGCGAGGCATCACCCGGTCGCGACATCATGCACAACGCGATGGGCTTCTACACCGGTTACGACCATCACGACCTTGCGCAGGACCTCGATGTACTGGGCTGGGACAGCTACCCGCTCGGCTTCCTCGAGATGTTCCGCTTCACCGAGGAAGAGAAGCGTGACTTTGCGCGTCAGGGGCATCCCGACATCGCCGCATTCCACCATGACCTTTACCGCGGGTGCGCGAAGGACGGGCGCTGGAACGTGCTCGAACAGCAGCCGGGGCCGGTCAATTGGGCGCGCTACAATCCCGCGCCTTTGCCCGGCATGACCCGGCTCTGGACCTTGGAAGCTTTCGCGCATGGGGCGGAAATGGTCAGCTATTTCCGCTGGCGGCAATTTCCAAAGGCGCAGGAACAGATGCACGCAGGCCTGCTGAGGCCGGACGGAGAGCCCGCGCCGGCCTTCGCAGAGGCATCCTCGGCGGTACAAGATGTCGCGTCTTTGGGTGCAGTTGGCGACGCGCCCAAGCACGCTGCGCTTATTTTCTCGTACGACAGTGAATGGATCACCCAGATCCAGCCGCAGGGGGAAGGGCGCTCCGCCTTGTGGGCTGCATTCTCCGCCTACTCATCGTTGCGGAGGTTGGGCCTCAATGTCGATATCCTCCCTCCCGAAACCGGACTGGAGGGGTATTCGCTGGTCGTAGTCCCCTGCCTTCCGGTGATGACAGGGGGTCTCGCCGACGCCTTGAAGAGATTCGATGGCCAGATCGTCGTCGGCCCGAGGACAGCCACACGCGATGCGGATTTCGCAATTCCGAGCGGCTTGGCCGATCAGGAATTCGCTGATCTGATCGGCGGTAAGGTCGTCAGGAGCGAGAGCCTGTCGAACAGGTTGCAGATGGCCGGAGACGGATGGACTGCGAAGGGGTGGCTCGACCATTATGAAGGCGAAGCCGAACCGGAATTCGTGGCGAAAACGGCAGAGGTTTGCAGCTATCGCCATTGCAACGTCCGGCTTTGCTGCACATGGCCCGAAGGGAGCATGTTCGACCGCTTGGTCGAAAGGGCAGCAAGCGATGCGGGTTTGCCCCACGAACCTTTACCGAAGGGGATACGGCACCGCACTTGCGGAGGCACCCGATTCACCTTCGACTATCTGACCGCTCAGGTATCCTTCGATTGAGTCGGATTGTCGGGCGGGCGTTCGACCTATAGGGTCTCGATAAGCAACCGATTCTTGCGCTTGAGGAGAGAGACGATGACCAAAGCCTATGCCAACCTGATCGACGGAGAAATGATCACCACCTCCGAGACGATCGAGGTCGTCAATCCCGCCAACGAACAGGTCATCGGGGTCGTGCCATCGTGCACGAAGGACGAACTCGACCGGGCCGTCGATGCAGCCCGCCGCGCCTTCAAGAGCTGGAAGAAAACGAGCGCGGAAGAACGTCAGAAAGTGGTCCAGGGCATTGCGGCCGCGATCAAGGACAATGCGGATGAACTGTATCGCCTCCTAACCAGCGAGCAGGGCAAGCCCCATGCGCAGGCGCAGCAGGAAATTTACGGCGCGGCAGGACTTGCCGCAGCGCAGTCGACCCTGACCCTCGATGATGTGATCAACCAGGACGACGACACCCGCCTGTCACGCACGCGGCGCGTACCGGTTGGCGTGGTCGGCGGCATCGTGCCGTGGAACTTCCCGATCATGATGGCGATCCAGAAGATCGTGCCCGCCTTGGTGGCAGGGTGCACGATCGTGCTGAAACCCTCGCCGTTCACCCCGCTAACAACGCTGCGCATTGCGGAACTGATCAAGGACGTCGTGCCTGCCGGTACGGTCAACATCATCACCGGCCCCGACGAACTCGGACCGATGATCACCGAGCATCCGGGCATCGACAAGATCACCTTCACCGGCTCCACCGCCACCGGCAAGAAGATCATGGAAGGCGCATCGCGCGACCTTAAGCGCATCACGCTGGAACTCGGCGGCAACGACGCCTCCATCGTCCTGCCAGATGCCGATGTAGAGAAAGTGGCCGAGCAGCTGTTCTGGTCGAGCTTTTCCAACGCCGGCCAGGTCTGCATCGCGGCCAAGCGCATCTACATCCACGAGGACATCTATGACGATCTCAGCAAGGCGATTGCCGAATATGCGAAGGGCGTCGTCGTCGGCGACGGCTCGCAGCAGGGCACAGGGGTCGGGCCGATCCAGAACAAGAAGCAGTTCGAGCGTGTTTGCGAGCTGATCCAGGACGCGAAGGACAATGGCTACCAGTTTCTGACCGGTGGCGACACCGACCCTTCGGGCACCGGATATTACGTGCCGATCACCATCCTCGACAATCCGCCGGAGGATGCACGCATCGTGGCGGAAGAGCAGTTCGGACCGGTCATGCCGCTGATGAAATTCTCGACTGTCGAAGAAGCCATCGAGCGTGCGAACAATTCCGAATACGGTCTCGCCGGCGCGGTCTGGACCAAGGACACGGAAAAGGGCGTCGAGATTGCCGAGCAGCTCGAAACCGGCACCGTCTGGATCAATGAATTCATGCAGCTTTCGCCCTTCACGCCCTTCGGCGGGCATAAGCAATCGGGCATCGGTGCGGAATACGGCCTCGACGGCCTCAAGGAGTTCACCAATCCGCAGGTTATCACGGTCAAGCGCGACGCTGCCGTATAATCAGGCCATGAAGGTGAGGCGCTGCGCTAAACGCGGTGCCTCGCCTCAAGCCCTTCGCTGCCCTGCGAACGAGGTTTGGCCGTGGCCAAACGAACTTGTCATGGCGCGCGCAATTGCATCGGGCACTTCGATCTCGCCGCCCAGCACACGTTTCGACGAAAGCCCGATCCGAACGTCGTAGCGTCCGCCTTCGGCGAAGTACCGCCCGTCCTCGCGGTGCTGGCCGATCTCCTTGCGGCCGATCTCGAAGGTCACGGATCGGCGTTCGCCGGGAGCGAGCGAGATTCGCTGGAAACCGCGTAGGTGCAGGCGGCTGGGTAGATGGTTGCCGCGATAGCGCCGCAGGTAGAGCTGCACAGTCTCTACGCCGGCGACCTCCGCGAGATTGCGGATACTGACGCTCGCGACAACGCGATCGGACGCAAGGTCGAGAGTGAAATCGGTCAGGGCAAAGTCCGCATAATGCAGGCCATGGCCGAAGGGCAGGCCGTGGCTTTGCGACGAGGCCTTAATCGCCACCGGGAGCTTTCCGGTCGGCGCCGCTTCACCTGTAAGGATTTCCGCTATCGCATGACCGCTCATCGTGCCGAGCTGGCCCGCGTGCAATACGCACGCGAGAGGTTCGCTACCGATAATCGGATCGAGCGGAGTAGACCCAAGTGTCACAAGCACGATACGGTCGGTCACCGTGCGCAGCGAAGCAAGCAGTTGCCTTTCCGCCTCGGCCAAATCGCTGCCTGTGCGCGGGCCCAAGGTCACGATTACGGTGCGGGTCCGTTTGGCCGCCTCGCACGCCATGCCGATCGCCATGCTGTCGGCTTCGATCATCCGGCCAATTCCGTCGTTATCGTGGCGCAGGGCGAGGCCGGGTGCGAATTTATGCGGCACGCCGAGTTGCTCTAGACCATCGATCAGGCTTGCGGCGTATCCGGTCCGGCCTGCCAAGGGCGCTCTTCGATCCGAAGCCGGTGCACCGATGACCAGAAGGTCGCCTGAATCGAAACCGAGCGGAAGCATGGCCGGTTCGTTGCGCAGTAGCACAATCGAGCGCTTGGCAAGGGTAAGGGCGGTCTCGCGATTCTGGATCGGGGTTGGTAGGCTGCCGCGACTTCGCACGGCTTCCTTGCCGAGCGGGAGAGTGAAAAGTCCAAGCGCATATTTGGCGCGCAAAACGCGGGTGACGGCGTCGTCAAGTCGGGCGAGCGGTATCTTGCCTCTCTCGACGGCGGCAACGAGCGCATCCACCGGCATTGAATCGCCGCTCTCGATCGGTTCGCTGTCGCGTGCCGCTGCAGCCAGCGCCTTCCATTCGGACAGGATGATGCCGTCAAATGCTCCCGCTGCCTCGAGGAAGGAGAAAGCCTTTCGCGCTTCACGGCGCTGCTGGACGGTGCCGCCGCCCACCGAAATTGACCCAAGATAACCCTGTTCCGCGACCTTGGCCGCGACGCGCATGGCTTCGGCAATTTCCTTGCCCTGGGCGCTGCCTGCTGCGGCCTTGCCGATGATCGGGGAAAGGTCGAGGCAGGCGAGGACGCCTTCGCGTGAGGGATCGCCAAGTCCCTGCAATCCGCGCACCCGGGCAGCGGCCAGGGCCGCGACGAGATCAACCTGGCTTTCGTGCCCATCCTCGGCCTGCATGTTGGAGGGCAAGTAGCCTGCGTCCGGCGCAAGTGCCCAATTGCAACCCAAGGCATGCGCTTCCTGGGCGATTACCGCTTCCGCATTCGAGATCGCTTCCATGTCCCAGCTTGCCGCAGCCGCCACTGGGGCAGGAAAGATCGTTTCGATGCCGGTCCCCGTTTCCATGGGGAAAAGGAGCGGGATGCCAAGCCGCGATTCCTCGATTGCGATCTGCTGGAACGCTTCGGCCTGGATTTTCGAACCGATGCCCTCGACCGCAGTCACGCGTCCGCTCCGCAAGGCCTGCGTAAAGCGTTCGACTTCCGCGCGATCCTGCGGTTCGGGCGCGGTGACTATCGCAAGCTGGCCGGCCTTTTCCTCGGTCGTCATGTAAGCGAGGAGATCGGAGACGACGCGTTCGCCATCGGGATCCGGCATGGAATGGATCATGGCGCTACGCTTTCTGTCCAGCCCGTAAGGGGCTGCCGCACCGGCCGGGGCCAGGGCTGAAAACGCTTGGGCATCGATCCTCCCGAAGGTGCGGCCGTCCAAGACATGGCGGCGCTGGAAATTCAGGAGAAAATTGTGGCGAACAGTGGTAAATTAAGAGTTAGCGCGAAGTGCGTTTCATCGCCCCAGGCACTCGGCTCATCAAAATTGACGCGCGCGATTTACACATATAAAAATATCTTTATATGTTGCTCCAATGCGGACCGAAGCAATCTTCCGTGCCCTTTCTGATCCGACCCGGATGCGCATCCTGCGTCTTCTGGGCTCGATGGAACTCGCCGTAGGTGAAGTCGCGCAGGTGCTGGGGCAGAGCCAGCCACGCGTGTCCCGCCATATTGGGATCCTGTGCGATGCCGGGTTAGCCGAGCGTAGGCGCGAAGGGAGCTGGATCTTCCTGCGCGCTCGCGGCGATGCCCCTTTGGGAAACGAGATCCTCGATTTGCTTTGCCAGGCAGAGCGGGTCGACGAAGAGTTTGCAGGTCTTTGCGCGGCCGACCGGCGCAAGCTTTCGGAAATTCGGTCCGCCCGCGAACAGCAGGCAGAGCAATATTTCGCCGATCATGCCCACGACTGGGATGAACTCCGCCGCCTGCATTCCTCCGACGACGAGGTTGAAAGCGCCCTGCGATCCGCCTTGGGCGACGGGCGACTGGGGCGGCTGCTCGACATCGGAACCGGGACGGGACGCATGGCCGAACTCTTCGCGCAACGAGCGGACCACATCGTCGCCTTGGACAAGAGCCTGGCAATGCTGCGGGTGGCACGGGCGAAACTCCAGCACCTGCCTGCCGACAGGGTGGAACTGATGCAGGGAGACTTCGCCTCGCTTCCGTTCCCGGCGGACAGCTTCGATACGGTGATGTTCCACCAGGTCCTGCACTTTGCGAACGATCCCAGCCTCGTTTTGACCGAAGCGGCGCGCGTGACGCGCGAAGGCGGCCGGATCGCGATTGTCGACTTCGCCGCGCATCACCGCGAGGAGTTGCGCGAGCGGCATGCGCACGCCCGCCTTGGCTTCGCCGACGATCACATGGCAGGCCTGCTCGCCGAGGCCGGTTACGATCCGGACCAGCCCGTCGCGCTTGAGGATGGGGAACTCGCCGTGAAAATATGGGTCGCACGCCGCATCGCGGCCCCAGCAAGGAAAGCAATGTGAGCCCGACACTCGACCAGATGCGCGAAGCGCAGCGCGCCCTCGAGACGCCGCTTTTCTCCGGACTTGCCGGTGACATCGAGGTCAGCTTCGAATTCTTTCCGCCCAAGAGCGACAAAATGGCGCAGACCTTGTGGGAGAGCGTCGAGACGCTTGCCCCACTGTCGCCGCGTTTCGTGTCGGTCACCTATGGCGCGGGCGGCTCCACCCGCGAGCGTACGCATGCCGCAGTTCGCCGGATCGTCAACGAAACCTCCATGCCTGCGGCCGCCCATCTGACCTGCGTCAACGCGACCCGCGAGGAAGTAGACGCGGTGGCGCGCGAATATTGGGAAGAGGGCGTCCGCCACATCGTCGCCCTGCGCGGCGACCCGCCGGAAGGCGGGGCCGCCTACAAGCCCCACCCCGGTGGCTATGCCAATGCGGTAGAATTGATCGCGGGCCTCAAACGCGTAGCCGACTTCGAAATTTCGGTGGCAGCTTATCCCGAAGTTCATCCGGATTCGCCCGATCGCCAGGCCGACCTCGACAATCTGAAGCGTAAGTTCGATGCGGGGGCGACCCGCGCAATCACGCAATTCTTTTTCGAGCCCGAATGTTTCTTCGATTTTCGCGACAAGGCCGTCGCCGCCGGGATCGAGGGCGAGATAGTGCCAGGGATCATGCCGGTGCTGAGCTTCGGCGCGGTCCAGCGCATGAGCGGCCTGTGCGGAACCGGCATTCCGGACTGGATGGAAGGACTATTTGCCGGACTCGACGAGAAGCCCGATGCCCGGCAGCTGGTTTCGGCCACGATCGCCGCTGAAATGTGCCGCCGCCTCTATGCCGGCGGCGTTCGCCAGTTTCATTTCTACACCCTCAACCGCGCAGAGCTGAGCTACGCGATCTGCCATATGCTCGGCCTGCGCCCGAAGGTCTGACAATGTCCAAGAGAGACGATTTCATCGCCGCCGCTGCAAAGCGTATCCTGGTCAAGGACGGCCCGTACGGCACCGAGATACAGCGGGCCAATCTTGCGCCCGAAGACTATGCGGCCGGCACCGCTCTGGCGCAGGACCAGAAGGGCAATAACGACCTTGTGAACCTAACCCAGCCGCAGGTGATCCGCAAAATTTGCGACAGCTACATCGATGCAGGCGCGCACATCCTTGCAACCAACACCTTCAACGCCAACCGGATCAGCCAGGCGGATTATGGTGCAGAAGCGCTGGTGCGGGAGATCAATGTTTCAGCCGCGCGCATCATCCGTGAGGCAGTAGATGCGCGTGAGGACGGCGTGCAGCGTTTTGTCGCGGGGGCGGTGGGTCCGACCAACAAGACCCTGTCCCTTTCGCCCGACGTCGAAGATCCGGGCTTTCGCGAAGTGAGCTTCGACGAGATCGTCGACGTCTACCGCGAACAATGCGCGGCGCTGATCGAGGGCGGGGCCGATTTCATCCTGGTCGAGACGGTCTTCGATACGCTCAATTGCAAGGCTGCGATCATGGCGGTGAAGCAGCTGGAGCGCGAGCTCGGCCAGGACATCCCCCTGATGATCTCGCTCACCCTGACCGACCTTTCGGGCCGCAACCTTTCCGGCCACACGGTGGAGGCGTTCTGGCACACGGTGCGTCACGCCAAGCCTTTGACAATCGGCCTCAATTGCAGCTTCGGCGCGGAGCAATTGCGGCCCCACGTCCAGATCCTGTCCGATATCGCGGATACCTATCTGATGGCCTATCCCAATGCGGGCTTGCCGAACGATCTCGGCGAATATGACGAAGTGCCGGAGACGACCGCCGCGCTGACCCGCGTGTGGGCGGAAAATCGCCGCATCAATGCGCTGGGCGGTTGCTGCGGTTCCACGCCGGAGCATATCGCGGCGATGGCGCGGGCCGTCGAAGGCCTGAGACCGCGCGCAGTCCCGTCGCGCGAGCCGGAAATGCGTCTCGCCGGACTTGAACCTTTCACGATTGCCGCCTGATGAGTGACCTCACAACCGCCCGCTTCGTCAATATCGGCGAACGCACCAATGTGACCGGTTCGGCCCGGTTCAAGAAGCTGATCATGGCGGACGATTACGACGCCGCCGTCGAAGTCGCCCGCCAGCAGGTCGAGAACGGCGCGCAGATAATCGACGTCAACATGGACGAAGGCCTGCTGGACGCCGAAAAGGCGATGACGACGTTCCTCAAGCTGATCGCCGCCGAGCCGGATATCGCGCGCGTTCCGGTCATGATCGACAGTTCGAAATTCGAAGTGATCGAGGCGGGCCTGAAATGCGTTTCGGGCAAGCCGATCGTCAATTCGATCAGCATGAAGGAAGGCGAAGAGGCTTTCCTCGAACACGCACGCATCTGCATGGATTACGGTGCGGCCGTTGTCGTGATGGCCTTCGACGAGACCGGTCAGGCCGACACGAAAGAGCGCAAGGTCGAAATCTGTGCGCGGGCTTACGACCTGCTGGCCGGGATCGGCTTTCCCGCGGAAGACATCATCTTCGATCCGAACATTTTCGCCGTGGCGACCGGTATCGAGGAGCACGACCGCTACGGGCTCGATTTCATCGAGGCGGTGCGCGAGATCAAGCAGCGTTGCCCGCATGCCAAGACCAGCGGGGGCCTATCGAACCTGTCCTTCAGCTTCCGCGGCAATGAAACCGTGCGCCGAGCGATGCACTCGGTCTTCCTCTATCACGCGATCCCCGCCGGGCTCGATATGGCCATCGTCAATGCGGGCCAGCTCGACGTCTATGACCAGATCGACCCCGAACTGCGCGAAGCGTGCGAGGACGTTATCCTCATGCGCCGCGAGGGCGCCACAGAGCGGCTGATCGACCTTGCCGAAAGCTACAAGGGCAAGACTGCGGCCGACGAGAAAGCCGCAGAGGAATGGCGCGGCTGGGACGTGGCGCGCCGCCTCGAGCACGCGCTCGTCAAGGGTATCGATGCGCATGTAGTCAGTGATACCGAAGAGGCGCGCCAGCAGTTCGACCGCCCGATCGAGGTGATCGAAGGCCCGCTGATGGACGGCATGAACGTGGTCGGCGACCTGTTCGGCAGCGGCAAGATGTTCCTGCCGCAGGTGGTGAAATCCGCACGCGTGATGAAAAAGGCCGTCGCCCACCTCATTCCCTTTATCGAAGCCGAAAAGGAAGCGTCCGGCCTTGCCGACCAGTCCAAGGGCAAGATCGTGATGGCCACCGTAAAGGGTGACGTCCACGATATCGGAAAGAATATCGTCGGCGTGGTTCTGCAATGCAACGGCTACGAGGTCATCGATCTCGGCGTCATGGTGCCGTGGTCCACGATCCTCCAGACTGCCCGGGACGAGAAGGCCGACATGATCGGACTGTCGGGTCTCATCACGCCTTCGCTGGACGAGATGGTCACCGTGGCAGAGGAAATGCAGCGCGAGGAAATGACGATGCCGCTGCTGATCGGCGGCGCGACCACCAGCAAGGTCCACACGGCGCTACGCATCGATCCGGCTTATGACGGGCCCGTTATCCACGTGCTCGACGCGAGCCGCGCGGTTGGCGTTGCCAGCCGCCTGCTATCCGACACCCAGCGCGACGAATTCGTGGATACGACAGCCGCCGACTACCAGAAGGTACGCGATGCGCGGGCTGGCAAAGGTCAGAGTGTCCTGCTCCCGATCGAAGAGGCACGAGCGAATTTTTACGACGCCTTCCTGTCTGACAAGGCGGCGCCGCCACTAAGGCCGGGAATCCATCCCTTCGATGATTGGGACCTCGCGGACCTGCGCGAATATATCGACTGGACTCCCTTCTTCCGGGCGTGGGAATTGCACGGGAATTATCCGGCAATCCTGACTGATGATGTGGTCGGCGAAACTGCCCAGCAGCTGTTCGATGATGCCAACGCCATGCTCGACCGGATCGTCGAGGAAAAGTGGCTGACCGCGAAGGGCGTTGCAGGGTTCTGGCCCTGCGCACGCGACGGGGACGATGTCACCATCCACCGCGTTGATCGCGAAGAGCACGTGGTCCTGCCGTTCCTGCGCCAGCAGGTGAAGAAGTCGCGCGACCGCGCCAATATGTGCCTGGCCGATTTCATTGACCCGGCGGGCGACTGGATCGGCGGGTTCGCCGTCGGCATCCACGGGATAGAGCCGCATTCCAAGCGCTTCCTCGAGGATAAGGACGACTACTCCGACATCCTGCTCAAGGCACTGGCCGACCGTTTCGCGGAAGCCTTTGCTGAGCGTCTACACCAGTTCACGCGCACCGACCTGTGGGGCTATGCGCCGCAGGAACAGCTGACCAATACGGCGCTGATAAAGGAAGAGTACCGCGGTATTCGCCCTGCGCCGGGGTATCCGGCCTGTCCCGACCACAGCCTGAAGCCCGTCCTGTTCGACCTGCTCGACGCGGAAAAGCACACCGGCCTGACCCTGACGGAAAACTTCGCCATGTATCCTACGGCAGCGGTCAGCGGTTTCTACTTCGGACATCCGGAAAGCCAGTATTTCGGCGTTGCACGCATTGGTCGCGACCAACTGGAAGATTACGCCGCGCGCCGCGGTGTGGATATTGCGACCGCAGAGCGCTGGTTGCGGCCCAATCTGGATTGACCGCAGCGCCGTGATCGCGCAGGGCTGAACCGTCGGCTGCAGGAGCGATTCTGCGGCAGGCGCGCATGGGAGAGCCTGTGCGGGGGACACCCGCCCGGCGCCGAAGGAGCAACCGCCCCGGAAACTCTCAGGCCAAGGGACCGTGCGCTGCCATCGACACTCTGGAAAGCGTTTGTCGCAGCCGCGGCGGACCACCGAAGGGGTACGCGTGCTCATTTGCGCGCCAGTCTCTCAGGTTTCCCGACAGAGGGGGCATGGGTTGTTTCAGCGCCGTTCGCGGCGCTTCCATGCTTGCCACCAAGGGATGCGTCTTGAGCGATAATACCGACACACCGCAGGAAATCGAACAGCTGCCGCTGGATGCCTGGCATCGCCGCAAGGGCGCGCGCATGGTGCCGTTCGCGGGCTATGAAATGCCGATCCAGTATTCGGCGGAATCAGGTGGCGGGATCGTTGCCGAACATGAATGGACGCGCAGTCAAGCGGGCCTGTTCGACGTCAGCCACATGGGCCAGCTGATGCTGACCGGCGAAAACGTCGCCGCGGAACTCGAAAAGCTGCTGCCCGGCGCGATCACTACGCTGAAGCCCGGCAAGGTGCGCTATTCGCTCCTCATCGACGAGGACGGCGGAATCCTCGATGACCTTATGGTCACCAATGCCACACCGTGGATCGAGGCCGACGAAGAAGCTGGCACCGAAGGGCATTGGGGCGACCCGGCCTATTACCTCGTCGTCAACGGCGCGATGAAGTGGGACGATATCGCCCATCTTCGCGAGCACCTGCCCGACGAAGTCACGTTGACCCACATGGACGAGCATGCGCTGGTCGCCCTGCAAGGCCCCAACGCTGCCACCGCGCTCAACCGCGTCATGCGCAACACTATCGAAGACATGATCTTCATGGAAAGCGTGGTCCACGATTTCGGCGAATGGCCGCTGCGCATCACGCGCGCGGGCTATACCGGCGAAGACGGCTTCGAAATTTCGGTCCCTGCCGAATTCGCCGAGAGCCTGTGCGATCGCCTTTGTGCTGAAATCGAGGTTCGCCCCTGTGGCTTGGGCGCGCGCGACAGCCTGCGCCTGGAAGCTGGCTTGCCGCTCTATGGCCACGACATCACGACCGAAACCGATCCCGTCTCGGCCGATCTCGGCTTTGCGCTGACAAAGCGCCGCCGCGAGGACGGCGGCTGGATGGGCCATGAAAAGGTCATGGACGTCTTCAACTCCGGCCCCGCACGCAAGCGTGTCGGGCTGACTTTCGAAGGGCGCCTGCCTGCCCGCGAAGGGGCCAAGGTTTTCGACGGCGATACCGAAATCGGCCGCATCACCAGCGGCGGCTTTTCACCCTCGCTCGGACACCCGATCGCGATGGGCTACCTTGAAAAAAGCCATATCGAACCGGGAACCGAGGTCGAGGTGGAGGTTCGTAACAAGAGACTGCCCGCGAAGGTCACGACCATGCCCTTCGTCCCCCACCGCTATCACAGAGGGAAGTGAGACTGATGGCTCGTTATTTCACCGAAGAACACGAATGGATCGACCTGGAAGGCGACACCGCCACTGTCGGCATCACCGATTATGCGCAGGGTCAGCTTGGCGACATCGTGTTCGTCGAACTGCCTGAAAGCGGCACGATGCTGGAAAAAGGCAAGGACGCTGCCGTGGTCGAAAGCGTCAAGGCCGCGAGCGACGTCTACGCGCCGATCAGCGGCGAAGTGACGGAAGCCAATGCCGCGCTCGAAGACGATCCGGCGCTGGTCAACACCTCGCCCGAGGAAGACGGGTGGTTCTTCCGCATGACCGTTTCCGACAAGTCCCAACTCGAAGGGCTGATGGACGACAAGGCCTACAAGAGCTTCTGCGACGAGCTTTGATCTAAACGCCCGACCGGGCGCCAGGGGTTATTCAATGCGTTATCTGCCGCTTACCGAAGCCGATCGTTCGGCAATGCTTGAGACGATCGGTGCGCCCGATGTGGACGCGCTGTTTTCCGACGTACCCGAGGAGGCACGGCTGACCGGCCCGATCGAGGGCCTGCCCATGCACGCCAGCGAAATGGCAGTCGAAAAGCACATGCGGCGGCTGTCGAAGAAGAATCTTGCAGCGTCCGATGCAGCGTTTTTCCTTGGGGCAGGGGCGTACAAGCACCACGTCCCGGCCAGCGTCGATCACATCATCCAGCGCGGTGAATTCCTGACCGCCTATACGCCCTACCAGCCGGAAATCGCGCAGGGAACCTTGCAGATGCTGTTCGAATTCCAGACGCAGGTCGCGCGGCTCTATGGTTGCCACGTGGCCAATGCCTCGATGTACGATGGCTCGACTGCCTGCTGGGAAGCGGTGGCAATGGCCAGCCGCGTCGCGCGCGGGAAGAAGCGCAAGGTCGTGCTGTCGGGCGCATTGCACCCCCACTATGCCGAGGTCGTGAAGACCATGGCCAAGTTCACCGAAGACGAGATCGCACATGCGAGCCCCGCCTTGCAGGCTCAGCCCGACAATTACGGGCTGATCGCACGGATCGACGACGACACCAGCTGCGTGGTCGTCCAGTATCCCGACATCCTCGGCCGCGTGAGCGACCTGCAGCCCATCGCCGATGCGGCGCATGAAAAGGGCGCGCTGCTGATCGTCGTCAACACGGAGCCGGTCGCTCTCGGTGCGATCAAGTCGCCCGGCGAAATGGGTGCGGATATCGTCGTCGGCGAAGGGCAGTCGCTCGGCGTCGGCCTCCAGTTCGGCGGCCCGTATCTCGGCCTCTTTGCGGTCACCAGCCCGAAGCACGTGCGCCAGATGCCGGGCCGCCTGTGCGGTGAGACCGTCGACGCGGAAGGCAAGCGCGGCTTCGTCCTGACGCTATCGACGCGCGAACAGCATATCCGCCGTGAGAAAGCGACGTCGAATATCTGCACGAATTCCGGCCTCTGTGCGCTGGCATTCAGCGTGCATATTACGCTGCTCGGCGAGAAGGGCCTGCGCCGCCTGGCGATGGAGAACCACCGCCTGGCCTGCCACGCCGCCGACCGGCTAGCAAAGGTGCCGGGCGTGAGCGTCCTCAACGACAGCTTCTTCAACGAATTCACGGTCCGGCTCGGCACCGATGCACGGGCAGTCGTGCGCAAGCTGGCAGAGCGGGACATCCTCGCCGGCGTATCGCTCGGCCGGCTGTTCCCGGACAATGCCGACCTGGCCGACGGCCTGCTGGTGGCCGTCACCGAAACCACCACCGAGGAGGACATCGAAACCCTTGCCTCCGCTCTCGAGGAGGTGCTGTCATGAGCGCTCCTAACCAGTCCGGCTGGAAGCCCGGCACCCCGGTCGAAGATCACAATGCGATGAGTGGACCCGACACCGTCACCGGCAACCGCGCGCTGATGCTCGAAGAGCCGTTGCTCTTCGAAATCGGCCACGTCGAGACGACCGGCGTCGACCTCCCCGAACCTGCGGGCGCGGCAACGCGTCTCGGAGGCATGGACCGCGCAGAGGCGATCGGCCTGCCGGGCCTCTCCGAACCTGAGGCGGTGCGCCACTACACGCGGCTGTCACGCCAGAACTACGGCATCGATCTCGGCTTCTTCCCGCTGGGCAGTTGCACGATGAAGCATAACCCGCGCCTCAACGAGAAGGTCGCGCGCATGCCCGGCTTCGCCGACGTCCATCCGCTTCAGCCGGTCCAGACCGTGCGCGGTGCGCTTGAAGTCATCAACGAGCTTGCAAACTGGCTGATCGACCTCACCGGCATGCACGGCGTCGCGATGAGCCCCAAGGCAGGCGCGCATGGCGAATTGTGCGGCATCCTTTGCATCCGCGCCGCGCTTGAAGCGCGCGGCGATGCGCGCAAGGTCGTGCTGGTCCCCGAAAGTGCGCACGGCACCAATCCGGCGACCGCAGCCTTCGCAGGGTACGAGGTCGAGGATATTCCCGCGACCGCCGAAGGCCGCGTCGATCTCGAAGCGTTGAAGGCTCGCCTCGGCCCCGATGTGGCCGCGGTGATGATCACCAACCCCAATACCTGCGGCCTGTTCGAGCGCGACATGAAGGCGATCTCGGACGCGGTGCACGCAGTTGGCGGCTTCGTCTATTGCGACGGCGCGAACTTCAACGCCATTGTCGGCAAGGTCCGCCCCGGCGACCTCGGCGTCGATGCGATGCATATTAACCTGCACAAGACGTTCTCGACCCCGCATGGCGGCGGTGGACCCGGTTCCGGCCCGGTCGTGCTGTCTGAGGCACTCGCGCCGTTTGGCCCGCTTCCCTACGTGGTTCGCGGCAAGGATGGCGAGGTGCACCTCGTAGAAGAAGAAAACGCAGACCAGTACGGACACACACAATCCTTTGGCCGCATGACCGCGTTCCATGGGCAGATGGGCATGTTCACCCGCGCGCTGACCTATATGCTCAGCCACGGTGCGGACGGGCTGAAGCAGGTCGCCGAGGACGCCGTGCTCAACGCCAATTACGTTCTGCGCAGTCTCGACGACGTGCTCGATGCGCCCTTCGGGCCGAGCGGGCCCTGCATGCACGAGGCGCTGTTCTCCGACGCCGGTTTTGCCGAGGACATCTCGACGCTCGATCTTGCCAAGGGGCTGATCGACGAGGGCTATCATCCGATGACCATGTACTTCCCGCTGGTGGTGCATGGCGCGATGCTGATCGAGCCGACCGAGACCGAGAGCAAGGCCGCGCTCGACCAGTTCATCGCCGCGCTGCGTAGCGTGGCGGAACGGGCGAAGGCCGGCGATGCGACGCTGAAGACTGCGCCGCACTACGCACCGCGCCGCCGCCTCGACGAAACGCTCGCCGCGCGCAAGCCGGTGCTGGCGTATGAGGAGCCGGTGGCGCCTTCGGGCCAACCGACGATGAGCGAGCAGGGCGGACGTTGATCGCCGGGCGGCGGTCATGAAGATCGTCTTCAGCCGCAAGGGCTTCGACAGCGCGGCAGGTGGCGGTGCATCGCCTATCGTGGACGGTGTGCCTGTTAGCCTGCCGATTCCCGCCGGCGCTGCCTCGAACACGAGCTATGGCGCGCTCCGGCTGGGCGAACATGCGAAGGCAGCCAGCCGTGGCAAGCTCGGCGAGGCGGACCTGTGCCACCACGACCCGATGTTCACGGGCGATGGCACCTGCATCTTCGGGCAGGTCGGCGCGGCGCAGACCCATCTCGCCAACCAGGGTGTCGGCGTGGGCGATATCTTCCTGTTCTTCGGCCTCTTCCGCGAAGAGGACACCGGCGAGCCCCATCACCGCATCTTCGGCTGGATGGAGGTGAAGCGCACGGTTCACCTCGCCAGCTGCAACGATGAGGAGCGCGATGAATTTCGCGCTCATCACCACCCCCACGCGCTGGCCATGCACGGCAGCAACGACTGCCTCTATGTCGGGCCGGGTGGCACGGCCAACCGCGCCTCACCCGCATTGCGGCTCACGGTCGAGGAAGGGCCGCCATCGCTGTGGAACCGGCCCTCCTGGCTAAAGCGCGGCGGGCTGACCTATCACGACCGTGCGGATCGCTGGCTTCGCGGACGCAGGCTGAAGAGCGTCGCGCGCGGCCAAGAGTTCGTCGCCGACATCGGTCGCCGCAAAGCCCCGCGCGAATGGCTCGCGGAGGTGCTGGAAGACCTCAGAGCGTCTTGATCACCGCGGAGAAATCGAGGCCGCCGTGTTCCTTGGCGAGTTCCTCGTAGATTTCCGCCGCTTTCGCGCCGAGCACGGTGGTCGCATCGACGTCCTTTGCCGCATCCATCGCGAGGCGCAGGTCCTTCAGCATCAGCGCCGTGGCGAAGCCGCCCTTGTAGTCATTGTCCGCCGGGCTTTCGACGCCCACGCCGGGCATCGGCGTATATGCGTTAAGCGACCAGCAATAGCCTGAGGACTGCGAGCTGATCTCGTAGAACTTCTGCGGGTCGAGACCGAGCTTTTCGGCCATCTTCATCGCTTCGGCAGTCCCGATCATCGAGATAGCGAGCAGCATGTTGTTGCAGATCTTTGCCGTCTGTCCCGCGCCTGCATCGCCTGCGTGAATGACCGCCTTGCCCATCGCCTGAAGCACCTCTTCGGCGCGCCCGAATGCGTTTTCGGTCCCGCCGACCATGAAGGTGAGCGTACCGCCATTGGCCGCCGCGATCCCGCCCGAAACGGGGGCGTCGACCATGTCGTATCCGGCAGCTTCGGCCTTGGCGATCACCTCCTTGGCTGTGGCGACATCGATGGTCGAACAATCGAGCAGGACTGCGCCTTCGGGTGCCTTGCCGATCACGCTGCCTTCGTAGACCGACTTCACGATCCCGCCATTGGGAAGCATGGTCACCACGGCTTCGGTATCTTCGACAGCCCACTCAGGCTCGCTGAAGGTCGTGCACCCGGCATCGTCGGCCTTCTGTCGCGCTTCCTCGTCGAGATCGAAGGCGAGCACGTTGTGCCCCGCCTTGACGAGGTTCGCGGCCATCCCTCCGCCCATATTGCCGAGGCCGATGAAGGCGATTTTCATTCTGATTTCCTCTCGAAATATTCTTTCAGGCGGGTGCCTGTGACGGTGCCGAAGAAGGACATGAGACCGGCCAGGATTGTGCCAAGGACGACCATCAAGAGGCCTAGCCCGTCAAAGCTGGAAGGCGCCGTCGCGATCAATCCCGCAAGGAGCGCTATCGCTATCGCAGCAATCCCGCCTGGTATCACATTTTCCCATATCCATCCCCCAACAAGGCCACATACGAGGCCAATCAGCGGATAGATTTCCGGGCTCATTACCTACCCTTCCACTTGCCCTCGCGCTTTTCGACGAAGGCGGCCATGCCTTCCTTCTTGTCCTCGCTCGCGGTGAGAATCTGGAAGATGCGGCGTTCGATGACCAGGCCCTGGTCGAGGCTGGTCTCGAAAGCGGCGTTGACCATTTCCTTGTTCGCGATGGCAGCCATTGGCGGCATCGCGGCGATCTGCGCGGCGGTCTTCATCGCATCGTCGAGCAGTTCGTCATGCGGCACCACGCGCGCGACGAGGTTGCTGCGTTCGGCTTCCTCAGCGCCCATCATGCGGCCCGTCAGGCACATTTCCATCGCCTTCGACTTGCCGATCGCCTTGGTCAGGCGCTGCGAGCCGCCCATGCCGGGGGCAACGCCCAGCTTGATCTCGGGCTGGCCGAACTTGGCGTTCTCGCTCGCGATGATGAAGTCCGCCATCATGGCAAGCTCGCACCCGCCGCCCAGCGCAAAGCCGTTCACCGCGGCGATCCACGGCTTGCGGGTCTTCTTCACGATCTCGCTGGTCCAGGGCGAAAAGAAATCTTCGAGATAGAAGTCGGCAGCCGCCTTCTCGCTCATTTCCTTGATGTCAGCACCGGCGGCAAAGGCCTTGTCGCCCGAACCGGTGAGCACGGCGCACAGCTGGCTGCTGTCGGCCTGGTAGGCGGCGAACGCCTCGGTCAGCTCTTCCAGCACCTTGCTGTTCAGCGCATTGAGGGCCTTGGGGCGGTTGAGCGTGATCAGCGTAACCGCGTCACGCTGTTCGACGGTGATGGTCTCGTAACTCATAGGGGTTTCCATTCCTCGTCTGCGGGAAGCGGGGCGAAGATGCTGTCGAGCAGTTCTTCGCTCACGCCCTCGGGCGTAGCCGGATCCCATTTGGGGTCGTTGGTTTTGTCCACGATGACTGCACGCACGCCCTCGGCAAAGTCGGGGCGCGTCAGCACGCGGCTGGCGATGCGGTATTCCATCGCCATATTGTCGGCGAAACTGTCGAGCTCGCGGCTGGTCGCCAGCTGGCGCAGCGCGACCTTGCAGGTCTGGGGGCTTTTGGTGCCGAGCGTGTCGCGTTCCTTGGCGGCCCATTCGTCACCGTCGGCCGCCGCTTTTTCGAGGCTGGCGAGAATGTCTTCATAGCGATCGGAGGCGAAGTGCTTCGCGATCTTGTCGGCATTGCCCTCGATCCGTGCCTTGGGCGGGGTGCCGACCGGTTCGGACAGGATGCCGCGGATACGGTCGGGCTTGTCGATGATGCGCGCCTTGACCTCGGGGATCATTTCGCTCGGCACGTAATGCGTTGCGATACCGGCCCAGAGGCATTCCGCCCCGTCGAGCCGTGCGCCGGTCAGCGCAAGGAATTCGCCGAGCCGCCCGCCGAGGCGCGAGAGATGCCAGCCGCCGCCGACGTCCGGGAACAGGCCGATGCCGGTTTCGGGCATGGCGAAACGGGTGTTCTCGGTCGCGACGCGATAGGTGCAGGGCAGGGCGATGCCCACGCCGCCGCCCATGGTGATGCCGTCCATGAAGGCCACGATGGGCTTTCCATAGGTCATCATCTGGTGGTTGAGCTGGTACTCGTCATGGAAGAACTTGCGGCCGCTCTTGCCGCCATCATTCAGGGCGGAATGGCGCAGCAGGTTGATATCGCCGCCCGCGCAGAAACCGCGCCCTTCGGAATGGTCGAGGATGACCGCTTCGATGGCGTCGTCATTCGCCCACTCGGTAAGCGCCGCGCTCATCGCGTGGCACATGTCGAGCGTCAGCGCGTGCAGCGCCTTCGGACGGTTGAGGCTGATATGGCCGACGCGGCCATGGGTATGGATGAGAATGTCGTCAGTCATGTCGGTGCTCACTGGCGCAGGAGGTCACGGCCCACGATCATGCGCATGACCTGGTTCGTGCCTTCGAGGATCGAGTGGACGCGCAGGTCGCGCCAGAACCGCTCGATCGGGTATTCCTTCAAATAGCCATAGCCGCCGAACAGCTGCAGCGCGTCGTTGACGATCTTGCTGCCATTGTCGGTCGCAAGGCGCTTGGCCATGGCGGAAAAGCGCGACTTGTCGGGCGCGTTGTCGGTCACCTTGGCGGCCGCTAGATAGAGCAGCGCGCGCGAGGCTTCGAGGTCGGTCGCCATGTCCGCGAGCATGAACTGCGTGTTCTGGAAGTCGGCGATCGGCGTGTCGAACTGCTTGCGGTCCTTGGTATAGGCGACGGCCTCGTCGAGGCAGCGCTGCGCACCGCCGAGCGAGCAGGCCCCGATGTTAAGGCGTCCGCCGTCGAGGCCCATCATCGCGAAACGGAACCCTTCGCCCTCGTCACCGACGCGGTTGGCGACGGGTACGCGCGCATCTTCGAAGATGACCTGAGCGGTGGGCGAGGCATTCCAGCCGAGCTTCTTTTCCGGCTTGCCGAAGGATACGCCGGGAGTGTCCTTGTCGATCACCAGGCAGGTGATGCCCTTGGTCTTGTGATCGGAGGTGCGGACCATGGTGACGTAGACGTCGTTGACGCCGCCGCCCGAGATGAACTGCTTGGTGCCGTTCAAAACGTAATGGTCGCCATCCAGGACGGCGCTGGTCTTGAGGCCGGCTGCGTCGGAGCCGCTGCCGGGTTCGGTCAGGCAGTAGCTGGCGATCTTTTCCATGCTGACGAGGTCGGGAAGGTAGCGGTCCTTCACGTCCTGCGATCCGAACTGGTCGATCATCCAGCTCGCCATGTTGTGGATCGAGATGAAGGCGCTGGTCGTCGGGCAGCCATATGCCATGGCTTCCATGATCAGCGCGGCTTCGAGACGCCCGAGGCCGATGCCGCCGCTTTCCTCCGAGACGTAGATCGCGCCGAAGCCGAGTTCGGCGGTGCTCTTGATCACGTCGCGCGGGAAATGGCTCTTCTCATCCCATTCGCCGGCGAAGGGCGTGATGTTATCGGCGGTGAAGCGCTGCGCCATTTCCTGGATCGCGAGCTGCTCTTCGGTAAGCTGGAATTGTCCTGTCATGGGGGCGCTCTAAACCTCTCGCGGGGGCAAGGGAAGGGGTGGGCGGCCTCAGCCTTTAACGATTGCTTCCGCCTCGAATTCGACTTTCCATTCCTTGCGGCAAAGCCATGCGCAGCCGACCATCGTTGCGGCCGGTTTGGCATCGCCGAAAAAGCGCGCATGAACCTCGCCGACGGCGGCCTGGTCGTCGAAATCGGTGAGGAACATGCGGGTGCGCACGACATCCGCAGCCGAGCCGCCGAGTTGCTCGATTGCCCGGACGATCAGTGTGCAGCAGCGCGCGGCCTGTGCGGTGGCATCGCCTGCGGTGCTCGACCCGTCGTCCTCGATCGGGCCCGTGCCGGCGACCACGATGCGGTCACCGTCCCTTACCGCGCGGCAGAAACCGAATTGATCCTCGAACGGCGATCCCGTGGACGCCCGTTGCCGCTCGCTCATCCGCAGGTGACCGCGGTGATCTTCATGTCGCGATCGTACCGCACGTTCGCACGGTCTTCGCGGTAATCCATCGTCCATGCGGAGTCCGGCGGGCCCCAGCGCAGGGTCCGCGCGCCGCTTTCTGCAAGGATTGCCGCGCCCATGTCCGAAGTCGCCTCGTGCCCGACATGATATTGCACGGGTGCAGCATCGCAGGTGCCGGCGGCCGCGGCGGGGGCCTCAGCCCCCTCATAGGCGGTGGCGCAGGCTGCCAGCGGCAGGGCGGCGCAAATCGCAAGAACGGCTTTCATCGTCACTCTCCTTCGGTTTCGCACTTCGTATAGCTCAGAGGTTCGTCGAGCGCATCTTCGCCAGTTTCGGAACGCATGAGCTTCGCGCCGTCTTCCGAGAGCCGCCACTCGATATCGCGGGTCCATTCCTGGCCTTCGCCGGTGAACGCGAAGCGGGCGCGGATCATGCCGGTGTTCTGATCCTCGATCTCGTCCACGACGGCGCGCGATTCGTAGAATTCGATGCGCTCTGCGTCGATGGTGATGGGGCCCTTGGCATCTCCCCGGGTCGAGGTGCAATCGGCCGGCACGAGGCCCCAGCGCCCGTGCAGAGCCTCCGGTATTTCCGTGCCGAGAAGTTCGGGCAGCGGAGTGGCCCCGTCACCGATGCCGCCACCGGGTTCGACCGGCATCATGGTCTCTTCCGGCTCCGGCCTGTCTTCGACCGGCTCTGTGCAGGCTGCGACGAGAGCGAGAGAGGCGAGGGCGGCAATGCTCGAGATGATACGCATGGGCTTACTCCGGGCAACGGCGGTACTGGACGACCTGCATCGTCCCGTCGCCGTCATCGAGATTGATAGCGAGCGTCCCGTCGCCCTGCAGCGCGAAATCGCGCCGCTCGCTCGTCGGGGTATCCGCGTAGGTGGTGTCGAAAGTGGCATCGATCATCGTGTCGGTGCGATCATGCACTTCCATGATCCGGCCACTCATTTCGAAATAGACGTATCCGCTGTCGCGCACCGTGATGAGTCGGTCCCAGTCGATCGTACCGCGCAGTCGCGGATCGCATTCTTCCGCATTGGGCGCGCGCCCGAGGATGTCCTTGTGCCAGATCCCGCGCATTTCCTGCGGCATCGTCTTGGCGAAACTCGCCGATTGAGGTTCGGCTTCGGAGGCCTGTGGGGAAGGGGTCGATGAGGTTTCTACGGCCTCGGAAGGACTACTAACGGGCTCCGCAGGCTCCTCGTCTGCGCTCCCGCAAGCTGCGAGCGAGAGAGGGCAAAAAAGGAGGGCGAGGTGTCGGGGTGAAATCATTGTCATTCTTCCCCAACGCCTCGCCCGCTGTCCTTATCCCATCGTCGGGATGACGAAGGCGTTGGAGCCGTCACCGCCGCCATCGGGCCAGCGCTGCGTGACCTTCTTGGCCTTGGTCCAGAACTTCAGGCCTTCCATGCCGTACTGGTCAATGTCGCCGAAGCCCGAGCGCTTCCAGCCGCCGAAGCTGTGATAGCTGACCGGCACCGGGATCGGCACGTTGATGCCGACCATGCCGACATTCACGCGGCTCGCGAATTCGCGCGCGGCGTGGCCGTTGCGGGTGAAGATGGCGACGCCGTTGCCGTACTGGTGCTCACTCGGCAGGCGGACGGCGTCCTCGAAATCTTTGGCGCGCACGATCTGGAGGACCGGGCCGAAAATTTCTTCCTTGTAGCTTTCCATGTCGGGCGTGACACGGTCGAGCAGCGTCGGGCCGACGAAGAAACCGTCTTCGTGACCCTGCAGGCTGAAGCCGCGACCGTCGATGACGACTTCTGCGCCTTCCTTTTCGGCAGTGTCGATCCAGCCTTCGACGCGTGCCTTGTGTTCGGGCGTGACGACGGGGCCGTAATGCGCTTCGGGATCGTTGGAGACCCCGACGCGCAGCGCGTTGATCGCGGGGATGAGCTTTTCGCGCAGGCGGTCCGCCGTGTCCTCGCCCACCGGCACTACAACCGGCAACGCCATGCAGCGCTCGCCAGCCGAACCGAAGGCAGCTCCGGCAAGATCGTTCACCACCTGGTCGAGATCGGCGTCGGGCATGACGATGCCGTGGTTCTTCGCGCCGCCGAAAGCCTGCACACGTTTCGCATTCGCCGTGCCGCGCGAGTAGATGTACTGCGCGATGTCGGAGGAGCCGACGAAGCTGATTGCCGGAATGTCGGGATGGTCGAGGATCGCGTCGACCATTTCCTTGTCGCCGTGAACGACCTGCAGCAGGCCTTCGGGCGCGCCTGCTTCCACGAACAGTTCGGCGAGGCGCACGGGCACGGAGGGATCGCGCTCGGACGGCTTCAGGATGAAGGCGTTACCGGCAGCGATCGCCATGCCGAACATCCACATCGGGATCATGGCAGGGAAGTTGAACGGGGTGATGCCCGCACCGATGCCGAGCGGCTGGCGCATCGAATAGACATCGATGCCCGGGCCCGCGCCTTGCGTGTATTCGCCCTTCAGCGCCTGCGGGATGCCGCAAGCGAATTCGATGACTTCGAGGCCGCGCTGCACATCCCCATGCGCGTCCTCGACCACCTTGCCGTGTTCGCTCGACAGCAGTTCGGCCAGTTCCTGCTTGTTGGCTTCGACGAGGCGCTTGAATTCGAACATCACGCGCGCACGGCGCTGCGGATTGGTGGCCGCCCATTCGGGCTGGACCTTCTTGGCTTCGTCCACGGCCTTCTGCAGTAGGGCTGCATCGCCAAGGGCGACCTCGGCTTGGACCTCGCCCGTGGACGGGTTCCAGATCTGGTGCTTGCGGGTGGCGGAACCGGTGGCTCCGCCGGCGATGAAATGGTCAACCTGACGCATGGGGGAATCCTCTCTTTTCTTGCCAACGGCTGTGGCAAGCGGATGCTCCGAAATCAACCGGTTTCAGATGAAACCTTTACCTTTCGGGATTATCCGACCGCCGCCATCATCTGTGCGCACAGGATCGCGCCATAGGTGCCGAGCGCATAGCCGAGCACTGCCAGCAGCACGCCGACCGGGGCCAGTGCCGGGTGGAACGCGGCCGCCACGACGGGCGCCGAGGCGGCCCCGCCCACATTCGCCTTGCTGCCGACGGCGACGAAGAAGAACGGCGCCTTGATCAGCTTGGCCACCAGCAGCAGCAGGATGACGTGGAACAGCATCCAGATCAGCCCCACGGCCATGAAGCCGGGCGCATCGCCCAGCTGCGTGACGTCCATCTTGGTGCCGATGATCGCGACTAGCAGGAAGATGAAAAGCGTGCCGAACTTGCTCGCGCCGACGCCTTCCAGGTTGCGCGCGCGGGTGAAGCTGGCGGCAAGGCCGAGCGTGGTCGCCACCACGACGACCCAGAAGAAACTGCTCGCCAGCGTTGCCTCTTCGCCCTGCAATTCAGCGAAGAACCCGCCAAGCATGGTGCCTGCAAGATGACACAGACCGACCACCGCCAGTGTTGCGCCGAACAGCAGGACGTAATCGTTCGCTGTCGCCACGCGCTCTACCGAGCTGGTGTAATCGGCCATCTTGTCGCGCAGCCGGTCGATCGCGCTGCTGTCCGCGCCGAGCCAGCGGTCGACCTTCTCGCTCGCGCCTGCACCGTAAAGGAGGAAGATCATCCAGATATTCGCGACGATGATGTCGACCGCGATGAGCGCGGAGTATTTCTCGATATTATAGCCATAGACTTCCAGCATCGCGGTCTGGTTCGCGCCGCCGCCGATCCAGCTACCCGCCAGAGTGGCGAGGCCGCGCCATGCCGCGTCCTGTCCCGTCCCGATGATCGACGGATCGAACTGCGCGACGATATAGAGCGCGAGGGGGCCGCCGATCACGATGCCCAACGTCGCAGTCAGGAACATGATGATCGCCTTGCTGCCAAGGCCCAGAATACCCTTCAGATCGATGCTGAGCGTCATCAGGAACAGCGCTGCGGGCAGGAAGAAATCCTTCGCCACGGTCCAGAGGTTGCTCTCGCTCACATCGATGAGGCCGAAGGTGACCATCAGCGAGGGCACGAGGTAGCAGACCAGGATGATCGGTACGAAGGTATAGAACTTCTGCCATCCCGGCCGATCCCGCGTCACGAATACGAAGGCGAGCACCAAGCCCAGTAGCCCAAGGATGATGCGGTCGTCGGTAATCACGTTAAATCTCTCCCGGAAGGGGCTGTATCAGCCGGCAGCGAAAGTGCCGGTTTCGAAGAAATGGGCGATCTTCTTGCGCTGGGGCAGGATGTCGAAGCCTTTGTCCGCCAGCCAATCGTCGTCGAAAATCGTGTCCGCATAGCGCGCGCCGTCATCGCACAGGATTGAGACGATCGAACCCTTGAAGCCGCGCTCTGCCATGTCGGCGGCAATCTTGGCGCAGGCCCAGACATTGGTGCCGGTCGATCCCCCGCATCGCCGCCCGAGCCGTTCGCTTACCTCGTGCGCGGCAGCGATTGAGCAGGCGTCGGGCACGGCTTCCATGGCATCGACCACGTCCGGCAGGAAGCTGGGCTCCACCCGCTGGCGCCCGATCCCCTCGATACAGCCAGAGGGATGGTCGACGCGCTCGACCGACCGGTCGGCCCAGTGGCGGTGGAAGACCGAGCCTTCGGGATCGGCGACGCAGACCTTGGTGTCGTGGCGGTTGTAGCGGGCGAAGCGGCCGATGGTTGCTGATGTCCCGCCGGTCCCGGCTCCGCATACGATCCAGCGCGGCACCGGATGCGGCTCGCGCTGCATCTGGGCGAAGATCGATTCCGCTATGTTGTTGTTGCTGCGCCAGTCCGTCGCCCGCTCGGCGAAGGTGAACTGGTCGATGTAATGACCTTTCAGATCATCGGCGAGGGCTTGCGCTGCGTCATACATCTCGCCGGGATTGTCGACGAAGTGGCACTTGCCGCCGTAGAAGGCGATGGCATCGATCTTCGCCTGCGCCGTCGTCTTGGGCACTACGGCAATGAAAGGCAGGCCCAGCATCCGCGCGAAATAGGCCTCCGACACGGCGGTCGACCCGCTCGATGCCTCGACGATGGCTGTACCCTCGCTGATCCAGCCATTGCACAGGCCGTAAAGGAACAGCGAGCGCGCGAGCCTGTGCTTCAGGCTGCCGGTCGGGTGGCTGGATTCGTCTTTCAGGTAGATCGCGATGTCGGGAAGCGCGGGGACGGGCAGGGGGATGAGATGCGTGTCCGCGGACCGATTGAAATCGGCCTCGATCCGCCCGATCGCCCAGTTCACCCATTCGCGCCTCGTCGTCATCCGGCCCTTCTATAGGCTTGGCCGGGAAGGTGAAGGCGCCGTCCGGTGTTTTCCGCCGCTCACCGAATCGATTGACCGTGTGGCGCCGCCCGTGGCAAGCGCCGCTCCACCTCGCGGGTGTAGCTCAATGGTAGAGCAGCAGCTTCCCAAGCTGACGACGAGGGTTCGATTCCCTTCACCCGCTCCAACGACCTCATTTCGGAGGCATGCGGATCGCGCCGTCGAGGCGGAACTGGTGGCCGTTGATGTAGCTGTTGCGGGCGATCTCGACGATCAGCGAGGCGAATTCCTCCGGCTTTCCCAGCCGCTTGGGGAAGGGGACGCTGGCGTTGAGCTGGTCCCACATCTGCGGGTTGCGATCCTTCATTCCCAGCATCAGCGGGGTCGCGAAAATGCCCGGCATGACCGAGTTGACGCGAATGCCGAGGTCCATGAGATCACGGGCCATCGGCAGCACCAGCCCGTTCACGCCCGCCTTGCAGCTGCCGTAGATCACCTGGCCGATCTGGCCGTCCTGCGCGGCGACGCTTGCGGTCAGCGTGATGGCGCCGCGCTCGCCGTCTTCGTTGAGCGGCTCGCTATTGGCCATGCCGAGAGCGGAATGGCTGGCGATGCGGTAGGATGATATGAGAATACCCTCCGCGCCGAACGCATAGTCTTCTGTCGGCAGACGCTTGTAGCCAGCCGTTTCCTTGTCCCAGCCCAGCGTCTTGCCCCGGCGGCTGGTCATGGCGCAATGGACCGTCACGCGCTCCTGTCCGTGGGCCGCACGGGCAGAGGCGAAACCGTCGACCACCGATTGTTCATCGGTAATATCGACCCGCACGAAATGGCCACCGATTTCCTTCGCGTGCGCTTCGCCGGCTTCCTCGTTCACATCGAAGATGGTGACTTTCAGTCCGGCTTCCGCCAGCGCGCTCGCACTTGCCTTGCCGAGACCCGATGCGCCGCCGGTCACCACAGCTGCCATTTTTGCTTTCAATTCCATCACTTGCTCCCAACTGTCATTGACATTTCACGCTTCTATCGCATGGCGCGCCTGCAGGGCCAATGGAGACAGATTTGAACCCCCGGATGCAACGCAGACATTTCCTTTCCACAACCGCAACTGCCTTCGGCGCCCTGACGCTGAGCGGGTGCATGACGCGGGGGGCGGAGCTTACGGCTGCCGGATACGGGCCGCTGGTCCGCGATCCGAACAGTCTGCTCGACCTGCCCGAAGGCTTCTCCTACCGCCTGCTGTCCAGCCTTGGCGATGCGATGAGTGATGGCGGGACGGTTCCGGACAAAGCCGATGGGATGGGCTGCCTATCGCTGCCCGGCGGAGAGATCGCGCTGGTGCGCAATCATGAACTCAAGCAGGCCGACGAGCCCGGCGGGGCAATCGCCGACGGGTATGACCGGATAGCGGGGGGATCCGTCCTGCCGGGTGGCACGACCACGCTGGTGCTCGATGCGGCGACGCTGGAAAAGAAGCGCGAATATCGCTCGCTGGCCGGGACCATCCGCAATTGCTCGGGCGGCGTGACCCCATGGGGGAGCTGGCTGACCTGCGAGGAACATGTCACCAAAGCGGACGATATCGGCCCCGGAAGGCTGGGCCGCGACCACGGCTGGGTTTTCGAGGTTCCCGCCGATGCGGAAGGCCTGGTCGACCCTGTGCCGCTGATGGCGATGGGCAGGTTCAACCACGAGGCCGCCTGCGTCGATCCGGAAACGGGTATCGTTTACCTGACCGAAGATCGGGGCAATTCCGTCCTCTACCGCTTCATTCCCAAAGTGCCCGGCAAGCTGGCCCAAGGCGGCAGGCTGGAAGCGATGGTGATCGACGCTGTGCCCGACACGCGCAATCACGACGCGCCGTTGATGCCGGTCGGGCAAAGCTATCCGGTGCGCTGGATCGCACTAAACGATGTGGAGGCGCCAGAGGACGACCTGCGCGAGCGTGCCGCGGCGCAAGGTGCCTCGATCATCGCGCGCGGCGAGGGCATCCACATGGGCACGGACGAGCTTTACATATGCTCGACCAATGGCGGGGCCGCCAAATATGGCCAGGTGTTCAGGCTGGTGCCCGGGCGCGGGGTCGGTCCCGACCGGTTCGAACTGTTCTTCGAAAGCGAAAGCGCCTCGCAGTTCAACTATGGCGACAACCTGACGGTCGGGCCGAACGGTCACCTTATCGTGTGCGAAGACCAGTATACGCCCATCGTGGACAATCACCTGCGCGGCATCACGCCGTCGGGTGAAGCCTATGCCTTCGGTCGCCTGCGCATGCAGACAGAACTTGCAGGCGGCTGCTTCTCGCCCGACGGTAAGTGGTTCTTCGTCAATGCCTATGCGCCGACGCGCACGATAGCTATCACCGGACCATGGAAGACCTGATCGCCGGAATATGAGCGCGCTGCTGTTCGCCCTTGTCGCGGCCTTCACGCTTTCGATCGGCGCACGCGACCAGCTTCTGGTTGCAGACCTCAGAGCGAGGCTGGGGCCTTCGCCCGGCATGTTGGCGGCGGGTATGGCCAGCGCGGCGACAACGGGCGCGCTGGCAGGCTGGGCTGGCGGAAAGATATCCGCCTCGCTGTCGGTCAATACGGCGCAGATGTTCGTCGCGATGGCGCTTCTGCTCGCCGCGCTCGAACTTGCATGGCCCAATCGCGAAAAGATACCTTCGGAACCTACGCGCTCGCTCTTCGCAATCGGTCTTGCTCTTGCGCTACGCCAGCTGACCGATGCGGCGCGCTTTGTCGTCTTCGCGCTCGGTGCGGCGCTTGCATTCCCGCAGATGGCAGCGCTCGGCGGCGCATTGGGGGGCATGGCGGCGATTGCGACCGGCTATGCCCTGGGCGAGAGGCTTCGATCCCTGCCCCACCGCCAGATACGGCTTGTCCTGGCGGCGGTCGCATTCCTCATGGCCATATTGATCGGAATTTCCGTTCGATACTATTAGGGTGAATCGCTTTGTTCGATATCTGCAACAGGCAAAGACCATGAAACCCTTCGCCCCCGCCGCCGTTGGTTGGGCAGACAGTTCATAATCCAAGAAGGGGATTTTCCATGGCCGAACTCGGCAACAATTCGAAAGCCGGTCTCGTCACCGCGCTCAACGGCGCACTGGCTGACACGCTGGCGCTCTACATGAAGACCAAGAACTTCCACTGGCACGTCGCAGGCCCGCGCTTTCGCGACCTGCACGTCCTGTTCGACGAGCAGGCCGCGCAGCTGATCGCCACCGTCGACGACCTTGGCGAGCGCGTGCGCAAGAACGACGAATATACGCTGACCTCTATCGGCTCGGTCGCCAGCGAGACGAAGATCGCCGACCAGGACGACGTGACGATCACGGCCGACGCGATGGTCAAGGAGTTGCGCGACGACAACCGCAAGCTCCACGATCGTCTCGGCAAGGTGAAGGAAGAGGCCGAAGCGGTCGGCGACAATGCCACGAGCGGCATCGTCGACGACTGGATCGACGAATGCGAGGAGCGTATCTGGTTCCTCAACCAGACCAGCAAGTAAGCTTCGCAAATAAATACCAATTCAAAGCCCGTTCGCACCTTGGGTGCGGGCGGGTTTGTTGTATGAGTGGGCCATGGCAGACGTAACGATCATCGAACGGGCAGGCGACGAGGCGATCGCCGATTGGCTCGCCGCACGACTTTCCGGGGCGCTGGACGCAAGGGAAGGGCCGGTCACGATCACGGTCCCCGGTGGTTCGACACCGTTCCCGATCATAGAAAAGCTCCTCGAACACGATCTCGATTTCTCGCGGCTGGTCGTGTGGCCGAACGACGACCGCATCGTTCCCGAAGATCACGAGGCGTCGAACACCGGCAAGCTGAGGGCCCTTTTTGAACCGGCCGGTGCGGAAGTGGTGACGCTGACGATCATGGAAGCAGTCCCGCACTTCGACCTTGCCTGGCTCGGCATGGGTGCGGACGGTCACATTGCCTCGCTCTTTCCGAACACCGATCCCCGGCTCGATGAAGAGCGGCGGATCATCCGCCTGACGCCCGATCCCCTGCCGCCGGAAGCGCCGTTCGACCGGATCAGCCTGACGCTGCCGGCATTGCTCGATTCCGGCCAGATCGCCTTCGTGATCCGCGGCTCCGATAAGCGCACCGTCTTCGACGAGGCCGTTTCCGGTCAAAGCGATTTGCCCGTGGCGCGCCTGCTGAAGGGCTCGAGCCAACCGGTCACATGCTTCACCTGATCCCGGCGCCGCTACACCGGCTCGCCCTTCGCATCGCCTACCGTCTGCGGGCACGGCTTCGCAAATCCACCGGGACGACCCGCGACGGGGTGAGCGTGATCGTGCGCGACCTCGACGGGCAATTGCTCCTCGTGCGCCACAGCTATGGCCCCAAGGGCTGGTTCTTCATCGGCGGCGGCATCGATCGCGGTGAAACGGCGGAACAGGCGGCACGGCGCGAGATGCGCGAAGAGGTCGGCTGCGAAGCGACCGCGATCAGGCTTATCGGCACCATCGAAGAGGAACTGTCGGGTGCCGCACACACGGCACATATCTTTGCTGCGGTGATCGACGACCTGCCCAGACCCGATGGCCGCGAAATCGTGGAAGCGCGCTTCTTTCCCACCCACTCGCTGCCCGAGCCGCTGAGCCCGCGCACGCGCGAGCGGCTGGCCTTGTGGCACGCCAACGCCGCCTAGAGCAGGCTCAGCTGCGCGTCGGGGCGCCGCGGTTCTTCCTCTTCGTCCTTTTCGAGCTTCGATAGCGTCAGCCCCATCAGCCTGATTGGCATGGGGAGCGGGAGAACCTCTTCGAGCAGGGTGCGGGACACGCTCGCGAACTCCTCCTTGCCGGTAATCGGGCGGGCCACCGACTTGGCCCGGCTGAAGATCTGGAAGTCGGTGTATTTCAGTTTCAGGGTGACCGTGCGCCCGCTTGCCTCGGCGCGCTCGATCTGCTCCCAGACGATGTCGATGATGTTCTCCAGCGTCTCGCGCAGTTCGCCGCCGGATGAGATGTCGCGGCTGAAAGTGCGTTCTCCGCCCACGGACTTGCGGGTCCGGCTTGCGCGCACCGGGCGCAGGTCGATGCCGCGTGCGGCGCGGTAGAGATAGTCGGCGAAGCTGCCGAAATGGGCGCGCAGCCACTCGATGTCCTTGGCGGCGAGGTCCGCGCCTGTCGCGATGCCGAGACGGGTCATCTTCTCCTCCGCCTTCGGACCGACGCCGTGAAACCGCCTGACGGGCAGGGACTGGACGAAATCCGCGCCTTGGCCCGGGCGAATGACGCATAGTCCATCTGGCTTGTTCTGGTCGCTGGCAAGCTTGGCGAGGAACTTGTTGTAACTGACACCGGCGCTGGCGGTCAGCTTCGTCTTGGCGCGGATTTCCTGCCGGATCAGCTCGGCGATGCGGGTCGCGCTGCCTATGCCCAGCCGGTCTTCGGTCACATCGAGATAGGCCTCGTCGAGGCTGAGCGGTTCGACCAGTTCGGTGTGGTGGCGGAAAATCGCCCTGATCTGCTGCGAGACTTCGCGGTAGACGTCGAAGCGGCTCTTGCAGAAGATGAGATCGGGGCACAGCCGCTTGGCTGTGACCGAGGGCATGGCGCTGCGCACGCCGAACTTGCGCGCTTCGTAGCTGGCCGCGGCCACGACGCCGCGACCGCTCGCCCCGCCGACTGCCACGGGCTTGCCACGCAGGTCTGGATTGTCGCGCTGTTCGACGCTGGCGAAGAAGGCATCCATGTCGACGTGGATGATCTTGCGCAGGCCATCGGCCTCCTCGTCATCATCCCTGTCCTGCGCTTCGCTCATGTCACTCCAGATAGCGATACGGGTTGCAAAGCGGAACCTTGTGCGGCACCCGCCATTTTGTGCAAATGCGAAACGATCAACTTGCGACGGGCGAACGCCCCCCTGCCGAGGCCGCGACCCGCGCGCCCATCGGCGAGCGCGAGCTGATCTGGATGATGGCGCTGCTGATGGCGCTCAATGCTTTCGGCATCGATGCCATCCTCCCCGCGCTCGACGCCCTGGCGAGCGATCTGGGCGCCCAGGGCAACAACCGGCAATTCGTGGTCGGCGCCTATTTGCTGGCAGCAGGGATCGGTACGCTGGTGCCGGGTGCCTTCGCCGATCGCTACGGGCGCAGGCCCGTGCTGTTCGTGGCCCTGTTCCTCTACATCACGCTTTCGATCGCCTGCGCGCTGGCCAGCACATTCGACATGCTGGTGCTGCTGCGCGCGGCGCAGGGCTTCTTTGCAGCCGGCATCATCGCCCTTCCCCCAGCGATCATTCGCGATCGGGTGGGCGGCGACAAGATGGCGCGCATGATGAGCCTGATCTTCGTGATCTTCCTGCTCGTCCCGGCAGTCGCGCCCAGCATCGGGCAGGGCGTGCTCGTCCTGATGGGCGACTGGCGCTGGATCTTCGCCAGCATGGCGCTGGCCGGCGTGGTGATGAGCGCCTGGGTCTATTTCCGCCTGCCGGAGACGCTGCACGAGGAAGACCGGCAGGAAATCCGCATCGGTCCCATCGCGCGCAACATGAAGAGTGCGGTCACCTTGCGCGAGACCATCGGCTACACGCTCGGCAGCGCGCTGGTCTTCGGCGGGTTGTTCGGCTTCATCAATTCCTCGCAGCAGCTGATCGGCGAGGCTTTCGGGGCGGGCGACCGCTTCCCGCTGATCTTCGCCATCTGCGCAGGCTGCATGGCGCTGGCCAATTGGTCGAACAGCCGGATCGTCGAACGTTTCGGCGCGCGCAAGGTCAGCCACGCGGCGTTGTTCGCCTTTATAGCGGTGGCGGCGGCGCAGCTCTATTTCGCCAACCAGCCCGACGAAACGCTGTGGACCTTCGTCCCGCTGATGGCGGCGAACATGAGCCTGCTCGGCTTCATCGGCGCGAATTTCGGCAGCATCGCCTTGCAGCCCTTCCGCCACATCGCCGGCGCGGCGTCTTCGGCGCAGGGCTTCCTGCGCATGACCAGTGGGGCCTTGCTGGGGGCCTTCGTGGGCTATGCCTATGACGGCACCGCCCGCCCGCTTGCGGCAGCGCTGCTGGTCACGGCAGTGTTGAGCCTTGCTTTCGTGCTGTTCTCCGAGCGCGGGGAATTGTTCGGCGAGAAAATGCCCGAAGACGCCTAGGCTTCGGCGTGCAGGCGTCGCCAGGCGAGATCGGCAAATTCGCATAGCAAGGGCCGCGTATCGCGCGGGTCGATGATGTCCTCGACATTGAAGCGTTCGGCGCTGCGGAAGGGCGAGGTGACCTTGTCCAGCCGTTCGCGAATGGCGGCCAGTTCCGCCACAGGGTCCTCCGCCGCCTCCAGTTCCGACTTGTAGGCCACCTCCAGCCCGCCCGCGATGGGTAGCGAACCCCAATCGCCCGACGGCCAGCAGAAACGGTACTGGTACGTCTCCGCATTGCTCATCGCGCTGCCCGCAATGCCGTAGGCGCGGCGCAGCACGACAGAGGCGAGCGGGACGCTGGCCTTGTAGATCGCGTTCATCGCCTGCACGCCGTAACGGATCGTACCCGCCATTTCCGCCTCGCGCCCGATCATGAAACCGGGGTTGTCGACGAGATGGACGATCGGCAGGCGGAACTGGTCGGCAAGCTTTACGAAACGTTCGACTTTCTCGCTCGTCTTCGCCTCCCACGAACCGCCGAGGTAGCTGGGGTCGCTTGCCAGAACCATGACCGGCCAGCCGTCGAGGCGGGCGAGCGCGGTGATGCAGGCGCGGCCCCACATACGGCCGATCTCGAACACGGTGCCCTGGTCGAACACCATCTCCATGCAGCGGCGCATGGAATAGACCTGCTTGTCCTCGCGCGGGACGAGGGAGAGCAGGGCCTCCTCGCGGCGGTGGACCGGATCGGTGCAATTGGAACGGCGCGCGAACTGGCCGACGTGTTCGGGCATGAAGGAGAGGAAATGACGCGCGCGGGCGAAGGCTTCGGCCTCGCTGGCCACCTCGTCGTCGATCACGCCGTTGCGGGTATGGATGCCGCTCCCGCCGAGGTCTTCCTTGGCCTGGTTGTGATCGGTCGATCCCTTGTAACTATCGCCGAGGCCGTCGACCACGGCGGGACCGGCGGCGAAGATCTGGCTGAGGCCCTTCACCATGATCGAATAATGGCTCGCCACCGCGCGCGCCGCGCCAAGCCCGGCCGTCGGGCCGAGCGCGAGGGCGACGACGGGCACGGTATCGAGGTTCTTCACCACGTCCGACCATCCCGGCACGGCGGGAATATAGGTCGCGCCGATCTGTTCGAGCGTCTTGACGCTGCCGCCGCCGCCCGTGCCGTCGATCATGCGGATGAGGGGCAGCTTCAGCTCGTGCGCCATCTTTTCGGCCTGCACCATCTTGCGGGAAATGCCCGCATCGGCCGCACCGCCGCGAATGGTGAAATCGTCTGCCGTGGCGACGACCGGGCGGCCATCGATCAGCGCTTTTCCAAACAGGAAGGGGGCAGGGAGGATACCGGCAAGGTCGCCGTTTTCGTCATAGCTGGCCTTGCCCGCGATCTTGCCGATCTCGCGGAAACTGCCGTCGTCGACCAGCGCGGCGAGCCGGGCGCGGGCATCCATCTTGCCGCGCGCGTGCTGGCGCGAAACCTTTTCCTCGCCGCCCATCTGTTCGGCGAGCGCTTCGCGTCGGCGCAATTCGTCGAGTTCGTCCTGCCAGCTCATGCGTGCCCTCTCTCCTCGGCGGGCACGCTTGCAAGGGTCGGAGCGAAAGGGAAGCCTTATTCTTCTTTCGGCTCGACAACCGCCAGCACGGCCTCGACCTGGACCTGCCCGCCTGTCGCAGCGGAAAGCTCGGTCACGGTCCCGTCGAACGGCGCGGTGAGCGCGTGTTCCATCTTCATCGCCTCGAGCACCATCAGCCGCTGGCCAGCCGTGACCGCATCGCCCTCGGCCACATCGACCGCGATGACCTTGCCCGGCATCGGCGCAACGATAGCGCCGTCGCCCGCGGATGCTTGGCCTGAACCGTCAGAACGCTGGCTCAGGAAGTAGATCATGCCGCGTTGATTCACGAGTGTGGCATGCTCGATAGGAAACGCTTCACCGAATTCGTCATCAAACGACGCATTGAAGTCTGCTTCAACGTCGAAAGCGGCGCCAGAGTGTTGGAACGTTACAATCCGCCTCGGCGCGGAATTTAATCTGAAGCCAGCGATCTTCTCCATCTCAACGGGAGGTGTAAAGATCTCTTGACCGGACTCATGATCAGCAACGTGAATTGCATTGGCTGCGACGTGGCCAAGCCGAGAAAGATCGGGCTGCTCGGGGGGAAGAAGTTCGCTCTCATTCTCGCCGATGAAAGCGGTTGTAATGTCGCCTGACTGAAATTCGGCATCGTCGAGGCAAGACCAGAGAAAGCCAGAGTTGGTTTTGACCGGCCAAACAATTGTCTCGACCAGAGCATTTTTCAGCTGTTCGATTGCGGCTTCACGGTTCGGACCATGAGCGATCAGTTTGCCGATCATTGGGTCATAAAATGGTGAAACTGAGGCGTTTTGTTCGACGCCGACATCGGCCCTGCAATCCGTGCGCCAAGGGAGCTCGAAGTGCTCCAAACGCCCGGTGCTTGGCAAGAAACCCCTCGCAGGGTCTTCTGCATAAAGCCGCGCTTCCATTGCCCAGCCATCAATGCTCAGTTCTTCTTGCTTCAGCGGGATCGGTTCCCCGCTCGCTACGCGCAGCTGCCATTCCACGAGGTCCACACCGGTAATTTCCTCGGTCACCGGATGCTCGACCTGCAGGCGCGTGTTCATCTCCATGAAGAAGATGCGGTCGGCGCGCAGGCCTTCGCTGGCGTCGGCGATGAATTCTATCGTGCCTGCGCCCTCGTAATCGACCGCCTTGGCGGCCCGCACGGCGGCGGCGCAGATTTCGGCGCGGGTGGCCTCGTCCATGCCGGGGGCGGGGGCTTCCTCGATCACCTTCTGGTGGCGGCGCTGGAGCGAGCAGTCGCGCTCGAACAGGTGGACGACGTTGCCGTGGCTGTCGCCGAAGACCTGCACCTCGATATGGCGGGGCGAGGTGATCCACTTTTCGAGCAGCACTTCGTCGTTGGAGAAGCTGGCCTTGGCCTCGCGCCGGCAACTTTCGAGCGAAGCTTCGAAATCCTCGGCCTTTTCGACCTTGCGCATGCCTTTGCCGCCGCCGCCTGCGACGGCCTTGATCAGCACCGGATAGCCGATGGCGTCGGCCTCGGATTTGAGGCGCTCGACCGACTGGTCCTCGCCTTCGTAGCCCGGCGTCACCGGCACACCCGCCGCGCGCATCAGCTTCTTGGCGGCATCCTTCAGCCCCATAGCCTCGATGCTCGACGGTTTCGGGCCGACCCAGATCAGCCCGGCATCGATCACCGCCTGCGCGAAGCCCGCATTCTCGGACAGGAAGCCGTAGCCCGGATGGATCGCTTCGGCCCCGGTTTGCTTCGCCGCCGCGATGATCTTGTCACCGACGAGATAGCTCTCGGCAGCGGGCGACGGCCCGATATGCACCGCCTCGTCGGCGCTACGGACGTGCAGCGCCTTGGCATCGGCATCGGAATAGACCGCGACCGTGGCGATCCCCATTTCACGCGCAGTGCGAATGATGCGGCAGGCGATTTCGCCGCGATTGGCGATGAGGAGTTTAGTTATCATCTTTGGCGACCCAATCTGCGCCGACCGCTGCGCATTGCGACGGAGGGACCATCGTGAAACTGACGTTGCCGACCTTCCACGATCCGTCCCCGGTCCTGACCATGCTCATCGAATTGACTCCACAGTGGATGACCTTGTCGTCGGCATGAAAGCTGTAGGGTCCCCAGACCTGCGCCATGTCTCCATCCACGAGGATCGTGTCATAAGTCATCGTTTCGTCGAGCCCTGGTGGCGTATCGAGCCAGCTACGGAGGTGATCGACGGCTGTCCGCTGACTTATCTTCCAATTGCCCGCTTCCATCCGGTTATGGATGAAGATTAGCCCTTCGGGCACCAATGTATTGGCGAGCGCGGTCTTGTCGTCGCTACGTAGTGCGTCGAAGAAGGCATCGACCCCTGCGGCTACAGCGCGTTGTTCGTCGCTGAGCATGTCTGCGGTGTCGTTTGCGTGGGCTGGGGCAGCCAGCAAAGCTGCGGCCAAGATGATGTGTCCTCTCATGCTGGACGTCGCTACGCCAGAGGCGCGCGCGCTTCAAGCTACCAACCGGCGACGGGCCTGAAATCGTGCCGCGACCAGATGATCGGTTCCTGCGGCCCGCTCGGACGGTTCCACAGCGCTTCGAAAAAGGCGGTGGTGACGTGCCAGCTTTTCTCCAGCCCGCCGACGCGCACGCGCTTGTCCCAGGCCAGCTGGCCGCGGCTCAGAACCTTGCGCCCGATCGCGCCGTAGATGTTGGCCGCCGCAAGCACGGCCCAGCGCTGGCGAAAGCGCAGCTTCTTCGCGCCGAGCTTCGATGCCGCTTCGTGCTTTTCCATCAGCGCGATGAGGCGCGGCATCAGGCTGGCGAGCTTGAACCGGTTTTCGGGAAGGGCATGTTCGCCCGCTTCCCAGTCCAGTTCGGCAAGCCACGTCGCGGGCAGGTAGCAGCGTCCGGCCTCCGCATCCTCGGTAATGTCGCGTGCGATATTGGCGATCTGGAAGGCAAGGCCGAGGTCGCAGGCGCGGTCGAGCGTTTCGCCGTCATCCTTGGGCACGCCCATGATCACCGCCATCATGATGCCGACCGATCCGGCCACGTGATAGCAATAGCGCATCATGTCGGCCTCGGTCCGCGGCTGCCAGCGGGTCGCGTCGAGCGCAAAGCCGCCGATCATGTCGTTCGCCATGTCCCAGTCGAGCCCGCACTCGTCCGCAACGAGGCCGAAGGCATCGAAAGCGAAGTCTGCCGTGGGCTGTTCGTCGAGCGCGCGCCTGGTCAGCACGCGGATCGCCTGTACGCGGTCTTCTGCGCTTTTGAGGTCGCCTTGGTCTCCCAGAGGACCGCCCTTGTCCTGGTTGTCGGCGATATCGTCGCACCGGCGGCACCAGGCGTATAGAAGCCAGGAGCGTTCGCGGGTCGTGCGGTCGAACAGTTTCGACGCGGCGGCAAAGCTGTGCGAGCCTTCCGCAATCGCCTCATAGGACTTGGCGACCAAAGCGGCACGCTCGCGCCCGCCACCTGCACGCGCAGGCGTGACGCGCAAATTGCTGGTCGTAAGGGGTCGCTGTGCGCTCAGAGGTCTTCCGCCTTCATCTGGAAGATCGGAGTATGGGGCGAATAGCTTTCCATCTGCTGAAGCAGGCCGCTTAACGAGGTATCATGCACGAGGATGCCCTGGTGCGCGGGACGCACGAAGCCGACGTCCGCCATCTTGCGGTTGAAGGCGATGAGTTCGTCGTAGAAGCCGAATGCGTTGAGCAGGCCGACAGGATTGGAATGATAGCCGAGCTGCGCCCAGCTCATTGCTTCCCACAACTCGTCCATGGTGCCGACGCCGCCCGGAATGGTGATGAAACCGTCGCTGAGATCGGTGAAGCGCTGCTTGCGTTCATGCATGCCGCCAACGGTGTGCAGTTCTGTGCAATCGTGGTTCGCGACTTCCGAATTGGCCAGCGCTTCGGGAATGATGCCGATAACTTCGCCGCCAGCATCGAGCGCGCCGCGCGCAGTCGCGCCCATCAGGCCGAGCCTGCCGCCGCCATAGACGACGCCGATCCCGCGCTCGGCCAGGCCGGCGCCGACATCGTATGCAAGCTGGATGTAACGCGGATCTTCAGGCGAAGCGGAACCGCAATAAACCGCTAGTCTCTTCATTTTTCGAGCAGATCCTCAACCATGAGCCCTGCGGTCGCCTTGGCGCTGCCGACCACGCCGGGAATGCCGGCGCCCGGGTGCGTGCCTGCGCCCACGAGGTAGAAATTGTCGATCACGTCGTCGCGATTGTGCCCGCGGAACCATGCGCTCTGCGTCAGCACCGGTTCGAGGCTGAAGGCGCTACCCATATGGGCATTGAGGTCCATCGCGAAATCGCGCGGCGCGTAGTGGAACTTGGTCTTGATCCGGCCATGGAGGTCCGGGATCAGGCGGCGCTCGACCTCGTCGAGGATGCGCTTTTCCAGGATCGGGCCCATCTCTTCCCAGTCGACCGACAGCTTGCCCATGTGGGCGACGGGGACGAGAGCGTAAAAGGTGCTCATGCCTTCGGGCGCCATGCCGGGATCGGTCACACTGGGGTGGTGCAGGTAGATCGAGAAATCCTGCGGCAGGACGCCGTGATCGTAGATGTCCTCGAGCAGGCCCTTATAGCGCGGCCCAAACAGGATCATGTGATGCGGGATGCCCGGCCAGGTGCCCTCGATGCCGAAATGGACGACGAAGAGGCCCGGCGAAAAGCTCTTGCGCGACAGCGACTTGGCGTAGCTTTTCCCGCGCTTGGTCTCGCCCAGCAGGTCCTTGTAGCTGTGCATGATGTCGGCATTGCTGGCGACCGCGTCGAAGCGCTGCTTCCAGCCCGAATGGGTTTCCACCTCGCTCGCCCGGTTGCCCAGCGTGTGCACCTGGACGACCGGATCGTGGAGGCGCACGGTGCCGCCGATCCGCTCGAAATGCTTCACCATGGCGGCGATCAAGCGGTTGGTGCCGCCCTTGGCCCACCAGACACCGCCGTCCTTTTCCAGCTTGTGGATAAGGGCGTAGATGCTGCTGGTCTTCATCGGATTGCCGCCGACAAGCAGGGTATGGAAGCTCAGTGCCTCGCGCAGCTTCTCGTTTTCGACATAGCTCGACACCATGGAATAGACGCTGCGCCACGCCTGCTTCTTGGCCAGCGCGGGCGCAGCCTTGAGCATCGACTTGAAGTCGAGGAAGGGCTTGTGGCCCAGCTTGACGTAGCCTTCCTCGTAGACGCCTGCCGAATATTCGAGGAAGCGCTGGTACCCGGCGACGTCCGCAGGATTGAACTGCGCGATTTCGCCGAACAATTGCTCTTCGTCGTTCGAATAGTCGAAGTTCGTCCCATCAGGCCAGTTGAGCCGGTAGAACGGCATGACCGGCATGATCTCGATATCTTCGGCCATGTCGTGCCCGCTCAAAGCCCACAATTCGCGCAGGCAGTCGGGATCGGTGATGACGGTGGGACCGGCGTCGAAGGTGAAACCGTCCTTTTCCCAGTAATAGGCGCGACCACCCGGCTTGTCGCGCGCTTCGATTACCGTCGTGGCAATACCGGCCGACTGGAGGCGGATGGCGAGCGCAAGGCCGCCGAAGCCTGAGCCGATGACGCAGGCCGTGCGGCCGGTATCCGGTATCTCGGTAGCGTCGGAAGGGGCGGGAGGTGTGGTCTCGGCGTTCATCGATGGCTCTCATGGACGAGCGGCGCGCCCTTGCCAAGCAAGGCCGTTACCGCGCGGGAAACTGGAACGGGCGGTTTGCCCGAGAGGATGCGCAGCTTGTCGAAGCGGGTCGAGCGTGCGGCATAGAACCGCTCGATCAAAGGCTCCGGCAGTCGATAGAAGCGCTCGAACACACGGTATCGTTCCTCCGGAAGGGCCGCATCGAACAGCATTTTTCCAAGCAGGCGATAGAAGCGGGTGCCGCGCCAGTGTTCGTGCGCGCGTTTTTCCACGAAATCGGCCAGTTCTGAGCCGGGCAGATGGGCGGCGCCGGCAATAGCCAGGGCGTTCGCGGCGGCAACGGGCATGGTGTAGCTGGTGAGCGGATGGACGAAGCCACCGCGTGCGCCGGAAAGGGCCACGCCCGGCTGTGTCAGGGAAGCGCGGTAAGCGGCAAAATCACCGCCGGTGATGACGGGCAGGACGCCGGTTTCCTCGTGGATCACCTCGGCGTTCCAGCCCTTGGCCGCGGCATAATCCTCGATCCGCTGCGCCAGCAGCTTCCAGTCGAGAACCGGACTGTCGGCGTAGTAAGTGTCCTCGACGAAAATCTCGTCCTCGCCGAGCGGGAGCAGGTAAATGAACCGATAGGCGCCCGGCTGGTCCACCGTGGCATCCATGATGACGGGGCGCTCGATCCCGTGTGGAGCGCGGGTGCGAAGATGCTGGCCGAGGAAAACCTGCCAGCCACCGGCAAGATGCTCGCTCGGCACGGCATCGCGGCAATCGATTACGGCGCGGGCCCCGATCGCCGAGCCACCGCCGAATTCTACCCCGTCAGCGTCAAGGTGGGTGGCGCCCGTTCCTGTGAGGATCGCGTCCTGCGGCAATTGGCGGCGAAGGTGCGCATCGAAATCGCGGCTGTCGAGGGAACGGTAATTGGCGGTCAACTGGCGCGTGTGAGCCGGAAACCGCACCTCGTTGCCACCGGTCCAGCTTGTCGCCGTGAAGCCGGAGAGCAGGTCCGTCGCTTCGGGGCCCAGGTCATGCTCGAACCAGCTCCAGCGATGATTGCCGCCAAAGCTGTCGTCAGCTTCCACCAAGGCGACACGCATGGCGGGATGCGCACGATGGATGGCGAGCGCGGTGAGGCCTCCGGCCAGTCCGCCGCCGACAATGGCAATATCGTATTTGCGCCCCATGGGGACCACCGCTTACGTCCCGGCGCCCCGCGCCGCAATCGGTTTTGCCCGGCGCGTCATTGTTCGTGGAACGCCTGCGGGACAAGGCCGTTAGGCGGACAAGGGCAATTCGAGGGAAAATCCAATGAAATACGTCGCAATCCTTGGCGCAGCCGGTCTGGGCCTGTGCGCCGCCGCTCCTTCGGCAGCGCAGGACTATGCCGAGGTCGAAGCTGCGCCCGGCGGGCCGCCATCCACCGTTTTCGACGGCGATTTCCTGAGCATTGGCGTGGGTGTCGGCTACAATGCGAGCTATTCCGGCAGCGACGATTACAACCTGAACATCCTGCCGATCGTGCAGGGTTCGGTATGGGGCGTCGATATCAATCCGCGTCCGGCGGGCCTTGCGCTCGACCTCATCCCCGATGGCGACGATGCGACGGTGAACTTCTCCGCCGGCCCCATGTTCCGCCTGCGCAGCGACCGCGTCGATGCAGAGGATATCAACGACGACATCGTCGCAGCCTATGGCGAACTCGACCGTGCTGTCGAAATCGGCGGCAGCTTCGGCGTGTCCTTCCCCAAGGTGCTCAACCCGTTCGACAGCCTCAGCGTCAATGTGGACGCTACGTGGGACGTTGCGGGCGCTCATGAAGGCATGACAATCAGCCCCTCGGTTATCTATTTCACGCCGCTCAGCCGCGCGACGGCTGCCTCGCTGACGCTCAGCACGAGCTTCATCGACGACGATTTCGCGGATTACTATTATTCCGTGCCCGGTGTGAATGCGGCGTTGCCCGATGCTGACCTGCTTCCCGGCTTTCAGGCCGAGGGCGGGATGCAAAGCTACGGGATCAACCTGTTTCTCGCCCACGATCTCAGCGGCGATGTGACCGATGGCGGCTTGTCGGTAATCGGGATCGGCGGCTGGTCGAAGCTGGTCAATGACGCTGCCGACACGCCGTTTACGAGCATTCGCGGCGATAACGACCAGTACTTCGTAGCTCTGGGCGTAGGCTACACCTTCTAGGATCTACGTTCGCCAGCCAGGCGCTCGTGCTTTTCGGCCAGCGCCTGCGCCCGCTCAATCCGCTCGCGGAATTTGCCTTCGAAGGGGTCACCGGTGGATATCGCTTTCGTGCGCACACCCGCGATGTCGAGACCGTAGAGCTTGTCGTTTGTGCCCATATAGGCCTTGGCCGGCACGCCTTCACCGCCGAGGTCGTCCAGCAGGTGCTCGATGCCGGAAGTGCTGACGCTCACCAGCCATTCGCCGTAGCTGGTCGCAAACATCACGTAGATGCTGCCATCGTCTCCGGTCGGCGTATAGAATAACCGGGCCGTACCCTTACGCTCGCGCCCTCCCGCATAGGCCCGCCTGCGCTGGATACCCAGCCAGATGTTATAAATGCCGGCCCACACCAGGATCGCCCCGAACAGAACGAAGATCACTCCGAGGAAAGTCGGGATGTCCCTTAGGTCGGGAAACATCCCCAGACCTGCCACAATCATGGCCACCCCGATGGCAATGCAAAGTAATCCGATCATGGCCTGCCAACTCCGCAGTGTGGAATTGGCAGGCCATTAGCATAATCGGATTAAGGCTTTCGCCCGTTTTCGATCAGTCGTCCTTCGACGCTGTGCCGACAGTGCCGTCGGCAAGCTCGGGACGGCTGTCGGGCATGGCCGCATCGCGGTCGCCCGTTTTCAGGTAAGTGTCGAACCAGCGCATCATGCGCAGATTATAGTCGTAGCGTGCCGCTGCCTTGCTGTTGCCGTGGCCTTCGCCCGGATAGAGCACCAGGCGCACCGGCACATCGGGCTTGCGCACCTTCATCGAGCGATACAGCTCGTAACTCTGGCTGGGCGCGACGCGGGTGTCTTCCGCGCCATGCATGATCAGCAGCGGCGTATTGGCCTTGTCGACGTGATAGATCGGCGAGACTTCCAGCATCTTCTGCCAGTCGTCCCACGGCCAGGCGCGGCTGTGCACATTGTACATTTCGTACGGGATGTCGGTCGTGCCGAACTTCGAGATCTGGTTGGAAATGCCGACGAACATCACGCCCGCCACGAATTCGTCGCTAAAGTAGGTCGACGTCCACGCAGTCGCGTAACCGCCATAGGAACCGCCGGTCACACCGACGCGGTCGGCATCGGCCACGCCTGCTTCTACGAGTGCGCGCTTCGCATCGACGAGATCGGTGAACTCGGGATCGGTATAGCGGCCCTGGTGCTGCTTGGAGAAAGCCGTGCCGTAGCCGGTCGACCCGCGATAGTTGGGCAGGAAGACCGCATAGCCCTGGCCTGCGGCGACCTGGCCGGGCTTGGAATAGGCGGTCTGCCAGCCATTGCTGTCATGCGCTTCGGGGCCGCCGTGGACGTTCAGGATCAGCGGGGCGCCACCGCGAGGGGCACCGCCGACCGGCTCGATCAGGACGCCTTCGACCTCTTGGCCGTCGCGCGCGGTGAAAGTGAAGGCGCGCTGTTCGCCGAAATCGATTTCCGACAGCCATTCATTGTGCTGCGTCCAGCGCTGGAAGGCGCCGTTGTTCCACACGAACAGTTCGGTCGGGTGCTTCGGGCTGCTAGCCTCGACGGCGATGACATTGCCGCCGGCTTCGACGTTGCTGAGAATCAGCGCGCCGCCATCATGTTCTTCGGCCACGGAGCCATCGGCGTTGTAGATGCGCAGCGAGGACTGAACGCCCGTATGGATCACTGCGGCAAGGCGGCCGTCGGCAAGCCATTCGGCATCGACGGCGGCTTCTGCGGCACCGGCATTGAGGGCGCGGTAATTGCCGGTCGCCAGATCGACGAGGTGGAGCGTCGTGTCTGCGGGATCGTTCATGTCGACACCGGCGATCATGGACAGCTGCGTGCCGTCGGGGGAAATCTCGATATCGCCGAGCTTGCCCGGCGTCTCGACCACGTTGAGCACCTTGCCGCTGGTGAGGTCGACGATATGCGCGCGCTTGGACGTGTATTCGTCGTCGATCTGCGGCGTGGGCGCGCTTTCGACGACGCCGGTCGTGCCGTTCGGCGCGACGTGGAAACCGCTGACATAGCCCGGGATGGTGAGCTCGGTCGGCTCTGCATCGACTTCGCCGCCGACCTTGGCTGCGAACAGGCGGTTCAGGCGGGCCTCTTCTTCATAGACGATCGCATTGAAGCCGGCCTTGGACTGCTTTTCGCGGTCCTTGTCGGCTTCGGCAGAGGCCAGCATCCAGATGGCCGAGCCGTCCGGCGCCCAGGCGTAGGAGCGCACGTTCGCGTCCTTGATTGCGGCAAGCTTGCGGTAGGCGCCGCCATCGACGGGAATGCCCCATACGGCGCGGTCCTCGTCCTTGTCGGCCCACACGAAGCTGATCGTGCGGCCGTCGGGCGAGAAGGCGATGCCCGAAACGCTCATGTCTTCGGGAAGGAACTCGCGCGCATTGGCCGGACCGTATGCGACATTGAGCTGCTGCGTGGTGGAGCCGTTTTCCTCGCCTTCGGTGACGTCGGGGAGGCTGGCAGTGGTATAGGCGATGCGGCTGCCGTCGGGCGATACGGCGACGGTGCCGACGCTTTCGAGGGCGGCGACGTCTTCGGGCGTCATCGGACGCGCCTGCGCCTGGGCGGAAATGGAAGCTGTGGCAAGCAGGCCGGTGGCGACTGCAAGGCGACGAAGGGTAATCAAGGTGTTCTCTCCTGCAAGAATCTTCTGCCCGGCTACATAGCGATAGCGCGGCGAAGGGCAAACCGGGGCTTGTCGGCGGCGGATGGTGCAGGCATCAAGGAGCAAAGAAGAGGGGATTTCATGCGCAAACTGATCACCGCAATTGCTGCAAGCGCTCTTGCGGCCGCTTCGCCGCTCACCGCCCAGACCACGGTCATCCATGCCGATGCGGTCGTGACCGACGCCGACAGCGCGCCGCAAGGCAAGTCGACCGTGACCGTCACCGATGGCCGGATCGTCAGCATCGTGGACGGCTGGCAGGCAGTGCCCGAAGGGGCGGAAATGGTGCATCTGGAAGGCAAGACGCTGGTGCCGGGCCTGATCGACCTGCACACGCACCTTTCCGGCGATCCGAGCGGGGAGTTCTGGCGCGCGGCGGTCCAGCCGCCCGAATGGTATTCGCTGGTGGCAGCCAAGAACGCGCGCGTCACCGCGAAGGCCGGCTTTACCACCGTTCGCGATCTCGGCGCGCGCAGCGACCAGGTGATGCAATCGCTGCGCCGCGCAACGGCAGAGGGCTTGCTGCCGGGACCGCGTATCGTCACCTCCGCTCGCACCATCGCGATCGTCGGCGGTCATGGCGACATCAACGGCTTCCGCCGCGAGGTGAACGACGCGCTAGGCACCTCCTTCGCCTGTACCGGCGCAACCGAATGCGCGGAGAAGGTTCGGCTGGCATCGAAATACGGGGCCGACCTGATCAAGATCACCGCGACCGGCGGCGTGCTGAGCCAGCAGGGCCGCGGGCTCGAAGCCCATTTCACCTTCGACGAGATGAAGACCATCGTCGAAACCGCCCATTCGCTCGGCCTCAAGACAGCCGCCCATGCGCACGGCGCGCGTGGCATCGAAATGGCGGCGCGTGCCGGGGTCCAGACTATCGAGCACGGCACCTATATCGACGAACAGGCGGCCAGGGTCATGCGCGAGAACGGGACTATCCTGGTCCCGACCCTGATGGCGTTCCAGGGGATTAAGGAGAACCTCGGCACGGGTTTCTATACCCCCGTGGTCGAGGAGAAAATCCGCGCCGTCAGCGCCTATGCCGAGACGATCGTCGAACGTGCGCGCAAATGGGGCGTGACCATGGCGTTCGGCACCGATGCGGGCGTGTTCCCTCACGGCGATAATGCCGGCGAACTCGCGCTGATGCGCGCGGGCGGGATGAGCGATGCGCAGGTCCTCGCCAGCGCTACCACGGGGGCGGCAAAGGTGCTCGGCATGGAGAACGAGATCGGTCGCATCGCACCGGGCTTCTCCGCCGACATGGTCGCCGTGGCGGGCAACCCGCTGGACGATGTCAGGGTGCTGGAGAATGCAGACTGGGTCATGGTGCGCGGGCGGGTGATCGAATAGACATCCGATCGCCGCGCCTGTCCCTGATCGACCGCGCTCGGTCGCCCGTCCGTTTGCGGCTTGTCGAAGCTGCCAGGTGGGCATAGGCCCCTGCGGAAATCGAGACAGGGACTTTTCGCCATGCATTTGCTTCGCACCGCGCTCATCGGCGCTTCCGCACTCACGCTTGCCGCTTGTGCGAGCGCGCCGCCCGTGGCGGAGGCGCCGCCCGCATCTTCTAGCGAGGAAGCCAGCGAGCATGACCGCCTGTTCGCCCTGTTCGAAGATGCGGACGAGCGCGATCTTGCACTCAATCCGCTCTCGGCCCTGTTTCGCGGCGATATGCGCTATGCGGACCGGATCGGCGATTATTATACCGACGAGCTGAACGACGCCTCGCGCGCCGATGCGCAGCTCAACCTCGCCCGGCTGGCCGAAATCGATCGCAGCAAGCTGTCGGACACAGACCGCATCGCTTATGATGTCTTCGCCTACAACCAGCGCGAGGCGCTGGCCGGGCTGACCCCCGAAATCCTGGCAGTGACACAGGTCCGGCCGGTCAACCACTTCACCGGCTTCCACACCTTCTATCCCAGCTTCGCCAGCGGCGAGAGCGCGGCGCCGTTCGATACGGTCGAGGATTACGAGAACAATCTGAAACGCCATGCCGACTACGTGGCGCTGACCGACCGGATGATTGCCCGTTTCCGCGAAGGAATGGACAGCGGTGTGCTGGAGACGCAGCTGACCATCGGCAATGTGATCAGCCAGCTCGACACGCAATTGGCGCAGGATATCGAGGAATCGCCCTTTTGGATGCCGGTGACGAACTTCCCGGACGATTTCTCCCAGGCGGACAAGACGCGCCTCGAAGCCGAGTACCGCACCAGCATCGAACAGGTTTACGCCGCCCACGAGCGCCTGCGTGATTTCCTGCGCGACGAATATTACGCTGCCGCCCGCGAAAGCGTGGGCCTGTCGCAGATGAAAGGCGGCGAGGCCCTTTATCGCCAGTTGGTCGAGGAGACGACCACGCTGCCGCTGGAGCCCGATTACCTGCACGATCTCGGCCTGTCGGAAGTTGCCCGGATCAAGACCGAGCTGGAAAAGGTGAAAGCGGAGGTCGGCTTTGCCGGCACGCTCAACGAATTCTTCGACTATGTGCGCACCGATCCCAAGTTCCAGCCGGAAAGCCGCGAAGCGCTGACGCAGACCTATTACGACATCGGTGCGCAGGTCGACGCGAAGATCCCGGAGTATTTCTCGCTCACGCCCAAGACCCCGCTCGAGATCAAGCCCTACGAAGAGTATCGCGAGAAGTTCGAGGCCGGTGGATCCTACCAGAGTGGTGCCGCCGATGGATCGCGTCCGGGCACGTTCTATTTCAACGCCTACGACCTGCCCAGCCGACTGACGACCGGCAACATGACGCTGTACCTCCATGAAGGGGCGCCGGGACATCACTTCCAGATCAGTCTGGCGCAGGAAAACGAGGCGCTGCCAGCCTTCATGCGCTTTGGCGGCACGACCGCCTATGTCGAGGGCTGGGCGCTCTATGCCGAGACGCTGGGTTACGAGATGGGCTTTTTCGACGACCCGTGGAATCGCTATGGCACTCTGCAGGACGAACAGCTTCGCGCCATGCGGCTGGTGGTGGACACGGGCCTTCACGCCAAGGGGTGGAGCCGGGAACAGGCCATCGATTTCATGCTGGAAAACTCCGGTATGACGCGCACCGAAGTCGTGGCCGAAGTGGAACGGTATATCGCCATTCCCAGCCAGGCGCTCGCCTACAAGGTCGGCGCTCTGAAGATACAGGAGCTGCGCGCGAAGGCGGAAAGCGCGCTGGGCGATGACTTCGACATCCGCACATTCCACGCGCAGGTGCTGGACAGCGGCGGCCTGCCGCTGCCGGTGCTGGAGGCGAAGATCGACCGCTGGATCGCGGGCGGCGGCAAGTAAGTCCTGAGATGAGGAGAGGCATTATGAAGATGACTGCAACGCGCACCGCGCTGGCCCTGGTGATGGTATCGGGCCTTGGCGCCTGTACCGCCGCCACGAACGGCATCGAGAGCGCGGCACAGGCCGTAGGCGACAATGCCTCTCAGGCCGTCGCTGCCGCTGCGCTCGACGAATTGCTGGTTCGCAGCGAAGCCGCCTATCTGAATCGCAACCCGGTCTCGGCCTTCTTCCGCAGTGACTTCTCCGATGCCGACCGGCTGGGCGACTTTTCGCCTGCCTATTACGCCAAGGAGCGGGCGGCGGCCCAGGCAGACCTTGCCGCCCTGCGCCTCATCGACCGCTCCGCGCTGAGCGAGACCGACCGGATCGTTTTCGACACCTTCGAATACACGATGGAGCGCCGCATTGCGGAGACCGCGCCCGATGTGCTGCCGACCGTGCTGGCGACACCGATCGATCACTTTCGCGGGCTGCACGTGTTCTACCCGCGCTTCTCGGCCCCCGGCGCCCTGATGCCGTTCGATACGGTCAAGGATTACGAGGACAACCTTTCGCGTCATCGCGACGCCGCACGAATCCTCGACCAGATGATCGCGCGCATGCGGACCGGGGCGGCGCAGGGCATTACGCTGCCCAGCCTGACGGTAGAGATCATGGTCAAGCAGTTCGACACGCAGCTGAATGCACCGGACAATGCCAATCCCTATTACGCTCCGCTCGCCGCTTTCCCGAGCACTTTCGCCGATGAGGAAAAGCGGGGCCTCACCAAGGCCTATCGCGAAACGGTAGAGGGAACGCTTTTCCCGGCAATGAAGCGGATGCGCGATTTCCTTGCGGACGAATACCTGCCTGTTGCGCGCGAGACGATTGCCGCAACCGCCAATCCGGGCGGCGAGAATTATTACAGCTACCGCATCCACGAAATGACGACGCTGCCGCTGACGGCCGAGGAAATCCACCAGACGGGTCTTTCGGAAGTCGCGCGCATCAACGCAGCCATTGCCGAGGCGAAGGCAGAAGCAGGGGGACGCAAGGCGCCGACCTATACCACCAAGGCCGAATTGCAGGAGGCGTGGTACGAAGTCGCCAAGGACGTCGACCCGCTGATGGATCGCCTGTTCCTGAACCAGCCGAAGACCCCGTTGCGCATCGAGCCTTACGAGGAATATCGCGAGGCCTTCAATCTTGCCGCATCCTACATGGCAGGCAAGCCTGACGGGACGCGTCCGGGGACCTTCTATTTTAGCGGCTACAATGTGGCAGAGCGCCAGCTCGGCACGTCGATCAACCTCTACATGCACGAAGGCAATCCCGGGCATCACTTCCAGACCATGCTCGCTTTCGAGAACGAGGAGCTGCCCGATTTCATGCGCTATGGCGGGTTCACCGCCTTCAGCGAAGGTTGGGGCCTCTATGCCGAGAGCCTGGGCTACGAGCTGGGCCTCTACGACGATCCGCTGGACCGTCTTGAAGCGCTGCAGGGGGGCGAGTTGCTGCGCGCGGTGCGGCTCGTCGTCGATACCGGGATGCACGCCAAGGGCTGGAGCCGCGAGCGGGCGATCGAATACATGGTCGGAAATGGCCAGGCGCGCGACTTCGCCGAAAGCGAAACGGCCCGCTACATCGTGATGCCCGCCCAGGCGCTGGCCTACAAAACCGGCGAATTGAAGATCAAGCAGCTGCGCGCCAAGGCCGAAGCGGCGCTCGGCGACAATTTCGACGTGCGCCGGTTCCATGACCAGGTGCTGGCGACGGGCGATGTTCCCCTCGAAGTGCTCGAGGCGAAGATCGACGACTGGATCGCAAGCGGCGGTAGGTAGGGGGGCGGAGTCCCGCAACGGGACACGCCCCTGCCTGCGCGGCAGAATGTCGGGAACCGGATTGGCGACTAAGGGGTTTTACGCGGCAGGACGGTGGGAAAGTATTTCATGGAGGTAACCCATGTCGAGCTTGTCCTTCCATAGTAGCCGCCCCGATGGGTGGGTTAAGCCCAAGGCCTATAGCGACGCGTCCCTGCGCTATAAGCACCACGGCAAGATCCTCCCGATGGAGCAGCCGGGTTTCTTCGCCCGCCTGTTCGGGGCTCGCTAAGCGGTTCAGTCTCAAGGACACCCGTAAAAGAGAAGGGGCCGGAGGTCGAAAGACCCCCGGCCCCTGATTTTTGTGCGTGCACAAGGCCGGAAGAGGTCAGTACTCTTCCGGCTCCTCCGGCGTATCGGCGGTGTGCGTGGGGCCGGCATCCTTCTCGCCCTTCGCGAGCTTGAACACCACACCGCTCAGCAGGGCGAGGGCCAGCAGGTTGGGCAGCGCCATCGCCGCATTGGAGATATCGCCGAGGCGCCAGACCAGTTCGGACGGCTGCGCCGCGCCGAGGAAGATCACCACACACCACAGCACGCGCCACGCCATGTGCAGCTTCTTCTCGCCCGAGCGGGTGGAACCCTTCATCCGGTCGTAGAGGAAGGTGATCGCCCGTTCGCCGTAATACGACCACGTCAGCAGCGTGGTGAAGACGAACAGGATCAGCGCGATCGAGGCCACCAGCGTTCCGATGGGGACGCCTGCCAGCGTGAACGGGAAGGCGGCGGCGAAAGCACCGCTCGTCATCTCGAACCCGACCCGGTCGGACTGCCATGCGTGGAGCACGGCCTCGCCGCCGGCAGTGAAGTCGCCGCGCACGGTCAGGATGACCAGTGCGGTCATGGTGCAGATCACGATCGTGTCGATGAACGTGCCGAGCATGGCCATGCGACCCTGCGTTTCGGGATCGTTCGTCTGTGCCACGGCGTGCGCGATGGCGGTGGAACCCTGACCTGCCTCGTTGGAGAACAGGCCGCGTGCGACACCAGCGCGGATTGCGATGATGATCGCCGCGCCGACGAAGCCGCCGCTCGCCGCCTGCGGGTTGAACGCACCGTTGAAGATCAGCGAGAAGGTTTCGCCCAGGTCGCCGAAGTTCAGGATCAGCGCGATCACTGCCATGAAAATATAGGCCGCCGCCATGAACGGCACGACCTTTTCGGCCACATTGCCGATCGACTTGATGCCGCCGATGATGACGATGAAGACGAGGATCGCAACGATCAGGCCGCCGAGCCATTCCTCGATGCCGAACAGCTCGTTGAGGCCGTCTGCCACCGCGTTCGCCTGGATCGAGTTGCCGGTGACGAGCGCGGAGAACAGCGTGCCGAGGCAGAAGACCACGGCAAGCCAGGTCCATTTCTTGCCCAGGCCCATCATGATGTAGGTCATCGGGCCGCCGCGCAGCACACCGTCGCTGGTGCGTTCGCGATAGCGGATGGCCAGCGAACCTTCGGCAAAGGCCAGGGCCATGCCGAACAGCGCGGTGATCCACATCCAGAAGATCGCCCCGGGTCCACCCAGCGCGATGGCCGTGGCCACACCCGCAAGGTTACCCGTTCCGACCTGTCCGGACAGTGCGGTGGAAAGCGCGGCGAAGGGCGAGATTTCGCCTTCGCCCTGGCTCTTGCGGCCGGCAAACAAGCCCTTGAAGGCGCTGCCCAGCTTGATGATCGGATAGAACCGCAGCCCGATCATGATCCACAGGCCGATGCCCAGCAGGATGATGGTCATCGGCGGGAAGGGGAGGACTTCCGCCCCGTTCCACGTCCCGACCCAAATGAAATCGGATATGTTGGTAACCGGCTCTACCAGCCGATCGCCAAGACTTGGTGCCTGGCTTGTTGCCATGGTTAGGAAACCCCTCTCGCGTCCCTTGAAATCAAGTGGGGCACGCTAGAGATGCTTGGTCGCCTTGGAAAGACGCAAATGCGCGCCTCTCCCCCGCTTGCGTTTTGCGCGGGTGGAGCCTACATGGCTTCTCGTCTTCCGACATCGATGATGGATACAGCCCCTCCCGGACTTGAACCGGGGCGGCGAAACCCCCATCCCGGAAGGCACGAGCAGTTCAAGTGCGAGAGTGACAGGCCATGGCCGACAAAGGAAACAAGACCTCCCCCGCCGAATTCATCCGGCAGGTGCAGACCGAAGGCCGCAAGGTCGTATGGCCGACGCGCGAGGAGACGATCCGTATTTCGATCTTCGTCTTCATCATGATGGTGATCCTCTCGCTCTTCTTCCTCGGCGTGGATTCGGTGTTCGGCGCAGTTGTGCGCTGGCTCATGACCCTCGCCTGACAGGCATAACGGCCCGACACGACACTCCGACAGGATAAAGATTTAGATCATGGCACGCTGGTACATCATCCACGCCTACTCCGGCTTCGAGAACAAGGTTCGCGATTCGATCATCGCCGAGGCAGAGCGTCTTGGCCTGTCCGAAGGCGTCGAAGAAGTCGAAGTCCCGACCGAAACCGTCACCGAAGTGAAGCGCGGCAAGAAGGTCCAGGTAGAGCGCAAGTTCATGCCCGGCTACGTGCTGGCCAAGCTGAACATGACCGACGATGTGTACCACCTCGTGAAGAACACGCCCAAGGTCACCGGTTTCCTCGGCAACAACAACAAGCCGCAGGCGATCTCTGAGAAAGAAGCTGCGCGCTATTTCGGCGGTGTCGAAGAAGCGAAATCCGCTCCCAAGAAGCAGGTCAGCGTCGATTACGAAATCGGCGACCAGGTCAAGGTGCTCGACGGCCCCTTCGCCAGCTTCAACGGCCTTGTCGAGGAACTCGATTTCGACAAGCAGAAGGTCAAGGTTTCGGTCTCGATCTTCGGCCGCGCGACCCCGGTCGAACTGGAATTCGAGCAGGTCGAACTGGTCAAGTAACGGCAAGACATCGGCGATTCGAAAAAGGGGCGCTCCTCGCAAGAAAGGGGCGCCCCTTTTCGTATCTGCGTCTGCGCCCTCAGCTGGTGCCGAGCATGCCCAGGCTGTTGGCGTAGGCGAGGCTCATCATGATCGTGTCGACTGCGGCGTGGGCAAGGATGCAGGCCCACAGATTGCCGCCGCACTTGACGCGCAGATAGCCGAGCCCCGCCCCGACGACCCCGGTGATGAGGACGCCGCCCAGTCCCTGGTAAAGGTGGGGAAAGCTGAACAGCACCGCCTGGACCACGATCACCAGCCACATTTTGTCGCCTATGCCGCGCAGGCGCTGCAGCCGGTCCATCAGGAAGCCGCGATAGAGCAATTCCTCCCCGAAACCGGCTGCGAACCAGGCGACGAAGACGATCCACATCGCAAAGCTCGCCGGGCTTTCGGTCACGAAATCCATCACCGCCACGACATTGGGCGTGTCGATGCCGAGCTGGCTGACCAGCCACGATCCCGCCTGGAACCACGCGATGATCAGCACGGTCGCGAGCGAGGCGAGGGCGAAGGTATTGCCCCAGCTTCTTGGCGCACGAAGGTTCCACGCAGCGGCGAGATGGCCATCGCGGCTCAGCCAGAACCAGCACAGCAGAAGCGCGGCGGCCATGCTGCCCACCACCGATCCGATCAGCCCTTCGGACGTCATGCCCAGCATGCGTACCGCCGGCACCGACGCAAGGATGAACACGATGGTTACAGTCACGAACTGGAGGATGAAGCGTCCCCAGCCGAGCGTGCCGGGCACCGCCGCCGCTTGCGAAACGGGTGAATTCTCGACCCCGGTCAGGCTGTTCTCAGTGGTCGCGGTGCCGGTCATTCCTACCCATCCCCTGCTGGTCTTCCGGATGCATCCAGCACGGGGTGCGTCGCATCAAGGGGATGGAACGGGTAAATCCCCAGCCTTAGGTCTCCAGGGCAGTGCAGGGGTGTCCGGCTCAGCTACCGGATTTCGCGCGCATCGCGGCAAGTTCATCCTCGACGGCGCTTTCGCGGCGCATATCGTCCAGTTCGCGCTCGACCGCGGCCTTGCGGGTAGCTGCGTGCGAACCGTCGAGCGCATAGCCGGTACGCTTCTCGAGTGTCTCGATACGGCCAAGCCTGCGATCGACCGAGCTTTCGCGGGCCGTGTTCCCGCTCGCGACGGGCGCGAGGCGATCGGCAGCCAGCTGGTCGGCCAGGCGCGCCCGCACATCGTCGCGCTTGGCTTCGAGCTGCAACTCGACCTCCTGCATGTCGACAAGGCCTGCTTCGATGGCGGCAATCTCTTCCTCAATCTTGCCGACCGACAGCCGTGTATCCTCGCGGGCGATCAGCGCCTGGCGGGCAAGATCCTCGCGGCCCTTGTTCATCGCCGACTTCGCCTTGTCCTGCCATTCATCGATCTGGGCGCGGGTATCTTCGAGGCGGCTATCCAGCCGCACCTTGTAGCGGCGGGCTTTGCTCATATCGCCTGTCAGGCCGACCAGCGCTTCCTCGATTTCGCGCTGGAGGCGCAGCAACAGCTTGGCCGGATCGGACGCCTTGTCCAGCGCGCTCGACACATTGCTCGAGATGAGATCCCTCACTTCGATCGCAATACGAAACATTCCAGCCACCCCTCAGTAAAAGTCCCGCCGAATTCTATAATCGAGTCCTTAACAGAACCTCTTGTTCGGGAAAGGGAAGAATTTACCCTGTCTGTAGATGACGGTTTCCTACAATTACAAGCGACAGGTAAATTGCCTGACATGCAAGAGTCCCTCAATTCCGCTGTAGACGCTGTCACAAGCCGCTGCCATCGCCGCTAGAGATTTATGCGCCAGGACCCTGTTCCACATGTTCCACTCTGTAGGGCAGTGCGCGGGCAAGTCCAAATGGCGCCCTACACGGCGCTTCGCACTTGCAATCGGGCGCAGAATCGCTATGTGCGCGCCTTCCCAAGCCCATGGCTAGGATACCCACGCGGGAGGTCTGCTTCGCGGACCGCTCGACCGCTTAACATGAGGCTGCCCTCCCAAGAGCGCGGCCGACAGTGTGAAAGGAGGCCGTAATGGCCAAGAAGATCGAAGGCTATATCAAGCTGCAGGTGCCCGCGGGCACTGCAAACCCGTCACCCCCGATCGGCCCGGCGCTGGGTCAGCGCGGCGTGAACATCATGGAGTTCTGCAAAGCGTTCAACGCTGCCACGCAGGACCTCGAAAAGAACGCTCCGATCCCGACCGTGATTACGGTCTATGCCGATCGTTCGTTCAGCTTCGTCACCAAGACGCCGCCGGCATCGTACTACCTCAAGAAGGCTGCCAAGCTGAAGTCGGGCTCGAAGGAGCCGGGCAAGGTTTCGGCCGGGACCATCAAGCAGAGCGCGGTGAAGGAAATCGCCGAAGCCAAGATGGCCGACCTCAACGCGAACGATATCGACCAGGCCATGAAGATCATCGAAGGCAGTGCGCGTTCGATGGGCCTCGAAGTGGTGGAGGGCTAAGAACATGGCTAAGCAGACGAAGAACCAGCAGGTCCGCGCGAAGCTCGACAGCGAAAAGCTGTACACCGTCGACGAAGCTCTCGCCACGCTGCGCGAGCACAAGGCGAAGTTCGACGAAACCGTCGAAGTCGCGATGAACCTGGGTGTCGACCCGCGTCACGCTGACCAGATGGTCCGCGGCATGGTTTCGCTCCCGAGCGGCACCGGCAAGGACGTGAAGGTCGCCGTCTTCGCTCGTGGCGAAAATGCCGAGAAGGCAACCGCCGCCGGCGCCGACAAGGTCGGTGCGGAAGACCTCATGGAAGACATGCAGAACGGCAACCTCGACTATGACCGCGTGATCGCCACGCCGGACATGATGGGCGTCGTCGGCCGTCTCGGTAAGGTCCTCGGTCCCAAGGGCCTGATGCCGAACCCGAAGCTGGGCACCGTGACCCCGAACGTGGAACAGGCCGTGAAGGACGCCAAGGGCGGCCAGGTCGAATTCCGCGTCGAGAAGCAGGGCATCATCCACTCGGGCATCGGCAAGCTGTCGTTCAAGGACGACGCTCTGAAGGAAAACTTCAAGGCCCTGACCGATGCGATCGTCAAGGCGAAGCCGACGGGTGCCAAGGGCAAGTACGTCAAGAAGGTCACGCTAACCTCCTCGATGGGCCCGGGCCTCAAGGTCGACCTCGGCGAGGTGGAGGGAGCGTAAGGCTCTTTCCTACCCGCTCACTGATAGCGCAAAAGAAACGGGCCGGGGGGAAACCTCCGGCCCTTTCTCTTTGGGGCGTGAGCTTCAGTCCTGCGGGGCGGCGCGCAATTGGCGTTTGTAGAACCAGCCGATCCCGATCAGGCTGGCACCCAGCGCCAGGAAGCTAGCCACCTGCAGCAGGCCTTCGAGCCCTGCGGCATCGAAGCCGAATACCTTGATGACGGTCCCGGTCATCAGGACCAGCGAACCGATCCTCCAGCTGCGTTCGCCGCGGCGGCTGCCGATCATGAGAAATGCGATGCCGAGCAGGATGCCGAGAAGCGAGCGCAGGAGGTCCTCGGTCTGCGTCATCGGGGTCTCGACCAGGTAGCTGCCGGCGAATACCTGCCGCAGCAGGGCGATCGCGCCGACACTCGCGACCAGCATGATCGCCGCGTCGATGGCACTGCGGAAACGCGGCACCCACAGGCGCAGCGACAGCAGGATCGCGGCGGCGACCACTGTCATGGCGAGGGCGAGATTGGCGACCGGCACCGGGCCCACGGCCTGCATGGCGAACAACGGATTGTGCCAGAAGCCCGTAAAGAGCGTGAAGTGAGCCAGCGCGGTGACGGCCAGTAGGCTCGCGACAAGCGGGCTGGCACGCAGGCTGGCAATGCCCTTGGCTGCCAGCCACGCAGCGCCGAGCAACAGCGTTTCGAACAGTATCCGCTCTGCCAGACCCGTACGCTCGAATGCGGGCAGCGTCTCGATCGCAAAGACCTGCTTGAACAGGACATGCGCCGTGATGAAGGCCGGGACCAGCGCCGCCCAGAACAGCGGGACCGGCTGCTCGAGAATGCGGCCTTCGGTAATCCGCGCCATGGCAAGGGCGACGGCGAAGGGGAGGATAAAGCCGAGGGTTTGCCGGATACTCGGCAAATCGGTCAGCATGAAGGGATCGCCAAACAATGCGCCGCCTGCACCTTCGAGCCAGATGGTGAGCGGTTCTGCAGCCCAGGCAATCGTGGCGAGGACCAGTCCCAGCACTGCCCATTCGCGCTGCTGCTGTTTCCAGCGCAGGAGAATGGCCATGGCAGCGGCCAGCCAGACGGCGGCGATGGGAGGAAGGACCTGCAGCGCTGCGCCGAACACGACCAGGGCGGCGAGGAATTCCGCAACGCTGCGCGGCAGCTTGTCCTTTGCGAAATAGCCGAGCGCCAGCAGCGGCAAGGCGGCGCCAAGCCACCGAAGGAGGCCGAGCCAGTAGGGAGACTGCGCGCTACCTGTCAGCGCGTCCATTTCGGCCAACCCGACAGCGGTGCCCGGCAGGCTCAGGATGGTGGCGAAGGCGAATGCGGACGCGGTAGCCAGGAAAGCGGGATGTTCCGTCAACCGGTTACGCAATGTCCAGACGATCGCAGCGCCAATTGCGCCAAGCGCGATGGGGAGGGTCCATTCGGGGAGCAGGCTGTTCGCGGCAAGTCCCGCAAGCAAACCGGCGGACGCAAGGTTGAGCGCAAGGGAAACACTGTCGGGGCGGCTCCAGAGGGCCTTCGCCCCGGCGACGGGGAGGGCGGCGAGCGCAAGACAGGTGATGCCCGCCAGCAGGCTCGAAGAACCATCCAGCGTCAGCGCGCCGGTGAGACCAAGTCCTGCAGAAACGGCGGCGACCATGACGCGGTCGACCAGCTGGTCCTTGTCCTTCAGCACATGGAACAACGGAACGCCCGCAAACATGGCTGCAAGCGCAATCAGGACCGCAATGAACGAGCCGGTTGCAGGATCGCTCCAGAAGGCGAGCAACAAGATGCCGATGGCTGCGGCAATCGCATTCGTAGGGCGCATTGGCGGCTTCTGCCAACCGAAGAACGCGAGCGACGCGCCGAGCAGGAGGTAGAGCCCCCATGCCAAAGGCGAATAGCCGCCCTCATCGACGAGCACCGCCAGCTGGAGACTGGCTATGGCCGCTGCGGCCAGCCGGAGGGGTTGTTCGAACTTCTCGCTGGCGAGGAAAGAGGGAAGGACCGCGCCGAGCAGCACGAAGAACAGCCCGAGCGCAACGATATCGGTCGCTGAGAAGCCCGTCCCGGTGAGTAACAATCCGCCCCATCCGAGGCCGCCGATCAGGGCCGCCATCCCGAGCCACGGGCGACGCTGGCGATTGCCGGTCTGGGTGAGGCCGCCCGTCACCAAGGCAAGATACAGGGCGAGGAGCGGTAGGTTCGCCTCTTCGCTGCCTACCAGCGCAGGCGCGGCAAAACCGCCCACGAGGCCCAGGACTGCGCTTGGCAGGCCGAACCGGTAGGACAGGGCAATCGCAAGGGCAGTGACGGCCGCAAGGCCTAGGAAGGCGAAGGTCTGTCCAATCAGCCCGTATTGCGTGCCGGCAAGATAGAAGCCGGCGTAAAGGGTGGCGAGGCCGGCCCCTGCGAGGGCCTGGCAAACGCGCTCGTCGCCCACTTTATCGGCATTGCGATAGGCCGCCTCTGCCCCGCCGAGGAGGCCGATCCCGAACAGGAAGGACAGGGCGACCCGAACGCTGGAGGTCAGCAGGCCTGCCTCGATCGAATACCGGACCAGCAAAACGCCCGCGACCGCAAGGGTGACGCCGCCCATCCAGACGAACAGGTTCCGCCCGAAGATCTCCTCGAAATCGAAGGAGAACCGCTCGAACAAGCCAGGTTTTTCGGGATCGGTGAGATCGGGCGTCTCATCGGGCTGACCCGACGCGTCGTCACGCGCCCGCGCCGGGATATCCTCCGGAGCGCCAACGAGCTTGACCGATTTGGGTACGGAAACGGAGCGCGCAGCAGCGGGTTCAGGCGCGTCGCGGACCTCATCTGCAACAGGCTCTGCTGCAGCGGGCGCCTCCTCACGCTCGGGCGCTGTGGCCCGGGCGCCTTCTCTCAGGAGCGCGTGCAAATGATCGAGCGACCCCTCGAGCCCTTCAAGGCGCTGTTGAAGGGCGCGCAGATGCGTGCGCTGGTAGAATGCGACCCCGAAGAGGACCAGGATAAGAAACCAGTCCATCAAACCCCCTTGTCTGCAATCAGGCTAGCGCGAGCGCCGCCCAAGGCAAGCGGAGATCAGATTCCGCCGGGGGTAAATTCGAAGCCTTCTTCGGTCAGGCGCTCGCACAATTCCGCCATGCAGGCATCGAGTGCGGCGCGATCGGTCGACCGGATGACGAAATTGGACCCGACCTTTCCTTCGCGGAAGAACGGATAGCTGCCGATCTGGCATTCGGAATGCGCCTTCTCCACGTCGCGGAGCTGGGTGGAGATTTCGCTTTCGGGAATGAAGCCGCCGACCGTCTCGCTGAGCAGGGGCTCCCCGCCTTCGAGCGTTCCGGTGAGCGCATCGAGCATGCCTGCGGTGATGTGCGGGACACCGGCCATGAGGTGCAGATTGCCGATTTTGATGCCGGGGGCGCCGGACATCCTGTTCGGGATCAGCTCCCCGCCTTCGGGCACGCGCGCCATGCGCAGGCGACCCTCGTTCAGCCCGCCCTTATCTTCGTAATAGCGTTCGAGGATCGCGCGCGCTTCGGGGTGGATAACGACCTCGACATCCAGCGCCTTTGCCACTGCATCGACAGTAATGTCGTCATGTGTCGGACCGATGCCGCCGGTCGTGAACAGGTAATCGTAGCTTTCGCGCAGGGCATTCACTGCCCCGACGATGGTGTCGATCACATCGGGGACCACGCGCACCTCGGCGAGCCTGATATTCTGGACCTGCAGCCAGCTTGCCACCTGGGCGATGTTCTTGTCGTGCGTACGTCCGGAAAGGATCTCGTCCCCGATAACGACGAGCCCGGCGGTGTAGATGCGTTTGGTCATGCAGACAGACGTAGTGTCGCTTGCTGCGGAAAGCTACTCCGCAGCTTCGAGAGTTTCATCGGGCGATTTGGAATTCGCGCCCTTGCGCCTGAAAGCGAGGATCCCGTCGTCGATCGGCTCTTCGCGCATCCGCTTGCGATCCTGCACATATTCCTGGTTGAGCCGCCACGGATAGCCGACCGCGTTCTTCGGCATGATGGCCTTGCCGCGCTGGATGTAGCCCGAGGAGAAGTCAAAGATATCGTCCTCCTCCAGATCGTGGTTCTCCGGGAGTACCGGCACGGCCACGTCGACGCCGACCGCATCCATCTCGTTCAGGACGCGGCAGATGTAGTCGGAGTTGATATCCGCACGCAGGGTCCAGCTGGCATTGAGATATCCGAACACTACCGCAAGGTTCGGGACGTTCGAGAACATGCAGCCCTTGTAGTAGAAATGGTCTGCCAGATCGACCTTCTCGCCTTCGAGCGACAAGTCGATCTTGCCCGCCACGGCCAGCTTTAGGCCGGTCGCGGTGACGACGATATCGGCGGGCAGGAAAGTATCGTCCTGTAGCCGCACGCCGCCTTTTTCGAAGGCTTTGATGTGACCGGTGACCACGTCCGCCTTGCCGCTCTTCAGCGCTTCGAAAAGATCGTCGTCGGGGACGAGGCACAGGCGCTGGTCCCAGGGATCATAAGGCGGGGTGAACGGGGTCAGGTCGTAATCCTTGCCCATGGATTTGCGGATGCGTTTGTGGAGGCCGTCTTTTACCTTCTGCGGCTTGTTGCGCGCCATCTTGAAGCTGAAATCCTGCATCTTGATGTTCTTCCAGCGCGTGATGCGATAGGCGGTCTCTTCGGGCAGAACCTTGCGCAGGAAATTCGCGAGCGCGTCTTTCGCAGGGCGCGAGAACATCCAGGTCGGCGTGCGCTGGAGCATGGTGACCTTGGCCGCCTTGTCGGCCATCGACGGGACGATCGTAACGGCGGTCGCCCCGGATCCGATCACGACGACCTGCTTGCCGGTATAGTCGAGATCTTCGGGCCAGAATTGCGGGTGGATCACCTGGCCCTCGAACTCGCCGAAGTCGAAACCCGGATCGTAAGGCTCGTCGTAATCGTAATAGCCGGACCCGAGATACAGCCAGTTGGCGGTGAGGTGCTTGCGCTCCCCGTCCTCGCCTTCGACAGTGACATGCCAGCGCGCGTCCGCACCGCGCCAGTCGGCGGCGATGACCTTGTGCCCGAAACGGATGTGCTTGCGGATGCCGCGCTCGTCGGCGATCCTTTCGAGATAGTCGAGGATGGCCGGACCGTCGGCGATGGACTTCTCGTGTTTCCAGGGTTCGAAATCGAAGCCCAGCGTGTGCATGTCGCTGTCGGAGCGGATGCCGGGATAGCGAAACAGGTCCCAGGTGCCGCCGAGATTTTCGCGCCGTTCGAGAATCGCATAGCTGCGATTCGGCGATTTCGCGGTCATGTGTGCTGCCATGCCGATGCCGGAAATACCGGCACCTACGATCAAAACGTCGAAATCCGTGGCGCGGTCGCTCATTGGTCTCTCTCCCATGAAGCGCAGGCTAACCCATGATCTGCGGAAGCGCCAGTCTCAGTTGCTTTCCGCAACTTGAATCCCGGTCTCAGACCCCTGGACGGCGATCATGCGGATCGGATTGTGCAGCCAAAATTCTCCGGCGTTCTCCGGGCGGTTGCGCAAGGAAGTCCGCTACGGGGCCCTCGCCTGCAAGCGCGAGATGTGTGACGGGTGGGCTGAGGATACGTTTAAGCATCAGCACCATCAGGAAAGGACCGATATAGAACGGTGCCTGGCGGGCGAAGGTTACAATCGTGCCATCGCGGAAGACATTGATCGCGGTCGCGATGATCAGGGCATAGAGGATCTGGCGCAAGGGAGTGGCGCGGCTGCCGAGTAGAAATCTCAGTGCCACCGAATACAGTAAGGCGAAGAACAGCGCCTGGATCGCTACGCCAAGGTAGCCGAGCGCCATCCAGCCCTGCCCGGGGAGGGATGCCGTCATGCCGATCGGGGTGCCATAGTCCCACAGGCTGAAATACTGGACTGGCGATCCGACCGGTTTGTCTTTCCAGAATACCCGCGGCACGGGCTCGGTAAATATCTGCAGATTGCTGGCGAAGTAGTCGTAAGTGCCCGTGCGCTGCGGTACTGCGTAGACGATGTACTCGAAGTATTCGAGATTGGCGAAGTCCATCCCCTCGAACGGACTGAGTTCGAAATTGGTCGCATAGTCGGCCTCGCCAGCCTGACCCGCGAGGCCGCGCAAGCTGGCGCCGCGGTCGGTCACGATCTGGTTGAAGGTCAGGATCGCCAGCACCGCCAGACCTGCGGCGCGCCAGTCCACCCATCGCCTGCGATATTCCAGCAAGGCCAGAATTCCGATTGCCACCGCAGTGTAGATGATCGGGCCCCGTGTGCCGCCGCCGCCCTGCAGGACGACGAAAGCAAGAAACAGGCCCCAACTCCACCAGCGGAATTTTGCCAGCCAGATCAGCAGCACGGTAATCGGTGCAAGGATCAGCGCAGCATCGGTGAACCATCCGATTGCGTCGGTATTGATCGCCGCGCCCGTCGACAGGTCGCGGATCATCGAACCGTAATTGTCCGCTTGCCTCTGCCAGTTTCCGAGCTGCGACCAGATCGCGAATGGCGCGAGAAGGGCGCACACTGCGAGAACAGGGCGCTTCATCGAGGCGCGGGCAGCTTCGAAGCGGTCCGGTTCCAGGGCAACCGGCAATCTCGGAGCGACATATAGAGACGCAGCGACGAATACGATCATCGCCAAATTCGTGGCGAGTATCACGGTAATCTTGTCGCTCATGGATGGCTGGAAATCGTAGAGCCGGTAGACGAAGCCGAAATCGTAAACACGGGCAAGGATCGGCCGGAACGCGAAGACCAGGCCGTGAAAGGCGAGATAGAAGGTCGCCGGATGCATGATGCAGGCCGACGGGTGACGTAAATAGAAGACGCTCGTCGCAAGGAACGTCAGAAACGATGCGAGGAGCAGGAAATCGTACACGGCGGGTCGTAGACTAGGCCGTCACCATCGTACCCGGCAAGACGCTCAGCGTTTTCTCCGCAATTCCCGCAAAGCCCAGGCGACATCGCCGATCCGCTCGCGCGACAACAGGCTGGCGACGAAGCCGCCAAGGCTCAGGCCGGACATCCGGAGTGCCTCCCTGAAGGCCGGAACAAGCTGGAACAGTTCGGCCATGACGATCGGTGCCAGGACAAGAGGCAGGGCAAAGGCCCGATCGGCAAGTATTGCAGCAAGGACGAGGCCCGCAAGAGAGGCCAGGAAGTACCACATCACCGTGGTGCCGTGTCGATTGGCTGCTGCAACCATGGCGAATGGCGCGGCGGATAGCGCGCGCAATCCGGCGGCAAGCAACAGGACCGATGCCAGAACCGGGTCGAACGGTGTCTGCGCATTGGTAAAGAGCCGCTGGGCGAAATCGCCGAAGATCAACAGCGCCACGGAGAAACCAAGGGTGAAAAAGGCTGCCAGGAGGGTCATCACCGCCAGCAGGCGCCGTCTCGTTTCAAGGTCCGCCGGATCGAGGTGCGCGCTTTCGTAGAACTGCATCGAGAAACTGAAGCTGGTGAACAGATCGAGCAAGCGGGTCAGCGTGCGTGTTGCGACGAAACCGGCGAGAATGACGGCGCCGGACGATATGCCGATTACCATCGTGTAGCCCTGCAGATTGAGCCCATGCACCAGCGGCAGCAGCATCAAGGCGAGCGAGGGCATCAGCAGCGTCCGTGTGGAATCTCGCCATGCGCCGGTTGGACCTTGAAACATCCCGGGGGCGGCGCGCCGGGCCAGCACGGCGATCCAGATTGCCGCCGCACACCGCGTTGCCGCCAGGACCATCGCGAGGGTTGCGATGTCGTCGGACGAAATGACGCACAGCGCGATGATGGCGATTTCGGCGAGAATGCAGGCCGAATTCAACGCGATGTGGTCGGCATACCGTCCGGCGGCGCGAAAAGGTATCTCGAGCGTAGCTACCTGGCTGCTGGCGATGATGTAGATCGCCAGGGCGAACAGTGTCTGGTCGAGCACGTCCTGGGGGACCGACCGAAGTGCGGCGATGGCCCCTCCGGTCTCGGCCAGGGCCAGCGGGAACGCTGCCGCCAGGACAAGGGTCGAGGCCGAAGCGATGATCCAGGACGATGTGAAGTGTGCTCTTGCCTGTTCCATCTCCCCCTTCTCGTGCGCTGCGACTGCTGCGCTCCCCCCGGCACCGCTAAAGCCCGAGGACACGAAGCCCAGATAGGCTGGCACGGCAAACAGCAGGAGCCAGGCGCCGACGCGCTCTGCGTCCCAGCTCGAAAACAGGATCGGGAGGGTGAGAAATTGCGCCGCGACCCGCGTCACAACCGAGCCGAAATTGGCGGCTACGCCTCGCAGAATACGTTGCCGGGACTTCACTGGCCTTCACCAGTCATTACTCGGCCCTCTCGCGCAGTTCGCTCGCGCCGAGACCGCAGGGGCAAGGGGCGGCCGTTCAGTCCTCGTCTTGCGACATGAAAGCGACGATATGGCCGAGCACGGCCTCATGCAGCGGCTGGTCGAATTCGGCGCCGACCAGGCTGCCTTCGCGCCAGCGGATATGGGCGTGCAAGGGTCCGATGTTACCCAGCTTGAGCGATACTTCCGTGCCCACCTTGAGAACCGAAAACTTGTCGAAGAACCGGCAGCCGGTCTCCGAGACATCCTTGATCCAGACATCGCGAGAGCCCCCCTGACGCTCCCGATAGGCACCGGCAACGCGTACTAAATGTCGATTTTCACGCCTGTTTTCCATCCGGTTCCTTTCGGATACCGGCCTATTCATCCCACGAGGCAGGAAATGGTGCAAGGGCAGGGCGGCTTTACTCGACGCGTCTTTCCACTAGCTATAGAGGGGCGCCGAGGGAGCAAACGAGAGGTATGACGACAAACAAGCCGCACCGTGTGACGTCGATCGATGTCGCGGAGAAAGCCGGTGTAAGCCAGTCTACGGTCAGCCGGGCCCTGTCGGGCTCCGAAACCATAACCGAAGCCACGCGCCGCAGGGTCGAACAGGCCGCGGCGGAACTGGGCTATCACGTCAACATGCGCGCTGCGGGCCTGCGCAAGGGCGAAACCGGCAGCATCGCCATCGTTGTGATCGGACGCGAAGGGCAGGGGCCCGCAGCGATCAATCCGTTCTATTACAGCCTGCTGGGAAGCACCTGTGCTGCGGCTGCCGAGCGCGGGTATGAGGCGCTGGTGTCGTTCCAGGCGCAGCAAGACGAGTTCTTCGGCCACTATGTCGCCCGGCGCCAGGCCGATGGCGTGGTCGTGATCGGCACGGCCACCAATGGACCCGCATGGGACTATTTCCGCGGTGTAGCGGACGAAAGTTCTTCCATCGCGTTCTGGGGTTCTCCCTTCGATGATGCGGTCTGGGTCCGGTCGGACAACATGGCCGGCGGGTGCCTCGCCGTAGAACGGCTGGTCAAGGGCGGTGCGAAGGACATCGTCTTCGTCGGCGATCCCAATTCTTCGCAAAAGCAGTTCCGCGAACGCTTCGAAGGATACCAGGCCGGGATGAAAGCGGCGGGCCTCGAAGCGCGACCGGCCTTCGTCTCGGTCGGGTCGGACCGGGTGTCCCAAGGACGCAACGCGATTATTCGCCTGACCGAGAGCGGTACGGATTTCGACGGTCTGTTTTTCGCTTGTGACGCCATGGCGCTTGGCGCGCTGGAGGAACTGGCTATGCGCGACCTCAACGTCCCCGCCGATGTCGGCGTGGTCGGCTTCGACGGTCTCGGATCGGGCGAATTCAGCAATCCGCCATTGACCACCGTCGAGCCGGACTTTGCCGAGGCTGGCAGGTTGCTCGTCGAAACTGCGCTGGCAGGCGAGGGAGAGCAAGGCGTCAGGCGCGTGCCGGTCAAGCTCGTCGAGCGGTCGAGCGTTTCGTGATTTCAGGTCGTTCGTCGAACGTCCGTTTGCAAAGCGCATCGCCCACGGTCTAAGTCGCTCCCCTGTTTCCGGGAGAGAGACCGTTATGAAATCGAGTATTGCCTCCACCCTCGCGCTTGTCCTTTGTGCGACTGCCGCCCATGCGCAGGATTCCGAGCCGAGCCCCAATCCGGTCGAGGAGCAGGAGGTCGATGCCTCGCAGGACGCTTTGCCGCCTGACGGCAGCGGGGAACGCGTGGACGCAGCCCCGGCGACCGTGCCGATCGCGGGCGAGGAAGCTAGCACCGAGAAGTGGGACGTCATGGCGCCGGCGGGCACGGTGCTTAAGGAAGTACCTATCCGCACAGACGAGGGTACGTGGATCGATGTCGACGTGTCACCCGATGGCAGGACGCTCGCATTTGCTCTGCTTGGCGATATCTACACGATGCCGATCACTGGCGGTACTCCGACCCGCATCGCGGAAGGCCTCGCATGGGAAGTCCAGCCTCGCTTCTCTCCCGACGGCGCCCGGATTGCCTTTACCTCCGACCGCGGGGGCGGTGACAACATCTGGATCATGAACCGCGACGGTTCGGACAAACGGCAGGTCACGAAAGAGGATTTCCGCCTCATCAACCAGCCAAGCTGGTCTCCCGACGGCCGTTACATCGTGGCGAAGAAGCATTTCACGACCCAGCGCAGCTTGGGCACCGGGGAAATCTGGCTCTACCACGTCTCGGGCGGCGGCGGCGTTCAATTGGTGAAGCGCGCGAGCGAGGCCCTGCAGAAAGAGCTGGGCGAACCGATCTACGCGCCTGACGGTAATGCGATCTATTACACCCGCAATGTCACGGGCGGACCGATTTTCGAATACGCCCAGGACAGCACCCAGGGCATCTTCAATGTCGAACGGTACGACATCGACACGGGCGAAGTGACGACTGCGGTCGGCGGGTTCGGCGGTTCGGTGCGTCCGACGCCTTCACCCGATGGCAAGAGCATCGCTTTCGTGCGCCGCGACAAGGATCAGTCCCAGCTGTGGGTGAAGGACATCGCCAGCGGCCGCGAGCGGATGGTGTACGGCAAGCTCGATCTCGACATGCAGGAAACCTGGGCGGTCTACGGCGTCTATCCGATGATGGACTGGACGCCCGACAGCGCGTCCATCGTGACCTGGGCGGGCGGCAAGCTCTGGCGCGTCGCAGCCGACGGTTCGGGCGCGAGCGATATTCCGTTCCGCATCGACGATACGCGCGCCGTGGCCGATGCGCCGCACCCCGTCATCGAGGTGGCACCCGATAGCTTCACCGCCAAGATCCCGCGTTTCGCCACCGTCTCGCCCGACGGGCGGACCATCGTCTTCGAGAGCCTTGGCAAGCTTTACACCAAGCCGGTGGGTGGCAACGCCGCCCCGCAGCGTCTGACGTCCGGCAATGAGGATACGCTGGAATTATGGCCTACGTGGTCGCGCGACAGTTCGCGCATCGCCTTCGTTCGCTGGAGCGATGAAGGACTTGGCCAGATCGTCACCGTGGATTCCCGTGGTCGCGGCGAGCGCACCGTGACCCGCCAGCGCGCACACTACGCGGTGCCGCAATTCTCGCCGGACGGAAGCACGATCGCCTTCGAGAAACGCGGCGGCGGGTACCTAACCTCGCCCGACTTCTCCGAGAACGAAGGAGTCTACGTGGTGGCTGCCGGTGGCGGCAATGCAAGGCTCGTCACGCGCAATGGTTCGACCCCGCAGTTCGGCGAAGACAAAGATCGCCTGTTCATGCTCGCCAGCGCTGACGGCAAATTGCAGTTGATCTCCAGCGATCTCGATGGCGAGGCGCGGCGCGTCCACGCACAGGGAGAGTTGGCCAATGATTTCCGGGTGAGCCCGCGCGGCGATTACGTCGCTTTCAGGCAGAATTACGAAGTATTCGCGATGCCGCTGCTTCCGGGCGGGCAGGCTGTGACAGTGGGCGAGAAGGCCAGTTCTCTTCCCGTCACCAAGGTGAGCACGGGCGGCGCGGATTACATCGGCTGGACCGAGAACGGCGGGACATTGCACTGGTCGATGGGGCCGACGCTCTACAGAGCGAGCACATCGGCGCTGACACCGGGCGCGCCGCAAGCCGAAGACGCGCCCAAGTTCTCGCCGCCGGATACCGGCACGTCGATGGAGCGCACGATCGCGGCCGACAAGTCGAGCGGGCTGGTGGCCATCACCGGAGCGCGCGTGCACACCATGGCCGGCGATGGTGCCGGAACTATCGAGAACGCGACTATCCTCATCGATGGCGACCGCATTTCGGCGATTGGTCCTGCATCGCAGGTGAGCGTGCCGAACGGTGCCGTGCGCATCGACGCCAGCGGCAAGACCATCATTCCCGGCCTTGTCGACGCCCATGCGCACGGGCCGCAGGGGACGGGCGATCTCATCCCGCAGCAGAACTGGTCGCTCGTCCAGAACCTAGCCCTGGGGACGACCACGATCCATGATCCCTCATCGTCGGCCAGCATGATTTTCGCGGCGTCAGAGCGCCAGCAGGCCGGAACGCTGCTTGCCCCGCGCATCTTTTCGACCGGCGAGATCATCTACGGAGCCAAGGCGCCCAGCGTTTATGCGCGCGTCGACAGCTATGAGGATGCGCTCGCCCATGTCCGCCGGATCAAGGCGCAGGGCGGGATTTCGGTGAAGAACTACAACCAGCCCCGCCGCGAACAGCGCCAGCAGGTTGCCGCCGCTGCGCGCGCGGAGAACATGCTGGTCGTGGCGGAAGGCGGTTCGCTTTTCGGAATGGACATGAACCTCATTGCGGACGGCAACTCCACGCTGGAGCACAATATTCCGCTCGACGTGATGTACGAGGACGTGCTGCAGATGTTTGCGCAGTCGGACACGAACTACACGCCGACGCTGACGGTCACATATGGCGGTCTCGCCGGGGATCCCTATTGGCGTCAGGCGACCGACGTCTACGACAACCCCCTACTGGTCCACACGCCGCCCAAACTGCTGCTTGCCAGCACCGCACGGCGGACGAAGGCTCCGGAATGGGCTTTCGTCGATGATAATTCTGCGCGTGAGGCCAGGAAACTGGCCCAGCGCGGGGTTAAGGTCAGCATCGGTGCCCACGGCCAGCAGGCGGGCATTGCCGCGCACTGGGAATTGTGGAGCTTTGCAAGAGGGGGCATGAGCCCTGTCGAGGCCCTGCGTGCCGGCACGATCGAACCGGCCCGGTCCCTGGGTATGGAGCGCGACGTCGGCAGCCTCGAGGTCGGCAAGCTCGCCGATCTGGTAGTCCTGACGGACGATCCCGCCACGGATATCCGCAATTCGGACAATATCGCCCAAGTCATGCTGGGCGGCCGTCTCTACGACGCGCGCACCATGAGCGAGGTCGAAACCGGCAACGCCAAGCGCATGCCTTATTGGTGGGAGTGAAAAAGGGTCGCGGGGGCAGCCCCGCGACCTATTTTCAGCCTGCGCGCACGTTGACGAGGAAACTGTCGACGCGGCTACGCAGGGTCGAGGCCTGACCTTCGAGATCGTTGGCCGAGGCGAGCACCTGGCTTGCCGAAGCCCCGGTTGCCAGACTGGTGTCGCGCATGGTGCCGATGTGGGTCGCGACATCGTCCGTACCGCGAGCAGCGAGGTCGATGCTGCGGGCGAGGTCCTGACCGGCCACCGATTGCTGGTCGACCGCACTCGCGATGGAGATGGCGGTTGTCTCGAGCTGCTTGATCTGGTCGCCGATCGAACGCAGCGCATTCACGCTGGCTCCGGTCGAGTTCTGCATAGTGCGGATCTGCTCGGCGACTTCTTCCGTCGCGCGGCTGGTCTGCGTGGCCAATTCCTTGACTTCGCTAGCCACCACCGCAAATCCACGGCCCGCTTCACCGCCACGCGCGGCCTCGATCGACGCATTGAGCGCGAGCAGGTTGGTTCGTTTCGCGATGGACTGGATCAGTTCCACGATCTGGCCGACCTGTTCGGCCGAAGAGGCGAGGGCAGAGATCGTCTGGTCCGCATCGCCTGCATCGTCGGCAGCCTTGCGCGCCAATTCGGCCGAATGCGCCGCCTGGCGGCTGATTTCGCCGATCGACATGGCAAATTCGTCCGATGCAGCAGCAGCAGCCGTGACCCCGCTCGAGGCCTGTTCCATTGCGCCGCTGACTTCCGACGCCTTGATCGCGGCCAGTTCGGCGGTAGCAGCCATTTCTTCGGCGGTGCGATGAAGCTGGCTGGACGCAGCCGCAACTCCCGAGACCACTTCGCCGATTTCGTGTTCGAAGGATCCGGCCAGCCTCGCGATGTCGCGCTTGCGGCGTTCGGAGGCCTCCTTGCGGCCAGCGAACAGCTCGTCGAGCTTGTGACCCGACTTGAGGAATACTTCCAGGGACCTGGCAAGGTCGCCGATTTCGTCCTGGCGTATAGTGCCGGTAATCGAGATGTTGCGGTCACCCTTGGCCAATGCGTTCATGCCGCTGGCGACGGCCTTCAGCGGTCGGATCGTGTCGATGATCATGCGGCGGGTCGCAAGATAGCCCAGTACAAGGCAGATGACGGCCGCGATGATAATCAGGCCGCTCATGAACGGCTGCGCGGCATCGCTGCTGAACCCGATGTAGGCGAATATCGAAATCAGGGAGGTCCCGATCATCGGAGCAAGCACCGCGAGTTTCATCTTGTTCGCGAGGCTCTGCGAATTGAACCACCGCGCCAGCCAGTAGCGGTACTCTTCCACTTCGGGCGCCTCGTTCGAAAGGCTGACACTCGCGATCTCGTCGGACAGATCTTTGTCGAAATTGCTGATGGCGTTCATGGTTACCCCTCTGCGGAACATCTCGTGGTAACCAGACAGGCTTTAGATATGGTAAACGCAGCTGCGTCATCGCGAGCCGTTTTTCCGAACCTGCGTTTGGTTTGCTTAGGCTGCGTTGGCCTTGCCGGGAACGGCCGCAGAAGCGGGCGCGAGGGCGATCGGCTGATCGAGATGCTGCGCGATCTCCTCGGCGGGCATGGCCTTGAAATAGAGCCAGCCCTGGATCTGGTCGCAGCCTGCAGCACGAACCATGTCGGCCTGTTCTTCCGTCTCCACACCCTCGGCGGTGACGCCCATCTTCATGGCGCGGGCTACCGTGATGCTCGAGAGCATCATCGCCCGACTGGCATCGTCTTCGCCTGCCTGGACGACCAGGCTGCGATCAAGCTTGAGCTTTTCGAACCGGAACTGGCGCAGGAAACCGATCGAGGCATAGCCGGTACCGAAATCGTCGAGCGCCACGCGTACGCCGAAGCCGCGGATGACGGCCAGGCTGCGTTCCGCCACGATCGGGTCGAGCACGAGGCACGTCTCGGTAATCTCGAGCTCCAGCCGCTCCGGATCGAAGCCGGTTTCTTCAAGGATATGACCGAGCTGGATCGGGAATTCGGGGTTGCGCAGCTGCGCGGCCGAAATGTTGACCGAAAGGGTGATGTCGTCCCAGGCCAAGGCATCCTGGCACGCCTTGCGAAGCACCCACAGGCCGATCGGATTGATGAGGCCCGATTCTTCGGCGACCGGAATGAAGATATTCGGACCGACGCGTTTGCCGTCCGGACGCTCCCAGCGCATCAGGCATTCGACTGCAACCACCTTGCGTGACTGGCTGTCCACCAGCGGCTGGTAATTGAGCCGGAATTCCTCGTTGGCGAGAGCGAAGCGCAGCTCGTCGTCCAGTTCCTTGAGCTGTTCGCGGCTCTGGTCGAAGGCTTCGGAGAACCAGGTGCAGCGCATTTTGCCGCCACGCTTGGAGGCATACATGGCAACGTCGGCGCGGCGCAGCAGTTCGCTTGAAGTGAGGCTGTCGCGCGGGATGCGGCGAACCAGGCCGATGCTGGCACCAAGCGTCAGGCGCCGGTCTTCCACGGCTACCGGCTTCGCGAGGCGCTCGATTATGCGGCGGCAGATGCCTTCGAGCAGGGTGCCCGCGAGATTGCCCGACATCATGATCGCATATTCGTCGCCCCCCAGACGGTGGACGAGCGCGTTGCCGTCGCAAACTTCTTCGAGGATCCGTCCGACCTCCTTGATCGCGGCGTCGCCGACAAAGTGGCCGTAGTGATCGTTCAGCAGCTTGAAGCCGTCGAGATCGATCATCGCCAGCGCGACTTCCTGCTCGTTGCGGATTTCGCGCTGTATGCCGAGATGCAGGGCGCGCCGATTGGGCAGGAGCGTCAGGCTGTCGGTATTGCTGAGCGTTTCCAGGTTCTTCATGTGGCGCGCGCCCATGAGCCCGAAGACTGCCGTCGCTACCGTATAGGCAGCCGTGCCGCCGAGGAAGACCAGGGGGAGAAACTCGAGCGAGTTGTACATCGCCATCGTCGCGCCGACGGCCGTTGCGCACACGATCCCGGCGAGCACCACCATCGGCGCGAACAGCAAGAATTGGGTGCGGTGACTGGTCTTGTCACTCAACTTTGCCACGCGGATCGCCCCCTGAATAAGCGTTCTTTTCCAAAACAAGTCCGCAAGGATTAGTGCGCAATGACTAAGGAACGGTAAAACAGGCGTTTACCGTGCTGCGAAATGCTGTGCGGGAAGGCCACGGTCAGCCAGTGGCCGCTGCCGGTCGCAGGATGTTTTCGACTGTCCTGCGCGGTTGGCTCGCCTTGCCTACGGCAGGGCAATACAAGGCCGAGCCCAGGCCCGACGGTTCGAAGCGGTCGGTCTGTCCGACAACGGTTTCCCCGGCACCCAGCATGAGGAACCCATCGGACGCGAGACCGCTGGCCAGCTTGTCGAAAGCGGTCCTGCGCGTCTCCGGCGCAAAGTACAGCAATACGTTTCGACACAGGACGAGATCGAATTTGCCCGGCGATGGCGGGAAATCCAGAATGTTCTGCCGCTCGAAGCGTGTCATGGCCTGGATTTTGTCGGACACCTTCCAGCCGCCTTGCGCTTCGGCGAAGAAATTGAGCATCTGCGCCACGGAAATTCCGCGCTGGATCTCGAACTGCGAATAGACGCCGCTTTGCGCCTGCTCGATGGCTTTCCCGGAGATATCCGTGCCGACGATCTCGATGGTCCAGTCCTGCCAGCGACCGGACTGTTCGGCGAACATCATCGCAAGACTAAGCGCTTCCTGCCCGGTGGAGCAGCCCGCCGACCAGATGCTCAACCTGCGGGTGCTGGCGCGCTTCCTCGCCAGTTCCGGCAAAACGCTGTTCGCCAGGGTATTGAAGTAGACGTGATCGCGGAAAAAATAGGTCTCGTTGTTGAGCAGCGCCTCGACGACGCGCGTCGCCAGCCGGTATTCGCCCGGTCGCTCCAGCATGCAGGCGAGCTGGTCGACGTTCTCGATCCCGATTTCGCGGAACAGTCCTGACAGGGCGGTCGAAACGCGCCAGCGGCGGCTTTCGGTCAGTTGCTGCCCGGTGCGAGAGGCAAGAAGATCGGCGATGATACGATGGGAGGCATCGTCTATCGCCATGCCTGCGCTCCTGCCTTGTCGAGGATGCTCTGCGCGAGCTCTTCCGGCGGGAGGCACGCGGTGGCGAGGCCCATTTCGGTAATTGCGCGCGGCATGCCCCAGACCGCACAGCTTTTGGCATCCTGGGCGTAGATCGAGCCGCCCGCCTTGACGATCGATTCCGCGCCGTCGGTCCCGTCGCGTCCCATGCCGGAAAGCAATACGCCGGCAACTTCGCCGTCATAGGCTTCGGCAAGGCTTTCGAACATCGGATCGACCGAGGGAGTGCAGCCGCTCTTGACCGGATGGTAGGCAAGGCCGGTCTCGAAACGCGTGCCCTTGCGGCGCACGACCATGTGGCCGTGCCCGGGCGCGATGATCAGTTTGCCGCGCTCGATCTCCACGCCCTCGTCGGCGAGAACTGCCTGGCGGCCGGACGCGACTTCCATCTGGCGTGCGAATACCGGGATAAAGCTGCCCGGCAGATGCTGGGTGATCAGCACCGGCAGCATGAAATCCTTTGACAGCTTGCGCAGGAACAGGTTGAGAGCGTGGATGCCGCCCGTAGACGCACCGATCGCGATGACCTGCGGCTGTTTTCCCGCGCGGCGGGAAACCGGCCTTGCAGCGGCGCGCTTGGCCACTTCCGCGGGTAGGCCTTTCAGCGCACGGATCTTGTCCATGAGCTGTTCACGATAGTCGTCGTCGAACCCGCCGGGGCGGGGCTTCAGCATCGTGTCGGCAGCGCCCATGCGCAGTGCCTCGACGGTATGTTCTGCCCCTTCGGCGGTAAGGGAGGATATCACCAGGACCTTCGTCGAAGGCGAAATTTCGAGGATCTTGGGCAGCGCTTCGAGGCCGCCCATGCCCGGCATTTCGAGGTCGAGCATAACCACGTCGACAGCCCGCGAACGCAATTCATCGAGGCCGCGTTCGGCAGTGCTGGCCGTGGCGACGACGTTGAAATCGGCTTCCTTGGCGAGCATGCGCGAAAAGACGGTCCGCACAGTAAGCGAATCGTCCACGAGCATGATTTTCACTCGCTTGTCTTCGGCGACCTCAGGCGGTTTTTCGGCGGTATCCTGGCGCAGAGCGGCGACCATCATGCTGCCCCCGGTTAAGCCATGCCAACAAGCTGGAGCTTGATCTGCAGCGTTTCGTGATCGAACGGCTTCATGACGTATTCGTCCGCGCCGGCGCTGATCGCTTCACGAATGTGAGCGACATCGTTTTCCGTGGTGCAGAACACCACCTTGGGTTTGTCACCACCCTCGCGCTGACGCAGCTGGGTTATGAATTCGATCCCGGTCATCACGGGCATATTCCAATCGAGCAGGATGACATCGGGCATGTTCTCGGCACACTTGTCGAGGCCCTCCTTGCCGTTCTCGGCTTCTTCCACGGAGAATTCCAGCGACTCCAGAATGTGGCGCGAAACCTTCCGGATCACCCGTGAATCGTCGACGATAAGGCAGCTTTTCATTTTTACGTCCCTTGAGTTTCGAGCTGCATCATAAACACAGTCGGTAACCAATCGCTTAAGCAGCGAGCGCGGGAGGTCCCGCGATGATTTTCTCGATATCGACCAGCACCACCGGCCCGGTTTCGGTCTCGACCATGCCGAGGCCTGCGCGTTGCCAGCCTTCGCCAAGGCCGCCCGGAATTGCCACGAGGTCGCTACGGGCCTCGGATACGTCCTGCGCGGAATCCACCATCAAGGCGTAAAGGTGCCCGTCGACCTCGACCACGGCGGCACGGCGTTCGGGAGAAGAGCAGGGCTGGTCGAAGCCGAGTGCCAGCGCGCAGTCCACCACGGTCAGTGCTTGGCTGCGCAGCGGCGTCAGGCCACAGATGAAATCCGGCGTGCCGGGGATCGGCGTGATGGCGTCGATTTCGAGGACTGTCTGGACCCGCAGCGCGGGGATTGCGGCATCGCGCCCGGCGATGGTGCACATCAAAAGCAAATCGTTCATGCCGCCCTCCCGGTGCGCACGCGCTTGAGTTCTGCCAGCAGGCTTTCCCGGTCGTAGCGGTAGATCGACCCGTCTCCCGCGTCCTCGGGATCGGGACGTAACCTGATCGTCTCTTTTGCAGGTCCATGAGGAGCCGCGTTTCCGGCAATCTCGATTGCGAGATCGGCGTCCTCGTCATCCTCGTCGGCGATCCGGTAGCCGGCCGCTTCTACGAGAGGTTCGAGAATGGTGCGTGCCCAGTCGCTATCCTGCGGGATACGGCACTTGAGCGGGTGTTCGATCCGCTTCGGCGCCGAGTGGCGGAAGAATAGCGTATGGCCGTCGATCAGCGGAACGGGCTTGCCTTCCACGAGGGTGACGCCTTCGATGGATGCGTCTTCGGCGGACACGACCAGCTCTTCGGTCATTTCTGCAGCATCGAGCACTTCGGACACCGCATAGACCAGTTCGCTATCGCCGTCGCTCAGGCGCAGCAGGCGGCAGCGACCCTCGGGTAAGGTGCCGTGCTCCAGCCCGGCAAGCGGGAGAATGCGCCCATCGATAACCGCCTGGGCGCGCTTGCCGTCGATGTCGAATGCTTCGCACGATACGGTGTCGATGCGCCTGACGAGTTCCAGCCTGACCGCACGGCGGCGGCCGTCGAGGCCCCGGAAAAGCATGAGCGGAACAGCATCCTTGGTTTTCTGCTGGGCCTGTTCCTCTGCAAGCGCGGGCTTGGACCGCATTTCGCCGACCAGGCCGCGCATCTGCGCGATGCTCGGCAAGTCGATCAGCATCATGGGCGTGCCGTCGTCGAGGAGTGTCGTGCCGGCATAGAGCTTCGTCTGCATGATCGCCGGTGCAATCGGCTTGACCACCACATCCTCGTGGTCGTGCACGCGGTCGACGGCGAGAGCGAAGACGTCATCGCTGGCAAGGCGAACGAGCACGAGGGTTTTGGTCTCCCATTCGCATCGCTCGTTGTCTTCGGTACCGAGCACATCGGCGAGCGAGAGGCAGGGCACGCGGCGACCGCGGAAGGTAATCAGGCGGCGGGCGCCGGCTTGGGCGAATTCGACGGTGTTCGCGCTGCCGAAGACGATTTCTTCGATGTAGCTGCGCGGAATGGCGTAGTTCTGCCCGCCGCTGGAAACTGTCAGCGTGGCAATGATCGAGAGAGTGAGTGGCAGGTGCAGATGGAAGCGCGTGCCTTCACCGGGCTTACTCGACACCGTGATGGAGCCGCCCACGCGCTCGAGATTTGCGCGCACGACGTCCATGCCGACCCCGCGACCGGACACGGCGCTCACTTCGTCTGCGGTCGAGAGACCGGGTTCGAAGATCAGCTGGTGCTTTTGCGCATCGGACATGCGGTCGATTTCGGACTGGGTGTAGATACCGGCCGCGACCGCTTTCTGGCCAAGTCGCTCCGTATTGATCCCGCCGCCGTCGTCGCTAACGAGCAGGCTGATCTGGTTGCCCGACTGGCGCGCCGCGAAACGCAGCAGGCCGATCTCGCGCTTGCCGTTCTTGAGCCGTTCGGCAGGAGTTTCGACGCCGTGATCTATGGCGTTGCGGATGATGTGGGTGAGCGGATCGCGGATCATCTCGATCATCTCGCGGTCGAGTTCCACTTCGCCCCCTTCGAAATCCACCATGACCTGCTTGCCCAGCTCGCTGGACAGGTCGCGCACCAGGCGGGGCAGGGAGGAGAAGAGGTGTTCGAGCCGCTGCATGCGCATGCGGGTGATCGAGGTCCTTACATCGGCAAGGATGGCGGAGAGGCGCTCGAACGGCCCGTCGATCGTGGGCTGCTCACCTGCTTCGCGCAAGCGGCGGGCGAGGTCGTTGCGGGCGAGGACCATGTCGGAAACGCCCTTCATGACCTCGTCGAGCAGGTCGACCGGCAGGCGGATCGAACGCTGCACGGTGTTGCGTTTCGCAGCCGTGGGAGCCGCGTCGTCCTGGTCGTCGGAAACGGGCTCGACGGGGGCGACGTCGCTCTGCACTTCGATTGCCGCGTCGGCTTCGAGTGCGGCGATCAAGGCCTTGTCGTTCTCATCCTCGACGAGTTCTTCACCCGCTTCGATAAGGTCTGCGAGTTCGCCGATGCGGTCGATGATCGCGAGTACGGCCGTTACGAGAGCCGGGTCCGCCTCACGGCGTCCGGCCCTGCATTCGGCAAGAGCGTCCTCGGCGGCATGGCTCAATTTTTCCAGCAAGGGAAAGTCGAAGAAGCCGCAATTGCCCTTCACCGTGTGGACGAAGCGGAAGATCGTATCGATGCGCGCCTTGTCGGACGGATCGGCTTCCCACGCGACGAGTTCCGTCCCGCTCTGTTCGAGCATTTCGCGTGTTTCGGCGATGAAATCGGCCAGCAACTCATCCATGACGTCAACGGATCCCCTGATATTCCGCAGACGCTATGGACGATGATGGTTAACGTTTGGTTGGGATTGCCCCTACCTCTCGGGACCGTTCCTCAAAACGCGCCATACGATCAGGGATGCGAGGGCCCCTCCGGCGATGTTGGCGACCAGTTCCGCCCCGTAGATCGCTTCGGCACCCATGGCGGATCGCAGCAGCCAGCCGAAGGGCAGCATGACGAGGAAGACGCGGGCTGCGCTCTGCGCCAGGGCGAGCCCGGCGCGGTCCACGGCGTTGAGCGCGCCATTCGCCACGATCAGCAGTCCGAAGCCCGCATAGCCCCAGACCGCGATCTCCAGATAGCTTTCGAATTCGGCCACCACATCGGGGTCGTCGGTGAAGAATTGCGCGAACCAACCGCCTGTGAAGTAGAGCAGGATCGCCATCGCCAATCCGTACGCTACGCAGAAACCCGCGGAATAAAGCATGGCAGCGCGCGAGCGGTCGGGCTGTCCCGCACCCCAGTTCTGGCCGACGATCGCACCGATCGATCCCGACAGGGCGAGCAGGGGAACGGTGGCAAAGCTCTGCAGCCTGCCTGCAGCACCGAAGCCTGCAACCGCAGCTTCCCCCTGGCTGGCGAGAAGGGCCGTGAGGACCGAAAGGCCGATCGGGTTGATGGCATTGGAAAAAGCGGCGGGTCCGGCAACGCTGATGATCGCGCGGCTGCTCTCGCCCAGGTTGCAGCGCCGGATCGAAGCCGGATTGATATGCAGTTGTGCGCTCTTGATCAGGTAGAGCGCGACCAGGATCGCGATCGCGAAGCCGGCGATGGAGGCATAGGCGGCCCCCGCTATCCCGAAGCCTGCAAATCCGAATGCGCCGGTAATCAGGATCGGGTCGAGAATCCAGTTGGCGACCGAGTAGGTGATCGAAACGTAACTGGTCTTTCGCGCTTCACCCTGTCCGCGCAGCACCCCGTTGAGGCCCATCTGCAGCAGCAACACCGGGAGCCCCAGCGAATAGGGCTGCATGTAGGCGCGGATCAGCGGCAAGAGCGCATCGCTTGCCTGCATAAGCCGGAAAAGCGGGTCGAGCAGCAGGAACAGCGCCAGTCCCATCACAACGCCCACGACGAGCGCGAAGACCGCGCCGAAATTGGCACGCCGTTCCGCACGCTCGACATCGCCCTCGCCCAGCGCACGGGCGATCACGGAATTGATCCCGACCATCACCCCGACGCCAAGGCTCGAAAGCGCAATGGTGATCGGGAAGATAAAGCTGACCGCAGCAAGTTCCTGCGAGCCCAGCTGGCCGATGAAGTAGGCATCGATGAGCCCGACCGACATGATCGCCGCCACCCCGATGATCATCGGCGCGGTTTGCCCGACGAGATGGCCCGCAATGCTACCGCGCGTCAGTTTGGCCGTCTCGCTCATTACGCGGCAGCGCTAGCGGGGCGGGGCGCGCAAGGGAAGCGCTCAATTGCGCAGCATAGCTTGCCCGGGAGGGGCCCTCCATGCGATAGAGGTTGCAATAAGAGACCCAAGGAGAGCACGCCATGGCAACGCAGATGAAGCCCAAGTTCGAATGCAGCGAAGCGGAATGGAAAGTCCGGCAGGATCTGGCGGCCTGCTATCGCATTTTCGATCACCTCGGCTGGGGCGAGAGCATCTATAACCACATCTCCGTTGCCGTGCCGGGAGAGAAGGACACGTTCCTCATCAATCCCTTCGGACTGCTCTACGATGAAGTGACCGCCTCGAACCTCGTCAAGATCGATGTCGAGGGCAACAATGTGGGCCAGTCGCAATACATGGTGAACAAGGCCGGCTTCACCCAGCACGCCCATTTCCACAAGCATCTGGGCGAGAAAGCCACCGCGATCTGCCATGTCCACACCACGGCCACCATGGCGGTATGCAGCCACAAGGACGGGCTGGTCCCGACCAATTTCTATGCCTGCAATTTCCAGGGCCAGATCGGCTATCACGACTTCGAGGGCGTGACCGTGCGCGCAGAAGAGGGTGACCGCCTGGTCGAGAATCTCGGCAATCACTCGATCCTGATGCTGCGCAACCACGGCCCGGTGGTGATGGACAAGACCATTCCCGGCATGTTCGTGAAGATGTGGGCGCTCCAGCGTGCCTGCGAAATCCAGGTCGCGACTCTTTCGCAGGGTGAGGCCAACGTGATTTCGCAGGAAGTCGTCGACGTTCACCAGCGCGACCTCGCCGTCATGGCCAGCCAGGGCGGCGCCGGCGTCCTCGATTTCGAGGCATGGAAGCGCCGCGTATCCAAGATCGACGACAGCTGGCAGAGCTGATGGCGGCAGGAAAGACCTGCCCGAAATGCGAAGGGCGGATGGAAGAGGGCTTCACCGTCGATCGCGGTTACGGAGAGGCCCACGTGCCCGGCTGGCACAAGGGCGCCCCTGACAAGAGGTGGTGGGGGCTCAAGGTCGACAAGAAGAGCCTGCTCGCTATTGAGAGCTGGCGCTGCAATCGTTGCGGCTATCTCGAACACTACGCCCGATAGGCTCCGCTACCCATGTCACGCATGACTGTGAACGACCGTCCGGTCGAATTCCTGATGGACGACGATACGCCCTTGCTGTGGGCCTTGCGTGACGCGGCCAACCTCACCGGCACCAAATACGGATGCGGCACGGGCGATTGCGGATCGTGCATGGTCCATATCGACGGCGAACCGCTGCGCTCCTGCCTCGTGACCATCGGCGAAGCGGAGGGACGCTTCGTCACCACGATCGAGGGGCTTAGCGGCGACCGCTCGCATCCCGTGCAACAGGCACTGGTGGCGGAGCAGGCAATCCAGTGCGGGTTCTGCACGCCGGGCATCGTCATGGCGGCCGCTGCCCTCATCGACCGCAACCCCGGCGCGTCGGAAGCCGACATCAAGGCGGCCGTGCCCAATCTTTGCCGCTGCGGTGTCTACCCCCGACTGGTGAATGCCATCCAGCGAGCGGGGCGCGTCGCGCGCCGGCAGGAACGGATCAGCGCCGCCCCTGCGCCGGGCATCAGCAGCGAAGACGCCGCGCGCGAAGTCCCTGCGCTTTCCGCACCCCCGGAAGAAAACGGGCGGGCCGAGCCTGAGACCAGGTGACAAAGGCGACACCGTGTCGCCTTCGATGGGTCACTTCAACATATTGAAATAGAACGAAAAAACTATCGCCTCCCTGTCCCGGGCCAGGGTGACACCTCGTTCCGCAAACGCTTGATCGACCAGGAGAAAGTGCGACTTTCCCCCTGCGCGATAGTGCGCGTGTAGGAAAGTCGCTCTCTATGCGGGCAGTGCCCTAGATCTCGAAGCGGACGCCGATGCGCGCGCTGAAGGGATCGGCGGGCTGGATGTTGTTGTTGCCGTGCGCGCTCGGATAATAATCCTCGTCGAACAGGTTTTCGATGTTGAGCTGCACGCTCAGCCTGTCGCTGACGGTGTAGTATGCGGCGGCATCGACGCGCCAGTAGCTGGGCAGGACGACTGTGTTGGAGAAGCTCGCGAACTGGTCCGACTGGTGGATCACGCCGAAGCCGAAGCCCAGCTGCTCGGTCACGTCGAAGCGGTTCCATGCGCTGATCGAGTGCTTGGGCAATTGCTGCAGGCGCTGCCCCGCATCGCCGAAAGCATTGTCGTTCAGCAATTCGCCGTCGAGATAGGTGTAACCCAGATTGGCTTTCCAGAAGTCCGCGATCTCGCCGACCGCGCTGAATTCGAAGCCTTCGATACGGCTTTCGCCAGCAAGGACGGTAAGCGTCGGATCGGTGGGCGAGGGGGCCTGGATATTGGTCCGTTCGAGGCGGAAGAGCGCCGCGCTCAGCAGGACCTTGTCGAGCGGGGCCCATTTTGCGCCGAGTTCGTAATTGGTGAACTTCTCCGGCTCGAACTGCGCATCGCCCTGCGACAGGATGAAGAACTGGTCGCCTGCCTGGGGCAGGAAGCTTTCCGAATAGGAGGCATAGAGCGACAGGTCCGGCGTCGGCTTCACGATCAGGCCGAGGCGCGGGCTGAACTTCTCATCGACACGGTCGCCGGGCTGTCCATTGAGCACGTTCACGGTTTCGAGGTCGAAGCGGTCCCAGCGAACGCCCGCCACCAGCTCGAGATACTCGCCGATTTCGAGCTGTTCCTGGATGTAGAAGGAGAGCGTTTCGAGATCGCTGTCGCGCGAGCGGGAGACCGGATCGAGCTGGAAGGGAGGAATGAACAGGACGTCGGTCAGTGGCGTCTCGTTCGGCTGCAGCGCGTCGGGATCGCTCGCATCGACCGCGCGGGTGAAGGAGACGTTCTGGCGCTGGTTGGCCGAATCCTGGCGACCCGCTTCCATGCCGAAGAGCAGGGTGGAGGCGAGGTTGGCGCCGAAATCCGCTTCCCAGACGAGGTTCGCCTGGCCGATCCAGTTGGTGCGCTGCTGCGCATCGAGATAGCCGCCGAGCGTCACGGTCTCGCCATCGGTGCCCGAGGGAACGATGTTGGAGTAGACCTTGTCGTAATCGGCGAACTGGACCGTGGCATTGGCGGTGAGGCCGCTGTTGAAGTCGTGTTCGAGGCGGACGCGGCCGATATGCACGTCGACATCGGAGCGGTTGAAACCGGCATCGCCGAAGAAGGTGCTGTCGAAACCGGTCAGCGGACCATTGCCGAGCGATGGCACGCCGCGGTCGGTGACCCGCTCGTCATTGTCGTAGGTGTAGCTGGCGATCAGCGTCGTGTCCGCGCCGAGGGCCGCGGTCAGCGTCGGCGATACGCCGATGAAGCGGCCTTCAAAGAAATCGCGATCGTTGTCGAATTCCTCGTAGGTCGCGTTGAGGCGCAGCGCGACGTCGTTCGACACGGCCTGGTTCACGTCGGCCAGCAGGGCAAATGCACCGAAGGTGTCGACGGAAGCTTCGCCGCTGGTGAAGACATCGCCCAGTTCTGCGCGCTTGGCCACGCGGTTGATCGCGCCGCCGCCTGCACCGCGCCCGAAGATGAGCGCATTGGCGCCTTTCAGCACCTCGACGCGGTCGATATTGTAGAGCGAGCGATAATACTGCGCATCGTCGCGCAACCCGTCGATGTAAAAGTCCGCCGTAGTTTCCTGGCCGCGGATGAACACTTCGTCGCGGTGGCCTTCGCCGGTTTCCATGCTGATGCCCGGGACATAGCGCAGCGCGTCGTTCAGCTGGCGGATCGACTGGTCTTCCAGCTGGTCTTCGGTGATGAAGGAAACCGCCTGCGGCACGTCGATCAGCGGGGTCGGCGTCTTGGTTGCCGTGGAGCCGTCGTCATTGTCGTAGCCGTCGGCGCGGTCACCCGTGACGACGATGTCGGTGGGCAGGTAATCGCGCTCGGGCTGCGCTTCTTCCGCTGCATAGGCCGGCGCGGCGAGTGCAGTGGTTGCGGCAAGCAGGGTGAGGGTGGTCGGTTTCATGCAAAGCTTTCTGTTCTTGCGATTGATTCTCAATTCGTTGACGCCCTGCTATTGAGAGCTATTCGCATTAGCAACCGCTAATCACGCAATATGCGATGAAAAAATCGCAAGCCTGCCTTTCACTGATCGCATCAGGCGATTAGATGCGGCACCAACCAATCAGGAGATCACCCATGAAAGCGACCATCTGGCACAACCCGAAGTGCGGAACCTCGCGCAAGACGCTGGCCATCCTGGAGAACCTGTCGGGGGTTGAGGTGGAAGTGATCGAATATCTCAAGACGCCGCCCAGCGCCGACAAGCTGGCCCAGCTTTACAGGGATGCAGGCATTTCTCCTGCGGAGGGCCTGCGCAAGCGTGGCACTGACGCCGAAGAGCGCGGCCTGCCGGACGCATCGGACGAAGCCGTGCTGGAAGCGATGGCGGCAGAACCGATCCTGATCGAACGGCCGCTGGTGGAAACGGACAAGGGCGTTCGCCTTTGCCGCCCGCAGGACAAGATCCTCGAGATTCTCTAGGCGCGCTCGCGCGTCAGCTTGCTGTCGCGCTGCAGGCTGAACCAGCCGTAGACGAAGACGATCGCGCACAGCGCGACGATCAGGCCGAAGCCGAGCCAGTCGGAATGGCCATAGAGCCATACGCCCAGCGCAGGCGCGTAGATATAGCTGGCACCCGCGACCGAGGCGGTCACGCCGCCCGCCTGGCCCTGCTCCGCACGGGTCACGGCGAGCGATGTGCCCGATGTCGATCCCGGCCTGAATAGCCCGAAGCCGAGGGAGGCGATCGCAAAGCTGAGCGCGATCGAGTGGATATCGTCGGCAACGCCCAGCATCGCCACGCCGAACCCTGCGACCGCAATGCCCGACAGCGTCGCGCCGCGCGGCCCCAGGTTGAGGCGCGGGATCAGGCCCCATTGTGCGAGCAGGGTGGCAATCGCACCCGCCATGAGCACAAGGCCGACCGGCCCGGTGCCTTCGGCGGGCGTATCCCTGAGGCCGAGCCGGTCGAGCACCAGGAAGCCTGCAATGCCGAGCACCATGGCCTGTGCATGCCCGCCCAGCAGGCCCACGGTCACCCAAGGGCGCAGGCGCGGTTCGAACCAGCGCAATTTGTGCGGTTCGACCTCTTCCTCGTCCTCGTCCTCGTCGTCGAGGTCTGCGGAATGCGAGGCACCCGCATAGGGCGCGTCATAGGCGCTGCCCCTCGCCGGGAACTGGGGCTCGTCGTTCGGCAGCCTCAGGCGCAAGGCCATGAGCGTAATGATACCGATCAGCGCGAAAATGATGAAAGGCCCGGTCAACCCGACGAAGGGCAGGACCATCAGCGGGGCAAGCGCAGGGCCGATGACCGTCCCCAGTCCGAAACTGGAAGCGATCAGCGACAGCGCCTGCGTCCTTTGCGCGCGGGGTGTGCGGCTGGCGACATAGGCCTGCACGGCCGGGGGCGCCGCGCTGCCGAACCCGCCGTAAAGGCTGCGCGCGGCGGCAAAGGCCATGAGGGCTGCCGTCCCACTCAGCAGGCCGATCAGGCCGAACCACAGGGCAAGACCGCATAGCGCCATCGACACGATGAACCCGATCATGCCCAGCGCCATCATCGCCTTGCGGCCCCGGCGGTCGGATCGATCAGCCCAGAACGGCGCGCACACGACCCACAGGAGGGCCGACCAGCTGTAAGCCAGGCTGATCCACACATCGTCTATCTCGAGCGCCGTGCCGATGGAGGGCATGACCGACTGCATGGCGGTATTGCCCGCAGCCGTCGTCAGCATCACGGCGAAGAGCAGTGCCATACGCTCGCGCGAGATCGGCTTTCGCGCCTTGGCGGCAGGTGACGTCACGGCGTCGGAAGGATCGGCATCTGCCATAGGTCATGCGGGCTACGCCGAGCCGCTCTCCCTTGCAATGGCCAAGCGCGCCTGCCACAGCAAGTGCTTGTCTTTCCGATAAGTGAAGGGGCCGGACTTGACCGGACGCAACAGTGTCGGAGCGCTCGAAAGACGCTCTTTAAAACAGAAAGCTTCGCGGTTTTTCGGCCAGTGGGGCGTCTTCTTCCGGGGGTTTCTCGAACATCCCAAGATGGTGGGTTCGATCATCCCGTCCTCGCGTTTCACCATCGAAAAGATGCTCGGCCCGGTCAAATGGGAAGAGTGCAAGCTCTTCGTCGAATATGGTCCGGGCGTGGGGACGTTCTGCCAGGCCGTGCTCGACCGCCTGCCGCGCGACGGCTCGCTGATCGTGATCGACACCAACCCGCTGTATATCGATTACCTGCGCAAGCACTTCGTGGACAGCCGCTTCACCGCGGTTCACGGATCGGCAGCCGATGTGGAGGAGATCGTGAAGGCGCACGGCCACGACCATGCCGATTACGTGCTTTCCGGCCTGCCGTTTTCGACCCTGCCTGCGGGCGTGGGCCCTGCGATTGCCGAGGCCACCTATCGCGTCATCCGTCCCGGCGGCGCGTTCCTCGTCTACCAGTTCTCGGCCAAGGCGCGCGATTACATGGCGCCGCATTTCCAGCGAATCGAGCGCGGGTTCGAAGCGCTCAACGTGCTGCCCTGCCAGCTCTTCTGGGGCTGGAAAGAACCCAGGGGTTAGGCTTCGAGGCGCTCGTCCGCCGCGGACAGGCGCGAGAGCTGCGCGTGGATGGCGGCAAAGATGCTGACCATGAAGACCGACGACAGCGCATCGACCACGCCCGCGAATAGCGCCGTCCCGAAGCTGACCGTTTCCGCACCCCCGAAAGAGAAGACCAGGCCGACGATCCAGCCTGCGATCAGGAACAGGATGAAAGCGGCAACCGCCAGCAGCAGATAGAAGCCCAGCAGGCGAAACGAATTGCCCTTCGTCAGCCTCCACGACCGGCGCAGGGCGGCGACGGGATTACGCTCCCCCTCAAGGCCGATGACCGCCGTGGTCAGCGAGAACTTGATCATCAGGTAGATGACGAGCGGGATCATCACCAGGCCGCCGACCAGGGCGATCGGTGCGAGGCCGGCCATCGCAGGTAATGCCACAAGCAGGATATAGGGCACCGTCAGGGCGAGCACCTGCAATACATATGCACCCACGAAGCTCGGCAACAAACCGGCCGCCGTGCCCAGCGCCTCGCCAACCGTGGGAGAGGCGCGGCGGCGCATGAAGGCGAACATCGCCAGCTGCGCCAGGCTGGTCAGCAGGAAGACGATAAGGAACAGCCACCAGTATTGGGCAACGAGCGTTTCTATGGCCGCTTGCAACTGATCCATGTCGGGCTGTGCCGAGCCACCGCCTGCAATTTCCAGGCTGGCGTCGGGAAAGAGGATCGCGGCGAATGCGGAAGGCAGGAAGATCAGGACACCCGCGATCGTCGCCAGCAGCCCGAAATTGCTGCGGATCAATGCAAGCGCCTCGCTCCAGCCCTTGTCGAAGTCGAATTTCATCGCGTTACCCTCTCTTTCCCACTTGATAAGCGCAGCGGGCATCGCCACGCAATCACGATGGACGATTTGCTCACCGATAGCGTGGAATGGCGCGCCGAAAAGGCGCAGGTTCCCTATCGCGACGCGCTCGAGCAGATGGAAAGCCGCAACCGGGCGATTGCCGAGGGCGAGGCCCGCGAACTCTTGTGGATGCTCGAGCACCCGCCGGTCTACACCGCCGGTACCAGTGCCGACGGGGCCGAACTGCTCGACCCCAGGTTCGAAGTGGTCGAGGCGGGGCGCGGCGGCCGCTATACCTATCACGGGCCCGGACAACGGATCGGCTACGTCATGCTCGACCTCAGGGAACGGGGACGCGACGTGCGGTGCTTCGTCCACTCGCTGGAAGGCTGGGTGATCGCAACGCTGGGCGACCTTGGCGTCGAATGCTGGCGCTCCGAAGGGCGGATCGGTATCTGGACGCGCGATATCGACGGGCGGGAGGCGAAGATCGGCGCCATCGGCGTGCGCGTCAGGCGATGGGTCACGATGCACGGTTTTTCGGTCAATCTCGATCCCGACCTGTCCCATTTTGCCGGCATCGTCCCGTGCGGGATCGACGAATTCGGGGTGACAAGCATGGCGCGGCTGGGCCATGCCGTCTCGCCCGAAGCCTTTGACGAGGCACTCAAGCGGCGGGCGGGAGACTTCCTCGCCGCATTGTCTGGAAAGGAATGTGCGCTGCCATGAACCGTATTGCGATGATTGCCGCAGGCGCGCTGCTGCTCGCCGGCTGCCAGGACGAGGCGGCCGAGGTCGCTGCCGATGACGGGGGCCAGACGGCCGAAGGCGAAGTGCTGGGCGGCACCATCAGCGACGACATGCTGCCGCTTGCCACGCAGACTTCGCAAGCGCCGCCCTTGAGGCAGGAGACCGGCGACGATTCGCCCTCGGCCTCATCCGGTAGCGATGCGGCCGAGCCAGCGAGCGATAGCGAGAGCGAGGCAAGCCCTGCCGCACCCGCAGAGCCCGCTGCTTCGGCCGAGGATGCCGGGACCGACGACGAAGCCTAGCTCTCCCCGAGCAGGGCCTTGGCGCGCGCCAGGTCCGCCTGGCCCACATAACGGCCACGAAACGGCAGCACTTCGGCCCCGGGATTGAGCGAGAACAGGCCGATCACTTCGCGCGCTTCCGCCGTTTCATCGGGGGAAGGCAGGAACGCCTTGTTGATCGGGTCCACCTGGGATGGATGGACTGCGATCATTCCGGTGAAACCATCGGCACGCGCGGCCTTGATCGCGCGCTCGGCGCCTTCGGCATCGCGTGTGTCGCGGAAACCCGCTTCGATTGCCTGCAAACCGCGCGCGTGGGCTGCCAGAAGGACCTGCGCCCGGACATGGGCCAGCGGGTCGATCCACAGTCCGCCCGGCCCCCGCATCCTGCGCGCACCGATCGTGCGGGCGAGGGACGCGGCATCCCAGCCATAGCCGACGATGCGCGGATGAAGTTCGCTTGCGAAAGCGGCGAGGCCCAGCGCGGCGGCCGGGCTTCCGCCAAGTTCGGGCACGATACGGATCGAATTGCTGCGCAATCCGGCCTTCGCCTCGCCCTCGTAGAGCATGGCCGCGAACTGCTGGATATCCTCGCTGCTCGAACAGCCCGCCAGTACGATGCCGTCGGGCGCACCTTCCAGCGCGGCGTCGAGGTCGTCGCGCCATTGGGGCGTGGAGACCGGGCCGACGCGCGCCCACCGTTCGAACCGGCGGGCGGCAACCAGTTGCTCGCGATGCGAGACCAGCCAGTCGCGCGCAGCAAGGCGGCTGTGCTGCTTGGCATCGGTATTGGCAGCACGGGCCAGGTCGATGACCACGACGTCCGCGCCGCAGCCTGCAACCTGGCCCAGGGCCTTTTCCTTGTCCGCCGGGACGTGGATCCACGAGCGCATACGACAACCCTCCTTAGCGGGCGACACGCGCCGGGACGGTGCGAATCACTCTGCCGGAGTGTGCTCCTGTTTGGTTAGCATGGGGTAATCGATGTATCCTTCGGGCCCCGGAAGGTACCAGCTTTGCGGCACGTTTACATTGGGTTGCAGGTTTGCGCCCAGGCGGAAACGCTCCGGCAGGTCGGGGTTGGAGATGAAATCGCGGCCCCAGCTTACGGCATCGCAGCGACCGGCCTCGATGTCGGCTACCGCATCTTCGGGCGTGTAATCGCTGTTCAGGATCAGCGGCCCCGAATAGATCTGGCGGATCAGCGGGCTTTGCTTGGGCACGTCGGTGCTGCCGAATGTGCCTTCCGGCCCCGGCTCGCGCAATTCGAGGAAGGCGAGGCCGAGTTCTTCGACCACCTTCGCGGCGGCGCCGAAGGTCGCGGGCGGATCGCTATCGTCGCAGCCTTGCGTTTCGCCGTTGGGCGACAAGCGCACGCCGACGCGGTCGGCGCCCCACACGTCGATCAGGGCAGTCAGCACTTCGCGCAGGAAACGCGTGCGGTTTTCCGGGCTGCCGCCATATTCGTCTTCGCGCTGGTTGGTGCTGTCGCGCAGGAATTGGTCGACCAGATAGCCGTTCGCACCATGGAGCTGGACGCCGTCGAACCCGGCTTTCTTCGCATTCTCGGCAGCGTGCCGGTAGTCTTCGACGACACGCGCGATCTCGTCCGTGCCGAGCGCGCGGGCAGGCCGGTAATCCTTGCGGCCCTCGAAAGTATGGGCATGGCCGGGAGCGCAGGTGGCGCTGGCCGAGACGGGCGGTTCGCCGCCCAGGAAATCGGGATGGACGAGGCGTCCCATGTGCCACAGCTGCAATACGATCGTGCCGCCTTCTTCGTGCACGGCCTGCGTCACGGGCTTCCAGCCTTCGACCTGTTCATCGCTCCAGATACCGGGAGCGGCAGGCCAGCCGAGCCCTTCCACGCTGATGCCGGTCGCTTCGGAAATGATCAGGCCGGCCCCCGCGCGCTGGCGGTAATAGGTCGCCATCATCTCGTTCGGGATGGAGCCGGGCTGCGTCGAACGGCCGCGGGTGAGCGGGGCCATGTAGACGCGGTTCTTCGTTTCGATGGCGCCGAGAGCGAGCGGTTCGAACAGCTTTGCATGCATGTTGGACAAGTCCTTTTTTGCTGACTTCCTTGTGACAGGAGAGCTAGGGGGCCGGGATGAGCGAAACAAGCGCCCCGGCCGACAAGAATGGCTTTCAGCCCGGCGCATGGCACTTCGTTGCACTGCTTGCTGGAAATTTCGCGCTGGCCCTCGGTCCATGGCTGGTGAGGCTGGCGGATACGGGGCCCGTCTCGTCGGCCTTCTGGCGCCTGCTCCTGCCGATCCCCCCTCTGGCGTTTCTCGCCTGGCGTAGCCGGTCACCCGAACCCCTGGACAAGAGGCTTGCCCTGCTTGCTGTCGCCGCCGGCGTGTTTTTCGCTCTCGACCTTGCCAGCTGGCACGTGGGGATCGAACGGACCCGGCTCGGCAATGCGGTCCTGTTCGGAAATTCCGGCAGCGTGATCCTGATGATCTGGGGATTGCTTGCCCTGCGCCGGACACCCTCGCGCCGCGAGTTTTCGGGGGTGGCTATGGCTCTGCTGGGCTCTGCGATCCTGCTGGGCCGCAGCCTCGAGATTTCGCAGGAGAGCTTCGTCGGCGACCTTTTCTGCCTCGCGGCAGGACTGTTTTATGCCTTTTATCTCCTGCCTGCACAGAGCGCGAGAACTGCACTCGGTCAATGGAGCGTGCTCTTGCTGGTCTCGCTGGCCGCCTCGCCGATCCTGCTGTCGATCGCACTGGCGAGTGGCGAGCCGATCTGGCCTGGCGAAGCAGGCTGGCGGCCGGTCGTCCTGCTGGCGCTGTCTAGCCAGATCGTCGGGCAGGGCCTTCTCGTTTTCTCGCTTCGCCATTTCCCGCCGCTGATCATCGGCATGGCGCTGCTGCTGCAGCCGGCCATCGGCGCGACGATCGGCTGGGCCGTGTTCGGAGAAATGCTCACCCCGCTGGATGTCGCAGGCATGGCGCTGGTGGGAACGGCCCTAGTCATCGCCCGCAGCGCGGCAGGCAAGGTCAAGGTCCCGCGAACGCGCTGACGCTTACCAGAACGTGCGTTTGAATTCGCTGTGGTGCTTTTCGAACCGTTCGAGGTCCGGGCCGACAAGGCTTAGCTTCACTTGTTCCGCCAGCTTTTCCGCTTCGGCCTTGAGGCTGGCCTGGCGGCCTTCGTGCCTGAGCGGGGTCGCCGCATTGGCGAGGGTGTCGAGCATTACTTCGGCCGCAATAGGCGAGGTCGCTACGGCACTGCGGATCGCGCCGAAACCGCGCTTCACGTAGTGATCGAACCCGTCGGGGGCGGGGATCACGGGGCAATCTTCCGCGTCTTCGGCGCACACGTTCTTGCGCAGGTCCCGGCGGCCCACCTCCGCCGTGGCTGCGCCCAGCCAATGGAGCGCCGTAATTGCGGTGAAGGGATCGTTGATCCCGGGCGAGAGCGCGCGTAGCCCGATTTCCACCAGCTCGTCGATCAGGAACTGGGGGTCCTGTTCCGGCGTGCGCGTCGCCCCGAGCGTGAAACATTCGCGCACGCGGTCCTCGATTTTCTCCGGCTTGCAGCCCTTGATGCAGATCAGTTCCATTTCGCGGTGGACGAAGTCACCGGTCCGCACGACCAGCGAGAATGTGCACCCGCAATCCCGCGCGATTTTTTCGAGATCCTCGAAATCGATGAGCTGCACGTAGCCGGTGCCCCAGGCGGTAATCGGATCGCCGCCTTCGGGCTGGCGCGCATCGGCGAATTCGTTTTCGACCGGATATGTCTCGCGGATGGCGTCGAGAAGTCGGTTGCCGATCCCTTCGAGTACCTTGTTGATGCGGATGCTCGAGGGAATGTGGTTGAGGAAGAAAACAAGGACCGCGACACACAGGCCGAGCAGAACGTAAGCGACGAGCAGCGATAGCTGCGGCGTGAAACCGGGCAGCGCAGTGGTCGTGGCATCGCTGATCGTGGCGGGCGTCTCGTCTTCGGCGCGAACGGCGCGAAGTACGAGAAGGGAATAGACGAAGCTGCCGATAAAGGTCGCAAGGCTCAGCTGGTTGCCGCGATCTTCCATGAAGTTCGTCAGCAGCCGTGGCCCGTAATTGCCGCTGGCATAGGCGACAGCCGCGATCGTGATCGAGAACACCGTCGAAGCGACGCCGATCATGCTGCCTGCCATGACGGTGAGCATGTCCGCCGCGCCCTTGGGCCGGGCGGGGACGAGCCAGTTCACGTCATTGAGGAACTCGGCGAAACCGGAGCGATCCAGCCACACCATCGCAAAGGCCAGGAGAGCGGCCAGGATCGAGAATAGCGCCGGATAGAACCAATAGTTGGCGTTGAGGCGCGCCCAGAAAAAGCGGATTTCAGCGGTCATGCAGGGCTAAACGCGCATGACCGCTCTCGGTGCCTCATACTTTGCCCAGATCGCCCTTGCCGATCGTGCCGCTGGCCATTTCGAGCATCTTGTCGAGGCTTTGCTTGGCCTTGAGGCGCAGACCTTCCTCGATCTCAATCCGCGGTTCCAGATCGCGCAGGCAGGCGTACATCTTCTCCATGGTGTTGAGCGCCATGTAGGGGCAGATGTTGCAGCTGCAGTTGCCGTCTGCGCCTGGTGCGCCGATGAAGGTCTTTTCTGGCAGGGCCTTTTCCATCTGGTGGATGATGTGCGGTTCGGTCGCCACGATCAGCGTATCGCCCTCGAAAGTCTTGGCGAACTGCAGGATGCCGCTGGTCGAGCCGACATAATCGGCATGGTCGATGATGGTCGGCGGGCATTCGGGATGCGCGGCGACGGGTGCATCGGGGTGCTGGGCCTTGAGCTTGAGCAGTTCTGTCTCGCTGAAAGCCTCGTGCACGATGCAGACACCCGGCCACAGCAGCATTTCGCGGTTGAACTTGCGGCTCATATAGCCGCCGAGGTGACGGTCGGGGCCGAAGATGATCTTCTGGTCTTCGGGGATCTGGCTGATGATCGTTTCAGCGCTGGAGCTGGTGACGATCACGTCCGACAGCGCTTTCACCTCGGTCGAGCAGTTGATGTAGGTCAGCGCGATGTGGTCCGGATGAGCTTCGCGGAAAGCCTTGAACTTTTCGGGCGGGCAGCTGTCCTCGAGGCTGCACCCGGCGTCCATGTCGGGCAGGACGACGATCTTTTCGGGGCTGAGGATCTTGGCCGTATCAGCCATGAACTTTACCCCGCAGAACACGATGACGTCGGCATCGGTTTCCGCCGCCTTGCGCGACAATTCCAGGCTGTCGCCCACGAAATCGGCGATGTCCTGGATATCCGCGGTCTGGTAGTAATGCGCCAGAATGATCGCATTCTTCTCCTTGCGGAGGCGATCGATTTCGCTGAGCAGGTCTTCCCCGGTCGGCAGGCTGGTTTCGGCAGTCATAATCTGTCCCGTCTGATGCGTTTGATGCGCTTATAGACAGAATGGCTGGCGAGGCGAGGGGGTTCCGCGAAGTGCTACATCGTGAAGCCGGGCGGCAGGAATGCCTCCATCGGGCGCTCTGCACCCGGCGTTCCCGCCACGACCCAATCGGTAATCGCATATCCGAGCGGCGAGTAGGCGAGCAGCATCGAGGCGACGAAGACGCCGGCGTAAGTGCCGAGGCCCCACCAGTAAGCAGGATGGACGCGGCCGAGCTTGCGCTTGTCGGCGATCATGCCGATCACGGGAAAGATCATCGTGACGATGGTAGTGATGGTCCACGCATTGGGGATCATCAGCGGCAAGGGAAGCAGGCGTCCGACACCCGGCCCGAGCAGGATGGCCATGGAACACAGCATAAGGCGTCGGTGCCAGCCGGTGTAGCGTTGCCGCAACAAGGCCCAGAACGCGAGAAAGCCGAAGCACCAGACCAGCGCGAGGTTGCTGATGAGGAACTCGTTCACGTCGAAGAAGAAGGGGCCGCCGGTCCGCTGCGCGACGACGATCATGATAAGAGATCCTGCAGCCAGCATGACCGGAAGCAGGAGATAGGCGAATTTGCCGAGCTTGCGATGCAGTGCCCAATTGCCCGACGATGCCGTGAAGTGCTGGGCGAGATAAAGCCCGATCCACGACATGAAGATGATGCCGTGAACGTGATAGGCCCAGGGCACGTTGAAGCTGGACCGGCCCATCGCGAGATTGAGCGAGAAGCCTGCGACGATGATCGTCGACATGACGACCGCCATGATGGTGAAAAATCGGGTCTCGCCCCGAATAGCGCCCGTTCCCGAATGCGCGGCAGTCGATGCCATGGTCGTTCCCTCCCCCAAGTTCACGCGACCACTTGTATTTATCGTTATGGCCGCGAAAGCTATCGGGGGAGCGAAGGGCCGTCAATCAGTCCGCTGGTGTTTCCCCGTCGAAACGAACATTGACGGTGATATCCTCGTAGCCTGCGACCTGCAGCGGAATGGCGAGGTTCTGGCGCACGGCTTCCTTTGCCGCACCGCGTGCCATGGCGAGAACCTGCGGGTTCTTGGCGAACTCCGCAGCCTTGCGTTCGGCCTGGCGCGAATTGTTGCGGGCAAGATCGCTGCTCGCGTCGCGGCTGACGTACGCGCCCTCGGTGAAGGTGGTCTGCGATCCTTCGTCGAGGTTGGGGCGCGAAATCTTGAGCGCAGGCAGGATCACGTCGAGCGTATCGCTGGCCTCGTCCCATTCGAAGCGGTCGCGGTCCATGCGCGACAGGTCGAGACGGTATTCGACCGTTGCCGGGATGACTGCCGCCTGCCTGCTTTCGAGCAGGTCGACGCCGAGAACGCCGCGCTTGTCGACGCTTTCCGCCACGACTTCGAAGCGCGAGGAGAAAACGGTCAGCGAGTTCTGCTTCTCGAACGCGAGCATGGCGCTGGCGACCGGGTCGCCTTCTTCCTGGTGGAAAAACGCGCGCCAGCCCAGCCAGGCGCAGGCAGCGATCAGAAGAATTACGATGAGCCACGGAACCGCCTGCACCCGCGCGAGCGATTGCTCCTTACGCGGCTTAGCCACGGTGCCGGTTCCTAGGGTGTCTGCGTGCTTGGTGTCGTTTGCCATACCTCTCCAGAACGCTGGACCAGTCCCCGGCGTTCCAGATCGATGAGGTGGGCAGTCACCGACATCTTCGCCGCGCCATGCAGGCGTGCATCCAGGCCCTTGTACATCCTGGGCACGAAATCTTTCGCTTCCAGCGGACCGTCCTGCAAATGGCGCAGGATCTGGTTCTCGCGCTGCCGGCGATGGCCGATCATCCCGCGAACCATCTGGCGGGGCTTTTCGATCGCCTCGCCATGCGCGGGATAATAGACCCGGTCCTCGCGGGCATAGAGTTTCTCGAGGCTGGCCATGTAGTCAGCCATGTCCCCGTCGGGCGGCACGACGACGCTGGTCGACCAGCCCATTACATGGTCGCCGGTAAACAGCGCGCCACTTTCTTCCAGCGCGAAGCACAGGTGGTTCGACACGTGGCCGGGCGTTGCCACTGCGCGCAAGGTCCAGCCGGGGCCGGTCATCGCTTCTCCATCGGCCAGCACGCGGTCGGGCTCGTAAGTCCGGTCGAAAGACGCGTCGGCACGCGGGCCGCTATCGTCGAGCACCAGCGGGGCGCATCCGACGATGGGCGCGCCCGTACGCGCGGCAAGGGGACGCGCGGCAGGCGAGTGGTCGCGGTGCGTATGCGTGCACATGATCGCGCAGACGTGCTCGTCACCGATGGCCGCATCTAGCGCGAGGAGGTGTTCGGGATCGTCCGGGCCCGGATCGATGACCGCACAGCCGCCGCCGATGCCCACGACATAGGACTGCGTGCCCGTATAGGTATAGGGCGAAGGGTTGGGGGCCAGCACGCGCCGCACCAGCGGTTCGAGCTGCTGCGCTTCGCCCGTGGGCCATGGTTTGGGAGGAGGACCTGCCATGGGGTTGCATATGGGGGAGGTGGCGGTTCATGTCACCATCTGCCGGTGAAGAGGGAGAAATCATGGCCGAGTGCATTCTTGTTCTCGATGCGGGAACGACGTCCACCAGGGCGATGGTGTTCGACAGGCAGGGCGGGCTGGAGGCGGTATGTCAGGCCGAACTGACGCAGCACTATCCGCGCCCGGGCTGGGTCGAACACGATGCGGCAGAAATCTGGGAGAAGACGCTTGGCTGCACGCGCGAAGCGGTGGGCGAGGACGCAGGACGGATTGCGGCCATCGGCATCACCAACCAGCGCGAAACGGTTGTCGCCTGGGACCGGAACAGCGGCGAACCGCTGGCACGCGCGATCGTCTGGCAGGATCGCCGGACCTCCGGGTTCTGCGCGAAGCTGAAGGATGCAGGGCACGAACCAATGGTCCAGCAGCGCACCGGCCTGCTGCTCGACCCCTATTTTTCGGGCACGAAGATGCGTTGGATGCTCGACAATGACGAGGCGGTGAAGGCCGCGCACGATAAGGGCACGCTCGCCTTTGGCACGGTGGAAAGCTGGCTGGTCTTCAAGCTGTCGGGCGGAACGCATGTTTCTGATGCCAGCAACGCCAGCCGGACGCTGCTGCTCGCGCTCGATGGCGAGCAGTTCGACGAGGGTTTGTGCGAGCTGTTCGGCGTTCCGCGCGAAAGCCTGCCGCAGGTCGTCGACACGCATGGCGACCTGGCCGTCGCGACGGACGAGTGGCTGGGGCAGGCTGTCCCCATCACCGGTCTCGTGGGTGACCAGCAGTCTGCGACGATCGGGCAGGGCTGTCTCTCGTTCGGCGAAACCAAGGCAACCTACGGGACGGGAGCCTTCGTCCTTACCAACAAGGGCAGCGACATTCCCCGTTCGGACCACCGCCTTCTCGGCACGGTCCTGCACCAGTCGGGCGGCCAGCGTACCTATGCAATCGAGGGCGCCTGTTTCGTGGCGGGTAGCCTGATCAAATACCTGCGCGACGAACTGGGCCTGATCGAAAGTGCCGCGCAGACGGAAGAATTGGCACGGTCCATCGAGGATAGTGGCGAAGTGGTGATCGTGCCTGCGCTTGCCGGGCTTGGCGCGCCGCACTGGATGCCCGAGGCGCGGGGCGTCATTTCGGGCCTCAGCTTTGCCAGCGGCAAGGCGCAGATCGCGCGCGCTGCACTGGAGGCGATGGCGCACCAGACGCATGACCTCGCGCAGGCATTCGCGGCCGACGGCGCGCCATGGGCGAGCCTCAGGATCGACGGCGGGATGAGCGCCAACAACTGGATGGCGCAGGATCTCGCCGACATTCTCGATATCGAGGTCGAGCGGCCGGAATTCGTGGAGACAACCGCGCTAGGGGCTGCGGTGTGTGCTGCGGTGGGGGCAGGGCTATATCCCTCCCTCGAAGCGGCGGCGGCGCAAATGCGCGGCAAGGCCGATACGTTCACGCCCTCGATGGATGCAAATGTGCGCGAAGCCCGGCTTGCGCGCTATGCCAAGGCACTCTCGGCGACCTGATCAGCCCGCGTCGAAAGCGTCGGCAATCCGGCCCTGCAGGCTGCCGACCGGATCGTCATTCGCAGGCTCGCGCGAGCGCTGCTCGCTATCGAGCCGTGCTACGCGGCTGTGAAGGCGCTCGGTATCGCGGACGAGCGAGCGCACCTTCAAGGGCAGAAGCGCCATGTTGCGCGGATCCGAGGGGCGTTCTTCGCCCAGCGACCCGTGCTTCTTCAATTGTTCGCGGCTCAGCTCGCCGGAAAAGAACGCGCGCTGGTTGAGCAGCCAAGCGAGGGAATTCATCACCCGCGTGGTCGTGCGAAGTCCCTCGATCGACATCGCGATACGCACTTCATTGGCCGCCAGTGCCGGGTCCTGCGTATCGTGCAGGTCGAACGCGGAGCGGGCCTCGTCGGCCAGAAGCAGCGCTTCGGCATACAGCTCTTCGACGATCTGTTCGTTAATGGCGGTGGATGCGATCATATGTTCGGCCCGATAGCGCAAAGCGCGGCAGTGTTCCAATGGGGCGGTGCGGCTGTCCCGCTTAGAGACGGGGACGGCGCTCAGGCAATGATGTCGGGGATCAGATTGTCCTCGATGATGGAAATCCGGTCTTTCAGGATCAGCTTGCGCTTCTTGAGCCGCGCGATCTGGAGCTGGTCGGTAAAGCCGCCCTGGTCGCCCGCCTCTGTCAGCGCGGCGATCGCCACATCGAGGTCGCGATGCTCGCTACGCAGCATTTCCAGGCGTTTGCGCAGCTCTTGTTCGTTCACGGTCGTCTTCCCCAAATCTCGGCCTGTCGCATGACCCCAAGGCGGGGCTTTGTAAATTCCAAATAGTATGATTTGATAATCGGTCTGCGGCTCGTTCCGCAATGGCACGAGTCGCTTCTAATGGGTCGCAAGCTCACGAAGGAGACAACCCGATGCACTCATCACATGTCGACGCACTGAAGGCCAAGCACGCCGGGCTCGAAGCTCGCCTGCACGATGAACAGACCCGCCCGGCGCCCGACATTGCGATGATCCAGAAGATCAAGAGGCAGAAGCTTCGGATCAAGGAAGAACTGGCCGCCAATTAAGCGGCCCGCATCGAAGGCGGGGCATGGCCGCGCGCCAGCGTCCCGCTTTCGCAACCCGCCAATTTTGCTATAGCTGCGAGCCATGTCAGCAGTTGCATCAGCTCGCCAGATTCTCACGCGCCTTCACGAAGTTATGGCCGGGCGCACGCATGCCCAGCACAAGCTCGATCGCGTGGTCGAAATCATCGCCGATGCGCTGTCGAGCGAGGTGTGCTCGATCTACCTCTTGCGCGAAGGGGCGCTGGAGCTCTACGCGACCCGCGGCCTCAACCCCGAAGCGGTCCACGTCACGCGCATGGGCATCGGCGAAGGGCTGACCGGGACCATCGCCCAGAACATCGAAACGCTGAACCTGGCAGAGGCAAAAGCGCACCCCGACTTCCTCTATCGCCCTGAAACGGGGGAGGAAAAATTCCATTCCTTCGCCGGCGTACCCATCGTCTACCGCGAACGCGCGGTCGGCGTGCTGTGCGTCCAGCACATGGAACCGCGCAAATACGAAGACGTCGAGATCGAAGCGCTACAGACCACGGCCATGGTCCTGTCCGAACTCATCGCCCACAAGGAACTGGTCGATGACGAGGCCGATCTCGGCTTCGGCGAACCATCGACCGAGATGGAGGTTTTCGACGGCCTGACGCTGGTGAAGGGGCTGGCGGCGGGCGTTGCTGTCTTCCACCAGCCGCGCATCGAAATCGACCAGGTCATGGCCGAAGACGTCGAGGCCGAACGCCAGCGCGTCTACCGTGCCTTCGACAAGATGCGCGACCAGATCGACGCGATGGGCAAGGAGCCCGAATTCGGCAAGGGCGGCGAGCATGTGGAGGTTCTCGAGACCTACAAGATGTTCGCTTATGACGAAGGGTGGAGCCGCCGGATCAACGAAGCGATCGACAGCGGGCTGACCGCAGAGGCCGCTATCGAGCGCGTCCAGCAACGTACCCGGATGCGCATGCGCGAGATCGACGATCCCTTGCTCGCCGACCGGATGCACGATCTGGAAGACCTGTCGAACCGTTTGCTGCGCATCGTGTCCGGCCAGCTCGGGACAGCTGCATCCCAAGGCCTCAGGCGCGATACCATCCTGATCGCGCGCAATCTCGGTCCTGCCGAACTGCTCGAATACGATCGGCGCCGGCTGAAAGGCGTGGTGCTGGAGGAAGGCTCGCTCACCGCCCATGTCGTGATCGTCGCGCGGGCAATGGGTATCCCGGTGCTAGGGCGCGTGCCGGGCTTTCGCTCGCGCGTCAGCGAAGGCGACGAAATCCTGGTGGATGCGGACAAGGGCACGGTCACGCTGCGCCCCACGCCGACCATGCTGGACGCGTTCGAGACGCGATTTGCGCGCAACCGCGAAAAGCAGGCGACCTATGCCGAATTGCGCGATGTCGAACCCTTCACGCGCGACGGGACCCGCGTGATGGTGATGATCAACGCCGGTTTGCGCGACGATGTCAGCGCGCTGCAACTGACCGGGGCCGACGGCATCGGCCTGTTCCGGACCGAATTCCAGTTCCTCGTGTCGTCGACGCTCCCCCAGCGCGAACGGCAGATGCGGCTCTATCGCGACGTCCTCGATGCGGCGGACGGCAAGAAGGTCGTCTTCCGCACCGTTGATATCGGCGGCGACAAGGCGGTGCCCTATCTCGACAACAACACTGCGGAGCGGGACGAGAACCCGGCCATGGGCTGGCGTGCGCTGCGCCTGTCGCTGGAGCGCGAAGGGCTGCTGAAAGCGCAGGCCCGCGCCCTGCTGGAGGCGGCAGCCGGACGGCAGCTTTCGGTCATGTTCCCGATGGTATCCGAACCATGGGAATTCGATGCAGCGAAGGCGATCTTCGAAGAGCAGGCCGACTTCCTGCGGACGCGTCGCCGCCATATGCCCGAAAGCATCGAGTATGGCTGCATGCTCGAGGTGCCTTCGCTGGCCGAGGTGCTCGACCTGCTCTTGCCGAAAGTGTCGTTCATTTCCGTCGGCACAAACGACCTCACCCAGTTCCTGTTCGCAGCGGACAGGGCCAACCCCAAGCTGGCCGAACGCTACGATTGGCTCAGTCCTGCGATCCTGCGCTTCATGGACCGGATCGCGAAGAACATGGTCGGCTCCAAGGTTCGCCTTGCGGTGTGCGGGGAAATGGGCGGCAGGCGGCTGGAAGCGCTGGCCCTGATGGGGCTCGGCTTCACGCGGTTTTCGATCACGCCCGCAGCGGTCGGCCCGATCAAGGAACTGGTGCGCAAGGTCTATTTGCCCGACCTGTCGGCGCAGATGCAGCGCTGGTTGCTCAACCCGCCGGCGGATATGCGGGCCGAGCTTACCCAGTGGGCGGCGGACAACGACATCGACCTCGACTGATTTCGTCGCGCAGCGCGCGCGGCTCGTCCCCAAGGCGTGATCGCGGCCCGATCAATGCTTGACAGGAAGGCCTCCGATCCCATTCTGGCGTCAACGGGAGCGGGAACACCCGCCGGGCACTAATCATTCGGGAATCGCATGGAAGAAGACGGCATCGTCGAAGAGGAGAGCGCGCGCATGGACCGCGTGGGTGACAGGTTGCGCGCTGCGCGCGAGGCGAAGGGCCTCGAGCTGGAGCAGGTCGCGGCTGAAACCCGTATTCCTCAACGCCACCTTGAATCGATCGAGGCGGGCGATTTCGCATCCCTGCCGTCGCGCACCTATGCCATCGGGTTCAGCCGCACCTATGCGCGTACGCTGGAACTGGACGAGCGCGAAGTGCTGGACCAGGTGCGTGCCGAACTGGCCGAGCACCGGGGCAATGTCGATGCCACCCCTGCGAAATTCGAGCCCGGAGACCCGGCCCGTGTGCCGGGTCGAGGTCTGGCATGGTTTGCCGTTTTTGCAGCAATTCTCCTGATGGGCGGGATCTACGCTTTCTATCGCAGCTACTTCGCGCCCGGCCTCGGGCCGGCGCCGCTGCAGGACCCCGAAGAGCAGTTTGCCGCTGCCGACAATCCGCAGGCGAGAGAGCCTGCTCCGGCTGCGCAGCCGACCGGTGGTCCGGTCGTCTTTACCAGCGAGATGGACGAGACCTGGGTCAAATTCTACGACGCCAGTGGGGAGCGCCTCTACGAAGCTCAGATGAATACCGGTGACACCTATACCGTGCCGAGCGATGCCGAGGGTCCGCAGATATGGACCGGCCGCCCGTATGCGCTGGCGATCACGATCGGCGGACGTCCGGTGCCCAAGCTTTCCGAAGAAGACGAGGTGGTGCGCGACGTCCCGGTCACAGCCGAGGCATTGCTGGCCCGCCCGGCGCCGGAGGAAGCTGGCGATGCCGCGTCCGAACCGCCTGCCGGGGCGGGAACACCCGCAACCTGATCGCGGCGGAAAACCCGCTTCATCCCCTCGACAGTTTTGCGGGGGTAGGGCTAGATTCACATGAATTTCGAATTGAGGAGAACGGGCGTGACATCGACCCGCATTGCACGTGGTTTCGGACTTGGCGCTATCGCCGTTGCATTGGTGGCGACTTCCATGCCGGCTGCGGCACAGGACGATTCCCAGACGCGCATCCGCAAACTGGAAGCGGAAGTCCGCGCCTTGCAGCGCAAGGTCTTCCCGGGCGGTGACGGCCGGTATTTCGAGCCGGAAATTACCGGCCAGCCGGCCACCCGGCCCAGCGTGAGCACGACGACATCGACGACCGCGGTGACCGACATTCTCGCGCGCCTCGATGCGCTCGAAACCCAGCTTCAGCGCCTGACCGCCCAGTACGAGGTCGGCGGCAATGCGATGCGCCTGCTCGAAGAGCGGATCGAAGCACTCGAGGCGGCCAAGGCCCCGGCTCCTTCGCCAGCGGCTACGACCTCCACGCCGGCTGGCTCCGCATCGACCGCGACTACGCGGCCTGCGGCAACCTCGACACCCACACCGACGCCCACTCCGGCACCTGCCGCCGCGCAGCCGAGCGCCGAGCGCGTTGCGGCCGTGCAGGCTATCGCGAAGCCGCAGACCGACGATGCGGCGGACGACGAATACTCCTACGGCTTCCGCCTGTGGGACGCGGGCTTCTTCCCCGAAGCGCAGCAGCAGCTGACCCTGTTCGTGGAACGCTATCCCAGCCACTGGCGCGCGACCTATGGCCGCAACCTGCTGGGCCGAGCCTATCTCGACGATGGCAAACCGAATGACGCTGCGCCCTGGTTCCTGCGCAACTACCAGGCCGACAAGAACGCGCCGCGTGCAGGTGACAGCCTGCTCTATCTCGCCGAAGCGATGATTGCGCTCGACGATACCAAGCGCGCCTGCATCGCACTGGCCGAATTCGGCGAAACCTATCCTGCGCTGGCCGCAGGACGTTTGCAGAGCCAGTACGAACGCAATCTCGGCCGAGTGACCTGCAGCTGACGTGGGGATCGCCGGTGAATTGATCGATCGATTCCTCGGCGACCTAAACCGGCTGCGCCTCGATGAAGGTACTCTCGGCCTCGCGGTTTCCGGCGGGGCCGACAGCATGGCAATGCTGTTGCTTGCAGCCGAGGCGCTCGATCACGAAGGGCTGGCAGTAGCGACGGTCAACCACGGCTTGCGGCCCGAGGCAGCGCAGGAATGTGCCCTGGTGGCCGATGCGTGCCGGAAGCTCGGCATCGACTGCGATATACTGCAAATCACCGTCGCCGAAGGCAATACCCAGGAACAGGCGCGCATCGCACGCTACGCCGCGTTGGGCGAATGGGCGCGTGCAAGCGGTATCGGGGCCATTGCGACCGCCCACCACGCCGACGATCAGGCGGAAACGCTTCTCATGCGGCTCAATCGCGGCAGCGGACTGGGTGGGCTTGCAGGCATTCGCTCGCGCACCCGGATCGAGGGGTGCGATGCCGATATCGTGCGCCCCTTGCTGGGTTTCCGCCGGGATGAACTTCGTGCGATTGTCGAAGGGAGCGATTTCGATTTCGTCGACGATCCGAGCAATCTCGACGAACGCTATGACAGGGTCAGGATGCGCAAGGCGCTGGCGCAAGCGGACTGGCTGGACGCCGCCGCACTGGCGCGCTCGGCAGCGCATCTGGAGGAAGTGGAGCGGACGCTCCAGTCACTGGCGGACATGACTTGGGAGCGGTCTGCGCAGTTGGGCGACGATGAAGTCTGCGTTCCCTACACCAACTTGCTGGACACCAATGCACGGCTGGTGCGCAGGGCAATGCTGACGCTGGGTGCCACGATCACCTTGGGCGAGATTATGGACTTCCTGAAAGCCGGTCGCAGACGCGCCAATATCGCAGGCATTCTCGTCGAATGCCGCGATGAGAGCTATTTCTGCAGCAAGGAGCCGCCTCGGCGAGGCACTTAGATAATGGGGTCGCCCACGCCGATGCGCTTGCCATCGGTGATGATGACCTTGTCGCCCTTCTTCGCGATGTCGAACAGCCGCGCGGCGAGCGGATCGGGAATGGCGACGCAGCCGTGGCTGGCATAGCCGTTCTCCACCTCGGAGCCGCCGTGGATGGCGATCCCGTCCCACGTCAGGCGCAGCGTCCAGGGCATGGGCGCATTGCCGTATTTTTCGGACACGTTGTGCCGTTCCTTGGTTAGGATCGGGAAAGTGCCTGTGGGCGTGGGATGTTCATCCGTGCCGAGCATGACGGCTGCGGCACCGATCTCGTACCCGTCGCGAAAGATGGAGATCGTGCGCGCCTGGAGGTCGACCGTGATGAGCAGCGGGCCTTCCGGAACGCCCTCGTCGTCCCAGTGCCATTCGCCATATTTGATCGGACCTTCGATCGGCAGGACGCGGCGGATGGTGAAGGGGCGCTTGGCATCCGCCTCCAGCTTGGCGAGGATTGCCGCTTCGGGCTGGAGCTTGGCGGGAGCCGCGGCTTCAGGCGCCTTATCGAGTTCGGGTTGCGCACTGGTCGTCACGCCGAACGCCAGCGCGGCTAGGCCGAGTGCAACCACCAGCGTGGTGCCGCCAATCCATTTCAGAATCGCATCCATGGCCTTGGATATAGTCGACCAAGGCGCGTTTTTCCATGAACGCGGACAGCGCAGTCCCATTGCGGAACGATCGTCGGAACGGCGGTTACCGTCCCAGTTCGCACGCTTTGCGCGCGATTTCCTCGACTGCCGCCTCGTCCACAGGGCCGCGCGGGGCGACCCAGCTTCCTCCGACGCAGAGCACCGGATCGAACGCCAGCCATTCGCTTGCATTGGTTTCCGAGATACCGCCGGTCGGGCAGAAACGGCATTGACCGAAGGGCGCAGCGAGCGCCTTGAGCGCAGGCAGGCCGCCCGCCGCCATGGCCGGGAAGAACTTGAAATGGGTGAGCCCGAGGTCGAGCCCGCGCATGATGTCGCCGGCATTGGCGATGCCCGGAAGGAAAGGAATGCCTTCGCGAATGGCTGCCTTGCCCAGCGGTTCGGTCAGGCCGGGTGACACGATGAATTCGCTTCCCGCCTTGATGGCATTTGCGAGGTCCTGCTGGTTCGTCACCGTACCTGCACCCACGATCGCGCCATCGACCTGCTTCATGGCGGTAATCGCATCGAGCGCGGCAGGTGTACGCAAGGTCACTTCGAGAACGCGCAGTCCGCCAGCGACCAGTGCACGGGCAAGGGGGACGGCATGCTCCACCTCGTCCACGACGATCACCGGAATGACCGGTGCGGTTTTCATGATGTCGGCAATGTTCATGCGTGTTCTCTCGCAAATGCGGCGGCGGCCCCGAAGAGGCCGGGTTGCGGATGGGTAATGAGCTTGACCGGGATCGAAGCCATCAGTTCCTGGAAGCGACCCTTGGCCTTGAACCGCTCCGCAAAGCCGGACTTCAGCAGGGTTTCGCGGATACGATAACCAAGGCCTCCGGCGATGACGACGCCGCCGAAGCCGCCCTGGGCGAGGGCAATGTCACCGGCAACGCTACCCAGAGACATGCAGAAACGGTCGACTGCCGCTGCCGCGAGACTATCGCTGCCATCCTGCCCGCGCGTCCAGATGGCGATGTCGTCTTCCTCGGCGACGGGACGTCCCTCCATGGCGGCAAGCGTTTGGTAGATATCGGAGATGGCGGGGCCAGCGACCACGCGTTCGACCGACACGCGCGTATGGCGCTTGCGCAGGCGGGCGAGAATGGCATCGTCGATCTGGTCGAGCGGTGCGAAATCGATATGACCGCCCTCCGTCGCCGACACGCGATAAGTCCCGTCGGGCTCGCGATAGAGATGCGCCACGCCGAGTCCCGTGCCGGGACCGAGCACGCTAAGGCGCCCCGTTGGCGCAAGCGGCTTGTCGGGGCCGGTCAGGTGGATGAACTGGTCTTCGCCTACGCGTGCCACGGCATGGGCCACGGCCTCGAAGTCGTTGACGATGCAGTAGCTTTCGACGCCCAGCTTTTCTTTCACGAGACCGGGACGGATAATCCACGGATTGTTGGTGAAGCGGATCACATCGCCGCCGACCGGGCCGGCGATCGCCATGGAAACGTGCGGAGGCAGGCTGCCGCCCATGCGTTCGCGATAATCCTGCCATGCGGTCTGGAAACTGGCGTGGTCTTCGGTGTGGAGCGTTTCCGGCTCGCTCAGCGTGATCGAACCATCGTCATGGATGGTGGCGATGGCGAAACGGGCGTGCGTGCCGCCGATATCTACGCTGACGACTTCCATATCCTACAATCCTGCCATTGCGAGCATCGATGAAGCGCCCTGTTCCGCCCCATCCGCATTGGCGCGGAACATGGCATAGAATTCGCGGCCCATGCCCATGTCGGGAGCGGGTTCCGGCGCAGGCTCCCGGCTGTCGAGATCGGCCGTGGTAGAGAGCGTGCCGGTTTCGGCACAAACCTTCACCACGTCACCATCGCGAAGCTTGGCGAGGGGGCCGCCGCCCAGAGCCTCAGGCGTGCAGTGAATTGCCGCTGGCACCTTCCCGCTGGCGCCGCTCATCCGGCCATCGGTGACGAGAGCCACCCGGTATCCGCGATCCTGGAGGACGCCGAGGGCGGGGGTGAGCTTGTGCAATTCGGGCATGCCGTTGGCGCGCGGGCCCTGGAAGCGGACCACGACCACCACATCCTTGTCGAGCTCGCCCTTCTTGAACGCCTCGTTCACCGAGTGCTGGTCTTCGAAGACGCGGCACGGCGCTTCGATGGTCCAGCGCTCACGCTCGACGGCGGAGGACTTGAAGCATGCCCGGCCGAGATTGCCTTCGACGAGACGCATGCCGCCATCGGACTGGAAAGGATCGGACGCGGGGCGCAGCATTTCCGTGTCCCCGCTCGGGCCCGGATCGCGCCATGTCAGAGCGTCGCCATCCATTCCCGGCTCGCGCGAATAGGCCTCGAAACCGCCGTCCCACACGGTCAGGATATCGGCGTGGGCAAGGCCTTCGTCGAGCAGCGTGCCGATCACATAGCCCATGCCGCCTGCGTCGTGGAAATGGTTCACGTCGCCCGAACCGTTGGGATAGACGCGTGCGACCAGCGGCACTGCGCGCGACAGTTCGGCAAGGTCGCTCCAGTCGAAGCGGATGCCTGCCGCCCGCGCCATCGCGGGGATGTGTATCGCATGGTTGGTCGAGCCGCCTGTTGCGAGCAGGCCGATAGCAGCATTGATGATCGCCTTTTCGTCGACGACGCGGGACAGCGGGCGGAAGTCGTCGCCTTCCTTGCGGATCGCTGCGAGCCGATGCGTAGCGGATCGCGTCAATTCCTGACGCAGCTTCGCACCCGGCGGAACGAATGCCGCGCCCGGGACATGGAGACCCATCATCTCCATCATCATCTGGTTGGAGTTGGCCGTACCGTAGAATGTGCAGGTGCCGGGCGAATGGTAACTGCCCATCTCGCTGGCCAGCAGTTCGTCGCGCCCGACCTTGCCTTCGGCGTAAAGCTGGCGGGTGCGCTGCTTTTCCTTGTTCGAGATGCCCGTTCCCATGGGGCCCGACGGGACGAAGATCGCTGGCAGGTGACCGAAGCGCAGCGCGCCCATGAGGAGGCCCGGGACGATCTTGTCGCAAATGCCGAGCAGCGCGACCCCGTCATACATGGCGTGGCTGAGCGCGACGATGGTGCTGAGCGCAATCGTGTCGCGGCTGAAGAGCGACAGCTCCATCCCGTCCTGGCCTTGCGTCACGCCGTCGCACATGGCCGGGGTGCCGCCCGCGACCTGCACCGTCGCGCCGACCTCGCGCGCCCAAATCTTCATGCGTTCGGGATAGCGGTGGTAGGGCTGGTGGGCCGACAACATGTCGTTGTATGCGGTTACGATGCCGAGGTTCGGGCCTTGCGCCGCCTTGATCGCGTTCTGGTCTTCCTCTGCCCCAGCAAAGGCGTGGGCGAGGTTCGAGCAGGACAGCGAATGGCGATCGACCTGCCGTTCGCCCTCGCGGTCCATGAGGTCCAGATAGGCGGCGCGGCTATCGCGCGAATTGGCGATCACGCGTTCCGTGACGCGGGCGATCGTATCGTTGAGCGGTTTAGTCATCGTGCCAGGTCACCCCGTCGCGTTCGGCAAGCGCGATGGCCGCGCTGGGCCCCCAGGATCCCGAAGGATATGTCTTGGGCTTCATGTCATTGTCGGCCCAGAGCGCACGGATCTGGTCGATCCATTCCCACTGGGCTTCTACCTCGTCGCGGCGCACGAACAGCGTCTGGTCACCTTCGATGAGGTCCAAGAGGAGACGTTCGTAAGCGATCCGGCGAACAGTGTCGGAAAAGGCATCCGGCATGGCGATGTCCAGAGGCACGGGGCGCAGGCGCAGGCCCTCGCGCCCCAGGCCCGGCACCTTCGCCATCATGCACAGCTGGATATTTTCCTTCGGCTGGATTTCGATCACCAGCCGGTTCGGCTGCGTCACGGCGCCCCGGCCTTCGAAAATAGAATGCGGTATGCAGCGGAACTGGACGACGATCTCTGTCACGCGTTCGGGCAGGCGCTTGCCGTGCCTCAGGTAGAAGGGAACCCCGCGCCAGCGCCAGTTGTCGACATGGGCCTTCACCGCGACGAAGGTTTCCGTGTCGCTGTCCTTGCCCAGTTCCTCGTCGTATCCGGGCACCGCCTCGCCATTGACGGCGCCGGCGCGATATTGGCCGGTGACCACTTCCGACGAGGAGACTTCCCGCAGCGCACGCAGGACCTTGACCTTCTCGTCGCGCACGGCGGTCGCATCGAAGCTGGTGGGCGGCTCCATGGCGACCAGCGCCAGCAATTGCAGCATGTGGTTCTGCACCATGTCGCGCAGGGCCCCACTGTCGTCGTAATAGGCGACCCGCGATTCCAGGCCCACCGTCTCTGCGACGGTGATCTGCACATGCTCGATGTAATTGGAGTTCCACACCGGCTCGAACAGGATGTTGGCAAAGCGCAGCGCCAGGAGGTTCTGCACGGTCTCCTTGCCGAGATAATGGTCGATTCGGAATATGCGGTGTTCGGGAAAGGCCTTGGCCACCGCATCGTTGATCTCGCAGCTGCTGTCGAAATCGGTGCCGAGCGGCTTTTCGAGTGCGATGCGCGCATTGCCGCGCGTCAGCCCGACACGCTCAAGTCCGCTGATGGTGGGTTCGAACAGGCTCGGCGCGGTCGACAGGAAGATCGCAAGCCCATCGTAATCGCCTACCTGCTCGGCCAGCTTGTCGTAGCCTTCGGGCGTGGTCGCATCGACCGGCACATAGCTGATCCGGTTGAGGAAATCGGCCATGCCTCCACGGCGATGCTTGGGAAGAAACTTCTCCAGCGCTTCCCGCGCGAAATTGCGGAATTCGTGAGTGCTCATCTCCGACCGGGCGGTGCAGACAATGCGCAGGTCCTGGTCGAGCAGGCCATCGGAATTGAGCGCGCACAGCGAAGGCAGGAGCATCCGCTGCGACAGGTCGCCGGTGGCTCCGAACAGGAGCAGGCGATCGGCGGTGAAGGCTAGCTCTGGCATGTACCGTCCATTGGCGGCTGTTCTCCCCTTTATGGTTCAATCGCCTATCAGGGCGCGCGAATGGGCGCCAGACAGGTGCATTCCTATTCTTGGTCGGTGCACACGACACTTACCGAACTGCGCCTGAATTCGCTCATGCCGAAGGTGGTTAAAAAGCTGACGTCCGCAGCATCGCGCCCGATGCCGATTTTCACCGTTTCGGCAGGATCGGCCATTCCGGTCGGGTCCACAAGCTGCCAGCTCCCGCCTCCGTCCTGTTCGGGATCTTCGAGGAAAACTTCGGCGACGGCATGGAAATCCTGCGGTTCGACCCCGGGCGCATAACAGGCGACATAGCGGGCAGGGATCGTGCTGGCGCGCGCCATGACGATCATCGTGTGTGCATAGTCACGGCAAATGCCCCGGCGCTCGACAAAGCTGTCGAGAGCGGTGGTCTGCGGGCCGGATGAACCGGGAGAATAGGTATAGTTGGAAGCGATCCAGTCGCGGATCGCGGCAATGCGCGCGCCGCCCGAAGTATCGCCGAACCGGTCTTCGACAAAGGTCTGGAACCTGTCGCTCGGGCAGTAGCGGCTGTCGAAAAGGTATTCCACCGCTTCGCCCGGCAATTGGTGAGGGTGGAGGGCACCGCGGCTCGCAACTTCGGAAACGTCGCGCATGATCTCGACTTCTGCCTCGTATCCGACCTCGAACAGGCCTTGCGCGCGGATCCAGATACGTTCGCCTATATCGTCCTGCGCTGCAACGCGGGCTTCGTGGATGGAAGGGCTGAGGCGGGTGCTGGTCGAAAGAACGCGCTGTTCCGGGATCGCGGCGGCTTCGAACTGGAGCAGAACGTCGGTGTCGCGTTCGAGAGAAAAGGAGAAGCTGCTTTCGATCCTGATGGGCATGCAACTCCAACGCAGCGGTGCCGACAATGTTTCGGGCACGATGCATGTCGGCCCGGCCCAAAAAGAAAGGGCCCCGCGAGGGGCCCTTCCAGAAATCATATTGGCGTAAAGCGCGCGGCCGTTAGTTCCGGCGGCCGCCCATCAGCCAACCCCAAAAATCGAACATGGTTTGCCTCCTGTTGCGGTTCAACAAGAAGTAATCCATTAACTATGTCTGTTTGTAAAGCGTTAACTACGTTCCGGTTTGCGACCTCTCGTAGGAATCCTTGAATTCCAATAGGTTAGTTAAAGACAGCGGGCGGGCTAATGCATAGCCCTGGACGTAGCGGCAGCCGATTTCGTTAAGGATTTGAAGGGTTTTTTCGTCTTCGGCACCTTCCGCGACCACAGTGATTCGCGCGGCCTTGCCCATCTCGATAATACTCGATGCGATCGCCTTGGCTTTTTCGCTGCGCGTAATAGAATCGACGAAAAGACGGTCGATTTTTAGTTCATCGAACGGCAGTCCGTAAAACGTTTCGAAATTGGCGGCGCCCACCCCAAAGTCATCCATCGAGATCTTCAGCCCCAGCGATTTCAATTCGTCGAGAATAGTTGCTGCCTTCGCGAGATCGCCGATACGGGCAGTCTCGGTAATTTCGAGGATCAGCGAGCGAGGATCGAAGCCGGTGGCCTGGAGCGTGTTACGCACGATGCCCACGATCCGCATATCGTTCAGCAGGGTCGCCGAGATGTTTACGGACATCGACACGGCAGAGCCCCGGAAATGCATCAGCCGGCCGGCGTTGCACGCGGTTTGCAGGACATATCGGGTGAGGTGCTCCATGCGCCCGGCTTTTTCGCACTGGGCGATAAACTTGATCGGGGAGATAAATCCGCGCTCCGGATCATGCCAGCGCACCAGCGCTTCGACACCTGTGAGAGTGCCGGAGATCATGTCGATCTTGGGCTGGTAAACACAATAGATTTCGCCGGCCTCCATGGCGGTATCGATGCGCGCGCGCAGCGAGATATCCCACAGTCCGTCATGATGCGAGGCGATCTGGGCAATCTTGATCGGTTCGTGCGCCTCGGAAGTTTCCTCTGCTGCAGCCGCGGCAGCAGCGACCGAATTGCGGCCAGCCTCACCGATCGATGCGACGCCGAAGGTTATCCCGACATCGACACTTTCCGAACCGACTTTTATTGGCGCAGCAAATATCGCGCGCAGACCTTCAAGATGTTCAGACAGTCGGCTCGTATCGCGTTCGGTGGAGTGCCAGGCGAGGAAATGCCCGTCGATATAGATGGCCAGTTCCTGGTCTGCGGCGCGGAGCCGATCGACGAGACGCAAGATGTAGCTCGACCTTTCGGCTGAGCCGAGCGTCTTTAGAACATGCTCAAGGCCCTGAAGGCGTGCTACAACGATATGACCGCTACGCAGGAAGTTTTGTGTTACGGCTCGATCAAGAACGCGCAGCTTCTCCAAACCCGTATCATTGTCGATGTTAGCGACACGCAAACGCCAGCGCGCCCTCGAACGTTGAATGCCATAAACAACTAGGAGGATGCCGGCATAGGCCAACTCGGTTCGAAATCCGAGAAGCGATCCAGCGAACAAAACGGCGGGAAGCGCGAGGGTTATGATGCCATATGCGATCCGTCGCAGGTATTTACGACCGATAAACGTGATGGCGGCGGCGAGGGCTGCGGCAAATGCCAATGTTAGAGGGAAGCCGCCAACGAAGCCATTGCGACCCGACTTGAAGGTCTCTGCGGCGTAGATCGCGGGATAGCTCGGCGGAGGGTTATAACGCCCAGGGATCGACAAGCCGGAACCGGATAGAGAAGAAGGACCGACGACTACGGACTTGCCTGCCAGACTTTCTTTCAGATCGTCGCGCTCGACGAGCTTTGCCAGACGATAGGCAGGAATGAGATCGGGATCGATACCATAGTCGATCAGAATCTTTTCGCGGGGATAATCTTCAAGACCCGCGAGCGAGGCAGCGAAAAGTGGGGTGTCGTCATATATCTGATGGGTTGCTCCCATCTCCCATGTGTAACCAAGCCAATTGGTCAAACGGTCGTTACTGACCCGTCCTCCGCCGCTATCGAAGATGGCATCGGAACGAACCAGTTCCTCCTGCCCGTCTAGTGATTGCTTGATCTGATCGACTAGAATGAGGTTTTCGCCGAACGACTGGATCGTCGCGGCAAGGCGAGCGTCCGCCTCGGGATCGTCACCTTTGGCAAGCACGAAATCGAGGTAGACTTTCGACGCGCCGGCCTCGCGCAGCTTCGCAAGATCTTCCGCCAGCCGGCGACGTTCCGAAGATTTCGAAGGGTCTTCGACCTCGGCGTTAGAGCCGACGAAGACAATATCGCCCGACGGTTGCTGGTTCGCCAACCTGGACTGGATCATCCAGAGGAACTGGTCGACTGGCGTAAGCATCAACAAGGCAAGCATGACGAACGCCACCGCGCCCGACCAGAGCAGGTGTTGCAGGCGCTTCAGGCGACCTTCCGATCGTTTGCCCTTGGGCTTGCGATCGCGCGGTTCCGGCGCGGGAGCGAGAGCGGTTTTCGCGTCCATCGCCTGCCCCTATGGGGTGGTTAATCTTAAAAATGTTTCAACGTCGCTGCGGATTTCTGCGGGTGACGCAGGGATACCGCCCGTTTCGATGGTTAAGACCGCTTAAGGGGCTAGCGTTAACGGATTCGCCGCCTGCCGCGCAGAAGAGAAACAAGCGCGCGTCGAAAAATTACGCAAAACCTGTGGTTTGCGGTCGAATCTGTCGAGTGGTGAGAATCTTAAATTTCACCGCCCCGCGCCGGTAACGGTTTACGAAATGACGCCGAAAAGGTCGTGCTCGTCCGCATCCTCAATTTTCGCGGATACGATTGCGCCGGGCGCGAGGTCCTGCGGGACATTGCGCAAATAGACCGCACCATCGATTTCCGGAGCGTCGGCCTGGCTGCGGCCGGTGGCTCCGATATCGCCGTCTTCATCGGGCAGGCCCACTTCGTCGATGATGACCGGAAGCGTGCGCCCGACCTTTGCTTGGAGCTTCTCAGCGCTGATGCGCGCGGTCACTTCCATGATCCTCGCATAGCGCTCCTCCTTAACTTCCTCGGGCACGGGATCGGGCAGCGCATTCGCCTGCGCACCTTCCACAGGTTCAAAACGAAACGCCCCGACGCGGTCGAGTTGCGCTTCTTCAAGCCAGTCGAGCAGGTACTGGAAATCCTCTTCGGTTTCGCCGGGAAAGCCGACCACGAAACTCGAGCGGACCGCGATGTCCGGACAGATGGAACGCCAGTTCTTGAGGCGGTCTAGCACCTTCGCCTCATTCGCCGGCCGCTTCATGGCGCGCAGTACTTTCGGGCTCGCGTGCTGGAACGGAATGTCGAGATAGGGCGTAAGCAGCCCCTCGGCCATCAGCGGGATGACTGCATCGACATGCGGATAGGGGTAGACGTAGTGCAACCGGACCCACGGGGGCATCCCGCCGCCGATATCCAGTTTGCCCAATTCACGCGCCAGGTCGGTCATGTGCGCGCGGACGGGATTGCCCTTCCACTGGCGCTCTTCGTGACGTGTGTCGACGCCATAAGCCGAGGTATCCTGGCTGATGACGAGAAGTTCCCGGGTGCCCGCCTCGACCAGCTTTTCCGCTTCGCGCAGCACGGCATCGATCCGGCGGCTGGCAAGTTTGCCACGCAAATCAGGGATAATGCAGAAGGCACAGGAGTGATTGCAGCCCTCGGAAATCTTGAGATAGCTGTAATGGCGCGGCGTGAGCTTCACGTCGGGCTGCGGAATCAGGTCGACGAACGGTCCCTGGCTCGGCGGTGCGTGTTCGTGCACGGCCTCCACCACCTGCTCGTACTGGTGCGCACCGGTCACCGCGAGGACGCTGGGATGCGCGGCACGGATGGTGTCGGCCTCTTCGCCCATGCAGCCGGTCACGATCACACGGCCGTTTTCCGCAATCGCTTCGCCGATAGCCTGGAGGCTCTCTTCCTTGGCACTGTCGAGGAAGCCGCAGGTGTTGACCAGTACCACGTCGGCACCGGCGTAATCGGGGCTCATCGCATAGCCATCGGCGCGCAGGCGCGTGAGGATACGCTCGCTGTCGACGAGGGCCTTGGGGCATCCGAGGGAAACCATGCCGACCTTTTTCTGGTCGGGGATTGAAGAAGTTGTGCTGGTCATGATTGGGCGGCCCTCTACACCAAGCCTGCGATGCGCGCTAGGAGGCACGAATGGGACCTGTAAATTGGATTGCCGTCGGTTCCGGTTGGGCCGTGGCGGCACTGCTGGGCGTCTTGTTCTATGGCCGCAAGGCGCTGCCGGGCGAAAAGCTCGGACTACACCTGCTCGCCGCAATCCTGCTTGCGGTAAGTGCGGCGATGATCGGGCATATGCTGGCGCGAGTCGGCGTTGCGACCTTGCAGGCAAAGCCCTGGCTGTATTTCATGATGACCGGCGGCCTTGCGCTGACCTTCATCGGTCCTGCGCTGTTCATCACCGCTGTGCGCCGAGAGGGCGCGATGCGGGATGCCCTGTTCGACTGGTCGTACTGGCTTGCCGCCTATCTTGCGATCGGCGGGGTCTTCATGCTGCTCGACTGATCAGGCTTCCGCCCGCTTGCGATCGTCGGCCACGTGGCCGTCGCCCTTTTTCTCACCATTGGGCGTGGCAATGATTTCGACGATGATGTCGCCCTTCTGAAGGTTCTGGCACTCGTCTTCCCAGAAGCCGATTGCGCGTCCGTTGCGATAGACACGCAGGCCGCGTCCGCCGGTGGTCAGGTCGCCGATCGCGCAGCCGCATTCCTCTTCGGTCACTTCGCGTTCGACCAGCTGGACGCGGCCCGAAACGGAAGCGAGGTCGGCGAGATATTCCGCGATGTGTTCGCCCTTGGCCGAGCCTGCCAGCAAAAGGCCGGTAAAGCGGACCGGGTTGATGACGTTGTTGGCACCTGCCTGCCGCGCGAGCGATTCGTTGTCGTCCGCGCGCACGACGACGCTGATCGGCACATTCGGTGCAAGCGCGCGAACGGTCAGCACGATCAGGATCGAGGTATCGTCGCGCCCGGCCGAAACTAGTACGTTCTGCGCTTCCGATATGCGCACAGCCTTGAGCGTCGTGTCGCGTGTGGCATCGGCGGCCATCACGTTGCAACCGAGCGCTTCTGCGTCGGCCAGCCTTTCCTCGCTCGGGTCGATGACGACGATGCAGGATGGGTCGGTGCCCCGCTCGATCAGTTCCGCGACCGATTCGGAACCGGAGATGCCATAGCCCAGGACCACGATGTGGTCCGAAAGCTGTTCCTGGATGCGGGCCATGCGCCATTTCTCCCAGCTGCGCTTGATGATAAAATTGTAGGCGGTGCCCACGAAAATGAAGAATACTGCGAAACGGATCGGGGTCACGATTACGGCTTCCACCAGGCGCGCCCGGTCCGAAATCGGGGCAATATCGCCGAAGCCCGTGGTGGTGATCGAAATCATGGTAAAATAGATCACGTCGAGAAAGCTGACTTCCCCATCGAGATTGTCGACCAGCCCTTCGCGGTCCCACCAGTGGACCATGACCACGATTGCGATCAGGAAGAGCGCCAGTCCCAGTCTGATGCCGAGGTCGCCCCACACGGGGATCTTCACCGCGCGGCGCAGCGGTTTGAAGCGAGGGCCGCGGTAAGCCCGCGGGCTCTTGTCCGGCATGATCCGGTCGATCTGCTTTTGCCTGCTCATTCAGACGAGTAGGTGGGCGAGCGGGGCGGGACGGTCAAGACCGCTTAGTCCTGGTACCGTTCGCCCAGCGCGCCGAGCGAGGCGTGGTGGGTGAGGTCGAGATGTAGCGGGGTGACCGAAACGAAGCCTTCCTCGATGGCTTCGAGATCGGTGCCGTGGTCCAGCGTATGCTCGATCGGGTCGAGGCCGAACCAGAAATATTCGAAGCCGCGCGGGTCGCGACCTTCGACCACCGTGCCGCGCGAGTAGTCGTGGAATCCCTGCCGAGTCGCGCGGATGCCGCGCACTTCGCAGCCCGGGCGCGGCGGGAAGTTGATATTGACCAGCGTGCGCTTGGGCAGGGGCGTGTCGAGCAGGGGGGCAAGGACACGCTCGCCCCATTCCACGGCTGCCCCGAACTGTACGCCGTTGCCAAGTCCTTCCTTTGCATAGACCTGGCTGAGCGCGATGGAGCGGATGCCTGCCAGCGCCCCTTCGATGGCCGCCGACACCGTGCCAGAATAGGTGATGTCGTCGCCAAGGTTCGCCCCGCGATTGACGCCGGACAGGATGAGGTCGGGCGGTCCGTCCATGACCTTGCGCAGCCCCATGGTGACTGAGTCGGTGGGTGTGCCGGTGACGGAAAAGCGCCGGTCGTCGTGCTTGCGCAGGCGCACGGGCCGGGTCAGCGTGAGCGCGTGGCCCATGCCTGACTGTTCCTCGTCGGGCGCGCAGATCCAGATATCGTCGGAAAACTTGCGCGCAATACCTTCCAGCACTTCGAGGCCCGGTGCGCGGATGCCGTCGTCATTGGTAAGGAGGATCCTCATGTCGCAGGCTCCAGCTTGGTGACGCCGCCCATGTAGGGGGCGAGGGCTTTGGGCACGGTCACGCTGCCGTCCTCGTTCTGGTAATTCTCCATGACCGCAACCAGCGTGCGGCCGACCGCGAGGCCCGAACCGTTGAGCGTGTGGAGGAAGCGCGTCTTCTTCTCGCATTCTGGGCGATAGCGCGCATTCATGCGGCGCGCCTGGAATTCGCCCGTGTTCGAGCAGGAAGAAATCTCGCGATAGGCACCCTGTCCGGGCAGCCAGACTTCGAGATCGAAAGTCTTGCGCGCACCGAAGCCCATGTCGCCGACACACAGCAGCATCTTGCGATAGGGAAGCTCCAGCGCCTCCAGAATGCCTTCCGCACATCTGGTCATGCGTTCGTGCTCCGCCTCGCTGTCTTCGGGGCGGCAGATGCTGACCATCTCGACCTTTTCGAACTGGTGCTGGCGGATGAAGCCGCGCGTGTCCTTGCCGGCAGAGCCCGCTTCGCTGCGAAAGCACAGCGTATGGGCGGTTAGGCGAATGGGTTCCACGGGTTCGGGAATGATCTGGTCCGCGACCGAGGCGGTCAGCGGTACTTCCGAGGTCGGGACCAGCCAGCGGCCGTCGGTGGTCTGGAAGCTGTCTTCGGCGAACTTCGGCAGCTTGTCGGTGCCGTACATGGCATCGTCGTTGACCAGCACCGGCGGATTGCATTCGGTATAGCCGTTTTCGCGCGTCTGCTTGTCGAGCATGAACTGGGCAAGCGCGCGGTGAAGGCGGGCCATGTCACCGCGCAGGAAGGTGAAACGCGCGCCCGACAGCTTCGCGCCGGTTTCGAAGTCCATGCCGAGCGCCGGGCCGATATCGGCGTGTTCCTTCGGTTCGAAAGCAAAGTCGCGCTTTTCGCCCCAGCGCGAGACTTCAACGTTGTCGTCCTCGTCCTTCCCTTCCGGCACATCGTCGGCCGGAAGGTTGGGAAGCCGTGCCAAGAGGTCGTCGAGCTCGGCGCCGGTTTCGCGTTCGGCCTCCTCCCACTCGGGCATGGAAGCCTTGATCTCGGCCACTTCGGCCTTCAGCGCCTCGGCCTTGTCCTTGTCGCCCTGGCCCATCGCCTGGCCGATCGCCTTGGACGCCTCGTTGCGGCGGCTCTGCGCTTCCTGGACGCGGGTCTGGGCCTCGCGCTTGCGGGCGTCGAGGGCGAGAATGCGGTCGGATACGGCTTCTCCGCCGCGCCTCGTCATGGCGGCATCGAAGTCTGACGGATTGGCTCTGATAAAGGCGATGTCGTGCATGGTGCGCGCTATGCCGCCTGCGCGCCGCCTTGGCCAGTGGGGAAAAGAGCGGGCACCCATCCCGATCTCGTTCATTGAAGCATCTATGGCCGCTCCCGATGCGCCCACGCCGAAAGAGAGGCCGAGACACTTGCAAAACCAGCCGCTTACGCCGCCCCGCCGAACACGTTTCATCGACATTGCCGACGCAGCGATCAGGGCCGGGCGCAAGGTCGGCCTCGTCGATCCCGCGCGGCTGGAAGCCGATTTCCTGATCGAACAGGTAAGCGAAGCCTATGGATCGGACGATTTCGGCGATCGCTGGTTCGAAGGCGCGCTTGAGGTGCTGCTCGATTCGACGAAAGCCGAAGCGAGGCTGAATGCGGCCGGCGATTTCTCGGCCATGAAGACGATCCACCACCTGCTGCGCGACCGGCTCTATGCGCAGCAATGGTTCGACCGGCACCCGGAAATCTTGGCGCGGCCGATCAGGAACCCGGTCGTTATCGTCGGCCCGATGCGATCGGGTACCACGCGCATGCACCGCCTGCTGGCAAGCGACCAGAGGTTTGCGCACTTGCGCAGTTTCGAGACGATCAGTCCCGTCCCGCGACCGGGCTTCGAAGAGGTCATGGCAGGCAATGCGGAGGATTTCCGCCCCAAGCTTGCCGCGCGGATCATGAAGGTCGCCCGGCTTGCCAATCCGCGCACGCTGTCGATCCATCCCACCGGCCCGTTCGAGCCGGAAGAGGAGCTCGGCCTGATCGCCGCAAGCATGTACGGCATGAAGTTCGAAGCGCAGTGGCGCATCCCGACTTTTGCCAGGTGGAGCGAGGCGGGATCGGCGGTCCCGGCCTACCGGCACATGGCGAACCTGTTGCGCCTCATCGGCTGGTCGCAGCAGGAAAGTTCGCTGAGGCCGTGGATCCTCAAGACGCCGCAGCACATGCTGGACCTGCCGGCCTTGCTGGAAGTCTTCCCGGACGCGAGACTGATTTTTACGCACCGCGACCCGCAATCGATCGTCGGCAGCGCGGCATCGCTCGCATGGAACCAGACGATTATCTATTCGGACGATGTTTCGCCGAATGAGATCGGGCGCGAATGGCTGCGCAAGACCGCACTGATGATTTCCCGCATGCGCGACGCGCGCGATGCCATCCCGCGCGAACGCATGATCGACGTCCAGTTCGATGCCATGGACCGCGACTGGCGCGGCACGATGGAACGGGTCTATAATTTCCTCGATCTCGACATGACGCCCGCGGTGCCGGGCATGGAAGCCTTCCTCGCCCGTTCTGCTGCGCAAAAGAAAACGCCGCACCAATATTCGCTTGCCGAGTTTGGCCTCGAACCCGGCGAGGTTTACGAGCGGCTGGGCGACTATGTCCGCACCTACGGGATTGCCGTCGATAATCCCCGGGCGACGACCGGATCGGCCATTGCTGCGGGATAAAGAAAGGCGGCGATCCGGTGTCCCGGTCGCCGCCTTCCCTGGAGAGCTTTTTGCTCAGGCTTAGTATTCGAACGTGAGCGTTGCGAAGACCTGCCGCGGATTGCCGTAGAAGGCCGTCAGCGTTCCGTCCGGTCCCAGAGTGGGGATCGGGAAGCCGTTGGTGCCGTTCTGGATTTCGCCGGTCACCGGATCGGTCAACACAAAGGTGTAGCCGCTCGTCTTGTATTCCTTGTCGAGCAGGTTCTTGCCGTAGAGTCCGATGCTCCAGTTGCCGCCCGGCGCGGTCCATTTCACGCTCGCATCGACGAGGGCGTAGCCGTCCTGGTCGAGATAGGGGTTCGGGATTTCGAACTGGCTCACCTTGCTGCGGTAGGAGACCGTTGCGCCGAGGTAGAGATCGCCGCTGCCGAGATCCGCATCGTAGCTCGCGGTCAGGCTGCCGGTGAACTCGGGCGTGTTCTGGACGACGCGGAAGTCGGCGACATCGGTGGGAGTGCCGCCGATATCGGTGATATATTCGTCGTATTCCGCGTCTATATAGCCGAGCGAGCCCGACAGGCCGAAGCCGCCGCCGAAGCGCGCATTGGCTTCCAGTTCCAGACCCTTGAAAGTGGCCTTACCCGCGTTCGAGACGACGCCGCAGAAGCTCGGCAGTCCGCCCACTTCACAGGCGACCGAACCCGGGATCTGCACATCGGTGTAGTCCGCATAGAACGCGGCGGCCGCGATGTTCAGGATGCCGAGGCTGCCCTTGTAGCCCACTTCGTAGCTGTCGACCTCTTCGGGCGCGAAGCTGAGAAAATCGGCCACTTCGGCATCGGTGGGTGCACCGGTGATGGCTGCCGGCGCATTCGCCCCGACGCCGCGGGGATCGAAGCCGCCGCCCTTGAAGCCCTTGGAATAGCTGGCGTAAATATTGTGATCGGGCGTCGGCATGAAGCTGATCGATGCGCGCGGGGTGAACTTCTTGAACTCCCGGCTGCCGTCGAAATCGGTCGAGGGACCGCCGAATGGCACGCCTGCGCCGCCGAAGATCGGCGACCCGCCACCAAGGTAGTTCTGCCGCAGGATGCTGGCACTACGCTCGTCCCAGGTATAGCGCCCGCCAAGCGACAAGCTGAGCTGCTCGGTGAAGTCGAAGGTGAAGTCGCCGAAGATCGCATAGGTCTCGGTATCGACTTCCGCCTGCGTGTAGGCGGTCAGGCCCGGGAAGGTGGTGAAGATGCGCACGTCGAACAGCGTGTCGGCCTTCGCGTCCAGGTAATAGAAGCCGAGCAGGCCGGACAGTGCGCCGCCATCGTCCCACAGGAGTTGGAATTCCTGGCTCAGCTGTTCGTTGAGATAGGCGCCGGGCACGTCGAGATCGACCACCGGAAGCGCGTCGAAATCGATCGGCGTGTAGCTGTCGTCCTTGCGCCATGCGGAGATCGAACGAAGCGTCAGCGCATCGGACAGTTCCATCTCTGCATGAAGCGCAATACCGTAGCTTTCGACGTCCTGTTCCGGATCGTTCAAAGCGCCGCGGGTGTCGAAAACATCGTCGAGGATCGGCGCGCCCGACGCGAGGCCGGGAATGAGGCGCGTACCACCGCGCGGATCGGACTTGTCCTTGGTGTAGTCGCCCTGCAGGCGAATGAAGCCGGGCTCGTCATAGCCGCCCACTTCCAAGCTGAGCCGTCCTGCCCAGATGTCCTTGTTGTAGTTCTCGAGCCCCGTAGTGAGGTTATCGCCAAACCCGCCGCGCGAAAGCCGGGCGAGCGAACCGCCGATACGGACCATGTCGCCCATCGGAACGGATGCGGTCACGACGCCTTCGGCCTGATCATACGTGCCATAGGTGGCGCGAGCCTTGAACGAGGGTTCGAGCGGCAGGCGCTTGGTCACATATTTGACCGCGCCGCCGATGGTGTTGCGTCCGTACAGCGTTCCCTGCGGTCCGCGCAGGACCTCGATCCGCTCTACGTCGTAGATGTCGAGCACGGCAGCCTGCGGACGGTTCAGATAGACATCGTCGAGATAGATGCCGACGCCCTGTTCGAAGCCGGAGACGGGGTCCTGCTGGCCGATGCCGCGAATGAATGCGGACAGGGTGGAGTTGGTCGCACGGCTGGCTTCCAGCGTTACGTTGGGCACCGCCTGCGCGATATCCGTGATATCCAGTGCGCCGCGCTCTTCAAGCGCTTCGCCCGAAAAGGCCGACACTGCGACCGGCACGTCGATCAGGCGCTCCTCGCGGCGGCGGGCAGTGACGACGATCACGTCTTCGCTTTCGTCGATCTCGGCCACTGCGTCGGTTTCCGACTGGGCCGAAGCGGGTGTGGCCAAGGCCGCACACGCGACGCCGGTCATCAATGCAGCCGTCAGGCGCACGGGGTGAAAATGCATAATGAAACCTCCCTCAACATCTCTCGCAGTCCGCGATATTGAAAACTGAACCACCTTTCAAGTTTTATCTTGCACAGCCAGCCTCCAAGGGGGTAGCGGTAGCGGCGGGAGGAAGTCTGGATGGACAGCGACACGATCGAGAGCCCGAAGGTTCCGCGCACTGAAAGGGGGCGCAAGACCCAGCGCAAGCTGCTGGATGCGGCGGCCATCGAATTCGGCGAACGCGGCTTTCACGAGGCGTCGATCAGCTCGATCACGCGCCGGGCGGGGGTCGCGCTCGGATCCTTCTACACCTACTTCGACAGTAAGGATGCGATCTTCCGTGCGCTGGTCCTCGACATGAGCGATGCGGTGAAATCGGCAGCCCGCGACGCCATTGCCGATGAGACCGACCCGCTCGCGATCGAACGCGCCGCGCTCGGCGGGTTCCTCCGGTTCGCCAGCGAACACAAGGAAATCTACCGCATCATCGACGAAGCCGAATTCGTCGATCCGGAAAGTTACCGCGCCCACTACGAAACGATCGGGGAGCGTATCGCCCAGCGGCTGAAAGCCGGCGCCAAAGCCGGAGTCATGCGCTCGGACCTGGGCGAGGTAGAGGCCTGGGCGCTCATGGGAATGAACGTTTTCCTCGGCCTGCGGTATGCCATCTGGAACAGGGGCGGCGATCCCACTCCCGAAGATGTTGCCAAGGCTGCCAACACCTTGCTTGCAAAGGGAATAGAGGCCTGAGCCGCCGGAACACGAGCCGTCTCCGACCGTTGTAAGGGCAAAGGAGACACGAATATGATTGGCAAGGTAATCGGCGCCTATATGGGCGACAAGCTGGCGAAGAAGACGTCTACGGGCATCGGCGGCGCAGGCGGTGCAGCGCTCGGCGTAATTGCAGCGGCAGCTCTGCGCAGGTTGAGTCTGCCGGCAATGATCGCGCTTGGCGCAGGTGGCTATCTCGCCAAGAAGCTGTCGGAAAAGAATTCCGGCACCGGTGAAGCCGAAACGCAGACCATCAAGCCCGCGAAGGTGAAAAAGCCTGCCAAGGCAGCCTGAACGGACTGAAATCGAAATGCAGAAACGCCGTCCCGGCAGGGGCGGCGTTTTTCGTTGGGGTCAACCCGGCAGGGTAATGGGCCGCGTCTCGTATTGCTGCTGCCACTGGTGCACATCCGACAGCATGATGTCGCTCAGCCTCCTGATCCGGTCGACGAGTCGCGTGTAGCCAAGATCGTCCCGCTGGAATGATGCTTCGAGCTTGCGCAGGCGTCGGGCGAGGGCGGTCGATCGCTCTGCCGTGGCGGCGAAGTCGCCCTGCATGCGGATGCCGTAAAGAGCCGCCGCAAGGGCCGGGAAAAATGCGGTCGCGAAAGTGGTCACGGCTGCGAGGCTGACGCCGGAAACATACCCCATCTTGTCGGAAAAGATGGGCGTCGAAAGGTAAAGCGCACAGAACAGGATCGTGCCGACGAACAACCAGTCTCCGGCCTGGTGCAGCCTGTGGTTGGTGTGCTCCATCAAATGCGCATTGCCGTCGTGATAGGCGATCTGGTCCCGGATCAGGCGGATCGCCGTTCCCCGGACCCGCGCGAGATAATCGCGGTCCAGCTGTCCCGGCGGCATATCCAGTTCGCGTGCCGTGGCACGGGCATACCAGGTCACCCAGCCCGGATGGGTGGTGCCATCTTCCACATCGCGCAGTTCCAGCCTGCCGAGCGTGGCCGACATCGCGAGCAGTCTCAGACGCTCGGCCAGATGGCGCCTGTCGATCCACATCGAGTGGAAATCCGACCTGCGCGCACTGCGGGTATTGAGGATGATGAGGGAAATGACCAGCAGTTCGGCCGCGATGAGGAATGACTTCGCACCCGGCCAGAACAGGCCGGACAACGCGAGCAGGACCGCCACGGCTGCGAGGGCGAAATTGGTCACGAAACTGCTGCGAAAGCGCAGCGCGAAGTAACTGGCCGCCATGTCCGCTCGCGCAAAACGGTCCGCGACTTCGTCGTTCAGCCTGCGCCCGAGTGCGCCAAGTCCCGCAAAGGGTTCGACCATGGGCATGAAATATGTCCGCGCCTCGGCGACGGTGGGCATTTTGAACCGCGTCTTGGAAAGGCTTTTCGTGCCGCAAGCCAGCAGCAGCAGCGGCCAGGCCATGGTGAACTGCTTGCGCTTGGGGGCAGGTGCGTAAAAGGTTTGCAGGCATTTCGCATCCTCGCCCTCCGGGGGCGCGCACAGTGCCTCGAGCAGTTGGGGAAGGGCTCTGGACAGCTCGACGCGTTCGACACCGTCGATGGACGGGCGGTCGGGGATTTCGTCGTGCAGACCGCTCCACAGCAATTGCGGCGGATGGATCTCGTCCGGCCAGACATGGATGACTGGCATATGGCTCGCCACGGCCTGAGCGACGACTTCCGTCGTCCCGCCGCGCCCACGCGCCGCGTCGCCATCCCATACTGCGATCAGTATATCGGACTGGGCCAGTACCAGGCGACCGACCGCCTCGTAGGCCCCCGGATCGCCGGGCTTGTGATCGATCAGTTCCACCGTGCTTTCCGCGGCCTCGATCAGGGCCTGCGTCTGTGCCCATTCGGAAGGCTCGAAATCGCGCGCGTAGTCTTCCTTGCGGAAGGGGAGGCACGCAGAGAGCGGCAGGCCCTGCGCCAGCGCCGCCTCGGCAGCGACAGTGTCGGCACCTGTCGCCATGGCGGAAACCAGGCGCACTACGGGTGCCTCGTCGGAGAATACTTCGCGATTGCGCTCGTAAATGTCTTCCAGAGCGTTTTTCGCGCGCGCGAAGATGTCCTCGCAGCCATGCCGCACAGCCTCGTTCAGTTCGCGCGGCAACCTTGGCGGTCGGTGACCGGTGATACCGATGCGCAGGGTGAGGCGTGGTTTAAGGTCGAGCCGTTCCGACATTCAGCCTGCTTTCCCTTCCGCATCCCAGTGTTCCTGCGCCCAGCCGCACATCTGGTCGCAATGTTCCAAACGCCCGAACCAGCGTTGCAGTCTGAGCTGGAGGAGGTCGAGCGTCACCTGCGGATCATGTTCGCGCATCTTGGCGAGATTGGCGGCCGCCTGCTCGTGATTGCCCTCGTGCTTGTCGACGAGAAACAGGCCGAGATAGGCCGCTGCGCTGGTGTGGTTCAGCCGCAAGGCGTGGTCGTACTGCCTGCGGGCGTCGCCAAGCTTCCCGTCGCGCAGATGGACGCTACCCTTCCACACATATGTCGCGAATTGCGTGTGTGCGCCCGGGGCCTGGACAATCTCAAGGTTGAATTGCTCAAGCGCTTCTTCCCCGTTGTGAAGCAAGGCGTTAGCGATCCCGGCATTGTAATGCGCAAGGCCGAAGTTGGGGCTCTTTTCGAGAGCGCGCTGTGCATAGATGAGCGCATCTTCGGGCTGGCCGATATAGTTGTACGCCTCGGCGACATGCGCCAGCACCATGGGATTGTCCGGATCGAGCGCGAGGGCGCGGCCGATCTCGGCATTGATTTTCTTTATGGCGTCCGGATCATCCGGCGAGGCGTGCATGTAGATTGTCGCATTGGCATCGGCGAGCATCGCATGGGCGAGGCCATAGGACGGGGCGATTTCGACGGCCTTCTGCGCATCCTGCAAGGCGAGAAGCAGCGTCTCGCCGGTGATCTGCCGGTAATTGGCCACCGCGCGCGTGACCAGTTCCCACGCGGTCAGGTTTTCCGGCTTCTTGAGCGCGCGCTCCATCTCGAGCCGGTTGACCTGCGAATTGAGATGGGCGGCGACTTCGAGAACCAGTTCCTCTTCCAGTTCCGCAAGTTCGTCGAGCGGGCGCTCGAACTTTTGGGTCCAGAGGATCGTGCCCGTTCGCGCGTCCAGCAACTGGGCCGTAACGCGCAGCGATTTCATGCGGCGCCGCACATTGCCCTCGAGGATGTAGCGAACCCCCAGGCTGCGCGCCATCGCCTCGATATCGGCGATCTCGCCGTCGCGGTAACGCGCGACCGCGCTGCTGGAAATGACCCGCAATTCCGCCGCTTGCGACAAGGCGTCGATAACGTCCTCGACCAGCCCGATCGCGAAAACGTCATCATCTTCGAGGCCGGAGCGGTTCTTGAACGGCAGGACCGCCAAGGACGGCAATTCGCCTTCGACGCCTTCCTGTGGCGGGAGCGGGGGAGGGGCGTGCGCCGTCGCCTGCGGCCTGATGGGCTCGCTATCCGCGGGGTCCCTGGACTTTCGCCGTTCGACCACTTCCTTGATATCGGAAATGAGGGCCTGCCAGCGCGGATCGGAGCGGTCTCCACTCCATCCGGTGAGATCGGCGGTTTGCGTCAATTCGAACATGATCGGCCGTTCGCAGGGCGAGATCATGGCAGGCACGAGCGCTCCGTGCCGGTCGCCGATCGTGGCCTCCGATCGGACCCAGCGCGACTGGACCGAAGTCGCCGACCAGAGAACGACCACAGCCGGCGCCTGGCGCAACGCTTTCTCGATCACTTCGTCGTAGGTATCGCCCGACCGCAGGGTTTCATCCCACCAGACCGCGAAGCCTTCGGCCTGCAGGGTCGAGGCGAAAAGGCGGGCGACGTCCTCGTCCGCGCGGCCATAGGATATGAACAGGTCGTGCAATGCTTCCCCCGTTCCACTGCTGCACAATCGCGGCAGCGAGCGTTCTCAATAGGACCGAACTTCCAAATTTGCCATGCCGCGCTGCCTTAGTTCTGCCAGAGGACCTTTCCGGGCATGATCGTCATGTCGTAAGTCAGCCTTACCCCGTGGACTTCCTGCCGCGGATTTATTCCGAAATCCTTGGCCACGGGCGAGCTGTCGAGATGCTCGAGGGTCATGTCGAATTTGGTCAACCTCGGGAAAGCGTCGAAGCGCGTTACCTCGCCCATAGCCTCGGTAATCGCCTGGTAGCATGCCTTGTTGCCGTCATGGACATCGCGGAATTGCTTGAGGAAAAGCTGGGGCACGCGCCGGTGCAGCGCATCGCCCAATAGCTCGAAGTCCAGCTCCAGGCTGTTGTGCCAGCCATCCCCGCTCTTGCCGACATGGTGGTAGAGAGACCCTACCGCATCACCAAAGCCGGAGATGCCGGACAGGGCTGCGCTCTCCTTCTCGCCCTTGTGACCAAGCGTGAGAAGACGATGCCGCGCCTGTTCGGAGGTTTTACCGAAAGACTTAGTGGCGAAGAGATCGACATTCAGGTCCTTCGCCCGATTGCCTTCGTCGTCGGGGAGGGTGATCCAGCCTTTCTGCTTGGCGTAACCGAAAATCTCCCGGCCCGAGGCGATTGCAACAGGATTGTCCAGGACAAGGTATGGCATGACCATGTCGAAATGGGTGGCTACCTCCTTGCCGCCGCGCTCCTCGACGCGAACGGCAGGAATCCAGAAAGTCAGCTCCCGCTCCGGCGACCAGCCCATGTCCGGCTCGTCGACGAAACGGCCTGTGCCGATATCGACGATAGTCATCATCATCTTCGACGTCATCGGGCGCACGCGCACTTCGCCCCCGCTGGGTTCGTCGAACATCCTGCGGCAATAGCCGGCCATCAGCTCGTAATCCGCATCTAGAAGGAATGCCCACATCGTCGTGTCGTCGAGGGTGATCCGGCCCGGGAATGTGGCCATGCCAGGATGCTTTACGAAGGCTCCCCGCGCCGCAGACGGCCTTGCCGCGTACTCCGCCTGTGTCAGCGCCTCGGCATCGACGCCGCGTATGTCGGTCGGGAATTTCGAGATCGCGTGGCTCGCAAGCATGCCGGAAATCGTGCTCGCTTCGAACGAGCCGAGGTTCTGCCCGTTCTGGATCCAGTCGCCCGTGAGATACAGATTCGAATAGGTAGATCCGCTGGCGGTCATGCGGTGGCGCGTCGAATTGCGCACCGTTAGCGTATAGCGCTCGCTCGGATCAATATTGGCGCGCACATAGATGCTGCGGATGGCGCCGCCCTTGGGCGCACCGGGACCGAAGCCGCCTGGCCAGAAGCGCTCGCCCTGCTGCTCCAGGAATTGCTCGGCGAACTGATCGACTCTCCTCTGCTCGCGCACGGGGAAATCGTGATCGGACGAGGGTGGAAGCGTGTCCTTGCAAGGCAGCGGACCGCACATGATCTGCTCGGTGCAAATGCCGGAATCCTTTGGCCATTCCTCGGTGCCGAGCACTTCGGAGATGTCGCACCAGGTGTTCAGATTGACCTTGTCGAACGCGCCGACGAGGGTGGGCAGTGTCCAGCCTAGACCGACCTCGTCCTGGTCCATCCATGTTTGCAGGTTCTGCGTTGCCGTACTGCGAATCGTGTTGTTGAAGCGCGCCCATTCCGGCTTTTGCGCGATCAGGTCGCGGCAGATGATCGGATGGGCAGCCGGGGGGATGGCCAGCACGAGTGCATCGTAATCGTCCCCGGCCGTCAGCGTGAGCGGTGGCAAGGCGTCTTTCCACTCGGTCCAGTGCGATTCGAGATCGGCACCGGACGCGCGCAGCTTGTCCCCGTCCTTGATCTGTTCGAACCGGGGGCGGTCGGGCCACACATATTGCCCGCTTTTGAGCTGGCGCAGCGGGTCGTAGTCGCCGCCAAGCAGTTCGACCTGCCGGCCAAGTTCGACGCTCTCGATCTGCTTTCCGTCGGCGGAAGGGACCAGCCGGTCGACGCGGTGGAAGAATTCGACCTTCACGCCGCGCTGCTTCAGGACTTCGTAGATCGGCTGGACGATCGCATCGCCGGTGGCGCTGTTGAATTTCCAGATGATGGCGCCCTGATAGGTCGCCGTATTCATCAGCGAGACCACCATGGTCCCCGCCTCGACCTCGCCCGGCTTCGTCCAGTCGCCTTGCGGATAGGCGAAGATCAGGTCGTAGAGACTGCGGATGAGCGACGAATCGAGCGTGATCTCGTCGGCACCGTGCGACCTCAGCCAATCGCGATAATCGAGGTGATTGACGCGTTCCAGATTGGCTTCAGGGTCGAACAGCAATCCGTCTCGAAGCGAGCCGATAAGGCTGGACAGACCGAGATCGACGAAGATCCAGAAGTGCCGCAGGTCCGCGTCCTTTTCCAGAAGTGGACGCGCGCGGCGCTGGATCCAGCTGCGCAATCCCGCGGTGGCATCGGCGAGCAAATTGTGGTGATGCGCGCCGTGTTTTGCCGGGTCCTCGACAAGCGTTTGCACCAGTCCCAGCGCATCGCGGATCAGCACGCTCGCGGCCTCGGCGACGAGATGCTCGATGCCGAGGAACAGCCGCGCGATCATGCGGCGCCACCACGGCAGGGACGAGAGGTTTGGATGGTCGGAAAAGGTGATCCCGTGCGTGCCGAGCATCTCGCTCTCGATCCACTCCAGCACCTCGGCAATCCGGCCCCATATGTCGGGCGCCTTCGTGATTCCCGGGGTCCCGGGCATTACGGGCACGCCGAAAGCCCAGGGTTCGTATTCGCCATTGCGGCGGTCCATCAGTGTCAGCGTTGTCTGCTGGGTAAAGGCCTTGTCCCATGTCTCGAAGGGCAGGTTCTGCGCTTCGCCATAGGCTTCCTGCACCATGCGGAAAGCGTTCTGGTAAGCGCCCATGAAGACGTGGAGGCCGTGCTCCTGCACCCTCTCTCCGTGATCGGGATTGCGCCCTGTTGCGCACTTGCCACCGAGCCGCCAGCCCAGCTGGTAGATGGTGATGTCGTACTTCCTGCGTTGTTCGGGAGCGCTGAGGTAGAAGGCGGTGACGATGCCCGAGAGCCCGCCCCCGAGGATGGCGATACGCGTTTTGGTCATGACCTGTCCTCCGCTTTCTCCTGAAGCGTCGCAGCCTCCACCTCACCTTGCTGCGGATAGAGCGGGAGGTCCGTGCGGTTCGCGAAGAGATGGAAAGCCGCGAAAAAGGCCGGAATGCCCATCACAAATGGCGAGATCAGATGAACGTCCTCGATTTCGGGATAGCCGAGCCAGGTGTCGATCAGCGCCATGCCGGCATAGAGGCCGACGGGAATTGCGATCATGAAGCGGGAATTCATGCCGGGTGCCGGGTCGAGCGGGAGGCGCCGCTCCACCAACCGATAGAGGAAAAAGACGGTAAAGCTTGCGAGCAACCAGCCGCGGAAATTCTCCAGCGGCACGCCGAAATGCGGGCCGGGATCGACCCAAACCCAGGCCGGGTGGCCGACTTCCCCGGGCTGAAGCTCCTTGGTCAGGCAGTCGAGGCCATGGTCGGGGCAGGGGTGATAGCTCATCACCGGGTCCATGGTCAGGTCCCATGCGGTCATGACCATAGCGCTGAGCAGGCTCAGCCAGATGATCGGGACGATGGCCGTGCGCCGCGAGACCGGGCCGCCTTCCGCAATCAGGTTGGTAATGATGTAGCTGGGATAGAACATCATGTACCAGGCAAGCGGGATGAGAAGCGGAATGCGGTCGAACAGCTTCCAGCCGAGGATATGGGTGTAGAAATAGGGGCCGAAGATCATTCCCGTACTCTCTCCGACGAATTCGAAGCCGAAGGAGATGAATACCGCCATCAGGAACAGGGTGAGGGCGCGCTTCCACCCGAGCAGCATGAAAGAATGGCCAAGGCAGATCGCGGCGGCGGACGGCACAAGTATGCCCCACGGTATGCGTTCCAGCGACATGTTGAACCCGCCGGTCCGTATCCCGACGTAGAACAGCACGATCGTCAGAAGTGTCAGGATCAACCAAACGGCAGCCGGTATCCGGCCCAGCCCGCTGGTAATCGCCCCCATAGTCTACCCTCCGCACAAGTGGGCGTTACCGCCTCTGTCTCATGCGACCACGGGCGGCATGGTAGGATGACGCTACGGAATTGCAAGCTGCTCGCCGCGGGAGAAGACCGAGGCGGCAGGTTTGCGGGATTGGGAAATGGTGGGCGCGGCAAGGATTGAACTTGCGACCCCACCCGTGTGAAGGGTGTGCTCTACCACTGAGCTACGCGCCCGTCGCAGGCGGTCGCGGCGGTTGCCGGACGCTGGACAGGGACGCGCCTTTACGCAGCGAATCGGGGCATTGCAAGAGTGCCGGGCGCTACCGGGCGAAGAGGGAAAACAGTCCGTCCATGAGGCCGCGGTCCTGCGTTGCCTGTCGCGCGCCACCTTCGGTCGTGGGGCAGGCGAGGCAGTAAGCCTGCGCACCGCGCGTGCCGAGGAGCCTTGCTGCATCGGACATCACGCGGTCCAGCGCCTGCGTTTCCTTGCGGGCGAAAAGGGCGAAGACATCGCGTCCCTGCGCGTCTTCTTCGCCGACCAGCCATTGCCTGAGCAGCGTGTCGGTGGTGCTGGGCGGCGTTCCAAGATACGCCGCATGCCATTCGCCGTCAGCGAGTTCGGCCTGTCCGGCGACCCAGGCGAGCGCTTCTTCCAGTCCGCCATATTCATCGACCAGCTGGAGCTGGCGCGCGGTTCCGCCATCCCAGACGCGGCCCTGACCGACCTCGTTGGCTTGCTCGAGTGTCATGTTCCGGCCCTGCGAGACGCGCGTGAGGAAATCCCGGTAGCCGTCTTCGATCGAGGCCTGGAGGATTCGATCTACCTCGGGGGTGAGGCCGCCGACGATGTCCGGCTGGCCGGACAATGGCCCGGTACGTACCCCGTCGCTGGTCACGCCGATGCTGGCAGCGGTCCTTTCGAAGGTGGGAAGGACGGCGAAAATGCCGATGGAGCCGGTGATCGTCTCCGGCTCTGCGAAGATACGGTCGGCGGGCGTGGAGACCCAGTAGCCGCCGCTCGCCGCGACATTCGCCATCGACACCGCCACGGGAATGCCGCGCGCCTTGTGGCGAAGGATAGCGTCGCGGATCGCTTCGCTTGCGAGAACCGACCCACCGGGCGAATCGACCCGTACGACAAGGCCCGCGAAGTCGCGATCGAGGGCTGCGTCGAGAAGATCGGCGATACGCGTGCCGCCTGCAGTGCCGGGGCCGGCTTCGCCGTCGACGATTTCGCCGGCGATAGTCACGATGCCAATGGGCTTGCCTTCACTCGGCAGCGGATTGTCTTTCAGCCATGCGTCGTATTCGGTCGATGGGAAGGCGTTGGGCAGCTTGCTCCACGTGTCCGTTCCGACAAGCTCGACGACGCGCGCATTGAACGCGTCGCGATTGCCGAGCTTGTCGACCAGTCCCGCATCGAGCGCTGCCTGCGCGAGGTCGCCCCCAGCGGCCTCTACCCATTCGGCGGGCGTTTGCGAGATCAGTTCCAGATCGACGGCCGGGCGCGCTTTCTTTACGTTGGCCTGCCATTCTTCCCACAGCGCCCCGTACAAGGCACGGGCATTTTCCTTTGCAGGTTCGGACATGCTGGTCTGCGTGTATGGCTCGACCGCGCTCTTGTAGGTGCCGACGCGATAAACGCGTGCGTTGACGTCGAGGCGGTCGATCAGACCCTTGTAATAGAGCCTGTGGCCACCGGGACCCGCAACGACAGCACCGCCCAGCGGATTGAGCCAGACCTCGCTCGCATGGGCTGCGAGGAAGACGCCGTCGTCAGCATAGGCGGTGGCATAGGTGAGGACGGGCTTGTCCGCTGCCCTCACGCGGTCCATCGCTTCGCCAATATCCTGGAGGTGGACCTGGCCGGCGCCGAGGAAGCGATCGAGGTCGAGGATGACGGCGTCGATGCGCTCGTCTCCTGCGGCAGCATCCAGCGCGCGTACGATATCGCGGGCCTGGTATTCGCCGACCGGCGCCTGCGACGCCAGCAAGGCCTGCAGCGGATCGATCCGGCTGCGTTCTTCCACCACGACGCCGTCGATCTCAAGCAGCAGCGCGCCTTCGCGCACCTGGGCCGGGCTGGGGCGGGTGGTGAGGATTACGAACAGCATGCCGAAGAACAGCAGCATGAACAGCAGGACAAGGCCGTCCTTCACGCCAACCAGAAGTCGCCAAACCTTGCCCGCAAATCGCATCGTTACTTACCCCGGAATTCTCTTCGGCACCCGATCTAGGGAAGCTTGGCCTCCCTTGCCAGCCGAATGTGCTTGAGGGTGCGATGGCTCTCGACTAAGGGCGTGGCTTTAATGACAGCTTCGCAAACACAGCCCCACGCATCCCGTTATCCGGCGGGAGCGCAGGCCTTTCCGCATCGCGACCTGCTCGGCATCGGCCAGCTGGAGCGCCACGAAATCCTGTTCCTGCTCGACGAGGCGGAACAGTGGGTCGATCTCAACCGCCAGCGGCAAAAGCACAGCGACAGCCTTGCCGGACTGACGATCATCAACGCTTTCTTCGAGAACTCGACCAGGACACTGCTGAGTTTCGAAATCGCCGGGAAGCGGCTGGGCGCGGACGTCGTCAACATGCACGCCGCGCAGTCGAGCGTGAAGAAAGGCGAGACGCTGATCGACACCGCGATCACGCTCAACGCCATGCGCGCCGATGCCATCGTCATCCGGCACGGATCGAGCGGGGCGACGGGCCTTATTGCGGACAAGGTCGATTGCCCGGTTCTCAACGCGGGTGACGGCCAGCACGAACACCCCACGCAGGCCCTGCTGGACGCGCTGGCCCTGCGCCATGCGTTGCGGGAGCGAGGGCAATCCGGCGATGATTTCACTGGCCTGACTATCACCATATGCGGCGATATCCTGCACAGCCGGGTCGCGCGATCGAACCTGCTTTGCCTCCAGGCGCTTGGCGCAACCGTCCGCCTTTGTGCCCCGCCGGCCCTGATGCCGTCGGGCATCGAGGCGATGGGCGCGCAAGTCTTCCACGATTTCGACGCGGCGCTGGACGGGGCAGATGTGGTCATGATGCTGCGTCTCCAGACGGAGCGCATGAGCGGCCAGTTCATTCCTTCCGCGCGGGAATACCATTACCTCTACGGTCTGACCGCGGCCCGGCTCGCCAAGGCGGGCGAGGGCGCGCTGGTCATGCATCCGGGCCCGATGAACCGCGGGGTCGAAATCGACAGCGACGTGGCCGACATGATCGACCGTTCGATCATCACCCGGCAAGTCGAGATGGGCGTGGCGATCCGCATGGCTGCCCTCGATGTGCTGACGCGCCGCACGCGCGGGGTCGCAGGATGGCGAGAAACCGCATGAAGCAGTCGCGACCCCTTACGATTACCGGCGGCAAGCTGGTTGCTCCCGGCGGAATTCTCGGTGGGAACCTGCGCATTGCGGACGGCCGGATCTCGGCATGCGGCGATACGCAGCCGCAGGAAGGCGACGAGATCGTCGATGCGCGTGGCAAACTCGTCTCACCGGGCCTAGTCGACTTGGGCGTATTCGCCGTCGACAAGCCTGCATTCCATTTCGGCGGCATCACGCGGGCGGCGCTGATGCCCGACCAGTCGCCGGCGCTCGATCTGCCGAGCCGCGTGTCCTATATCGCGAAAAGCGGGAAGCCCGATTTGTGGGTGCATCCGCTGGCAGCGGCGACGCGTGGTCTTGAAGGCGGCGAGATCGCCGAAATCGCGCTGATGCGCGAGGCGGGGGCTCTCGGGGTTGCCACCGGTCGCGGCTGGATCGCAGATTCGGGCGTCATGCTGCGCCTGCTGCAATATGCGGCCATGCTCGACATGCCGGTAATCGCCCATGCCGAAGACGCTGCACTGGTCGGCTCGGCAGTGGCGACTGCTGGCGAGTATGCGACGCGGCGCGGCCTTCCAAGTGCACCTGCCGAAGCCGAAGCAATCGCCATCGCGCGCGACCTGGCCCTGGCCGAAATGGCCGGAGCGCGCATTCACTTCAGGCAAGTGACGACACGGGCCGGACTTGAACTGGTGCGTCGGGCGAAGGCGGGCGGCCAGCGGGTCACCGCAGGCATTACCCCAGCACATTTCATGCTGTCCGATCTCGCGACGGTCGATTTCCGCACCTTTGCGCGCCTGTCACCTCCCTTGCGCAGCGAAGACGACCGCCAAACGGTCCGCGAAGCGATTGCGGACGGCACTATCGACGTAGTTTCCAGCGGCCACGATCCTCGTGGTCCGGAAGACAAGCGGCAGCCGTTTGCCGATGCTGAGCCCGGCATGGCAGGGGCGGAAACGCTGCTCGCGATGGCGCTATCGCTCGTGGTCGACGAAGTCGTCGGCATGGCCCGGGTATTCGAGCTCGTGTCGACCAATCCGGCCTCCATCCTCGGTGTCCCGGCCGGAGCGCTGGAGGTCGGCCTGGAAGGGGACGTGGCGCTGGTCGATCCGGACAAGCCCTGGGTCGTCCAGAGCGCGCGCATGGCAGCCACGGCAGGCAATACGCCATTCGACGGCCAGCCCACACAAGGTCGCGTTCTGCGCCTGTGGAAGGGCGGGGTGGAGATCCAGCTTTGACATGAAAGAAACCCCCGCCGGATTGCTCTGGCGGGGGTCAGTTCTTGGCTTATGGCTGTGCGTCTTAGCGCGCTGCGACCCTTATTGCCGCATCGCCCATGTGTCCGGGGAGCGGATTGCTGGAGGCGTAGGCGATACAGCCTCCGCCCTTGCCCTTGACCGTGGAGCACATGCTCTGCGCAGAGGTCTTGGCAAAGCCGGCTGCCGCAACGCGGTAGTAGATCTTGCCGTTTACGCGGGCCTTGGTGATGACCTTCTGCGCGTCGGCGAGTTCGGGATATTTTTGCTGGAACTTGCGCCAGCCGTCCTGTGCGTCGGACATCGAGAAGTACGAGCCGAGCTGGATATTGTAGTCACCCTTGGCCAGCGCGATGCTGGGCGCTGCCTTCGCAGCAGGCTTTGCGGCCGGGCGCGATGCAGGCGACGCCGCCTGGACCTCGGCTTTCGGAGCTGCGGCGAGCGCAACTGGAGTGGGCTGGACCACCTCTTCGGCGACGAATTGCTTGCGCGGAGGGGCCTTGAGACCGGCATCTGCAAGCTGCGCATCTGCGAAATCCTGAGCCTGCGGTGCAGCGTCGACAGCAGGCAGTTCGCCGGCCAAGGCGAAGCTGGGTGCGGTGTCTTCGACCACGACTTCTTCTTCGACCGTTTCGGCGGCCAGCATCGGAACGCTGGGATTGTTCGAAAGGGCGAGCATTGCAGGCTGACCGGAGTCGGCAGCGAAATCGACACCCATCAGGTGAGCGACGCGAAGGCGGGTCATCCGCGGATCGGCGAGGGCGCCCCATTCGGCCATGCGCTCGCCGACTTCATTGGCAGGCACATCTTCCATCGCCATCAGGCGGGCTTCGCGCCACTGGCCCGAAAGGGCGTAGGCATAGGCCAGGTTCTGGCGGGTCTTGGTGGTGTTCTGGCCTCCGCGAATGGCGTTGCTCAGCACATGGACGCCGCGTTCGGGCTGGCCGGCAAGTGCGATTGCGAGGCCGAAGTCGGCCGCGTCGAGCGAGGTTTCCCAACGCTCGAGGGTTTCGATCGCACCGAGCTGGTCGCCGGCACCGATCTGCGCGAGGGCGAGGCTTACGACGGTGCGCGGGCCGGTATCGCCAAGGGCGACGGCATCGGAGAAAGTCTGTGCAGCCGATTGGAACCGACCTGCTTCAAGATAGGCGTTGGCCAGCAGCGTGCGGCTATGCGCATCGCGCGGCGAGGCCAGCACGGCAGCTTCTGCGTGCTTGACCGCTTTGTCGGCCTTGCCCTTCTGCAGCGCGACTTCGGCCTTGGCAGCCGAGTGCGAAGCGGTGGACGCGACCTTGCCGGTGCAGCCGGCGAGGCCCGTGGTTGCCAGGGCCGTGGTGACGGCCAGACGGACGAAGAGTTGGTTCTTGGTCTGCATTAGTGCTTACCCCCTAAAGGCGATCCCACGTCCTTGGTTTGCTTACTTGCCGTCATGCTGCACCTGGGCAGCAAGTGCGGCGATTTCCGGCATTTCGGCCAAGAGGCCGTCGAGTGCGTCCGTCACCAGTTGCTGTGCGCTGGACCCGCGGACGGTGCAGGCGAGGCGCAGCATGAGGTGGCGTTTCTGGTCGAGGCGCAGCGTGAAGGCTGCGCGCTTGCCCTGGCGCAGCGCGGACTTGCGCTGGACGGGCTGTTTTTCTTCCGGCTTCTTCTCGAGCTGCGATGCAATGCGATCGAGCGAAGCGCGTACCTGGTTGGGCTCGCCACTTTCGTTGGCGGCCTTCGGTGCGATCGAAACCACGTCGGCAGGCATTTTTACCAGCCCTGCCTCGGGTGCGGCGCTTTGCGCTTCGTCACCCATGTCGTTCCAGCCCAGGTCTTCCAGGTTTGCTGCTGCAGCAGCGCCGTCGACCGGGCCGATGGCCGTCGACTGCGGGCGCATGGCGGGCTTGGCGCCGCCCTTGCGTGCGAGCAGGGTGGAAGAGAGCGATGCGAAATTGGCGTCAGACATCCGGCTAGCCCCGCCTTTCCTTGTTTGCTCTTACTGGGCGACCCGACGGCCGAAGCCACCGGCGGGACGATAGACACCGGGCTGTGCCGCCTGAGTATTGGGCGCGGCAAAGACGGTGCGGCGGAAATTCTTTTCGAGGCGATCCGCAATGTATTTCCACAAGGCGGTGACCTCTGCAGCCGAACGGCTTTCGGGATCGACTTCCATCACGGTGCGGCCATCGATCATCGAAGCAGCGAAATCCGTGCGGTGGTGGAGCGTGATCGGAGCAACGGTGCCATGCTGCGAGAGCGCAACTGCGGCTTCCGAAGTGATCTTGGCTTTCGGCGTCGCCGCGTTGACCACGAAGATCAGCGGCTTGCCGGCGCGTTCGCAAAGATCGACCGTGGCGCCAACGGCGCGCAGGTCGTGCGGGCTGGGACGGGTCGGAACGACGATAAGTTCGGCCACCGAAATCACCGACTGGATAGCCATGGTGATCGCCGGCGGCGTATCGAGAACCGCAAGCTTGAAACCCTGCTGGCGGAGAACCGCCAGGTCGTTGGCGAGCCGTGCGACGGTGGTCTGGGCGAAAGCGGGAAGTTCCGCTTCACGCTCGTTCCACCAGTCGGCAAGCGAGCCTTGCGGGTCGATGTCGATCAGGACGACCGGGCCTGCGCCCGCTCGCTGCGCCTGAACGGCCAAATGTCCGGAGAGCGTGGTCTTGCCCGATCCGCCCTTCTGCGATGCCAATGCCAATACACGCAAGGCTGGTCCCCCTGATTGCGCTTCTAACCAGTCGAGCCACAAGGTTGTGACCCTCTCGATCGAAGGAAATCGCAGACTACCCCTAATTTAGGGTTAATTTCGCAGCACATTCATTTGCGAGGGGCGGGCCGGGCGCGGATTGGACTTTGTTAAGTTTGGCTTTCGTATAGGATCGCGCAAACCGGGATATGCAGCGGACAGGTCGAGGGGCAGCCATGAGATTACGGGAACGCACAGCGGCAGTCGCCCTGCTTTGCACGATCATCGCCGTTCCGGCGCAGGCCGATGTGAAGGCCGGTGTCGATGCATGGACCGCGGGTAATTTCGCCGCTGCGGTTCAAGAATGGACCGGACCTGCCGCGCAGGGCGATCCGGACGCACAGTTCAATCTCGCGCAGGCCTACCGCCTGGGCAGGGGCGTGGAAGCCGATCTCGGTCGTGCGGAGGCCTTGTACGCTCAAGCGGCGGCAAGCGGTCATGTCCGCGCTGCCGACCAATACGGACTCCTGCTGTTCCAGACCGGTCAGCGGGAAAAAGCCATGCCCTACATAGAAGCGGCGGCGGGGCGGGGTGAGCCACGCGCGCAGTATCTGCTCGGCATCGCGCATTTCAATGGCGACCTTGCCGCAAAGGACTGGCCGCGAGCCTACGCCTTGCTGACGCTGGCGAATGTTGCAGGCATGCCGCAGGCTGCGGGCGCAATGGCCCAGATGGACGAACACATTCCGCTCGAGCAGCGCCAGCAGGCCCAGCCGCTTGCCGCATCGCTCAAGGCAGAGGCCGACGCCACCCGTGTACGTGAGCTGGCCGCGGTCGATCTCGCTCTCGGGACGCCTGCGCCGGTCGCCGCGCAGCCATCCGCCGGGAAGCCGAATCCGGTAATGGTCGCGAAAGCGGAAACGCCTGCTGCTCCCGTACCTGTTGTCCGAACCTCGCCGCCGCCGCGAGCCGCGCCGTCCAAGGTCGAGACCGCGACAAATGGCCCGTGGAAGGTCCAGCTTGGCGCGTTCGGCGTGCCGGGCAATTCCGACCGCCTGTGGTCGAGGATTTCTTCGCGCGGAGAAATCGCCGGGCGCGAACGGATCGAGCGCAAGGCCGGCAATCTCACGATTCTCCTCGCCGGTGGCTATGCCAGCCAGAGGGAGGCCTCGGCTGCCTGTGCGTCCCTGAAGCGGTCGGGACAGGAATGCCTCGTCACCCGCTAGGCGGGACCAATCGATCGAAGGGCTTCCAGACCGCGCCTTTCGCCCTATGAGGGGGCGAGGGGGAATCATGGACCAAGACATCGCCACGCCCGACCGGCCGCAGCCGGTAGCCGTTTCAGGCGGCCGCATAACCAGTCTCGACTTTATACGCGGCATTGCCGTGATGGGCATCCTCGCGGCGAATATCTTCGCCATGGGGCAGCCGTTCACGGCCTATATGTACCCCACAGCCTTCACCGTGCCGCATTCGGCGGCAGAAGACTGGATGTGGGTAGCGCAGTTCGTGCTTGTCGACGGAAAGATGCGCGGTCTTTTCAGCCTGCTATTCGGGGCGGGGCTTTACCTGTTTATGGAAAAGACCTGGGCGAAGGGCGGGACCGTATGGCTCCAGATCAAGCGCCTTCTGTGGCTTGGCCTGTTCGGTGCGATCCACTTCTTCTTCATCTGGCGTGGGGACATCCTGTTCCTTTACGCACTTTGCGGCCTCATCGCCGTCGCCATCTTCATCGGGATGAGCGTGCGTAAGCAGCTCGCCTTCGGTATCCTCGCCTATATAGTCGGGACACTCCTCTATGGCAGTCTCATCGCAATGCAGTTCGTCGCAGATGCCGAGGTGGACAGCGCGGTCTACGGGCAGATGCAGGAAGAGCTTCAACAAAGCGCCGAAGAGGACTTGCAGGACGGCAGGCTGGAAACGGAAATCCGGCAAGACGGCACCTACGGCGATTATGTGACGCATAACATCTCGGCCCATTCCGGGGACCTTGCCTTCGTGATGTTCTTCGCATTCGAAACGCTGCCATCGATGCTCTTCGGGATGGTGCTCTATCGCAAGGGCCTGTTCGACGGGCGGTGGAGGCCGCGATCGCTCGGCGCATGGGCATGGGGAGGCCTTCTGGTCGGTGGGGCCCTGACGCTGTGGATCGCGTTCGCGACCAAGGCAGGCGGCATTACCTATTACGGCTCGCTCGCGGCCTTTGTCGGGTGGACGCATATCCCGCGCCTCTTCATGGTGCTCGGCCTCGTGATCTTGCTGGCCATCCACGCGCCAGCAGCGGGCGGGTGGCTTTCCGACCGGATCACCGCCGCAGGGCGGGCCGCATTCACGAATTACCTCGGCACCTCGATCGTGATGCTGTTGGTGTTCGGAAATTGGGGCCTCGACCTTTTCGGCCGCTTCGGCAGGACGGAGCTTTACCTGGTGGTGCTGGCCAGCTGGGTCGTGATGCTGCTGTGGTCGAAACCGTGGCTCGATCGATTCCGCTTCGGTCCATTTGAATGGGCCTGGCGCTGCCTTACTTATGGCAAGGTGTTTCCGATCCGGCGTTGAGGACTTGATATTGCGAGTAAGTCGCAATATATCTGCTTTTGCGAATCAATCGCAAGGAGTCGCGCAGTGTATACCTGCATTTGCAATGCCATCAGGGAAACGGACCTCCGCGCCACCGCGCGCCGCGTGTCCGGTGACGCCGAAGCTTGCTATGCAGCTCTGGGCAAGCGGCCCAATTGCGGTGCCTGCCTCGACGAGGCCGATGCCATCATCTTCGAAGAACGCGAGATGTCGTTCGAGCCGGCCGGGCGTTCCTGATCGCTACTGAAAATCGCTTGCAACTGTAGGTTTTCTGCGGTTTTTTGCACTCGACGGACTTGCCGCCTGACTGCTCCTCGCGCATAATCCTCTCACTTAACTAAACGAGGACCAGTGCCATGAAGGGCGATGCGAAGACGATCGAATTTCTCAACAAGGCGCTGACCAACGAGTTGACGGCGATCAACCAGTACTGGCTGCACTACCGCGTGCTTGCGGACTGGGGCGTGTCCAAGCTGGCCGAATACGAGCGGCACGAATCTATCGACGAGATGAAGCATGCGGACATTCTCGCCGAGCGGATCCTGTTCCTGAACGGGCTTCCGAACTTCCAGGCTATCCACAAACTGAAAGTCGGCGAAACCGTCGAGGAAATCCTCAAGGCCGACCTCGCCATGGAAAACGAAGCCATTCCGCTCCTGCGCGATGCGATCGAGCATTGCGAAGGCGTCCGTGATTTCGTCAGCCGCGAGATCTTCGCCCGCATCCTCGAAAGCGAGGAAGAGCACGTCGATTTCCTCGAGACCCAATTCGACATGATCGAACGCATGGGCCTGCAGAATTATGTCCAGCTCAACTCCGAGCCTGCCGGAGACGCGCAGGTAAACGCCGGCTGATCAGCCGCGCCGTTTACGCTGCATCATCCGTTCGTGATTGCGCCGCGCGGCAGTGCGGGTCTCGAGCAGAAAGGACGCAAGGCCGGCCATCAGCAGCGCCATCGTGACCAGCCATGATACGGCCACCAGCGTACCCAGGGGCGTGCGCACGAAAGCGCTGATAAACAGTAGCATGATGACGACGCTGATCGTGAATGCCGAGGCAGTGCTCAGCATCACGGCGCGCTGGGCGTAGACACGCCTTTGTTCGAGCGCGGGCAATTCCTCCACAAGGTCGCCTGCAGTATCGTTCTCGTCCGCGGCAAGGATACGCTCGATCTTGTTCGCCACCCAGATCAGGCGATTGGTCATCACATTCATGACCGCACCGATACCTGCAAGTAGGAAGGCGGGGGCCAGGCTCAACTGCACCACGTTCTGCACGCGAAGGCTCGAACTCGTTCGTTCGATCAGGTCGATACCCGGCAGGCTGACCAAGAGGTCGATCAGCATCAGCGCCCTCCGCTGTAATTGCCGCCGCCGCCTTTGTTGGCGTTGTAAGGATTCTTCGGGCTCTTGAGGACCACGCGCACCGGCACGGCGTCGAAGCCCAGTTTCGCGCGAATGCCATTGACGAGGTAGCGCTCGTAGCTCTTGGGCAGATCGTCGAGGCGCGTGCCGAATACCACGAAACGCGGCGGGCGGGTGCTCGCCTGCGTGATGTAGCGCAGCTTGATCCGGCGGCCACCGGGGGCGGGCGGCGGATTGGCTTCCAGCGCGTCGTCGAACCATCGGTTGAGTGCGGCCGTCGGAACGCGGCGGCTCCATGCTTCGCGAATCTCGAATGCTGCGGACAGCATTGTATCCAATCCTTTGCCGGTCTTGGCCGACACGGCGAACAGCGGCACACCGCGGACCTGCGAAAGACCTTCGTTCAGCGCCTCGCGAATGCCATTGAAAAGCGAGCTGGCGTTCTCGGCGATGTCCCACTTGTTGATCGCGACCATCAGCGCGCGGCCTTCTTCCAGCGCCTGGCTGGCGATCTTGAGATCCTGGTGTTCGAGCCCCTGCGTCGCATCGAGCAGCAGCACCACGACCTCGGCGAAGTCGATGGCGCGCTTGGCATCGGCCACGGACATTTTCTCGATCTTGTCCGTAACGCGTGCGCGCTTGCGCATGCCGGCGGTATCGATGAGCCTGATCTCGCGGGTCTCGTTCGCCTTGGGGTCGAACCATTCCCAATCGACCGCGATCGAATCGCGGGTGATGCCGGCTTCGGGACCCGTCAGCAGCCGATCTTCGCCGAGCAGCCTGTTGATGAGTGTGGATTTACCTGCATTCGGCCTCCCGACGATGGCGAGCTTGAGAGGGCCGGCAGGCGCGTCTTCATCGTCGCCTTCGAAAGACGCAGCTTCTTCCGCCGCCTCGGCCTCTTCCGACTTGGCGCCGATCAACGGCCACAGACCACCGAAGAGGTCGGCAATGCCTTCGCCATGCTCAGCCGAGACGCCCAGCGGCTCGCCGAGCCCGAGCGAATAGCTTTCGAATATGCCTGCTTCGGCCGCCTTGCCTTCCGCCTTGTTGGCCACCAGCACAACCGGCACCTCTTGTTCGCGGAGCCAGCGGGCGATTTCCTCGTCGAGCGGAGTTATCCCGGCGCGCGCGTCGATGACGAACAGCGCCGCGTCCGCGCCTTCGAGGCTGACTTCGGTCTGCTTGCGCATCCGGCCGGGGAGCGTGGCGTCGTCCTCGTCTTCCCAACCGGCGGTATCGACGACCGTGAACTGCAGGCCGGCAATTTCGGCGTCGCCCATCCGTCGATCGCGTGTCACGCCAGGCTGGTCGTCGACCAGCGCGAGTTTCTTGCCGATCAGCCGGTTGAACAGCGTCGACTTGCCGACATTGGGACGGCCGATGATGATTACGGTGGGTTTGGTGGCGTTCATTCTGCGCGGCAAGTGGCGTTTCATAGCCAGAATGGCAAGGAAAAGGCGCTTAGTAAGGTATTAACCACGACGCGCTATCCCTTGCGTCATGGGTACGAAAAGGATCGCCGCAACGCTCTTTGCTGCCTGCCTCGCTCAGGAGGCACCGGCGCTTGCGAACAGCGAAACCGACGAGTTGAGCGCCTATATCCAGTGCGCTCCTTATGCCCGCGAAATTTCCGGTATCGAAATTTATGGCGATGCGCGGACCTGGTGGACCCAGGCGCAGGCCCGCTACGAAACGGGAAACCTGCCGCGAGAAGGCGCGGTGATGGCTTTTCGCCCCCACCGTTCGATGCAGCTTGGCCATGTCGCAACGGTTAGCAGGGTGCTCGATTCGCGGAGAGTGCTGCTCGATCACGCCAACTGGTCGCCGATCGACGGCAAGCGGGGGCAGGTCGAGAAAAACGTTCTCGCCATCGACGTATCGCCCAACAACGACTGGAGCGAGGTGCGGGTCTGGTACGCGCCCATCGCGGATGTAGGGAAAACGCGCTGGCCGATCGAAGGCTTTATCTACGCGGACGAGCGAAGCGACCTCGAAAATGCGCTGCGCCCACAGATTGCAACAGCGCGTCCCGATCCCTCGAAAAACTTCTTGTCGGCTTTCGCCGATTACGCGGACTGATCAGTCCGCCTTGCGAACCGGCGCGTCGTCGCCAAGATCTTCGTACCAGGCTTCAACCGGACCATTAAGCTTGAGCGTCAGGGGATTGCCCTTGCGGTCCAGCGTCTTTCCCGCCTGAACACGAACCCAGCCGCCCGAAATCGAATATTCCTCGATATCGGTACGCTGACGCCCTTTGAAGCGGATGCCGACGCCGCGCTTGAGCACTTCGACGTCGAACTTGTCGCTCTTCGGATTAACCGAAAGCTGGTCGGGCGGAAGGTCGGTTTTGGTGTCTTCGCTCATGGAGCGCGCCCCTAATCCGGCTTTGATCGTGCTGCAAGGCCAATCCGCCAAAGCTCAATCGGGTGGCATGACCGCCGCGTCCATGGCGATCTCGCCCGCGCCGTCCTTACCGCCTTCCATTGCCGCGCCCATGCGCTGCTCTGCCTTCTCGTCTTTCGCGTCGGGTGCGCCGCGGTCCTGGAGCACATCGCCTTCGCGTTCTCCTTCTTCCGCCATTTCGCGAGCGGTCTTGGGATCGGCATCCGGGTCGATCGCAGGCGGGGTTGCGGGAGGAATAGCCGGTTTGTCGTAATCACTCATGGGAATTTCCTTTCCCTTCCCGAACGAAGGCGGTGCACAGGCTGTTCCTGCGTCTATCGCCGCGCTTGCCCTTTTCGCCCGACACGACTAGAGGCACGCGCCTATACGCGTAGCGTGCCGCGCTAACGCGCAGCTTCGTTCGGGTTAGCGGGCGTGGCGGAATTGGTAGACGCGCTGGTTTTAGGTACCAGTATCGCAAGATGTGGGGGTTCGAGTCCCTTCGCCCGCACCAATCCGTCGCGAACACGTTCAGCCTTCGCGCCTTATTAGACACTTGGAAAGTCACGAGTTCTCAAACCCATGCAGATCAAAGAAACCGCCAACGACGGCCTGAAGCGCGCCTACACGATCACCCTGACCGCCAAGGAAATCGACGGACGTGTCGATGCGGAGGTCGCCAAGATCGCCCCGCAGGTGAAAATGCCCGGCTTCCGCCCTGGCAAGGTTCCCGCGAATCTCGTTCGCAAGATGCATGGCGAGCAGCTTCACGCTCAGTCGCTCAACGACATGATCCGCGAATCGGTCGACAAGGTGATGGCCGACAACGAACTGCGCCCTGCCATGCAGCCCAAGGTCGAACTGAACGAAGGCTATGAAGAAGGTAAGGACGCTGAGATTTCGGTCGAACTCGAAATCCTGCCCGAAGTCGAAGCACCGTCGACCGACGGTCTTGAAATCGAGCGCCTGACCGTTCCTGTTTCCGACGAGCAGGTGATGGATGCCATCAAGACGCTCGCCGACAACAACAAGAGCTACAAGGACGCTGCCAAGTCCAAGAAGGCAGCCGATGGCGACCAGTTGATCATCGATTTCGTCGGCCGCGTCGACGGCGAGGAATTCGAAGGCGGCAAGGCAGAGAACACTCCGCTGGTCCTGGGTTCGGGCATGTTCATCCCGGGCTTCGAAGAACAGCTCACCGGCACCAAGACCGGCGACAAGAAGACCATCGAAGTCACCTTCCCCGAAGATTACCAGGCACAGCACCTTGCCGGTAAGAAGGCTGAATTCGACGTCACCGTCCAGCAGGTGAAGGTCGAGGGCGAAACCACGATCGACGACGAGTTCGCGAAGAACTTCGGTCTCGACGGTCTCGACAAGCTCAAGGAACTGATGCGTGGCCAGCTCGAGCAGGAAACTGCCGGCCTTACCCGCACGCAGATGAAGCGTTCGCTGCTCGACCAGCTGGCTTCGGGCCACGATTTCGCCGTGCCGCAGGGCATGGTCGATGCCGAATTCGAACAGATCTGGACCCAGCTCCAGCAGGAAGCGGCCCGTTCGGAAGACCCCGAAGCGATGCTGAAGGAAATCGAGGACGAAAAGGACGACTATCGTTCGATCGCCGAACGCCGCGTCCGGCTTGGCCTTCTGCTGTCGGAAATCGGCCAGAAGAACAACGTTCAGGTTACGCCGAACGAGATGAGCATGCTTATCCAGCAGGCTGCGCAGCAGTACCGTGCCGAAGACCGCGAGCGGTTCATCCAGTATGTGCAGTCCGAGCCGATGGCTGCCGCCCAGCTGCGCGCGCCGCTCTATGAAGACAAGGTCGTCGACTTCCTCTTCGACAAGGCCGAGATCACCGAACGCGAAGTGACGCGCGAGGAACTCGAAGCCGCAATCGAGGCGGACGAGAGCGAAGAAGCCGCAAAGCCGAAGAAAAAGGCTGCAGCGAAGAAGAAGGCTCCGGCCAAGAAGGCTGCCGCGAAGAAGGACGACAAGAAGTCGGACGACAAGCCTGCGGCGAAAAAGTCTGCTGAAAAGAAGCCTGCTGCGAAAAAGGCTCCGGCCAAGAAGGCTGCTGCCAAGAAGGACGAGGGCGAAAAGAAAGCCCCTGCCAAGAAGGCCGCTGCCAAGAAGCCTGCCGCCAAGAAGGCACCGGCCAAGAAGGCTGCCGCAAAGAAATAAGCTCGAAAGCTTGAGCTCATCGAAGGGGCGGCGGGAGCGATCCTGCCGCCCCTTCTCTTTACCAGATTATCAGAGGGGCTTTTTCGCTTTCTCTACCGATAGGGGGGTATCATCGGGGCTCAGGCAGTCGATGGTGCTTTCTTGTCCTTCGTGGATATGGGCGCGCTTGTTTTCCACGTGGCGGATCAGAGGTCCGGCCAGCACGCCGTGCACGACGACCGAGACGAGGATGATAAAGCTGGCCGTCGCCCACAAGAGGTCTAGACCTTCGAAATCGGCGTGGTTCTGGCCGTAGGCGAGGTAGTAGATTGACCCCATGCCGCGTACGCCCAGAAATGCGACTGCAAACTTGCCCACCAGCGGCAGGTCGCAATTCGCTTCGGCCAACAGGCCCGCGAGTGGGCGGATGATGAAGATCAGCGCGAGGCCGACCAGGGCTGCAGGCCAGGTCAGCGCATCCAGCACGCCGCTCGCCAGCATCGCACCGAAGCTGAAGAGGACGGCGACAAGCACGATCTGCTCGATCTGGTCGATGAAGTGGTGGCTGAGCTTGTGGTACCGGCTGCGGTTTTCGCGTTGGCGGGCGGTCACGGCACCGACAAAGACGGCGATAAAGCCGTACCCTTCGACCATTTCGGCAAGACCATAGCCCAAGAGGAGCGTTCCGAGCACGATCAGACCTTCGCTGGTCGAATATTTTGGTTGCTTGGCCAAGTCCCCTTCTTCTTCATCTTCGACGTCTTCCATGGAGACGTCGGCTTCGCGTTCGAACACGTACCAGGCACCGGCCCGTCCCACGATCCAGCCCATGGCAACGCCTGCGACGATCCGCCAGACGAGGTCGAGCGCTGCCCATTCCAGCGTCCAAGCGCCGAGCGAGGTCATGCCGACGGCGGCGATGGCGAGGTAGGTAAAGGGAAAGGCGAGGCCATCGTTGAGGCCGGCCTCTACCGTCAGCGAAAAGCGCACGTCGTGCCGCTCGTTCTCGCCCGGCGGCCCGACCTGGACGCTGCGGGCGAGTACGGGGTCGGTGGGCGCCATCGCTGCGCCGAGCAGCAATGCCGATGCAGGCGCAAGGCCCAGCGCCCACCACCCGAGCAGCGAGACCGCGAGGATCGTCAGCGGCATTGCGATAAGCAGCAGGGGCCAGATCTGACGCCAGTTTTTCCAATTGGCAGGCCGGTCGATCGCGATGCCTGCCGCCATCAGCGATGCGATGACGATGAATTCGGTCACGTATTCAAGCGCAACGGCATCGAAGCCGTCGACGGTGGGGTTGATGTGCGGCAGGCCGAGCGGCAGCGAGAACAGCACATAGCCGACCCCGACGTAGACTATGGGGAGCGATAGCCAGAACCGCGCCAGCCATTTTTCGAGCGATACGGCCAGTATCAGGCCAAGCCCGAAGATGACGAACATCAATATGCGCGGATCGAATTCCATGCGCTATTACTCTTCGGCGTCGCTATCGGGTTCCCATCTTTGGAAGGATGGCTCCGGAATAGTGGCGCTTCGGACTGCTTCGTAAGCGGCACCGACTTGCAGCACTTCGAAATCTCGCCACTTCGCGCCGAAGAAGCTGATGCCGACCGGAAGGCGTTCGATCGCTCCCATGGGCACGGTCAGATGAGGGTAGCCGGCGATCGCAGCAGGCGAGCCGAAGCCGATGCTGCCGTTGAAATTGTCGCCGTTCACGAGATCGCTCGTCCACGTGGGACCGCGCGTGGGCGCGACGAGGAATTCGACGTCGTGCTGCGCCAGCAGCGCGTCCAGCGTCTCTTCACCCGCGATCCTGACGGCGTTCTTGCGCGCTTCCTCGTAAGCGCCGCGGTCGGTCGTCGTCTCCGCCAATTCGAAGAGCCCCTGGCCGAACCATCGCATCTCTTCGCTCGCATTGAACTTGTTGAAGGCGATCACTTCGGCGAGCGTGCGCGGCAGGTTTTCACCCGGCAGGCTGGCGAGATATTTGCCCATCTCCTCGCGCAATTCGAACATCAGCACGGTGAAGCTGTCTTCGTACATCTGCCCGTTCACGTCGAATTCGATGTCGACCAGAACCGCTCCGGCTTTCTCGAGGTCGGACAGGGCTTGCTCGAAGACTTCGGCAACATCGGCGCGATTGCCGATCTGCTTGCGCATCACACCGATCCGCTTCCCGGCAAGCGAAAAGTCTGCCAGCCCATTGAAATAATCAGCCCTGCGCGGAACGCCGACAGTTGCCGCATCAGCGGCGTCTTCGCCTGCGATAGCGGTAAGCAACAGCGCGGCGTCGGCGACCGTGCGTGTCATCGGCCCGGCGGTGTCCTGCGTGCTAGAAATCGGCACCACGTGTCTCCGGCTGACGAGACCGACGCTCGGCTTGAAGCCGACGATCCCGTTGATGCTGGCAGGGCATGTGATGGAGCCGTTGGTCTCGGTACCGATGGCGGCCCAGGCGAGGCCCGCCGCCACGGCCGACCCGCTCCCGGAGGACGATCCGCAGCTGTTGCGATCGATGGCGTGCGGGTTGCGGGTCAGGCCGCCGACAGCGCTCCACCCGCTGGTCGAGGAATCGTCCCGGATATTGGCCCATTCGGACAGGTTCGTCTTGCCGAGCACCAGCCCGCCTGCGCGGCGCAAGTTCGCGATAAGAGGTGCATCGCGCCCGGTCATATTGTCGACCAGGGCAAGGCTGCCTGCAGTCGTTGGCCATTCACGGGTTTCGATATTGTCTTTCACCAGCACGGTTCGCGCCGCGAGCAGGCTGGCTGCATTGATGACCTGTGCTTCATCGCCCGGATCGGGGTCATAGGCGATGACGGCGTTGAGCGTCGGTCCTGCATCGTCGAGCGCGGCAATCCTTTGCGCATAAAGGCGCGCCGTCTCTGCCGCGTCGGGAGCACGCTCCGACACATCAATCGGCTCATTGGCAGGAGGCGTCGCTACCTCCTGTGCTGCGAGCGGGGTGGCACATGCGAACAGCGCAGCGGCGCTAAGGAGGCGAGGCGTCATGACGCCTTCCTGCCACAGCCATCAGGCTTTGCAAATCTGGCTAGAAGTCCCCGCTGACCGAGAAGCGGAAGATCGGGCCGATCCGGCGGTCGACCTCCTCGCTGAAAAGTACATCGCCATCGGGTCGCGGACCATCGAAAACAGTACGCGAAAAATAGTTTCGCGCGCCGAATGCGTTGCCGTAATTGGCCCGGACGGTGAGGCCGAACACGTCCTTGTTCTCGATGAAGAAGTTCGCGAATGTCGGTCCTTCCCAGCCGCGTCCGATTTCGAACCTGCGCGAATAACCCGCAGGATTGTTCGAGAACAGGCTCACCCCGTAAGCCCAGTCGGTGCGCGGGACATCGTGGCGGAAATCCACGTCGATCATATCGATAAGGTCGTAGGAAAAGGGGCGATCCTCACCCGTAAATGGGTCCGTCACGCTCATCCAGCGCTTCACCGCGTCGAAATCGACGCGTGCGCCCTTTATTCCGAGCGGGTCGAGATTGAGCGTTCCGGAGAGTTCCAGATGCAGGCGATCCGCACTGCCGATATTGCCGCGCGCCTCCCCGCCGTCAGCGAGAGGGAACCAGTCGATGAAATCCTCGAACCAGCCCTGACGTGCCTCGAACTTGACCGAGCCCCATTTGCCGAGGCCCTTGTTGACCTCGAGCTCGAGATCCCAGCTCTGATATGGCACGAGCTCGTTATTGCCGCCGTTCTCGTTCTCGTCGTTGAGCGAAACGCTGGCGAGGAAATCCCCGAAAGACAGCTGGCTGACCCGGCGGGCCGCGGTGACCGAGATGTCGAGATCGTCCTCGGGTTTCCATGTCAGGGCAAGCGAGCCCTTGGGCCGTTTGAAGCTACGCGAGTTCGCAGCAACACCTGTCTGCTCGATGGTCGAAAATTCCGCCGATGCGATAGCCTGAAGGGAAAGCGTCGGCGACAGGCTCTTCGAATAGCTGAGTGCTCCCTCGTAACGATCCTCGCTCACGCCGCCGTTCCCGCCGGGAAAGGGGATGGGCTCGAACTCGCCGCCCGGACCCAGCATGAAAAGAGCGGAAACGCGGTCCAGGCGGTTGAAGGCAGCCTCGCCAGACACTTGCCAGTCGGCATCCCACATCGACCAGCCATATTCGAACCGGCCGATCCGCTCGCCTTCGCCATTGGTCTGGTGATAACGCGAACCATTCGGCAGCGTGTCGTCGTCGAAGCGATCGATCAGATCATTGGTGAAATTGTCGCGCTCGAAGCGTTCGAGAGCGATCAGCTTGAGCTTGCCGGGGCCAAGCGGGAATTCGATATCGCCGCCTATTTCATATTCGGGACCATTTTCGCGGACGCGCACATCGCGAAACCGCATCGGGCCGATGATCGGTTTGCCGGTTTCGGGCACGTTGTTGAATTGAAAATCCTCGCCGTAACTCAGGTTGAGATTCGCGGTAACGTCCTCGCCAAACCGGTACGTGAAATTCGTCGAGAGTTTCGGGTTGTCGAACCCGCCAGAAAACTTGGAATACTGTTCTTCGATCAGGGAGCCGTCCGGCCCGAATACCAGCGTGGGACCGTCCGCTCCGAAGCGGTTGTTGTCGTTGGAAAGGGAGACGGTGTAATCCAGCCGTCCGCTGCTTCCCGAGAGCGAGATTTCTCCGCCGAACAGTTGCGCCTCGGTGTTGTAGGCGCGAAAGCCCGTGTTCCAGCGAAACTGGCCCGACGGTCCCGTGCTTTCGTAAATGACGTTGGCAACCAGGCCGGTAAGGCCGGGAATGTCGGTCGTGTTGCCATCGACCAGCTCGATCCGGATTACGTCGTCAGCCGGGATGCGCGCCAACTGGTCTCGCAGGCTGTCGGACTTGCTGGAAAAACGCTCTCCGTTCACGATGACGTTCTGGTTGGCCTGGCCCAGGCCGCGCTGCCCGTTGTCGTTGCCGCCAGAGATGCTGAAGCCGGGAATGCGGCTTACCATGTCGAGCGCATTACGCGGGGCGAACTGCGCAAAAAAGGCGGGTTCGAACACGCGTGACCCCGTGAGCTGCGGCGCAGGCTCGCTCGGTGGAGCGGCGGTCCGGTCGTCCGCTTCCTGGGCTTTGGCGGGCGTAGCCAGCATGGCGACGGCAGCGCAGCCACACAGGACTAAATGTCTGTTCGACAAGAGTTTTGTTCTTCTCTCCATGCCCTCCGTTTACAAATGTAGGCGAATGACGGAATGCAGCATCGACAAAGGACTCGCCGAGCCCGACGAACGGCATTTTCGTCCGATGAACGGCGTGTAGCGGGCGGTAGTGGTGAGAGGCGTAGTTAAAGCCCTTGAACATCGCGGCAGCTATCGCGACATAGACGCGAACCAATCGATACGAGGAATTTCATGATCAACCTGTTCGGCGACGATGCACACGGCACCCAAGGCCAGTTTACCCGCGATCCCGTGACGGGGGCGCTGGTGCCGACCGTTGTCGAACAATCGAGCCGCGGCGAACGCGCCTTCGATATCTTCAGCCGCCTGCTGCGCGAACGCATCGTGTTCGTGACGGGCCAGGTCGAAGATACGATGGCTTCGCTGATCGTGGCGCAGCTGCTGTTCCTCGAAAGCGAGAACCCTTCCAAGCCGATCAGCATGTACATCAACTCGCCGGGCGGCGTGGTTACGGCCGGCATGGCGATCCACGATACCATGCAGTACATCAAGCCTCGCGTGTCGACAGTCTGCATCGGTCAGGCCGCTTCCATGGGCAGCTTCCTGCTGGCCGCGGGCGAGCCGGGCATGCGTATCGCGCTGCCCAATGCCCGCGTCATGGTGCACCAGCCTTCGGGCGGCGCACGCGGCATGGCATCGGACATCGAAATCCAGGCACGCGAGATCCTGCGCATCCGCAAGCGGATGAACGATCTCTACGTGAAATACACCGGCCAGAGCCTGACCGACATCGAAAAGGCGATGGATCGCGACACCTTCCTCGAAGCCGACGAAGCCATGAAATTCGGCATTGTCGACAAGGTGTTCGAGGCGCGTCCGGAAAACGAAGGCGACGACGAGCCCACCAAGGACGAAGACAAGGGTTCGGGCGGCGCGCCTGACTAAACAGTGTTGATCGGCACGGGATTTTCCGTCCCGCCGCCGGACTGTTGCGAAATTGTCGTAGGAATTGAGCAACCTTGCCGCTTCAGCTTGTGGCAAGGGGATGGAATTACCTAGGATATTGACCCAATCCCGCACCGGCCTAGAGTCGGCGAATCCCAGTCTGTGGGCGGATCAGCGGGGCAGAGCAGGAAATGACCAAGTTGAGCGGAACTGATAGCAAATCCACGCTGTACTGCAGCTTCTGCGGAAAATCGCAGCACGAAGTTCGCAAGCTGATCGCGGGCCCGACCGTGTTCATCTGCGATGAATGCGTGGAATTGTGCAACGACATCATTCGCGAAGAAACCAAGGCCGGCATTTCGGGGAAGAAGGACGGCGACGTCCCGACCCCGTCGGAAATCTTCGCTACGTTGAACGATTACGTGATCGGCCAGGACCGTGCGAAGCGCGTCCTCTCGGTCGCCGTGCACAATCACTACAAGCGCCTGAAGCATGCCGGTAAGGCCGGCGATGTCGAACTGGCAAAGTCGAACATCCTGCTCGTCGGCCCCACCGGCTCGGGCAAGACGCTGCTCGCGCAGACGCTGGCGCGCACGTTCGACGTACCGTTCACGATGGCCGATGCGACCACGCTGACCGAAGCCGGTTACGTGGGCGAGGATGTCGAGAACATCATTCTCAAGCTGCTCCAGTCTTCCGACTACAATGTCGAAAAGGCGCAGCACGGCATCGTCTACATCGACGAAATCGACAAGATCACCCGCAAGGCCGAAAATCCCTCCATCACCCGCGACGTTTCGGGTGAAGGCGTGCAGCAGGCACTGCTCAAGCTGATGGAAGGCACCACTGCCAGCGTGCCGCCGCAGGGCGGCCGCAAGCATCCGCAGCAGGAATTCCTGCAGGTCGACACCACGAACATCCTCTTCATCTGTGGTGGGGCCTTCGCAGGCCTTGAAAAAATCATCGCCGACCGCCTGCAGAAGCGTTCGATCGGCTTCGGCGCGCATGTCGCCGATCCGGACAAGCGCCGCGTGGGCGAGCTGCTCGAAAAGGGCGAGCCGGAAGATCTTCTGAAGTTCGGCCTAATTCCCGAATTCGTCGGACGTCTGCCGGTCATCGCGACGCTGCGCGACCTCGATGTCGATGCTTTGGTTACCATCCTGACCGAGCCGAAGAACGCGCTGGTCAAGCAGTACCAGAAACTGTTCGAGCTCGAAGACGTCGAACTGACGTTCCAGGAAGACGCGCTCAGGACGGTTGCCGAGAAGGCGATCAAGCGTAAGACTGGTGCCCGTGGCCTCCGCTCGATCGTGGAAGGTATTCTGCTCGACACGATGTTCGACCTGCCCGACATGGACGGCGTCACGGAGATCGTGATCGATGCCGATGTCGTGGAAGGAAAGAAGGATCCGATCCAGGTCCACGGCGGCAAGAAGAAAAAGGAAGAGGCTGCCTAAGCCTCTCTCCCCCTTCGAGAAACATGACGGCGTCCGCTTCCAGACCGAAGCGGGCGCCGTTTTGTTACAGCCTGCGAAAACCGGTCATATGGCAGTCACATCCCGCCGCCATCACCCCTGAAATAATGGGGCTTAAGGACTTCGCGGGTGAGCGTAACCACTATCTTGATGACCGGCGATGACGGGGATGTCTTCGGCGATTTCGACCATGGCGATGTGCAGTATGTGTTCGGACGTCTGACCGCTGCCGGGCCCGGACGCCTGATCGAAGGGCCGATCTGCGCCTTCATCGACTGGGTGCTGACGGAAATGTCCGGTCTGGAAATGTGCCGCCGCCTGCGGGCCGACCCTCGCACGTCGTCGGCCCACATCACGATGATCCTCGAAAGCTGCGATGCGGAAGACAAGCGGCGCGCACTGGCCGCCGGTGCGGACGATTATATCGTTGGCCCGGTTGACCGGACCACGGTGCTAGATCGGGTGCTGGCCCTTGGAACAGGGCGCTCGGGAACGGCAGCGCTCAAGACATTTACCCTCGGCGAGCTGGAAATCGATATGGATGCGCTTCAGGCGCGCTGGGCGGACAAACCCATATCGCTGCGCCCGAACGAATTTCGCCTGCTGCGCTATTTCGCCGAGAACGCGGACCGCGTTCTATCGCGCGATGATTTGATCGAGGGTCTTGGCAAGCAGGAACCGCCGATCGACGAGCGGACGGTCGATGTGTGGATCGGGCGATTGCGCCGCGCCTTACGCGCAGCCGGTGCGGGTGAGCCTATCCGGACAGTCAGATCATTGGGCTACGTCTACGACAGCCACTGATCAGCGACCGGATAAGAGAAAAGGGCCGCCTCTCGTAACGAGAAGCGGCCCTTTTCCGTTGGGAGCCGGTAGTCCTAGAATTTGAGCGAGGCACCGAGGCTGATGCTGCGGCCGACCTGATAGCTGTTCACGTCGATGCGTGTCTCGCCATTGGTCTGGAATTCCTCGTGGTCGGTGCCCGTAAGGTTGCGTGCTTCGAACTTGAGTTCCAGCTCGCTGCCGAGGAATTCGAACCCTTGGCGAGCGACGAAATCGAGCTGCAGTCCGGGCTCCTCGATGATGTCTGGCAGGGGGCCTGCACCGCGGCTCGTCACGCGCTCGCTGGCGTATTTGACCAGTACGGTGAACTGGCTGAGACGGTCGAGATCTTCGAGGCCCAATTGCAGGTTGACGATATGATCCGACTGCCCGGTCAGAGGCACGCCGTCGTCGAAGAAATTCGTCGCCGGCTGGTCTGCGAACGGAAAGACGGAAGCGATGTCATCATCGGCAACGGAGATTTTCGATTGCGTGTAGGTGTAGTTGGCAATCGCGACGAAGCGTTTGCTGTCGAACCACTCGCCAAGATCGTAGAGGTCGTAGTTCCACTCGAACTCGATCTCGCCGCCGTATAGCTGCGCCTTGGGAGCATTCGCGAAGCCCGAGATGATATCGTTGTCCGAGAAGCTGGTGAAGACCTCGATCGGGTTCTCGATATCCTTGTAGAAGCCCGCCGCGCTGATGCGGCTGCCTGCGCCGAAGTAATATTCGAGGCGCGCTTCGGTATTTATCAGTTCGCTGTCGACCAGGCGCGGGTTGCCGTTGAACTGGCGGTTCGTTTCCGGATCGAAATAGGTCTGGAAGATCAGCTCGCGGAACTGGGGCCGTGCGATCGTCTTCGATGCGCTGGCGCGGAACTGCAGGTCATCGCTGATTTCCCAGGTCAGCGTGCCGCCCGGCAGCCAATAGTCGTTGGACAGCGACGTGCCGCTGGTCGAACCCAAGGGTTCTGCAAACACCTCTACAGCCTGAACCGACTGGTCAGCGCTTTCATAGCGGACGCCTACATCCAGCGAGACCACGTCGAAGGGTGTGATCGCCAGCTTCGCATAGCCGGCGTGGATTTCAAGATCGGCCGCAAAGGCCGGATCGGTCTGGGTCGTCTCGAAGATGTTGTATTCGAACGGTCCGATACCGGCCGCTTCCTGCGCATCGCGATCGAAGCCGAGAGCGATGAGTGCATCGCCCAGGAGATTGTCCGGGCGGAATGCGCCAAATGCGTCGGGATAGGCACTCGAGGCGCGGATATCGATCTCTCGCCGCGTCGAGAACCGGCTGGTGTCGGTATAGGCATAGCCCACGGTCGCACTCAGCCAGTCGGCGAAGAAGTAGCTGACATCGGCGCCGCCGTAGTACAGGTCTTCCTTGAGGTCCGAAAAGGCGACGATCGCACCACCGCGCTGCGGGTCCAGCGTGTTGAGGAAAATTCCGCCGAGCGGATCGTTCTCGTTATTGGTGCGAACATATGTGAATTCGTACTCGAACGGGGCTTCGCGCTTGGTCTGGGCATAGCCGCCGCGCAGGTCGATCGAGAGGTCGCCGAACTCGAGCTCTGCCACACCCTGCGTATTGAACAGCTGGCGTTCGAACCATGAAGTGTCCTGGATGATTTCTTCGTCATCGTCCTGGAAATCGATACCGCGTGCGAGCGAGGCGCGCTTGAGGGTATCGTGGATAAACAAATTGGTGAGGCGGAACTTGTGCTGTCCCACTTCCAGCCCGAAGCCGAGCATGGCGTTCGCGAGCATGCGGTTGTCGGTCACGAACTGGTCGAAATCGGTGTCGAGGTCGAGCGCTTCGTTCACTGCGGTCTGGCGCGTGATGAAGCGGTTGCGCCACTTGTTGCTGAGCGATGCCGTGGCGATCACGCCGAACTGGCCGTCCTCGAACACGTCGAACGCGGTGCCGGCCGTGATGCCACCGGAGAAGTTGACCGGTAGTTCGCCCTTCTGGAGAAGGATCAGATTGGGGTCGTTGAGTTCGCCAAGGATGCCCTGGAGGTCGACATCGTCGTCGCCGATTCGTGCACCGCTGTCGAAGAAGCCTTGCAGCGCGTCGTAATTGGAAATGTCGCGGCGGCCATTGTCGAAGCCGGTCCAGTCGTAGTCGCCGCCGAAATAGGTATAGCCGGGGCCGAAGGTGGTCTCGCTATCTCCGCTGATCGAAGCCGACACGGTGACGAAGCTTTCGGTCGGAATGGCGCGGGTGGTCAGATTGATGACGCCGCCGCCGAATTCGCCGGGAAAGTTCGCGGAATAGGTCTTCTGCACCAGGCTCGATGCGACAACGCTGGTCGGGAAGATATCGAGCGGCACCACGCGGCTGAGCGGCTGCGGCGAGGGTAGGGGCAGGCCATTGAGGAGCGCGAGCGAATAGCGATCGCCGAGGCCGCGGACGTAGACGAGACCGTTGCCTTGGGTCGAAAGGCCGGTCACGCGGCCGAGCGCGCCCGCGATATCACCCTCGCCGGTGCGGGCGATGCTTTCTGTATCGAGTACGGTGATGACCTGGCTGGACGAGCGGGTCACGTCGCGCTGGCGGCGACCAGTGACGATGATCGAGCCGCCGGGAACCGAAATGTCGGGCTGGGCCTGTTCTTCGACGTCGGCGATGTCGCCGGGAACGGTATCGTTCGCGTCGTCGATATCGTCCGTCATTTCCTCGTCCGGCACCTCTGCTTCTGTCGGTGGCGGACCTTCGGCTCCGGTGCTCTGCGCCAGAGCGGCTGCCGGGAAGGTGAGGGCGGTTGAAAGCAGGAGCAGCCCTGCCAGCTGCTTGCCAGTGGACATTTGATGACCCCCTTGAAGACTAGGTCGAAACAGGTTGAGGCAACGGCCTCGAAAGATGTGAGGGCGGGGACAGCGCGTGATTGCGCCGCCCCCGCCCGGTTTGTGCAATCAGTTGTAGACCGGCAGGCTGTCGCAGCCCGACACGGCGTTATCGAACGTCACCGTCGCCGAGTTGCAGGTCCAGCCGTTCACCCAGGTGTCGTTGCCCGGGAAAGCAGCGCCGATGTTGCTCGGGCGCTCGAAGAAGCTCGACCACGCGGTCACATCGAAAACCGGCACGGCATTTTCGTTCGAACCGTTCACGAACAGCATGGACAGCGTGTTGACGAAGGCGGAGTTGTTGTTGGTGCCTGCATCGAACACCGCGCCGATTTCGGCAGCGGTAGCGCCTGAGCTGTCGCGGAAGGGCGTGGCGCAATCGAGAACGAGCGAGTCGAAAGCGACCGGGCCGGCTTCGTCGATCGCGGCGTTGGCGGCGCGGGTCAGCTCTTCTTGGCCGTCGATGCGCAGGCAGCGCGTGTCATTGGCCGAAACTACCACCGAGTTTGCGATACGGTAGTCCGCAAAGCCGCGGATGCGGATGACCTGGTCGATCGCATTCTGGTGTACGAAAGTCGCATTCGAGATGCGCGTGTCCTGGCGCGGGGTCGACTCGTTGAAAGCATTGTCGGAATCCGCTTCGATGATCGTGTCGCCTGCACCCGGGCGCTGGATCGCGATCACATATTGCAGGTTGGCCTTCACACCGGTGTCGGTGTCGATGCTGTCGTCTTCAGCGCCGACAACGATCATGTTCTTCACATTCACGCGTCCGCCGAAGAATTCGACGCCGTCATCCGAGCTGTTGTAGCTCATGATGTTCTCCAGCGTCGTGCCCGAACCGATGCCGCCAGTGGTCAGCGACTGGAGTTCGTTGTCGCCCGAAAGGACGAAGCCCGAATAGCGGATCTGGACAAACTTCATGCTGCCCGAGCTGTCGCCCGGGGTCGCGCCGCCGAAGATGGCCGGATCGGCTGCGCCTTCGACCTGGCGTTCGCAATTGACGCTGCCCGGCGTTGCGCCCGAGGCGATGCAATCGGTGACCGGAGCGCGGCCCGAAAGGACGACGCCGCCCCACTGGCCGGACGAGTTCGCACCATTGATGCCGAGGACATTGTCGCGGCTGGTGAAGATGATCGGGCGTGTGGCCGTGCCGTTGGCTTCGATCGTGTTGCCACGGTTGACGTTGAGGAAGCTCGAACCCGATGCGTAGATGATCACGCCCGGCTCGATGGTCAGTTCGACGTCGGTATCCGAAAGACCGTCGCTAGCGTCGGGAGCGGGGCCACCGTCGGTGCCCACGTCGACGCGGCCGTTCATGCGATAGAGCAGGCCTTCGATATAGGGCAGGGTGATGCTGGCGTTGATGCGCGAGGGCAGCGTGCAGACGCGGTATTCGCCGGTCGGACCCGTGATCGTGCCGTCATCGGTCAGTCCCTGAGGGTCGCTGATCGTCGGGCAGCCGTTTGCCGGCGTCACGGTCGACGGTGGCGGCGTCGGGGTCGGGGTGGGAGCAGGCGTTGCCGGCGGATTGTTGATCGTGATGTTGCCGCCGGTGCCGGGCGAGACGATTTCGTCGGCGCCGCATGCGGACAGGGCGATGGCAGAGCAGCCCAGGACGAGCGAGCGATGGATATTGGTCACGGGTACGGTCCCCTCAAAAACCGGATGAGTCGGATGAATTTCGAATTGCGAATTCGTGATCGCGACTCGCCAGCTAGGAGCGGCGTGTGACAGTTTGTGACGCTTCGTGACCGTTATGTTGCACTTTCAACAGCTTTTGCGCCGGATCGTCGAATTCGCACCCGGTTTCACAGTGCATTGCAGATTTGTGACAATGTTACGGTTTTGTTGCAGTCGTTGAAATCTTCGCTCAAAAAGCCCTTCAAGAAAGAGTGGGAGAGAAAATATGTCCTTCGCCGTCGCAGCAGCGCTTCTCGTCATGGGTAGCGGCCCGATCGAAGTCGTTTCCAACGCCGAGCCGAGTTACAATATCGGTTACGAAGAGCTGGTGGCCGGGAATCCCGCCGGTGCTCTCGAAGTGCTCGAAGCGCAGTCGGGCGACGATGCGCAGGATCCGGCGCGGCTCATCAATCACGGGGTCGCTCTGGCGCGTCTCGGTCGGCACGAGGGCGCACGTGACCGCTTCCAGCAGGCCGCCCGGCTGGACGACCGATACCGCCTGGAAACCGCTGATGGATCATGGGTCGACTCGCGTGTGCTGGCGCGTCGCGGTCTCGCGATGATCGATGAAGGACGCACCACCGGCTTCGCAGCGCTGGCCAGCCGCTAAAGCACAGGGATCACTCCGGAGGGCCCGCTTTCCTTTACGGAGAGCGGGCTTTTTCATTGGGGAAAGAGTTTTCCCCAAGCATTCAGCTTCTTGTCACCCTCGTGTCATGTAAGGTCTCCAGAGGGGCCGCACGGAGGGTGTTCGACGATGATTCGTACACGATGGGTGCTCCACGCGATTTGCGTAGGCGGAGCATTCGCCGCTTTCCCGGTGAAGGCGGATGTCATGGAGATCGATGCTGACGGAGCGCGCTGGATAGCCGGCGACCGCGCCGCCACCGAAGCTGCGCCCGACCAGTTTGCCATCCCAGCCGGTGCGAACGAACCGGTCCCTGAAGGCCTATCGATACCCGATCACGCCATCGCCGATCCTACGGCCCATTCTGCGGGTGTGCCGGAAATCTACCGCGCCAAGATCGCCGAGCTTTCACAGCGCTTCGACCTGTCGCAATCGCTCCTCGAAGCGATGGTCTGGCAGGAAAGCCGCTGGCGGCATGATGCCGTATCGCCCGCGGGCGCGCAGGGCCTCGCCCAGCTGATGCCTGCGACTGCCCGGGAACTGGGTGTGGATCCGCGCGATCCTTTCGCCAATCTCGAAGGCGGGGCGCGTTACCTGAGAGCGCAGCTGGATCGCTTTGACGGCGACCTGGAAAAAGCGCTTGCTGCCTACAACGCCGGTCCGGGACGGGTGGAACGCGCAGGCGGCGTCCCGCGCATTCGCGAAACTCAACTCTACGTGGCCTCGATCATGGGCCGCCTTGCAGATCATTCACGGGAGTAATCCGACTTGAAATCGCTTGTTACCCGCTCGGCCGCACTGGCCATGTTGCTCTGGCCGAGCGCCGCTTTCGCGCAGGGCGCAGACCCGGCAGGCTCGGGCCCGATCGTCAATGCGCTGTCGTGGCTGCAGGGCACTTTGCTCGGTAATGTCGCGACCGCCGTTGCCGTCATGGCCGTGGCTGCCGTCGGCTTCATGATGCTGACCGGTCGCCTCAACTGGCGCTTTGGCGCAACCGTGATCATCGGCGTGTTCATCCTGTTCGGCGCGGCCTCGATCGTTGCCGGTATTCAGGGCGTGGCGGCAGGCTGACATGACCGCGCTCGTCCGCCACCCCGTACATAAGGCGCTCACCCGGCCGCAGATGTTTGCCGGCGTGACGTTCAATTACTTCATCATCAACGGGGTGGTGACGACCGAGATATTTCTCATCACGGGCAGCTTCTGGGCGCTGTTCGCCGCGCTCGTCATGCATGGCGTCGGCTATTTCGCCTGCCTGCGCGAACCGCGGATTTTCGACCTCTGGATGACCAAGGTCAGCAAGTGCCCGCGCGTGAAGAATTACAAGCGCTGGGGGTGCAACAGCTATGCCGCGTGACCGCAAATGGATCGGCCCCGCCTCGTGGAGCGCGCGGGAAGCAAGGGCTGGCGACCGCCTGCCGTATTCGCGCATGGTGGACGAAAATACCGTCCTGCTGCGCGACGGCAGCGTCATGACCGCAATCCAGGTCCCCGGACTGCTGTTCGAGACCGAGGATAGCGAGGCACTGAACGCCCATGCCGCGACGCGCGAGGTGGTTCTTCGATCCACGCTCGACGCGCGCTTCGTGCTTTATCATCACGTCATCCGGCGCCGTGTTTCGATCGATCTCGAAGCGGAATTTCCCGATCCCATCAGCCGCCATATCGATGCGCGCTGGAAAGAACGGCTCGGCTCGGGCCAGCTTTTCGTCAACGACCAGTTTATCACGCTGATCCGCCGCCCCGCGCGCGGAAAGGCGGGCTGGGCCGAGAAGGTGTCCAAGCGCCTCAAAGGCCGCAAGGACCGGCTGGAAGCCGATCCCAAGGACCTGCGCAGCCTGCGTGCTGCCGCACAGGGGCTCATTGCTTCGCTGCAGGCTTACGGCGCGGTGCCGCTAGGCGATTATGTCGGCGCACAGGGCAATACCAATTCCGAAATGCTGGAGCTGCTGTCCGCGCTCTACAACGGCGAGATGCGTCCAGTGCGCAAACCTGCGGACGACGTCGATATCGGCCACATGCTGCCCTATCGCCGCGTCAGCTTCGGTCTCGACGCGATGGAACTGCGCGGATCCGGCTCGCCCGATTTCGCAGCCATCCTGGGCCTTAAGGATTATCCTGAGGCGACCAGCCCGGGCCTGCTCGACGGCCTGCTGCGCCTGCCGTTCGAGATGGTCGTGTGCGAAAGCTATGCCCCGGCCGAGCGCCAGACCGCGCGCGAACGGATGGACCTGTCTATCCGGCGCCTGAAATCGGCCGATGAAGAGGCGATGGCCGAACGGGCCGACATGATGGCGGCACGCGATGCGCTGGGCAACGGGGCCGTGGGCTTCGGCGACCATCACCTCACCGTAATGGTGAAAGAGCGCGATCTCGCCCGCCTCGATGATGCAACGGCCGCCTGCAGCGCGGCGCTTGCCGATACCGGAGCGATTGCGGTTCGCGAGGATACGAACCTCGAACCTGCTTTCTGGGGCCAGTTCCCGGGCAACGAGAGCTATCTCGTGCGCCGCGCCCTGATCTCCAGCGCGAATATGGCGAGCTTCGGTTCGCTGCATGGCTTTGCGCTCGGACAGGCGCAGGGCAATCACTGGGGCGATGCCGTTACCCTGCTGGAAACCACCAGCGCCACGCCGTTCTTCTTCAACTTCCATCACGGCGACCTTGGCAATTTTTCGGTCATCGGGCCGAGCGGGTCGGGCAAGACCGTGGTCATGAACTTCCTCGCCGCACAGGCGCAGAAGTTCAAACCGCGCACCGTTCTCTTCGACAAGGACCGCGGGGCGGAACTGTTCGTGCGCGGGATCGGTGGGCGCTACGACAGCATCCGCGCAGGTGAGCCGACCGGTTTCAATCCGCTCGGCCTGCCCGACACTCCGACCAACAAGGCGTTCCTGCGCGACTGGTTGGGCGTTTTGCTCGGCGCGAACGGTCCGGAAGAAGAAGCGACAATCGCCCACGCCGTCGATGCGGCCTATGCCAACGATGCTTCGCTTCGCCGCCTGCGACATTTCAAGGAGCTGCTCTCCGGCAGCAAGCGGCCCCAGCCGGGCGATTTGGCAGACCGCCTGTCGGCCTGGATCGGCGAAGGCGAGAAGGCCTGGCTGTTCGACAATGCGGAAGACCGGCTGGACCTGTCCGCCCGGGCACTCGGTTTCGACATGACCGCGCTGCTGGAAAACCCCGCGCTGCGCACGCCGACGATGATGTATCTCTTCCACCGGATCGAGGAGCGGCTGGACGGCAGCCCCACGATGATCCTGATCGACGAGGGCTGGAAGGCGCTGGACGACGAGGTCTTCGCTGCCCGCATCCGCGACTGGCTCAAGACGTTGCGCAAACGCAATGCGCTGGTCGGGTTCGCTACGCAATCCGCGCGCGATGCGCTGGAAAGCCGCATCTCGACTGCACTGGTCGAACAGACCGCCACCATGGTTTTCATGCCCAACAGCCGTGCACGGGCAGAAGATTATTGCGACGGTTTCGGCCTCACCAGCCACGAATTGGCTCTGATCCGCAGCCTGCCTGCGCACAGCCGTTGCTTCCTCGTGCGCCAGCCCGATGCAAGCGTGGTGGTCCGCCTCGACCTCTCGGGCGCGCCCGAGGTGCTGACACTGCTTTCCGGCCGTGAAAGCTCGGTACGGCGCCTCGACCTGTTGCGCGAAGCAATGGGCGATGCGCCCGCAGACTGGTTCCCCGCACTCACTGGCTCCGCATGGCCTGGCGGTGCGCAGGACAGCGCCCATAATGACGACATTCAGCTGGGGCTTGCCGCAGAATGACAAGCGCAGCCTGCCAGCAAGCGACGGATCAAATCGGCAACGGCGTTGCCGCCGCCCTGCGCGGTGTCGACTGCATGGCAGGCGAAGCGTCGGCCATGGCGTTCGGCCGCCTGTTCGCGCCGGGTGGGGCCCTCGGCACCACGCTGACGATCCTGCTGACGCTTTACATTGCGATCTTCGGCTTCCTGCTGCTGACAGGCAGGGCCAATATCGGCGTGCGCTCGCTCGTCCCGCGCATGATGACACTGGGCCTGGTACTCACCTTCGCGACCAGCTGGGTTGCCTATCAGAGCGTGGTCTGGAACCTGGCAGTGGGAACGCCCGATTACCTCGCAGGCGTCCTTACCGGCACGCAAGGATCGGCCACCGATACCTTCGCCCAGAAAATCGACGTGGTCTTCATCGCCATTCAGGAAGCGAGCGGTAGCAACACCGACTTTTCGGCATTCTCGCCGCAAGGAATGATGTGGCTGGGCGCGATGCTGTTCATGCTCGGCACGGTCGGACTTTTGGTCACGACGAAGATAGCACTCGGCATTGTTGTGGCCATCGGTCCGGTATTCGTGGTGCTGGCGCTGTTCAACGGCACGCGCGGGCTTTTCGTCGGCTGGCTCAAGGGGCTGGTGATGTGCGCACTGGCGCCGATGTTCGCGGTCCTAGGCGGATCGATCATGCTGGAGTTGTCGGTACCCATCCTGTCCGCGATCACCGCCACACCCGGCACCGTTCCGGCGCAAGCGGGTATGGCCTTCTTCATGATCGGCGCGGTACATGTCGCGTTGATGGTGCTCGTCCTGAAGGTTGCGGGAGCCATGGTAGCTGGCTGGACCGTCTTCGGCCTCGCGTCGGATAAGTCCGAGCGCGATGACCAGGCCGCCACCGCGCCGGCGACCGTCATGCAACCCCACCTTCTCGCCGCGCAGGCCGCCACCCACGCGAGCGAACAAGCGCGCCGGATCGATATTTCCGCACATGCCACCGCGCCTGCAGCCAACGACGCTTCGGCCGCAGCCGGCAGCGTGCGCGATAGCAAGGTCTACGCGACCGCTTCAGCAAATACTCAGGCAGGTCCCGTCACGACGGGACCCAGCCGGACCATGGGAATAGGCAGCCGGTTCAAGCCCGCGCCGACCCGCGGTCCAGCACCTTCAATGGAGAAATCGTCATGAAACGCGCAGCTCTGACCGCGCTTGTCCTTGCCCTGACCGCAACCCCGGCGCTGGCCGATGCGCGGCTGAAGCAGGTCATGTACGACGAATACTCCGTCGTCACAGTGCCCGGACGCGTCAATGTCCAGGCGAGCATCGTATTCGGTGACGACGAGACTATCGAGAATGTCGCCATCGGCAATTCGGCAACCTGGCAGGTCACGCCCAACAAGCGTGCGAACATCCTGTTCGTCAAACCGCTGGAGCCGCGCGCCGCGACCAATCTAACCGTCGTCACCAGCAAGCGGACCTATCTGTTCGACCTCGTTGCATCTCCGACGGCCAAGCCGCTCTATGTTCTGCGTTTCGACTATCCGGTTGAACCGGAAGATGACGCTGCCGACACGCAGCTGTCCGAAGCCGATGCAGCCACCGGTGAGGGTGAAATACGCACCCAGACATTCGATCCAGCCGACATCAATCTAGCCTGGAGCGGCGAGGGCGAAGCATCGCTCCTACCCGACAGCGCTTTCGACGACGGGCAGACCACCTATCTGAAATGGCCTGCCGGGCGCGACGTGCCCGCGATCCTCGTCACCAACAGCAAGGGCGAGGAGGGGCCAATGAATTACACTGTCAACGGCGACACAATCGCCATCGACGGCGTACCGCGTGCGATCATCCTGCGCGCCGGCGAACGCACGGCGACCCTCGTCAATACCGGTCCAGAACGTGCCTCTACCACCCAGCAGCGCGGCGATGCCGTGCTCGCCCAACGGGAGACGAAGTGATGCGTCTTGCCATGCGCCTACCTGAGAAGAAGCCCGGCGACAGCAACGCGGCAAACGATTTCGATCCGCGCGATGAAACCGATGCCGAGGTCATCGACCTCGCCCAGCGCAATGCCTTTCCCGCCGTCGCCAGACCGGGCGGAAAGTCCGACGCGCTCGGCATGGTCGCAGGTATCGCGATTGTCGCGGGTCTGGGTGCCGTCACATTGTGGAGCATGAGCGCGGCCCGGATGCCCGAGCCGCAGGGCGTCGGCGGGCAGCAGGTGGCCCAGCCTGCCGCAGCTCCTGCCCCTGCTGCACCGGCACCTGCTGTCGTTGTGGCACCTCCAACCGCCAGCCAGCAGGCCGCGATGGCTGACCCCGCACCTGCGCCCGTGCTGGCCGCAGCGCCGCAGCCCATGGCCGGACCCAACCCATATAGCAATCCGACCATCGTCTTCGATGCCGGCAGCCCCGCAGTCACAGGCCCGGCGGCCGCAATCGCCGCAGAGGCGGTCAGCGGCGGGGAAACGGCCAGCGGCAATTCAGCCAGCGATTTCGCCAGCCGCGTTGGCGGTGTCGGTGGCGCCCCCGCGCAGGCCAAGGCGATGACCAATCCCTCGACCACCGTCACGCAAGGCACGCTGATCCCCGCGATCCTCGAAACCGCGATCGACACGAACGTGCCGGGTTTCGTGCGCGCTGTGGTCAGCCAGGACGTGCGCAGTTTCGATGGCAGCAAGGTGCTGGTCCCGCGTTCCAGCCGCCTTATCGGGCAATACCAGTCTGGCATGCAGAACGGCCAGAAACGAGCATACGTCATTTGGACGCGCCTCATCCGGCCTGACGGGGCATCGGTGAACCTCGCGTCGCCCGCTATCGGATTTGACGGGACCACCGGGCTGCAAGGCAAGGTTTCGGGCGCGGGGTTCTTCCAGCGTTTCGGCTCTGCCATGCTGCTATCCGTGGTCGGCGGCCTCGGCACGCTCGCGACCGGTGGAGCAGGGGGTATCGTACTGGGCGGAGCGAGCCAGTCGGCAGCGTCTACCGCGGCTCAGCAGGACGGGCAGCGTGGCCCCACGGTTCGGGTCAAGATGGGCGAGCCGATCCGAATCTTTACCGCCCGCGATCTCGACTTCTCGAAGGTCAGCTGAGACCTCGAGCGATCATGGCCGCCGATATCCATCCCATCCTTGCCGAGGCCGATCCGGACGATGCGCCTGCGATCGACCCTACGGGCGAACGCAGCGTCTATCTAGACGCCTATCTCAAGCCCTTCGCGGAATGGCTGGAGCGGGACACGGTCACCGAAATCCTGGTCAACCGGCCGGGTGAAGTCTGGGTCGAGGACGCGGCTGCGGGCGGCATGCGCAAGGTTGAACGGCCCGAGATCGACGATCGCCTGATCCAGCGCCTTGCCGAACAGGTTGCGCGGGTCAGCCACCAGGGCATCAACCGCGAACATCCTTTGCTTGGCGCGACGCTGCCTGATGGTGCGCGTATCCAATTCTGCGGACCGCCTGCAGCGCGCAAGCACTGGGCGATGGCAATTCGTCGGCATCGCCGGCTCGATCTCCCGCTGGACGCATATGACGCAGGCCCGCTGTCGCCGCGCATGCCCGGCGAGCTTCCTGATGCCCAGGCGGAGCCGATTGCATTCCTGCGCGAAGCTGTGCGCCAGCGTCGTACCATCCTCGTGTCGGGCGGTACCAGCACGGGGAAGACTACGTTTCTGAACGCGATGCTCGGCGAAATTCCCAGGCAAGAACGCGTCATCCTTGTCGAGGATACTCCCGAGCTCAAGCTGCCGGGCGAAAACGGCGTTGGCTTGGTGGCGGTGAAGGGTGAACTGGGCGAGGCTAAGGTCACCGCCAACGAGTTGTTGCAGGCAGCCCTGCGTTTGCGGCCCGACCGGATTGTGCTGGGCGAATTGCGCGGTGCGGAAAGCGTCAGCTTCCTGCGGGCCATCAACACAGGCCATCCGGGCAGCTTTTCGACTATTCACGCGAACAGCCTGCGCGGTGCGCTCGAGCAATTGTCCCTGATGGTCATGCAGACGGGAATCGGCCTGACGCGCCAGGATACCATTGCCTATGCGGCGAGCGTCATCGACGTGGTCGTACAGCTGGAACGCAGCGTCGACGGACGGCGCGGCATCGCGCAAATCGCCAGGAGCGAGGATTTGCTCCAAGCGTGACATTTTGGCGCTGGGGTCCCGCAAAACCCCGATGCCGTAACGTCAAGCGCTCAGGCGTTGCTTTTCGCACTCGCAACATATCCATCGCTAAATGCTGCTGCAGCGCAACAATCGTGCGCGCAACCTTGCTTGCATAGGAATTCATGATAGTTTTCGCCTCCTAGGCTGCCTTCAGAGCGGTCAGGGATGAGGAGAGGGATTATGAAAATCAGAGCAGGCCTTCTGGCCGGTATCTGCGCGGGCGCGCTCGCCGTTCCAGCTTATGCGCAGGATGTGACCGGAGACAGCAGCGAGTCCGGTATCGCGGAAAATATCGACCCTTCGCGCGTCATCATCGTGACCGCACAGCGTCAGGCGCAGAGCCTGCAGGAGGTCCCGATCGCGGTCAGCGCATTCGATGCCGAGGCTCTGGAAGCACAACAGATCGAAAACGCGAGCGATCTCCAACTGACACTACCCAACGTCTCTTTCACCAAGTCCAACTTCACTAGCGCCAGCTTCACGATCCGCGGGATCGGTGACCTGTGCGTCGGCGTTACCTGCGATGCGGCCACCGCAATCCATGTGAACGGTTCCCCGTTGTTTGGGACCCGCCTGTTCGAAGCGGAATATTTCGACCTCGAACGCGTCGAGGTCCTGCGCGGCCCGCAAGGCACGCTGTTCGGACGCAACGCAACCTCTGGCGTGGTCAACGTCGTCACCGCGAAGCCGGATCTTTCAGGCTTCGGGGCCGCGGCCGAGTTCGAATATGGCAATTTCGACAGCATTCGCGCGAAGGGCATGGTCAACGTACCCATCGGCGACAGCATAGGCGTTCGCGTTGCCGGCTATTACCTCAACCGGGACGGCTATACCGAAAACCTGTACGACGGATCGAATATCGACGGGCGTGACATGTACGCCATTCGCGGCTCGCTCCGGTTCGAGCCGACCGCTTCCACCACCATCGACCTGATGGGCTTCTATTTTCACGAAGACGACGACCGCCTGCGTATCCAGAAGCAGACCTGTCAGCGTGACCCGACCGGTGTGCTCGGCTGCCTCAACTCGCGGCGTGACTTCGACAGCACCAATGCGAACGCTACCCTCGCATCGGTCCTGACCTCGGCGGAACTTTTCACGATCCAGGGTCTGCCGGCTTCGCTTGCCCTCGGCAGTGTCTATGGTCCCGACGGCTTCGCCAATTTCGACGAGCCCGATGATGTGCGTGTCGTGAACACGCCGTTCACGCCCGACTATTTCGCCGACGAACTGCAATTGCAGGCGCACCTCGACCAGGACATCGGTTCGATGAACCTGTCGCTGACGGGCATCTATCAGGAGACCACCGTCGACAGCCGCCAGGACTATAACCTCGGCGTCCTCGATCGCAGCGGTTACGCGACAGGCCTGAACACTCTTCAGTTCTTCGCTGACAATGGCCTTCCGGTCACGGATCCGAACACCGGGGCGATCCTCGGCTTCATCCCGGGATCGAGCGCTTATTTCTCGCCAATCGCAGACGCGTTGATTCCGAACGGTCCGAACGGGGTGCTGTGTACGTCCGACAACGATGACGAAAATTTCGGTGCCTACGAGGGCAATTCGATATGTTCGGATGCGCCGCTCAGCTTCGACAGGTCGGTCCAGTACCAGACCTCGTGGTCGGCGGAAGCGATCCTGTCGAGCGATTTCGACGGGCCGTTCAACTTCCTCATCGGCGGTATCTACGCCGAGTCCGAAGTAAGCGAGAACAGCTATTACGTGAACGCCTTCGGCCTCGATTATGCGACCGGCCTGCTCGGCACCTTTGCGGCTTTCGCGAACACCGATCCGGTGACCGATGCGCCCGCACCGCTGCCGCCTTCCTATCTTGCGACGTCGATGTACCGGAACAATACGACTGACTTCTCGCTCGAAAGCTTCGGCATTTTCGGCGAAGTCTATTTTGATATCTCGGACCGGCTGAAGTTCACCGGCGGCCTGCGTTACAATGACGACAAGAAAACCGTCGAAGCGCGCACGACCCTGGCAAGTTTCCTGAACCCGTTTGCCAATACGGCGGATCCGTTCACGTCGCCTTTCGTGGCCGGTTTCGATGCGGACCCGGGCACCGACGGTAACCAGCTGCTGCAAACCCGTGAAGTCTCCTTCAACGAGATCACCGGACGCGCCGTGCTGGATTACGAGATCAGCCCGGACAACAACGTTTATTTCTCCTATTCGCGCGGTTACAAGTCGGGTGGTATCAACCCGCCGCTGTCGCCGATCTTCGCGGTCGAGGAGAGTTTCGGGCCCGAGCAGATCGACGCCTTCGAAATCGGTTCGAAGAACACTTTCCTCGACGGCGCTGCGCAGGTGAACCTCACCGGCTTCTACTACGACTACAAGGGCTTGCAGCTCAGCCGCATCGTCGCGCGTACTTCGGTCAACGACACGATCGATGCCAAGATCTGGGGTTTGGAACTCGAAACGATCATCTCACCGAGCTACAACTGGCTGATCAACATGAACCTCAGTTGGTTGAACGCAGAGGTTGCGGGCGACCAGTTCTTCTCCAATCCGCGTGACCCGGGTGGCGGCGATCCCGACGCCGTGATCATCAAGGATCTCGGCAATGGCTCGCTCTGCGCGGTGACCGGAGCGGGAGCGGATGGCTTCATCAACTTCCTGAACCCGTATTTCGGGCTTCAGGGCACGAGCGAATTCCCGGCGGACGGCGGTATCGCTTCCTCGGGCGCCTTCGGTATTTGCAGCATCTACGAAGCTGCCGCTGCCGGTGCGATCGGACTGGTCAATCCCGACCTGGCCCCGCTGCAACCCTTCATCAACAGCTTCGGGCCGATTTCGGTTCTGAGCCCCGGTGTCGAGGTGAACCTGAAGGGCAACAAGCTGCCACAGGCACCCGAATACAAGGCCTCGATCGGCGTTCAGTACACTGCCGAATTCGGCAGCGGCATGACGCTGGTGCCCCGCCTCGACATCGCGATGACGGGCGAGCAGTACGGCAATGTGTTCAACGGATCGGTCAACCGCATCGCTCCGTTCGTGCAGGCCAATGCGCAGGTGCAGCTGAACTCTGCCGACGAGCGCTGGTATGTCCGGGCATTCGTCCAGAACATCTTCGACTCCAACTCGGTCACGGGTCTCTACCTGACCGACGCGTCGTCGGGTAACTTCACCAATATCTTTACTCTCGACCCGCGCCGTTATGGCGTTGCTGTCGGAGCGAAGTTCTAAGGTACCCTTTCGAAAAAGGGGGAGAGGGAGGGGCGGTCCATCGGGCCGCCCCTTTCGTATCAAGCGTCCTTGCCGGTGGTCGCGAAGGGCGAAAAGTCCGTATCCGTGTCGAAGACCTCCACGCCTTCCGCCTTCTTCAACTTGCCCACGACCAGATATGTCACGGGGGTCAGCACAGCTTCCCAGACGACCTTAAGCAACCAGTTTGTGACCATAACGATCAGCACGTCGCGCGTGTCCCATACGCCAAGGAAGGCAACAGGATAGAAAATCGCGCTGTCCACCGCCTGCCCGAACACGGTCGAGCCGATGGTCCGGCTCCACAGCGCCTTGCCTTTGGTCCAGATTTTCATCCGCGCAAGGACGTAAGAGTTAACGAACTCGCCCGCCCAGAAGGCCATGATCGATGCCAGCACGATGCGCGGCACTTGTCCGAACACGCTTTCATAGGCGGCCTGGCCGTCCCAGCTCGCGGCCGGTGGCATCGCCACGACGGCCCAGCTCATGAAAGCCATGAAGACAAGGGCAGCGAACCCGACCCAGATGACCCTGCGCGCCTTCGCATAACCGTATACCTCGGTCAGCACGTCCCCGATCACATAGCTGATCGGGAAGAACAGGATCCCTGCGCCGAAGGTGAAACCCGCGACGGTAGACAGCTTGGCCGCGCCGATCACATTGGACAGCAACAGCACGGCGACAAAACTCGCCATGACGATGTCGAAATAGCGAAACCGGCGGGGCGCGCTCGGGGCGCGTGTATCGGGCTTATCCATAGAGCGCTGCCTATCCCCGATTGGCGCACGCGCAAAGGCACGTTATGGGCTGAACCGCGCGCGCCCGTAGCTCATCTGGATAGAGCGCGAGACTTCTAATCTTGAGGCAGCAGGTTCGAGTCCTGCCGGGCGCGCCAATAGCGAAAACCCCCAGAATTCTGGGATTCTTCGATTCACCCGATAGGAAAATAATGGGCACCAAATGGCGACTCCGGGCCGATTGGGGCCTGTCTGGTGTAGGTAAGTAAGAGCGAGAAGCGGACCCTCGACAAACCTTCAACCTCAATCGATGCAGCCTTGGTTGCATTAGAAGGATTTTGTAGGACAATGGTTTTACACGCTGCCTATGCTCTCTTCTGATCGAAACAGTTTAGCCGAGAAGTATCTTGTCGATGACCTGCCTGGTGCGCGGCAAATGGGAAGCCGATTGTATGGTATTCTCGCGAAATTTGACGCTGGGGCACCCGTTAGCGAGGCATCCCGAGCTTACCTTCTGGCTAATAAGCTGCATTGTCTTCATGCGCTACTTGAAGGCCGGACCGGCTTCGACGCTTTCTCACGCGAGGCTGCCATTGAGCGCGCCCACCGCATGAAGATGGCTGAGATTGCTGCCAGCGAGGCAGCGGATGAGGAGGCGAGGCGCAAAGCTGAACGAGTCGCGGCCAGTGCCGAGATCTTCGCTGACCCGCAATACAAGCGGAGGCAAGAGGTCAAGCAGCTGAAGCGAAGGTTCAACTTGGGGTACATTGAACCGGAGCGCTATCCACGCACCATTCGGTTGCTACAGTCGTTGGCGAACGACGAGAGGCTTCAACCTAAGGACGTCACGTGGCTTCAGGTGGGAGACGAAGACTGTTGGACCAATGAAGTTGCAACCGCTTGGCATTTGGTTGAAGCCAAGGTTCTGACTGCTGTCTGGCGCGAAACCAAGGATCCGTGGGATGCGATCAATGCGAGTAGCCACTGGCGAAAGGCTGGAAATCCAGAGGTTGCAATTTCCCTCACCGAGGAAGCGCTGGCCGCGACTGAAAAATCGGCACCCAAGGTGCGATCGGCGTTGGCAACGACACGTGGCGCAGCCTTCAGAGCCGTCGATCGCCTTGCTGAGGCCAAAGCGTTGGGCGAGGAGGCGCACGCACTTGCACCGAACGACTACCGCCCCTGCACACTCCTCGGGGCCGTTCACATGGAGCTGAACGAGATCATCGCAGGGCATGAGTGGTTTATGAAAGCCGAGGAGCGGGGGGCAGCTGAAGCGGCAGTCGACCACGACATCAAGGCGTTGCTCGCTCGCATGCCTGAAGCGGAGCGCGATCGCATACGGGCATTTCTGCTTGATCAGGACCCTGAGCGTTTTGCGTGGCTACGATCCAAGCGGGGTCCCTCCCATAAGATTGCTCAGGTGCGATAGTCACCCCGCCATAACGCCCACTGCAGCCGCCAATTTTTGTGTCCAGTTTTGCGCTCGACATAGGCGGTGAAGGGCATTTTGGGCCGCTAACTGTTGGCCTGCTTTCGCCCAAATTCCTCAAAGAGCTGCCATTCCGCTTCCGACCCGACAGCGGAAATCGGGGTTCGCCAGGTTCAAGAGACTTTCGGAACCACGCCCAACCCCACCGTTGGTTAAATATGAAATATGCTGGGTTAGTTCTGACCGCGACGCTCCTCGCTTCCTGTTCACAAGACACGAGTGAGCCGGGTGAAGCACGCCAAGCCGAGCCCGAGAGGCCATCAGCAGATCAATCATCCGGGAAAGCAAGTTTGGTAACAGTGGAAGGGCGCGTCGAGACTGGTGCTGAGTGTCTTGTTGTCCGTACACCCGACGGAGTGGTCTGGTCCGTTAACTTCGGCGAGGCCGATTTTGGCCCAGGCGATTATATCCGAATTTCCGGTAAGATCGCCGATGCTAGTTTCTGTATGCAAGGTCGAGGAACGATAGTCCCTGATCGAATAGATGCCGTGGCTCCTCCCGCAGCCGACCGCGACCCGGCACGCTCCGGCGGGATTGCGTTGGATCGCGAGTATGTCTCTGGGACGTGGGTCGCGAAGGGCCTGAATGCGAACTGCAGCGATCCTGATTTTCGCATTAAAACTAGCGCCGCGGGCACGATCTTGAACGGCGATATAAGCCGGCATGACAACAGCGCACTCGTGATTTTGGACGCATACCCGCGGATCGATCTAGATGAGCCGATGGATGACCTCCCAATCGAGGCGCGTGGGCCCGATGGCTTGGCGGTGCTGCGCCCAGCAACGGACGCAGCCTACGATCCCATCTCGATAGGAAGTGCAACAATCGAGGGCGACGGAATTGTTTTCGTGAAATGCGCCTAACGCCTCAGTGGTGAGTATCGGATTTATTGAGCCACATCCGATTTGGCAGAGGAGATAATATGATGCCTGCAAAGTCCAAAGCACAACAGAAAGCAGCTGGAGCTGCGCTCGCTGCCAAACGTGGAGAAACGGACAAATCCCAACTGCAGGGCGCGTCCAAAGAGATGTACGCTTCCATGTCGGAGGAAGAACTCGAAGATTTCGCGGAGACTGAGCGCGAAGGTTTGCCTGAACAAGCCGATAGCGATTGAAGTGAGTTTGGCTCAAGCACTTCTGTGAGGCCTCTGAGTTATATTCGCTAGTGTCTTCTAACCACCCATCTGACGTCACTCGCACCGCGCTAGGAGCGCTCAGTCCTGTGACGACCCGAATGCGGACATTCAGCCTGTCAGCGTTTTGTGTTGCTTAAGAAAGCTGCGGATCAATTCACGGTCTCTTGGGCCTTCCATCTCGCTATGGTCGAAAGCACAATAGAACTCGAAGAATGTGTCAGGCCATTCGCAACCCTCGCCGAACTCTAGTAGGGCGCCAAAGAGGGCATTCGCTACTCCGTCGCAAAACTCCCAGCCTAGAAACCCTACGAAGAAGTCACTCGCCAATTCCACCGCCAACTCGTCGAAGAGCTTGGTTGGTGGCAGCTTGGCTTCAGTCGACCAGCGTCTGATGTCATCTTGGCCGATGTGATGATGGGCCTCACGCCACCGAACCCGCAACTCGTTCAGAACTGATTGATACATTTAACGTAGATACAATTGCGTTGGTCGGCTCGCCACCAAAACCTTACGTCAGCTAGCCACCCAGAAGCGGCCCTGTAGAAGACGAGGATGCAATCCTGAGAACGGGCAGGCAGCTATCGTTGGATGCCAGCCGAAAGCGGCTGGTCCGCTACCCACCCGGTTGCAGACGTTTGATTAGAAATTCGTCAACCACGCCTGTTGCCCGGTCATCCGGTCTTCCAAGATCCCGGTTTAGTCGACTGTGGTTAGTTTCGCCGATCGGTATCAAATCTGCGACAGTCCCCTCACGTTTAAGCGCCTCCGCCAAGGCAGTAGCTTGGTCCTGCGTGAACCTTCTCCCTTCAACGTAGAGGACTAGCCAAGCCGGGACGTCCGCACCACCGACATGATACAGTGGGGAAAGAAGATCGTGACGTTTCGGATCGCCTCCGAATACTCGCCCATAGATGCGTTGCGAAGCCGGATTGTCATGCCGAGCCAATGCATAAGGAACGTCTAGCGCTCCGACATCCAAGAGAATTATCGCTCTGATTGCTTGGAAATCCTGCTTTAGAAACTCTTCGTTCGTTCCCAACAACGCTGCAAGGTGGCCACCGGCGCTGTGGCCCATCAGAACTATTCGATCGCCATCGAAGCCGAGATTTTCTGAATTACCGCGCAAGGCAGCGATTGCGGCTGCCAAATCACGAGCCTGATCTTCTACCGGTGCGTCCGGCAGAACCCGATAACCCGTGGACGCGAAAGCGTATCCCGATTTTGTGAAGTGCGCGGGCTTGGAATAGGCCTGCACTTTGCGATCACCTTCGATCCATCCGCCTCCGTGTGCGTATACGATGAGTGGCGGCGGTGTATCAGTTCCGGTGGCGGGCTCTGGAGAGTAATAATCGACTACCTGGCGCGAATGTTGCCCATAGCGTAACTCCATCGGCCTCTCTTGGGTGTCTTGCACCATGCGCTGTTGCCCAGCGCTGCATGACACCAGGGTCAAGCTACACAGTAAGAGCATTGCGACGGGAGCAATGCGACGAGTTACTAGATGATCTCGGGATATGGGCATGTGCCACCCTTTCGACCTGCGAGTTCGTTGCGTAATTCTAACAGACCAGATCGTAACGACCGATAGCACATTCTTCACTCTCCGAGGTCGAGAGGGGCGGTCGAAGCCGCCTCCCCCCAATCACACAGAAATGAGGTCGGAGCGACGGCCGCTTTCCACCCAGTTCGTGACTGATTTGCCGAGTTAGGCGTGTGCCAAAAGCGGACCGGCAGCTAACGACCCGAATGCAGACATTCCGATGGTATTACCAGCACGAAGGGAGACTACCGTTCCAACTGAATGCGTCGCTGGACGACATCATCGTCGAACCCGCACCCTTCGAGCACTCTCGCTGCTAGTTGAAGGCTTGCCTCAATGGTCTCGGGGACCGCGGCGGTCGCTCCCGCATTAGTTAGCCGCTCGGCTTGATCACCGTCGCGCGCTCTGACGAACAGCGGAACATGCGGTGCCGCCTCTCGCATTCTCGCGGTCAGCCTCTCGGTAGGTATTTCATCCCCGAGAGTGACTACCAGCGCGGTCGCGTGCCTGACGCGCGCGGCTTGTAGGACTTCAAGCCGCGATGCGTCACCGAACCTGACAGGCAGGCCCATCGATCGCGCCTGCGCAGCGACCGCCGGATCTTTGTCGATGGCGATGTAGGAGAGACCTTCGCGATCAAGGATAGAGGCAATCAACCGACCCACGCGCCCGAACCCGCCGATGACGACATGGCCCTCAAGCGCTTCGGTTGCCTCCGCTTGCTCGGTAGCACCTCGGGCCGTTTGCTCCTCGATCAAAGCCCCAGATTTGCGCGCCATGAGCTCGAGGACGGGGGTAAGCATCATCGTCAGGCTCGCGACGATGAGCATGAACTGGCCTGTCGGTCCTGGCACGAGCCCCAGCGACATCGCAAGTCCGACTACGATGAAGGCGAACTCTCCTGCCTGCGAGAGTAGCAAGCCGGCCTCCACCGCACGGTGACGGGGCAACTTCCAGAGCAGAAAGAGGCCGATGTTTACGACCGCCTTCAGCGCGATGAGACCGACTACGGACGCCGCTATCCAGAATGGCGACTCTCCCAACACGCGCCAGTCGATCCCCATTCCGACCGACATGAAAAACAGCCCGAGCATCAGGCCCTTGAACGGTTCGATGTCGACTTCGACCTGGTGCCGGTACTCGGTCTCGGCAATCAGCAGGCCAGCGAGAAACGCGCCGAGCGCCATCGATAAACCGACGACCCCCGTCACCGCCGCCGTGCCAAGCGCCACTAAGACGATCATGGCCATGAACGCTTCGCGACTGCCGGTCTGGGCAATCAGGCGGAAGATCGGCCGCACGAGAAGACGACCGACGGCGTATATGACGACGACCGTGACCGCCGCCTCTCCGAGCGCCAAGGCCAGATCCCAGGCGATGCTCTCTCCTGCGGAAACCGTCCCGAGGACGCCGACAATAAAGAGGATGGGGACGACCGCCAGATCCTGCATCAGGAGCACCGAGAACACCGAGCGCCCGACCGGTGTGGTGAGCCTGCCCTTCTCGATCAGCAATTGCATGACGATGGCTGTCGAGGACAACGCCAGACATGCGCCCAGGACGAGCGCCGCCGACCCCGAATTTCCCCATGCATAAGCGATGCTGCCGATCAGCATGCCGGTCAGGACGATCTGCGCGGTCCCGAGACCGAAGACGAAGCGGCGCATCGACCACAATCTGTCCAGCGACAGCTCGAGCCCAATCGCGAACAGGAGGAAGATGACGCCGATCTCAGCAAGAGCACGAACCCCATCGAGATCGTCGATCACAACGTAAGACGCTATAGGATAGTCATTGGCGAACAGGCCGAGCCCATACGGTCCGATCAGCCCGCCGATCAGAAGGTAGCCGAGAACCGGACTAAATTTGCGCTGAAGCAAAGGAACCGCGAAACCGGCCACCGCCAAGAACACGATCACTTCGCGAAGGTAAGGAATGTGAAGTTGCGATTCCATCGCTTCGACACTCGGCAAAATCGACCCTATTGTCGATAGCCGAAGACCAGAATTCCTTGAGGGCCCATGCTGGTATCGATAGGGTCGTCTGTGCACGAGGAGGCGTAGAGGAGACTGGGTTTATTATGGTAGGCAGAATTGTTGTCGGCACCGATTTTCGCGCCGAAGCGGACCGCGCGATTGACCGCGCGCTGAAACTGGCAGAGCAATGGGATGCCGAAGTCGTGCTGGTGCATGCTCTCGATCCCGCCTTGGGCGAGCCACCATCACGGAGCGAGCTGGATCGCAGGATGCGCTCGGTTCTCCCAGAAACAGATACAAAAATTACTTTCCGTTACCCGATCGAGCGTGCGGACTACGCCATTGCGAGCGTGGCGGAAGAAGTGGAAGCGAGCCTGATCGTGATCGGGGTGGCTCGTTTCAACAGCATGAAGGATTACCTGCTGGGAACGGCGGTCGACTATGTCATACGCCACTCGCCGGTTCCGGTGCTCGTAGTCAAGAACCGGCCCCGATATCCCTACGACAGCATCGCCTGTGCGACTGACTTCTATCCGCCGTCACGCGTCGCACTGAAGAAAGCCGCGGAAATGTTTCCGAAAGCCGGTATCCAATTGATCCATGCCTATCACGTACCATTCGAAGGCTGGCAGAACGCCGATTACGTACGGAAGGATGTTGAGAAGGCCGAGCGCAAGGTGTTCAGCGAGTTCTTGGATGAGCTCGATGGTGAAACGCGTAAGCGGGTCACATCGCATCTTGTCTACGGCAGCACGGGGGGCGCACTGCGCAAGGACCTGCGCGAGAGCGAGGCCGAGTTGCTGGTGCTAGGGACGCATGGCGAATCCGCCCTGCGGCATGCGACGATCGGCAGCACCGCCAACGAGCTGCTCGGAAGCCTGCCGATCGACACTCTCGTCGTGAAGGGAAACGAATAGGGATCCTGGCTCGCGGCTGACAATGTCTGAGCACACCCTTTAACAACCAGATTTGGATCGTCCGCTTTCCACCCACTTCGCGACTGATTTACCGAGCTAGCGATGTGCCAAAAGCGGACCAGCCGCTAACGACCCGAAAGGAGACACAGAACTCCTTGTCGTGGAGTGTGCCTCATCTTCACGTTGACCTATATGCGGGCCTTGATAGGCGTAAACGATGCTTCATGGTTTGATCCGCTCGTTTTTTCCGTTGTTGCTTTTCGGGATTATTGTGCCGGTCTCTGCACAGACTGCCGATGGCTGCAGCAACTGCTACACAGCGCAGGAAGCCAGAGAAGATCTGCAGGTTCTTTTCACCAGGCTCCAGAAGGAACACGTCAATCTTTTCGCCCGGCGCAGCAAGGCTGAATATGAAGCCCGTCTGCAGGAGTTGCTGTCGCGTATAGATGGCCCCATCAAGAAGTCAGAATTCCATCTCATGCTGCATGAGGCGATGGCATTCGGGAACATTGGACACTCTAAAACCGAAGCAGCCTTGGCCGATGTGTTTGGTCATATCGGGAACGGCGGCAAAATCATTCCACTCTCGATCGTCTATCGTGGTGACAGGATGATCACCGACAATTGGACTGGCACCAGCGATGCACTGCCACCCGGATCGCGGATCACAGCGCTTGCGGGCGTCCCGGTTGAAGAGTTCGAAAACGGTGTGAGAAAAATCGTCTCTGCCGATACCTTGCGTCTGCTGCGCACCCAAGTCGAAATGGGAATGCCTGCCTACCTCTATTTGAAGTTCGGGCCGGTCGATAATCTCCTCGTCGATTACATTGCACCCAATGGTGAAGCAGGCTCGCATCGCATCAAGGCCGTGACCTTCGGTGAAATGTACTCGCTGCAGGATGCCCGCGCATTGCCACGACCCACCCGGAAGCCGGGTGCCCGCATCCATCGCGATCTTGGAGAAGGCATCTTCTACCTTCAGCCCGGTCCGTTCTCGGCCACCAAGGCCGAGCGGGGCGAAGACGGCGATGCCTACCTGATTGAACCGTTCCGCGCCTTTATCAGCGAAGCCTTTGCAGCAATGGCCGAAAGCGAAGCGCAAGACCTAATCATCGACCTGCGCGACAACGGCGGTGGTGATGCCAGCTTTTCGGATCTCATAATTGCCCGGCTGATCGACAACCCTTATCGCTTTGCGTCACGCTACGAGGTGAGGGCAGGCCCAAATACCAAGGCCGTGTGGTTTGATCGACCTCGTGATCGCGAGACACTCGCTGGCCGAATAGCGGCGGCGGTGGCGGATGCGGAAGACGGTGAGGTGGTATCCATCGAACTCCCTGAAACGCAACCCATTGCCGACAATGCATTCGGAGGCCGAGTGTGGGTGCTCGTAAATCGGCATAGCTATTCGAATGCGGCCGTTATTGCTGCGCTGATGCAGGACCTGGGCATCGCGACAATCTTTGGAGAAGAAACGGCTGATCTGCCGACCACCTATGGAGCGGTCGAAACCTTCGACCTACCCCATTCAGGTTCGACCATTATCTATCCAAAGGCTTACATGGTGCGTCCATCCGGGTCAGAAGAGACAAGAGGCGTGGTTCCTAACTTTCTCATCGCGCCCACTCATGTTGGTGAAAGCCAGGACTTAATGTTGCAGGTCGCAACAAGGCAAATCCTCCTGTCGCGCTGATCTGGCTCGCTTTCTTAAAAGTCCGCTTTCCACCCAACTTCGCGCCTGTCTCACCGAGAAAGCGATGTGCCAGGAGCGGACCAGCCGCTAACGACCCGATTGCGGACGTTAAGTTAGCTGCCCTAACGGCCAGCTTGTCTTGCTTCCCGCAGTATTTCCATTGCTTCCCTCATGACAAAGAGGCCAATGGCTGCACCGACCAGAAGATCAAAGTAGATCACGCCGGTAAGTAAGACCGCCGCACCCGACACAATCACTGCAACATTGGCGACCACGTCGGCACGAGTGAAAATCCAAGCCGCGCGCATGTGGACTTCGTCGCTGCGCTGCCTTTGCAGTAGTCTGAGCACGTAGGTGTTCACGGCGAGTGCCACTAGGGCGACCATAATCATCAAGACACCGACAGGTTCTGCTCCAACGAAGGCGCGCCTTACGGCTTCGAGAACGACCCCTATGCCTACAATCAGTAGCAAAGCTCCGCTCAAAGTTGCGGCGCGGGCCTTAAAGGCATTGCTTCGTCCTATGGCCATCAAAGCGACCGCATAGACCGACGCGTCCGTGAGCATATCCAGACCGTCCGCTACAAGGCTGGTCGAATCCGCGTAGAGCCCAGAAGCAACTTCCACGAAGAACATTACGGCATTCAGGACAAGCGCCAGCCATAGAGCCCGCTGCTGGGCTTTCGTCTCGATTTCAGTAGGGCCGCATCCGCAATCTGCCATGTGGCGCCGATAATGCCATTCGTCTTCGAGTCCAACCAAGGACCGCTTTCCACCCATCTGACGACAGTTTCACTGAGCAAGCGATGTGCAAGGAGCGGACGGACAGCAAATGACCCGATTGCGGACATACTTGCATCAGCCGATGATTTTTCTAGTCTGTGTGGATGGATGAAGAAAAGCGCGCGCTCCGTCATAAGCTTAAGAACACTGAGCAGGAAAAGATCGTGCTCAGGAAAATGGTCAAGCGCGCCGCCGAAGAGATCGATCAACTGGCGGAGGCAGAATGTTCAGAGGACGCTGTCGATAATGCCAAGTTGCAAGCTGAACGATTGAGGAAAGCCAGCGAAGCAGGGTCCGCCTAGGTTCCGCTCTCCACCCATCTGGCGACGCTTTCAACGAGCTAGCGGTGTGCCAGGAGCGGACCGGCGGCTAACGACCCGCTTGCGGACGTTCGAACTGAGATCCGAAGGTCGTCCCTGAACGTGTCTCGTGGCTAACCTTCTATTGTCGGCTTTCCGCCACCGGGCGGCTGAGGCAAATCAATGTCGTGTCTGTGGTTCCAGATTTCGATTATTTTGCCTTCTTCATTGAACCTGAAGACATTGATGATTGGCACGCGCTCCACCTTGGTCATTCCCTTCGTCCGACCTTGATCATTCGGATCCAGCGAAATGAACCATCGCGTCGCAACTTTATCTCCTTCGGCGATCTGATAATCGATCTCGCCGCTCAAGGTCCCGAACCCATGGAAAAGATCAGCCACTTCCTTCTGCGCAATAGCGGGTTCCGTAACGTTCTTCCTATCACCAATATCGTGGACTACGTATTCGTCTGCAACGTAGTCGGCGTAAGCGTCCGTGTTGTTCGAAAACCAAAGCTTCTCGTAAAATTCCGCGGCCAGGCGCTTGTTTCGCTCTAGCATGTTTTCATCGGCAACTTGGCTGGACGTATCCGCTACATTATTCGAACATCCCGTTAGGGTGATCGCGCAAAGTGCGACTGAAGAAAGTAATACCTTCATATTAAAATCCTCCCAAATTTGGGAGGCACATACACTACCAACGCATTTGTGATCAAATGTCCGCTACCCACCCAAAATCGGACATAAGCTGAGAGTCCGAAGCGGGAAAAAGCGGACGGTCAGCTATGGGAAATGATAAATCCGACCTTGGATGCCTGGAATGAGGGCCAAATTTGCCGTTATCAGGATAGGGAAACTAGAATTTCCCAACGATTGCAGTGCCCATCACTTCATGTCGGGTGCGCCAATTTTCAGCTCCGATTTGCGCTGGTCAGCTCCTCGCGGGTGATCGGATATCCCAGATCATCCGGGATCGCGAGGTAGGATCCGTCCGCCTCCTCGACCACCTCCGGGGTAATCACGCGGACCGGGGTTTGCCGCGCGTGGTCGCGGGCCTCGTCGAAGGTCGCGAACTGCGCCAGGCGTTCGAGATTGCGGCGCGTGGGAAAGATCAGCGAGATGTCGCCGCGCTCAGCCATGCGCAACGCTTCGGCGGCGCTGACCCAGAATAGGTGCGTATTTTCGGTCGCATCGACTTCGATATCTACTGCGCCCGTGCCGAGATCGGCCAGGTAGAACATGGTGTCGAAGATACGATTGTGCGCGAGGCCGAACGGGAGCCAGCGGGCGAATGGGGTCAGCGCATCGAGGTCGAGCGCGAGGTCGAACGATTCCAGAACCGGGGCCAGCGCACGCTTTTCGAGCAGTAACGCGCGAGCTTCGGCGGCGCGCTGCGCGTCCATTGCACCTTTCAGACCGAGTGCGAGGCCGGTCTCTTCCAGCGTTTCGCGGATTGCCGCAATGCGGTGCGCGACTTCGTCCGGATCGCCCGCAGAAGCCGAGGCCTCGGCGGCGAGCTCATAATCTTCCGGATCGACCCTTCCGCCCGGAAACACTGCCATGCCTCCCGCAAAGGACATGGTGCGCGAACGAATCGTCATCAGGATTTCCGGTTCCGGTCCCTCGCGGCCCTTGCGGAAAACCACCAGCGTCGCTGCGGGTATGGGATCGGGGGTATCTGCGTTCGCGCTCATCGTCTGAAGTTTGCAGCCAGTCCTGCCGGTTGCCAAGCGATTACGGGCTCCGTGTCGGAGTTTTTTACATAGTTGATAGACAGCGAGCCCTTGTTAACCATCGCTCTCCCCACCAACCCTCGCATGCGTGGTTTTGGCACGGGGCCTGCATACCTGTTCGCATACTGTTTGGTCTTCGAGAGGCGGATCTTCCCTGGTTTCCGATCCGCCTCACACCAAATAAAAAGGCCCGCCTGGACGTCCCCCAGGCGGGCCTTACCCGTTTCAGAGCTCGTAAAAACTCAGCTTTCGGCCTTGGCGACCTGCTTTTCGTCCATCATCTGCTGAAGCTCACCGGCTTCGAACATTTCCATCATGATATCGCTGCCGCCGACGAATTCGCCCTTCACATAAAGCTGGGGAATGGTCGGCCAGTCGGAAAAGGACTTGATGCCCTGGCGGATTTCCATGTCCTGCAGGACGTCGACGCTTTCATATGCGACGCCGCAATGGTCGAGGATAGCGACCGCGCGATTGGAGAAGCCGCACTGCGGAAACAGCGGCGTGCCCTTCATGAAGAGGACGACGTCGTTACCGCCGACGAGATCGGAGATGCGTGAATTTACATCGGACATAATGTGCCCTGCCTTTGTCTTTGACGTGAATCTGGTGAGGATTCAGGTGGGGGCTTGGGTAGTCAGTTGCAAGGCGTGGAGTTCGCCGCCCATCCGGCCACCAAGCGCGTCGTAAACCAGCTTGTGCTGGGCGACGCGCGTCTTGCCTGCAAATTGCGGGGCAGTGACCTTCGCCGCCCAGTGGTCGTTATCCCCTGCAAGATCGCGCATCTCGACGACCGCGCCCGGAAGCGCCTCCTCGATCAGCGCGACGATGTCATCTGCCTTCATCGGCATCGGATTACTTCTGGTCGCTCATGAACTGGCGGCGAGCCTCGACCGAGCATTCTTCCAGCTTGGAGCGAATATCGGCCTCGCTGACATCGCAATCGGCAGCCGTCAGGTCGCCCAGCAGCTTGCGGACGACGTCTTCGTCACCGGCTTCTTCGAAATCGGCCTGGACGACGGCTTTCTTGTAGGCATCGGTCTCTTCTTCGGTGAGGCCCATCAGCCCGGCAGCCCATTCGCCCAGCAGCCGGTTGCGACGAGCGGCAATCTTGAATTCGGTTTCCTGGTCGAAGGCGAACTTGGATTCTTCGCCGCGTTCGCGATCCTTGAAGTCGGTCATGTCTATCCCCTTGGAAGAAGTTGCCTCCCGAATAGGTATCGGGAGGCAAAGGGGCAAGGGCGAGAACGCCCGATCAGTCCATTGTCACGACGAGTTTGCCGATCGCGCCGCGATTTTCCAGCTTGGCGATGGCTTCGTGCGCGCGCTCGATCGGATAGGTTTCGCTAACCAGCGGGTTGATCTTTCCTGCCTTCCAGAGGTCGAACAGCTCCGCGATATTGGCGTTGTTGCGTTCCGGCTCGCGGGCGGTGAAAGCGCCCCAGAAAACGCCGCGGATGTCGCAGCTTTTCAGCAGCGTCAGGTTGAGCGGCATTTTCGCGATACCTGCCGGAAAACCGATCACCAGGAAGCGGCCTTCCCAGGCGATCGAGCGCAGGGCCGGTTCGGAATAATCGCCGCCGACAATGTCGTAGACGATGTCCGCGCCGTTGGGGCCGACAGCGTCCTTGAACGCTTGTGCAAGTGCCTTGGACTGGTCCTTGTCGAACGGCGCGCGCGGATAGATCACCACCTCGTCGGCGCCAGCTTTCTTGGCAACTTCGCCCTTTTCTTCGGTCGAGACGGCGGCGACGACTCGGCAGCCATAGGCCTTCGCCAGTTCGACAGCCGAAAGGCCCACACCGCCTGCTGCGCCGAGCACGAGCACGGTTTCGCCCTCCTTGATGTCGCCGCGATCCTTCAGGCCGTGGATGGTCGTGCCATAGGTCATCAGAAGTGCGCTTGCCTGCACCAGGTCGATGCCTTCGGGTACCTTGAAGAGGCGCGCAGCTGCAACGGCGACCTTTTCCTGCAGGCCTCCGTTACCGACCCCGCAGATGACCTTGTCGCCTACGGCAAAGCCTTCGACGCCTTCGCCCAGCGCTTCGATTGTGCCGGAGATCTCGCCGCCCGGCGCGAAAGGGCGCGGCGGCTTGAACTGGTACATGTCGCGGATGATCAGCGTGTCGGGGAAGTTGATCGCGCAGGCGGCAACGTCGATGAGGACCTCTCCCTTGCCGGGCGTGGGGGCTTCGATATCCTCGACTACGAGGGTTTCGGGACCGCCCGTTTCCTTCGACAGTACTGCTTTCATGCTGCGTCTCTCCGGTATGATTGTGGCGCATCGAGCCAGGGGAGGCTGCCAGCGCGCGATTGTTCGTGTGTCTCGATGGCCTCGTCGCGCTTCAGCGTGAGGCCGATTTCGTCCAGTCCTTCCAGCATGCAATGCTTGCGGAACGGGTCGATCTCGAATGCGAAGCGATCCTGGTAGGGTGTTGTCACGACCTGATTTTCCAGGTCGAGGGTGATGGTATCGGTCTTCGCCACTTCCAGCAGGCGGTCGACCTGTTCCTGCGGCAATTCGACGGCGAGAATGCCGTTCTTGAATGCGTTTCCGGCAAAAATGTCCGAAAAACTCGGCGCGATCACGGCGCGAAGGCCCATGTCGAGCATTGCCCAGGCAGCGTGTTCGCGGCTGGAGCCGCAACCGAAATTGTCGCCCGCGATCAGGATCGGCGCACCGGCGAAATCTTCGACATCGAAAGGGTTGCCGGGAGCCTGCCTGATCGTCTCGAAGGCGCCCTTGCCAAGCCCCTCGCGGCTGACGGTCTTGAGCCAGTGGGCAGGGATGATGACGTCGGTATCGACGTTCTTGAGGCCGAGCGGAATGGCCCGGCCGATAATAACGGTGACCTTGTCCATTACTTTGCCGATCCGGGAAATGCGGGGAGGCGGTTTACGTGAGGCGGATCGTGCTGGATCACGACCGTCGCTTCGAGGTTTTCTGCCATCTGGTCGAACCGGTGGAATGAGGCGAGAGTGTCGGCGCGGTTGGTATTGAACGCTGGCACACCGCGGTTAGTCACCTGCTCTTCGAAGTGATAGAGATCGCCGGTCAGCATGACGTTGCCGGTCTCGCGAAGGCGGACCAGCAGGACCGAGTGGCCCGGCGTGTGCCCGGGCATTCCCTTGATCACGACCGAACCGTCACCGAACACGTCATGGTCCGACGCGATCCGCGTAACTTCGCCCTCGGCTCCTTCGGCTAGCCAGGGTGCCAGCTGTGCGCGGGTGGCTTCCATCGCGCCCGAGGTGACTGCTTCTGCGTCACCGCGCCCGATCAGCAGCCTTGCGCCCGCATACTCCGACGCCTGGCCGATATGGTCATCGTGATAGTGGCTCACGCCCACGAAATCGACGTCGTCAGGGGCGAGGCCGATTTCGGCCAACTGTTCAGCGATGGTCTTTTCGACGCTGAGCGTGAAGACCATTTGCGTCACGCTGGTGCCCTTCAGCGCGGAAGGCAGGCCGGCATCCCACAGCAGGTAATTCTCGCCATTGCGGACGAGGTAGCAACTGTCGGTCAGCGTGCGCGGTTCGCCGTCGTAGAGGTGCGTGTCGGAAAAGGGGCCCGCATCGCTCAATTCGATGGTGCCGCAATCCAGACGCCACAGTTCCACATCGGCTGCGTCCCGCGCGCTGGCCGGGGCGGCGAGGCCCAAGACGAGAGCTGCGGCCGCCAAGGTGGTTCTGGTCTTTGTCATGCGGGCTCCTTGCGCTTTGGCGATCAGTCCGTTTCGGGGTTTTCCCCCGAAGGAATCGGGCCAGGCTGGTTCGGCTGGTTTTTCTTTTCGCGGCGCTTGTTCGCATAGAGCAGCGCGGCGGCGATAGCGGCCGATCCGATCGCACCTGCGATGGCGGCCTTGCCTTTGGGGAGTTTGGTCATGATGGTCTCATGGATTGCAGAGCATGGAAGGGCAAGACCCTACCCGCCCGATAGCTTCCTCACGTCGACGAGGTGACCGGCGACGGCGGCGGCAGCAGCCATCGCGGGGCTCATCAAATGGGTGCGGGCGCCCGGACCCTGGCGGCCTACGAAATTGCGGTTGCTGGTCGACGCGCAGCGTTCGCCCGGCGGCACCTTGTCTGGGTTCATGGCAAGGCAGGCGGAACAGCCCGGCTCGCGCCATTCAAAACCGGCATCGGTGAAAATGCGGTCCAGCCCTTCGTCTTCGGCCTGTTGCTTGACGAGGCCGGATCCTGGCACGGCGATGGCCCAGCGCACATTGGCGGCTTTGGTGCGGCCCTTCAGGACCGCTGCGGCAGCGCGCAAATCCTCGATCCGGCTGTTGGTGCATGAGCCGATGAAAACGTTCTCGATCGCGACATCTTCCAGCGGCGTTCCCGGTTCGAGGCCCATGTAGTCGAGGCTCTTGCGCGCAGCGTCCTGCTTGGAAGGATCCGTGAAGGAATCGGGCGAGGGGACCGTGTCGCCAATCGCCACCACGTCTTCGGGGCTGGTGCCCCAGCTTACCGTGGGTTCGATATCGGCAGCGTCGATGACAACGCTCTTGTCGAAGACCGCGCCTTCGTCGGTGGCGAGCGAGCGCCACCATTCGACCGCGCGGTCCCAATCCCCACCCTTGGGTGAGTAGGGTCGACCTTCGAGATAGCGAAACACCGTGTCGTCCGGCGCTATGATGCCAGCGCGTGCGCCGCCTTCGATGCTCATATTGCATACGGTGAGACGGCCTTCGACGCTCATTTTCTCGAAGACCTTGCCGCGATATTCGATAACGTGGCCGGTGCCGCCTGCGGTCCCGATCACGCCGATGATATGCAGGATAAGGTCCTTGGGCGTGACGCCGGCGGAGAGAGCGCCTTCGACACGCACTTCCATGCTTTTCGACTGGCGCAGCAGAAGCGTCTGGGTGGCCAGTACGTGTTCCACTTCGCTTGTACCGATACCGAAGGCCAGCGCGCCAATCCCGCCGTGAGCCGCCGTGTGGCTGTCGCCGCACACTATTGTGGCGCCTGGGAGGGAGAAGCCCTGTTCGGGTCCGACGACGTGGACGATGCCCTGTTCGCGCGCGACCGCATCGATGTATCGGATACCGAATTCGGGCGCGTTCTTCTCGAGCGCAGCCAATTGCGCCGCACTTTGCGGATCGGCAATCGGGATTCGTGAACCATCGGCGGCAAGGCGCGCGGTGGTGGGCACGTTGTGGTCGGGGACCGCGAGGGTCAGGTCGGGACGGCGAACTTTTCGACCTGCAACCCGCAAAGCCTCGAAGGCCTGAGGGCTGGTGACTTCGTGGACCAGGTGCCGATCGATATAGACGAGGCAAGTGCCATCGTCCTGCCGTTCGACGACGTGGGCGTCCCAGATCTTTTCGTAGAGTGTGCGCGGTTTGCTTGCCATGTCGCGCACAGGTTTGCGGCAGGAATGTCACGCGCGCAAAAAGGCAAATCCAGAGTCTTCCAAAGTTAACCTTTCCGTGCTTTACTTACACTCATGTCAGCAAAGCCCTTCGCCTTTCCGATCCGCGTGATTCCCTCCGATATCGATTTCATGGGTCACGTGAACAATGCCCGCTATCTCAATTGGGTGCAGGACGCGGTCCTCGCCCACTGGAACAAGATCGCGCCTGCCGAAGAGGTGGCGAGCAAGGCGTGGGTCGCGCTCAAGCACGAGATTACCTATCGCAAACCGGCATTCCTCGATGACGAGGTGATCGCCAGCACCGTACTGGAAAAGGTACAGGGTGCGCGGGCGTTCTACTCGACCGTGATCCAGCGCGGGGAAGAAGTGCTCGCCGAAGTGAAAAGCGCCTGGTGCTGCATCGATTCCGAAACGCTGCGTCCCGCTCGCCTGCGCGAAGAAGTGACCAAGTTCTTCTTCAAGGACTGATCCTGCCTGTCGCGAACCGCTTGTCCTAGGCGGTCCGGGCAGGGTACAACCGCTGCATGGGCGCATCCCCGAACATCACAACCGGCAACGCGCGACAGGCCGCGATCGGCCTTGCACTGGCTTTCGCCATTTTCGCAAGCTGGCTGGCGCTGCACCTCTTCGCCATGTTCGTGTTCGAACTCACCTGGCAGACGCTTCCGGTCGCTCTGGCGATGGCGGTCGTGCAATGCTGGCTTTCGGTCGGCCTTTTCATCGTCAGCCATGATGCGATGCACGGATCGCTCGCGCCGGGCGGCGGGCGGCTTAACGGGCTGATCGGTGGAGCGCTGCTGTTTCTCTACGCGGGCTTCGGCTGGCGCAAGATGCGCGATGCTCACTTCGCGCACCACAAGGCTCCCGGCACGGCCGACGATCCCGATTTCAGCGCCGACCACCCGACGCGGTTCTGGCCGTGGTACGGCACCTTCCTGAAACGCTATTTCGGCTGGCAGTCGGTGCTGTTCGTCAGCAGCGTCGTGACGATATACTGGGCCGTATTCTCCATATCGGCGCTCAAAATAGTGCTGCTCTACGGGGCACCCGCGATCGCTTCCTCGTTGCAGCTGTTCTACTTCGGCACCTATCGCCCGCATCGACACGACGATGTCGGCTTTACCGACCGGCACAATGCACGCAGCGACGGCTTCTCAAGCCTTGCATCGCTCGCCAGCTGTTTCCATTTCGGCTATCATCACGAGCATCACCTCGCGCCGCACGTCCCATGGTGGGGCCTGCCCCGCGCCCGAAAGACCATGTCGCTGCCAGAGATTTCCAAGTGAGCATTCCCGCCATCCTTCTCACCGTGTTCCTGTCGATCGCAGGGATGGAACTATTCGCCTGGTGGGCGCACAAATACATCATGCACGGATGGGGCTGGGGCTGGCACCGCGACCATCACGAACCGCACGATAATGTACTGGAAAAGAATGACCTCTACGCGGTGACGTTCGGCACCATCGTCTTCGCCATGTTTGCCGTCGGTTATGTCTGGTCGGACCTCTTATGGTGGATCGCCTTCGGGATCACCTGCTACGGCCTGATCTACACGTTCGTTCACGACGGGCTGGTGCATCAGCGCTATTTCCGCTGGGTGCCCAAGAAAGGCTACGCCAAGCGGCTGGTCCAGGCGCACAAACTGCACCATGCGACCATCGGCAAGGAAGGCGGGGTAAGCTTCGGTTTCGTGCTCGCGCGCGATCCGGCCAAGCTGAAGGCGGAACTCAAGCGCCAGAAGGAAGCGGGGATCGCCACCGTACGCGAAAGCGCCGGAGCCTGAGGCCCCGGCGCTTCGTGTTCTAGTCGGTCTGTGCCGCTTAGCGGGCGTAGTTCACATACAGGCCGTGGATCAGTCCCGGGATAAAGCCCAGCAGGGTCAGCACGACATTTAGCAACGTGGTGCCGCCGAGCCCATGCTTGGCAGCGACGCCGAGCGGGGGAAGCAGGATCGTGGCGATGAGAATGAGAATTGCCATTTGAGAGTGTTCCTTTCGGTCGACCCTCCCATCCGTATGTTACCCTAACGGACTGAATCGCAGCGCGTTCCTGAAAGCGCCTATTCGTTTCGCGTGGCGATCCAGGTCCCGGCGATCACGAGGATGGCGATGGAGATGTAGTACCAGGGCGCACCAAGCGTGTACCAGGTAAAGACGGCACCGGTCGCCATGGCACCGATCGCCATGGTCTTTGCCCTGCGGCTGATCGCGCGGCGTTCGCGCCAGTCGCGAACTTGCGGGCCCCAGGTCGGATGATCGAGGATCTTCTGCTCCAGTTCCGGGCTGGAGCGGGCGAAGAAATAGACCGCCAGCAACAGGAAAGGCACTGTCGGCATGATGGGGAGAAAAGCCCCGATGGCCCCCAGCCCGACGAACAGGAAACCGCATGCGCGATAGATGTGGCGTCGCATGCTAACCGGCTGCGATCCGCGCGGCATGCTCCTTAACCAGCGCAATCATGTTGGGCACACCTTGCGTCCGGTTGCTGGAAAGCTGGTTTTTCAGGTCGAATGGATCGAGCGCGGCGGCAATGTCCATCTGCGCCACCTCGCTGGCCGGCTTGTCCTGAACGGCCGAGATCACAAGGGCCACAATACCCTTGGTAATCGCCGCATTGCTGTCGGCCAGGAAATGCAGCTGGTCGGCATCGCCTGTCGGATAGACCCAGACCGCCGCCGAACATCCGCGCACAAGGGTGGCGTCGGTTTTCAGTGGATCGGGCATGGGTTCGAGATCCCGACCCAGCTCGATCAGCAGGCGATACCGCTCGTCGCCTTCGAGGAAGTCGTATTCTTCGGCAATGTCGTCGAGTTTGCGCATGGCGGCGGCATCTAGCCAGCTAATGAGGCGGCGTCCATCGCGCTCAGCCGGCCAGCCCTCCAGGGCGGGTGAATGCATAGTAGATGACGTAGAACCAGCCGAAAAATCCCTGGATTATTGCCCAGAGGATCGATTGGTGCTGGCTCCAGCTGATGGCGACGGCGATTGCGCTTCCAAGGCCTATACCGGCTTGTGCTGCATTATTGGTCGCGCTCATAGGTCCACTCCGCTGGCAATCGCTTCGAGCTTCTTGATCCGCTCGCGCAGGTCGGCAAGTTCGATACGGGCCGCGCCCATCGCGCTGCCGGTGTCTTCGGGTACGGGCGCATCGTGTTCCAGCTGGCGACGTTTGAATTCGATCCAGTCGTGCCATGCCCTCAGCAAGGTGCCGGCGACAATTACTAGGCCGATCAGCGCAGCGCCTGCGATTATGAGTGTCGGTTCGAACATTTCCCCATGTCCTCCTTGAACCCGGATGGTCCTCAGTTGTCCTTTTCGACCTGCTTGTCGCGCAGGGCCTCGATTTCAGCGGCGATCCGCTGCGTTTCACTTGCGTCGAGCGAATTGCCGTCTGTGGCGATGCGCTCCAGTACCTTGATGCGTTCGCGCAGGTCTTCGAGCTCACGCTGGGCGTCGGGATCGACCTTGGAGCCGACCACGGTTTCGTTGCCGAGGTAATCGCGAGTGATGCCTTTTTCGGAGCGGTACTTCGCCTTGAAGACCTCGGCGATGGCGCAGACCACGACGATCATGAAAATGGCGGTCCAGAAGCTCATCGCGCGGCCTCGCTTGGCTGGGTACGGTCTTCTATTGCGTGAAGGTCGCGCAGCTCGTCGATTTGGGAAGCCAGAGCGTGATTGCTGTCAGTTGCAATGCGTTCGAGTACGCGGAGACGCTCCTCGATCTGGCTGTAGTCGCCCTTGGAGTAGCGCGCCTCTTCGGCCTTCGCCTCAGCCTCGCGGACCTTCAGTTCCGCGCGGCGTTCGTCGTGTTCGACCTGGCGCCGGTGGATGAGAATACCGGTAGTCATGGCCAGGAGCGCCGCAGTCAGGACGAAGCCGAAAATCAGGATCAGGTTCGGATCCATCAATTCGTCTCCGACTTGTCGCGCAAGCGGTCGATCTCATTGGTCAGGTGATAGCCGCTGTCGGTGACGATGCGTTCGACATTGCCGAGGCGGTCCTTGAGCGAACCCAATTCAGCACGCAGTTCGGCGTTTTCCTGGGTGAGCAGCTTGACCCGCTCCACTGCCTGGTCGTTCTTCGGATAGACGGCTTTGCCCCAGCTGTTCTCCAGCGGATAGCCGTTCTTTATCCGCAACCAGGTTGTTACCACCCAGCCGCCCGTCATGATGGCCACGCCGGCGATGATTGCGGTTTCGGTGAAGAATTCCATCATGCTTTCTCCCTGTTCAGCGTCCCTAAGGGAACGCCGGTGCCTTCGTCATCGACGCGGCGCTGGTCGCGCAGGGCTTCGATCTGGGTGGCGACATCGTATCCCTTGTCGGTCACGATCCGCTCAAGCACCTGAACGCGGTCTTCGAGTTGCTGCACCTTGCTGGCGTATTGCGCTGCCTGTTCGGCAGTGGCCTGCGCGGTGGTCTGGATGTTCATTTCAGCGAGCTTCTGCTGGTGCTTGGTCCAGATCGCGACGATCGGGATGCTCAGCGCCAGGATCGGTATCAAAAGCGCGGGATCCATATTCTCTCTCCCCCTCGGCCCGGCTTTAGCGCAGGCGTTCGATTTCGGCCGTGAGGCGCGGGTTGTTGCTGACGTAGAAGGTTTCGACGTCTGCCAGGCGGCGGTCGATGTCCTTCATCTTGCCACGGATTTCGCGGGCCGTACGCTTCGGGTTTTGCCGCACGCCCTGCCAGTATTTCTGTTCGGCAGGCTCGGAGTAGAGGTGTGCGGGCTTCTTGTTGAGCAGGATGCCGGCGACGAAATAGGCAAGGATAGGCCAGCCCATCGACACCGCGAGGATCAGGAAGCCCAGGCGGATCCACAAGGCGTTGACGCCGGTGTAGTCCGCGATGCCGGAGAGAACCCCCATGAACTTCGCATTCTGCTTGTCGCGATAAAGAGTGGTGCGGGGGGAGTTCACTTTGCTGCTCCTTTTTTCTCGGCAATCAGCTGTTCGAGTTCGCGCAGCTGTTCGTTGTCCTGCTCGCTGTCGTGGACGAGGCGGGCGGGGCGGAAGTCGGGATTGTCGGAAGCGACGAGACGCTCGACGGTGTCCATCCGGTCATCGAGGCGCTTGGCGAGATTGTAGAGCTCTTCCAGTAACGCTTCATCGTCGGTGGTGATGGTGGCGGACGTCTTCCACTTCGTGATGTAGTGCAGGACGATCCACGGGAGGGCGATGAAGATCGCCACGATTGCAAAAATCTCGTCCATGGATCAGTCCTCCTTCTTCGCGTCGGACTTGCCGAGCGCTTTCTTCATCTGTTCAAGTTCATCGTCGATCGCATCGGCGCCCTCGAGCGCGGCGATCTCGTCGGAAAGGCTTGGCTGCTTGCTGCCATCGGAAATGGACAGCGCTTCGGCACGGCCTTCGGCGTAGTCGACGCGGCGTTCGAGCTGGTCGAACCGGCTCAGCGCATCGTCGACACGATCTTCGGTCATCAGGCTGCGCAGCTTGACCCGGTTCTCCGCGCTTTCCAGGCGGGCGGCGATCGCGGTCTGGCGGCTGCGTGCTTCGCGCAGGCGGTTCTGCAGCTTCTGGATGTCCTGCTCGTAAGCGCGCAGGGCATCGTCGAGTACGGCGATTTCCTGCTTGAGCTGGTCGCTCATGTCGGCAGCTTTCTTCTTTTCGACGAGGGCTGCACGGGCGAGATCTTCGCGATCTTTCGACAGCGCCAGGGCCGCCTTTTCGCCCCAATCGGCCTGGAGCTTGTCCAGCTTGACCGTGTGGCGGTGCATTTCCTTCTGGTCCGCGATCGTGCGTGCCGCGCTCGCGCGGACTTCCACCAGGGTTTCCTCCATCTCGAGGATGATCATGCGGATCATCTTCTGCGGATCATCCGCCTTGTCGAGCATGTCGTTGAAATTGGCGGCGACGATATCGCGGGTTCTGCTGAAAATGCCCATCAAGGGTGCTCCGGTTGAGAAAAATTCGTTGATCTTCGTATTCACTGTTTCGGGATTGGTCCAATCTCTTGCGCGCTGCGCTTCGCGATCAATCCGGGCAAGGCGATTGCCATGCGGTTTGCGGGGACGGGCCGAAGCGTCGGGACTAAGGCGCTCCGGCCCGAGGGGGGTATTGTCGGTCACGCGATTTCAACCTGTTCGTAGGATGCGACGACCGGGATCGGGCTCGTGACGGAAATCTGCGAGCTCAGCACGACAAAGGCCGTCATGGCCGCAATGCTGGCAAGGGCAGCTTGTCCGAGCTGGGTCTGGAAGAATTTGCGGTCGTACATGGTTGTCCTCCCTGGACTGGTATTCGTTGTTGTCCTGTGTTCAGCAAAGGGTGTGCCAAAACTCGCAACTGCCTGAAATATCGCAGTTTTGCGTTTTTCGACGAACGACGTTCTGGTGGGGATTGCCAACCCTTGGGAAAATTCCCTATCTATTGGTCATGGAGCGGGATAATCAGTTCATCGGGCAGTCCGGCGCTTTCCTCGACGCGGTCGAGCGGACCAGCCGTGCGGCGCCCATGCGGCGCCCCGTCCTGGTCATCGGCGAACGCGGCACGGGCAAGGAACTGATTGCCGAACGTCTGCACCGACTGTCCACCCGCTGGGACGAACCTTTGGTGACCATGAACTGCGCTGCGCTGCCAGAGACACTGATCGAGGCGGAACTGTTCGGTCACGAGGCCGGGGCCTTCACCGGTGCTACCAAACAGCGCGCGGGAAGGTTCGAAGAAGCCGACAAGGGCACTCTATTTCTCGACGAACTGGGCACCTTGTCGATGGGGGCACAGGAGCGGCTGCTGAGAGCAGTCGAATATGGCGAAGTCACGCGGATCGGTTCATCGCGCCCGATGCGTGTCGACGTGCGGATCGTCGCGGCAACAAACGAGGATTTGCCGGCCAAGGCTGAGCGGGGCGAGTTCCGGGCCGACCTTCTCGATCGACTGAGCTTCGAGGTCATCACGCTTCCTCCATTGCGCGTACGCGAAGGGGATATCGCAGTGCTCGCGGATTATTTCGGCCGCCGGATGGGCGCGGAGCTCGGCTGGGAGGCCTGGCCCGGCTTTGCCGAGCATGTCGCACAGGAACTCGAAGAGCACCCATGGCCAGGCAATGTGCGCGAGCTGCGCAACGTGGTCGAGCGGGCTGTCTACCGGTGGGACGATTGGGACACTCCTATCGGTCACGTCCAGTTCGATCCCTTCGACAGTCCCTGGAAGCCGATCTCCCCGACGATCCCGAAGAAGGATCCGGTGCAGCAGCAAGTGCAGCCCGCCGCACAAATTGCGCCCGACCTAGACCAGGTTGAAGATCTCAAGGCTGCGGTTGACCAGCATGAGCGCATGATCCTGGAGCACGCGCTGGGCAAGCATCGTTGGAACCAGCGGCAAACGGCCAAGGCATTGGGCCTGAGCTACGACCAATTGCGTCACGCCATCAAGAAACATGGATTGATGGAAGAATAGTTCGCCGGACACAGACCTTTCGCCCTGTCGCAAACTGGCCACAGGCGAGGGAATATTCCGAAAACTCTATTGTCGCGCAGGCAATGTTCGGTATGCCTGTCTCCCAGGACTGGGAATTTTTGAAATAATGAAGGCGGTTCACGCCCGGGTCGCAGGGCACCGTATACCTTTTGCCATTCTGGCGTTGCTTGCAGCGATTGCGGCCGTGTGGCCGCTCGCGACGGCTTCGGCTCAGGTCGTGCCTTCCGTTCTGGAAGAAGTCCGGCTGGTTTCCGAGGACGAGGGGGCGGCGACATTCATGCTCCGCTTCTCACCTGCCGAACCGCGCGTGGCGACCATCGACAGGAATCCCACGAGGCCTGAACTCGTCATGGCCACGACGCTCAAGGTCGGCCGGGTGCCCGACAGGCAAAGCTATCGCGGCCTGGTTCGATCCCTACAGTTCGTGACGGAAGGCAGCAGCCTCGTACTCAGGTTCGACACGGCTCGCCCCTCGCGCATACGGGCGGAGCAGATGGGCAACAACGCCGTGCAAGTGCGTGTCGAGATGGTCAGTGACGAGGAAACCCTGGGCACACGTCCGATCGGCTCGGACGGCGAAGACGTCGTGCCGCAACAGGAACTGCAGCGCGGACCGGTCGATAGTTACCAGCCCGGCGATTCGTACGAATTGGTTTTCCTGAAATACGCCGATGTCTCGGAAATCGTCGGTCTTCTCGCCGAAGGGGCGGAAATTGCCCCCAACGATGTTTTTATCCGCCGCGAACCCGGTTTCGGATCCCCGGGTGCAAACCAGTCGACCAGCTACATAGGCGCGCCGCAGCAAGCCGAGCGCGACGACCAGCCGCTAGGCCAGAATGTCGGCAACGGTCTCGCCGTCGACCGCCGCCTCAACGCGATTTGGATCACCGGGACGCAAGAACGGATAGAGCGTGTGAAGCGCCAGATCGAACTGATCGACGTCCCGGTCGACAGCGTGATCCTGGAAACCCAATTCGTCGAGCTGACCGAGACCGGTGCGCGCAACCTCGGCATCGATTTCACCAATTCCAACGGCCAGATCGCCGTCGGCAATCTTGCGACCGGCGGGTTCCTCCCTTTCGGCGTTGATCCCAACGATGTCCTGCCTTCAGGGCAATTGCAGGCTGCGATCTATGCGCAAATCCAGAAAGGTGAAGGACGCATCGTCTCGCGGCCGAGGATCGCAGCGCAAAGCGGTTCGACGGCCAAGATCATTACGGGCGATGCCTTGCCTATTCTCACTTCGATCCAGTTGTCGGGCGTGAACGGCGTCTCTCAGCAGGTCCAGTATGTGAACGTCGGGGTCACCTTGCAGATCGCGCCGCGGGTCAGCACGGACGGCTATATCACCTCGAAAATCTATGGCGTCGTCTCGAGCGTGACCGGCTTTAGCCAAGGCTACCCGACGATCAGTCAGCGCGAAGCGGAAACCAGTGCATCGGTGCGCGATGGCGAAACCTTCGTCATCGGCGGCCTGACGCAGGAAAACGTGCTGACGACCAAGTCGAAAATCCCGCTTCTGGGCGACATACCGCTGATCGGTGCAGCATTCCGCAACGAACGCTCCACCAGCACCACGACCGAACTTTACATTGTCATCACGCCAAGGATCGTGCGTCATCGCCGGTTCGAGCAGCGCGATGCAGATCAGGAACTGGAAGAACAATCGTCCGGGGAGAGCGAAGAGTAGGGCCGCACGCCTTTGAGAAGGCGATCGATAAGTAAAAATCAGTAATGTTTCTCTTGGCTGGCATAGATTCCGGCGATACTCTCTTTCGTAATAAATAAAAGTCGAAGTCACTTCGTCGCCGAAATGCAACAATTCGTCGATAAAGCCGTGATTTACTATTTTTCTTAGTTCTGACCCTCTCGACAGCCCTTGTTATCCGATTACACCTCTCGGGTATCAGTCCAGCACGGGTCGCGTGCTGCTGAGACTTCTGGAGGGACTATTCATGAAAGCTAAGACTCTGGCCGTGCTTGCGGCCCTTCCGATGCTGGCAGTCGCCGCACCGGCCCAGGCGCAGCAGGCAGGCGAGAAAATCGCCAACAGCTATATCTGCGTATTCGATAAGTCGGTTTCGCGCGGCAATGCCAAGGCCGAAGCCAATCGCGCTGCCCAGGCAAGCGCCGCCCAGGTCAAGCACGTCTACTCCGTCGCCCTGCGCGGTTTTGCGGTCAATGCCGCGCCGCAGGCAATCGAGAACATGAAGCGCAACAACCCCAGCATTGCCTATTGCGAGCAGGACCAGGTCGTCACCGCCATCCAGGTTCGTGGCATGGCACCTGGCGCCAAGGCCAAGCCGGGCGGCGGTGGCGGTGCGCAGCCCCCGCAGGAAACGCCGTGGGGTATCGCCCGTGTTGGCGGCGGCGCGCCCGGTAATTTCGCCACTGCATGGGTTATCGACAGCGGCATCCAGCTCGACCATCCCGACCTCAATGTCGACGTCGCACGCTCGGCCAGCTTCGTGCGCGGCGACGCTGGCGACCAGAACGGTCACGGCACTCACGTTGCAGGCACGATTGCTGCGATCGACAACAACATCGGCGTGATCGGTGTCGCACCGGGCGCACCGGTCGTTGCAGTGCGCGTGCTCGACCGTCGCGGCTCGGGTTCCAATTCGGGCGTGATCGCTGGCATCGACTACGTTGCCCAGTATGGCAAACCGGGCGATGTTGCCAACATGAGCCTCGGCGGCGGTGTCAGCACCGCTCTCGACCAGGCAGTGGTCAGCGCGGCTGCAGGCGGTGTGCGCTTCGCCATCGCCGCAGGTAACGAGCGCGATGATGCGAACAACCACTCGCCGGCCCGTGCCAACGGACCGAACGTGTACACGATCTCGTCGTTCGCGATCGGCGACAACTGGTCGAGCTTCTCGAACTACGGCAATCCGCCGGTCGATTATGCCGAGCCGGGTTCGTCGATCAAATCGACCTGGACCGGTGGTGGTTACAACACCATCAGCGGTACCTCGATGGCGACCCCGCACTTCGCCGGTATCCTGCTCCAGGGCGCAGTTGGAAATGGTGGCCGCGTCAATGGCGATCCGGACGGCAATCCGGACGTGATCGGCGTCGTCAACTAAGTCGACCCACGCAGTCAAAAAGGGGAGGGGTCCGGCAAAGCGCCGGGCCCCTTTCTTATTTCTTGCTTTTTGAGGGACTCGCACCTATCTCCCCACCCATCCCGACATTGTCGCAACTTTGTAGGGCTGGCGCCGAAAGGGGCCGGCACCAAACCTCTTTGTCGCGATGCAAGTCCGAACCGGAGTATGAATGGCCGATACCGACCGCTTGACCGAAGTCATCGAACCCGAAGCGAATGCGCTGGGTTTCGATCTCGTGCGCGTCAAGATGATGCCGTCGGAAGCCGGCGATGGCGGGATGGCATTGCAGATCATGGCCGAAGACCCGGCGACGGGCCAGTTGGTGATCGAACAGTGCGCCGCGCTGTCGCGCCGCGTATCCGACCGGCTCGACGAATTGGAAGAACAGGGCGACGTGCTGGTCGAAGGGGCCTATCACCTCGAAGTCAGCTCGCCCGGTATCGATCGTCCGCTCACGCGGGCCAAGGATTTCGCCAATTGGGCCGGACACGAAGCCAAGATCTCCATGGAAAAGGGTTTCGAAGGTCAGCGTAGCTACAAGGGCGAATTGAAGGGCATCGAAGGTGACGAAGTGGTCATCGAAGATGCCAAGGCGGGCGAGGTACGCCTCGACCGTCACCAGATCCATTCGGCAAAGCTCGTCTTGACCGACGCGCTCATTGCCGCCACCCAGCCGCTCGATACGAGCGGTGCCGACGACATCGAAGAAGAAAAGGCAGACGACTGATGGCCAGTGCCATTTCCGCCAACAAGGCTGAACTCCTCGCGATCGCTAACGCCGTCGCATCGGAAAAGATGATCGACAAATCCATCGTGATCGAAGCGATGGAAGAGGCGATCCAGAAGTCTGCCCGCAACCGGTACGGTGCGGAAAACGACATCCGTGCAAAGCTCGACCCGCAGACTGGCGACCTTCGCCTGTGGCGTGTCGTCGAGGTCGTCGAGGAAGTGGAAGACTACTTCAAGCAGGTCGATCTCAAGGCTGCGCAGAAGCTGAAGAAGGACGCCAAGATCGGCGACTTCATCGTCGACCCGCTGCCCCCGGTCGATCTCGGCCGTATCGATGCGCAGTCGGCCAAGCAGGTGATCTTCCAGAAGGTCCGCGATGCCGAGCGTGAGCGCCAGTACGAAGAATTCAAGGATCGCGCTGGTGAAGTCATCACCGGCGTTATCAAGTCGGTCGAATTCGGCCACGTGATCGTCAATCTCGGCCGTGCCGAAGGCGTCATTCGCCGCGACCAGCAGATCCCGCGTGAAGCCGCCCGTGTTGGCGAACGTGTCCGCGCGCTCATCACCAAGGTGGAGCGCAACAACCGCGGCCCGCAGATCTTCCTCAGCCGCGCGCACCCCGATTTCATGCGCAAGCTGTTCGCGCAGGAAGTGCCCGAAATCTATGACGGCATCATCGAGATCAAGGCAGCCGCCCGCGATCCGGGCAGCCGCGCCAAGATCGGCGTCATCAGCCACGACAGCAGCATCGACCCCGTCGGCGCCTGTGTCGGTATGAAGGGTAGCCGCGTCCAGGCCGTCGTGCAGGAACTGCAGGGCGAGAAGATCGACATCATCCCGTGGAGCGATGACGGCGCGACCTTCATCGTGAACGCGCTCCAGCCGGCAACTGTCAGCCGCGTCGTGCTCGACGAAGAAGATGGCCGTATCGAAGTCGTCGTGCCCGACGACCAGCTTTCGCTGGCCATCGGCCGCCGCGGCCAGAACGTGCGTCTCGCCAGCCAGCTGACCGGCAACCAGATCGACATCATGACCGAGGAAGAAGCCTCGGAGAAGCGCCAGAAGGAATTCGCCGAGCGCTCGAACATGTTCGAAGCCGAACTGGACGTCGACGAAACGCTTTCGCAGTTGCTCGTCGCCGAAGGTTTCGCGGACCTGGAAGAAGTCGCATATGTCGAGCTGGAAGAGCTCGCGAGCATCGAAGGCTTCGACGAGGAACTGGCGGAAGAACTCCAGAACCGCGCCAAGGAAGCGCTCGATCGCCAGGAAGCTGCGCACCGCGAAGCGCGCCGCGAACTGGGTGTCGAGGACGACCTTGCCGAACTGCCCCACATGACCGAAGCGATGCTCGTCACGCTCGGCAAGGCGGGGCTCAAGACGCTCGACGATGTCGCCGATCTCGCGACCGACGAACTGATCGCCAAGCGGCGTGAGGCACCGCGTCGCCGGAACAACAATCCGGACGGCCCGCCGATGCGCCGCGATCGCCCCCAGCGCGAAGCCGACAAGGGCGGCGTGCTCGGCGAATACGGCCTGACCGAAGAGCAGGGCAACGAGATCATCATGGCTGCCCGCGCGCACTGGTTCGAAGACGAAGAGGAAGCTCCGGCAGCTGCCGAGACGACCGACACGCAGGAGGCCGCCGATGCGGACTCCACCCAATGAGCGCCTGACGTCCGACATCGCTGAAGTCTCTCGGCCCCGTAAACCGGAGCCCGAGAGGCGCTGCGTGCTTACCGGAGAGACCGGTTCGCGCGACGCACTGGTGCGCCTCGCCGTCTCGCCTTCGGGTCTTGTCCTGCCTGACGCGCAGGAAAAGGCACCGGGGCGTGGGGCATGGGTGTGCAGCGACCGTGCCGCGATCGAAGAGGCGTTTGCGAACGGCAAGCTGAAGGGCGGGCTGTCGCGCGCATTCAAGACGGGCGATCTCGAGATTCCGGAAAATCTGCCCGCGAAGATAGAAGATGCCCTGACCCGCGTATTTCTCGACCGACTAGGTCTCGAAATGCGCGTGGGAGCTCTTATCTTGGGAACGCAACGCATTGCCGAGACCGCCCGCAACGGGGGAGTGGCGCTGTTGCTGCATGCCAGCGATGCGAGCGAAGACGGGCGCAAGAAGCTGGACCAGGCCTGGCGTGTCGGCAGCGATGCCGAAGGGTCGGGAATGCGAGGGTGGACACTCCCACTGGACCGTGACGCACTGTCTGTGGCATTGGGCCGCGACAATGTCGTCCATTTCGCTTTGGCCGACGATGCATCGGCCGCAAGGATACGCAAACCCTTGATGCGCCTCATGCATTATCAGGGGCACACTATCCCGGCCGACGATGGGCGCGCCTCGATGCGCGCCGACGACGATACGAACGATACGCAGAAGAGAAACGAGCAAGAATGAGCGACGAAGAGAAAAAACCTGCCCGCAAACCGCTGACCCTGAAGGGTGCTCAGCCGGGCGAGGTCAAGCAGACCTTCAGCCACGGCCGCACCAACAAGGTTGCGGTCGAGGTGAAGCGCCGCCGCAAGCTCGTCAAACCCGGCGAGGCGGCTCCGGCCCCTGCGCCTGCTCCGGCTCCCGAGCCTGCAGCAGCGCCTGCGCCCGCACCCGCGCCTGCCGCCAAGAAGCCTGCGCCCAAGAAACCGGCTGCCGATGCGGAAACGCCGCAGGAACGCGTCGCTCGCCTCCAGCGCGAGGCCGAGGAAGAGCGCCTGAAGCTGGCGGAAGAAGCCCGCAAGCGTGAAGATCAGCAGGCGAAGAAGGCTGCCGAAGACGAAAAGAAGCGCGCCGAAGAAAACCGCAAGGCCGAGGAAGAAGCGGCCAAGCAGGCAAAGAAGGCTGCCAAGGAAGCTCCGGCAGAAGCCGCCGCTGAAGAAGCCGCGCCGGCCGAAGATGCTGCCGCCGAAGCTACGCCGACCCCGGCCGCACGCAAGTTCACGCCCGTCAAGCGTCCGGAAATCAAGAAGCCGGAACGCAAGAAGAAAGACGAAAAGCCCGCACGCACCGCAGAAAAACCGGACAAGCGCCGCTCGGGCAAGCTTTCCGTCAACAAGGCGCTCAACGAGGACGAAGGTCGCCGCGCCCGCAGTCTCGCCGCGCTCAAGCGTGCGCGTGAAAAGGAACGTCGCCTTCAGGGTGGCGGCTCGAATAAGCCGCGCGAAAAGCAGGTTCGGGACGTCGTCGTTCCGGAGGCCATCACGGTTGGCGAACTCGCCAAGCGTATGGGCGAGAAGGGTGCCGACCTCGTGAAGGAGCTCTTCAATCTCGACATGATGGTCACCGTCAACCAGACGATCGACCAGGATACGGCGGAACTGCTGGTCGAACAGTTCGGCCACAACATCCAGAAGGTGTCGGAGGCCGATGTCGATATCGCTGCCGAAGAGGACGTCGATCCGGAAGAAACGCTGAAGCCGCGTCCGCCGGTCGTCACCATCATGGGTCATGTCGACCACGGCAAGACCAGCCTCCTCGACGCGCTTCGCGGCGCGAACGTCGTGAAGGGCGAAGCCGGCGGCATTACCCAGCACATCGGTAGCTACCAGGTGAAGACGAAGGGCGGTGACGAGATTACCTTCCTCGACACGCCGGGTCACGCCGCCTTTACGGAAATGCGCCAGCGCGGTGCCAATGTGACCGACATCGTCGTTCTGGTGGTCGCTGCCGATGACGGCATCATGCCTCAGACGATCGAGGCCATCAATCACACCAAGGCTGCGGGCGTCCCGATGATCGTGGCGATCAACAAGATGGACAAGCCTGAAGCCAATCCGGACAATATCCGTACGCGCCTGCTCGAGCACGAAGTGATCGTGGAATCGATGTCGGGCGACGTGCAGGACGTGGAAATCTCCGCCAAGGAGAAGACCGGTCTCGATGAACTGCTCGAAAAGATCGCTCTGCAGGCAGAGCTGCTCGAACTGAAGGCGAACCCCGATCGCATGGCGGAAGCCACCGTGATCGAGGCCCAGCTCGACAAGGGCCGCGGCCCGGTCGCTACCGTGCTCATCACGCGCGGTACGCTGGAGCGCGGCAACACCTTCGTTGTCGGCACGGAAAGCGGCCGTGTCCGCGCGATCGTCAACGACCAGGGCAAGCAGATCAAGAAGGCCGGTCCTTCGATGCCTGTCGAAGTCCTGGGTCTTGGCGGCGTGCCGAGCGCAGGCGATGTCCTCACCGTCGTCGAGAACGAGCAGCGTGCCCGCGAAGTGGCCGAATATCGCCAGGAAAAGGCGACCGAGAAGCGCACCGCGCTTGCTCCGACCAGCTTCGACACGATGTTCAACAACCTTGCTGCGAATGTCATCGAATTCCCCGTACTGGTGAAGGCCGATGTGCAGGGTTCGGTCGAGGCGATCACGACCGCGCTGCACAACCTTTCGAACGACGAGATCAAGGTCCGCGTCCTGCATGCAGGCGTCGGAGCGATCACGGAAAGCGATGTCTCGCTCGCTTCGGCGTCCAACGCGCCGATCATCGGCTTCAACGTGCGTCCGAATGCGAAGGCGCGCGAGCTGGTGAAGCGCGACGGGGTGGAGATGAAGTATTACGACGTCATCTACCACCTGACCGAAGAAATCGCGAAGGAGATGGCAGGCGAGCTTGGTCCGGAGCGGATCGAGAACGTTGTCGGCCGTGCTGCGGTCAAGGAAGTGTTCCGTTCGGGCAAGAAGGACAAGGCCGCCGGCCTGCTGGTCGAGGAAGGCGTCATCCGCAAGGGGCTGCACGCACGTCTCACGCGCGACGACGTCATCGTCTCGGCCACCACCATCGCTTCGCTGCGCCGCTTCAAGGACGACGTGGACGAAGTCCGCGCAGGTCTCGAATGCGGTGTGGTCCTTGCCGACACCAACGACATCCAGCCGGGCGACCAGCTCGAGGTGTTCGAGGTCGAGGAGCGTGAACGCACGCTGTGAGCACAGACACCGGAAGGCCGCATAATCGGGGGGCCGCACATGCGGACCTGATGGGCGTCGAATTCGGCAGCTTCGATGCGGAGCGTGAGGAAATCACGCTCCGCTTCACCGCGCCTAACAGTTTCATTACACCGCGCGGCACCGTGCAGGGCGGACTGGTCGCGGGCTTTCTCGATGAGGTCATGGGCTGGGCGCATGTCTGGGCTACCGACCACGAGGAAGCACCGCTCAACCTCGACATTACCATGACGCTGATCCGTCCGGTGATGGCGGGGCCATTGGTAGGTAAGGGCCGTGTGATCAAGCGTGGTCGTCGGGTGATCTATCTCGAAGGCGAGTTGTTCGATGATGCGGGCAACCTGCTCGCGCGTTCGACGAGTACCGCGATTCCGACACCGCGCCCCGGCAGCGAGGCATGAGCACGCGCCTTGCACTGCTCGGCAGCATCAACATTGGTGGCAACCGCATCAAGATGGCGGACTTGCGCGATCGCATGAGCGCACGTGACTTCGGTGAAGTCGAGACTGTGGCCGCTAGCGGAAATGTCATCCTGAGCAGCGAGGAAGACGAAGAGGCGCTTTGTGGCCGGATTGCCCGGCTCATCGAGGAAGATTTTGGCATCACCGGCTTCGTCGTCGTACGGACTGTCGAAGAGGTTCGCTCTGCGATCAATGACAACCCCTTCCACGGTGAAGGCTCGGATAAGATGGTCCACACGATATTCCTGCCGCGCCAGCCCGACGAAGGCGGCTTTGAGCGCCTGCTGGCCGACCATCGCGAACGCGGCGCCGAACGGCTCGCATTGGGACCTCGCGTGCTCTACCTCGATTATGTTCACGGTGTGGGGGTCTCGGACCTAACCGGCCGTTTTATCGAGAAGCGGCTCGGCTGCCGCGGGACTGCGAGGAACATGACCTCGCTCAAGCGCATTCTTGGGAAGATGGAGGATTACGCCTGATGGCCAAGCACCAGCAATCGACCTCGGAACAGCAATCGGTTCGCGTACTCAAGGTAGGCGAACGGGTGCGCCACATCTTGTCCGAATTGCTCGCGCGCGGCGAAGCGCATGACGATGTGCTGCGCGCGCACAACATCGCTGTGACCGAAGTGCGGATGACGCCCGACCTCAGAAACGCCAAGGCTTATGTGAAGCCCTTGCTCGGTAAGGACGAGGCGGAGGTTCTGAAGGCACTGCGGACCAACACGGCCTTCTTCCAGAAGGAAGTGGCACAGCGCCTCGGACTCAAGTTCGCGCCGAAGCTATCTTTCCAGCCCGACGAAAGTTTCGACGAGGCGGACCGGATCGAGCAGCTCCTCTCCGACCCCAAGGTCGCGCGCGACCTTGGGGAAGAAGAATAAGCCTTACTGCATGATTGCCGGAGCTGCCGCCGAGGGTAGGGTATAGCCGACCGGTGCATCGGGCCCGAGCGGGATGCCGAGATAGAACCAGCCCACGATCAGCAGGACGCCCGAGATCAGCAGCCATAAAGAATAGGGCAGCATCATCGCGGTCAGGCTGCCGAGGCCGAAATCCTTCACCCAGCGCTGGGCGAAAACCAGGATCAGCGGGAAATAGACCATCAGCGGGGTGATGATGTTCGTCGCGCTGTCGCCCACGCGGTAGGCCGCCGTCGCGCCTTCGGGGCTGATGCCGAGCAGCATGAGCATCGGCACGAGGATCGGGGCGAGCAGCGCCCATTTCGCGCTGGCCGAGCCCACGAATAGGTTCAGCAGGCCCGCGAAGATCACCATCAGGCCAAGGACGAGCGGCAGGGGCAGGCCCGTGCTCTCGATCCCCGCAGCACCGTGTACGGCGGTAATGAGGCCAAGGTTCGACCAGCCGAACATCGCCACAAAGTGCGCGGCAGCGAAAGCGAGGACGAGGTAGTAGCCCATGTCCTTCATGCTCTCGGCCATCATGTTCACAAGATCGCGATGGTCGTTAATCGTGCCCGCCGCGCGGCCATAGGCCCAGCCGGTCAGCAGGAAGAGCAGGAAGAAACCTGCCACTAGGGACTGGTAAAGAGGCCGCAGTTCGGTGTGGATCGAACAATCTGCTGCCGGAATGCCCTCGCAAGCGGCTTCGTCGACCAGAGGGGTGCCGGGCGCGAAGACCATCAGCGTCCACAGTCCGACCACGAAGAGCGCTGCAAGACCTGCTGCGCGTAGACCCTTGCTGGCCTTTTCCTCATCGACCTCGACGGGCGCATCGTCACCTGCGCCCGCGACGGCGCCCCTGGCCCAAGCGCCGAGGCGCGGTTCGATGACCTTGTCGGTCACGTACCAGATGATCGGCAGGTAAAGCACGGTCATCGCCACGATGAAGTACCAGTTACCGGCGATGTTTGCGGTCCAAGCCGGATCGAGCGCGCTTGCGCTGACCGCTTCTTCGGTGATGCCGAAGAGCAGTGCATCGAGCTGGCCCGGTGAGACATTGGCGGAGAAACCTCCCGAAACCCCGGCAAAGGCCGCAGCGATACCGGCAAGCGGATGGCGTCCGGCGGCCGCAAACAGGATGCCGGCGAGCGGGATCAGGACGACATAGCCCGCGTCGGCGGCGTGGTTGCCGATCATTGCGACCAGAGCCACCACCGGGGTCAGCAGGGACTTGGGAGCGCTCTTCACCGCTTTCGACATGCCCGCAGCGAAGAAGCCGGAGCGTTCGGCAACGCCCGCACCAAGCATGACGACAAGGACATAACCGAGCGGATGGAAGTGCGTGAATGTCGCGGGCATTTCCACCCAGAGCCGCTGGATGTTCTCCGGCGACAACAGGCTCACCGCCTCGATGACCTGCGCGCCGCCGGTATTTTCATCCACTGCCGTGGGGTGCAGGGCCGACAGGCCGGACACCGCGGCGATCACGGATACGATAACCAGCGCAATGATCAGGTAGAAGAAAATGAATACCGGATCGGGCAGCTTGTTTCCAGTCCGCTCCACCCATCCCAGGATCCCTGTCTGCGTATCGGGTGCCGTGTTCGCCTCTGCCATCGAAAATCCCTGTCGCTAATCTTTTCGTTGCGGTCGGGGTGTCATCCCCAATCCTGTCTGACGGTCTCCTTAACAGCTGTGGCCGGGCGCGCTAGGGCAGGCCATGGCCAAGCTGTATTTCTATTTTGCCAGTATGAATGCGGGGAAGAGCTCGACCTTGCTCCAGACCGCCTTCAATTACGGCGAACGCGGGATGAAGGTATCGCTATGGACCGCCGCGCTGGACGACCGGCCCGGTTTCGGAGCGATCTCCAGTCGTATCGGCCTCGCCAGCGATGCCAACCGCTTCGAGCAGCAAACCGACATCGCGGCGCACGTCCTGGCCGAACATGCCGAAACCCCGCTCGCCTGCGTGCTGGTGGACGAGGCCCAATTCCTCACCCCCGACCAGGTCTGGCAATTGGCGAAGCTGGCGGACGAAGCCGGAATACCGGTCCTTTGTTATGGCCTACGCACCGACTTCCAGGGCGAGCTGTTTCCCGGCTCTGCCACATTGCTTGGCATTGCGGATAAGCTGGTCGAGATGAAGGCGGTCTGCGATTGCGGGCGCAAGGCGACGATGAACTTGCGGGTCGATGAAAACGGCAAGGCAGTGCGCGAAGGCGCACAGACCGAGATTGGGGGCAATGATCGGTATGTGGCCATGTGCCGCAAGCATTTTTCGCAGGCGTTGGGCCAATAGGGGTGCGCAGGCGCACTCGGCATCCTATCTTGGGACGATGACGGAAACACTCACTCTCGCGGCGATCCTGATCCCGTGCCTGATCATCGCGATCGTCTTCCACGAAGTGGCGCATGGCTGGGTCGCACTCAAGCTGGGTGACACGACCGCGCGCGACCTCGGGCGGCTGACGCTGAACCCCATCAGGCACGTCGATCCGGTCGGCACGCTGCTTGTGCCCGGTGCGCTCGCCTTGTTCGGGGGTCCCATATTCGGCTGGGCCAAGCCGGTTCCGGTCAACCAGCGGCGTCTGCACAATCCACGCTATGGCATGATGGCTGTCGCGGCCGCAGGGCCGGGAACGAATATCCTGCTCGCCCTCGCGGGCGCGATCGTCGTGGGTATTGCGGGTGGCCTTGCCGTCAACTGGGGGACCGAGCTGCCCGAGATCGTGAAGACGGCCTTCGGCGCCTTCATCCTCATCAACGCCTTCCTCGCCTTCTTCAACCTGCTGCCGATCCCGCCATTCGACGGGTCCCACATCGTCGGCGGACTGTTGCCGCGGCGCTGGGCGCGGCAGTGGCAGCAACTGCAGGCCCTGGGCATGCTGTTGCTGGTGGTGCTGATCGTGGCCACATGGGCGTTCCCCGAAGCCCGGTGGGTGGAGAAAACGATTTTCCCGCCGGTCGAGTGGATGAGCAACCTGTTCTATTCTGTCGCCGACGGCATCGCGAACTTCCTCGCCTGATGGAGAGGCATAAACCCGCCCCGCACGGCTGGATCGTGCTCGACAAGCCGCGCGGCCTTGGTTCGACGCAGGCCGTCGGCATGGTCAAGCGCGTGCTGCGCCAAGGCGGCCATGCCAAGACCAAGGTCGGCCACGGCGGCACGCTCGATCCGCTGGCGGAAGGCGTGCTGCCGATCGCGCTAGGCGAGGCGACCAAGCTTGCCGGACGGATGCTCGATGCCAGCAAGATTTACGAATTCACCATCCAGTTCGGCGAGGAGACCGACACGCTCGACACCGAAGGCGAGGTGATCCAGCGTAGCGACCGCCGCCCGCCCATGGCGGCAATCGCTGCAGTGCTGGAACACTTCACCGGAGAGATCGAGCAGATTCCGCCCAAGTATTCTGCCCTCAAGATCGACGGAAAGCGCGCCTACGACCTCGCCCGCGCCGGGGAGAAAGTGGACATGAAGACGCGCCGCGTCACGATCCACAGCCTGACCATGGCGGGGAAGCGCGAGGATCCGGAGCTGAAGTCCGCTTTCCAGACCAGCGCGGGGCGTCCCGACCCTTACGATGTGGCCGCACCGCTGGAACTTGCAGACGCCGTTACGCTGACAGCGCATGTCTCCAAAGGGACATACATCCGCTCTCTTGCACGGGACATCGCGCGTGCGCTTGGAAGTGTCGGTCACGTCACCTACCTCAGGCGCGTCAAGGCCGGTCCCTTTCATGAAGATCAGGCGATTTCGCTGGACAAGCTGGAGGAAATCGCTAAGGGCGCGCCTCTTGAACACCTACTCCTGCCGCTAGAGGCGGGGCTGGACGACATCCCGGCTCTATCCCTCGATCCCGACAGCGCGCAGGCGGTCCGCCAGGGCCGGGTATTGTCGGACCTGCCCCACACCGACGGGCTCTATTTCGCGAAGCTGGAGGCTACTCCCGTTGCGCTGGTGGAACTCATCGGAGGGACGGCCAAGGTCGTCCGGGGCTTCAACCTACCGGATGTCGCGGAGTAGAATGAATATGACGATTACCGCCGAGAAGAAGCAAGAGATCATCAAGGACAACGCGCAGGCAGACGGCGACACCGGTTCGCCCGAAGTACAGGTCGCGATCCTGACCGAACGTATCCGCAACCTGACGGATCACTTCAAGGCCAACCACAAGGACAACCACTCGCGTCGCGGCCTTCTGATGATGGTCAACAAGCGCCGTAACCTCCTCGCCTATCTCAAGAAGAAGGATGTGGAGCGTTACAACGCCCTGATCGCGAAGCTGGGTCTTCGTAAGTAAGAGTTTCGAGGAGGGCGGCTCGGCAAGGGTCGCCCTTCTTCGCATTTGGCCTCCTGCGCAATCCGGCACAGGAGCTTCAATGAGGCAGTACATGACGCCTCGCACCGGACCGGGACGGTATACCCGGCACAAGTAGGCCCCGCTCCGCAATATGGCGGCCCGCGGGTTCATAAGGAAAATACATGTTCGACAAGAAAACCGTATCGATTGAATGGGGCGGAAAAACCCTCACTCTCGAAACCGGTCAGATCGCCCGTCAGGCTGACGGCGCCGTTCTGGCAACCTATGGCGAGACCGTGGTGCTGTGCGCCGTGACCGCCGCCAAGAGTGTACGCGAAGGGCAGGACTTCTTCCCGCTGACCGTCCACTACCAGGAAAAATTCTCCGCCGCGGGCCGTATCCCGGGTGGCTTCTTCAAGCGCGAAGGCCGCGCCACGGAGAAGGAAACGCTGACTTCCCGCCTGATCGACCGCCCTGTGCGTCCGCTCTTCCCGGAAGGCTTCTACAACGAAATCAACGTCATCGCCCAGGTCCTGTCCTATGACGGCGAGACCGAGCCCGATATCGTTGCGATGATCGCCGCTTCGGCTGCACTGACCATCTCGGGCGTGCCCTTCATGGGCCCGATCGGCGCTGCACGCGTCGGCTTCTCGAACGATGGCGAATACATCCTCAACCCGAGCCTGGGCGATGCGCTTGGCGAAGACGGTCGTCTCGACCTCGTCGTCGCTGCGACGCAGGACGCGGTGATGATGGTCGAATCCGAAGCCAAGGAACTGACCGAAGAGGAAATGCTCGGCGCCGTCATGTTCGCGCATGAGGAAAGCCGCAAGGTCATCGGTGCGATCATCGACCTGGCTGAACAGGCTGCCAAGGATCCGTGGGAAATCGACACCTCGGACGATACCTCGGCGATCAAGGAAAAGCTGCGCGGCATCGTCGGCGACGATATCGCTGCTGCCTACAAGCTGACCAACAAGTCGCAGCGTTCGGACGCGCTCAACGCCGCCCGCGAAAAGGCCAAGGAAGCTTTCGCTGACGAAGAGCCGCAGACGCAGATGGTCGCCAACAAGGCGGTCAAGAAGCTGGAATCGGAAATCGTTCGCGGCGCCATCCTCAAGGACGGCCAGCGCATCGACGGCCGCAAGCTGAACGAAGTTCGCCCGATCGAGGCGATGGTCGGCCTGCTGCCCCGTACCCACGGTTCGGCCCTGTTCACGCGCGGTGAAACGCAGGCAATCTGCACCACCACGCTTGGCACGAAGGACGCCGAGCAGATGATCGACGGCCTCGAAGGCCTGTCGTACAACCACTTCATGCTGCACTATAACTTCCCGCCCTATTCGGTCGGCGAAGTGGGTCGCTTCGGCTTCACCAGCCGCCGCGAAACCGGTCACGGCAAGCTCGCATGGCGCGCGCTGCACCCGGTCCTGCCCGATCATGAAGATTTCCCGTACACCATCCGCATCCTGTCGGACATCACCGAATCCAATGGCTCGTCCTCGATGGCGACCGTGTGCGGCGGCTGTCTGTCGATGATGGACGCCGGTGTGCCGATCGAACGCCCGGTTTCGGGCATCGCGATGGGCCTCATCCTCGAAGGCGACGACTTCGCCGTCCTGTCGGACATCCTGGGTGACGAAGATCACCTTGGCGACATGGACTTCAAGGTCGCCGGTTCGGAGAAGGGCATCACCTCGCTCCAGATGGACATCAAGGTCGCCGGCATCACGCAGGAGATCATGAAGACCGCACTGGCGCAGGCCAGCGAAGGTCGTGCGCACATCCTGGGCGAAATGCAGAAGGCCCTGGGTTCGGCTCGTGGCGAAGTGTCCAAGCACGCTCCGCGTATCGAAACGATGCAGATCGACAAGTCGAAGATCCGCGACGTTATCGGCACCGGCGGCAAGGTCATCCGCGAAATCGTCGCAGAGACCGGTGCCAAGGTCGACATCGACGATGAAGGCGTGATCAAGATTTCGTCGAGCAATGCCGACGAGATCGAAGCAGCCCGCAAGTGGATCGAAGGCATCGTCGAAGAGGCGGAAGTCGGCAAGATCTACAACGGCAAGGTCGTCAACATCGTCGACTTCGGCGCATTCGTGAACTTCATGGGCGGCAAGGACGGTCTCGTCCACGTCAGCGAAATGAAGAACGAGCGCGTCGAAAAGCCGACCGACGTCGTGTCCGAAGGCCAGGAAGTGAAGGTCAAGGTCCTCGAGATCGACCAGCGCGGCAAGGTCCGCCTGTCGATGCGCGTGGTCGACCAGGAAACCGGCGAAGAGCTGGAAGACACCCGCCCGCCGCGCGAACCGCGCGGTGACCGTGGCCCGCGTGGCGGCGGTGGTGGTCGTGGCGGCGATCGTCGTGGCGGCCGTGGCGGCCCCCGTCGCGATCGCGGCGACCGGGATGGTGGAAACAAGGATGGTGGCGGTGAAGCCCACGTCCCTGACTTCCTCAAGGACTGATCCGGCACCAGCCGGTTGAAGAGGGGCCGCGGGGAAACTTGCGGCCCTTTTTTCGTGTGCCGATGGGATGTGCTATCGTCAGATCAGGATGGCGCCGCAGCACAACGCGCGAGTCGCCCCTCGAAAACCACAGGTCGCATCGGAGTCGCCGGGTCGCTTAACCGCATGAGGGAGAGCGAAGATGAGCGAACAGATCGATATGGCGAAGGTGGAAGAACTGGCCGGCAAGGTGATCGGCGACGTGGCAGGCGCGCTCAGCCTGTACATGGCTTACCTGGGCGACCAGACCGGCGTTTTCGAAGCAATCGATGAAATGGGCCGCGTAAGCGTGGCTGAACTGGCCGAACACACCGGCATGAACGAGAAGTACCTGCACCAGTGGCTCGGTTCGGTCAGCGCGGCGGGCTACGTCAATTTTCATCCTGAAGACGAGACATTTTCGATCAGCCCGGAACAGGCGCTGATTTTTTCGCGCGAAGGCCAGCCAGCCTGCATGCAGGGCTTCATCCAGGCGGTCGTCTCGCAATACGAGAGCCACGAAAAGGCGGTCAAGACGTTCAAGAGCGGGAAGGGCCGCCCATGGAGCGACCAAAGCGAATGTTGTTTCTGCGGCACCGACCGTTTCTTCCGTCCCGGCTATGCCGCCAATCTCACCAGCGAGTGGATACCAGCCCTCGACGGGGTCGAAGAAAAGCTGAAGGCTGGCGCGAAAATCGCCGATATCGGCTGCGGGCACGGCTCATCGGCCATACTGATGGCCCAGGCCTATCCCAAGTCGACGGTCCATGGATACGACTTCCACGAACCTTCGATCGAGGAGGCCCGGCGCAAGGCGAAGGCTGCCGGCGTCGACAATGTGCAGTTCGAAGTCGCCTCGGCGCAGGATTATCCGGGCGAGGACTATGATTTCGCCTGCATTTTCGATGCGCTGCACGACATGGGCGATCCGGTCGGCGCATCGCGCCATATTCGCGAGACGTTGAAAGACGACGGCACTTTCATGCTGGTGGAGCCGATGGCCGGAGACAGCATGGCCGAGAACATGCATCCTCTGGGCCAGATCTTCTACGCTTTCTCGACGACGGTCTGCACGCCCGCCTCGCTCGCCCAGGACGTCGGCCTCGGGCTCGGCGCGCAGGCGGGTCAGCGACGCCTGACCGAAGTACTGGAGGAAGCAGGCTTTCAAAAGGTGCGGCGGGCATCGGAAACGCCGACGAACATGGTCCTCGAAGTCACCGGCTAGCTATCGCCGGTGCCGCTTACCCGCTATCGGGGCGGTCAAATCGAACTGGAGATCCCGATGTTGCCGCGCGAAACCGTCGCCACTGCCGAAGTGCCCAATGGAGAAACGCTGACCCTGATAAGTCACGGGCGCGATTTCATCATCATGGTCGGGCGCGACGAACTGATGGGCACGCGCATGCAGTTCAGCGAGGAACAGCTAGCGGAGCTCACCCTTGGCGAACTGGACCGCGCGAACCCGCGCGTACTGATCGGCGGCTATGGCATGGGCTTTACCTTCCGCAAGGCGCTGGAGAAGGCGAGCGAGGGCGCCGAGATCGTCGTGGCGGAAGTCGTTCCGGAAATCCTCGAATGGGCGCAGGGGCCTCTCTCCGAGCTGACGGGAGACACGCTGTCCGACCCGCGCGGAGATGTGGTCCTGTGCGATGTCGCCGCGCTGATCGACGATGCGAACGACGGGACTTGCGAAAAATGGGACGCTATCCTCCTCGATGTGGACAACGGACCCGATGGGATCGTGCGCGATGGCAACCAGCGCCTCTATTCCACGACCGGGCTCGGCAAGGCGCGTGACGCCCTGCGCCCCGGGGGCATTCTGGCTGTGTGGTCGGCTGCCCCCGATTACAAGTTCACCCGCAGGCTGAAGGAAGCAGGCTTCGAAGTCGAAGAGCGCCGTGTCCGCGCGCGGCCCAACAACAAGGGCCCGCACCACACCATCTGGTTTGCGCGCAAGCGTTAAGGGGGTCTCAGTCGCTCAAGCGACTTGTGTCAGCGGAAGACTTTCCGCCTGGAATTCGGAGATCGCCAGACTGCGATCGCGCCCGGCTTCCTTGGCGGCATACAGGGCCTTGTCCGCACGGTTCATGGCGAGGGAAAGCGTGTCCGTCCGCGAGATGGCGGTCAGACCGGCGCTGGCCGTTACCGGCAGGCTCATTTCCGGCACCGCCAGGCGCACGGCGGTGGTGATCCGTCGGCGCGCCTGTTCGGCGAGGTTTTGCCAGTCGTCCCCGTATACGAGGATAACGAATTCTTCGCCGCCAAGCCTTGCCACGAAGATATCGTCGGACTTCAAGGCCTGCGCCGCCGCGACAAGCACGCGGTCGCCCATTTCGTGACCGAAGGTGTCGTTTACGCGCTTGAAGTGATCGCAGTCGATCAGGGCAAGTCCGGTAGGCCGGCGTGCGGTGTCGAAGGCGAAGTGCTGTTCCAGCCCGCGCCTGTTGGCGATGTTGGTGAGCGGATCGATCAGCATCAGCTGCTCTGCCGCCTCGATATTGGCCAGCGCGCGGTCGCGTTCCAGCTTGATGCGTCCAAAGCCGGTCATGATCCCGAGGAAGGTGATGACGAGGTCGAAGGACAATGCCGCCAGCACCAGTCGCGGCCAGTAGGAGATGGTTTCCCTGGCAAAAAACTCATAGGTGAAGGCGCCAAGGCCCAGCAGGACCAGCGGGCCCCAGACTATCGCCTGCAATTTGGCGACGCGGCTATGGCGGCGGATGGCTGCGAGCAGGCTGTTGCCGAGCAGGAAGCTCGCCGTCAGTAGGGCGAAATCGTGCAATTGGTGGAAGATCGGCCATGTCTTGCCGAGGAAAGTCGCGGCCGCCGCGAAGATCCCGAGCGGCAGGATATACCACAGGTGCCGCCGATGCGCGCCGAGGTCGATGTGACGTTCGACATAAGTTGCGAAGAAGGGACCGGTACAGCCCACGCCCAGGGCAAGCGCCACTTCGGCGAGGCCGTGGTTATCGAGACCGGCTACCAGCGTCGGAGCGGGACCGAATGAGATCAGCGCAATCGTCATTGCGGCAAAGCAGGCGATGCGGAGCGAACACCACAAGAGGTAATCACGACGGACAAAGGGATAGAGGGCCAGCGAGGTTACGCTGACCACGATCGCTATTCCCATAAATGCGCCGAAAGAGGCGCTCACCCAATCCATGACGTTTCCTGTCTGCGAACGTGTCCGGACAAGCAGGACACGCTCACCTTTTTGCAGGAAGAGGTGACAGGGTGGTCAATCGATATGGTTTAAGCCGAGGAAAGATTTCGCGAAAAATGGCGAAAATCTACCATTTTTCGCGAAAACCGGCTCTTTAGACTTTGCTGCGGTCCCCGGCCCGGGTCGGCTTAACGGACGCGCGGGCCGCCGAAAGGAAGGGGCGGAGGGGGACGGCGCGCACCACGCGGCAGCTGTGCCTGGTAGGCCCTGCCGCAATGCTCGACGCAATAGGGGAAGCCGGGGTTCACCGCTTCGCCGCAGAAGTGGAAATCGGGTTCGCCCGGGTGGCCCATCGGCCAGCGGCAGACCTTGTCGGACAGGTCCAGCAGGCTGGTCTTGTCGGCAATCGAAGGGTCGGGCTTTGCCGGAACCAGTCGCCGCGGCGGCGCGGGAGGGATCGGCGGCTGCTGGTCGCCAGGACCCTGCCGCAGGAAGCCGCCGGGTCCGACCGAAACGATCTTGGGCAGGTCGGGTGTCTTGTTGGGCAGCGGCTGCGAAGGATTGGAATCGGCACGCGCGGCCGTCGCGGCGGGCTTGGGCGCGGCTGCTGGGGCTGGCGCTGCAGCAGCGGGCTTGACCGGTTTGGCCGCCGTGCGCGGTGCCGCCTTCTTGGGCGCAGGTTTGGGAGCAGGCTTGGCAGCCTTTTTCTTTTCGCCGCTCTTCACAGGCGAGGGCCGGGATTTGAGGCCGAGGCGGTGCGCCTTGCCGATCACCGCGTTGCGACTGACGCCGCCGAGTTCCTCGGCGATCTGGCTGGCGGTGGAGCCGCCTTCCCACATTTTCTTCAGCGTCGCGATCCGTTCGTCGGTCCAGCTCATACCTAATCCGTGTTCCTTACATGGCCCGACGTAGCTTGCCAGCCGGGATGCTTGGCCCTAGGCGCACGCCCATGGCCGATCAAGTCCAACCCGCCACTCCCGCCGTGCCGCAAGGCGATGCTTCGTTCAACGAGAATAATGCCGGGAGGAAGGGTCGTTTCCCCGCTCGCGGCGAACCGGTGATCACCGGGATAAACCGCATCGGGTTATGGAGTCTCTATATTAAGGAGGTTCGCCGTTTTCTCAAGGTCCAGACGCAGACGATCTGGGCTCCGGGCGTATCGACCTTCCTCTTTCTGGTGATTTTTACCGTCGCGATGGGCCGCGAGGGGCGCGAAGTGCTGGGCGTTAACTTCGCCACCTTCGTTGCGCCGGGCCTCATCGTCATGGGCATGATGCAGAACGCCTTCGCCAATTCGAGCTTTTCGCTCCTGTCCGGCAAGATCCAGGGCACGATTATCGACCTGCTCATGCCGCCGCTGTCGGAAGGCGAGCTGATGGGCGGGATCGTGGCCGCAGCCGTGACCCGTGCGATCTTCGTCGGCGGTGCGGTCGCGCTGGCGATGGCGTTCTATCCCGGTGTCGATTTGTCGCTCTCGCATCCCTGGGCGGTCGTCTGGTTCGGCCTGATGGGTGCCGTCATGCTGTCGCTGCTCGGACTGCTAGCGTCGATCTGGGCGGAGAAGTTCGATCACAACGCGGCGGTCAGCAATTTCGTGATTGCGCCGCTTAGCCTCCTGTCGGGCACATTCTACCTGATCGACAACCTTGCGCCCGTGTTCCAGACGATCAGCCGCTTGAACCCGTTTTTCTACGTCATCAGCGGCTTCCGCTTCGGGTTCCTCGGCAAGAGCGACATTGGCGATACCAACGAAGCGGTGATCAACGGGGCGATCGGCCTTGGCGTTTTCAACCTGCTGCTGGCCTTTGCAGTTTACCGCGTGCTCAAGTCGGGTTGGAAAATCCGCAATTGAACGATGGTCCGGTTCCGCTGCGGGGCGAGCCGGCGTAGACCCCTGCCATGAGCGGCCAAACCCTCCTGCTGGTCGGCGCCGGGCATGCGCACCTCGGGGTCATCGACGACATCCGCAAGAACGGGCTGCCATGCGAGCGGGTAGTCATCGTCGAACCGCGCAAGGCGATGCATTATTCGGGCATGATCCCCGGTTGGCTGGCGGGGGAATACCGCGCGAGCGAGGCGATGATCCCGCTGCAGCCGCTAATCGAGGAAGCAGGCATCGAGTGGGTAATGGCGGCAGTTGTCGGGATCGACGCCTCCGCGCGAACCGTTCGTCTCGACGACGGCGGGGATCTTGCCTTCGACATCTGCTCCATCGCGATAGGCGGGGCAGGCCGTGCGCGGGAGGTGCTGGGCGATGACCCGCGCCTCCTCGACATCCGCCCCATCGATCGCTTCATCGAGAGTTGGCGCGACTTTCGCGAAAGTGCGGCCCAGCCGCGCCGCATCGCCGTTGTGGGAGGCGGTGGAGGCGGGCTGGAGCTTGCGTTCGGCCTCGCCAATGCCCCCCTGCCCAAAAAGCCCCGAGTCACCCTGATTGCAGGTGCGCATGGGCTACTATCCGATCACGCGGCATCCGTGCAGCGCAAGGCGCGGGCGGAACTGGTCGCGCAGGATATCGTGATTGTCGAAAGCGATGCGGGTTTCGAGGACGGGCGGTTGATCGCCGAAGGACACGACATTCGACCGCCCGACCTGATCGTCGCCGCAATCGGCAGTGGTGCTCCCGACTGGCCGCGTCAAAGCGCCTTGGCTATCGACAAAGACGGCTTCATCGAGGTCGACCGGTACCAGCGCTCTTGCAGCCATCCCCATATCTTCGCCGCGGGGGACGTGGCACGCCGCACGGATCGGCGACTGCCGCATTCCGGCGTGCATGCGGTCTATGCCGGACCGGTCCTTGCCGACAATCTGCGCCGGGCAATGGATGGCCGCGAGCCGACCAATACCTATCGCGGCAGGGGAATGGATTTCTACCTGTTCAACACCGGTCGCGGCGAAGCCATTCTGAGCTATGGACGGATCGCGCTGAAAGGTCGCTGGTTGCGCAAGCTGAAGGACTGGCTGGACCGGCGCTGGATCGAGCGGTTCACTCGCTGAGGCGGTTCTCGATCGCTTCCGACAATTCGCGCAGCCGCGCTGCGTTATAGCCAAGGTCCGACAGTCCGACGCGGCTGACCGAACGCAGGTCGATCTCGCCATCGCGCACACGCGCGACGACATCGTCCTTGAAGCCGAACAGGAATGTTTCCGCCACGCCTTCGACGCGGCCGCCTTCGACATCGCTGGTGACTTCGGAAAGTCCGATATCCTCCATGGCGAGGGAGACAGCGACCATCGCATCGCCGGCATCGCCCGAATAGGGGATGGAAGCGAGATCGGGGTAGCTCTCGGCGATGATCTGGGCGTGGGATTGCGAGGCGAGCGGGCCTTCCGTCTCGCTCCACGCGTCCAGTTCACCAAGCGGCGTCGCGTAATCATTGAGTGGATTGGCCGACAGCTGGGCCCGCTTCTCGCGCGTCCAAGGCGTGAACTGCGGCGGATCGGTGACGTCGGTGGCGACATCGTGGATCGGCGGCACGCTCTCAGCCGTGGCAGCAACCGAGGCGAGACCGCCCATGAATGCGCCGGGAATGGCGAGCGCGAGGGTAGCCTTCCACCACTGGCCGCGCGGGCCTTTCCAGAGGACCGCGACGAGTGCGATGATGGCCACCAGTGCCGTGATGCCGATCAGGATCGGCCCCCAGCCGCGGACCATCGTGCCCAGGGCAAACCGCCAGTCGATCAGCCCGAACTTCGGTCCGAAGACGGCAGCGGCGAACCAGAGGACTAGCCCGACGGCCAGCCACAAGGCGATCTTCGGCAGCTTCGCAATCATCGCAATTTCTCCCTATCCGCGGCCACGATAGGACGAGACGCCCTGATCGGGAAGCCATAGCTCGGCAGGCGGTGCGCCGCTTTGCCAGAAGACGTCGATCGGGATGCCGCCGCGCGGATACCAGTATCCGCCGATACGCAGCCAGCGCGGCTTCATTTCCTCGAACAGTCGCTGGCCGATGCCGACAGTCACATCCTCGTGGAAGCCGTTGTGATTGCGGAACGACCCGAGAAACAGCTTGAGGCTCTTCGATTCGACGATCGTCTCGCCAGGCGCGTAATCGATCACGAGATGCGCGAAATCGGGCTGGCCGGTTACCGGGCACAGCGAGGTGAATTCCGGCGCTGCGAACCGGACCAGGTAAAGCTGGCCCGCACGCGGGTTGGGCACGTAATCGAGTTCGGCCTCTTCGGGTGAGGTCGGCAGGGGGCTGTTCTCGCCAAGGAACTTGGGTGTCGGTGTGTCGCTCATGCCGCGCATCTGCCGCGAATGTCGTCCCGGCGCAAGGAGGGGGCTTGGATGCGCATCCTTCACCGCCTATTCAGCGCGCCTTCCCGACCAGACCGGCCGTTACCATGAATATACGTTCTACCACTCTTCTTGCTGCCCTCGTGCTTGCCCTGCCTGTGTCCGCGGCAGCGCAACGCGCGCAGGATTTCCAGCTTCCGCCGTCGAACCCGACCTCTACGCCCAGTCCGCAGGTGCAGGGCCCGGTGGACGATGCAGCGCCGGTGACGACGCGCCCCCGGGTCATCGAAACCGCGCGGTCCACGCCGACGCCGACGCCGACCCAGCAAGCCACACCGGCACCGCAAGAAGCCCCGACGCCCAGGCCCACGATCTCGCCCGGACCGGTCATCGAAACCGCGCCGCGACAAGGGCCCACGCAGGCCCCTGCCGTAGGAAGCGCACGTCCGGCTCCGCCACAGATCGAGGCACCAGTCGATACGCTGCCCGAAACGCAAGCGGGGGAGCCCACCAGCACGATAGATCCTCCCGGGTCGATATCGCTTCCCGCTGCCGAACCGGTTGCGCCTGACGCAGATGCCGACGTCACCGTTGCGGAGGAAACGGGCGGACTGCCCTGGGCGATCATCCTGGCTGCGCTGGCAGGTCTCCTCGCACTGGGATTCGCGCTCTTCGCGTGGCAGCGCAAGCGTGCAAGCGCACCGCCGCCCCGGATCGAACGCCCCGTCGTAGCGCCCAAGCAGGCGCCTGCAGCCGCGCAGGTTGCAAAGCCTGCCGAGATCAAGGTCGAAGCGATCAAGCTGACGCTTTCCTTCGCGTACGCGACGCTCGACTACCGGGTGAGCGTGCTCAATCGTTCGACCTCGGCGATGTCAGGCGTGTCGGTTTCTGCCGATCTCGTCTCGGCGCACGGCGACTTGCCAGTCGAACAGCAGGTCGCATCGGCCGGGCAGGACCTGCCCCAGCAGCATGTCTTCGAACGCATCGCGCCGGGTCAGAGCGTGCGGTATGAAGGCAAGGTCCAGCTTCCTGTCGCCAATGCCCGCGTGCTGCACCAGGGCTCCATGGTCCTGCTCGTGCCGCTACTGCGGCTGAAAGTCGCCGATGCCAGGGGAGAGCCCCAGGTCCGCACCTTCGTCATCGGTCAGGGCGAGGCCAATGCCGGGCGTGTTGCTCCATTCCGTCTCGACGAAGGCTTGCGCAGCTGGAGCCCGGTCGCGGCCCGCGCTCTCGACTGACATCGACAGCGATGCGCCCCCGCGCTAGCACGCAGGGATGGACAAACTGGTTTCTACAGAGTGGCTCGCAGCGCGGATCGGCGCGGATGACCTAATCATCCTCGATGCAACCATGCATCTGCCCGACAGCGGGAGGGACGCGGAAGCCGAGTTCCGGCAGCGGCACATTCCCGGTGCGCGGTATCTCGACCTCGCCGCGCTTACCGATCCCGGCTCCAGCGTCCCCAAGGCGGTGCCGACGGCAGACCAATTCGCCGAGAGGATGCGAAAGCTTGGCGTCGCCCATGGTGGCCGCATCGTCCTCTACGACGACAGCGATATTCGCAGCTCCGCGCGCGCCTGGTTCCTGTTCGACCACGCGGGCGAGCCCAATGTGGCCGTGCTCGACGGCGGACTTGCCAAATGGATAGCGGAGGATCGCCCGCTGGAGGACGATCGCCTCGATCACGCGCCGCGCGATTATCCGGAGCCGCACATGCGGCGCGATGTCCGCAGCAAGCAGGACATTCTCGACGCCATCGAGAATGGCGATGCCCAACTCGTCGATGCCCGCGATGCGGCGCGTTTTGCGGGCGAAGAAGGCAGCGGGTCCGACGGTCATATTCCCGGCGCGGCGAATGTGCATTTCACGCGGCTGCTCAACGAGGATGGGACCTATCGCAGCGCCGATGAGATACGCGGCATCTTCGAAAGCGCAGGCGTGGACCTCGACAAGCCGGTCATCACCAGCTGCAACAGCGGCATGACGGCCTGCGTTCTCCTCTTCGCGCTGGAAGTGGCGGGTAAGGAGGATGTCGCGCTATACGATGGCAGCTGGATGGAGTGGGGCGCCGATCCCGATACGCCCAAGGCCAGGGGCTCGGCTGGCTGACCATGGCGGGCTCCAAGGGAAAGCAGGGCAAGGGCACGCGCTTGGTGACGACGGGGCGGACGGGCGATTTCGCCCGGCACGTGGTCAATCCGCCGGTGTGGCGGGCCAGCACCCATCTCTATCCCGATTGCGCCTCCTTGCGCGAAGGGCCGAAGGCGAACGAGGACGGGCGCTTCTTCTACGGCAGGCGCGGCGCGCCGACGCAATGGGCACTGTCGGACGCGCTGACCGAGCTGGAGCCGGGCGCACATGGCACGGTCCTCTACCCCAGCGGCGTTGCGGCCATCGTCGGTGCGCTGATGGCAGTGCTGAAGGCAGGCGACGTCCTGCTCGTTACCGACAATGCATACGACCCGACCCGCAATACCGCCATGGGCCTGCTCAAGCGCTTTGGTGTCGAGCACCGGTTTTTCGACCCGCTCGACCTCGATGGATTTGCGGAAAAGTTCTGCGAACGGACCAAGGCGGTCATGCTGGAGAACCCCGGCAGCCTGACGATGGAATTGTGCGATATTCCCGCGCTCGCCGCGATTGCACGGGATCAGGGAGCGGTCAGCCTGATGGACAATACCTGGGCGACATCGCTCGGTTTCCCGGCTCTGGAGCGGGGGTGCGACATTGCGATCATGGCGCTGACCAAGCATGTCGGCGGGCATTCAGACCTGATGATGGGTTCCGCGAGCGCGGGTGAGCGCTGGTATCGCCGCCTGCGCATGACGGCTCAGCAGCTTGGCCACATCGTGTCACCAGATGACGCTGCTCTCGCGCTGAGGGGGCTGAGAACGATGGACGTGCGGCTGGAACGCGAAACCGCGACTGCCCTCAAGATTGCAAAGTGGCTGGAAGCGCGGGACGAGGTCGCACAGGTGCTGTGCCCGGTCCTGCCCGGATCGGCGGGTCACGAACTATACGAACGCGATTTCACGGGCGGCTGCGGCCTGTTCAGCTTCGTTCTCAAGGACCGCGACGATGCGGCACGAGTGCGCCTGATCGATGCGTTGGAGCTGTTCGGCATCGGATACAGCTGGGGCGGCTTCGAGAGCCTTGCCCTGCCGTTTGACGTGCCGGGCGTGCGAAGCGTGATGAATTGGCCGAAGAAAGATTGGGGGATTGGCGATAGCTGCGGAATTCGCCTATCGATCGGTCTCGAGGATGCAGGCGACCTGATCGCAGATCTCGATCAGGCTTTCGTGGTAATGGATAAAGGATAGTCGTGCAGGGCGAAACACCACCCGCAAGCAGTGAAACCCCGCAGACCGATACGGTAGAGCAGGCGTGGTCCCTGGCCGAACCTGCGCCGGAAGAAACCGCCGTGGCGGCATCGGAAGGTATCAGGGAAGCGGTCAGCGAAAAAAGCGCAACGGTCGGTTCGATCGTCGACACGCTGGATTCGCTCGCGCTGAGCTTCGGCGAGATGCGCATTTCGCTGTTCGACGTGCTGATCGTGGCAACGATCCTCGTCGGCGTGATCGCCTTCGCCTGGTTTATCAGCAAATTGTCGCGCCGACTGGTGCGACGCATCACAAGGCTGGACGACACGCAGCAATTGCTGGTCGAGAAGATCGTCACCATCGCCATCTGGGCCGCGGCCTTCTTCCTCGGGATCGACTTGCTCGGTATCGATTTGACCGCGCTGGCGGTATTCTCCGGCGCTTTCGGCCTTGCCATCGGTTTCGGCCTGCAGAAGACATTCGGTAATCTGATTGCCGGCATCATCCTCTTGATGGACAAGTCGATCAAGCCGGGTGACGTCATCGCGGTGACGGACATGGCCGGTAATGAGAGCTTCGGCCAGATCCGCAAGATCGGCGTTCGTGCGGTATCGGTGACCACGCGCGACCAGCGCGAATATCTGATCCCGAACGAAAACCTGATGATAAACCAGGTGGAAAACTGGTCCTATTCGTCGAAGAATGTGCGCATGCAGGTGCCGGTCGGCGTCAGCTACGAGGCCGATATGAAGCTGGCAGAAGAGCTCATGCTTGAAGCGGCCAAGTCGTGCGACCGCGTGCTGAAAGCGCCCCCTCCCACCGTCTGGATGGCCGAATACGGCGATAACTCGGTGAATTTCATGATCCACTGCTGGATCAAGGACCCTGAAGACGGTGTCGGCAATGTGCGCAGTGCCGTGCTCAAGAAGCTGTGGTGGTTGTTCAAGGAGAACGGCATCGAAATCCCGTTCCCGCAGCGCGACCTGCACATCCGCTCGAGCGATCAGCTCGACCGGTGGTTCGAAATGATGATGACCCGCAGCGGCGGCGACCAGGTTACAAAAGAATAGTTTTGCGCGCGCACAGCGCTGATTTCAAAATCTGCGCTACCTGCCCACGCATTCATTCTGATTGGCGTGGCATGCCCATGCGGCGCATCTATGACCCATGGCAAATACCGGAACCATATATCTCGTCGGCGCGGGGCCGGGCGATCCCGATCTTCTGACGCTGAGGGCTGCGCGCCTGCTCGATCGCGCGCGCATCATCGTCCACGACGGTCTCGTCGATCCTGCAATCCTGGCGCTCGCCCATCCTGATGCCGAGCTGATCTCGGTCGCGAAACAGCGGTCGAAGCACACCATGGCGCAGGAAGACATCTGCGACCTGCTGGTGCGCATTGCCCGCTCCGGTGAAGACGTCGTGCGCCTGAAGGGCGGCGATCCCTTCATTTTCGGGCGTGGCGGCGAAGAAGCGGAAGCGGCTCGCGCGGCGAATGTGCCGGTCGAAGTCGTGCCGGGCATCAGCGCCGCCAACGGCGCGGCGGCTGCGGCACAGATTGCGCTCACCCACCGCGATGCATCCTCGATCGTCAGCTTCGTCGCCGGCCAGTGCAAGGGGCTGAAGGACCAGGACTGGGCCGGACTTGCCGGCAAGGGCCGCACGCTCGTCATCTACATGGGCGTGAAGACCGCGCCGCAAATTGCGGAAAAGCTGATGGAAGATGGCCTTGCGCCCGACATGCCGGTGGCCGTGATCGAGAACGGTGCGCGCCCCGAAATGCGCGTGCTGCGCGCTCCGCTGGCTGCTCTTCCCGACCTTGTCGAAGCCGAACAGGTTATCAGTCCCGCGCTGATCGTAATTGGCGAGGTGACGGCGCGCGATAACGTCTCGCTCGCGGCTCTTGCACAGGAGGCTGCGCGATGAGGATTTTGACCGGAAACGACCTCAAGACGGGTGCGGTCACCTGGTGGACCGGCAGCGACTGGTCCCTCCATGTCGAAGACGCCGTCGATGTGACCGGCAGCGAGGACGAAATCGCCCGCCGCGAGGAATCCGCCCGCCGCGTCAATGCGCCCTATGCGATCGACGCGACGATGGACGAGGGCAGCCCGCGTCCTTCGCACATCAAGGACCGCGTCCGCGCGATCGGCCCGACGGTGCGCCCCGATCTCACTCTCAAACCCGCCGATCCCGACATCGGCAACTGGGTGATCTGATGTATAAGTACGATTCATACGACCAGCAGATGGTCGATGCCCGGGTCGAGGAATTCCGCGACCAGGCACGCCGCCGTCTCGAAGGAAAGCTGACCGAAGACCAGTTCAAGCCGCTGCGGCTGATGAACGGTCTCTACCTGCAATTGCACGCCTACATGCTGCGCGTCGCCATTCCCTATGGCACGCTCGACAGCCGGCAGATGCATGCGCTGGCCGATATCGCGGACAAGTACGATCGCGGATACGGGCATTTCACCACCCGCCAGAACATCCAGTACAACTGGATCAAGCTGGAAGATGCGGCCGATATCTTGGCCGATCTCGCCAAGGTGGAAATGCACGCCATCCAGACCAGCGGGAACTGCATCCGCAATATCTCGTCCGACCATTTCGCGGGCGCTGCTGCGGACGAGGTCGTCGACCCAAGGCCTTATGCCGAATTGCTGAGGCAATGGTCGAGCTTCCACCCCGAATTCAGCTATTTGCCGCGCAAGTTCAAGATCGCGGTGATCGCCAGCGACACCGATCGTGCAGCCATGCGGTTGCATGACATCGGCATCCAGATCGTGGAGCGGGACGGCGAACTGGGCGCTGCCTTCTACGTCGGCGGGGGCATGGGCCGCACGCCGATGATCGCGCCTTGCATCAACCCCTTCGTCCCGCTCGACCAATTGGTGACCTATGCCGAGGCATGCCTGCGGGTCTACAACCGCCACGGTCGCCGCGACAACAAGTACAAGGCGCGCATCAAGATCCTCGTCCACGAGATGGGCGCGGAAGAATACACGCGCCAGGTCGAAGCGGAATTCGCGCACCTTCTTGAACAGGGCGTCGAACCTCCCTTCGCCGAACTCGAGCGTATCCGCACCTACTTCGAGGACCCGCTTTTCGAAGCGGACCTGCCCGATGACATCGATCGCTCGGATCCCGATTTCGCGCTGTGGGTCGACCGCAATACGGTTGCGCACAAGGCGGATGGATACGTGTCCGCCGTCATCAGCCTGAAGCCGGTCGGCGGCATTCCTGGCGATGCGACCGCAGAGCAGATGCATCTGATGGCCGACCTCGCGCGCGATTACAGCTTCGACGAACTGCGCGTGATGCACACGCAGAACATCGTCCTGCCGCACGTTCGCAAGGCCGATCTCCACGCGCTATGGAGCGCTCTCGATGACGCAGGACTGGGCAGCCCGAACCTCGACACGGTCGAGGACATCATCGCCTGCCCGGGCCTCGACTATTGCAGCCTCGCCAATGCGCGCTCGATCCCGGTCGCGCAGCAGATTTCGGAGCGTTTCGCCGCAAATGGGAAGACCGAGGCGCTGGGCCAGCTCAAGCTGAAGATTTCCGGCTGCATCAACGCCTGCGGGCACCACCACGCTGGCCATATCGGCATCCTCGGCGTCGATAAGAAGGGCGTCGAGAACTACCAGCTCCTGCTCGGCGGGAGCGAGGCGGAGGACGTGAGCCTCGCCAAGATCACCGGCCCCGGCTTCGATGAAGCAGGCATCGTCGACGCGGTCGAAACCGCCGCAGACGTCTACCTGCGCGAACGCCAGGACGGCGAGCGCTTCCTCGACACCTACCGCCGTATCGGCATGACCCCCTTCAAGGAGGCCCTCTATGGCTGACTTCGTTTCCGACACAGACACGCTCATCCGCTATCGCGAAGACGAGCCCGTCGATCATGCGGCGGTAACGGTCGATTCCTTCCTCGACCAGTCGAACGCGAGCGCCGTGCGCGTGGAACCGGGCGACGACGCGCGCGAACTGATCCCGCATCTCGAACGTCTTGCGCTGGTGGAAGTGAATTTCCCCGCTTTCGGTGACGGGCGCGGATATTCGTCCGCCCGTCTGTTGCGCGAAGCCGGCTACGAGGGCGAACTGCGCGCCGTGGGCGATGTGCTGGTCGACCAGGTCGCTTATATGCGCCGCTGCGGCTTCGACGCTTTCGAGCCGGACACAGCCCTCAACCAAGACGACCTCGAAACCGCGCTCTCGCGCCGGCCGGAAGTGTACCAGCCTGCCGCCGACAGCCGCACGCCGATCTGGGCCAAGCGGCACGCATGAACGAGACACGCGCCATCGACCGCCTCGATACGGGGCCACGCTTCACGGATCAGGACGCCATCCGCCTGAACCGAATGTTTCGCGGCACCGAAACGGAAGACTGGCTGCGCGCGGTGGTCGACGGCAATTTGGTGGGAGACATCGCGCTGGTTTCCAGCTTCGGTGCGGAAAGTGCCGCACTGCTGCACCTCGTCTCACGGATCGACGACAGCATCCCGATCCTGTTCCTCGACACGGGCAAGCATTTTCCGGAAACCCTGGCCTATCGCGACGAATTGACCGACTTGTTCGGCCTCAACCGGGTCGATCTTTATCCCGAGCTTTCCGATCTCCAAAAGCGCGATGAAACGGGCCTTCGCTGGTCATATGATCCGGACGGATGCTGCGAATTGCGTAAGGTGCGTCCGCTGGAGAAGGCGCTGGCACGCTATGATGCGAGCCTCACGGGGCGCAAGGCGTTCCAGTCCTCGACCCGCGCCAATCTGCCGCGTTTCGAAGTGGACACTTCGGATGCGCAGGGGCGAATGAAGATCAACCCGCTGATCGACTGGGATGCGGACCGTATCGCAGCCTATTTCGAAGAGCATAATCTCCCGCGTCATCCGCTGGTAGAACGCGGTTTCCCCTCGATCGGCTGCTCGCCCTGTACCCGCGAAGTGAAGCCGGGCGAAGATCCGCGCGCCGGCCGCTGGAGCGGCTGGGACAAGGTGGAGTGCGGCATCCACAAGCCGGACGAGGAACCCTTCCTCTAAAGAAAAAGGGCGCGAAGGTTCGATCCCCCGCGCCCCGATTGGTTCAACTTAGCTTTGTACGCGCTCGACCACGGCCGTCTCCCCGGCGGGATTGGTCGATGTCCAGACGCCGTCTTCGCCGATCTGTTCGGTGTTGCACTGCTCCCCGGCGGGGGTGTCTTCATCGACATAGGCTTCGTCGACCGTGTAGCAGTACTGGCTCGGCGATTTCTGGTCCCACCTGCCGGTCTCGACGACTTCGCCATTGAGCGACTGGGTGTAGGTGCCGTCGGCGCGAACATCCTCGTCGTATACGTTGCCGTCCGAAGACGTGACGCGGTACATTCCCGGGGTTGCCTGGCCGTCCGCCGCGATGCCGGACTCGTCCACCATGGCGGGCTCTTCCACCGGTTCGTCTACGACTTCTTCTTCGGCAGCCTGCGAACAGCCTGCCAGGATCGCCGCGCTTGCGACGAGTATCAGTTTTCTCATGAAGACCTCCACAGCGACCCGTGAATGAAGGCGGATATTTCCGCTCACGACTCGCAACCCTGCGCGGACACTAGGGGCGAGGGTGGAGGGTGGCAACGTTCCTCGGGTTTGGGCGCGTCACCCAGCCCGTGTTGACTTGCCTTTGCGCGCGGATAGGCTCCCCCGATGTCGATTGCCCTCCTATCCGTTCTCGCACTGGCGCAGGCCGCCGGTCCGCTGTCTCCGCCCGACTGCACCTATGATCGCGAGGTAATGCTCGCTTTGTCCCAGCAGGAGTTCGATCAGGACCTCGAAGGGGGCTGGAGGTCGCTGGCGAAACGCGGCTGCAGCGAAGAGGCCGCCGAGCTAATCCGCGACTGGCGTCACGAAAAGCGGGCCCATGCCAGCATTCTTTACTGGCACGAGGGGCAGCTTCGCGCGGAAATCGGCCAGACTGAGCAGGCGATCGCGCTGTTCAAACTGACCTATAAATCGCCCGAGTGGGACCGCGATTTCGGCTGGAATCACTATGTCGACGGGAGTATCGCCTTCCTGTCACGTGATCGCGAGAGGCTGGCGCGCGCGATCGAGCGGCTGAAAGGGATGCCTGCACCCGACAATCTGACGTTCAATCGCCCAGACGGCTCGAGTTTCACAATGGCATGGCCGCCGAACCTCAACGTGCTCGAGGCGTTCGACAGGTGCTGGGACCGGCCCTACGCGGAAGCCTATGCGATGAGGGAGTGCGTGGCGCCGGAGCAAGCAGGCTAAAGCCAGCCTTCCTCGCGATACCATTGCGCGGTCATCTTCAGGCCGTCGCGGCTTTCGATATAGGGCTCCCACACGGCTGCGGGCACTTTCATCGCGGATCGCGATACCCAGTTCGGATGGGTCATGTAGCCGACCCGGTCGGCAGTCAGGCGCGCCTTGTCGCCGCGCAGCAATTTGTCGGCCTTCGCGCCCAGTTCCAGCACGTTCTTGGGGAGATGGGGTGCAAAGACCCTGCGTCCCACGGCCTGCCCGATGGCTTTGGCGAGTTCGTCATGGCCCCAGCCGCCTTCGCGTCCGTCGTCGGGTTCGAAGGTCTTGCGCCTCACCAAGGCGGGTGAGGCATCGACGAGGTCGAGCAGGAGGCGCGCAAGGTCTTGCACATGGATCAGCGAACTGGCGCCGCGCGGGGGCAGGGGAAGGAAGCCGAATTTCGCGCTGCGGAACATCTCGAAATAATCGACATCGCGCGGGCCGTATACGCCGGGCGGACGCACGGTCGTCCAGTCGAGGCCGCTCGCCTCGACCAGCTTTTCCGCCTCCGCCTTCGAGGCGCCGTAGGCCGACAGACCTGGCTCGCGCGCGGCGAGGGAAGAAACGAAAACGAAGCGCTTCACCTTCTTGGCCTTTGCGGCCTCGATCAGGCGCGCGGTTCCTTCGACATTGGCCTCGCGAAAAGTAGCTGGGTCGGGGGTGTTGGTGAGGCCTGCCACGTGGATGACGGCGTCGGCACCTTGGCAGAGTGTTTCCAGCGATGCGGTGTCGGACAGGCTGCCCTCGATCCACTCCACCCCTGCCGCTTCGTCCTGCGCACGGCGGGTCAGGGCCCGAATTGTGACCTCCCGATCGCTAGCGACGTCGAGCACGGCCCTCCCGACGAAGCCGGTGGCCCCTGTCAGCGCGACGATCATGCGCGCACCATGTGGTCGCGATGGACGACTGCGGCGCGGGGCGCATAGCCGAGCTTTTCGGCCTGCTCTTCTTCGCGCAGGCCCACGATCTGGCGGCATTCGGCGGCGCTGTATTCGACGAGGCCCTGACCCAGCCGCTCGCCCTTCGCACCGTGGATTGCGACAAGGTCGCCGCGCTGGAAATCGCCCTCGATTGCCGTGAGACCTGCCGCGAGCAGGCTGGCGCCGTTGGCGAGCGCGGCGGTGCAGCCGGGATCGACGGTCAGCACGCCTGCCGGGGCAAGCCTGCCGGACAACCATGCCTTGCGCGCGCTCTCTTCTCCTTGCGCGGTGAAGAGCGTGCCGGTCCCGCTGTCCAGCGCCTTTCCGATAGGCGCGTCGTGCGTGCCGTTGATGATCGCGAGGCAGATACCGGCGCGCTCGGCAATGCGCGCGGCCTGCAATTTGGCGACCATGCCGCCAGAGCCCATGCCCGAACCCGATTCCGTGCTCGCCATGGCGATGACTTCGGGTGAAACGCCCTCGACCTTTTCGATCAGCTGCGCGCCATCTTCGCTCGGGTGGCGATCGTAGAGCCCGTCGACGTCGGAGAGCAGCAGGACCGCATCCCCGCCCGCAGCCTGCGCCACGCGGGCGGCAAGCCGGTCGTTATCGCCGAACCGGATTTCTTCGGTCGCCACGCTGTCGTTCTCGTTGACCACCGGCACTGCGCCGGTTTCGATCAGCCGCTGCAGCGTTGCGGAGGCATTGAGGTAGCGCCTGCGGTCCTCGAGATCGCCCAGCGTCACCAGCATCTGCGCGGCAAGCATTCCGTGCGCCGCCAGCGCCTCTCCCCAGACCCGCGCCAGTTCCACCTGCCCGACCGATGCGGCCGCCTGTGCATCGGCAAGACTTGCGCGGCCACCCTTTGGCAGTCCGAGGCGTGCGGCACCCAGCGCAATCGCGCCCGAGGATACGACGATGATCTCGGTGCCCGCTTCCCGCAACCCGGCCAGTTCGCCTGCCAAAGTCGCCAGCCATTCGCGCCGCGCTTCGCCGTTTTCGATCAGCAGGGCCGAGCCGACCTTGACGATCAGCCGCCTGGCGGAACGAATGTCGGCGAGGGAGGCTATGGCCATCGAGAAATCAGAGAGGCGACCAGTCGGAGGCTTCGTCCGCCTCGGTATCGTCGACAGGCGCGGCCTTGGTCTCGGTCGCGGTGCGTTCCGGCAGGTAGCTGAGGACCGCATCCATGAGTTCTTCGACCCCTTCGCCCGTCGCGCCGGAGATGGAGAAGACCTTTTCCGCCCCTGCAGCCAGCAATTCATCGGCAAAGGCCGCGCCCAGTTCCTTGTCCGCAAGGTCGAGCTTGTTGAGCACCACCAGCTGCGGCTTGTCTAGGAGGCCCGCGCCATAGGCGTCGAGCTCCGCGTTGACGGTCTGGTAGGCGTCTGCGGGGTCATCGCCCGCAATGTCGATCAGGTGGATCAGCACGCGGCAGCGTTCGATATGGCCGAGGAAGCGATCGCCGATGCCTGCGCCGTCTGCTGCGCCTTCGATCAGGCCGGGAATGTCGGCGAGGACGAATTCACGCCCCTTGTGGCGCACGACGCCGAGTTTCGGCACGAGCGTGGTGAAGGCATAAGCGCCCACCTTGGCCTTGGTATTGGTGACCTGGTTGATGAAAGTCGATTTGCCCGCATTCGGCAGGCCGAGCAGGCCAACATCTGCCAGCAGCTTCAGCCGCAGCCAGACCCACATTTCCTCGCCCGGTTCGCCCGGCTGGTGCTGGCGCGGGGCGCGGTTGGTCGAACTCTTGTAGCTGGCGTTGCCGCGTCCGCCGATACCGCCTTCGAGGAAGACGACCTTCTGTCCCGCTTCGGTGAAATCGGCGAGCACTTCTTCCTTGTCCTCGGACAGGACCTGCGTGCCGACGGGCACCTGGATCACCAGGTCGGGCGCGCCTGCACCGGTGCGGTCGCGGCCCATGCCGTGGCTGCCGCGCTTCGCCTTGAAATGCTGCGAGTACCGAAAGTCGATCAGCGTGTTGAGGCCTTCGACCGCTTCGAAAACGATGTCGCCGCCCTTGCCGCCATTGCCGCCGTCCGGGCCGCCATACTGGATATATTTCTCGCGGCGAAAGCTGACGGCGCCGGGGCCTCCGGAACCGCTTTTCAGGTAGATCTTCGCTTGGTCGAGAAAGTGCATGGCGCGCCTCTAATCGTTTTTGCCGCCGATGGCGAGTATTGGTGGCCCCCAAACTGGGTGCCCTGACGAATTGTCTTTGCGCCGCGCCGCCTTCGCACCTACTCCGGCGCTATGCAGTTCGACGATCTCATGCGCCGCTATTTCGCCACCCCGGACCTGACCGAAGTTACTCCGGCGGGTTTGGAAGCGGGCATAGAACGCTGCCGCGTGGACCTCGGCCTCGAAACAGACCCGGGCAAACGCTTTGCCCTGTGGTCGCTGCTCTTCATGCTCGGCGCGGCGCCCGATCTCGACGTGGCATTCGAAAACGATGACGAGCGCGAAGCCGCCCGCAATTTCATGGACCTGATGGCCGCAAGCGAGGCTGGAAAAGAGGGCTAAAGGGGGCGGGTGGTGCCGGCTGCAGGAGTCGAACCCGCGACCTGATGATTACAAATCAACTGCTCTACCAACTGAGCTAAGCCGGCCTGTTCACCCAACGACGCGCGCCTTTGGGCTAAAACGCGCCGAAGGTCCAGCCCTCTGTGCGTGCAATTTCGTCGTTCAGCCCCTGCGGCGCCCAGCGTTCCCGTTCTCCGGCCACTTTGCGCAGCCACGCCGCCGTCAGCAGCGCGTCGGAAGCGTGGTCGTCGATTGCCCCGCTGCCGGGTACCGAAGGCGACCCGAGGACTGTGAGCGCTGCATTCAGCTCCTCGATCGTGCGCATCTTTGCCCGCCCTGCGCTGCGGCCAGCCTCAAGCGCGGCGAGGCTGGTGTAAATCTCGACCAGAGCCGAACCGGAGGCGGGTAGCGGGTCGACCGGCCACACGGGCAGGCGTCCGCGCAGCTGGTGCAGCATCCGCATGCCGGTGAGGCTGGACTTGCCGACCTGCGCCGCGCCGACGAGGTTGAAGTTGGAATAGGGTTTGCACCCCATGCTGGCCTGCACCTGCTCGGTCACGCGAAAGCGCCCGCGCCGGTGTTCCGCATTGTCGCAGAAGAAATGCGTACCGGTATCGGTGCCGTTGCGGAAATAGGGACGGTAGGAAGGGTGATCGACGAAGGCCTGCGCGCCGAGGTTCGCTTCATGCGAGCAGATGTCGTCGATTAGCGCCCACAGGGCAGGCGCGTGCGGCAGGAGCAAGTCGTTGGCGGGGAAGAACGCGCCGCAATCTGCGTGGGGGAGGGAGATGCCCAGATCGACCCCGACCAGCGTATCGTCCGGCAGATCGTCGCGCAGGATTGCGAGCACGTCGTCGCGGCCCCACCCTTTTCCGCGCTCCACCAGTACCGGCGGGCCACCTCCTGCATCGGCGATGGCGACGGCAATGCCTTTCTGCTTCGCCCCTTTCGCCCCCGACCAGTCGATCGCCACGAAATGGTCGAAGCGGTCAGTCACGTTCGCGCCTTAGCTTGTCCCAATAGTCGAGACGCTTCTTCACCTCGCGCTCGAACCCGCGCTCTACCGGCTGGTAATAGCTTTGCGGCTCCATCTCCTCGGGCCAGTAATTGTCGCCCGAAAAACCGTCCTCTGCATCGTGGTCGTAGCTGTAGCCCGACCCGTAGCCGATATCCTTCATCAGCTTGGTGGGCGCGTTGAGGATGTTCTGCGGCGGCATGAGGCTGCCGGTTTCCTTCGCGCTCTTGAAGGAGGATTTCTGCGCCCTGTAGACCGCGTTGGATTTGGGAGCGGTGGCGAGATAGGTGCAGGCCTGCACCAGCGCGAGTTCGCCTTCCGGACTGCCGAGAAACTCGTAAGCATCCTTCGCCGCCATGCATTGGACCAGCGCCTGCGGGTCGGCCATGCCGATGTCTTCCACCGCCATGCGGACAAGCCGGCGGGCGAGGAAGCGCGGCTCCTCGCCAGCCGTCAGCATGCGCGCGAGGTAATAGAGGCTGGCCTGCACATCGCTGCCGCGCACCGCCTTGTGGAGTGCGGAAATCAGGTTGTAATGGCCCTCGCGATCCTTGTCGTAGACCGCGACGCGTCGCTGGAGGAACTTGCCGAGCGCTGCCGGGTCGAGCGGTTCGTCTATCTTCGCATTGTAGAGCGTTTCCGCCTGGTTGAGCAGGAAGCGCCCGTCGCCATCGGCGCTCGCCACCAGGGCATCGCGCGCTTCTTCCGTCAGGGGGAGGGGGCCTTCCAGCTCTTCCGCCCGGTCGAGCAACTGGCCGAGCGCCTCGCGGTCCAAGCGCTGGAGGATCAATACCTGTGCGCGGCTGAGCAGTGCGGCGTTGAGCGCGAAGCTGGGGTTTTCCGTCGTCGCACCGACCAGCGTTACCGTGCCGCGTTCGACGAAGGGCAGGAAACCGTCCTGCTGGGCGCGGTTGAAGCGGTGGATTTCGTCCACGAACAGCAGCGTGCGCTGGCCGGCCTCCGCAGCCTTGTCTGCGGCGGCGAAGGCTTTCTTGAGGTCGGCCACGCCGGAGAACACTGCACTGACGCTTTCGAAGCGCATGCCCACGCTGTCTGCCAGGAGGCGCGCGATGGTGGTCTTGCCGGTTCCGGGCGGGCCCCACAGGATCATGCTGGAGAGGCGGCCTGCAGCGACCATGCGGCCGATCGCGCCTTCGAGACCGGTCAGATGGTCCTGCCCGATAACCTCGGCGAGGGAATTGGGGCGCAGTCGGTCGGCGAGTGGTGCATCTTCGCGCACGCCCTCGGACGCGGGGGTTTGCGGGAGATCTTCGGGAAAAAGGTCGGCCATTGATCGGATCACATAGTGCGTTCGCCGACAAATTGCAGTGGGCGCTTGTCAGTGGGTCAATAAGATATATCTTAGTAATATCTAAGAGGAGATTCGATATGACTTGTAGCGGAGATCGCGACGAGCCGATGGAAGGCGACATTCCCGACCGGCCCGAAGGCGAAGATTTCGATGTCGAGGTGGAGATCGATGTGGATGTCGATCCCGATTCCGACGGCAGCTTCACCCGGACCTATGGCGCTTCGGGAGTTTTCGGACCCGACGGCATTTTTGGCCGCCGCGGTCCATTCGGTCCCGACGGACCTTTTAGCACGAACGGTCCGTTCGGTCCGCGCGGTCCCTTTGGCGAGGGTGGCGGGAAATCGGGCCGCAAGCACAGATCGCGGCGTCGCCGGATGTTCGCGAGCGGCGAGCTGCGCCTTTTGCTGCTGCACCTGATCGCGGAAGAACCGCGGCACGGCTACGAATTGATCAAAGCCGTGGAAGAAATGACCGGTGGCACCTATTCGCCAAGTCCCGGGACGGTCTATCCGACCCTCTCCCTGCTGCAGGATGAAGGCCTGATCCGCGAGGTCGATGGCGACGAAGCGCGAAGGGCTTATGGCGCGACCGAGAAGGGCCGCGGCGAACTGGCCGACCGCAAGGACGAGATCGAAACGCTTGTCGGCCGGATCGAAGGGCAGCGCAGGCACCGCGCGAAGTCAGGCAAGGCGTTCGCCACCCCAGAAATGTTCCGAGCGGTCGGCAATCTCGCAACCGTGCTGAAAAACCGCGCCAAGAGCGGCCAGCTGGACGAGGATACCATGCGCGAAATCGTCGACCTCGTGGACGAGCTGGCGAAGAAGATCGAACGCCTCTGATCTGCCTCAATCTTGCGTCTTTCGGCCCCGGCGCTAGTCTGGTGGCCGAGGGACGCGAGAGGGAGGATTTTCGGATGGATAGTGCGACCAAGGCACCCTGGCACCTATGGGTGGTCGGGATCGTGACGCTGTTATGGAACGGCTTCGGCGCGAACGATTACACGCAGACGCAACTGCGCAACATGGATTACCTGAATTCCATGGGCTATCCGCAGGCGGGTATCGATTATCTCGACCAGTTTCCCGCCTGGGCCGAAGCCGGATGGGCGCTCGGCGTGTGGGGCGCGGTAATGGGATCGGTCCTGCTGTTGCTGCGCAGCCGCTTCGCCGTTTGGTCCTTCGTCATCTCGCTCATCGGGATTGCGCTGACGACGGTCTATGAAGCGGGGGCGGACATGCCTGCCGAATTGGCTGAAATGCAGCCCGGCTGGTTCCCCATACTTCTGTGGGGCCTTGCCATCTTCCAGCTCTGGTATGCCTGGTCGATGAAGAAGAAGGGCGTCCTGCGCTAGGACAAACACCTGTTATGCGGCTGTGCGCGAGGCGTGCAGCCGCAGATAGGTGTCGACCACCGCCTGGTTGATCGCGTCCCACGAATATGCGCGCGCGGCTTTCTCGCCATTCGCGCCGTGGGCCAGCCGCAGGGCATCGTCGGTGCAATAGGGCGCCAGCGCTTCGGCGCAGCCTTTCGAGAAGGCGTCGGTCTTGCTGGGCGGGACGAGCTGGCCCGTTTCGCCCGGCCTGACGAGGCTGGCGGCGCCCGTCGCCCCGGCAGCGACCACGGGTAGCCCGCAGGCCATCGCTTCCAGCGTCACATTGCCGAAGGTCTCGGTGATCGAGGGATTGAAGAAGATGTCCCCGCTCGCCAGCGCGCGGCCAAGATCCTTGCCGGTCTGGAAGCCCACGAAGGTGCCGCCGGGCAGGGCTTTTTCGAACCAGCCGCGGGCAGGCCCGTCGCCGATGACCAGCACCTTGTGCGGCACCTGCATGCGCCGCAATTCGACGATCGTGTCGGCAAAGACGTCGAGGCCCTTTTCCATGACCAGGCGGCCGAGGAAAACGATGGCCACGTCGTCATCCGCAAGGCCGTTCGCGCGGCGCCATTCCATGTCGCGGCGCGAGGGGTCGAACACGTCTCGGTCCACCCCGCGCGACCAGATCGAGATGTCCTCGTGCATCTCCTGCGTCTTCAGTTCGGCGATCTGGCTGTCCGAGGGCGCGACCAGCGCGTCGCAGCGATTATAGAATCGCCGCAGGCCCGCTTCGACCACGGGTTCGAGGAAGCCGAGGCCGTAATAGCGAGGGTAGGTTTCGAACCGCGTATGCACGCTGGCTAGCACCGGAATGTCCTGCGCCCGGGCCCATTTGAGCGCCTTGTGCGCCGACGGATCGGGCGAGGCGAGGTGCATGGTATTGGGCGCAAAGCGGGCCAGATCGGCCTCGACCTTGCTGCCGAGCCCCAAGGGAAGGCGGTATTCGCCGCGCCCCTTAACCGGCATACGCACATTGGGCACGTTGACGAGATCGCCGGTCGCCTCGAAATCGGGATTGTCGACCACCGGGGAATAGACACGCAGCTTTGCGCCCTGCCTCAGCAGGTATTCGGCCAGCCGGTTGAGCGCCTGGTTCGCACCGTCGCGGGTGTAATTGTAGTTCCCGCTGAACAGCGCGATGCGTAGATCGGTAACGTCCATCAGGCCGGGCTTTAGGCAAGTGGAACGATTTTGGCGAGAGGGCGCTTGATTGAACGAACCGCTGCAAATCAGACGCATACCTATTTCGCATTGACTCGCCGCACCGCAACATTATTGCCGCCGATGGGCCACGCGGTCCCAACGCCGCGCGAGCTCTCTGCAAGGAGAGAATACATGACTGCCGAACCGACGCTCAAACCCGAGCGCCCTTTCTTTTCGTCCGGACCGACTGCCAAGCACAAGGGCTGGTCCGCTTCCAACCTCAAAACCGAATCGCTCGGACGCTCGCATCGCAGCGCCCTTGGCAAGTCGCGGCTGAAATATGCCATCGACCTGTCGAAGGAGATGCTCGGCGTGCCCGAGGATTACCTGGTCGGCATCATGCCGGCTTCGGACACCGGCGCGCTGGAATGCGCGATGTGGACGATGCTGCGCCCCGATCGCCCGGCCACGGTCGCGGCGTGGGAAAGTTTCGGCAACGTCTGGATCCAGGACGCGGTAAAGCAATTGAAGCTGCCCAAGCTGACCACGCTCGATGCCGATTACGGCGAAATCCCCGATCTCGCTTCCATCCCGCAGGAAAACGACGTCGTCTTCACCTGGAACGGCACGACTTCGGGCGCGAAGATTCCGAACACCGACTGGCTCGCCGAAGGCCGCGAAGGCGTGACCATCAACGATGCCACCAGCGCCGTTTTCGCCATGGAGATGGACTGGGCCAAGCTCGATGCCACGACCTATAGCTGGCAGAAGGTGATGGGCAGCGAAGCCCAGCACGGCATGCTGATCCTCAGCCCCAAGGCGGTGAACCGGATCGAGGAATACGATCCCGAATGGCCGCTGCCCAAGCTCTTCCGCCTGAAGAAGGGCGACAAGATCAACCGCTCGATCTTCGAAGGCGCAACGATCAACACGCCGTCCATGCTGGCGACCGAAGATTACATCGACGCGCTCGAATGGGCGCAGGCCCTGGGCGGCCGCAAGGCGATGTTCGAACGCGCCGATGCCAATGCCAAGATCGTGCTCGACTGGATCGAGGCTACGCCGTGGCTGCGCAACATGGTCTCCGACCCTGCCAAGCGCACCAACACGGGCGTATGCTTCGTCTTCCAGGGCGACTGGTACGACAGTCTGTCCGCAGAAGACCAGGCTGCTGTCCCGAAGAAGATCGTCAAGCTTCTCGAAGACCGCGACGTGGGCTACGATTTCAACGGCTATCGCGATGCCCCGCCGTCCCTGCGCATCTGGTGCGGCGGTACGGTCGAGCAGGAAGACCTGAAGCGTCTCCTGCCCTGGATCGAATGGGCCTACGAGACCGTCAAGAACGGCTGATCCGGCTGGCGGCCCGCGCTTCGGGCCGCCGCCTTCCTCCCTAATTACTGCCCGGTACAAAGCCGGGAAAGCGACAGGAATATTCCGTCATGAGCAAACCTAAAGTCCTTATCAGCGACAAGATGGACCCGAACGCTGCGCGCATCTTCGAAGAGCGCGGCTGCGACGTCGACGTCATCACCGGCGAAACGCCCGAAGAACTCAAAGCCCGCATCGGTGAATACGATGGCCTCGCCATCCGTTCTTCGACCAAGGTCACCAAGGAAATCCTTGACGCGGCGACCAATCTCAAGGTCATCGGCCGCGCCGGTATCGGCGTGGACAATGTCGACATTCCCTACGCCAGTTCGAAAGGCGTGGTCGTGATGAACACCCCGTTCGGAAACTCGATCACCACCGCCGAACACGCCATCGCGATGATCATGGCGCTGGCCCGCCAGATCCCCGCTGCCGACCGCCGCACACAGGCGGGCGAATGGCCGAAGAACGATTTCATGGGCGTCGAAGTCACCGGCAAGACGCTGGGCCTGATTGGCGCGGGCAATATCGGCTCGATCGTCGCCAGCCGTGCGCAGGGCCTCAAGATGAAGGTCATCGCCTTCGATCCCTTCCTGACCGAAGAACGCGCAGTGGAAATCGGGGTCGAGAAGGTCGATCTCGACACGCTGCTGGGCCGTGCCGATTTCATCACGCTGCACACGCCGCTGACCGATGAAACCCGCAACATCCTCAGCCGCGAAAACCTCGCCAAGACCAAGAAGGGCGTGCGCATCGTCAATTGTGCGCGCGGCGGCCTCATCGACGAAGCGGCGCTGGCCGATGCACTCGACAGCGGTCAGGTCGCTGGCGCGGCGCTGGACGTGTTCCAGACCGAACCGGCCAAGGAATCGCCGCTCTTCGGCAAGCCCAATTTCATCTGCACGCCGCACCTTGGCGCCAGCACGAATGAAGCGCAGGTCAATGTCGCCTTGCAGGTGGCCGAACAGCTCGCCGATTACCTCGTCAACGGCGGCGTCACCAATGCGCTCAACATGCCTTCGCTCAGCGCAGAGGAAGCTCCCAAGCTGCGCCCCTACATGGGCCTTGCCGAAAACCTCGGTAGCCTGGTGGGCCAGCTCGCCCACGGCAACCTCACCAAGATCAGCATCGAGCGCGAGGGCGCCGCAGCCCAGCTTTCGGGCAAGCCGATCGAAGGTGCGGTGCTTGCCGGCCTGATGCGCCAGTATTCGGACACGGTGAACATGGTCAACGCGCCCTTCCTCGCGAAGGAACGCGGCCTCGATATCCGCTCGATCCGTCACGAGAAGGAAGGCGCCTACAACACGCTGCTGCGCGTGACCGTGGGCACCGACAGCGGCGACCGGTCGGTTGCCGGTACGCTGTTCGGCGCCGATGCGCCGCGCCTGACCGAAATCTTCGGCGTGCGGATCGAGGCGGAGCTCGACGGGCACATGCTGTACATCGTCAACGAAGACGCACCTGGCTTCATCGGCCGGATCGGTTCGCTGCTGGGCGAAAATGGCATCAACATCGGCACCTTCAACCTCGGCCGCCGCGAAGCGGGCGGGGAAGCGATCCTGTTGCTCAGTGTCGACCAGCCGATACCGCAGGACGTCGTCGACAAGGCCTGCGCGCTGGAAGGCGTGAAGACCGTAATGCCACTGGCATTCTGATGCGCGATGGGGCAGGGGCGCTGGCCATATGACACAGCCTGACGATCTCCTGCCCATCGGGCTCGAAGACGCGCTGCCTGCGCGTGCCGCCGCCATCACCAGCGCCATGCGTCAGGTGCTGCAATCGATGGACGCCCACGGTTACGACCGCGTGCGTCCTCCGCTGGTGGAATTCGAGCATTCGCTTGCCGGACGCATGGAAGGCGTGGCGACGCGCCGCATGATCCGCTTTACCGATCCGGAAAGCTTGCGCACGCTGGCCCTGCGCAGCGACATGACCGTGCAGGTCGGGCGGATTGCCGCCACCTCGCTGCGCGATGCGCCGCGCCCGTTGCGCCTGTGCTACGCAGGCGAGGTCGCCACGATCAAGGCGGACCAGCTCGATCCGGCTCGCCAGCGCCTGCAGCTGGGTGCCGAACTGGTCGGAAGCGACAGCGTGGCAGCCGCCGCAGAAGCCGTTTCGGTCGCGCTCGATGCGCTGGAAGCTGCCGGTGTCGATGGCCTGTCGGTCGATTTCACCATGCCCGACCTCGTCGATACGCTGGCTGAAGAGGCGCTCCCACTCGACGTGGAGCAGCGTGAAGCGGTGCGCCGCGAACTCGACATGAAGGATGCGGGCGGCCTCAAGGCTGTCGGCGGGGAAGCCTATCTCCCGCTGCTTTATGCCGCAGGGCCGATGGAGCAGGCGCTGGAGAAGCTGTCGGCGCTGGATGCCGGCGGTGTGCTCGCCAGCCGGACCGCGGCGCTGCGCGAAGTGGCCGCGATCCTTGGCGACCGCGTGCGCCTCACGCTCGACCCGTCCGAACGGCACGGTTTCGGATACCAGAGCTGGTTCGGCTTCACGCTGCACAGCGACAAGGCACGCGGCGCGCTGGGGCGCGGCGGGACCTATGCGATCAAGGGCAGCGACGAGGCAGCAACCGGCTTCTCGCTCTACATGGAGCCGATCCTCGAAGCGCTCGGCAAGGGCGAGGCGGAGCAGCGCGACACGGTATTCCTGCCGCTCGGCCATGACCGTTCGGTAGCAGCGTCATTGCGTGCGGACGGCTGGCGCACCCGCGCAGCCGTCAATGCAGAAGACGATGCCGCAACGCTGGGATGCACGCACCGCCTCGAAAACGGCGAGGCGAAGCCGCTTTAAGCCGCTTCCGGCTCCCACTTCGGATATTTGGTCATGATGGCCGCGAAGAGGTCGGACGTCACATGGCGTTCGAGCCATGCGGCGACATTGGCGATGCCGGCGCCTTCGAACCACTCGCGGTCGTGATTAGCGCATTGCCGCACGAAGGGGAAAATGGCGATATCGGCGAAGCCGCGTTGTTCGCCGCATAGATTGGACTGCCCCTCCAGCCGCTCGTCCAGGCGTTTCAGATGATCGAGGCACTGCGCGCGGTGTTCCAGCGGGTCCGCATCCTCGTAGCGCGTGTGGTATTTGTATCGGTCGAGGTGATGCTTGAACGGCCCGTCGGTCGCTTCCAGCAGCTCTGTATCCTGACGCTCCAGCCAGCCTTCGGGATCGCTCTTGCCGAGCGCCCAGCGCATGATGTCGAGGCTTTCCTCCAGCACCGTGCCGTCATCGGTGACGAGAACAGGGACGGTCCCCTTTGGCGAGGCTTCCAGCATCGCGGCAGGCTTGTCGCGCAGCACGACCTCGCGGTGCTCCTTCTCCACCCCGCTGATGTGCAGCGCCATGCGCGCCCGCATCGCATAGGGACAGCGGCGGAAGCTGTAGAGGACCGGCTCAGCCATCCTTGCCGTCCCGGTCCAGCACCTTGCCGACATGCGCTTCGCCCCGCTCGCGGGCGAGTTTCGACTGGCGCTGGCGTTCGGCATAGCGGGCGCGCTGTTCGTCGGTGCGCTCTGTGTGGCAGTGGCGGCAGGCGACGCCTTCCTCGTAAGTCTCGTGCGCGAGGTCCTCAGGCGACAGGGGCATGCGGCAGGCGCGGCACAGCGTGTGCTCGCCGATTTCGAGGCCGTGCTTCACGCTCACCCGCTCGTCGAAGACGAAGCATTCGCCTTTCCAGAGGCTTTCCTCCTCGGGCACTTCCTCGAGGTATTTCATGATGCCGCCCTTGAGGTGGTAAACCTCGTCCAGCCCTTCGGATTTGACGAAGGCGGTCGATTTTTCGCAGCGGATGCCGCCGGTGCAGAACATGGCGATCTTCGGCGTCTTGCCCTCGGCCTCGAATTCGGCGCGGCGGGCGCGAAACCATTCGGGAAATTCGCGGAAGCTCTTCGTTTCCGGGTCGATCGCGCCTTCGAAAGAGCCGATCTGCACCTCGTAGTCGTTGCGGGTGTCGATCACGATGGTGTCGGGATCGGAAATCAGCGCGTTCCAGTCCTCCGGCGCGACATAGGTGCCGACGCCCTCCATCGGGTCGAGGTCGGGCTGGCCCATGGTGACGATCTCCGCCTTCACCCGCACCTTGCTGCGATAGAAGGGCATGGTGTCTGCACGCGATTCCTTCACTTCCAGATCCGCGCAGCCCGGCAGCGCACGGATATGGTCGAGCACCGCCTGGATGCCCGCATCGCTCCCGGCGATCGTGCCGTTGATGCCTTCATGCGCCAGCAGCAGCGTACCCTTCACGCCGTGCTTGTCGCACAAAGCGGCAAGGGCGGGGCGCAGGGCTGCCGGATCGTCGAACCGCGTGAAGTGATAGAGCGCGGCAATACGGATGGGGTGCTCGGTCATGTTGGCGCGCCTTTAGCAGCGTGCACGCGGCCTCGCACCCCTCCTGTTCAGCAGAATTCGCTGGGGTCGGGGCCCATGCGGCCGTCTTCGCTGTCGAGGGCGTCGATGCGCGCCATCTGGTCGTCCGACAGTTCGAACGACAAGGCCTTGAAATTAGCTTCGATATGCTTGCGGCTGCTGGCCTTGGGAATGGTCGAGAAGCCGTGCTGGATATGCCAGCGGATGATGACCGCGCTGGCGGGCTGGCCGGTTTCTTCCGCAATGGCTTCGATGGTCTCGTTCGAAAGACCTTCGCCTTGGCCGAGCGGCGACCAGCTTTGCGTGACGATACCCATTTCCTCATGCACCTTGCGCAGGGCGCGCTGCTGGAAGCTGGGGTGCAGTTCGATTTGGTTGAGCGCGGGGGTCACGCCCGTCTCCTCGACCAGCTTGCGCAGGTCCTGTTCGCGAAAGTTGGAAACGCCGATGGACTTGGCCTTGCCCTCGTCGCGCAGCTCGATGAACGCTTTCCACGTGTCCACGAATTCGCCCTTGTCGGGGCAGGGCCAGTGGATCAGCAGCATGTCGACATGGTCGCGGCCCAGCCGTTCGAGGCACTTTTCCGCCGCGCGCTTGGCCCGTTCATACCCCTGGCTTTCGTTCCAGACCTTGGTCTGTAGGAAGATGTCGGACCATTCGCCCACGCCTTTGCCGACGCCCTTTTCGTTCTGGTAGATGGCCGCCGTGTCGATCAGCCAGTAGCCCACGTCGATCGCGGTCGAGACGGCTTCGGGCGCCTTGTCCTCGTCGATCTTGTAGGTGCCGAAGCCGAGCTGGGGGATCTGGCGGCCGTCGTTCAGGTTGAGAGTGGGATAGTCGGTCATAAATTCTCCTTTGCCTGAACAATGGAGAAGTGGCTTCGAAGTTTCCCCGATCTGCCTTGCCCCCTTGGCCGCAAACGCCTAACGCGACGCGCGTTTGTGCATCCCTAGATCGCGAGTAGCTTTTCAATGGCCAACGTCACCGTAATCGGCGCCCAGTGGGGCGATGAGGGCAAGGGCAAGATCGTCGACTGGCTGGCCAGCCGCGCCGATGCCGTCGTCCGGTTCCAGGGCGGCCATAACGCCGGCCACACGCTGGTCATCGACGGCAACGTCTACAAGCTTTCGCTGCTGCCTTCGGGCATCGTGTCCGGCACGCTGTCGATCATCGGCAATGGCGTTGTGCTGGACCCCTGGGCGCTGAAGGCCGAGGTCGAAAAGCTCGAAGGGCAGGGCGTTACCATCACCGCCGACAATCTTGCGATTGCCGACAATTGCCCGCTGATCCTGCCGATCCACCGCGATCTCGACGGCCTGCGCGAAGCGGCTGCCGGTTCGGGCAAGATCGGCACGACAGGCCGCGGCATCGGCCCGGCGTACGAAGACAAGGTCGGCCGCCGCGCGATCCGCGTGTGCGACCTTGCGCATCTCGATCATCTCGAACCGCAGCTCGATCGCCTGTGCGCCCATCATGACGCGCTGCGTGCCGGTTTCGACCAGCCGCCGGTCGACCGCGAGGCATTGCTCGAGGAATTGCGCGGCATTGCCGATTTCGTGCTGCAATACGCACAGCCGGTGTGGAAGCGCCTCAAGAAAGTGCGCAAGGCTGGCGCTAAAATCCTGTTCGAAGGCGCGCAGGGGGTCCTGCTCGACATCGATCACGGCACCTATCCCTTCGTCACCAGCTCCAACACGGTCAGCGGCACGGCGGCGGCAGGCAGCGGCCTCGGCCCCAATTCGACCGGCTATGTGCTCGGCATCGTGAAAGCCTACACCACGCGCGTCGGCAGCGGTCCTTTCCCGACCGAACTCGAAGACGATGTCGGCAAGGGCATCGGCGAGCGCGGCCATGAATTCGGCACCGTCACCGGCCGCCAGCGGCGGGTCGGATGGTTCGATGCGGTGATCGTGCGCCAGAGCTGTTCGATTAGCGGCGTCACCGGCATCGCGCTCACCAAGATCGACGTGCTCGACGGGCTGGACGAGGTGAAGATCTGCACCGGCTATCGCCTGCGCGGCAATGTCTATGACTATTTCCCGAGCCACGCGGCCGACCAGGCGGAAGTGGAGCCAATCTACGAGACGATGGACGGCTGGAAGGAATCGACCGCCGGGGCGCGCAGCTTCGCCGACCTGCCAGCCAATGCGGTGAAATACATCCAGCGTGTGCAGGAACTGATTGAAACGCCCGTGGCGCTGGTGTCCACCAGCCCCGAACGCGACGATACGATCCTTATGCGCGATCCATTTCTCGACTGAGCAACCGCTGATCGAGGAGGCTGGCCAATTGCCGGCTTCCACCCGCGTCTTCGGCAAAGGGAATGGCGATCTCGCCCGAACGGATGCGGTCCGCGCCCAGCCAGCGAATCTCGACACGGTCCACGTCGTCGAACGCCAGGTACGTCCGCTTGCCCCCGCGCGACGGGATGTAGCTCAGGCCGAAACTGTCGTAGCGGATGCGGTGCCTGCGGACGGCGATGATCTTCGCAATTGACGATAGTCCGAAAGCGAAACTGCACGCCCACATGAGCATCGCGACAATGACAATCGGCGAGCGATATTCGGGCAGGCCGTAGAGGACCACCGCGCCAAGAGCGAGGAGCGCGAGCGAACCGATCGGCATCAGCACGGCCGACAGCCACATCCCCACCGTCGGCACGATCTCGACCGCGCCGTCCACCGCCTTGCCGTAATGTCCCGGCAGGCGACGACTGATGAGGTTCCACCCGATCATGATGGCGGCGACGCCGAATACGGTTGCGACATGGCGCAATTCGAACAAGTCCATGGCATATTATCCGCTCTTCCGTTGGCGGCGGAAAGAAAAATCGATAGCCTGAATGCGATGCGGTTCCTTTTTCTCTTTGCCTGCCTCTTGGCGACAGCCTGCTCGCAAGCCGTGCCCGAGGCGCGTGCGCAACAGGCACAGGAGGGCGAGCGGGCGGATTTCGTGCTGGTCGACAAGTCCGATCGCACGCTTTGGGTCTACCAAGGGGGCAAGATCATCCGCACTTATGACGGCCTGCAATATGGCGATGAGCCGGTCGGCCATAAACGCTTCGAAGGGGACGAGCGCACGCCCGAAGGCCGCTACACCATCACCTATGGCAACGAGCAATCGAGCTATTACCTCAGCCTCTATATCGACTATCCCAACGCCGCCGACAAAGCCTATGCGAAGGCGCGGGGGCGCTCGCCCGGCGGGCTCATCTTCCTGCACGGCCAGCCCAACGGTATGCCTTTCGATGCGCGCGTTCCGGGCGACTGGACAGATGGCTGCATTGCCCTTTCCAACCGCGAGATCGCGGAGCTGTGGTCGCTGATCCCGGACGGGACGCCGATCGAAATACGCCCCTGAATTCTTGACACGATCACTGTTTGTTCTCACAAAGTTCTCCTACAGAGACTCGTGAGAGGTAATTCCATGCAGGCCGATTTCAGTTGCGAGCCGGTGTATGACGGGGCCGGATGCCAGCTTGGCGTGACCATATTGGCGGACCGTGATGCCGTGCGCGCGCAGATGCGCGACGATGCGGTTGCAGCGGGCTTTCGCGTGCTGGAATGCTGCCGCCTGGACGAATTTGCCAGCGGGTCGATCGCGGCGCTGGGTGACCTTGTGCTGGTCGATTGCCTTGTGGCCGATGCGGAAACGATGGCGCTGCTCGCGCGGCTCGATATGCGCGCCGGGAAATCGGGTGCGCAAATGGTGATCTCGACCGGCATGGATGCGCTCGATGCGGTGTTCGGCTGTTTTTCCATGTCGGGCGCGCAGATCCTGGTCGAACCTGGACGTGCGGAGCGGATCATCGCGGTGGGCCGTGTGCTGGCCGATGTGCCGAACCTGAGATTGCGCGAACTGGCGGAAGAAGATCGGCTGATGCTGCTTCGCCTGACCGAACAGGTCGGCAAGATGGCAGAACGGATCGAACGCCTGTCTCCCGGACAGCGGGAAGGCGGGGGCGCCTTCCGGCTGGAAGCGGCGGCACAGGCATGGCGCGGACAGGATACCGCAGCCGGGGCGGGCAATGGAGCGAGCCTGCCCGAGGCGGCTGCTATCCGCGCGGTTATCCGCCGCCGCCAGATGCGCGCCAAGTTCTTCGATGCGGACCTCTTTGCCGATCCGGCATGGGACATATTGCTCGATCTCGCGGCCGCGCGCGCCGGGCATGAACGCGTCAGCGTTACTTCGCTCTGCATCGCGGCGGGCGTTCCTGCCACCACGGCGCTGCGCTGGATCACGCAAATGGTCGACAGCGGCTTGCTGCTGCGCATTCCCGACCCCGCCGACCGTCGCCGTGCGCATATCGCGCTGGCCGACAGCACGGCCGATGCGATGGCACGCTATTTCCGTGAAGCCGGCATCGGCTCGAACCACCAGATCGCGGCGGTGGCCTAGCCCTTCCTGATCATGACCCGGCGGCCGCTTGTCGGTGGATCCTCGCACGGCAGGAGATGACGCGCCGCATCGGCTCGCGCGCGGATCAAGATCGCTTCCGGAACGCTGCTGTCGTGAAGCACGTGGTCGGCTTCACCCAGCGCGCGCGCCTGGCGGATGGTCAGGTCGTCTGGATCATCGCTTGTCAGCGCGATCTCGAGGACATCGTCCGCTACAGGGTCGCCGCCATCCTCTATCCAGCGGTCTACATCCTCTACACTCTTCGCGGCCATTACATCGAGCGCGCCGCCCTGAGAAAGCGCACCATCTAGCGCACGGCGCCGGTCGTCGCCGGAGGGGAATTTCGCCCGGATTTTGTCTCGCGCGTTGGATAATGCCTCGGCCAATCCGCCAAGATTTTGCGGCAGGATCGCTTCCAGCCGCAGGCGCAGGTGCTTCGCCAGTCCGGCCGATGCTCCGCCCGTGCTCACCGCGACCAACACCGGATCGCGCTCCAGCAGGCTGGGCAATGTAAAGTCGCACAGGTCCGGTCTATCTGCGACGTTTACCAGCAGGCCGAGCCGTTTCAGCCGCAGCGCCGCCGCCTCTGCCGCGCGCTCATCTTCCAACGCTACAAAGGCGAGTTTGGCGTGATGGGCCTCGGTCTCCGCGCATGGAATGCCCCCGGCACGCCCAACAAGCCGCGCCTTCGCCTCCGCCATTTCGCCGCTGCCCACCACCACGACCCGCTGGCCGGAAATGCGATGGAATAGCGGGAGCGAATGCAACATCAGTCGAGCCACTCCGGAACGCGTTCCGCGTCCATGATCGCCCCTGCCGCAATCCGGTCGGCGACGGTCGCGAAACGGTCCCCGTCGACCAGCACCTCGGCAACGAAACCGCGCGAATTGTAGCTCGACGCCATGGTCGCGCCATAAGCCCCTGCGGTACGGAAAACCGCCAATTCTCCGGCGATCAGCGCATCGCATTCGCGGTCCATCGCAAAGGTATCACCGGTCTCGCAGATCGGGCCGACGATGTGCGCGGTCATGCGCTCGCCGGTAGGCTCCACCGCCTCGAAATCATGCCAGGCGCCGTACATGGCGGGCCGGGCAAGATCGTTCATCGCCGCGTCGACGACGACGAACGGCCGCTCGATCCCGCGCTTTACGCGCACCACCCGGGTGAGGAGGACACCGGCATTCCCGGCAATCACGCGGCCAGGTTCGAACATCAAGCGCACGTCCCAACCCTTGGATACCCGCGCAACCATTTCGCCATAGGCGGCAGGCGAGGGATATTCCTCGCCGCTCTTGTACGGCACGCCAAGCCCGCCGCCGAGGTCGGCATGGGTGACCTTGCACCCCTGCGCGCGTAAGTCGGCAATCAGCTGTCCGACCTTGCCGAAAGCGGTTTCCAGCGGTTCTAGGTCGGCGAGCTGGCTGCCGATGTGAACGGCCACGCCGCGCATATCCAAGCCGTCTTCCTTCGAAAGCGCCGCATAGATTTCGACCGCTCGGTCGATCGGCACGCCGAACTTGTTCTCGCGCTTGCCGGTCGAGATTTTCTCGTGCGTGCGTGCATCGACATCGGGATTGACGCGCAGGGCGCAGGCGGCCGTCTTGCCGAAGCGGCGGGCGATCGCCGCCAGTTCGTAGCCCTCTTCCTCGCTCTCGATGTTGAACTGGCCGATGCCGTGTTCGAGGCCCTGCTGCAGTTCGTCATGGGTCTTGCCGACGCCGGAGAACACGATGTCTTCGGGCTTCATCCCGGCGGCCAGGGCGCGGGTCAGCTCTCCACCCGAGACGACGTCGGCGCCATAGCCCATGTTGGCGAGCACGCGCAGCACTGCGAGGTTTGGGTTGGATTTGACCGCAAAAGCGATGTGCGGATTGTCGAGCGCGGATAGCCCTTCGCGATAGACGCGGGCGTGGCGTTCGAGCGTGGCGCGCGAATAGACGTAGACGGGCGTGCCGACCGCTTCTGCGATCTGGGTAAGCGGCACGTCCTCTGCATGGAGGACGCCATCGCGGATCTGGAAATGGTCCATGGCCAGCGCGTTTGCCGAATGGCCGTGGCCAAGTCTAGCAAGCCTTACTTGTCGCGCTGCAACCTACTCGGGCGGAAGGTCGAAGGGATCGTCCTCGCGTTCTTCGGACCGCGTGCGCAATTCGGTGCTGCGTTCGGGCGCGGCCTGGGGAGCGACCTGGAGCAGGTCGTCGGCATCCGGTTGCACTTCGGCTCCGAAGGGCGCAGGCGGCAGCGTCTCTCCTGCAAGGGGTTTCAGCTGAGCCTTCTGCCCGCAGGCGGACAGCAGGGTGAGGGCAATAATCAAGGCGCCAAGGCGCATCAGAACTTCTCCAGCCGCTTGCGGGCATCTTCTACCTGCTGCCTTACCCGCTCCGGCGCGGTCCCGCCATAGGAAGCGCGCGCGGCGACCGAAGCATCGACCGAAAGCGCGTCGAAAACGCGCTCGTCGATCCGGCTGTCGATGGCCTTGAGGTCATCGATGGCAAGGCCGTCGAGGGCGACGCCCTTCTCGTCGGCCAGCTTTACGGCAGCGCCGGTGATGTGATGCGCCTCGCGGAAAGGAATGTCCGCCTGCCGCACGAGCCAGTCGGCGAGGTCGGTCGCCGTGGCGTGACCTGCCTCTGCGGCCTTGCGCATCCGGACCTTGTCGAAGCCGCTGTCGGCCACCATTCCGGCCATTGCGGCGAGCGAAAGGTCCATCAGGCCCGCAGCCTCGAAGACCGGCGGCTTGTCGTCCTGCATATCCTTGGAATAGGCCAGCGGCAGGCCCTTCATCGTCACCATCAGCGCGGTGGTGCACCCTATGACGCGCCCCGCATGGCCGCGCACTAGCTCGGCGGCGTCGGGATTGCGCTTTTGCGGCATGATCGAGCTGCCGGTCGACAGCGTGTCGGGCAGTTTCACGAAGCCGAAGGGCTGGCTGGCCCAGATGATGAACTCTTCCGCCAGGCGCGAAAGGTGCAAGGCGCACTGGCTTGCGGCCATGAGGTAATCGAGCGCGAAATCGCGATCCGACACCGCATCGAGGCTGTTGCGGGTGGGCCTGGCGAAATCCAGCGCCTTTGCAGTCATCTCGCGGTCGAGATCGAAGCCGGTTCCGGCAAGCGCCGCCGAACCGAGCGGGCATTCGTCCATCCGCTCCAGCGCGGCTGAAAAGCGCGAGCGGTCGCGCACCAGCATCTCGAAATAGGCGAGCAGGTGATGGCCGAGCGTCACGGGCTGCGCGGTCTGCAAATGGGTGAAGCCCGGCATGATCGTGTCGGCATGCTCGTCGGCGCGGGCGACCAGTGCGTGGAGCACCGCGTCTATCCCTGCGATCGCGCGGCGATTGGCGCTGCGCACCCACATGCGAAAATCGGTCGCCACCTGGTCGTTGCGGCTGCGCGCAGTGTGCAGGCGCCCCGCGACCGGACCGACGATTTCGGTCAGCCGCGCCTCGACGGTCATGTGGATGTCCTCGAGGTCCCAGTCCTCGGGGACGCCGTCCGCTTCATATTCCTCGGCGATCTGCGACAGGCCTTTGTCGATCGCCGCGGCATCCGCCTCGCTGACGATGCCCTGCCTGGCCAGCATGGCGACATGGGCGCGGCTGCCGGCGATGTCCTCGCGCCACAGGGCCTTGTCGAAGGGGATCGAGGCGTTGATTTCGCGCATGATCGCGCTAGGCCCTTCGGCGAACCTGCCGCCCCACATTGCATTGGAGCCTTGATTGTCCCGCTTATCGCTCACGCTAATCGTCACCCTGGGTCTTGTTGTGTCCGCCTGCGATAGGAGCGCGCCCGATGAGGCGCAAGAAAGCGGTGCTTCGCAGATCACAACCGGCGAGATCGACCGCACCTATGCCGACAGCCTGATGCCCGCCATCAATGTAAGCGATCCGGACGGGCGGCAGATCAATCTGGGCGCATTGCAGGGCACGCCGGTGCTGCTGAACCTGTGGGCGACGTGGTGCGCGCCGTGCAAGAAGGAGATGCCGCTCCTCGATGCGCTTGCCGGCGATTTCGACGAGCAGTTGCACGTCATTACCGTGAGCCAGGATGCGGGCGGCGCGGAAAAGGTAGCGCCCTATTTCGCGGCGAACGAGTTCGCTTATCTGGAGCCATGGATGGACCCGCAGAACGAGCTCGGCCTGCATTACGACAACACGCCGCTGCCGACCACGATCCTCTACGATGCGCAGGGGCTGGAGGTGTGGCGCGTCGTGGGCGACTACGACTGGGCGAGCGAGGAAGCGCGCGCTGCCGTGAGAGAGGTTGTGGGGGAATAATGGTGGGCGCTGACGGGCTCGAACCGCCGACCCTCTCGGTGTAAACGAGATGCTCTACCAACTGAGCTAAGCGCCCCCTTGTGGGGTGAAGCGCGCATGTAGCGCCGTTTCGCGCCGGGTCAAGCGCGAGCTTCAGTTCCAGCCTTCGTCCAGCTTCAGCGCGCCGTCGCCGTAGAGGTAGTCGGCATTGAAGCGCGCATAACGTTTCAGGCGGTCCCAGTCGTCGGTGTAAAGGTCGCCCCGCCGGATTTCGGCAACACCCAATTCGCGCAATTTGCCGACAGCGCGATTGGCATGGATTGCGCTGACCCCGCACATATCGGCCAGGTCCAGCTGGGTGAACGGCGTGCGCAATGCGCGTGGGACGGTGCGCCCGATGAGCTCCAGCCTCGTATGCAGTTCTGCGTAGAGATGGGCGATACGTTTCGGCGCATCCAGCTGTTCGAGGATCTGGATCCACTTGCGATGGATCGAGGCGTCGAGCAGCGTGGCAAACCACATGGCACGTGCGATATTCGGGCGATCCTGCATGACCGTGCGCAGGCTCTCGTGGCTGACGCTGCCGATCTTGACCGGGCCTGCCGCAACAATGCTGTGATCAAGGCGCTTCAACGCGAACCCGTGCAGGTCGACGAAATCTCCCGGCACCTGGATGCCGACAATGTAGCGACGGTCGCCGGACTCGATCGTGCGAAACACATAGCCTTCGATCAGCATCGTGCTTTTGTTCGTGACGTCGCCTGTTTCGAGCAGGCGTGTACCGTCGCCGTGTTCTTCCACGGTTTCGATAAGGTCTTCGATGTAATTCAGGTCATCCTGATCGAGATGTTCCCTCAATCGTCCGGCGAGAAATTCGCCGGTCAGCGGGAAATCGGAAGACCGTATGTCACCACGAATTGCGTCCATTGTGTGCCGATAAAGCAAGCCGCTCGCCCGAGGTCTATTGACGCATGTTAGCTTTCTGTTCGTTTCTGCGTTCAGAGCGCATTTTTGATAGCCCGCAGGTTGTCATATGTTATAGCCCGCCGCGTACAGCGGATCTCATCGGGCCTTCAGAGCCCATCCTGCCGCAATGACAATGCGCCGTCGCCATAGAGATAGTCTTTCTCGAAATGCGCGAAATTTTCCAGTTTCTCGCGATTGCAGATGCGCACCTCTCCGCGATTGAAATCGGCGATCCCGCTCTTGCGCAATTCGCCGATCGCGCGATTGACGTGGATTGGAGTGGCGCCGCACATGTCGGCCAGGTCTGCCTGGGTGAGCGGGGTATCGAAGCCGTCTTCAAAGGCAAGGCCAACCATGTCGAGCCTGCACCAGACCTCGGCAAAGATATGCGCGATGCGCTGCGGCACCTTGAGCTGTTCGAGCTTCATGATCCATTCGCGATGCATGGCTGCATCGAGCAGGGTGGAGAACCAGAACAAGCGGGCCAGATGCGGCTTCTCTTTCATCACTTCGGCAATGCGTTCGTGCGGGACCAGCCCGACTTTGGCCTGCCCGACGCATTCAATGTTATGATCCAATCGCTTGAGCGCGAAACAGTGCAAGTCCACGAAATCGCCAGGGACGTGGAAACTGACACCATAGCGCCGATCCCCCGAATCCAGGGTTCGCAGCATGAAGCCGTCGATCAGCATGGTCGAATGATCGCAGATATCGCCGCGAGAGATCAGGCGGTGGCCATCGGGATGAATTTCCACACGGGAAACCAGCGATTCCAATTCGACCCTCTCTTCTTCCGACAGGTCGTGACGCAACCGGCCCTCCAAGAACAGGCCGGTCATCGGGAAACGCTTCAGTTCAGAGGACAAGGCTATCGCTTCCCTCCGTATCGATGCCCGGATTGCGGGCGCTTCAGATTCGGAGGGGATCGTAACAGATGATTGGTCCCGTGACCTGAGAAATCTTTCTCGCTATCGCGGCGCTCATGACGACCAGACTCCAAGTCCTTGCAACCGGTGGCACTATCGCCGGCATCGCCGGTTCGGCGATCGCGAGCGATTATCGCTCGGGCGAAATCGGGATCGATGATTACCTGGAGAAAGTGGGCGGCCTCGGACTGGAAGCTGAACTGTCGGGTCGCCAGATCGCCAATATCGATTCAGGCGATATCGGACCGACGGTGTGGAACCCGCTCCACGCTGCGATATCGGAAAGCCTTGCCGACGATGCTTGCGACGGGGTGGTCGTGACGCACGGCACCGACACGCTCGAAGAAACGGCGTTCCTGCTCGACCTGACCTTGCCGGCGACGAAGCCCGTGGTGGTCGTGGGCGCCATGCGCCCAGCGGATGCGGTGGGCTATGACGGACTGCGCAATTTCGCCAATGCCGTGCGTGTCGCGAGCGATCCGGATGCCGCGGGTCGCGGTGTGCTGGTGGTGATGGGCGACCGCGTGTTCGGCGCGCGTGACGTGCGCAAGGTCCGCACGCGAGGGACCGATGCATTCCGCGGTTTTCCGCGCGAATCCGTCGGGCTCGTTACGCCCGCCTCGCTCGAATGGTTCGGCGCTCCGTGGCGCGAAGACGAGGCGGCCGCATTTGCGTGGTGCGACGACCTGCCGCAGGTGGTGATCGCCTATGCCCATGCCGGATTGTGCGCCGAAGAAGTGCTTCGCCTCGTTGGCGAAGAAACGCGCGGTATCGTCGTTGCAGGCGTGGGCGAGGGCAATATGCCCGAGCGCGTGCGGCAGGAACTGGCGCTGCTGGCTCAGGGCGGCATCGCCGTGGTTCGTGCGAGCCGGACCGATGAAGGGCTGGTCGACCGCGAGGCCGAGGACACGCCGAACGGCTTCGTCGCCGCCCGCGCGCTCAACCCGCAGAAGGCGCGCATCCTGCTGCAATTGCTGTTGGCAAGCAGGATCAGCGATCCCGCCGCCATCCAGCGCGCCTTCGACGGGCGGTAAGCCTCAGCCGTTGGGCAGGACGAGGTATTTCTCGCCCGTCTTCATCTGCCGGTAGTCGAGGATCGCTTCCTTGGTCAGCATGCCTTCGAGGTCGACCTTGGTCTTGTAGCTGCTGGCGAAAGTGGTGGTGAGATTGTCGAGCACGCGCTTCCTCATCCGCATCACCGTTTCCATGCCCGCGGTCTGGAGGAATGGCGTCAGCAGCCAGCCCGACAGCGTCCAGCCGAAGCCGTAGGACGGCGTCAGCGTGGTCGGCCCGAAGTCGAGGCGGCCATAGATGAACATCCGCTTCTGCTGATTCGAACCATAGCGCGAATATTCGGTCATCTTGGCCACGGCGACCTGTTCCATCGCCTTGAAGCAGGTGTCGACCATCTGGCCACCGCCGATGGGGTCGAAGCCGTAAAAAGCGTCGGTATCGTCGATGGCAGCCTTGAGGTTGGCCATGAAATCATCGTCGGAAGAATTGACGACATGGCTGGCGCCGAGCCCCTTGAGCAGGTCGACCTGATCCTGCTTGCGCACGATATTGACGAGGCCGAGGCCGTCTTCCTGGCAGATCTTGACCAGCATTTGGCCAAGGTTCGATGCGCCGACCGTGTGCAGGATCGCCTTCTGGCCGTCCATCTTGGCGTTTTCCGCAAAGCCGAGCGCGGTCATCGGGTTTACGAAGCTGGACGCGCCCGCTTCCGCGCTGTGATCGCCGAGCGGCAGACACATGGCGGCGTCCGCGATGGCGTACTGGCTGTAGGCATTGCCCGGCACGCAGGCGACGCGCTGGCCCATCAGCGCCTTGGCCATGTCGCTGTCGCCGGTGGCGACGACGGTTCCGGCACCTTCGTTACCTGCGGGAAGGCGCTGGCCGTGACGAGCCTTCTGACCCGAATTGAACGGCTCGGGCATCTTCGCGACGACCTTGCCGGGCGAATATTCGGCATTCTCGAAATCGGCAGCACCGGTGAGGATGGCGAGGTCCGACGGATTGATCGGGGCCGCTTCCATCTTGACCAGGACCTGGTTGCCGGTCGGTTCGGGGACGGTGCTTTCGGCGATCTCGACGGTCAGCGTACCGTCGGATTCCAGAGTGGTGAAAAGCTGTTTGCCGGTGGTCATCCATTTCCCTTTCGTTGCGTTACGAAACCTGTTTGCGGCCTCGCTACGCCTCGAAATCGGGCTTGGCTAGGGTGCCGTTACGTCAGTTGTCGTCCGGATAGGTCGCCGCAACGAAATAGAGGCCATGAGGCGGCGCGTTGAGGCCCAGTTCCTGCCGGTCGCGCGCCTCTAGGGCTTTTTTCACGTCGCCGACGGCCCAGCGGCCCATGCCGACGAGCGCGAGGCAGCCGACCATGGAGCGCACCTGGTGATGCAGGAAACTGCGCGCCGCCGCGTGGATCAGGACGTGATCCCCCTCGCGTTCGACATCGAGGCGGTCGAGCGTCTTTTGCGGACTGGCCGACTGGCAATGGGCGGACCGGAAGGTGGTGAAGTCATGGTTGCCGACCAAAGCCTGCGCGGCTTGGTGCATGGCCGCCTCGTCGAGCGGCTGGGGCACCTGCCAGGCGCGGTTCTTCTCCAGCGTCAGCGGCGCGCGGCGATTGGCGATCCTGTAGACATAGCTGCGCCCGGTGCAGGTGAAGCGCGCGTGCCAATCGTCCGGCACGATCTCGCAATGCGTCACTGCCACCGGATCGGGGCGCAGCTTTGCGTTGAGCGCCTCCATCAGGCGGAAGGGTTCGATATCCTTCTCGATGTCGAGATGGCTGCGCATCGCCAGCGCGTGCACGCCCGTGTCTGTACGTCCGGCGCTGGCCAGCCGCACTTCCTCGCCGGTCACCGCAAAAGCCGCTTCTTCAACGGCCTGTTGCACGCTCGGCCCATGGGGCTGGCGTTGCAGGCCGAAGAACGGCGTGCCGTCGAATTCCAGGGTGAGCGCGAAACGGGTCACGAAAGGCGCGCGCCTTTCTTGATCGCATTCCCGCGCAGGAAAGTGTCGAGGTCCATGCGCGGTTTGCCAGCCCGCTGCAGTTCGAGCGGCCGGATCGCGCCTTCACCGCACGCGATAGCGAGGCGGTCGTCCAGCACCTCTCCCGCGTCACCCGACCCCTCGCATGTCTCTGCACGCAGCAGTTTCACCCGCTGGCCGTCATGTTCGAACCACGCGCCGGGGAAGGGCGAGAGGCCATGCACATGACGCACGACCTCTTTTGCCGGACGGGCCCAGTCCAGCCGCGCCTCGGCCTTGTCGATCTTGGCGGCATAGGTCGCTTCGGCATCGTCCTGTTCGACCGCGTGCAGCGCGTCGAGATCGATCAGCGTGCCGACCATCAGCTGCGCGCCCAGTTCGGCCAGTTCCTCGGTCAGTTCGCCCGTGGTCTTGTCCTCGATCGGGGTGCGTACGGTGGCCAGCATGGGGCCGGTATCGAGGCCCGCTTCCATCTGCATGATGGTGACGCCCGTAACCTCGTCTCCCGCCATGATCGAACGGTGGATCGGCGCCGCGCCGCGCCAGTGCGGCAGGATGGAAGCATGGACGTTGAGGCAGCCGTGTTCCGGCGCATCGAGGATAGCCTGCGGCAGGAGCAGGCCATAGGCCGCCACGACCGCGATATCGGCATCGAGCGCGGCGAAAGCTTCCTGCTCTTCAATCGATTTGAGCGATTTGGGATGGCGCACCTCGATCCCCAGCCTGTCTGCCCGTTCGTGCACGGCGGTCTTGGTCAGCTCCTTGCCGCGACGACCGCCGGGGCGGGGCGGCTGGGTGTAGACGCACACGACCTCATGCGCCGCATCGACCAGCGCCTGCAGCGTGGGCACGGCGAAATCCGGGCTTCCCATGAAGATTATGCGCATGACGTGTTCTATGGCCTTTCTTGGTCGCGCCTGCGCCCCTATCTGTGCATCTATGGCATCGCAAGAGATCGAGACTCTGGCTTCCGCGCTGGCGCGCCTTCCCGGCCTCGGCCCGCGCAGCGCGCGGCGGGCGGTGCTGTGGCTGGTCAAGCGCCGCGAAAGCGCGCTGCCCGCGCTGCTCGAAGCGCTCGCCACCGTGGGCGAGGCGCTTGTCGAATGCGACACCTGCGGCAATGTCGACACCACCAACCCCTGCGGCATCTGCGCCGACCCGCGCCGCGACGGCAAGGGGCTGTGCGTGGTGGAGGACGTGGCGGATCTGTGGGCGCTCGACCGGGCGAAGCTGTTCACCGGCAAGTACCACGTGCTCGGCGGCAAGCTGTCGGCGCTCGACGGGATTCGGCCGGAAGACCTCAATATCGCCAGCCTGCTCTCGCGCGTCGAGGCGGGCGGGGTGGACGAAGTGGTCCTCGCCATGAACGCAACGCTCGAAGGCCAGACCACTGCGCATTACATTGCGGAACGGCTGGAGGATTTCCCGATCCGCATCACCCAGCTGGCGCATGGCCTGCCGGTGGGCGGCGAACTGGACTATCTCGACGAGGGCACGCTGGCGCAGGCGCTGCGTGCGCGGCGGCCGCTGGCATAGGCCATGGGTCTGATCCAGAGAATGATGACCGCGATCGTCAGCGAAGAGACTGCGGCGCTCTGGGAGGCGGAAACCCGCCAGTACCAGGCGACCTGCAAGAAATGCCAACATCAGTACGATGCCTGGGATATCGGGGCCATCATCTACAAGGCCACGTCCGATCGGCACGCACTGGTCCGCTGTCCAGCCTGCGGCAAGCGCTCGATGACGTGGTTCGACAAGCGTCAGCAGCCCGATAACTGACATCGCAGCAATCGCGTTGAAGAATCGGCTGCCAGCGCCTATCTGACCCCTCATGGCTATCCGTGAAATTCTCGAAGTGCCGGATCCCCGGCTCAAGACCGTGTCCGAACCCGTAACCGAGTTCGACGACGAGCTGAAAACGCTGGTCGAGGACATGTTCGAAACCATGTATGCCGCGCCCGGCATCGGCCTCGCCGCGATCCAGGTCGGCGTGCCCAAGCGCCTGCTCGTCATCGATCTCCAGCCGGAAGACACCGATGCAGAGCCGGAAGAGTGCGATCACGGCGGCCATCACCACCACCATTATCCGACGAAGAAGGAACCGCGGGTTTTCGTGAACCCCGAAATCCTCGATCCGGCGGACGAGCTGGCGAGCTATCAGGAAGGCTGCCTTTCGGTCCCCGACATCTTCGCCGATGTGGATCGCCCGGCCACTTGCCGCGTGCGCTACCAGGACCTCGACGGCAATGTGCACGAAGAAGAGATGGAAGGCCTGATGGCCACCTGCATCCAGCACGAGATGGACCATTTGGAAGGCATTCTCTTCATCGACCACCTTTCGCGCCTCAAGCGCAACATGGCCCTGAAGAAGCTGAAGAAGCTGCGTGAGGCAGCCTGACCGGATTAGCTGGTCGCAGGCGGCACTGGCCGGATTGCTGTTCGCCCTGATCAGCTGCACCTGGCGCTATCTCAGCGACGGTGCGGGTTTCGACGAGCTCGCAATCCGCTTCGCCGCCTATTTCCTTGCCTTTACGGTGGGGTTCTATTTCCTCTACAACCTCGTGGTGAAACGCCAGCGGTAGATAGCTTTCCGCACCCTCTGGCGTTCTCTCTCCGTTCCGCCTAATGTCGCGGGATGGACCCGATGATTTTCATACTTATCGCATTGTTCGGCGGCCTCCTTGTCGGAGGGCTTGCCGGCTGGTTTTTCGGCTCGCGCCCGGTGGCGGAATGGAAGGCGCGCTATGCGGAGCGCGATGGCGAAGCCCGCGCATCAGAAGATAAGATCAAGGAAATGACGCGCGACTTAGCCGCTGTTTCGGAGAGAGCAGCATTGTCCGATGAGCGTGCACAAGAGCTCGAGGCTTTGCGCCATCAACGAGAGCAGCTGGCCAATAAGCTGGCTTCGTTGGAGAGTTCTGCGGAAGCTCGAGAGGAGGCCCTGAATGAGCGCTATGCAGAACGAGAGAAGCAATTCGCTCGTGAAATGCAAAGACTTCAGGAAGCCGAGGATAAACTTCAAGCGAAGTTTGGTGAGATAGGAGAGAAGTTACTCGACGGCGCACGCTCGAAATTTCTCGAAGGTGCTCAGTCTCATCTCGCATCGCTGAACAAAGAGAGTTTAGCCGAACTTGAAAAGAAGGTTGGGCCTGTTGGCGACACCTTGGAGCGCTATCGCAAAAGGGTCGAAGAACTAGAAAAAACCCGCTCGAGTGATTTTGAGCAACTCAAGGGGGTGATCCGACAAGTAAGTGAGGGGCAAAACAGGGTCATCGAGGGCGCAAACGCGATCACGACAACTCTGAAAGGTGCAACCAAAGCGCGAGGCGATTGGGGGGAGCTCCAGCTTGAAAATCTTCTCGAGAGTTGTGGTCTTTATGACAAGGCGGATTTCAATTTTCAGACGACTGTGCGCGACGAAAACGGAAACTTGCTAAGGCCAGATGCGGTTATAAATATTCCGGGCGGTCGCCGCTTGGTTGTCGACGTCAAGAATGTCTTCAACACTTATCGCGCAGCCAACGAAGCTGAGAGTGACGAGGAGCGACAAGCGCTGCTGAAAACTCACGCGCGCGAGCTACGAGGACACATCGACGAACTGTCGGCCAAAAGATATCAAGATCATGTCGAAGGATCTGCCGACTTCGTGGTCATGTTCATTCCCGGGGAGCACGTACTTTATGCTGCCCTCACTCAGGACAACGGTCTTCTAGATTACGCTCTGAAACGGCAGATCGTCCTTTCTAGCCCCCTCAATTTCATGTCTATTGCTCTGACCGTTTCGACAGTTTGGCGCCAGGCTGGGGTACAGGCGGATGCCAAAGAGATAGCTCAACTCGGCAAAGAGCTTTACGACAGGCTTGGGGTCGTTGCCGGGCACTTGGCCGCGATGAGAAAGAGCCTCAGTTCTACAAACCAACACTTCGACAAACTAATCGGAAGTTTCGACACTAACCTGCGTCGCACCGGAGAGCGGTTCGAGGAGCTCAATGTTGATACAAGTGCAAAGGATCTGAGTGAGGCACTTCCGATTGGTCATACCCCCCGCATGCTTGCTAACTTTCCAGACACGGAAGACGCCGCGCAGATCGAGGACGGCCGCGAAGCGGCGGAATAGGCGCTATCGCTCGTAGACGATCCGGCCATCGACGATGGTCATCACGATCTTTCCGTCCAGCAGCCCCGCAGGATCGCTCCGGGCGAGGGTGAAGGGGTCGATGTCCATGACTGTCAGATCGGCCCAACGGCCCGGCGCGATCATGCCCGTCTCGTCCTCGCGGAAGCCCGCATAGGCCGACCACGAGGTGTAGGCGCGGATGGCTTCCTCAATGGTCACCGCCTCTTCGGGATACCATCCGCCGTCGGGCTGCAGGTCCTTGTCGCGCCGCGTCATGGCAGCGTGGAGACCGTAGAAAATGCTGTGATCGCTGCCCGGATTGTCGGCGTTGAAGGTCATGCGTGCGCCGTTTCGCAGCAAGGTGCGCCAGGCATAGGCGCCGCGAATACGCTCCGACCCGAGCCTGTCTTCGGCCCAGGTCTTGTCCTCTACCGCGTGGGGCGGTTCCATCGACGCGATGACACCAAGTTCGGCAAAGCGGTCCATGTCTTCGGGGGCGATCACCTGTGCGTGTTCGATACGGTGCCGGTTGGCCCGTGCAGCGGGTGCTTCCGCAAAGACGCTTTCGAGAATGTCCAGCGCCTCGCGGTTGCCCGCGTCACCGATGGCGTGGATGCCGGTCTGGAAGCCCGCTTTCATCGCCGCTTCGTTCAATTCGCGATCGAAGCCGTAGCCGCTCCCGCTGACGCCCCGATGGCCGGGACGGTCCGCGTAATCTTCCAGCAGGCGCGCCCCTCGCGAGCCCAGCGCCCCGTCGTAATAGGCCTTCACTGACCGCGTCACGAGCATGGAACCGGTGTCGCTGTCCGGTCCCCTCGCGATCCAGCGGCGCATCAGCGGCTCGTCTCGCAGCGAGAGCATTGCGTAGACGCGGATCGGCAGATTGTCGTTCGCCTCCAGCGCGGCGAAGGTCTCCATCGCGTGAGTATCAGCGCCTGCTTCATGGATCGTGACATAGCCGTCGCGCGCCATCTGCATCAGGCCCTTGCGCGTCTGCCGCATGCGGGTTTCGAGCGACGCTGTGGGGATCGCCCCGTCCAGCATGGTCGTCGCACGGTTGAGGAAAAGGCCGCTGGGCGCACCATCGTCGCCGAGCCGCATCTCACCGCCATCCGGCACTGCGCTCTGCGCCGTGATCCCTCCCGCATCGAGAGCCGCCTGGTTCGCCCACAGCCCGAAGCCATGCAGGCTGCGCATGACGACGGGATGATCGGGCACGGCCGCGCTGAGCAAAGCCTTGTCGGGATAGGCATTGGCCCAGGCGCCTTCGTCCCAGCCTGCGCCGATAATCCATTCTCCGGCAGGCAGCGTCTTGGCCCGCTCGGCAACCAGTGCGACGGCTTCGGCTTCGGTCGCGACATCGGTGAGATCCACGGCGTCGAGCTTCGCGCCGAATTCGACCACATGGGTATGGGTGTCGACAAGACCCGGCAGGACGGTCGCGCCGTGAAGATCGACTATACGCGTTTCGGCACCCTGCCACGCAAGAGCGTCCTGCGCGCTTCCGGCAAACACGATTGCGCCATCGTTGATCGCGACCGCTTCGGCATCGGGACGCCAGTTCGAGCCATCGAAAGGCGCGTCGGCGGCAGGATTGCCCTCCCGGTCGGGGTCGCCCCAGGCGAGCGTGTAGACCCGCGCGTTGGTAAGGATCAGATCGGCCGGATCGGTTTCTGCCACTGCGACGGGGCCAGTGACGCAGGCTGACAGGAGCAAGGCTCCAGCTAATCCGGCCAACCTCAAGCTTTTCATCATCCCGTCCTCTCCCTTGCCGCGTTTAGGCAGCAATTCGGACGCGGGATCAAGCGCTTCCGCTGTCGAGTGCGGCCAGCACCTCGTAGCCGAGCACTGCGGCTGCGACGGCTGCGTTGAGGCTGTCGGCGCGGCCTTTCATCGGCATGGTCACGCGAAGGTCGCAGGCCATCTCGTATTCCTCGGGCAGGCCCCGGCTCTCGTTGCCGACCATGACGAAGCAGGGCGCGGCATAGGGGGCGGAGCGATAGGGCTGTGCATCGCGCAGCGAGGCGGCGACCAGCTGGCCTTCGCCAGCACGCAGCCATTGTTCGAAATCGGCCCATTCGGCTCGCGCAACGCGGCGCGTGAAGATCGCGCCCATGCTGGCTCGCACCGTCTCCACGCCGAAGGGGTCGGCACAGTCGTCGATGAGGATCACGCCCCCTGCGCCTATGGCATCGGCAGTACGGAGCATGGTGCCAAGATTTCCCGGATCGCGCAGCGCCTGCGCCACGAGCCAGATATCGGCGCAAGTGCGGTCGAGTGCGGCAAGCGAGGTGTCGAACTCGGCAAAGACGCCCGCGACCGCCTGCGGGTTATCCTTCCCCGTTATCTTGACGAGGATATCGGGCGAGGTTTCGATGATCTCGCCTCCCGATGCCTCTACCGCACGTTCCAGTTCTGACAGCAGCGGATGCGGGTCGCGCTTGTCGGACAGGACCAGCGTCTCGGGGACGTGACCACTCTCGCGCGCATCGGTGAGCAGGCGGAGGCCCTCGGCCAGGAACTTGCCGGCTGCCTTGCGGTGCTTCTTTTCGCGCAAGGCCCGCAGCGCCTTGACCGTGGGATTGGAAAAGCCGGTGATGATCCGGCGCGCGTCGCTGCGCTCGCCCATCATGTCAGGGTTCTCCGAAACCGTCCTCGATCATGGCTGACAGGTCGGCCATGACAGCGTCGGCACCGTTTCCCGCAACGATAAGTTCGATCGTGTCGCCCTTGGCCGCGCCGAGCATCATCAGGCCGAGGATGCTGCCGCCGGCTGCTTCGTTGCCGCCCTTGGCGACGCGCACCGAACAGCCTTCGGGCACTTCCGCGACCGCGCCGACGAATTTGGCGCTGGCGCGTGCATGCAGGCCGCGCTGGTTGACGACGGTGAGGGTCTTGCGAAGTTCGCTCAACTTGCCTTCCGTTCGCTGTCGATTTCCTGCCCGAGGAATTCGCTGGCCACGGTGATGTAATTGCGGCCCGCGGTCTGCGCGGCGTTGACCGCATCGACGACGTTCATCGACTTGCGGGCTCCGGCAAGGCGGATCAGCATCGGCAGGTTGATCCCGGCAATGACTTCGATCCTGCCGGTATCGAGCAGCGAGATCGCGAGGTTGGACGGAGTGCCGCCGAACAGGTCGGTCAGGATGATCGCGCCATCGCCTTCATCGACCTTCTCGATCGCGTCGGCGATGTCCTTCCGCCTGCGTTCCATATCGTCGTTCGGACCGATGCAGATGGTGGCGACACCTTCCTGCCGGCCAACGACATGTTCCATCGCATCGATAAAATGCTCGGCCAGTTTGCCGTGGGTAACGAGAATCATTCCGATCATGGGAAGTGAGCCGTGCTGTGCTTTCCGAAGGTGTTAGCTTTGTCTGTCGACCATTGTGCGGCGAGGGAATCAGCGGCGCTCGAGCGGATCGGCGGGGCGGCTTCCCAGATTTCGGTGAATGACCGTGGGCGAAAATCCTTCCTCGCGCAAGACCTCGGCTGCGCGTTCGGCGCTATAGACCGAGCGGTGGCGCCCGCCGGTGCACCCGAAGGCGATATTGAGGTAGCTGCGCCCCTGCGCCGCATAGCGCGGCAGCAATTCGCGCAAAGTGTCTGAAATACGCGCAAAAGACGGTCCGAAGGCCGGGTCGGAAGAGATATGCGCCGCGACGTCTTCGTCCAGCCCGGTCTGTTCGCGCAAGCCCTCGATCCAGTGTGGATTGTCGAGGAAACGCATGTCGAAAACGAGGTCGGCGAGCGGGGGCATGCCGCGCGCGAAACCGAAGCTCGACACGGTGACCGTCATGTCGCGCGCCTCGCTGTCGGCGAAGCGTTCGCGCACCAGCTGCTGCAACTGGTTGGTCGAAAAGCCGGTCGTGTCGATCACGCTGTCGGCCCAGCGCCTGAGCGGTTCCAGCAGCTCGCGCTCGGCAGCGATGCCGCCGGCGACAGGCCGCCCGCGCGCCATGGGATGGGGACGCCGGGTCTCGTTGTAACGCCGCTCCAGTTCGGCAGTGGAGCAGTCGATGAACAGGGTCATCAGCTCGATGTCTTCGCGCTGCGACAGCGCCCGGCACTGTTCGATGGTTTCGGACGGCACGAAGCCGCGGGTCCGCGAATCGAAGCCGATGGCGATCGGTGAGGGATGATCGCTCTCGGTCCCCACAAGGCCGGACAGGAGACGGATGGGGAAGTTGTCGATCGCTTCCCAACCCAGGTCTTCGAGGACCTGCAAGGCGGTACTCTTCCCCGCACCGGAAAGGCCGGTGACAAGGAGTACGCGTTGCTTGTGCGAGTCGCCGCTCATGGCGCCTTCTTAGCACCGGCTGGAGACAGGGATGGAACCCTCAGCCCGTGTTTATCCAACGCGTATTGCGCGCGCAGGGCCTGGATGGCGTCTCCCGGCCGGAATTCGATGAGCGGGACCGGCACGCCAAGGATCTCGCGATGTTTCTCTTCGAGCGGATAGCGCGGCGCGTCTTCTTTCAGTTCCAGTACCAGGGCGAGCGGGGCGCTGGTAGCGGGCAGGTCGACGATGCCCACGTTGCGGATCTCGATCTTCCCGACGGTTTGCGAAGGAGGGCTGGCAATCACTCTACCGTCCGTAACGCGCATCGTTACGCCGTCGTCGCCTATCAGCTGTGCCCCGCGATCGATAAGAGCAAGCGCCAGCGACGTTTTCCCGCTGCCCGGCGCTCCGCCGATCAGGATTGCGCGACCGCCTAGGGCCACACAGCTCACATTGAACAGCGTTTCGCTCACCGTGCGGCGGGCAGGCTGAGCACGAGGCAGGCGCCTTCGACGCCGCCGGGCCGCATTTCTGCGTGCAGCGTGCCGTCATGCGCTTCGGCAATGGTGCGCGCGATGGCAAGGCCGAGACCGGAGTGGTTGCCGAAATCCTCGCCTTCCGGGCGGTCGGAATGGAAGCGGTGGAAGACTTTCTCGCGCTTGGCTTCGGGGATGCCGGGGCCGCAGTCCTCCACGGCAAGATCGACGATCCCGTCGCGGCGGGAAAGGCTGACCGTGATCGGGGCATCTTCGGGCGAAAACGACACCGCATTGTCGAGCAGATTGTCGATCACCCGTTCGAGCCGCATGGCGACGCCCATGATGGCATAGGGGCCGTGGCCGGCGTGGATCTCGACCTTGCGGCCCTCGTTCTCCCCGCGCTCCTCGCGGCTGGCGACGATATTGCGCACGAGCGTATCGAGATCGACGCGTTCGAATTCGGCGCGCGACAATTCCGCGTCGATGCGGCTGGCGTCGGAAATCTCGGTGACGAGCCGGTCGATCCGGCGCACGTCGTGTGTCGCGATGTCCAGTAACTGGGCGCGCAATTCGGGGTCGTCGACCCTGGCGAGGCTTTCGGTCGCGCTGCGCAGGCTCGCCAGCGGGTTCTTGATCTCATGCGCCACATCGGCAGCGAAGCTTTCCACCGCATCGATCCGGTGCCTGAGGGCGGATGTCATGTCCGAAATGGAGCGGGCGAGCATGCCGATCTCGTCGCGGCGCTGGGGCAGGCGGGGCACTTCGACCGCACGCTCGCGACCCTGGCGCACGCGCACTGCGGCCTGCACGAGTTCGCGCAAGGGACGCACGATCGTCTGCGCAAGGAAGAAGGACAGCAGGGTCGAAACCAGCAGGAACAGCAGCACGATCAGTGCGACCGTGGTACGGGCCGAACGCACGCTTTCGGTAATGTCGACCGGGTTGCGGGTCAGCAGCAAGGTGTCGCCATCCAGCCCGACGGGCGCGGCGGCATTGATTACGTGGGTGCCGTCGGGCGCGTCGCGCAGGACGATCTGTGTCAGGCTCTCCTCGCGGGCGCGGACCAGTTCGGGCCAGGCGGAAGCTTCGTCGCTTTCTGGTTCGACGTAATCGGGCAGGGCAGGTGCGCCCACGATGCGGTCGAACCAGCGGTCCATCCGGTAGGCGATGTCGCGCTGGTCGACCTCTGCCGGTTCGGGCAGGTCGAAGCTGGGCGGGGCGAGCGCGAAGCTGTCCGATTCCAGTTCGCCCGCGGGCCCGTAGACCCTGAGGCGCAGGCGCTGTTCCTTGCCGATCTGGATGAGCAGAGCTTCCTGGCGCTGGACCGTGGCGCCTGCCAGCGCCTCTGCCGTGATCTGCGCTTCGACCAGGGCGAGCTTGAAGCGCTCGTCCAGCAATTGCTTGCGATAGCTGTCGAGATAGAGGACGCCGCCGCCAAGGAGCACCAGCGGCAGGACGTTCACGAACAGGATGCGGCTGGTGAGCGAAAGGCGGCGCGACCAACGCAATTTCTCAAGCCGCGGATCGCCCTGGAGGACGCTGCCTTTCTCAGCCATCGCTGAAGCTGTAGCCGGCGCCGTAAAGCGTTTCGATCGAGGAGAAGTCATTGTCCACGCTGCGGAACTTGCGCCGCATGCGTTTGATATGGCTGTCGACCGTCCGATCATCGACATAGGTGTCGTCGGGGTAAGCGGCATCCATCAGCTGGTTGCGACTCTTGATGACGCCCGGATGCAGCGCGAGTGCTTCCAGCAGGAGGAATTCCGTTACGGTCAGCGACACCGGCTTGCCGTCCCACGTGACGTGATGGCGGGCGGGGTCCATGCGCAGGCGGCCACGCTCGATGATCTCGGCGGCTTTTTCCCCGACTTCCAGCGGCAGGGGGCGCCGCGCGTCCGAGCGCCGCAGGATCGCGCGGATGCGCGCCAGCAGCAGGCGGAGCGAGAAGGGTTTGGCGATGTAATCATCCGCACCCATCTGTAGCCCTGCTTCCTCGTCCTGCTCGTCGTCCTTGCTGGTCAGGAAAATGACGGGAAGGGCGGAATTTTCGCGCAGCCGGCGCAGCAGTTCCATGCCGTCCATCTTCGGCATCTTGATGTCGAAAATCGCGAGATCCGGCGGATTGTCGAGCAGCGCCGTCAGCGCGGCCTCCCCGTCGGAATAGACGCGCGTGGCAAAACCTTCTGCCTGCAGCGCGATAGAAACTGTTGTCAGGATGTTGCGGTCGTCATCGACCAGCGCAATGGTCGTGCGGTCGTCCGCCTGCGGTGTGGCGCCCTGCGGGGCGGTGGCCTGTTCGCCTTGGTTTTCCATGGTTTGTGTCGGGTAACGCTTTTCCTTGCGCAAGACAACGCACGCCGCACACGTTCTGGGTATTCCCGGCTGATGGTCGTTTGACGTTGCGGCGGGGCGGGACTAAAGGATCGGTAAGGGCGGCGCATTCGTATGCGCCAGCGATTCCCGGACACATTCCGCTCACCAGCGCTGGAGATTTCAGTGACCTTTCCGCTTTCCACCTCGCTTGCCTCGCAGGGCTTCGAGATCGATGCGACGATCCATCCCAATCTCACCTCCGAAGAACTGACCGCAGCCGCGCTCGAACGGGGCGAAGGCCGCCGCGCAAAGCATGGCCCGCTGGTCGTCCAGACCGGAAAGCACACCGGCCGCAGCGCGAAGGACAAGTTCATCGTCCGCAACGCCGAAACCGAAGACACGGTCTGGTGGGACAACAACGCATCGATGAAGCCGGAACATTTCGCTGCCCTGAAACAGGATTTCATGGCGGCGCTGGCCGATAAGGAAGAGCTGTTCGTGGCCGATTTGTTCGGCGGTTCGCAGCCGGAATACCGCGTCAACGTGCGCGTCATCAACGAACTTGCCTGGCATAACCAGTTCATCCGCACGCTGCTGGTGCGCCCGACCGAAGCCGAACTCGACGGTTTCGTCCCCGAATACACGATCATCGACCTGCCGACCTTCAAGGCCGATCCGGAGCGTCATGGCTGCCGCAGCGAGACGGTGATCGCGGTCAACCTGGAAGAAAAGCTGATCCTCATCGGCGGCACCAAATATGCCGGCGAAATGAAGAAGAGCGTCTTCGGCATCCTCAACTACCTGCTGCCGCCCAAGGGCGTGATGCCGATGCACTGCTCGGCCAACATCGGCCCCGACGGCAAGAGCGCGGTGTTCTTCGGCCTGTCCGGTACCGGCAAGACCACGCTTTCGGCCGATGCCAGCCGCACGCTGATCGGCGATGACGAACATGGCTGGTCGGACACGGCGGTCTTCAACTTCGAAGGCGGCTGCTACGCCAAGATGATCCGCCTCAACCCCGAAGCGGAACCCGAAATCTACGCCACCACACGCATGGAGGGCACCGTCCTCGAAAACGTGGTGATGGACGATAACGGCGAAATCGACCTCGACGACAACAGCCTCGCGGAGAACACCCGCGGCGCCTATCCGCTTTCGTCGATCCCGAACACCTCGGAAGACAACATGGGCCCGCCGCCCTCGAACGTGATCATGCTGACGGCCGATGCCTTCGGCGTCCTGCCTCCGATCGCCCGTCTTACGCCCGACCAGGCGATGTATCATTTCCTGTCGGGCTACACCGCAAAGGTGGCCGGCACCGAAATCGGCGTGACCGAGCCCGAAGCGACGTTCTCGACCTGCTTTGGCGCTCCGTTCATGCCGCGCCATCCGTCGGTCTACGGCAACCTGCTGAAGAAGCGCATCGCCGAAGGCGGCGCGCAGTGCTGGCTCGTCAACACGGGCTGGACCGGCGGCAAGTACGGCACCGGCAACCGCATGCCCATCAAGGCGACCCGCGCTCTGTTGAATGCCGCACTCGACGGCAGCCTCAACGAAGCGGAATTCCGCAAGGACCCGAACTTCGGCTTCGAAGTGCCGATCGCGGTCCCGGGCGTCGACAGCCAGATCCTCGATCCGCGTTCAACCTGGGACGACAAGGACGAATACGACCGCACCGCGCACAAGCTGGTGCAGCTCTTCGTCGACAATTTCGAGCCCTTTGCGGCCCATGTCGACCAGGGCGTGCGCGACGCGGCACCTGCTGCCGCCTGACGGTTCACATAGTTGGAGAGGAGAGCCCCCGGGCCGCGATCAAGCGCGACCCGGGGGTTTTCGTATCCGGCGCTGCCTTCCGGTTGCGTGTGAGCACGGTGAGGCAATCGCCGGGCTCGACTTATCCGGCGAGCCGTTCCCTCGACAGGGCGTCGATATAGTTCCAGATGCGGCTGACCACGACCGAGCCTTCGCCGACCGCACTGGCGACCCGTTTCACGGAACCGGCGCGTACATCGCCCACGGCGTAGATCCCGTCGGCGCTAGTCTCGTAAGGGGACTCGCGCCCGGCATCGCCGCCGGTGAGGACGAAACCCTGCTCGTCGGTCTGTGCGAGATCGGAGAGCCACTGCGTGTTGGGCGCGGCACCGATCATGATGAACAAGGCTCTCGTCGCGATTTCCTCGTCGCCATCGGGACCGCTCAGCGTCACCCCTTCGAGGTGATCGTCGCCATGCAGTGCGCTTGCCTCGGTGCGGTAGTGGATCGTGATCGACGGGTCGGCAACCAGCCTGTCGGTCAGGTATTTTGACATGCTTTCGGCAAGGTTGTCGCCGCGCACGACAATGTGGACGTGGCGTGCGGTGCGGCTGAGGTACATGGCCGCCTGACCCGCCGAATTGCCGCCACCGATGACGACCGCCTCGGTTTTCGAACAGAACCGCGCTTCCATGTCGGTGGCGGCGTAAAAGATGCCCTTGCTCTCGAATTCGGCCAGCCGGTCGAGGGGAAGGCGGCGATACTGCACGCCGGTCGCAACCAGCACCGTTTTCGCGCACACCTGGTCGCCATCGTCGAGATCGGCGCAAAAGGTGCCGTCCTCTCGCCGGACCAGCCCGCAGACCTGGCGCGGCATGGCAAAGCGCGTGCCGAATTTCATCGCCTGGATCTGTCCGCGATAGACGAGATCGGCGCCGCTGATGCCGGTCGGGAAACCCATGTAGTTTTCGATCCGGCTACTGGTGCCTGCCTGCCCGCCAATGGCGGTGTCCTCAACCACGAGCGCCTGCAGCCCTTCGCTTCCGGCATAGACCGCGGCTGCCACGCCCGCAGGCCCGGCGCCGACGATCAGCAGGTCGTAAACCGTCTCGCGGCAGACATCCATGTCGAGGCCGAGGTACTGGGCCATCTTGCGCGGGCTGGGATCGTCGATCACGCGGTCCTGGCCGAGGATAACCGCCGGGCGGTGTTCGACGAGGCGACACGCTGCGAGCGCCTCGTCGTCGTCTCCGTCGAGGTCCAGCGTCTGGAAAGGCACGCGGTTGCGGCTCAGGAAGCGCTCGACCGATTGGACCGCGCTGTCCTGGTCGGCGCCGATCAGCTTGATCGCGCTGTTATTGCCTTCGAATTGCTTGCGCCTGCGCGCGGCGAATACGCTCAGTACGTGGTCCGATAGTTCCGGGATGCGCGACATGAGGTCGAGCATGTCCTCACGCGGCACCTCGAGCGTGCGGGTATCCTTGGCGGCGCGCATGGGCAGGGTATGCGATCCTGCATTGAGGAAGGATATCTCGCCCATGAACTGCGTCGGGCCGAGCGAGCTGTCCATCAACCGTTCCCCGGAGAACGGGTCGACGACCTCGATTTCCCCGTCGAGCACATAGACGAAACGGTCCATGGCATCGCCTGCCTCGGCCACCATGGCGCCCTTGTCGTAGGTCCGCTCGGTACCGAGTTCGCGCAGGCAGGCGACGTGTTCGTCGGCCAGTGGAACGCGCGGCATCGTCTCCAGGTTTTCGCCGATCTGTTCCATCAGGCCTCCCGCTCAATCGAGCCCTAGGCGGAAGCAGATGCGATATAGCGCTCCACATTCCGCTCCAGCACATCCATCGGCACATTGCCGCCGAGGACCACTGCATCGTTGAACGCCTTGAAATCGTATCGGCTCCCGAGTTCACGCTCTGCGCGCGAACGCTGGTCGACGATGCGGCTATGGCCGAGCTTGTAGCCGGTCGCCTGTCCGGGCCAGCTGCAATAGCGGTCGACTTCGCTCTCCACTTCGCCGCGCTTGCTGCCGTTGCGTTCGACGAAAAACTGGACGGCGCGCTCGCGGCTCCAGCCCTTGGCGTGAAGGCCCGTGTCGACCACCATGCGGCAGGCGCGGAAGGCGAGGCTTTGGAGGTAGCCGAGGCGTCCCACGGTGAATTCGTCGTAGGCGCCCAGTTCATCGGCCAGCTGTTCACCATAGAGCGCCCAGCCTTCGCTGAACGGGTTGAAGGCGAGGATCGAGCGGATGAGCGGCAGGCGATTGGAATATTCGCCTTCCCAGACGTGGCCGGGGATCGTCTCGTGATAGGTGAGGTCGGCGAGGTCGTATTTGCGGTGCAAATCGGTGTCTCGCAGATTGATCCAGAAGCGGCCCGGGATGGAGCCGTCCTTGCTGCCCGCGCCGCCATAGGCGCCCGGCGCGCCGACTTCTTCGGCGGGCGGGATGCGCTTCACTTCCATATTGGGATCGACAAGCGTGTTGAAGGCGCGCGGCATCTGGCCCTTGATCCAGTTCACCCGGTCCCAGATGAATTCCATGATCTCTTCGCGGCCGGGATCGCCTTCTGCGAATTTGTAGCGTGGGTCGTTGCCCAGTTCCTGCATCCGCTCGCCCACCGAACCGCTGGTATAGCCGATCTCGCGCAGGATCGGGTCCATGCGCGCATGCAGCGCATCGAGTTCTTCGAGGCCCTGGTTGTGCACCTCATCGGGGGTGAGCGTCGTGGTCGTGCTCGAACGCAGGGCCCAGGCGTAAAATTCCTCGCCGCGGGGGCGGGCGGAAATGCCCGGCGCATCGCTGGCGATGGCGCGTTCGGCGCGCAGTTCGGCAAGCTGGCGTTGGAGCGCCTCGGCAATCGGACCGGTTTCCAGTGTCAGCGCGCGGTTGGCGTGGCTTTCGGGCATGCCCTTGGCGTTGAGCTTGGCGCGCAGATCGTCTGCGAAAAGCTCGCCCTTCCCGGCGCTGGCGATGGTCTGTTCCATCTGGCCGATCGCCTTGTCGAGCAGGAAGGCGGGCGGAACGACACCCATCCCGCGCGCCGCGCGAATGCGGGCGAGTTCGCCGTCGAAGACCGACGGCATCTGCTCCATGCGCTCGATATAGGCGTCGGCATCGTCGCCGTCCTCGACATTGTGGCTCGACTGCATGAAGCGCGGCAGGGCAAGATATTCGCCCACGTTCTGGATCACGACATAGGGCGCTGTCCGCCAATTGCCGACGGGCGTGTCGCCATAGGGCAGGGCAAAGCCGTCGAGCGCGAGTTCGTAAGCGCTTTCGACGACCTCGAGATTGGTGAGGTTTTCGCTATCGAGGCCTTCGCGCGGGAAGGCGCGGACGCGTTCGAGGTCCTGCCTGAGAGTGTCTGCATAGGCCTCCTGGCCCGCAGGCGACTGGTCTTCCAGCTTTCCGCGAAGATGTGCGTACTGGCCGGTGTCTACGCCAAGTCCGGTCGCGCGCTCCGGCTCGTGGGCGAGAAGGTTGTAGCCGACGACTTCAAGCAGGCGTTCGGCGCCGATGGCTTGCGCCGTCGCAATGCCTTCGGGTCGGGGGATGGCGGCGCATCCGCCGAGGGTGAGAGCGCTGGTCGCGCCAAGCCCTGCGATGAACCGGCGGCGTGTGGTTTCAAAGGTTTGGGTTGTCATGCGCGGCGGTTTGGGGCCGCCGCGCTCACCTTGTCAAATCAATCTAGGAATTCGGACGGGACGCGGCCGCCATTGGCCGACAATTCCTGCATCGTGCGGCGGTGCAGCCAGATGTTGTCGTCCGCCGTGCCACTGTAATCGGCGCGGCCGAGTTCCTGTGCGAGCGCCTTGCGGTTTTCGTAACTGGAATCGACGTTGATCAGCTTCATCAGGTCGACGATGCTGGTGCGCCAGTTGAGGCGATCGGCACCGGGCATGGAATCGAGGCTGTTTTCGACATTGACGATGGGCACGGTCTGGTCGCGCGGAGCGGTGGCCGGGGCATTGACGGGAGTGGAGGCGGGCGGCGCTTCCTTGGCCTTGGCATCCTTGCCGAAAATCGCGTCCTTGATCTTGCTGAAAATACCCATCGTGAAATCCCTTTTTTATTATGTCGCAGCCGGTCCGACTGTGTATTTGCCAAACGGCAGATACCCGCCGATGTTCCGCTGGCCGATCGGGGCCGACCCGGCGCAATTACGAGGAAACGATGCTCGACACCGTCCTATCGCTCACCGTCCTGGCTGCCGCGCTCCTGCTTTTCGGCGCGTGGATGCTGTGGAAGCGGACCGGCAATGTGAAGAATGCAGGCCTGATGGTGCTGCTGGCAATCATCGCCGTCGTCAACGTGATGATCTGGACAGTGCCCGCCGCAGACGGAGAAGCCCCGCTCGACAAGGTCGAACGGGGCTCTCGCTGACGCTGCCCGATCGGGAGGCTCAGTCGGGTAGCTGCCAGAGGACGGAGCCGGTGTAGCTTCCCGCCACCGGCTCGCCCGAGCGACCGCGGGCGGGCTCGAACTTCGCGCGTTTCTGGACCAGCACGCATGTCGCGGCATCGAGTTCGGAATGACCGGTCGAGCGGGTCACCTGGCAGCCCGTGACATTGCCCGTCGCCGAGATATCGAGCTTGAAGGTCGCGGTGCCGGTCAAATCCCGGCGCGCCCAGCTCGATTTGTAGTCGCGATCGCTCAGCCAACGGCCCGGGTCGTTGCGCGGCTTGGCGCCGACCGGATCGAAACCGCTGGGCGTGGGCGAGGGCACCGGATCAAGCCTGGTCGGGCCGGGCTTCGGCATGGGCTGCGGCGGCAGGATCAGGTCGGTCGTCGGGATGACCGGCTTGATATCCGAGAGCGACAGGTCCGGCTGCGGCACGGTGATGGGCGGCGTGGTGGCGACTTCCGGCACGGCATCGGTGGCCGGTTCGGGCGGAGGCGGGGCCGGGGGCGGCGGTTCGTCCTTGATGTCCCAGGTGTCGAGTATTTCTGGCTTCTCCACGATCCCTGCCGTCACGGTCAGGCCGGTGATGACGGCGAAACCGATGGCAGCCTGCACGCCGATGGCGGCAACCATGCCGGCCGGCGATGCCCTCCTGGTATCTGCATAGGCCATAGTCTTTCCTCTCCTTGCGACTCTAGACTGCAATGTTACAACATTACAAAAAGAATGCAAGGCGCAAGGCAACACGGCCCGAAGCGAGGGACCGCTCACGAGTGCCGAAACGGCGGAATTTCAGGTGGTTGCGGGCGCCAGACCGGCGGCGCCCGTTACCGGATCACTTGATCGGGCAGCTCGGATCGAGGCGGAAGTCGAGGTAATTGTCGACCGACTTCATCAGCTCTTCCTGCTCGTTCTCGAAGAAGTGGTTCGCACGCGGGATTTCTTCGTGGTGCACGGTGATGTGCTTTTGCGTGCGCAGCTTTTCGACGAGCTTGGTGACTGCGCCCGGCTGGACCACCGTGTCCTGCGCGCCGTGGATGAAGATGCCGCTAGCGGGGCAGGGTGCCAGGAACGAGAAATCGTACATGCTGGCAGGGGCACCGACGCTGATCCAGCCGCGGATTTCCGGGCGGCGCATGAGCAGCTGCATGCCGATCAGCGAGCCGAAGCTGACGCCTGCAACCCAGGTGACGGACGCATCGGGATGGACCTGCTGGACCCAGTCGAGCGCGCTCGCCGCATCGGACAATTCGCCGATGCCGTTGTCGAAGCTGCCCTGGCTGCGGCCGACGCCGCGGAAATTGAAGCGCAGCGTGGCAAAGCCGCGATTGACGAAGGTCTTGTAGAGCCGCTGCGTGATCTGCTCGTTCATGGTGCCACCGCCCTGCGGGTGGGGGTGGAGAATCATCGCCACGGGTGCGCGCGGACGCGGTGCGGGGGAGAAACGGCCTTCGAGGCGGCCTTCGGGGCCGGGAAAGATCACGGTCGGCATGGGGAGGTATACCCTGTCGGAAATTTTCGATGGCGCGGGCCGGATATGGCTTGCGCGAGGATGCGCGCTATATAGGGTTTCGCTGCGAAATCGCAATTATATTGAGCACGTCCCGTCAAGACACGAATTTATCTCGATCATGCCGCCACCACGCCGCTGCGCCCCGAAGCGCGCGCCGCGATGGAGGAAGGCTTCGACCTCTGGGCCAATCCGAGCAGTCCGCATGCCGAGGGACGCAAGGCCCGCGCCGCGCTGGAAGATGCCCGCGAACGGGTGAAACAGGCGCTCGCCTGGAAGGGGGAAGTGATCTTCACCTCCGGGGCGAGCGAGGCGGCGGCACTGGCCCTTGGCCATGCCAAGGCAGGCGCGCGGCTGCTCTCGGCGGTCGAACACGATGCCATCCTGAAAGCGGCTCCCGATGCGGAGCGCCTGCCGGTCCGGCCCGACGGCGCGCTCGATCTCGAAATCCTGACCGAAGCGGTCCAGCGGGAGCGCCCGCTCGTCGCGGTCCAGCATATCAATTCCGAAACGGGTAATCATCAGGATCTCGCCGCGATTTCCGGCATCGTGCAGCAGGCGGGCGGCCTCCTGCTTGCCGATTGCGCCCAGAGTGCGGGCAAGCTCGCGCTTCCGCCGTGCGACATGGCAATCGTCTCCGCGCACAAGTTCGGCGGGCCGATCGGGATAGGTGCATTGCTGGTGAAGGATTTCGCCATGCTCGAACCGGCAGGGGGGCAGGAGCGTGGCTATCGGCGCGGTACGGAGAACCTTCCCGCTGCGGCGGGCATGGCGGCAGCGCTGGAAGCTGCGCACTCTCCCTATCTCGATCCCTTCGTGCTCGATCCGCTCGATGCAATCGTTGCCCACTGCCGCGAAAGCGGCGGCAAGTTCCTGTCCGACCGTCTTTCCGACCCGACGCCCTATATCCGCGCAATCGCCACGCCGAAGATGAGCGGCAGCGCGCAGGTCATGCGCTTCGACATGGCGGGGATTTCGGTGTCGCAAGGGTCTGCCTGTTCTTCCGGCACGATGAAGACCAGCCACGTGCTGCAAGCGATGCAAGTCGAACCCGAAGTGGCCGACCGCACCATCCGCGCCAGTTTCGGCTGGAACACCACGCGCGAAGAAGTGGAACGCTTCTGCGAGGTATGGCTTGAATTGGCGAAGGCATGACGTTCATCGCGACTGCCTGCGCCGCCAATCCCTTTCCTACTCCGGAACGACGGGCCACGATCCGATCCATGACGAATTCAGTTATCCTGCGCGCAAGGCAGCAAGGTGTCACCCTGGTGGCTCGTGCGAAAAATCCCGCAATTCCGGGCGTATCGAGGCATTCCGGGCGGGTGACAGTGTGTAAACTTCGTCGCCTTTGCCCGGCACGGGTAGCGGCATGATCTACCTCGATTACCAGGCCACGACCCCGCTCGCCCCCGAAGCGCGCGATGCCATGATGCGCTGGCTCGACGGGCCGGGCGGCACCGGCTTCGGCAATCCGCACAGCCCGCACAAGATCGGCCGCGAGGCCAAGGCCGCGATCGAATTCGCGCGCGACCAGGTGGCGGCGCTGTTCCCTGCGGGCGGGAAGGTGATCTTCACCTCCGGCGCGACCGAGGCGCTCAACCTCGCCATTCGCGGTACGCGGGCGAGGGACGGGGGCGGCGGGACCGTCAGCGTGTCCGCCATCGAACATTCCGCCGTGCTCGACACTGCAAAGGATGCGGGCAAGTGCCATGTGCTGAATGTCGCCAAGGACGGACAGTGCAACACCAAGCAGGACCTGCCGCAGGACACGCGGCTGGTCTGCCTGATGCAGGTCAACAACGAGATCGGCGTGATCCAGCCCACGGTCGAATGGCACCGCAAGGCGAAGGAAAACAACGCGCTCTACCTGTGCGATGCGGTGCAGGCCTATGGCAAGATCGAGGTTACCGGCGCGGACATGATCGCGATCAGCGCGCACAAGTTCCACGGGCCGAAGGGTGTGGGTGCCTTGTGGGTGCGCGACGGGGTCGACCTGCATGAAGTCCAGACCGGCGGCGGGCAGGAATTCGGCCTTCGCTCCGGCACGCTCTCGCCCGCGCTGATCGCGGGAATGGGCGCTGCCGCAGCCGAGGCCAAGGACCGCATGGAGCAGGATGCCGAACACGTGCAGAAGCTCTGGAAGCGGGCGACCGAGATCTTCGACAAGTGGGAACTCAACGGCAGTGCCGAAGCGCGCTATCATGGCAATCTCAACATCCGCCCGCGCGGCCCCAATGGCGGAGGCCTCGATGTGGGCCGGCTGATGAGCGAATGCCGCAACGTGATGTTTTCGGCAGGGTCCGCCTGCGCCAGCGGGTCGGGGCGCACGAGCCACGTGCTCGAAGCGATCGGCCTGCCGAAGAAGCTCGCCAAGGCGTCCATCCGCCTCGGTTTCGGGCGCTACACCACGCTCGAGGAAATCGAGGAGGCAGGCCGCATCATCAACGAGGCAGCACAGGCGCAGGGATCGCTATGAAGGTCGTTTTTCACACCACCGAAGGCAAGCGGGTGGAAGCCGAGGGCAGTGCGGGCGACAGCCTGCTGCGCGTGGCTCAGGCGGCGGGCATGCCGCTGGAAGGTACGTGCGAGGGTCAAATGGCCTGCTCGACCTGCCATGTCGTTGTCGATGCGGAATGGTTCGACCGGCTTCCCGAAGCGAGCGAGGAAGAGGAAGACATGCTCGACCTTGCGGCAGGCGTGCGCCGGACCAGCCGGCTTTCGTGCCAGATCGTGCTGGCTGACGGCCTCGACGGGCTGAGCGTGGCGATCCCTGCCGAAAGCCACGATATGAGCAGGGGCTAACCCGCCTCGTCCATGCGCACCTCGCGTTCGCGCGGGATGTAGGCGGGGACGGGTTCGTTGCCTGCCGCCGCGTCCATCTTCGAAGCGGCTGCCAGCATGTGTTCGCGAAGGCGGCAATGCATCGCCCAGCCGACCTTGGGATCGACGGCGCGGACCATGAAGCGCACGACCATCGCCTTGGCATTCTGGTCGATGACTTCGCAAACGGCATCGTCGGGATCGATGACGTCGTCGTCGTTCTCGATGAATTGGGAGAAGGGTTCGCGCAACGCCTCGACATCGGCGCGATTGTCGAGTTCCAGCTCGACATGCATCATCAGGCTGGCGTCCTTCTTGGTCCAGTTCTCGAAGCTTTCGCTGGTGAAGGCGCTGACCGGGGCGATGACGCGGCGCTCGTCCCAGGTGCGCAGGCGCAAATGGGTGAAGCCGATCTTTTCGACGTAGCACCACTGGCCGTCGTAATGGACAGCATCGCCGATCCGCGCGGTCTGGGCGAAAGCGATCTGGACGCTCGCCATGATGTCGCCCAGTACCTTGCGCGCGGCGAAGACGAGGACGAGGCCGAGCACGCCGGCCGACGCGATGATGGAGAAGCCGAGGGTGGTGGAGATATTGCTGGCGACCAGCAGAAAGCCTGCGCCTGCCAGCAAAAGCGTAGCGGTGATGATCCGCCGGATTGCGCTGAGCTTGGTGTAGAAGTTGCGGTCTTCGTTGTTTTCCGGCGCCTCGAGTTTTGTCGTCCGGCGATCGGTGGCGAAGTCGAAGAGGGCCTCGATCACGGATAGCGCGATGCCGAGGATGGCGGCGACGATCAGGATGAGCTGGAGCGGGTCGAGCAGGTCGCGAACCGGGCCGGAGAGCCGGAAGAAAGTCTCCCTGACGAGCGCTATGGTCCCGGCGAAGGCCAGCAGCGTTGCCGGCAGGTGAACAGCGCTCACGACACCGTGCCGCTTGGTGTCCTCGTCCAGTCGCTTGCGCCATTTGTTCAGGGCGAAATAGGCCAGCGCAGCGGCCAGTGCCCCGACGAGCAGGATGATGGGGAGGGCGATGACTTCCCACCAGGCAAGCGTCCAGAACGCCTGCTTGCGCAACGGCGCGGGCAGCATCTCCTCGAACGCCGTCGGGCCGTAGACTTCATAGAGCGCGGGGACATTGTCGACGGTCTGGCGGCTGAAGACCCAGAGCGGCTCCCCATCGGGGGCCTGGACGCGGGCGATGCGGATGGGGACCGACCGGTTGTCCAGCGCCAGCCTGCCGATGGTGATCGAACGGCGCGGCACGCCTGCCATCGGGTCTTCGCTGCTGGTCGCGGTATCGACCGCGTCGGGGCGGTCGGGCAGGGCGGTCCAGTCCACCGGGATGGAGCGATGGACGAGATCATACAGCTTCGCCGCCAGATCCTGCGGGTCGCCGTCGGCGATATTGGCCATGTCGAGACCGGCAGCGGCGCTTTCCCAGTCGCCCGCTTCGCCTGCCGCTAGGAAGCTTTCCATCAGCCCCATCGGGGTGTCGAGATCGAGCGGCGCGGTCGGCCCGGCCTCGAATTCGAGTTGCTCGACCTCGTAGACGTAAGGCTCGCTATCCTCCGCCACTGCGATGCCTTGCGCGATGACGGGAGCCGCGGACAAACCGATGGCGGCAAGCAACAGGATCAGGAGCAAGCGAAGCGGTGAATGTTTCCCCATGCCTTCCCCAATGCTTGCGCGCCGCCATGGGTCCGAAAACGAAAAACCCCGCCGCATCGCTGCGGCGGGGTCATCCTCTCTCCTCGAGAGTGAATTACCGGTTAGGCGCTTTCGAGTTCGCGCTTCTCGACCTTTTTACCGAGCATTTCGATGAGGGCCTTGCTGAATGCCGGAATGTCGTCAGGGTTACGGCTGGTGATTAGGTTGCCATCAACGACCGCTTCCTTATCGACCACATTTGCGCCTGCATTCTTCAGGTCGGTCCGGATCGATGGCCATGCGGTGACCGTCTTGCCCTTGATGAGATCGGCTTCGGCGAGCAGCCACGGTGCGTGGCAGATCGCGGCGATCGGCTTGCCGGCCATGTCGAATTCGCGAACGATGGCAATCGCACGCTCGTTCATCCGCAGAATATCGGGATTCATCTGACCACCGGGGAGGAGCAGCGCGTCGTAGCCCGAACAGTCGGAAATTTCATCGACCGTCTTCTCTACGGCAACGCTGTCGCCCCAATCCTTCTGGTCCCAACCCTTGATTTCGCCCTTTTCGAGACTCACTACGGTGGTTTCGAAACCGGCGTCTTCCAGATTGGCCTTGGGCTTCATCAGTTCCGACTGTTCAAAGCCGTTGGTGGCGAGGATCATGATCCGCTTTGTCATAGGGTAACTCCTTGATTTCGTGTTACCCATGCAACGTGTGGGGACAGTGCTCCGTTCCGTGCTGACAGGCGAGCCGTGGCTCTGGTAGGGCAGGGCGTATGGCCACTACCGATCTCGATGATTCCGGCGTCGATCCGTTCGATGCGATCGTGGATGCACCTTTCGATTCCGCCCTGTCGGAACGCTATCTCGTCTATGCGCTGAGCACGATTACCGCGCGTTCGCTGCCCGACCTTCGCGACGGATTGAAGCCGGTTCACCGCCGCTTGCTGTGGACCATGCGCCAGCTCAAGCTCGATCCCGCCAGCGGGTTCAAGAAATCGGCCCGCGTGGTCGGCGAGGTCATCGGTAAGTACCACCCGCATGGCGATACCGCCGCTTATGACGCGATGGTTCGCCTCGCGCAGGATTTCGCGCTGCGCTATCCACTCGTCGAAGGGCAGGGAAACTTCGGCAATATCGACGGCGATAATGCAGCGGCCTACCGTTACACCGAAGCGCGCCTGACGAAGACCGCGATGCGCCTGATGGAAGGGCTGGACGCGGGCACGGTCGACTTTATCCCGACCTACAATAACGAGGAAGAAGAGCCGGAAATCATGCCGGGCCTGTTCCCCAACCTGCTCGCCAATGGAGCGAGCGGGATTGCGGTGGGCATGGCGACCAATATCCCGAGCCATAACGTCGCCGAGATCGTCGATGCCACGCTCGAGGTGATCGACAACCCGCATGTCGATCACGCGCGGCTGATGGAACTGTTCAAGGGACCTGACTTCGCGACCGGCGGGGTTGTGCCTGAAAGTGCGGGCACAATCAGTCATGCCTACGAGACGGGACGCGGTTCCTTCCGGGTGCGTGGCCGCTTCCACGCCGAAGAAGCCGAGAAGGTGGAAGATCGCGATGCGGGGATCGAGCGGCTGGGCGGCGGCCAGTGGCAGCTGGTTATTTCCGAAATCCCCTACCAGGTCGCCAAGGGCAAGCTGATCGAACAGATCGCACAGGCGATCGCCGACAAGAAGCTGCCGATCCTCGAAGACGTGCGCGACGAAAGCGACGAAGCGATCCGCATCGTGCTCGTGCCGCGCAGCCGCAACGTGGATCCCGAGTTGCTCAAGGAGAGCATCTACAAGCTAACCGACATGGAGACCCGCTTCGGTCTCAACCTCAACGTGCTGGATGCCAGCCGCACACCGATGGTCATGGGGCTGAAGGAACTGCTCGAAAACTGGATCGCCAGCCAGATCGACATCCTCCAGCGCCGCAGCCAGCACCGCCTCGACCAGATCGCCAAGCGGCTGGAGCTTGTCGAAGGCTATATCATCGCTTTCCTCAACCTCGACCGCGTGATCGAGATTATCCGGACCGAGGACGAGCCGAAGCCGGTGATGATGGAGGAGTTCAAGCTTACCGACCGGCAGGCCGAAGCGATCCTCAACATGCGCCTGCGCTCCTTGCGCAAGCTGGAAGAGATGCAGCTGCGCAATGAGAAAGACGAGCTGCTGAAAGAACAGGACGAGCTCGAGAAACTGCTCGGCTCCCCGGCTCGCCAACGCACGCGCCTGAAGCGCGACCTCAACACGTTGCGCAAAGAATACGGGCCCGAAACCGATCTTGGCCGCCGCCGAACGACCATCGAAGAGGCTGCCCCGGCAGTCGAATTCAGCATGGACGCGATGATCGAGAAGGAGCCGGTAACGGTCATTCTTTCGCAAAAAGGCTGGGTGCGCGGTGCCAAGGGTCACCTGCCGCTGGACCAGGAATTCAAGTACAAGGAAGGCGATGGTCCGGCCTTCGTCCTCCACGCGCAGACGACCGACAAGCTGTTGCTGGTCGGGGCCGACGGACGGGTCTTCACGCTGGGCGCGGACAAGCTCCCCGGCGCGCGCGGGTTCGGTGAACCGGTGCGCAACACCCTCGACATCGAGGCGAGTACGCAGATCGCGGCGGTCATCGTCCATCGCGAGGGGCAGGAAGTGCTTCTGGCCGCCGATACCGGAAAGGGCTTTGCCGCCACCACCGACGCGATGCTGGCCGAAACCCGAAAGGGTCGCCAGGTCGTCAATCTCAAGGGCGATGCGAAGCTGGTCGTCGCGCGCGCCATCGAGCAGGGGCACGACCATGTCGCGGTGGTCGGCGACAACCGCAAGCTGGTGGTTTTCAACCTCGAAGAATTGCCGCGCCTTGCAAAGGGGCAGGGCGTGAAGCTGCAAAGCTATCGCGATGGCGGACTGTCGGATGCAACCACGTTCAAGCTCGAGGAGGGGCTTAGCTGGACGATGGGCGGCAAGGGCGACCGGACCCGGACCGAAGGCGATATGTGGCAGTGGAAGGTCGCGCGTGGCGGTGCAGGGCGCCTGCCGCCGCAAGGCTTCCCGCGCGATAATCGCTTCGGATAGCGAAAAGGCCGGAAGCGCTTGCGCACTCCCGGCCCCTTGCGACCCTGAAGCTGGGCTCAGGGAACTGGTAAAAGGCTTATTCGCCCGCGCTTCCGGCAGCCGGAGCCGCCTGAGCCATGGCAGCATCGATCTGCGCGTTCGTCAGGCGAGCCATAAGGCCATGGTCCGTCGCGTCGAAGTGAGTACGCAGCAGGGTGACCTTGTTCGTTTCGTCACCGCCACGGGCGAGGACGATGTTGTCGCCGTTGATTTCGAGGACGGTACCGAGCGGTGCGTGGGAAGCGTCCATAGCTTCTGCGCCGACCACAAGGGCTGCATCGCGCTTGGCAGCCGCTTCTGCGAGCTGTGCGTCGATCATGCCGTCGAGCTGGGCCTTGGTGACGGTGATGGTCGGGCCTGCTTCGCCCTGGCCGTACATCTCGACGCCCAGCGGAACCTTGTGCTTGCCGGTGTCGAGTACGGCCTGGCCGTTCTCGACCGAAACGATGGTTCCGACTGCATTGCCTTCGGGGCCGGTCACGGTTGCGCCTGCAGCGACCTGCTCGTTGGCAAGCGCGGGGGTGGCGGCAAGAGCGACGGCAGCAATAGCCAGCTTTGCGATTTTCATGAATGAACTCCTAGACTTGTTCAGATTATGCGTTCCCTATGCGCATCTGCGTGCGCTAAGGGTCCTGCGAAAAATTGAGCGGCTGCGGAGAACAGAGCCTCACGCCGGTGCCGCATGCCCCCTCCGGGAAGCGGGCGCTCTATGACAAAACGACCGCCGGGAGGCAACCGTGTGAGGCCGTTATGTTGCATTGCAGCTTAAGCGAAGCTGAAGCTATGGGCGAAGCGAGCCTGCTGCGCGACAAGTCGAGGCATCTTTGTGCTGCGGCGCAGCAATCAGGGCCGCGAATGACCGGAAAGCTCTTCATTCAACAATTCCGCCACACGCCCGGCGTCGGGAAACTCTTCCGCGACCCAGCGGGCCTCGACCGCCCTCAATATCCGCGCAACCTCGGGACCCGCATCAATCCCGCGCGCGACGATCTCTCCGCCTTTGAGCGGCAGTTGCGGCACTTCCCAGTTCGACAGCGCAGCTATGTCGCCGCCTGCTACCAGGAGCCGGTCGCGCGCACTTTCGATACCTTCCGCGTATGCAAGCGCACGAGGGGCCGCGGCGTCGGAATCCTTGCGCCCGGCAATGCAGGAGAGACGCGCCCGCTGTGCCCGCGACAGACGCAGCCTCGCCGCGACGGCTTCCGCAATTGAGGGGATGGGTGGCAGAAGAGCAGCGAGTCGGCGCACGGGATCGCCGTCGAGACCGAGTAACGCTTCATGGGCGACGAGAGCGGCGAAGATCTTTTGCTCGCGCTCGCGTGCCTCCGGCAGAATAACTTCAAGGACGCCGTGCTCTGCCATGAGCGATATCGACCCGCGCGGGTCGGGCAGGGAAAGGATGCCGAGCAATTCCATCGCGACCCGTTCGCGGCTGAGGCCCTTGAGAGTATGTGCCAGTTCCGAGCTTGCAGCGATCGCTTCGTCTTCGGGAGCATCGCCGAACCGCGCCTGGAAACGGAAATAGCGCAGGATGCGCAGGTGATCTTCCCGGATACGTTCGCGCGCATCACCGATGAAGCGGACCCGGCGGTCCTCCAAATCCGCCAACCCGCCGAAGTAATCGTCGATCTCGAGCGTTTCCGGGTGGGCATAGAGCGCGTTGATAGTGAAATCGCGCCGCGCCGCATCTTCGCGCCATTCCTCGGCGAAAGCGACCGTGGCTCGGCGGCCATCGGTCGAGATATCGCGGCGCAGGGTTGTTATCTCCACCGGACCTTCCGGCAGGACCGCCGTAACCGTTCCATGGTCGATGCCGGTCGGAACCGTACGAATGCCCGCCTCCTTGCAGCGGTCGATCACGGCATGGGGAACCAGCGTCGTGGCAAGGTCGATATCGTGGATTGCCTTGCCCAGCAGAGTGTCGCGCACCGCACCGCCGACATAACGCGTGTTGTCCGCGCCCAGCGCATCCACGAGGGAGGCAAGGTCGGCGCGTTTGGTCCAGTCGGTGTCGGGCAGGCGGGTCATGGCAGCGCCTTTAGAACGCTCAGCCTGTCCACGCCAGTCGCCGCGAGAGGTTGATGCAGATCGCGGCGGTCACGCCCCAGATGCGATAGCCTTCATGGTCCATCTCGTAATAGCGGCGCATCGCGCCTTTCCAGAACACCTCGTTTTCCTGCCAGTTCTCGGGACGCATGAGGAGCGATAGCGGCGCTTCGAACCAGCTTTCCACCTCGCGCGGGTCGGGACGGATCGGCAGGTCGTGGGGGACCGTGGCAAGAACGGGCGTGATGTCGAAACCGGTGCCGGTCTGATAGCGGTCCGTCGTGCCAATCACGCGCACGTGTTCACGCTCGATGCCCAGTTCCTCCCATGCTTCGCGCAGCGCAGCGTCGACCGCGCACTCTCCGTCATCCAGCTTCCCGCCCGGAAAGGCGACTTGTCCCGGATGGTCGCGCATGGTGCGTGGTCGCTGGGTCAAGAGGACAGTCGGGTCTTTGCGATCCGTCACCGCGATCAGGACGGCGGCATCGGCCGTGCGGTCGAGATCGGCGAAACGTTCGTCGCTCAGCAGGTCGGGCGAGGGCGCGGCGTGCCCCTGCTCGAACAAGTGGGTGAGGCGATCGAACAGTTCGCTCATGCAGGCAGTAGCGAGAACCGCTCTCCGCCGCTGGTGACACTCCAGTCCTCGCCGTTCTCCAGCGCAATCTGGGCGAGCTGTTCGTAAGTCGAGCGATTGAGGCGTGCCTCGCAGCCGCGCCTGACATGGACATAAAGGCGCGGTTTCTCGGCATCGCCATCCGCGCGGATGGGATTGTCCGGCCCCGCGACCACCAGCTCATCGGTGTTGATGCGAAAGGCGAGGTTGCCTTCCGTCTCGCTGACGTCGGTGGCGATGAAGCAGGCGTCCTCGACCTCGATGGATAGCTTCTGGAACGGGGTGACAAGCCAGTACCCGCCATCGTCTTCGCGCCTCAATAATCCTGCGAACGCCCGGACCATCGCCGGGCGGGAGATGGGGCTACCTTCGTGCAGCCAGGTCCCATCCTCCTGGATTTGCATATGGCTTTCGCCGGTCTGTTCGGGCGTCCATTGCTCTACGGGAGGCAGCTTGCGCGCCTCGACCTGTTCGGCAATCTGGGCGAGCGATAGTCCGGCAAGTTCCGGGGGAGGGGTATATACCATGCCCCGCTATTTGGGGCGGCTCGCGGCTCAGCGCAACTCTATGCGGGCCACGGTCCAAGCATGCCTTCGTTCGGGAGCACGCCGGGATTGCTGGTACGCACCAGCAGCCGCTCCTTTTCGAAGGGGCCGGGGCAGTGCCAACCGCTCGTATGCTGCGCGGTGAAGTCCCATCGCGCATAGTATTCCGGGTCGCCGATCATGACCTGCGGCAGGGGCATGGCGCCCGTTTCGAACCCGCTTTCGATCGCACCCAGACTCGCCGCCATCAGCGCCTTGCCGAAGCCTTCGCCCTGCCGTCCGGGCATAACCGCAACCGGGCCGACCATGATCATCGGGTGAGGCCTGCCCTCGGGATCTACGAGGGCGACAGGCCACAGCTGGATGGTTCCGGCGAGGTATTCGTCTTCGTCGAGCGCGGCGAAGCTCAGCGCGTCCAGCGCATCGACCCCTTCGCGGATCCGGTAGGCGGTGCGCGCGTGCCGCTGCTGCCCGAATGCCGCGTCGAGCAATTGCTCGACCAGCGCAGGGTCGATTGCGGAAAGGGGAACGATTGTCGCCATAGCGGCGCGGCGATTAGTGCCGCGCCGCCATCAAGTCGACCAAGTTTCGCTTATTCGGGGCGAAGTTCCAGCAGGCGGCCCGTTTCCCCGTCTTCGAGGACCCAGAGCGCGCCATCCGGGCCTTCGATGACCGAACGGATGCGGCTGCCCATGTCATAGCGCGCGACTTCGCGTGCGTTTTCGCCGTCTATTTCGACGCGGATCAAAGCCTCCGTCTTCAGGCCGGAAATCATCGCATCGCCCTTGAAGCCGGGAAACAGGTCACCGCGGTAGAAGACCATGTTTCCGGGCGCGATGACCGGCGTCCAGTTGATCGCGAATTTCTCAAATCCGTCGTCGGCCGTGTGGTCCGGAATGTTTTCGCCATCGTAGTGATCGCCATTCGATCGAAGCGGCCATCCGTAATTGGCGCCGCGCTTGACCAGGTTCAGCTCGTCGCCGCCTGCCGGACCATGCTCGATCTCCCACAAGCGACCGCTCGCATCAAAATCGATGCCGAGAAGGTTGCGATGGCCCCACGACCAGATCTGGTCACTGGGGCTGCCCTGTTCGGCCAGCGGATTGTCGGCCGCAGGCGTGCCGTCGAGGTTGAGGCGCACTACTGTGCCAAGAGTGTTGGAGGTATCTTGCGCCGGCTCCATTTTCTGGCGGTCGCCGCTCGTGATGAAGAGATACCGTTCGTCCGGGCTGAAAGCGATGCGGTGCGAATAGTGGCCGCGCCCCGTCACCTTGGGCGCCTGGCGCCAGATCACATTAAGGCCTTCGATCCTGCATTCGTCGGCCTCTTTGCACACCAGTGTCCCCCGACCGACGACCGCGCCGCGCGTGTCGCCCTGACCGGCTTCTGCCCAGCTTAGGTAGATCGTGCGATCGTCGAGGCCCTTATCCGCCTCGCTGGGTAGGAAAGCGATTTCGCCCAAGCCGCCCTGGCCGCCATAATCGACCTCGGGCACTCCGGTGACAGTGCCCATTCTTCCGCTCGCAAGATCCTTGAACTTGATGCTGCCTGCCTGTTCGGTGATGAAGATCATCCGGGTACCGGGAAGGAAGGCCGAAGCCCATGGATCGGCGAACGATCCGTGTTCGGTGATCGCGAACTCGCCTGCAAATTCGCCTGCCACCGGGGTCGGCGTCGATGTCGCCGAGCTGCCTCCATCGGTGGAGTACCCGCCTCCGCAGCTTGCGGCCATCAGCAGCGGGGATAGGGTGGCGGCAATGACGGATAGGCGTTTCATGATCTCTTTTTCTCCCGAACAAGGTCTAGGTCAGGCCCCGCTGATTATCGGCGTGGACGAGGCCGGGCGCGGACCGCTTGCCGGTCCGGTTGTCGCTGCCGCCGTAGTGTTATGCAACCCGTGCCCCGAAGGCCTCGACGACTCCAAAAAGCTCAGCGCCGCCCGCCGTTCCGCGCTCGAGCCGCAAATATTGGAGAATTGTGCCTGGGGCCTGGGAATTGTCGACGTGGAAGAGATCGACCGCATCAATATCTTCCAGGCGACGATGCTGGCTATGACGCTCGCCGTCTCCCGTCTGGTGGACGCTTTGGGAGAGGACCCTGAAGCGGTGCTGATCGACGGCAACCAGACGCCGCATGGCCGCTGCGACACGTGGCGCTGGCCTGCGCGTGCAATCGTGGGCGGGGATGGGAAGGAAAAGGCGATTGGTGCCGCTTCGATCCTGGCCAAGGAATATCGCGACCGCGTGATGCGCGATGCGGCAGCGCGTTTCCCGCACTACGGGTGGGAGCGCAACGCCGGGTATGGAACGCCCCAGCATCTCGAAGCATTGCGAACACACGGACCGAGCCCGCTGCACCGCCGCAGCTTCGCGCCGGTATCGCAGATGGAGATGTTCGCGTGACCTTTGCCTATTCCGATATTCCCGACCAGAGCGGCAAGACCGCCATCGTCACCGGCTCCAATACCGGCATAGGATTGGAAATCGCCCGCGGACTCTCGCGCAAGGGCGCGCGGGTGATCCTCGCCTGCCGCGATGGGGACAAGGCAAAGGCGGCGATGGATGATATCGCGAGCGGGCCGGAGCAGGCCAATCTCGATTACCTGCACCTCGATCTGGGCAATCTCGCCTCGATCCGCGATGCCGCCGAAGAAGCCAAGGGCGAGAAGAAGATCGACATTCTGGTGAATAACGCCGGGATCATGGTGCCGCCGCTATCACACTCGATAGGCGGCGCGGAATCGCAGTTTGCCGTGAACCACCTAGGACATTTCGCATTCACCGGCCTGTTGCTCGACAAGTTGGCGCAGGACGGCGGTGCGCGGGTCGTGTCGCAGTCATCCATCGCGCATAAGGGCGCCAAGATCGATTTCGACAACCTCGATGCGCGCCGCGGCTATTCGCGCACGAAGTTCTATGGCCAGAGCAAGCTGGCCAACCTTCTCTTCGCGCTCGAACTGGACCGGAGGCTGCGCGCTGCAAATTCGCCGGTCGTATCGATCGCCTGCCACCCGGGCGTCGCGCAGACGGAGCTGACACGGCATCTCGGCCTGCTCGGCAGCGTTTTTGGCCCCGTCATCGGGCTCGCGCTGAACTCCGCGAAGGACGGGGCCATCCCGGCTTTGCAGGCGTCGACCGATCCTGACGCCGAAGGTGGCGACTATTTCGGAAGCTGGGGTTTCCGCGAAATGAGCGGCAAGGCATCGGGCAAGGCCTATGCGACGCGCACGGCTCGCGATCCGCTGCTCGCCGCACGCCTGTGGGAGAAATCGATCGACCTGACAGGCGTCGATCCGGGTCTTGCGCCCGCCGAGAGCTAATCCAGCCAAAAACACCGACGAAAAGAGTCTTCCGGGCCACACCGCATCATCTTGAGTCCGCCGAATCCGTGCGGACTCAACATCTTGTGGGGGACTCCTTTCGTTCTCCCTCAGGAGTTGTGTATCGACGCGATATGCAACCCAGAAGCTGCTTGACGCGGACTCGGTTTGGACTCACCCTGTGGATAACTAAGCCAAAGGGGACGGTCACATGGGGGTCATCGAGACCACGAAATCGCGCGTGCAGCGCACCGGAAAGGCGGTGGAACTCCCGCTCGAACTGCCCGTGGGCAAGATCCTCGATGGCGATTGCGTGGAAGCCATGCGCTCCATACCGACGGCCAGCATAGACCTCGTGTTCGCCGATCCGCCGTACAATCTCCAGCTGGGCGGCGATCTAAATCGTCCAGACGGCAGCCATGTCGATGCGGTGACCGACGACTGGGACAAGTTCGATACCTTCAAGGCCTATGACGATTTCACCCGCGCCTGGCTGACCGAGGCGAAACGCATCCTCAAGCCCGATGGCGCGCTGTGGGTCATCGGAAGCTATCATAACATCTACCGCGTCGGCGCGATCCTGCAGGATCTGGGCTTCTGGATCCTCAACGACATCGTCTGGCGCAAGTCCAACCCGATGCCGAATTTCCGCGGCACGCGCTTCACCAATGCGCACGAGACGCTGCTGTGGTGTTCGCAGGGGGAGAAGGCGAAGTACCACTTCAACTACCGCGCGATGAAGACGCTCAACGACGAGCTCCAGATGCGCAGCGACTGGGTCCTGCCGATCTGCAACGGCGCAGAACGCCTGAAGGAAGGCGGCACCAAGGTTCACCCGACGCAGAAACCCGAGAGCCTGCTTTACCGCGTATTGCTATCGACCACGGAGAAGGGCGACGTCGTTCTCGACCCCTTCTTCGGCACCGGCACGACCGGCGCGGTGGCCAAGCGTCTCGGCCGTCAGTGGATCGGCTGCGAGCGCGAAGGCGTCTATCGCAACGCCGCGATCAAGCGGATCGAGAAGGAACTGCCGCTCGACGAAAGCGCACTGACCACGATGCAGGCTGGCCGCAGCGCACCCAAGGTGGCTTTCGGCGCGCTGGTCGAGAATGGCTATCTCAAGCCCGGCGCCGAATTGTTCGACAAGAAGCGGCGCTGGAAGGCGACCGTCCGTGCTGACGGCTCACTGGCTTGCGGGAAGCAGACGGGTAGCATCCACGGTCTCGGCAAAGAATTGCAGGGCGCGCCCAGCTGCAACGGCTGGACCTTCTGGCACTACGAAGTCGACGGCCCGAGCGGCAAGGATGTTAAACCCATCGATGCCGCACGCCAATTGTACCTGCTGGCGGTCGAGGACTGAGCCATTCTTTCACCGAGGCGGAGGGCGATCCTATTCCTCTTCGCGGACCAGGCGATCCTCGGTGACGCCTCTGGCCTTTAGCGCACTCGACACGTCGTCCTCCATCGGCGGCGGACCGCAAAGGTAGAAGGTGCTGCCGAAATCGAGCCCGGCGTCGTCGAGGAAGTCGCCATCGACCTGGCCATGAATAAGGCCGTCAACGTTTTCATCGCTGAGCACCAGGTCCAGCTCGAGGCCCGGCATCCGTTCCAGCTCTTCGCGCAGGATGATGTCCTTCTCCTTGCTGTTGGAGAAGATCAGGCGATAGCCTTCCAGTGAACCATGGCTCTTTTGCCGCGCACGCAGGATGGCGAGGAACGGTGTCAATCCCGCCCCCCCTGCGATTATGACACCGGGCCCCTTGTCCTCGATTGCACCCCACGGGTCTTCGATGATGACGCCGTCGCCTGCTTCCATCATGCCGATCTGCTCGGTGACGCCGTCATGCGACGGATAGGACTTGATCGTGAACTGAAGGTGTTCCGCGCCGGGTAAGGAGGTGAAAGTGAACGGGCGTTTCTCGTCCCGCCATCCGTCGCGGTCCAGCGCCAGATCGGTGGCCTGACCGGGTCGGAAATTGAAGCCTTCGGGCCTCTCGAACGTCAACTCGTGGACGTCGTGGGTAACCGGGCGGATGCTTCGCAGCGTCAATTCGTGGGACATGGGAATCTCTCGTTGCTGTCCGGGTGCAGCCCGGACGGTTTGCAAACCAAGCAATGGGCGAGCGTATCGGGCAGTTCCCCGACGACCGCAGTTGTCGGTGCCCATGTCCGCCACGAATAGCGTGCTGCGGTGAACGGAAATTGTCTTTCGCCAACGGAGAGGTCGAGCTTTTCAAAGGAAGCAAGGCTTGCCGAAAATGGCGGATAACCGCCAATCCTGCACCATTCGTCGCGACTGTGCGGATATGCAACAGGTTCCCGGAAATGCGTAGGAACCCTGCCGCCGAAGTCTCGTTTTGCCGGTCGATGCGCAACGAGCGCTGACCAGACTACGGAGCAGAACCTTGAAAAAGATCATTCTCACCACCGCCGCAGCCACCGGCCTGATTTCCATTCCCGGCGCAGCCGCTGCGCAGGGCACCTATGTCAGCGTGACGGGCGGTTACGTCCTTCCTTCCGATTCCGACAACAGCGGTGCAACCACCGCCGATATCGCCGCAACCGACGATTTCGGTGCCATTCCGGCGGGCACCAGCGTGGGCTGGAATACCGAATTCGACAATGGCTTCGAAGCGAGCGGCGCTATCGGTTATGCCACGGAATCGGGCCTGCGTTTCGAAGGCCAGCTGTTCTACAATTCCTACGACGTTGAGACCCATAGCGGCCTCACCGTCGGTGGTGGCAATATCGACGCCGTCGACGTCGCCGTGCTGACGCGCGGTGCTGCAGACGATGCCAACCCGACCGTCGGCGCGGTCATTGCTGACGGGCAGGGCGATGTCTCGAACTTCGGCCTGTTCGGCAACGTCTATTATGACATCGGCGGACCGGACGCGACCTTCAAGCCGTTCGTCGGCGCGGGCCTCGGCTATCAGTGGACCGATGTGAACTACCAGCCTTCGGGCGTGGACGTAGCTGACGATAGCGACGGCAGCTTCGGCTACCAGTTGATGGCTGGTGCCGGTTTCGAAGTGAGCGAAGGCCTCGATATCTTCGCCCAGTACACCTATCGCGACAGCTTCAACGATCCGGAAGTCGAACTGAACCTGCTTCCGGCTACGCTTGAAGTGGAAACGCAGCAGTCGATCGTGTCGCTCGGCGTGCGCTTCAACTTCGGCGGTTGATCTCGGACAAGAATTTGGCACGGGCGCTCCTGTGAAGGGGCGCCCGTTCTTCGTCCACGAGGGGCCTTAATCACATCGCCCGATTTCGCGTGACAGCCTATTCACATATGATAACTTTGACGACCAGATGCCCGACCTCAAGCCATTCGAAGAGCTTAGCGCCGACCACCTGCGGCTGATCCTTCAGACCGGCCATATCGGCATCTGGGAATTGGACGTGAGCAGCGGTCTCGCACTGCGCAACGCGCATCACGACGCGATTTTCGGATATGACGAACGGCTGGACGAATGGACTTATGACAAGTTCATCGAACATGTCGTCCCCGAGCAACGTCAGTTGGTCCACGACCTGCAACAGGCTGCTATCGATAAGGGCGAAGTCTGGTCCTTCGACTGTGCCATTCGGAAGAATGACGGGGAGTTACGCTGGATCAGCGCCTCGGGCCGACCGCTGATGGGACCGGATGGCAAGGTGGCCAAGCTGATCGGTCATGTAATCGACATCACTGATACCAAGCAGCGCGAAAACCGGCTCACGCTCCTGACCGAAGAGCTCAATCATCGGGTTCGCAACATGCTGGCGGTGATCAAGTCGATCGTGCGACTGTCGTCGCGCAAGGCGGACGACATCGCAGGATTTGCAAAATCGCTGGAGGGGCGCGTCGAAGCTCTCGCTCGAAGTCATCGCCTGATGGTCAGCGATGCTTCCGAAACCCTCACTTCGCGCGCGATACTGGAAGCGGAGCTGGCAGCGTTTCCGAGCCTTGAGAACAGGGTTGAAATCGAGGTGGGTGGCGACAAGGAGCTTTCCGGTGCCGCCGGGCAGGGGCTCGCTCTCGTCTTCCACGAGCTGGTCACCAATGCGCTGAAATACGGCGCACTTTCGAACTCGGAAGGCAGGGTTTTTGTCAGCATTTCCGCAAATGAAGACGCGCTCGACATTGCATGGCGCGAGGAAGGCGGTCCCAGGGTCGAGGCTGTCCACGAGGATGGTTTCGGCTCCCGGCTGATAGCAGATGCGATCGGATCGGCCGGCAGGGTCGACCTGCGGTTTCCTGCAGCTGGCGTGGAATGCGACATCTGCCTGCACACTCCCGTCTGAAGACTGTCCTACTACGGTGACCCGCATTATTCGGGGGGCATGAGCCGAAAATCGACGAATTCATTTGGATGCGGATTTCTCTCCCCAGACCGTGTTCCATGTGTTCCATCCTTCAGCTTCGCTGCTAGAAGACTGAACGATGAGTGATCGCGTCTATATCCGCCCTGTCGGCTTCGCCCCCGGTCCCCAATCGGAACATGGCAATGCCATCCGGCTTGCCGGGACGATGGTCTACGCTAGCCGCTTCGCCGTGATCCTGCGGCGCGACGGGGAGGTCGTCGAAAGGCTCCTCGCCTCGGTCGACACGATCGACGATGTGCTTGGCGCCTTGCCCGACGAGGTCGGAGCGGAGGCAGAGGCGCAGTGGGCCAACCTCACTCTCGCCCATCCGCCCTTGCAGATGGGCAGCCGCGCGGTAGCGCTGGACCAGCCACAAATCATGGGCATCCTCAATGTGACGCCCGACAGCTTCAGCGACGGCGGCGAGTTCATGGACAAGCCCGACGTCCAGCGCGAAGTTGCTGCCGCCATGCTCGAGGCCGGGGCGGCGATCATCGATATCGGCGGCGAAAGCACGCGGCCGGGTGCGCAGCCATTGTGGGAAGGCGACGAGATCGCGCGCGTGGTGCCGGCGATCGAGGCATGCTCCGCAATGGGGGCCGCGATCAGCATCGATACGCGCAAGGCGGCGGTCATGGAGGCGGCACTCGAAGCGGGCGCGCACCTTGTGAACGACGTCTCGGGTCTCAAGAACGATCCGCGCAGCGCAGAAGTGGTCGCTGCCGCTGGTTGCCCCGTTGTACTGATGCATGCACCGGGAGCGGGGGGCGAAGATCTCCATGCGAACGGCGACTATGACGCGGTCGTATTTGATGTCTTCGATACCCTGCGCGCACGCCGCGACGCCGCTCTTGAGGCGGGGATCGAAGCGAAGAACATCATGCTCGATGTCGGGATCGGGTTCGGCAAATCGCTGGCCGACAATCTCGCCCTGATCAACGCCCTGCCTATGTTTCACGCGCTGGGCCACCCGCTCCTGTTCGGGGCGAGCCGCAAGCGCATGATCGGTGCGCTGAGCAGGGAGGCGCCGGTGGAGGAGCGGCTCGGGGGTAGCGTTGCGTTGGCACTCGAGGCCATGCATGGCGGGGCGCAGGTGGTGCGGGTGCATGACGTCCCAGAAACCGTCCAGGCGCGTAACGTCTGGCGCGGTCTCAGGGACGCGGCGCTGACCGACTTCAGCGATCTGCCCGGCTAGCTTCCCGGAGAAGCTGCCGAGCCCGCCAGTAGACCTCCGTCGAGCGTGAGCTCGCTGCCGGTCATATATCCGCTCTCGTCGCTGGCGAGGTAGACGCAGAGCGCGGCGACCTCCTCGACCGTGCCGAAGCGCTTCAGGGGCGTATCGGCGACCAAGGCGGCCATCTTGGCATCGCGATCCGGGCCTTCGCCCAGCATCGGTTCCCAGATGTCGGTGAGGATGGCGGCAGGATGGATCGAGTTGCAGCGGATCGCCCAGCCGTTCTGCGCAGCGTAGAGCGCCACGGACTTTGAATGGTTACGCATCGCCGCCTTGCTCGCCGCATAGGCGGCGGCACCCGGAATGCCGACTAGGCCGGAGCGCGAGGACATATTGATGATCGATCCTGCACCTTTCGCCTTCATCGCACGGAGGGCATAGCGACAACCAAGGAAGCAGCCGTCCGTGTTTACCGCATGTACGCGGTTCCATTCGGCGAGGCTGGCGTTCTCCGGATCGTGCGCGGCAGGTCCGTCCTCGAAGCCGGTGATCCCGGCGTTGTTGACCAACACGTCGATAGACGGAAACGCTTGGGCAAGAGCGTCCCAGTCCGCCTCGCTCGCCACGTCGAGCCGGGCGAACTCGCAACCCAGTTCTTCGGCGGTCTTCGTGCCTTCTGCTTCGTCGATATCGGTCAGGACGACGCGCGCCCCTTCGGCCTTAAAAGCTGCACAGACAGCCTTGCCGATACCGCGTGCGCCGCCGGTGACGACGCACAGTTTCTCATTCAGTTTTTGCATGGTGTTACCCCGGGAAATTCAGATGCAATTCGGGCCGCGATTGCAGCCACGTGGACAGTCGTTCCGCCTCAGCGGTGTCCCTTGTTCACCTGAATTACTCCCGTTCGGTTCGACCCGCTTTCTAGCAGATCACGCAGCCTTGTCGATTCTCGGTTTCGAAGTTCGCAGCTTGCCTCGGGAAAAGACTACCGTCTGATCCGATGAAATGTCACTTCGTCCGGGCCGCCCTCGCCACCTAGCAACCGGAGGATAACAGCGACCTGTTCCTCGGTCAGGAAATCGTTCGCTGCCCCAACGAATTCGCCGCCCGGCGCGATGCCGTACCCGTCTCGGTCGTAGAATTCCCCTGCGACGAACTCTTTGCCGATCCGCGCCTTGAAGTTGCCCCGAGCGTCCCAGTGGCTCCAGAACGCATCTATTGAAGCGTCTGCAATCTCACTGCGGTTATGAAAGCCGACGGCACCGCCCCAGCCTCCAGTTCGGGTGACTTTTAGCGCGTCTGGATAGGGCTTGGTCACCCTCAGCGTCCGGTCGATAAACTCGGCATCGTAACGACGCTGATTTTCGGCCTTCTCTTCTGCCCTTCGAGCTTTTCGTGCGAGATCTTCGGCGCGGGCGCGTTTCACGCGTTCGGCTTCGCGAACGGCGCTTTCCTTTTGGCTTTTTGCGACGTTGGCGAAGAACTGCCTGCGCCGCCGGGGATTAACTAGGGTGATGGCCATCGAGCCCAGCCACGCGGCGCCAGCCGCCAGCATGACGCCCCTAACCAAGGGGTCGTCGATGGGTTTCTTCGGGCCTCCCGTCACGCGGCGTTGTCGATGCCGAGGTCGGAAAGCTTGCGATAGAGGGTCGAGCGGCCGATCCCGAGACGGCGCGCGACTTCGGTCATGCGGCCGCGGTAGTGTCCGATCGCCAGGCGGATGATGTCGGCCTCGATTTCTTCCAGCGGACGCAGGTTTCCGTCGTCCTGATAAAGCAGGACGCCAAGCCCGCGCGCGCGGCTTTCACCGCGGTGTCCGTCGCCGAGCAGTTCGGCGAGTTGCGGGAAGCTTTCGGCGGTCAGCGCTTCGCCATCGCAGAAGACCGACGCGCGGAAGAGCACGGCCTGCAGCTGGCGGACATTGCCTGGCCAGTCGTAGGCTTCGAGCAGCGAAAGGCCGCTATCGGCAATCGAGTGGTGCTTGAGCCCTGGCTGCTCGGCTATGCGCGAGAGGAAATAGCGGGTGAGGGCGGGAATGTCCCCCAGCCGGTCTCGCAGCGGCGGCAGATAGATGCTGGTCGCGGACAGCTTGTCGCGCAAAGCTTCGGAAAATTCACCGTTCTCGATCAATATGTCTAGCGGAACGTCGCTCGCGCCGAACACGCGGACGTCGACCTTGAAACCGTGCGACGCGCCGGTCGGGCGCACGATGCCGGTTTCCAGCGTTTCGGCCAGCCGCTCCTGGATCGCAGGATCGATCCGGTCGATCTCGTCGAGCATGAGCGTTCCGCCGTCGCAATGCTGGATCAGGCCGATCTGTTTGTCGAACGCGCCGGGGAAGGCGCCCTTTTCATGTCCGAACAGGAGCGATTCCAGCGAATTGCCCGGCATGCCCGCGCAATTGACGAGGCGAACGGCTGCCTTCGAACGGGTCGATGCCTGGTGCATTGCGCGCAGCAGCATTTCCTTGCCCGTGCCCGTCTCGCCTTCGACAAGGACATGACCATGACCGCGCGCGGCGGTCGCTGCCTTGGCAAGCGCGGTGCGGAACGGGGCGGCGGTGCCGACCATGGCATCGAAATCCAGCACTTCGGAGAGCTTCTCCGTCATGGGCTGCAATTCGTCCTTCGGCGCTTCGCGGCGCGTGGCGCTGCGCAGGGCCGAGAGGAAACGTTCGGGCGCGATCGGCTTGATCAGGTAATCGGTAGCGCCCGCGCGCATCGCCTCGACGGCCAGCAAGGGCGAAGTGCTCGCCGTCAGCATCATGACGGGGATCTTGGGGTGGTTAGCCTTGAGAATACGGATGAAATCGCAGGCGCTGTCGCCGGGCACCCACTGGTCGAGCAGGACCGCGCCGATCTGGGCGCCTTCCTTCGATGCCAGCGTTTGCTGCGCTTCGTCGCAGCTCTCGACCACGAGCGTGCGCCAACCTTCGCGCGCGGCGAGGGCGGTCACGAGGCGGCTTTGTGCCGGCTCGTCGTCGATCAGCATGAGAAGACGGCCTTCCTGACTCGCCATTGTCCCGCATACTCCTTCGGGAGCCCGCATGATCGCGTGCTCGTAGCCAAAGGGTCTATCGCAAATGGGTAAAGGGGCGATTAAGCCTGAAAATCGGCGGTGGATCGGGGAATTCAGGCACTTGTCGAAGATTAATCGGCGTTCTAGGGGTTCGGGGAATGAGTTAACATTTGAGGGACTGAGTATGAAACCGGGCAACGACATGAAAGCGCATAGCAAGACCTATGGCTCTTTCATCGGAATGCTTAAGTGGGCAATTCCCGTAATTGCGATCATCACTGCGATCGTCGTCATCCTGATCTCCGGTTGAGCGCGCACTAGATGCGGATCACTGTTCTGGCTGAGAGAGACGCCGGCGAAAGCCGCGTCGCATTGACGCCGGAAACGGCAAAGAAGTTCATCGCACTGGGCGCTGATGTCGCGGTCGAGGAAGGCGCAGGGGTAAGCGCTTCCATCACCGACGAAGCCTATCGCGACGCCGGGGCCGAAGTGGCCGCGGCAGCAAAGGTCGTGGATGGCGCCGACATCGTGCTCGGGGTGCAGGCGCCCGACGTGGCGCTGCTTGCGGGTGCGAAGCCGGGTGCGTGGGTGGCCGCGACATTCGATCCTTTCCGCGAGAAAGCGCGCGTCGAAGCCTATGCCAAGGCGGGGCTGGAAGCGCTGTCGATGGAATTCATGCCGCGCATTACGCGTGCGCAAAGTATGGACGTCCTCTCAAGCCAGTCCAATTTGTCAGGCTACAAGGCGGTGCTGACTGCGGCGAATGTCTATGGCCGCGCTTTCCCGATGATGATGACTGCCGCCGGCACGGTGCAAGCGGCCAAGGTGTTCGTGATGGGCGTCGGTGTCGCCGGGCTCCAGGCGATCGCCACGGCCAAGCGGCTTGGTGCGCAGGTCTCGGCCACCGATGTTCGTAGCGCCACGAAAGAGCAGATCATGTCGCTCGGCGCGAAGCCAGTTTTCGTCGAGGACGTTGCTGGCATCGAGGGCGAAGGCTCGGGCGGCTATGCCACCGAAATGAGCGAGGAATACCAGCAGGCGCAGGCGAAGCTGGTCTCCGAACACATCGCCAAGCAGGACATCGTCATCACCACGGCGCTGATCCCCGGTCGCGATGCACCGCGTCTGATTTCCGACACGCAGATCGCCAGCATGAAGCCGGGCAGCGTCATCTTCGACCTTGCCGTGGCGCAGGGCGGAAACGTGGAAGGTTCGCAGCCCGACCAGACAGTCGAGAAGCACGGCGTGAAGATCATCGGCTATTCGAACACGGCCGGACATCTTGCAGCCGACGCCTCGGCGCTGTTCGCCCGCAACCTCTACAATTTCCTCTCTGCCTTCTGGGACAAGGAGGCCGGTAAGCCGGTCCTCGACGAGGAAATCGGCGACGCCGTTCGCCTGACGCAGGGCGGCAAGGTCGTGAACGAGAGGCTGGCGGCGCAATAACTACCCGACCCGGGGAGGGGTCACGACAATGGACTTCATTTCGATCCTGTCGATTTTCGTGCTGGCGTGTTTCGTCGGTTATTACGTGGTCTGGTCGGTCACGCCCGCGCTGCACACGCCGCTGATGGCGGTGACCAATGCGATTTCCAGTGTGATCATCGTGGGCGCGCTGATCGCGGCGGCGGCGGCTGATGTACCGGGGGCGAAGTGGCTGGGGCTGCTCGGCATCGTGCTTGCCAGCGTGAACATATTTGGCGGGTTTGCGGTGACGGCGCGAATGCTCGCGATGTACAAGAAGAAGGAGAAGAAGTGATGGTTCGCCTTCTCCTTGCCGCACCGTTCGCGGTGCTGGCCACCCCCGCCCACGCAGCATCCGGCGAGGCGGTGAATCCATGGGTCGCGCTTGCCTATCTCGTGTCGGGCGTGTTCTTCATCCTCGCGCTGCGCGGCCTGTCCTCGCCCGCAACGAGCCGGACGGGCAACCGCTTCGGCATGATCGGCATGCTGATCGCGGTGGTCACTACGCTGGTGACCCACTTCCCCGGTCGCAGTTCGTGTGACGATCTGGCCGCAAGTGGCAGATTTGGCTTCTGCTCCGATGTCTTGGTGCCCGATTGGGCATCGATGACTGAGATACTGATCGCCATCGCCATCGGCGCTGTGATCGGCATCACCATCGCCCGCCGCATCGCCATGACCGCGATGCCCGAGCTGGTCGCGGCCTTCCACTCGCTCGTCGGCCTTGCTGCGGTGCTGGTGGGCTGGGCGGCCTATCTCAATCCGGGGGCTTTTGGCTTGCTCGTCGGAGACAGCATCGGTGCAGTTTCCAAGGTCGAGATGGGCCTCGGCATCGCCATCGGGGCGATCACTTTCTCAGGCTCGGTTATCGCCTTTGCCAAGCTTTCAGGGCGGATGAGTGGTTCGCCGATCCTGCTGCCTGCGCGCCATGTCATCAATCTCGGAACGCTGGCCGCGATCATCGTGCTGACCGCGCTCTTCGCCATGGCCGGACCTACCGAGACCATGCCGCTTATCATCGCGCTGACGGTGCTCGCCTTCCTGATCGGCTTTCTGCTCATCATCCCCATCGGCGGGGCGGATATGCCGGTCGTGGTCTCGATGCTGAACTCCTATTCGGGCTGGGCGGCCGCCGCGATGGGCTTCACGCTCGGCAATACGGCGATGATCATCACCGGCGCGCTGGTGGGCAGCTCGGGCGCGATCCTGAGCTACATCATGTGCCGCGCGATGAACCGCAGCTTCATCAGCGTGATCGCGGGCGGTTTCGGTGCCGACGCAGGCGCGGGCGGGGGTGAGGCGAAGGAGCAGCGCCCCTACAAGCAGGGCAGCGCCGCCGATGCGGCCTTCATGCTCGAACAGGCGGAAAAGGTCATCATCATTCCCGGCTACGGCATGGCAGTGGCGCAGGCGCAGCACGCGCTCAGGGAAATGGCCGACATCCTCGAAGAAAAGGGCGTTGAGGTGAAATACGCCATCCACCCCGTCGCGGGCCGGATGCCGGGCCACATGAACGTGCTGCTCGCCGAAGCGCAGGTGCCTTACGAGAACGTGTTCGAGCTGGAGGACATCAACAGCGAATTCGCGCAGGCCGACGTCGCCTTCATCATCGGCGCGAACGACGTGGTGAACCCGGCGGCCAAGACCGACAAGTCCAGCCCCATCTACGGCATGCCCGTGTTCGACGTCGACAAGGCCAAGCAGGTCTTCTTCATCAAGCGTTCGATGGGCGGCGTGGGCTATGCCGGCGTCGACAACGATGTCTTCTACATGGACCAGACCATGATGCTGCTGTCGGATGCGAAGAAGATGGTCGAGGAAATCGTGAAGGCGCTCGACTAACCCATGCGCAAGGCAATCATCGGCATCGCCCTGGTGGCGATCCTCGGCTTTTTCGCCTGGGGCTATTTCGGTGGGATCGAGCGCGTCACGGCGGGTCGCATTGAGAGCGTGCTGGTCGACAAGGGTATCTCGCAGCCCGTCGCGGCCTGCATGGGCTCCCGCATGGCGGAGCGCCTGTCGCTCAACCAATTGCGCAAGTTGGAAAACCTACAGGCGCGCGACGGCGAGAACGCGGTGCCGCTCACCATGGCCGAATTCCTCGAGCGCCTGCGCCGCGTAGACGACCCCGAAGCGATCGAGGTCGTCGGCACCTCGGCGGCAATCTGCTCGTTCACGACGCGCTAGAGACGCTTGCAATAGCTCCCGATAGCGGCACTATGCGGGCCGAGAGGGAGACACACATGATCCGCACCGCATTCGCCGCGACGCTGCTCGCAAGCACCACTCCGCTGCTGGCCGAAACCCACACGATTTCGCCGGGAGAAGGCGCGCAGGAGCGCTTGCAGGAGGCGCTGATCCTTGCCCAGCCCGGTGACGAGATCGTCTTTGAAGCGGGGCGATATGCGATGAGCGACGGTCTCAGCCTCGACGTAGACGGCGTGACATTGCGCGGTGCGGGGATGGACGGGACAGTGCTGGACTTCACCGGGCAACAGGGTGCGGGCGAAGGGCTTCTTGTTACCTCGGATAATGTCACCATGCGTGACTTTGCACTGGAGAACCCCAAGGGCGACGGCGTAAAGTCGAAAGGCGCCGACAATATCGTCTACCACCGCATCCGCGTCACCTGGACTCGCGGTCCCCATGCCGAGAATGGGGCCTATGGCATCTATCCGGTCGAAAGCACCGGCGTGCTGGTCGATGGCGTCAAGGTCACCGGGGCAAGCGATGCCGGTATCTATGTTGGCCAGTCCAACCGGATCACCGTGCGCAACTCGATTGCCGAGGCGAATGTGGCGGGGATCGAGATCGAGAACAGCCGCAACGCGTTGGTCGAACACAATATTGCGACCCGAAACACGGGCGGCATCCTTGTCTTCGACCTTCCCAATCTGCCCGTAATGGGCGGCGGCAATGTTATCGTTGCGAACAACCTCGTGGTGGCCAATGACACGCCGAACTTTGCGCCTCCCGGGAATATCGTGGCAGGCGTGCGACGCGGGACCGGCATCATGGTGATGGCGAACGAGAATGTTCTGATCGAGGACAACATCCTCTCGGGCAACCCGACCGCACCGGTCATGGTGATCGCCTACACGCAGCCTTACGACGACGATCGCTACAATCCGCTGCCACGCGAAGTGGTGGTCGGGCCAAACCAGTTCGATGGCGGCGGCTACGACCCCCAGCTCGACGGTGCCGAGATGTTGCTTGCGGCATTCGGCGGCGAATTGCCTCCCGTGCTTTGGGACGGCCTTGGTTCGCTCTCTGCCGCAGAGGGCACCATGGGCTGGAGCCTCAACTTGCCCGAAGCGGGCAAGGGGCTGGGCGGTGCACAGCCCGGCTTGATGACAGTAGAGGCACCTGCGGATGACTTCGACCGTAGCGGCATCGGCGCGCCTGCGGAACTGGACGCCCGCCTGTAATCATGAAGCATCTTGGCGTCTTTTTCTGCGCATTGCTCGCCTTCGCCTCCGCCGCGGCAGTCGAAGCGCGCAGGATGGCGCCAGAAGTCTCCGATGCGGCAATCCAGGGAAAAGCATTGCCGCGAACCTTGGAGGAGTTCGGCTTCTTCGTACATGCGGATGCCCAGATACCGACGCTCGGCGTGATCCCCTATCGCCTGAATACACCGCTCTATTCGGACGGAGCGGAAAAGCTTCGTTTCGTTTATGTGCCGCAGGGCACGAAAATGCAGGCGGACGGGGAAGGGCTGATCGATTTTCCAGTCGGCACCGCCCTGATCAAGACCTTCGCATTCGGTGACGGTGACGAGCGCAGACTGATCGAAACCCGTGTCCTGTTGCTTCGCGCGGATGGCTGGCTCGCACTGCCCTATGTGTGGAACGAGGAACAGACGGAGGCCCGCCTGGCTATCGCAGGGGCCCGCGTCCCGGTCACCACGCCCGAAGGCGAAAAAATCAGTTACCGCGTGCCCAACAAGAACCAGTGCAAGGAATGCCACGGCCTCGACGATGCGGTCGTCCCGATCGGTCCCAAGGCGCGCAATCTTTCGCGCGAGTGGCTCAAAGCCAACATCGGAGCCGTTCCGCAGGACGCGGACACGCTCCCTGTTTGGGAAGACCGTTCGCAGGCCGGCACGAATGCCGTGGCGCGCGCATTCCTCGATGTAAATTGCGCTCATTGCCACCGTCCGGGTGCGGCTGCCTCCAATAGCGGGCTGGACCTTCGCTGGGAGCAGAACGATCCCCATGCGATCGGCATTATGAAACGTCCGGTTGCCGCGGGACGAGGGGCAGGCGGACTGCTTTTCGACGTCGTGCCGGGCAAGCCGCAGGAATCCATCCTGCTCCACCGCATGCTGAGCAACGAGCCGGGAGTGGCCATGCCGGAGCTTGGCAAGGCGACCATTGACCGTGAGGGCGCCGATGCCGTGCGCCGCTGGATCGAGGAGATGCCGCAGTGAAATGGCTATTCCGTATTTTCGCCGCTATCCTCGTAATAGGGCTGGTAGCTTTCCTGATCCTGCGTACGCCGGACACCGACCGTGACGAGATGTGGGCCAAATACGGTGAGGCACCATCGCAGGCCGTAACACTTGCCGACGGACGCGAAATTCACCTGCGCGACGAGGGGCCGCGCGATGCGCCCGTAATCATGCTCCTGCACGGCTCCAATGCCGATCTGCATACCTGGCAACCCTGGGCAGAAATCCTTCGGGAAGACTACCGCGTGGTGCGCTACGACCAGCGCGGCCACGGATTGACCGGCGCTGCCCCGGATGCGGAGTACACACGCGAGGCATTCGTTTCGGATGTGGGGGCGGTTGCCGATGCGCTCGATCTCGACACGTTCACCCTTGCCGGAAATTCAATGGGCGGCTGGATCGCAATGGCCTATGCGCTCGAGCACCCGGAGCGCCTGGAAGGACTGGTGCTGGTCGATGCTTCGGGCGCACCGATAGAACGTGAGGGGTCGGGCAACCTCGCTTTCAAGCTCGCGACGATGCCGGTAGTCGGCAACGGGCTCAGCCAGATGCTCCCGCGTTCGCTGATAGCGAAAAGCCTTTCGCAAAGTGTCTCGAACCAGGCTGTCGTGACCGACGCGGCAATCGATCGTTATTGGGAAATGGCCCGCTATCCGGGCAATCGCGCCGCAACGCGCAAGCGCTTCAGCACCCCGCGCGAAGGGTTTACTGCAGAGCAGGCCGCAGGAATGACGGTCCCGACCCTGGTTATCTGGGGCAAGGAAGATGCGCTGGTGCCCTTTGAAGCCGGCGAATGGTATGCGCGCAATATCCCGAACGCCACGCTCGTCGCTTACGACGGGATCGGTCATATTCCGATGGAAGAGGCCGCAGAGCGCAGTGCTGCCGACCTATCGGCTTGGCTGACCGAAATTAGCATGACCCAAGAGGCTGAAATTGAGGAACCGCAATAGCCGACACCCGTTCTAGGGCGTTGAAACACAAGTCGCATCGTGCGGTGCAAACAGGGTAACGGGAAGGAGCGCGTTCTTGCGCAAATTGGGTCTCATCGGGGGCATGAGCTGGGTTTCGACCCGCGCCTATTACGAACGCATCAACAAGGAAATCCAGCGCCGCTCCAATTTCATGTCGAGCGCGCCACTCTTGATCGAAAGCCTGGATTATTCGCTGATCGCCAAGGCCAAGCAGGACGATGACTGGGACGCGGTCGCTTCCTTGCTGGTCGAAAGCGGCCGCCGCCTCGAGAGTGCGGGGGCTGAAGGTATCATCATCGCCGCCAATACAATGCACAAGGTCTATGACCGTGTGGCAGAGGGTCTCTCCATCCCGGTCCTGCATATCGCGGACAGCGTCGGCGAAGCGATGAAGAAGGCGGAATGCGACAATGCCGCCCTGCTCGGCACGCGTTTCGTCATGACCGAGAGTTTCTATCGTCAGCGGCTCGTCGCGCATGGCGTCGACCTGCTGCCGCCAGATCCCGGCGATGTCGAACTTGTCGACGGCATCATCTACAAGGAGCTGATGCTTGGTCGCGTAACGCGTTCTGCCGAGCGGGCGTTGAAGACTATCATCACCAACAAGGACAAGGAAGGTGCGAAAGCCATCGTGCTCGCGTGCACCGAACTGGAACTGGTGGTCGACACGGATGCGAACGTGCTGCCCGTATTCGACTCCACCGATATCCACTGTCGCGCCGCAGCCGAATGGATGCTCGCGAAGGACTGACCGGCACCAACCGTTTTTTGGCACGCGGTGTCGCTTTTCGCCGATAAGCGGGCAGGTTCCCATTTCGTTCACGTTGTCCCGCGGATTCGGCTGACCTAAGCCTTGGCGCTCCATGAACAGAGCTCCTTACGCTGCCGATCCCGCTGCTTCGCGCGGACGCGAATTTCCCGAGGAACGCGACGGAACGCGTGGTCCGCGCAGCGAATTCCAGCGCGACCGCGACCGTATCGTTCATTCGATCGCCTTTCGCCGCTTGCGCTCCAAGACGCAGGTTTTCGTCGCGCCCGACGGCGATCATTATCGCACCCGCCTTACGCACAGCATCGAAGTGGCCCAGATCGGCCGCGTCATTGCCCGCGAACTTGGCTTGGACGAGGATCTTACCGAAGCGCTGTGCCTGGGTCACGACATCGGCCATCCGCCGTTCGGACACGCAGGTGAGACTGCGCTTGAAGAGGCGATGATCCACGCAGGCGGCTATGACCACAATGCGCAGGGCATAAGAACGCTTGCCCGGCTCGAAAGCAATTATCCCGACCATCCCGGCATGAACCTGACGTGGGAAACTCTGGAGGGTCTGGCAAAGCACAACGGCCCCGTTTCGGCAGCAAACTGGGCTTTGAGCGAGATCGATGCCGCCTATCCGCTGGAGCTTGGCCAGTGGCCGTCTCTCGAAGCACAGGTGGCGGCTGTGGCGGACGACATCGCCTATGACAATCACGACATCGACGATGGCTTGCGGGCAGGTTTCCTGTCGCTCGACGACCTGATGGAGATCGACTTTCTCGCCGACCAGTTCCGGGCCGTCGAGAAACGCTTTCCGCATATCTCGCGCGACAAGCAGCTTCGCGAACTTGTGCGAAGCCAGATCGGTCTGATGGTGAACGACGTGCTCGAACATACGCGCAAGAACATCGCGGGTCTCGACAGCGTCCGGCAGGTCCGCGAGGCGGGCAAGCAACTGGCCGGATTTTCGCCCGGCATGGCAGATCGGGAACGCACGCTGAAAAAGTTCATGTACCGGCGTCTCTATTACCATCCCGAGCAATTGCAGACGGCCGAGCGGGCAAGGGACGTCATCGCGAGACTGTTTGTCGCCTACCAGCAAGATCCGACCACGATGCCGGACGATTGGCTCAAACGTCTTCCCGAAACCGAACCGGCTAAGAGCCGCCACATCGCCGATTTTATCGCGGGCATGACCGATCGTTTCGCAATCGATCAATGCACGCGGATTTACGGCCGCGCTCCGCAGGGTCTGTCCAATGTCTGACGATGCGTTACGCCTGTGCCTTATCGGCGCCACCGGCCTTATCGGAGGGAAGGTGATGGAAGAATCCATCGGGCGCGAGGATGTGCGCCTGTCGGCAATCGCAAGGCGCGAGGCAAAGCTGCCGCGCGGTATCCGCATGGAACTCTTCGTTGCCGAACCTGCAAAATGGGGAGAGGTGCTCGAAGCGATACGGCCCAAGGCGGTTATCTGTGCGCTCGGCACAACGTGGAAAAAAGCGGGTGAGGACGAGGACGCCTTTCGGGCGGTCGACCAGCATCTGGTTCTCGACACCGCGCGTGCGGCGAGGGAGCAGGGAGTCGACCGTTTTATTGCCATTAGTTCGGTCGGCGCGGATACGGCGTCGAAAAACTTCTATCTTCGCGTGAAGGGCGAAACTGAGCGCGAATTGACGAAGCTGCGTTTCAATCGGCTGGATATCCTTCGCCCCGGGCTTCTGCGCGGAAAACGGGAAAATGATCGCAGGATCGGCGAGCGCATCGGCATTGCTGCCGCACCTGTCGCCAACCTACTGCTACACGGCAAGTACCGCCAGTATCGCGCTATAGAGGCCGAAACCGTCGCTCAGGCTGCCATCGCTCTTGCCAAGAGCGCGGCGAGGGGGCGCTTCGTGCATGATAACGATGGTATCATTCGGGCAGCAAAACGCCTGCCGCAACTGATCACCGATTAGGATAGCAAGCATGTGGGACACTGTTTTCGCAATTGCCAACGCCTTGGCCCTGGTAATGTGGGTGGCACTGGTGTTCCTGCCGCGGTGGCCGGCACTCCTTGCGGCAATCCTCTATCTCGGTGTGGGCCTGTTGAGCGCGGCTTACGCGGTGTTCCTGATCGCCGTGGTGACGGGCATTGCACCTGGCGGAGAAGGCGGCGATTTTTCATCGATCGAGGGCGTGCGCCAGATTTTCTCCAGCGATGCCGGCGTGACTATTGGTTGGATACATTTTCTCGCTTTCGATCTGTTCGTGGGCCTGTGGATCGCCCGCGATGCCGATGCGAAAGGGTTCTCGCGCCTGGTTCAGGCTCCCATACTCTTCGCAACATTGATGGCAGGCCCGCTGGGTCTTTTCCTATGGCTGGCCATAAGGGAGCGGCGCGCCCGTGCAGGGGGGCGCTGGCAATAGGCCTCTTGCTCCCGGCTCCATGCATGGCATGATGGGCCGCAAGGGAGATAGAGGCGATGACCGGAACCGGCGAACAGAAGCTCAGCTTCGATGAATTTATCACGCATTGGGCGAGCGAGCGGCCCGACAATGTCGTTCTCGAAGAAGGCGATGATGCCATCACCTACTCCGAGTTCGAGCGTCGTAGCCGCAAGATCGTCGCGATGTTTGTCGAACATGGTTTGGCGAAGGGTGACCGGATCGCCTGGCTGGGGAAGAACGCGCGCCATTACTTCGAATTGTTCTATTCTGCAGCCCGGATGGGCGTGGTGATGGTACCGATCGGCTGGCGCCTAGCCGCCCCGGAGATCGCCTATATCCTCAAGGACACGGGCGCGAAAATCCTGTTTCTCGGCGACGGCTTCGAGGACATGGCAGCCAAGGCCGTCTCCGAATTGTCCGAGAAGCCCGAAGTCATCGGGCAAAAAGATGCGATCGCCGCCATCGACAAATCTGACGAGGCGCAATTCGATCCGGCGGGACCGGACGATGCCGTGCTCCAGCTCTATACCTCGGGCACGACCGGCAACCCGAAGGGCGCGGTTCTGACCAATCGCAACCTGTTCTCGCTACGCATTCCCAGCCAGGAGGAAGGCCAGCCGTGGTCCCTGTTCGATGACGACGAGGCCATCCTCGTTTGCATGCCATGTGCTCACATCGGCGGAACGGGGCTCGGCGTCATGGCGATGGGGGCTGGTATCAGGTCGATCGTGCAGGCCGAATTCACGCCAGACGGCGTCCTTGACGGGTTCGAACAGGGTATTACCCGACTGTTTATCGTCCCGGCCGCCTTGCAGATGGTTGTCCAGCATCCGCGCGCCAAGACGACCGACATGTCCGCTGTCAAATATGTGCTCTATGGGGCGGCGCCGATCCCGCTCGATCTTTTGCGCGAAGCGGTGCGCACTATTCCCGAGGCAGGCTTTCTGCAATGCTATGGCATGACCGAAACGACCGGCACCATCGCCGCGCTGCCGCCGGAGGATCACTCGCTCGAAGGCAACGAGCGCATGAAGTCCTGCGGCAAGGCGGTGGCGGGCGTCGAACTCAAGGTCATCGGTGAAGATGGCGAGGAACTGCCCCGAGGCGAAGTCGGCGAACTCATTTGCAAGAGCCCGTCCAACATGGCGTGTTACTGGAACCTGCCCGAAGCGACGGAAAGCTCGCTCAAGGACGGCTGGATGCACACAGGCGACGCCGCCTACATGGACGAAGACGGCTATGTTTTCATTCAGGACCGCATCAAGGACATGATCATTTCGGGCGGCGAGAACGTTTATCCCGCCCAGGTGGAAAGCGCCATTTACGGTCACCCCAGCGTGGGCGAAGTCGCCGTCATTGGCGTCCCCGACGACACTTGGGGCGAGGCGGTGAAAGCCTGCGTGGTGCCGAAGCCCGGCACACAGGTGGACGAGGCCGACATTATCGCCTGGACGAGCGAGCGCCTGGCAAAATTCAAGGTTCCCAAAAGTATCGACGTCATCGACGTGATGCCGCGCAATGCGAGCGGCAAGATCCTTAGGAAAGATCTCCGCGCGCCCTATTGGGAAGGTCGCGATCGGCAGGTGAACTGAGCAGAGCGAATGAAACGTCACGCGCCTGCGACTGCGCGCAACTCGGCCCCTCTTGCCGAAGTCCTTTCAGGAGAGCTGCCGGATCGGGGCACTGTACTCGAAATAGCGAGCGGGTCGGGGGAGCATGCCGTTTTCCTGGCGCGCTGCTTTTCTCACCTGATGTGGCAGCCCAGCGATCTCGATCCTGATGCGCTCGCATCGATCAATGCCTGGGCGAGCGAGGCAGGATTGCCCAATCTGGAGCGGGCGATCGCGCTCGATGCCGCGGCCCCCGAGTGGGGAGTGGGCTCCGTGGCGGCAATCCTGTGCGTGAACATGCTACACATCAGCAGTGCAGCTTCGAGCGCGGGACTATTCCGGGGTGCGGCGAGAGCACTAAGAGGCGATGGGCCGCTGATTATCTACGGGCCATTCTTCGAGGCGGGCATCGAGCCGGTGGAATCGAATATCGACTTCGATCGCAGCCTGCGCGGCCGCAACGCCGATTGGGGGCTACGCCGAGTGGAATGGCTCGATGAGTTGGGTGCGGGTGAGGGATTGGCCCGCACTGCACGCTACGAAATGCCCGCGAACAACCTCGTGCTGGTGTACCGTAAGGGCTGACACGAAAACGCCCGCCGTTCGACGGGCGGGCGTGTCCTGTTCGCTTCCGTTGAGACCGGCCTCAATCGATTGCGCGTTCCCCGGCCCTGCCGACGGATTTCACGTCTTCGCCAAGACCTTTGACGGTGTTGCACGCGCCGAGTGCGGCAGTCATCGAAAGAGCAGAGGCAAGCAATATAACGCGTTTCAGCATGGGAGCGATCCTTTGGTTGTCAATCGATCGCGTCTTCACCAGCTTCGCCGACCGATTGGATATCTTCACCCAGGCCCTTTACGGTGTTGCAGGCAGTGGCGGCAAGACACATCGTGGTGAGACCCACGGCGAGCATCAGTTTCTTGATCATGGTAATCTCCTTCGCCCGAGGACCTCTCGGACTGGCCTCAATACCACAAAAAACCGCCCTGTAGAGACACCGTTCCTGCAACCCACCCCTTGGAGCAGGGCATTTCGCCGCCCATATGCCGGCGATGAAGGGGTTCCTTACATTTGCGAGCGAGGCGGACATTGTCGCCCTGTGGGGTGCCGCTTGCATAGCCGTGGCGCTGATGGCCCTTCTGATGGAGCGCAGACGTTCGAAGCGCACCAGCATCGACAATGTCGGCTGGATGCCCTGGACCGGGCTTTTCCTGACATTCGCCGTCCTGGGCGGTGCGCTGCTGGTAGTTTCCATCCCCGCAGTGATCAGGGGATAGGGCAAGGGTTTTACAGGCAGGCTTCGAGATACGCCTGGTCGAACCCGAACTGGCGAGCCTTCTCGAGCGTGTAGGGACGCAGGCCGCTGGAGCGGAATTCGCCCATGATCTTGCCGTCTTCGCTTTCGTCGAGATACTCGAACTTGAACAGTTCCTGCGTCACGATCACATCGCCTTCCATCCCGATCACCTCGGTAATGTTGGTGGTGCGGCGCGAACCGTCGCGAAGGCGCTTCACCTGCACGATCAGGTCGACGGATTCGGCGATCTGGCGCGAGATGGCTTCCTTCGGGATCTTGATGTCGCCCATCAGGATCATGTTTTCCATACGGCCGAGGCATTCGCGCGGGCTGTTGGCGTGAAGCGTACACATCGAACCGTCGTGACCCGTGTTCATGGCGGCGAGAAGGTCGAAACATTCCGCGCCGCGGATTTCGCCCAGGATGATGCGGTCGGGGCGCATACGCAGGGCGTTCTTCACGAGGTCGCCGATGGTGATGGCGCCTTGGCCTTCAAGGTTCGGCGGACGCGTTTCCAGCGGCAGCCAGTGCGGCTGCTGCAGGCGAAGTTCGGCAGCGTCCTCGATGGTGAGAACGCGCTCGCCCGGGTCGATCATCTTCGACAGGGCGTTGAGCATGGTCGTCTTACCCGAACCCGTACCGCCCGAAATGACGATGTTCATGCGGCAGGCGCCGGCAATCTTGAGGGCGGTCGCCATCTTCTCGCTCATCGAACCGAAGTCCTTGAGCATGTCGATGGTGATCGGCTTCTCGGAGAACTTACGGATCGAGATGGCGGTGCCGCGCAGTGAGAGCGGCGGCACGATGACGTTTACACGGCTGCCGTCCTTGAGACGGGCGTCGGCAAGCGGCGTGGTCTGGTCGACGCGGCGGCCGACCTGGTTCACGATGCGCTGGGCGATCTGGAAGAGGTGCCCCTCGTCACGGAAACGGATCGGCGCAAGCACCAGCTTGCCGCCTTTTTCGATGTAGGTCTGGTCCGGCCCGTTGACCATGATATCGGAGACATCCGGATCGTTCAGAAGCTCTTCGAGCGGACCGAAGCCCAGCAGCTCGTCGACCAGCACCTTCTCGAGCGCGAATTGCTCGCGGCGGTTCAGCGTGACCTTCAGTTCGGCCAGCACTTCCATGATGATCGGACGGAATTCTTCCGAAAGCTCGTCCTTGGTCAGCGTAGCAGCTGCCTCGGGATCGACGCGTTCGAGCAGGCGCGGGAGCACCTGTTCCTTGATCTTGTGGACGCTTGCTTCGAAACCTCCGACCTCGCTGTCGCCGGAATGCGTGGCATTCATGCGCTCCGACAGGCGGGCCATCGCATCGCTATTGCGATTCTTGCCGGCGCCTTCCGGCGCAGGTGTGCCTTCTTCGGGAAGGGGAGGGAATTGTTCGCCGCCTTCGGCTGCATCGTCGCTCGCAGGTTTCGAACTACCAGCGCCGCCGCGCATCGGTTTCGCCACGCCAAACTGCGGGCGAGCGCCGGAACCCATACCGCCAGCACCGTTCTTGCGTCCGAATGCACTCATGCCAAACCCCCGAGGCTCACTATCCATATGACGCGCTGTCTTTGCCCAAAGGATGGCAAATCACGCATTTGCGGTTGTGGTGAATAATTCGGAAACCTTGATTTTTTCCTAAGCCTGCCACACTCGGAAACAGAATATCGCTGAAAAGTCAGGCATCCTCGTTCAAGGTGCCGTGTTCACGATCTTCTGAAGGGGGTGGGGGCGATGAGAGCGCGTACAAGCGCAAACCGAGATGGCCCGTCCCTGTGGGTGCTCCCGGCCCTGATCGTCGTATTCTCTTACGTGCTTTGGCTGCTTTGGCAGATCCGGCCGTACGACATCACGGAATACTATCTCTTTCGCCAAGATCTACCGGTGCTGGGGGTGCTGACCATCCTCATCGCAGCATCGGCCTACGTCCGCTACCCACGCTCGTGGGAGCGTGAGCAGGAGATCAGCAACCGCACCTTGGGCTTGGCTGCGCTTCTCCTGCTACTTTTCAGCTTTGCAGGTTTCTGGCTGTTCATGCACGGCCATCACCTGTCACGGGACGAATCCCTCGCAATTTTCGGTGCGGAGCAATTCGCGCGAGGCGGGCCCGTGACGAAGGTGCCTGCCGCTTACAGTGCGTTCGGCGAAGGCATGTTTCCGGAGTACGGAGACCCCAGGGTCTCGCCGCAGAAATACTGGGTGAGCAGCTATCTTCCGATAAATTCCGCTTTACTCTGGCTGTCTGGCAACATCGCGCACCACGCCCTCCTGAACCCGGTTCTACTGATTATCGGTTTGGCGGCAGTGTGGGATGCAGCGAGACGAATCTGGCCGACCAGACGTGACACTGCGCTGGTAGTCACGCTGCTTGCTGCCAGCTCAAGCCAGTTGGTCGTTACGTCCATGACTGCCTATGCGATGACAGGGCAATTTGCCTTCAACGCATTGTGGCTGGCTCTTTTTATTCGTCGCACGCCTGTGACCGCGGTCGCCGCCTTGCTCGTGGCCTTCGTGGCAATGGGCCTCCACAAATTTCATTTCCACCTGATGGTGGCGCTTCCCTTCTTCTGCTGGCTGATCGTGCGAAGGGAGTGGAGATTGGTGACGATCTACGGTCTTGGCTATACCGCGCTTACGCTGTTCTGGTGGTCGGTTTACCCTGGCTGGTTGCTAGAGGGCTTGGACACCGTCCCGAACGGCGCCGGGGCACCTGCTAGTCTAACTGACTATATTCTGTCGAGATTGCAGCGCTTTGCAGATTTTTCGCCGATGACCTGGTTCGCCAATCTTCTACGGTTCGCGGTCTGGCAAAATATCCTCTTATTGCCTCTGGGCTTCGCCGCGCTTCGAACTTTTCGATCCCAAAAGGACTGGAGCCGCACTGCAGCTCTTCCGCTCGCCGGTGTTTGCGGACTAGGCTTGCTTCTGATGATCTATCAGGGTCACGGATGGGGCTACCGGTATCTCAGTTCGCAAGTTTCCGCATTTTGTTTGCTTGCCGGGTATGGGTGGAACAGGGTCCAGCCGGACCAGGCCCCCGGAAAAGCGTGGTTGTCACTCAAGCTGGCCCTGGGCGCTGCATTCCTGTTCCAGTTGCCGACCCAGCTTGTGATGGCGAGATCCTTTTCCGAACCATACGCCAGGCTTCATAGCGAAGTGGAAGAGTCGGGCCGGGATTTTGTCCTCTTCGACATCAGGGAAGGCTTTTATGTCCGCGATATTATACGAAACCATCCCGACTTTGACCGCGATCCCAAGATGATAGACCTCGCTCTGGTCGAAGAGAATTCATTGTACGAGCTTTGCCGAAACCCCAGCGTCGGCCTGGTCGACAGCACACATTACCGTGCTCTAGGAATAGAGCCTGCAATACTGCCTGACGGTCTTGAAGAGAGCATCGTCAGCAAGCGTGACTTGCTTGAAGATTTGGACTGCGGCGTGGCGCTGGAAATTCCGGTCCGCAATTTTCAAGGGAGGTAACGGCATAGCCCCGGCCCCTACGCCGGTCAGCCGTCAATATGGAAGCAAGCTCGATCACACCACGATCTCATAGCCAGGATCGTCCCCTCAGGGCGCTATCGCGTTCTGCGACTGGGTTGTTGGGGTTCTGCCTTGTTGTCCTCGTACTGGTCGAGATCTTCAAGGAGAGTTTGCCGTTCTTACCGCTCTACCTGCTGAAGACCCAAGATATTCCCATTTTGATCGGTCTATCGATCGCTTTGCTCGGCGGGAGAATGATCGGTAAAAATCCGGGTGTCTCGGCGAGCTTGGGAAGGGTTCGTAAGGCAGCCCTGAACTTGCCGATGCACCTGATGATCCCGCTCGTCGCGCTGATTGCCCTGGCGGGCGCCTTCGGCATCCTTGGCGCATACCCTCTCTCGATGGATGAGTACTGGGCCCGTGCAGATGGCTACGCGCTAGCATCGGGACAGGCGATGGGCGCCATCCCGGCCGAGTTTGCCGATTACGCCTATGCAATGCAGCCCATCTTTTCGCGGATCAGCGGTGATGCGACCCATTGGGCATCCACTTATCTTCCGTTGAATGCTCTTTTCCAGGGACTGCTTGGTCCTTTTGCCAGCCCGCTGTTCGCAGCGGGCGCAATCTGGATGACGGTGCTGGTCGCCCGAAGGCACCTTCCCGAAGAAGAGGCTCTGCCCACAATAAGTGTCGTCCTTGCTGCGACGTCGGCTCAATGGGTCATCACAGGGATGACCACTTATGCGATGTCAGCGCACCTCTTCTTCAACATGGCCTGGCTAGCGCTCGTCTATCGCAGCGGTACACTCTCGCAGCTGCTGGCCGGCATCGTGGCGGTGATTGCGATCGGTCTCCACCAGTTCGCCTTCTTCCCGATCTTTGCCGGGTTTTTCGTGCTCGACCTGTTCCTCTCCGGACGACGCCGCGCAGCGATAGGGCAGGGAGTGGTCATCATGGTCGGTGTCGCCTTCTGGATGATGTGGAATTCGCTCTCCTATAAGCTAGTCGGCGCGGTCCCACCGGGCGGGGATGGGCGGGCGCCCGTCTCCGTAACAGAGACAGTAATAACCCTTCTATCTCGTAACGACTTCTCCGCAGTCGCGACGATGGGCCTCAATCTCGTCAGGTTCCAACTCTGGCAGAACCCGTTGACCCTTCCCCTGATGGCGCTGGCGATCCCGGTTGCGTGGAAACTGAAAGGGTTCTGGCGTGCGTGTGTGCTCAGCATCGTTGCAACCATCATCTTTATGACGGTTATCATTCCCTATCAGGGGCATGGCTGGGGCTATCGCTACCTTCACCAGCTGCTGGGCATCGTGACCCTGCTGGCGGCGCTTGGCTGGGTTAAGCTGCGCTTAGATACGTCCAATGCGGGCAGGGCAATTTTCGGGGCGGGCGTTCTGGCCGGCCTGCTGTTGTTGCCGCTTCGCTTCTATCAGGCGCACTCCTTCGTCCAGCCATGGGCAGAGGCGAACAAAAGGCTGAGCGAGATGGAGGTCGACATTGTGCTGGTCGATGCACCGAACCACCTTTTCTCAAACGATCTGGTTCGCAACATCCCGATGGAGGCAAGTGGTCCGGTACGCATGGCCCGGGCAGCCCTGACCGACGGGCAAGTTGCGAGCCTGTGCGACCGATACTCGGTGAAGGTTTTCGATGACGGCGAGGCGGCGAAGGCCGGGTTGCCTTCCCTCGACGAAGCAATACACTTTGATGCGAACTCGTCTGCCTGCTCCAGTACCGATATAGGGGAGCGCTGAGTGGATCAGGAAATGACGCCAATGGATCCATGCGAGATTATTCGCGGGCAAAAATGCGAATTGGACCCTCATCCACTGGTCGACGTTGCAGTCTCGGCGGGGCCATTCGACCGGTGCCAGGTCTTCCAGTGCCATCGTTGTGGGCACGGGAAGGCATTTCCTGTCATCGAAGACGTCAGCGTCCTTTACGATGGCCGGGATACGCAAGACTACCAAGTGATCGACAGCCGGATGTCTTCGGCTATCAAACGCCGCTTCTTCCGTCGCGAAGCGGCGAAAATGCTGTCGCAGGCGGATTTCGATGAGGGGACGATTGTCGATTTCGGCTGCGGGGCCGGCATGGTCACCGAGGAATTGGCGCGTGTCTCAGGGCAGGGAAGTCGAGTGGTCGGCATGGACTTTTTCCCCGATCCGCCCGCGCGCCTTTCCCGCGCCCAATACATTCCGTTCGCAGAGAAGGATCGAATAGGAAGCCAATCGGATTTGCTGGTCTGCATGCACGTGGTCGAGCACGATAACGATCCGGTTCAATTCCTGAAGGGCCTTCGAGGCCTGATGAAGCCTTCTGCTCGTGCCATCATAGAGGTGCCTAATATCGCTTGTCCCTGGGCCTCTTACTTCAAGGGGAATTGGGATAACTGGTATCTGCCATTTCACCGGCAGCATTTCAGCAGGCAATCTTTCGATGCGTGTCTTCAAGCGGCCGGCTTCACAATCGAAAAGCACATCGACGTTTCCATACCTTCGATGGGACGTTCCATCGCCCGTAGCCTCGGTCGCGCGAATACCTCGATTTTCGTAGTGGCCTCGGGCGTTCTTATGCCCGTCCAGCAATTGGCCGAGAAGGTGTCGGGCGAACCCTCCGCTCTACGGGCTGTCGTCAAGCTGGCGCACTGACGACAGTTTCAGTGAAATATCCTGCTCACCTTGATAGCCCAACGGGCAGACAGATAGTTGTAGACGAACAGGATGACGCTGGTGGCGGGCGACGCGATCCACAGCGGAATGTCCATGAGATCATGCAGCAGGACGATAAGCGCCACCGTCAAGCCAAACCCCAGCAGGTTTGCGGAAACAAAGCGCGCAAAGCCGTCAAGGGCGTACTCTTCCCTAAATGTGAATTTAGCATGCGCGAGATAGGCCCCGGTCACGCTGACGCAAAACGCGACCACGAGGCTGATACCGTAGTTGACGCTCAGGAAACTGCCACCGATCAGAATAATGTTGATGATCAGTGCCGACGCCAGCCCGACGACGATATAGCGGAACGACTCATGGCGCGACAAAGCCAGCATCGACCAAACCTTCCTGCCAGCGAAGGCTTTCAGACGCGGCATCAGGCGAGGAATAAGGGTCGAGTACCTTAGATACTTGGCCGCCTTCATGGGGCCAAGCCGCGCTAGGCTGCTCACGGCTCTGAGGGCTTCGGTCCCTTTCCCCGAGGCAGCGCGGGCGAGAGCTGTATTGATCTCGGCAGACGCGCGTCCGATGCGCTCGATGGGGGAACCCGGATCTGCGTAACGGTTCAGGATGATATGCATCTGCTCGCGCATTTCCTCCCTGCTGCGGGACATGGTTTGCGATGTGCCGTGAATGCGAAAAGCCGTAGTGATGGTCTCGTCGAAGACGACGGCACCCTGCTCGCCGAGCTTGAACCAAAGGTCCCAGTCGGGAGTGTACCAGAGCGTTTCATCGAGACCGCCAGCCGCGAGATAGGCATCGCGGCGGAACACCGGGGAGGGCATGGCAATCGAGTTCTGGATGACCAGGCGATCGCGAAAATCTTCCGCCGCGATGGTGCCAGGGCTGAACGCAGGGCGCCATTTCCCGAGTAAATTTCCTGTCGGACCGGAAATTTGCGAACCCGTCAGATACAGTGCGGCGTCGGGGTGCTGCGCGATCAGGGCACGGACCGTGTCAAGTCGCCCGGGCAGCCAGAAATCGTCCTGGTGAAGCGTGCACACGTGATCGCTCGGACAGGCTTGCACGCCGATGTTCGTCTTGCGCGTCCAGCTCTGGATGTCCGGGCGGTATTCGTAATCTATGTCGAGACGGTCGGCGTGCCTTGAGACAAGATCGGATGCGGGCCCCTCCGGGGTCGAATCCCTGATGATGACACGAACGCCTTCGTTTTCGGGGATGCTGGCCAGGGCCTCGTCGAGCCAGGCACAGGGCCTGTGCACCGGCATGACCACGCCGAGCCAGACATTCTGCGCCCGACAGGTCATTTCGAGGGCGAAAGCCGATTTTCGTTACCCGCAATGATGGCAAGGATAAAACCGCCGAGAACGGTTTGAACCCCGATCGCACCGAGGGTGGCGAAAGCAATCAGAAGCACGGGATTGTCGAGGGCCACGAAGCTGGAATCGATCCACTTGTAGCCGACCGCTGCAAGGCCAGTGGCGCCGGCAGCGATCAGTCCCAGGCCGACCAGAAGCATGCTCTCGAGAGTGAACCAGCGCGAATGGCGCGCTATTGTCGGTCGCAACAGTCGGTATCCCTGCCGCACGCCGTGGAAATGCGCAGCCAGCGCCATAACGAGCCCGAGATGCCCGCATGTTGCCATGAAGCCGGCAACGATGGTCCAGCTGACCCCGAAGAAACTCGGCCCGGCGATAACGCCGGCGTAATGCATCAGGGCGAACGAGAAGATCACCAGCGCGGCACTCATGCCGAGCAGTCCCGGCAACCCGAAGACCCAGGTCGGGCTAAGCATGAAGAGATAGCGCAGGTGGCGCCAGCCGTCGCGCCAGGGGCGCAGGTGCGGCTCACGATCGCGCAAATCCGGGCTGAGCGTGGCAGGCACTTCCACCATGTCGAGCTTCAGCAAAGAGGCTTTGATGACCATTTCGCTGGCAAATTCCATGCCGCTCCCGGTCAGCTTCAACCGGTCGAACGCGTCTTTCGTCAGCGCCCTCAGGCCGCAATGCGCGTCGCCCATGCCGGTGCGGAAGAACAGGTTCAGGATGCCGGTAAGGGCCGGATTACCTATATGGCGGTTTTTCCATGGCATCGCTCCTGCAGCTATTCCGCCGCGAAAGCGGTTGCCCATGCAGACATCGTGACCTTCCGCGAGCTTCGCGATCATCGCGACGCCTTCGGTGAAATTGTAACTTCCGTCGCAATCGCCCATGAGGATGTAGCGCCCCCATGCGCCGCAGCACCCGCCGATCAGGGCGGCACCATAGCCTTTCTCGGAAACCGGTACGACCCGCGCTCCCAGCTCCGTCGCGAGTTCCTGACTGCCGTCGGTGGAGCCATTGTCGGCAATGACGATCTCGCCCGACAGGCCGAGCTCCGAACTCATCCGCGCCAGTGCATCAAGCGCGTTCCCGATACAGTGGGGAAGGGAATCCAGTTCATTCAGGCACGGCATGACTATTGTCACGTCGAGTTCTTTCTCCGCCCGCCCGAATTGAAAATCCCGCGGTTGTATCGCTACCGACATTGCCTACCCCACAAACCAGTGCACTTTCCAAGGCCCCTGTTTGAGGAAGTTTGGTAAACGGTTGGTAAAGATGGCGCGCTCTGGCAATGGCGGTCGCCTCAATCTAGCGAGCGTAACGTTCGCCAAGTTCCCAGGGCTATTTCTCGCATGGACCACTCCGAACGAAGCGGCATCCTGCTTGCCTTGTGCGGCTTTGCGCTGCTCAGCGTGGGGGATGCGGTCATCAAGACGATGGCCGGGGAGTGGTCGCCGCTGGCAGTTGCGAGCGTGCGATTCGCAATCGGTGCGATCGGGCTTTCCGCCCTGCTGGCCATGACAGAAGGCCCCAAGGCGTTCAGACCGTCCAGTCCCAGGCTCCAATTCGCTCGCGGAGTGTGCCTTGCGGCTGCTTCCCTGTTGTTCTTCTCCGCCATCTTCGTGATGCCTTTGGCAACGGCCATGTCGCTCGCCTTCGTTTCGCCTGTGATCGTTGCAGTGCTGTCTGGACCGCTCTTGGGAGAAAAGGTGCGCCCTGCAGTTTGGCTGGCGTCGGTCATTGCCCTTGTCGGTGTTGCGCTTGTGCTGCGACCAAACCTGTATGCACTCGGCCCGGTCGCCCTGCTGCCCCTGGCTTCCGCTTTCTTCTTCGCGCTCATGGTCATCGCCAATCGCGCCAGTGCCGGGCAGGGGAGCGCCCTGTCGATGCAGGTTTTCATGCAGGTAGGCGCCATGCCCGTCTTGATCGTCGCGGCTTTCGGCGGACATTTCTCGGGCGTCGATGCTCTCAGCGTCACGGTGCCGGACTGGACCGTGATCGCTCGTTGTGCTGTCGTAGCGGTGACTGCCAGCAGCGCTCACTGGCTGGTTTACATGGGCACCCAGCGGGCAGGTGCATCGACGATTGCGCCGACGACCTATGTCCAGATGCTGGTAGCCACCAGCCTGGGGTGGTGGTGGTTCGGTGATGTGCCGGACCTGATGACGTTGCTGGGGGCGACGATAATCATCGGCGCAGGCCTGATCCTGTGGTGGAGCACACCGCGCGCTTCCCAGACCATGAGCCGTTGATCGCTCGCCAGAATCCACTAAGTCACGACCGCATCATTCTTTTGGAGCTGTCTGTATGTGCGGAATTATCGGGATCGTCGGCAAGGAACCGGTTGCCGAGCGGCTGGTCGATGGTCTGAAACGCATGGAATACCGCGGCTACGACAGCGCCGGTATCTGTACTATCCACGATGAAACTCTTGTCCGTCGCCGGGCAGAGGGGAAATTGTCCAATCTCGTCAGAGTTTTGGCCGAAAATCCTGCCGCGGGCGAGGTGGGTATCGCGCACACGCGCTGGGCCACGCATGGCGCTCCGACCGCGAAGAACGCTCATCCGCACGCCACCGACCACGTAGCCCTGGTCCACAATGGCATTATCGAGAACTTCAAGGAACTGAAGGCCGAGCTGATCGCCGATGGGCGCACCCTTGAGAGCGATACCGACAGCGAGGTGGTCGCTCACCTTGTGTCGCGCCGGGTCGAAAACGGCGAAACTCCAAGCGAGGCGGTGGCCAATGTCCTGCCTCGCCTTCGCGGCGCTTTCGCGCTCGCCATAGCGTTCCGGGATCATCCCGACATGCTCATCGGTGCGCGTCGCGGATCACCGCTTGTCGTGGGGTATGGGGACGGAGAAACCTATATCGGGTCAGACGCTTTGGCGCTGGCACCGCTCACGCAGCAGATCACCTATCTTGAAGAAGGCGACTGGGTTGTCGTTACCAGTGAGGGTGCCGAAATCCACGACGATGAGGGCAATAGGGTCGAACGGGAAGTAAAGACGTCCGGAGCATCTGCCGCTGCGGTCGAGAAGGGCAATTATCGCCACTTCATGCAAAAAGAGATTTTCGAGCAGCCGACAGTGGTCGCGCAGACTCTCGGTTCGTATCTGCGCCAGTCGGACAATTCCGTTGCCCTGCCGCAGTTCGATTTCGACATCTCCTCGATCCGTCGCGTGACTATCGTTGCATGCGGCACTTCTTACTATGCGGGAATGGTCGCTAAATACTGGTTCGAGCAGTTCGCTCGTGTCCCTGTCGACATCGATGTGGCCAGCGAATTTCGCTACCGCGAACCCGTGCTGGAAGAAAACGGACTTTCGCTGTTCATTTCGCAAAGCGGTGAAACCGCCGATACCCTTGCAGCCCTGCGCCACTGCAAGGAGCAAGGTCAGACCATCGCCGCGGTCGTCAATGTTCCGACTAGCTCGATGGCCCGCGAGGCCGACCTCCTCCTGCCTACACATGCGGGTCCCGAGATCGGCGTTGCCTCGACAAAGGCCTTCACCTGCCAATTGGCCGTTCTTGCCGCGCTCGCCGCGCACATGGCCGTGAAGAAGGGCCTTATGAACCGCCAGGAAGAGCAAGAGGTTGTCGCCCATTTGCTGGAAGCGCCTGCCTGCCTCAACGCGGCCCTGGACCACGACGACGACATTGCAGCGATGGCCCACCTTATCGCGCCTGCCCGTGACGTCCTGTATCTCGGTCGCGGGCCCGACTTCCCGATGGCCTTGGAAGGCGCGCTGAAACTGAAGGAAATCAGCTACATCCACGCCGAAGGCTATGCCAGCGGCGAGATGAAGCACGGACCGATCGCGCTGATCGACGACGAGGTGCCGGTGATCGTACTGGCTCCGTCCGGCCCGCTGTTCGAGAAAACCGTGTCGAACATGGAAGAGGTGCGCGCCCGTGGCGGCCAGATCGTCCTCATTTCCGATGCCGAAGGGCTGGAAGAAGCCGGAGAAGGCTGCATGGCAACCATCGAAATGCCAAAGGTCCATCCGCTGATCGCACCGCTGGTGTATGCCGTTCCGGTGCAACTGCTTGCCTACCACGTGGCTTGCGTCAAAGGCACGGACGTCGACCAGCCCCGCAATCTCGCCAAGTCCGTGACGGTCGAATAGCGTGACGAGCCGAGAAAATTCTTTTCCGGCTTAGGTTTACGTGCGGCTAACCTTTCAAGGTTAATCGTGCGGACGTGAGCCAGACGACAGAGAATCAAACGATCAACGCTGAGGAACTGACCGCGCGTCAGGTCCTTGGCATGTCGAGCGTGGAAGGTTCGGACTGGTCCCGTATCCATGGGCACCAATATTCGCTGGTGGCGCGTAGGGCTTTCGTGCGTGCGTTGTTCCACGCCATCGCCTTCGCCCTCGTCGCCTACGCAGTGGCTTCGAAGGTTCCTGCGACCATTCTCGTCGCTTGGGGATGCGCTCTCTCACTGAGCATAGCACACGCTTTCATTCTTGATCGCAAATTGAGGGTCGCGGAAGCAGGTCGCTTCGATCCGGAAAATGTGCGGGCACACGCAATGTCATCGGCCAACAAAGGCGCGGTCTGGTCGCTCGGGATCGTCGCACTGGGCGCCTTGGGGGCAGCTGGCGAGCTGATCACGATCTGGATCATCCTGTGCTTCCTTGTCGTGTCCACTGTGACGAGCCGCTACAGCGTGCCGCTCAGCACGATCACCTTCCTTCTCGCCGCTTCGGTCGGACCGCTTCTGGTCGCGCTGACGAATGGCGATGGACTACTGGCAGCCATGATCGGCCTGACCATGCTGATCGGTACGCTCGGCACCTTCGAAATGGCGCGAATGCGGGTGGGCGCGCGCCTGTCCGAACTGGTCATGCAGGAAAAGAGCGAAGTGGTCTCGATGCTGCTGCGCGAATTCGAGGAAGGTGAGGCCGACTGGCTTTGGCACATCGATACCGCCCGCAAGCTGCGCAATGTCAGCCCACGGCTTGCCTTCGCCCTCGGCAGCACGCCTGCGGCAGTCGAAGGCCAGTATTTCCTGAAACTGATTTCGGGCGACAATTGGGAGGCGGGGAATTTTCCTGCCAGCCTGCGGGACTTTTCCGAGAAACTGAAGCAGCGAGAAAGCTTCTCGAACCTCACGGTCAGCGTCGTCATCAATGGCGAGCGGCGGTACTGGGAAATTTCCGGTACGCCGGTCCTGGATGACAAGGGCGTCTGGCGCGGGTTCCGAGGCGTCGGCTCCGACGTAACGGTCAAGCACGAGAGCAGCGAGAAAATCGCCTATCTGGCGCGCTACGATACGCTGACCCAGCTCCCGAACCGGCTGATGCTCAACGAGACCCTGCGAGACGCCTTGGCATATGCGGACAAGTGGCGTTCTCGCTGTGCCTTTCTGATGATCGATCTCGACCGCTTCAAGGCAGTGAACGATTCGCTCGGTCACCTGATCGGCGACAAGATGCTGGCCGAAGTGGCCGGCAGGCTCGCTCCGCTGATGGATGAAGGCGAGACGTGCGGCCGGCTTGGTGGCGACGAATTCGCGATCGTCGTGCGCGACGCTTCGGACAGACGCCGCATAGACACGCTTGCCAAGACGGTGATCGCGGCGCTTTCCGCGCCGTATCATGTCGAGAACCACGTTCTTTATGTTGGCGCGAGCGTGGGGTCGGCCCTGGGCCCGCGTGACGGCAAGACTGTCGAGGAATTGCTGCGCAATGCCGACCTCGCGCTTTACCGAGCCAAGGACGAAGGCGGCGGCATCCACTGCGAATACCAGCCGGAACTCCACGCAATTGCAGAAGAGAAGCGTCAGCTGGAATTCTCGTTGCGCAGTGCGCTCGAGAACGAAGAGATGGAGGTCCATTACCAGCCGGTCGTCGACGCGACGAGCGAGGATGTGGTGAGCTTCGAGGCACTGCTGCGCTGGAACAGCAAGGTGCACGGCTTCGTAAGCCCGGCGAAGTTCATTCCCTTGGCCGAAGATACGCGGTTGATCGTCCCGATCGGCACCTGGGTGCTCAACGAAGCGTGCCGCGAGGCTGCAAACCATTGGCCATCGCACGTGAAGGTCAACGTCAATGTTTCGCCCGAGCAATTGCTCGAGCCCGACTTCGTCGGCACGGTGGTCAGGGCGCTGTCGCATAGCGGCCTTTCGCCCGAGCGGCTCGAGCTGGAAGTGACCGAAAGCATCTTCCTGCGTGATGCGGGCGTCGTGCGAAAGGCGCTCGAACAATGCCTTGCCTTGGGCTGTTCGGTAGCGCTGGATGATTTCGGCACCGGCTATTCGTCGCTCGGCTATATTCGCAAGATGCAGTTTACGACCATCAAGGTCGATCGGATGTTCGTCCAGGGCGCGGCGCAGAACAGTCCGGAAAGCCTCGCAATCATCCGTGCCGTCGTCGCCATGGCCGACAGCCTCGATATGACGACTACGGCTGAGGGCGTGGAGAACGAGGAAGAGGCCGAACTGATCCGCCGTCTGGGATGTACCAAGATCCAGGGATACCACTTCGGCAGGCCCATGCCGGTTGCCGAGGTCCGCAAGATTTTTGCCCGGGACGTAGCCCGGTCCGCTTGATCAGGCGTCTGCCAGAGAGCGGATAGCCGATTCGAACAGGGCCAGTCCGTCGGTCCCGCCATGGGCAGCATCGACCGCGCGTTCGGGGTGGGGCATCATGCCGAGCACGTTGCCCGCTGCGTTCAGCACGCCCGCGATATCGCGCTGCGACCCGTTGCAGTTCTCCATGTAACGGAATGCCACACGGCCATCCCCCTCGATCCGGTCGAGAGTGTCGTTGTCGGCGAAGAAATTGCCGTCGTGATGGGCGACCGGAATGCTGATCTCCTGTCCTGCATCGTAGCCAGACGTGAAGATCGACTGGGTATTTTCTACCTTCAGGCCGACGTTGCGGCAGATGAAGGTCTGGCCTGCGTTGCGCATCAGGGCTCCGGGCAGGAGACGCGCTTCGGTAAGGACCTGAAAGCCGTTGCAAACGCCGAGGACGGGCACGCCGCGCTCTGCCGCGCGCACGATCTCGCGCATGATGGGGCTGTTGGCCGCCATGGCACCAGAGCGCAAATAGTCCCCGTAAGAAAAGCCGCCGGGCAGCGCGATGAAGTCCAGTCCGTCCGGAAGCTGCGCATCGCCGTGCCAGACGCGTATTGGTGCGGAACCGGAAACCTGTTCGATGGCGACCGCCATGTCACGGTCGCAATTGGAACCGGGGAAGGTGACGACAGCTGCGCGAAAAGCCATCAGTCGAGCTTCTCGATGCGGTAATTCTCGATCACCGTATTGGCGAGCAGCTTTTCGCACATCTCGGTGAGGGCCTCGTCGGTGGTGTCATCGGCTACATCTAGGTCGATCGTACGGCCGATCCGGGCACTTTCGACGCCGGAGAAGCCAAGGCCTTCGAGCGCGTGGTGCACCGCACGGCCTTGCGGGTCGAGAACGCCGGGCTTGAGGCTGACAAGGACGCGGACTTTCATGGGCAATGCCTTTGATCGCAAGGATGGAATTTCTTGCGCGCGCCTATGCCGTGCCCCGGCCAGCGAAGCAAGTCGCCGACCGGGGTTTCAGGCAGTTTATCGTGCCGGGCGAAGGTCCCGACCGTGTGTCACTGCGCCGGCTTGGGAACGATGGCGATCTCAAGCGCCTCGCTTGCGACGAGGTACTTGTCGGCAAATGCTTTCACATCGGCGGTCGTGATCGATCGCAGGATCGTCTCGTAATTGCGCAGGCGATCGAGCCGGTCACTCTCAAGTTGGGCCGCCTCAAGGGATCCCATCCAGTACCCGTTCTCGCGGCGATCCTTGGCCAGTTTTTCCAGCAGCGGATTGCGTGCGCGGGACAGGAGATCGTCGTCGATGCCGGCAGTTCTCATGTCACCGGCGATCTGTGCGATGGTCTCGAAGACAAGATCGTGGTTCTCGGGAGCAACAATTGCTGCCGCGATCAGGTAGCCGAAGTTGTCGAAGGTGTCGGACATTTCCAGTGCGGCCATCGGAGTATACGTCGCACCGAGTTCCTCCCGCAGCGTCTCCAGCAGACGGAGGCGCAGCGTTTCTGCGGCGAGACGGCCGACCACTTCCTCGCGGAAATCGTCATCGTCCGTCGTTGGCCAATAAACCTGCACCATTCCCTGGTCGGCGGCTCCGGAATGATAGAGCGTGCGCTTGCTCCTGTCCGCTGCAAAACTGACTTGGCGAGCTTCGTCGAAGCGTTCTCCCTCGAGCGCGCGTTCGGGCAGGGCGCCAAAGGTCTGCGCCACGGCATCGATAACGGCCTGCTCGTCGATATCGCCGACGACCACGATCTCGATCGGCGAATTCGCGAGATTGGGCGAAATGGCGGCGCGCAGGTTTTCGAGCGTCGTGCCGAGCAGGGTTTCCTCGCTTTGCGCACCGAAGCGTTGATCGCCGTTCGCGACAATACGGGGAACCTGCGATGCCGCAACGGCCTGGGGATTGGCATCGAGACGGGCGATGTAGGGCGGAATGAGTGCCTGCCACTGCGCCTCTGCTTCCTGGCGGTATCCGGGAGATGTCAGGAAAGCGGCGGCGACCTGCATCTGGGCCAGGAAATCCTCCGCCTTGGTGGATCCCGGGATGTGGAAATGGTCGTTGGCCGCGTAGATGCCGAACCTTACGTTTCGACCGGCGAAAATACGCTGCAATTCGTCGAGGTCGTGGGCTTCGAGACCGGCGGTGGCCGAAATTGCATTCAGCATGTTGGTCGCGGCAGGTTCGGCGTCGCCATATGCCAGTTCGCCGGCCCCGATCCGGACGTGGAAGAGGATTTCCTTGTCCTTGAAATCGGTCTTCTTGAGGTTGAGCATGACATTGTTGTCGAACCGCAGCTCGCGATAGCCGAGGTCTTCGACCATGCGATCGGCTACTACCGTTCCGGCCTGGCCGAAGTCGTCATAGGCGAAGGCCGCAGTGGCTTTCTCTTCCGGCGCCGCAACTGCCACCTTGGTGGAAGCATTGTATGCCGCCAGGATCGTGCTCTCTCCGCCTTCGATTTCCTGCTTCGTAGCGATATGGATCAGCGGAGCGGAACCCGTGAAGGTTTCGCGGAAGGTCTCGTGGATCTTGTCCGGCGTAAGGTCGGCCCGCACGCTTTCGAAAACGGCAAGGCGCGTTTCGGGGGTCGCGAAAATCTGTTCGTCGCGCACGGTCGCAAGTATGCCGTCCGCCAGTGCCTGGCTGGGGCGCGTTGCCTGCCTTTCCGCGCCGTTGCGCAGCGCTGTCTCAAGATTGTTCAGGGCTTCGTCGATTTCACTCTGGGTGAAGCCGTGAATGGTCGCTCGGCGAACCTCCTGCTCCGCCGTCGCAAGCGCTTCGCGCCATTGCCCGTCCTTGGCGACCAGCTGGATGTTCGCCTGCGCAGCGCGGTCGAAGAAGTCCGTGGTCGCAAGTCGTCCGCCCAGGATCGACCCTTCCGGATCGCGAGCGACGTTCTGCAGGCGACGATTGACCACCATCGCCGCGAGTTGCAGCTGCAGCGCCTCGCGGCCCTGTGCCACGGTGCTGAGCTTGCGCTCGTACGGAGCGAAGCGATCGATCTGGACGATATAGTTTACCGCAGGATCGACGAAATATCCTGCCTGTGCCGGGCGATCAAAGTCGATCGCACCGCGCTCGCTCTCGGTCATCGCGGCAGCAGGCTTTTCCCAATCGCCGAAACGATCGCGCACCATTACCTCGATTTCGTCGGGCTCGACGTCACCGACTACGATCAGCGTTGCGTTGTCGGGCCGGTAGAAGCGCTCGTAGATATCGCGGAGTTCTTCGGCACTGATCGATGCAGTCACCGCAGTCTCGGTGGGATGGCTGATGTTGTCGGCAAAGGGCGTGCCCGGAGCGATGAAGCTCTGGTACGCTCTGCCGAAACGTCTGTTGTAGGTATTGCGGGTCTGGATTTCGGATTGAAGGATACCGCGCTCGCGATCGACCGCCTCGGGGTCGAAGGTCAGTTCGGACCCCACTTCGCGCATCAGCATCAGGCCGGTGCCGATCAGTTCGGCGTCATTGCGCGGCAGGCTCAGCTTGTAGGTGGTGTCTTCGAAAAATGTGCTGGCGTTCGTGTCTGCCCCGAACTTGAGACCCTCTCGTTCGAGCAGCTTGATCATCTCGCCTTCGGGAATGTTCGTCGAGCCGTTGAATGCCATGTGTTCGATGAAGTGGGCGGCGTTGAATTGGCCTTCCTTCTCGTCGATCCAGCCGATGTCGAAGTTCATGCGCAGCACGACTTCATCCTGCGGCGTTTCATTCCGCAGGATCGCGTATTTCATGCCATTGTCGAGGATACCGTAGCGCACTGCCGGGTCGGCGGGCACATCGTACACTGGGAAATTCCACCCCGTCAGCCAAGTCCGCGCAGGAAGGCCCAGTTCCACGTCGGATTGGGAAGTTGTGGCTGATGCGACAGGAGCCGTGCTGTCGGCATAGGTGGTGCATCCCGCCAGCGTCAGCGCGATCAGCGGCGTGGCGACCAAAATCTTGCGGATGGAAGAATTTTTCATAGTGCGTCCCTGTTCTTACGCCGCACCAAGCGGCAGTCCCGACGCCAACTGTACCCAGTCGATTTCAAAGAAGAAGTCCCAGTTCGGCTTAATTCTATTGATTTTCGTAGAAACGCGACAAACGACCAAATGCTGTCTACGAACTGCTGGACTACAATAGTAATTGTCCGACGAGATGCTGTATTGGTCGAGTATGTCACTCTGTCGGCGGCCGCTTTTGGCGGGACAGATTAATCTGTCACCGCAATGCAACATAAGGCCAGAACCCGCAGGCATCCGCGCTTTTGCGACTCCATTTCGATCAGGCATGAGCTAATGGCGCCCGGTCAATTCCCTTTTTCCATCCCACCAACCCGCGCCGGCAAGCGCTGGGCCAAAAGGATCATCCCCATGATTGACCGCTCCCTTACTCTCCGTCTTCTCTCCGCCAGCACGCTGGCCCTCGCTTTCGCGCAGCCCGCCCTAGCGCAGGACGTCAACAGCTCCGACACCGAAGCGACCGGTGCCGAAGAGGCCGACAACGGCCAGCTCGACATGATCGTCGTGACCGCCAACCGCCGTGAAGAAAACCTGCAGCAGGTGCCGGTGTCCGCCGCCACCCTGTCGGCCGACGCGACCCGCAGCATCTTCGATGCCGGTGCCGATATTACGGCGCTGTCGGCCCACGTCCCGGGCCTGTTCGTCGAAAGCTCCAACGGTCGTGCGGCGCCGCGTTTCTATATCCGAGGTCTCGGCAACACCGATTTCGACCTTGCTGCATCGCAGCCGGTCTCGGTCGTCATGGACGATGTCGTCCACGAAAACGTGACGCTGAAGAGCTTCCCGATCTTCGACGTCGAGCGCGTCGAAGTGCTTCGCGGTCCGCAGGGAACGCTGTTTGGCCGCAACACGCCCGCCGGTATCGTCAAGATCGACACTGTGAAGCCGGGCGACGATTTCGCCGTGACCGGCTCGGCCAGCTACGGCAGCTTCGGTTCGGTGGCCATCGATGGTGGCGTGACCATCCCGGTCGCACCCGGCCTTGCCTCGGTCCGCCTGTCGGGCATGTGGCAGCAGCGCGACAATTGGGTCGACAACGGCTTTACCGGTGAAGAGGACGCATACGGCGCCTACACCGACATCGCTGGCCGGGCGCAGATCCTGCTGACGCCCAGCGACCGCCTGTCGATTCTCGGCAGCTACTCGATCCGCGATCTCGACGGCACGTCGACGCTGTTCCGCGCCAACATCCTCGGCCCGGGCAGCAACGATCTCAACGGGAATTACGACCGCGATACGGTGTTTTACGACGCCGGTGCCGGCAACCAGGCGAAATACAAGGCCGAGATCGTCACCGGCAAGGTCGACTACGAAGCAGATTTCGCCACCTTCACCTCCATCACCAGCTGGGCCGACAGCGAAGGCTCGAGCCGTGGCGACATTGACGGTGGTTTCGGCGCAAGCTTCCTCCCTGTCATGGGCCCGGGCTTCATCCCGTTCCCTTCCGATACGCAGGACTCGATCGAACTCGACCAATTCACCCAGGAAGTCCGTCTCGCCAGCAACGGCGGCGGCGCGCTCGACTGGCAGGTCGGCGGTTTCTACTTCGACAGCGATTTCGACGTGACCACCGTCGGCTTCGATTTCCCGCCTTCCGTCACGGTCAACCACACCAACGAGAGCTGGGCGGTATTTGGTCAGGTTTCGACGCAGGTGACCGACACGATCAAGCTGACCGGCGGCCTGCGCTACACCGAAGACGAAAAGGCATTCTTCGTGCGTGATGCGGCCGACCCGCAGGCTCGCGAAGTGTCCGATGAGCGTCTGAGCTGGGACCTGGCGGCATTCGTGGACGTCACCGCCGATGCGAGCGTCTATGCGCGCGTGGCCAGCGGTTTCCGTGCCCCGACGATCCAGGGCCGCGACGTGGCTTTCTTCGCCCCGCCGTCGATCGCGACGAGCGAGAAGATCATGAGCTATGAAGTCGGCTTCAAGTCGGAACTGGCCGATCGCCGCGTTCGCCTTAACGGTGCAGCCTATTTCTACAACATCGAAGACCCGCAGTTCTCTGCGGTCGGCGGCGCCGGAAACCTGGTGCAGCTGGTCAATGCGGCAGACGGTCGCGGCTGGGGCTTCGAACTGGACAGCGCGTTCCAGATCACCCCGAACTTCCTCGTCACTGCCGGTGCCAGCTACAACAACACCGAAATCCGTGACGAGAACCTGGCAGTCGGCATCTGTGCGCAATGCACCGTGCTCGACCCGATCGTGAACCTGTCGGGCACCGACCGTGCGCTTGTGGACGGCAACCCGTTCCCCAACGCTCCGGAATGGATCGCCGATTTGACCGCACGTTACGCGATCCCGCTGGGCAGCGTGGGTGAACTGTTCGCCTACACCGACTGGACGTATCAGGGAGAAACCAGCTTCTTCCTCTACGACAGTGCGGAGTATGTCGTCGACAACCAGATCGAAGGAGGCTTGCGCGTCGGTTATGCCAAGCAGGACGGCACGTTCGAAGTGGCTCTTTTCGCCCGCAACATCACCGATGCGGACAATGTAAAGGGCGGTATCGACTTCAACAACAACACCGCGTTCGTGAACGATCCGCGCGTGATCGGCCTGTCGGTCCGTTTCGACTACTAAGCAGGGCGAAAGCCGAACAAAATGGGGCCGGGAGGGATGACCTTCCGGCCCTTTTTCGTGGCGCAGGATCGCGCAGATGCCTAAATGCGGTCCGATGGCTGCGCTCGATCTCGTATACAATCCCGTTTCGGGCAGTTTCAGCCAGTCGCATCTCGACGCGCTCATCGGCGAGCTGGAGGGGCAAGGCTTCGTCGTGACGCCGATGCCGACCACCGCAGAGGGAGCGCAGCTTTCGGGATCTGCCGAGCTGATCTGCGTCCACGGCGGCGACGGCACTCTGCGCGATACAGTCCAGGCTTTGGGAGAAAGGGCAGGGGAGACGTCGCTGTGCGTCGCGCCTTCGGGCACCATCAATCTTGTCGCGCGGGAACTGGGCTATGCACGCAAGCCTGCTGCCTTCGCTGCCGACTTACGTGCTGCATGGGAGCGCGGCCGGGATACATGGGTGCAATCGCCCCTGTATCGACTTGGCGAGATGCCGATCGTCTCCTGCCTGTCCATCGGACCGGACAGTCATGCCGTGGCGCGCGTCGACGGCAAGCTGAAGCAGCGGATCGGTCGCTATGCCTATGTCGTGGCGCTGGCGCAGCAGATGCGCGACTGGCCGCGCGACACGATGACCATTCGCGGCGAATTGGCGAATGGAGAACCGTTCGAATACGAAGCGGAAGCCGCCATCGTCAGCCACGCGGCGCTTTACGCCGGCCCGTTCAAGGTCAGCCCGGAAGCGGCGCTGGCAGCAGATTCGGTCGAGCTGATTACGCTCAAGCGCTCGACGCGCATGGGCACGATCGCGCTCAGCCTCGCGGTTATGCTGCGCTTGCCGGTGGCGAAGCTTGGCATTGCCGAGATCCGTTCGTGCCGCAGGATCGAATTCGACCGCTGCGTAACGCCGGTCCAGGTCGATGGCGACCACATGCCCGACTGCGCCTACGCAATCGGGCCGAGCGGCATGACACTGAGCTACGTGGTCTGAGCGCTTACTTCTTGGCCGGCTTGGCAGGGGTGCGCAAACGGCCGCGATGGGCGTTCATGTCGAGCACTTCGCCCGGACCATTGTCCTCGTTCTGCAGCAGGCCGAGACGGCGCGCCACTTCCTGATAGGCTTCGCTTTCACCGCCGAGATCGCGGCGGAACCGGTCCTTGTCGAGCTTTTCACCGGTGTTGATGTCCCACAGGCGGCACCCGTCGGGGCTGATTTCATCGGCCAGGATCACGCGGCTGTAATCGCCGTCCCAGATGCGCCCGAACTCCAGCTTGAAATCGACGAGGCGGATGTCGATTGCCGCGAACATGCCCGACAGGAAGTCGTTGATGCGAATGGCCATGCTCGACATGTCCTGCATCTCTTCGTGGCTGCACCAGTTGAAGCAGGCGATCTCCTCTTCGGAAACCTTGGGGTCGCCGAGGCCGTCGTCCTTGTAGCAATATTCGATCAGCGTGTGCGGCAGGACCTCGCCTTCCTCGATGCCGAGGCGCTTGGATAGCGATCCGGCGGCCACGTTGCGCACTACCACTTCGAGGGGAATGATCTCGACCTGGCGGACCAGCTGTTCGCGCATGTTGAGGCGGCGAATGAAGTGCGTAGGAATGCCGATGTGCGAAAGGCGCGTGAAGACATATTCGCTGATGCGATTGTTGATCACGCCCTTGCCGTTGATCGTGCCCTTTTTCTCCGCGTTGAAGGCAGTAGCGTCATCCTTGAAATACTGGATGATCGTGCCCGGTTCGGGGCCTTCGTAGAGGATCTTGGCCTTGCCTTCGTAGATCTGGCGGCGACGTGACATGGGCGGATTTTCCTTCGCGCTCAAAAAACTTCCGCCCCGGCAGTGCGATCGGCCTGTGTCCGATTGCCCCGGGGCGTCGAGCCTGCGCCTTTACCGCGAATGGAGGGGGGACGCAATCATACCCCGCGCTGGATGCCTGAAGGCTTGCGGCTTCGCTCTGTGAGAGGCAGCAAGGCAACCCATGGCGGCGCCTCGACACTATTTCCACTCCGGACTCGCGGTTGCGTCAGACTTGGCGCTGCCCGAATGGCAGGATTTTGCAGGGGGCGAGGGTGGCGACGTGAGGATCATCCTCTCCGACGCCGCCATGCCCGGGTGCAGCGAGGCGGACGGAACAATCATCGATGGCGATAAGATCCGATTCGCGATCGATGGCATCGGGGTATGGGAAATCACGGGCGGACACACGATCCGCATTCATCCTCGTCCCCATGCCCAAGAGCGCGAATTGCGCCTCTTCACCCTCGGCAGCGCATGGGGAGCCCTCGGATACCAGCGCGGACTGGCCATGTGGCATGGCAGCGTGGTGGAAAAGATCGGCGGGGCGATAATTTTCTGCGGCGAGACGGGCATGGGTAAGAGCACGACTGCGGCGGCCATGCTTTCGCAGGGCTGGGCGCTCGTCTCGGACGATCTCAGCCGTGTCGATGCCGATACGAAGGGGCCGGTCGTCTATCCGGCCAGTACCAGGATAAAGCTTTGGCGAGACGCGATCGAGCGTTTCGGCTGGGACAGTCACATCCTCCAGCGCGACCATTTTCGCGACGACAAGTTCCACTTGAGCGCACCCGACCATCATGGGGGAGCGGGGCCGCTACCATTGCGGGCTATCTTCGTCCTGGCCGAGGGGAATACGCTCGAGATCGAGCGCCTCGAAGGGCACCGGGCGGCGACAGCCGTCCTTGCAGCAACGGTCTATCGTCCGGAGATGCTCGAAGTACTGGATGGCTGGGTCGGGCAAGCGCATATAGCGGCGCGGATCGTAGCTGATGCGCCTGTCTTCGCTCTGCGCAGGCCACGCGACCTGACGGCGCTAGGCGAGCTTGCCGGAGCGGTGGAAGATCGTCTGTCTGAGTGAGAAGGTGGTGCCCAGGGGCGGAGTCGAACCACCGACACGACGATTTTCAGTCGTCTGCTCTACCACTGAGCTACCCGGGCACACTGCTTCGTCAAAGGAGGCTTAAACCAGCCTCGAGAGCAATGAGAGCGCGCCTATGGCGAAGCTGGCGCGCCTTGGCAAGGGGGGAATTTCACTCTTCCTTGCCGCCGACCACTTCTGCAGCGATTTCTTCCGGCAATGCAGGGCGGCCGGGCACGGCATACCCGTCGCCAAACCATTTCGACAGGTCGCGGTCGCGGCAGCGCGAGGAACAGAAAGGCGCGTGTTCCTGCGAGCGCGGCTTCTTGCAGATCGGGCAGGGACGGTTCTTGCTAGTCATGGGGCACGATTTGGGCAGCGGCACTCTCGATGGCAAGGCCCGGGTCGGTCACTATCCTCACCGGGCGACCAGTCCGGCCCTCCAGCTCTGCAATCCATTCAGGCTTGAGCTTCGCTTTGAGAGCAGGGTGTACCGTTATTAGGGTGACGCCAGGGCCTTCGACGCGCTCGGCCCGGCGGATCGCCATGCGCGCGGCCATCCCCGTGCGCGAGGTGGCAAAACGGTGCAGGAGCGATGGCCCCTCGAGCCGCGCGACCAGCTGGACGAAGCCGAAGCCGTTCATGGCGGTCCTTTCGTGCGGCCAGTCGTCCAGCGCATCATCTAGGGCGGCATCGACGGCCTTGCGGTCCGCTTTGGCTTCCAGGGTCGGAAAGTCGATCCCGATGGAGCCGCCAATATCGAACTGCCTCAAGGCGGCGGCGATCGCCGGTATCGCTCTCAGGGCGAGTGCGCGAGCAGGCAAATCGCCGTCGATGTCGATCAGTGTCATGGCCGGAGTGACGCAGAGCAACAGAGAGCCTCCATCGAAATCGATCTGATCGTTCGATGCCTCTTCCCAAATCGCCTCCCAGCTTCCTGCGGGAAAGCGGTGAACCACCGTGGCGCTGGAGAATACGTCATGCCCTGCGTTTTGCATCGCTCCGGCCGGACGCGCTGCGGGAAGTTTGTAGCGGCCGCGCTCTGTCATCGCGGCGCGGGTGATGACGCAAGCTATCGTCGATCCCTCGCTTGCTTTGCGCGGCAACTTGTCGAGAAGCACCTCTCGCCCGTCCTCGAGCAGTCCTGTGCCACGCGTCCCGCGCTTGGTTATCAGCTTGGCCGAGACACGCTGGCCTGCATGAAGTTCGCCAGGCCAGCGGCATTTCGCCGCCAGTACCTTGTCGCCGTCGAGCAGGATCGCGCGTGTCTCGCCGATCCCTTCCTCGACCAGCCAGTCAGGCAATTGCGAAGCCCGCCGCCTTCAGCAGCGCCCGTGTCTCGTAAAGCGGCAGTCCGACTACGGCAGAATGACTGCCCTGGATGCGCGAGATCAAACCTTCGGCAAGACCCTGGATGGCATACCCTCCTGCCTTGCCGTCCCATTCGCCGCTGGCGATATAGGCGTCGATCTCTTCTGCGGAGAGGCGCTTGAACATCACGATCGTTTCGCTGAGCCGTTCGCGCAGGGTGCCATCGGGTGCGCGCAGGGCGATGGCCGACAGCACGCGGTGGCGACGGCCCGATAGCAGCGCGAGGCAGTCCCGCGCCGTTACCTCGTCTTCGGCTTTGGGCAGGATACGCCGGCCGGCAGCGACAACCGTGTCGCCTGCCAAGACGAAACCTTCATCCGAAGCGGCAGCTTCGGCTTTTTCGCGCGCCATGCGCTTGGCATAGTCACGTGGCAGCTCGCCCTTGGCGGGCGTTTCGTCGATATCGGCAGGAGCGATGGCATCCGGCGTCAGGCCAAGCCGCGCGATCAATTCGCGGCGGCGCGGGCTGGCGGATGCTAATATGAGAGTGGGCTTGCCCACGACGGCTTATTGGGGGCCGGGGCCGCCGCGTCCGGGCATGAAGCGGTAGGTGATGCGCGCCTTGGTCAGGTCGTAAGGCGTCAGTTCGCACAGCACCTCGTCGCCCACCAGCACGCGAATGCGGTTCTTGCGCATCTTGCCTGCCGTGTGGCCGAGCACCTCATGGCCGTTCTCGAGCTCGACGCGGAACATGGCATTGGGCAGCAGCTCCACAACGCGCCCGCGCATTTCGAGAAGTTCTTCCTTGGCCATTCGTATCCTTAGTCAAAAATGCAGTTCGTCGGTTTGTGTCGCGCGCCCATAGCGGCAGGCGGGATAAAAGGGAAGCTTTAGGCATTAAGCGTTCGAAACCTAGTCACGCGACAAACCGATACACAGTGGCTGTTTGATCGACATTGCGAGCGCCCTATGGCCGAAGAGGGCCTTGGGCGGAAAGACCAGACAGGATTAGTCTTTGAAAAATTTACGTTCCCGCCAATCCGCAAGTGTGCTTGCGCTTGTGCTGGCCGGTATGCCGGTAATCGCTGCAGCAAACGAACAGGAACCGCAATCGCTGCCCGATCCCGAAGAGATCGAGGCGAATGTGCCGCCTGCCCCGAACAACACGATCGTCGTCGAAGGGACCCGCATCCGGGGGCAGCTTTTCGTCGAGGAAAAACCGATCGCCGAATTCGACGAGGCGGATATCGCCTCCTTCGGCGCGAGTTCCATCGCCGATGTCATCGCTGCCATCGAACCTGCGACCGGCAGCGGTGCGCGCGGGGGCCGCGGTGGTGGGCGACCCGTGTTCCTCATCAACGGTATCCGGGTGTCGAGCTGGCGCGAATTCCGCAGCTATCCGCCCGAGGCGATCCGCAAGGTCGAGGTCTTCCCGGAAGAAACCGCCCAGCGGTTCGGCTTCTCTCCCGACCAGCGCGTCGTCAATATCCTGCTCAAGCCCGATTTCCGCAGCGTCACGGCCGAAGTCGAGTACGAAGGCCCGGAGGGCGGAGGCTTCACGCGCAACGAACAGGAGCTGACTTTCCTGCGTATCGGCGAGAAGGGACGTTTCAACATCAACCTCGACATCGAGGATTCCAGCCTGCTCACCGAGGCCGAGCGGGGCCTGACCGTCGCGAACGGCGAACCGGGCGAAGCTGCGTTCCGCAGCCTGCGTCCGGACACGATGAGCGCCGAGGGTACGATCAACTACGCTCGCGCTTTCCAGGAAACCGGCTTGTCGCTGAGCCTGAACGGTACGGTCAATCACTCGGAAAGCCGCAGCCTGTCGGGGTTGTCGAATGACGGCCTCGTGCCGCTTGAACGGCGGAGCGATATCGATACCGTGTCGGTGGGCGCGACTGTTTCCCGACCGCTGGGGGACTGGAATGCGGTCTTCACGAACAACTCGGTCTTCACGGACACGCGCACCGAGATCGACGCTTTCGACGGCAGCGGTTTCGGTATCGCCAAGAATCGGACCTGGCGGCTGGATAATGCGCTGACTCTGACCAGCTATCCGATCAGGCTGCCGGCAGGCGATGTCAGCGTGACGGTCGACTACGGGCTGGACTGGGTTCGCCTCGCGAGCGACGACACAAGGACCGATTTGGAGACCGAGCTTACGCGGCGGCGGTTCAACGGGGGGACGAACGTTTCCATCCCGATTTCGGAGCGGGGCGGACACTGGGGTGCGATTGGCGGGGTCAGTCTGAACCTCAGCTCCGGCTTCGACGATCTCTCGGACTTCGGAACCCTCGCGAACTGGAGCGCGGGCATCAACTGGAGCCCGACGGACACGCTCGGCTTCAGCGCTACGCGTATCTGGCGCGAGGTCGCGCCCGGCCTTGCGAGCCTCGGCAACCCGCGCATCGATGAATTCAATGTGCCCGTATTCGATTACGCGAACGGTGAGACCGTTCTGGCGACGCTGATCACCGGCGGCAATCCCGACCTCGCCGAAGAAACGCAGGCCGACTGGAAGTTCAGCGGGAACTGGCAGCTGCCGTTCTGGGAGAATGCGCGCATCCAGGCGGATTACGGGATCAATCGCTCGCGCGATGTAACTGCAACTCCCGGCTTCAGCGCGGCCTTCGAGGAAGCCTTTCCAGATCGCGTCACGCGCGATTTCACCGGTGACCTGCTGGCTATCGATCGTCGTCCTCTGACCCTTTACGAGACCCGCGGCAGGATCTTGTCCTTCGGTCTCAATGCCCGCGGCCAGATCGGCAAGGCGCCGGAAAGGCCCGAGCGGGGCGAACGCGGTCGCGGTGGACCGCCGGCTGCGGCCGGGCGTGGCGGTCCGGGGGGAGGCGGCTTCGATCCCGCGCGGATGGAAGCGATGCGCGAGACTTTCTGCAAAACGCCCGAAGGCGAAATGCCGGATTTGTCCGGCGTGCCGGAGATGTTTCGTTCACGCCTGCTCGACGAAAACGGCAACCCCGATCCCGAAAAGGTCGCGGCCGCCCGCGCGCGGTTCTGCGGCGAGAATGCCGAGCGGCGCAGCGAGGAGTTCGCCGCCATGCGGACGGCCATCTGCGCTGAGCCGCCGCAGCTCGATGGCCTGCCCGAACAGGTTCTTGCCCGCCTTAGGGGCGAAAACGGTGAGATCGATCCCGAGAAGGTGAAGGCCATGCGCGAACGCATGTGCTCGGCCTCTTCTGGCGGTGAAGGCCAGCAATCCGGAGAGCGCCGCGGCGGGGGTGGTTTCGGCCGCATGTTCGGCGGCGATTCCAACGATACCCGGCCGCGATACTTCCTTAGTCTCAATCACAATATCGAGCTCGAAAACGAAGTCTTGCTGGCACAGGGCGGCCCTCTATTCGATCAACTATCGGGCGATGTGTTGCAGGGAGGTGCGATCTCCGAGCACACCTCGCGCCTTGAGGCCGGTCTTTTCTGGCAGGGCTACGGATTGCGCCTTTCCGGACGCTATACGGGCGAGGCGACGCTGCTGGGCGGTGACACGCCGGGATCGAGCGACCTCTTCTTCGGTGACCTCGCCACGTTCGACCTGCGATTTTTCGCCAATCTCGATGAGATCTTCGAGAAGGACGAGGGCTGGATGAAGGGCTTGCGCCTGGCATTCGTGGTCGACAACGTGTTCGACGCGCAGCGCGAGGTGCTGGACGAAAACGGAGAGGTTCCGGATGCCTTCGCGCCCGAACGGATCGATCCGGTCGGACGCTATCTCGGCATCGATATCCGCAAGGCCTTCTAGGCCGCTATCGGCCTCAGTGTAGTGAGCGCTGGGGGAAGACGATCCGTGCCCAAAGGGGGGCATTGAACGGCTTCCACCCGCCTTCCTCTTGGGCAAGGCGGTCGGCGATCGCGTAGATGGCGGCCGGATTGACACCGAGACCGCAATGGCTGGCGAGCACTTCGATGTTCTCGCAGTCCTCGCGGTCGCCTTCCTGCACCGAGCCGCGCCAGTGCACCACTCCGTCGGTCCGCGTAAGGATGGACGTGGTCGGCACCGGCGGCGCTTCGGCAAGCTTCTGGAAGTTGTCGCCCTTCATGACCTCCGGCTCCTTGCCGTTAAGGTATTCGAACAGGCGGCGGGCATTGGTATGGTTGCGATCGTCGGAGATCGGGCTGCCGAGGCTGATGACCTGGCGGACCTTTTCCGGCGCCAGCTTGGCCAGTTCGCGCGCGAAGACGCCGCCAAGGCTCCATCCGACGATGCTGATCGGGCGGCCGGTACGCTCGTAGACTTCGTCCACACAGCCCAGCATCGCCTCGATGCGGGCCTGGTCCACCTTGATATTGCGCCCGAGGTTCCAGCCGGAACAATCATATCCAAGGTCGCACAGCAAGCGGCGCAGCGGTGCGGTGGAATAGTCCGACGCCATGAAGCCGGGCAGTACCAGTACGCCATGCCCGTCGCCGCGCGGGAGCAGGCTCATGAAGGGACGCAGGGCATAAAAGCTGGCCAGTTCGCCCATGGCCCGGCCGGGTTCGGCCAGCGCCAGGATGCGGCTGGGAGGACGAGCGTCGACCCGTGCGGCGGTTGCTTGTGTCACGATTTGGTTGTTCCTTTCCCTTTCGGGGCAGCCTTTGAACGGCTGGCGACCCTTTTGGTGCCCTTCTTGGCGGGCGCCTTTTTCGTTGTCGTTGCGGCCTTCCTGGCCGGTGCCCGCTTCTTGGCGGCGGGCTTCTTTGCAGAAGGTTTCTTCGCCGAAGGCTTCTTCGCTGGAGCAGCCTTTGCGCCGCCCTTGGCGGCATCGCGCAGTTCCTCGTAGGAATCGCGGATGCACTGCACGTAGAATTCCGGATCGGGCATCATTTCGCGGTCCGCAGTGAAAGCGATTGTCGCTTCATCGGTATAGGACTGCACGACATGGCCGAGGCCGAGGCCATCGGTAAGACAAAGCAGCCCCATCATGCTCTGCATTTTCGCACCGGCGGAATAGATCGGGATTGGCGGACCGGGCACATTCGTGACGACCGTTGTGAAAATCGGCCCGACCCCGCGATTAGCGAGGCTGAGGCGGCTGTAAAGCTGCGCGCCGAGAGCCATGAACAGGGCCGGGCTCGCCTTGCTCATCTCCGTCATGTTCCGAGCACCGAGCGCATCGGTCATGGCCTTGGAATTCTTCGTTCGGTCGTGGACCCACTCCAGGCGCTCGATCGGGTCTGCGATTTGGGTGCCGAGCGGCGCGATCATGGCCGCGACCTGATTGCCCATCGTGTCCTTTTCGCTGCTCGAACGGACCGAGATCGGGGCCATCGCGGTAAGCGTTTTCTTCGGCAGTTCGCCTTTGTCGTCGAGGTAACGCCGCATCGCCCCGCCGATGATGGCAAGGAACACATCGTTGACCTTGGCGCCTTCGGCGGCGGTCCGGATTGCCTTGATCTCTGCCAGCGGGACGCTGACCCCTTCGACGACGCGGTGGGGTGAAATCTTCTTGTTGAACCGCGTCTTGGGCGCGATCATCTCGGTCGAGACGTCGAATTCTTTTGCCGCGAGACCCTTCAGCGCCTTAGCGAGGCCGGGTGCGGCCTTGGCGGCCACTTCCAACTGCTTGAGCGGATTGGTGATCGCGTTGAAGTAGCTCTTGCCCAGCAGTTCGACCGGGTTGGGCACCTTCTCGGGCTTCCAGCTGTCCGGCGTTTCGGGCGGTGGCTGGTCGGGGCGCAGCGTGTGGGTCGCTTCCATCAGGTCGATCCCGCTCATCCCGTCGATCGCGGCGTGATGGACCTTGGTGATGTAGGCGTAGCTGCCCTTCTTCACGCCTTCGACGCCATCGAGCCCTTCGACGACCGTTATCTCCCACGGCGGACGGCTGAGGTCGAGCGGTCGCGCGAAGACGCGGGCTGCCTGGATACACAGCTGACGCCAGTCACCGGGCGCTGGGAGGGCGACGTGCCGGACATGGTATTCGAGATCGAAATCGGGATCTTCGATCCAGTAGGGATAGTCGAGATCGAAGGGCACGCGAACGAGGCGTTGCCGCATGGTCGTGGAGAGCTGAAGGCGGCTCTCGATGAAGCCGAGGATGTCCTTGAAGCGTACGAAACCGCCGGGCGCGGTACTGGGATCGTAGATCAGGATGGAGCCGATATGCATCGGCGAATTGCGCGTCTCGAGCGCGACGAAACTCGCGTCCATGCCCTGCAGTTGCTGCATATGTTCCTTTCCAGCCACCGCACACCTACAAAGGCATCCGGCAACTCTCCCCTGCACGGCCGGCTTTTGCCGGTCCGAAAGAAGGAAGCTAGCAGCATTGTGCAGCGCGTCAAATCGCGCGTTACAGCGCTTCCCCGGCGGCAACGCCGCTCGCCCAGGCCCACTGGAAATTATACCCGCCGAGCCAACCGGTTACGTCGACCGCTTCACCGATTGCGTAAAGTCCGGGGACGTGCTTCGCCTCCATCGTTTTCGACGACAGCTCGGAGGTCGAGATACCGCCGACGGTCACTTCGGCCTTGGCGAAACCTTCCGTGCCATTGGGCCGGAATTCCCAGCGTTTGAGCCGTTCATTCGCAAGGCGTAATGCCTTGTCGGATGCATTGCCGAGATCGCTTTGCACTCCCAGTTTCTCCGCCAGGATGTCTGCCAGCCGGTCGGGCAGCTCTTCTCGAAGAATGCTGCGGAGGGTGGCGCGGGGCGCATCCCGCTTGCATTCGAGCAGCCACTCCGCACCTTTCTCGGGCACGAAATCGATGAGGATCGGATCGCCCGGCCTCCAGTAGGAAGAGGCCTGCAGGATCGCCGGGCCGGACAATCCGCGATGCGTGAAGAGCGCAGCTTCCGGAAAACTCGCCTTGCCGGCGCGTGCCACGACCGGGGCGGAGACGCCCGAGATTTCGCGGAAAAGCACCTCTTCGCCGCCCAATGTCAGCGGGACGAGGGCGGGGCGGGGCTCGACGATCTTCAGGCCGAACTTGCGGGCCAGGTCATAGGCAAAGCCGCTCGCGCCCATCTTGGGGATCGACGGCCCGCCAGTCGCGAGCACCAGCGAGGCGCCATGATAGGCCTCGCTGTTTGTGACGACCCTGAAGCCATCCTCCTGATCGACGGTCTGAACGTCCTCATTGCAGCGAACGGTCACTTCGCCGCCGAACTCGGCGGCCTTTTCGCATTCGGCAAGCAGCATGGCGACGATCTGCTTTGCCGAGCCGTCGCAAAACAGCTGGCCAAGCGTCTTTTCGTGCCAGGCGATATCGTAGCTTTCGACCAGTTCGAGGAAATCGCGAGCCGTGTAACGGGCCAGCGCACTCTTGGCGAAATGGGGATTGGCGGAGAGGTAATTGGCGGGACCAGCGCCGATGTTGGTAAAGTTGCACCGGCCCCCGCCCGAAATGAGTATCTTCTTGCCGGGAGCGTCCGCTTTTTCGAGCACCAGCACGCGTTTGCCCCGCTGGCCTGCACGCGCTGCGCACATGAGGCCCGCGGCACCTGCGCCGAGGATTATGGCGTCGAAACTGTCGGGCATGTCGGCCTCAGGCTTCTTCTGTCGGCTTCTGGCGCGCTGCAACGAAATAGAGGACCGTGCCGACAACTACGAGCACGCCGAACATGGTCCACGCCTGCTGGTCCGCATGGCTGGCAATCCAGAGCGAGGCAGCGAAAGCCAAGACGGCGACAATCAGGTGCAGCGGGTTCATCCGGCCCTCGCGATGTTCGATCATCGGCAGTGCCGCCGCAGTGATGACGTAGGTCAGCAGGCGCGACAACGTGCTGGCCGCAGCGAGCGCCAGGAAGCCCCCCCACACGGCGAACAGGGCCGATGCGACGCCGTAGAACAGGATGGAGTTTGCAGGCGTCAGGAAACGCGGGCTGACACGTTCGAACCACTGGGGCAGCATCCCCTGTTCGGCCATGCCATAGGCCATCCGCGGCACGACGATCAGTCCGCCCAAGCTATTGGCGGCGATCGAAAAACCCGCTCCGACTACAATAACGAGCGCGCCCCATTGGCCCAAGGCCACTTCTGCCGCCCCTGCGAGCGCGTTTTCATTGGCGCCTTCTTCGGGGCCGATGGTGAGATAGGCCCAGATCACAAGCGCATAGAGAATGGTGACACCCGCCAGTACGGTGACCAGGACGCGCGGAATATCCTTCTTCGGATCACGCACCTCGCCTGCCGGGACGGTCACCCCCTCGAACCCGATAAACGCGTAGAACAATAGCAAGACGACGGACTCGACCTGGCTAAACTCGGGCAGGACCACAGTTTTGTGCGTGAAGGCGCCGAAGATCGCTACACCGATGATAAGTATCAGCGGCGTCAGCTTGAGTGCCGTCAGCAATCCCAGCGTATTGACCGAACTGCGCATGCTCAGAAGCGTCACGCCGGTCAGCGCGAGGATCGTGATTACCACTGTAGCAGTTGCTGCAGTGCTATTCTCCAGCCACGGGAATACAGCCGCGAAATAGGCGATCATGACATGGGTGTTTGCGGCCATCGCCACCGCACCCGATGCATAGCGACCCCATCCGGCCTGGAAGCCCGCGAAGCTGCCGAAAGCGGCCTTGCCGTAGAGCACTGGTCCACCGCTGCCGTCGAAACGTGCGGCAAGCCACGCGAAGGTGAGAGCCAGCGGCAGGAACATGATCCCGCCGATCACCATCAACCACGGTGCGAAACTGCCGACGGCCGCGACCAGCACCGCGGGTAGGGCGAATATTCCCGACCCGATCATTCCGTTGATCTGGAACAGCGAGGTGCCCCAGAAGCCGACTGTGCGCGGCGGCGCTATCTTGTTCCCGTCCATGCCGACAATCCGTGCCCTCTAAGGCCTTTGTGCGCAAGCGATTGAGTATGGCGCGTCCACCGCCTATCTCCCCTGTCATGTCGCGTTCGAAGGCCGGTTCTCCCAACGATCCCAGAGGTAAGGAGCGTTTCCACGAGGAACGCGCCACCAAGACCGTGGCCAGCGCGCAGCCGGACCTGGAAGCGGGGATCACCGCCATTCGCGAGACGGTGAAGACGCTGAAGCCGCGGCCCGGCGTATACCGGATGCTCGATACGCGCGGCGACGTGCTCTACGTCGGCAAGGCCCGCAGCCTGAAGGCGCGCGTCGCCAACTACACCCAGATCAACGGCCTTTCGAACCGCATCGTGCGCATGATCAGCCAGTGCCGCGCCATGGAAATCGTGGTCACCAATTCGGAAGCAGAAGCGCTGCTGCTGGAAGCGCAATTGATCAAGCGTTATCGCCCGCCGTTCAACGTGCTGCTGCGCGACGACAAGAGCTTTCCCTTCATCCTCCTGCGCGCCGATCATGCCTTCCCGCGCATCCAGAAACATCGCGGTGCGCGGCGGGCGAAGGGCAATTACTATGGTCCCTTCGCGAGCGCAGGTTCGGTCAATAAAACGTTGAATGCGCTTCAGAAACTGTTCCTACTGCGCAGTTGTACCGACAGTTTCTTCAACAATCGCGACCGGCCGTGCTTGCTCTACCAGATCAAGCGATGCAGCGCGCCGTGCGTGGGCCGCATCGACGAGGAAGGCTATGCCAGCCTCGTGGACGAGGCGAAGGATTTCCTGTCCGGCAAATCCTCCGCCGTGCAGGCGAATATCGAAAAGCAGATGGCCAAGGCCGCGGAAGATCTCGACTTCGAGACTGCGGCGATCCTGCGCGACCGGCTGCGTGCGGCGACGTTCATCCAGGGTTCGCAGGCGATCAATGCCAGCGGCGTCGGGGACGCCGATGTCTTCGCGCTGGCGAAGAAGGGCGGGCAGATCGGCGTGCAGGCCTTTTTCATTCGCGGAGGGCAGAACTGGGGGCACCGCGCATTCTTCCCTCGCAACACGGGCGACCTGGAAGAGGCGCAGGTTCTGGCCGACGTGCTGCTCCAATTCTATGAGGAAGTCCCGCCGCCCAAGACCATCCTGACCGATCGCGAACTGGCCGAACAGGAGCTTATCGCCGAAGCTCTTGCGGAAAAGGCCGGCCACGCCGTCGCCATCTCGATCCCGCAGCGCGGCGACCGGCGCAAGCTCATGCAACAGGCCCAGCGCAACGCGACCGAGGCGCTGGAGCGGCGGCTGGCCGAAAGCGGGACCAAGGCTCGCATCCTGCGCGAACTGGCGGAATTCCTTGAATTGGAAGAGGTGCCGCAGCGTATCGAGATCTACGATAACAGCCATATACAGGGCGACAAGGCGCTGGGTGCGATGGTCGTCGCCGGGCCCGAAGGCTTTGAAAAGGGCCAGTATCGCAAGTTCAACATCAAGACGGCCAAAACCAATGACGATTTCGGCATGATGCGCGAAGTCATGCAGCGCCGCTTCCGCAAGCTGGCCGAGACGGAACGCGACGACGAGGCATCGCAGACCGGTAAGGGGCACGAGGCGATATGGCCCGACCTGCTGCTGATCGATGGCGGCAAGGGCCAGGTGTCGAGCGTGATGGCCGTCTTGGAAGACCTCGGCATTGCCGACGACGTGCCGGTGATCGGTATCGCCAAGGGGCCGCATCACGGCCGGGAAGGGCGCGAGGTATTCCACTTCCCCGACGGGCGCGAGAAGACGCTCCCGGTCAATTCGCAGGTGCTGTTCCATCTCCAGAACCTGCGCGACGAAGTGCACCGCTATGCCATCGGCGCCCACCGAGCCAAGCGCAGCCGCGCGATCACGGCATCACCGCTGGACGAGATCCCGGGCATCGGCCCTGCGCGCAAACGCGCGCTGCTGCTCCATTTCGGCACTGCAGGGAAGGTGAGGGCCGCCGCGCTGGAGGACCTCATGCGCGCTCCTGGCATCAGCGAAGGCGTCGCGCAGCAGATCTACGACTTCTACCACGCAGGCGGTTGAGGCGTCCGATTGGACGGCAGCCACGCTGTCCTGTATCTTTTGGGGCGACGGCTCAAATTTGAGCCAGATCAATGAACGGCATCGCCAGAGCGCTATCCTGACTGCATCGAATCCGGACGAATAGCCTCGGCTGCCGGACCAACGCCAAGTGGGAGATCCGCCATGAAATCCATCCTGTTCAACGCATTCGCCGACAAGGGCCATCCGCAGCGCCTCGACCTTGCGCTAGACTTGGCGCGGGCTTTCGACGGCCACCTCTCGGTGCTGAACGCCGTTCCTTACGAAGCCGCAGGCACGATCGATCCCTATGGCGCGGCGTTTGCGGCCATGGTGCCGATCTGGCGCGAAGAAGCGGCGAAGCTGAAGGCCGACACGGAAAAGGACCTCGCCAATGAAGGCGTGGCGTGGGACTGGATCGATTGCGCCGGGCCGGTATCGCTCTCGCTGATCCGCCATTCCACGCTGGCCGACCTTATCCTGATAGGCGAAAAGGAACCGCGCAGCGGCGGTAAGTCGCCATCCTTCACGGCCGGTGAAGTTGCGCTGGGCGCAGATTGCCCGGTGCTTGTCCTGCCTGACGAGTGCAAGCGTCTCGATTTCGACAAGACAGCCGTCGTCGCCTGGGACGGGTCGTCGGAATCTTCCCACGCCTTGCGCGCAGCGGTGCCCCTGCTGGCGAAGATGAAGGCGGTCTATCTCGTGACGGTCGGTGAAGGGAAGAAAACCGACAAGGATTTCGACCTGCCCGCTGTTCGGGGTGCCGACTACCTATCCCGCCACGGGATCGGCTGCGAGATCGTGCAGGTCGCGGCAGACGACAAGGGGGTCGCCCACGCGATCCAGTCTGCGGCCGACACACGTGATGCGGGCCTTATCGTGATGGGCTGCTACGGCCGCCTGCGCCTCGCCGAACGGCTGTTCGGGGGCGTTACGCGCGCCATGCTCACGGACGTAAAGGTGCCTCTCCTCCTCAAGCACTGAGGCGAAGAAGACCTCGCACGCCGGGTCAGCCCTGTGCGGGCTTGCCCGGCTTGCGCTTGCCGGCGAACTTCTTGCCGGCCCCCGGACCCTTCTTGAAGGGTTTGCCCGGCTTCTTTCCGCCGGGGCCCTTGCCGAAGGGCTTCGGGCGCACGCGCGGACCACCGCCGCCGCCATGTTCACGGCGGTTCTGGCGAGCCTCGATACGGGGCCCGTCGGGCGCCGCTTCAATCAGGATCGCATCCTGCTCGTCTTCCGAACCGGCGGTGCGGGCGACGGCATCGGCGAACTTTCCGGCCACATTGCTGGGGATCTGGAACCAGGTCTCGTGCTGGCCCACCCGGATGGCGCCGATCTCGTTCCGCGTGATGTGACCACGGCGGCAGAGCAGCGGAAGGATCCAGCGCGGCTCGGCGTTCTGGCGGCGTCCGACGCCGATCTTGAACCAGGCGACGTCCTCGAAACCGGGACGGTGACGGTCGGCCTTGGCCTTTTCGCGTGCTTCGGGCGTGTTGGCGACAAGCTCTTCGGGTTCGGGAAGGCGCGCACGGTGGGTGTTCACAAGGGCTGCAGCGATGTCTTCGGGCGGCATGCGCGACAAGAGGTCGGCCGCCATCTCGCGATCCTCGTCGCTGAATTCACGCGGCTCGGTCAGCCGCTCCATCAGGCGCGTGCGATCCTTCTTGCGGATCTGCTCGGGCGAGGGCGGGTCCATCCATTCCGCAGCGATCTGTGCGCCGCGCAGCATGCCTTCGACCCGGCGACGACGGTTGTAGGGCACGATGATTGCCGCCGTTCCCTTCTTGCCCGCACGGCCGGTACGTCCCGAGCGGTGCTGCAAGGTTTCCGCATCGCGCGGGATTTCGACGTGGATGACGAGGCTGAGCGTCGGCAAATCGATGCCGCGCGCAGCAACGTCCGTGGCAACGCAGACACGGACGCGCTTGTCGCGCAGGGCCTGGAGTGCCTGGTTGCGTTCCGACTGCGAATGCTCGCCCGAAAGCGCAACGGCGGCAAAGCCGCGCTCCTGAAGGGTGGCGTGGAAGCGGCGGACATTATCGCGCGTGGCGCAGAACAGGATCGCCGTCTCCGCCTCGTGGAAGCGTAGCAGGTTGACGACGGCGTTTTCGATTTCGGCGGGCGAGACAGTGATTGCCTGGTAGCTGATGTCGCCATGCCCACGGTCTTCGCCGCGCAGCGAAAGGCGCAGGGCGTTCTGCTGGTAACGCTCCGCCAGCCGCACGATCGGGCGCGGCATGGTGGCCGAGAACAACAGGGTGCGGCGCGTTTCGGGCGATGCGTCGAGGATTTCCTCCAGATCGTCGCGGAAACCCATGTCGAGCATCTCGTCCGCCTCGTCCAACACCACGCCGATCAGGCCGGAAAGGTCAAGCGCGCCGCGTTCGAGGTGGTCGCGCAGGCGTCCCGGGGTGCCGACGACGATGGCGGGGCCAGCACGCAGCGCGCGCCGTTCCTTGCTGGCATCCATACCGCCGACGCAGGTCGCGATGCGGAGGCCCGCCTTCGCATAGAGCCAGCCGAGCTCGCGGCTCACCTGCAAGGCGAGTTCGCGCGTCGGCGCGACCACCAGGGCAAGCGGCTTTTCGACCAGCGGTAGATTGGCGGTTTCTTCGAGCAGGGCGTCGGCCAGCGCCAGGCCGAAAGCGACCGTCTTGCCGGAGCCGGTCTGGGCTGACACGATCAGGTCGCGTCCCTTGGCGTCGTCAGCGATCGTTGCGGACTGGACGGGGGTAAGGTCGGTATAGCCGCGCTCGGTCAGCGCTTCGCCGATCATCGGCGGGAGGGTTTCGAAAGACATAGGGCTCACGGGCATTGGCGCGTCGACACTTGCGACGCGCGGGGAAACAGGAATCCGGCTGCTCGCGGTCGGTAAAGGCACGTGCGCGAGAGGGAGAGCGCGGCGGAAATTGCAAAGCCGTCGGCGCGTTCAGGCGGCCCTATAGCGGGATTCGCGCCGTTTGGCTCGTTTTATTTTGCACCTGCGAAATGAGAGGCGAAATCAAGCCTCGTCCTTGTCCTTCGCACGCCTGATGACGCCTTCCTGTGCGACGCTGGCCACGAGCTCTCCGTCACGGTTGAATATCCGCCCACGATTGAAGCCACGGCCGCCACCGGACCACGGGCTGTCGGTGGCGTAAAGCAGCCACTCGTCGGCGCGTGCCGGGCGATGGAACCAGATCGCATGGTCGAGGCTGGCGCCTTTCAGCTCGCCGCGCGCCCAGGACAGGCCATGGGGCAGGGCGCTGGTGCCGAGCAGCGTAAAGTCGCTGGCATAGGCGATCACGGCGCGGTGAAGGGCGGAATTGTCCTCGATCGAGGGCAGGGGGGCAACGGTGCGGAACCAGCTGTGCGCGGCAGGCGGCTTGGGTTCGGCATTCATCCAGTGCAGCTTGTCGGAGGTGCGCATCTCGATCGGGCGCGGGCGCAGCATGAGGGCGCGCTGCACATCGGAGACGTTCTCCATCGCATCGAGGAAGCGCTTCCTCAGTTCGCTGTCGGGCAGGAGGTCTTCGGGCGGGGCGACGTTGGGCATGACGCTGTCGGCGTGTTCGAGGCCCTCTTCAGGGCGCTGGAAACTGGCCGTGAGGTTCAGGATCGCGCTGGGTTCGTCGTCGCCAACCTGCTGGCGTGCAACGACGCGGCGATTGGCGAAGGACCTCCCGTCGAAATCGGCCGCGACGGAGTAGTCGATATCGATGCCTTCCCGCCCTCCGCGCAGGAAATAGGCGTGTAGCGAGTGCGCCTCCATGCCATCGGGCGCGCTGGCCTGGGCTGCCTGTAGAGCTTGCGCCACGACCTGTCCGCCGAATACGCGGCCGACGCCTCCGGGCTGCTGGCGACCGGCGAAATGGCCGTCGCCCTTATCGGTCACGGTCAGGAGGCGGATGAGCCCGGCGACGAGTTCTTCTGGAGTCTTGCTATCGGTCACGCGGCGGCTTTGCTTTGGAGTGCGCGCAGCGTCAAGCGCCCCCGGCCCCGAGCCGCCGCACGACGGGCCATGCAAACCGCCCATCGTCCAATGGAAAGGGGCGGCGACACCCGAAGATGCCGCCGCCCCGAAGTGCGTCGATGAGACCGAAGATCAGCCGGCCGCGAGTGCTGCGAGAAGCAGCAGCGCGACGATATTGGTGATCTTGATCATCGGGTTCACGGCCGGGCCCGCGGTGTCCTTGTAGGGATCGCCCACGGTGTCACCGGTCACGGCTGCCTTGTGGGCTTCCGAGCCCTTGCCGCCGTGGTTGCCGTCTTCGATGTACTTCTTGGCGTTGTCCCACGCACCGCCCCCGGCGGTCATGGAAAGCGCCACGAAGATACCGCCGATGATCACGCCGAGGAGCAGGGCTCCGACAGCGGCAAAGGCGTTCTCTTGGCCTGCAAGGAACAGGATCGCGAAGTAAACGACGATCGGCGCCAGCAGGGGGAGCATCGAGGGCAGGATCATTTCCTTGATCGCAGCCTTGGTCACGAGGTCGACCGTGCGGGCATAGTTGGGCTTGCTGGTGCCCGCCATGATGCCCTTGTCGTTGGCGAACTGCTCGCGAACGTCGACAACCACGTCACCGGCCGCGCGGCCCACCGCGGTCATGCCCATCGCACCGAAGAGGTACGGGAGCAGTGCGCCGAGCAGCAGGCCGACGATGACGTATGGGTTCTCGAGGCTGAAATCGACGTCGGCATCCGGGAACAGCTTCGCCAGGTCGGTCGTGTAGGCGGCGAACAGCACCAGCGCGCCGAGGCCCGCCGAACCGATCGCGTAACCCTTGGTCACGGCCTTGGTCGTGTTGCCCACGGCATCAAGCATGTCGGTCTTTTCACGAACGCTGTCGTCGAGACCCGCCATTTCGGCGATGCCGCCTGCATTGTCCGTCACCGGACCGTATGCGTCGAGTGCCACAACCATACCCGCCAGCGCCAGCATTGCGGTGGCTGCATAGGCGATGCCCATGAGGCCAGCGAGCTGGAAGGTGGCGATGATGCCTGCGACGATTACGAGCGTCGGAAGAGCAGTCGATTCAAGGCTGATGGCGAGGCCCTGGATCACATTGGTGCCATGACCCGTTTCCGAGCTCTTGGCGATCGAGCGGACCGGACGATAATTCGTGCCGGTGTAATACTCGGTGATCCAGATGATAAGGCCGGTGATGGCAAGGCCGATCAGCGAGCACCAGAACAGGTCCATGCCGGTAAATCCGACGACCTGTGCTGCCGTGCCTTCTTCAGCCAGCGGAGCGCCCGGGTCGATGCCTGCGACAGCGCCGCCGATTTCCGTGCCCATGCCGCCCAGCGCATAGCTGATGACGACATAGATAAGCGGAATGGCGAGTACGGCCGAGACAATGAAGCCCTTGTACATCGCGCCCATCACGTTCGTGCTGCCCTTGCCGAGCTTCACGAAATAGGTGCCGATGATGCTGGTCACGATGCACGCGCCGCCAATCAGCAGGGGCAGTGCCATCATGGGCAGCAGCAGGTCGCCCAGAACTTCGCTGAAGAGCAGCGCGGTCAGGACCATGGTGACACCGACGGTGACGACATAGGTTTCGAAGAGGTCGGCAGCCATGCCGGCGCAGTCGCCCACATTGTCGCCCACGTTGTCGGCAATCACGGCCGGGTTGCGCGGATCGTCTTCGGGGATGCCTGCTTCGACCTTGCCGACGAGGTCGGCGCCGACGTCTGCGGCCTTGGTGAAGATACCACCGCCCAGACGCGCGAAGATCGAGATGAGCGATGCACCGAAGGCGAGACCGACGAGGCCGTAGACCACTTCGTCGCTATCGGCAGCAAAGCCGCCAGGGCCCACGAGGTACCAGAAGAATACCGCGATCGAGAGCAGGGCGAGGCCTGCCACGAGCATGCCGGTGATGGCGCCTGCGCGGAATGCGAGGGTAAGGCCCTGCTGCAGTCCGCTCTGCGCGGCAGCGGCCGTGCGAACGTTGGCCCGGACCGAGATGTTCATCCCGATGAAGCCTGCAACGCCCGACAGGACGGCGCCGATCAGGAAGCCGACAGCCGGCCACAGGCCGAGGAACACGAACACCAGCACGGCGACGACGACGCCGACCATGGCGATGGTGGTGTACTGACGCTTCAGATAGGCTTGCGCGCCTTCCTGGATGGCGCCAGCGATTTCCTGCATTCTTTCATTGCCGGCACCCGAATTGAGCACCTGGCGGCTGGTTACGAAGCCGTACACGACGGCCAGCAGTCCCAGCACAATTGCTATGAGAACTAAGTCCACGAAAATTTCCCCTCCCGTTTTATGTTTATGCTTCTCGACCTTGGGAGATGTCGGAGCACGTGGGCGAGAGGTATAAGGGTCATGTCTTGCGTGACAAGGCCCGAAATGGCGGCAAACGGCGGGTTGTGCCCCGCTATTCCGCAATATCAGTGCGTGTAGCCGAGATCGCCCTGTGGTGGCTCGTTATCGAGCAGGACGCCGTGTTCGCCGGCCGCCCTGACTTCGCCGATGCGTGTGACCTCGAACTCGTCGTCGAGGCCTACAGGTCCTGTGCACAGGAGAACGTAGTCGTCGCCCCAGCGGATGGCGTCATCCAGTCGTCCTTCGGGAGCGAGACTTGCCAGGAGTGCGCTATCGAAGTCGATGGACACGTCGCTCGCGCGGGCGATGCGGGACGCATCGAGCAAAAGGCCGTCCGACACGTCCATCATCGCCGTAACATGCGGGGCTAGAGTTTGTCCGAGTTCTAGCTGGGGGAGGGGGCGGCGGTAGGCCGTATCGTCATCGTCGGTATCCTCGCGAAGAGCTTCGAGGCCAAGCATGGCATAGCCGATCCGACCGGACAGGTAGACCGCGTTCCCGGCAATGGCTCCGCTGCGTGACGGGACGGGGCGATGGGTTGCCCGTCCGATCGCGGTGCACCCCCAGACGCGCTCTCCTTCGCCGCGGACGGTATCTCCGCCGAGGAGCGGCACTTCATAAGTTTCGAGGACTTCGTGCAAGCCGGTCACGAAGCGGTGGTCGTCATCGCCCAGCATGTGGGAGATCAGCACGCCGACGGGTTTGGCGCCCTTGGCGGCAAGGTCGGACAGGTTCACCGCGACCAGCTTCCACGCGACATCAGCGGGGTCCTGGCCCGCCAGCGTGTGGACGCCTTCGATCATGGTGTCGTGGGTGAGGACGAGCGTTTCGTCCCCGAATTCGATGACGGCTGCGTCGTCTTCAAGTCCGCGCGCGGCGGGCGATGTCGCCAGCGCCTTCAGCGCGTCGATGAAGCCCGCTTCGTTCAGCGTCCCGTCTCTTTCGCGACGGCGTCGAGGATGCCGTTGACGAACTTCGCTTCGCGATCGTCGAAGAACGCCTTGGCGACATCGACGTATTCGCTGATCGAAGCGGCCTTGGGCACGTCCACACGGGCCAGCAATTCATAGGTTCCGGCGCGAAGGATCTGCAGCATGGTCTTGTCGAGGCGAGCGAGCGTCCAGCCCGAAGCCAGCCGGGCTGTGAGCAGGTCGTCGATCTCTTCGCGGCGTGCGTCGACGCCTTTCACGACATCGTCGAAGAATGCGACGTCGGCGTCGGCATATTCCTCGTCCTCGATCACCTTGCCGAGGCGGTGCTGGTGGAATTCGTCGAGCAGGCGGACGGTGGAGGTGCCCTCCATCTGCTGCTGGTAGAGCGCCTGCACGGCGCCGAGACGGGCGGCGCTGCGGGCCTGGGAGCGGGGGGCTGTGTTCACGTGAGCCTCTTGGAAATGGAGAGAGCGTGGGCGGGAAGCCCTTCGGCCTCGGCCAGGCGAACGGCGGCAGGACCGATCGCGGCGAGGGCATCGGGCGTAGCGCCGATGAAGCTGGTGCGCTTCATGAAATCGAGCACGGACAGGCCGCTCGCAAAGCGGGCGCGGCGGCCGGTCGGAAGGACGTGGTTGGGACCGGCGATATAGTCACCCACCGCCTCGGGCGTGTTGCGTCCAAGGAATACGCTGCCGGCATGACGGAGCTTCGTGAACAGCGGTTCGGGATCGTCGACGGCGATTTCCACGTGCTCGGCTGCCAGCCGGTCCGCAAGCGGGATCGCGTCCTCGAGCGTGTCCACGATAACGATGAGGCCGTGATCGTCCCAACTCTGCTTGGCGGTCTTCGCCGTCGGCAATTTCATGAGGGCAATATCGACCGCATCTTCGACCTGGGCGGCAAAACGGGCATCGTCGGTGATGAGGATCGACTGGCTGGTTGGATCGTGTTCCGCCTGGCTCAAAAGGTCTGCGGCAATCCAGTCCGGGTCGTTCTTACCGTCCGCAATGACGAGGATTTCGCTGGGTCCGGCAACCATGTCGATGCCGACCACGCCATAAAGCTGGCGCTTGGCCTCGGCGACCCAGGCATTGCCGGGACCGGTGATGACATCAACCCGCTCGATCCGCTGTGTGCCGTAGGCAAGGGCTGCGACCGCCTGCGCACCGCCGACACGCCAGATCTCGTCCACCCCTGCCACGTGTGCAGCGGCGAGGACGAGTTCGTTAACTTCGCCTTTCGGAGTGGGCGTGGTCACGACCAGCCGGTCTACACCCGCAACCTTGGCGGGGATCGCATTCATCAGCAGCGAGGAGGGATAAGCTGCGCGTCCGCCGGGGACGTACAGACCCGCCGCCTCGACGGCAGACCAGCGCGCACCAAGGCGCATGCCGATGCTGTCAGTATAGTCGCGGTCTTCGGGAAGCTGGCCTTCGTGATAGGCGCGGATGCGGGCCGCTGCCGTTTCGAGGGCCTCGCGCAGTTCGGCGTCGAGTGCGTGATAAGCCTCCTCGCAGGCGTCCTTCGAAATCGACCAGCTGTCGTCGACCGAAAGATTATGCCCGTCGAAACGGGTGGTGTATTCCACCAGCGCCTTGTCGCCACGCTCGCGCACTTCATTGAGAATACTCGCGACGTCGCGGCCGACCTGCGCATCGCTTTCGCGGCGGTCGCGCACGACGCGGGCGAACTTCGCCTCGAAATCGGCATCGGTGGTTCGCAGCAAAAGCATCAGGCCGCGTTCCTCTGCTCGCTGTCGGCGCGGAAGGCCTCGACCAGTTCGGCAACGCGCGGATCGGTCTTCAGCGCGGCGCGGTTCACGATCAGTCGCGCCGAAATGTCCATGATGTGGCTCGATTCCACGAGGCCGTTCTCACGCAAGGTCGTGCCCGTCGAAACGAGGTCGACGATCCGCCCTGCAAGGCCGAGCTCGGGCGCGATTTCCATCGCGCCGTTCAGCTTCACGCATTCGGCCTGGATCCCCATCCGCTCGAAATGGCGGCGGGTGATGTTCGGATACTTGGTCGCAACGCGCAGGTGGCTGGCACCGTTCGTCGCGCTCGCACCCTTGGGTTCGGCGACGGCGAGGTGGCAGTGGCCGATATCGAGATCGACGGGTGCATAGAGCTCTGCATAATCGAACTCTTCTATTACATCAGAGCCTACAATGCCCATCTGAGCAGCACCATGGGCTACAAAGGTAGCCACATCGAATGCGCGGACACGGATCAGGCGCATGTCCTCGCGCGTGGTTGCGAAGGTAAGCGAGCGGTTGCTCTTGTCGTGAAAGCCATCCTCGGGCACCACGCCGGCGCGCGCCATCACGGGCAGCGCCTCGTCGAGAATGCGCCCCTTGGGCACGGCGAAGGTCAGTCCACTAGTCATTGCGTGGCGCAAATAGGGGCGCAGGCAGGAAAGGGCAACGCATATGACCACTGGCGATGTAATGGATATCGTTTCGGTCCCCGAAGCTATCGAGTGGCAGGCAACGCATGCCGAACAGGCGGGCGCCCCCGGGACGGCACAAGTCGTTCGCGCGCTCCTGACGCTGGAAGATAGCGAGGCGGCGACCGCGCGCAGGATTTTCGCGTGGCAGGGATTGAGCCTGCGCGATGCGATGCCGCTGAGGATTGCCGGAGGCATTCACAACCTGCTCCTCACCAGTGACGAGCCGCGGCTGGAGGCGGTTTACGCAGGTCGTATGCCTTCGCAGGCAGATGTCGATGCCCTGATCAAGGAGCTGGTCGAAACCCACGATGCGAGACTGCTTCCTTGGCTCGACGGGCCGCCCCAGACCAATGAGGCAGGGCGCTCTGCAAGCTTCGCCGCGGCTCTGCTCTGGTTGGCGGACGGGCGGACTTCGCCGCGGTTCGAATGGCTTGAGATCGGCGCGAGTGCGGGCATCAACACGATGATGGGCCGCTATCGATACGAATTGGGCGATGTGCATGCAGGTCCCCAAGGTAGCCCCATGATCATCAGTCCGGAATGGCGCGGCAATTCGCCGCCGAATACGCAATTCACGCTTGTCGCGGCGCGAGGCAACGATATCGCCCCGGTCGATCTGACGGACCGGAGCGAGGCTTTGCGGCTTAAAAGCTTCGTCTGGCCCGAGGCGACAGGACGCATGGCACGCATCGATGCGGCGATCATGCTCGCCGAGGACGAGCCGCCGCACATAGACAGGATGGATGCCGGCCAGTGGGTGAAGGCGGAACTGGCGAAGCCTCAGGAGCAAGACGTTACCCGGGTGCTCGCCCATTCCATCATGTGGCAGTACCTGCCCGATGCTACGCAGGACCTGATCGAAGAGGCCATGCGGGAAGCGGGGGCGCGAGCGAGCGCAGACCAGCCTTTCGCCCACATCTCGCTCGAAACCAACCGCGAGACTTTCGCCCACGAATTGCACGTGCGCTATTGGCCGGGTGGAGGCGAAGCGGTGCACCTCGCAAACGCGCATCCGCACGGGGCATGGGTGGAATGGCTGGGCGGCTAATCCGTCTGTGCGAGGAAAGCGTCCATTGCGCCGTTGACCGCCTCGGGCGCTTCCCACGGCACGAAGTGACCGCAATCGGGCACTTCGACGAGGGTCAGCTTCTCGACAAACTTGCCTAATTCCGCCGTGTTTTCAGGCGGAAGGGCGAGATCGTCCTGCGCCCAGATTACCAAGGTCGGTATCGTAAGTTTGGGTAGCTCAGGGGGCGACCAGCCTTCGGGCGGTTCGTAAGGCGCATTCAGCGGCGGGATGTCGATCGGACTGGCGCGATACCAGTTGAGCATCGCAAAAGCCGTATCGCGGTCCTGCCAGTCTTTCAGCAGGATAGCGCGCTCTTCCGGCTCCATCTTGTCGGGTGCGTCCCAGTTGATCTGGTCTGCAAGGATGCCGAACAGGCCGTGCTCTTTTACCAGCTCGTCCTTCGCCGGATCGCGGAAACCGCGCATGTACTGGCTTGCCTCTCGCTGGACGGGCGAAGTGTAGAGCAGTTTCTGGAAGACCGCATGATGCGGGGCATTGGCGATGACTGCGCGGGGTACGCGGCCCATCTGTTCGCCCGCCATGGCGACGCCCCATGCAATGGCTCCGCCCCAGTCATGACCGACAATGGTGAATTCCCCGATCCCGAGTGCGTCGGCGAGCAGGAACACATCGCCGACCAGCTTGTCCGGCGTATAGTCCTCTACGTTTTCGGGGGTGCTCGATCCGCGATAGCCACGCTGGTCGGGCGCCACGCAGCGGAAGCGATCCTCGAAATGCGCGATCTGATTGCGCCAGGTGCGGTGGTTTTCCGGGAAGCCATGCAGGAAGATCAGGTCAGGGGCATCGCTTGGTCCGGTATCGACGACGTCGAGTTCGATGCCATTCGCCAACGCAACGCGCTTCTGCGGCCAGTCCATCACTCTTCCGCCTGCATTTTTTCCATATAGCCGGACGCGACCATGGCCGCGACCTGGTCGAACAGCGCGTCGGGCGTACGGCGCATTTCGCCCATGGCTTCTTCCATCCCTTCGGCCACGATAATCTCTCGCTGTCCTTCGGCCACTGCATCGACGATCCGGCGGGCGGCATCCTCGGGGCGGATGCCGTTGTCGATCACCTTGTCGCTGCGGCCACGCTTGCTGCCATCGGAGGTCAGGGCATTGCGGCTGACATCGGTAGCGACCGATCCGGGACAGACGACATGGACGCCGATATCGCTGCGGGACAATTCGCCGCGCAGAGCGTCGGCATAGCCGATCAACCCGTGTTTCGCCGCACAATAGGCGGTGCGCATGGGCACGCCGACCTTGCCCGCGATCGAGGAGATGAAGAGGAGGTGCCCATCGCCACGCTCTGCGAAGTGCGGAAGCAGAGCCTGCGTGGCGGCAATTTGCGCGGTAAGATCGATTTCGATGATATCGCGATAGACCTGCATCGACGTTTCGACCGCAGGACTGCGCTGCGAAATACCTGCATTGGCCACGAAAATATCGACATTGCCCTTCCAGCCGATCGCTTTTTCGGTCGCTGACTGCATCGCAGCTTCGTCGCGAACGTCGAAGGGCAGGATCAGCGTATCGCTGCCAAGGCCGGAGGCCACTTCGGCAAGACGAGCCTCGTCGCGGCCCGACAGGATCACGTGAGCGCCGCGCGCCGCCCAGTCGCGTGCCAGCGCAGCGCCGATGCCGCTACTGGCGCCGGTGATCCAGGCGGTCTTTCCCTCGAAACTCATGTATCTCCCTCCTCAAGGATAAGTGACGGTCTTGGGTGCACCGTCGGGCAATTCGATCCGTTCTTCGCTGTCCCCCGGCACGACCGGGAAACGGCCTTCGCGCCAGTCTTGCCTGGCCTGCTGGATCCTCTCGCGGCTGGAGCTGACGAAGTTCCACCAGGCATGGCGATTGCTGCTGAAGGCTTCGCCGCCCATCAGCATCACGCGCGCACCGGATCTGCTTTCAAGCGTCATGTCGCGCCCCGGCTGGAGGACGTTGAGCGTATATTTTTCCAGCGGGTGTCCATCCACGCTCGCCTCGCCCCCGACCAGCATGAGGGCCCGTTCGTCGGCATCTTCTTCGATCGGTATCGCACCGCCGGCTTCGAGCATGATCTCGGCATAGATCGTCTCTGCATAGGTCGTCGTCGGTGCGCGCTCGCCCCACAATTCGCCCATGATGACGATTGCCTTGGCGCGGCCGTCTTCGACGATCGGTAAATCCTTGCGCTCTTCGAATGCAGGATCGATCTCCTCGCGGCCATCGGGCAGCGCAAGCCAGGTCTGCATTCCGTAGAGCTTGGGTCCCGCCTTGCGCTCTTCTTCCGGAGAGCGTTCGGAGTGGACGATGCCCCTGCCGGCGGTCATCAGGTTCACCTGCCCTGGCCGGATGGTCGAAAAGCTACCAAGGCTGTCGCGATGATCGATCGCGCCTTCGAACAGCCACGTGACCGTAGCGAGGTTGATGTGCGGATGAGGGCGCACGTCCATGCCGCTGCCGAGGTCGAGCTGCGCAGGTCCGAACTGGTCGACGAATATGAACGGGCCGACCATGGAGCGTTTCTTGGCGGGGAGAACCCGTCGGACCTCGAACTGGCCGAGATCGTGGGTCGTCGGCTGAAGCGTAAGGTCGATGTGGCTCATTTCGGCTCCCTTAACTGGTTGGTGCAGATGCCTGGATGGATAGGGCGTGGACCCGCTCGCCCGGAATGTCGCCCAGCGCCTTGTTCACCATGCGCTGGCGTTCGACGCGGCTCTTGTCGGAAAAGGCGGGCGATTCGATTACAACGGTGAAGTGGGATTCGCCGCTACCGTCGTCGCCTGCGTGGCCGTGGTGCTTGGCGCTGTCGTTGATCACCTCGAGGCGTGTCGGAGCGAAAGCCTCGGTCAAAAGCCGTTCCATCTCCTGTTGAACCGGGCCTGCCATGCGATCGTTTCTCCTATTCGCCTCTTTCCATACAGGGATTCGCTCCCCATCCTAGAACGAATGCGCCAGACAAAGTTTCACGGAAGATACGAAGACACCGGAAGGGTGTGCGAACATCCCGCCTGCACCGAGGCCGGCGAATTCCGCGCGCCGGGTGGGGCAGGGCACGGTTTCGACGGGCCGGGAAGGTGGCGCTGGATGTGCCTGGAACACGTGCGCGAATTCAATTCCGGCTATGACTGGTTCGAAGGCATGACGGCCGAGGAGATCCTCGACGCGCAGGGTCCGGCCAGTGGTTGGCGCACGGAAAGTCCCAGCTTCAGGCCGACTGCGGGCGTGGACGGCATGCCGCGCTGGGCGGACTACGACGATCCGCTCGAAGCGATCTCGGCTCGGGCGAATGGGATCAAGAGCAAGGCACGGCGCCAGGCGGAAATGGCGATGGACGGCCGCTTCAGCCGCGAAGAAGCCGAAGCGCTCGACACCATGGGACTTGGCCTCGATGTCGACCGCAAGGTCCTGCGGCGCCGTTATTCGGAGCTCGTCCGGCGCTACCACCCCGACCGCAACGGCGGTGACCGGGGCTATGAAGCGAGGCTCAACAAGGTCGTCGAAGCCTATCAGACACTGCGCAAGAGCAGGGCGATCGCCTAGGCCTGCTGTTTCGAGGCCAAGTCCATGTCGATCGCCTTGGCTTCCTCATAGGCTGGTCGTTGGCGGAGGCGATTGGCATAGTCCTCGAAGACCCTGCGTTTTGGCAAGGTGCCGAACTGGATGCCCCAGTCCACCTGGCTGCCAACATAGACATCGGCCATCGTGAAGCGATTGCCGCATACGAACTCGCGATCGGCCAGCAGCGTTTCCAAAGTATCGACAGCCCGCTCGTAGCTGCCGAAACCGGTCATCATCTGTTTCTGGGGGTCATCGACCTCCCACCCCATTGTGCGGGCCATCACCGCCTGTTCGACCGGCCCGGAAGCAAAGAACAAGCGGCGGAAATAGGCGGCTTTCTCATGCGCTTCGGGCAAAAGGCCCGCATCGGGGTGCATTTCGGCGAGGTAATGACAGATCGCTGCCGCTTCGGTGACCGTGTGGATGTAGTCGCCATGATGATGGACGAGCGTCGGCACCTTGCCGAGCGGGTTGGCGGCCAGGAAGGCCTCGGATTTGGCAGCCCATTCGACCAGTTCAGTTTCGTAATCCGCGCCAACCTCGTGCAGCGCCCAGCGCGCGATCTGGCCCCTGCTCATCGGATTGGTGAAGAAGGTATACTCGGCCATCAATCCCTCCCGCTCGTGAAGATGGGTGTGAAGCCGCCCCACATCATACGCATGCCATCGAAGGCCATTTCACCCATTTCCTCCTCCCAGAAGGAGTCGTTCTCCATTTTTGCGTGCGCGGCATCGGCGGTGACCTTGTCGGGCCAGATCATCCAGCTGAAGACGATTTTCTCGCCCTTTTCGGCCTTCGTCGCCTTGCGAAAATCGCTCACCTTGCCGTCGCTGATATTTTCTTCCCAAGCTTCTACTATTTCGGTGACACCGTATTCGCGGAATTTCGCAGCGGCCTTTTCGGCTTGTTCGCGATAGGCGCTCTTATTGCCTTCGGGCACGGCAATCAGGAATCCCTGGATATACATTGCGGCTCTCCTCTCAGGATCGAGAGTAGCACCGCGACCTCGTAATTGCGTGTCAATTCTGGCGGAAGGCCCAACGCAGCGTCTTGCCTACGCCCCAGGTCGCCGCTCTAGCCGGAAATGCGCCTAAACCGGGCCGCTCAAGCCCGAGCATGGAGCGTGCGAAGGGCGGCAGGAGCGCCACTGCCTCCGCACCAAGCAACGACTGGACTGCCGGTGGTGCTCCTTCCGGACGCTGGGTCAGGACCAGGTCGGCAATCTCGCGCGCCTTGGGCGATGTTGCGAGATCACTGCGCAGCTCGCGGAATATCTGTTCCGCTTCGCGCCTGTCGAGCGGGACCGGATCGGCACCGAGCGCACGAGCGATGACCGCGAACTGACGATAATACTCGTCCTGCTCGCTGCCCGGCATATCCGGCCTCACGTGGCGAAGGTATGCTGCCAGGAAACTCGTTGCCTCGGCGACGTGCACCCAGGCGAGGGTTCGCGGATCGCTGGCGGAATAGGGCGAACCGTCGGGAAGGGTGCCGCCAACCGCTGCATGGATACGATTGACCCGCTCGATCGCCGTTTGTGCGTCGTCGCGATGGCCGAAGGTCGTAACTGCAATAAATCGCGCGGTGCGCCGCAGCCGGCCATGCATGTCGGAGCGGAAGTTGGAATGGTCGAGCACGCCCTGAAGCGCGTGCGGGTGGAGCATCTGCAAGAGCAAGCCCCGAATGCCGCCGACCATCATGCCGACGATATCGGCGTGGACCATCCGTATCGGTGTGTTCTTGGCGAAAAGAGCATCGTCCGAAACGGGGACCGGCTGTTCCCCGCCTTCGACATCGTTGAACACGCCGCGCACCCGCTCGACGAGCTTCATGCGGATGCGTTCTGAAAGCGGGTCTTGGGGCATTGCTGGCCAATATAGGCTTGGCGCAGCGGAGATAAATGCCTACGTCGCCCAAGCGATGAACGAGATGACCGACAAGACCTTCGACGCGGCTGCCAAAACCGTCCTTTCCGCTCCCGATACCGAGGTGGATGTCCGCGAGACATTCGGCATCGATATCGACTGGAAAGTCCCGGCCTTTTCCAAGCCCGACGAGCGTACGCCCGATCTCGACGAAAACTATGTGTTCGATCCGGACACAACGCTCGCGATCCTGGCCGGCTTCGCGCACGACCGCCGCGTGATGGTCCAGGGCTATCACGGCACCGGCAAGTCGACCCACATCGAACAGGTCGCCGCGCGTCTCAACTGGCCGTGCATCCGCATCAACCTCGATGCGCATATCAGCCGTATCGACCTCGTCGGCCGCGATGCCATCGTGCTGCGCGACGGCTTGCAGGTGACCGAATTCCGCGAAGGCCTGCTGCCGTGGGCGCTGCAGCACCCGGTTGCGCTGGTGTTCGACGAATATGACGCAGGCCGTCCGGACGTGATGTTCGTGATCCAGCGCGTGCTCGAACAGCAGGGCAAGCTGACCCTGCTCGACCAGAACCGCGTGATCCGCCCCGACAAGCACTTCCGCCTTTTCGCGACCGCCAACACCGTCGGCCTAGGCGATACCAGTGGGCTTTATCACGGCACGCAGGCGATCAACCAGGGACAGATGGACCGCTGGAACATCGTGGTCGGCCTCAACTACCTGCCCGCCGAGACGGAACAGAAGATCGTCGAGGCGAAGAACCCCGACATCGATCCCAAGATCCTCGCCGACATGATCAAGGTCGCCGACCTGTCGCGGCAGGGCTTCATCAACGGCGATATCTCGACCGTGATGAGCCCGCGCACGGTGATCACCTGGGCGCAGAACTACGCCATCTTCAAGGATGTGGGTTTTGCCTTCCGCCTTTCCTTCCTCAACAAGTGCGACGAGGAAGAACGCATGCTGGTGGCCGAATACTACCAGCGCGTGTTCGGCGAAGACCTGCCCGAAAGCGTGGTCGCCAAGGCATGACGCCAAAGCGGGGGGCTTTGCTATTCCCGCTCCTCGGCCTGATTTCGCCAATGCCGGCTGTTGCGCAGGACGCAGCGGCTGAGCGAACGGAACTCGTCGTTCCTGCCCTCCAACGCTCGCACCCCTCTGCCGCACGCTTCGCCCGCATTTCGGACTTCGATATTCCCCAAGACGCGAAGGACGAAGGTCATAACGGTTCTGTCACCTGGACGGCGGAAATTGGCGCCGACGGAAAGCTCGTCGACCTCGTTCTGAAGCGAAGCAGCAATTCCGCCGCAATCGATGAAGCGGGGCGGCAGAGAGCCGCTGGCGCCTCCTACTTCCCCGCAACGGATCGCGATGGAAGCAAGGTTTCCGGGACAGTGGATGTCCGGCTGGAATACGCGCGGTGGGACAAGGACAGCCCGGGTGGCGGTATCGACACCTATCTGTGCAGTGACCTGAACCGCGAAGCCGGCTGGTTTGCCACGGCCAACGCGGGCACCACGAAAATTTTCGCGCTGGAGAACTTCTTCGTGTCGCTGCCCAGCCTGGCGGCGATGGAGCAAGGCACGATCTGGAGTCGCGCAGAGCGGGAAGCGAGCAAGAAAATGCGTGGCAAGGAATGGAAAAATCTGCTGCGCGCCTGCGGGAAGCGCCCGGATGCCCTGATGCTCGACATGGTCAAAGAGCGTGAGTTCTACCGGATGGTGGTGCAATCCTTTTGAAAATCCATCGCGGTCGTTGAAGGTTCATCTCGCAACACCTATTCAATAGTGTATTGAGATGTTAACACAGTAGGCAATGGGCGTTCTCGACACCATCTTTCGCAAGCGACGCAGCGAACCGGCGATGTCTTCGCATCGCGGCTTCTACTCGCTGCACGACGGCTTCGATGACGATGCCTGGGATGCGCGCTGGGACGATCTCGACGATGCGCTCGCCCGTGAAGAGAAGAAATGCCTGCGCCCCTGGCAGCGGGAATACTGGCGCGGTCGCCGCAAGCGCTGGTGGCTTGTCCGGGCGATCGCCGGTCTGCTGGCGCTATTTATCATCCTGGTGGGCTGGCTTGCGATAACCGCGCCGCTGGGCAAGTCCCTTGAACCGATCGCGCCACCGCAGATCACCCTGTTGGCGGCGGACGGGACGCCGATTGCGCGCAATGGCGCCATTACGGACGAGCCGGTCGACGTCGACCGGCTGCCGCCTCACGTCGTTGAGGCCTTCCTCGCGATCGAGGACCGCCGGTTCTATAGCCATTGGGGCGTCGATCCGCGCGGCATCGCGCGTGCCGCGGTTACCGGCACCGGCGGGGGCAGCACGATCACCCAGCAGCTCGCCAAGTTCACCTTCCTGACGCCCGAGCGTACGCTGACGCGCAAGGCCCGCGAGGCGATGATCGCCTTTTGGCTGGAGGCTTGGCTGACCAAGGATGAAATTCTCGAGCGTTACCTGTCCAACGCCTATTTCGGTGACAACGTCTACGGACTGCGCGCAGCGAGCCTGCATTATTTCTATCGCCAACCGGAAAACCTGCGTCCCAACCAGGCGGCTATGCTGGCGGGGCTGCTTCAGGCACCGAGCGCCTATGCGCCCACCCGCCATTACGACCGCGCGGAAAAGCGCATGCGGCTGGTCATCCAGTCGATGGTTGCTGCGGGCTACATCACCAATGCGCAGGCACGGTCGATGAACGCCCCGGCGCTCGACGTGCGCATGAAGAGCGATCTTCCGACGGGAACGTATTTCGCAGACTGGGCCTTGCCCGAAGCGCGAGAGCTGACCGAGACGGGATATTCGCGCCAGACGCTCACTACCACGCTGGACAGCCGGCTCCAGAATATCGCGCGCAATGTGACGAGCCGTGCCCCCTTGGGCGGCGCGCAGGTGGCTCTCGTCGCAATGCGCACCAATGGCGAAGTCGTGGCGATGATCGGCGGCAAGGACTACGAAAAGTCTCCCTTCAACCGTGCCACGCAGGCCGAGCGGCAGCCGGGATCGACGATCAAGACCTTCGTCTACCTTGCCGCTTTGCGCGATGGATGGAGCCCCGACGACACGATCGACAACACCGAGATCACCGAGGGCAGCTATCGCCCGCGCAACGCCAATGGCCGTTACTCGCCTACGATCACCCTGCGGGATGCGCTGGCCCAGTCGAGCAATGTGGCCACGCTGCGTCTGTTCAATGAAGTCGGATCGGAAAAAGTGATCGAGACGGTCCGGGATTTCGGGATCACCGGCGAATTCGTTCCCGGCGACCCCAGCGTGGCGCTCGGGTCGACCAGCATGACCCTGCTCGAGCTGACCGCTGCCTATGCCGGGATCGCGGCAAATTCCTTTCCCGTGAAACCACACGCCTTCGCGCAGGAAGAGCGGGGCTGGTTCCAGCGTTTGTGGGATGGCAACGACAGCCTGAGCGGTTCGACCCATAGCGAGATCGAGGACATGCTGCGCGCCGTCATCAACCAGGGCACCGGACGGCGCGCCATGCTGTCGGGACCGAACTTCGGCAAGACCGGCACGAGCCAGGACAACCGCGATGCCCTGTTCGTCGGTTATGCCGGCGACCTGGTTGTCGGCGTATGGATCGGGAACGACGACAATTCACCGCTCGACGGCATTTCGGGCGGGGGGCTGCCTGCGCAAATCTGGCGCAATTTCATGACGCAGGCCCTCGGCGGCACGGCGGAACCGGATCGTGCCGGACCACGTTCCAACGAGGATCCGGGCGGACCGGTCGAACCGCTCGATGTGCCCGACCTGGAAGATATCCCCTTGGGCGACGGCAATTCGCGCCTGCGTATCCGTGACGGTGAGGCGGTCTTTTCGACCGAGATCGACGGCATCCCCGTCGACATCCGGGTTGGCGACGAAGGTGTCTCGGTTTCGGAGGAGGCGATCGAGGAGGCGCGGCGCAGGGCCGAGGAACAGCGATACGAAGCGGTACGCGAAGAACTGGAACGGCGCGGCGCGATCGAGCCGAATTAGCTATTCGCGGGCTCTGCCATCAGCACGTTCATGACCGCCGTTGCGATCGGGCGACGGGAGTCGTCCTGCCATGCCTCGACGGTGATATTCGCGCTGCGACGGCCGAGCTTGGTGACGCGGCCCCGGGCGTAGCTTTCGCGGCTCTTGCCCGCCGAAAGATACTGCACGGTAATGTTTATGGGCTTGAGAACGGCCTGGCGATCCTTCTGAGCCAGCAAAGCACGCAGTGCGGCATAGCCTGCAGTCTCCAGCAGACCGCCCGTCGCGCCGCCGTGATAATGCTCGGGGCGACCTTCCACAGCTTCGACGAAGTCTACACGCATGACCGGCGTATCGCCGTCCCATTCGGCCAGCTTGATGCCGAGCGAACGGGCGTAGGGGGTCAGGACGGCGATATCGGGATGATCAGCCACCGGGCACCTCCCGCGTGTCCGCACCGCCGATCTTCATGAACACCCCCTGGATGTGGGCAACGGGGTCGTCGACGTCGCCGTCATGGGCGAGTCCCCTGACGAAGGCGGCGCTGCGCGTCAGCCGGTAGCACTGCGAACGGCCGAATACCGATGCGCCTTCGCGTGCGGGGCGCACGTAATCGACCCTCAGATCGAGCGTTGCGATAGGTTCGAACCGGTCCATCGTTTTCCAGATCGCCAGTCCGCTCGCCATGTCCATGAGGCTCATGATCGGGCCCGAAGCGAGAACTTGCTGACCCTCTTCCCCGAGCAGGTCAGTACGCCAGGGGAGGTTTAGCTCAACCCAATCTTCACCGTGGTCGGAATAGGTCAGGCCCAACCAGCCGGAATGCCCCCTGCTGGTGAGGAACGGCGTGGCCGCGCGGGGATCGAAATTCTGTGTCTCGGTCATGGCTGCGGGCGGCGATAGCGCCGGGTTCCCGCAAGTTACAGCCTTTTAATTCGATCCGCGTGCCGCAACACGCCAGCCAGTGCTGGCGCGGCGAAAGCACGGCACCGACGCCAGGCTCCGCGCAACAGGGAGCACACAATGGATCTTCCCAAGATCGATATTTCCAGCCTGCCGGGTCTCGACACGGTCACCGGTCTTTTCGGCAGCCTTTCCGCCAATGGCGGTCCGACCGTGGACGATCGCGTGGTTGTGATCATGGTCTACGTCTACGACACCGTAGATCCTGAAGCCTTTCTCTAAGACCGGTTCTACGCAATGAGGATCGATCCGGAATTGCGCGCGCTGCGAGGTGATCCTGCCTCGCAGCGCAACGCGCAGTTTGCGCTGGAGCGCGTTCGCGACGACTGGCGCGCAGGCGAGGCTGCCGATGCGCTTCGCGAGCTCGACGCGTATGGCGAGGGCGCGCAATTGCGAGATTGCCCTACGCTGGATGCGCTGTTTGGCGAAGGCGAAGATGCGCGAAGGCTGGTCGCGGCGCTGATGCAGCCCATGCTGACCTGTCTGGCTCGGAACCCGCTCGGCCAGGTGCCCATCCGTCACCAGCATTCGGATGGTCTCAGTGTCCTGCAGCTGGCGCATTCAGGCCGCGCGGCACTGAGCCTGCTCATGTATACCGAACTCGGCGCAAGCGAGGCGAAATCGGCCTGCTTCGCGGGCGGCGAGCGGCATGAGACCGTACTCGCGGGAAGCGCCGATGTCCGCTTCCTAGAATTGCTGGAGGAGCGGAGCGACAGTGCCGCGATCGATTGCACGATACGCCGAGTGGTGGCCGGCGAGATCATGCGTTTTTCGGGCCACAACCACACCAAGTCCATAGTTCGCGTGCACGGTCGGATGGCGGTGCTGCGCCTGTCGAGGACAGACGAAGTGCCATGCGATGCTCGCGAATATGCGCTCGACGATGACCGCCTGCTGCACCGCGCCAACGGATCCCGCCACGAGAGCGGTCGCGAAATGAAAGCGGCCTTGCTGGGCCGCATGGGGAGGCGCGATGCGGCACCCGTCCTCGCCCGGCTTACCCGCGAGGGCAGCGATCATGCCCGCTGGCAGGCGCTGCGCGAATGCCTCGCGCTCGATAGCGGACTGGGATTTGCGGCCCTGACGCGCATGGCGAGCGATCCGGGCGACCCTCTCGCCGCAACTGCCGGAGCGCTGCGCGCGCAATTGCTCGAAACCTACCCCCAACTGGCCGGACAGGAGCTTGCCGCATGCCCCGCATAATCCACACGGTCGATGACGTTTCTCACGATTTGCACGAATGCATCGAGATGCTCTCGACCGGCTTCGATCCCGAGGATGAGGACAGTTTGAAGAATGCCTCGCTCGCCATGCGGCGGCTAGTCAACGACCGCTCTTTCCTCGCCGATCTCCTGATCGAACAGTTGAAAGAAAACCACCGCGGAGGGGGACAGGAAAGCGGCTACGGCCCGCAAGCGATCGTCCTGTCGCCCAACATGGGCAGTTTCTTCCTGCGCGCGAATATCTGGCCGAGCGAAGACGAAGCCTGCGTCCGAGCCAGTGGAGCGAAAGCCTTCGTCTACGGCGTACCGCATGACCACAATTTCAGTTTCCTCACCGCAGGCTATTTCGGCCCGGGCTATCTGAGCGATTATCACGAGTACGATTACGAAGATGTCGCCGGTTTCCGCGGTGAGCAGGCTGGGTTGCGGTTCGTCGAGCGCTCAGCCCTGTCCGAAGGCAGGATGATGCTCTACCGCGCCCACCGCGATGTGCACGCCCAACTGCCGCCGGATAGGCTGTCGGTTTCCCTCAACATCATGCACGTCGATCCGGCCAAGGGCTGGTGGGATCAATACGGCTTCGATCTCGACAGCAATGCCGTGACGGGCATCCTCAATCCGACATCGACCGAATGCTTCCTGCGCTGTGCCATCGGGATCGGCACCGAGGAAGCGCTGGATTTCGCCGAATGGGTGGGCACGTCGCATCCGAGCGACAGGCTCCGCCTTGCCAGCTATGAGGCGTGGTGCGGCTTGCTGGATAAGGCAGGCCAGGATGCCCTGTGGCGGCGGGCAGAGCAGAGCGGCAATCGATTGATCGCAGCCGAAGCCGCTTTGCAAAGAGCTGCGTTGTAGTAGCGCTCTACCAGAGAGTGCGGATTGTCAGGACGAAAAGGAGAGCGATAATGGCGAAGGCGACCAGCCGGGCTAATCTTCCGCGGCGGCTCGCCCTGATTTTCCCATTTCCTTCGTAGACGTCGAAGACGTCGAACAGTCCCAGCATTTGCGACCCTCTCCCTAAAAACCCCCTCCCGCCAGCGCGTCTATGGCGCCTTGCAGGATGACCGCTGCCGCGTGGGCATCGATACGTTCGGCGCGCTTTGCCCGGCTCATGTCCTGTCCGATCATCGCGGCCTCCGCACTCGCGGTCGACCAGCGTTCGTCCCATAGCAGCACGGGTAAGTCCAGCGCGGTCGCAATATTCCGTGCATAAGCCCGGCTGGCCTGCGCCCGTGGCCCTTCCTTGCCGTCCATGTTGCGGGGCAGGCCGATGACCACCCCTTGCACTGCGCGCTCTTTCACGATTTCTCGCAATTTCCCGCAATCCTGGGTGAACTTGCCGCGAGGCAGGGTCTTGCCAGCAGTGGCAAAGCGCCATCCGGCATCGCAGGTAGCAACGCCGATCGTCTTCGTGCCGAGGTCGAGCGCGAGGAGAACGCCGCCGTCGGGCAGCAGGGCGCCGAATTCGAGCCGGTTGTCGGTTACGATTGCCGCGTCGCCCATGTCCGCACCCGGTTGAGGACGTCTTCCTGCATGTTCTTCCAGAACAGAGGGATGTCATAGACGTGGTAGTTTCCGCCCGGCAGCACCCCTGGGCCAAGGTCGGGCGCATCCCCGATCCGCAGGATGCCCGCTTTGTCGCAGCGCGCAGGCACGGCGCCCGGGACCAGTTCGGCTGAACTCATGTCCGCGTCCGGTTTGAGGGTACCCAGATTCTCGGACGCAGGTGCAGATCCGCCGGTCATACCGGTCAACGGGTTGACGCACAGGACGCTGTCGTCCTGGCCGCGTGGCTTGCCGTCGAGACCTGGAAGCGCGCTGTAGCGCTGGAGCAATTGCCCCGGATCGCCATCGTCGGTGAAGCTGATGAATGAAACGATGCAGCTTGCCTGCTCTCCTGTCGCGCAGGCCGGGTAGGGGAGGGACGGCAAGTCATGCTCGACCGAAATCGGCCAGCCCGGCGCATAGACCGCGGCGATCCTGTCCTGCAGCGGTGTATCGGCGATTTCGTCGCGCAATAGGCGAAGGATATGGACCGAGCCCTGGCTGTGCCCGGCGAGCACGATCGGTTTGTCGGCATCGACGCTCTCGATGAAATAGGCGAACGCCTGCGCGATATCGGCATAGGCTGCATCGATGGCGCGGCTTGCCTCGTCCTTTTCGGTCAGGAACGCTCCGACTGCGGCCTGCCTGTATTTGGGCGCCCAGATCTCGTCGGCGCGATTGAATGGGCTTGCGAGACCCCGCAGGAAGACGCGAGCGAGACGGTCGGTCTCCGCATCGTTGAGCGGCGCGTTCCACTCGCCCAATGCACCCTTGGTGTAGCTGGTGGGCGGCACGAAGAAGACCGCGAAGGACGGAGTCTCGCTGGCATCGGCCGCTTCGCCGCGTTCCGAGCCTATCGTCGTGAAAGGCGCGGGCCCGTCGATGCTTTGTTCGGCAGCAGGGGCTTCGGGCGAGGGCGTCCGGCTCGCAGGATCGGGTGCTACCTGTGCCACCGCGGGTTGGTAGCGCGCCGGATCGTCGGTTCCGATGCCGGGCCGCGAATACCACATGGCCGGATCTTCGTAGGCATTGGCGGCGAGCGCTTCCTGCTCGACGAATTCGCCGCGCGGCACGAAAGCGATCTCGGTCGCCTCGCGCCCGTATATGGCGAGTGCGATCGCGCCGACGATGATGATCGCGATGACGATCGCCACGAAATACAGGAATTTGCGTGCCATATCAGGCTTCTGCCTCCGTAATCTCTGCATCGGCATCGAGTTTGCCCAGACGCTCTGATCGGCGTTCCAGCGCGACCTTGATCATCGCCAGCATCGGGTCGGCGAGCGCCAGTCCCAGGATACCGAAGAGTACCCCAAAGATCAGCTGTGCCGACAGCACCAGGCCGGGCGCAAGATCGACCGTTTTCTTGGCGATCATAGGCACCAGGATATAGCCGTCGAAATTCTGGACGAGGAAATACACGAAGATCGTGTAGAGTCCCATGTCGACCCCGCCGGAAAAGCCGACCAGAACCATCAGCACGCCGGAGATGATCGCGCCGATGTTCGGGATGAAGGCGAGCAATCCGGTCAGCAATCCCAGAAGGGCGGCCATCGGCACGCCGTAAAGAGCAAGCAGGGCCCAGGTGAAGATACCTTCCGCGACCATGCCGACAAGCCGTCCGGCGAGCAGCCTGCGCATCGTATAGGCCTGGTAGCTGAGCGTGTCGTAGAACGCCTCGCGCTTGTTCGCGGGGACCATCCACGCAACGCCGCGCTCATAGATGCGGGGGTCGATCGCGAAATAGACGCCGATGATGATAATCAGCACCAGCGTCGTGACACCCCCGAAAAGGCCGCCGATTGCGCGGGTCACCGTGCCGACTCCGCTCATGAGATTGCCCATCATCGACTGGATGTCTTCGGTCCGCACTGCAAAACCCTTGCCGCGCAGATATTCGAGGAAACGCTCCAATTGCATTTCGATGATCGAAGGGAATTCGGCCGCCTGCTGCGAGATCTGCGAACCGGCGAAGTAGACGAGCCAGACCAGGAAGGCGGTTGCTAGCAGCAGGACGATGGCCACACGCCAGTTGCGGCCGATGGGCAGGGCGCGGCCCAACAGGCGAGAGCCGCCATCGATCAGGGCTGCAAAGACCATCGCACCGAAGATGACGAGCAGCGACTGGGACAAATGGACCGCAAGCGCGATAAGGCCGATGACGAGGCCCCAGGTCAAAGCGCGGGCTGCCTCGAAGCGAAGCCGCGGATCGCCTATGCGTGTGGGGCTGGCACCCGGATTGTCGTCTTCAGCCGCCAGGCCGGGATGCGCGGCTTTGTTTTCAGGCATTTATCCTTCGGGCTCCTGCGCTATGGCAGGGCGCAGAGTGGTCCAGGAACGGTTTTCGCGCAAGCTGGTAAACCAGGTCACGGGGTTGAGCGAGGTCGTGCCGTCGAGCGAGAAGGTGATAAACTCCGCGCGGCCGCCGATGTTTTCCAGTGGAACGGGGCCCAGGAGCCCGCGCGAGGAATTGAGCTCGCGGCTGTCCGAGGAATGGTCGCGATTGTCGCCCATCACGAAGACTTCGCCCTCGGGAATGGTCATCGGTCCGAAATTGTCGAGCTGTGTGCGGGTATGGTCGATGACGAGATAATTTGCCCCGTTCGGCAGCGTTTCGCGTAGGACCGGAACGCGGCAGACCGGCTTGCCCTCGTCGTCGGTAACCAGGAAGCTCGGGTCGCCAAAGCCCCAGCAGGTGGAGTTCGCATCCACGGGCAAGTCGCGCGCGGGCTCGACTTCCTGCGGTACGGGAGTGCCGTTCAATTCGATGCGGCCATTGACCACCGCGATCGTGTCGCCGGGCAGCCCGACGACGCGCTTGATGTAATCCTCGTCGCGCTCCGGGTGCACGGGAATGACGATATCCCCGTATTCGGGCGTAGATCCGGCAACCCGCCAGTCGCCGCGCGGGGCGAGGTGGAAGCTGACCGAGGACCAGTTCCAGCCGTAGGGATATTTGCTCACGACCAGCCGGTCGCCGACCAGGAGGTTCGGCAGCATCGATTCGGACGGGATATAGAACGGCTTCGCAATGAAGCTGTGGAAGGCGAAGACGGCGAGCAGCATCAGCCCGAGGCCGCGGATTTCCGCGAACCAGTTTACTTTCTCGTCTTGCTTTTCGGATTTTGTCACGGCCGGTGTGTCGATACTCAAGCGGGATGGGCCTCGATGATGACGAAGGCCTGTGCCCATGGATGGTCGTCGGTGAGGGTGAGATGAATGCGCGGCTCATGGCCGTGCGGGACCATTTCGGCAAGCCTTTGTGCAGCGCCGCCCTCAAGCGCCAGGGTGGGCGCTCCGGAAGGGGCATTCACAACGCCGATATGTTTCATGAAGACGCCGCGGCGAAAGCCCGTCCCGACCGCTTTGGAGAAAGCTTCTTTCGCGGCGAAGCGCTTGGCATAGGTGCCGGCGATGGTGAAAGGCCGCTTGCGCGCCTTCGCACGCTCGATCTCGGTAAAGACGCGCATTTCGAAGCGCTCGCCATAGCGGTCGAGCGAGTTCTGGATTCGCTCGATATTGCACAGGTCGGAACCCATTCCGATGATCATGCTGCCCTCGAAATCATGACGGTGAGGATGATCAGCATCATCCAGTGAATGAACACCTGGCTCTTGACCAGCGGATGGTCGATCTCGCCCTTTGAGCGTTTGAATGCACCGGTATAGCCGATAACCTGGATGATCGGCCAACCTACGGCAAAGGCGAGTGCGGCCTGCTGCGATATCGCATAGGCGAGCAACCCTATGCTCAACAGGAAGGGGATAACGGCTGCCAGCCCCCACAGCTGCTCTTTGCCGGAAAGGGCGGGCTGGCTCACCGCGCCTCGTCCATGAGTTCGCGCATATGGCGTACAGCACTCTCCAGTCCGACGAAGACGGCTTCGCCCACCAGGTAGTGGCCGATGTTGAGCTCGGCGATCTGCGGGATGGCAGCGATAGGCTGGACGTTTTCGTAAGTGAGGCCGTGGCCCGCGTGCGGCTCTATGCCGTTCTTGGCCGCAAGCGCCGCCATGTCGGAAATCCGCTTCAGTTCGCGGGCCAGCTTGTCGCTGTCGCCGTCGAGATGGGCGTGGGCATATTCGCCGGTGTGGAATTCCACGACCGGAACGCCGAGCTTGAGCGCGGCGTCCAGCTGGCGCTCGTCCGCCTCGATGAACAGCGACACGCGGATGCCGTTGTCTTTCAGCTTCCACACGATCGGCGCGAGCGTGTTGTGCTGCCCCGCTGCATCGAGGCCGCCTTCGGTCGTACGCTCCTCGCGCTTTTCCGGAACGATGCAAGCGGCATGCGGCTTGTGGGCCAGCGCGATCTCGAGCATTTCCTCGGTCGCTGCCATTTCCAGGTTGAGCGGGAGGTCGGTCGCTTCCTGGATGCGCCTCAGATCGGCATCGCGGATGTGCCGGCGGTCTTCGCGCAGGTGGGCCGTGATCCCGTCACCGCCGACGCGCGCCACGATCTCGGCGGCGCGCACCGGATCGGGATGGTCGCCGCCTCGCGCATTGCGGATGGTGGCGACGTGATCGATATTGACGCCGAGGCGAAGCGGGCGTGTCATGCCGCGCGGCTGCCCGGCTTCGTTACCTCGATGGCGGCGAGTTCTTCGGGCAAGTCGTCCTCGTCATAGGTCGGGAAGTTGATATCGATCAGGGGGAAGAACGGCACGCCCAGATCGGCAGAGCCATTGCTGCGGTCGACCAGCGATACCTCCGCGATCACTTCTCCGCCCTCGCGTCCGACAGCGGCAATCGCCTCACGGCTGGAGAGGCCGGTGGTGACGACATCTTCCACCATCAGCACTTTTGCGCCCGGTTCGATGCGAAACCCGCGGCGCAGGTGGAATTCGCCGTCGGGCCGTTCGAGGAACATCGCGTCCTTGCCCAGCGCACGTCCCATTTCCTGGCCGATGATGATGCCGCCCATTGCAGGGCTGACGACCACATCGATCTCGTTGCGGATCTCGCGCGGAATTTTCTGTGCCAGCGCAAGGGCCAGCCTGCCGGCTCGGTCGGGGTTCATCAGCACCCGCGCGCATTGCAGATAATGGCCGCTATGTTTGCCGCTCGAAAGCTTGAAATGACCTTCGAGGAGGGCTTCGCTTGCGCGGAATTCAGAGAGGATTTCATCTTCTGTCATGTCGCCTTGGCTCAAAGCGCGTCCGGCCCGATTGCGCAAGAGGCAATGCAGGATGCATATTTTTCTGCCCCCAGCGCTTGAGGCATTGGCCATGTCTATCTATAGGCGGCCCAACCGGGCCCTCGTTGCAGGGTCGCTAGCCCGTGCGCCGAAGGTACTCTTTCGGCCTACTCAGCGAGGTTCAGTCCCGGACGATGACATGACACGAAAGAGTGCCAAGACGATGAAATTCCTCGGTTTCCACCGGATTGTCGCCAGCCTGGCAATGGCCTTCGCCCTACTCTTGGGATCGCAGGCCGCGATCGCGCAGGATGCAGCAGAAGCCAACGCCACCGAACAGCTCGAATCTGTCGATCCGGCAGACGCGGCAGACGTTGCCGATCCGGGTGCCGTTACGGAAGGTAGCGGCGCCTACACGCCGATGAAGCCGACCGAAGGTATCGGCATGCCGGTCGATGCAGGCATTGATATCCAGCAGCAGTTCTCGGAAACCGGCGAATTCGCGTATGGCCTCCACACCGGTCTCATCTGGGTGATGGTCGCGATCAGCCTCTTCGTTCTCGTGCTGATGCTCTACACCATGTTCCGTTTCCGCCGCTCGGCCAATCCGACGCCTTCGAAGACCAGCCACAATACGCTGATCGAAGTCATCTGGACGGTTGTTCCGGCCCTCATCCTGCTTGCCATCGCGATCCCCTCGATCACGCTGATCGCCAAGCAGTACGAGCCGATCCCCAAGGATGCCATCACCATCAAGGCGACTGGCTACCAGTGGTATTGGGGCTACACCTATCCCGACAATGGCGAGTTCGAGATCATTTCGAACATGCTCGACGATGCCGAGGCCGAAGCTCGCGGCGAACCTACGCAGCTCGCCGTCGACAACCGCATGGTTGTGCCGGTCGGCGTTCCGATCCGTATGCAGATTACCGCTGCCGACGTGATCCACTCGTTCGCCGTGCCGAGCCTGTGGTTCAAGCTCGACGCCGTGCCGGGTCGTCTCAACGAGAAGATCCTGATGGTCGAAAAGCCGGGCGTTTATTACGGACAGTGCTCCGAACTGTGCGGCGCCCGTCACGCTTACATGCCTATCACGGTTGAGGCGCTTCCGCTGGAACAGTACAACCAGTGGGTCCTTGCGCAGGGCGGTACGATCGCCGGCGCAGAAGAAACCGGCGATCTGAACGCCGATCTCGCCCCGCTGCAGGAACCGGAAAGCACCGTCGAAGGTGCTGCCGGTGCCGGTGCATTCCCGGTCGAAAACCCGACCACCTGATTACGCTTTAGATTCCAGTCCGCTGACGAAAACGCATTCGAGAGTATAGCAAGATGGCCACTACCGCCGACAGCTTCCAGGCCCACGACGACCACCACGCGCATGATGCCGACCACAAGCCCGGCTTCTTCGCGCGCTGGTTCATGTCCACGAACCACAAGGACATCGGTACGCTCTACCTGATCTTCGCGATCTTCGCGGGTATCATTGGTGGCGCGATTTCGGGCATCATGCGTGCCGAGCTGGCCGAACCGGGCATCCAGTACCTCCAGTACTGGGCGCAGCTGATGGGCGGCGCAGCCGATATCGACAGCGCGCTGCACATGTGGAACGTGTTTATCACGGCGCACGGCCTGATCATGGTCTTCTTCATGGTCATGCCCGCCATGATCGGTGGCTTCGGTAACTGGTTCGTGCCGCTCATGATCGGCGCCCCCGACATGGCCTTCCCGCGCATGAACAACATCTCGTTCTGGCTGACGGTGGCGGGCTTCCTGTCGCTGATGTTCTCACTCTTCGTTCCCGGCGGTATCGGGCCGGGTGCAGGCGTGGGCTGGACTGTTTACGCACCGCTTTCGACTTCGGGCTCCACCGGTCCGGCAGTCGACTTTGCGATCTTCTCGCTGCACCTTGCGGGCGCTGGCTCGATCCTGGGTGCCACGAACTTCATCACCACCATCTTCAACATGCGCGCGCCGGGCATGACCCTGCACAAGATGCCGCTGTTCGTATGGTCGGTGCTGGTCACCGCATTCCTGCTGCTGCTGGCCCTGCCGGTTCTCGCAGCAGCAATCACCATGCTGATTACCGACCGTAACTTCGGCACGACCTTCTTCGATCCCGCAGGCGGCGGCGACCCGATCCTGTACCAGCATCTGTTCTGGTTCTTCGGTCACCCTGAAGTCTACATCATGATCCTGCCGGGCTTCGGCATGATCTCGCAGATCGTGGCGACCTTCAGCCGCAAGCCGGTCTTCGGCTACCTCGGCATGGCCTACGCCATGGTCGCGATCGGCGTCGTCGGCTTCGTCGTGTGGGCACACCACATGTACACCGTCGGCCTCGACGTGAACACGAAGATGTACTTCACCGCAGCGACCATGGTCATCGCGGTCCCGACCGGCGTGAAGATCTTCAGCTGGATCGCCACGATGTGGGGCGGTTCGATCGAGTTCAAGTCGCCGATGGTCTGGGCGCTGGGCTTCATCTTCCTCTTCACCGTGGGCGGCGTGACCGGCGTCTATCTCGCCAACGGCGGCGTGGACGACGTGGTACACGACACCTACTTCGTGGTTGCCCACTTCCACTACGTCCTGTCGATGGGCGCAGTGTTCTCGATGTTCGCCGGTTTCTATTACTGGTTCCCGAAGATGAGCGGCCGGATGCACTCCGAGCTTCTGTCGCACCTCCACTTCTGGGGCTTCTTCATCGGCGTGAACGTGATCTTCTTCCCGCAGCACTTCCTGGGCTGGCAGGGCATGCCGCGCCGTTATCCGGACTATGCGGATGCCTACACCTACTGGAACGAGATCAGCACCTTCGGCTACATGATCATGGCAGCATCGATGCTCCTGTTCTTCGCGAACATCATCTATGCCTTCGTGGCCGGAAAGAAGGCCGAAGCGAACTACTGGGGCGAAGGCGCGACCACGCTCGAGTGGAGCCTGTCGAGCCCGCCGCCGTTCCACCAGTTCAGCGAACTTCCGGTGATCGAAGAGCATCACGACCACCACGACCACATTGGCGATGCGAAGCCTGCAACGGCCTGAGCGTAGCTATAGCTGGACATGACAAAGCGGCCGGTCCCATGAGGGATCGGCCGTTTTGTTTTGCGCTAAGGAAATGCCCGGATGCCTGAAATGCAGATGATCGATGTCGGAGAGCTGAGCCTGCGCTGTGCCGTCGACGGCGAGGGCCCGCTGGTCATCATGGTCCACGGGTTTCCGGAAAGCTGGTATAGCTGGCGGCACCAGATCGGGCCGATTGCCGAGGCAGGCTTTACCGCCTGTGCGATCGATGTGCGCGGCTATGGCGGTTCGGACAAGCCGCACCCGGTCGAAGCCTACGCGCTCGAGAAAATCGTCGGCGATCTTGTCGGCCTGAAGATGGCATTGCAGCCGGACCAGCCGGCGATCCTCATCGGGCACGATTGGGGCGCGCCCATCGTATGGAACACTGCGCTGACCCATCCCGAACACTTCCGCGCGGTGGCGGGACTATCCGTACCTTTCGCCGGCGTGCCGCAGCGTCCGTTCACCGAGGTATTCCACGAACACTTCACATCGCAGGGAAAGTACTTCTACCAGGAGTATTTCCAGGCCGAGGGCGTGGCCGAAGCAGAGGCCGAGAAGGACCCGCGCGACTGGGTGCACCGGATGATGTACTCGATCAGCGGCGACGTTCCCCCGGGCAGCTATTGGGACAAGCCCTATGGCGCCACCTTCCTCGAAGGACTGCCTGATCCGGTGCCAGTGCCGTGGCTCACCAACGAGGACCTCGATTTCTACGAGGCGGAGTTCAAGGCGTCAGGCTTTCGCGGTCCGCTTAACCGGTATCGCAATCACGTGGCCGATTACGAATGGCTGCAGGGCTGGAAGGGCAAACGCATCGAACAGCCGGCGCTTTTCATCGGCGGTACGCGTGATCCGGCGACCTTCCTCTTCGGGGCGGTGACCGATCCCGTCGGCATGATGAAGTTTTTCGCACCTAAGATCGAAGGCCACATCCTCGACAATGTCGGCCACTGGACGCAGCAGGAACGGCCGGAGGAAGTCAACGAGCTGCTGCTCGAATGGCTCGGCAAACTCTAAACACTCGTGGGTCAACCTGCCTTTCGGAGACGGCTTGGACAGGACCTTGGAACAAGGTATAGGGCTCCCCAGCGAATCCCATGACCCAAGCAGCCCCCACAACCCAGCTCCCGGCGGACTGGCGCGACTTTTACGCGCTGACCAAGCCGCGCGTGATGAGCCTCGTGATTTTCACGGGCCTGTGCGGCCTGCTCGCCGCGCCTGGCAGCATCAATCCGGTGATCGGTTTCACCGCCATCCTTTGCATCGCGCTCGGCGCGGGCGGGGCGGCCGCTCTCAACCAGTGGTGGGAAGCGGACATCGACGCGGAAATGAAGCGCACCTCGCAGCGTCCCCTGCCGACCGGGAAGATGCAGCGCACCGACGCCCGCGACTTCGGCATCCTGATATCCGCCGCCTCCGTGGTGATCATGGGCCTGGCGGTGAACTGGCTGTCGGCGGCGATACTGGCGCTGTCCATCGTCTATTATGCGGTGATCTACACGATCTGGCTGAAGCCGCGCACGCCGCAGAATATCGTCATCGGAGGCGGGGCAGGGGCCTTCCCGCCGTTGATCGGATGGGTAGCCGTCACCGGAGACATCACCCTGATGCCGGTGCTGCTGTTCGCGATTATCTTCACCTGGACGCCGCCGCATTTCTGGGCGCTCGCGCTGTTCGTGCAAAGCGATTACGCGAAGGTCGGCATTCCGATGATGCCGGTGGTGAAGGGCGCCAAATCGACGCGTCGCCAGATCCTGGCTTATTCCGTCATCCTGCTTCCCATTGCCATTGCGCCATGGTTGATCGGCGGAACCGGAGCGATCTACGGGATTTCGGCCTCTGTGCTCTCGCTCGTTTTCCTTGCGCTGTCGGTTCCGGTCGCCTTTCGCGAGCCGGTAGAAGGCGACAAGATGCTCCCGGAAAAGCGCCTTTTCGGCTATAGCGTGCTGTACCTCTTCGCCCTTTTCGCGGTGCTGGTCGTGGATCGCATCGCCGCCCAATACGGAGCCGCCCTATGACCCCCGAAGAAGAAGCCGAATTCAAGCGCCGCCAGAAGAGCCGCAATCTCGTCCTTGGCGGAATCCTTCTGTTTCTTGCCGTGCTTTTCTACATGATCACGATCGTGAGGATGTGAGGATACAGTGACTGCCGCTACGCTGGAGACACGCAAGACCCGTACCGCGATGCTGGCTCTGCTCGGCGCTGCCGCCATGCTTGGCCTCGGTTATGCAGCGGTGCCGCTTTACGAACTGTTCTGCCAGGTCACTGGCTTCGGCGGTACGACACAGCGCGCCACCGAAAGCGAAGCCAGCCTTGCAGAGCGCATGGGCCAGGCCGCCGGCGGGAAGCAGATTTCGATCCGGTTCGATGGTTCGGTCGCGCCCGGTCTCGGATGGAGCTTCAGGCCGGAGCAGCCGACCGACACCGTGACCATCGGCCAGCGCGACATGGCTATCTACGTCGCGAAGAACAATTCCGACCAGCCGATCACCGGTACGGCGACGTTCAACGTCATGCCGGTCCAGGCGGGCGCATATTTCAACAAGATCCAGTGCTTCTGCTTTACCGAGCAGACGCTCCAGCCCGGTGAGGAAGTCCGCATGCCGGTGCTGTATTTCGTCGATCCCAAGGCGCTGGACGATCCCAACATGGAAGGTGTCGAGCAGATCACGCTTTCCTATACTTTCCACCGCGCGCTAGATTCTGCAGAGTAGACCCTAGACCCGCGCGCCATGGCGCTTTAAGGGCAGCGCTATAACGCGAATACAGGACGCGAGTATAATGGCTGGCAACGTCAATCACGAATATCATATCCTCGAACCCGATATCTGGCCGCTGATCGGCTCGCTGTCGGCGCTTACCTTCACCAGCGGCATGGTGCTCTACATGCACGAAATGGCCAGCGCGCACCTCGTGCTCGGTCTCGGCATCGCCGGCCTGATCGCCACGTTCTTCGCGTGGTTCGGCAATATCGTGAAGGAAGCAGAGCGCGGCGATCACACGCCGGTCGTCCAGCTGCACATGCGTTACGGCATGATCCTGTTCATCGCTTCCGAAGTGATGTTCTTCGTCGGCTGGTTCTGGAGCTGGTTCGATTTCGCCCTGTTCCCCTCGGAAATCTCCGAAGTGGTGGGCGGCGTCTGGCCCCCCGCGGCGATCGAAGAAGTGATCAATCCCTTCAGCCTCCCTCTGCTGAACACGATGATTCTGCTCTGCTCGGGCACTACGGTTACCTGGGCGCACCACTCGCTGATCCACGGCGACCGCGAAGGTCTGAAGAAAGGCCTTTGGCTCACTGTCATCCTCGGTGCCGTCTTCACCCTGATTCAGGCTTACGAGTACGGCGTCGCTCCGTTCGCGTTCGGCGGCAACACCTACAGCTCGGCCTTCTACATGGCGACCGGCTTCCACGGCTTCCACGTGCTTGTTGGCACGATCTTCCTAATCGTCTGCCTCGTGCGTACCTACAAGGGCCACTTCACGCCCCGCCAGCACTTCGGTTTCGAAGCGGCTGCGTGGTACTGGCACTTCGTCGACGTCGTGTGGCTGTTCCTCTTTGCCGTCGTCTACGTCTGGGGCGGCTGGGGAGCCGAATTCCACTAATGCCTTCCGGCTTGCCGGATATTGAAAGGGGCAGCCCGGCATTGCCGCGGCTGCCCCTTTCGCTTTCGAATGAGACAGTGACACCATGATCACCCGCATTCCCGTCATCCCCACGATCATCGTGGCCGCTGCCATCGCCGTGATGATCGCGCTCGGCTTCTGGCAGTTGGGCAGGATGGACGAGAAGGAGGCGCTCATTGCGCAAGCCGAGCAATCGCTGCGCATGTCGTCTGAAGTCGGCTACCCGGACGATGCGGCAGGCATCGAGGATGTGCTTTACCGCAGGACCACCGTTGCCTGCGAGGATGTAACGAACACCACGACGGTCGCTGGCACCAATAGCCGCGGTGCAAAAGGCATGGCGCACAGGGCGAGCTGCGTCCTGGCAGATGGCCGGACCATTATTGTCGATCTCGGTTTTTCGCGGAGTCCGCAACCGGTCGAATGGGACGGCGGCGAAGTACGCGGCACTATCGCGCCCGGCGGACGTGTGGTGTCTGGAGAAGGCCTGGCAGGTCTCGAACCTCTCGCCAGTCCCGATCCGCGCAACCTCCCGAACAATCATCTCGCCTACGCGGGCCAGTGGTTCTTCTTCGCACTGACAGCGCTCGTCATATACCTCCTTGCCCTGCGTCGGCGTGGCACGCGCGCTAAAGACGATTAAAGAGCCGCTTGCTTGCCCGGTGCGCGGCACCTCGCTAACCGCCTTCTTACGATGAAATACGTCTCCACCCGCGGCAGCGCTCCGACGCTCGATTTTTCAGGCGTCACACTGGCCGGCCTCGCCAGCGACGGCGGCCTTTACGTGCCTGAAGAATGGCCGCAGTTCACCAAGGACCAGATCGCGGACATGCGCGGTCTGCCTTACGCCGAAGTCGCCGCCCGTGTGATGAAGCCCTTCGTCGGCGACTGCCTGACGCCCGAGCGTCTGCGCGAGCTAACGGCCAAGGCCTATGGTCGCTTCGCTCACAAGGCCGTGACCCCGCTGGTGCAGCTGGACGAGCAGCATTGGGTGCTCGAGCTTTTCCATGGTCCCACGCTCGCATTCAAGGACGTGGCGCTGCAAATGCTCGGCCTCCTGTTCGAGGAATTTCTCGCCCGCGAAGAGGGCAGCCTGACGATCGTCGGGGCGACCAGCGGCGATACCGGCAGTGCGGCGATCGATGCCGTCGCGGGTCTCGACAACGTCGAAATCTTCATGCTGCACCCCAAGGGCAGGGTCAGCGACGTCCAGCGCCGCCAGATGACCACGGTGCGCGCGCCCAATGTCCACAACATCGCCATCGATGGCAGTTTCGACGATGCTCAGGCGATGGTGAAGCGCATCTTTGCCGATGCCGACGTCACGGCAAAGCACCGGATCGGCGCGGTCAATTCCATTAACTGGGCCAGGCTGATGGCGCAGGTGGTCTACTATTTCACCTCCGCGCTCCAATTGGGTGGGCCGGAGCGCAAGGTCGCCTTCAGCGTACCGACCGGGAATTTCGGCGACGTCTTTGCAGGCCACGTAGCGGCGCAGATGGGCCTGCCGATCGAAAAGCTTCTGGTCGCCACTAATGTGAACGACATCCTGCATCGCGCGCTGGCGGACGGCGACTACTCGACTGGCACCGTGACCGCCACCGCTGCGCCCAGCATGGACATCCAGGTCAGCTCCAATTTCGAACGTCTCCTGTTCGACGTCGGCGGGCGCGATGGCCTTGCGATGGCCGACCAGATGGCGGCCTTCGATGCGCAAAAAGCCATGCGGCTTACCAATGCGCAGCGCGAAGGCGCAGCTTCCCTGTTCGCGAGCGCTCGCGCCGATGCGGACGACATGGCGCAAGCGATGCGTTGGGCTTTCGAGCAGTGCGACGAAATGCTCGATCCGCATACCGCTATCGGCCTCCATGCAGCTCGTGTGGCGGGAATAGACCCGACGGTCCCCGTCGTGACGCTCGCGACGGCTCATCCGGCCAAGTTCCCCGATGCCGTGGAAAGGGCGACCGGGCTGCGTCCGCCCCTGCCGACGCGCGTGGGCGACCTGTTCGCGCGCGAGGAAAGCTATGTGGAATTGCCCGGCACCTACGAGGCCGTGCGTGCCCACATCCTGGAGCACGCGGCCTGATGGCTGAGCTCGTGCGCGATCCCATGCTTATGGTCGGGGAGGGCTGGGATGCCTATCGCCTGCTCGATAGCGGGCATGGCCGCAAGCTGGAGAGCTTCGGCGATTACAGTTTCATCCGCCCCGAACCGCAGGCCATGTGGTCGCCGCGAAACGACGACTGGCAGGCGGATGGGGAATTCATTCCGGGCGCAGACGAGGACGGCGGGGGCCGCTGGCACCGTGACGGCAGCCTGCCGGAAGCAGGCTGGACCCTCGGTTACGACGAGGTCCGCTTTACCGCACAGCCGACGCCCTTTCGCCACCTTCAATTTTTCCCCGACATGGCGCCGGTTTGGGACTGGATGCGAAGCCAGCTCGACGGGCGCACCGATGCGGAGACCATGAACCTGTTCGGCTACACCGGCGTCGGTTCGCTCGCGCTCAGCCGCCACGGCCGGGTGACGCATGTCGATGCCAGCAAGAAATCGGTTGCGCAGGCCCGCGAGAACGCTGCGCTTTCCGGCATGGAAGATCGCCCGATCCGCTGGCTGGTCGACGATGCGATGAAGTTCGCCGCACGCGAGGTTCGCCGGGAAAATCGCTACGACGGCATCATCCTCGATCCGCCGAAATTCGGCCGCGGCCCGAAGAACGAAACTTGGCGACTTGAGGACGGCCTTCCCGAACTGGTTTCCGACTGCCGCAAGCTGCTGGACGAAAACAGCAGCTTCCTGTTCCTGACGGTCTATGCTGTCAGGATGAGCAGCCTCGCGCTTGGCGGACTTCTCGAAGAGGTGTTCGCCGACCTGCCCGGCAAGATCGAACATGGCGACCTTGCGGTACGCGAAACCGGCGAGAACGGACGGCATTTGCCCACTGCGATTTTCGCACGCTGGTCCAATCCGGGTTAGGGGGACCCATGAACGATTCGCTGATCCTCGAAGTTGCGGACTTCGAACATGATGTCCTCACCGGCATCTACTCCGAAGAGACTGGTAAGCCCCAGCCTTTGCGCTTCACGATCCAGGTCCGGATGAAACCGCTGCCGCACTACGATGCGGACACCTCGCTCGACGATTCCAAGAATTACATGGATCTCAAGTTCGCCGCTTCGGAGGCGCTCCCGGAGGGCGTGCACTTCAAGCTGATCGAGGCGGTCGCCGATCACGTTTGCGAAACTCTGTTCCTGCAGGACAAACGCGTCGAGGCTGTGACGGTCAAGATCGTCAAGCTGGCGATTGCCGAAGCGGGCGAGCAGATCGGGATCACGTTGCATCGCGAGCGCCGCTGATGAAGCGGATCGGGGTCGAGGGCCTGCCGGAAGAACCGCTTGCCGCTGCGGGGCTGTTTCACCAAAACTGGCTCGATCCGATAGAGCGGGCGCTGTCTGGCGGGCAGGACGTTGTCGTCACCATGCCGTCAGCCGACCATACCCACACCGAATGGCGCCGCGCCGCCGCAGCGATGCTGGCGCGCAAATATACGCCGCTCCGCGTAAACGTCGCGGCAGGCGAGGGCGCTGCGCTCGACGGAATCGTAGACTATCTTGGCAAAGCACCGGGCGTGACCGGGCATTATCTCGCGGCTTCGCAGTGAGCGTTCGGATCCTGTTCCTCGGACCCCTGCGGGACCTGGCAGGACAGGATGACATGCAGGTCGAGGGCACGCTCGACTGGGATCGCTTGCTTCGGACCGTGAGTCCCCAAGTCGCCGCACAACTTCGCGAAGAACGCGTCAACATCGCCTGCAATGGCCGCGTCCTGGCCGACAAGACTGCGCTACTGGCAGAGGACGGAGATGAGGTAGCACTCCTCCCCCCGGTGAGCGGTGGCTAGGCTTTCCCTGTCGACACCGCGTGACGTGCGCCTGCTTGATCGCGGGATGTCCATCGGCGAAGCGCTGGCAGCTTTCAACGCATCCTATCCCGACGCTGGCGGCACTGCGTCTTTTGTTGGCAAGGTCCGCAGCGACGACGATGTAAAGGCGCTGGAGCTCACTCATTACGAGCCGCTCACACTTCCGGGGATGGAAGAGCTTGCCCAAGCGGCGCTGGAGAGGTTCGAGCTTGCCGGAGTGCTCGTCTGGCACCGGGTGGGCATCATGACGCCGGGGCAGCCGATCGTGCTGGTGGCCGCAGCATCCGCCCATCGCCGCGAGGCCTTCGATGCGGTGGATTTCCTCATGGACCACCTCAAATCCGCCTCCTGGTTCTGGAAACGGGAGCGCCGCGACGATGGCTGGCACTGGATCGAACCACGCGACCAAGACCGGCGCGACCTTGCGCGCTGGAAATAATCTCGCCGATTTGATCTCGATCAAGGAATCGGTGGGCCGTGAGCGCCATCAAGTCTCCAACACAGGAGACGCACAATGGTTAAGCACTTCAGCCGCGAACTGGTCGCCGAACAGGCCCGCATCGTCGAAGCCCCGGTCAAGCATCACGAGGTCGACCGGACCTTCGAACTGCCGAAGGGCCTCTATGTCGCGACGGTCGGTCTCTATCTCGGTTTCCTTGCCGTCATGGCTACCGGGCTTCCGACCGCTGGGCTCGCTATCCCCATGGCCATATTCGCCTTCTTCATCGTAGCCGGATTCGGTGTCCCGATGATCTGGACGCGCCTCGCACCCGAGACAAAGTCGAAGCAGATGAACTGGAGCCGGTTTCGTTCGCAGGGCATCGCCACGCACACCGGACGCCTCCCGATGCGCGATGCGGCAGTCCAGGTCCTGATCCTGCCGGCAATCGTCTTCAGCTGGGGCATTGTCGCAGTCACCATCGCATCGATCGTGCGATAGGAGAGGGGAGCGCGGGAGGCGCTGGCCTAGTTGGCCTCCCGCGTTTTCAACCTGTCGTTCTAGTCCGCACGTTCGCGTAGCTGCGCGAGCGTGCGGTCTTCTTCGCCGACCAGCTCGAGGATACGCTGGCGTGCCCGCTCGATCGCGGTCACATCTTCGGCAGCAACCCGCCGCGCGGTGTAGAGCGTATCGATATCACCCAAAGGCACTGCCGCGATGCTGCGGGCCGATTCCAGTTCGGCCAGTGCGACTTGAGCGCTCGCCCAAGCGGGGGAGCCGTCCGCGGTGCCTGCCGCAGCTGCGACCAGGCGCTGGGCCCTGGGTGCCAGCCGCAAGAATTGCGCATGGGCGTCTTCTGCGCTGGAGACGAGGGCCGGCAGAACTTGGTCCAGCTCGCCGGTCAGATCGGTCTCCACTTCGGGGACATCGATCGATTTCCGCTCGGGAGAGGCAAAACTGCCCTCCACTCGCTCCACATCCCTGATGGCCAGCGAGGGATAATCCCCGCTCGAAGCGGCACACCCGCCGAGGGTGAGGACAAGACCGGTAGTTAAACTTGCAATTCGCAGCATCGCGCTCACATAGCATGCGGCAGGAAGCGCGCCAGCGTGAAAGGCAAAAAATGCCAGCTGCCAGCGTTGACTTGATGGCGGGATTCGCCTAACGGCACGCTTCTTTCCGGGCCCGCCCTAGGTGGGTCGACGGGTGCGCCGTAGATTCGCAAGGATGCGGCACAGCAATTTGAACGAGAGATAACGACCATGTTCGCAGTAGTGCGCACGGGCGGCAAGCAATACCGGGTTGCCGCCGGAGACAAGATCGCGGTTGAGAAGCTGGCTGGCGAAGCCGGTGATACCATCACGCTGGGTGACGTCCTGCTTGCAGGCGAAGGCGACAAGATCGCCGATGCTGCCAAAACCACCGTCTCGGCGGAAATCATCGCCCAGGCCAAGAGCGAGAAGGTCACGGTCTTCAAGAAGCGCCGCCGTCACAATTATCGCCGCAAGAACGGCCACCGCCAGCAGATGACCCTGCTGCGCATCACGGCTGTCGGCGACTCGAAGGCCGAGAAGAAGGCTGCTCCCAAGAAGGAAGCTGCGCCCAAGGCCGAAGAGAAGAAGGCTGCTCCGAAGAAGGACTCTTCCGAAGAGAAGGCTGCGCCCAAGGCCAAGAAGGCAGCGCCGAAGAAGGCTGCTGCTACGAAGGCGGCCCCCGCCAAGAAGGCTCCTGCCAAGAAGGCAGCAGCCAAGAAGACCGAATCCAAGAAGTAAGGAACCCGGACCATGGCACATAAAAAAGCAGGCGGTTCATCGCGTAACGGTCGTGATTCGGCCGGTCGTCGTCTTGGTGTGAAGAAGTTCGGCAGCGAAAACGTCGTCGCCGGCAACATTATCGTGCGTCAGCGCGGCACGAAGTTCTACCCGGCCGTCAACGTCGGCATGGGCAAGGACCACACGCTGTTCGCGCTTACCGACGGCGTCGTCCGATTCCACTCGGGCAAGCTCGGCCGCAAGTACGTATCGGTCGACCAAATGGCGGAAGCCGCAGAATAACCGGACAATCCGATAACGGGATCGTCCACACGGGACGGTCCCAGCCGGGCTAACGATCCGGCAGACGAAGAGGGAGATGGGGCCGACCCGTCTCCCTCTTGTCGTTTCTCCCTCTTCAAAACCGCATGGGCGAAAATTGCCTTTCGCCATCACGCAATTGTCACGCGTCCGGCCTAGGAGCCCGGAGCGTGGACCTGACGGGGAGTAAACGCATGTTCCATATCACCGAGAGGCTGCTGTTGCGGCCTGCATGGCCCGAAGATGCCGAGGCGCTGTTTGGCGGGATCGCCGACCAGGGTGTCGTCCGCAATCTAGCCCGCGCGCCGTGGCCGTATCTCCCCCAACATGCCCGCGAATTCGTCATGCGAAAGCAGGACCCGCATTATCCCGTTTTCCTGATCACGAGGCCCGGAAACAATGGCTCCGATTTGATCGGTTGCATCGGTCTCGATGCGAGCGGCGACCATGTCGAGCTCGGCTACTGGATCGCTCGTCCTTTCTGGGGGCAGGGCTATGCAACCGAAGCTGCCCGCGGTGCCCTGGAAGTAGCCAAGCTGCTGGGGCACGAGAGGGTCGAAGCAGGCCACTTCGTCGACAACCCCGCATCCGGAAAGGTTCTGAGGAAGCTCGGCTTCCGGCCCACCGGCCAGACCGCTCCGCGCCATAGCTGCGGCAGGGGCGAAGAGGTCGATTGCGTGATGTACCGGCTCGAACTCGCAGCTAACGAAGGAAGCACGCTCCAAGCTGCATGACACGAAAAAGGCCCCGCGATCGCTCGCGGGGCCTTCTTTGTTATCCGGTGTACGGCTTATTCGGCCGGGAGAAGGGCATCTTCGAATTCGCCCTCGTACAATCCGATCAACTCGCGATCGTCGTGGTCCCACGGGTGGAAGCCGGGCCTGAAGTAGCTCAGCCACGCCGGAAAGATGCGCCGCACGACGCCGGGCGAGACGGTGAGGTACTTGAACAGGCCCCATTTCGCTTTCCAGCCGGTGATTCCGTCCTGCTCCAGTAGGTTGAGCGAATCGACCCAGCGGTTCTTGAAGAAGCGGGCAGTGACGGTCAGCATGACGAGGCTTCGCACCTTCCAGCGGCGGAACGGCGTCCAGTCCTTGGTCGCATGGTTCCAGGTGTCGTAGGCGACGCCCTTGTGCTCGATCTCCTCGGCCGCGTGCCAGCGCCACATGTCGCGCACTTCCGGATCGGCGTCCTTGAAATGCTGCGGATTGGCGAGGAATTCGGCCGCCATCATCGCCGTGTAATGCTCCAGCGCCATGGTCACGGCGAGGTTGGCGATGGCCGGACGGTCCTTGGTCAGCGCAAGCAGTTCGGCAACGCGCTGGTCGATCGCCTTGATATCGTAGCCGGCGTTTTCGGCCAGCTTGTTGAACGCGATGTGTTCGCGCGTATGATTGATTTCCTGCTTCACGAACGCGCGAATTTCGGCCTCGAGCTTGGGGCCTGCACCCTCGCGGTGCGCCTTGACCGCCTCGATGAAAAAGGCCTCTCCGCGCGGGAAAGTGGCGGACAGCGCGTTGTGCCATGCCGTGCCGAAGGGTTCTCCGGCCCACCAGCGACGCGGGTTGGTTCCGCGGTTGAAGCGCTCGTCGCGCACGGTGATGGTCAGGTCGGCCGGAGTCGGCGCGGTCCTGGCAGTCGCGGTATCGATGGGGAGGGGGGCGTTCATGTCCTGCTCCGTGGTTAACTTACATCTGTGTAAGTAGTGGCTACTGACATAAGTGTCAATAAGCACCTTCCGCCGCTTCCCCTGTCTGGCGCAATGGTTTACCGGTTTAATCCAATGGCAACCCGCAAACGACTTTCGCCCGAAGAATCGCGCCTCGCTGCCTTGGAGGCGGCGCGCGCCCTCCTGATCGAGACCGGCCCGCAATCTGTGACGCTCAAGGCCGTTTCCGCGCGGATCGGGCGCACGCATGCCAACCTGCTGCACCATTTCGGCTCTGCAGCCGGTCTGCAGAAGGCGCTTGCTGCCCATCTGGCCAAGACCGTGTGTTCGACCATCGCCGATGCCGTGCGTGCCAGCCGGGCTGGCCTTGGCAGCCCGCGCGAGGTCGTGGACCTCGCTTTCGATGCCTTCGACAAGGAGGGTGCAGGCGCGCTCGCCAGCTGGATGATCCTGACCGGCAACGAGGACGCGCTGACCCCGATTGTCGAGACGATTCACAATCTGGTGGACGAGATTGCCCCGTACGAGGCCGATCATGGCGATGCGACGCACGTCCACGAAGAGACATTGGCGCTCGTGCTGATGGCGATGGGCGATGCCCTTATCGGAACTGCCCTCTCGCGATCACTTGGCCTGCCATCCACGGCTGCGCGGGATCGTGCCGAGCGGATGCTGGTCCGCAGCCTGGAAACCGCGAACAACCCCGGCTAGTCGCGCTTTCGCGGATCCTTCCAATCCGGGAGGACCAGTTCCCCGTTACCGGATTGCTCCACCAGCCGGTCGAGCAATCGGGCCCGCTCTCCCTCGGCTTCGGCGCGCATCGCGTTTACGGCAGCCTTGAATGCAGTGGTCAATGCCTCCTCGGCAGGTACTGCAATCTCCGGCTTCACACCGACGTGCTCCCAATTCGTACCCGTCACCGGATTGATCGCACGCCCGGTGGGAATGAATGCAGTGAACCCGTGTGCGAGTGGCACCGGTCCGCCAGGGTTGGCGCCGCCGCCAGTGGTTTCGCCGACTAACGTCCCGCGCTTCTGCGTCTGGATATCATAGGCCAGTTCTTCACCGCCCGAAAACGTGCGGCTCGAGGTCAGGACGTAGACCGGCCCCGTATAACGCGTCTCCACGCTCTGGTCGGTCCAGAATTCGCGGGTCCGGTCCTCGGTCCGGTCGTAAATGCTGTTGAGGTGCCGGACATCACCTTTCGCAAAAAGATGGCTGGCGAATTGCGCCACGGCTGCCGGATCCCCGCCGCCATTGGAGCGCAGGTCGATGATCAGCGCCTGGCTCCCGGATACAAGCTGGATGGCCGCTTCAAAAGCTCCGGCAACGGCTTCGGGCGGCCCGAAAAAACGCAGGTCGATATAACCGATATTGCCTGGCAGCATGGCGGTCCTGGCGATACCGAAACCGTGCAGAGCCACTTGGCGGCGCGTGTCGGCAACCTCTTCGGCACTCGGCGGACCTGCGCGCGCTTCGTCGCGCGGTTCGAAGTCCGGGTCATAGCGCAGTTGCAGGTGGCGGTCGTCGCCAGCCTCGCGCAGGTCGCTGCGCAGTGCTTCGGCAAAGGCAGTGGCTGTTTCGAAGCGATCGTATTTCCCGCTCTTCTGGAGCGATTGCAGAGCGTCGCCGGTCTCCCTCGCTTTTTCGGGGAAGACGTAATTGGTGGCCAATGCTTCCCCTAAGGCACGCACCACTTCTTCGCGCACGGCAGCGTCGATGCGCTTATCGGCAGTGTCCTGTGCAATCGCAAGGGAAGGCGCCAGCGTCATCGCAGCCATGCATATCAGGCGTTTGATCATCGAATTCTCCCGGTCTTTTCAACTTCCGACCGGCGGGGAACTAGCCTACGACTACACTTGTAACCATCACTCTTCGACGAGGGCATGCCGAAGCCAGACCGGGGCCGTTGCGGGATCGACATCGGCAACGCGCAAATGGTCCACTGCGAGGCCTAGCTCGGCATAGTCTACCTTCCGTCGCTTTTCGTCGGAGGTCTCGATTGGGACCACCATGAGCCGGCGGTTGACCTTGCTGCGCCAATTCATCCGGGCGGTGTTTTCCTGGCCGATATAGCACCCCTTGTCGAACGCCACGCCGTGAAGTTCGACGGCATTTGTTTCCAGCCACAGGATGTCGCCCATCTCCGCGTAACCTTCCGGCACCCCGAGACCCAGCCGGTGCGCACGATAAGCCTCGTCAGCCGGTTCGTCCCCAGCGGAAACCGGTGCCAGCCACCGCTGCCCAAGTGATGCCAGGCGCGGGTCGGCCGCGCCCCCATCGCCCGGTTCCTTTTGCCAGTATACGCCGAGGCTCTCGTCGACACCGATGCCGATCTTGCGGCGCAGGCGATAGAGCGAAAGACGCTTGGCGAGGCTTTCTGCCTGCTCCTTCTCGCAATCGAGCAGGATCTGGCCATCCGCGGCCGGCCAGACAAACATGTCGAACAGCATCTTGCCCTGCGGCGTCAGGAGCGCAGCGTACACCGGCAATGCCCCCGAAACGTCGTTGGTAAGCAATCCCTGCAGGAAGGCGGCGACATCCTCTTCCCCGTCGGTCGGGGTCAGGCGGATTACGGCGCGGTCGAACAGGCGGTTTGCAGTCATGGGTGACAGATAGGCCGATGCTGGCCATAGGCAATGTCGTGGACTCCGATTTCGAACAACTGGTCTTTTCAGGCGGCGGCATTCGCTGCTTCTGGCATGGCGGCTTCCTGGCCGAAGCGGGCGAGGCGCTGGCACTCGATCCGGCAAGGGTCAGCGGGGTCTCGGGCGGCGCCCTCAGCGCGGCAACCTGGATCGGCGGCCGCGAGCGGGATCTCCTGATCCTCATGACCGAAGCCTTCGAAATCAATGAAGCCAATTATGCCCGGAACCGGTCGAATTATACACCCCATCAGGAAATCTATCGCGCAGTCGTGGAAACTACGCTGGATGCCGAAGCTATCGAGCGCATAGCCGCAGGGCCCCAATTCCAGGTCTACCTTTCATGCCCCCCTCGCGGACTGCCTCCCATGGCAGCCGCGGTGTTTTACGGCATCCTTTACAAGCTCGATCAGGCGGTGCGCTCGACGCCTCACCTGCTTTGGCCGCGCCGCGCCGGACTGACGACCCTGTGCGTCGATGCGCGGCAGGCGGCGCGTGACGGCAGGCTTGTCGATCTCATCTGCGCGGCGGCGACCATTCCCCCGGTGTTCGATGTTCCGCAGTGGGAAGGGGACCGCGTGCTCGACGGGGGGATGCTGGACAAGGCGCCGCCGCCCCGGCCGGACGAGGGCCGCACGCTGACACTGCTTTCGAGCCGCTATGGCAAATTCCCCGACGACCCGCGCAAAGTCTACATTCAGCCGAGTAGCGAAGTCGCGGCCGACAAGATCGATTTCGCCAATGCTTCGAAGGTAAGGCGAACCTGGAAGCAGGGCGAAGCGGATGCGCGCGCATGGCTGGCGGATCGGGGCGAGCAGGGCTAAGGGAAGCGCAATCATGACGCAGACACTCACCATCCGCCGCCCCGACGACTGGCATCTTCATTTCCGCGACGGAGCGACGATGGAAGCGGTCGTCCCGCACACCGCCCGCCAGTTCGCGCGCGCGATCGTCATGCCTAATCTCTCGCCGCCGGTAACCACCAGCGCGCTGGCGAGGGAATATCGCGAGCGGATCGATGCGGCCGTGCCCGCAGGTTTCGACTTCACGCCGCTGATGACCGCCTATCTTACGGACGAAACCAACCCGGCGGATCTCGCCACCGGTTACGTCGAAGGTGTGCTGACCGCTGCCAAGCTCTACCCGGCAGGTGCCACGACCAATTCCGCCCACGGCGTGACCGACGTGGCCAATATCGAGCACGTCCTCGAAAAGATGGCCGAAATCGGGATGCCGCTGTGCGTCCACGGCGAAGTCACCCATGCCGATATCGACATTTTCGACCGCGAAGCCGTGTTTATCGACCGCGTATTGGCTCCGCTGGTGCAGCGTCTTCCGGAACTGAAGGTCATCTTCGAACACATCACCACGCGGCAGGCAGTCGAATTCGTGGACGCTTCGGGTCCGAACATCGCCGCGACGATTACGCCGCAGCACCTCCACATCAACCGCAACGCCATTCTGGTAGGCGGGATCAGGCCGCATATGTTCTGCCTGCCGGTGGCCAAAAGGGAAGAGCACCGTCTGGCACTTCGCAAGGCGGCGACCGGCGGGTCGGCGAAATATTTCCTCGGCACCGACAGCGCGCCGCACCATCGCCATGCCAAGGAATCTGATTGCGGCTGTGCCGGCATTTTCAACGCGCCCTTTGCGCTGGAAAGTTATGTGACCGTATTCGACGAGGAGGGAGCGCTCGACCGGTTCGAGGCGTTCGCCAGCCTGAATGGCCCGGCTTTCTATCGCCTGCCCATCAATGAAGAGACCGTCACGCTGGAAAAGGTTGCTGTCGAGGTCCCGAACGAAGTCGATGGCGGGGAGGCGCGCATCGTGCCTTTCCACGCCGGAGAAACGCTTAGCTGGCGGCTGGCGTCCTAGAGCGGCTCCACAGATCCCAGACGAAGATCGCCGCTGCCATCCAGATGCAGGCGAAACACAGAGCCTGCGCCCACTTCAACTGTTCCCCGAACACCGTCAGCCCGAGCACGAAAACGATGCTGGGCGCGAGGAACTGGATGAAGCCCAGCGTCGAATAGGGCAGTTTTCGCGCAGCGATGGCGAACAGCAGGAGCGGGAATGCTGTCAGCGCGCCGCCCAGCATGATCGCCGCGCCGAGCCCGAAGGACTGGGTGAAGGAGGACCCTTCCGGCAATCCGGCATAGTAAATCGCGACGCCTGCTGCAGGCACGCTCAACAATAGCGACTCGATGGTGAGGCCGGGGAGCGCTCCCACGTCCACCTGCTTGCGGATGAGGCCGTAGGTCCCGAAACTGAGCGCCAGGGTCAGACTGATCCAGAGCGTCGTCAGCGCGCCTGCGAGCAGCATCGAAACGCCGACCCCGGCCAGCGCGACCGCCGCCCATTGCGCGCGGCTCAGGCGCTCTCCCAAAAGCAGCGTGCCGAGCAGCACATTGACGAGCGGGTTGATATAGTAGCCGAGGCTGGCTGCGTAGACATTGCCCTGCTGGATCGCCCAGACATAGACGACCCAGTTGACCGCGATAAGCGTTGCACTGGTCAGTAACAGCAGCATGACTTTCGGATTGGCGAAAGCGGCCCTGAGTTGTGGCAGCTGTTTTCTCACCGCCACGATCACAAGGCACAGCGGGAGCGTCCACAAAATGCGCCAGCCGACGAATTCGAAGGCCGGGACCTCTCTCACCAGGATCAGGTAGAGCGGCAGGAATCCCCATATCACATAGGCACCCAGCGCGGAGGTCAGGCCCGAACGGCGCTGGTCGGATTCTGTCGTGTCCATGAACCGCTGCCGCGTAGGCGCGCTTTGTGCGGGCTGCAAGCTTCAATTCGTCGCTTGTTAAGCCTCAACTCGTCGAAACTGAACAAATCTGACGCTCGCGTTGCAAATTGTTCAGGCAGCGATGCGTAATCCTGAACGCCATCGACGCGCACCGAGTCGAATACGACCAAGGAATTGAACTATGGCAACGTTTCTCAAGACTGCTTCGCTGGCCCTCGCGGCCACTGGCCTTACCCTAGCTGCTCCGGCATCCGCCGCAGTACCGGCCCATGCCGCACCGCAGGCGCATAGCGTCGCGGCATCGATCGCCGGCGACATGACCTACGAGCATGGCAAGAAGCGCAAGCACAAGAACTGGAAGCGCGGCCATCGCGGGCATTACGACGATCACCGCGAATATCGCGGCTATCGCGAAGCGCGCCCCTATTACATGGGCTACGACCGCGACTACGGGCAGCCTGTCTATCGCGATACCCGCATCTGGCGTGGCCGCGACGGACGCTACTATTGCGAGCGCGAGAACGGCACGACCGGTCTCCTGATCGGCGCTGGCGTTGGTGCACTCCTCGGCCATGAAGTCGCCGGTCGCGGTGGAGATCGCACTCTGGGCGCAATCATCGGCGGCGCTGCAGGTGCGCTTCTGGGACGGTCCATCGACCGCTCGAGCACCCGCTGCGGCTAACCATTCAAGAGCTTGAGGCCGTGCCCACCCGCGGCCGATAGCGCGACCTTCGGGTTGTGATGGGCGTCGTCCGCACCCTCGATACGAGGGGCGGGCGGCGCCCTTTTTGCGTGGACGGTACACTGTCCCGCATTGAGCCATCTGCCTGCAGCGTATGGCCAATTCGGCACAGGGAGGGCATATCGCTCTGGAAATGTGCCGGAGATGCCAGAAATGAAGCTGCGCCTGATTGCCCTTGCTGCCCCCATCGCGATGCTCGCCGCCTGTTCGGGCGGTAATGGAGATGCGGAGGAAGGCGACGACATGAACGCCGCCAGCGAGGGCGCGCTCAACGAAAATCTCGCCACCGATCCCGACCTTGCGAACAGCAGCGAGGAAGGCGCTGCGCTTTCTGGCACGGGCAACCAGAACATTCCCCGGATCGACACCTCGGAGCGGGCGATCGAGGATGCGCGCAATCGTGCGGTCCAGATGGTCGGCGGCAGCGCCAATATGGACGCGCTCCCGACGGCCAAGCGCCTTGGCGAAGGTGCAGCGGACACGCCCGCCATGGTTCAGGCGGCGCGCGCGCTCCAGGGACCGGGCAATACCAACTGCTTCGAAAAGGTCAGCTACTCGGCCTCGTGGTCGGCCAAGCTACCTGCCGAGTTTCCTATCTATCCGCGCGGCAATACGGTCGAGGCGGCAGGTAGCGACGAGGGGGCTTGCGCTGTCCGTGCCGTCACCTTCCGCACCGGCGTGCCGAAGAGCGATGTGCTGGCATTTTATGCGACCCGCGCAGCCGACGCCGGATACACGGTCGAACATGCGCTGAAAGGTGGCGAGAACGTGCTGTCCGCCATCGACGGGCAGAGTGCGATGGTCATCTATGCCCGCGACCTGCCGGGCAAGGTCACCGAAATCGACCTCGTTACCAGCAAGCGCTGAGGGCAGAGGGGATCAGCCTTCCTTGAGGCCGATCCCGATGCTGGCGCGCGGCTGGTCCATTTCGGTGCTTGCGACCGGATAGGCGCAGTAATCCGCGGCGTAGAAGGCGGCGGGGCGATGGTTACCCGATAGGCCGACACCGCCGAACGGAGCTGCGGAGGATGCGCCGTTCGTGGGACGGTTCCAGTTGAGAATCCCTGCGCGCGCTTCGAACCAGAACTTCTCGAAATCTTCCGGCTTGCCGCCCATCAGCGAGGCGGAGAGGCCGTAGCGTGTGTTGTTTGCCTCTGCGATTGCCGCGTCAAAATCCTTGACGCGGATCACCTGCAGCAACGGGCCGAACAATTCGATGTCGGGCCGGTCGCTCATCTCGGTCGCATCGATGATCGAGGGCGACAGGAAAGGTAGCTGCTCGTCGGGACGCTTCATATGCATCACCGGCTTGCCGCCGCGACTAATCAGCGCGACGAAGCTTTCGGACAGGAGATCCGCCGTCTGGTTGTCGATGACGCTGCCCATGAAGGGCTGCGGGTCGGCGAAGGGTTCACCCACGATCAGCTTTTCCGCCAGCTGCTTCACAGCGGGCACGATCTTGTCGTAGACGCTGTCGACCACGATCAGGCGGCGCGCCGCCGTGCAACGCTGGCCTGCAGTGGTGAAGGCCGACTGGATGATAGTCGCCGCCGCGTCGTCGATCTTGGGCGTATCCAGCATCACGATGGGGTTGTTGCCGCCCATTTCCAGCGCGACGATTTTGGCCGGATTGCTCGCCAGCTTGCGGTTAATCGCAATGCCCGCGCGCGCCGATCCGGTGAACAACACGCCGTCGACCATGGCGTGTTCGACCAGCGCCTTGCCTTCCTCGGCACCGCCGTGGAGGCATTGGACGACGCCTTCCGGAATGCCCGAGGCGTTGAAGCATTTCACCAGGAATTCGCCTACGGCCGGGGTCTTCTCGCTCGGCTTGAAGATGACGACATTGCCCGCGATCAGTGCCGGGACGATGTGGCCGTTGGGAAGGTGGGCCGGAAAGTTATAGGGGCCGAGGACAGCCATCACGCCATGCGGTTTGTGACGCAGGGCAGCGGTGCCCTGGAGCGCGCTGTCCAGCTTCTTCTGGCCGGTCCGCTCGGCATAGGCAGTAACGGAAATTTCGACCTTGCCGATGACGGCCTGGACCTCGGTCTTGGCTTCCCACAGGGGCTTGCCGGTTTCACGCGCGATGAGTTCCGCAAAGGGATCGGCCTGTTTGCGCACTTCGTTGGCGAAGCGGCGGACCAGTTCGATACGCTGGCCGACCGGCTGGCGGGCCCAATCCGTCTTGGCCCTAAGCGCTACATCGATAGCCTGCTCAACGTTTCCGGCTTCGCCCTTCCAGAGCAATTTGCCGGTGGCCGGTTCGGTAGAAATCATTTCGGCTTGCGACACGTATCGTCCCTTCCTCTCGCTCAAGCGAGCTTCTCGCGCCGCCTATGTGACAGGCGCGCCTGCGCGTCAAATCTAGTATGGAGGTCTAGCGTCGATCCGGGAGGACAGGTGCCTGACCGTGGGCACTGCCCATGCAGCGAAGCGCGTCGATCTTCGCATGGAGCGGTGACCAGTCGTCGCTCCGGTCGATCGCGGCCCAGATGGCTTCGACCTCGTCGATCAGCATCGACTGCGGCGCTTCGCCCGACCAGTATTCATGCGTATCCGCGACGGGCTCGTAGCCTGCAAGCGCGGTGGCGAGATCGCCTTGCGCATTTCGTCCCCCACGATGCCGGAAGAAGAATGCGTCCGGCTGTGCCTCGCTTTCCGCCATAAGTGCCTCGCAGGTGCCGACCAGCCGCGCGTCGTCGTCACCGCCCTTGGGCACGACGCCAAGACGCCAGCACCAGCGCCGCGCGACCGCATCCATGTAGAGCGGACCGAAGCGCTCCATCGCCGCAATGAGGGGCGGGGCGTCGCAGATCAGCCTCAGCGCAATCGCGAACTGGCCGCAATTCCAGTGCAATGCCTCGGGCTGGCGCCCGAAGGCGTAGAGGCCCGAGTGGTCGAAATAGGCCGCGGTGAAACCGGGCTTCCATTGTGGCAGGAAGCGCCAGGGACCGTAATCGAAACTCTCGCCCGTGATGTTCATGTTGTCGGTGTTGAGCACGCCGTGGACGAAGCCTGCGACCATCCAGGCGGCGGCGAGATCGGCCAGCCGCTCGACCACCTGATGCATCAGGCGCACGGCAGGTTCGTCACGCCCCGGCGCGTCTTCTGGCGGGGGAGGGCCGGGAAACTGCGTAAGGCAGTACTCGACGAGCGCTTCCATGTGCTCTTTCTCTTCCACGGCCAGCAAGCGCTGGAAAGTGCCGATACGGATATGCCCGTGGCTCAGCCGTGTCATGACCGCCGAGCGGGTGGGCGAGGGTTCGTCATTGCGCTGGAGTTGCTCGCCGGTCTCGACGACGCTGAAAGTCTTCGACGTACTCACGCCCAGCGCTTCGAGCATTTCGGTGGCGAGGATTTCGCGCACTGCCCCTTTCAAGGTCAGGCGGCCGTCGCCGGCTCGGCTCCACGGAGTCTGACCCGATCCTTTTGTGCCGAGATCGAGCAGCCGGTCCTGCCCGTCGCGCAGTTGGGCGAACAGGAAGCCGCGCCCGTCACCCAGTTCGGGATTGTACACGCGGAACTGGTGTCCGTGATAGCGCAGGGCCAGCGGCTGGGGCAGGTTGTCCGGCAAGGGGGCGAAGCGGCCGAAATGACGTGCCCACTCCTCGTCGTCCATGTCCGCTAGGCCAACCGCTGCCGCCCAGCGATCGTTGCGAAACCGCAATTTCGTTTCGGGAAAATCGGCCGCTTCGACTGGATCGCCAAGCCAATCACTCAGGCCCAGGATCGGCGTGTCGGGACGGTAGGCGGCAGGTTGTGGGGCATCTGGCATCGCATTGGAGATGTGGTCCCGGGGCACTGCACGCAAGTCATGGCTCGAAATTTGCCGCGCTAGGCGCTACCGCGCTTTTCATGAGCACTGAATACAGCGAGCGTAGCTGGCAAAGCGCCGAGGGCCTGACCCTCTATTTCCGCGACTATGGAGAGGCGAACGATCGCCCTCCGGTGCTGTGCCTTCACGGCCTGACCCGCAACAGCAAGGATTTCGAAGGCGTCGCCGCGCATATCGCCGGACAGGGTTGGCGGGTGATCGTGCCCGACATGCGCGGGCGCGGCAAAAGCGATTACGCCGAAGATAGCGCGACCTATGCCGTCCCGCATTATATCGGCGACGTCCTGGCGTTGCTCGAACAGGAAGGCGTCGAGAAGTTCGTTTCGATCGGCACCTCGATGGGCGGGCTCATGACCATGCTGATTGCGCAGGCCATGCCGCACCGCATCGCCGCCGCGCTGCTCAACGATATCGGCCCGGTGGTCGATCCGGCGGGCATCGAGAAGATCCGCACATATCTGGGCCAGGGCCGCAGCTTCCCGACGTGGATGCACGCAGCGCGCGCGCTGGAGGAAGTGCACGGGGAATCGCACCCGTCCTTCGACACCGAGGACTGGATCGCGATGGCCAAGCGCGGGATGACTGTGTGCAGCAATGGCCGCATCGCCTTCGATTACGACATGAAGATCGCGGACCCGTTCAACGATGCCGACGAGAATGCGGTGCCGCCCGATTTGTGGCCCGGCTTCGAGGCGCTGGCGAGCAATCCGCTGCTGCTGGTGCGGGGCGGACTGTCCGCGCTGCTTAGCGCCGATGCTTTCGCCGAAATGCAGAAACGCGCGCCGAATGCCGATGTGGTCGTTGTGGAAGATGCCGGACATGCACCGACGCTAGACGAGCCGGAAGTACGCACGGCGATCGATTCCCTGCTCGCCAGCGTCAAATGAGCGCGAAATCCGACGGCGGCGTGCCGCGTGTCCTGCACCTGCAATCGACCTTCGCCGCGGGCGGCAAGGAGCGCCGGACGGTTGAGCTGATCAATGCTTTCGGAGGGAGGCTGGCCCATACGATCGTGTCGGCGGAACCGGACCGGCTGGATGCGGCGGATGGTATCGCCAAGGGCATTCGCGTCACGCTGCAGCCCGATTTTCCGAGCCTCAAGGGCACGCCGCTGCCCGGGCGGCTGATGAAGATCGCCAAGGCCATGAAGCCTTTCGACCTCGTGCTCACCTACAATTGGGGCGCGATGGACGCGGTGATGGCGCACACGATGTTCTCCGAAGCGCTCGACCTGCCGCCGCTGATCCATCACGAAGACGGCTTCGATGAAAGCGAACTCAATAAGCGCAAGCGTAGCCGGACCTGGTATCGCCGTGTCGCGCTCGGCAAATCGTCGGGCCTCGTCGTGCCGTCGGAGACGCTTGAGGAGATCGCACTCGTAGAATGGCAGCAGCCGCTCGGCCGGGTGAAGCGAATCCCGAACGGCATCGACACCAAGGCTTTCGCCATGCGGCCCAAGCCCGACACCCTGCGCCTGATCAAGCACAAGGGTGAGCGTTGGGTCGGCACTCTGGCAGGCCTTCGCACAGTGAAGAACCTGCCCCGGCTGGTCCGGGCATTCGCTTCGATGGAGGAGGACTGGCATCTCGTCATCATCGGGGAAGGAAGCGAACGCGATGCGATCCAGGCCGAGATCGACCGGCTGGAGCTGAACGACCGAGTTCATTTGCCCGGAGCGGTCAAGGATCCGGCGCGCGTCATCGGTCTGTTCGATATCTTCGCGCTATCGAGCGATTCAGAACAATTCCCGCTGTCTGTGGTCGAGGCGATGGCCGCCGGCCTTCCCGTGGTCGCCCCGGATGTCGGCGATATCAAGGATATCGTGGCAGAAGAGAATCGCGAATTCATCACGCCGCCCGCCAATGAGGATGCGCTCTCCGCATATTTGCGCGACATGGCGCGCGATCCGGCCCGTGCAGAGCGGATCGGGATGGCAAACCAGGCGAAGGCGCGTGCACAGTTCGACCGCGACAAGATGGTTGCGACCTATCGCCGCCTTTATTCCAGCGCCATGCGACGGGACTTCTAGGGCGACGCGCGCGGTTTCATCGCGCGTTCACCCGCCGGGGGACAGGCTCGTTCCCCGGATGGACAGGCATTGCCCTCTTACCGCGCTATGCCTAAAGACCCGGCCACAGATTTGCCTTTAACGGAGACCGAGCCGCAGTGGCCCGCAAACCCAAGACCGAACTCACCCGCGAAGAAAAGAAATCACGCGCCGAGGCTGCCGAACAGGAAGCCCTGCTGCGCGAGGTCGACGATGCCGTCCGCCAGGGCGATATGGAAAGCTTCATGGGCACCTATGGCAAGCCGCTGATCGGCGTGCTGATCGTCGGACTCGCGGCGTTCGGCGGCTACCTGTGGTGGGACAATCGCAACGAAGCCGCTCTGGAAAGCCAGTCCGAAGCGCTCGTGGTCGCGATCGACCAGCTCGAAGCGGGCAATACGGCGGCCGCGCTCGAGCGCCTGAACGGCGTCGAGGGCGAGGGCACGCCTGCAATCAGCGCCAAGATGCTGCGCGCCGGCCTGTTGGCGGAAGAAGGCAATACAGAAGAAGCCGCCCGGCTGTTCGGCGAAGTCGCAGCCGATGGCAGCGCGCCCGAAACCTTCCGCGACATCGCCCTGATCCGGCAGGTCACTGCGCAATATGATTCCATGAAGCCTGCCGACGTCATCGCCAAGCTCAAGCCGCTGGCGACACCGGGCGAACCGTTCTTCGCGACTGCCGGCGAGCTTGTGGCCCATGCCTATCTCGCGCAGGGCAAGCGTGCGGAAGCCGGTGCGCTTTTCGGGCAGATCGCCCGCGACGATGCGACGCCGGAAGGCACCCGTGCGCGCGTGCTCAACATGGCCGGCGTGCTCGGCGTCGATGCCGTGGACGATGTCGAGGAGCTCCTCAACAGCCAGCGCACCGACCCGCAAGCCGGCGCAACCAGCGAATAATCGATCATAGACGGACCCAAGATGAGCCAGACCAAAGTCAAATCGATCACGCGCGGCACGATCGCCGCAACCCTGGCCCTGGGCCTGACCGCTTGTGCCGGTGGCCTGTTCGGCGGATCCGACGACAAGAAAACGACCCCGACCCTCGGCGATCGCGAGCCGATCCTTTCGCGCATCGAAACCGGCGCGAAGGTCGATCCTTCGCTGGCCGGCGTTTCGGTGGTCCTGCCCCCGGCGCAGGCAAATGCCGAGTGGGGCCAGGCAGGCGGCACCGCCAGCAAGAGCTACGGGCACCTCGCCCTCGCGCAAGCGCCGACCCGCGCCTTCACCGTGGATGTTGCCGGAGCAGACAATCGCCAGCGCCTGGGTGCTGCGCCCGTCATCGGCGGCGGCAAGCTGTTTGCCGTGGGTACCGATGGCCGCGTCACCGCTTTCGACGCGCGAAGCGGCGCGCGCCAGTGGACTTACCAGTCACAGCTGAGCGACGACACGCGTCCTTCCGCTTTCGGCGGCGGCGTCAGCTACAGTGCGGGTAAGGTCTATGGTACGGATGGCGCCGGCAATGTCTTCGCTCTCGACGCGCAGACCGGTGCCGAACAGTGGAAGGTAAAGCCGGGCGGTCCGCTGCGCGGTTCGCCGACGCTCGCCTTCGATAACGTATTCGTGATGACGCAGGACAATCTGCTCTACGCGCTCAACGCGGCGGACGGCAGCCTGCAGTGGGACGAATCCGGTTCGACGACCATGGCCGGCGTGTTCGGCGTGGCGGCACCGGCCGCAGGGCAGGGCACAGTGGTCGCCGGGTATACTTCGGGCGAACTGATCGCCTACCGCTATGAAAACGGTCGCAGCCTGTGGGCGGACGCTCTGGCGCGTACGTCGATCTCCACGCAGGTCGGTGCCCTGTCGGACATCGACGCCGATCCCATCATCGACAATGGCCGCGTCTACGCGCTCGGTCAGGGTGGCCGCATGGCCGCCTACGAGCTCGTCACGGGCCAGCGCCTGTGGGAACTCAACGTCGCTGGCATTTCGACCCCGGCCATCGCTGGCGAGTGGATCTTCGCGCTGACCGACGATGCGCGCCTGATCTCGATCCAGCGCAGCAGCGGCAAGGTCCGCTGGCTGACGCAGATGCCGCGCTATGAAAACGAGGAAAAGAAAAAGAACCCGATCTTCTGGCAGGGCCCCGTTCTCGCGGGCGGCCAGCTGTGGGCGGTGAATTCCAATGGCGAGATCTGGCGCATCAGCACCGGTGAAGGTTCTGCCACCCTGTTCACCGAACTGGACGAACCGATCAGCCTGCCTCCAGTGGTCGCGAACGAAACGCTGTTCGTCCTCGACGACAGCGGCACGATCACCGCATTCCGCTAAGCACGCGATAGTTTTCGTGCCGTTTACCATTGCCGCGCTATAGGGTGCGGCAATGGCCCAGCACGCACCCGTCCCTGACACGCGTCCAGCAAGCGATGTCTCGCCAGCCGTCGGGCTGGTTGGGCTTGCTGCCCTGCTCGTGTGGGTCTGGATCGCGCGTGATTGGGCCGGAATTGCCGAATTCTGGGACCTGCCGGGGCCGCGTGAGCCTCTGGTTGGACCTCATGCAGCCATTGCGGGCTTGGTCTTCATCACTGTGCCAATGGTTGCGTGGTCGATCTTCGTCGACAAGGTGCACCTGCGCCCCTCGACCGGGATCGACTGGTCGCTCGCGAAGAGCCGCAAGCCCGATCTCGAGACCTCGCTGACCAAGATCGCGGGGCTGTGGGCGACGTGGGCCATCCTGGTCGCGCTTTATTGCCTGTGTCGCTGGTACTGGGCCGGGAATTACATTTATGCGCTCAAGGTGGTGGCGGTGATGGGCGCTGCGATGGTGGTGCTGTCGGTGCCCTATGTCCTGTGGCTCGACCGAGTGATGAGAAACCCGCGCGACCATGCCTGGCATTTCGGCGCCATGCTGTTCATGCGCGACGACTGGGACCGCGCAGAGGTGCTGAAGCACTGGCGTGCGTGGATCATCAAGGCGTTCTTCGGTGCTTTCATGATCTCCATCGTGCCGGTCAATTTCGCCAATGTGGTGAACGCGGACCTCTACGAGTTTCTCTCCAATCCTGTGGTCTTCGCGGTTGTGATGATCAACCTGCTGTTCCTGGTCGACGTGATGGTGGGCGCGGTCGGGTATATCGTGACCCTGCGTCCGCTCGATGCGCATATCCGGTCAGGCAATCCCTTCCTCGGCGGCTGGCTGGCGGCCCTGATCTGCTATCCGCCCTTCGTCTGGGGCATCCTCGGCAACGGGCAGGTGATGAGCTACGAACACCATGTTGAACAGTGGCATTACTGGCTTGCCGGAAACGAGGCGATCCTGTGGCTGTGGGCCGGATTGCTGGTCTTCCTGACCGCGATCTATGCGTGGGCGACCTTCGCCTTCGGTATCCGGTTTTCCAACCTCACTTACCGCGGTGTGCTGACCAATGGCCCGTACCGCTTCACCCGGCACCCCGCGTACCTGTCCAAGAACCTGTTCTGGTGGTGCAGCGTGATGCCGTTCCTCGTCGTCAACCAGAGCCCGGTGGATGCGATCCGCAACACCTTCTTCCTGCTGTGCGTCAACGGCATCTACTACTGGCGCGCGCGTACGGAAGAAGCGCACCTGCTGGCCGAGGACCAGAAGTACCGCGACTATTATGCGTGGATGGGGCGCAACGGGTTGATCACCGCGCCGCTGACGAGGTTATTCGCTAAACTGACGCCGCGCCCGGCGGCTTCCGCCCAGCCTGCCGAATAGATCAGCCCAGCGGTTGGCCGTCGTCGGTTTCGTAAATCCGCAGGTCGCGCGACACGGGCGGATTGTTCGCCATGACTTCCTGGAAAGCCGCCATGTGCGCCGATTTCCCATGCGCTTCGAGCGCCGCCTTGTCGCGCCACCGCTCGAACAGGACTAGCGTGTTGGGATCGGCGAGGTCCCGCGCGAAGGTGTAATCGAGGCAGCCGTCTTCTGCGCGGCTTGCGCGGACCATGGTGATGATCGCGTCCAGCGTGCTGCTGTCGATACCTTCGGCCAGTCGGATCGTGCCGTTAATCTGGATCATCGCCGTGTCCTCTTTCAGAAGCTGTATTTGTAGACCCGCTTGATGTCGCCGCCCCATTCGCCGTGATAGCGATCCAGCAGGACCTGGGCCGGCACCTTGCCGCTGGCGATGATTTCGTCGAGCGTTTCGAGGAAGCCGGTCTCGTTATCGCCCGACGTATTGAGCCTCCCGCGTGCAGCCAGGCCGGAGCGGGCCACGGCGAGAACGTCCTTCGCCATGTCGCGCAGCTTACCGCCGCCGGGGATCGGCGCGTCGAGCGCAAGTTTCGGGACGGCGTTCCGTAGGTTCTCGCGCTCTTCCATCGTCCAGTGCTTGACGAGGTCCCATGCCGCATCTAGCGCGCCCTGGTCGTAGAGCAGGCCGACCCAGAAGGCCGGCAGGGCGCAGATGCGGCTCCACGGACCACCGTCGGCGCCGCGCATTTCGAGGAAGCTCTTGAGCCGCACCTCCGGGAAGGCGGTGGAAAGGTGATCCCACCAGTCGCTCTGCGTCGGTTTTTCACCGGGAAGAATCGACAGATTGCCTTCGAGAAAATCGCGGAAGCTCAGGCCAGCCGCGTCGAGATACTTGCCGTCGCGGAATACGAAATACATCGGCACGTCGAGCATATAGTCGACCCAGCGCTCGTAACCGAAACCCTCCTCGAACACGAAAGGCAGCATGCCGGTGCGATGCGGGTCGGTGTCGGACCAGATATGGCTGCGATAGGACAGGTAACCGTTGGGTTTCCCTTCCGTGAAAGGCGAATTCGCGAACAGGGCAGTCGCCAGCGGCTGGAGCGCAAGACCGGTGCGGAATTTTTGCGCCATGTCTGCTTCGGAAGAATAGTCGAGGTTCACCTGTATCGTGCAGGTGCGCAGCATCATGTCGAGGCCGAGACTGCCGACGCGCGGCATGTGGCGCATCATGATCTCGTAACGGCCCTTGGGCATGATCGGCAGTTCTTCGCGGGTCTTGTCCGGCCACATGCCGAGGCCGAGGAAGCCGACGCCGCAATCTTCGCCCACACGCTTCACCTGGTCGAGGTGCCGTCCGGTTTCGGCGCAGGTCTGGTGCAGGTTTTCGAGCGGCGCTCCGGACAGTTCGAGCTGTCCCGCCGGTTCGAGGCTGACCGTGCCGTCTTCGCCGCGCATGGCGATGACCTTGCCGCCTTCCTCCACCGGCTCCCAGCCGAACTGGCGCAGCGACATCAGTATGTCGCGAATGCCGCCTGGTTCGTCATAGGAAGGGGCGCGGAAATCCTCGCGGCGGAACACCAGCTTTTCATGCTCGGTCCCGATGCGCCAGTCGGCCTTGGGCTTTTCGCCAGCCTGCATCGGAGCGACCAATTGGTCGCGCGATTCGATGATCGGATCTTCCTTGGCGGAGGTGTCGCGCGTGCTCATCGGGTGGCGTTAGAAAACCCAATCCCGCTGCGCAAAGGATTTATTCCTCGTCGATCCAGTCGCCTGCTTCCGCCATCCAGACCGCTATTCCTGCAATCGCCGCGGTTTCACCGCGCAGGATGCGGGGGCCGAGGCTGATGGGGCGGGCATTGGGATGGGCGCGGATCGCCTCGCGCTCCGCATCGTCGAATCCGCCTTCGGGACCGGTGAGCAGGGCTGCAGGGCCGTCTGCATAGCAGAAGGCGTCGGCGGACGGTTCGCCGCCTTCCTCGTCGGCGAAGAACAGCAGGCGGTCTTCGGGCCATTCGCGAAGAAGGGCGTCGAGCTTCACCGGCTCTGCCACCTGGGGCAGGGCAGTGCGGGCACATTGCTCCGCCGCCTCGGTCACTATGGTAGACGCACGGTCGAGGTTGAGCTTGTCTGCAACACAGCGCCGCGTGACGACGGGCGCGATCCGGTCGACGCCGAGCTCGGTCGCCTTTTCCAGCACCAGGTCGAAGCGGTCTTTCTTCAGCAGCGCGGGGCACAGCCAGAAATCCGGCACGGGTTCGCGCGGGCGCTGGTGGTGGGTCGGTTGCAGGGTGACGTGGCGCTTGCCCGCCTCGACGACTTCGGCAGCCCATTCTCCCGTCACGTCGTCGCACAGGATCACCGCATCGCCCTGCGAAACCCGCATCACCTTGGTCAGATAATGGGCCTGGTTGCCCTCTATCTGGACAGTCACATCGCTGGAAAGCTCAGTGTCGACGAACAGGCGGGGAGCGCTCTTGGGCGGCCAGGCGGGTGTTGCAGGCATGTCTAGCCTGTTGGCGTCTCGCGCAGTAGGAAGCAAGCGATGAACGACACCTCCACCCCGCCGCAGATCGTCCCCGATAGCGAACATCGCGGACTGGTCGAGCGCCTCCCGCAATTGCCGCGCGATCTTGCGATGCTGGCGCGGTTCGACCGGCCGATCGGATGGTGGCTGCTGTTCTGGCCGTGCGCATGGGGCGTGTGGCTGGCAGGCGCAGGTTGGCAGTTCGCGCTGCTCGGCTGGCTGCTGCTCGGCAGCATCGCCATGCGCGGCGCGGGCTGCGTCTACAACGACATCGTCGATGCCAAGCTCGACCGGCAGGTGGCGCGCACGGCCAGCCGCCCGGTGGCGAGCGGGCGCGTGTCGAAGAGGCTTGCCTGGGGCTGGCTGGTCACGCTGAGCCTCGTCGGGCTGGTTGTGCTGCTACAACTCGAATCGCTGGCGCAATTGGTCGCCCTGGCGAGCCTCGCGCTGGTCGCGGCCTATCCCTTCATGAAGCGGATTACCTGGTGGCCGCAGGCGTGGCTCGGCATGGTCTTCACCTGGGGGTTGCTGGTCGGCTTCACCCATTTCCGCGCAGACAATCTCGACGCGCTGGCCGCAATGTATGCGGGCGCTGCGCTGTGGGTGATCGGCTACGACACGATCTACGCCATGCAGGACCGCGAAGACGACGCGCTGGTCGGCATTCGCTCGTCCGCACTCCGCCTTGGGGGCAGGGTGCGCGGGGGCGTTGCGCTGTTCTATGGCGGGGCGGTAGCCTTGTGGGCGCTCGCCTTCTGGCTGTACCGGGCGGACTGGATCGCCCTCGTCGCCTTGCTGCCCGCCGCCGCGCATCTGGTATGGCAGGTCGCCACGCTCGATGGCGAGGATCCCGACAATCCGCTCGAACGCTTCCGCGCCAACCGCTGGACCGGCGCGCTGGTCGCTGCGGCCTGCTTCGTCGTCGGCAATGCGTGAGCAAAGCGTGGTTCACAGGCGGCCAAGCCTTGACTCATAGCCCGCAATCGCCTTGCAGCGGGTAACACCTTTTCTCGCCTTTTTGCGGAGCGCACACCCATGAAATTCTTCGTCGACACTGCCGATATCGCCGACATCAAGGAAATGGCCGACACCGGCCTGCTCGACGGGGTGACGACCAATCCCTCGCTAATCGCCAAGTCGGGTCGCGATTTCATGGAAGTGACCAAGGAAATCTGCGGCCTTACCGATGGTCCGGTCAGCGCCGAAGTCGTCGCACTCGACCATGAAACCATGATGAAGGAAGCGGAAACCCTGCGCCGGATCGCTGACAATGTCTGCATCAAGGTTCCGCTGACGATCGACGGCCTCAAGACCTGCAAGAAGCTGACCAGCGACGGCACGATGGTCAATGTGACACTGTGCTTCTCGGCAAACCAGGCTCTGCTCGCGGCGAAGGCCGGCGCGACCTTCGTGTCGCCCTTCGTGGGTCGTCACGACGACAACGGTTTCGACGGCATGGAACTGATCGCCGATATCGCGCAGATCTATTCCAACTACGGCTTCGACACCGAAATTCTCGTCGCCTCGATCCGCAATCCCGTCCACGTGCTGCAGAGCGCGCGGATCGGTGCCGATGTCGCCACCATGCCGCCTGCCGTGATCAAGGGCCTGTTCAAGCACGTCCTGACCGACAAGGGGCTGGAAGGCTTCATCAAGGACTGGGAAAAGACTGGCCAAAGCATCCCGACATCCTAACTAGGCTTACGTGACCGAACAGACACCCCTCGACCGCTTCAAGCAGGCATTGACCGGCACCGCGCGCGCCCTGGCGCAGGAGCCGGAGGTCGAGGTTGCGTGGAGCGCGGACAGTCCGAGCCAGTCGGGCAAGAACTTCCGCGTTCCGCTTCCCGGTCGCACTCTTCCCAAGGATCAGGCGACGGAAGCGCGCGGCTTTGCCGACAGCTTCGCGCTGCGCCTGCGCCATCATAACGAAGCGCTGCACAATCGCGGCGCGCCGCCCGAACCGATCGCTCGCGCCTGCTACGATGCGATCGAGCAGGTGCGCTACGAGGCGATCGGCAGCACGCGCTACTCCGGCATTCGCGACAATCTAGACGCGGCGGTCGAACTGCGCACAGCCAGCGATCCGATCGCGCGCGCCGATGCGGCGAACGAAGTCCCGCTGCCGACCGCGCTTTCCCTGATGCTGCGCGAGGCGCTGACGGGCGAAGCCATCCCCGAGCGCGCGAAGGCCGGCGTCGACATGGTGCGCGAGGATATCCTGTCGAAGATCGGCAGCGATATGGAAGATCTTGCAGGGGCGCTCGACGACCAGCGCGCTTTCCAGGACCTGACGATGGAAATGCTCCGGCACCTCGAACTGACCTTGCCCGACATGCCAGAGGACGAGGGCCGCGAGGACGGTGACGAGGACGAGGGCGATACGCCCGAGGAAGACCAGGACACCGACGAGGAAGACGAGGGCGAGGCCCAGCCACAGGAAACGGATGCTCGCGGCGAAGTCACCGACGGCGAGGCAGATGGCGATGCCGATCAGGACGTCGAGGGCGAGCAGGAGATGTCCGACGGCGATCCCTCGGACGAAGAGGGCGAGGGCATGCAGCCCGTCCGCCCGAACCGCCCGTGGACCGACCTGCCAGAAGATTTCAATTACCGCGCCTATACCGACAAGTTCGACGAGATCATCGAAGCGCCCGAGCTGTGCGATCACGAGGAACTGGACCGGTTGCGCGCCTATCTCGACAGCCAGTTGGCGGGCCTGCAGGGCATCGTCACGCGGCTGGCCAACCGCCTCCAGCGCCGCCTCATGGCGCAGCAGAACCGCAGCTGGGATTTCGACCAGGAAGAAGGCCTCTTGGATGCCGCGCGCCTCACCCGCGTGGTCGTGAGCCCCGGCCATGCGCTCTCCTACAAGATGGAGCGCGATACCGAGTTCAAGGATACGGTCGTCACGCTGCTGATCGACAATTCGGGCTCGATGCGCGGGCGGCCGATCTCCATCGCCGCAATCAGCGCCGACATCATGGCGCGCACGCTCGAACGCTGCGGCGTGAAGACCGAAATTCTCGGCTTCACCACCCGCGCGTGGAAGGGTGGGCAGTCACGCGAGGCATGGCTCGCCGATGGCCGTCCCGCCGATCCGGGCCGCCTGAACGACCTGCGCCACATCATCTACAAAAAGGCCGACGAGCCTTGGCGCCGCGCGCGTCGCAACCTCGGCCTGATGATGCGCGAGGGGTTGCTGAAGGAAAACATCGACGGCGAGGCGTTGCTCTGGGCGCACAATCGCCTGCTCGCCCGCCCCGAAGACCGCCGCATCCTCATGGTCATCAGCGACGGCGCACCGGTCGACGACAGCACGCTGAGCGTAAACCAGGCGGGTTATCTCGAAGGACACCTGCGCAAGGTGATCGAGTGGATCGAGAAGCAAAGCCCCGTCCAGCTCGCCGCCATCGGCATCGGCCATGACGTGACCCGCTATTACAAGCGCTCGGTGACGATAATGGACGTGGAACAGCTCGGCGGCACCATTATCGAGCAGCTTGCGGGACTGTTCGAGGTGGAGAAATAGATGGACTGGAGCCTGTTTTTCCTCGGGATTCTGATGATCTTCGGCTCCCTGTCGGGCTTCCGCCGACCGGAAAAGGATGTCCACAGCGTCGAGGGTTGGCAGGGGCGGCTTCGCGAATTGAAGGAAGGCGCTGACGAAGCTTACTTCGAGGAGCGCCGGCAATTGGAGGCATATCCTCCACCGGCTCACGCAACCGCCAAGAAGGTAAGGGTTCTCAGCATGATCGGAATAGCCAGCGGTGTTGTCCTCATGATCGCGGCATTTCTCCCATGACACCCACTGAAGCCGTCCAGTCCCGCCGCTCTGTCCGCGCCTTTACGGACCAGCCGGTCGACCGCGAAACCCTGACCCGCGTGCTCGAAAAGGCGCAGCGCTCTCCTTCGGGTGGCAACGTCCAGCCGTGGAACGCGGTAATCCTCACCGGCGAGCCGATGCAGGCGCTTTTCGACCGGGTGGCGCAGGAATTTCCCAAGGGACGCGCGGCGCTCAAGCCCGAATACGATATCTATCCCAATGACCTTGACGGGGCCTACGAGGAGCGCCGCTTCGGCGTGGGCGAGGACATGTACGCCTCGCTCGGCATCACACGCGAGGACAAGGCCAAGCGCCTCATGTGGTTCGCCAACAACTTCCGCGCCTTCGGGGCGCCGGTGCTGATGCTGGTCCACACGCCCAAGTACATGGGGCCGCCGCAGTGGAGCGATATCGGAATGTGGCTGCAGACCATCATGCTGCTGCTGCGCGAGGAAGGGCTCGATAGCTGCGCGCAGGAAGCCTGGGCCGCCTACAGCCCGCAGGTGCGCGAGATGGTCGACATCCCCGATGACCACATCTTTTTCTGCGGTATGGCCATCGGCTACCGCGATCCGGACGCGCCGGTGAACCGGTTCGATGTGAAACGTGCGCCGCTGGACGAATCTGTGCGCTGGGAGGGTTGGCAGTAAGCGCGCCGCGACCTAATGGCCTGCGCATGACCGAAACGCCGCTCAAGCTGTTCAACTCGCTCACCCGCGAGACCGAGACCTTCACCCCCGTCCACCCGGGCGAGGCGCGCGTCTACACCTGCGGGCCGACGGTCTACAATTACCCCCACATCGGCAACATGCGCGCCTATGTCTTTGCCGACGTGCTGGGCCGCACGCTGAGCTGGAAGGGTTACGATCTCACCCACATCATCAACATCACCGACGTCGGCCACCTGACCGACGATGCGGACGAGGGCGAGGACAAGATGGAGAAGATGGCTGCCGAGCGCGCGCAGTCGATCTGGGACATCGCGAAGCATTATACGGAAGCCTATTGGGCCGATGTGAAGGCGCTGAATATCCGCCAGCCGGCCAAGTGGTCGGTCGCCACCGATTACATCGACGAGATGATCGAATTCGCGAAAGGCATCGCGGACAAGCACTGCTACGAACTCGATAGCGGGCTCTATTTCGACGTCTCCACCATCCAGGATTATGGCAAGCTTGCCCGCGCTGTCACCGAAGAAGGTGAAGGCCGCATCGATACGGTCGAGGGCAAGCGCAACGCGGCCGACTTCGCGATCTGGCGCAAGACGCCTGCTGGCGAAAAGCGCCAGATGGAATGGGAGTCACCCTGGGGCAAGGGCGCGCCGGGCTGGCATCTCGAATGCTCGGTCATGGGCGGAAAGCTCCTCGGCTTCCCCTTCGACATTCACACGGGCGGGATCGACCACCGCGAAATCCATCACCCGAACGAAATCGCGCAGAACCAGGCGCATTGCTGCACCGGCGGCTTAAGCGAGGCCGAAAACAGCGGCGCGCGCATCTGGATGCACAACAACTTCCTCGTCGAACGGTCGGGAAAGATGTCGAAAAGCTCGGGCGAGTTCCTGCGCCTGCAGCTGCTGATCGACAAGGGCTACCACCCGCTAGCCTACCGCATGATGTGCCTGCAGGCGCATTACCGCAGCGAACTGGAGTTCAGTTGGGAAGGGCTGGGCGCCGCGCTCACGCGATTGAAGCGCATCGTGATGCAGGTCGAACGCCTGAAGGGCGAGATGGCTGGCGATCCCTCGCACCAGAAGTTCGCACCCATGCGCGAGAAATTCGCCGCCGCCGTGTCCGACGATCTCAACACCTCGATCGCTTTGGTCGCTTTGGAAGAGGCGCTGGCGGTCAAGAAAGTCGACGGCGGGGTGAAGCGTGCCGTGATCGAGGACATGGACCGCGTGCTCGGCCTCGACCTGTTCGATCTCACTCGCGAAGACCTTCGCATCCGTCCCGCCTCGGCCGAGGTCACCGAGGCCGAAATCGAAGCGGAACTCATCCGCCGCAAGGAAGCCAAGGTCGCGAAGGATTACGCGACTTCCGATGCCATCCGCGCCACCCTCGCCGCCAAGGGCGTCGAGGTGATGGACGGCGATCCGCTCGGCTGGGAGTGGAAGCTGGGCTAAGTTGCGGTTAGGGACTTATCGGCAAGAGGAGAGTCCCCCGATGACAAAAGCCGTGATGTCCGCCCTGATTCGCCCGCTGGTGGAGCCGCGCCTGCCCGAATGGGTCGAGCCGCTATGGTTCATGACCAAGGAACAGGCGCTGGAAATGGCGCCCGAGGCCGAGATCGGCTGGTTCGACCTCAACGACAAGGAGCCGATGATCGAGATCGCGAAGGCCGCGACCAATCTCAAGTGGCTGAACTCGATCTACGCGGGCCTCGACTTCATGCCGCTGAACCTCCTGCAGGAGCGCGGGGTCACGGTCACGAATGGCGTGGGCATCAACGCCATCACCATTGCCGAATATGTCGTCATGCTGATGCTGGCCCATGCCAAGGGGTACCGCGAGGTGGTGCGCGCGCAGGAGCGGCACGACTGGCTGCTCGACAGCCCCGGCAAGCGCGAGCTTTCAGGGGAGCGCGTGCTCCTGCTCGGCCTCGGCGCGATTGGCGGGCTTATCAAGACCCGGCTCGAGGCGTTCGACATGACGGTGGTGCCAGTGCGTCGTTCGGGTGGGGAGGGCAATTTGCGCCCCGGCGAATGGCGCGAGAAGCTCGGCGAGTTCGACTGGGTGATCCTTGCGGTGCCGTCCACCGACGAAACCAAGGGCATGATCGGCGCGGCCGAACTCGCGGCCATGCGGCCCAATGCGGTGCTGGTGAATATCGCGCGCGGCGATGTGGTCGAACAGGATGCGCTCGTCGAGGCGTTGCAGGCGAAGAAGATCGAAGCCGCCTTGCTCGACGTGACGAATCCGGAGCCATTGCCCGAGGATCACCCGCTGTGGGACCTGGAAAATGCGCAGGTGACCATGCACCTGTCGGGCCGCGCGCAGACCAAAATGTTCCAGCGCAGCGCCGACAGGTTCGTCGAAAATCTCGAACGGTGGCGGAAGGGCGAGCCGGTCACTCCGCAGATGGACCTTGCCGCCGGTTACTGATCAGGCGTCCTCGAGCAGGAGCAGTTCGCACTGAACGACCAGCCGGGAGTCGGGCATGATCCGGTGATCGACCTCGCTCACCCCGGCATCGGCGACCAGCTGGCCTGCTAGCATGAATTCATGGTCGGGCAGGGCGGCGATAAAACGTTCGCCCGCTTCCACCGCATCTTCGCCAGGGAAGAGGAGGGAGAGGCTGTGCCGCGTGCCTGCGAAGGTAATGCTCGCCCACGCTTTCTCCGTGTGCGTCAGGACTTGCCCTTGATGTTCGCCAAGCGCGATCAGGGCGTCCCGCAGGCGATCGCCCGAACTGCGGCGCGGACGGACAAGTTTCTTTCGCGGAGGTTTGCATTCAGCCGACATGCGCCGCCTCCTTTGCAGGACCTTCGCCGCGCGCAGCCTCGAAGCCCGTCATGAAGCCGCGGATGCGCGCTTCGGTTCCGCTGCGCGGCTCGCGACCCATCCTGAGATCAAGGACGAAGCGGGGATCGCGTGCCGCGAGCCGGCCGAACTTCGTCGGCGGCATCTCGTGGGTGCGAAGGAACTTCTCGATGGATCGAATCAGCATGTGCGGTGCTCCCCTTTTGGCTGTCCGGAATGACGAATCGCTCGCCGTGTTCCCTATTCGTTCCAGTCGAAATCCTACTTGTCTAGGAAAAATCCTATGCTATAGGAATTTTCTCTGGCGAGTTCTTCGGGAAGTGCGGATTTGTGCCAATCACGAGAGTTGGCAAGGAGTTAAGGATGGCGGAAAAACTCAGCGCGGACCGGGCGCGACTGGTCGAATTGGCGGAATCGAACCGCGCGAGCCTGTCGGCTCTTTCGTCTATGTTGGGGCGTAATCCCAGTTACTTGCAGCAATTCGTACGCAAGGGCAGCCCGCGCAGGCTGGAGGAACAGGACCGGCGCAAGTTGGCGGAATTCTTCGGTGTCGGGGAAGTGGAGTTGGGGGCGGATCGGGACCTTGCGCGGCCACGCGAATCGGACGACTTTCTGGCCGTTCCCCGCCTTGCTCTCGACGCGTCAGCCGGTCCTGGCGCCGTTTCGGCAGAGGAAATATCCTTCGACAGCTTCCGCTTCTCGCGCCGCTGGTTGCGCGAAATGGGTCTGGAGGGCGCCGATTTGTCCGCGATCCGCGTGGAAGGCGACAGCATGGAGCCGACCCTTCGCAGCGGGGACGAGATCTTCGTCGACCGCAACAAGCGCGCGGGCGAGGGCATTCATGTCGTGCGCATCGGCGACGTGCTGCACGTCAAACAGGTCCAGGCCAGCGCGCCTGGGCGCATCACCCTGATAAGTGCGAACGACGCCTATGCACCGATCGAACTCGCCCGCGACGAGGTCGAGGTCATCGGACGTGTGGTTTGGAAGGGAGGCAGGGTTTGATATCCGACCCGGATGCCCCACCGGTGTTTAGGATTACGTTCTCTAGGCCGGATCGATTCCAAAGGTTTCGTCCACGATCCGTGCCGCCATTCGATCGGAATCGCCCTGATCCTGTTCTGCGATAACAGCCTCGAGAGGGACTGAGAGCCGGTAGACAAGCCCACCCTGTTCGAAGGTCCGACTGGCTTCGCCTCTCAGCATGGTGGGAATAACCCTCGTCAGAAGTTTTGTGCCGAAACCCTCCGGCCTGAGCAGGTCGTCCGACTGTAACACCGGCATACCGTATTCACGCCAACTCAGGTCGAACTTGCCGCTCTCGATGGACCAACTCACTTCGACATGTGCAGCCTCGGAAACCGAGAGGCTGTATTTCTGCGAATTCGTTGCCAACTCGTGCATCGCGAGGCTGATTTGCTGGGCGGCCTCGGGGTTGATGACCAGCTCTGGCCCGGCATAGGCGAAGCGTTCGCCGTAGGTCTCTTCCAGCACCCGAAGGCTTTCGTCGATTACTGTGCCCAACGAGATCGATGCTTCGTTTTTTCGTTCAATGGATCGCGTTGCGCTGGACAGGGCCCGCAGGCGCGCGACGAAAATATCAAGGAATTCTTCGGTCTTCTGGCGCCCTTTGGCCGTCTGCACCGCAAGCGACGTGACAACGGAAAGCAGGTTGCCGCTGCGATGCACCGCTTCGCGGGTCTGAATGGCAAGGGTCGTGTTGGCGGCCGTCAATTCGCGGGTGCGTTCCTCCACCTTTTTCTCGAGCGAGGCGAGCGTGCGTTCATGTGCGGCAATCTCGTCACGTAGTCTCTGGTTTGCTTCCTGCATCCTCGCCGGCGATGGAAAATTGACCAGCGTAGGGATTAGCTTGAAGAGGACTGCGGCGGTCGTCATCGATACCAGTCCCGTCGCCAACTTGACCCATCCGACCCACGGATAAATCGGAAACCACAGGGTCACGATGCCAAGCAGATGGGTCAGGCCGCATAGCAGGATGAACGATGCGAAGAGTGTTACAAGGCCAGCGTGGGGGACGTCCTCACGCTTGCGAAGCACGGTCAGCAAGGCGATCGGAATTGCGGTATAGGAAAGGAAGATCAGCAAGTCCGATCCAGCCCACAAGATAACCAGCCACGGCTCCCACAGAAGGCACATGCCATGCGGCATGTAGTCGCCATATTCGATCATGTGTTCCAACCCGAACGCTCCCGATAAACTGTAGCAATCGAACGTCTATTCGCACGTCGCCAGACCGGCAGCAATCGCCACAGTGGCGGCGCTTCACGGAAACTTGCAATCCCTCGCCGCTACAGCCATCTCGCCATTATGACCGACACGCCCAATCAGCCCCCGATGAAAGCCGGCATCGTGCCGGTAACGCCGCTCCAGCAGAACTGCTCGCTGATCTGGTGCACCAAGACCAACAAGGGTGCCTTGATCGATCCGGGCGGGGATCTCGACAAGCTGAAGGCAGCGGTCGCCAAGACCGGGGTGGAACTGGAAAAGATCCTCATCACGCATGGCCACATGGACCATTGCGGCGAAGCGGGCGTACTGGCCAAGGAGCTCGGCCTGCCGATTGAAGGGCCGCAGGAGGCTGACCGGTTCTGGATCAGCCGGCTGGAGGAGGACGGCGCGCGCTACGGCATGAACAGCCAGGTTTTCGAACCGGACCGCTGGCTGGAAGACGGGGACACCGTCACTGTTGGCGAGCTGGAACTCGAAGTCATTCACTGTCCTGGCCACACGCCCGGCCACGTGGTCTTCTTCAACCGGCCGAGCAAATTTGCCATCGTGGGCGACGTCCTGTTCCAGGGCAGCATCGGGCGTACCGATTTCCCCATGGGCAACCACCAGGACCTGATCGACGCGATCACGCAGAAGCTCTGGCCGCTTGGCGACGACGTGACGTTCATCCCGGGCCACGGCCCGACCAGCACTTTCGGTCAGGAGCGCAAGACCAACGCCTTCGTCAGCGACGCGGCACTTGCGTAAAAAGTGGGCCGGATACGCGCCCGGCCCGCCAAGTTCCTAGATAACGCGCATCGCAATCAGCGTGGCCATCACTGCCAGCCCCAGCAGGGTTAGCATGGTGATGAGCGTGCCGATCATGCGCGGCTTGGTGCCGGTTTCGGCGTCCATGCCCATTCCGTGGGCAACCCGGCCCAGCATGTAGATCCCCGCAACCCAGGCGAGCCAGGGCGTACCCTTGCCGGTGATCTCGATTGCAGCGATGAGCACGAGCACGAACGGCGTGTTCTCCACGAAATTCAGCTGCGCGCGCATCCGGCGGGTCAGCGGACCACCTCCGTCGTCGCCGTGAATTGTCTTGGTCGCGCCGCGCATCTGGCCGACGCGCACCGCCAGCCACAGGTTGATAAGTGCCGCGGCAGCAGCCGCCGTCAGAGTGACGGGTAGAAACAGGCCCATACGATCCCTCCCTTGTGATTTCCCTCGCGAACCCCATCTCGGGCTATAGGCAAGGGCCGGACCATGCAATGTGCAGGCATGACTAACGCACAGCGCTTGCACTGAGGCGAAAAATCGCTATAGCGCGCGCCTTCACCGTCATGGTCGGGAAGTTTCGGGTTTAAGCGCACTTGTGCGTTGCCGGACCTTCCACTAGGGCGGCCACCGAAATTGATTGTAATTGTTTGAGGAACAGGTGCCGCCATGGCCGTCCCCAAGAGGAAAGTATCGCCCCACCGCCGCGGCAACCGTCGTGCGCACGATTCGCTCAAGGTCGAAGCTCATCACGAGTGCTCGAACTGCGGTGAACTCAAGCGTCCGCACAACCTTTGCCCGCACTGCGGTTTCTACAACGGGCGCGAAGTCATCGCCGTCGGTCTCTAAGACCGTCACCGTAAGCCGGAGATCGTCATGAGTTTGCCGCGTATCGCTATTGACGCGATGGGCGGCGACGAAGGCGTGCGCACCATGATCGACGGTGCCGCGATGGCGCGGCGCCGCCACGATCGATTCAAGTTCCTGCTGGTCGGCGACGAGGAGCGCATCAAGAAAGCGCTTGCCGACCACCCGGGAATGTCGGGCGCTTCGGAAATCCTGCATTGCGAAGATGTGGTCGGGGGCGACGAAAAGCCTTCCAAGGCCCTGCGTCGTGCGAGGACGACTAGCATGGGCCTGGCTGTCGACGCCGTTAAGCGCGGCGAGGCCGGCGCAGCCGTCTCTGCCGGAAACACCGGCGCACTGATGGCGATGAGCAAGCTTGCCTTGCGCACCATGCCGGGTCTCGACCGGCCCGCCCTTGCAGCGCTTCTGCCGACGCTGGGCGACAACGACGTCATCATGCTCGACCTTGGCGCGAACCGCGAATGCGACGCGCGAAACCTCGTGCAGTTCGCCATTATGGGCGCGGCCTATTCGCGTATCGTGACCGGCCGTGAACGCCCGCGCACCCGTCTGCTGAATATCGGCACGGAAGAAACCAAGGGCACCGAAGACATCCAGAACGCAGCCGAAATTCTGCGCGGAGCCACCGGCCTCGACATGGAGTTCGAAGGTTATGTCGAAGCGGACAAGATCAACCGCGGCGAATGCGATGTGGTCGTGTGCGACGGGTTCTCCGGCAATATCGCGCTGAAGGCGATCGAAGGTACGGCGCGTTTCGTGACTGACCTGCTGCGCCGCGCTTTCACCAGTTCGGTCCGCTCCAAGGTGGGCTTCCTCGTGTCGCGTCCGGCGACCGAGTTGCTCAAGCACCATCTCGACCCGAACAACCACAACGGCGCGGTCTTCCTCGGCCTCAACGGCGTGGTCGTGAAAAGCCATGGCAGCGCCGACGCCACCGGGGTTGCCAATGCCGTGGAAGTCGCCGCACGCCTGCTCGAGGACGACATCCTCAACCGCATCCGCAAGGACCTCGGCGAGGTAGGCAGCGAAGGATTCGCCGCGAAATGATCCGTTCGGTCATCACCGGCAGCGGCAGCGCGCTTCCCGCCAACTGTGTGACCAATGCCCAAATGGCCGAGCGCGTCGATACCAGCGACGAATGGATCGTGGAGCGCACCGGCATTCGGCAGCGCTATATCGCGGGCGAGGGCGAGACGACGTCGACCCTGGCGACCGAAGCCGCCCGCAATGCCCTTGAAAACGCAGGTGTCGATGCGAGCGAAATCGGTCTGATCGTTCTGGCGACCGCGACACCCGACCATACCTTCCCGGCAACCGCCACGCAGGTCCAGCATGCACTGGGCTGCGGCGGGGGCGTGGCCTTCGATGTGCAGGCCGTGTGTTCGGGCTTCCTCTACGCTCTGGCCACCGCCGACTCGATGCTGCGCACCGGCATGGCAACCAAGGCGCTGGTGATCGGCGCAGAGACTTTCAGCCGCATTCTCGACTGGGAAGACCGCACCACCTGCGTCCTTTTCGGCGATGGCGCCGGGGCCGTGGTCCTCGAGACACAGGATGTCGCCGAAGACGGCCCGGGCATCCTTTCGACCAAGCTGCATGCCGACGGCGCGCATTGCGAACTGCTCTATGTAGACGGCGGTCCCTCGACCACTGGCGAGGTTGGCAAACTACGGATGAAGGGTCGCGAAGTCTTCCGTCATGCCGTGGTCAATCTTGCCGACGTCCTGCGCGAAGTTATTGGAAACACGGGTATTTCTGCAGAAGACATCGACTGGGTCGTGCCTCATCAGGCCAATGCCCGCATCCTCGATGCGACAGCCCGCAAGCTGAATATGCCGGCCGAAAAGGTCATCGTCACGGTCGACAAGCACGCCAATACATCGGCTGCTTCGGTTCCCCTGGCATTCGATGTCGCGCGCCGTGACGGTCGGATCAAGCAGGGCGATCTGGTCATGTTCGAAGCCATGGGCGGCGGCTTCACATGGGGTGCCTCGCTCGCCCGGATGTGAGCATATAAACAAAGTACACATTCGGTTGTAAAACACTACCGAATACAGTACGTTGCCATTTCTAAGTCGGACCCAGGGTCGCGTCTGGGGAGAGTGAGAAATGGACATGATGCGCTCGGTGGGAACTTTGACCCGTGCCGATCTGGCGGAAACTATCAATCGGAAGATGGGCCTCAGCAGGGCCGAGTCGCTCGATCTGGTGGAACAGGTGCTCGACAAGATGTCGCAGGCCCTGATCCAGGGTGAAAACGTCAAGATTTCCGGTTTCGGCAGCTTCGTTCTGCGCGACAAGAAAGAGCGTATTGGCCGCAATCCCAAAACCGGCGTAGAAGTACCGATCACGCCGCGCCGCGTCATGACTTTCCGGGCAAGCCAGCTGCTGAAGGATCGCGTCGCCAACGGCTAACTGCTAAGGGGATCGCATGGCCGAATTCGACGATCACAAGGAAGAAGGTGCGCTGCGCACCATCGGTGAAGTCGCCCGTGCGACGGGCATCAAAACGCACGTGTTGCGATATTGGGAGCAGCAGTTCCCCAGCCTCAAGCCCCTGAAACGCAGTGGCGGGCGCCGGTACTACCGGGCCGAGGACGTTGCGCTGGTCGAGCGGATCGACCGGCTCGTAAACAAAGAAGGTTACACCCTGAAGGGCGCAAAAGCGGCCCTTCGCGGCGTGCCGGACCAGCAGGGCGCCGCCCAGGAAACGACCGTTTCAAACGGCACCGAGGCTGCCTCGAACTTCCTTCCACGACTGAAGGCGGTGAGGGACGATCTGCGTGCCGCACTGGAAGCCGCTGTCTAGCTTCAGTCACACCTTCCGATAACCAGCCGCAGCGGGCCGTCGAAGAAGGCCTGCCTGCGCAAGTGCCCATATTTCCGGTCCCATTCACCGCTCTCCAGATCGCTGGAAAGGGTCGTGACGAAGCGGTCGACCGCTTCTTCGCTCACCAGGCTCCAGCTTGAACAGGCGAGCCGCGCGGCCGGATCGAGAAAGCGCTCGGGCCGTCCATAATAGGCTTCGTTGAAACCGTCACTGCACTCCAGCGGGACGGGAACAGGCTCGACTTCCACCTTGCCGCCCAAGGCGTCCACAATCCTCGAAATCTGCGGGAAGCGCCCTGCTTCGACTGCGCGCACTTCGGGAATGTAATCGCTCAGCCAGTAGTCGTGCATCAGTTGTGGATCGCACACGAGGAGGACGACCGGACCGATCGTGACCCGCCGCATTTCCGACAAACCTTTCTCGAGATCGCTCCACTGGTGAACGGTAACGCTCGCCATCGAGGCGTCGAAGGAATTGTCGGGAAAGGGCAAGTCTTCCGCCGTGGCATCGATCGCCTCGACCAGATGCGACGGGCGCTGTGCCCGCATGGATTGCGACGGTTCGACCGCCGTGACCTGCCGGTCGGTGGGCTCGTAGGACCCGGCTCCTGCGCCGACATTCAGCACTGTCTCGGCATCGCCGAGCGCGCGGTGGATTTGCGCTTCGATTATCGGGTCCGGCTGGCGGAACTGCGCGTAGGTTCCTCCGATGTCGCCATAATCGACATCGCCCGCGCTGCCGTCGCTTGTCCGTTGAGTCATCGTTTTCCCCCACCGCATCACGCAGCAGGATTATCCGAGAGGCTATTCTGCCGCCAGAAGTTCTTCCGCGCCGCCGAGGTCGACACTGACGAGGCGGCTGATGCCCTTCTCGATCATGGTGACACCGAAAAGGCGGTGCATCCGACTCATCGTCACGGCGTTGTGCGTAACGATCAGGTAACGCGTGTTGGTTTCGCGCACCATGGCGTCGAGCAGGTCGCAGAAGCGGTCGATATTGGCATCGTCCAGCGGCGCGTCGACTTCGTCGAGCACGCAGATCGGGGCTGGGTTGGTCAGGAACAGTGCGAAGATCAGCGCCGTTGCGGTCAGCGCCTGCTCCCCGCCCGACAGCAGGGTTAGCGACTGGAGCCGCTTGCCCGGCGGCTGGGCGAAAATCTCGAGGCCCGCTTCGAGCGGATCGTCGCTGTCTATTAGCGCAAGATGCGCTTCCCCGCCTTCGAACAGGCGCGTGAAGAGACGCTTGAAGTGGTCGTTCACCTGCTCGAACGCCTCGCGCAGCCGCTCGCGCCCTTCGCGATTGAGGCTGCCGATCGAACCGCGCAGGCGATTGACCGCCTCGCGCAGTTCCTCCTGCTCAGCCGCGTTCGAACCATGCTCGCTCTCGATCTTTTCCAGCTCTTCGGCAGCGACGAGGTTCACGGGCCCGATACGCTCGCGGCTGGCGGTAAGGCGATCCATCTCCTCGCCTTCCAGATTCGCCGATTTGACGTCGCTTGCCTCGAACTCGAATTTGGCGGGCAGGAGGGGCGGGGGCGACTGGAAGCGTTCGCCCGAGATCCGCGCCATCTCGATCCTGCGACCGTCCTGGTTCTCTGCCCGTTCGGACAGGCCGGCGCGATTTTCACGGGCAGCCGCCAACGCTTCATTGGCGGAAGCGAAAGCGCGGTCGGCCTCGGCTGCGCGTTCATTGGCTTCGGCGACTGCGGCCTCCGCTTTCGCCAGCTCCGTGCCGAGGCGTTCGCGGACCTGGTCGCCCTGTTCGATCTCGCGCATCAGCCCTTCGGGCTTGGCAGCGAAGACCGCGCGCTCTTCCTCGATCTCTTCGAACCGGCGGGCCATGTCCGAAAGGCGGCGCGTCGCTTCACCCGAACGCGCCTGCCAGTTGGCCATGTCGCTGCGCTGAGCGGCCGTGCGTTCGCGCGCTACGGCCAGCGACTGGTCATGCGCGGCAAGCTCGGCGGCGCGTGCCTGCAGGGTGGAGCGGGCGGCCTCGTTTTTCGCCCGGGCAGCATCGAGCGAGGCGCGACCGGCTGCCGGATCGGGCAAAGCGGATTGCTTGGCCTGTGCTGCCTCCAGCTCGGACTGTGCAGAGGAAAGCAAGTCGCTGTGTTCGCTTTCGGCGCGTTCCAGTTCTTCCAGCCGAGCGGCGATACGTTCGCGTGCGGCCTCAGCCTGGTCTAGTGCGCGCAGGGCCTGGCGCTCTGCATCGGCGGTCGCGGCCAGTTCGCGATCGGCAGCGATCAGGTCGCGTTGCAAGGTGGACAGTTCCTCGCTCGCACGCGCTTCGTCGGCCTGCGCTGTCGAAACCGCCGATTGCAGGGCTGGAAGTTGCTGCGCCAGATCGGCAAAGCGATTGTCCGCTTCCAGCCTGGCAGCCTCCGCAGCGCCTTCGCCTCGAACGACAAGGCCGTCCCATCGGCGAAGGTGGCCATCGCGCGTGACGAGGCTTTCGCCGGGGGCGAGCGTGCGTCCGTCGTCGCGGTCCGCGACATTGACGAGCGCGAGCCGGGCGCGCAATTCGTCGGGACACTGGTCGAGGTGGTCAACGAGGCTGTCGGCCACCGCCGGCGGGGCGTCCGCACCGGTCCAGTAGCGCCCTTCCGCCCCTTCGTCCGGCAGGCCAAGCAGGGCCTTGCCATCGCGGCCCAGAGCGGCTGCTGCTGCCCGTTCATAGCCCTTGGCCGCGCGCACGCCATCAATGGCCTGTTTGCGACCGGAACGTTTAGCGGCTGCGCGCTCGCGCGCTTCGCGGTCGCGGAGCAGGGCATCGTGTTCGCGCTGGATGCCGGACAGCTCGGCCCGGGCGGCGGACAGGGCGCTCGATGCTTCGTCGCGGGCTGCCTGCAACTCGCTCTTGCGGGCTTGCATGGTTTCGATGGCCGCCCGCTTGTCTGCCAATGACCTGGTAGCCTCCTCGGCGGCGGACTTGGCGCTTTCGAGCGCGCCATCGACATCTTCTCCGGCCAGCGCCTGGCGCTGCTCGGCCATGCGGCGGCCTTCCGCCTCGACCCGTTCGAGCCGCATCCGGGCCTGCGAGATTTCGGCCTCGACGACGCGCCATTCAGCCTCGACACCGGCATTGTCGGCGGTCGCCTTGGCCAACGCGAGTTCCGCCGTCCGGCTGGCGCGTTCGGCGTCTTCGCTCTGCGCGACGAGAGACGGGCGGCGATCCTCGTTGGCGGCAAGGTCCTTCTCGCTGTTCGCGAGTTCCTTCTCCAGTCGCGCGAGCGCTTCTGCCGCGTCCTTGGTCATGCGATCGGCATCACCGCGATCTTCTTCCAGCCGCCGTTTCTGACGGTCGAGGTCGGCAAGGCGCTGTTCGGCAGCCTCCAGCTGGCTGGTAAGAGAAGCCATGCGGTGGCCATGCGCACTCGCATCGTCGCGGCGGTCGGCCTGTTCCTCGCGCGCTTCGGCCAATGCCTCGGCAGCCGCGCGCTGCGCCCTTTGCGCCTCGTCCGCAGCCTTCTGCGCCTCTGTCACCCGCGCTTCGGCTGCGGCAGCGGCTTTCTTGGCCTCTTCGGCAGCGGCGGCAGCATCGCGCCAGCGGGCGTAGACCAGCCGCGCCTCTGCGGTCTTTATCTGGTCGGAAAGCGTCTTGTAGCGTTCCGCCTGTTTCGCCTGCCGGCGCAGCGAGGCGATCTGGCTGTCGAGCCCAGCCATGAGATCTTCGAGCCGCGCGAGGTTGTTTTCGGTGGAGCGCAGCTTGCTCTCCGCATCCTTGCGCCGGACATGAAGGCCCGCAATCCCGGCCGCCTCTTCGAGCATCTGGCGGCGTTCGACGGGCTTTGCCGCAATGACCTGCGCGATCTTGCCCTGGCTGACGAGGGCAGGGGAGTGCGCGCCGGTGGCGGCATCGGCGAAAGTGAGCGCGACGTCCTTGGCGCGCACGTCCTTGCCGTTGACGCGGTACGCGCTGCCAGCCCCGCGTTCGATGCGGCGGATGACCTCCAATTCGTCGCCATCGTCGCTTTCGGCGGAAAGCTGGACTTCGGCGAAATCGCGCGGCGGCCGCGTGGCGGTGCCTGCGAAGATGACGTCTTCCATGCCGCCCGAGCGCATGGACTTGGGCGAGTTTTCGCCCATCACCCAGCGGATCGCTTCGAGAAGGTTGGATTTACCGCACCCGTTCGGGCCGACCACGCCGGTCAGCCCGGGTTCGATGCGCAGTGTGGACGGCTCGACGAAGCTCTTGAAACCGCTCAGTCTGAGCTGTTTTATGAGCATCGTCGCCGTGTCCCCCCCTCTAGCCCCGGCCTTACCTGGCGCCGGCGCGTTGCAGGATTGGTTCGACCTGCGCCCACTGGTTCCCGTCGAGCCGCTGGCCGTTGAGGAAGAAGGTGGGCGTGCCGGTGACGTTCAGTTCCTCTGCTGCGGAGCGCGAGGTGTTCGCGATAGTTTCGATGCCCTGTGCATCGGTCAGGCAACTGCGCGCCTGGTCCGCGGACAGACCGCGTGCCGCGAAGAAGTCGATCAGCCCGGCGGCCTCTGCGAGCCTGAGGAAACGCTGGTCGGGCGCCGCCTGCATGGCTGCCTGGTAGGCCGACTGGTTGGCTTCCATGTTTTCGTAGAAGGAAGCGAGCGAGCCCCACGCCTGGTCGGACAGGGCGTGGAAGCTTTCCGGGGCGCCGCACTGGGCCAGGGTCGAGATCGTCACGTCCACCGGATCGCGCAGCAGCGGACGGATTTCGTAGCTGACCACGCCGGTATCGACGTAATCCTGCTGCAGGGGCGTCGACCCGTTTTCGGCGAAATAGGCGCAGGCGCCGCAGGTGTGGCTGGCGAATTCTACCAGTTTGAGCGGTGCGTCGGGATTGCCGATGACGAACCCGCCTTCGTCGGTCTTGCTGGCAACTTCCAGCCAGCTCGTGCCTTCGGGAGCGGGGATCGCGGCAATTGCATCCCCTTCGAGCGAACCGGCGGCTGCTTCTTCCGTGCTGTCGCCGCATGCTGCGAGCGTCAGGGCAAATGGTGCGAGAATGGCAAGGCGCAGGCTGGTGTTCATCGGTTTCCTCTCGAGTGGATAGGTAGGCTAAGCCAGGGTTCGTGCCGGGTGAAGCGCAGCGGACGCGGTGTCCACAGGCCTATCCCCGACAAATGCAACCATGAGGTTGCAGGGTTACTTCTTGTAGAGCGCGTCGAGATAGGGCTGGAGACGCGTCCAGTCGTGCGCGTCGAGGGTCTCGCCGCCCATGATGAAGGTCGGTGTGCCGCGCAGGCCGTATTTCTCGGCATCGGCCTGGCTCTGCGCCGCGATCGCGCGGGCCTTGGTCTCGTCCTTGAGGCAATCGTCGAGCGCGATGCGCGAGTAACCGCGGGTTTCCATGATCTCGTAAAAGTCGAGATCGCTGGCGATCGCCTGTGCGCGGGCACCGAAGCTGCCGAAATTCCAGCGCGCCATCTGCGCCTGCGTCATGCTGCGCGCCTTCGCCATCCATTCGGGATACTTCATCAGCAGGGCCGTGTGGTTGGCGAAGAACTTGGAAGGCGCACCGCATTGCGCGGTCAGCGCTGCCGTAAGGTCGACAGGATCGCGGATCAGGTGCCGCACTTCGTAGGACACCTTCCCGCCGGGCACATACAGGAGCTTGATCGCGCTTTCGCCGGTCTTGGTGAATTCCGCGCAGTGCGAGCAGGTGTAGCTCATGAATTCGACCAGGCGCGCCTCGGCATCGGGGTTGCCGAGGACATGGCCGCCGTCGACTTCGTTGATGACGGTATTCCAGTTTCCGCGCGGCTTGCTGGTCGCCAGGTCCTGGGCCGTGGAGGGGAGCGAAGCAAATGCGGCAGCGGCGGCGAGGGCGCTCGCGGCGAATTTGGCAAGGGTTTTCACGTCAGTCGGTTCCATCTTCATTTTGCGATCCTAGCCCGCGTGCCAGCGATTCAAGCACGGCACGCAGTTCAGGATCCCCGATATCGCGCAAACTGTCGCCGAGTTCCATCGGTATCGGCTTGAGCGAGGGCGGGGCTTTCGCCTTCTGCTTCGCCTCGGGCGGCTTAACCGCACCTTGCCGGAGCTTGATCCGCGCCACTGCCTTATAGCCGAAGAAGCGATTCACGCGCTCGATGATCTCGGGCAGGACCTGTTGGATCAGCGGGGCGTGGGCGGGTTTGACGACGAGTTCCAGTATTCCTTCCGATTTCTCGCCCGGCGGGAACCGGATCATTTCCGGGGTGCAGACCTGAGAATGCGTATCGCCGACGATTTCCGGCCAGCGGCTCACGATCGAGGACTGGACGAAGCCGAAGCGGCGGAAGGCAGGCCTGCCGATTTGCGGCATGAGGTCCGATATGGCCTTGGCCTGCCCGCCCCGAGGCCGTTCATAAGGCTTTCCCGCCTTGGCTTTCCCGGACGGTTTTTTTGCCCGGGCGGGCTTGTTGGCAGATTTGGGCTTGTCGCTTTCCATTGTGGCGGCGCTCATGCCATAGGCAGCGAGTGGCCGCCAGCATCTCCGACATACTTCTTGAATGGTACGACACTCATGCCCGCCACCTGCCGTGGCGTGCGCGGCCGGGTGCGCCGCCGACCGACCCCTACCGGGTCTGGCTTTCGGAAGTGATGCTGCAGCAGACGACAGTCGCCGCAGTGAAACCCTACTTCAAGGCCTTCACCGGTCGCTGGCCGACGGTCCAGGATCTGGCGGCAGCGCCGGAAGAAGACGTCATGGCGGCATGGGCGGGGCTGGGCTATTATTCGCGGGCGAGAAACCTCGTGAAGGCATCTCGCGCGATTGCCGAAATGGGCGCTTTCCCAAGAACCGAGGGGGAGTTGCGCAATCTGCCCGGTCTCGGCGCCTACACAGCTGCTGCGGTAGCGGCGATCGCGTTCGGACAGCGCGCCGTCGTCGTCGATGCCAATGTCGAACGCGTGGTTTCGCGGCTGTTCGCGATCGAGGAGCCCTTGCCGGCCTCGCGCAAGCTGATCCGCGAACGCGCCGACGAGATTACCCCGGAAAAGCGGGCAGGCGACTTTGCCCAGGCGATGATGGATCTCGGCGCGACCATCTGCACGTCGCGCGACCCCAAGTGCCTGCTGTGCCCGCTATCGGCGGCCTGCGGAGGCAGGAAAACGGGCGATCCGGCGCGTTTTCCCATCAAGGCACCCAAGAAAGCCAAGCCCGTCAGGCAGGGTCAGGCCTATTGGATCACCAAAGAGGACCATGTGTGGCTGGTACGGCGCGAGGGCACGGGAATGCTTGGCGGAATGCGCGCGCTTCCCGATGACGGCTGGTCGGCGCAGGGAGACGGGCACAAGAATGCTCCGACCGGCGGCCCGTGGCGCGATCTGGGGCAAGTCCGGCACACCTTCACGCATTTCGCGCTGGAACTGGCGGTGTGCGAAACGCAAGCGACCTTAGATCCCTTGGATCAAGGGGAATGGTGGCCGCTCGACAGGCTCGACGAAGCGGGATTGCCGACGCTGTTTGCAAAGGCAGCGCGGCTGGCGCTTGCCTAGATGATGCCGCCGCCCAGCGTCAGGCGCAGGGCCGCTATCAGCAGCACGATGATGTTGAAGTTGCGTCCCGAATTGCTCGACGACAGCTGGCCGACGATGATGCCGATGACGATCAGCGGCAGCGCCAGCCAGTTGGCCCAGCCCAGCAAGGGAATGGTCGCCGGAATGACGATGACGAGCGAGACGATTCCGAACAGGAACGAGAGAAGGTTCAGCATGTGTCCTATATGGATAGGACAGTGAGTGAATTCAAGAGTTTCAATTCGCAATTGACCGTTCAGCATCGCTTGCGCACAAAAGGCGCGAAAAGAACTTCGAGAGGAATTCCATGGCCTACCGCAATTTCGACGATGCCCAGCTTTCGCGCCGTTCGCTGCTGAGGGGCGGGGCGTGGCTGACCGCCGGTGCAGCCATATCGGGCCTGCCAGGCGGCAGCCTGGCGCTGGCGCACAGCAAGTCGGCGGACTGGCCCATGGTCTCCAAGCTGGTCGACAAATATGTGTCCGAAGGCAAGGTCGCCAACATGGCGGCCGCGCTGGGCTGGGGTGACCGCGACCCCCTGCTCATTGCGCAAGGCACGCTGGCGATCGGCGGCGCGACACCTGCCGGCATGGACAGCCTTTACCGCATTTATTCGATGACCAAGCCGGTCACCGGCATGGCGACCATGATGCTGATCGACGAGGGCAAGCTCGGCCTCGACCAGCCGTTGGCCGAAACGCTGCCCGCATTCTCCAAGATGATGGTGCAGAAGACCTATGACGGTTCGGTCACCGATCTCGTCCCGGCAGAGCGCCCGATCACGATCCGCCACCTGCTGACGCACACGGCGGGCCTTGGCTATTCGATCATCCAGAAGGGTCCGATCCGCCAACAATATGTGAAATACGGCGTGGTGCCCGGCCAGGTGACGCGCCTGCCGATCCCGGGCCTGGGCCGCGAGGAAGCGATCCGCGGCCTCGACAAGTTCGCCAACAATCTCGCCCAGCTCCCGCTGGTCCTCCAGCCGGGCAGCAAGTGGAGCTATTCGGTCAGCCTCGACCTCCTGGGCCGCGTGATCGAAGTCGCCAGCGGGATGAGCTTCGACGAATATCTCCGCACCCAAATCTTCGAGCCGGCCGGCATGAACAGCACGTTCTTCCGCGTACCGAAGAGCGAAGTGCCGCGCCTCACCACCAATTACGGAATTATGGGGGGCACACCGCTGCCGCTCGATCCGGCAGGCGCGTCGATCTATCTCGACGATCCGGCATTCCCGTTCGGCGGGGCAGGGCTCGTCTCCAGCCCGCGCGATTACGACCGCTTCCTCAAGATGCTGCTCGGCTATGGCGAAATCGACGGAAAGCGCGTGATGAGCGAGGCTGCGGTCAGGCTCGGCACCTCGAACCTCCTGCCGGAAACCGCCGTCACCAAGGGCACCTGGATCGAAGGACAGGGCTTCGGCGCCGGTGGCCGCGTCACCGACGGCTCGTTCGGCTGGGGCGGCGCTGCCGGGACGGTCGCTTTCGTCAACTACCCGGCGAAACTGAGGGCAAGCCTCTACACCCAGTACATGCCGTCCGAAGCCTATCCGATCCACGAAGGCTTCCCCAACGCCGTACAGGCCGACCTTGCAGCCATGATGGGCGCGTAAGCGGCGTGCTTTCCTTTACCGGCTCGCGCCTGGATCGCGCCGACCATGTCCGCGCCGATCCGGAGCGGCTGGCCGGCTACATGAACTGGAAGGCGCGCCTGCTCGCTCTCGACGGGTTGATGCCGTCGATGAACGATGATGGGCGCCTTTCCTGGGGCACGCTGGCGGATGCGCCGGAGGATGCGGAGCTGGTGTTCCTCGGTCTCGACGAGGGCAAGGCCTGCTTTGCCGCCGTCCCGCCGCGCGGCGATGCAAGTCCGCGCATGGCGAACCCGCAGCTATGGTCGCTGATGGCGAATCTGCAGCCCGACGACCTTGCGCTCTATGGCGGCGCACGCAGCATCGTCGACTGGCATGCGCGCCACCGGTTCTGCGCCCAATGCGGCGGCGATACAAAGCTGGCCAAGGGCGGCTGGCAGCGCGATTGCACGGCCTGCGGGGCAAGCCATTTTCCGCGCACCGATCCGGTCACGATCATGCTGGTCGAATATGACGGCAAGCTGATGCTCGGCCGCGGACTGGGCTGGCCGGAAGGAAGCTTTTCCGCTCTCGCAGGTTTCGTCGAACCGGGCGAGAGCATCGAGGAAGGCGTCGCGCGCGAAGTGTTCGAGGAAAGCGGCGTGCGCGTACGCGACGTGACTTATGTCGCCAGCCAGCCATGGCCGTTTCCCAGCCAGCTGATGATCGGCTGCCACAGCCATGCAGATGACGACGCACTGACCATCGACGAAACCGAGATGGCGGAAATCAACTGGTACACGCGCGACGAGGTGAAAGCCTCGCTGGCAGGCGACGGCCCGTTCCGCGCGCCGCCACCCCATGCCATCGCCCATCACCTCATGCATTGGTGGATCCACAAATGACCCAGCCCCGCAAGATGACGATCGATATCTGGTCCGATGTAATGTGCCCCTGGTGCCTCGTCGGCTGGGGCAATCTGTCGCAGGCGCTCGAGCAGCTGGAAGGCGAGATCGAGGCGGACGTGCGCTGGCACGCTTTCGAACTCAATCCCGACATGCCGGAAGAAGGCGAGGAGCGCACCGCCCATATCGCCCGCAAATACGGGCGCACGATCGATCAGTCCAAGGAAGTGCAAGGCCAGATGCGGCAGGCTGCCGATGCGGCTGGCGTATCGCTCGATTACGAAGGTCCGGACCCTGCGCCCGATGCGATGATGTGGAACACCTTCGAGGCGCACAAGCTGCTGACCTGGACCGGCGAGGAGCACGGGCCGGCAAAGCAGACCGAACTCAAGCTCGCCCTGTTCAAGGCGCATTTCAATGCCCGCCAGCGGATCGGCGAGCGCGAAGTGCTGCTTGATGTGGCGGAGAGCGTCGGCCTCGCCCGGGATGCCGCCTCGGCCGCGCTCGACGACGAGCAGATCGCCCACAAGACCCGCGCCGAAGAACGCGCCGCATGGGACATGAACATCAGCGGCGTGCCCGCGATGATCCTGGAGGGCCGCTTCATGGTGCCCGGTGCACAGCCGCCGGAATCCTACGTCAACGCGCTACGACGTGTGGCGGAGAAAACGACCGCGGCTGGCTAAGCGCCCGAACCGTTAGCAGAGTGTCCTCGGCGTCCACTCCGAGTCGTCATCATAGGTCGCCGCTTCCCCGGTGGTCGTATCATACACACGTGTGTAGCGCGCTTTTCTGACGTTGCCCTTGAACAGCAGACGCGTCCCTTCGCAGTAGAAGTCCGCCTCTGTGCCGCTCGCAATCGAGACCGGCGCTGCTCCTGCTTGGGAGAAGTTCGAACCGAACCTGATCGTATAATCTTCGGAAATGGCCACCAGAGCGATGTTCGAACCTTCGTAATGGATCGAAAAATCGCGCAGATCGGCGGAGGTCGGTCCGTACACCGTGCTGGTCGATCCTGCCGCCATGTCGATACGATCGATGCGCGCGCCGCTCGAATCCCTGACGACGGCGTGCAAAACTCCGTTCAGGTTTAGCGGATCGTCGGATTTGTAATCGCATGAAGAGCCGAAGGATTGGGATGGGTCCGAGGCGACGAGGGTGGTGTCATCTCCATTGGCCAGGTCGATCACGCGAACCTCGCTCACATCCCGGTCGTAATAGAGTGCGCGCGTGCCATCGGAAGACAGGGCCTCGCAACCCCAGTCGGGCCGCGAAACCAGCGGGACATGACTGGTATCGGTGATCTTTCCGTCCGTGTCGAACCAGAATTCTACCAGGATCATCGGCAGGGGGTTGTCGGCGCGGTCGGTTATCAGCGCGCGTCCGTGTCCTTCCGATACCAGCACGGCATCGTGCAGGTAGGCTGCATAGTTTTCATACTGATAGACCGGCTGACTTTTGGAACTGTCATTGCCGGCCACGACCAACCTTGGTGGTGTCCGTCGTTGTCGCTCTACGAATACGGTTGTCGGGACTTCGTAGGCGGGGCCGGAATCGTTGCCGCCCTTTCCGCCTTTGCCAGATGGTGGTGCACCCGTTGCGGCGACTGCAAGACCTGCAGCAGCGACGCCGAAAGCCAGAATATTAACAGCACGCATGACGATTGCCTCCTCTTCGATAAATGGAAGCGACCTTCGTTTTTGTGCGACTCTGGATCGGTACAATCATAGCAGAAAAGGCCGTAGATCCCCAACCTGCGCGCTTGAAACAGAAATAAACGCAGCGTTTTCAGAAGCGTCAGAAGATCAGCGCGGCGCTCAAGACTGCCATTGGTAACAAAATCAAGGTCCGCAGCAGGAAGATCACAACGAGATCGACTAGGTTGAGCGGCAGCGACGACTTCAGCATCAGGATACCGACCTCGGACATGAAGATCAGTTGACCGACGGAGACTACGGCCACCACGAAGCGCGTCGACATCGCGGGTATGTCCGCAGCGGCTACGGCAGGCAGGAAAACTTCGACAAATCCAACGATCATGGCCGGGGCTGCTTCGGCCGGATAGGCTACCTGCAAGGCGGTCAGCAGCCACACGAAGGGCTGGCTCAGAATGACGAAAAAGTCGGTATATTGGACGATTATCGTCCCCACCAACGCGATGAACATCCCGGCCGGAATAAGACCCAGCCAGATGTCGAGGATGTTAGCCGCGACACCCTTGGCAATTTTGGAAGAGGGCGGGGCACTCGAAGCCTTGCTCAGAGCGGCGTCGAGGGCGGTAGCGAAGGACGGAGCCTGCGTCGCTTCGCGGTCCATGGCGAAGCCGTCGACCAAATAGCTGTCGGCCTTCCTGCTTAGTGGCGGGATCCGCGCCATGATCATCGCGCAGACAATGCCGGTAAGCGTCAGGACACCGTAGAACGGCAGGAAATAGGCGTCCAAATCCAGGAATGCGACGATCACATAGCAGAATGCGATCGAAACGATGGAAAAGTTGGTGGCGATGATCGCTGCCTCGCGGGCGGAATACTGGCCTGATTCGTACTGCTGGATGGTCACAATGACGCCGACCGAACTTCCGCCAAGCCATGACGCTATCGCATCGATCGCGCTGCGGCCGGGTACTTTGAACAGCGCCTTGAACGGGCGTTCCACAAGGACACCGAAGAAATCCATCAATCCGAATTCGGTGATGAACGGCAGAATGATGCAGGCAATACCGATGGTCACGAGCGCAGGAACGAAGAGGTCGTTGAGTACCGTCACGCCCGTATCTTCGCCCCATATCCATACCGGTCCGATCTCCCAGAAGATCACCACAGCACTGACCGCGCCTGCCACGCGCAAGAGCGTCCACGCGATCCCAGGACGAAGAATTTGTTCTGTGGCGCTCTCCGAAGGGCCGGGTTGCGTCATGGCGTAGGCAATCGTTGCCAATGCCGAAACGATGCACAGGATAACGACTGCGATAGGGAGGACCGGTGCCGCAACGGCTAAAACCCAGTCCGTGAGGATGGCCATGGGGACCTTGACCCCACCATCTTGTGGGACCGGGAAAAGAAAAAATGCCGCGCCGATGGCTGACGGGAGGATGAAGCGCAGCAAGTTGGCGCCCCTGTGAGATTTCTCGCTGCTGATGCCACGTCCCCCTGAACCGAATTCAATCGGGGCGCCCCTACAAACTGGGTGAAGCAAAGCCTTCGCGCGGTCAAATGGCGCGAACCAGATTTTCACAGAGAAACGCCCCACAGAGCGAGTCTGCGGGGCCTTTCTATCGGCCTGATAACCTCGTTAGCTGGACCGGTCGTCCTGGATGGCCTGCCGGGTCTTGGGACCCTTCTGTGCGTCCTGTGCAGGATTGTCCGAGCCGACCTCCGGCTCGCGATTGGCGGGGTCGAATGCGCGGTTGAGTTCTCCGCGTGTGCCGACCTGGCGGTTCACTTCGCCGCCGGACCGGCTCTGCTGCGACGGGGTGTCGTATTCCGTGATCTCGTCGATGAGGTCATTGTCGGGGTGCATGGATTGGCGTTCGGGCATATGAATGTCTCCTTTGCCAAACCAACGGGTAAGCCCTTGGCAATGTTCCGCATTTCATCGCACCGTGCGCTCGTCTTCCCGAGGGCGCGAGCAGGCAGAAGCAATCAGCAAGGAAAAAGGCGCCGCCCGCTTGGGGCAGCGCCTCTTTCGTAAGCCGATCGGCTTGGTGCGGCTTAGCAGTTGCCTTCTACGCCGTCGGCACAATCGGTTGCGGATTCGACGTCTTCGCCGATGCCGTCGATCGTGTTGCAGGCCGAAAGAAGGATGGCCGAGCTTCCGAACGCGAGCATTGTCAGGAATTTCTTCATAGTCACTCTCCGATAGCGCAGACCGACGGCGCGCCATGTTTAATCAGTCGGTGACGTCACAACGGCGCGGATTGCAGCCGGTTCCGGAGATGCTTGTCTAAGTCTTTGGGAAGTCGGGTTAGATCAGGCCGAGGCGCTCCAGCTTGCCGGCGAGCTTGCCGGGCAAGGCGTCGCCGATGTCCTCGCCATCCTCCAGGTCGCGCGGCGGGTCGCCCTTGAGATAGCGCCAGCCCTGGTGGGCGCGCTTGGGGCGGGGCATGACGCGCACCAGTTCGGGTTTGAGGTCGATGGACCAGCGCCCGTCCTTCGTTTCGCTGAAGCCGAGGATTTCGCTACGGGCCACGATAGAGTGCTGGTGAATCCAGTAGAGCGAGCCGCCGATGCACTGTTCCCACTTGGTCGGGCGATAGCGGGTGGTCAGGTTCGGACTGCGCCGCTGCGCATACCAGCTCTCGATGTCGCCATAGCTTTGCGCACCGAAAGCGATCTTGGTCAGGTTGAGCGGCATGGGACCGATGTAGTTTGCACGGGCCGATGCGCAATGCCGGGAACTGGCTTTCCTACACTTGTGCGGCTGGGGCAGGCAGGTGTCATGGACAGCGCTACTCGCCTCTCACGCACGCAATTGCGCCACTTCGGGGGTGGTTTGCCGCCCGGGGATTTTTTCTCCCAGGACCGTGTTCCACCCGTTCCATTCTGTAGGAGATCAGACGACCTGCAACGCCACGGCAAGGCCGAGGAAAGCGAAGAAGCCCATCGAATCCGTGATCATGGTCACAAAGACGCTGGATGCCACTGCCGGGTCCTGGTCGAGCCGGTCGAACGCTACCGGCACCAAAACGCCGGCAAGCCCTGCGGTCACCACATTGATGACCATCGCCAGCGCGATCACTGCGCCAAGCAGGGGCGTGAAGATGACCGCCGTCGCCGCGCCGATAAGCACGGCGATGGTCACCCCGTTGAGCAGGGCAACGCGCAACTCGCGCGTCAGGATGCGCCGCGTGTTGCTGCGCGTCAGCTGGTTCATGGCGATGGCGCGCACGGTCACGGCCATGGTCTGCGTTCCCGCATTGCCACCGATACTGGCGACGATCGGCATGAGTACGGCCAGCGCGACCAGCTTCTCGATAGCGGCACCGAAGGCCGCGATGATGAGCGATGCGATGAGCGCAGTACCAAGGTTGGCGACCAGCCAGCGCACGCGGCTGGAGTAGGCCTCGCGGATCGGCTCGTTGATGTCGCCTTCGCCCGCGCCGGACATCAGCAGGGCGTCCTCGCCCGCTTCCTCGGCGATGATATGGACGATGTCGTCGACCGTCATCTGGCCTACCAGGCGTCCGTCCACGTCCACCACGGCGGCGGAGATGAGACCGTACTTCTGGAACATCAGCGCGACCTCTTCCTGGTCGAGCATGGCCGGGATGAGCGTCTGGTCGCGCTTCATCACATCGCCCAAAGCGATGTTGCGCGGCGTGCGCAGGATCCACGAGAGGTTGCAGGTGCCGACCGGATGATGGCGCTGGTCGACGATGAAGACCTCGAAGAAGTCCTCCGGCAAGTCGCGCCCGTCGCGCAGGAAGTCGATCAGGTCGCCGACGGTGATGTGCTCCGGAACCGCCACGAACTCGCGGTTCATCAGGCGTCCCGCGGTCTCTTCGGGATAGGACAGGGCCGACTGGATGGCGATCCGGTCTTCCGGTTCCAGCTCGGCAAGGATGGCGCGCTGGTCGTCCTCGTCCAGATCCTCGATCAGCTGGACGGCGTCGTCGGTTTCCAGCTGTTCCGCAATCTGCGCCACCGCATCGGCGGGCAGCGCTTCCATCATCTCTTCGCGGACGTAATCGTTGAGCTCGGCAACGACCTCGCTGGTCATCAGGTCGGTGATGGCCGCGGCAAGGGTGGCGCGGTCTTCCTTGTCGAACAGTTCGAGAAGGTCGGCGACGTCGGCAGGGTGGAGCGGTTCGACGAGGTCGTAGACCGCACCGGTCTCGCCCGCTTCCAGCGCGTCCTCGACCGAGGAAACGAACTCGCGCTTGAGCGTGTTCTCCTCGTCCATGCGCTCGTCGTCGATGCGGTCGTCCGGACGTGCGCCTTCCTCCTGCTCCTCGCCGGCCAGGATCACGTCGTCATCGTCAAGGGGGCGCTCGTGCTCCGCCATGGGGCGCAACCTCTAGGCAGTGGGCCCCATAAAGCAAGCAGAGGGTGACATGAGGCTGTGAACGCCTATGTAGGCGCCAACCGATTTACAGGAGACAATACCAATGGCCGACAAGCTGACCTTCACCCTCGACACCGGCGACGGCGAAAACAAGGACGTGGTGATCAAGCTGCGCCCCGACCTCGCGCCCGGGCACGTAGAGCGCATCACGACGCTGGCAGGCGAAGGCTTCTACGACGGCGTGGTGTTCCACCGCGTGATCCCCGGCTTTATGGCGCAGGGCGGCGATCCGACCGGCACCGGCATGGGCGGCAGCGACAAGCCCGACCTCAAGGCCGAATTCAACAGCGAACCGCACACCCGCGGCACCTGCTCGATGGCCCGCACCCAGGTCCCCGACAGCGCCAACAGCCAGTTCTTCATCTGCTTCGACGACGCGGAATTCCTCGACGGCCAGTACACCGTCTGGGGCCAGGTCGAGAGCGGCATGGAACACGTCGACGCGCTGCCCAAGGGCGAGCCGCCGCGCGAGCCGGGCAAGATCGTGAAGGCGACTGTTGGCTAAGACAGCTTGGCCGCGTTTTTCCGAGAGGTCTGGGCTGTCCTACAGGTGATGCAACCGGCAGGATGGCTCATTCTTCTCGGATGCCTGGCCCTCGGTTTCACATCGTCGTTCTTCATCAACCGGCGATTTGCTTTCGACTGGTGGAAGGGCGCACTGCTGCATGTGCTCCTTCCCCCGGTATTGTATACCGTCCTACTGACGCTTTTCACTCAGTGGCCTAAAGCCGATGACTGGATCTGGTACTTCGTAGGTCTGGTCTACCTGTCGCCCCTCTGGATCGGCTACTATGCGGGAGTGCTGTCGGAGCATCTCGTACGAGGCCTGAGGCGGCACAGTCTCAATTGAACCACGCCCCAATTGCCGCTAAAGCGCCTCCTCCCATGAAACCGACCACTTCCCCCAAGACCTACAGGGTCAAGAGCTTCGGCTGCCAGATGAACGTCTATGACGGCGAGCGCATGGCCGAAATGCTGGGCGAGCAGGGCATCGTGCCTGCGCCCGAAGGCGAGGATGCCGACCTTGTCGTGCTCAACACCTGCCACATTCGCGAGAAGGCGGCGGAGAAGGTCTATTCTGACATTGGTCGGCTCACCAAGGGCAAGACACAGACCAAGGCACCGATGATCGCCGTCGCGGGCTGCGTCGCGCAGGCCGAGGGCGAAGAGATCATGAGGCGCTCTCCGGCGGTCAGCATGGTCGTCGGCCCGCAGGCCTATCACCGCCTGCCGGAAATGCTGGAAAAGGCAGTGAAGGGCGAGCGGGCGACCGACACCGACATGCCGGCCATTGCCAAGTTTGCCGCGCTGCCCGAGCGCCGGCGCACCAATCCGGCGAGCTTCCTCACCGTGCAGGAAGGCTGCGACAAGTTCTGCACCTATTGCGTGGTGCCCTATACGCGCGGCGCGGAAATCAGCCGCCCCTATGCGGACCTCGTGACCGAAGCGAAGAAGCTGGTCGACGCTGGTGCGAAAGAAATCACGCTGCTCGGCCAGAATGTCAGCGCATGGTCGGGCGAGGACGGGAAGGGCCACCAGGTCGGCCTCGCGGGCCTCATCCGCGACCTTGCCAAGGTCGATGGCCTCGCGCGTATCCGCTACACCACCAGCCATCCGGCCGACATGGACGACGATCTGATCGCTGCGCATGGCGAGATCGACAAGCTCATGCCTTTCCTCCACCTGCCGGTACAGGCAGGCAGCGACCGCGTGCTCAAGGCCATGAACCGCAGCCACACGGCCGAAAGCTACCTCAAGCTGCTCGACCGCTTCCGCGCTGCGCGGCCCGACCTTGCGCTCTCGGGCGACTTCATCGTCGGCTTCCCCGGTGAAACCGATGTCGAGTTCGAGGAAACCCTCGCGCTGGTCGACGAGGTCAAATACGCGCAGGCCTTCAGCTTCAAGTACTCGCCGCGTCCCGGCACCCCCGCCGCCACGATGGACGGGCAGGTCGCCAAGGACGTCATGGACGAGCGCCTGCGCCGACTGCAGGACGCGCTCAACCGCGACCAGCTTGCCTTCAACGAGGCAAGCGTCGGGAGAACGTGTGAAGTCCTCGTGGAGCGCAAGGGCAAGCACCCCGGCCAGTGGCTCGGCAAGTCGCCGTGGCTCCAGAGCGTGTGGTTCGAGGGCGACGCGCAGATCGGCGATCTGGTCGAGGTAGAGCTGGTGGAAGCCGGACCGAACTCTCTCGCCGGTACGCTTCGCGAAACGGCTTTGTCAGCCGCCTGACGCTTCGACCGGCTCGAGGTCGGTGAACCCGGGGTCTTCCGCGATCACGACCGTCCCGGTGGTCTCCGTCATCTCGGCCGGAGCGACCGTGGGATTGGATGGATAGGCCTCTCCGTCGAACTTCAAGAGTGCATTGCCGGACGCACCGCCGCCGCCGGAAACTGCGACGGTGATGTCCTTCCAGCCATTCGTGCTGCTATCCAGCACGGTAACGGGCGTGCGCGACACGCTGATGTCGCCGACCTTGCGCCACATCGGCCCCGCAGCGGTCAGGACGAGCGTCGGGCATCCGCCCGAACCGCAGAAATAGGGGGCGGCCAGGTAGACGATCGCCTCTTGCGCGCCATCATTATCGAGATCGTTCCACGCGAGCGCGTACCGCATGGCTCCTGCATCGGGATACTCCTGCAGCAGGTAATGACGGATGTCGTCCTCCGGGTCGGGTGCGTCCGCTTGGGTCGCCATGTCATCCGCAGCTTCAGTCTCTGCCGGATCGACCGGTGCGTCTGCTGGAGAGCATGCAGCGAGAGTGCAAATCGATATGGCGGCGAGGGTCTGACGAAGCATTTGCTTACTCCCGATGCTGCGAGTCGGAGCGGGAGTCTGATCGCGGTCGGCGTTTGTGGCAAGCCGCTTACTTTCCACGGTCATGAGACCGCACCACTTGCGCCTCGCGAAGGGAAGCCTAGATTCCGACTCGGAAACGAAAGGAGCGCATGGCTCGTAAACCCGCACCGAAGGCTCATCGGGCTTTCACACCGCCGCCTAGTCCGCAGCGTGAAGTTCGCCGCGCACAGATCGATATCAGCTTCGAAAACCAGAGCCTGCTAGGCGCACTATTCGGGCAATTCGATGCCAATCTGGTCCAGGTCGAGAACCGCCTCGGCGTGTTTATCGCGGCACGGGGCAACGATCTCCATATCGAAGGTCCAGAAGACAGCGTGGCGCGCGCTCGTGACGTTCTGAACGAGATGTATGACCGGCTTTCGCAGGGACAGGACCTAGACGCCGGCGCGATTGAGTCGCTGATCTCCATGTCGAACGAGCCGACGCTCGACGGGATTATGGACGCGGAGCCGAAAGGCCCGCCGATCATGATCCGCACGCGGCGCAAGACCATCGTACCGCGCAGCGCCATGCAGGCGACTTACATGCGTTCGCTGACGCGTGACGACATCATTTTCGCGCTCGGCCCCGCAGGTACCGGCAAGACCTATCTGGCTGTGGCGCAGGCTGTGGCGCAGCTCATCAATGGCAGCGTGCAGCGCCTGATCCTGTCGCGCCCAGCCGTCGAAGCGGGCGAAAAGCTCGGCTTCCTGCCGGGCGACATGAAGGACAAGGTCGATCCCTATCTGCGCCCGCTCTACGACGCGCTTTACGACTGCATGCCGCCGGAGCAGGTGGAGCGGCGGCTGGCGTCGGGCGAAATCGAGATCGCGCCCATCGCTTTCATGCGCGGCCGCACGCTGGCGGACGCTTTCGTCATTCTCGACGAAGCGCAGAACACCACGCGCGAGCAGATGAAGATGTTCCTCACCCGCTTCGGCCAGAACAGCCGCATGGTCGTGTGCGGCGACCCGCGGCAGGTCGACATTCCCGGCGGTGACGGGATGAGCGGCCTTGCCGATGCTGTCGGCAAGCTGGAAGGCGTCGATGGTTTCGGCACCATCCGCTTCACCGCCGCCGACGTCGTCCGCCATCCGATCGTGGGGCGTATCGTCGAGGCTTACGAAGGGCCGGCGGCCTAGGTGCAACTGGATTTAGAAATCGACGGCTGGCCAAGTGAAACTGATTGGGCGGCCTTGTCCGAAAGTGTGTACGATGCGGCCGCTTCGGTCGAGCAAGCCCTTGCGTCTGGCCGCCTGATTACCAGCATCCTGTTCACAACCGACGATGAGGTTCACACACTCAACAAGGAATGGCGCGGCAAGGACAAGCCCACCAACGTGCTGTCCTTCCCGATGTTGGAGCGTCAGGACTTGCTCGAACTGGGCGAGGAGGGGCCGCCCGAAATGCTTGGCGACATCGCGCTGGCATTAGAGACTTGCGAGCGTGAAGCGGGTGAGAAAGGCATCAGCCTGAGGGATCACACTGCCCATCTGCTCATCCACGGTTTCCTGCATCTTGCAGGGCACGACCACGTCGATTCGGACGAGCAGGCCGCTGCCATGGAAAAACTCGAGATCGAAGCGCTTGCAAAAATGGGTATAGCGGACCCATATGGGGACCGCGACAAATAGGAGTACGCACCCGGCCCATGGCCAATTCTTCCACCCCCGCCGGAGACGCTGAGAGTAGCAGCGGGCTGTGGCCCGCGATCCGTAAACTGTTCGACCCCGATGGCGGCGAGCGCTCCCTGCGCGCGCAGCTCGAAGAGGCTATCGACGAACACGAGGGCGAGAATGGCGATTCGTCCGCTGAGGACGATGCCAAGGGCGATCTGTCCGGCGTAGAACGCCAGATGCTGCGCAACCTGTTGCATTTCAGCGAGCACGACGCCGACGATGTGGCGGTGCCGCGCGGCGAAATCGTGGCGATGTCCGCCGATGCGAGTTGGGACGAGCTGGTCGAAACTTTCTCAGAGCACGGCCATTCACGCATGCCGGTCTATCGCGGCCAGCTAGACGATGTGATCGGCATGATTCACATCAAGGATGTCTTCCCCTTCCTGGCGGAGAAGAGAGAACCGCCAGCGGACTGGACCGTGCTGATGCGGCAACCGCTCTACGTGCCGCAGACCCGTAACGCCCTAGATGTGCTCGCAGACATGCGTGCGCAGCGCATGCACCTGGCAGTTGTCATCGATGAGTTCTCCGGCACCGACGGGCTCATCACGATCGAAGACCTCGTCGAGGAGATCGTCGGGGAAATCGAAGACGAGCATGACGAACTGCCGGAAGAGTGGATCGTGTCGATCGGCGAGGGCATGTGGGACTGCGACGCCCGTGCCGAACTGGACGACGTAGCCCAGAAGGTCGACCCGCGACTCGCGGAGGTGGAGGAAGCGGTCGATACGCTCGGTGGCCTGGCTTTCGTTCTTGCGGAACAGGTCCCGCCGGTCGGAAAGGTTCTGGAACACGAAAGCGGCTGGCGGATTGAAATCCTCGATGGTGACGAAACGCACGTCAAACGCATGCGCCTTCATGAGCCGCCCTCCGAGGCTGCAGCGGATGAGTGACCGCTCTGTTGCATTAATTTGCACATTGGTGCTCGACAGCTTCGCAGTGGCGCAATAGGCCGCAGGCGATATGGCTGTCCGCAGACTTCCTCCTTTGCGCGCCCTCGAGGCATTTGTCCGCACCGTGCGGCTCGGGTCTGCACGTGCGGCAGCAGACGAATTGGGGTTGAGCCCTTCGGCCCTGTCGCGGCGTATCGGGAATCTCGAAGATTTCGTCGGCAAGAAGCTTTTCACACGGGCGCGTCAGGCCATGCAGCTGACGGACGACGGACATGCCTTTTACGAAGCGGTCAATCCCCAGCTCGAAGCCCTGGCGAGGGCGGTCGAGAGCCAATCCGACAACCTCTCCGTACTTAGGTTGCATCTGGGCGTGCTGCCCCTGTTCGGAAGTCAGAGGCTTTTCCCTCGGCTTGCCGAGCTCCGCGCACGTCATCCTTTGCTCCATATCGATATCGACACGGGGCCTCATCTCGAAGATCGCGTAGGCGATACGCTCGATGCGGCGATCATCCTGTCGCGCGGACCGGCCAGCGGTCTCCATGCAGTGCGCCTCGACTTCAACATGGTGCATGCGATCGCGAGCAAGGAACTGGCCGCAAAGCTTGGCGACAGGCCCGATCCGGAACTGCTCAGCCGCCAGACTTTTTTGATCCACAACGGCCTGCCCGAAAGCTTCGTGGCCTGGAAAGACGAACTGGGCCTCAGGGATATCGAGCCGGCGGCGATCGACCATTTCGATTCCGGCCAGCTAATGCTCGAGGCCGCTGCACAGGGCCTCGGCATCGCGATCATGCATGACGATCACTTGCGCCGCGCGGCTGACGATCGCCTGACCGATCTCTACGGAGTCGAAGTCGAGAGCCCTTATAGCTACTGGTTCGTGTGCAAACCCACCGCACTTGAGGAAAGGCCGGTGCGGCTGTTCCATGACTGGCTGGTGAAGGCCGAACTCTAGCTTTGCCCTTCGGCCTGCCGCGGCTTGTATCGCACGGCATCCACGACATGCTGGTAATCGCGCAGCGGCCCCCCGAGATTGGCGACAAGTCGCTCCTCGATCTCTTCGCGGGCCTTGGCTGCGATAGCCTTGCGACCGCGATATTCTTCGGGACTGAAGGGCTCGAGATAGTGCAGGCGCAGTTTGAAAGTACCGCGCCGCGCCATGATGCGCATGGCATTATGCGCTCCGCTCTCCTCGCCGATCCAGCCAATCTCTTCCGAATTGGCGCCGTAATCCACGACAACGGGCTGGACCATGACCCCCGGGGGCGGCGGTTCCAGGACGGAAATCATGCTGGACTTGAAGGGCAACAGCGAATGCCCGTCGGTGACCGTGCCTTCGGGAAAGACGGTGACGGACCAATTGTCCGCCAGAGCTTCCTTCAGCGCATTGATCTGCTCTGCGACACCCATGCGGTGTTCGCGTTTGACGAAGACCGTTCGATTCAGGCTGCATAGCCAGCCGATAACCGGAACCTGGCTCAATTCGTACTTGGCGACGAAAGCGGTCCCGCTGGCCCCCGCCATGGCGAGAATGTCGATCCACGAGACGTGGTTGGCGATGAAAAAGACATCTCGGCGAAGGGGAGTGCCGACTACCTCGATCCGTGCCCCGACGACGCGCGCGGTGTAGCGCAGGAACAGCATGGGAAAGGGCGAGCCGTAGGCGAAAATGCGGAAGGCATAGTGAAGGGGAACGAAAAACAGCAAAAGCAGCACGATGCCGACCAGGCGCAGGATGAAGCGAACCCATCCGATTAGCGTCAGGGGGACTTTCTCGCCGCGCGCTGCAGCCAGCCGCTTCTTCGTATAACGCTCGAGGCGGCGCTCAGCCTTCGCGGTCGAGGCGGACGCCATAAAGCTCCATACGGTGGTCGACCAGGCGATAACCCAGCTTCTCTGCGATCTGCTTCTGCAGGGCTTCGAGTTCGGGATCGACGAATTCGACGACCTTGCCGCTCTCCACGTCGATCAGATGGTCGTGGTGCGCTTCGGGCGCGGCTTCGTAACGGGCGCGACCGTCACCGAAATCGTGCCGGTCGAGAATACCGGCTTCTTCGAACAGGCGCACCGTACGATAGACCGTGGCAATCGAGATGCCGGGGTCGATCTTGTTTGCGCGTTCATGGAGCATTTCCACATCGGGATGGTCATCGCTCTCCGACAGCACTTTCGCAATCGTGCGACGCTGTTCGGTAATGCGCAGTCCCTTGTCAGCACAAAGCTGCTCTAGATCGATCTTCTGGTGCAATGGGGCTCCCCAATTGAAAACGCCCCGCACCCTTATCGGGCCGGGGCGCTGTTCTCAAGCAGCCAGTGCCGATTAGGCAGCTTTACGACGACCGCGCTTCTGGCCAGGCTTGCGGCCGAGGCCGATCTTCTTCGCAAGATCGCGGCGCGTATCGGCATAGTCCGGAGCGACCATCGGATAATCTGCGGAAAGATCCCAGCGCTGGCGATATTCGTCCGGCGTCATGCCATGTTCGGTGGAAAGGTGGCGCTTGAGCATCTTCATCTTCTTGCCGCAATCGAGGCAGACGATGTGATCCTTCTTGATCGACGAGCGGATCGAGACCGCCGGGTCGGGACGCACTTCTTCCGCCGTGCTTCCACCTTCGAGACCTGTGAGCGCCGCATAGACATTCGAAATCAACGTCGGCACGTCCTCGACGGCGACGCTGTTATTGCTCACGTGAGCTGCGACGATGTCCGAGGTCAGCGTAATCAGCGTTTCGGTCATGTCGGTTTCGAAGTGGTCCATAATGCAAATACTCCCTTTTCTTTCGGCTATAGGGAGTTTTTGGAACTGTCTACTCTAAATTGTACAAAACCGCCACTTTTGTCGCGTGTATACAAGATTCGGGCAGAATTGGCGTGATCAGAGGGTTTTGCCAAAGGTCACTGCGTCGATTTTTGTCCCATCCAGGGTGCGATAATAATCTTTGCGGCGCCCGACCGGGGCGAAGCCAGCAGCCCGGTAAACCTTCTCGGCCCGGTTGTTCGCGCGCACCTCCAGAAAGACGTTGGCCGCGCCATACTCGGCTGACCTGCGCAGGAATTCGTCAAGCAGCTTCCCACCGAGGCCGCGACCACGTTTTTCGGGCAACACCCCGATCAGCAGCAGCTCGACCTCGTCGAGCACCCGGCGGGCAAGCACGAAGCCTGCGGCCGGCTCCTCCGAAGAAGGATGACAACCCGTCTCGTTCATGAGGATCAAGAAACCGGAAGAAAGTGCGAGCGAGTCCTCTACCTGGCGGCGAGTCCAGGCTTCGCGCCAGTGAGGATCGAATGCGGCTTCCATAACCGCCATCACCTTGTCGAGATCGGTCATCTTGCTGGCAGTTTGGCGTCCGGTGCGCGTCCGTACAAGGGGGTGAGGTGTTCCGTCAGAAGGGCGTCGGGAACCGTGAGGAATTGCGCGGCATCTGGCAGGGCGCTGGCGGATATTGTCGGTTGGCCGCCTACTAACGCTGCCATCTCCTCGGCCCGCGAGCCTGCGATAACAGGGCGACTGGCTCTAGCGGCAGCAATTTCTGGTGCGAGTGAGGCGAGATCGCCCACCGGCAGGCCATCCGTGTCGAAATCCTGTACGAACCACTCGCCGTGACCGCCGTTCATGCAGACAGTCACTTCACCTACCCCGTTAGTACGGGCCATGCCGGCGACGAGAGCAAGGGTGGGGTAGCCGCGCACCGGTATATTCCATGCGACGCCCAGCGCGCGTGCGGTGGCCAGGCCGATCCGCACTCCTGTGAAACTACCTGGTCCAAGTGAGACGCAGATCCGGTCTGCCCGGCCCTTTTCGTCGAGACGGGAAATCATCGGCACCAGCCGCTCCGCATGGCCGCGACCGATGGTTTCGTGGAAAGACCCCGACAGTCTGCCCTCTTCGAACAAGGCTACCGAACAGGCTTCCGTCGCGGTTTCTATGACAAGCAAACGCATGGATGCGCAGTGCCCCAGCCTTGCGCGCGCTTCAAGTCAGGCGATGGTGTTGAACTTGTCGAAATCGGGACGTGGACTGCGATCGAAAATCGTGGTCGGATCACCGTAACCGATCGAGCAGATGAAATTCGTCTTGTGCTTCGGGTTGTCGCCGAAGAACGCCTTGTCGACCGCATCGGCATCGAAACCGGACATCGGTCCGCAATCGAGTCCCACGGCACGGGCCGCGATCATCAGATAGGCACCCTGTAGCGAAGAATTGCGGAACGCGCCTTCCTTGCGTCCTTCCTCGTCGCCCTCGAACCAGCTCTTGGCGTCGGTGTGGGGGAAGAGCCAGGGAAGCTCCTCATGGAAGTCGATATCGTATCCGATAATCGCAGTGACCGGAGCGGTAAGAATCTTGTCGGTATTTCCTTCCGAGGCGCAATCTGCGAGCTTCTTCTTCGCGTCTTCGGACTTGACCCAGATAATGCGCGAGGGCTGCATGTTCGCAGACGTCGGCGCCATCTTCATCAATTCGTAGATCGCATGGATCTGCTCGTCCGACACATCCTTTTCGAGCCAGCCGTTGTAACTGCGTGCTTCGCGAAAAACCTGGTCGAGGGCATCGGCGGAAAGGGTGGTGTCGTGAAACTGCTTGGTCATCGAATACTCGCGTGTGGGAATTGAAGTTCAGGCTGCGCGAACCTCAACGACCTCCGGGACATAATGTTTCAAAAGACCTTCGATCCCGTGCTTCAGCGTCGCGGTCGACGAGGGGCAACCGGCGCATGCTCCCTGGAGCTGGAGATAGACGACCCCATCGCGAAATCCACGATACTGGATGTCGCCGCCATCGCCGGCCACCGCCGGTCGAACGCGCGTCTCGAGAAGTTCGTTGATCTGCGCGACGATGTCCGCGTCGGCTTCGTTCTCTTCTACCAGCAGGTCGTCGTCTTCCGGCGGCACCGCGATGCCGGCCGCGGTCCCAGCTGCGAACAGCGGAGCTTCGGACACGAAGTGATCGAGCAGAATGGAAAGCACCTGCGGCTTGAGGTCGGTCCAGCTGGAACCAGGCGCCGCGGTCACGGTGACGAAATCGCCACCGAAGAACACGTTCACCACTTCTCCCGTATCGAAAATCGCCTGCGCCAGAGGGCTGGCTTCAGCTGCCTCGGGCGAAGCAAATTCGCGGGTTCCCTGGCCCATGACCGGGCGGCCCGGGAGGAACTTCAGGCTGGAAGGATTGGGCGTGGTTTCGGTTTCGATGAACATGCCAGCCATGTAGTGATGCTGACCCATAGCGGCAAGCGAAGCTATCATTTGTTCGTGTTCACTGGTCCTTCACCAGCAGCGTACCTATACATGTCCCATGACTGATTTTCCGCGCGCCTTCCGGCGTCTCGCGCTCTGCCTTCCCCTTTCCTTGCTCGCGGTGCAGCCGCTGGCGGCGCAGGGCATCCCGGCTCCTTCGTCGCTCCAGGCCGAAGGAGAGGTTCCGTGGATCTACGAGGGCAGCGACGTTCCGCGCGACGAGGAATGGCTGTTCGGCGAGCTCGATAACGGACTGCGCTACGGCGTTCGCGAGAACGGTGTTCCGCCGGGCCAGGTGTCGATCAGGGTCAGGATCGATGCGGGTTCGCTTTACGAAGAGGACGATGAACTTGGTTACGCCCACTTGCTGGAGCACCTGTTGTTCCGCGAAAGCAAGTATCTCGGAATTTCGGAGGCGATCCCGACCTGGCAGCGGTTGGGCGCGACATTCGGCAGCGATACCAACGCCGAAACCAGCCCCACGCATACAGTCTACAAACTGGACCTCCCAAATGTAGACCCCGCAAAGCTGGAAGAAAGCATGAAGCTGCTGTCCGGCATGGTCCGCGCGCCCGTCCTGTCGGATTCCAATGTCGCTACCGAAGTGCCGATCGTGCTCGCCGAAAAGCGCGAGCGGGGCGGTGTGAACGAGCGCGTTTCGGAAGCTTCCTTGCAAACGCTCTTCGCCGGTCAGCGGCTGGCCGAGCGCATTACTATCGGCACCGACGAAAGCCTTCGCGGCGCCACCGGCGCTTCGGTGCAGGCCTTCTACGATCGCTGGTATCGCCCCGAAAACACGGTGATTTCCGTCGTCGGCGATTTGGATCCCGTACTTTTCGCCAGTCTTATCGAGAAATATTTTGCCGACTGGGCGGTCGCAGGTGAGCCTACACCAGCCCCCAACTTCGGCGATCCGCTCCCGCCAGCAGGCGCGAACGGTGAAAATCCCGTGGGCGACGTAGCGGTAATCGTGGAGCCGTCGCTGCCTCGCGCCTTCACCTATGGCTATTTCAAACCCTGGCGGCAGGTCCTCGACACCATCGTCTACAATGAAGGCCGTCTGCGCGAACAGCTCGCACTCCAACTGATCAACCGTCGGCTGGAAGCCCGCGCCCGATCGGGGGGAAGCTTCCTTTACGCTCAGGCAAACGAGGCCAAGATCAGCCGCTCGACACACGCGACGCTGGTCCAGTTCGCTCCGTTGACGGAAGATTGGGAGCAGGCGCTTGCCGATGTCCGCTCGGTCATCGCCGACGCGTTGTCCAATCCACCGACGCGTGAAGAAATGGAGCGCGAACTCCAGGAAATGGAAGTTGGCTATGCAAACCTGGTGGAGCAGCGCTCTGTCCTTGCCGGATCCGGTTATGCCGACGACCTCGTCAATGCGGTCGATATCCGGGAAGCCATTGCCGCGCCCGAAACCTTCCTGATGGTTTTCAACTCAATGCGCGAAAAGGCAACGCCGGAAAACGTGCTGGAGGAAACACGCAAGCTGTTCAGCGGCAACGTCGTTCGAGCGACTTACATCACTCCCGCCGCCAATGAGGCGACCGAGGAAAGCCTGGCGGCTGCATTGTCGGCCGACGTGAAGGCGAGCGGCGATGCTCGCCTTACGGCGCAAAGCATCTCCTTCGACGAACTTCCCCCAATTGGCGAACCGGGCGAAGTGGTCGCGAGGGCACCGCATTCGATCGGCGACGTGGAGCGGGTGGAATTCGACAATGGTGTGAAAGCGCTGTTGCTCGCCAATGACCACGAGCCCGGCCGCGTGGCGGTAAAAGTCCGCTTTGGCGGCGGGTTGCGCGCGTTCGACGAAGACGAGGCGGCGATCATCCAACTGGGTGAGGGCGCACTGATCCAATCGGGTTTGGGCGAACTTGGCCAGGAAGAGCTCGACCGCCTGGCGACGGGCCGCAAGATGGGCTTCGACTTCGCGATCGGGGAAGGCGCGTTTTCCTTCAACGCGCAAACCCGCAGGCAGGATCTTGCCGACCAGCTTTATCTGTTCGCCGCAAAGCTGGGCATGCCGCGTTGGGATGCCGCCCCGCTGGAACGCGCCAAGGCTGCGGCACGCCTCGCCTACCAGAGTTATAACGCAAGCCCTGCGGGCATCATCAATCGCGATCTCGAATATTACCTTTATGGCCAGGACCGGCGCTTCCTGACGCCGACTCCGGACATGCTCGACGCAGTGTCCCTGGCGGAGTTCCGTGACACCTGGACACCTGCGCTGCAGCAGGGTCCCATCGAAGTCCTGATCTTTGGCGATTACGACAAGGAAGCAGCGATCGAGACGTTGCGCCGTACCTTCGGTGCCTTGCCGCAACGAGAGCCTTTGCCTGCCGATGTCTCGTCGGGCGAATTCGGCTTTGCTACCCCCGGCGAGACGCTCGTGCGCAAGCATTCGGGCGAAGCCGACCAGGCTGCCGCCGTAATTGCGTGGCCGGTGGGCGCGGGGCCTGCGGAAATTCGCAAGTCGCGCCAGCTCGCAATCCTGACGGAGGTGTTCAACAACCGACTTCGTGATGCGATGCGCGAGCGTGCCGGAGCCAGCTATGCCCCGGTCGTACGCCTCGACTGGCCGACCGATGTCGAGACCGGTGGAACCGTGACCGCGCTTGCGCAGCTGCGCCCGACCGACGTTCCGACCTTCTTCCGCGAGGCCGACCGTATCGCCAGCGAATTGACCGTAACGCCGCCGAGCGAGGACGAGCTTGCCCGTGCGACCGAGCCCCTCCGTAACTATTACGAGCGGATTTCGAGTGGAAACTACTTCTTCCTGCTCGAGCTGGAGAATTCGACCATCGATCCGCGGCGCATGATGGCCTTGCGGGGTCTGCTGAACGATTATTCCAGCACCACGCCGGATGCGATGCTTGCCCTGGCGCAAGAATATTTCGCCGGGACGCCCGGATGGCGCATGGCAGTGATCCCTGAAGGTCAGGAGCTGGCTACCGCAGCGCCCGCATCGGGAGCCGCTGCGACGGGTCGCTAAGTCCCGATCACGGCAATCGCGCTTTTGCGCTGGCCAAGTTTATGCTGCTTGCGCGAAAAGGGCGGATGCGGTTGCGTGGTCGACCGCATTTACTGAAAGAATGGAATTGAAATGGCACGCGAATGGGCACCCGATAGCTGGCAGGAGTTCGAAGCACGGCACCTGCCGCGCTATGAAGACGCCGCCGCGCTTGAGGAAGCGACAACTGCGCTGTCGAGCCATCCACCGCTCGTATTCGCCGGTGAAGCGCGCGCGCTGAAGGCTGATCTGGCCGAGGTTGCAGAGGGTAAGGCCTTCCTGCTGCAGGGCGGCGATTGCGCTGAAAGCTTTGCGGAATTCCATCCCAACAACATTCGAGACACCTTCCGCGTTCTGCTGCAGATGGCGGTCGTCATGACCTTCGCCAGCAAGAAACCGGTCGTGAAGGTGGGGCGCATGGCGGGCCAGTTCGCCAAGCCGCGCAGTTCGGATACCGAAACGCAGGGCGACATGACCCTGCCGAGCTACTTCGGCGACAACATCAACGGCATCGATTTCAATCCGGAAAGCCGGACCAATGATCCACAGCGGATGGTGCGCGCCTATTACCAGGCCTCTTCGACCCTGAACCTGCTGCGCGCCTTTGCCGGTGGCGGCTATGCGAACCTGCGCCAGGTCCACCAGTGGACGCTCGATTTCATGGGGCGCAGCCCGTGGGCCGACAAGTTCGGCAATCTGGCCGACCGCATTGGTGAAGCGCTCGACTTCATGGAAGCGTGCGGCGTCGATCCGGCAACCGTTCCGCAACTGCAAGGCACCAGTTTCTACACCAGCCATGAAGCCCTGCTCCTGCCTTACGAGCAGGCGCTGACACGGCAGGACAGCCTGACGGGTGACTGGTACGACACCAGCGCCCACATGGTGTGGATCGGGGACCGCACCCGCTTCGAGGGCAGTGCGCATATCGAATTTGCGCGCGGCATCGGCAATCCGCTCGGGATGAAGTGCGGACCAAGCCTGGAAACTGATGCTCTCCTGAAGCTCCTCGACACCCTCAATCCTGCTCGAGAACCGGGCCGGATCACGCTGATCAGCCGCTTCGGCCACGACAAGGTCGAAGACGGCCTGCCGCGTCTCGTTCGCGCAGTGAAAGCCGAGGGGCACCCGGTGGTTTGGAGCTGTGATCCGATGCACGGCAATGTCGTCAAATCGGACAGCGGTTACAAGACACGGCCGTTCGATCGTATTCTTACGGAGGTGAAGGGCTTTTTTGCCGTGCACCGCGCGGAAGGCACCCATCCGGGCGGTATCCATGTGGAAATGACCGGCCAGGACGTGACCGAATGCGTTGGCGGGGCAGTCGCCATCACCGACGAGGCGCTGAAAGACCGTTACCACACCCATTGCGATCCCCGCCTGAACGCGGCGCAATCGCTGGAGCTGGCCTTCCTGATTGCCGAAACGCTGAATGCCGAGCACGAGCAGGTGAGGGCCGACGCGGCCTGATGCCTTTGGCTAGGTAATTTCACCTAGCTGCTTCCTGACCGGGATTTCGTATCCACCTGTCATTGCCATTGCGGTGGCAGGAGGACGGGCTTGGATTCAGGCGCACATATCGGCAGGTTTGACTTGCCCCTGGCGATTGCGGCTGCGGTCGCGTTTTGCGCGGCAGTTGCGGCGGCGTTGGTATCGTCCGTGATTGCCCTGGCCTTGGCCGGGCTGGGGCTGGCCACCCTGTTATTTCGAAATTCACACAGGGCGAGGCGGCTGGCCTCGCGCAACCTCCAGCTGGCGCGCAATGTCGCACATCTGGAGGTCGCCGAAGGCCTTGCAGGTATCGGGCGCTGGTGCGTGGAGCTTCCTGAGGAGAGGCATATCTGGTCCGAAGAGATGTGTCATCTCGCTGGCCTTCCCAAGGGCACTGCCCCGACGCACGAACTGCTCAGGCACCTCATGCCCGACGGTTTGTCTCAGTTGCGCACTACCTTGGGAGCGCATGCCATCGATCCCATGCCTTTTGTCGTCGAATTCGAAGTGGTCCTGCGTACTGGCGAGGAGCGAGTGCTGCGGGCCCGCGCGCGAAACGAGTTCGGTCCCGACGGGGGCCGGGAACGTGTTTTCATGGTCGTGCGCGACGTGACTGACGATTATGCAGTTGTACGCCAGGTCGAAGAGGAGAAGGCACGCGCTCTCGAACTTGCTGCCGAAGCGCAGAAAGAGGCCAATACCGATGCGCTGACCGGGCTGGCCAGCAGGCGGGCGATCATGGCTTCTCTCGACCGCTCGATCCTGGAGGCGCAGCGTTCCGGGAAACACTATTCCATTGTCATCTTCGACATCGATTACTTCAAGCAAATCAACGACCTGCATGGCCACACCGTTGGCGACCGGGTGTTGGCACATTTGTCCGGGATCGTCGTGCGGCAGGCGCGCGGCGCGGATAGGGTAGGCAGGGTCGGCGGGGAGGAATTCCTCTGGCTTCTGCCCGATTGCGATGCGAAAGCCGCGTTCGACGCCGCCGAAAGGTTGCGCTGGGCGATTGAGGCCGGAACCCATTCGGCACCCATTCCCGAAATCACTATCAGTGCTGGCCACGCTACCCTTTTACCGGGGGAGGGAGCCTTGACCCTCTTCGCTCGCGCGGATGCGGCGCTTTACGCAGCCAAACGCAACGGGCGCAACCGGGTTGCCCATGCCGCCTGATAGCACCCGAATTATCAAAGGTTAGCGTATTGAAAACAGATGGATTGGCCCTCTTTCCTGATCAGGGGTTTTTCGCCATTATGGGGGCGATTGCCGGAACCGGTATGGGACTGGACTATTGGGTTAAAGAACTATTGGGGGAGCGCGCCAATCACCTCTCGCGCGGCACGACAAGACATTGGTCCCGCAGGACTGGCAGACGAATTCGCCGCGACCCGCTCGCTGAGCGAGGCCTTGGTAGAACCTCTTTCCGAGGCGGATGCAACGCTCCAGTCGATGGAAGATGCCTCGCCTGCCAAGTGGCACCTCGCGCACACGACGTGGTTCTGGGAAACCTTCCTTCTGCGAGATCACCTCGACGGATACCGGCTCCATAACGATCGTTGGCCGTTCGTCTTCAATTCCTATTACGAGGCCGAGGGAGAGCGGATTCACCGTTTTTCGCGCGGAATGCTGTCGCGTCCTACCATGGGCGAGATCATCGACTGGCGCGCGCAGGTGGACGACGCGATGCTGCCACTGTTCGAGCGGGAGGAGCTTCGGCCACTTGTCGAATTGGGTATAGCGCACGAACAGCAGCACCAAGAACTGTTGCTGACCGATATCAAGCATGCGCTGTTCCAGAACCCGCTCGGTGCGGCAATGTGGCAGGAGGGACAAAAATCTCCTGCACCAGCGCCATCGCAAGATTGGCATGAACACCCTGGCGGGATCGCGCGGATCGGGCATCAGGAACAGGGCTTCGCCTTCGATAACGAGGGCCCTGATCACCGCGTCCTGTTAGAACCCTTCGCGCTTTCCGCCGGCCTTGTGACCAATGGCGAATGGGCCGACTTCATCGCCGACGGGGGCTACGAGACGGCATCCCTCTGGCTGTCGGACGGTTGGGCATGGGTGAAGGAAAACGGGATTGCCGCGCCGCTCTACTGGGAAGGGGCGGAGGCGTTCACGCACTGCGGATCGCAGGTCCGTGATCCCAATGCCCCGGTCACGCACATCTCGTATTTCGAAGCCGATGCCTTTGCCACATGGGCAGGGAAGCGCCTGCCGACCGAATTCGAATGGGAGGCTATCGCCCGTGGGCAGGAGGGTGAGCTTGCCGCTCACGATCCGGCTGGTGGAAACCAGCTCGATAACGCTGCGCCGCCGCTTCCGATCGGAGGCGAGGGTCTGTTCGGGGACTGCTGGCAATTTACGCGCTCGGCTTACCTTCCCTATCCGCGTTTCCAGCCCGCTGAAGGCGCGGTCGGCGAATATAATGGCAAATTCATGAGTGGGCAGTTCGTCCTCAAGGGCGCAAGCTGTGCGACGGTGCGCGGACATTCGCGCGCTAGCTATCGCAATTTCTTTTACCCGCACCAGCGCTGGCAATTTACCGGCCTGAGGCTCGCGAGGGACGTATGAAAGCAAATCAAGGGATCGCATTGGTCGACCGCGACGAAGACGGGATCGACAAGGCCTTTCGCAGCGATGTGCTGGCGGGACTGCGACAGGAGCAAAAAGCAATCCCTGCGCGCTGGCTTTACGATGATGCCGGATCGCAATTGTTCGAGGATATTACCTCGCTCGAGGAATATTACCCGACACGTGCAGAGACGCAGATTCTCCAGGCAAGAGGCGCTGAATTTCGGGAGTTGATCGGAAGCGGTCGCGCGGTAGTGGAATTCGGGTCGGGCAGCTCGGTAAAGACACCGCTTCTCCTCAGGGCAATTGACCCTGCGGCATACGTCCCGCTCGATATTTCGGGCGATTTCCTGCGTCAGTCCTCTGCTGCGCTATCCGCGAAATTTCCCGATTTGCCGGTCCATCCCGTCGAGGCCGATTTCATGAAACCGGTCACGCTGCCCGACGAGGTGGAGCGGGTGCGCAAACTCGGCTTCTTTCCGGGATCGACGATCGGAAACATGGTCGCGCGAACTGCGGTCGATTTGCTGCGCTCGATGCGCACGACCCTTGGAGGGTCCGAGAATGAGCGCCCCTTCCTCCTGATCGGCATGGACCTCGTGAAGGATATCGGCGTGCTCGAAGCGGCCTATGATGATGCGAAGGGTGTCACGGCCGAATTCAATCTCAATCTTGCGCGGCGGATCAATCGCGAGCTGGAAGGAACCATTCCCCTCGACTCTTTCGTCCATCGTGCCATCTGGAACGATGCCTATTCGCGGATAGAAATGCACCTCGAAGCCACTCGGGATCTCGAATTCGATGTCTGCGAGGAACGGTTTTCCATGAGTGCGGGCGAGACGATCCACACGGAAAACAGTCACAAGTTCAGCCCGCGAAGCGCCAACCTGCTCCTGCTGGCCGGGGGCTGGACGCCGGTGGCCCGCTGGACCGACGACCAGGATCGTTTCTCCGTAATTCTCGCCGAAGCGAGCGAGCATCGGAACGCTCCGTGATACTTGCCGTGCCATTCATGGACGATGAGGCTTAGGCTCCCTATATCGGTCGCATGGAAGGCGAAGCGATCCTCACGGCATTGGCAGAACTGATCCGGGCGATCCCGCGCTCTGGGCTGCTAGTCGCTACCATCGCGGCACTCGTCGCGGGGTGGGTCGGCTCCATGATGCTACGCCGCAAGATTGCGGGCGGCAGGCTGGTTCGGTCCGTCAGCACGCTGGCGCTGGTCGGTATCCTGGTGACGGTCTTCCTGCAGGTGGCGCGGTTCGATCCCCGCCTCGATGCGATGACGGAAATAGGCCTGCCCGAACAGACGATCGTAGGCGCGGAAACAGTCATTCCGATGGCGGCGGACGGGCACTATTGGCTCAGGGCAGACGTAAACGGCGTGCCGACCCGCCTGATGGTCGATACCGGCGCGACGCTGACCGCTTTTTCCACGCGCTCTGCAGATGCAGCCGGGCTCGAACCGAGGCCCGGTGGACTACCGGTCATGCTGGGGACGGCGAACGGCACGGTTACGGCGGACCTGACTACGGTGGAAAGCCTTTCCTTCGGAAATATAACGGCCGAAGGCTTGGACGCTGTCATTGCGCCCAATCTGGGCAACACCAACGTGCTGGGGATGAATTTTCTGTCTCGCCTAGAGGGTTGGCGGGTCGAGAATGGCGACCTTATCCTGACCCCTGGTTCCGCATTTCCGCAACAGTGAGCGTTTGACGCGGCCGCTTCAGTCGTTAAGCACGGGGGCGATGGCCAGCCCCCTCTTGCTACCGCCTCCACCCAAATTTCACGACCTGCTTGCGCAGGATCGCCTTGCTCTGTTTCTCGATTTCGACGGAACACTGGTCGAGCTGGCGCCGGAGCCGGGCGCGATAGATGTCCCGCAGGACATGGTCGACAGGCTGCACCGCCTCCGTGACAGGCTCGAGGGGAGGCTGGCGCTGGTCACCGGGCGCGCTCTCGACGATCTGGAAAGCCATCTCGACGACATCGCTGTATGCCGGGCGGGATCGCATGGCGTATCCCGCCTGTTTGCCGATGGATCGCGCCTGGGACGCGCCCCCGAGGGACTGCCCGATCCGGTGGTCAGCGAGTTGCGCGAATTCGCGGCAGAACACGGCTTGCTGTATGAGAAAAAGAGCCACGGCGGTGCGATTCATTTCCGCGGCGCTCCGGACAAGGAGGAAAAGGCCGTCGCCTTTGCCCGCTCGGTCGCAGATGCACATGACCTCCATCTCGCCACCGGCAAATCCATTGCCGAAATTGTACGACCGGGCGCCGACAAGGGCGGGGCTGTGCGTGCTTTCCTTTCGGAGCAGCCGTTTTCAGGCTCACTGCCAGTATTTGTCGGGGACGACACGACCGATGAAGATGGCATGGCGGCTGCAAACGAATGCGGAGGTTTTGGCATTGCCGTGGGCGAGCGCGACAGCGAGAACGCCCGTTTTCACCTGAGCGGCGTGGGCGCCGTGCATCAATGGCTGGAACTGTGACACAAAGCTCTCTCGAACTTTCTCCCGTCGGCAATTGCCAGGTCAGCGCCCTTGTGGACGAGCGCGCGGGCTTCGTCTGGGCTTGCGTCCCGCGGGTCGATGGCGACCCGATCTTCTGTTCGCTGCTGAATGGCGACAAGGTGGACCAGGGTGTCTGGCGCTTCGAGCTGGAAGGGCAGGTGTCCGCCAGCCAGCAGTACGAGCGTAATACCCCGATCCTCGTCACACGCCTCGAGGCGGAAGACGGCAGTGCGGTGGAAATCACCGACTTCGCACCGCGTTACGAAGGCTCGGGCAGGATGTACCGCCCGGTAGCCTTCACCCGCATCGTGCGGCCCGTCGCCGGCGCGCCGCGGCTTCGCGTACGGCTTGCGCCGCTGCACGGCTATGGCAGCGCCGAAGCGACGACTACCAATGGCACCAATCACGTGCGCTACCAGCTCGGCGACCAGACCATGCGACTGTCGACCGATGCGCCGGTCGGATACGTCCTCGAAGGCCGTAGCTACCGTGTCGAGGCTGACCAGCACTTCTTCCTTGGCCCCGACGAGCCTTTCGTCGGCAATATCCGCAGCGAAATCCGGCGGATGGAGGCCAATACGCGCAAATACTGGCAGCACTGGGTTCGCGGCCTGCACATCCCGCTGGAATGGCAGGAGGAGACGATCCGCGCAGCCATCACGCTCAAGCTGTGCCAGCACGAAGAAACGGGCGCGATCGTCGCGGCCCTGACGACATCCATCCCGGAAGCGGCAGGAAGCGAGCGCAACTGGGACTATCGCTACTGCTGGATCAGGGACAGCTATTACACCGTCCAGGCGCTCAACCGGCTTGGCGCGCTGGATGTGCTGGAGAAATATCTCGCCTACTTGCGCAACATCATCGACCAGGCGCGGGGAGGGCAGATCCAGCCGCTTTACTCGGTGATGGGCGAGGCGGAACTGCACGAAAGCTTTGCAGAAAACCTCGCGGGCTATCGCGGGATGGGCCCGGTACGCGTCGGCAACGCGGCCTATAAACAGGTCCAGTACGATTGTTATGGCCAGATCGTCATGCCTACCGCGCAGGCTTTCTTCGATACCCGACTGCTACGAATGGCGGACGAAACGGACTTCGCCCATCTCGAGGAAGTGGGCGAGGCCGCCTGGGCCAAGCATGACAAACCCGATGCGGGCCTATGGGAATTCCGTACGCGGCAGGAGGTCCATACCTATTCGGCCGTAATGTGCTGGGCGGCTTGCGACCGCCTCGCAAACGTCGCCGCGCGCCTCGGCAAGGGTGATCGCGTGCGTTACTGGAAGGAACGTGCCGAAGCGATCCGTGCAAAGATCGAAAAGAACGCATGGAGCGAGGAGGGCGGCCATTACGGCGCCAGTTTCGAAAGCGATTATCTCGACGCCAGCCTGCTCCAGATGGTGGAGCTTCGGTATCTAGCGCCCGACGACGAACGCTTCCTGAAAACATTTGCAGCTGTGGAACGCGACCTGCGCAGGGGCGATCACATGCTGCGTTACGCGGCCGAAGACGACTTCGGTGCGCCGGAGACGGCTTTCAACGTGTGCACCTTCTGGCTGATCGAGGCGCTGCACCTGACAGGGCGAAGCGCCGAGGCGCGAGACCTGTTCTGCGCCATGCTCAGCCATACGACGCGTTCGGGCCTCCTGAGCGAGGATCTCGACTACGACACTGGGGAACTCTGGGGGAACTTCCCCCAGACCTACTCGCTGGTTGGAATAATCAATTCAGCCGGATTGTTGTCGAAGCCATGGAGTAACGTCAGGTGAGCGAAGATACGCGTCTTGTGGTTGTCTCCAACCGGGTGGCTGTACCCAAGGCGCGCGGGGCGGCAGGGGCTCAGGGCGGGCTCGCCGGTGCACTGAATGCCGCGCTCAAGGATCGCAGCGGGGTCTGGTTCGGCTGGTCCGGTGAAGAGGTGGAAGAGAATTCGGGCGAAATCTCTACGCAAACCACCGACGGCGTGACGACCGCGACGATCGATCTCTCGAAGCGCGACGTCGACGAATATTATAACGGCTATGCCAATTCGACCTTGTGGCCGCTGTTCCATTACAGGCTCGATCTGGCGGAATACGAACGCGAGACCGGTAAGGGCTACGAGCGCGTCAACGAAAGCTTTGCGGAAACGCTGCGCCCGTTGATCGAGGACGAAGACATCGTCTGGGTCCACGATTACCACCTGATCCCTTTGGGAGAACGGCTAAGGTCGCGCGGCGTGAAAAACCGGATCGGGTTCTTCCTCCACATCCCGTGGCCACCAACGCGCCTGTTCGTGTCGCTACCCTATCACGAGCGGCTGGTGCGCACGATGCTGCACTACGACCTGCTTGGTTTCCAAACGCAGGAATGGCTGGACAGCTTCCTCCATTATTGCCGGACCGAACTCGGCGCAGAGGTCGACGATGCCAGCGGTTCGGTCACGCTGGACGGGCGCACGACAATCGCGCGCGCCTACCCCATCGGTATCGACTGGGACCACTTTACCAGCCTCAGGGACACCGGCGAAGCCCGTCAGGCAGAGCAGCGTCTCTTAAGTTCCACTCGTCGCCGCACCGCCATGATCGGCGTCGACCGGCTCGACTATTCCAAGGGACTGCCCGAGCGTCTCGACGGCATTGGCCGCTTTTTCGACCGCAATCCGGAGCGGGTTCGCGATCTCGTGTTCATCCAGGTCGCGCCGCCGAGCCGAGAGGATGTCGAGAGCTACCAGAAAATCCGCACGCTGCTCGAACAGAAGGCCGGACAGATCAATGGCGCGCGCAGCGAGGTCGACCTTGTCCCGGTGCGCTATGTGAACCGCGGTTACAGTCACGAGCAACTTTACGGCTTTTTCCGCGCCGCCAAGATCGGACTTGTTACTCCGCTGCGTGATGGAATGAATCTGGTGGCGAAGGAATATATCGCCGCGCAGGATCCCGAAGATCCGGGCGTACTCATCCTTTCGCGATTTGCCGGTGCAGCCGCCCAAATGCAGGAGGCGGTCCTGGTCAATCCGCACAGCCCGGACGATCTGTCGCATGCGATCGCCACAGCGCTCGATATGCCGGTCGAGGAGCGGCGGAGGCGCTACGAAGCGCTGGTTTCCACGGTTCGCGACGACAATGTCAAGGATTGGACGAGCAATTTCCTGCGCGATCTCGATACGCGCTAAGCAGGTTTCAGAGCATCACGCGCTTTTCGGGTGAGTCTCTCCAACGTCCCGCTTTCTGCTCCAGATGCTCTATCAGGGTGCGGTGTTGCGGCCGTTCCGCGCGCGCCTTCAACACCAGATTGACTTCGTGCAGCAGCATCTTGGCGTCGAACGGCTTACGGATGAAGCCCTGCGCGCCATTGTAATAGGCGTGACTTTCGTCTTCCGCGCCCGAAAGACCGGTGAACATGATGACGGGCAGGTCGTAATTCTCGGCAGAGCTGCGCAGGGATCGCAGGACCTGCGCCCCGGTCAGGCCGGGCATATCGTGATCGAGCAGCAGCAGGTCGGGCCGTCGCCAGCGGAGCAATTCGAGCGCCTTTTCCCCGTCGGGCACCCAGCCGCATACGTGGCCCGCTTCGAACAGGATATTGCTCGCCATGTCCGCAATGATTTCGTCGTCGTCCACGATGATGATCTTCGCCATTTGCACTGCCCTTCGTCTGGCTGCCCGGATAGCCGCGGATTAAGGGGTCTTATGCGAATTCACGGTAAGGTCGGCACTACGCGTTCGCCCCTAGCGCGCATTGCGGGATGGTGGCGTGCCTGCCACACCGCGAAGCATGATTCGCGATCCTTTCATCGAAACCGACGGCATTCACAATTTCCGCGATTACGGAGGGTGGGAGACAACCGACGGCGCGCGGGTGAAGACGGGGCTGCTGTGGCGTTCCGGACAGCATGTCGACGCAAGCGACGAAGACCTGGAAGCGATCGGCAGACTTCATATCCGCACCGTCATCGACCTGCGCGGCGCCAGCGAGCGGGAGCGCAATCCCTGTCGCCGGGTCGAGGGCTTCGATGGCGAGGTGGTGTTCTACGAGGGCGAAACCAGCTCCAGCCCGCCGCATATGGATGTGGATGCCGAAACCACCACGGCCGAGTTCGCGCGGAAGCGCATGATGGCAGTCTACACCCGTATGCCGCGCAATCCGGCCATGACCGAGATGTTTGGCCGCTATCTCAATATCTTGTCGGACAGGGAAGGGGCCAGCCTCGTCCATTGCTTCGCCGGGAAGGACCGCACCGGTGTCGCGGCCATGCTCTTGCTGCACATCCTGGGCGTCGACCGCGATCGCCAGATGGCGGAGTTCCTGCGGACCAATGATGCGCCGAGCATGGATGTGCTGGCCGCGCAGTCGGTGCCGGGGATCGAGGCGCGGCTGGGTCGCAAGCTCGACGATGATGCAGTCAAGGCACTGCTAGGCGTGCAGGAAGACTATCTCGCGACATTCTGGAAAGAAGTAGAGGCAGACCACGGATCGCTCGATCGGTATATCGAAGCCGCCTTAGGTGTGGATGAACCCCTTCGCGAGAGGCTGTGCAGCGCCTATCTGGCGTGACTCTCGCCCGACCAATCCCCATATAGCGCCTTCGCTTCAATTCAGACGATTTAGAGACAGTTTCCATGGCTACCCATCGCACCAAAATGCTCATCATCGGTTCCGGCCCGGCCGGCTATTCCGCAGCCATCTACGGCGCGCGTGCGATGATGGAGCCGATCGTGGTGCAGGGCCTCCAGCCCGGCGGCCAGCTGACGATCACCACCGATGTCGAGAATTATCCCGGCTTTCGCGATGTGGTGCAGGGTCCCTGGCTGATGGAAGAAATGAAAGCGCAGGCCGAGCATGTCGGCACGCGCATGATGTGGGACACCATCGTCGAGGTCGATCTGGAAAACGGGTCTCCGTTCCGCGCCGTGGGCGACAGCGGCGATGAATATATCGGCGACGTCCTGGTGATCGCAACAGGCGCGCAGGCCAAATGGCTTGGCGTGCCGGGCGAGCAGGAACTTGGCGGCAAGGGCGTATCGGCCTGCGCGACGTGCGACGGCTTCTTCTATCGCGGCAAGAAAGTCGCCGTCATCGGAGGCGGCAATACTGCCGTCGAAGAAGCTCTCTACCTGACGAACCACTCGGACGACGTCACCCTGATCCACCGCCGCGACGAACTGCGCGCGGAGAAGATCCTGCAGGATCGCCTGCTGAACCACCCCAAGATCTCGGTCCTGTGGAACAAGACGGTCGAAAGCTTCGAAGCGGGCGAGAATGGCGCGCTGTCGCACTTGCGGCTGCGCGATACCCAGACGGGCGAAGATAGCGACTTCTCTTGCGATGGCGCTTTTGTCGCGATCGGCCATGCGCCCTCGACTGAACTGTTCATGGGCAAGCTGCCGATGGACGACAGCGGCTATCTGCTCGTCGAGGCGGGCACGCCGAAAACTTCGGTACCTGGAGTGTTCGCGGCTGGCGACGTGATGGATCACACCTATCGCCAGGCGGTAACCGCGGCCGGCACCGGCTGCATGGCGGCACTCGACGCCGAGCGCTTTCTGGCGACCCTCGAAGTGGCTGAACGCGAAGCGGCGGAGTAAGGCTACTCCGCCGCCTGTGCGCTTACAGGTGGATGTCGAAGGTGACGATCGCCGCGTGGAAGATCATCGCCATCAGCACGATGCTCGACAGGGCGAACAGCACGAAACGCACGAGAACGCGGTTGCTGGTCGACTGGACCAGCGAGTGTATGACCCTGAGCCCGACATAAATCCACGCGAGCAGTGCGTTTAAGCCATCACCGTAACCGGTGATAGCCAGCACCAGCGCAATGGCATAGAACACGGTCGGCGCTTCGTGCAGGTGGTTGTAATTGTCCGCCTTCCAGCTGACTTTTTCAGGCAATTCGGCGCGCAGGCTCGCACCTGTAGTACCGACGAGCTTGGCAGCATCAATCTTGGGATTGCGGCTCATGGCCGGAATGCGGGTGCCATACATCCAGCACCACATGATCATGGTCCAGATCGCCAGCGCCACGACGGGCTGGAGGATGGGCGAGTGTGCGATATCCATCTGGCCTCTCCTTAAACGGCGAACATGGTGAGGGTGACAGCGCGGACTGCCAGGTAGGCAAGCGCAATTGTCGCCAGCACGAACAGCGGGAAGCGCACCGAGACGGTGTTTACCGTCGCCTGCCAGACCGAATGGATGATGCGAAGGCCGACATAGATCCACGCCACCAGCGCATCAACGCCGGTGCCGCCCAGCAGGGCGATGATGAGGACGGTCGGGTAAAAGATGGTCGGCTGTTCCATCAGGTGCGCGTAGTTATGGGATTTCCACTGCACCTTGTCCGGCAATACGCCTTCCAGGTCCTGCCCGCGGCCACCGGGCTTGGCATTGCCGAGGTCCATTCCGCTCTTCTTCATGGCCGGAAAGCGGGTGAACGCCATCCACAGCAGCATGATAAGCGACCACGCGATCAGCACCGCTGCCGGTGCCAGCATTTGAGCCTGCATTGAAAGAACTCCCTCCCTTTGTGCCTGCATGGGTGATGCGGGGCGCGCCGATTGTCAAACTCCGCGTAGCGTTTCGGCGAAGCTGTCGGCGTCCGTATTGCCGCCGGTGATCATGATGACGGTGTCCTCGTCCAGCTGAACCTTGCCGGCAAGCGCTCCCGCGAGCGCTGCGGCGCCCCCGGGTTCCACGACGAGGTTGAGCTTCGAAAAGGCAAAGCGCTGCGCCTCGCGCACTTCCTCGTCGGTCACGGTTACTCCGGGCTCGGCGCGCCCTTGAAGCACGCCCAGGTTGATCGGCTTCGTCGCGTCGGGCTGCAAGGCGTCGCAAATGGTGGAAGGCGGATTAGCGGCTACACGCACGATTTCGCCTGCCGCCAGCGCTTGTCCAACCATGTCCCACCCGTACGGCTCGATCACGTGGATCGCGCTTTGCGGGCAGGCGAGGGCGAGGCCGGCTGCCAGTCCGCCACCGCCGCAGCATACGATCAGACGTGATGGTGCCCGGCCAAGCTGTTGCTCGATCTCTATACCTGCGCTTCCCTGTCCTTCTATCACCCAGGGATCGCCGAAAGCGTGGACCAGCGTTCCGCCGCGTCCTGCAACCAGCTTGGCTGCGACCTCGTCGCGATCCTCGCCTGGGCGTTCGTAGAGCACGATTTCTGCACCAAGGGCGCGGGTGGCTTCAAGCTTCACCCGCGGCGCGTTGCGCGGCATGACGATGGCAGCCTTGATCCCGAGCTTGCGAGCTGCCCACGCAACACCTTGCGCGTGATTGCCCGAAGACACTGCGATAACACCGCGCGCCCTTTCTTCCTCGGTCAGGTTCGAAAGCCGCCACCAGCCGCCGCGGATCTTGAAGGCGCCGACAGGCTGGAGGCTCTCTGCCTTCACATGCACTTTCGCCCCGCCGATTTCGACAGGGAGCAGTGGGCTGGGCTGCAGTATTCCGGCGATCGATGCGGCGGCATCAATGACGCCCTGTGTCGTCGGTTTGCGCATATCGTCTCGGATCATTTGGCTGCGATAGCGCATTTCGCTAGGGGGCAGGCAAGAATCGAATTCAGCTAAGAGGTTTTCCCATGTCGACAGTCCTGGTCATCGGCGCAGGCGGCGTCAGCAGCGTGTGCGTTCACAAGATGGCGATGAATAAGAATATCTTCACCGATATCCATCTCGCCAGCCGTACGAAGAGCAAGTGCGACACAATCGCCGCCAGCGTGAAAGAGCGCACCGGCGTCGGCATCAGCACTTACGAGATCGACGCGGAAGAAGTCCCGGCGATGGTCCGCCTGATCAAGCAGGTCCAGCCGAGCCTGGTCGTGAACCTGGCGCTCCCGTACCAGGACTTGCCGATCATGGACGCCTGTCTCGAAGTGGGCGTCGATTACCTCGACACGGCCAATTACGAACCCAAGGACGAGGCCAAGTTCGAATACCACTGGCAGTGGGCCTATCACGACCGCTTCAAGGAGGCGGGCATCATGGCGCTGCTGGGATCGGGCTTCGATCCGGGCGTGACCAGCGTCTTCACCATGTGGCTCAAGAAGCACAAGCTGAAGACCATTCGTCAGCTCGACATTCTCGACTGCAATGGCGGCGATCACGGCCAGGCTTTCGCCACCAACTTCAACCCGGAAATCAACATCCGCGAAGTGACTGCGCCTGCGCGTCACTGGGAAGACGGTGAGTTCGTCGAGACCCCGGCGATGGGCAAGAAGGTCGAATTCGACTTCGAGGGCGTCGGCCCGAAGAATATGTACATGATGTATCACGAGGAGCTGGAAAGCCTCGCCAAGTTCAATCCTGAGCTGGAGCGGGCGCGCTTCTGGATGACCTTTGGCGATGAATACATCAAGCACCTCACCGTGCTGCAGAATGTCGGCATGACGCGGATCGATCCGGTCCGTTACCAGGGCAAGGACATCATCCCGCTGCAATTCCTCGCCGCCGTGCTCCCCAAGCCGGAAACGCTTGGCGAAACGACCAAGGGCAACACCAACATAGGTGTCATCGCGACCGGCGAGGCGCTGGATGGCTCCGGCGAGAAGACCTTCTACATCAACAATATCTGCAGCCACGAAGCGGCTTACGAGGAAACCGGCAACCAGGCGGTCTCCTATACCACCGGCGTGCCTGCGATGATCGGTTCGGCCATGATGGTGACGGGCAAGTGGGAAGGCGACGGCGTCTTCAACATGGAGGAAATGGATCCCGATCCCTTCATGGATATGCTCAACGATCACGGCCTGCCCTGGCAGGTGAAGGAACTCGACGGCCCGGTCGATTTCTGACGCATTGAAAGGCCGCGCCTAAGCCAATCGACCTTGTTAAGGTCGGCTTGGGCGCGGCACTTTCCTCAAAACTGTCCGAAGCGGTTGCGAGAGAGGCAGCTTCCCGAGCCATGCCCTTCTGAAATACGAGACATTTCCGCGCAGCAAACACGCGAGAGCGGGGTGCGCTAATCATACTCAAGCGTAGAGACCGTTAGGCCTCCGCTTAAACATCGGCGATAGTGGTCGTGGCGAAGTCGCCACAGACAGTGACCATGTCGACTTTGCGGTTTCGGAGGATTGACCGTCAATCCATCGTATATATACCTCGCGTCGTCTTTCACGGACGCGCCCGGACGGAATTATCTGCCGGGTGATTTGAGGGGTACGTAATCAATGAAAAAATCTATCGCAGCCCTCGGGCTGCTTAGCCTTGCCGCATGCGCCAATCCGTATGTCGGTACGCCTTATACCGCACCTGCCGTGCCGGTGACCTCTGTCGCCATCGTCGACGATCCGCTGGGCGATGATGCAGTGGCATTCGAAGCAGCCTCGACCATGGGCAATTTCGGCCTGCTTGGCGCGCTCATCGACGCTGGCGTGCAGGGATCGCGCAAGAGCCGTGTGAACGAAGCGCTGGAAAGCGTGAACCACACTCCCGAAGCCAATTTCGAAAGCTATCTTATCGCCGCACTGGCAGAAGCCGACATCGAAGCGGCCATGCTCGAAGGTCCGGATCGCGAGAAGCGTGAGTTTCTCAAGGAATACCCGACCGCGCCCGCAGGTGTGCAGGCGCTAATCGACTTCAATGTCACCGCTTACGGTTACGTCAATTCGGGTAACCAGCTTTGGCGTCCGACCGTGGCAGCCGACGTCAGGATGATCGATGCCGGTACCGGAGCGACGCTGATGGAAAACCGCATCATCTATAATCCGGTCGATGCACAGGCTGGCATTGTCACTATCGCGCCGAGCCCGGACTATGCGTTTCAAAACCGCGAAGACATGATCTCCCAGCCCGAACGTCTGGCTCAGGGCATCGACGTCGCGCTCAGGGAAGTGGCGGAAACTGCCGTCCGCCTGATGCGGTGACGGGGTTCGCGATGAAGAAAGCGACGCTTCTTCTCGCGGCGGCTTCGGCGGCTCTGGCCGGGTGTGCGACGACCACGCCCAGCTATCCCGCCACGCTGTCGTTCGACCGGACGGACTGCGCCGATGCTCCTGAAATGGTGACGGCTGTCAGCCTGACACCGGACAAGGACAAGAAGATCTGGGTGCTGGATAACGAGCTTTCGGCCAGCGGCCCGTGCCTCGTGCGCAATGGTTCATCGGCGCCTTACATGGTCTATGCGCTGCCGGACCCGAGCAGGGCGAAGATGGTGGAACTCGGCGCCGCGCTGGACTTTGCTCGGGTGGTTTCGCCGCAAGTCGTGCTCCTCGATGCCGATGGCGTAGAGACGCGCGCTTTCACGCGTGACCAGTACATGTTCCGCCCAGGCCTTCTTTCGGTGCAATTCGTGCCGCAGGAAAACGAGCGATATGCGCTGGTAACCGTAGATCCCGAACCGATCGGCGAAAGCCACGACACGATCGTAGCGGGCACTGCAACTACGACCATCTACACCGGTTTCGGGGCGTCGAACTGGCGCAGCGGACACGAGGCGATGATGTCGCGCGGGTTCTCCTACGAAGGGCCGATCCGCGCGCTGGTCTACCGTCCCGACGACGCAAACTAGGCCTCGCAATATTTGAACAGGGGCGGGAGGGCGAGCGTCCTCCCGCTCCTTTTCAAGTTTGTCTTTGACGCGGAAAGCTGGCTGAATACTATTGCCGCATGAGTATGCGCAACGCCCCGATGGCTATTCTCGCAGCGGTTGCACTTGCATCCTGCAATGGAAGTCCGCGCGAACAGGCACCGCGCATCGCCATCGACACCGAATGGCCGAGAATTCCGAAAGACGCGATATTCGGCGAGCCAAGTGCGGTCGATGTCGACAGCCATGGCCATGTCTTCGTGCTCCACCGTGCAGGGCGCGAGTGGGAAGAGCCGTTCACGACCGAAACCATTGCGCAGCCGACGGTGTTCATGTTCTCGCCGGAAGGATCGCTGCTGGCCCGCTGGGCGGCGGACGAACTCGTCATGCCGCACGGCCTCTCCATCGACGATGAGGACGATATCTGGATTACCGATGTCGCTCGCGAACAGGTTCTGCGGTTCTCGCACGAAGGCATTCTACGGTCCGAGTGGGGCGTCAGGGGAGAAGCGGGGCAGGATGGCGAGCACTTCGGTCGCCCGGCCGACATCGCCTTTCTTGGCGACACGGTACTGGTTGCGGATGGCTACACGAACAACCGCATCGCCCGCTTCGACCGCGATGGTAATTTCCTGGGCCAGTGGGGCGAGGAGGGACAGGACGCCGGCGAGTTCGACCTTCCGCACGGCATCTCCACCGATGGCGACCGGGTATTCGTCGCTGATCGGGAAAACGCGCGGATATCCGTCCTCACCACCGACGGCGAGCCGGCCGGTGAATGGCGCGGCCTCGAACGCGGCCACACTTACAGCGTGAAGCCGTTAGGCGGCGGCTGGGTATTGGCGGTCGAGGGTCGCGACATGCTTGATCGAACCGGGGCAATCGCGCGCGTATATCGGCCAGATGGGACGGTTGAGAGATCTTTCGATCTCGGCTTGGAAGGTAACAATGCCAGCCTCGGCCACGATATTGCGCTGGACGGGGCGGGGCGAGCCTACATGATCGATGTCTACGGGAACCGGGTGATCCGCTTCGATCTAACCGGGGTAGAAGGCGACTCAAGCGAATAGACCTCTTCCCTCCGGGCGCACTGCACCTTAAGTCGCGGCGCATGGAAACAAAAGCCGGCGATCCCGGGGCATTCGCCCATTTCGACCTCAACCGCGTCAGCAGCCCCGCGTTCGTCGTGGACGCTGCCAAGCTGCGCGCGAACTGCCAGATACTGGCGGAAATCCGCGACGAGGCCGATATCAAGGTGCTTTCGGCACTCAAGGCGTTTTCGATGTGGGCGACCGCGCCGATCATCGGCGAATATCTCGACGGCGTGTGCACCTCGGGCCTTTGGGAAGCGCGGCTGGCGAGCGAGTTCTACGACGGCGAGATCGCGACCTATTCTGCCGCCTACAAGCCGGAAGAGCTGGAAGAGGTCTGCCGCCTTTCCGATCACGTGATATTCAATTCCCCCGGCCAGATGGAGCGCGCAACCCTGATCCTCGATGCTGCACGCGCGGCTGGACAGGATTTCGACGTCGGCTTGCGCATCAACCCGATGCATCCAACCGGCGAAGTGCCGCGCTACGACCCGTCCAGCCCCGGTAGCCGCCTCGGCTTTCCCATCGACCAGCTGACGCCGGAAATCATGGAAGGCGTCGACGGTATCCACTTCCACAATCTGTGCGAACAGGATTTCGAACCGCTCCATGCCACCTGGGACAAGGTGTTCGACGCGATTGAGCCGTGGTTCGGCCAGCTCAAATGGATCAACATGGGCGGTGGTCACCACATCACTCGCGCGGATTACCAGCGCGAGGAGCTGATCGAATTCCTGCGCGACGCGAAGGAAGACACAGGCGCGGAAATCTATCTGGAACCGGGCGAGGCCGTGGCGCTCGATGCTGGCATCCTCGTCGGCACGATCCTCGACACCGGCCATAACGAACTGCCGGTAGCAGTCGCCGATATCTCAGCGACCTGCCATATGCCCGACGTGATTGAAGCCCCCTATCGGCCCGCCATGCTGGGCGAGGCAATGGACCACGAGACGCCCGAGGTCCGCATCGGCGGTCCCTCGTGTCTCGCAGGCGATGTGATCGGCGACTATCGCATTCCCGGGGGCGCACAGGTCGGCCAACGCTTCGCCTTCCTCGACCAGGCACATTATTCGATGGTGAAAACGAACACCTTCAACGGTGTCCAGCTACCCAGCATCTACCTCTGGGATAGCGAAATCGACCAGCTCGAGCTGGTGACGGAATTCGGTTACGATACGTTCCGGGACCGGCTGAGCTAACGCTTAGCAAGGATTGCGCGGCATCCAGTCGGACACTGAATGATATCCACGACCGGACACGAAACCGGTAGCGGTGCCGCCGACTTGTGTGATTGTCAGATTGGCGCCGGTCGAACCCTCGTCCTTGCCGATCAGGCGCGTCCCTGTGCAGTCGAAATTCAGAATGTCGCCGCGCGACATCCAGTCACTGTATAAGCGGTTGCCTGCGAGGTCGTAGATCCTGATGTAGTCGCGTCCGTCGGCCTCCTTGAACGCCATGGCAATCTTGGGCGGTCCGGCGGCATGCTTGCCGGTTATGTCGAAATACCTGCTCGTATAATCGATACCATAGGTGAGGACCGGATCCAGATCGCCTGTCGCCATGTCGAAGCGGAAAAGGTGCTCGGGGTAGTTCAGGCCGACAGCACCGCCGGTGAAATACACCACGTCGTCCTCATCCCTGACCGGACTCCAGGCGACGTCGAGAATGCTGAAATCCCAAAGGACGAGAGAAAGGGTCTCGCTACCGATCTCGTAAACCCACAGGCGGCGTTCCGCATCGGAGCCAAGATTGTTCGGTTCGGCAGAGCTTTCCGTAAACACGAGGCGGGTGCCGTCCGGGGAAAAATCCATCCAGTGGACGCGGCCCGATCCCGGAGCGCGATCGTCTCTCGCGGAGATGAGCGCCTTTCCACCTATTTCGACTGGCGACGCCGTCCAATTCGTGAGGTAGATGTCGCCTGCTTCAGCATAGGCGATCATCGCATATTCTTCGTCGGAGGCTGCAAAGCCGTCAAGCTGGGCGGGCTCAGCTGCATGGACGGTTACGAAGGATGAGGCATCGATATCGGTAAGCCTGACATCCTGCGATTTGCGTCCGTTGTACTGGTAGAGGATTTCGGGCTGAAAGTCGGCGGCATCGTCCTTGCCGCCTTTTCCGCCACCCACGCCACCTTTGCCTTCGGGCGGCGCCGCACTTGATCCAACTGCCAGCGCCGCGGCTAGAATGGTGAATGCGAGAGGGCGGATTGCGGACATGACGGGTCTCCCTAAGGAATGCTTGTGAGCGCGACCTGTCGTTTTTGGGCGACCGCCAAATTTCATAGCACATTCTGGCAGAATGGCCGAATTCTGCGGTTTCCTCGGCTTAATTGTCTGATTTTCCGGTGCTACATATGTCGTTGCAAACCATATTAATCTGTTCGCAGCCTGTTCAGCGCCAGCGCCAGGTCCGCCAGCCTTGCAAACTGTTCGATCGTTTCGCGCACGAGGAACGCGTCTTCGTTGTGATCGAGCGATCCGCTTTCGAACATATTGCTGCTCTTGATCGCCATCACCATGCTGCCGCCAGCGAACAGGACGGCGCTGTGTTTTCCGCCCAGCGAATGTTCCAGCGCCATGACGCGCTCGATATACTCAGGGTGCATCAGCCAGCGCGCTTCCGTCTGGTCGGTGGTGTAAATGTCGAAGCGGTCCTCGAATTCGGGGCTGACCATCTGCGCGCGGTCGAGCAGCTGTCCGTCGATCTTGATACTGTCCTTCGCGCCGCCGAAGAACTTGCTGAAGGTGCCATCGGGGGCGAGCAGGGTGGTCCCATGGAAGGACTCGTCGAAGCCAATCGACAGGACAACGCCGCGAAACACAGTGACCCAGCGGCGGTTCTTGCCCGATCCGCGGCGTTCTTCGAGATGCGCCTCGTGGAGCAACAATGAATGGCCGCCCGCTTCGCCCGCCCACATATCCTCAAAACTGGCGCGGTCGTGCGAAGGAAGCATCGAATATGCGCGCGCTCTGGTAAACGCCTCGCTGCCCTCGCAATCATGACGGTAGGCAAGTCCAAGCGCGTTGGCGATCGCCTCGTTGATGCCTGTCTTCACCTGCTTCTTCGCCTTGTGCTTCGGCACCTGGCTCCACGCCCATGCGCCGCCCGCGGCAATCGCGGTGATCCAGAACTTAGGTTCGAGCGGCAGGGGGGCGAGGATGAAGAGGAACGCGGCAAGGGGGAGCAGGACGAGCCCGGACTTGAACAAGCGTTCGTGCGACTGCGCGATCGCATCCTGGCGCACCTGGCGTTGGCCCTGCAGCCATTCGCCAAGCTCGCCTGCCATCAGCCGGTCGGCGTCCGGATATTCGATCACGCGTACTTTCCCCCTTAACCCTTGTTCCCTATCATACCCGCGGACATCGAATAGGGGGTTAAGGAATGGAAGTGGTTGCAATCGTCCTGATCGCGCTCGTCGTGTTGCTCGCGCTGGTCGTGATCGGTATCTACAACCGGCTGGTCGGGCTTCGCCAATCGGTGAACCAGGGCGTTGCGGACATCGACGCACAGCTGCGCCAGCGCCACGACCTCATCCCGAATCTCGTCGAAACGGTGAAGGGCTATGCCGGACACGAGAAAGAGACGCTCGATGCCGTGATTTCCGCGCGCAACCAGGCGGCGAACGGGCCGATCTCTTCGGGGGACGAGCAGGGTCTGCGCGTCGCGCTCGACCGGCTCCTGGCACTGGGCGAGGCCTATCCGGACCTCAAGGCAAGCGCGAACTTCCAGGAATTGCAGCGCGAGCTGACCCATGTGGAAGACAAGCTGACTGCGGCTCGCCGGGCGTTGAACGCGGCGGTTTCGCGGTACAATACGGGCCGAGAAAGCTTCCCTGCCGTGCTGTTTGCCGGACCGCTCGGCTTTCAGGAAGCGGACTTCCACCGCCTCGACGACAGCGAGAAGGGCGTGGTCGACGCTGTGCCGAAGGTCGGCTTCTGAGGGCACGGCCCATCGCAGATCAGGCCCGATGCGACCTGTGGAACCTTGCAATTGCGAGGACGGTTTTCACTTGCAGTTCATGACACACGAAGTATATGCGCGCCTCCTGCTGCCCCAAGGGGACTTCCTAACCGCAAGGCAGCTTGTCGTTTCATGGCTCGCAAGAGCTGTTTAGGGGGTCCCTTGAGTTGCAGCATTTTCCTGACGCCCGGTCCGTAGTTCGCGCCCTTGCGCCGGACGAGCCCGTAATCCTCAATCGCCCGCACGCCGCAGCGCGTGCTGCCCGCTTCTTCGTCGAGAAGTTCCCTGGCAAATCGCTTTATGCCGTGAAGGCGAATCCGTCGCCTGACCTGTTCCGCATCCTGTGGGACAATGGCGTTACGCATTTTGACGTGGCCTCCATCGCGGAAGTGCGGCTGACCCGTTCGGTCCTGCCCGACGCGACGCTGTGCTTCATGCACCCGGTCAAGTCACGCGGCGCCATCCGCGAAGCCTATTTCGATCATGGGGTGAAGACCTTCAGCCTGGATTCGAGCGAAGAGCTTGCCAAGATCGTGGAAGCGACCCGCGATGCGGACGGTAACGACGCGCCCGACCTTAGGTTGTGCGTTCGCCTGCGCGTTTCGAGCGAGCATGCGGCGCTGAGCCTTGCTTCCAAATTCGGCTGCGACCTGACCGAGGCGCCCGTGCTGCTTCAGGAAACCCGCCAGTATGCCGACTGGCTGGGCGTCTGCTTCCATGTCGGAAGCCAGGCGATGAGCCCGTTCGCTTATGTCCAGGCGCTGGACCGTACGCGTGCCGCGATCGCCGAGGCTTCCGTGGTCATCGACATGATCGACGTCGGTGGGGGCTTCCCCAGCGTCTATCCGGGCATGGAACCGCCGCCGCTGGAAGATTACTTCACCATCATCCACCAGCACTTCTATGCGCTGCCGATCGCCTACAACGCCGAATTGTGGTGCGAGCCGGGTCGCGCCCTGTGCGCGGAATATTCCAGCCTCGTCGTAAAGGTCGAAAAGCGCCGCGGTGAGGAACTCTATATCAACGACGGTGCCTATGGGGCGCTCTTCGATGCAGCGCATGTCGACTGGAAATTCCCTGTCCGCCCGCTGGAAGACGATCTCATCAAGCCGGAAATGGACTTCGCGTTCTACGGCCCGACCTGCGACGATGCCGACTACATGCCGGGACCGTTCAGCCTACCGGAAGACATCCAAGCCGGCGACTACATCGAGATCGGTATGCTCGGCGCGTATGGCGCGGCCATGAAGACCGACTTCAACGGCTTCGGCTCTGCCGAGCGCATTATCGTCGAGGACGAGCCGATGGCGAGCCTCTACGACGGCAGCCGCACGCGTCCCGCCGCCGACAACGTCGTCAGTCTCAGGTAATTCCTCGTCTGCTTACCCGTGCTCGGCGCGATGGCGATCGAGGACGGGAGCGACACGTCCAAGTGCTTCTCCCACGTAATCGGGGAAGCGCTTCTCGCCGAACTCGAAAATCGCGTTATGGGCAGCGGCAATCCGCTGCGCATCGGCCCAGTCTATACCGAGCTCGATCGCCCATTCGCGAAATTCATCTGCTGCACCTGCACGCGGCTCAAGCGCCTTTGCCAGCGTGGGGTGGAAAGACAGGCGCCTGACCATCGGAAGCAGGGAAAGCGGGAAACCTTTATCGAGATAGACGAAGGTGTCGTCCACGTGGATGGTACCGCTAGGCCGGTGCAGGGCTAGAACCGAGGAGAAATGCACACTCTCGTCCTCGCAGACTAGGGGAACGCCGCGCGGGACGGAGAAGGTCAGATCGGGCCCGAACCGTTCGTTCATCGCATCGTTTTCACAACGCATTTCCTGCCAGGGAAGGGTGGGGAATTTTTCGACATGGCGCGCGGTGCCGAACAGTTCGGCGTCCGGGTAGGCCTTGTGCATCCATTCGCAATGGATGGTGTGAAACGGGTGGAGATTGAGGATCGCAGCGACCTTGGCATCACCGACAATGCCATCGATTTGTGCGCGTATCCTGTCGTCGAGCGTGTAGCTGTCGAGGAAGACGAAATTTCCGTCAGGCAGTCTGACAAGCGAACACTGGGTGCCTATTTCGAGCAACCCGATTTTAAACTCGCCCCTGACGGTCCAGAAACCGTCACCCAAATCTACCAGCCTGTCTGCCAAGTTCGTCCTCCTGTTCGCTTCCCTAACCAGCGAACGGGCGTTTCTTTCCCTTATTCGAAACCGACGAACCTGGCCGCCTCGCTAACCTCGCGGCGGGTGATCTTGACCGGGTTGGCAGGAAAGTCGGGGTCCGGCCAGCCCATGGCGACCGCTTTCATGATGACCTGATCATCGGGAATGCTGGCGTGCTCACGTACCACCGGCGATTGCATGATGCCTTGCGAATTGATCACGCAGCCAAGTCCGCGGCTCCAGGCGGCGTTGACGAGTGCGGTGGTCACGGCCCCGCAGTCGAAAGGCGTGTCGTCGCTGCCGGACAATTCCTTGTCGTAGGTAATGATGATGCAGACCGGCGCATCGAACTGGCGGAATCCGCGCAGCACCCAGTCCTGCCGCTTTTCCATGTCGTCGCGCTCGATACCCATGGCTTCGAACAGCTGGACGGCGCAGCCGATCTGCCGCTCGCGATGGACGCCGGCGAAAGGCTCCCCCCGGCGGAACTCGCGGCTGTCAGGCACGCCTGCGAGGATGTTTTCCGTATTGCCGTTGCGGATGGCGTCGAGTGGCGCTCCGGTAATGACGTGGAAATGGTAGGGCTGTGTATTCATCGAGGAGGGGGAGCGCATGGCCAGGGCCAGCACTTCCTCGATCAACTCGCGCGGCACGGGTTTGTCGAGATAGCCTCGAATGCTGCGCCGACCGAGGACGACCTCGGCGAATGTCTGTTCCGGATTGCCGCTCACATTTCTCTCCCTTCAGGCGGGAAAGGATTAGCGCAGCGAAGCGGCTCGGTAAAATCCCTTACGGATCAGGCTGCCTTGCGCAGTTCCATATCCATGCGGTCCCAGATTTCGACCAGCGCAGCGACCAGTTCGTCCATCATCGCTTCGCTGTGAGCAGGGCCGGGTGTGAAGCGCAAACGTTCCGTCCCGCGGGGCACGGTCGGAAAATTGATCGGCTGCACATAGACGCCGTATTCGGCGAGCAGGATGTCGCTGATTTTCTTGGCGCGTACCGGATCGCCGACCATCAGGGGCACGATATGCGTGGTGCTGTCCATGACCGGCAGTCCCGCTTCGCGCATTTTCGCCTTCAGGCTGGCGGCGGCCGCCTGTTGGGCGTCGCGCTCTTCGCTGGAGCCCTTGAGGTGGCGGACCGCTGCGAGCACACCCGCGACAAGCACCGGGCTGAGCGAGGTGGTGAAGATGAAGCCGGGGGCATAGGAGCGGATGCAGTCGATCACGCGGGTGTCGGCGGCGATATAACCGCCCATCACGCCGAATGCCTTGCCCAGCGTGCCCTCGATGATGTCGATCCGGTCGGCGGCCTCGTCACGTTCGGTGATGCCGCCACCGCGATTGCCATACATGCCGACCGCGTGGACTTCGTCGACATAGGTCAGGGCATTGTACTTTTCAGCCAGGTCGCAGATCGCATGGATCGGGGCGACATCGCCATCCATGGAATAGACGCTTTCGAAAGCGATCAGCTTGGGTGTCGACTCGTCTTCAGCGGCGAGCAGCTCTTCGAGATGTTCCAGATCGTTATGGCGGAACACTCGCTTCTCGCAGCCCGAATTGCGGATGCCGGCGATCATGCTGGCATGGTTCAATTCGTCGGAGAAAATCACGCAGCCGGGCAGGAGCTTGGCGAGCGTCGAGAGCGTCGCATCGTTCGAGACATAGCCGCTGGTGAACAGCAGCGCGCCATCCTTGCGGTGCAGGTCGGCCAGTTCCTGTTCCAGCTCTACATGGAGGTGGGTGTTACCGCCGATATTGCGCGTGCCGCCCGAGCCTGCGCCAACATCGTGAAGCGCATTTTCCATCGCTTCGATGACCTTGGGGTGCTGGCCCATGGCAAGATAGTCGTTCGAACACCAGACAGTGATCGGTTTCGGACCGTTGTGGCCGTGGAAGCATCGCGCATTGGGAAACGCACCCTTGTTGCGCATGATGTCGATGAACACGCGATAGCGGCCTTCCGTGTGGAGGCGGTCGATCGCTTCGTCGAAGATCTGGTCGTAGTTCACGCGGGTTTGCCCGTCAGCGCCGCCCGTCAGCGGCAAATTCTGCGGGGTCACATAGTGCAAGGAACGCCGTTTCGCCACCGCGATCTTTGCGAACGATTCGCAAGGATCAGAAGTGCACCAGCCGCGAAATCCCGTGCTTGGCGAAGGCCGGAGCCAGGCGCTCGAAATCGTCCATCTCGCCGGTAGTGACCGCAAAGTCGCCGCCCGAGGCATCGAATTGCTGACCATCGACGAGATAAGCGACGCGCCGCGCTATGCCTTCGGCTCCATGGACAAAGGTGACATCCTTGCCGAATGCTTCGCGCAGTTCCGGCTCGAGCAAGGGGAAGTGGGTGCACGCCAGCACCACCGTGTCGAGATTCTCGCCGCCTTCCTGCAGGACGAGACCCGAAGCGGCGCGGGTTACATCATCGACGCTCACCTTGTCGCCGCGCAGCTTGGCTTCGCCCAGCGCGACCAGGTCGTTCGCGCCATAACGCAGCAACGTCTTACCGCTTGCGAATTCCTTCTCGAGATCGTCGACATAGCGCTGGCGAACCGTGGCTTCGGTTCCCAGCAGACCGATGGTGCCGGTCTTCGTGATGGCGGCCGCGGGCTTGATGGCGGGCACAGTTCCGACGATCGGCGTTTCCAGTACGTCGCGGACCATGCCGAGCGCGATCGTGCTGGCGGTGTTGCAGGCGATGCAGATGAGGCGCGGTTCGTAGCGTTCGGCCATGCGGCCAAGCAGGCCTGAGACCCGCGCGGCGACTTCCGCCTCGCTCTTCGCGCCGTAGGGTAGCCCTGCGATATCGGCGGTGTAGATCACCGGGGCATCGGGCAGCACGGCGCGCAATTCGGCGAGGACGGTCAGCCCGCCCACACCGGAATCGAAGAGCAGGATGGGTGCTTTCGCGTCCAAAACCGATGATCCTTTCGCCTGTCGCCTTGTTTAGGGCGGTAGATGGAAATACACGGGCAGGACAAGCCTTTGCGTGAAGAGATAAGGGGACCGCCAGTGCCGACCGAACTGACCATCACCGCGCTTTATGCCGCGTTGCTGGGGTATGGCTTCGGGTCGATCCCGTTCGGCCTGATCCTCGCCAAGCTGGCCGGGAAGGGCGACATCCGCCAGCAGGGCAGCGGCAATATCGGGGCGACGAACGTCCTGCGCACCGGAAGCAAGGGGCTGGCCGCCGCCACGCTGCTGCTCGACCTCGCGAAAGGTTTCGTGCCGGTTTGGCTGACGGGAATGTGGTTCTGGCAGGACATTGGCTGGGCCGCGCTGTTTGCCGTCATCGGACATGCCTTCCCCGTCTGGCTCGGCTTCAAGGGCGGCAAGGGCGTCGCCACCAATGCCGGTGTCAGCTTCGCGCTCGCCTGGCCGATCGGTGTCGCCTACGCGATTGTGTGGATCGGCATCCTCGCCATAACGCGCATCAGTTCGCTGGCGGGGATGAGCGCGGTAGTGGCTGCTGCCGTGATGGCCTTCGTCCTTGGCATGCCGACATTCGCCAAGGTGCTGACCCTCATCGCCGTTCTGGTGATCTGGCTCCACCGTGAAAACATCAAGCGGCTGGCCGCAGGGACCGAACCGAAGGTCGGCTCACCCAAGTGAACGAGGCGGTCCGTCCGCAAGCTGCGCCTCTGTCGCAGCCCGAAGCCTTCGCGCGCATCCGATTGCTGCGCTCGCCCAATATCGGACCTGTCAGCTACGCCATGCTGCTGGCGCGCTATGGCAATGCGGTTGCTGCGCTGGAGGCTCTGCCCGACTTTGGGAAGAAGGGCGGCAGGCAATATCGCGCCGCGCCGCAGGACCGGATCGAGCGCGAGGTGGAGGGCGTACGCGCGGCGGGCGCGAAATATCTCTTCCACGACCAGCCGGATTATCCGGCCCTGCTTGCAGAAATCGACGGGGCGCCGCCGATCATCACTTATCGCGGCGACCTCTCGCTGGCGGCGAAGCCCTGCGTCGCCATGGTCGGCGCGCGCAACGCCAGCGCCGCTGCGGTCAAGCTGGCGCGAGAGTTCGGGCAGGGCCTGGCAGAGGCGGGCTTTACGGTTGTGTCGGGCCTTGCACGCGGCATCGACGGCGCGGCGCACGAGGGCTCGTTTCCAAGCACCATCGGCGTCATCGCAAGTGGGATCGACATCGCCTACCCGCCGCAGCACACCGACCTGCAGGAGCGTATCGCCTCCGAGGGCTTGCTGATCGCAGAACAGCCGCCCGGCACCGAACCTCGCGGCAGCCACTTTCCCAGCCGCAACCGCATCATCGCAGGGCTGGCGAGCGGGACGCTGGTAGTAGAGGCGGCGGTCAAGTCCGGCAGCCTCATCACCGCACGTCTGGCAGGCGAGGCAGGGCGCGAGGTCATGGCGATTCCGGGCAGCCCGCTCGAAGCGCGCAGCCACGGCTGCAACCATCTCATCCGTGAAGGCGCGGTGCTGGTGCAATCGCCTGAGGATGTGGTGGAACTGCTCACCGGCTTCGATGGCAGCCCGCGCTCGACCTTTCGCGAGCCGGTATCGCCCTTCGATTTCGAACCGGCCGAGATGGCTGGGGCCGAACCCGCCGACATCGCCTCGCTCCTGACAACCGCGCCGGTCGCTATCGACGAACTTATTCGTCAGTCAGGCGAAAGCGCGGCGGCGGTGCAGCTAGCGTTGTTGGAGCTGGAGATTGCTGGGCGGCTGGAGCGACATGCGGCGGGACGGGTGAGTTTGTCCTGATGTCCGCTACTGAGCGGGAAGCGGACGTTGTAATCCGCGAAGCCTTCAGCGAACTCGTCGCTGGTGTAACAGTTGGATCGATGATGATGTGGACACGGACATTTACGGCGAAAGTAGACGGCAATGGGTCGCAAATCACCATCACGTTCTATAAAGAGATGCCTGGCGGCTGGAAGCTCGATTTCCGAAACGATCAAGGGCAGCATGTCGCTAATGGCGACCGTTGGGTCGAGACAATTGACGACTTGGTCTTGCAGTTAGGCAACTTCACAAATGACGATCTAACGTGGCGTACTGAAGATAGCGAACCGGTGTCGTTCTATGCGGCAGTTCGAGAATGCATTCTGAAGTCGCGAACCGCCTGAGCCAACGACCGCAATCGGGTCGTTGGCGGCCACCCGCAATTTCACCCGCAACAAACTCGCTTGACGCCCCTCCAACCCGAACCCCATTTTCGCGCGTATACGCACGTACACACGTAAGGCCCAAACTTCAGGGACGTCCCAGACCACAATGCAACTCGTAATCGTAGAGTCGCCCGCAAAGGCGAAAACCATCGAGAAATATCTCGGCAAGGACTTCAAGGTCCTCGCCTCATACGGCCATGTCCGCGACCTGCCGCCCAAGGATGGCAGCGTGCGCCCGGATGAGGATTTCGCGATGGACTGGGAGCTCTATCGCGACAAGCAGAAGCGCTTCAAGGAAATCAGCGATGCGGCCAAGCAGGCCGACCGCCTCGTTCTCGCGACCGACCCCGACCGCGAAGGGGAAGCCATCAGCTGGCACGTCCGCGAACTGCTGGCCAAGCGCAAGGCGCTGCCGGAGAAGGTCGACCGCGTCACCTTTAACGCCATCACCAAGCAGGCCGTCACCGATGCGATGAAGGCCCCGCGCGAGCTCGACCAGCCGCTGATCGATGCATACCTTGCTCGCCGCGCGCTCGACTATCTTTATGGCTTCACGCTCAGCCCGGTGCTGTGGCGCCGCCTGCCCGGTGCGAAAAGCGCCGGCCGCGTGCAGTCTGTTGCGCTGCGCATCATCGTCGATCGCGAGATCGAGATCGAGCATTTCAAGGCCGACGAATATTGGTCGATCATCGCCAAGCTGGAACAGGACGGGACGGAATTCGACGCGCGCCTGGTCAAGTTCGACGGCAAGAAGCTCGACAAGCTGACGCTCGGCAATGAAGGCAGCGCCAAGGCCGCGCAAAAGGCGGTCCAGGATGCGCGTTTCACCATCGAGGATATCGAGACCAAGCCGCTCAAGCGCAATCCTGCGCCGCCGTTCACGACCTCCACGTTGCAGCAAGAAGCAGCCCGCAAGCTCGGCTTTTCGGCCAGCCACACGATGCGGTGCGCCCAGTCGCTCTACGAGGCGGGTGCGATCACATACATGCGTACCGACGGCGTGCAGATGGACGGCAGCGCGATCGACGCCTGCCGCAAGGCCATCGCCGATCGCTACGATGCCTATTACATTCCCGACAAGCCGCGCTTCTATTCGAGCAAGGCCAAGAATGCGCAGGAAGCGCACGAGGCGATCCGCCCGACTGATTTCAAGCGAGACCGTGCAGGATCGGGCGACGAGGGCAAGCTCTACGACCTGATCTTCAAGCGCGCGATGGCCAGCCAGATGGCCGCCGCCCAGCTTGAGCGCACTACAGTGACGCTGCGCGACGGGACCGGCCAGCACGAATTGCGTGCGACCGGCCAGGTCGTGAAATTCCCGGGCTTCTTCGCCGTGTACCAGGAAGGTCGCGACGATAGCGGGGACGATGACGAGGACGGCCTGCTGCCGAATATGAGCAAGGGCGATGCCCCGGCAAAGAAGGCGGTCGAGGCGAACCAGCACTTCACCCAGCCACCGCCGCGCTATTCGGAAGCGAGCCTGGTCAAGAAGCTGGAAGAGCTCGGCATCGGCCGCCCGTCGACCTATGCCAGCACGATCCAGACGCTGCGCGATCGTAACTATGTCCGCATGGAAAAAAACCGTTTCTTTGCAGAGGAATCGGGTCGCCTCTTGACAGCATTTCTCGAACGGTTCTTCGAGCGCTACGTGGCGTTCGAATTCACCGCCGGCATGGAAGACGAGCTCGACGAAGTTTCCGCTGGCGAAGAGGAATGGAAGGCCTTGCTGGCCGAATTCTGGAAGGACTTCAAACCCAAGACCGAAGAGATCATGGAGAAGAAACCCTCGGAAGTGACCGAGGTGCTGGACGAATTCCTGTCCGACTATCTCTTCCCCGAACGCGCCGATGGCAAGGATCCGCGCCATTGCCCGCTGTGCGAGACCGAGGGCCGCGAAGGTGGTCGCCTGGCGCTGCGCGGTGGTCGCTTCGGTGCATTCGTTGCCTGCGCCAACTATCCCGAGTGCACATTCACCCGCCAGTTCGCCAAGCCTGGCAGCGAGGGTGACGACGCGGCCAATGACGGCGTCATGGGCGAAGACCCGGACACGGGCCTTCCGGTAGAGCGCAAGACCGGCCGCTTTGGCCCCTATGTCCAGCTGGGCGAGGGCAAGGACGCCAAGCGGGCCAGCATCCCCAAGGATCTCGACGATTTCGATCTCGAATGGGCGCTCAAACTATTGAGCCTTCCGCGCATTGTCGGGGCGCATCCGGAAACCGGCAAGGAAATCGAGGCGGCAATCGGGCGCTACGGCCCGTACCTGCGGCATGACGGCAAATACGGAAAGCTGCAGAACACGCGCGAAGTGTTCGAGGTCGGCATGAACCGCGCCGTCGACATCCTTGCCCAGGCAGCCAACCGCAAGGGCGGCGGACGTGGTAAGGCCGAACCGATTAAGACACTGGGCGAACATCCCACCAGCGGCGGCGAGATGAAGGTCATGCCGGGCCGCTATGGGCCCTACGTCACCGACGGCACGACCAACGCCACGATCCCTAAGGACATGAAGCCCGAGGACGTGACCGAGGCACAGGCCATCGAACTGATCGATGCGCGCGCCGCCAAGGGACCGGCCAAGAAAAAGCGCAAGGCTCCGGCCAAGAAGAAGGCTGCTCCGAAGAAGAAGGCGGCGGCGAAGAAGAAGGCCGACTGATGGGGAAGGAACGCTTCGAGCGTCACAAGCAACCATGGACGGGCGAGGAGGCGGGGCAACTCCGCACCCTCGCTGCCAAGGGGCAGGGGCTGAAGCAGATCGCAAAGGCTCTGGGGCGCAGCGAGGAATCCACCAAGGACTTCGCGAAGAAGAACAAGATCAAGGTCGCGAAAAAGCGCTGACGTTTCTCGACTAGAGCCGGAGATATCCGACTACGAGACTGGCCGCCAAGGCGACCATGCTTGCCCCCAGCGCCCATGCAGCCGGGCGGGCTTGCCGTTTGCCGTACACAAGCGTCACGCCCAGCTTCACCGACATGTTGGCGAGGATTGTCCCGGCGACTGCCAGGGCGGCCAGCTGGGGAGCGATCGTGCCGGGTTCCAAGCCGCCTGCAGTCACGATTGCCGCGTCCACGTCCATGCTGCCCATGAGCAGCAGCAAGATCGCTATTCCCTGTTCGCCGAACTCCTCCTGCGCCCATCGCGCTGCAACGGCGGCAACGGCAACGAAGGTGACGAACGTCAGGGCAGGCAGCAATGCGATCGGATTACCCGGCGGGGCGGGGCCGGTCGTCGACGGAGCATTGCGGTAAAGACGCCAGGCCACGGCAAAGCCGACCAGCAGGGCAGGTGCGACAACGATCACGAAATGCGGAAGCAGGCTTGTGGCAAGGACCCCGACAAGCACGATCACGCGCAGGTACATCACTGCACTGGCAAGGGCGATACCGGCGTTTTCGGCGCCGCCGCCAGAGCCTGCGCCGATCTTCTGCGAAAACGAGTGGGTGACTGCGGTCGAGCTGTATAGACCGCCGATCACCGCGGTGGCGATCGTGCCGCGCCGTGCCCCGAACAGGCGGTTCGCCACGTAACCGGCAAAGGAAAAGCCCGTGACGATGATGACCACCAGCCAGAGATTGCGCGGCTCCCACGCATCATAGGGACCGAAGCGACCGTCCGGCAGGAACGGAAACACCGCAAGGGCGATCACGGCATAGCGCGCGAAGGCCTTGATATCGTCTTCATCGAGCAGGCCGACCCAGCGATGCACGTCGTTCCTCAGCGCGAGCAGCAGGGTGACGAGGGCGCCGCCTGCCACTGCAAGTGCCCCTTGGCCGATACCAGCCAGGAACCCGAGCCCAAGCGTGACCATGGCCGCGACTGCAGACGTCGCATCGGGCTTGCCGTTGTCCAGCACCGAACGCGAATAGCCGATGGCAATAACGGCCGCAGCACCCGCAAGCAGGACGCCCGCGGCGATTTCGTAAGCGATGGCAGACAGAACTCCCGAAAGCCCTGCGGCGAGCGCAAGCAGGGTGAAGGTACGGATACCGGCAACCCTGTGCCCGTCCTGGGCTTCACGCAGCTTCCATCCGCGCTCCAGCCCGATCATCAACCCGACGGCGATCGCTGCGCCGAGATGCGGGAGGATGTCGAGCCAGTTCATCCGGGAAGCATCCTAGCGGGTCCAGTCGAGGCCCATTTCCTCGAACATTTCCTTGTCCTCGCTCCAGCGTTCGTCGGTCTTTACGTGCAGGAAGAGATGGACCTTCTGCCCTAGCAATTCCGAAAGCTCTTCGCGCGCAGCCTGGCCTATCGCCTTGATGCGGCTGCCACCCTTGCCGAGAACGATGGCCCGCTGGTTATCGCGCATCACCACGATCTGCTGGTGGATCTCCACGCTGCCATCGGGCCGCTGGATGTATTTCTCCGGGCGCACGGCGCTGTCGTAGGGGAGCTCCTCGTGTAGCTGCTGGTACAGCTGTTCGCGCGTGATCTCGGTGGCGAGCAAACGTTCGCTGGCGTCGCTGACCTGGTCCTCGGGATAATGCCAAGGGCCCTCGGGCATCATATCGGCAAGCGCTGCCTTCATTTCGGGCACGCCGTCGCCGGTGAGGGCGGAAACGAAGTAGACCGTCTCGAACTGAACCTTTTCGTTTAGCTCCTGAGCCAGCGCCAGCAGCGGCTCCTTCTTCGCGCGGTCGACCTTGTTCAGGACGAGGATCTTGCGCTCCGGACGCGATGCGATCTGCTCGATCAGCGGGTCGAGTTCGTGGCGGCGCTGCTTGATCGGATCGACCAGCAGCAGGATCGCATCGGCGGCCTCCGCGCCTTCCCAGGCGGCGTTGACCATCGCGCGGTCGAGGCGGCGCTTTGGTGCGAAAATACCGGGCGTATCGACCAGGATCATCTGTGTCTCGTCATGCAGGGCAATGCCCATCATCCGCGCACGGGTTGTCTGCGCCTTGGCGCTGGTGATGGCGACCTTTTGCCCCACGAGCTGGTTCACGAGGGTCGATTTGCCCGCATTGGGGGCGCCGATCACGGCGACGACGCCGCAGCGGGTCTGGCTGGTCTCGCTCACGCGTATTTCTCCATGAATGCTTTTGCGGCGGCCTTTTCGGCTTCGCCCTTGCTGCCGGCTATGGCTTCCGCTTCGCCGACCTTGTGGACTTTCACGCGGACGGTGAATTTAGCCGCATGATCGGGGCCCGACCGGTCAATGACCTCGTATTCCGGCGGCTTGCGCCGGCACCCTGCGGCCCATTCCTGCAAAGCGCTCTTGGGATGCTTGCTTTCACCAGCGCCGCTTTCGAGGGCCGGGCGCCACAGAAGGTGGACGAGCTTTCGCGCTTCCTCGAACCCGTTATCGATGAATTGCGCGCCAAGGAGCGATTCCATCACATCACCGAGGATATTGTCGCTGTCCCTGCCGCCGTCCGCACGTGCCTGCTTCGAAATGCGGATATGGTCCGATAGGCCGATCCCTCGTGCGATCGTCGCGCACATCTCACGGCTGACAATGGCGTTTAGGCGTTGGGCGAGCTTGCCTTCGGGTGCCTCGCTCTGTTCGAACAGCCAATGCGCAATGGACAGGCCAAGGACACGGTCGCCAAGGAATTCGAGGCGTTCGTAATCGCGCTTTTCGCCCATGCTGCCGTGGGTCAACGCCGCACGCCACATCGCTTCGTCGTCGACCGAAAAGCCGGTCGCTTCGAGCCATGCGCGCGCTTCTGGGTCGAGACCGCTCAAATGCCTTCTCCAATCCGGTCCCAGCGTGCAGCCGTGAACCATGTCCAGGGCAGCATCCATTCGGCACTGCCATCGGTCGACCACAGGACTATGCCAGCGCGCCCGACGAGCAGTTCCTCGTCGATGATGCCGACGCCCTGGCCGCCGACGGCAGGATAGCGGCTGTCGAGCGAATTGTCGCGATTGTCGCCCATGACGAAGATCTTGCCTGCGGGCACGACGAAGGGCGCCGTGTTGTCCGGATCGATCATGACCGGGCGACCATTGGCATCGACCATCAACTGGCCGTTGGTATCGCTGAGCGGACGCGCGCCGACATTGCCGAAATCGATGGTCATGTAACTCTTGCCCGAAGGCAGCGTCTCGCGGAACTGGCGATAGCGGCACAGGTTGTCGATCACCACGCCGCCATCCGCACGACAGGCGGTGTTCGAGCTCATCGGGATGTCGGCATAACCCGCCTCTTCACGCTGGACCGGTTGCCCATTCAGGATCAGCTGGCCGTCACGCATCGCAATCGTGTCGCCGGGCAGGCCGATTGCGCGCTTCACATAATCGGTACGGTCGACCGGGTGCTTGAAGATCACGACGTCGCCCCGCTCGGGCAGGCTGCCGAAAATGCGATCCTTGGGGCCGGGGAGGCCCAGCGGCAGCGAATTTTCGTTATAGCCGTAAGGCCATTTCGCAGCGACGAGGTAATCGCCGATCCTGAGGCCCGGAAGCATGCTTTCGGACGGGATCGTGAAGAAGCTGGCGATCAGCGTGCGGAACAGCAGGACCGCAAGGACCAGCTTGAGGCAGAACTTGAGGAAGCTGCCCCAGCTTTCCTCGTCCTTTTTCGTGTCGGTCACATTCGTATCCGCGCCGGTTTCGCTCTTTGCGGGGTTCTCAATCATCGCGGCATTCCCTAGTCGCACTAACACCGTCACGAAAGGACTTTTGCCAAGCCATGCCAAAGACTGCCGCCGACCTGTGGGGCGAATTGCGCGACCTGCCCCAACCGACCCTGCTCGAACTCTTCAGCGCGGTGCGCGACGGGGGCGAGGGGGCAGACGAGCCGGGCGGTGCAGAGCGCGTTGCCATGCTGTCCGGGCGGCTGGAACTGGCTGCAGATCGGGCGGAAGACCCGATGGCACCGGGCGGCATCCTGTTCGACTGGTCCAAGACCCATCTCGACCGGGCCGTGCTCGACCGGTTCGAGGCGCTTGCCGACACCATGGATTTCGCTGGCCAGCGCGAAAAACTGTTCGCCGGCGAGGTGGTCAATCCGACTGAAGGTCGTGCGGCAGACCACTCAACCCTGCGCGGTGTCGGCGACCCGGCAAAGGTCGAAGAAGCGGCTGCCCTGATCGACCGGATGGGCATGCTGGTCGAAGCCATCCACCAGGGCGCTTTCGGCGAAATCGCCCATCTCATCCATATCGGGATCGGGGGAAGTGCCCTTGGCCCGGCGCTGGGCGTCGATGCCCTCAGCCGCGACCTGTCGCTGTGCGATGTGCATGTCGTCTCGAACATCGATGGCGTCGCGCTGGAAGCGGCATTCGCGAAATGCGATCCCGCCAAGACGCTCATTGCTGTCGCCAGCAAGACCTTCACCACGATCGAGACGATGACCAATGCGCAGAGCGCGCTGAAATGGCTGTCGGACAATGGCGTTTCCGATCCGTCGGGCAGGGTGATCGCGCTTACCGCGAACCCCGAAGGCGCCGTGGAATGGGGCGTCGACGAAACACGCATCCTGCCATTCCAGGAAAGCGTCGGCGGGCGCTATTCGATCTGGTCGTCGATCGGTTTCCCCATCGCGCTGGCGGTCGGCATGGACGATTTTCGCGAGATGCTGGCAGGCGCTGCGGCAGTCGATGCGCATTTCCGCGATACCGACGGACGCGAAAACCTCGTGCTGCGCGCTGCTTTCGCCGATCTCTATTACACGCGCGTCCGCGGATGCCAGACGAGGGCGGTCTTCGCCTATGACGAACGGCTCGGCCTGTTTCCCGACTATCTCCAGCAACTGGAAATGGAGAGCAACGGCAAGCGCGTCACCGCAGACATGCAGCCCGTAGACGGCCCGACCGCGCCGATTACATGGGGCGGTGTGGGCACCGATGCGCAGCACGCGGTCTTCCAGTTGCTGCACCAGGGTACACACCTCATCCCGGTCGATTTCATCGCCAGCGCGGCGCCGGGAGACGATCTCGATCCGGCGCATCATCGCATCCTGCTGATGAATTGCTTCGCACAAGGGGCTGCCCTGATGGCGGGCAAGAAGGGCGAAGATCCGGCGCGCAATTATCCGGGCGACCGGCCGAGCGCGACGATCCTGTGTGACGATCTGGATGCCGCAACCCTGGGTGCCCTGATCGCGTTTCACGAACACCGTACCTTTGCCAGCGCCGTCCTAATGGGCATCAATCCCTTCGACCAGTTCGGCGTCGAACTGGGCAAGCAAATGGCCAAGGCGATCGAGCAAGGCGGCGAGGAGTTCGACGCCAGCACCGAAGCGCTGCTGGAAGCCGCGGGCCTCGCCGAGTGACGACCTCCATCCTGCTTCTGCTGCTTGGTTTCGCCCTATTAGTAGGCGGTGGCGAATTGCTCGTCCGCGGTGCGTCGCGCCTAGCGGAGGAGATGGGCCTTTCGCCTATGCTGGTCGGCCTCGTGATCGTGGGGATGGGGACAAGTACGCCGGAACTCGCGGCAAGCGTCCAGGCAGCGCTTGCCGGATCGCCAGGTATTGCGCTCGGCAATATCGTCGGGTCCAACCTCGCAAACACCCTGCTCATTCTCGGAGCGGCAGCGCTCATTTCGCCGATCGCCGTGCGCGGCAGCGTCCTGTGGCGCGACGGTATGGTCGGTTTGGCCGGGGTCGTCGTGCTATTGCTCGCGGGCAACTCCATCGGTCTGGACCGGGTTGCTGGCACAGGAATGTTGCTGGCGCTCACCGCCTATATCGTATTCGCTTATCACCAGGAGCGAACGGGCCACCAGTTGCAGGCGGCAAGCCAGCGAACGGCTGCTGCTGAACACGCCGATCCCGGACTGCACGATCACCCGCGACCCGACCGCAAGGGACTGGTGAAATCGGTCGCCTTCTTCCTCGTCGGGATCGTCCTGATCGTCGCCGGCGGCACGGTCCTCGTCGACGGAGCCATTGAAATCGCTAGTGCGCTGGGAGTTTCCGATACGGTCATCGGACTGACCATCGTTGCTGCCGGGACATCCGCGCCGGAACTGGCCACCACCGTCATTGCCGCGTTGCGCAAGGAAAGCGATATCGCGCTCGGCAACGTGCTTGGCTCGAACATCTACAACATCTTCTTCATCGGCGGGGTTACGGGTCTTGTCGCGCCGGGTCCAATACCGAACAGTATCCTGACGGGCGATCTCTATATCCTGCTGCTGGCGGCGATTGCGGCTATCGTGTTTTCGTGGACGGGCGGACGGCTGGGGAGGCGTGAGGGCGGCCTGCTGCTGGCGGCCTATGTCGGCTTCCTGGCCTACACCGTCAGCGCGATCTGACGTAAGTTTCATTGACTTTGTGCGGCGCAGCATCCACATGAGGCCCATCGAAGCGCGCTAGCCAGCGTGAAGCGGCGATTTGAGAGACATTCATCGCCCCGGCCGCGCCTCGGTCTTTTTCCAATGACTTCCCTTTTCACGCGGGTCGTTTGACACCCGCGCCGCGCGACCAATCCGTCTGCGCGCCGCATCTATTGCGAGTACTCATGACAAAATTCACCGATCTCGGCCTTTCCCAGCCCGTCCTCCAGGCGCTGGACCTCAAGGGCTATTCCGAGCCGACGCCGATCCAGGCACAGGCCATTCCGCCCGTCCTGGAAGGCCGCGACCTGATGGGCATCGCCCAGACCGGCACCGGCAAAACCGCAGCTTTCATGCTGCCCAGCATCGACCGGCTGCGCGAAGCCGACAAACAGACGCCGTTCAAGTCCTGCCGCATGCTGGTGCTTGCGCCGACGCGCGAACTGGCAGGCCAGATTGCCGACAGCGCGAAAGATTACGGAGCGCTCGCCGGTCTCAAGGTTCACTCCATCGTCGGCGGCACCTCGGTCAACAAGGACCGCAACAAGCTGCACCGCGGCACCGACATTCTTGTCGCCACTCCGGGCCGCCTGCTCGACCTGATCGATCAGAAGGCATTCAAGCTCGACGGCGTCGAAATCCTCGTCCTCGACGAAGCCGACCAGATGCTGGACCTCGGCTTCATCCACGCACTGCGCCGTATCAGCCAGCTTGTGCCGGAAGATCGCCAGACGCTGTTCTTCTCGGCAACCATGCCCAAGCAAATCCAGGAACTGGTCGGCAAATATTGCCGCAATCCGGTCAAGGTCAGCGTAACGCCAGAAAGCACGACGGCAGAACGCATCGATCAGTATCTCTTCATGGTGCAACAGGACGAAAAGCAGACCTTGCTCGAGATGATCCTGTCTGAACGCCATAGCGTCCCTGGCAAGTTCGAGCGTGTGCTTATCTTTGCGCGCACCAAGCATGGTTGCGACCGTGTCGTGAAGAAGCTTTCGCAGGTCGGCATTCCCGCAAACGCTATCCACGGCAACAAGAGCCAGCCGCAGCGCGAACGCGCGCTCGATGAATTCAAGCGCGCCAAGACGCCGATCCTCATCGCGACCGACGTGGCCGCACGCGGGATCGACATTCCGGGCGTGAGCCATGTCATCAATTACGAATTGCCCAACGTGCCGGAGCAATACGTCCACCGCATCGGCCGTACCGCGCGCGCAGGCCGCGATGGCGTAGCGATTGCCTTCTGCGCCGAGGACGAACGCGATTACCTCAAGGACATTCGCAAGAAGACCGACGCCGAGTTCGAGCGGCTGCCGCTCCCTGACAACTTCCGCGCTGTCGTCGAAGGCGTCGGGCCGACCAAGCGCGCGGCCCCCGGGCAGCGCATGGCGAAGCCCAAGGTTCGCCCGACCGGCAACGCCGCTGCCAAGAAGCCGAAGCCCAAGAACAAGCATCCCAACCGGGCCGGTGCGCCCAAGCGCGATGGTGCGCCAGGCGGGGACAAGTCGCGCGGTGGCCGCCCCGGCGGAAATCGCAATCGCAACCGTAACCGCCACCAGTCTCGCGGCGTAAGTTAACTCGGAACTTGCCATCGCGCTCACTGTTGGCGAGAGACACGCGCAAAGCTGACAGGAGCGCCGGATGGCCGATACCGAATACGATTACGACCTCTTCACCATCGGCGCGGGCTCCGGCGGGGTGCGTGCCAGCCGCGTGTCGGCGGCACATGGCGCGAAGGTCGCGATCGCCGAGGAACACCGGGTCGGCGGAACCTGCGTCATTCGCGGCTGCGTCCCGAAGAAGATGCTCGTCTACGGCGCGCATTTCGCCGAAGACCTCGAGGACTGCCAGAAATTTGGCTGGGAGATCGAAGGCAAGAAGTTCGACTGGAAGACGCTGCGCGACAATGTGCTGGCCGATGTCGACAGGCTGGAGGGCGCCTACACTGAAACGCTCGAAAACCACGATGTCACGATCTTCCACGAACGCGCGGAGATCACCGGTCCGCACGAGGTTACCCTCGCGAGCGGAAAGAAGGTAACTGCCAGGTACATCCTGATCGCAACCGGCGCGCGCCCGCGCATGCCGGAATGCCAGGGTGCCGAGCATGCCATCAGTTCGAACGAGGCATTCCATCTCGACGAGTTGCCAAAGAAGGTGATCATCGCAGGTGGCGGTTACATCGCCAATGAGTTCGCCGGTATCTTCAACGAATTCGGCTGCAAGGTCGACATCGTCAATCGCGGTGACAGGCTACTTCGCAGCTATGACGAAGCGGTGCGCGACCGCTTGCTCCAGATCTCGACGATGAAGGGGATCAGCTTCCGCTTCAACACCACGTTCGAATACATCAAGCCGTGCGAAGACGGCGGCTATTTCGTCAAATTGTCCGACTGCGAGGAAGAGCACGCGGATCTTGTGATGTTCGCAGTCGGCCGACTTCCGAACACCGAAGGTCTGGGCCTCGACGCGGTCGGCGTCGAGCTCGGCGATGGCGGCGAGATCAAGGTCGACCGCTTCAGCAAGACCAATGTCGATCACATCTATGCCGTGGGCGACGTTACCGACCGCGTCCAATTGACACCGGTTGCCATTCGCGAAGGCCAGGCATTTGCCGATACCGTCTTCGGAGGCGGCGATCCGGTTGCGGTCGATCACAGCTGCATCCCCAGCGCCGTATTCAGCCATCCGCCGATTGCCGCGGTTGGCATGACCGAGGGTGAAGCGAAGAACAAGCTGGGCTCGGTCAAGGTCTACCTGTCCGATTTCCGGCCGATGAAGAACGTACTCGCCGGTCGCAACGAGCGCAGCCTCATGAAGATGGTTTGCGATGGCGACAGCGGGAAGATCGTCGGCATCCACATGATCGCGCCCGAAGCGCCCGAAATGATGCAGGCGGCAGCGATCGCGGTGAAGGCGGGTCTGACGAAGGCGGATTTCGACGCGACGACGGCAATCCATCCGACCATGGCGGAAGAGCTTGTCCTGATGCGCTGATCCCGCGTTCAGCCGGGTGTCAGCCAAGCCTGAGCAGGAATGCGCCATGCGATATCTGCTCCCCCTTGCTGTAATGCTGGTCGCCTGCGCACCTCAGCAGGATGACAGCTCCACCGCACCTGCCGATCGCGACTATGCAACGCAGGTCGATGCTCCGACGCCCGATTACGCCGAGCTGATGAAGCAAACGCGGTTGGAAGGCGAAAGCTATGTCCGCCGCAACCCGACAGGGCCGATGCCGCCAGACGCGAAGGCTGTCGGGCAAAGCTGGTTCGAACGGCTCGAAGCCGGAAACTTGCTCCTTGGTGCTGGGCTCGACGGAAAAGGACCTGACGGCGTCGTGACGCATCTCGATGTCGGCATGACCGAGAGCGAGTTCCGGTCGTGGACCACGCAAAACCGCTGGGATGTTCCCAGCCATATCTCCTGGTCGTTCGTCCCTGCGATGAACCTGCCTCCGGTGTCCGAAGCGGCAAGCGAGGGTATCCGCATATGGCCCGCATCCTCGGCGCGCACGGGCGCGCAAAACGAGGCGCTGCTGGCAGGCAAGGTGGAACTGCGCGACGGCTGTTTCTGGGCCACCGAGGGCGACGGCGAGGCCGACAAGCTGGCATTCTTCCACGCCGAGATCGGCCTTGATCGCGACGATGAGGGATATTACATCCTCGTCGATCGCGTCGGAGGCCAGACGCGGGCGCGGCTCGGCGAAGCGATGAGTTGGGGCGGCCCTCCCTCTGCCTATATCTCGCCCGAAGCCGAGCGTAAGCTGCGCGCGGCATGTGGCGAGGCCCCCATATTGGTGGTCGGCTCACCCGAGAGCAGCGAACGCTTTCTGACCAATTCCCCGCATCTGAGAAATCCTGTGGTTCCGCCGCCGCCGCCCGATGCCGGCAACGGCGCCGCCAGCTAAATATCCGTGTCGATCCGCTAGAACCGTCCCGATCCGGCATGGTTCACGGCCTCGTGTTGCCAGCAGGTGTCGTGGTGGTCACAAGGTAAACAAACGAATCGCCTGTGGGGGTTTTCGATGAACGTATTGGCTTCGCGCGGACAATTGCGCGCAAGTTTCATTCGCTGGGCGCTGTTCACGGTGCCGCTGTGCGTATTGCTCGGCTTTCTGTCCGGACAGCTTGGCGGACCCGACAGCTACTGGTTCCAGGCGCTCGAAAAGCCTGGAATCTACCCGCCGCCTGCAACCTTCGGCATCGTCTGGACCATCCTTTACGTGATGATCGGCCTTGCGGTCGCGCTCGTCTGCGCTGCCTGGGGTGCGCGCGGACGCGGCATCGCGCTGACGGCGTTCGTCGTGCATTTCCTGCTCAACTTGGCTTGGACGCCGGTGTTTTTCGGCATGAAGGAGCTCACCTTTGCGCTCGCGGTATTGATCGCGATCGATGTGACGCTGCTGATCGTCATCGCACTGTTCTGGAAAGTCAGGCAGCTGGCGGCGATCCTGCTACTGCCCTATCTCGCATGGGTGCTCTTCGCGACCGTCCTCAACTGGCAGTTTCTCCAGCTCAATCCCGACGCTGATGGCGGTGCTGTATCGGGCGGTTCGGAGCGCGTGCGCATCGGCAATTGAAGCGCGGGACTTTCGCGCCTAGATACCAGTCATGCAAAGCCAGAACCCCATGATCGCCGACTTCGTCAAACTCGCCAATTCGGCGGCAGGCACGCTTGCGGGCATGACCCGCGAAGCGCGTGAAAGCGCACGCGAGCGCGCCAAGGAAGCTTTCGGCGGAATGGATTTCGTCACGCGCGAGGAATTCGACACGGTCAAGGCGATGGCGGCTCGTGCCCGCGAAGAATGCGACAAGCTGGCAGAGCGGATCGCCGCGCTCGAAGCCAAGCACAAGTGACGCTCGCCCCTGCCTTGGGGTAGGGGGCGAAAATGCACCTTTCCGCGCCAGCGATAGTCATTGCCGCCCGTCCGCACGGCGAGACGGCGGTTATTGCGCGTCTGCTGACCGAAGAAAGCGGCGTGGTGGCTGCCTATGTTGCAGGCGGCAGGGGGCGTCAGCTGCGCCCCGTGGTCATTCCGGGAAATCTCGTCGAAGCGGAAATTCGCGCGAAGTCCGACAGCCAGTTGCCCTTCGCCCGGCTGGAGCTATCGCAAAGCCGCGGGCCCTGGCTTACGGAGCCGCTCCCGGCATCGGCCATTGCCTGGACCTGCGCCTTGACGGCTTCGGCCCTGCCGGAGCGCAACGCCTATCCTAGCCTTTACCACGCGCTCGTCGCCTTGCTCGACGCGATCTGCAACGCGCCCTCCGCCCGCGGCTGGGCGCCAGCGCTCGCCAGCTATGAAGTGCTTCTCCTGCGCGAGCTCGGATACGGCGGCCAGCGGCCCGAGATAGCGGGGCTTGGCGAGGCCTTGGAAATTCTCGACCGTTCGGAGGGCCTCATAGCGCGCTATCTCCTTGCCGACACACGCGCCGACGTTCTAGCCGCTAGGACTGTACTGAGGCAGCGTCTGGGGCGGATCGAGACATGAAAATTGCGATATTGCCGGGTGACGGCATCGGGCCCGAAGTCACGCGCGAGGCGCTCAAGGTGCTCGATGCGCTGGCGCTGCCGCAGCTCACCCTGTTCGAAGGTGACGTAGGCGGTATCGCCTACAAACGCCAAGGCCATCCGCTTCCCGCCGAAACGCTGGAGATGGCACGTGCTGCGGATGCAGTCCTGTTCGGTGCCGTTGGCGATCCGGAATGCGACACGCTCCCGCGCGAACATCGTCCCGAGCAGGCGATCCTTGGCTTGCGGAGCGAGCTGGGGCTGTTCGCCAATCTGCGCCCCGCTGCCGGTTTTCCCGGCTTGGAAGACCTCTCCCCGCTCAAGCCCGAACTGGCGCGCGGAATCGATCTTCTCGTGGTGCGCGAGCTGAACGGCGACGTCTATTTCGGCGACAAGGGGGAGCGTGACAGCGCAGGCGGCAGGGAAGGCTGGGACGATATGTCCTATAACGAAGCCGAAGTCCGCCGCATCGCCCACAGTGCCTTTCGCGCCGCGCAGAAACGTCGCAAGAAACTGACCAGCGTCGACAAGGCTAACGTGCTCGAAACCAGCCGGATCTGGCGGGAAACCGTCATCGAACTGGCTGGCGAGTATCCGGATGTCGAGCTCGACCACATGTATGTCGACAATGCCGCGATGCAGCTGGTGCGCAGCCCGGGCCAGTTCGACGTAATCGTGACGGGTAACCTCTTCGGCGATATCCTATCCGATCAGGCCAGCGCGTGTGTCGGATCTATCGGCCTGCTTGCGAGCGCCAGCCTGGGCGAGCGCACGACGGAATTCGGTACGTTCGGCCTCTACGAGCCGATCCATGGCAGTGCTCCGGATATCGCAGGGCAGGGCAAGGCCAATCCGGTCGCTTCGATCCTGAGCCTTGCAATGCTGCTACGACACTCGCTTGGCCGCGATGCGGATGCCAACCGGATCGAACGTGCAGTTGCTGCGAGCCTTTCCAGCGAAGTCCGCGGCGCCGATCTCGGCGGTAATGCGGGCACGCAGGAAATCGGCGATGCAATCGTGAGACAACTGCAAGCAATCGCTTGAGAATTGCTGCACCCTCCGCAAGGGTCGCGTCATGAACCCAACCGGATCCCAAGGCAGTCTTCAGCTGGCGATCATCCTCCCGACGCTGAACGAGCGCGACAATCTCGCGCCGCTTGTCGAGCGGATCGACCGAGCGCTGGGCGATACCGGATGGGAAGTCCTGGTCGTGGACGACAATTCCTCCGACGGGACTGCCGAGGAAGCGCGGCGGATCGCTCGGGCCGACCATCGCGTTCGCGTCATCCAGCGTATCGGGCGGCGAGGGCTGTCCAGCGCGGCAATAGAGGGCTTTTGCGCAACCGCCGCACCCTATTGCGCCGTGATGGATGCCGATCACCAGCACGATCCCAAGCTGCTTGCCCCGATGCTCGAAGCGGTGCGATCCGGCAGGGCGCAGGTCGCGGTGGCCAGCAGGTTTGCGAAAGGGGCGAGCACGGAAGACTGGGGCCGTCCGGACAGGGAGCAATTGTCCAGCCTCGCCAACGCGCTCGCGCGCAAGCTGACAGGCGTAAAGCTTACCGACCCTTTGAGCGGCTATTTCCTCTTGCCGACGGAGACCGCACTCAGGCTGGTACCGGGCCTTTCGGGGATCGGGTTCAAAATCCTGCTGGACCTGCTCGCAACCTCCGAGAAACCGCTCGACGTCGAGGAATTCCCGCTGGATTTCGCCGCCCGACGCTCTGGTGAAAGCAAGCTCGACCGGGCGATCGCTCTGGATTTTCTTGCCGGCCTCTATGACAAGACTTTTGGCAAGTTCGTTCCCACGCGTTTCGCGCTTTTCGGGACCGTGGGCGCGCTGGGTGTCCTGGTCCACATGGCCATTCTCTACCTGTTCCTGATCTTCGCAGGGGCCAACTTCGCATGGAGCCAGGCCGTCGCAACGCTCGGGGCGATGACCTTCAATTTCTGGCTCAACAATTTCCTTACTTACCGCGACCGGCGCATCAGAAGGGTGGGCGACCTTCTGCGCGGCTGGGCCAGCTTCGTTGCGGCTTGTTCGGTAGGGGCGGTGGCTAACGTGTCCATCGCGACGATGCTGTTCCAGCGCGGGTTCCACGAAATGCTGGCGGCCCTGATCGGCATCGCCATTGCGTCGGTCTGGAATTACGCCCTGTCGAGCCGCTTCGTCTGGGGCCGATACTAGGACGTTACCGCCAGCTTTCGATCCACGTCCAGACGGCGAAGCTGTCGGGCCCCTCCAGCGGTTCTGCAGCAAGGATCGGATAGAAGAATGCAAACAGCAATACGCTTGCGGCTGGCACAGCCACTGCCAGATTTCGCCACCCTGCCTTCCACAAATCGTCGAGCGTGATGGCGAGGGCGACGAGCAGGAAGCTGCTCGGCAGGAAGTAGTGGTAATAGAACTGTGTGGACTTCTGGGCGAAAAACCACAGGCCGAGGCTGACTGCATAGAGCAGTGCAATCGCGCCATGAGCGGGCTGGCGATGCATTACGCCGCGCAGCGCGCACCAGACGATTGCGGGCACTCCGAGCAGCATGGTTAGCGGATTGCCGACCAGCATGACGCCGCGCTGTGCCTGGTCGACCTCTTCGTAAAGATACCAGATCGCCCGCAGATTCAGCATCCATTCCGGCCAGGTGGATTCGTACGGGTGCATGGTCAGGACCTGTGTCTGGAGGTCGAGCATGAGGCGGTGATGCGCGAATATGCCCTTCTCGATGCCGTTCACCCCGAACAGATATCCGGGCCAGAAAGTGATCCAGTACGCCGCCAGCGGTACTAGCCCGAGCCAGAGGAATGCCTCTGCGAGAGTAATTCCGGGCACGGGCATGCCGCGGCGCGACAGCACCAGGCGCCTTCGTCCGGCTTTCCAGCGCAGCGCGAGGAAGGCGAGGCCCGGCACCATGGCGACGGGGACGGCATTCCATTTGCTCGCCAGCGCAAGGCCGAGGGCGATCCCCGCCAGCGCCAGCCTCCACCGGCCAGTCTCCGGTTCGCGCATTGCGCCAGCCAGCTGCCAGAAGGCGGTTGCCAGGGCGGCAATCATGAAGATGTCGAGCATGGCGATGCGCGAATGGACAAAGAGGTGGAATCCGGTGGCGAGGAGGATACCTGACGTGATGGTGGCGAACCGGCTTACCGTCGCGAACCACACCGCGCGCATCGAGGCAAACAGGGCCAACATCCCTGCCAGCGAGGGAAAGATGCGCCAGCCCCACGAATTGTCGCCGAGGACTGCTATTCCAAGCGCGATTATCTCCTTGCCGAACAAAGGATGCTCTCGGTTGTTGAACTGCTCCAGCATCAGCAACTCGCGCGCGGCGGGTACGTAATGCACTTCGTCGAAGTAGGGAGTGCTGGGGATGGCCAGGTTCCACAGGATGAGAAGCCAGAAGCCGAGGGCCAGCGCCACGCACCAGCCGAAAGGATCCAGGGGCTGCTCGGGTGCGCGCGTCATCACGCGCTGGCTTAGGCAGCGGCGAAGCGCGCCGCAACCCGCATCATTTTTCCGCGCGTGCTTCGAGCCAGAAAAGGCGTGCGACCATCGCCAATAGTCCGATGCTTGCCGTGGCAGCAACGAAGAGAATCCAAGGGATCATCCTCATCCCGGCGGTGCGTGCGCGAGGCGCGATCAGGAAGACTGCCAGCACGACTGCGCAAAGCAGGTCCCACCAGACCTGGACGCCCCACAGGTTCTGGGTGTGGTTGGTCCAGACAAGCAGGACGCCTTCGTTCGCGATCGTGACGGCGGTGAACGCGCCGAACCCAGCTGCCAGTGCCGCCGCCAGGATGGCGCTGCCGACCTTCGGGGAACCGGCAAGGACGTAACCGAGGGCGAGCAAGGCCGATGCGAGACCGGCAGCGGCGGGGATTTCGAAGGCGGACACTGGCAATCTCCGAGTCGTTTGTAGCAGGCGCTACACTTGTAGCTGTGTGTAGCACCCGCTACAAGCCGCGCATGAACGCCGTCAGGATGTCCCGGGAAACCTTGCTCCCTGCGCTTGCCGCCCATGTCCTCCGGCACGGGCTCGGCGGCCTTTCTCTTCGTCCGCTTGCCAAATCTGCGAACACGAGCGACCGGATGCTGCTCTATCATTTCGGCAGCAAGGAACAGCTGATCACGGCCTTGCTGGATCACCTCGCGATGCAGTTCACACTCGCGCTCGATAGCCATTTTCCCGCCGAACGATCGCCCTCGCGCCGCGCCTGCGCCGAGGCGGTATTCGAGATTACGGGCCAAGCCGGGTTTGAACCCTTCCTGCGGGTGTGGTGGGACATCGTGGCGGGATGCGCTGGTGGCAATTCCGCCTATCTCGATGCAGCGGGCCGGATCATGGACCAGTTGATGGAGTGGGTCATCGATCATCTGCCAGAAGGTGATCCCGATCCGCTTAAAGGGGCGCGCGCAGTCCTCACGGTGATCGAGGGCGCACAGATGCTCAGGGCCATCGGCCGCGACGAGATCGCCAAAGCGGGGCTTTTCGCTCTCGAAGGCTGACCCGCTTGCGGCAGGCCATGCGCGTGCTATCCCGCGAGCGATGAAGAAAACCACCGGAACCGACCGCTCGATCACCTCCACCTGGCGCCCTGCCACCCAGGCCGTGCGTGGCGGCACCTGGCGCAGCGAACATGGCGAGACGAGCGAAGCCCTGTTCCTGACCTCGGGCTATACCTACGATAACGCGCAGACCGTGGCCGATCGTTTCGCGGGCGAGGCGGACGGGATGACCTATTCCCGCCTGCAGAACCCGACGGTCGCCATGCTCGAAGAACGCATCGCGCTCATGGAAGGCGCCGAAGCCTGCCGCGCGCAGGCGAGCGGGATGGCAGCAATGACGACTGCGCTGTTGTGCCAGGTCTCGGCTGGCGACCACGTTGTCGGTGCGCGTGCAGCTTTCGGCTCGTGCCGCTGGCTGCTCGATCATCTCCTCCCGCGGTTCGGCATCGAGACCACCGTCGTCGACAGCGCTGATGACGATGCATGGGAAGCGGCCATCCGGCCGAACACCAAGGTATTCTTTTTCGAGACGCCCGCAAACCCCACGCTCGATGTGGTCGATCTCGCCCATGTCTGCGAAGTCGCGCGTGCGCACGGGATCACGACTGTCGTCGACAACGCCTTTGCCACCAGCGCACTCCAGCGGCCCATGGATTTCGGGGCGGACGTTGTGGCCTATAGCGCGACAAAGCTGATGGACGGCCAGGGCAGGGTGCTCGCCGGGGCGGTCTGCGGATCGCAGGAATGGATCGACGAAGTCCTGCTGCCGTTCCAGCGCAACACCGGCCCCAATTGCGCTCCATTCAACGCCTGGGTCGTGCTCAAGGGGCTCGAAACACTAGGTCTCAGGGCACATCGCCAAAGCGAAAACGCCGTGGAGCTTGGCAAGGCCATAGAAGCGCGGGTGCCGAAGATGCTGCATCCCGGCCTCCCAAGCCACCCGCGCCACGAGCTGGCAATGAGGCAGATGAGCGCAACCGGCCCGATTTTTGCCTTTGACGTCGGTGACCGCCAGACTGCTTTCGCCGTCCTCGACGCGCTCCGGCTGGTCGACATCTCCAACAATATCGGCGATGCGCGCAGCCTGATGTGTCACCCGGCCAGCACCACCCATGCCGGCATGTCGCAGGAGGCTCGCGACGAGATGGGCGTCACCGAGGGACTGCTGCGGATCAATGTCGGACTTGAGGACGTCGAGGATATCAAGGAAGACCTCGACCAGGCTTTGAAGGCTGCCGGGCTATGAGCAAGACTGTCGAATTCATCCTCGATCTTGGGGCACCCAACGGTTACCTCGCCTGGTATCCGCTCAAGGAAATCATCGCGCGAACCGGGGCGAGCCTGAAGGTCACGCCGGTCTTTCTTGGCGGGATGCACAAGCTGACGGGCAATTCCCCGCCGATGATGCGCGATGCCAATGTGAAGGGCAAAGTCCCTTACGCCGCGCTCGAATTTCAGCGGTTCATCGACCGGCACAAGCTATCGGCTTTCCGGATGCACCCGGACTTGCCGTTCAACACCGTCCTGCTCCAGCGGATACTCGTGGCGTCGAGCGACCAGGACGAGATGCAGCGGCTGGTCGACCTGTTCCAGCCCGCCGTGTGGGAAAGGAACATCGATTGCAGCGAAGTCGATGCGGTTGGCGGCGTGCTGGAAGAGGGCGGCTTCGATGCCTCACGCTTTCTCCAGGCAGCACAGGATCCGGTCGTAAAACAGAAGCTGGCGGACAACACCCAGTCCGCCGTGGACCGCGGCGCTTTCGGCATCCCGACCTTCTTCATCGGCGATGAAATGTGGTTCGGGAAGGAGCGCCTTGAGCAGATCGAGACCTATCTGAAGGGCGGCAAGCCCTGACCGCTCAGGTCGGAAGGTAGATCGACTTCGTCTGCGTCAACGTGATCGGCGGCAGAGGCGCGAAGGGAATGATCGGCTGGATGACGATCGACATGGTCATCGTGCCGGTCTCCGTATTGTTCGCAGTGCCGCGATTGAACGTGAGGGTCTGAACGGCATTCGGAGCCACTCCGACAAGCGACTGCCTCGTTACCGAGATTACGTCCGCATCGCTCGCGGTGCGCTCGACCTTGGCATAGCGCAGGCCTTCGCCCATCGCGTTGCGCATCGAGCCGTTGGCATTGAACACCAGGCCGAAGTTCAGGATGCCGATCATCAGCGCGATCAGCACCGGCAGGGCGATGGCGAATTCGACCCCGAAGGAGCCTGCATCATCGCGGCGAAGGTTCTTGGCGAGGGTTTTCATTGCAGCCTCACGATGCTGTCACCGGTGACGGTCGTACCTTCGTAGGCGGCGACTTCTCCGGTAAACATTCCGGCAAGACCGCGCCAGTTGAACCCGGTGGCAACCGGCTCAACGATCGAAACGCTGACGAAGCGCTTGGGCACTTCGCCGGCCGCACACGTGTCGTTGAAGCTGCTCATCACGGTGCCGTTGCACTCGAGGATGTAAGTGACCGTCACATCGCTGGCGGGCCTACCGCTGGCGGCCATCGCTTCGGCCACCAGGTAACTGGTGTCGGTGCTGGTCGGGCGCTTGGCGAGGGCGAGGTCCGTGGTGCGCTGCGCCGCCTGTTCAAGATCGATGCGCGAGGCCACGATGATCGACAGGTCGGTCATACCTAGGAACATGAGCGCGAGGAGCGGTGCGGTCAGGGCCAGCTCGACAAAGCCGACGCCCGAAATGTCGTAGCGTAACTTGCGGAAGAAATGGAACAGCATGGCTTACTCCACTACCCGGATGGTGAATGCGGCGGTGTTCATGGCGGTGAGATCGGGATCGCAATTGTTGTCGATATTGTTTGCACCGCCGAAGCTTACCCGGTTGGTTACGATCAGCAGACATTGGGCGGTTTGCGCCGAATCGCCGTTGTAGGTCAGGTCGCTGGTGGGGAAATAGATCGCGCCGTGCAGGTTGATGTTCGACCCGCCGTTAATCGTATTGTTGAGGTCGGACGAGATGCGATCCTGGTAAAAAAGGATGCCGCCCCACAGGGGATCCTCGGCCATTGTTTGCGCCTTGAGGTCGATGTCGGCGCCGCCGTTGATGGACAGCGTTGCGACTGTATTGGGGCTACTTCCGGTGAGGACTATGGTTACACCGCCAGTCGTGCCCGGGGCCATCCGCAATACTGCGCCTGAGTTTACCGTAAGGGTGCCGCCGTGGATTACGTATACACCGGGATTGAAATAGGCCGTCCCGGCAATGCGCAGCCCGTTGTTGTAGCGGCACGGGTTGAGCGTAAGCGTGTCGCTCGGACGGACGCGGAAGTTGTTCTGCGGACAGTCGTTGTGCCAGGTCAGGTTACGGTCGGCGAGCGGATCCTCGACCGGCAGGCCGTAGGAGACCAGCGCGGCGTCCGAAGGGACATTGCCGCTGCCGTAATCGATGCCCCCGACGCTCAGGACCAGGTTGGTGTCGAGATAGCTCGAACCGCCCAGATCGACCGAAACGCCGCCCGGCGAATTGGAAGAAACCGGGCAGCCAAGGTTTACCAGCGCGCTACCGAAAACTTCGATCCCGGTGCCGTCGGTTGCAAGGGCGCGCACGCAAGGGTTACCCGTGGCCACCGCCGTCGCGACAGCGCGCGTTCGGATGGTCGGAGGCGTGTCGAGGAAGATCGACGAAAACGCGAGGACCTGGCTCGTCGTGGCGACCACCTCGATGGCTCCGGCGTCACCGCTCCATGCGCCAGAGGTGGGCGGAGTGGAGACAAGCTCGATGGTATGCGAGGTGTTGGCCGTACGTCCGACTTCGCTATTGACCGCAGCATTGTGATCGCGGCCGAACGACATGGCGAGTGCGCCTGCGACTGCGCCCGTGTCGACCGCCTGCTGCATCTGGCGCTTCCAGAGATACCACTGGACAGTGTCGACGCTGATCCCGGCCGCACCGATGAGGGCCGTGGTTCCGGCTCCTGCCATGAGCAGGATATTGCCCGAGACGTCTTTTCTCAGGCGCTTCAGAAATGTCCCGATACGGTTACGCATCCCTGTTTCCCCGGTCGTCGAATTCGTCACGGTCCGGGATAGAGCGGGCCTTGCTAAGAGTTTGTCGCGAACCGCGGTAAACCGATGTTAACCATAGGCTCTTCGGGCAAGGAGCAGGCAGCAGCTCGGAATAATTTTGGAGTGCAGGGCGTGCTCGGAGCAAAAAACGGCGGATAAATGCCGTTTCGAGGCTCTTGGAACCTTGTCCAGCGCTCGACAATTCCTAACTTGTGACTGTGATCAAGGAGCTATTTCAACACGCCGCAACGACCGACGGGATCACCGTCCGGGTCGCCGTGAATTTCCTCCCGGAACAGTCCCAGCCAGATGCGGACAAGTGGTTCTGGGTCTATCACATCCGGATCGAGAACGGCTCGCACGAAACCGTCCAGCTCAAGACCCGCCACTGGCGCATCACCGATGCGCGCGGAATGGTCGCGCATGTCGATGGCGAAGGCGTGGTCGGCGAACAGCCTTCGCTCGCTCCCGGCGCAAGCCACGATTACGTATCCGGTTGCCCGCTCGAAACGGCTTTCGGATCGATGGAAGGGTTCTACACTTTCCACCGCGAAGACGGCTCGCCCTTCGAGGTTCGCATTCCCTTCTTCCCGCTCGCCGCACCTGCGACGGCGGATTAGGGCCTACTCTTCTTCATCCTCTTCTTCGAGGTCGTCCTCGAAGTGAAATTCACCGGTCTTGATCTTGGGCTTGCGGTCCAGCCATTCGGCCAGGATCTCGAAGTCCTTGGTCAGCGGCCACGTGGCCAGCGCTGCGCGGCTGTTGTCGAGGTAGAGCACGAGAGATTTCTTCTTCAAGCGTAGGCGGCTCGAGGCGAGCGCGGTGCGCGCACCGGCTCCCAATCTGCGGGCCAGCCTGAAGCCGAGGCCCCAGGTCACGCCTTCGCGCAGATCGTCGTCGCTTGCCAGCACCCGCAGCTTTTCCGGTAGCGCGGTCTTGCCGAGGCTGCCGAAGAGCGCGGCACACATCATGGCGCGGTCGCGCGCGTCGCAATCGATCCAGCGCTTGTCCAGCGCCCACTCGGTGGCGTGGTTGACGCGCATGTTCGGCTCGACACGCTGCAGTGCGAGCGCAAGTTGCGCAGCGGCAAGCCGGATGCGTTCATTGCGCTTTCCTTCGCCGTTGGCGAGATCGACGGTCCAGCCCACGATGCGGGTTGCATCGACGATCGGGGCGTCGCGCGGCTCGGCAAAAGCGTGGACGCCCGCCAGCAAGGGATCGAGCGAGCGGGTGATGTCGGACAGCTGGCTGAAGAGCAGGCCTTCGCGGATACCCCAGCTGGAAAAGACCAGCTGCTCCGGCTTCAGTTCATCGAGCAGAGGACGTAGAAGCGCAGCCGCATCTGGCAGATAGTTGGCGCGCATCTCCGAAATTCCGGAGATTTGAACCAGTTCTTCTGGATCGGCGCCGACGAGATCGTCCGCCAGTTTCTGGGCGTCCTCGACCGAAAGGCAAAAGCCGTGCGGATCGGTCAGTGGATAGTCGCTGTCGCGCATGGCGTAGTGCGCAAGCGCGCGCCAGGTACCGCCGATCATGTACAGCGGCCCGCCGTGGTTCGACGCCCAGCCGACACCCGACAGCGCGTCATGTACGCTCGCGCCGAAATCGTCCGCTGCCGCGCGTTGCGCAGGCAGGCGCAGGGTGCCGAAAGGAAGGCTGACCGCGTCCTTGCATTCGCCTTCGCCGATGGACACCAGTTCGAGACTGCCGCCGCCCAGGTCTGCGACCATGCCGTGTGTCCCGGGGAAGGCGCCGATCGCGCCGAAGGCCGATGCGCAGGCCTCTTCTTCACCTGAAAGCAGGCGCGGCGACAGGCCGAGCGCTTCGACGCGCGACAGGAACTCCGCACCGTTGTCGGCATCGCGGGCAGCGGCGGTAGCCACGGTCTGGACGTTGTCGATACCGCGGTCCTGGATGATCAACGCGTAGCGTTCGAGCGCGGCGAGCGCCTCGTCCATTGCCTCGTCCGGTATGCGCCCCGTTTCGGACAGGTCGCGTCCCAGCCGCGCGGCGACCTTCTCGTTCCACACGGTTTCGGGCGCGCGTGCGGTGCCTTCATAGAGAACCAGGCGCACCGTGTTGGATCCGATATCGATGACGGCGCGCGGCGGGTGGATAAGGCGCCGCTGCCATTTCGCGCTGCGCGACTTCACAGACGTCATTTGCGCGCTCCGCTCAGCGTCAGGCGCGGCACTTCATGGCTTTGCAGTGCCGATCCTCGACCCGATAGCGAGGGGTTCGACATGAAGTATTCGTGGCAGTTGAACCCGTCCTCGCCCTTGCGCATCCGCTGGTACTGGCCGCTGGAATCGAGGCTCCAGCTCTGTTCGGTATCGAGGATGTTGGCGAGCATGACCTGGCCGAGAAGCTGGTCGTGCACGGTCTTGTTGGTGACCGGCACGAGCACCTCCACCCGCCGATCGAGATTGCGGCTCATGGCGTCGGCACTGGTGAGGTAGACCTTTGCCTGTCGGCTTGGGAGCTCCTTGCCGTTGGCGAAGGCCCACAGGCGCCCGTGTTCGAGGAACCGCCCGATAATCGATTTCACGCTGATATTCTCGCTCATGCCCGGAATGCCCGGACGCAGCGAGCAGATACCGCGCACGACCATGCGGATTTCCACGCCGGCCTGGCTCGCCTCGTAGAGCTTGTCGATCAACTCGCGATTGGTGATCGAATTCATCTTCACCCAGATGCCCGACGGCTTGCCCGCTTTGGCATTGGCAATTTCCACGTCGATCAGATCGTAGAGCTTCTGGCGCATGCCGATGGGCGACACGGCGATTTTTTCGAGGGCGTCCGGCTCGATATAGCCGGTGATGAAGTTGAACATCTTGGCGGCATCGCGGCCAAGGGCGGCATCGGCGGTAAAATAGCTGAGGTCGGTATAGATGCGCGCATTGACCGGGTGATAGTTTCCGGTCCCGAAGTGGCAGTAGGTGCGGTATCCGTCCTCTTCGCGGCGGACGACGAGGCTGACCTTGGCGTGGGTCTTCCATTCGGTGAAACCGTAGATGACCTGGACGCCTGCCCGTTCAAGCTCGTTGGCCCAGCGCAGGTTCCGCTCCTCGTCGAAACGCGCCTTCAGCTCGACCACTGCTGTCACGGCCTTCCCGTTCTGCGCGGCCTCGACAAGGGCGGCGATCACGGGCGACTGGTCGCCGGCGCGGTAGAGGGTCTGCTTGATCGAGACCACGCTTGGATCGACCGCAGCCTGGTGCAGGAAATCGACCACCACTTCGAAACTTTCATAAGGGTGGTGGATTACGATGTCCTTTTCCCGGATCGCGGAAAAGCAATCGCCGTCATGGGCCAGCACGCGTTCGGGATAGCGCGGGGAAAAGGGTGTGAACTTGAGGTCGGGGCGTGGCTCGTTGCAGATCGACGACAGGTCGTGAAGCCCCAGCATGCCTCCGGTTTTGACGATCATGGCGGCATCGACATCAAAGTGCTCACGCAAGAGCGCTTCGGCCGAGGCATCGCATTCGTCGTCGAGTTCCAGCATGACCGCGCGGCCACGGCGTCGCCGCTGGATGGCGGTGCGGAAATAACGCACGAGGTCCTCTGCCTCGTCCTCGACCTCGATATCGCTGTCGCGCAGCACCCGGAACACGCCGTCCCCCAGGATCTTGAAACCGGGAAAGAGCTGGTCGGCGAACTGCGTCACCAGCTGCTCGATCGCTACATAGATCGCCAATTCGCCCGGCACGCGGACGAAGCGCGGCACGCCCGAGGGGATGAGCACCATTTCGACCAGTTCGCCCTTGCGCTTGCCGCGCTTGAGGCGGAAGAGTACGCCCATGCCGCCGCTCGCAACGAAGGGGAAGGGGTGCGACGGGTCGATCGCCTGTGGAGTGATCAGCGGCAGGATGTCGGTCGTGAAATAGTCCTTGAGCCAGGATTGCGCCTTGCGATCCAGCTGCTCGACCGTAACGATAAGTATGCCTTCGCTGGCGAGCAGGTCGCGCAGGACCTCAAGGCTTTCCTGCTGGCGATCCTCCAGCGCAAGAACCTGTTCGCGGATAGCGTCGAGCTGCTGCCGGGGGCTGAGACCGTCGATACCTGTCGTTTCGATACCGCGCTGGACCTGTCCCTCGAGGCCCGCAATCCTGACGGTGGTGAACTCGTCCAGATTGCTGCCGGAAATGGAGAGGAAGCGGAGGCGTTCGAGAAGCGGGTAGCGTTCGTTCTCACTCTCCGCGAGCACGCGCCGGTTGAAGCTAAGCCAGGACAGTTCGCGGTTGGTGTAACGCTCCTCCGCCGCCTGCGGCTCGACCGGCGCATCTGCGCCTGCATCGTGCGCTTCGGCGTCGTCGCCGGAATTGGGAGCATTGCCTAGGGTCACGAACAATCCTTCGATGGCTGCCTTGCGAATGTAGATTGAAGGTGCGCTATTTGAAACCCGTCCTTGAAGTCATCGATTGTCGGGGATGGTCAGATCACCGTCACATTTCGGCATAGAGACGGGCCAGATCATCCCACAAGGCGGGGCTGGCCGCGCCGATCAGGCCCTTGCGGCCATGTTCGTCGACCCGGTAGGCCGATCCATCCGGGCGTGCCGCTTTTCCGCCCGCTTCTTCGAGCCAAAGCGTGCCCGCCGCATGGTCCCACGCCAGCGTCCGCTCGAAAATCGACACATCGTTCTCGCCCAATGCGAGGCGCGGATATTGCTCGGCCGCGCAGTAGGGAATGTCGACGAGCGCGTAATTCGGCGCGATATGGCGCTTGGTGGCTTCGCGCTGTGCGTCATCCATGTAGACGAGCGAAATCGCCGCGACAGGTGGTTTCCGGCCCGACGACCTGGCCGTCACCTTCTCGCCGTCGATGAACGCGCCTTCTCCGCGATGGGCGGCGCAGAAGCGGCCGCTGAGGCAGTCGTAAATCCACCCCGATTGGGTGAAGCCGCCGCTTGCCCGCGCGATCAACACACCGAAGGGCGCATGACCGGCTGCGAAATTGCGCGTTCCGTCCACCGGATCGACAATCCAGCAGTCGTCGCCGAGCCGGTCGAGCGTTGCAGGATCATCATGCGCCGCTTCCTCCCCGACGAAGGCAATGTTTGGATCGAGGCCGAAAAGCCCTTCGCGCAGCAGCTTTTCGGCGTCGCGATCGGCGATGGTCACGGGATCGTTGCCGCCCTTGTCCTCCACATCGCCGGAGGCAAGGTTGCGGAAGCGCGGCAGGATGGCGGCCTGCGTAACGCTTTCCATGAGCGCGCGTATCTGCCGATCCAGGGCCTTCAAGAACGGTAATCCGCGTTGATCGCGATATATCCATGCGTGAGATCGCAGGTCCAGACGGTAGCCTCCCCATCGCCAATGCCGAGGTCGACGTCGATCCGGATGTCGTCGCCTTGCAGGTGCCGCGCGACCGGCGCCTCGTCGTAATTCGCCAGCGGTTGACCGTCCCTGGCCGCCCAGACGCCGCCGAAACCGATCGACAAGCGGTCCCTGTCGGCAGGTTCACCCGCCTTGCCGACGGCCATGACAACGCGGCCCCAATTCGCATCTCCCCCTGCAATCGCGGTCTTCACCAAGGGCGAATTGGCTATGGATAGCGCGATCCGCCGGGCGCTTTCGTCGTTTTTTGCGCCCTTAACGGCGATCTCGATGAACTTCTGTGCGCCTTCGCCATCGCGCACGACGAGCTGGGCCAGTTCGCGACACACTGACAGCAAGGCGGCATAGAAAGCGTCCGCGCCGGCATCGTCCCAGGACGACAGTTCGCCATTTCCTGCCTTGCCGGTTGAAAAGGCAAGGATGGTGTCGCTGGTGGAAGTGTCTCCGTCGACAGTGATGCAGGAAAACGTTTCCGTATTCGCCTTCGACAGCAATTCCTGGAGGAAAGCCGGAGCGACTGCCGCGTCGGTGAAGATGTAGCCAAGCATCGTCGCCATGTCGGGCGCGATCATGCCGCTTCCCTTGATGATGCCGCACATTTCCACGCGCGTTTCCCCGAGCATGGCTGCTGCATGGGCGCCCTTGGTGAAGGTGTCCGTCGTACCGATGGCCTGCGCTGCCTCTTCCCACCCACAGGTCGGCGCATCGATGGCGGCAGCGATGCCTTCACGAGCTCTGTCCTTGGGCAGGGGCACTCCGATTACCCCGGTGGAGGAAACCAGCACTTCGCTCGGCTTGCAGTCGAGAGCCTCGGCGACCTGCGCCATGATCTGTTCGACAGCCTCGCGGCCGCGAATTCCGGTGAAGGCGTTGGAATTGCCCGCATTCACCACCAGCGCGCGTGCCTGGCCGAGTTTCACCTGCTCGCGCCCAAGTTCGACCTCGCTCGATGCGCAGGCGCTGCTGGTAAAGACCCCTGCGACGCTCGTGCCTGGGGCCAGCGTGGCAAGGGTGAGGTCGGCGCGGTCCCATTCCTTGTAGCGGGCGCGGGCCACGCGCAGCTCTGCACCGGCAATCGGCGGCATGTCGGGAAAGGGCCGGGCGAGCGGGGAAGGGGGTAGATCCATGACCCTGTGGCTTATTCGCATGGCCGGTTGCGTCAAGCCGTATCACGCGATACGCCGGAACGCGTATTCGCAAGCTCGGCACGTAGTTGTTCTGCCAATACCGGAGGGGTCGTAATGAAAAAGTTTCTCGTATTCTTGGTGTGCACAGTATCGGCACCGGTCGTGGCACAGGAAAGCGAGGTAGTTCCGCCCGTTCGGATTTTGCCTTCCGAGCCAGCGGAGAAAGCGCAGCCGACGGAAAATCCCGGCAATTGGGTGACGACTGCCGATTATCCGGGCTGGGCTGCGCGTACCGGTTCGCAGGGTAGGGTGGTTACGGAACTGGTCGTGGAAAAATCCGGCCGCGTCAGTGCCTGCCGCATCCTTGTCAGTAGCGACATTCCCGACCTGGATCGCACTGCCTGCGAAAAACTGAGGCAGCGCGCGCGTTTCAAACCTGCGCGCGACGAAAAAGGCATTCCGATTGCCTCTCGTTACGAACAATCGGTTCGTTTCGTGCTTCCGGGCGCATCAAGCCTACCCACCGAACGTCGCCTGATCCTGGAATATCTCGTCGACCGCGACGGCTCCGTGAAGGAATGCGAGGTCGAAGGCCTGCCGGAAGACGAGGCAGTCGACCCGTGCGATATCGCGCCGACTTTCGAACCGCCGCGTGCCGCAGATGGAACACTGGAACAGAGGCGGTACCGGCTCACGCATATTATCGAACGGTTGCCGCTGAGCGACGAAGATTGATGACAATTCAACTTGTATTCATTAAATACTGGCAAGCATTGAGTTAGGGAAAACGGGGAGTCGGGGTGGACGCCATGCATATTACGCATTATCTAGGTCGAACGATGACCAGACGTCTTCTCGCCTTTCTCGCGCTTCTCACCGGCCTTGCGGCCATGGGCGCGCCCGTACAGGCGGCTTTCGATGGCACCACACGCATCGGCGTCGAACAGCGCGCCGACCAGGACGATGCGAAGGACGCACAGTCCCCGTGCTCGGAAAAGCAGCGCAAGCAGAAATCCCGGACCGACAAGCTGGCTCCCTGCAAGGAACAGCAACCGGTCACGATCTATATCCCCACGGTGATGTTCGGCGCTGACCGCGCTTACGAATAAACCCCGACAATAAGATCCGGTTTCATGCCCGGCACCCGATCTGGTGCGCGGGCATTTTCTCTTAATTCGCCAGCATTCCAGCTCGCTCATTCGAGGCCTGCGCCCCATCATGTTCAAACTTCTCGCCAAATCCCTCTTCGGTTCATCCAACGAACGCTACGTCAAGTCGATCGGAAAGATCGTCAATGAAATCAACGCTCTGGAGCCGCAACTTCAGGAGCTTTCGGATGACGAGCTGCGCGCCCAGACGGACAAGTTCCGCGCCCAGCTTGAAGACGGCAAGACGCTGGACGACATCCTGCCCGAAGCCTTCGCCACCGTGCGCGAAGCATCGGTTCGCGTCCTGGGAATGCGCCACTTCGATGTGCAGATGGTTGGCGGCATCGTCCTTCACCGCGGTGAAATCGCCGAAATGCGCACCGGTGAAGGTAAAACGCTGGTCGCCACGCTTGCCACTTATCTCAATGCGATCGAGGGCAAGGGCGTTCACGTCGTCACGGTCAACGATTACCTCGCCCGTCGCGACGCGGAATGGATGGGCCGCCTGCACCAGTTCCTCGGCCTGACGATCGGCGTCATCGTGCCGAATCTCAACGAGATGGAACGCCGCGACGCCTATGGCGCGGACATCACTTACGGTACGAACAACGAATTCGGGTTCGATTACCTGCGCGACAATATGAAGCACGAGCGCGGTCAGATGGTCCAGCGCCCCTTCAATTTCGCCGTGATCGACGAAGTCGACTCCATCCTGATCGACGAAGCGCGTACGCCGCTGATCATTTCGGGTCCGACCGAAGACAAGTCCGATCTCTACGTTTCGATCGACGCGATCGTGAAGGATCTAGATCCCGAATGGTACGACGCGGACGAGAAAACCAAGAACATCACCTGGACTGAAGAGGGCACCGACGCGATCGAGGAGAAGCTTAAGGAAGCCGGCCTCCTCGAAACCGACAACCTTTACGACGTCGAGAACACGCAGGTGGTCCATCACCTCGACCAGGCGCTCAAAGCGAACATCATGTTCAAGAAGGACACGGATTACATCGTGAAGGACGAGAAAGTCGTCATCATCGATGAATTCACCGGACGCATGATGGACGGACGCCGCTGGTCGAACGGCCTCCACCAGGCGGTGGAAGCCAAGGAAGGCGTCAAGATCGAGCCGGAGAACCAGACGCTCGCCTCGATCACCTTCCAGAACTACTTCCGCATGTATCCCAAGCTGTCGGGCATGACCGGTACGGCCGCCACCGAAGCGGCGGAATTCTGGGACATCTACAAGATGAACGTGGTCGAGATCCCGACCAACGTCCCCGTCCAGCGTATCGACGAGGACGACGAGTTCTACAAGAACACGCTCGACAAGTTCGCCGCGATTGCAAAGGCGATCCGCGAGAAGAACGAAATCGGCCAACCGGTCCTCGTCGGCACGGTCTCGATCGAGAAATCCGAGCTTCTGAGCCAGTTCCTCGAGAAAGAGGGCGTCGTCCACGAAGTCCTCAACGCCCGCCAGCACGAGCGCGAAGCGCATATCGTCGCGCAGGCCGGTCGTCCCGGTGCCGTGACCATCGCCACCAACATGGCCGGTCGCGGTACGGACATCCAGCTGGGTGGTAACGTCGAATTCCGCGTCGAGGAAGAACTCGCCGACATGCCGGAAGGCCCCGAGCGCGACGCTGCGATCGCCAGGATCAAGGAAGAAGTCGCCGCCGAACGCGAGAAAGTCCTCGCATCGGGTGGCCTGTTCGTCCTGGGTACCGAGCGCCACGAAAGCCGCCGCATCGACAACCAGCTGCGCGGCCGTGCCGGGCGCCAGGGCGACCCGGGCCTCAGCCGTTTCTACCTGTGCCTGGAAGACGATCTCCTGCGCATCTTCGGGCCGGACACGCTCTTCGCCCGGATGATGAATTCGAACCTCGAAGATGGCGAGGCGATCGGTTCGAAATGGCTGTCGAAGGCCATCGAGACCGCGCAGAAGAAGGTCGAGGCGCGCAACTACGAAATTCGCAAGCAGGTCGTCCAGTACGACGACGTCATGAACGACCAGCGCAAGGTCATCTACGAACAGCGCGCCGAGATCATGGACAGCGAGGCCGTGGACGATGTCGTGCTCGACATGCGTCACGATGCGATCAATGCCATCGTCACCGAAAACTGCCCTCCGGGATCCTATCCGGAGCAGTGGAACGTCGAAGGGCTGAAGACCCGTCTCGACGAGGCCTTCGGGATGAGCTTCCCGCTCGAAGACTGGCTGGAAGAAGACCAGATCGAGCCGGAAATCATCGAGGAGCGTATCCTTGCCGAGGCGGACGCCCGCATGGACGCCAAGATCGCCAATGCCGATCCGGGCCTGTGGCGCCGCATCGAGAAGAGCCTGCTGCTGCAGGAACTCGATCACCAGTGGAAGGAACACCTCTCCACGCTAGACGCTCTGCGCCAGGTCGTATGGCTGCGTGCCCATGCGCAGAAGCAGCCGATCAACGAATACAAGCAGGAAGCCTTCGCGCTGTTCCAGCGTATGCTCGACAATCTGCGCGAAGACGTGACCGCCAAGCTGCTGCGCATCGAATTGGCGGAGCCCGCTCCGTTGCCTGCGGTCGAACTGCCGGAACTGCCCGATTTCCTCACCGGCCATATCGACCCGCTCACCGGGGCCGACAATTCGGCCGATGGCGACGGTTCGGAAAGCCGCGCCGACCTGTTCGGTTCGCTTGCCGGAAGCCCGCGCGCAGCCGCTAGCCCGGGTGGCGCCTCCTCGCACGACAACCCGTTCGCGGACATGGAAATCAGCCGCAACGCGCCGTGCCCCTGCGGGTCCGGCAGCAAGTACAAGCACTGCCACGGTTCGGTCGGCGCGAAAGCCTGATTGCCCTGCCGCCCCGTCGCTATGAGCGGCGGGGCTGGCGGACCATGGGGATTAGCGGAGGCGCATCCGGAGTCGGCCTGATCTCTCCGACGGGCTCGAATCCGCACGAGGTGTAAAACCCGGTGTTCGCCGGGTTCGAGTTTTCCAGATAGGCGGGCACCTGCGCCCGGTCGCACGCATCGAGCACGGGCTGGATCAGCTTGCGGCCAAGGCCAGTGCCCCGCTTTTCGGGCCGGACCCCGATGCTGAACAGATAGGCATGGGGAAAGCTTGGATGGCTCTCCTCCATCGCTTCCCCGGTCTTTACCGCGCGCGCGATGGCCGCCGGTCCGCTGTAGACCAGCGTCGGCAGCGCGAAGAGGTAATAGTCCAGCCGGGTGAACAGCGTGTCCGTTCCGGGCAGTGCCCACATGCAGGCGCCGTCAGTGCCTGCGCGGTAGACGAAACCCCGGGGCACATAGATGCGCTTGGCCTGGTGGCGGAATAGCGCACGAATGGCCGGATAGCGGCCGAGCATCCAGAGATTGAAGGGATCGTTGCGGAACGCCTCGGCCGTGATGTCGCCGACGAGGCCGCTTTCTCCCGTTCTCGCGCGCACCAGCCCGTCGCTCAGTTCGATATCGTCCGCCGTCATGCAATCCCCTCCCGCATTCAGAGGCTAGAAGCGAACCTGCACGCGGTCTAGGTGATTGCGATGCTGCCGCTCCTCATAGCGTTCTTTGTCACAGCCTTGCTCTACGCAAGCGTCGGTTTCGGCGGCGGGTCGACCTATAATGCGCTGCTGGCGCTCTCGGGCGTCGATTACCGCATCCTCCCGATGATCGCGCTGGCGTGTAACATCGTGGTGGTGGCCGGCAGCACCGTCCGCTTCGCCAGGGCGGGGGTGACGCCATGGCGTCAGGCCGGGTTGCTCACCGCGATTGCCGCACCTGCTGCATTGCTGGGAGGTCTGACCCCGATATCGGAGACCGCGTTCCTGACGCTACTGGGTGCCGCGCTGCTGCTCACTGCGGCGACCATGCTGGTCCCTGTGCGCGATACGGACGGGGAAGCGGACAAGCGCGGGGCGTGGGCATGGCTGTTCGCCGCGCCGCTCGGCTATCTGGCAGGACTTGTGGGGATCGGCGGCGGCATCTTCCTCGCGCCGCTCCTGCACTTGATGAGATGGAATTCGGCACGTGCCATCGCCGCGACAGCCAGCCTGTTCATTCTCGTGAACTCGCTCTTCGGGTTGGCGGGCCAGATATTGAAGGGCGGCGAGGGCAGGTTCGTTGCCGCACTCGATGTGGGCCTGCCACTGCTCGTCGCGGTGGCGATCGGGGGGCAGATCGGCAGCCTGCTGGCGCTCAAATACCTTCCCCAGCGCTGGATACGATGGGGCACAGCCGCGCTCACCGCGTGGGTGGGCGCGCGCTTACTTTTTGGATTGTAAGAGAAAAGTGGCTCCCCGAGTTGGATTCGAACCAACGACCAAGTGATTAACAGTCACCTACTCTACCGCTGAGCTATCGGGGAGCAGCCTGTACGGCAGGGGTGCGCCTATATGGGCGGGGATTTGCTTTGGCAAGCGGGGTTTTGCAAAAAATTGCGGGTGCCTCGCCCGGCGCCGCTTCTCAGACCTGGAATTGCTCCGCCACAATCCGTTCGTCGAGGGTGTGGCCGGGATCGAACAGCAGCGTCAGGGTCTTGTCGCGCGCGATCTCCAGTCGGACTTCGGCGACGTCGCGCAGCTCGCGCTGGTCGGCCACGGCCGCGACCGGGCGCTTCTCCGATTCAAGCACGCGGAAGGTGATGCAGCTGCGATCCGGGAGGATCGCGCCCTTCCAGCGGCGCGGGCGGAACGCGGAAATCGGAGTGAGGGCGAGCAACTGGGAATCGAGCGGCAGGATCGGCCCGTCGGCAGAGAGGTTATAGGCAGTGGAGCCGGCGGGGGTCGACAGCAGCACGCCGTCGCACACCAGTTCCTTGATCCGGACCTTGTCGTCCACCAGCACTTCGATCTTCGCGGTCTGGCGGGTTTCACGCAGCAAGGACACTTCGTTGATGGCGCAGAACCGCTCCGTGCGCCCATCCTGCGTCTCCGCTTCCATCGCCAGCGGGCTGATGTTCAGTTCCTTGGCGCGCGCCAGGCGGCTCAGCAGCTTGTCCGGCTGGCGGTTGCGGTTCATTAGGAAGCCGACGGTGCCCAGGTTTACGCCATACGCGGGAATGATCCGCCCGGAATCGTGCATGGAATGCAGGCTCTGGAGCATGAAGCCGTCACCGCCCAGGACAACAACCGCATCCGCCTCTTCGATAGGAACCCAGTCGGCAAGCGGGCGATAGATTTCCGCCGCAGCTTCCTGCGCGCGGTCCGAATCCGAAACCAAGAGTGCCAGTCGGTTAAAGTCGGCCATTGCCTGTCCCGTTTTCGACCATCCTCGGACGGCCCTTGAAGCGAACCCCTATGGGCGAGCGTCCCATTTGGCAACAAATGCGGAAATTCTAGCAATATTTGCCGCGCGAGTGGATAAGCAGTTCCCATGGGTCGCGCAGATGAAACGATTATGGACGAAACGAAGGACATCCTGACGGGCCTTGCGGACCCGGCGCAGCTGCGCCGGACGGTCGCGCGCTGGCAGTCGGAATGGCCGGAACCGGGCGGGACCTGCCCGATCCATGCGATGCTGATCACTATCGGCCGGATCGACACCGTGAACGTGGCTTTCGGCGAAAGCGCGGGCGACGTGGCCCTGGTCGAAGTCGCCCAGCGTATCCGCCATTTCGCTTCGGACGAACTGGAAAGCGGCGTCTGGCTCGCCGCGCGGCTCAACGGCGGCAATTTCATGCTGCTCGCCCGCGAGGAATGCAGCCGCGAACGCTGGCAATGGCTGGCCGAGGCGTTGGCCGACGCGATTGCAGGACCCATCGTGAACCCGGAAGGCGGATCGAACCTGCGCCTCTGGCCCCGGATCGCGCTCATGCGGGCGAGCGAGCATGACGATGCCGACACGATCCTCGACAGGTTGTCGGAACTGGCCGAACGCAACCGCCAGTCTGCGGGGTCTCGTATCGCCTGGTCGAGCGGGATCGTGGCGCAGGGCAAGCGCTCCAGCCACGAGCTCGAGGCCGACCTGCTGGCCGCGATCGACCGCGACGAGATCGAGATTCTCTTCCAGCCGCAATTTTCCCTCTCGGATGACCGGATGATCGGCGCGGAGGCTCTGGCGCGCTGGCACCATCCGGTCATCGGCAAGGTCGGGGCAGGCGCCCTTTTCCAGATCGCGGACCGGGCCGACCACACGGCGCAGCTATCCCGGCATATCGCAGAGCGTGCGCTGCAGGGTGCGCGCAGTTGGCCAGAAGGCCTGCGCCTGTCGCTCAACATCACGCCGGCGGACCTAGCGGTAGAGAATTTCGCACTCGACTTCGCGCGCCTGTCGGACACGGTCGGCTTCCCGATGGAGCGGGTTACGCTGGAGATTGTCGAGCAGGTCCTGCTTGGGGACCTCGACCGGGTGAAGAGTGTGCTCGACCAGCTGAAACTGCTCGATTGCCGGATTGCGCTCGACGATTTCGGCGCCGGTTTCTGCAATTTCCGCTACTTGAAAGTGCTCTCGCTGGACTGCATCAAGCTCGACCGCTCGATGGTCGATGGTGTGATCGATGACGAGCGCGACCAGGCTGTCTTCCGCGCGATCATGGGCATGGCCCGCGCGCTGGATCTCAGCGTGCTGGTCGAAGGCATCGAAACCGAGGCGCAGAGGGACTTCTGCGCGCGCGAAGGTTGCGAGTATTATCAGGGTTTCCTGCGCGCGCAGCCGATGACGGCAGCGGAATTCGATCTTCTCGCCCGCAGCTAGGCCTTCTCGCGCTTGCGTGCCTTGCGCGCAATCCCGGACAGACCTTTCGTCAGCTGGAACAGGCCGTTGAGCCTGCTTTCCGGCGAATTCCACGCCCTGCTGATGACCAGCTTCATATCGGGGCGTAACTTCGCGGTGCCCTGTAGCCGGTCGACATAGGCGATGAGGCCCGGTCCGTCGGGGAAATTGTCCTGGTGGAAAGTGACCAATGTGCCCGCAGCGCCGACGTCGATCTTGGCGATATTCGCCTCGATCGCCTGCAGCTTGATCCTGATCAGCCTGACGAGGTTTTCCGTGGCCGAGGGCAGCGGCCCGAAACGGTCGATCATCTCTGCGGCGAGGGCCTCGATCTCGGCGGCGTTCTCGGCATCGTTCAGGCGGCGGTAGAGAGCCATGCGGACCGCCAGGTCGGGGACGTAGTCTTCCGGGATCATGATCGGGGCATCGACCGTAATCTGCGGGCTCACGGTTTCCGGCTTGGCCTCGAGACCCATCTCGCCAGCCTTGGCCGCCAGGATCGCGTCTTCCAGCATCGACTGGTAGAGTTCGAAACCGACCTCGCGGATGTGGCCGGACTGCTCGTCACCGAGGAGGTTACCCGCCCCGCGAATGTCGAGGTCGTGGCTGGCGAGCTGGAAGCCCGCACCGAGGCTGTCGAGATCGCCGAGCACCTTGAGGCGCTTCTCCGCGACCTCGGAAAGCTGGGTGTCCTTCTCGTAAGTGAGATAAGCGTAGGCGCGCAGTTTCGACCGGCCCACACGTCCGCGCAGCTGGTAAAGCTGGGCGAGGCCGAAGATATCCGCGCGGTGGATGATGATGGTGTTTGCGCTCGGCAGGTCGAGGCCGCTTTCGACGATGGTCGTCGCCAGCAGGACGTCGTACTTGCCCTCGTAGAAAGCGCTCATGCGCTCTTCGATTTCGCCTGCGCTCATCTGGCCGTGTGCGGACACGAATTTCACTTCGGGCACGTTCTCGTGCAGCCAGTCCGAAATGGCTTCCATGTCGGAGATTCGGGGCACGACGATGAAGCTCTGCCCTCCGCGATGGTGTTCGCGCAGCAGGGCTTCGCGCATCACCATGTCGTCCCATTCCATCACGTAAGTACGCACCGCCAGCCGGTCGACGGGCGGGGTCTGGATGGTCGACAGTTCGCGCAGGCCCGTCATCGCCATCTGCAAGGTGCGCGGGATCGGCGTGGCGGTCAGCGTCAGCATGTGCACGTCGGCGCGCAGCTGCTTGAGCTTTTCCTTGTGCGTCACGCCGAAACGCTGTTCTTCGTCGACGATGACGAGGCCGAGTTCCTTGAATTTGGTGTTCTTGGACAGGATCGCATGGGTGCCGACGACGATGTCGATATCGCCGCTCGCCAGCCCCTCGCGCGTTTCCTTCATCTCCTTGGCGGACACGAGGCGAGAGAGCCTGCCGACCTTAAGCGGGAATCCGTTGAAGCGCTGGCTGAAATTCTCGAAATGCTGGCGGGCGAGTAGGGTGGTCGGGGCGACCACGGCGACCTGTTGTCCGTTCATGGCCGCAACGAAGGCGGCGCGCAGCGCGACCTCGGTCTTGCCGAAACCGACATCGCCGCAGACGAGGCGGTCCATCGGCCTGCCGCTTTCGAGGTCCGACAGGACATCGGCGATGGCGCGGTCCTGATCGTCGGTTTCCTCGTACTGGAAGCGGTCGAGGAACTGGTTGTAAGGGCCTTCCTCCACTTCGAGGACCGGCGCTTTCTTCAATGCACGCTGGGCTGCCACCTGCATGAGCTCGCCCGCGATCTCGCGAATACGCTCCTTCAGGCGGGCACGGCGCTTCTGCCACGCCTCGCCGCCGAGCCGGTCCAGCTGGACCGCCTCTTCGGAAGAGCCATAGCGGCTCAGAACGTCAATATTCTCGACCGGGATAAACAGCTTGTCGCCGCCGCGATATTCGAGCTGGACGCAGTCGTGCTTCGACTTGCCCACCGCGATCGGTTCGAGGCCGAGATACTTGCCGATCCCGTGCTCGGTATGGACGATTAGGTCGCCGACGGAGAGCGCCTGCAACTCCGCCAGGAAGGCATCGGCATCCTTGCGCTTCTTCTTGCGGCGCACGAGGCGGTCGCCGAGGATGTCCTGCTCGGTAAGCAGTTCCATCTCGTCATTGGCGAAGCTGGCCTCCAAGGGGAGGACCATGGCGGCAGGCTTGCCCTTGGCCGACAGGCCGAGCGCTTCCTGCCAGCTGTCCGCCAGCGCGACGGGCTGGCCCGCTTCCTCCAAGATCGAGGCGATGCGCGATCGGCTGCCGGTCGAATAGGCGGCGAGGAGGGGACGCTTGCCCGCCTTGCCGAGCGATTTGAGGTGATCGGCAAGCGCCGGATAGACATTGTCGCCGCGTGCCCGCTCGGGTGCGAAATCGCGTCCCGAACGGAAGCCGAAGCCGACGACGGTCTCGCTCTCGGGCTCGTCGAAAGGGGTCGCGCGATGGGCCGGGGCATCGGCCAGGGTCGTCTTGAATTCTTCGTGCGTCAGGTAAAGCGCTTCGGGCTTTAGCGGCCGGTAATTGCCCTTGGCCTGACCCGTGGTCGCCGTGCGCTGCTCGTAATAATCGGACACATCGCCGATGCGCTCTTCAGCAGCGGCGAGCGATGCCTGGTCAATCACGACGATAGCGTCTTCGCCGAGGTGATCGAACAGCGTCGTTAGGCGCTCTTCGAACAGCGGGAGCCAATGCTCCATACCAGCGAGCCTCCGCCCCTCGCTGACCGCTTCGTAGAGCGGGTCCTGCGTCGCATTGGCGCCGAACATCTCGCGGTAGCGGCTGCGGAAACGCTTTATACTGTCTTCGTCGAGCAAGGCTTCGCTGGCAGGCAGCAGCAGGTGGCTGTCGAGCCGTCCGGTGCTCATCTGCGTATTGGGATCGAAGCTGCGCAGCGATTCCAGCTCGTCGCCGAAGAAATCGAGGCGCAGCGCCTCGTCCATGCCGGAGGGGAACACGTCCACGATGGAACCACGGATCGCGTATTCGCCCTTGTCGATCACCGTGTCGGTGCGGCTGTAGCCCTGGCGTTGCAGGAGCGCGGCAAGGCTTTCGCGGCCGATCTCGGTGCCGGGTTTGAATTCACGCACGCTCTCGCGAATGCGGAATGGCGTGAGGACGCGCTGGAGTACGGCATTGGCCGTGGTGACGACCAGCTGTGCCTTCGCTTTGCCCGTCTGCAGGCGATGCAGAGCGGCGAGACGCTTGGCGCTGACCGACAGGGCCGGGCTGGCACGGTCGTAGGGGAGCGAATCCCACGCGGGGAATTCGATGACTTCCAGTTCCGGCGCGAAGAAATGCGCCGCATCCGTGACCGCTCTCATTGCCGCATCATCGGGGGCAATGAATACCGCGCGTCCGGTGCTTGCGCGGGCAAGGTCGGCCATGACCAGCGGCTGCGCGCCGCGCGCGACCTGTGCCAGCGTCAGCGGCTGCTTTGCTTTGAGGATGCGGGAAAGGTCGGGCATTGAAGGGACAGCGCGATAACGCGCCGCGTGTTCCCGTCAACGCACTATTGCGCGCTCAGCGCGGAATATCGACGTAATCGAGCTCTTGCATCTTGGCCATCAGCGCGCCTTCGAAACGCGGCGGCGTGGGCTGGGTCTTGAGCGCCCATGCCATCACGTCGACATCGTCTTCTTCCAGCAGGGCTTCGAACCAGGCCAGTTCTTCCGCGCCCCAATCCGCATGATAGCGGTCGAAAAAGCCGCCGATCATGTAATCGGCTTCGCGGGTGCCGCGGTGCCAGGCGCGAAACCGGGCGCGCTGTTTCCTGCCTTCGAAGGTGAGCAATTCTGCCATGGCTGCGCGGGTAGGGCACTCGCCAAATGCGCGCAAGCGGCTATAGCGCAAATCACTATGCGGCCCGACGTGCTCAATCCCCTGTTCGCCGAAACCGACACGCTGGACGGCGTGGGTCCGAAGCTGAAGAAGCCGCTGGAGAAGCTGGGCCTCACGCGGATCAGGGACGTCGCCTATCACCTGCCCGATCGCTTCGTCACCCGGCGCGCGGTCGAAACGCTGGACGAGTCGGGCGAGGGCGAGAATATCGTCATCCGCCTGACGGTGACCGAACACCGCAGCGGCAGGTCGCCGCGCGCGCCCTATCGCGTCTTGGCGCAGGACAGCATCGGCAATGTGCTGTCGATCACCTATTTCGGCCGCGCGTCCTATACGGCGAAAAAACAGCTGCCGGTGGGCGAAACGCGCTGGGTGGCGGGCAAGCTGGAGCGCTATGGCGACATGCTCCAGATGGTCCATCCCGACCACGTGGTGGAAGAAGGCGGCGATACCCTCCAGCGGTTGTGCGAGCCGGTCTATCGCCTGTCGGAAGGCCTGACGCAGCCGAAAGTCGCAGGACTTGTCGGGCAGGCGCTGGACCGTTGTCCCGCTCTGCCGGAATGGATCGAGCCGACGCAGGTCGACGAGCACGACTGGCCCGCCTGGCAGGAGGCCATGCGCCTTGCGCACAAGGGCGAGCACAACGCAGCGCGCGACCGGCTGGCTTACGACGAACTGCTGGCCAATGCGCTGGCGCTGATGCTGGTCCGCGCGGACAACCGCAAGCGCAAGGGACAGCCGCTCCAAGGCGATGGCAGCTATCGCGGGAAACTGGACCTGCCGTTCCCGCTGACGGGCGCGCAAAAGCGGTCCATTGCCGAAATCGAAGGCGATATGGCGCAGGAAGCGCCCATGCTGCGCCTGCTCCAGGGCGATGTCGGTGCGGGCAAGACCGTCGTCGCGCTGGAAGCGATGCTGATCGCGGTGGAGGCAGGGGCGCAGGCCGCCTTGCTGGCACCGACGGAAATCCTCGCCCGCCAGCATCACGAGAGCCTGCGCCGCATGGCCGAGCCGACCGGGGCGCAGGTCGCGCTGCTCACCGGGCGCGACAAGGGCAAGGCGCGCGAGGCGACGCTGATGGGGCTGCTGGACGGCAGCATCGACATCGTCGTCGGCACCCACGCAATTTTCCAGGACAAGGTGGCCTATCGCAATCTGGCTATGGTCGTGATCGACGAGCAGCACCGCTTCGGGGTCGGGCAGCGGCTGATGCTCGCGAGCAAGGGCAAGCGCGCACCGCATGTACTCGCCATGACGGCCACGCCGATCCCGCGCACCCTGACGCTCGCCCAGTATGGCGAACTCGATGTGAGCAAGCTGGACGAGCTTCCGCCCGGTCGCCAGTCGATCGACACGGTGGTGATGGGACAGGACAGGATCCCCGCGCTGGCGGAGCGGCTCGCCGCGCAGTTCGAACAGGGAAGGCAGGCCTTCTGGGTCTGCCCGATGGTGCGCGAAATGGAAGGTCCGGAGGAAATCGCCGCGGCCGAGGCGCGCTACGCTTCGCTGAAAGAGCGGTTCGGTGACGACGTGGTGATGGTCCACGGCCAGCTGGCACCGGAAATGAAGGACGCCGCGATGGAGCGCTTCGCCCGCGGCCATGCGCGCCTCCTAGTGGCGACCACCGTCATCGAGGTCGGGGTCGACGTGCCCAACGCGACGCTGATGGTGATCGAGCAGGCCGAACGCTTCGGTCTGGCGCAGTTGCACCAGCTTCGTGGGCGCGTCGGGCGCGGGAGCGAAAAGAGCTTCTGTGTCCTGCTCCACGGCGAAAACCTGTCCGAAACCGCGCAGAAACGGTTGGCCCTGATGCGGGAGACGCAGGACGGCTTCCTGCTCGCCGAAGAAGACCTGCGGCTGCGCGGCGGGGGCGAATTGCTCGGCACGCGGCAATCGGGCGACACGCCGTTCACCATCGCCAGTTTCGAACAGATTACCGAACTGCTGCCCAAGGCCCATGACGATGCGCGCCTCTTGATGGAACGCGACGGCGGGCTGGAAGGCAAGCGCGGGGAGGCGGCGCGGATCCTGCTCTATCTCTTCGAACGCGACTTTGGCGTGAAAACCCTGCGCGGAGGCTAGAAGCCGAGCGTATCGAGTTCGCGCTCGACGGCGGGCCGGTAGCTGTCGCCGAACAGCCTCACGTGAAGCAGCCACATCCACAGCCGGTAGACCGGCTGCCGTTCGCGCCACCCCGCTTCGAGGTCGAGCGCGGCGAAGAAACTCTCGGGCGGATGATCGAAAACGGTCAGGCTCGCCGCATCGACCTCGCGGTCACCCCAGCACGCGCAAGGGTCGATCAGCCCGGTTATCCGGTTGCCCGATGCCAAGACATTTCCGCCCCACAAGTCGCCATGCACGAAGGAGACGTCGGGATTTGCTGGAATGATCTCGTCCAGTTCACCGCCAAGCTTCTCGATCCGCCTGCCGAGCGATATCTCGAGATGCGGAACATGGCATGCCAGACGTCGCTCAGCCCAGAAGCGCGACCAGCTGTCTGTCGGCGCGTTTTCGACCCGGACGTGACGCAGGGCATAATCCTTGTGCCAACCGTAAGTCTCGCCAGTCAGCTCGCGTAATCCGAGGACCGCTTCGGCAAGGCTATCCCATGCATCACCTAGCCCGCCTCGCGCTACAAGATGCTGTATAACCATTACATTATCGCGGCAGCCGATTACCCTTGGCGATGGGGTGGAAGCTGCCTCCATTGCGCGCAGCATTCCCGCTTCTACCGAGACGACGGGGCCGGTTTTCGCCACGAATTTGCGGCCATCTGCCAGTTCTACCGCAGAGGCTCCGGATATGTCGCCGCCGGGAAAGCGCTCGATACTCTCGACCGCCGCGCCGCAAATCGCTTCGATGGCCGCGCGCAGTTCCTGCGTCACGCGGTTTCCGCCAGGATACGCTCGACCGTGCCGCGAACATCCACGCGCGCGCCCAGCCTCGCGCCGAGCAGGGCGGTGCCGCTGACCTTGCGCTGGACGAAGAGAGTCTCGGGCGGAGGGAGGTGCCAGCTGGCCTTGTCCTTCGCAATCGGCATCACTTCCTCGCGGATTTGCGGGACGAAGGCGCGGTCGCCGAAGTCGAGTTGCCCCTCGCGCGACATTTCCGTGACCACGATATCGATCGCGCGGTCGATGCGCTCGGGATGGCGTTCGATCGCTTGCGGGGCAATGAAGCCGGCAGCGACCGCCTCGTCGCGCACGCGCGGGCGATCTTCGGCAATGCCCGCTTCAAGCAAGCGCCGGTAATCCGCCGATATTGCAGGGTCGACCTTTCGCGCCGCGCCGAAATCGAGCAGCACGATCTGCCCGGTGTCGGCACGATAGCGGTAATTGGCGAAATTCGGATCGGTCTGCATGAACCCGAAATCGAACAATTCCCGCCCGACCAGTTCGATCAAATTGGCGAAGGCCGCATCGCGCACATCCTGCGGCTCGTCGGCCAGCGCCTCGATCGGGCGTCCTTCCTCGAAACTCATCGCGAGGATTTGCGAGCGTGTGAGCGCGGGGTCGAGCGTGGGAAGCGCAAAGCGATCGTCGCCTTCCAGCAATTCGGCATAGCATTGCATCATGCGGCCTTCGCGCTCGTAATCCGCTTCCTCGCGCAGTTGGGCCTTCGCCGCAGCTAGCATCGGCGCAATGTCGAGTTCCTCAGGTAAAAGTCCCGTCATCCGCAGCAGTCCGGCCACGTTGTCGACGTCTGATTCTATGCTCTGCGCGACGCCGGGATATTGGACCTTGATGGCCATTGTCCGCCCGTCGCGGGTGAGGGCGCGGTGCACCTGACCGATCGATGCCGCGGCAATCGGTCTCGGCTCGAACCGCCGGAACTGCTTGCGCCAGTCCTTGCCCCATTGCTTCGCAAGAACCTTGTCGAGCTGGCGCGGCGGCATGAAATCGGCCTGTTCGCGCAGGCGGGCGAGGATGGCGGCAAGCTCGGGCGGCAGGACATCTCCCGCATCCATGGAGATCATCTGGCCCAGCTTCATCGCCGCACCGCGCATATGGGCGAGCCTGTCGGCAAGACGTTTGGCGTTGCCCGGCGTCAGCAGCATCTGGTCCATACTGGGCCGCTCACCCGCAGCAAGACGCCGTGCCCCTTCGCCGAGCGCCCCGGCAACCATTCCCCCGGCAAGACCGCCAAAGCCTGCCAGCCTTCCTATGCGGGATGAGGGAACGGAGCGCGCGCGGCGCTTGTCTTCATCAGCCATTTTCGGACAACATCACCGCGACCAGCGCCTGGGCCCCGGCATCGACCTCGCTCCAGGTAACGGCAAATCCGTCGGCGCCGCCGTAGTAGGGATCGCCGACCTCGCGTCCTTCCTGCCCGGGCACGATATCGAGCAGCATCGCGGTTTTCGCCTTGCCACTGCCCGGGTCGCGCCGCGCTATGTCCTGCATGTTCGACCGGTCCATGCCGATGATGAAGTCGAACTCGTGGAAGTCGTCTTGCGACAACTGCCTGCCGCGATAGCCGGTGATGTCGATCCCTTCGCTGCGAGCCTGATCAATGCTGCGCGGATCGGGCGGCTCGCCGACGTGATAGCCAGCGGTCCCGGCACTATCGACCTTCACGTCGAGGCCTGCATTTTGAGCGGCGCGACGGAAGGCCGCTTCGGCAAGGGGGGAACGGCAAATATTGCCGAGACAGACGAACAGAACGGATTGGGAAGCCATATCGCTTGAACGAGGCAGGCGGGCAGGGGTTTCCATCCGGCGCCGAATATCCGGTATGCCTAGGCGAAAGGTCGCAATGCGCATTTCCTCGTAGTCTGCTATGCTCGGGCCATGGCGAGCGAACTCAGCGAGATCGAGAGCTTTCTCAAGGCGACCGCTCCATTCGACAGGCTCGGCGATGAGGAGCTTCGCGCCATCGTCCGCAAGATTACCGTGCGCTATTACCGGAGCGGCGATGAAATCCTGCGCAGCGGTGAGCACAACGACTTCCTGTTCGTCGTGCGATCTGGCGCGGTCGAACTGCGGCTGGCGGGGGACGAATTGACCGCGCGGCTGGAGCGAGGCGGGTGCTTCGCTTTCCCGTCGCTGCTGCGCGGCGGGGAGGTACGCAATACGACGACCGCGCTGGAAGACACGCTCTGTTATTTGCTTCCGGCGGACGACTTCCATGCCTTGCGGGAAAGCTCGCAAGGCTTTCGCGACTATTTCGCCGATAGCGAGCAGGAACGCATTCGCAGCGCGGTTCGCGACCTCAAACGCAATCGGTCCCAATCGCTCGAACAGATAACGATCGGCTCTCTGGTCCCGCACCGCGAGCCGGTGTCGTGCAGTCCCAATCTTTCGATAGCCGATGCCGCCTCCCTGATGAGCGACCGGGACGTCAGCACTTTGGCCGTATGCAGCGAGGGGCGGCTGAAGGGCATTTTCACGGACAAGGATTTGCGCAACCGTGTCGTTGCCATGCGCAGGTCGCTGGATGCGCCGATTTCCGAGGTCATGACGCCGTCCCCGCTGACATTGCCGGAAGGAGCGAGCCTTTCCGAGGCGATGGGAATGATGGCGGCCGGGGGCTTTCGCCACATCCCGGCACTTGGCCCGACAGGGGAACTGCGCGCGATCCTGAGCGCGACGGACATCCTCGCGCATCTAGGCGATAGCGCGATCGACACCGGCATGCTGGTGTCCAATTCCGCAACTGCGGAAGCCCTGATTGCTGCGTCGAAACAAATCCCCGAAGGATTTGCGCGTATGGAGGCGGGCGGTTTCCATGCCGAACATACGATGCGGTTCACTTCGGCGCTCGGTGAAGCGGTGCACCGGCGTGCGGCCCAGCTGGCAGAGGCCGAACTGGGACCGCCGCCGGTCCCCTATGCCCTGCTGGCTTTCGGCTCGCTTGCGCGCGGCGAACAATTGGTGGGATCGGACCAGGATAACGGCATTGTCATGGACGATGCGGTGGACGGGGCAGGGCGGGAATACTTCGCGGCTCTGGGAGCGCGTGTCTCGGACATCCTGGATGATGCCGGATATGTCTATTGTAACGGCGGGATCATGGCCATGAACGCCGATCAGCGCCTCACCGTCGGCGAGTGGCAGGACCGCTATTCGCGGTGGATATCCGATCCCGACGAAGACAGCATCCTGCGCGCGACGATCTTCTTCGATATGCGCGCAGTGCACGGTTCTGCCGAGCTTGCGGCGAACCTGCGCGGTCCTGTGCTGGAACAGGCGAAGTCCAGCCCGCTGTTCGTCAGCTATCTGGCGCGCGATGCCCAGCGCAGCCGCGTGCCGCTGGGCATATTCCGCAATCTGGTGCTGGAAAAATCGGCGGACGGCGAGAAGGTGTTCGACGCCAAGGCGCAGGCCATCCTGCCGGTCATCGATATCGCCCGCAGCCTCGCATTATCCGAAGGCATTGCCGCCGTCGGCACGCTCGAACGGCTGGATGCCCTGGCCGATGCGGGAAAGATGGCGCGGGGCGATGCGGAGAGCCTGAAGGACGCATTCCTCCTCGTGAACGAGTTGCGCATCGCTCACCAGGCCGCGCAGGTGCGCGCCGGTATCGCGCCCGATAACCGCATCGCTCCGGCGAATCTTTCGCCCTTGGAGCGCGATTACTTGAAGGATGCATTCTCCGTCGTCCGGTCCGGGCTGGAATCGCTCAAGCGCAATCTGGCGGGCGGCATTGCGTGAACGGTTGGGCCGCTGGCGTTTCGCACGCGGCCTCAAAGCCTGCACTGCGGCTGACGACGAGGTCCTGACCCGCTATGCTGGTGCCGCATGGCCGTCGCCTGACATCCCCGTACGCGAGGCGCCGCTGCTGGCGCTCGATTTCGAGCTCGATGGCTTGGCGCGAAATGCCCACGTCCTGCAGGCGGGTTGGATCGGTTTCGATAGCGGCGGGATTGCCCTTGCAGGAGCGCGTTCGGTCGATGTGCGCAGTCTCAGGCAGTTGGACGATAGCGCTGTCGCAGTTCACGGCATCGGTGAAGAGCGCGCGCGTCAGGGGGTGGCATTGCAGGAGGCAGCGCGCAGCTTCCTGGGTGACCTTTCGGGCAGGATACTGGTCGCCCACGGCGCATCGATCGAGCGAGACGTCATCCGGCGGATATCCAAGGCGATGTTCGGTAGCGAAGCGCCGGTGCGCTCGATCTGCACGTTGCAACTGGAACGGAGGATAAGCCCCAACCTCGTGGGTAGCGATGCCTATCGACTGTCAGCCGCTCGCAAGCGGCGTAATCTGCCCGGCTATGCCCAGCACGACGCCTTGTCCGACGCCCTGGCGGCTGCCGAACTGTTCCTCGCACAGCTATCCAGGCTGCCAGCGGACGTCAGGTTGGGTTCGCTCGAAAGCTGGTAGCGCGCCCTATTAGACTTATGTCGCTCTCGCCCTTGCGACGCCTCTTCCATAGCCTCGTGAAGAAGCTCCCGAATCTGCGGGTGCTCGACACATAGGAGGAAGGGGGAGGCCATGGCCGAAACAAACGAAACCCATGAAACCAGCGAAGCGGAGGGCGCATACTGGCGCGACAATATCCGCCTGCTGGTCAGCTTGATGGCAATCTGGTTCGCCTGCTCCTTCGGGGCGGGCATCCTGTTCCGTGAATGGCTCGACCAGTTCATGCTGGGTGGATACCCGCTCGGCTTCTGGTTCGCCCAGCAGGGTTCGATCTACATCTTCATCGCACTCATCGTCTTCTACGTCGTCAGGATGAAGAAGCTCGAGCGCAAGTACGATCTCGACGACTAGGGGAGGCGATCATGGACACACAGACCCTGATCTACATTTTCGTCGGCCTCAGCTTCGCGCTGTACATCGGTATCGCGATCTGGTCGCGCGCCGGTTCGACGAAGGAATTCTACGTTGCCGGCGGCGGGGTGAACCCGGTCGTCAACGGCATGGCGACAGCGGCCGACTGGATGAGCGCGGCAAGCTTTATCTCGATGGCCGGCCTCATCGCCTTCCTCGGCTATGACGCGTCGGTCTACCTCATGGGCTGGACCGGCGGCTACGTGTTGCTGGCGCTGTTGCTTGCGCCTTACCTACGCAAGTTCGGCCAGTTCACCGTGCCAGATTTCATCGGCACGCGGTACTATTCCAAGACCGCACGCGTGGTGGCGGTGATCTGCCTGATCTTCATCAGCTTCACCTATATCGCAGGCCAGATGCGCGGCGTGGGTATCGTATTCTCGCGCTTCCTGGATGTGCCGATCACGCTGGGCGTGATCATCGGCATGGGCATCGTATTCGTCTATGCCGTGCTCGGCGGGATGAAGGGCATCACCTATACGCAGGTCGCGCAATATTGCGTGCTGATCTTCGCCTATATGGTCCCGGCCTTCTTCCTGAGCTTCATGATCACGGGCAATCCGATCCCGCAGATCGGCCTTGGGTCGACGGTCGATGACGGGTCCGGGCTATACGTATTGCAGAAATTGAACCTCGTGCTCTCCGACCTGGGCTTCGGGAATTATACCGACGGCTCCAAGAGCATGATCGACGTGTTCTGCATCACGCTGGCCCTGATGGTTGGTACGGCAGGTTTGCCACATGTCATCGTGCGTTTCTTCACCGTGCCCAAGGCATCGGACGCACGTAAGTCGGCGGGCTGGGCGCTGGTCTTCATCGCCCTGCTTTACACCACCGCTCCTGCAGTCGGCGCCTTCGCCCGTCTCAACTTCATCGATACGGTGAACGAGACGAGCTATTCCGAGGCACCCGGCTGGTTCACGAACTGGGAACGCAACGATCTCATCGCCTTCCAGGACAAGAACAATGACGGCGTGATGCAGTACCGCAGCGGCGACGCCTTCGAAGGCGCGCCGGAATTCGCGGAAGGCACCGGCCCCTCGGGCGAGCGTGTCGTGACTAACGCTCCTGTCGCCGACAGCGAGAACGAGGTCTATGTCGACCGCGACATCATGGTGCTGGCCAATCCCGAAATCGGCAATCTGCCGGGATGGGTGATTGCGCTGGTCGCAGCCGGCGGCCTCGCCGCGGCATTGTCTACGGCGGCAGGACTGTTGCTGGTGATTTCCAGCTCGGTCAGCCACGATCTGCTCAAGTCCACCTTCAAGCCGAATATCTCGGAGAAGGGTGAGCTGCTCGCGGCCCGTGTCGCGGCGACGGCGGCAATCGTAGTGGCAGGTTATCTCGGCATCTACCCGCCGGGATGGGTGGCACAGGTCGTGGCCTTCGCTTTCGGACTTGCTGCTGCCAGCCTGTTCCCTGCGATCTTCATGGGCATCTTCTCCAAGTCCATGAACAAGGAGGGCGCCATTGCCGGCATGGTCGTCGGCCTCGTCTTCACCTTTGGCTACATCTTTTACTTCAAGTTGATGAACCCGGCGGCGAATGTCGCGGACAACTGGCTGTTTGGTATCTCGCCCGAAGGTATCGGCGTGGTCGGCATGGTGCTGAACTTCGCGGTCGCGATCGCGATCTCGAAGGTCACCGCCAGTCCGCCGGTCGAAATCCGCAAGCTGGTGGACTCGATCCGCGTACCGCGCGGTGCAGGCGATGCCCACGCGCATTGAGCGTGACGGGCCGTAGATGGAAGGGGCGGTGCCGAAAGGTGCCGCCCTTTTCGTTGCATAATCGGGCGCTTGCGATAGCTTCGATACCAGAGGGAGGAATGCGATGCTGTTCGGCGCCGCAATAGCTGCAGCGACACTGTATCTGATCGCCCTGTTCTGGCTCGCCGCGCGCCAGGACCGCCGGGCTGAAGAAGGGTACGCGCCCTCGCGCCGCCGCCGTGACTGGATCTACGGCCTCTCGCTGGCAGTCTATTGCACCAGCTGGACCTTCTTCGGCGGCGTCGGATCGGCCGCGAATAGCGGACTCCATTACCTTCCGATCTACCTTGGCCCCATCCTGGTTTTCACCTTCGGCTTCGGCCTGGTGCGCCGCATCCTTGCGCAGGCCAAGGCCCAGCATTCGACCTCGATCGCGGATTTCCTGTCGGCGCGCTATGGCAAGAGCGCGAGCGTGGCGGCGCTGGTCACTATCATCGCGACAGTCGGATCGCTGCCTTACATGGCCTTGCAACTGCAATCGGTCGGCAGCTCGCTGCTCGCTCTCGATCCCGAATTGCAGGCAAGCGTTTCGGCGCAAGAGCTTGTCCTGCTGGTCGCCGCCAGCATGGCGCTTTTCGCCATCCTCTTCGGCTCGCGGCGCGGAGACAGGGCAGGTGACAATGCCGGGCTTGTCCTGACGATTGCTGTCGAATCCGTGGTGAAAATCCTAGCACTGCTGGCAGTCGCTGCGCTGGCGGTGGCGGTCCTTGCCGGTGTCCCGGCAGAAGCCGCGGTGTCTCCCTTCTCGATGGCGCAGCTGGACGCGCGTTTCGTCATCCTGACGATTATTGCCGCATGCGCGGCCCTGTGCCTGCCGCGCCAGTTCCATATGGCCTTCGTCGAGGCCAAGACGGACCGCACGACGCGAACCATGCAGTGGCTATTCCCCGCCTACCTCGTGCTAACGTCGCTGGTCATCGTGCCTATCGTGCTCGCAGGACTGGCGCTGCTACCCCAAGGCACGCAGGCAGACATGATCGTGATGGCCTTGCCGCTTGCGACGGGCAGCGAGACATTGGCGCTGCTCGTATTCATCGGCGGATTCTCGGCGTCCACCGGGATGATCGTGGTGGCCAGCGTGGCCCTGTCGACGATGATCACGAACGACCTTGTTTCTCCGCTGCTGTTCCGCAGGGAATTGCGCGGCACGGGCGATCGCACCCGGCTCGCTTCGCGATTGCTCATGGTGCGCCGCCTGATCATCGCGGCGCTGCTGTTCTTCGCCTATCTCTTCTATCTCGGCTTCGGAGCGGCGGCGGACCTTGCAGGGCTTGGCACGCTGGCATTTGCCGCCATGGCGCAATTCGCCCCCGGCCTCGTGCTCGGGGTGACGAGCCGCCACGGAAACAAGGGCGGCATGGTTTCCGGCCTGGTTGCAGGCTTTGCATGCTGGCTGGTCCTCCTGATCGTGCCCGCAGCAACGGGCGAGCCGGCACTTTTCGCCATCCATCCCGATCCGCTGGTCTCTGGCGTATTGCTCAGCCTCGGGGTGAATATCGCGGCATACTGGATGGGCTCTGCAGTGAGCCGCGAGACACTGGTCGATGCCGCGCAAGCTGCTGCTTTCGTCGGCACGACGCCGCCGGGCACGCGGCCGGGGTTCGTCACGGCCAAGCGCGTGGCCGACATCCGCCTGCTGCTCGCCCAGTTCGTGGGCCATAAGCGCGCGAGTTCGGCGATCGAGGCGATGGGGGCGGGCCTTCGCGACAGCGATCCTGCGGACCAGGAGATGCTAACGATGGTGGAGCGCACCATCGCCGGTGTTGTCGGCACTTCGTCTGCGCGCATGCTCTTGTCGAGCTGGTCGCAGGGCGATCCGGTGCCGCTCGAACAGGTCGTCGCCATGTTCGACGAGACCAATCGGCGGCTCACCTTCAGCGGCGACCTGTTGCAGCTCGCGATCGAAAACATCGACCAGGGCGTGGCCCTGGTGGACAAGGACATGAACCTCGTCGCCTGGAACAGCCGCTACCAGGAAATGTTCGCCCTGCCGGACGAACTGGCGAGCGTGGGTACTCCCATCGCCGACCTGATCCGCTTCAACCTGCGGCAAAGCGGTCTACCCGACGCGGAAGTCGAGCTCCAGGTCTCTCGCAGGCTCGAGCACATGCGCGCGGGCCGCCAGCACCGGATGGAACGTGAACAGCACGACGGTCGCATCATGCGCATCGTCGGCAACCCCGCACCGGGCGGCGGCTATGTCACCAGCTACAGCGACGTGACTGCTGACCGCAGGGCAGAGCAGGCGCTCGAATCCAAGGTGGCCGAACGTACGCAGCAATTGAGCGAGGCCAATGCGGCGCTCGAAGCGGCTACACGTTCCAAGACGCGCTTCCTGGCAGCGGCAAGCCATGACCTGATCCAGCCACTCAACGCGGCCCGCCTGTTTGCCTCGGCCTTGGGTGAGGAGGTACGGGGCAGGGACCAGTTGGTGCGGCTGGTCAAGGATCTCGACGGCTCGATCACCTCGGCCGACCGCCTCATCCGCGCCTTGCTGGATATTTCCAAGCTGGATGGTGGCGGCATCGAACCGCGTATGGAACCGGTCGCGCTCGACGACATTTTCGACGAGATCATGCGCGAGTTTGCCGTGCAGGCGCACAGCAAGGGCCTGCGCTTTGCGCTTGTTCGCAGCAGCGCCTGGATCCTGACCGACCGCGCCTTGATGGCCAGCATCGTGCGTAACCTCATGAGCAATGCGATCCGTTACACGCAAAGCGGCGGCGTGCTCCTGGGTGCGAGAAGGGTCGGTGACGGGATCGACATATGCGTATGCGACACCGGTCCCGGCATTCCGGAAAAGGACGTTGAGCGGTTGTTCGACGAATTCCAGCGCGGGGAAACCAGCGACAGGGAAGGGCTGGGGCTCGGCCTCGCGATCGTCAGGCGTATCGCGGCCCTGCTGGATGTGGAGGTAGAGACGCGCTCCGTGGTCGGGCAGGGGACAACTTTCGCAGTGCGCCTGCCGGTTCTGCGCTGGGGTGCGCGGACGGCGGCCGCTCCCAGACGCAAGGCCTCGACACTGGCCAATGCGCGCGTGCTCGTGGTCGATAACGATCCCGCCGCCCTCAGCGCGACCACTGCCTTGCTGAAGAGATGGGGATTGGAGGTCGTCTGCGCGCTCGGCGAGGACGAAGCGCTTCGTGCCGCGTCCACCGCGCCCGACGTCGCGATCATGGATTTCCGCCTAGATGGCGATGCGCGCGGTGACGGGGTCTATGAAAAGCTGTGCGCGCACTGGGGCACTCGTCCTCCGGCGATATTGCTGACTGCCGAAGCGGGAGAGGAGACGGAGCAGGCCGCACGGCGCATGGGGGCCAATCGCCTGCTCAAGCCGTCTTCGCCCGCGGCATTGCGTGCCCTTATCTCCGATTGCGTCGCCCGCAGCGGGGCAAGCGGTCAGCCCGACGCGGATTCCGCCGCTTCCTGATCCACGACGAGCTTTGCGGCCAGCAATACGGCCTGCGTCCGGTTCACCACGCCAAGCTTGCGGAAAATCGCCGTAATGTGGGCTTTGACGGTAGCTTCGCTGATATTCAGTTCGTAAGCGATCTGCTTGTTGAGCAGGCCCTCGTTGAGCTGTGCCAGGATACGCCGCTGGGCAGGGGTGAGCGTCGCGATCTTCGCCAGGTCTTCGTCAGGTTCGGCGTCGGTCTCGGGAAACCATCCATCGCCGTCCCTGACGCAGGCAAGGGCATCGCGCATCTGCTCCAGCGGGGCAGACTTGGGAATGAAGGCCGCAGCGCCAAGCTGGCTGGCCGCCGCATAGACGCGCGGATCCTCGCTCGCCGATACGATGGCCACGGGAAGGGCGGGGAAGTCCTGCCGGAAGTCCATGAGCGCGGACAATCCGCGGGAATCTCCCATGTGCAGGTCCAGCAACAGCGCTTCGGCACCGATTTCCACCTCGGCACGAGCCTGGGCCGCGGACGAGGCTTCCACGATCTCCGCTTCCGGCCAGACCTTGCCTACCGCGTGGCTCAACGCTGTGCGGAAGAGCGGGTGGTCATCGGCGATGATGATGCGCTGCGTCATGGGCGATCAGCGGTTCTGCCGCCCCTCGATCAGCCGCTCGACGAGGCTGGGATCGGCAAGGGTGGAGGTATCGCCCAGCGAACCGTAATCGTTTTCTGCGATCTTGCGCAGGATCCGGCGCATGATCTTGCCCGACCGTGTCTTGGGAAGTCCGTCGGTGAACTGGATATGATCGGGCGAAGCGATCGGGCCGATTTCCGTCCGAACATGATTGCGCAGTTCGGTGTAAAGGGCGTCGGACCCTTCCTCGCCCGCGTTGAGCGTGACATAGCAGTAGATGCCCTGGCCCTTGATGTCGTGCGGGTATCCGACGACCGCACTCTCCGCGACCAGCGGATGCGAGACTAGCGCGCTTTCAACTTCGGCGGTCCCCATGCGGTGGCCGGACACGTTGATCACATCGTCCACGCGGCCGGTGATGCGGTAATAGCCGTCTTCGTCCCGCTTGCAGCCATCGCCGGTGAAATACTTGCCGGTGTAGGTGCTGAAATAGGTCTGCACGAAGCGTTCGTGGTCTCCGTAAACGGTCCGCGCCTGGCCGGGCCAGCTGTGGGTGATGCACAAATTGCCCTCGTTCGCGCCTTCCAGCACCGCGCCGTCATTGTCGACCAGCTGGAGCCGGACACCGAAGAAGGGCAGTCCTGCGCTGCCCGGTTTCATGTCGTGGGCACCGGGCAGGGTCGTGAGCATGCAGCCGCCCGTTTCGGTCTGCCACCAGGTGTCGATGATAGGGCAGCGTTCTTCCCCGACCACTTCGAAATACCAGCGCCATGCTTCCGGGTTGATCGGTTCGCCGACGGTGCCGAGCAGGCGGAGCGACGAGCGGTCGTGCCTGGTCACGAAGTCGTCGCCTTCGCGCATCAGCGCGCGGATCGCAGTGGGGGCCGTGTAGAGGATATTGACCCTGTGCTTTTCGACGACCTGCCAGAAGCGGCCGTGATCGGGGTAATTCGGCACGCCTTCGAAAATGACCTGCGTGGCCCCGTTCAGCAGCGGCCCGTAGGCGATATAGCTATGCCCGGTGACCCAGCCGATATCCGCTGAACACCAGAAAACTTCGCCCGGCTGGTAATCGAAAATGTAGTTGAACGTCGTCGCCGTCCACACGCCATAGCCGCCGGTCGTATGCACCACGCCCTTGGGCTTTCCGGTGGAACCGGAGGTGTAGAGGATAAATAGCGGATCTTCGGCATCCATCGGCTCGCACGGGCATTCCGCGTCGGAGCGGACGTCATGGTACCAGTGGTCGCGCCCCTCGGTCATCGGGACGTCGGCACCGGTGTGCTTCACCACCAGCATCCCGTCGAGCGGAGTGTCGTGGTCCGGCTCTGCCAGGGCGGCATCGACATTGGTTTTGAGCGGCACGCGCTTGCTACCGCGCAGGCCCTCGTCTGCGGTCACCACGAAACGGCTCCCGCAGCCCTCGATACGGCCGGCCAGCGCCTCGGGCGAGAAACCGCCAAACACGACAGAATGAATCGCACCGAGCCTTGCGCAAGCGAGCATGGCCAGCACGCCTTCGATGATCATCGGCATATAGATCGTGACGCGATCGCCCTTCTTCACACCGATCGCCTTCAGCGCGTTCGCCATAGCGACGACTTCGGACTGCAATTCACGGTAGGTGAGGGTGCGTCCCGCGCTCTGGGGATCGTCCGGCTCGAAGATCAAGGCGGTCGCATCGGGGCGCGATGCGGCATGGCGATCCACTGCATTGTGGCACAGGTTGAGCTTCCCGTCGGCGAACCACGCGATGTCGACCGGGTCGAAAGACCACTCACCGCCCTTGGTCGGAGCCTTCACCCAGTCCAGCCGCTCCGCCTGCTCGAGCCAGAACGCATCGCTGTCTTCCACCGAACGGCGGTACATCGTTTCGTAGTCGCTGCTGGTGCAGTGCGTGGCTGCCGAACTCTGCGGGCGTTTGACGATCTCGAGCATGAAAGTGTCTCCCTTCAGCGACGGCATAGCAGGTAAGCGGCCAGTCGCGCTTTCAGACGAAGGTCTTACGACCAATCGCCCATTTATCCAGTCCAGCCTTGCCCATCATAATCGCCCGACAAGAAAAAGAGGGAGGTTGGAATGACTGGGAAGTCCTTGAAACTGGCGCTGCGAACAGGCTTGCTCGCTTCGACCTGCCTGATCGCCGTGCCAGCTTCGGCGCAGGATGCCGACGTCGAGGAGCGGCTCGAGCGGCTCGAAGCGCTGGTCATGCAATTGGTGGAACGTCTCGATGCCAAGGATGGCGAAATGGATGCGGCCCGCGCGGAAACCGTCGCGGCCACACAGCAGGCGCTGGCCGAAACCCGCGCGCTGCAGCTGCGGCAGGAAGAACTCGCCGCGCAGATCGACGAACCCAAAAAGCAGGAAGACAAGGGCTTCCGCGTGGGCAACACAACGGTGTCCTACGCCGGCTATGTGAAGCTCGACGCGATCAGCCAGCGCACCAGCGGCGGCCAGGTCGCCTCCGGCAGTATCGTGCGCGACTTCCTGATCCCCGGGGCCATCCCCGTCGGCGGAGACGGATCGGGCTGGGACACCGATTTCAACGCCCGCCAATCGCGCTTCATCTTCAAGACAGCGACCGACGTCGGGGCAGAGCATACTCTCAATTCGCAAATCGAGCTCGACTTCATGGTCACGCCCGACGGCGACGAGCGGGTGTCCAACAGTTATACACCTCGCCTGCGGCAAGCCTTCATCACCTACGATAACTGGCTGTTCGGCCAGGCCTGGACGACCTTCCAGAATGTCGGCGCCTTGCCGGAAAGCCTCGACTTCATCGGCACTACGCCGGGCACGATCTTCGCCCGCCAGCCGATGATCCGTTACACCGACGGCGGCTTGATGCTGGCGGTGGAACAGCCCGAGACGACCGTGACATCGAGCACGGGTGCGAGGGTCATAGCGGGCGACGATTCGCTTCCCGATATCGTTGCGCGCTATAACTTCAGCGGCGACTGGGGCTCGCTGTCGGCCTCGGGCATTCTGCGCAACCTGAAGATTTCGGAGGACGATTTCGGCACCGATGGCGACAGCGCAATGGGGTACGGGGTCAGCCTGTCCGGCAAGCTGAAGCTGGGCGAGCGCGACGATTTCCGCTTCATGGGAACGGTGGGTGACGGGTTGGGGCGCTATATCGGCCTCAACATCGTCAACGATGCCGCGCTGGACCTCGACGGCGATCTCGACCCGATCTTCACCTATTCGGGTTTCGGCGCCTATCGGCACATGTGGTCCGACAAGGTCCGCTCCAACATCGCAGCGTCCTATTTCAAGGCCGACAATCCGGTATTGCTGACCTCCGGTGCGGTGACCGACGAAAGCTGGAACGTGCTGGCGAACATCATCTATTCGCCCGTCAAACCGGTCGATATCGGGATCGAGTACATGTACGCGGAACGCACGCTGGAAAACGGCCAGTCGGGCAATCTGCAGAAGATCCAGGTCTCGACGAAATACTCGTTCTGACTTCAGCGCATGGAAGACCGCAAACGAACACGCGCCGCTGGTAGCTGGATCTTCCCGAGGGAATACCAGTCCGCCGCGGCGCGATTTTCGTTCGTGATCGAAATGGTCGGGGAGAGAGGATTCCAGACTAAAATAGCGCTCGCGAAAAATGGCGGCTTTCCGCGGATTTCGAGAGTTGGTCCGAGGCTTGTGCTACATTTATGTGTACCTGTCTAGTTGGCGTCTTCCAATACTAGGGTCCTCTTTACCTAAATTAGCGCTCAAGGTCCTGTGGTCATCCGGAAAAGCAGCATTGCACGCCGACGAGTGCCAAGGGGTGAGATTCCGGTGAAAGAAGGTCAAGCTCGCGCAATTGCGCTTGAGTTGCGCAGGGAGTTCAGGAATGGCTGGAAGAATGTTGCAAATGACTGAAATGGAAAAGGCAATTTGAGCGGTGAGCGAGACATCAAGTCGGCTTTGTGGAATGCCGCCGATACGCTTCGCGGTTCGGCCGTCGATCGCACCGACTGGAAGGCGTATATTCTCCCACTTCTCTTCTTCAAACGGATCTCGGACGTCTGGGATGAGGAGACTGCGGAGGCGGGCGAGCTCTACGGAGAAGCCGACCCGTCGCATTTTCCGGAGATACACAGGTTTCAGGTGCCTGAGGGGTGCCACTGGAATGACGTGCGCGAGGCTTCGTCCAATGTTGGCGCCGTGCTGCTGCACGCGATGCGCGAAATCGAGCGCGCCAATCCCGATACACTCTTCCGCGTCTTCGGCACCGCTGACTGGGGTAACAAGGAGAAGTTCTCCGATGAGCTCCTGAAGGATCTGATCGAGGGGTTCTCCGAGATCGCGCTCGGGAATTCGCAGGTCGATACCGACGTATTGGGAGATGCCTACGAATACCTCGTCGGCAAATTCGCTGATGTTACCCGTCGCAACAAGGCGGGAGAATTCTACACGCCTCGCAGCGTCGTTCGAATGATGGTCGAGCTGCTGGATCCTCAAGAGGGCGAAAGCATCTATGACCCGGCTTGCGGGACGGGCGGCATGCTTCTAGGCGCGATCGAGCATGTCGAGCGGAAAGGCGGCGACCCGAGAACCTTCTATGGGAAGATCTTCGGCCAGGAGAAGAACCTCACAACGGCAGCCATCGCGCGTATGAACCTGGTGCTCCACGGCATCGAGGATTTCGAGATTGCCCGCGAAGATACGCTGAGAAGCCCGGCGTTTACGGATGCGAGCACGGGGGGACTCGCCACGTTCGACTGCGTCATCGCCAATCCTCCCTTCTCACTCAAGGAATGGGGCCGTGACCTGTGGGAAGCGGATCCGTGGGGACGGGCCACCTATGGGCTGCCGCCTGAGAGCTACGGTGACTACGCCTTCGTTCAGCACATGATCGTCTCCATGGCTGCTGCGGGAAACAGCCGGATGGCCGTTGTCCTTCCTCAGGGTGCTCTCTTTCGGAAATCGGCCGAAGGAGCAATCCGTACGCAGTTGCTCAAGGAAGATCTGATCGAGGCCGTGATCGGGCTCGCGCCCAATCTCTTCTACGGCACGCAGCTGGCTGGCTGCGTGGTGGTGCTTCGCCGAAAGAAACCTGCGGAGCGGAAGAACAAGGTAATGATCATCGACGCTTCCAGTCTGTTCCGGAAAGGGCGTGCGCAGAATTTCCTCGACAAGGAACACAGCGATCAGATCCTCTCCTGGTACAACGCGTTTGAAGACGTCGAGGATCGTGCCAAGGTTGCGACCATTGATGAGATCAAGAAGGAGGGGTGGACCCTCAATATCTCTCGCTATGTCCTTCCGCCAATCGGAGAAGACATTCCGCCGCTGCCTGAAGCAATCGATTCCTTCAAGACGGCGCTCGGCGAGGCACGAGCAGCGGAGGATCGTCTGCGCGAAGTCCTGACCGAGGGGGGATGGCTCCAATGAGCAAGCAGATCTCCCAGCGCGAACTCGAGAGCTATCTCTGGGGCGCCGCAACGTTGCTGCGCGGCCTGGTCGATGCCAGCGACTACAAGCAGTACATCTTTCCTCTCATGTTCTTCAAACGGCTGTCTGACGTCTGGGACGAAGACTATGAAGAGGCGTTCGATCAAACCGGCGACAAGGGATACGCGAGTGCGACCGCCAACGATCGCTTCCTCATCCCCGAAGGCGCCCACTGGAACGATGTTCGGACCGCTCCCAAGGATGTCGGCCGGGCCCTGCTATCCGCATTCCTGGCGATAGAGGCTGCCAATCCGGAACGGCTCCAGGGCGTATTCGGAAACGCGCCCTGGACCGACAAGGGCCAGATGCCCGATGCCACTCTCAAGAATCTGATCGAGCATTTCTCGAAGCACAGGCTGACGCTTGCCGCTGTACCGGAGGACGAGCTCGGCAATGCCTATGAGTATTTAATCAAGAAGTTCGCCGATGACAGCGGACATACCGCGCAGGAATTCTACACGAACCGGACGCTGGTCCACCTCATGGCCCGGATGCTTGAGCCGCAATCGGGCGAAGATATCTACGATCCGACATGCGGCACGGGCGGGATGCTCATCTCCTGTCTGGCCGAGGTTCAGCGGCGCGGCGGCGAGACACGGACGATGGGTCTGTTCGGTCAGGAGCTGATTTCGATCACGGCGGCCATTGCCCGAATGAACCTCGTGATCCACGGCGTCTCTGATTTTCATGTTGCGAGCGGAAATACGCTTGCTGCGCCTTCATTTGCGGAAGGCGACAAGCTGCGCACCTTCGATGTTGTGCTCGCAAACCCTCCCTATTCGATCAAGAAATGGAACCGCGGCGCCTGGGAGAAGGATGCCTGGGGACGCAATTTCCTCGGCACGCCTCCCCAGGGGCGCGCTGACTACGCTTTCTTTCAGCATATCCTGAGGAGCATGGATGCGAAGACCGGACGCTGTGCGGTCCTGTTCCCGCACGGGGTGCTCTTCCGCAATGAAGAGGCCGAGATGCGGCGCAAGCTGATCGAGGCGGATCTGGTCGAATGTGTGCTCGGGCTTGGGCCGGGGCTGTTCTACAACTCGCCGATGGAAGCCTGTGTTGTGATTTGCCGGGCCAAGAAAGCGCCCGAAAGGCAGGGCCGGATCCTGTTCATCGATGCAGTCAACGAGATTGCCCGCGAACGGGCCCAGAGCTTTCTGCGGGACACACACCAGGCGCGTATCCTGGCCGCGTATCGGGCGTTTGAGAGTGACCCTGGCTTTACCGCTGTAGCTGAGACTAAAGACGTGCTCGCCGCTGGAGGTAATCTTTCCATCGCCCGCTACGTGAAGAAAGTCAGGCACGCGATCGACGCGAACAATCAAGTTACCTTCGCGGCGACTTGGGAATCCTTTGAAGCCGAGGGGCGTGAATTCTGGACTGGAATGGATGCGCTTGTCGACATGCTCGACGGGCTCGCATCTACGGAGGATGCCAATGGCTGAGGGGCCGTCAAAACTTAACCTCTACCGCTTCGATCAATTGGCGAACCAGATCAACAATCGGGTCATGCCGGAAGAGGCCGACATGGAGCGATATGTCGGCCTGGAACATCTTGAGCCTGGCTGTCTCCGCATCCTACAGTGGGGCGATACCAGCGACGTCGAGTCTACCAAACTGCTTTTCCGGCCAGGTGACATCATCTTCGGTAAGCGGCGGGCATATCAACGCAAGGTGGCTGTGGCGGATTTCGAAGGGATCTGTTCGGCTCATGCCATGGTGCTGCGCGCAAAGCCCGAGGCAGTACTGCCTGAGTTTCTACCTTACTTCATAGAGAGCGACTTGTTCATGGAGCGAGCGCTTAGCATTTCAGTTGGATCGCTATCTCCTACAATCAACTGGAAAACGCTGGCCAAAGAGGAATTTCTGCTGCCGCCAATTAGTCAGCAAGCACACTTGTTGAACTGTTTCGAGGCATTGGAAAAGACATCAGATTCCGTCCGCAAGCTAAGGGTGGCAGCGGAGAACGCATTCAGGTCTGCCTGTGTTGCCTTTGGACGAGAGTTAATTTCCGATCCAACGCTGCCAAGACATCGATTGGATGAGGTTGGAGAACTCATTCTCGGCAGGCAGCGATCTCCGAAATATCAGACGGGCTTGCATTCCGTGCCCTATTTGAGAGTTGCTAACGTCTACGATGGCTTCATTACGACCGATGATGTTCTCGAAATGGATTTTGACCAAGACGATTTCAGCAAATATCGTCTCCGCCGAGGAGATATCCTACTCAACGAAGGGCAAAGTAGAGAGCTCGTCGGCCGAAGTTCTATTTTCAATAATGAAATAGATAATTGCTGCTTTCAGAATACATTGATAAGATTTAGAAGTGATAAGCTCATGCCGGAGTTTGCTCACACTTTTTTCCGGTATATGCTCTATTCTGGCGAGTTTGTTAGAATAAGCAGTCAGACCTCTTCGGTGGCGCACCTCGGTTTAAGCCGGCTAAAAGCTGTAGAAATTTCAGTGCCTGACAAAGAAAGCCAACAAAAGAGGATTGAGCATATCACGACTCTAGAAGAGCAAGTGAAAGCTACGCGTGTTCGCGAAGATGAACTTGCTGCGCTACGGAATCAGGTATCGCGCGATGTCTTCGTTGGAACTCCGTCTCCATGACCTTCAATGAGGCCAACACTGTCGAAGCCTTTATCCGTGACCGTCTCGCGGGAAGCGTTGGTTCCGTGGCAGTCTCAATCGGCCTCGCTCGGCAGGGCAGTACTATTTCTGGTCTCGGCTGGCATTTCGTTGGTCCCACCGAATTGCCGCGCCAGCCTCAGGAAGCGCTGGTTGAGCCATATCTGCGCGATGCCCTGATCCGTTTGAATCCCGACATTGCCGCTCGACCTTCGCGCGTGGACGACGTCCTCTACCGGTTGCGCGCGATCGTCATGGGAGCTCGCTCAGACGGATTGGTGAAGGCCAATGAGGAGTTCGCTTCCTGGATGCTCGGCGAGCGCTCCATGCCGTTCGGGCCCGATGGCGAACATGTCACTATACGCCTGATCGATTTCGAGGACATCGAGCAGAACACCTTTGTCGTTACTCAGCAATTCACCTTTCGTGCGGGGAAGACAGAGAAGCGCGCCGATCTGGTGTTGCTGGTCAACGGATTACCACTTGTTCTTATCGAAGCGAAGACGCCAGTGCGCTCCAGCCAGAGCTGGCTCGACGCTGCACTCCAGGTCAACGAAGACTACGAAAAGAACATCCCCGAGCTCTTCGTGCCCAATGTCTTTTCGGTAGCAACCGAGGGCAAGGAATATCGCTATGGTTCGGTTCGTATGCCTGTCGACATCTGGGGGCCCTGGCGGCTGGACGAGGACGGACCGCAATCGCTGAGCGAAGTCGAGAAGGCTGTTAGTTCTATGCTGCGCCCGGCAATGGTTCTCGACTTGCTGGCGAACTTTACCGCCTTCGCAACGCAAAAGGGCAAGCAGCGGATCAAGATCATTGCCCGGTATCAGCAGGTCGAGGGCGTCAACAGGATCGTCGAGCGCGTAATCGCGGGTCGTCCCCGCAAGGGACTGATCTGGCACTTCCAGGGGTCAGGCAAATCGCTGCTTATGCTGTTCGCCTCGCAGAAGCTGAGACTTCATCCCGCGCTCAAGAACCCCACGGTCGTGATCGTTGTCGATCGGATCGATCTCGACAGCCAGATCTCGGGCACTTTCTACGCAGCCGACATGGCCAATCTCGTGCGGACTGACAGTCGCAAGGAGCTCGAGAGCCTGCTTGAGCGCGATGCCCGCAAGGTCATCATCACCACCATTCACAAGTTCGCCGAGGCTGAAGGCGTCCTCAATGACCGTCACAACATCATCGTCATGGTCGATGAAGCCCACAGGACACAGGAAGGCGACATGGGGCGCAAGATGCGCGAAGCCCTGCCCAATGCCTTTCTGTTTGGCCTGACCGGAACGCCGATCAATCGCAGCGACAAGAACACCTTCTACGCCTTTGGTGCCGATGAGGATGAAGGCGGTTACATGAGCCGCTACGGCCTCAACGACTCGATCCGGGACGGCGCGACAAAGGAACTTCACTTCGAACCGCGCCTCGTTGACCTTCATATCGATCAGGAGGCGATCGAAGAGGCCTATGCCGAGCTAACAGCCGGTCTCACGGATGATGACCGTGATCGTCTCGGCAAGGAGGCGGCCAAAATGGCCATCCTGGTCAAGGCGCCGGAGCGCGTGAGCGCAATATGCGCTGACATCGTCAGGCACTACCAGGCGAAGGTCGAGCCCAACGGATTTGGCGCTCAGGTCGTCACCTTCGACCGAGAAAGCTGCGTTCTCTACAAGGAGGAGCTGGACAGACTGCTCCCGCCTGAAGCGTCCGACATCGTCATGTCGGTGAACAGCGGAGAGACGCAGTATGCGCCTTACAAGCGAGATCGTGACGCCGAAGAGAAGCTGCTCGATCGGTTCCGCGATCCCAAGGACCCGCTCAAAATAATCATCGTCACCTCCAAGCTCCTGACGGGCTTCGATGCGCCGATCCTTCAGACCATGTATCTCGACAAGCCCCTGCGCGATCATACGCTGCTACAGGCAATCTGTCGCACCAACCGGCCCTATGGGAACCAGAAATCGCATGGATTGATCGTCGATTATCTGGGTGTCTTCGATGATGTGGCGCAGGCGCTCGATTTCGATGAGGAGAGCGCGAAGAAGGCCGTCTCGAACATTGCAGAACTGCTCTCGGTCCTTCCTGGTCAGGTGCAAAAGTGCCTTGGCTTCTTTGCGGGAGTGGACCGCGACCTGGAAGGCTATGAAGGCCTCATCGCTGCGCAGGACTGCTTGCCCAACAATGAGCTGCGTGACGCGTTCGCTGCCGAATTTAGCCTGCTGGCTCGCATCTGGGAGGCGTTGTCGCCCGACCCCGCTCTATCCGCGTTCCAGAAGGACTATCGCTGGCTCGCTCAGGTCTATGAATCGCTCAAGCCCTCGACGGGCACGGGACGCTTGCTGTGGCACAAGCTTGGCGCCAACACGATCGAGCTCATCCACGAGCACGTACATGTCGAGACGGTGCGCGATGACCTCGAGACGCTGGTGCTTGACGCAGAGCTGCTCGAAGCCGTGCTGGGATCGCCGGACCCCGACAAGAAGGGCAAGGAGATCTCGGTTAAGCTGACCGCACGTCTGCGCAAGCATGCAGGCAACCCCGCCTTCAAGGCGCTGAGCCAGCGGCTCGAGGATCTCAAGGAGCGGCACCAGCAGGGCCTGTTGCTCAGCGTCGAATTCCTCAAGGCCCTGCTCGAACTGGCCAAGGATGTGGTTCAGGCTGAGCGCGAGACGCCAGCCGAAGAGGATGTTGATCGGGGCAAGGCTGCGCTGACCGAGCTGTTCGAAGAGGTGCAGACGGGCGAGACCCCGATAATGATCAAGCGCGTGGTCGACGACATCGACGACATCGTCCGGGCCGTCCGCTTCGACGGCTGGCAGGATACCCATGCCGGGGAGCGTGAGGTCAAGAAGGCGCTTCGCCAGACCCTGTTCAAGTACAAGCTCCACCAGGATACCGAACTGTTTGACCGTGCTTATAGGTATGTGTGCCAGTACTACTGAGGTGACGGGTCCTTAAGAGGCGCCAGCCGCGTCCTTCTGACTTATGGCGCTCCGCTCGATCGCTCAGATTGGCCGGGCATATCGCCCTTTGCAGATTTGCGCGACGGTCAGCGACGATCTCGATCGCGGCCTCGTCTTCGCCAGAAGAGGTTCCTCGTGAATTGTGGTGCCGACAGCCATCACCGCTGATCCCGGGAAAATGCAGTGGCTCGGCGGTAAGGCCGAGTAGAATATGAAATTAAGTGGGTAGAGCGAGCTCGGCCCGAGCGATCTCCCTCAAAGGAATATCCGACATGAAAATGACTACCCTGCAACGTCCTCTTGAGGGCGAACACTTGCTGCCGCCTATTACCTACAGGACCTTCAGGACGGAGAGCCGGTTCGGCGCATTCCTGGGCGCAACCGGACTTTGGCGCGAGAGCGAAGACATGAGCGCCCACACTGCGCGCGGGTTCCATGCCGACCGGCACGCAAGCGTGGTGGTCACCGCCACCTCCTGTGACCGGCCGCTGTTCTTCCCGGAATGCGAAGCGCTGGCCCAGTTCCTGCAGATGGACCTCGTGCTGATGCGGTTTGATCCGCTCCTTGGTGCCTCGTTTGATGTGCTGATGGCAGGCGGCCAGAGTTGGCTGTGCGACTTCCTCGCCTGGCGCCGCGATGGCAGAGACATGTGGCTGGTGCCGACGCGGGCCTCGGGTCCGTACTTCTGCCTGAGTGAGAGTGGGCTCGAAGTTTGCGAAGGCGCTCCTTACGCAAATGGCTCGGAGCGCTACTCTGGCATCATTCGTGCCATCGAAGCCCCGTCTTTCGAAGTGAGGTTCTGATGTTGGCCCAGATCACTTCCAGCGATGTCGACAGCGGCGAGAATGTCGCTCAGCCGCCGCAGACGAAGCTGAGCGCGTTCGTCCACCATCGGTGCGACGAGCATCCCGATTTCGAGTTCTCGCGCCATTGGTACAAGGGACCGGAGAACAGGGTCGGTGTGGAACCCTGGCTCAACAAGAAGATCTTTCCCGGTGAGGACGGCCGGTTCGGTTGCGCGGCCAAGTGCGATCTGCTTGTCCCCCCGACGACTCCGGGAGATCTCGGCAGGTACGGAACTCTGGTGGACCGGTTCGACGATACTCTCCCTCCTTATGAAAAGCACGCGATGATCCACGTGAAGATCATGCTCGATCCCGCAGAAGCTTGGCACGTCGGGTTCGAAAGGGTGCGTAGCTACGCTCGCGCTCATTTCGCGCATCGCTTCGCGACGGTCCTGATCGCACATGTCCCAGGCCTCGTTGGCCTCAAAGGGCAGGGCAATCACGTCCATTGCGCGGTGCTTTCCCGAGAGATCACTATTAACGGCTTCGGCGGTGCTTGCACCGATTTGTGTAGCGATCGCGGTTACGAGGCTGCGCTTGCTGCATGGCGCGAACACAAGAGAAACTGGGTGGATGAGCCAGCATGAGCGATAAAAGAGAAGCCGCTCCCTCAGCCTTCCTTGCAGAGCACTTGGCGCGCAAGGGACCGGATGAACTCGACAAGATGCAGGCCACCATCTACCTCGCTCGCCAGCTACTGGTGAGCGGGGAGGTCCAGCCATACGCGGAGGGCGAAAACCCCTTCGAACTGCCCCCGTATCCTTGGAAGATCACCGAAGTCCGAAGGAATGCTCCAAGGCGTATCTTCCTTGGAACGGTGAGTGACTTGGCAACGGGCACCGGCCACACGGTCTACTTCGCGTCAGGCCTCGCTCGGGATGAGGATGAGTTCCGCAGACAATTGGCGGCTCAAATCGGCCACACACTTGCCAATGAGGCTAAGGTGAAGCTCGGAATAGGAGACTTCCAATTTTCGAAGACCTTCATCTCTCCGTATATCCGTCGAACTTTAGAGGAGTTTGATGAGGCGAGGGACGCACCAGCCGCATTCCTGTTCATCAGCCGCTGGCACGAAAACCGTTCCTGAATCGAATATCGGGAGCGCGGCGCAATCTTTCGGGACATGATCGATTTGAAATCACGTTCAACAGCTAAATTTGGAACCGATTTCTAGCCGGCCATCTCGTGCGAAAAACTAAGCAGGATCTTAGTTTCCCGATAAAAAGTTAGGTTGATTTAATAACTTGATCGCTACGCGCGACGCATGAATGCGAGATTAGATAGCCGGCGATCCGGGGAAGCTTTCCATGAAACCCTTAATGGGGTCGACTTCCTCAACATCCCAGATTGCGTCACCACTTCAGTCGATGACAGCGGCCCCAAAACTTGGGTGAATGCAATCTTGGTGCGCCCGATTAGGCATCACTGTCCTGCGTGTGGAGAGCGCGCACTTTCCCATGGGACTATCGAACAGACGTACGCTGATAGACCGATCGGCGGAAGACCAGTTCGTCTGCGCGTTGAAATACCGAGGGGGCGCTGCCGCAACGCTGGCTGCGCCACGAACACTTTCCAATTCAAATCTGCAGATCATTTCGATGGGACTATGACAGGTCGATGTCGACGGTACATTGAAGACAATTGCTTTAAGTACGCGTTTACGGAGGTGGCCAGGCAAACGGGCGTGCCAGAAGCCACCGTAAGGCGCATTGCGGATCGTCTTCTGACTAAGCTCGATCAAAACTTCAGGATAGATACTCCGAAGGTTCTCGCGATCGATGAAATCCATTTGGCTTCTGGCAAGGATCCTAAAGTGGCGAGCGTTCGCGCTCATTTTCCAGAAAGAAAATCGAAAATTTGTCGGACAGTAATTTCCAACGGATTGAACGCGCAAGTAGTAGAACTACTACCTGATAGAAGAATGCAAACTCTTCGTTATTATTTAGAGTCGGTTGAGGGCTATAGAAATATAAAATATGTCACCATCGATATGGCTGACGATTTTAGAAGAGTTATAAAGAAAGTTTTCGGAGAGAGGGTTACGGTTATTGCCGATCGTTGGCACGTCGCTCAGAAGATTCTTGAGGTGGTAACTGATTGCCGAAGAAGTATCGAGGATGACAAGGTTAGGGTTAGGGCTAGGGATCTATCTCTAGCCCTGAATTCTCGAAGAAAGCGCCTTGAATTTAAAAGCCCAAAGGTCGCTCGTAAGGTGGATTTCCTTCTCCAAGATGCTCCGGATTTGAAGCAGATATACGAGGCAAAAGAGCAATTTCTCGATATCTATGATTCCAACAGCGCCAGTCAGGCTAAGAAGCGATACGCAGATTGGTTATCGGGCTTAAGTTTGAAGCAAAAGCACGCCTTTCGAAATGTAATCGCTAAGATATCGAATTGGTACGAAGAAATTTTTGCATATTGGGAGCTTGGTTTTAGAACGAAAAAGAATGGCTCTCAGGTTCTGACAAAATGGCATGGCCAAAGCAATGCAGTGGCAGAGGCGAAGAATAGACAAATACGTCATATAAATAGAATAGGACGTTCTTACTCACATCGATTTCTCCGTGCGCGAGCCATTTTTTCGAATTATGATGTGGCTCATAATTTTGGAATTTGTGCGAATTGTCGACTTGCCTTCAAGCGGGTTCCAAGCGCACGAAATCGAAAGCGAGAAGAGGCAGCGTGGGCACGCGGGCAGCGCGACGACTTTAATCCGCAAACCTACTGTCGTGAATGTGACCCCGCAAGCACCGGAGTCACACGCCCCGGCGATAAGCCTGTACAGTCATTCGTCACACGCTGTGGATTAGCGGATATCTGGACAGAAAAGGAGGAGTCACTCCTCATCCGACCAAAGCAAGTAGCTTTGCTATGATTGAAGCGTCCCGAGTTTTTTTGGAAGGCTCCCGATTATGAGTAGGAGCCCCGAGCGCTTTGGGGATTACTCAAGGCTGCGACGCGGAATTTGGAAAGCCCATGGAGGCGAGGCGAAAGGGAGAGATTGGTCTGTCTTGGCAAGTAGACCAATCTTTCGTTCTGAGGTGACATATGCTGCCCCCTATACATCGTCCTTCGAAACATAGGTGCCAAGTACCGCCTTCTGCGGTGTGATGTCCTGGACCTGAGAGGGTAGCTTGAGGTCGAGGAGTTCTGGAATGTCGCGGGTCAGACCATAGGCAAGTAGCAAGCGCGAAGGATCGGAAACGCCTGTGACACTGGAAGCCGGTGGTTCGGGCCGCATGACCAAGAGCGATCCCAAGATCTTCGGAACATTCTTGTGCTCGATGAAGGCACTGTGCAGCGAGCTTTCGCATCCTCCCCCGGTCGTAATGAGCTGCACATCGCGCGAGCGAAGGTCAGGATGAAACCCTGTACTGCCGCGCGACGGACGGCAAGCCTCGCCAAAAACCGAGTGGAATTGGCGATCGCACGCCCAGCAGAAACTTTCGTCGGATATGTTATCCGCGCGCGCCGCCTCGAGCGCTGCGGCTCCCAGGAGTTCGACACCGGCGCTAATAACGGCGTTGCGCTCGCGGCGAACATGATTGAAGGCGACGATGTCGAGAGTCGAGGCGCCAACGTCGATCAGGACGTGCGCACCGTCGAGCGAGGTAGGCTCGGAAGTGTATCCGGCAATCGCGGCAGTCAATTCGGGGATGAGGTACCACCCCTCAGGCAGGCTCCCGCTGGACGACTGGTGCGTCTTGCGGACATCGCTCAGCGTAAGCTTCTCAGCGAAGGGGACAAGCTCGCGTGCTGCGGAAACGATGTGCCTGAAGGATTTGAAGGCCTTTTCGTCGTCATGTGCTGCGACCGGGATGCCGACGTTAATCGAAAGGAAGCGTTCGCCCCCTGATGTGAGCGGGCGTGTCTCTGCGTACCAGCCAAGAAAATGGGCCATCTGAAGTGCGATGTAGGCGATGGCAGCTTCTGCGCGCGTGACGGGAAGGTCCGTGTGCACGCGCTCTCCCCCGTGCCCGCCGATGATGCCGGTCTTGAAGCCTTCCAAGACTGCCATGCCGGGTTGCGGGAACAGCGAAAAGGCCTCGTTTTCAGGATCAAACCAGAGGGCGGTCTGCCAAAGGTGGGAGTGACTGCCCGACCGCAGTTCGTAAGGTACCGAGAGGAACGCGATGCTGGGCCCGACCTTATAGGGTTGCCGCACAGCGAGTTTCAACGAACTCGTTCCGAAATCGAACCCAATTATGAAACCGTTGTCGAGATCGGGTTCCGGGTGGGCCGCAAAATCGGCAGCACCGCGCGCAATATGCTCTTCGATCTGCTTGGCGGTCTGCGCCGACACAATAGTGGGTCGCGGCTCGATGGAAGGTGAGCGTGAGCCGACGATCGCGCGGATACGATGAAACGCGTCCTTGTGGGCCGTGTTTGGATCCGGGGCCGGTTCCGGCGCAGGGGCCGCGGCGTCGTCTTGGGCGCGCTGCTCCTCTTCCTGAAGCTTGCGCAAAGCCGCTTTGGCGCCGGGAAATTTGAGGATCGTCTTGAATCCTCCGGCTTTGCCCCGCTTTTTCTTGGAAGTGGTCGGACGCTTATTCTGGCCAGACTGCTGTTTCCTTTGCTTTCGCTTTTTTGTCTTGGCCTTTCTGCGCATGTCCTGTTCGACGTCGGCAAATCCTTTTCTCGAGCTCTCGGCAGCTCGCGGTACATCAGGCTTGGTCGCAGGCTTGGAACCTGTGGCTGCGCTGCCTTGGCCGGCGAATGCCCTCTTCAGCATGTCAGCGGCATCGCTCAGCGATTGGAAACCGCCTTTCTTACCCCTCATTGACTGTCTCCGTTGATTTCAACGATGGCGATCCCGACCAACGAATGCGCTGGGAAATTCAAGGTTCGCTTCGATACTTCAGCAAGCTTGAGGTCCATCCGGGCAAGGAACTTGTCGAGCTTGGCCTGGACGGCGTAAGACAGGTTCATTCGCCGGTCGCTGCCTGAAAGACGGTGGTCGCGAATCTGCTCGTTCGCCCGCCTAGTCTCGCGTTCCTTATGCTCGTGGATCAGTGCCAGCTGGGTATCGACAAGGTCAAAATGCCGCGCGGCTTCCGCGTCTTCGAAGTCGGTTCGCCGGCTGGCTAGCGTCGGCAGAAGAGTGGATTGAACCAGACTAAGGGCAGTCGCCTGTTCCTCGTCGCTCAACGGCCGCAGCTCCGGTTCCTCGATCAGGGCCTCCATCAGGATTTGCTCCGCCATGTCCTCGGGAAGGATCTCGCCGCCTGTCAGGTTCGCGCCGACAAAGGCGAGCCGATCGATGGGGACGATGCCTTCCATCGACCATTTCTCGATGCAAATGGCGTAGGTGCCGGGTGGAACCGGCCAATCCGGACGTCCTTGAGTTCGAAAGGCTGTTACTGGACGCGGGGCAATGCCGGACTGTCGCTCTTCGATGAGTCCGGCGCAGAAGCGCGCCAAGGGGTGCGAGAGGGTGATGACATCCACCCCCGGGAACTTCACCGGATTTGGATTGCTGCCGAAGAACGTCTTGACCCCCGAGCTTCCTTCCCGGGCGAACCGGGTCGGGAAGCGGCGCGCATGAGTACTACGGTATTGCGAGAACTGTGCGTGCGCGTTGGGTGAAAGCCTGATTTCATAGGCTCCGATGTCGGTTTGACTGGTCGGCTGGATACGCGAGCCTTCGAACAGATGAATGAGAGCATTGGCGACGTAGTCTCTAAGATCATCGCCGGTCAGTCGCCGGAAAGGCGCATGAGCTTCATTGATCCGCTGAAGAATGCTGTCACCATGGGCAACTAGGCCGGGCGCTTCGCGTTCGAGCTCCTCGGCCTGCGCCTTGCGTTCGGCAGCCGCCAGGATTGATTGATCGAGCCTTGCGTCGCGCTGCTCCTGAGTCAGCTCAGGATCGGTGAGAACTATCTCGATATCACGGATGATCTCGCCGAGGATGGGTTCGAAATCGCCGAGCGTCTGCTGGATGATGCCGAGCCGCAGATAGAGGCGGTCATAGACATGTTGCTCGATCGTGTCTTCGGCGACCAGATTGATGATGTCGATCGATGGCGATTGCTGGCCAATGCGGTCAATGCGGCCAATGCGCTGTTCGACCTTCATGGGGTTCCAAGGCAGATCCCAATTGAAGAGGATGCGGCAGAACTGAAGGTCGAGCCCTTCGCCCCCGACCTCAGAAGTCAAAAGGATCGTGCCGCCGGGAGATTCAGCGAAGCGGGCAATGGTTTCCTGCCGATCGACCTTAATGCCGCCATGCAGCTGCATCACCGAATAGCCAGCATCGCCAAGCCGTTTGGCCAAGTAATCGATGCTCCTGCGAAAACTCGAAAAGATAATGATGCGCTCGTCTGGATCGCGTTGGCGAATTGTTTCCAGCCAGCCGGTCAGCCTGTCTATCTTCGAATCCTGACGTTCGAGCTCTTCAAGCATTTCCGGATCGTCGCAGATCTCGCCGAGAGTAGCGATGAGCGGGCCGGGCATCTTGTTGCGGCCGCCGTCGGCATCTTCTTCGTCGAGTTCGAGAAAGCCGCTCCGCGCGCCCCAGTGACGATAGGCGGTGGCAAGGCTCGAGGCGAGCAGGCGCTGTGTTTGCGCGAGGAGGAAGCGCTCGTTGATGTCGTGCGCATAGGCGTAGGCTTCAATCTGCCGTGTAGCAAAATCATAGAATGTCCGCTCTGTTTCGGACATTTCCCACATAGCTGTCTGCGGTTTGCGCAGCACCTTGAACTCGGCGACATCGCGGCGGCGGGTGCGATTGATGATTGAGCCCAAGAGCGACATCTCTTCGATCCGGGCGGCGAGGCGGACCCGGTTTGAAGGCGTATCTTCCATCCCCTTGGCAAGTTCGGCGCGCAGGCGCTCAAGCCGTTTGCCGGTTTTAAGCACTTGGCCTTCGGGGAGGTCGGCAATGATCTCGGCGATTTCGCTGAGCGGAACACGGGGGTCGCGCGCTGCTTCCCATGCCTTGATGAGCGGCGCATTCTCGTCTTGAAGAACGTCGAAGAGCCATTCGCGCTCGAAGGTATCGGGATCGATCAGCTTCAGAAGTGCGCGCAGATCATTGGCGCGCAGATTGATTGGCGTGGCCGAAAGGAAGAGCGAATAGTCGGAGACATTTGACAGCAATTGCCCAAGACGATGATTTGTCGTGTCGGTGTTCCGCAGATGGTGCGCTTCATCGATGATCGTGAGATCGAAGAGATCGTCTTCGGCATCGGCGAGGAAGGTTGCCAGATCGGCGCGCGCACCCTTGGCGGGCTGGTTGGGGTCGTTCCATTTCTTGGGCGGACGCAGTGAAGACAGCGAAGCGATGGCGGTAAAGCCCTCTCGGCGAATCTGATCATCCTTGAGCAATTCGAGCAGCTCTGCTGCGTTGCAGATAGGCGCATTGACATTGAATTTGTTGCGCAGTTCGTCGCGCCATTTCTGAACCAGCGCCTTTGGGCAGATAACGAGCAGGCGGCGGCTGTCGAACCGTGCGACGAGCTCGGTCCAGATCAATCCTGCCTCGATGGTCTTACCAAGGCCAACTTCGTCGGCAATCAGGAGACCGCGCGACGGCGAGTTCAAGAGCTTTAGTACGGGTTTGAACTGGTAGGCGTGAAATTCGGTATTGGTCGCACCCATGCTGTAGATCATGTCGGCCAGCCGGCCGGTCATTCGCAGATGGGTGAGCGCCCGCCGCAAGTCGGCGGGCGCAGAAAGCTTTCCGGACTTCAGGTCCGCGAGTGCATCCGGTGCAGCAAGCAGAGCTTCGAGCTGGTTGACGGGACAGGCGGTCCGGCCCGAAGGAAGTTCGATTTCGATGAATCGGCGACCGGCACGCTCAAAGTCTCGCTCGCCTGTAACCACTCCGACGACCGAAGGATCGTCCTTAAACCGAACGCGCTCGCCTGCTGCAAACATGAAGTCCCCAAACTCCGTCCTTTGCGGAATTCAATGTGTTGTAATTAATTGTGAAATGGTCAAGACGATATTGCCGCAGTGTCAGAATTTAAGCCGCCGCAGGCGGTGTGATTCAGTAATCACGCTGCGCTCATTCTGACGAGCAAATAAGCGTCGAGCGCGTTTTTGAGGCGGCAGAGGGTGCTCTGGCCAAGTGCGGTTTTGGCAAGGTAGCGGGCCTGCTTGTTGAATGAGGCGACATCAACCCAGTGATGCTGTCGCGTTTTGCCACAGGCGAGAAGGGTATGGAAATCCCCCGTTCTGGTGAAAATTCAAACCGGTTCCATCACGCCTTTCTGTGGTTCTTTGTCCTGCACTCTGTTGTCGATGCTTTCTTGCAGCAGGGAATGAACCACCCGACCGATCTGCATTGCCATGAATGGCGGAACAGCGTTGCCCACCTGCGTGTACTGGTGGGTGCGTGCTCCTTTGAAGAAATAGTTGTCGGGAAAAGTCTGTAGCCGGGCCGCCTCACGCACCGTCAGGCTGCGGCATTGGACGGGATCGGGATGAATGAAATAGTGCCCGTCCTTCGAAATGTGACACGTGACTGTTGTCGCTTGGCTATCCCATGTCTGGACACGAAATCGATTGGCAAAACTGCCAGTCTTCCAGCTCTTGTGGTTGGGCGCCAGTTCCTCGGGAAAATCCCGCGAACTGGGTGAGCGCCCCGCGATTTCCACGAACAGCGAACAGAACAGATACCGTGTGAGATCCTCCTCCATGTGACCGCGCGTGTCGTTATTTGGGAGCTTGCGCAGCTTCGGATCGACCAGCCATGCCTTCAGTACTTTCGGGCAATCATCAGCAAGGCCGACGCCGGGTGCCTCGCGGTCGGGCGGAGAAGTCTCTACGAGGCCCTCCAGAATTTGTGCAGCTCGGGAACGAAGTTTTGCGCGCACGTCCGCTGATGGCCCGCTGGATAGCCGCGTAATCGTTTCGAGCCCATTTCTGACTGCGGTTCTCCAGGCTTTGGCACTGTCCGGCAATTTGCTCAGGCCGCTTCGAAGGCGGGGCGCACCTTGAAGAACATGCCTGACCGTGGCCGAAGGAATGGACTTGTAGGGCAGCGGCTCTTGCAGGCCAAAACCGCCTGCATCGGCAAGATCCTCCCGAATGCCTACGATGATCACCCGGTGACGTGCCTGTGGAACGCCCATATCCTCCGATCGGACGAGAAAGTCGCGGGGGCTTGGTAGCTTTTCGAGCCGAAATCTGCCGTCGTCTTCCGGTGCAAGCCCGACCAAGCGGTAAGGCACACCATTTTGACGGTGCCCCCGAAGGTCATCGAGGATGCGGTTTATGATCAGACTGCTTCCGTCGACCGACGAGCTCAGCAGTCCCTTGACGTTCTCCATGATGAACGCCGCTGGCTGGAGCCTGTCGAGAATCCGGATGTATTCCTGATAGAGGAAGTGCCGATTGTCCGCGGCAGGCCGGTAGTCCTTTTTGCCGGCATTGCGTGCGCGCCCCACAAGCGAATAAGCCTGACAGGGCGGGCCACCGACAAGAATGAGCCGATTGCCGCTCTCAGCACGGATCTCATCCAGCCGTCTATTCAGCCGGATGCCCGGATCTTCGACGCCGAGTTCCATCTGCCAGGCCTCTTCACAGGCGGCATGCCATTCCTGTGGGTAAAGATTTTTCCAGACCGGTTCGTCTCCGCCCTCATTTAGGAACCGATAGTATTCGTCCGGGAAGATCTCGAATTGCCGTAGAAAGCTGCGCAGCCGCAGCGTTTCGTAAGCCTTCCTTTCCTTTTCGATGGAAAGCGCAATTTTGAAGACCCCATTGCCGGTTTCGTCTTCCACTTGGGACAAACCTTCTGCGAGACCGCCGGGGCCTGCAAAGATGTCGACGACGTTGAATTGATGCAACTTGAAGACCCCTGACCGGTTTATCCCAATACAAGCTTTGACAAGCGAAAGGATGACAGTGGCAGATTCAATTGATCCGGCGGCAAGGTCAAGGAACATGTCTCGGATAACTGGGAAGAACACCGGGCCGGAGGTGCGACTACGCAGCTTCCTCCATGGCAGGGGGCTTCGCTTCAGCCTGCATGCCAAGGATCTGCCTGGAAAGCCCGACATAGTCCTGCGCCGCTGGAGCGCTGCTATCTTCGTGGACGGATGTTTCTGGCACCGGCATAAAGACTGCCGGTATGCGACCACCCCTTCGAGCAATGTCGACTTCTGGATCCCCAAGTTCGAGGCAACGGTGGCGCGCGATGCGAGGCAACGCGCAGAACTGACTGACATGGGCTGGCGCGTAGCCGTTTTCTGGGCCTGCGCGACTGAAGGCGATGCGCTCGAGGAGTGGGGAGGCAATCTTATCGATTGGATAAAATCAGGGTCCGAATATTTCGAGACTGACCTTATCAGGAGGAAGGATCCCAATTGATCTGCAGCGCGATGTATTTCAACAAGTCAAGATTAACAATTCACTTTCAATTTTCGGATTGATGCTTGCAAGGTGCTGAAACGTCAGCGAGAAGCGCGGCCGGAGTGGGGCCGTTTCCGGCCTGTCGATTGTGGGGAGTTGCGGTGTCTGTCGTTGTAGTCGACGTCGAAAAGGGTGGGCAGTTCGTCAAGTCCATCCTGCGGCCTCTGCATACGATCGATGGCCGCCCTGCGGTGAAATACCGACGGAAACTCTGGCTAATCGAAGACGGCGTGGTCGATCTCGACCGTGGCCCCGTCGACGGGGACGAGCCCTGCACAGCGGCTGACTCGGAAGAATCCTGCGAGGATGAACATCTCTTGGATTTTGATCCGGTGGATGTCGATGATTCCGATGTGCGCGAGCGGATAATCAATGCCGGCCCGGGTGCAAGGCTTCTGGTCGAGGCGGGCCCCGGTACTGGAAAAACCGAGATGGCCGCGAGGCGGCTGGCGGAACTGGTCGGTCGCCATCTGGCGCCAAGCGAAGTGCTTGTGCTGAGCTTTTCCCGAAGCGCGGTTCGGACTTTGACGCGCCGCTTCGCAAAGATCGATTGTGACGAACGCGTCGTGGAAGAGCTGCGCTATCTTGCAGTCCGAACCTTCGATTCGTGGGCATTTCGTATGCTAAGGCTGCTGGGGCATTCTCCTGCTTCGCTTCTCTCGAACAGCCACGATGCCAACATTGCGCTGCTTGTGGAGGTGGCCAAAGGCCCCGATGCCGACCGGCTTCGTCAGTGCATCGGCAACCGCAGGCATCTCATTGTCGACGAATTTCAGGACCTGCCCGGGGTGAGGGGTGATCTTGTTCTGGCTTTGCTGGAGCTCTTGGCGCCGCCGGATTCGGAAGGAATCGGATTCACAATCCTCGGAGATCCCGCGCAGGCGATATATGGTTTTGCCGCTGGTACGCGATCGGACGGCTCCGCCTATCCGACACCCCGAGAATACTGGAACGCGGTTGCTGCCCGGTACGAGGGCAGCCTTACGACCGAGGTGCTTCAGCGCAACTACCGCGCGGGATCGGAGCTTGCGCATTTGTCGGCGCGGCTCCGTTCGGTCTTGCTCAGCGATCGACCGGACAGCGAGCGTCTGGAGGCCATCCTCGAAGCCGTCGCCCAGCTTCCGGAAAGTCCTGAACAGCTGGCGCCCGGTTTTGTCAGCCGGGCTGGCGAGGGCAGCCGGGCAATCCTGACCCGCACAAACGGCGAGGCGATGCAGGTGCTCCGCAGCCTCGTTGGCCAGTCGGTCGAAGGATCGAAATTGCCGATCCGGCTGCGAGCCGGGCACTGCGCCATGCTGCCGCCTGCCTGGATCGCCGGACTTCTCTCCCAGCTCCAGGGCACAAGCCTCCAGCGGTCCCAGTTCAGTCGGATCCATGCCCATCTGTGCGGCAAGTGGTCCGAAGCGACCCGCGAGGCGCTTGGCCTTCCGAGCGAGGAGGCGGCCTGGGATCGACTCGCCTTTGCCAGTGGCAGGGGCGGCGATGATTCAGCCATCTCCATCGATGATCTGCGTGAACGGATGGCCTGGCCGGATTCATTTCCGGATGACCAGGCACTGCTCGACCAGGGCATTGTGATCACCACTGTGCATCAGTCGAAAGGGATGGAGTTCGACTGCGTCACTTTGCTTGAGGGGCCCGAGGCCGGTCAAGATGACGGGTCCGGGAACGGTGTCGACGATCCCGGCGCAGCTGCGAGCGTCGCCTACGTCGGCATCACCCGTGCCGGAAAACAGCTCGACCGCGTGCCCCACAGTCAGATCAGAAAGCCTCTCCGGCAGAAGGATTTTCGTGGGAGCAGGCGGCGTCTGTTCGAGCATTGGGGTGGTTGGGTGAATGTCGAAGTCGGACTGCCGCGCGACCTTGATCCAATCGGCTTCATTGACCCGGGTCTGCACGGGTCGGAAGAATCCGTAAGGGACCTTCAGAAGTTCCTGCTTGAGAACGCCGGGCAGCTCGAAGGCAGGAAGGTCATGCTCTGCAAGGACGCTGTCGATGATGAGGTTTTCTGGCGGGTGCATCTGCAGAATGAGGACAATTCCCCGGGTCAGCTGCTCGGCAGAACCAGCGAACAGCTGACCTACGACCTCTTGGATGTGCTGCATCCCCGCTATTACCTGCCCAGCCGCATTTTCAATCTTCGTGTCTCCGGTGTCGGGACGGTATGCGGCTCGAGCGGAGAGGTTGCTCTGAGCACCGAAGGTCCAAGCCGGATCTGGCTCGGGGTTGGACTTTTCGGCTCGGGCGATTTCAAACCCCGGAAGAGAACCTGATGTCTGAAGTCAGTCAAACCAGCACACGCGGGCAGATGATCGACCTTGTGTCGAGGCTTGTCGTAGGGCCTCTCAGTGAAGATGAGGCGCTGTCGTCTCCTCCGCTCGACACTTATCTGTCGGGAATCCTCTGGCCCGAAGGCGAGATGCTCGATGCACCCGAGGAGTCGGACGATGACAATTGTCAGGCTCCCGCCGCACAGGATGGGGAAACCGATGGAGCGGTGCCGGGCTACCGTGCCGTTCGCCCCTGTTCGGTCGGGCTGACCTTTGCTGCAGACCGCAATGCCACTGTCACGGTGAACCTCGGATCGACCGCACGGTACGCGAAAGTGGAAACCGAGCCGGCCGAGGAAGGGGGGCGCCGACAGACTGAATGGCGACGCATCGAGCTTGGTCTGCGGTATGCCATTCAACCGGGAGGTGATGCCTCCTTCAGCACCAACGAGTTTGTTGATGCAGACGGCGAGACCATCGTGGACGAGGGCATCCGGCTTCACGTGAAGCGGCGTGTCCGGGATGAGCGCCAGGTCCTCACTGTTACGCTCATAAACAGCGCGATCGAAGCCGATGACCGCCTGCGCAATGAGCTTTGTCTATTCCAGGCAATGCTTCGGATTGAGGCGTGTTCCGAGGATGGCCGCGGCGCGATCACACCCCGGCCTTCTCCGCTGCTCGCCGGAGCCGACGACGACGCACGGTCGGCTGCGCTCCTATATCGCGATGTCGTCGAGTTTGCGGTTGGCCACGGCATCGCGGTCATGTGGGAGGACACTGCAGAACGCCGGGTCGGTTCGGTTTGGACTTCGTGGATGCCGCATACGGCACTCAAGAACATGAGCGCAGAGGGGCATTCCACACTCCTTTCATTCCTGAAGGACCAGCCGCACACTCTGCGCGCCGAGTGGCTCGCCGATCATCAGCGCCGTTCGGACGTCGTAGCCGCGCTGCGCGGCTTCAATGGCTGCTATCGCGAATGGACCCGGGCGTTGCGCGCCCGGGTTGATGATTTCGAGGGTGACCTTGGTATCGCAGCGCATGCCAATCTCAAAAACTGCGAATTGGCGTGCACCCGCATCGAAAAGGGCATCGATCTTCTCGAGACATCGGATGGATCCTGGCTTGCATTCACGCTTGCGAATTCGGCAATGGACCGACAGGCCCGCTTCGAAGTGAAGAAGCCGCGACAGGGGCCACTGGTCTGGCGGCCATTCCAGCTGGCCTATATCCTGATGGCTCTGCCCGGGCTCGTCGACTCGGAGGATGAGTACCGCGACTGGGTCGACCTGCTCTGGTTTCCGACCGGTGGCGGCAAGACCGAGGCTTACCTTGGTCTCACCGCGTTCGAGATATTCCATCGCCGTCTGACATCTGCGGAGAGGCGGGATATCGGGGGTGTCGACGTCTTGATGCGCTACACGCTTCGGCTCCTGACCGTGCAGCAGTTCCAGCGTGCCGCCTCGCTCATCTGTGCATGTGATCAAATCCGACAGGAGCGCAGCGATCTCGGGGACGCGCCGATTTCGCTGGGTCTCTATGTGGGTGGCGATGCGACGCCGAACCGCAAAGATAAAGCCGTCCGTGCGATCGAGGAAGAGCATGAGGGGCTGAAGCCAAAGTCGACTCCAAGGCAGCTTTTGAATTGCCCGGTGTGCGGGCATGAACTAGCTCCTGCGGCGTACCAAGTGGCCGGCGATGAGGACGGAATAGACATCAGATGCCCGGCGGCTGCATGCGCGACCGAGGGACAGCCTTTACCGGTGCTGGCAGTCGACGACTTCATCTACGCTTCTCCCCCTAGTCTCCTGATTGGGACAATCGACAAGTTCGCGCAGCTTCCGCGGCGTAGTGACTTGGGCACACTGTTTGGCCTCGACGGTGCGCTCGGTCCGGGTCTGATCATTCAGGACGAACTTCACCTTATCTCCGGGCCGCTCGGATCAATATCGGGTCTTTACGAAACCGTCATCGACATGCTTGCGGCACGTAACGGCGCGAGGCCGAAGGTCATTGGCTCCACGGCAACGATCGGCCAAGCCCGCAAGCAGGTGCGGGCGCTGTTCGACCGAGAAGTTCTGCAGTTCCCGCCTGCCGGATTTGAAGCGGCCGACTCCTTCTTCGCCGTGCGCGACAATGAGGGGCCCGACCGCGTCTATCTGGGGCTGTGTTCCGCAGGCCGAAGCCCCAAGTTCGCACTGCAGGCGGCAGCGGCAGCTCTGCTTCAGTCGTCCGACTTTCTGAAGCAAGAAGGAGCGTCCCCGAAAGAGATCGATCCATTCTGGACTTCTGTTCTCTACTTCAACAGCCTTCGCGAGCTGGGCGGCGCGCACGTTCTGGTGCAGGACGACATTCCCAGACAGATGGAGTTTCTCGCCGGGCGTTTGGTGCGATCCAGCGGAAAGGCGTCGACCAAGCGCGCGCTTGAGGCGGACACCGTTGAGCTGAGCAGCCGTGTCTCGTCGCGCGAACTGCCGGACCATTTGAACAATCTCAATCATGGTCTTGAGGGTGTGGAAGAGGATCCGTTTGCGCCCGAGCCGCGGGACGTCGTTCTGGCTTCGAACATGATCTCCGTCGGTGTCGATGTGCCGCGTCTTGGCCTGATGCTTGTCAATGGGCAGCCGAAGTCGACAGCAGAGTATATTCAGGCCTCGAGCCGCGTCGGGCGCGGCCGCGATGGTCTTGTGCTAACCCTTTACAACTTTGGAAGGCCACGGGACGTATCGCACTTCGAGCACTTCCTCGCCTATCACAACGCCATATACCGCAGCGTTGAGGCCACCAGCGTGACGCCATGGGCGCCAAGGGCCCGGGACAAGGCGCTTCACGCCGTACTTGCGGCCGCTGTACGGCATCTGGTCGATCGCATGGAGGATGACGACGCGGCGGGTCGTTTTGCGCCCAACAGCGAAGCCGTACGGGAAATCATCAAGATCATTGAGGATCGTGCCTTTTCAGCCAGCGAAAACGTGGAAGGGGAGGACACGGTCGACGATCTTGCTGCCCTTATCGAGGAATGGACCATGCGAAGTTCCGATGCCTCAACGACAGGCAAGGCGCTTCGATACTGGGATCCCGGCTCGGGTTTCTCCCACGCGGGCAGCTATCTGATGCGGTCCGCCGAAGATGGCCGGGGAACCGGCCGGAAGTCTTGGCCCACTCCCAACTCCATGCGTGAGGTGGAGCCTTCCACCGCCTTCATGCTCAAAAACATCCGGAGCAGCTGACAATGGCGCGAAGACCCGCCCGCCGCGCGGCAAATCCTGCCGCGGCCACCGATGGCATCGAGCCCGTGGGCACGATCCGTCGATCTCAACTGGTGTCGACATTCGGGATTGGAGCCATTGTCGATCTCGAGAAGGGGTCCTTCATGCCCATGGGGCTGGAAGACTGGGAGCGCGTCAACGGCTTTCCATCGCTTCGCATCGGCGAGAGACGTTTGGAGGAGATGCTTGGAGTGAGCCACTTCAGGCTTGGGCCGATTCAGGAGCCCATTCCCGGGTCAAGCATGGTTCGTGCCCGCAGCGCTGCACCCGCCGTCCGCTTTCCTGAATTCCACGAATGCCCGCGCTGCCACCGGATCGGCACCCTGGACAAGCCGTTCGAGACCGCTGCCGATGGTGTCAGGCTGCAGTGCAGTGCGCACACGAAACCGGTCCATACCAACCCCGTCCGTTTTGTCGTCGCCTGTCGTCGCGGCCACCTTGCTGATTTCCCATGGTCGTGGTGGGCGCACCGGGATCGCGAAGGCGGAGAATGCGACCGGCCGGCACTCTATCTGAAGTCACGCGGCCGATCCGCCTCGCTTTCCGATCTCTATGTCTCCTGCGAGGCGTGTTCGACGCCGGAGAAGCCAGTGACCCGATCCATGGGAGACGCTTTCGGCGCGGATGTCCTTTCCGGTTCGGACTGCAGCGGCTACCGCCCTTGGCTCGGCAACCGCGAGCACGACTGCCCTGAAACCAAACGGACATTGCAGCGCGGTGGGTCGAACGTTCACTTCCCGGTTGTCTGCTCCACGCTGTCCATCCCGCCGGATTCGGAGGCGATCAACCAGATCATCGAGGACCTGCGGATGGTGCTCGAGGCGACCCCTCCCGAGGCCATTCCTCAAGTTCTGCAGGGAATTGCAGCGAATTACGACATCGAACCGGAACGGCTAGTGCGGGCCTGGCAGCACATGAATACGGGGGCTGCGGGGTACGCGGGGCTTACCGAGAAGATGGCCCGCTCCGAGGAATACGCCGCGCTTAGCGAGACGAAGCACGACGATCCCATTGGGAACATCGTGCCCCAGTTCGAGAACACAGTGCTTGATCCGCCTCCTGCCCTCACGCCGTATTTCGACATCATTGGCGCTGCATCGCGGCTTCGGGAAGTCCGGGCACTGGCCGGCTTTTCGCGGATTGAGCCTTACCCGGTAAGCGCGGAAAAGGTTGAGCAGGCGATCGCCGACGGAAAGGTATCCCCACTTTCCAAAACCAACCGCAACTGGCTGCCGGGGGCGGAAATCCGCGGCGAAGGCATTTTCCTGCGCTTTCGCACCGACAGGATTGATGAATGGGTCGAAGAGCAGGGCCGGGTTTTGGAAGAGAGGGTTGCCGATCTCGAGGCAAGGAGCAGCGCTGTTGCCGAGAAACGAGGATATACTCGCGACTATGTAATTACTGCCCGCCTGCTTGTGGTTCATGCCTTTGCTCATGCTCTTATCCGGCAGATTTCGGTTGAGTGCGGATATTCGGCGGCTGCCCTTCGAGAGCGTCTTTTCGTCTCCGAGCCCGAGGGTTCGCGCGCCGCGGAGAACGGCGTTCTGATCTATACCGGTTCGCCGGACTCCGAGGGCAGCCTTGGCGGTCTGGTCCGTCTTGCCGATCCCGACCTTCTCGAGCCCATCGTTCTTCGGGCGCTGCAGAGCTCCGGGTGGTGCGGAAGCGATCCCGTATGTCTTGAGACGGACCCCTCGCAGTCAGGGGACCGGGTGAGCGGTGCTGCATGTCACTGCTGTCTGCTCCTCCCGGAAACTGCGTGCGAGAAATTCAACCGAGAGCTCGACCGGACAATGCTGGTGGGCAGTGCAGACCGAAGCTTCAAAGGCTTCTTTCACGATTTGCTGGAGCAGCTTGAATGGCAATCCTGATCCCTGAGATACCGAAGGACTGCAATTCCAGCGAGAGACTGGTCTACGAGCGGCTGGGGCGCGAGCTCCCAGAGCGATGGGTGGTCATGCACTCGCTGGGGCTTGGCTCGCACGAAAAGAAGGTTTGGGGCGAGGCCGATATAGTCGTTCTCTCGACCCATGGGATCTTCGCGCTCGAAGTGAAGGGCGGAAAGGTCGAATGTCTTGGCGGCGAGTGGAAGTACAGCGGGGACTTCCCGACGTTCTACAAGAAGGAGAGTCCGTGGCAGCAGGCCACTGGCGCAATGTTTGCGCTCAAGACCAAGCTCACCGAAGTGCGCAGCTTCTTCCATGACATCATGTTCGGATGCGGTGTCGTCATGCCGTTCACCAATTTCACTGATACCGGGGCCGAGATTGTTCAGGAGGTGCTCCTCGACAAACGGGACTTCCGCGACAACCTCGACCGCTACATTTCTTCACTGCAGAAATACTGGTCGCGGGAATATACCACCAAGCACGGCAAGCCCTACCGCGGGCTCCGCGAAGATGAAATTCAGGTGGCTCGGCAGATACTCAGACCCGACCTTGAGACAGCTCTCAGTCTTGGAACCTATCTGACCGGTACCGACAATGCGCTGCTTTACCTGACCAATGAACAGATCCGCGTGTCGCGGCGCGGTGCAGCGAATCCCCGCACCGTTGTTCGAGGGTCGGCAGGAACCGGTAAGACCGTGCTAGCGGTCGACCGGGCAAAGCAGTTGTCTAAGGGTGGCGCGCGGGTTCTGTTCCTGACTTTCAACCAACTGCTAGCCGAGCATCTCCGCCAGAGCCTTGCCGTGGTCCCTGACGCGGAAAACGTTGAGGTCCACCACGCTCATTCCTACTTTCGCTCGTTGATAGGCGCAGCGGGATTGAGCTCGAAGCTGGCGGGTGAGGATGAGGACAAGGAGCGCTTCTTCCGCAAAGTGATGCCCGCTGTTGCATGGGATGCGCTTGTGGAGAAGCCCATTGAGCCGTTCGATGTTCTAATTGTCGACGAAGCCCAGGATCTGCTCACGCCAGAGAACCTAGATGTCTTCGATCTACTGCTGAAGGAAGGGATGCAGCGCGGGCGCTGGCACCTCTACCTCGATCCGAAACAGAACATCTACAATGTGGAGACGGTGACGGAGGTCGAGGATAGGTTGTCGGAAGGAGCTCCTGCTTTCGATGATCTTTACGACAACTGTCGCAACACCAAACAAGTGGCAACGCAGGCATCCATCGTTTCGGGCATTGATCTTGCTGTCGAGGGAGCCCCTGACGGGCAACCTGCTCAGATCCACGAATATGATGATGACAATGATGCTGTGGCGCAGCTTGAGAACCTTCTGGAACAGCTGATCGACAGCGATGTCGAGCCGGATCAGATTGCAATTTTGGCCACGAGGCGGAAAGAGAACTCGTTTCTTGCGGAGGTCGCGCAGATAGCCGGACGAAGCCTCGCAGACCCGCGGCAGGAAAGAGAGATCGCCCGGGGCGCTCTGCTCATGTCGACGATGCATGCATTCAAGGGGCTCGATCGGCAGGTCGTCATTGCCATTGAGATGGGCGATATTGGAGCCGAGCAAGCCTCGATGCTGCACTATGCCGGTCTCTCGAGGGCCCGCGGCCTCCTCCATGTCTTCCTGCCCCGCAAATGCCGACCGGCATACGATCGGCAGGCTGTTGCCTATGGCTCGCGCATCGGTGCCAAGAGCAATGCCTGAGCTGATTTTGATCCAATTATCAGTGCGGGAATTCTCGGTGAAGTTCGTGGGGCACAGTGTTATTACGGATCTCATTCGCGCGGGATTGCCAGCCCTAACGGCAGGTCAATAATTCAGAACGAGCATCGCAGTGATTGAACGACACTATGGTCACTTGGTCCGCAATAACGCCGAGGAGGCGCTGGCAAGTCTAGCGGTGTGAAGGCGCGGATGGCTCAGCGCCTCGGTCCTGCCTTAGCGATCGAGCTGGGCCAGCAAAAAGCGCCGTTCAAAAGCGCTGCTGTATGTATTCCTGCGCTTGCGCTCCGGTCAGTTCCTGAGTGGAAGGACCATAGCGCACAAAAAATCGTTCTTCGTTGCCATCTTTGACCCAAACCGGACTCTTCGAAGGCTTGCACTCGACGGCAAGCGCTCGCCCTTCTCTATAGTCGCAAAAGTGCGGATGCACATGGAGGGCCTGCTGCCCCCCCATCCGGTTCTTGAGCAAGTTGATGAGATGGAGACTCATCTTATCTTCATTTGGAAATCCGTCCGTCTCCAAGCCAACCAGCGCTCCGTCGTCGGCTACTCCAACGATCAGCGTGCCGCCAGCTTTGTTCAAAAATCCTGCGATAGTCTTGAGCACAGCCATTTCCATTTTGCTGTCCTTCTGCCCAGTGTGCAGATTTGTGCGAAGGGTAGACTTGAACTCTATTTCGTCGCTCTCCCCTTCAGCCACCAGCTCCCCAACTGATGGCGTGCGTGGCGGCTGCTTAGAGTTGGTCGCCAACACATTGTAAGCTTCCTTGATCGTATCTGCGATCATGCTTCTGCGGACAGAAAGAAACTCGATGTAATCCATATCCGCCCACCCGAGTGGTAAGGCGTGATGCCGATACATGGACGCAAGCGTTTCGTGGTTGAAACGGTCCTCCAGCGCGGGAACATATTCGGATGGGGGGGCAGCTCCTATTTGCGCATTATCGCCCCATTCAACGATCGAGTAATTAGCAATCTGGTTGTAGTCGCGCCGGTCGCTGAAACCATTTTCTTTCAAGTATGCGACAGGGAAGAGATGGTGCCTTTCCAGAGATGTCCTCGGCGCCTGCGCAACTGGGTCCATTAATTCACGCACGGTATGGGATGAGAAAAGCGCTCGTGCGTCGAGGACGTTCAGCGCCGCAAAGAACGCGAACATCGACGGGCTCCTTGCAGACGAGGTTGCCAAAGCGTTGGGGAGGCTGATGGTCCAAAAGTCTCTTGTCAGTGTCTCCGCACAGGCTTGCTGGATCACTTGAAGGTAGCTCACTTCGTCCTCGATCCCTCGTAATTTTGCGAGATCGAATTCCATTTCGGATTCCGGCGAGGAAGAATAGCGGCTGGTCAAGGACGACATCAGAAGCCACTGGGCAATAGCTTTGCGAAGCTTGTGCTCGTCCACTCCGATGTGGGCTCGACCGATCAGATAGAGTGCATATGCGAAAACCAAATTATTCTGGGAACTGATAATCTTCGGAGTACGGTATCCCGCAAGCCTCACTGCTTTAAGAAAGTCATGCCAGTAATTGAGATTCAGGGCCGCAGCTTGACCTGCCTTTAGGCGATCGAACTGCTCGTCTCTCGAGAGATTGGACGCGTCGTCCGGAAGGTTCGTCTTTCCACGCAGAACCGAGTAAACTGCCGACATCCTCGCGCGACGAAACCCTACTGCAATCGCCACCCTCAGCAACTGATCTGGGTCGGGTTGAAAGAGTGCATTATATGGAGAGGCACCGGGCGAGTGCACCCGTGAAGCCCGGCAGAACTCCTCCAGCTCCTTTCGACCTTCTTCCCAAAAAACCGACATGAGCGTTAGAATGAAGTCGCTTTGGTTAAGCTGCTTTCCTTGGCTATTGATCCGGACAAATATCTCGGAAACTTGCTCTTCATTAACCTCCGAGGACAGCTCCAAGGACGTAAAAGGGTAAAAGATCAGCGAATGCAGTTTTTGGATCGCAGCCTCAGCCTTACGCACCTGGCCCTCTTCAAGCTCAGCGCCTGCCTCTTCCAACTTGAGAAAATAGTCTTTGGTGAAACTGAGGAGACCCGCCTCCGGACTCCAGAGGGCCGAGATATTGGGGATGAAAGAACTATCTTTTCGGATAGCCGCGTCTGCGACCTCAAAACGCTCTTCAAGAGGGCTAAAGGCAATCTCGATTTTCTCGGTTGAGAAATTATCTCGGATTACGGGCACTCCGTGTAGAACAGCGTAAAGAGATGTAAGTCGCTGCTGTCCATCCACAATGACCTTGGCAGGAGCTAATTGCTTCGTGTCGGTTCCGATCTGCTTTGCCCCACCAGCTCCAGTCTCCCAGAACAGAAAGTAACCCACCGGGTAACCGCGATACATCGAGTCAAACAGGTTCCGAACCTTCGTATTCCGCCATACGAAAGGTCGCTGAATGTCGGGAAGGGCGAGTTGCCCGCTCCTAATCGACGACAACAGGCTCTGGAGATCCCAATCAACCTTGTTGAATAATTGCGCCACTCTGCCCCTCCAAACATAGCTTATATTTGTTTCCCCTAACAGCTAAGATATTGAGCGCAAAGTTTGGATGCGATGGGTTGGGACCATGACGAAAATCGGCAAGCTAAGCAGTGCTGTATGACCACGAGACTTACTTTGAAGCCAAGGGCATTCTACGGTTGGACGATGTATCCTGGCTATGGCTACGAGCCTTACCACTCCCCGATCCAAGTGGAAGCAGTTGAGCCTCTTGGTCACCGATGTTTTGAACTGTTCTTTTTAAACGTTCTTTACGCAGCCGGCGTTCAGAGGATGTCGTATACTTTGCGCACCCTGCGGAGAGAGGCATCATATCTCATTGCGGAAGAGTTAAGCGTGAAGCGCGCTACTGACCGAGCGGTTATAATAGAACCGTTAACAGCCTTTTGGTTAGATAAGAATGTCCCCTCCGTGAGGGGGGCGGTGGAGGACTTCTTTGGTCACGGAGGCGCACCCCGCGAGGAGGCCATTCTCCGCATGTTGGCCTAGAAGGCCTTGGCGGGTTTGGCTTTTTGGTAGAGGGATAACCGAACAGGGGGGTAGTGATGAGCAAGCAAAAAGATCTGCGCGATCGAATGTCCAATGTCGCTGCCGATGTCGCGGGCTATACCAAGAAGGCTGCTCAGGACGCCGCCAGAAAGTCGGGCGACAGTCTTCACCGCTTGCAGCAGCGCGGAGCGCACGAAAAATTAGGATCGCGCATTGAACGAGCGACCGAGCGCATGGCCAAGGAGCTTGAGGCAAACGCGCCAACTTGGCAGCCTAAGATACAGGCGGTGCTTCGGGCGAAGACCGACAAACCAGCAAGACTGATTACCGACGCTATTAGCGGGTTAGGCCGGAGGGCTCGGAAAGGGGCACCTTTACTTGGTGGGACCACCACTGGTGCACTTGGCGGCCTGTTTAAGTCGGGCGGAGGACTTTTCGACGTTTTCATAACCGAAACGGAACTGTCTGAGATGGAGGCGCGCTGCGCTCAAGCGGCCAAAAGGTCCGAGCAGATAACCTCCGAGCAAAATGCGGCTATCCGTGAGGCCGTCAAGAAAGGGGACAAGGGACAGATTCTCGATATGCTGACAGTCGGCGGCATAACACTTTCCGCCGCAATGCAGTTGCCCGAGGCGATACCGCCACAGATTGAAGATGCGTACTCGCGAGCTTATCCGCGTCAGGCAGAAGGAGGAGAAACCTTCTCAGAGGCTATCGCCGATAAATCTCCAGAAGAGCTTATCGGCTTAGTGAGTGGGGTCAAAGGCAAGCTATTCGAAATTCAGCTGGTCGACCAACTGAACGCAGGTCAGCTTGAAGACGGGCTGCATGCTTACCTGGCATCTTCGTCCAATCAGCCGGGCTATGACATTCAGGTTCTCGATGAAGAGGGGAATGTCGTTGATGAAATACAAGCCAAGGCGACCGAGTCAGTCGCGTATGTGCAGCAAGCTATAGAGCGGTACCCCAGCATCGATGTGGTTACCACCTCAGAAGTCTATGGGGATCTACTAAGCGCTGGCGCGGTTGCTGGCGTCATCGACAGCGGGATCCCTGAGTCGGAACTGCACGGCCAAATTGATTCAGTATTAGGCCCCCCTGCTGAGGTCGGCATTGAGGATTTTGCGCCCTCTGCTCTGGGCCTCGCCCTGATCGCCTTTTCGGCTTTCAGAAAGAAGCATATACCGCTTGAAGAACGCGGCGCAGAGTTCGGTGACCGCGGAGCACGCGTCGCAGTAGCCAGCTCGTTAGGCGCTGGAGCAATGTTCGCGACCGGAGTGGGAGCCTTAGGATTCATAGCAGGGATCGGTGCGCACTCCGCAGCTAACATTGGAGCTGAACGGCGCCGGCGCTACGAGGCTCTGAAATCAATCACTGAGCGGCTCGAGGGTTCGAACCAGCGCAATGCCTCTCGGCTCATAAAAGCGCGACAATGATCGAACGCCGCACGGACCCCGGTACATTCGAGCCGCCAAAGTGTGCGTCTAATTCCGACCACTGCGATTTCCCTCCATGGACTACCACGTGCCAATGTTGATCGCTCGCGCCCAAGGACCGGCTTTCATTTCGGGGGAAAGAACGTTTCCCAACCATCGTACCAATCTTCGCAAACCACCACGTCACTCCTTCGGAGGTCAACGTCCTTGAATGCACTGGCGGGGTTCTGGTCGCGCCCGTCAAGCATGAGGGCAACGTGGCAAACTGGCGAGGGCGGATAACCGATCCCCCGGGCGGCATTGGTCTCGTTGCAAACCGTTGTCAGCGGCATGCTGTTTGTCACTACCACGTTACCCCGTGATGCGCGCGCGGCGCGCAGCGAGCGAGCCACGATCCAGTTCTCCTCACTTCCGTCGCGCTTCGGTCGCCACGTCCGGTCCATGATGGGGGCATAGACCCAGTTCACGCCTCCGTTGACGTAAAGGAAGTCGCCTGGCTCTTCGATGCTCATGTCCGCACAGATGAGGACCATGAGGCGTCCGAACCCAGGAAGGTCAAGTAGGGTGACGCGTTCCGCCGGGGCGATCGATTCCTTTAACGAGTCTGGGAGAATGTCGTCGTCTTTGCCGAGCCCGAGCCAGCGCTGTTCTTCCGGCGTCAGGTCCCATCTGCTGATCTTGTCCTGCTCGGCAAGGACCCGACCGTTACCCGCAAGGACGGCGACAAAGTTGCGCGGGCTGACGCCCTCGTGCGACATGACCCCCACGATGGCGTACGCAAGGTGTGGCAGGGTACCACCTGCGCTTGAGGTGCTGTGACTAGCACGAAGCGCCGCTCTCAGCGCTCGGTAGCTAGAGTCTGAGAGCGCCATCTCGGGGATGAAGAGGATCGAGCCCTGCTGCGTGTACGCGGCTTCCACGATGGTTGCAGCTCGATCCTCGAAATCGTGCGATACGACGCGATAGCGCGTTCCGTTGCTGGACAAGGTGACCTCGTCTTTCGCCTCCAGCACGGGAGCGACAAGGATTCGGTGAGGGGTGTCGCGATTCGGTACGAGAACATCCGCGGCCACTCCTTTTCGCTCCACCGCGATGGCCCTGTCCGGACCGGCGCCGCCGTCCGGAGCACTCGCTGTTATCCTCACCGGAAGCATGCAAGTGAACTGGAGGTAGTGCCGCGCGTCGAAATGGACCGTCGTCTCGTCTCCCGTAGCGAAATCCTTGAGGACTTCCGCCTCAAGCCAATCCGTGGGGCATAGATGGAAGTCTGAACAATGCCGTGGCACGAGGAGGCCCAGATTCTTGTTGGTGTTGTAGACCCCCTCGACATTCAGGCGCGTCTGGGCCTCGATATGGGGCGCTGTTCGCACTTGCCATGTTTCGCCGGACAGGTCGTTCGCGATCGGCCGATGCCACTCGTCCAAGGACTGCGCGGCTGCTAGCAGGGCGGCGAGATCCTCGGCGGAAAGCTCTCCAGGCTCAGCGCCGAGCAGTCCTACGGCGGTGGCAACGGGTTCGCTCGCCAGCAGTTCCGCCAGATCGCGCTCGTGCGCCTCCTTGTCGGAAGGGGCAGGCATGATCGCCTCTGCCGCCCGGAGCGTCGCCGTGCGGAACCCCGCATTTCCCTCATTTCGACGCCAAAAATCTCTGAGGAGAGCAATGATGGATGTGAGGAGGTCAGAAGGTTCTTGTGTGGCCATCGCGCTCATACTAGATATGTGACATCACTTGACGTCAGGTATTTGTTAGGGTCTGATTGCTAGAGTGTCTACAGGAACGGAAAAAATGAAGACCTTGGATCATGCCGGAGCGCTCGAGCGCGTGCTTGCCTCCATGCGGCAGACTATCGCGGCCGGCAACTGGACAGCCGCGCAGCGCGTCAACGAACAACTCATGACGGTGTTCATGGATGGCGTCTTCAGTGAAGATCGCAGCGCGCTGTCGCGCATGCGCGACCAACTGGCCGCGTTTCGGTCCGAAGTTGGTACGGACGACGAGGACTTGGACCCGCGACGTTTGGTCAAATCCCTGCTCGATGCAAACGTGATGTTCGCTACGATCGCGGCGCGTAGGCGACCGCAGGGCGTAACGATACCCATAGACCCCGAGGCCGCTGGAGCCCGTGAGAAGGTCCTCAAGCTCCTTAAGGGTTTAAAGGGCACAAAAGCGATGGCGACCAGCGAGCTCGCGGAAGCCGCTGATGTACGCCCGGAGACGATGTCCCGGCTGTTGACTGCTCTCAAGCTAGAAGGTCTCGTTACCTCTCGGAAGGCCGGACGCAAGGTCTTAAGCCGTCTGACGCCCCGTGGCCGAAGGGCTGCGGGCGATGGGTCATCGCGTAGGATCGAGATAAGGGTCGAGATACCGAGGGAGCTTGTTAGGCGGGAATCGCTCACATTCTCCGAAAACAGTCAACTTGAGAACCACCTGGGACGTCTCCAGAAAGCGGGGCGGCTGACGTTCGTGGACGACTTTGTTGTGGAACACGAAGAGGCGCATCGCGTCGAGTTTGCCGACTCGCCTAGATTGCCGGACATTGCAAACGACCACAACCACGTAGCGGACAATCGGTTCGCAACTGTCTGAGGTGACTTTATGACGCAGGAACAAGAAATCTCAGTCCCGACTTTGGCGGAACTGCTCTCGCGGCTCGGCTACAAGGCGGAGGAGGTCGAACGCGGCGTAGTCAGGAGCAGCTTCAGCGGCACTCGCATCCTCGCGCAAGTCTACGAACCCGGATCGCTCCAGTTCGTGGCAGGATGGAGCGAATTTCCCTCTTCGTTCGACTTGAACGACGCCAATGAGTTCAACTCGAATTACCGCTTCGGGAGCGTATATTTGTCCGATGACAACCTCACGCTGCAATCCAATTTCTTGTTCGATCCGGCCGAGGACGATGCGGAAGGAAAGTTACAGCTTATGGTCTCCCTCTTCGAGGGCCTCATTCGCGAACTTCTCGAAATGCTGCGCGAGGACGGTAAGCAACTCGTCGACGCGGATGAAGGGGGCGGGACAACCAATTCCTGATCTCCAGCGAGCGGGGAAAGGCGATCTACATTCGTCGAATGCACGTGTATCTTTGTCTGATCTCCTCAGATTTAAGGCATAACGTGTCGCAACGCGTTGCCGCGATCACCCTTGAGCGTCAGGGTAAGATAGATCAGAATTCGCAATTGCTGGCGAAGAGGAGCCCATTACACTGGATTAGTTGCTAGAGGTCCTCCGCCGCACGTATCTTAGTCCGTCCGAGCTGCTGTTTACAACTGACATCCGCTCTATCGAGCGCGAACAGCGGAATCTGGGTCACTCGCGAGCAACTCGGATGCCTGGGGTGAGGGCGCAACGCTAACTTTTAGCGAGCGGCTCGTCATAAAGCTCTCAACTGCTTCAACAGGGCGCTTTAGAACTGGCGGATTTTCGCCAAATCCGTAAAAAGTGGTGCCCAGAAGAGGACTCGAACCTCCACGCCCTTGCGAGCGCCGCCACCTGAAGACGGTGCGTCTACCAATTCCGCCATCTGGGCACACGGCTGTCGGGAAAAATCATCTGTGACAGCGGGTAGGTGGGGGCCGATAGCGATCACCCTCTGCGGTTGTCAACTAGAATACCCGCTGGGGCAAAAAATTAGACGCACCACTCGTAGCCGGTGACCAGATCAACGGAATTTAGGCCCGGTTTGAACCATCGAGGAACGCCTCTATCTCTTCTCTTGAAAGCAGAGTTCGGCGACCAATCCGTCGAGCCTGCAAAGCTCCATCTTTGATCATCCTGTAGATGCTTGTACGCCCAAGACCGAGAATAGCACAGGCGTCGTTTATGGATATCAGCTTAGCTGTAGTGTTTGGTTGGGTGCGATCGATGCGTCGTGCAACTTGCTCTGCGAGTTCATTGAGTTGTGAACTATCAAGCTTCAACAGCCGTGGTCTGTCGGCTTCTCTCACGCTTGGTGAGACTAGCGGCAATTTTTTAATCAGACGGTCGAGATCTTGCTTTCGCCACCTGATCGATAAGCTCTCAATCTCGATTGCCGGATTGTTGAATTGATCGGCGAGTCGAAATAGCGTCTGTTCATCTACAGAGAGATAGCGAGCCGCCATCTCGGATGACATCAACGCAGGCCAGCCCGTCGAGAATTTATCGGGATCCGCCATCAGTTTCTCCATCCACAATATGATCGATCGGTTTCGAAACAGCCATCAGTTCGCGCAGTTCAAGATCAGCGAAGTGACGCGCCTAGGGCCACCTTAAGCTTGGGTTGGCCGAAGCAGATGTCGAAGGTCCAAATCATCGCCCGCTCGGTGGGAATTACTATAGACAACGCCTTTAATTGCCCGATTTAGACTTGGAAGTCCCGGCATCACTTCGAGCTTTTCTTGGCCGACCTGAACCCACTCGAGACCTGCTGTCCAATGGCAAGAAGCTGATAGGCGCTGCATTTAGGTGGTCAGTGATCACAGGAACATACTTGCAGAGCATCTGTAGGCGCTCACCTAGAACCACGGACAGACCCTCCGCGTCCACCCGCTTAGAGTAGTGGCGCGCATTCGTCCCCTCACGCTCGTGCCCCATTAGATCGGCGCGCATGATTGGATTCACGCCCTCGACCTCATAGAAAGAAGATCCCAGCGCTCTAATCGAGTGGATGTCGGTTTTCTTGCCATTCTCATCGATCGGAATGGTCATGCGGTCTTCGATCCAGTCCACCATGTGTGTCCACGCTCTATAGTAGAACTGGGCGCCACCTCTTTTGGATTGCTGGAGGTACAATTCTGGGAACACCTCGGTGTGACCGTTCTGGCGAATTTTCTCAACGTACTGCAGAAATCCCAAGCGGATTAGTTCGGGGTGTATCGGGATCTCTCTGCGGCGGGCGGGGCGCTTCTCACCAGCCATCTCGCCGTCCACCCCGCGGGTCTTATTATTACGAATCCAGATGAATGGGACAGGGACGTCGGCGAAGACATCAGCTATCTCGATCCCGCAGATCTCTTCCCGACATGCATGCGTATAGTACCAGAGCAGCGGAGCAAAATACGCTGCATCGTGCCAAACCCGCGGGCTATGCTCGCTGTTCTTCAATCGTTTCTTGCCAGCGCCACCGCCGGTGAAGATCGGGGATGTGAATAGGCACCGAAGGTGCTCTTTCGTCCAAACCGGCCTCAATTCGGTGCTTTTACCTTCCTTGATTCCGATGGTCGCGCCAGCAAAGTTCATTACCTTGCTGCCCTCTATTTTTGGCTTCCAGGCAGTCTGCTCGAGGTGTTTGGCAACCGTACTCATGGTGCTGAGATCGCGGTTGACAGTTTTCTTGCTTCTCGGCTCACCGGATTTTGCGGAAGCCAACTCCCTAGCTATTTGATCAAAGGGTCGAGACATCGCCCCCTTCTGAGGCGTTCCGAATTTGAAGCGCTTTGGCAGCTTGAGGAGTGCCTTCTTAAAAGCAGCCACGTCACGGTGCGTGTAAGAGCCAAGCTCTCTGTCACCCGTGATCCAGGCGAAGGTGCGCATAATCCTGCGCTGTTGATCTAGCTTTCCGCTCCATATTCCTTCGGTCTTCAAGTCTGCCGCGACCTCTTCGATGATTTCCGAGAAGCGACGCTCGTCGTAGTAGTCGAACTTGCATTCGCGCACATCCTTTGGGGTTTGAGTATTCTCGGCCGGGACGACGGCTGTCGCGGGCAAGGGGAGGGTGGCCTGACTTGGATCGTGAAATTCACCCATTAGAACTGCGATGGGATCGGGTGCATCCATGGCTTCGTCATCGTACAGGTTCTGGATCTTGGCCCCGGCAACAGCGCGGGCACGGATCAGGTGCGTGCGCGCCACCGCGATATTGCTCGAGCCAGTCGAAGCGCCGACGCCGGCCAGCCGCTGCGTCACCATTTCATCTGGGAAGAGGCCGAGGGCGAGCTCGACAAACTCGGGTCGATGGCGATCAGGCGACCTCAAGAAACCGTATTTCTCGCGATCGTCAGATGCGATCCTCAACGCCTCATCGGCCCAGGCCCCGTCGCTGAAGGCGAAATCCACGATGGCTCTCAGCTCGCTTTCCAATTCCTGCCGGAAGAGCGCCTCGATCTGCGGCCCGGTCAGGGCTGTTCCTTGTTCTATCATTCTTCTCACGCTTGATTTTACGACCTCGAAACGTGCCGACAGGATCGCAGCGCGCTGGCGCGCGATTGATGGGTCGGCCGTCTGGAGCGCGAGCGCTAGAGGGCGAGAGATAATATTTTGGAAATGGATGCGACGCCGGAAGACATATCGGGCGCCGCGGCGCGTGACATGAGCGATGCGAGTCATTGGTCGTGACCTTTCCGCATGTGCATCGCTTATGTGCTACAGTCGTGTGACCGCAGCGGTGCGATGACCCATGCTAAAAGGCGGAAAACCGTCGCTTGCGCGATAAAATGGTCGGGGAGAGAGGATTCGAACCTCCGGCCCCTGCCTCCCGAAGACAGTGCTCTACCAGGCTGAGCTACTCCCCGACCGGATCGGCCCGCAGTGAACAATCGCTGCGGGTGCGAAGCAGGCGCGCCCTATAGGTGTGGATTGCGGCACACGCAAGCAGGCATTTTGCCGAAAATCGGGATAGGGCTTCCACCGTGTCAAATCAGCATTACGAACAGCAATATCTCGACCTCATGCGCCGCATCTGGCGTGAAGGCGATGAACGCCGCGATAGGACCGGGGTCGGCACGCGCTCCGTCTTTGGTGCGATGCTGCGCTTCGACCTTGCCGATGGCGCGATGCCGCTGATCACCACAAAGCGCGTCTACTGGAAGACCGCCACGCGCGAGATGCTGTGGTTCCTCACCGGGGACACCAACATCCGCCTCCTGGTGCAGCAGGGCGTGAAGATCTGGAACGAATGGCCGCACGCCAAATATATGAAGGCCACCGGCGAGGACATCTCGGTCGAGGACTTTGCCCAGCGCATTGCAGACGATGCGGACTTTGCCGCGAAGTGGGGCGATCTCGGCCCGGTCTATGGCAAGCAATGGGTCGATTGGCCGGTCTACACGCCCACTGGCGATGGCAGCTATGCCCGCACCGGAAGCGTCAACCAGGTTGCCGAAGTCGTCGAATCGCTTAGGACCAATCCGGGTAGCAGGCGCCACATCATCGAGGGGTGGAACGTCGCCGAACTCGATTCGATGGCGCTGCCCCCGTGTCACAAGACCTACCAGTTCCACGTCGCCGGAAACCGGCTGAACTGCCTTCTCTACCAGCGCAGCTGCGATGTCGCGCTGGGCCTCCCGTTCAATCTGTGGTCGGCGGCGCTGTTACAGCGGATGATCGCGCAGCAGGTCGATTTGGAACCGGGCGAACTCGTCTGGACCGGAGGGGATACGCACCTTTACCTCAATCACGCACACCTGGTGGAAGAGCAGCTGTCGCGGGAACCGCAAGGGCATCCGACCTTTGAGATTCTGCGGCGTCCGGCCTCGATCTTCGACTATCGCATTGAGGATTTCGCGGTTCACGACTACACGCCGCACGGGCCCATCAAGGCGCCCGTCGCAGTGTGATCCGGCTCTCACTTGACCGTTTCACTCCTGTGAAATAAAATAACGCGCAAGCGTAAGATTGCGTCTGGAGAGAGTTTATGGCCGAACGGCCCCCCGCCGAGGGAGATCGGAATGCCGCGAGCGCGGGCGACAACCGCCCTGCGCTTTCGCTCCATGTCCCTGAACCCAAGTACCGCCCCGGCGATGCGGTCGATTTTTCGCACATCCAGGTGCCCGAGGCGGGCGCCCAGGCACGGCCGGACGAAACCGTCGATCCGAAGGACATGCTCGATCTTGCGCATGACCTGATCCGCGTGCTGGGTGACGACAACAAGGCGCACGGTCCCTGGGATCCCAAGCTCGATCCCGAGACCTTGCGCACGATGCTCGGCCACATGGCCATGACGCGCGCATTCGACGAGCGCATGTTCCGTGGCCAGCGCCAGGGCAAGACCAGCTTCTACATGAAGTGTACCGGCGAAGAGGCGACCAGCGTGTCTGCCTCGATGGCGCTTGCCGCCGACGACATGATCTTCCCCAGCTATCGCCAGCAGGGCATCCTGATCCAGCGCGGCTATCCGATGATCGAGATGATCAACCAGATCTACTCGAACCGGGGCGACAAGCTGAAGGGCCGCCAGCTGCCGATCATGTATTCCAGCCGCGAGCACAATTTCTTCTCGATCTCGGGCAATCTCGCCACGCAAACCCCGCAGGCGGTCGGCTGGGCGATGGCTTCTGCAATCAAGGGCGACAGCCGCATCGCCGCCACCTGGGTGGGCGAGGGCAGCACCGCGGAAGGCGACTTCCACTCCGCCTGCCTGTTCGCAACGGTCTACAACGCGCCGGTCATCCTCAACGTCGTCAACAACCAGTGGGCGATCTCCAGCTTCAGCGGTTTTGCCGGGGCAGAGCGTTCGACCTTCGCCGCGCGCGGCGTGGGCTATGGCATCGCATCGCTGCGCGTGGACGGGAACGACCCGCTGGCTTGCTATGCAGCAGAGCAATGGGCCGCCAACCGCGCCCGCGCCAATGCCGGGCCGACTCTGATCGAATTCTTCTCCTACCGCGCGGAAGGGCATTCGACGTCCGACGATCCGAGCGGATATCGCAGCGCGCAGGAGCGTGAAGAATGGCCGCTGGGCGATCCTGTGATGCGCCTCAAGAACCATCTCATCGCCATCGGTGAATGGGACGAGGAACGTCAGGAAAAGATGGACCTCGAAGCGGCGGAATACGTCAAGAAGGTCACCAAGGAAGCGGAGGCTAACGGCATCCTCGGCCATGGCCTGCACCATCCGTTCCGCACCATGTTCGAAGACGTTTTCGAAGAGCTGCCTTGGCACCTGAAGGAGCAAAGCGAGCAGGCGATCCGCGAACGCGAGACGAAGTTTCCCGAAGGGCTTCCTAACGAAGGGAACGGCGCATGAGCGACACGCAAACCGAAACCGCGCCGACAAGCGAAGCGCCCGCTGAACGCCGCCTCAACATGATCGAGGCGATCAACGAGGCGCTCGACGTGACCATGTCGCGCGACGACAATATCGTCGTGATGGGCGAGGACGTCGGCTATTTCGGCGGGGTTTTCCGCTGTACGGCAGGTCTCCAGGAGAAATACGGCAAGAGCCGGGTCTTCGACACGCCGATTTCCGAGTGCGGCATCATTGCTGCGGCGGTCGGTATGGGCGCATACGGCCTGCGCCCCGTGCCCGAAATCCAGTTCGCCGATTACATCTACCCAGGCCTCGACCAGCTGATCTCCGAAGCGGCGCGCCTGCGCTATCGTTCGGCAGGCGAATATACCTCGCCCATGACGGTCCGCAGCCCCTTCGGCGGCGGCATCTTCGGCGGCCAGACGCACAGCCAGAGCCCGGAAGCGATCTTCGCCCACGTTTCGGGCCTGAAGACGGTCATTCCGGCCACGCCTTACGATGCGAAAGGCCTCTTGATCTCCTGCATCGAGGACAATGACCCTGTCATCTTCTTCGAGCCGAAGCGCATCTATAACGGCCCGTTCTCCGGCTATTACGACAAGCCCGTGCAGCCGTGGAAGAAGTTCGACGCGAGCATTGTGCCCGAAGGCCACTACACGATCCCGCTGGGCAAGGCGCGGCACGCGACAGAAGGCGAGGAACTCACCATCCTCGCCTACGGCACCATGGTCCATGTGGTCGAAGCGGTCTGCGCGGAGAAGGGCATCGAGGCCGACATTCTCGACCTTCGCACGATCGTGCCTCTCGATATCGAAGCGATCGAGGAAAGCGTGAAGAAGACCGGCCGCTGCCTGATCGTCCACGAGGCGACCCGCACCGCCGGTTTCGGCGCCGAACTCTCGGCGCTGGTGACCGAACGCTGCTTCTACCATCTTGAAGCCCCGGTCGAACGCGTGACCGGCTTCGACACACCCTATCCCCACAGCCTCGAATGGGCCTATTTCCCCGGCCCGATCCGCATCGGCGAGGCCCTCGACAAGATTCTCAGCGAGTAACCGACATGGCAAAGTTCGTATTCAACATGCCCGACATCGGCGAAGGCATTGCCGAGGCGGAAATCGTCCAGTGGCACAAGAAAGTCGGCGACACGGTTCGTGAAGACGAGGAATTCGTCGACATGATGACCGACAAGGCGACCGTCCCGATGGAGAGCCCGGTCGACGGCAAGATCGTCGAGATCGCCGGTGAAGAAGGCGATATGGTTTCGATCGGCTCGATGCTCGTCGTGATCGAGGTCGAAGGCGAAGTGCCCGAAGATGTCGCGGAAGACGTCGAACCGGCGCCCGCTCCCAAGGCCGACAAGGTCGAAGAGCGCATCGAGGTGGAAACATCGGACGCGAGCGATGCCGACGATGCGATGGCGGCCGATCCCAGCCCGCCGCCGGCTCCGACCCCGACGCCTGCGCCCGAGCATGCTCCGGCACTGTCGGCAAAGGTTCTCGCCACGCCTGCGGTGCGCAAGCGCGCCAAGGACCTCGGCGTCGACCTTTCGCAGGTGAAGCCTGCCGAAGATGGCCGCGTGCGTCACGGCGACCTCGACCAGTTCCTCTCCTATAACTCCGGCTATTCGGCGGCTGCGCCCACTCGCCAGGACGAGGAGAAGAAGGTCATCGGGATGCGCCGCCGCATCGCCGAGAACATGGCGGCTTCCAAGCGCAACATTCCCCACTTCTCCTATGTCGAGGAAGTGGACGTCACCGACCTCGAAGTCCTGCGCGCCCAGCTGAACACCAATCGCGGCGACAAGCCGAAACTGACGATCCTGCCGCTGCTGATCACGGCGATCTGCAAGACCTTGCCTAAGTTCCCGATGATCAACGCCCGGTATGACGACGAAGCGGGCGTGGTGACGCGCTTCGGTGCGGTCAACATGGGCATGGCGGCACAGACCGATGCGGGCCTCATGGTGCCTGTCATCAAGAATGCTCAGGGAATGAACCTGTGGCAGCTCGCCAACGAAATTTCGCGGCTTGCAGAGGCAGCGCGCAACGGCACGGCCAAGAAGGAAGAGATGGAGGACGGCACGCTCACCGTGACGTCTCTCGGACCGCTTGGCGGCGTGGCAACGACACCGGTCATCAACCGGCCGCAGGTCGCGATCATCGGCCCGAACCGGATTATCGAACGCCCGATGTATGTCAGCGACGGTGCTGGCGGCGAACGCATCGAGAAGCGCAAGCTGATGAACATCTCGATCAGCTGCGATCACCGGGTCGTCGATGGCTATGATGCGGCGAGTTTCGTCCAGGAGCTCAAGAAGCTTCTCGAAACGCCTGCATTGATCCTGGTAGACTGATCAGGGCGCGGGCGCCTGGTAACAGTCGTACTGGATATCGATCGCCGATTTCGCGACCAGCGCGCCGCCTCCAAGCAGCGCCAGCGATGCGGCGAGTAATGCGCCCTGTAACATGCGACTTCCCCCGTTGCCCCACGTGGAAATGCGTGGGTCACTGTCGCGCGCGAGTGGTTACTTTCGGGTAAATTGCTGCGCGGGAAAAAGAAGCGAAAAAAGGCGAGAAAACTGCATTGACAGGAATCGGACCGCCGCCTAGATGCGCGGCTCCCAAGAGGCACAGCGCCTAGATGCGCGGGTGTAGCTCAGTTGGTTAGAGTATCGGCCTGTCACGCCGAGGGTCGCGGGTTCGAGTCCCGTCACTCGCGCCACTTGGGACATTCTTCGAATGATGAATGCGAAAGCGGGGCTTCGGCCCCGCTTTTTCGTTTGGGCCCTATTGAGCCGCCGCGCCTTCGCGAAGGCGGCGCAGGTTCTCCTCGTGCCCGCGCTTGTCGATCTTGTAGCGCGTGACGAAAAACAGAGCCCCGAGATAGAGCACCAACAATGAGGGGGCGTACCAAGCGCCCAACTGCCACACGGTATCCGTGTCGACGGTGCCGGGGTCCGCTCCTTCGGGGAAGCCGATTCCGGACAGGATCAGACCTGCGGCCAGCACGCCAAGGCCTTGCGTGGTTTTCCGGGTGAAGGTCATCGCCGCATAATAGACGCCCTCCGAACGCCGTCCCGTCTTGACCTGGTTCGCCTCGACCAGGTCGGCGATCATCGAGAAGGATACCGCCTGGACGGCAATGATCAGCGCCAGATCGATGACATTGACGCCAAGGACGATAGGGAACAGCAGCGGGTCGCCGTTTTCGGGCATCATTCCGACGAGACGCAACAGGACGGGGGCAGGCTGTATCGTGAAAGCAAGGAGGCCGAGCACGATGACCGCAGGCTTCTTGCCAATCTTGCGCGTGGCCCAGGGTGCCAAAAGGAAGCCGAACAGGGCCGAAAGGACCACGGTGCAGGTCCACAGGAAGATCTGGTAGGACGAGAATTCCCAGAAATAGGTGAGCAGCAGGTAGTTCAGCGAGGCCGCAAGCCCGGTCGCGATGGCGAAAAGCACGGTCGCGAAGAACAGCGCGATGAAGCTCTTCTCGCTCAGCGTCTCGATCATCTCGCGGAAGATCCGGCCGACGCTGTATCTCTCGGACCGGGTGACGGGGCGATGCAGGTACGGAATCCGGCTATGCGTACCGACTGCGGAGATCATGATGAAGATGAAGATCATCGCGCTGCCGATCATGCCGTAGGTAGCGTAGGCATCCCGATCGAGGAGCCCTTGCGGGCCCGTCAGCAGCGCACCGAACATGATCACGCTCATCAGGGCGCCGAAGGTCCAGCCGAAGAACAGGCGATAGGATTGCAGGCTAGTGCGTTCTTCGTAATCGGTCGTGAGCTCGGGGATCAGCGCCGAACTCGGTGTCTCGTAAAAAGTGATGAAGGTGCGGATCAGGATCGCGAGGCTGGTCAGGTACAGAAACAGCGAGGTCTGACCCATTTCGGGCGGGTTCCACAGCAGGAAATAGCTCAGCGCCACCGGTATCGCCGCCGCATACATGAACGGGTGTCGGCGGCCCCAGCGCGATTGCAGATTGTCGGACCAGTATCCGACCAGCGGGTCCGATATCGCGTCGAACACGAGTGCGATAAGGATGGCGAGACCGACGAGCGAAGGCTCCAGCCCGATGACTGTCCCGTAGAATATCAGCAGGAAGTAATCGAAACCGTTGTTCTTGATGCCGAATGCTGCGGCTCCGGAACCATGCGCCAGCTTCAGCCAGACCGGCATCTTCTCGCTCGCGTCGACGGGTGCTGCCGTCGCCGTTGTCTCTTTCGTCACAGGGCTCTCCTCCCGTTACGGGGAGGGTAGGGCACTCGGGCGTGAGGTCAATCTTTCTCGGGCGGGGCGGACCAGCGGCCGGTTTCCATCCAGGTCAGGAACCGCCGCAAGGGGGCCAGCCAGATAAGGCCGAGGAAGAGGTAGATCACCGTCTGCACCAGCGCGTTCCAGTCACCGATCAGGCCGGGGAGGTAGCGCGCGATCAGGATGCCGTAGACCAGCAGTGCCAGAAGCAAGCCGAGAAGGCCGACAGGAATGCGCCAGGTGGGTTCGTCTCTCATTCGAAGGGTCCGTAAAAGCGGGTCGTAGTGACGACAGCGTCGAGGCGTGCGTCGTGTTCCTCGACTGGAAGGCTGTCGACGCGCTGGCAGTCCCAGGCGAGGCCGATCGTGCGGGTGCCCGGATGTGCGGCCAGCCATCGATCGTAATGGCCGCCGCCTTGGCCGAGCCGCTCACCGGTTTCGGTGAAGCCTATGAGGGGCACGATCAATACGTCGGGCTGCAGGACAGGTGCGTCGGCAAAGGGCTGGAGCAGGCCAAAGGGGCCGACCTCCAGGTCCTCCTCGTCGAACGGGTCGGAATGACGCGCAAATTCCATCGGCGCATTGCGGCTGGCAAACCGCGGCAGCGCGATCTCGTGGCCCCTGTCGAGGAAGAACTTGGCGTAGGAAGCCGCAGGCGCTTCGAACGGATTGGCCCGGTACAGGCCGATCGTCGCACCCTCGGGGACGAGCTCCACCAAGGGGGCGGGCGGACGGTGGAAGACCAGCGCGCGCATATTGTCCGGCAGCGCGGCGACCTGCTCGCGGCGCGCGGTGCGTAAATGCCTGCGAAGTTCGTCCTTGGTCAAATACCCACCTGCTTATCTCGATGAGGCCGTAAGCGCCCGTCCGCGCTCAAGCAGCGAAGCGGTAGCGCGACAAATCGGGTGACGGGACCGCCATGGGTCGTTGCCGGAAAATCCTCTGACGCCTTCACGTCAGGTGGGCGCCATATATCCAGATCGCCAGGACAAACCCGCCAATCCGGTAGGGACGGCTCCCTTGGATTGCTTATAGCCTCAGGGATGTTCATGCGGCTCGTGCCGGGCAGCCCCGTCGCCGCCTATTTAGGAGGCCGTAGGTCCACCCTCAAGGGCCGATGCAGCGTTTTCGAATGCGGTGGCCAGTCGTTCCAGGCGCGCGGCAATTGCGTCGCCTTGTCCGGCATCGGCATTCGCGGCAGCAGGCGGAGCTTCCACAGGTGACTTCTTGCCAGCCTCGTGGACCTCGTCAGCCAGCATCAGTGCAGCAAACAGCAGGTTCTTCGCCTCGTTCGCGGTAAGGTTTCCGCCCATGGCCTTGAGCTTTGCGTCGACCATGCCAGCAAGATGTTCGACATGCTGCTCCTGACCGTCTGCGCAGGAGACGGTGTAGGAGCGTTCGCCGACGGTCAGCTTGACGTCGCTCATCGCTCCATCTCCTCGATCAGCGTGTCGAGTTCGGCCAGGCTGGCGGTCACCTGGTTGCGCAGTGCGTCGTGCTTTGCGGCGAGATCGCCGGATTGCCCCGAACTGCCTGCAAGAGCGGCCTGTGTCTCGATTCGAGCGAGCGCTTTTTCAATCCTGTCGATGGCAGATAAGATGCGCGCTTCGCTCATGGCGGGAAGAAATACCAAGATTGGCGTTGCAGCGCAAAGGTTTGCACCGTGCTGTTGATAAATCGCTCCAAAACCGTGCGGCGGGGCATCTCTGGCGCACCGAGGTTGACCTCGCGCGCGGCGTTCGCGAAGGGTGCGCGCGCGTCGAATCGACCCCTCTCGCGGAGATACAAAGCATGACAATCGACACTGCCCGCATGGTCCAGATGGCCAACGCCATCAGGGCTCTTTCGATGGATGCGGTGCAGGCGGCGAATTCGGGGCACCCCGGCATGCCGATGGGCATGGCCGATGCCGCCACCGTGCTGTGGTCGGAATACCTCCGCCACGATCCCAAGGCGCCCGACTGGGCCGACCGCGACCGCTTCGTCCTGTCCGCTGGCCATGGCTCGATGCTGATCTACTCGCTGCTCCACCTTGCCGGGTACGAGCAGCCCACGATTGAGGATATCCGCAACTTCCGCCAGATCGGCAGCCCTTGCGCCGGGCACCCGGAAAACTTCCTGCTGCCGGGCGTGGAATGCACGACCGGTCCGCTGGGCCAGGGCCTGGCGATGGCAGTGGGGATGGCGATTGCGGAGCGCCATCTGAACTCCGCCTTCGGCAACGCGCTGGTCGATCACAGGACCTGGGTGATCGCAGGCGACGGGTGCCTGATGGAAGGCATCAACCACGAAGCGATCGGTATTGCCGGCCACCTGAAGCTGGGCCGGATGAACGTGCTGTGGGACGACAACAACATCACCATCGACGGTTCGACCGACCTGTCGACCAGCGAAGACATCAAGGCCCGCTACGAAGCGACCGGCTGGCATGTCACCAGCTGCGACGGCCACGATTTCGACGACATCCGCCGCGCGCTGGACGAAGCACAGGCCGATGAACGCCCCTCGCTGATCGCGTGCAAGACCGTCATCGGCAAGGGCGCGCCGAACAAGCAGGGCACCAGCGCGACCCATGGTGCGCCGCTCGGCGACGAAGAGATTTCGGCTGCCCGCGAAGTGCTCGGCTGGGATGCCAAGCCGTTCGAAATTCCCGAGCAGGTCTATGCCGACTGGCGTGCGAAGAACGCCGACCATGCCAAGGCCCGCGATGAGTGGCAGGATCGCCTCAATGCGAGTGGCCAGCGCAAGGAATTCGAACGTCGCATGGCCGGCGACCTGCCCGAAAGCTTCAGCCTCGATAACTACATCCAGAAGCTGATGGCAGAACCGCAGAAGGTTGCCACCCGCAAGGCCAGCGAAATGGCTCTGGCGCAGATCAACGGCAAGCTCACCGAAACCATCGGCGGCAGCGCCGACCTCACCGGTTCGAACAACACCAAGGCTGGCGGGATCGGCCCGCTCACGGCCGACGATTATTCGGGCCGTTACATCTATTACGGCATTCGCGAATTCGGCATGGCCGCCGCGATGAACGGCATGGCGCTGCATGGCGGTGTCATTCCCTACGGCGGTACCTTCCTCGTCTTCACCGACTATTGCCGCGCCGCGATCCGCCTGTCGGCTCTGCAGCAGACCCGCGCGATCTATGTCATGACCCATGACAGCATCGGCCTTGGCGAAGACGGTCCGACGCACCAGCCGATCGAGCACGTACAGAGCCTGCGCATGATCCCGAACCTGCTCGTCATGCGTCCGGCAGACGTCGTCGAAACGGCGGAGTGCTGGGAAATCGCGCTGCGCGAGAAGGACCGCCCGACGGTCCTGGCACTGACGCGTCAGGGCCTGCCGCAGCTACGCAATGCACCCGATGAAACGGACATGTGTTCGAAGGGCGCCTATCGCCTCAAGAAATCGAGCAACGCCCACAAAGTCACACTGGTGGCCAGCGGCTCGGAAGTGCACGTCGCTCTCGAATGCGCAGAGCGGCTCGAGAAGGAAGGCATCGGCGCCAGCGTGGTTTCGATGGTCTGTACCCAGCTGTTCGACGAGCAGTCGGCAGATTATCGCGCCGACATGATCCCGGCGAACACGCTGCGCGTCAGCGTCGAGGCGGGCACCACCTTCGGCTGGGAGCGCTACACCGGCACGGACGGCCTCAACATCGGCATCGACCGCTTCGGCGCATCGGCGCCCGCTGGCGATCTCTTCAAGAAATTCGGTCTCACGGCGGACGATATCGTTCCGCAAATCATGAACAAATTAAACGGTTAAGCAGGAGCTTCTCGCATGGCTACCAAGGTTGCAATCAACGGTTTCGGACGCATCGGTCGCCTGGTGGCGCGCGCGATCCTGGAGCGTGACGATCACGATCTCGATCTCGTGTCGATCAACGATCTGGCCGACACCAAGTCGAACGCGCTGCTGTTCCAGTACGACAGCACGCACGGCCGTTTCCCCGGCACGGTGGAAGTGGGCGACAATGCCATCATCGTGAACGGCGAGTCGATTGCGGTCACTTCCGAACGTGAACCCGGGAAGCTGCCGCACGGCGAACAGGGCGTCGACATCGTCCTCGAGTGCACCGGCTTCTTCCAGTCCGACGAAGCCTGCCGTCCTCACCTCGACGCAGGCGCAAAGCGCGTCCTGATCTCGGCCCCGGCGAAGGGCGTTTCGGCCACCATCGTCTACGGCGTGAACCACGATGTCCTGACCGCCGAAGACGTCATCGTCTCGAACGCAAGCTGCACCACCAACTGCCTGTCGCCGATGGCCAAGGTGCTGCACGAGACGGTGGGCATCGAGCGCGGTTTCATGACCACGATCCACAGCTACACCAACGACCAGCGCATGCTCGACCAGATGCATGGGGACATGCGTCGTGCCCGCGGCGGCGCGCAGAACATGATCCCGACCACCACTGGCGCTGCCCGTGCGGTCGGCCTCGTCCTGCCGGAACTCGCCGGCAAGCTTGACGGCAGCTCGGTCCGTGTGCCGACGCCGAACGTCAGCCTCGTCGACCTCGTCTTCACACCGGGTCGCGAAACCAGCGCCGAGGAACTGAATGCCGCGCTTAAGGCCGCTGCCGAAGGTCCGATGAAGGGCGTGCTCGACTACACCGACCAACCGCTCGTCTCGAGCGACTTCAACCACTATCCGGCAAGCTCGACCATCGACAGCCTCGAAACCAGCGTCATGGAAGGCAAGCTTGCCCGCGTGGTTTCGTGGTATGACAACGAGTGGGGCTTCTCCAACCGCATGATCGACACCGCCGGTGTCATGGCGAAGTTCCTCTAAGGAACACGATGATGGCCAGCTTCAGGACCCTCGACGATCTCGGCGATATCGCAGGCAAGGTCGCGCTCGTGCGCGTCGATCTCAACCTGCCGATGAAGGACGGTTCCGCTACCGACGTGACGCGCGTCGAGGCGGTCAAACCGACCATTCTCGAACTGACCGAGAAGGGCACGAAGGTCCTGCTGCTGGCTCATTACGGCCGTCCCAAGGGGCAGCGTCATTCGACCATGTCGACCAGCTTCGTGCAGGGCGACGTGGAAGACGTACTGGGCAAGGAGATCATGTTCATCCCCGAGGTCATGGGCCCGGTGGTCGAACAGTCGATCGGCATCCTTGGGAACGGCGATATCGGCCTTCTGGACAACGTCCGCTTCTGGCCGGGCGAAGAAGCCAATGACCCCGAATTTGCCAAGGGCATTGCCGCCCACGGCGATTTCTACGTCAATGACGCCTTCTCCGCCGCACACCGCGCCCATGCCTCGACCGAGGGCCTGGCGCATCATCTTCCGGCCTATGCGGGACGGGCGATGGAGGCCGAGCTCAAGGCTCTCGACGCAGCGCTCGGCAACCCGGAAACGCCGGTTGCAGCAGTGGTGGGCGGGGCCAAGGTCTCGACCAAGCTCGACGTGCTCGAAAACCTCGTCGGGCGCGTGCAGCACCTCATCATCGGCGGTGGCATGGCCAATACCTTCCTCGCCGCGCGCGGTGTGGATGTCGGCAAGTCCCTGTGCGAGCACGACCTCACAGCTACCGCGAACAAGATCATGGATACGGCAGACCACGTCGGTTGCACCGTGCATCTGCCCTACGATGTCGTGGTGGCGAAGGAATTCGCGGAGAACCCGGCATCACTGCGGACGTGCAACGTCCACGAGGTCGGCCCGGACGAGATGATCCTCGACGTCGGCCCGCAGGCGGTAGAAGCGCTGGGCGATGTGCTCAAGACCTGCCGCACGCTGGTGTGGAACGGCCCGCTCGGCGCGTTCGAGACCGAGCCTTTCGATGCAGCGACCGTCGCGCTCGCGCGCACTGCGGCTGCATTGACGCAGGACGGTTCGCTGACTTCGGTCGCAGGCGGGGGCGACACCGTCGCCGCGCTTGCCCATGCCGGGGTGAAGGACGATTTCACCTTCGTTTCGACGGCGGGTGGCGCTTTCCTCGAATGGATGGAAGGCAAGGACCTTCCCGGCGTCGCTGCGCTGACGGCCTAGCGGTATTCGGGATTCGGCGCGTCGAAGCGGCGGCCCTCGTTCCACAGATCGACCGAATTGCCATGACAGGGGATGCCACCGGCGTCCTTCAGCATGCGCGCCATGTGCATCAGGTTCCAGGTCATGAAGGTCGTGTTGCGCTTGGTGAAATCGTTGTCGAAGCCGACATAGCCCGATCCGTCGTCCTTCGCATCGCCATAGCTCGGACCGGGCCCTGCCTCGCCGATCCACCCCGCATCGGCTTGCGGCGGGATGGTGTAGCCCACGTGCTGCAATGAATAGAGCACGCCCATGCCGATGTGCTTGATGCCGTCCTCATTGCCGGTGACGATGCAGCCCCCGACCTTGCCGTAGAAGATATACTGACCCCGATCATTGCGCTGGCCCGAGTGGGCATAGAGCCTCTCGATCAGGCGCTGGCAGACGGATGATTTCTCGCCCAGCCAGATCGGCGTGCCGACCACCAGGACATCGGCGGCTTCGACCTTCTCCCAGATAGCCGGCCAGTCGTCACTCGGTGCGCCATGCTCCGTCATGTCGGGATAGACGCCCGGCGCGATGTCATGATCGACCAGCCTTACCTGCTGTAGCGAGACTTTGTTTCGCACCAGGATCGTCTCGACCACGCCAAGGAGCTTCTCCGTGTGCGAGCCGTCGGGCGATCGCTTCAACGTGCAGTTGATCGTCAGCGCCTTGAGATCGGAAAAGTCCGTCTTGTTCTCGGCGCACAGGCGCTCTTGCGTATCATCCAGCATTGTCTCTCCTTTGCCACTATTACGAACGAGGGCGGGTAAAGTTACCGGCCGGGCGTTGCGGCAGGGCGAAGCCCTTTGTATGGGCCGCGCATACCTATGCATGCACCAGCGAGGACGGACATGAATTTCGAGGAAATGACGGCCAAAATGCGCGACGGACAGGGCTTTATCGCGGCTCTCGACCAGTCGGGCGGTTCCACTCCCAAGGCGCTCCGGGCCTATGGCGTGGAAGACGGCGAGTGGGACGGCGATGACGAGATGTTCGCCAAGATCCACGAAATGCGCTGCCGCATCGTCGATTCCCCGTCCTTCTCGAACGGCAAGGTGATCGGTGCGATTTTGTTCGAAAAGACCATGGAAGGCTGCAACGCCGAAGGTTCGCCCATTCCCGAACTTCTGAGCCGCCGCGGCGTGGTCCCTTTTCTCAAGGTCGACAAGGGCATGCACGACGTCGAGAACGGCGCGCAGCTGATGAAGCCGATCCCCGAACTCGAATCGCTGTGCAAGCGCGCCAAGGAACTGGGCGTTTTCGGCACGAAGATGCGTTCGGTCATCCATGAAGCTAACCGCGAGGGCGTCGCTGCCAATGTCGCGCAGCAGATGGATTACGGCCTCCAGATCCTGTCTTTCGGCCTCGTCCCGATCCTCGAGCCGGAAGTCAGCCTCGACAGCGCCAGCCGCCCGCAGGCCGAAGCCCTGCTGCTGTCGAACATGCTCGACCAGCTGGAGCGCGTGCCGGAAGGCAAGCAGGTCATGCTCAAGCTCACCATCCCGAGCGAGCCGAACCTCTACAAGCCGCTGATCGACCATCCCAAGGTGCTGCGCGTCGTGGCGCTGTCGGGTGGTTACAGCCGCGAGGACGCCTGCCGCGAACTGGCGAAGAACGACGGCATGATCGCCAGCTTCAGCCGCGCGCTTCTCGAAGTGCTTCAGGCCAAGATGGACGACCAGCAGTTCGACCAGGCGCTGGGCAATGCGATCGACGAGATCGCTTGCGCCAGCACCGGGGCCTGATCCGATAGACGATCTGCTTGGCCTATCGGTCATGCGGCGATAGAGCGCGTTGCATGACCGAAACACCCTGCCAGCTTTACCTGATCTCCCCGCTCGAAACGGACGGGGATTTTCCCAAGCGTCTCGAACGGGCGCTCGATGCCGGGAAGGGCGTCGTGACCGCGTTCCAGTTTCGCGTGAAGGGACTGGACCAGCACGAGGCCGCTGCGCTGGCAGAACCCTTGCTGGAAATCTGCGCTGCCCGCGAGGTCGCCTTTATCGTCAACGACGACATCGCGCTCGCCAAGCGCCTCGGGGCCGATGGCGTCCATTTGGGGCAGGGCGACGGCGACCCGCGCGAGGCGCGGGAAGAACTGGGCCGCGACGCGCAGATCGGCGTAACCTGCCACGGCTCGCGCCACCTTGCGCTTGAAGCCGGTGAAGCCGGGGCCGACTACGTCGCTTTCGGGGCCTTCTTCCCCAGCACCACCAAGCAAACCGAGCACACCGCGGACACCGACCTGCTCGAATGGTGGCACGAGATGGTAGAAATCCCCTCGGTCGCTATCGGCGGCATAACGCCTGCCAATTGCAAACCCCTTATCGAGGCCGGGGCAGACTTCCTCGCCGTGTCGGGCGCAATCTGGTCGGGCAATGAAGTCGAGGCAGTTCAAGCCTTTGCGGAGCAAATCGCCGCCGCGTGAGTTGTAACTTCCGAAAGGGGCGGACTGCGCCCCGTTTTTGGGGAGCACTCATGCGCCAATTCCTGTTTATCGCCGCTTCGTCCCTCGCTCTCGCCGCCTGCGGCATGGATGGTGCGGAGGATGACACCGATACGAACACCGCTTCGGCAGAGACCAGGTCCGCACCCGACCAGGGTTATGAGACCTATAGCGACGACAATTATGCTGACAGCATGGCATCGAACGATGATGCAAGCGACATGTCAGGCAATTCCGGCGCGCAGATAGAAGACCCTGAAGATCGCCCGATCATGCAGGCGCAGGTCGTGCTCGACCGGATCGGCTTCGGTCCCGGCGTGATCGACGGCAAGATGGGCATGAGCACCGAGAACGCTCTGACCGGTTTCCAGGAAGCGAACGACCTCGAAGTGACCGGCAAGCTTGACGAAAAAACCAAGAGCGCCCTCGCGGAATGGGACCGCATTCCTGCCACGCGGGTCGTGACGATCCCGGCCAGCTGGGGCGAGATCGAGTTCAAGGAAATACCGGAGGACACGGCCAAGAAGGCGGAGATGGAAAACCTTGGCTACACCTCGCTCGACGAGAAGCTGGCAGAGCGTTTCCACACCACGGTGGAGGTGCTGCGCCAGCTTAACCCGAACGGTCGTCCTGCGGGTGCTTCGGATACGGGCCAGTCGGACACGAATGATGCCGAGGCCGATGCGCCCCCGACCAAGCGCCCCGGGGATGGGTATTTCCGTGCAGGCCAGCAAATCCGCGTTCCGAATATCGGCGGCGACGCGATCGAGCCGGGTGCGATCACCGACAAGGGCTGGCAGCAGACGCTGGCCGCTCTCGGTGTTGGTAGCGAACAGCCCGAGGTCGATCGCATTGTCGTGAGCAAGTCGGAAGATACGCTCAAGGCCTATCAGGGCGACAAGCTGGTCGCCATGTTTACCGTCAGCTCCGGTTCCAGCCAGTTCCCCCTGCCGATCGGCGAATGGGATATCCTGGGCGAAGCCTACAACCCGCCATATTCCTACGATCCCGAGGTGCTTGGTGAAGGCGAGGGCGAAACGTATCAGCTTCCCCCCGGTCCCAATGGCCCGGTGGGTGTCGTCTGGATCGACCTGTCGAAGGAACACTATGGCATCCACGGCACGCCGGAGCCGGACACCATCGGCCGCGCGCAGAGCAGCGGCTGTGTGCGCCTGACGAACTGGGACGCTGCGCGCCTCGCGCGAATGGTGTCGCCATCGACGCAGGTGATCTTCGAAGCGTGATCGGGTAGGGAGGGGCCATGAATATCGTCGACCGCATTCTCACCATCGTCGTCACCGCCACGATTACCAGCATCGTCTGGATCGTGGCGGGGGGGAGCCTGATTGAAAACGCCACCAGCGAAGGCCAGCGCAAGAACACGCGCCCGGCCGAGGTGGCGCCGAGCCCTAAAGCGACGCCGAAAGGCGACGAGACCGAAGAAGAAGCTGCCGGTCTCGATACGGCGATGCCCACGTCACCGGCGCAGAATGCCAGCAACAGGCTGCTGATCCCGGTCAAGAATATCCGCGTATCGGACCTTACCGATACGTTCAGCGATTCGCGCGGCGAGGGCGTGCGTCTGCACGAGGCGATCGACATCATGGCCCCGGTCGGCACCAGCGTGGTCGCTGCGGCCCCCGGAACGGTCGAGAAGCTGTTCCGCTCCGATGCGGGCGGCAACACCATCTACGTGCGTTCGAACGACGGCGAGACGATTCATTACTACGCCCACCTCGACGAATATGCGGAAGGGCTGAAGGAGGGGCAGCGCGTGCGCCGCGGCCAGCGGCTCGGCACTGTCGGCTACAGCGGCAATGCCTCGGAAGAGGCGCCGCATCTGCATTTTGCGGTGTTGCAGACGACAGCGGATGCGGAATGGTGGGAACCCGCAAATGCGGTGAACCCCTATCCGCTGCTCACCGGAGAGCGGTAAGTCAGTCTTCGAGCGGACCGGCGCGGTGGCAGCGCAGTCGGCCGAGCTTACCGTCGCCCTCCAGTTCCTGCAGCAGGCCGGACGAAAGCAGCATCATGCGGTGCCCTTTCATCGGGCCGCGGGTAAAGGTGACGCGCTTGCCTTCGAGCAGGTAGGTACCGACGCCCTTGTCGGTGCGATAGCTGGACGCGCCGGTAATCGCGAAATTATGCGCTTCCATTTCCTGCCAGGCGGGGCCGGTGGCGCTTCCGGGCAGGGCGCAGACATATTCGCCCTGTTCCAGCAGGCCCAGGCGGCCCTGCGCCTCGCCCGTAGCGGGGACGAGCGCGAAAAGCGAAGCAGCGGCGATGCCCATTGCGATGCGGCGTGTCATGGCGATTTCCTCCGCTTCTCCATATAGGACGGACAAGCTGAATTTTCCATTGCCTTGCCCCGTGGCCCCGGCTCGGGTAAGGCGCGCGGCGCACGACCGCCCCGCACGAATCCGCGTGTCATCCAAGGGGCGGCGCTCTTTCACATCGAAGGCAGGTTCCTCATGAAGATCAGCGGCGTGGACATCCGTCCGGGCAACATCATCGAATACGAAGGCGGCATCTGGAAGGTCGCCAAGATCCAGCACACCCAGCCCGGCAAGGGCGGCGCCTACATGCAGGTCGAGATGAAGAACCTGCAGGATGGCCGCAAGACCAACGTCCGCTTCCGCAGCGCCGACACGGTCGAGAAGGTGCGCCTCGATACCCAGGAATACCAGTTCCTCTATGAAGACGGCGACATGCTCGTCTTCATGGACCAGAACACCTACGAGCAGATCAACCTGCCGAGCGACCTCCTGGGCGATGCCCGCCCGTTCCTTCAGGACGGCATGCAGGTGAAGCTGGAACTGTGGGAAGAAAAGCCGATTTCGGTCGAACTGCCCGCACAAATTGAAGCCGAAATCGTCGAGGCCGATGCGGTGGTGAAGGGCCAAACCGCGTCCTCCAGCTACAAGCCCGCCGTGCTCGACAATGGCGTTCGCATCATGGTCCCGCCGCACATCGAAAGCGGCACGCGCATCATCGTCGACGTCTACGAGCAGAGCTACGTCGGCAAGGCGTCCTGATTTATGGGCAAATCCATCGCCAGCCGGTTCGACAATGTCGATGTCGCCAGGAGCACCCTGCGTGCGGTCATCATCAACGATGACGAACTGACGCTGGAGATGGATTTCTGCCTCGAACCGGGGCACCCGGAATACGAGGCGCCGGGAGAGGGCGAGGAATGCTGCTTCCACCCCGGAATGCTCAAGTTCGCAGGCATTTCCAAGCTTAGCCTCGACCGCCGCGAAACCGGCGGCGAGGGCAAGCAACGCCGCTTCGCGATCGATACGTTCAACATTGAAGGCACGAAATTCGACATGGCCTGCGAGTGGGGAGATATCCACCTGCAAGCCCGTTCGATCCGCGTGCTCACCGAGTAAGAGATACCCATGGCCGCAATTTCCGGACTGATCCGCGTGATGGAGAAAGCCGCACGCAAGGCGGGTGGCCGCCTGCGCCGCGACTTCGGCGAGATCGAACACCTGCAGGTTAGCCGCAAGGGCCCTGCCGATTTCGTGTCGAAGGCCGACATGCGCGCCGAGCGCACAATCTACGACGAGCTGCTCCAGGCGCGTCCCGACTGGGGCTTCGAAATGGAAGAAGCCGGCACCATCGAAGGTGCAGACGGCATGCCGCGCTGGATCGTCGACCCGCTCGACGGCACCAGCAACTTCCTTCACGGCATCCCGCATTTCGCGATCAGCATCGCGGTGCAGGAACGCAAGCTGGGCAGCGACGATTGGGGCGATGTGACCGCCGCCGTCGTTTACAACCCCGTCACCGACGAGACCTTCTGGGCGGAAAAGAGCCGCGGTGCTTGGCTGCACGACGGCCGCCTGCGCGTCTCATCGCGCCGCGCGCCGTCGGAAGCGCTTATCGCCACCGGCATTCCCTTCCAGGGCCATGGCGACTTCTCCGAATGGTCGCGCATCTTCGGTGCGATCGGCCCCAATGTCGCAGGCATCCGCCGCTTCGGCGCGGCCTCGCTCGACCTTGCATGGCTCGCGGCAGGCCGGTTCGACGGTTTCTGGGAAAGTGGCCTCAACGACTGGGACACCGCAGCCGGATGCCTGATCGTGCGCGAAGCAGGCGGCTTCGTCTCCGACTTCCGCGGCCGTTCGCAGCCGATCCATTCGAAGCAGGTGCTCGCCGCGAACGACGTGCTGCACTCCAAATTGCACAAGATGCTGGCAGGCGCGCTGAAATAGAGCGAAAACAGCGCTTGATGGCATGGGCGAGCGGGGCTAATCCCCGCCGTCCATCATGGGCCTCCGTGGCGGAATTGGTAGACGCGCTCGACTCAAAATCGAGTTTCTTACGAAGTGCCGGTTCGAGTCCGGCCGGGGGTACCACTCTCTCTTTGCTGTAACTTTCTTGCCTGCTGGCACGAATGGTGGTGCATGAAAGCCCTCAAGGGGCGGCGAAGGGACCGACCATGAAAACACAATCACTGGTAAGCGCTGTCGGCGCAGCGCTTCTGCTCACCGTGGCGAGCCAGCTATTCTACATTACCGTCGTCTCGGGCTCCGAGAACGAGATGCTGCGGCCCCTCACGTGGTTCACCGAACTCTTCGCCTTTGTTGCAGTCTCGATCTTCGCGCTTTCCCTATCGGTGCGCAGACCGGAGGAATCGCTGTTGTGGGCCGCCATCGGCGTTTCGGGCATCCTCAACCTGCTTCAAGTGGGCATGGGCCTCTCCATGTTCGCACCGGCAATGGAAGCTGGCGAGAGTGAACCGCAACTGTTCGCGACCGTGCTCGCTGGCGCGTTCTTCCTCTACTTCCTCGCCAAGCTGATCCTCGGCGCAGCCGCACTCACCGCAGGAGTAGGACTCGCTCGTAATGGCACGGGCTGGGGGAAGGGCCTTGGCGTCTTGGCGGCAATGGCGGGGCTTGGGGCAATAGTCCTCAACTTCCTCGCCATGGTGGACGCAAAGGCGTGGACCTTCCCCGCAGGCGGGACAGGCACGGCGGCAACCGCCTCGCTGGCATTGACCCTGTTGTGGGCGGAAAGATCGCGCAGTCAGGCCTGAGAAGCGCGTCATAGCGCGAAAACCCTTGATATTCCTGCGTAGCGGTGGAATTCACCGCGGCGAATGATCGGCATGCCGTCCTATCACGCGATTGCCGCCATGGCGGTTACCCTCGCCATGTTCGTCGCCTTTGCGCGCGGGCGAATGTCCATTGAAATCATCTCGCTGCTGACGATCGCGGTTATTGCGGTAGGGCTTTATTTCTTCCCGCTGGAAGGCAGTGCGCCGACCGACGGGCTGCAACTCGCCTTTTCCGGCTTCGGACACTACGCGCTGATCACTATCTGCGCGCTGATGGTCATGGGGCGGGGCCTTGTGGTCACTGGGGCGCTGGAGCCTGCCGCGCGGTTCCTTGAACGGGTCTTCAAGGTCAATTTGCAGCTGGGCCTGCTGTTCTCGCTGGTGGTCTGCTTCATCCTGTCCATGGGCGTGAACAACACGCCGGTGCTGGTATTGCTGATCCCGATCTTCGTCGCCCTGGCAGAGCGAGGGCTGATGCCGGCATCGAAGACGCTGATCCCGCTCAACGCGGCATCGCTCCTCGGCGGCCTAGCGACCACGATCGGGACGTCGACCAATATCCTCGTCGTTTCCATCGCGGTGGACCTGGGGATGGAGCGCATGGGCGTGTTCCATTTCACGCCGATCGTCATCGTCGCCTGCCTGGTCGCCTTGCCATACGTCTGGCTGGTCATGCCTCGCATGCTGAAGAGCAACCGGATCGAGCAGGTCCACGCCCTGCGCAAGTTCGAAACGCGGCTGCGTATTACCGAAAATTCCGTCCTGAATGGTCGCGAGCTATCCGAAGTGGCCTCTCGCCTGCCAGACGGGATCGAGTTTCATGACGTACCGCCCGGCCTGTTGCGGCCGCAGCATCGCCTGCTGATGACCGGTACCCATGCCGCCATCGAAGAGGCCATGTCGGTCCTTCGCGGCGATGCCGCGCCAAGCTGGGTGATCGACCGCATCCGCCGCAACTCGCATGAAAAGGGCGTCGACATCGCCGTGGTCGAAATGACCGTTACTGCCGATTCCCGCCTGATCGGTCGCACCCTGCCAAGCTCGGGCATCGCCGACCTGTATGGCGTTGCGGTTATCGGTACCCACCGGCCAGAGCGGCTGATGGGGGAAAAGGACCAGTTCTCCGAAGGCGGGGACATGCGCCTTATCGAAGGCGATGTCCTGCTGGTGATGGGCTTGCCCGACGATATCGAGCATTTCGAACGTGCCGATGGCCTTCTGACGCTCGAAGGGCGGCGCGAGTTGCCTCGGCGGTCCAAGGCGGTGTTGGCGGCGACGATCATGGGTGCTTCGGTGGCGCTCGCATCGGTGGGCCTGCCTTTCTACGGATCGCAGGGCTTCTACCTGCTGAAAGTGCCAATCGCGATTTCGGCGCTGCTCGGTGCGATTCTGATGTTCGTGACCGGATGCGTGAAGTTCGACCGCGTGGGACGCGCCCTTTCTGCCTCGGTCATCGTGCTGGTGGCTGCCAGTATCGCGCTTGGCCGCGTAATCCTTGAAAGCGGGGCGGCAGACTGGATCGGGCTCGTGATGGCGAGCGGCCTGCAGTATCTCAGCCCGGCAGCGGCGCTTGCCGTCATCATGCTGACCATGACCGTGATCACCAACTTCGCATCCAATGCTACAGCGGCCACGGTCGGCACGCCCATCGCCTTTGCCATCGCGACGCAGCTCGGGCTGCCGCCTGAACCGATGGTGCTGGCCGTCCTGTTCGGTTGCAACCTCTGCTATGCGACCCCAATCGCGTACCAGACGAACATGCTGATCATGTCGGAGGGCAGCTACGAATTCTTCGATTACGTGCGCACCGGCGTGCCGCTGGTGATCATCATGGTCGTGGCGCTCTCGGCTGCGCTGGTCTTTACCTACGGGCTCTAGGCCTTCCCTACTGCTGCCGCGCGTGCCAGACAGGCGCTCAATCGAACGCCGGATGCGGGCCCGGGGATTCCTTCCCCAGGACCGTGTTCCACATGTTCCACTCTGTGGGGGAGATACCAATGAAGTCCAACTTGCATCCAACACTCGCCGCGCTTGCCGCGATGGCCTTCGCTACACCTGCCTCGGCGCAGGACCTGCGCGCTTCGCTGGCCGAGGACATGCCCGGCCTGATGGAGCTTTATCGCGACCTGCACGCGCATCCGGAATTGAGCTTTGAGGAGCACAAGACCGCCGCCAAGCTGGCCAAGCGGATGCGCGATCTCGGCTTCGAGGTGACCGAAGGCGTGGGCCAGACCGGCGTCGTATCGGTGATGAAGAACGGGGACGGTCCGGTGGTCATGCTGCGCGCGGACATGGACGGGCTGCCGGTGATCGAACAGACGGGGCTTCCCTTCGCCAGCAAGGAAACGGCAACGCCTGCCAGCGGCGTGACGACCGGCGTCATGCACGCCTGCGGCCACGATACGCACATGGCCGGCTTCATCGGCGCCGCGCAGCTGCTGGTGGAACACAAGGACGAATGGCAGGGCACGCTGGTGATGATCCTGCAACCGGCGGAGGAGCTTGGCCTTGGCGCGATCGCGATGATCGAGGACGGGCTCTACACGCGCTTTCCCAAGCCGGACTACGTGCTGGCCTTCCACGACGCCGCTGCGCCCGCTCCGGCAGGTACCATCGGCTACACGCCGGGCTATGCTCTGGCCAATGTCGACAGCGTCGACATCACGGTGAAGGGTATCGGCGGACATGGTGCCTATCCGCACACCACAATCGATCCGGTGGTGCTCGGCAGCGCTATCGTGATGAAAGTGCAGACGGTGGTGAGCCGCAATTCTTCGCCGCTCGATCCGGCAGTGATCACGGTCGGCAGCTTCCATGCAGGGGCCAAGCACAATATCATCTCCGATGAAGCCAAGCTGCAGCTGACCGTGCGCAGCTATTCGGATGAGAGCCGCCAGCTGCTGCTCGACGGCATCCGCCGCGTTGCGAAGGGCGAGGCGATTACGGCAGGCCTGCCCGAAGAACTGCATCCCGTGGTTACGGTGGAAGATCCATATACGCCCTCGACCTTCAACGATCCGGAGTTTTCCGAGGAACGCGCCGCATCCTTCCGCGCGCGTTTCGGCGAGGAGCGCGTGATGCAATGGCCGGCGGTCATGGGCGGCGAGGATTTCAGCCAGTTCCGCCGCGCGTCGCCCGAAGACGTGAAGAGCATGATCTTCTGGATCAGCGGCACGACCGACGAAATGCTCACCGCGCTCAACGAGGAAGGCAAACCGCTTCCCTCGCTCCATTCGCCGTTCTGGGCGCCCGATGCAGAAAAGGTCGTTGCGACCGGGGCCGAAGCGCTGGCCGGTGCTGCGCTCGACCTGATGCCGCGCAGCGGAGGCTGACCCATAAATTGACGGCCGCCGCAGCATTGGGGGTGCTGCGACGGCCGTTTCTCCTCCCCAGGAGAACTTGGAATTAGGTCTTAGCCATCCGAGGGAACGTAGGTCCCGAGGCGATGGTGCAGGGCGTTGATCTTCGCCAGCTCCTCGCGGTCTTCGGTCTGGCGCGCGTAGCTCGTGAGAGCGGTGCGCAGGAGACGGAAATCGGCGGTCGAGAACAGGGCACGTGCGCGGCCCGGCTCGGTCTTTGGAGTGTCTTCGGTCATCGTAGTCATCCTTCCTCTCCGTTAGGCTGCAGCGAACTGGTTCATGGTATTGTCCTTGCCGCCGGCCTTCAGGGCCGCTTCGCCGGCAAAGTATTCCTTGTGGTCATCGCCGATGTCCGAACCGGCCATGTTCTGGTGCTTCACGCAGGCGATACCCTGGCGGATTTCCTCGCGCTGCACGTTCTTGACGTAACCGAGCATCGCCTGTTCGCCGAAGTATTCCTTGGCGAGGTTGTCGGTGCTCAGCGCGGCCGTGTGGTAGGTCGGCAGCGTGATGAGGTGGTGGAAGATACCTGCACGCTTTGCAGCATCGGCCTGGAAGGTGCGGATCTTCTCATCGGCTTCGGCAGCGAGTTCGGTGCCGTCGTAGTCGATGCTCATGAGCTTGGCGCGGTCGTAACCCGACACGTCCTTGCCCTCTGCTTCCCACTTGTCGAAGATCTGCTGGCGGAAGTTGAGCGTCCAGTTGAAGCTGGGCGAGTTGTTGTAGACCAGCTTCGCATTGGGGATCACTTCGCGGACACGGTCGACCATACCGGCAATCTGCTCGACATGCGGCTTCTCGGTCTCGATCCAAAGCAGGTCGGCACCCGCTTCCAGCGCGGTGATGCAGTCGAGCACGCAGCGGTCTTCACCGGTTCCGGGGCGGAACTGGTACAGGTTGCTGGGCAGGCGCTTGGGCGCCAGCAGCTTGCCGTCGCGGCTGATGAAGACCTGGCCGTTCTTGATGTCGGCAGCGTCGACTTCGTCGCAATCGAGGAAGCTGTTGTACTGGTCACCCAGATCGCCCGGTTCCTTCGAATAGGCGATCGACTTGGTCAGGCCTGCGCCAAGGCTGTCGGTGCGGGCAACGATGATCCCGTCGGGAACGCCGAGTTCGAGGAAGGCGTAGCGGATCGCGCGGATCTTCTGGTGGAATTCATCGTGCGGAACCGTGACCTTGCCGTCCTGGTGGCCGCACTGCTTTTCGTCCGAAACCTGGTTTTCGATCTGCAGGGCGCAGGCACCGGCTTCGATCATCTTCTTGGCGAGCAGGTAGGTGGCTTCGGCATTACCGAAACCTGCGTCGATGTCCGCGATGATCGGCACAACATGCGTGTCGTGCTCATCGATTTCCTTGAGCAGGCGGTGCGTATTGACCGCGTCGCCCTTGGCCTTGGCTTCGTCGAGCTCGCGGAACATGCCGCCCAGTTCGCGGGCGTCGGCCTGGCGCAGGAAGGTATAGAGTTCCTCGATCAGCGCCGGAACGCTGGTCTTCTCGTGCATCGACTGGTCGGGCAGGGGACCGAATTCGCTGCGCAGAGCGGCAACCATCCAGCCCGAAAGGTAGAGGTAACGACGCTTGGTGCTGCCGAAGTGCTTCTTGATCGAAATCATCTTCTGCTGCGCGATGAACCCGTGCCAGCAACCGAGCGACTGGGTGTATTTCGTCGGGTCGGCGTCATAGGCTTCCATGTCTTCGCGCATGATCTTTGCGGTGTAGCGCGCGATGTCGAGACCGGTCGGGAAGCGGTTCTGTACGGCCATACGTGCAGCGCTGGCAGCGTCGATCGCGCCCCAGGGTGCCCCGTTCTCCGAGATGGTCTGGCCGAGTTCGGCGATGCGGCTTTGGTAGGTCATGGCGAATCTCCTGTAATTTCTGGCGCGGTGGCCTTGCCGATGAACTTGGGGAGGTTTCCGTCGCCGCGACAGGAAAATTTACAGAATTTGTTGTCTATACAATCCTTATCTGCCAGTTTAGTGTGTAACGTTGTAAAGGAATTTACAAATGGCTGATGCCGCACTCATGGCTGGACCGGCTATTCGCCGACTGCGTAAACGTGAAAACCTGACCCAGGCGGCCATGGCGACGCGGCTGGCAATCTCGCCAAGTTATCTCAACCTGATCGAACGCAACCAGCGTCCGGTGAGCGCCCGTGTTGTGATGGCATTGGTCGAGAAATTCGACTTCGATCCCAGCTCGCTGCGAGAGGATGAGGCGGTCGGTGGCCTCGATGGCCTCATGCGCCGACTTGCCGACGAACGCTTTTCCGATCTCGATATCGACCGTGACGAGGCAGAGGAGTTCCTGTCCACGGCGCCCCAGGTCGCAGCAGCCTTCGCGCGGCTGTACGACAAGGCCGGTCCCGGTGCCGATTCTCATGACGACGCGCTTGCGGCTTCTCGCCGGGAAATCGAACGGTGGCGCAACCACTTTGCCGACCTCGACCATTCGGCGGAAGCGCTGGCGGACGAGATGCGCCTGTCGCGCGGCGATATCGGGCTGGCTCTGACCGAGCGCCTGCGCGAACGGCATCAATTGTCGGTTCGCATCCTGCCCCGCGATGTGCTTCCCGAAAGTCTCAGCCGCCTGGACCTCCATGCAAGACAGATTCAGCTGTCCGAGATGCTCGGTCCCGCATCGCGCAATTTCCAGCTCGCGCTCAAAGTGGCGCAATTGGAAAGCCGCGACGAGATCGAAGCGGTCGCCCAAGGCGCGGAATTCGAGGAAGAGGCCGCCCGTGCCCTGTTCCGGCGCCACCTGGAAGGATACTTCGCTGCGGCCCTGCTGATGCCTTACGGCCGCTTCCTGCGCGCCTGCGAAGCGACGGGATATGATCTCCCCGTCCTGGAGCGGCGCTTTTCGGTGAGTTTCGAGCAATTGGCCCATCGTCTCACCACTCTCCAGCGGGTGGGGCAACGAGGCTTGCCATTCTTCATGGTCCGGATCGACAGGGCTGGGCAGTTCTCGAAAAGCTTCATCGGCGCGAGCACCGCGCATTTTGCCAGCGCGGATGTGTCCTGTCCCCTGTGGGATGCGCATCGGGCGTTTGAAACCGGCGGCGAACTCGTCACGCAATTTGTTGCACTGGAGCAGGCCGGTGAAGGCCAGGCGGGTGGGTGGCTGACCATGATGCGCAGCGTAGAGGGCAGCGGAGCGCCAGGCGAAGCGCGTTTCGTGGTGGCGGTTGGGATCGAGGCGGTGCTGGCTGCCGACCTTGCGCAGGCGAGAGGCTTGTCGCTCAAACCTGTCGATGCGCAGCCGATCGGTCCCGGTTGTGCGGCCTGCCAGAGACAGAACTGCCGCCAGCGTTCGCTGCCCCCGCGCGGCAGGAAATTGCAGTTCGACCGGATGCGTCGCGGCAACACTCCGTTCGAATTCGTCGAGCGGTAACCATCACGCGGGGAACGGCGGGGAACCCTCGCGCGTTGGCGCCGCAGTAAAACATGGATGGGAAAGGATTTTTCCATGGCAGAAGAACGTATTACCGAAACGCGCACGCCCGACGGCAACACGCATACGACGCACACCGTCGTCACCGACGAACCGCGGCGTAGCGGTGGCTCCGGCTGGGTCATCGCAATCATCCTGCTGGTTGCCGCCATAGCTGCGATCGTGATCTTCACCCAGATGGGCGGTTCGGAAGTGGCGAAGGATGAAGCCATTACCGATGCAGCCAATCAGGTGGGCGAAGCTGCCGGACAGGTCGGCGACGCTGCGCAGGAAGCCGGCGAGGCCGTTGGCGACGCTGTCAATAACTGACCATTTGACCAATTCCAGCTTAGCGGCGTCCCGGCAATCCGGGGCGCCGTTTTCTTTGGTGTAAAGTTTACCGACAGTTCACCAATGCCATGGTAAGGAAGGATTTAACCAACCTTCGGGGTATCGCCGCCTGCCATGATCAGAGTCTTCAAGCACTACATCCCCAAGGAGGTGATGCTGCTTTGCCTGTTCGACCTGCTCTTGCTCGGACTGGCAGGCGAGGTGGGCTGGCAGTTGCGCACCTTCCAGCTATCCATCCACCCAGGCTCCTTCTCGGAACGGGCGGCGGCCATCGGCGGTTTCGCCGGGATCGTCTGGCTCGCAGTGATTGCTGTCGGCACCTACACCCCGCTAGCCTTGCGTTCGATCCGCTTTGCGACCGCACGGCTGTTCGTAGCATTCGGTCTGGGCATCCTGTCCATTTCTTTCGTCAATCTGGTCATGCCCGGAACGGCGCTGTGGCGGTCGATACTGCTCTACGCGATGGCGCTCGGTTTGCTGTTCCTGGTTATGAACCGCTTCATCGCGACCCGCATGCTGGATGCCAAGGTGTTTCGCAGGCGCGTACTGGTACTCGGTGCAGGTCCACGGGCCCAGCGCCTGCTTGATCTCTCCAATCGGCCCGACAGCGGTTTCCGCGTCCTCACTTTCGTCGCAATGGGCGGTGCCGTGACCGAACGGGTCGCCGGGGCGATCGGCCGCGAGGAGATCGGCGATCTCGGCAAGTACGTGGAGCGGATCCGGGCCCAGGAAGTCGTGCTTGCCATGCAGGAAAGGCGCAATTCCCTGCCGCTGAAGGACCTCGTGCGGGTCAAGACCAAGGGCGTCGATGTCAGCGACCTGTCGGGTTTCCTGGAGCGCGAAACCGGCAAGCTAGATCTCGATACGCTCAATCCCAGCTGGCTGATCTTTTCCGATGGCTTTATCGCCGGACAGCGCATTTCGGCCGTTTTGAAGCGGCTGTTCGATGTCGTTGTGAGCCTGGCCGTCCTCATACTGACACTGCCGCTCATCGGTTTCTTCGCGCTTCTCGTGAAGCTCGAAAGCAAGGGCCCTGCGTTCTACCGGCAGGAGCGTGTCGGGCTTTATGGCCAGACCTTCCAGATCCCGAAACTGCGTTCGATGCGGCAGGATGCCGAGGTGGAGGGTATCAAATGGGCGGAAAAGGACGACCCGCGCATCACCCGCGTAGGGCGCTTCATCCGTCTCGTAAGGATCGATGAACTACCCCAGTTGTGGAGCGTGCTGAAAGGCGAAATGAGCTTCGTCGGTCCGCGCCCCGAGCGCCCGCAATTCGTGGCCGAACTGGATGAAAAGCTTCCGTTCTATGCCGAACGGCACATGGTCAAACCCGGCATCACCGGCTGGGCGCAGATCAATTATCCCTATGGCGCAAGCATCGAGGATGCGCGCGGCAAGCTGGAATACGATCTTTATTACGCGAAGAACTATTCGCCTTTCCTCGATCTCCTGATCCTCCTGCAGACGGCGCGGGTGATCCTGTGGCCGGAGGGCGCTCGCTGATGCCCTGGCTCGCAAATATCGGATCGCTTTCGTTCCTACTGGGCGCGTTGGTCAGCGGACTTGCGGCCCTGTGGATCGCGCGTTCGGGAGCGGCGGAGCGTTCCGATCGCTGGGCAGGTGTGGCGGCGCTTGCCCTCACGGCCAACTGGTGCTTTGCGGCTGCAAGTTTCGGGGCCCAGCAGCCTGTCGTCGCCCTGACCGAAGTCGCCAAGAACCTCGCCTGGATTTACGTGCTCTTGCGCCTGTTCGCGAACGATGGACGCGACGAGACCCTGCGGCTCGTGCGCCCGGCGGCGATCGTGCTGGCGATCGTCGAAGCCTTCCAGATCGTTCTCGTCATGCTTGCATTGCGCAATGCGAATTCGCCGGGTGCTGCGACGCTCGTTTTCGAGACCTCCGCAATCCTGCGGGCGCTGACCGTCGTTGGCGCTCTGGTCCTGCTGCATAACCTTTATGTCGGTGCAGCCCTGTCCTCGCGCCGGATCCTGCGCTGGAACGCCGCGGCACTGGCGGGCATGTGGGCCTTCTCGCTCAATTTCTACACGCTCAGCTACCTGACAGGCGAGGTGCCTCTCGAACTGCAGGCAATCAGCGGCCTTGCAGCGGCAATCATTGCGATACCATTCGCCGTCGGCTTCAATTCGAGCGCTGCAGGCTTGGAGTTCCGGCCCTCGCGTACGCTCACGTTTCGCTCTCTCTCCTTGCTGGTCATCGGGGCCTACTTCGTCCTGATGCTGGTGCTGGCGAATTCGCTCGACATGCTACGCGGCGATATCCGCGCGCTCACGCAGGTCGGCCTCATCCTGGCAGCGGGCGCCCTGGCGCTGATCTGGTTGCCCTCCCAGCGCGTGCGCGGCTGGTTGCGGGTGACCGCGGTCAAACATCTGTTCAAACACCGCTACGACTATCGCAACGAGTGGATCCGCTTCACGAACACCATCGGGCGGACCGGTTTCGACGAAAGCAGCCTGCAAGAGCGGGCGATCAAGGCGCTGGCGGATATCACCGACAGTCCGTGCGGGCTTTTGCTGTTGCCGGAAGACGATGGCACGCTGGGGCTGGGGGCGCATTGGAACTGGCCAAGTGCACAACTGCCGTCCTGCGCGATGAATGCAGATCTTGCCGGGATAATGGAACGCGAAGGATTGATCCTGGACTTCGATGAGGTCCGAGCCGGCAAGGACCATCATGGCGAGTTGGACCACATGCCGGCCTGGGCCGAGGCGGAAAGCCGTGCCTGGGCTGCCGTGCCTTTGCTCCACTTCGACCGGCTGGTCGGGGTGGTCGTCCTTGCCCGACCCGCCATAGAGCGTGAGCTCGATTGGGAGGACTTCGACCTACTCGGCATCGTCGGACGGCAGCTGGCGAGCTATCTGGCCGAACAGAGCGGGCAGGCTGCCCTGTCGGAAGCGAGTCGCTTCGACGAATTCAACCGGCGCATGGCGTTTGTCATGCATGACATCAAGAACCTCTCCAGCCAGATGTCGCTCCTCCTGCGCAATGCGGAAAAGCACGCCGACAAGCCCGAATTCCGCAAGGACATGCTGGTCACGCTCAGGAACAGCGCGGACAAGCTCAATCTGCTGCTGGCGCGGCTCGGGCGGTATGGAACCGGCGGTCGCGAAGAAATGCAGGTCATCGACTTGGCGGAGGTCTCCCGTTCTCTCGTCAAGCGCTTCGACGGGGTGCACCCGGTACGTTTGTCTCGCTGCGAGGATATAGAGATCATCGGCGACCGCGATGGGCTCGAGCAGGCGCTCGTCCATCTCGTGCAGAATGCGGTCGACGCGAGCGAGCCGGACGTTCCGGTGATGATCGAAGTCTTCAGCGACGGGATCAGCGGGCAGTGCCAGATCATCGACAACGGCAAGGGCATGAGCCCCGTATTCGTCCGCAATGGGCTGTTCAAGCCCTTCGTGTCTTCGAAGGACGGAGGTTTCGGCATCGGAGCCTACGAGGCGCGCGAGACCGTTCGCGCAATGGACGGCCGGCTGGATGTCGAATCGCGCGAAGGCCTGGGGACCCGATTCACTGTCAGCCTGCCGCTGCGATCCGCACGGGCAATCTATGCCGGGCCTAGAGAACATATCGAGGAGACGGTCTGATGGCCGAATACAAACCCAAGCTCCTGGTGGTTGAGGATGACGAGGGCCTGCAGGCGCAGCTCAGGTGGGCCTATGACGATTACGAGGTCGTGATCGCCGGAAATCGCGATCAGGCCTTGGCCCTGTTGCGTTCGGAAGAGCCTGCCGTGGTTACGCTTGATCTCGGTCTTCCGCCGGATCCGGATGGCACGACCGAAGGTTTCGCTGTGCTCGATGCGATCATGGAAATGAAACCGGATACCAAGGTCGTCGTCGCGAGCGGGCACGGGGCACGTGAAAGTGCACTGCAAGCGATCGAGCGAGGAGCCTACGATTTCTACCAGAAGCCGGTCGATATCGAGCAGCTTGGAATGATCGTCGATCGTGCACACCGGTTGCACGCAATCGAAGCGGAGAACCGACGCCTCGCCGAAAAGGTGGGCGAGGAGAAGACGGTGCTCGGATCGATGATCACGGCAGCGCCCGAAATGGCCAAGGTCGCCCGCACGATCGAGCGCGTGGCGCCTACGAACGTTTCGGTCATGCTCCTTGGAGCGAGCGGTACGGGCAAGGAATTGCTAGCCAAGGGGCTGCACGAGGCAAGCGATCGCAAACGCGGCGCTTTCGTAGCGATCAACTGCGCGGCGATCCCCGAGAACCTGCTGGAAAGCGAACTGTTCGGTCACGAAAAGGGTGCCTTCACAGGCGCAGTCAAAACGACGGAAGGCAAGATCGAACTTGCCGATGGCGGCACGCTCTTCCTCGACGAAGTTGGCGATATACCGCTGCCCTTGCAGGTGAAGCTGCTCCGCTTCCTGCAGGAGCGCGTGATCGAACGGATCGGGGGACGCAAGCCCATCGCCGTAGATACGCGCATCGTGTGCGCCACGCACCAGAACCTGGAGGCCATGATTGCCGACGGAAGTTTCCGGGAAGACCTCTTTTATCGACTCGCAGAAATCGTGGTAAAAATTCCTTCGCTGGTCGAGCGACCCGGCGATGCGGTGCTTCTGGCCAAGCATTTCCTCGCGAAGTTCGCTTCCGAAATGAACCCGCAGGTCAAGGGCTTCGCGCCCGATGCGCTGGCAGCCATCGATAGCTGGAACTGGCCCGGCAATGTCCGGGAACTGGAAAACCGGATCAAGCGAGCGGTCATCATGGCCGACGGGAAACTCGTCGGCGCAGACGATCTCGATATGCATGCGGACGAGGACGGCGGCGAACTGGCGCTCAACCTCAAGCAGGCCCGCGAAGAGGCAGACAGGCGTATGATTCGCAAGGCGCTGGCCCGCACGCAGGGGAACATCTCGAACAGCGCGAAGATGCTCGGGATCAGTCGCCCTACGCTCTACGATCTTCTCAAGCAGTATGATCTTCAGGCCTGACCTCGCCTTTGCTCTCGCACTGCTGTGCACCGCGGCGGCTTCCTGTGGTGGAGCGCCTGTTGCAAGCAACGATCTCGAGCAACTGCGTTCGCAAGTCGCCCGCGGCGATGCGGGGGCGGCGCAGCTGACGGTCGACCGCTTGGCGAAGACTGACCGCGATCGAAGCGTCTATGCAGCCTATGCTGGAGAAGCAGCGTTGCAGCGCGGCGATCTCGCAGAGGCGCGGTCCTGGCTTGCCGATGGCCGATTCGACCAGGCGACAGCCTCGCTCGGTTTCAGAATGCTCGCCGATCTCGAGCTGCGCGAAGGGAATGTAACGGCCGCTGCGGCCGCTCTCGAACAGGCCAGGACGGCCGCACCCGGCGATCCACGCGTCTGGGTGTCCATCGGCCGCCTGCGCTATCGTCTCGGCAACCAGCTTGCTGCAATCGAGGCGGCCGAGCGGGCCATTGAGTTGGGACCCGATGACGTCGAGGCCTTGAGGTTTCGTGGCCAGCTGGCTCGCGACAGCGAGGGTATGGTTCCTGCTGCGCAATGGTTCGAACGAGCAGTCGCTCAGGTGGCAAATGAGCGTTCATTGCAACTCGAATATGCAGCAACCCTGCTCGATGCCGGAGAAAGCGGACGAGCCGAAGCGGTTCTCGCGCAATTCGACGATCCGTATCTGAACGCGATCGGGCTAGCCCGGGGTGGTGACTTCGTCGCTGCTCGCGAGGCGCTGGAGCTCACCGAGGATACGCGCCGCGAAACAGCTGCGGCGAAGCTGCTTTCGGCAATAATCGATGTCGAACTGGGCAATTACCAGAGTGCGGCGCAGGAGCTCGACCGGCTCGGCCAGGAACAGCCTGCCAACCATCGCATCCGTGACTTGCTAGCCTTTGCCCTTTCGCGAAACGGGAGCGAGCAGGAACTGATCTATCGTTTCGCGGAGGAGGCGCGGGGTCCCGGTGGCTCTCCTTGGCTGCGCACACTTGTGGGGCGAGCATATGAAGCGCTGGACGAACGCGAGGAGGCAGCGCTCTTCCTCGACTTGGCCGCGATCGACCAGACCGCACTGCGCCCAATTCCCCCCGGCGATATCCAGGATAGGGATGACGCCGCCGCGCTACGCAGCTCGATAAGGAGCGCTTTGCGTCAAGGCGATGTCGAGCGCGCTACTGCAATTGCGCGCAGCTTTGGCGCAAAGTTTCCGCAATCCGCGGATGCCGCCGCCCTCCTTGGCGATGCGCTCCTTTCAGGAAATGACAAGGACGGCGCCTATGCCGCCTACGAGGAGGCGGCGCGCGTTCGCCGGAACTGGCCGCTGGTGCTGAGGATGGCGGCTACCCGGGAGCGTGCCGATGCTGCCCGCCTCATTGCGGCATTCGCCGAGGCCAACCCACTCCACGCGGAAGCCGCTGCAATGGCTGCCGACGGTTATGCGGCTGCAGGACAGTGGCAGGATGCCGTGAGATTGCTGGACCGGGCTCTGGAAAACGGGATGAGGAACGTGCCCTGGGTTCTCGCCGCACGAAGCGTTGCCGCGCGCGAATTGGGCGAAGGCGACGGCGTCGATCAACTCGACTGGGCCATAGAAGCCTATGAGACACAGCGGATGAACCAGCCTGCCATCGCTGCACTTCTTGCTGCCTTGCCGGAAAAGGACGCACAGCTGCGTTCCGAACTCGCGGCCAAGTTGCGCGCGCTGACGGGGACCTAGACAGCTGGGGAAAGGGGCGGCAGGGCGTCAGACCTATGGCGATCCGCACTATCACGAAAGACCCTATGCTGCGGCTCTTGCTCGCCGCGATGGTGCTGGCTGCCATTTTCCCCGCGACAGGGGTCTGGCGGAATGCGGCACAATCGGCGGCCAATGCCGGAATTTTCTTCCTCTTCCTTGCCAATGGGATGCGCATCGCCCGCTCCGAGATCGTTTCGGGTATAGCGAACTGGCGCTTTTTCCTTCCGCTGACGCTGTGGATCTTCGGCGCCATGGCAGCCGTCGGGCTGGCCCTGTCGCACGCCGGGAATGCCCTGTTGCCGCCGCTGCTTGCGATAGGTTTTCTCTACCTCGGTGTCCTTCCCACGACGGTGCAGTCGTCCACGTCCTATAGCTCGCTCGCCGGTGGGAACATTGCGCTGTCCGTCATCGCGGCAGCTTCCATGAGCATTCTGGGCGTTTTCATTTCGGTGCCAATCTTCCTCGCCCTTGGCGGAAGCGGGGAAGGAATGGTCGGAAACGATGCGCTCGTGAAGATCGTCCTGATCCTGATCCTGCCTTTTGCGATAGGCCAGCTGGTGCAGGGCAAGACATCCGCATTCATCGCCGCGCAGAAGACGCGGATCGTCTGGCTCGACAGGCTTGTCATCGCCTTTGCGGTCTACGTCGCCTTTTCGGGGGCAGTTGAGCAGGGCATCTGGACGCGTATCGAGGGAGCGGGATGGGCTGCTACCATGGGATTGGTCGCGCTGTTCCTCCTTATGGGTCACGCAGGCGCATGGCTCGCCTCGGGCGTCTTGGGCCTGCCGAGGTCGGACCGGATCGCGTTTCTTTTCGCCGGTGCCCAGAAGTCAGCCGCGATCGGCGCTCCGCTGGCTACCGTTCTGTTCGAGCCGGCGGCGGCAGGTTTCATCGTCCTGCCGCTGCTGCTCTACCATTTCTTCCAGCTGGTTCTGGCCGCGCCGCTCGCTACTCGGCTGGCAACTCGGTCCGCTCTTCACCCGGATGTTTCCGGTTATGGCGCACCGACCACCAGAAACTGAGGCCGATCAGCACGGCGCCCAGCAGGCCCGTGATTGTTTCCGGAATATGCCAGCGCGCTGACAGCAGCATGATGATGCCGAGCACGATGATGGCCCAGAAAGCGCCGTGTTCGAGGTAGCGGTACTGAGCGAGCGTACCTGTCCGCACGAGATGGATCGTCATCGATCGCACGAACATTGCGCCGACCGACAGGCCGAGCGCGATGATGATCATGTTGTTCGACAGGGCGAACGCACCGATCACGCCGTCGAAGCTGAAACTTGCGTCCAGCACTTCAAGGTAGAGGAATCCGCCGAGGCCCGATTTCACGATCTCGCCAGCAGCCTTCTTTCGCGCCTCGCGTGCCTCGATGATGGCGGCGATGGCGTGGACTGCGATAAAGGTGACGAGGCCGAGGATCGCCGCCGTCAGGAACACGATCGCATCGTCCGGTGCCAGCATGGTCGAGACGAAATAGACGAGGATGAGGACGAGGCCGATCTCCACCGCGGGCACGTTGGAAAATTTGTTGATCGTACGTTCCAGCACCGCGATCCAGTGGATCTCCTTGTCCTCTTCGAAGAAGAACGTCAGGCCGACCATGGCAAGGAATGCACCGCCGAAACCGGCAATGCCGATGTGCGCGTCGGAAACCAGCCGTTCGTATTCCTTCGGATCGTTCAAAGACAGGTTGATCGCCTCCATGGGGCCGATTTTGGCTGCGATCGCGACGATTGCGATCGGAAAGACGATCCGCATGCCGAAGACGGCGATCAATATGCCGATGGTCAGGAAGCGCTGCTGCCAGACCGGGTCCATGTCGCGCAGGACAGTGGCGTTCACTACCGCGTTGTCGAAGCTGAGCGACACCTCCAGTATCGACAGGACGAGCACGATCCACAGGATGCCGAGCGTCGCCGAGACGGAGCCCGTGCTGGTCCATCCGTACCATCCGGCGAGAGCGAAACAGATTGCCGTAAAGACGAGCGAGAACGTGTAGTACTTGCGGAGCGTTTCCATCGATTTCTTGAGGTCCTTAGCCCTTCTTGGGCTGGTAAGTCTGATCTGCGGAGGGGAAGCTGCGTTCGCGCACTTCCTCTGCATATTGTGCGACCGTGCGGTCGATCACTTCGGCGATATTTTCGTATTTCTTCACGAAGCGCGGGACGCGCTCGAACATGCCGAGCATGTCCTCGGTCACCAGCACCTGTCCATCGCATTGCGCCGAGGCGCCGATCCCGATGGTGGGGCAGGAGACTGCCTTGGTGGCCTCGATGGCGATGGGTTCGAGCACGCCTTCGAGGACGATGGCGAACGCGCCCGCCTCATCCAGCGCCTTGGCGTCTCCGACGATTTTCCTGGCCTCCGCATCGTCGCGTCCGCGGGCCATGTATCCGCCCAGGACGTTTACCGCCTGCGGGGTGAGGCCGACATGGCCCATCACGGGAATGCCGCGCTGGTTCAGGAAGGCGACCGTTTCCGCCATCTGCTCGCCGCCTTCCAGCTTCACCGCTGCCGCACCGCTTTCCTTGAGCAGGCGCGAGGCGCTTTCGAACGCCTGTTCCTTCGAGGCTTCGTAGGAACCGAAAGGCATGTCGACGACCACTACCGCGTGATAGCTCCCACGAACGACCGCGGCGGCATGGTTGGCCATCATGTCGAGCGTAACGGGAATGGTGGACGGCAGGCCGTAGATCACCTGCGCCAGCGAATCTCCTACCAGCAGGATGTCGCAATGTGCATCGAGCAATTGCGCCTGACGGGCCGTGTAAGCCGTCAGCATGACCAACGGCTGCTTGGTTTCACCGTCGGCCTTGTGCGCGCGAATCTTCGGCACCGTGAGCCTTTTCATCGGCTGCGGGGTAGGGTTCGCGCGGCTGGTGCTCGTATCGAGCTGGAAAGTGGTCGACATATGCGTCCCGTAGCAAGTGCTGGGAAGAAGGCAAAGCAACGCTTGGACAGCGAAGGGTTTCCGTGCTTTAAGCCCACCCCGAGGAGCGGCACGGGAGAGCGCCGCTGGACACAAGGGATTTTAACGACACATGGTCGCTACTTCGCAAACCACGGGCGAGGGTTGGTCCTCGCGCAGCGCATTCATTCTAGCCGCCGTGGGTGCGGCCGTCGGTCTCGGCAATATCTGGCGTTTTCCGACGCTAGCCGGAGAAAGCGGGGGCGGGGCCTTCGTCATATTCTATATCGCCTGCGTTTTCCTGCTCGGCCTGCCGCTGGTGCTGGCTGAAATCTTCATCGGACGCGTCGGCCAGACCGATGCCGTCGGTTCGATCCGCAGGGTATCGCAGGAATCGAAAGCTTCGCCGAGCTGGTCGATCTTCGGCGGTGTGGGCGCGATTGCGGCTTTCCTCATCGTTTCGTTCTACTCGGTCGTGGCCGGGTGGGTGCTCTATTACGCGGGCGTTATGGGCCTCGACCTCATCCAGGCAATCGGCGCGGGTGATCCGTTCCGCGGTGCGCTGGCGGGCGAAAGCCAGGAGCAGATCCAGCAGCGCCTCGGCGACATGTTCGCCAGCCCGAGCCTGCTGTTGGCGATGCACTTCGCCTTCATGGGCCTGACACTCTACATCGTCGCACGCGGCGTCAGCTCGGGTATCGAGAAGGCCGCGACCTACCTCATGCCAATGTTTTTCGTGCTGCTTGTTGGCCTCGTGGTCTACGGGGCGATCGAGGGCGACATCGGCGATGCCATGGCCTTCCTGTTCACCCCCGATTGGTCGAAACTGACCCCGCAGGTGATGAATAGCGCACTTGGGCAGGCCCTCTTCTCGCTATCCCTGGGTGTCGCAGGTCTCATCACCTACGGTTCTTACATCAAGGAAAAGAGTAATCTCGGCAGTACCGCGGCGATGATTGCGGTCGCCGACACCAGCGTGGCGCTTCTGGCCGGTCTGATGATCTTCCCGATCGTCTTTGCAGTGGGCCTCGATCCTGCAGCAGGTCCGACGCTTGTCTTCCAGACGCTGCCTTTTGCATTCCAGACGATGCCGGGCGGCGCGCTGTTCGGCTTCCTGTTCTTCGTCCTGATCCTCGTGGCGGCAGTGACCAGTTCGATCTCCCTGCTCGAGGTGCCGACCGCATGGGGCATCGGCGAGCGTGGATGGAGCCGCACGAAGTCGGCGCTGATCTTCGGCATCGGCGCGTTCCTGATCGGTATCTTCTGCCTGCTCGGCTACAACGTGTTGTCGGACGTTCGCCCGCTCGGGTTCTGGTCGCTGTTCGAGAACACCGACATTCTCGACACGGTAGACGGATTTACCGGAAAGGTGATGCTGCCGGTCGGTGCCTTGCTGACCTCGCTCTTCATCGGCTGGAAGGCGGATACGAACCTGCTGCGCACCACCACCGGCCTGTCGCCGCTGGCCTTCAACGTCTGGCGCTTCCTGCTTGCCTGGCTGTGCCCGCTCGCAGTGACGATTATTCTGGTAACCGGCCTTTTCCCCGGCATCCTGGGCAGTTGAAAAAAATTCAGGCTGGAAGTTTTCGCTAGGCTGGCGCGCGACTTGGGAGTAATTGTTGCGCGCCGGCTGGCAGGACGGGGAGGTCCCGTTGCGGGCCGGCGGAGCCTTCCGGCCATCCATGATCCTCGACAGAGTTAAACCGCTCGACGCCATTCTGGCCGCAGCGGAAAAGAAATCGCTGCACCGGTCGCTCGGTGCTTTCCAACTCATGCTGTTCGGCATCGGCTGTATAATCGGCACCGGCATTTTCGTGCTGACCGCAGCCGGCGCGCAGAAGGCCGGGCCCGGATTGATGCTGGCGTTCGTCATAGCCGGCGCGGTCTGCATCGTCGCAGCGCTCTGCTACGCCGAGATTGCCGCCATGATCCCGGTCGCGGGATCGGCCTATACGTACAGCTATGCCACCATGGGCGAATTCCTCGCCTGGACCGTGGGCTGGGCCCTGATCCTCGAATACGCCATTGCCGCTTCGGCGGTATCGGTCGGCTGGTCGGGTTATTTCACAGGGACCATCCTGACGGAATTTCTCGGCGTGCAGCTGCCGCAATGGCTGTCGGCAGGCCCGCTCGTCCTTGGCGGGGAACCGGGAGGTCTCGTCAACCTGCCCGCACTAGTCATCGCCCTCTTAGTGACCTGGTTGCTGATGATCGGCACAAGCGAAAGCGCGAAGGTCAACGCGATCCTCGTCGCCATCAAGGTCACCGCGCTTACCGCCTTCATCGGCCTGACGCTGACCAGCGCCTATTTCGATCCCGACCAGTTCAACCCTTTCCTGCCTGCCGGTGTCTTCGGCGGTTTCGGATCGGGCGTTGGCGCGGTTGGCGCGGCGGCGACGATCTTTTTCGCCTATGTGGGATTCGATGCCGTCTCGACCGCAGCGGAAGAGACGAAGAACCCGCAGCGCAACGTCCCTATCGGACTGGTCGGATCGCTTGTCTTCTGTACCGTGTTCTACATCCTCGTTGCGGCGGGTGCGATCGGGACGATCGGTGGACAACCGATCATGGGGCCGGGCGGTATTCCGTTCCCTGCCGGATCGGAAGAGCTTGCGCGGCAATGCGCGCTGCCTGCCTATTCGGATGCGCTGGTCTGCTCGAACGAAGCGCTTGCGCACGTGCTGCGGCAGATCGGTTTCTCCGGGATCGGTAACCTGCTGGGCATTGCGGCTTTTCTTGCGCTTCCTTCCGTCATTCTCGTGTTGCTCTTCGCACAGACGCGCATCTTTTTCGTGATGAGCCGCGACGGGCTGCTGCCGGAAAGCCTCTCCAAGGTGCATCCGAAGTGGAAGACACCCCATATCGTGACCGCCATGACCGGCGTCATCGTGGCGCTGGGGGCAGCGTTCTTCCCGGTGGGACAGCTGGCCGACATCGCCAATGCGGGAACGCTCTATGCATTTCTGATGGTCGCTCTGGCCGTGATGACGCTGCGCAGGACGGATCCCGAACGTAAACGTGATTTCCGTACTCCGATGCTGTGGTTCGTCGGCCCTGCGACGGTGGCCGGGTGTGCCTTCCTCTTCCTCAACCTGCCGTTCGAGGCGATGGTTATGCTGCCCCTGTGGTCGGCGATCGGCTTGGTCGTCTACTTCGGTTACGGTCGGCGCAACAGCCATCTCGGACACGGCATCGTCGAGGTGGTTGACGCGGTTGTGGGCGACGAAACGATGCTTCCGATCCACCCACCGAAAGATTGAACGAAAAAGGGCCGCTTCGTTAGGAGCGGCCCTTCGATTTTGTAGTTATTGGGTCGACTTAGAGATCGACGTTGTCGGCGTGGCGTTCTTCGGCTTCGTCGTGGACATTCATGCCCAGTGCCATCTTGGCGGTGTTGAGCAGGCCCAGGTCTCCGCTCCAGATTTCGGCATCGCCGAGATCCATGCGCAGGAACAGGATGTCCGGATCGTCCTTGCCGCCATCGTACCAGGCTTCGACGAAATTGTTCCAGAACTGGTCGAAGCGTTCCTTGCTGGTTTCGACCGAGAGCATGCCGTCGAAGCGCGCGAACATGTCGTGGTCCTTGCCGGCAAAGCTTGCCGTGACCTTGCCGAGCTGGGCGAAGGTGGAGTTCTTCTGGGTGAAGAACCAGATCGAGCTGTTGGCGTCCTTGTCGAGCTGGGCGGTCATCGGCACCGCGGTGTCGGAACGACCGTCGAGTTCGAGGAAGACGAACGGCGAATCTGACATGGCGAGCCAGAACTTCTTCTTGAGCGCGTCGGGATTGCCTTCGGAATATTTCATGAGTGACCTCTCGTGTTTGCGTTTGCCTATCGTACGCTCGGGAGAGGGTCTGCGTTCCGCGAGGCGCGCCGGACCGAAGTGATGAAGGGATGAATTGCGCAAGCGGGGATATTGGAACATAATAAGAACAAGCGAGTCGATTCTCTCATGTCCTATGCCGATCTTTCCTCCCTGCCGATTACGGCCTTCGAAGACGTTGCCGCATTGTCTGCGCGGCGCAGCGTGCGCTGGCGCCCGGGGCTTGCAGCTGTACAGGGTGCGGCTCACCACACCGAAGTGTTCACCGCTTCGGGCGACGCGGCGGGGGCAGGGGTGGCGCTGGCATTGGCGCTCGACGATTTGCGGCACCTGCCGCGTGCGGATGGCAGCGAAGCCGACGATCGGCGCAACGTGCTGTGGGTGCAAACCCGCGATGCGGCGCGGCTGAACGGGCGACCCTATCGTGCGGGCCTGCCCCAAAGCCTGCAATCGCGGCTCATCCATGTCATGGCCGAAAAGGCCGAGGATGCGCTCTTCGCTCTCGAGGAAGGGCTGCGCTGTCGCGATTTCGCATTCGTGATCGGCGAGATGGCTGGCAATGCCAAGGCGCTCGATTTCACCGCCTCGCGCCGCTTGACGCTGATGAGCGAGAGGCACGGCATCCCGCTGTTCCTCGTGCGGATCGACGCCGCGCACGACCTGTCGTCTGCCCGGATGCGCTGGGAAGTGGCCAGCGCGCCGTCTGCTGCGTCTGCATGGAATGCGCAGGCTCCCGGTGATCCGGCGTGGAAGGCGGAGCTTTTCCGCGCCCGCTCCCATGCTCCGGGCACTTGGACATTAAGCGGCGGCGACACTGCGCTGACCGCAAGCAAGCTGCGCGAGGATACCGATCGCGCGGTGGCGGGCTGGACGGCCGGGTTGCAGCATCGCCGCTCGCCCCGCGCGCGATGAGCGCGAATACGCCGGATGCCGCATCTTCCCGCCGCATCCTATCCATTTGGCTGCCCGCTATGGCCATGGACCGCTGGCGAAACGCCGGGGACGAGGGCCGCCGCTCGCTCGACAACAGACCGCTGGTCCTGATCGCCGATACCGCGCACGGACCGCGCATCGAGGCGGTGAACCGCGCAGGCATGGTCGCAGGTGCGCGGCGCGGCATGATGCTGGCCGATGCGCGGACCCTGTGCCCCGATATCGTCACCGCGCCGAGCGATCCGGCAGGCGATCTCGCCTTTCTCGAAAAGCTGGCGATCTGGGCGCGGCGCTGGGGGCCGTGGTCCGCAATGGACGCGCCCGACGGCCTGCTGGTCGACGTTACCGCCGTCCCGCACCTGTTCGGCGGCGAGGAAAGGCTGGTCGCCGATGTCGAGGCAGCATTCGCGCGGCGCGAGCTTGGCCTGCGCTGTGCCATCGCCCCTACGGCGGGTGCGGCATGGGCGCTGTCCCATTTCGGCCCGCAAGGCGCGATCCTGGAAGGGCAGGGCGATTTCGAGGCCCGGCTGGCAGACCTGCCCGTCGCTGCGCTGAGGCTCGACGACGATGTGCTCACGGTCCTGCGGCGGCTAGGTCTAAAGCGGCTGGGAGATCTCGCCGGTATCGAGAACGGAGGTAGCGGTCGCGATGCCATCCAGCGTCGCTTTCGCAACCGCAAGTCGCCTGCCGCCAACCCGCTCATCCGCCTCGACCAGATCCTCGGTCGGGTGCCGGAGCCCTTGCTGCCCGTGGTCCCGCAGCACATGCCCTTGGTGCAGCGCCGCCTGATGGAGCCGATCCGCCACCGCCAGCTGCTGGACAAGGTCGTCGAAGACCTGGCGCAGGACATGGCGCGCGAACTGGAAGGGCGAGGCGAAGGGGCGAGGCGGCTCGAACTGGGCCTGTGGCGCGTCGATGGCGAAGTCGTCGTGCGCCGCCTGGAAATGGCCTCTGCCACGCGCGAGGCGACGCATATATGTCGCCTCTTCGCGGCTCGGCTGGACGATGTCGATGCGGGTTTCGGGATCGAGATGCTGCGCCTGCGCGCCAGCTGGTCGGAACCGCTCGCCCTTGAGCAGGGCGATATCGAGGCGGCGGCCGAAACGCATGGCACATCGCTGGCGGCCTGTATCGACCGGCTGACTGTGCGGCTCGGGGTAAAGGCGGTCAGCCGCCCCGTCGCCTTTGCCAGCCACATTCCCGAACGCGCGCAGCGCTGGCAACCCCCGCTGGCGCCTGAACCCGCTTCACAAGGAGAGTTGGCTTTCCACAAGAGACCTTTGAAAATGCTCGACAAAGCGGAAAGGATTTCGGTGCTTTACGCAACGCCCGACGGCTATCCCAAGCGTTTTCGCTGGCGCGGCGGCGTGCATGAGGTCACGCGGGTCGAAGGGCCCGAACGGATCGCGCCGGAATGGTGGCGCGAACGCGGCAGCACGCGGCTACGGGACTATTACAGGATCGAGGACGACCGCGGCCGCCGGTACTGGATATACCGGCTCGGCATCGTGGGGGACGGGCGCGGCGGCGCACCCGACTGGTACCTGCAGGGATTGTGCGCCTAGGCAGGCTCGGCTGCGGCTTCTTCGCCAGCTTCTTCCTCATCCGGGAGCAGGGCCTCTTCAGGCCCGTGCTGGAGTTCCGAAAGTTCGGGATTGAGCGCGCTGGTCTTGCACACCAGGTCGCCGGCCATCATCGTCGCCGCAATGCGCGACTGTTCCATCGCTTCTGGCGTGTTGTTGAAGGTCGGGACGATCACTTGCGGCGCGACGCACTCGCGCACTTCACGGCTGTCTTCTTCGACAGAGGCATCGGCATCCTGAGCAAGCGACGGGGTAGCCAAAACGGCGAGGGAAGACAGGAAAAGGAAAGCGCGCATGGAAATCTCCTCCGCGCGGCCTTCTACGCCCGCGCGCTTTCGCGTGCCTGAACGGTCAACCTTCGGAAACCAGCGATGCCCGGCGAGAACGCTTCTGGCCCAGCGGTATCTTGCCGAAATTGGCCACGGGACCGGTCTGGACTTCCACCTGTTCGACGGTCTCATCCACGATGTGCATGGGGATGGGCCGTTCGAAAATGATGCCGCAGCTCTTGTCGTTGGCCCAGACGATCTTGCCGAAATGTTCGTGACCGTTCCACGAAAGCAGGCCCGACACGCCTTCGCTGGGAGGATTATTCGTTTCCAGTCGTGCCCCGGCATCGGAAAGGTCGGACAAGCGCCCGACCCGATCACCGCCCAGCATCTTGAGCGTGGCGGGACAGTCGACGGCATAGCGGGCCGTCGCTCGCCGTTCCTGCGGCGCTATGGCTTGCTTCCTGCGGAATAGCCCCACACATTTTCTCCCCTTGGTTCCGCGTTGTGCGTTGCGAAGGGTAAATGTCACGCTTCCCGACAGGATTACCGCGCCATTAGGAAACGGGCCGAAAGCGGCAAGCTTCCGACCCGTTTCAAGAGGTTATTTGCCGTTATTCGGGTGCGACGAGGAGACGCGTTCCCAGCGGTTGGATTGATCGTGCGGAAGGGCCGAGGTTGGCTTCCATCGCCGCGATCTGCTCGGCGCTGGCGGTCATCACTTCGTCGGCGACATGCCAGTTCACGCCTTCGCTGCACGGCGGCGTGGTGAGCGATCCCATGTAGCGATAGATGCCGGTGTCTTCGGGCACCATGTCGTTCACGTCGAATTCGACTGCGGCACCCTTGCCGGCACCGACACCTGCCACGATGGTCTCAAGCGCGGGATTGGCGTCGCCTTCTTTGAACATGACTCCCAGCACGCCCAGTTCACCGCTTTCGGTGGCGTGCACGAAGTGCGCGACGAGGGGATAGCGCTTGCCGCTGATCGCGTGTTCCGACGGTGTGTGGAAGTGAACCTGGATCAGGGCGAATTCCTTGCCACCCGAATTCATTCCGAGGCCGGCGGGAAAGTCCACCTGGACCTTTTCGGTGCCGAGCGAGATCGTGCCGCTGGTTTCGCCGAATTTGGTTTCGAGGGCGATATCGCCGCGTGCATTGGCTGCGCCGAGATCGATGGGCGACTGGTGGAGGCCCGCATCGCACAGGGCGTAGGCCGCATTCACGGTTGCCCAGCGTTCGGGGGAAACACCGTCACCGAAATTCCAGTCTTTTTCCTGCGCTGAGAGAGGTGTCGCGGCAAGACCGATCAGGGCGAGGGAAGTGAGATATTTCATTGCATACTCCAGACTGACGACCAGAAGGTCGCTGAATGTAGGTATGCCGACGATGCCGTTGCTTTGTGTGACAGGCCGTCGGCGTTACTTACGTCCGACATCACGTGCGGTTGCACGCCAGAGGGGCCCGGTCCGTGGCCTGTATACGCGGAAGCTGCGGTGAGGTTCCCGTCTCGATGTAACTTTTGATATTTGCGAATCCTACAGCGGAACGTATAGTGAACATATGGCCGCGCAAACCATCCTGCAGAAACTGGAAATTCTCGCCGATGCGGCGAAATACGATGCTTCGTGCGCGTCGTCCGGCACGGCAAAGAAGAACAGCCTTGGCGGAAAGGGGATTGGTTCGACCGAAGGAATGGGCATTTGCCATGCCTATGCGCCCGATGGCCGCTGCATCTCGCTGTTGAAGATCCTGCTGACCAACCACTGCATTTTCGACTGCCATTACTGCGTCAATCGCAAGAGCTCGAACGTGGCGCGGGCGCGCTTTACCCCGCAGGAAGTGGTCGACCTCACGCTCGCCTTCTACCGCCGCAATTATATCGAGGGGCTGTTCCTGTCCTCGGGCATTGTGAAAAGCTCGAACCACACGATGGAACAGATCGTCGAGGTCGCCCGGATATTGCGCGAAGAGCACGACTTTCGCGGCTACATCCACCTGAAGACCATTCCGGAAGCCGATCCGGAAATCGTGCACCAGGCGGGGCTTTATGCCGACCGTGTCTCGATCAATGTCGAACTGCCGACCGACAGCGGCCTGACCCGCCTCGCGCCCGACAAGGATGCGCGCCAGATCGAAGGCGCGATGGGCAAGGTCAAGGCCGACTTGGTCGAGGCGAAGGATGCAAGGAAGCGTTTCCGCCACGCCCCGCGTTTCGCGCCTGCGGGCCAATCGACGCAGATGATTGTCGGCGCCGATGCCGCCACCGATGCCGATATCGTGGGCAAAGCAAGTCGCCTCTACGACAATTTCCGCCTGCGCCGCGTTTATTACAGCGCCTTTTCGCCTATTCCCGATGCCAGCGCCGTGCTGCCGCTGAAGCGCCCGCCGCTGATCCGCGAACACCGGCTCTACCAGTCCGACTGGCTGATGCGTTTCTATGGCTACAAGCCCAGCGATGTGATGCAGGCGACCGAGGCGGATGGAAACCTGCCGCTCGATATCGACCCCAAGCTCGCCTGGGCGCTGAAGTTCCGCGAAGCTTTCCCTGTCGATGTGAACCGCGCGAGCAAGGAGCAATTGCTGCGCGTGCCGGGTCTCGGTGTGAAGGCAGTGGGCAAGATCCTCGCCAGCCGCCGTCACCGCGCGCTGCGGCTCGACGACGTCGCGCTGCTCACCCAGTCGATCACCAAGGTGCGCCCTTTCATCTGCACCGTCGACTGGCGCCCCGTCACGCTGACCGACCGCGCCGATCTGCGCAGCCTGCTCGCGCCCAAGACCGAGCAGCTTGAATTGTTCGCGGCATGACTGCGCTCCAGCACGTCAAGCTCGGCACCTATTATGTGGTGCATTTGCCCGAAGCCGATGACTTCGACTTCTGGCGCGAGCGCGCACGTGCGCTCGTCCAGTGCGACGTGCCGCCCGACCGTATTGCCTGGGTAGAGCCGGGCGGCAGCGGCGACCTCTTCGCGCATGGGGAGCGGCGTATGCCCGTGCCGCCCATGGATGCGAAGCCGGTGCGCGCCAACCGCCGCTTCGTCAGCCTTGCAAGGAATGCGATCCTGCATTCCGACCCCGAGCGGTTCGCGCTGCTCTATCGCGTGCTCTGGCGGCTGCAATCGAACCCGCGGATGATGGAGGACAAGGCCGATCCCGATGTCCGCCGCGTGGAGGAACTCGACAAGAATGTCCGCCGCGACAGCCACAAGATGCACGCCTTCGTCCGTTTCCGGCTGGTGGAGAGTGAGGCTAATTCCGGGGAGGGGGAAGTGGGCGAGCATTACGTCGCCTGGTTCGAGCCGGAGCATCACATCCTGCGCGCCAATGCGGGTTTCTTCATGCGGCGCTTCTCCAACATGCGCTGGTCGATCCTGACCCCTCGCGGCAGCCTGCACTGGGACGGGGAGACCATGTCCGAAGGCCCGCCTGCCGAGCGTCACGATGCGCCCGGCGGCGATCCGATGGAGGACCTCTGGCGCACCTATTACGCTTCCATCTTCAACCCCGCGCGCCTGAAGATCGGCGCGATGCTGAAGGAGATGCCGAAGAAATACTGGAAGAACATGCCCGAGGCATCGCTCATCCCCGACCTCATCGCGGGCGCGCAGGGGCGCGAGGCGAAGATGGTCGAGAAGGGCGCGCTGGAATTCGAGGAACGGCCCGATACGCTCGCCGCGATCGACAAGGCGATCCATGCCTGCCGCAAATGTCCTATCGGCAGCCTCGATAACCATGCCGTCATGGGCGAGGGGCCGCAGGACGCGGCTCTGATGATCGTCGGTGAACAGCCGGGCGACCAGGAGGACCAGATCGGCCGCCCCTTCGTCGGGCCTGCCGGTCAGCTGCTCGACGCGCATCTCGAAAAGGTCGGGATCGACCGGCGCAGCTCTTATGTCACCAATGCTGTGAAGCACTTCAAATATGTCCAGCGCGGCAAGCGGCGGCTCCACCAGAACCCGGGCGCGAAGGAAATCGACACCTGCCGCTGGTGGATCGAGAGCGAGCGGGAGATCGTGAAGCCGAAGCTGGTGCTCGCCATGGGCGCGAGCGCGGCGCGCAGCGTTCTCGGCAAGACGGTGAGCATTACCAAAGTGCGCGGCGCCCCCATCGCGCTGGAGGATGGCAGCGAGCTGTGGGTCACCGCGCACCCATCCTACCTGCTGCGTCTCGAAGGTGCCGCGCGCGAGGAGCAGGCGCGGCTGTTCGATGCCGACCTTGCCGCAGTGAAGGCGCGGCTGGAGGAACTGGCGTGAAATGCCGGAGAACGACCTCCAGATACCCAAGCGGACGATCGAGCTCGACCCTGCGGGCATAGACGCCCCGCCGCGCAGCCCCTTCGTCGAACTCGGCCTCGTATCCTGTTTTAGCTTCCTGCGCGGCGCGTCGGATGCCGTCGACCTCGTCCTGCAGGCGCGCGCGCTGGGCTATGACGCGGTCGGGATCGCCGATGCCAACACCATGGCGGGCGTGGTGCGCGTTCATACAGAAGCCAAGACACTCAAGCTGAAACCGTGCATCGGCTGCCGGATCGAAACGGTCGAGGGGCTAGCCTTCCTCGCCTATCCCAAGAGCCGCAAGGCCTATGGCCGCCTGTGCCGCCTGATTTCCGCCGGGCGCATGCGCACCTTGTCGGGCGAATGGCAAGAGAAGGGCGAATGCGACATCTCCCTGCCGATGCTGGCCGCGCATACCCAAGGCGTACAGCTGATCTTGCTTCCCCCGCGCGACCTTGCGCGAGAGTTCACCGTCCCCGCATGGGCAAGCAATGTCGTGGGGCTCGGCGGCGAGAAGGTGCAGGAATTGGTCGCCGCCCCGATCGAGGGCATCGTCCCGCACCTTGCCGCAGGCCTGCCGACCCTGCGCCATATCGCCGCGGCCTTCCTCTATACCGACAGCGACGTTGCGCGGATCGAACGGCTCGATACGCTGGCCCGCGCGAACGGCCTGTCGATCCTCGCCACCAACGATGTCCATTACGCGACGCCCGACAGGCGGCCGCTGCAGGACGTGATGACCGCGATCCGGCACAAGACCACCGTGGCACGCGCCGGGCACCTGCTCCACGGCAATGCCGAGCGTTATCTCAAGCCGCCCGAGACCATGTGCCGCCTGTTCGAACGCTGGCCGCACGCCATCGCCGCTGCGCGTGAAGTGGCCGACGCCTGCGACTTCAGCCTCGACGAGCTGAAATACGAATATCCCGAAGAACTCTATCCCGGCGGCGTCGAACCGCAGGAATATCTCGAAAGCACGACTTGGAAGGGTGCCGAGTGGCGCTATCCGGCAGGCATTCCCGATAGCGTCACCGAAACGCTGCACAAGGAACTGGCGCTGATCGGCAAGATGGACCTCGCGCGCTATTTCCTGACCATCAAGGACATCGTCGATTTCGCGCGGGAGAAGGTCGACCCGCCGATCCTGTGCCAGGGGCGTGGGAGTGCGGCCAATTCGGCTGTCTGCTATTGCCTCGGCATCACCAATGTCGATCCGGCGCAGCACCAGCTGCTGTTCGATCGCTTCATCTCCGAAGACCGCAAGGAGCCGCCCGATATCGACGTCGATTTCGAGCACGAGCGGCGCGAGGAGGTGATCCAGTATCTATATCGCAAATACGGTCGCCACCGCGCCGGGCTATGCGCCACGGTGATCCATTACCGCCCGCGCATGGCGATCCGCGAAGTGGGCAAGGCGATGGGACTGACCGAGGATGTCACCGCAGCGCTCGCCAAGACGGTGTGGGGCGGATGGGGCCGCGAGATCAGCGAGAAGCACGCCCAGGAAACCGGCATGGATGTGACCGATCCACATCTGAAGCGGGTTCTCAAGCTGACCGAGCAAATGATTGGAATGCCACGTCATTTGTCGCAACACGTCGGTGGTTTCATCCTGACCGAAGGTGCACTGACGGAGACGGTACCGGTCGGCAATGGCGCCATGCCCGATCGCAGTTTCATCGAATGGGACAAAGACGATATCGAGGCGCTGGGCATCCTCAAGGTAGATGTGCTGGCGCTGGGGATGCTGACCTGCATCCGCAAGTGCCTCGACCTGCTTGACGACCATCACGGCCGCACGCTGACGCTGGCGAATGTCCCGCGCGAGGACCCGGAAACCTATGCCATGTTGCGCACGGGGGATTCGCTCGGCGTCTTCCAGGTCGAAAGCCGGGCGCAGATGAACATGCTTCCGCGCCTGCGTCCGCGCCAGTTCTACGATCTCGTCATCCAGGTCGCCATCGTGCGGCCCGGGCCGATCCAGGGCGACATGGTCCACCCCTATCTGAAGCGCCGCCGCGGGGCCGAGCCCGTGGTCATCCCTGCGCCAAGTCCGCAGCATGGCCCGCCGGACGAACTGTCGAGCATTCTCGAGCGCACACTGGGCGTCCCGATTTTCCAGGAACAGGCGATGAAGATCGCCCTCGACGCAGCGAAATTCTCCTCGAAAGAGGCGAACCGGTTGCGCAAGGCAATGGCCACTTTCCGCAGCCGCGGGATGGTGGACGAGCTTCAGGACATGATGGTCGAGCGCATGGTCACGCGCGGTTATGATCGCGACTTCGCGCAGCGGTGCTTCAACCAGATCCGCGGCTTCGGCGAATACGGCTTTCCCGAAAGCCATGCGGCCAGTTTTGCGCATCTCGTCTATGTGTCGAGCTGGCTCAAATGCCACTTCCCCGCCGCCTTCGCCTGTGCGCTGCTCAATTCGCAGCCGATGGGTTTCTATGCGCCCGCGCAGATCGTGCGCGATGCGGCGGAACATGGCGTGCGTGTACTCCCGGCGGATGTGAACCTGTCGCAATGGGACTGCACGCTGGAACGGACCGGCGAAGGCGGGGCGGGTGCGGGCGATAGCGGACGGCTCGACAAGCATATCGCGCTGCGCCTTGGCCTGCGCCAGATCGACGGACTGCCCGAGGCGGTTGCGGCGCAGCTGATCGCGGAGCGCGAGGCGAACGGCGCCTATGCCGATGTGCGCGCCCTGCGCGACCGTGCCCGCACCGGTCCCGCCCATGTCGAACGGCTGGCGAGTGCGGATGCTTTCGGCTCGATGGGCCTTACGCGGCGCCAGGCCCTGTGGGATGCCCGCAGCCTGGTCGGCGGGCCGGACCTGCCCTTGTTCGCTGCAGCGGCTGCGCGGGACGAAGGGGCGGAAAAACAGCCTACGCGCCTGCCGCAGATGCCGCTGTCGGAAGAGGTCGTCGCCGATTACCAGACCACGCGCCTCAGCCTGAAGGCGCATCCCATGGCCTTCCTGCGCGCCAGTCTTGCAGAGCGAGGCTTCGTGCGCGCCTGCGACCTGCGCGCGAAGAAATTCCGCTCCATGGTCCATGTCGCAGGCGTGGTGTTGATCCGCCAGCGTCCGGGCAGCGCCAAGGGCGTGTGCTTCATCACGCTGGAAGACGAGACGGGCGTGATCAATCTCGTCGTCTGGCCGGACCTGAAGGAAAAGCAGCGCCGCGTGGTCATGGGTGCGCGCCTGATGGAGGTGCGCGGGCGTGTCGAATACGATGACGAGGTGATCCACGTGATCGCGCAGCACATGACCGATGCGACCGACCAGTTGCACAGGCTGTCCGACGACATGCTCAACGCCCCGCTTGCGCGCGCGGACCATGTCTCCTCGCCGCTGCCGGACAAGTTCAATCCACGCGACAATCTGCGCGAAGGCACAGACGATCCCTACCAGCCCGTCGAGCCGTGGCAGGAACCGCCGCCGGGCAATCGCGAATGTGGCTGGCATGGCAGCCACCCGCGCGATGTGCGCATCATTCCGAAATCGCGCGACTTCCATTGAGGCCGCGGTTAAGGGCGCAGCGTGATCGGCACCGAAACCCTCCTCGCATTCCTGATCGTGACGGCCACGACCAGCATCGTGCCCGGCCCGTCGATGATGTTCGTCATGGGGCAGGCCATCTGGCGCGGGCCGCGTTCGGGATGGGCGGCGCTGATGGGCATGCAGGTCGGCTATTTCGTCTGGTGGGCCTTCGCCGCGCTCGGCCTGGGCGCCTTGGCGAGCGCCTATCCGCTGGCCTTCCGGCTGCTCGCGATCGCCGGCGTTGCCTATCTCGCTTGGCTCGGCTTCAAGGCGATCCGGCATTCTTTCCACGCGGACGAGGACGAGGGTGACGCGCCGTCGCGCAAGGTGTCCAACCATGCTTTCCGCGATGGTATCGCGGTGGCAATCGGCAATCCCAAGTCCCTTGTCTACATGGTCGCAATCATCCCGCCCTTCGTCGATCCGGAGCGCAGCGTGCCGATGCAAATCGTCGTATTGGCGGTGGTCGCCTTGGTGGCGGACCTCGTGATCGGGTGGCTCTATATTGCCGCCGGAAAACGGCTCGCCCGCCTGATGGAGCGCGCGGCAACACGCGTCTGGATCGATCGGGGCATCGGAATCGTATTCATCCTGATAGCGATCGCCATCCTGGTCGATCTCATGGGTACGCAGATTTGAAATTCACGCTTTCGCGCCACATCGGGAAGTTCGTCGGAGACCGCCGGGTAATCGTCCTGCTGATGCTTGTCGCACTTGCCGTGGCAGGGCGTTCCTGGCTCGCCGCGCATCCAGAGCATGATCCGTGGGCACCGCTCGACCTGAACGACCCGGTTGGCTGGGCGACCGAAGCGAAGCTGTTGGCACTGCGCGGCGATGTCCCGCAGTGCCGGGCCGTGCTGGAGCGGAGTGAGGTTGCGTTCAACGCGCTCGAACCTGCGGGCGAGGGGCCGTGCCGGCGCGAAGACCGCACGCAACTGTCGGATTTCCCCCTCAGCCCGGACACGCCGCCTACGACCTGTCCGGTGGCGATTGCATTACAGCTATGGAAGCGTGACGGCCTCGATCCGGCGGCGCAGGAGATTTTCGGTAGCGAAGTGGCGCAGATCGAGCATTTGGGCGCGTATTCCTGCCGCCGACTCTATGGTCGCGGCGAGGGGCCGTGGAGCCAGCACGCCACGGGCAACGCGCTGGATATTGCCGGTTTCGTCCTCGCCGACGGCACGCGCATCAGCGTTCTGGGCGACTGGGACGGGGACGGGGAGGGGGACAAGGCCCGCTTCCTGCGCGAAGTCCGCGACCGCGCCTGCGACAGCTTCGGCATCGTGCTTTCGCCCGATTACAATGCCGCCCACACCGACCACTTCCACTTCGACATGGGCGCTCGGCGCGGGGGGCTGTGCCGCTAGACCGCTTCGAGCGAGTATCCAGCGCTGCGGACGGTGCGGATCGGGTCTTTCATTCCCTCGACCTCCAAGGCCTTGCGAAGGCGCCGGATGTGGACATCGACGGTCCTGAGTTCGATGTCGCTTTCCGTGCCCCATACTGCGTCGAGCAATTGGTTGCGGCTGAAGACGCGGCCCGGGCTCTCCATGAAGAACTTCAGCAGGCGGTATTCCGTCGGCCCGACCTTGAGCACCTTGCCGCGACGCATGACCTTGTGCGCGACCGGGTCGAGCGACAGGTCACCCGCCTCGATGGTCTCGCCTGCCAGAACCGGCCGGATACGCCGCATCACGGCGGCGACACGGGCGAGCAGTTCGCGCGGTGAGAACGGTTTGGTGAGGTAGTCGTCGGCGCCGGTCTCGAGCCCGCGCACACGGTCGTCTTCGGTCTCGCGCGCGGTGAGCATTATGATCGGGACATGCGCCGTCGATTTGTCGCGCCGCAGCCTGCGGCAAACCTCGATCCCGCTCGTCCCCTCGATCATCCAGTCGAGGATAACTAGGTCGGGCGTTTCCTCGCTCGCAAGCAGGATCGCCTCGTCGCCGTCCGGCGTGGTCCGGACGTTGTAGCCTTCATTTGAAAAGCGGTATTCCAGAAGCTCGGAGAGGGCGGGATCGTCCTCAACCAGAAGAAGTTTGGCAGCCTGCACTTTCGCGTCTCCATGCGAGCGTGGTTTCTCGTTGGACACGTCTTTATGACCCCCAGGCTACAGGAATGTGTCAGCCGTCTTCGTCTACCGGATATTGTCCGGTTGCTGCAAAGTGCACCATTTCGGCTACGTTAGTCGCGTGATCCCCTATACGTTCAAGATTGCGGGCTACAAAGAGTAGCTGCGCCGCGCTCGAGATCATCGAGGGATTTTCGACCATGTGGCTCACGAGGTTGCGGAAGATCGAGTTGTAGAAGGCATCGACCTTCTCGTCGGCCAGGATGACTTCCTTGGCGAGTTCCGGATCCCGAGCAGCGTAGGCAGTCAGCACATCGTGGACCATCTCGCTGGCGACTTCGGCCATGGCGGGAAGCAGGGTGAGCGGTTCGAACTTCTTGCGATTGTCGCCGATCTCGCGGCTCGCCTTGGCGATGTTCTTGGAATAGTCGCCGATACGTTCCACCACTCCGGCGATCTTGAGCGCGGCGATCACTTCGCGAAGGTCGTCCGCCATGGGTGCGCGCAGGGCAATGATGCGCACAGCAAGCTTGTCGATCTCGCTTTCCAGCGCGTCGATCTTCTTGTCGCCTTTGACGACCTTCTTCGCCAGATCATCGTCGCCGCGCACGAGTGCGTCGAGCGATTGCTGGATCGCGACTTCGGCCAATCCGCCCATTTCGGCGATCAGGCCGCGCAGGCGCGTGATGTCTTCGTCGAAGGCTTTTACGGTATGTTCTTGCATCTTTTCCAAAGCCTTATCCGTACCGGCCGGTGATGTAATCCTGGGTCCGCTTTTCGAGCGGGTTGGTGAATATGTCAGATGTACGACCATATTCCACCATCTTTCCGAGGTGGAAGAAGGCCGTGCGCTGGCTGACGCGCGCCGCCTGCTGCATCGAGTGCGTGACGATCACGATGGCATATCGGCCATTGAGTTCGTCGATCAGTTCCTCAATCTTCGCCGTGGCGATCGGGTCGAGGGCCGAGCAGGGCTCGTCCATCAGAATGACTTCGGGGTCGACCGCAATGGCCCGCGCGATGCAAAGGCGCTGCTGCTGACCGCCCGAAAGCGCGGTGCCGCTGTCCTGCAGGCGATCCTTCACTTCTTCCCACAGACCGGCACGGCGCAGCGATTTTTCGACGACCGCGTCCAGTTCGTCCTTCCCTTCGGCCAGACCGTGAATTTTCGGACCGTAGGCGATGTTCTCATAGATCGACTTGGGGAAGGGGTTGGGCTTCTGGAAGACCATGCCGACGCGGGCGCGCAGTTGCACCACGTCCATGCCCGATTTGTAGATATCTTCGCCGTCGAGCATGATGTCCCCTTCGACGCGGGCCGAAGGGATGGTGTCGTTCATGCGATTAAGCGTGCGCAGGAAAGTCGACTTGCCGCAGCCCGACGGGCCGATGAATGCCGTGACATAGCGCGTAGGGATATCGATCGAGACCTCGTCGATCGCCTTCTTGTCGCCGTAGTAAACGGAGACGTCCCGCGCGCTCATCTTGGCGTCGGTATCTTCCAGGTTTTCGTGAACTACGGTCACCACTTTTTCTCGAACTTGTTGCGCAGGTAGATGGCGAGGCCGTTCATCAGCAGGAGGAACAGCAATAGGACGATGATAGCCGCACTTGTCCGTTCCACGAAACCGCGGTCGATTTCATCCGACCAGAGGAAGATCTGCATGGGCAGGACGGTGGCAGGCGATGTAAAGCCGTCGGGCGGGCTGGCGACGAAAGCGCGCATCCCGATCATGAGCAGCGGAGCGGTTTCGCCGAGCGCGCGTGCCATGCCGATGATCGTACCCGTCAGGATGCCGGGCAGTGCGAGCGGCAGGACGTGGTGGAAAACCACCTGGACCGGCGATGCCCCGACGGCCAGTGCGCCGTCGCGAATGCTTGGAGGAACCGCCTTGATCGCGTTGCGGCCTGCGATGACGATGACCGGCATCGTCATGAGCGCGAGCGTCATACCACCGATTACGGGGGCGGAACGCAGATTGGGGAACAGGGTCAGGAAAACGGCGAGGCCGAGCAGGCCGAAGATAATCGACGGCACGGCTGCAAGGTTGTTGATCGAAAGCTCGATCAGGTCGGTCCAGCGGTTCTTGGGCGCGTATTCTTCGAGGTAAAGCGCGGCCAGCACGCCGATCGGGAAGGCCAGCAGAAGCGTGACGACCATCGTCAGCATCGAGCCCTTGAGGGCGCCCCAGATACCCACTTGCTGCGGGTTGGTGGCATCGGCGCGGGAGAAGAAGCCGGCATCGAAATTCTTGTCGATCTTGCCCGCGGCATCGAGTTCGGCAGCAAGAGTCTGCAATTCCTGCGACCCTTCGCCGGCATAACCGCTGGCAAGGTCCGCGCTCGCGGGAAGCCAGAAGGTTTCCTGACCGCGAACGATGGAGGGATCGTCGATAATGGCCTGCGCGACATCGCGCCATGCCTGCGCGCCAAGCCCTCGCGCACCGGCCTCGCCGAGCGATTCCTGCGCGAAATACTGGACCACTTCGGGCAGGCCCTGGCTTTGGAGCGATTGAATGGCCTGCGGCGATTCCAAGGTCGCGGGATCGGCCGACAGTCCTGCCTGGGTGAAATCGATCTGAACCTCGACTTCGGCCCGCTGGAAGCCGCCGATGCCGTTCAGCGTCATGGTGCCGAGAAGGTAAACCAGCACGGCGACCGAGAAAACGATCGCTGCAAGGCCAAGCGACCGGAAGCGTTTTTCCGCAGCATAGCGTTTCTTGAGGCGCGCCTCGAAAGCGGGCGTACGCGTGGGGGCGATGTGCTCACTCATAAGCTTCGCGGAACCTCTTAACGACGCGCAGGGCGATAAAGTTGAGACCGAGCGTGACCATGAACAGGACGAAGCCGAGCGCAAAGGCACTGAGCGTGGCCGGATGGTCGAAGCTGCCTTCGCCCGTCAGCATGGCGACGATCTGCACAGTCACCGTCGTCATGGAATCGAGCGGGTTGGCGCTGAGGTTTGCAGCGGTCGATGCGGCCATGACCACGATCATGGTTTCGCCGATCGCGCGGCTGATGGCGAGCATCACACCGGCCACGATGCCGGGAAGGGCTGCCGGAACCAGAACACGGCGGATTGTCTCGTTCGTCGTGGCGCCCATCGCAAGGCTTCCGTCGCGCATGGATTGCGGCACGGCTGCGATGGAATCGTCGGCCATCGAGGACACGAACGGAATGATCATGACACCCATCACCAGGCCTGCGGCGAGCGCGCTTTCGGAAGACGGGTTCGATGCCCCGAGGTCGACCGCCAGGTCGCGGATGGCCGGGGCGATGGTGAGCGCGGCGAAGTAACCGTAGACCACAGTCGGCACACCGGCGAGGATTTCGAGGGTGGGCTTTACCCAGGCGCGCAGGCGCGGGTTCGCGTATTGCGTCAGGTAGACAGCGCTCATCAGGCCGAGCGGTATAGCCACGATCATGGCGATGATCGCACCGATGAACAGCGTGCCCCAGAAAAGCGGGATCGCGCCGTAGCGAGTGGCATCCGGGTTTTCCGGATTGCTCATCGGGTCAGGTGCCCAGTGCGTACCAAAAAGGAAGTCGATCGGATTGACCATTCCGAAGAAGCGCAGCGTCTCGAAAACGAGGCTGACGAAAATCCCGATGGTCGTCAGGATAGCCACCAGCGAGGCGCCCAGCAGGATCGCCATGACGATACGTTCCACCCGCGTGCGGGCAGTGAAGTCGGGTTTAAGGCGCAGGAAAGCGAAGGCCCCGCCGAGGAAGGCGATGACCAGCGTCGCGGCGATGCCGATCCAGTTATAGAACGACAGCGCGTCACGATAAGGCTCGACGAATTCGCGGGCGAGGGGATTGAAGACGCCCTGGGCAGCCCCGGTGGCAACCGCACGCGCTTCGTTGAGGATCGTCTGGCGCTGGAAGCCGAAGGCAGGAAGCTGGTCGGCTGCGGGCGCGGCCAGCACCGATTGGGTCACGAGACCCGGCGCAACCGCACTCCAGATGGCGATGAAGACAAGAACGGGCAGGACTATCCAGAGCGCGACGTACCACGCGTGATAGCTCGGCAAGCTGGCGAGCCGTCCGGTCGGGCTCGCCTTGCGGAAGGTCCACGCACGCGCACGAGCCGCCAACCATCCGGCGAGCCCGAGCCCGAGGGCCAGGAGGAGCAGAATGGTTAGCGACATTGCGTGCGTGGTTACCCTTACTTCAGCTCGGAACCGTCGAGCGTGGTGTACTCGGTGACAGCAGCATTGGCTGCAGCTGCCGCATCATCGGGATTGGCGACGAGGCCGATCTTGGCGAGCGGTCCGTCCTTGCCCCACATGCCTGCCCACTGGCTGAGGAATTCCTTCAGGCCGGGGATGGCGTCGAGGTGCGCCTTCTTGACGTACATGTAGAGCGGACGGGCGCCGGGATATTCGAAGCTGGCAATATTCTCGTAGGTCGGATCGACGCCGTTCATCGGCAGGCCCTGCACCTTGTCGAGATTTTCCTCAAGATAGGAGTACCCGAAAATCCCCACGGCATTCGGATTGCCTTCGATCTTCTGGACGATCAGGTTGTCCTGTTCGCCCTGGTCGACATAGGCGCCGTCGCTGCGAACTTCGGTGCAGACCTGGTCGTACCGGTCTTCGTCGGTTTCCTTGAGAGCCTTGGTCGCTTCGTCGGTCTTGCAGCCTGCTTCGAGGATCAGTTCCTTGAGCGCATCGCGCGTGCCCGAGGTGCTCGGCGGACCGTAAACGAGGATCGGCTCGGCCGGGAGCGAGGGATCGACATCGGCCCAGGTCTTGGTGGTCTGCTCACCGCCATAGGGCGAAGCGGCCAGCGCTTCGTACACCATCTTGGGAGTAAGGTTCATCATGATGCCACCCTTTGAGGAGGCAAGGGCGATGCCGTCGAGGCCGACCTGGACTTCGATGATGTCGGTCACGCCATTGGTCTGGCAGGTTTCGAATTCGCTAGCCTTCATGCGGCGCGATGCGTTGGCGATGTCGGGCGTTTCGGCGCCGACGCCGGCGCAGAACAGCTTCATGCCGCCGCCAGTACCGGTCGATTCGATGATCGGCGATGCGAACTGGGTGTCGCGGGCAAAGGCTTCCGAGACCGCCTTTGAGAACGGGAAGACGGTCGAGGAGCCGACGGCCTTGATCTGTTCGCGCGAACCGCCACCGGCGGAATTGTCACCACAAGCGGTGAGCGCGAGAGCCGAAGCGGCGGCGAGAGCAATCTTGAAAGTCTTGGTCATGGTAGAACCCCTATGTTGTCCAACTAGCCGCGCAAGAGCGCGGGATTGTTACAAGGTGACGACAAAAGTGTGACTTCCGCTCCGGGGCACCGAATCGTTGTCGATGCCCCTAGCGGGATATGGATCAGAAATCGACCTGAGCACGAATTCCGAAAGCATCGACGGTGTAATCGGTCTCGCCATCCGCCTTGGCATGGACTGCATCGGTGTAGTCCATCTTGCCGTAGTTGAGGCTGAAAAGCGTGTAATCCGTCGGTTTCCAGATCAGCGACGCGAGGTAACCGTTCTGGATGCCGCCGACGATTCCTGCGTCGTTGAGATCGAGATAGTCGTAGCGCAGGTTTAGCTGAACCGAACCCATGCCGCCTTCGCCGACCGGGCTTTCAGGCTTCGTGCGATCGAACTTCCCGCCCTTGTACCCGCGGCTGTCACCCTTCGTGAGGAAATAACCGACTTCGGCATAGCCGCCGAAGAAAGTCGGGTTGTCGGTCATCGCGGGCATGTCGACGTTTTGCCAGAAGCCTTCGGCAGCAGCATGGAAAGGACCGGAAATTACGGCGCCTTCAAGACCGATTCCGAACTCGCTGTCGGCGTCCAGGTTACCGGTGTTCACGAACCGCTCGGAGGTGAAGTGCACGAGCGGGCGCTGGCGATAGCGAACGCTGGCGTCATCCTGGCCCAGCTCGTTGTAATGCACCGAGCCGCCGAGATGGAACTGCGTATTGCCGCTTTTCGGCATCACCACCAGCCGGCCATCAACTCCGCGATTGTCGGTGCCGGTGTCATCGAAATTGTCGGTGAACACGCCGGCCTGCGCAAGAACGATGCCGGTGCTGTAGCTGACCGATGCGCCGATGCGGCGCTCGAAGCCGAATGCATCGGTGAAGGCTGCACGTTCGATGAAGGTCGTGTGGAGGCTGCTGGTCAGCTCTTCGAGCGACTGGAAATTGTTATGGTGGCCGATCGCGACCTCCAGCCCGCCGTCTTCGTAGGTCAGGATGGCATCGGCCGCTTCGACTTCGTTCCCGGCGAAGTCGAGTTCGAACTTGTAGCCGAAGCCTCCGCCAAGCCCGCCGGACGCGCCAAGACGAGCACGGCGCACTTCGTTGCCGAAGCCGTCGTCGCGGCCCGTCGATTCGGGAACGCTCGTGAAGCCGACGTCATACATCAGGCGGCCGCGCGGCTTGAAGCTCCAGCCATCCTTCTTCTCGAGCTCGGCGACCTGCGGTTCCGCTGCCGGAGCAGCTGTAGCAACCGCTTCCGCATTGGCGGAAATCGTCGCGTCCTGCGCAGCGTTGGCGGCTTTTTCTTCGGCGAGTTCGCCTTCGAGCTGGTCGATGCGCGTGACAAGAGCAGCGAGCTGGGCGCGCATCTCAGCCAGTTCCTGAGCCGCCGACGTGGCATTGTCGGCCTGCGCCGAGACGGGAGTTGCAATGGTGCAGCTTAGGGCAGCGGCAATGACGGAGAGCCGGAATGGCGAATTCATGTGACGAATCCCTTACAAGGTTACGATCCGGAGACGCCTCTATGACCCGATAATTACGGGTTTGTGACACAGGTTCACACTGCACTCGAAGCCTGTGGATTTCGTGTGCATAGCTGTGGAAAATCACGCGGAACGGCGCGTTTGGCGAGTTTAGTCGGCGAGGGGCAGGGTGATCTTCACCCGCGTTCCTTCGCCCTGCTTGCTCTCGATGACGAGCTTGCCGCGATGCCGTTCGACGATATGTTTCACGATCGCGAGGCCAAGACCGGTGCCTCCCGAAGCGCGACTGCGGCCGGGATCGGTACGGTAGAAGCGGCGCGTCAGATGAGGAATGTGTTCAGGAGCGATACCGTCCCCCCGATCGGTCACGGTCAGCAGGACGCGCGCATCGCCTTGCGGCACGAGCCTAACAGTAACCGGCGTTTCCGGCGCCCCGTATTTCATCGCATTATCGACCAGGTTGCGGACGAGCTGCTCCAGCTGCTGTTCGTCGCCGCGAACGAGAAACTCACCGTGGGCTTCGAAGTCCAGGCGGTCCAGGCGCTCGGGTCCGGCGCCGTCTTGGGCCGCCCGCTTGGCCAGTTCTCCAAGCGCGACCGTCTTTGCAGGCAGATCGTGTTTTTCAGCTTCGATGCGCGACAGGGACATAAGGTCGCTCACCAGGTCCTGCAGCCGCTTGGCCTCTCGCTGGATCGTTGCGAGGAACTTGTCCGCCATCTTTGGCTCGATGTCGGAGCCGTCCTCTCGCAGGGTTTCGACATAACCCAGGATGGCGGCCAGCGGAGTGCGCAGCTCGTGGCTGGCGTTTGCGACGAAATCGGTATGGGCACGGCTGATATCGGCTTCGGCCGTCTTGTTGACCAACTCGATGACCGAAAGGTTCTTGTCCAGCTTCTTGCGGTTGATGCGCCAGATGTCCTTGCGGCGCGCGAGCCCCCTGACCACGGCAGCCCCGTCTTCCGGCGTTTCGAGCAGGCGCACCGCTTCCGGCTGGCGAAGAGCCATCTTCACGTCCTGCCCGAGAATGTGGGCACCCAGCAGCCTGCGCGCGGCAATATTGGCGATAATGACTCGCCCACTCTCGGTCAGAAGGACGGGCGTTTCGGAGTGTTCGAACAGATCACCCATGGAATCGCGCGAGATTGCACCGTCGCTAGTCTTCTCAGCGGGAGGGGGCGGTGACGAGCCGACGAGCCAGAGCGAACCTGCCCAGACAAGCAGGACCACTGCTACGATGAGAAAAGGGACCTCGAGCACGAGAAGACCGATGGTCGTCGCAATCGCCAGGGCAAAGGCGGACCAGGGAAAGGAGCGCGCGCTCATGCGACGCCGCTTAGCTTGGCGCGAATGCCTGCGCCAGCCGTAATCGGTGCGAAATTTGGGAGAAGTGGTGACCCGTACGGGAATCGAACCCGTGTTTCAGCCGTGAAAGGGCCGCGTCCTAACCGCTAGACGAACGGGCCACACAAGTGGCGCTTTGCGCGGATTGCAGATGCAATAACGCCACCGTGGTGACCCGTACGGGAATCGAACCCGTGTTTCAGCCGTGAAAGGGCCGCGTCCTAACCGCTAGACGAACGGGCCA